>OZ220496.1:2010000-3253087 GCA_965116235.1 Paracoccaceae bacterium | reverse complement strand
TCTTTGGTGAGGCCAGAATGATTGACGTGGCCAACCGAAACAGGCATCTGAACATTCGGGAATTCAATGATCGGATTATTGATGCCGTTGACGAATTTTCGAAAGGAGAACAGCAGACGGATGATATCACATGCATATCGCTGGGTTTTGAAGGTTACTCGTCCATTGAGCCAACGGGTGAGTCCCGCTAGTGTCCTGGAATGGATCAGATTGGCGAGATGAATGAGCGCCTCAGTTGCGGAGTTGATCGAGAGTGAGAGATCCTAAGTTGGCGCACCGAGTTTGGGCCTATCCTCTGATCGGACTGCTGATGGCCTTGGCCGCCGCTTCGCAAGCCCAATTCAATCCAGGTGTTTATGACGACGAGATAATATTCGGACAATCGGCAGCTTTTACGGGACCTTCGGCCGAACTTGGGTTGAGCATGCGTCTGGGTATACAGACGGCGTTTGACGAAGCGAACCGGCAGGGGGGCGTCTCGGGCCGGAATCTGATACTGGAAGTCAAGGATGATGCCTACGAGCCCAACCTGGCCGTCGAGAACACCCGGGAATTCATCCGGAACGGCACTGTTTTTGCCCTGATTGGTGAAGTAGGAACGCCGACGTCACGAGTTGCGGCTTCGATCGCTGAAGAAGCTGGCATACCATTTGTTGCCCCTTTTACCGGAGCCGGTTTTTTGCGGGATAGAAATTTGTTCAAGACCGTGGTCAATGTCCGAGCTTCCTATCAGCAGGAAATCAACGCCATGATCGAAAGGCTGACCCAGGACAGGGGGATAACACGCATAGCCGTTCTCTACCAAAATGACTCGTTTGGCCGAGTTGGCTACAATGGCACGCTCAATGCCTTGCGGATTTATGGCCTGCAACTGGGCGGCCGCAGCGTGTATCTGCGCAACACGACAGCCGTCAAGTCTGCTCTCTATGACCTGAAGATCAAGGATCCGGAGGCCGTGATTGTGGTCGGTTCTTATGAGCCCGTGGCCGCCGCGATCAAGTGGGCAGACAAAATCGGGTTCGATCCTGTCTTCATGACAATATCTTTCGTGGGTGCCAATGCCCTGGCGACTTCGTTGGGAGACAAGGCCTATCCAGACGTGTTCATGACTCAGGCCGTTCCCGATTACAATGATCGCTTCCTGATGGTTGCAACCGAATATCGTGATGCCATGCTCAGATTTTATCCAGCGGAAGACTTCGGTTTTGGCTCATTCGAGGGATATTTGGCTGGACGACTGGTCATTGAGGCTTTGCGGACCTGTGGCCAAGACCTGAGTCGGACCTGCTTTCTGGAAAAGTTCAGCCGGACAAATGAAATCATGGTTTCGGACATTGGTTTCGTTTTTGGTGAATACGACAATCAAGGACTGGATGAGGTCTACCTGACCCAGTTCAGGCCTGAACAAGGCTTCACGCTCGTACGATCACTGGATGATGTTCGTTAGGTCCTGATGGCGGTCGACAATAAAATCAAGCTCTACCACAAGCTGTCAATCCAGCTCTATCTGGCCATAGCCGTTACGGTATTGATAACGATCATTGCCGTCGGTGTCTCTTGGCAATCATTCGATCGAGTCCGATCCACTCAGGAGCGGGTCAACAACTATAACCTTCCGGAAATGGTGGTGGCCTTTGCCATATCCCGAACCAATGCTTCACTCGTGGCTGCGGCACCGCGCCTGACCGCAGCCCAAAATCCTCAGGAGTTGGCAAATGTCACGGCTGAAACGGATTTGTACCGTGAGGAATTCCGATCAAGCCTGCAAGAATTGGTGGCCATTGACGGGTCAACGCCTCTCATTCAAGGGCTGGAATCAAATTTCGAGGCCCTCGAAACCAATATTGACAAGCTTGAAGAGCTCATGAGCGAGTACTTTGAACAGCTGCGCGAGTCGGCGGCGTTCAACGAGTCGCTTGGACGCCTTGAACAAACGATCCGAGTGGACCTGTTGCCTCTGATTGACGATCAGTTCTTCTACGTCATGACAGGTTACAAGGAACTGGATGATCCGGGGAGCAGTTTTGACGTCTATCGGTCTGATCTGGAAGTTAACAAGTATCGGCACCTTTCCAATTTGGAAAAAGAGATCAACATCGCGATCCAGATTCTGGCGACAACCGCAATAGTTGCGGATTCAGCACTGGTTGACGCCTTGCAGGACCAATTTGAATCCACCTATGACGGCATCCAGCGGAGCAAGGAGGAAATTGGCGAAATCGCTGAATTCCAGAGGGTGGCATTGCTCTTTGAATCGCTGTTTTCACTGGGCCTTGGCGAAGGAAATGGATTTGACATCCGCAAGCAGGAAATTGTTCTCCTGAAGCAGCAGGAACGCTTGCTGAGGACGAACGTCCTGATTGCCACGGAACTGGTTCGTCGTGTTGAGGATATTGTCAAGCGCACAAACAGTCAGGCCCAGCAAGCGATCATGGAATCCGATGATACCGTGGTCGGTGCGCGCAATGTACTGCTTGTGCTTGGTGCTGGCAGTATCGTCGTTGCCGTTCTTATTGCCTGGCTCTTTGTTGGCAAGCACATTCTCTTGCGCTTGCAGGAGCTGTCAACCCGCATGCAGTCCATGGCTGGCGGTGATTTGGAGAATGTTGTCAAAGTTCGAGGCAAGGACGAGATCGCCTACATGGCCAGCGCACTTGAGGTGTTTCGGAAAAACTCGCTTGAAGCCCAGCGTTTGAACCTGGTTGAAAAAATGGCCGACGAGCTGGCCGGCAAAAATCAGGAGCTGGAAAAAGTACTCGACGAGTTGAAAAAGGCTCAAAATCAGATTGTCATGCGGGAGAAACTGGCCGCGCTGGGTGAATTGACAGCGGGTGTGGCCCATGAGATCAAGAATCCTCTCAACTTTGTGAAGAACTTTTCGGAATCTTCGCTGGAACTGATTGATGAGCTGGATGAGATTTACGAAGATGTTGAGGACAAGGAAGAACTTGTCGAAGAAGTCAGGGACGTGACCGGCATCCTCAAGGAGAATCTTGAACGCATTCTGGGGCATGGGACGCGAGCCGACCGGATTGTTCATGACATGTTGAGTATGGGGCGGGGCGAGGCCCAAGCCCAGAAGGTTCCAATCAACTCGCTGGTCGACGAGCATACAAAACTGGCCTACCACAGTTCTCGAGCAACCATGGACGGCTTTCGTCTTTTCATGCGGTCGGAACTTGATCCGAATGTCGGCGAAGCCACCGTTGTTCCGCAGGATCTCGGACGGGTCATTCTCAACATTGTAACTAATGCCTGTTATGCCACGCACAAGAAGCGACTGGAACTGGAGAAACAGGCTCAGGAGCAGGCCGAGGCGATCACTTACGAACCCGAATTGATCGTCAAGACCAAGCGGGAGGGAACCCGAATTCGCATTTCAATTCGCGATAACGGAAATGGAATCCCCGATGAAATCAAGGAAAAGATATTCAATCCTTTCTTCACAACAAAGCCAACCGATGAAGGAACAGGGCTAGGTCTTTCCATGTCCGTCGACATCATTCGCGAACACGGTGGCACGATTGAGGTGGATTCTGAGCCCGGCTCCTTTACCGAGTTTGTCGTTGACATTCCTGAGGATACCAGTCAGTTTTTCGTGAACGAGAATGAAGAATGACTTCTTCAAGTGATCCAAAACATGCCAAAAAGGCCGGTTTAATCACCGGTAGGATTACAGATGCAAATCACGGAAGCAGAGACAATGGGAATTGAGCACATGGCCGTCGAACGAATCAGTCCCGAGTACCACGTTGAAGACAAGATCTTCGAAACCTTCCTACTTGCGAATGTCAAGCTCAAGAGACTGGCCACCGGCTTTGACTGGGCTGAAGGACCGGTATGGATGGGTGACGCTGGCTTTCTGCTGTTTTCGGATATACCCAACAATACCGTGTATCGATGGAGCCCTGTCATTGGGCTATCAACCTATCTCAATCCATCCAACTATGCCAATGGACACTATCGCGACCTCCAGGGACGATTGATTTCCTGCGAGCAAGGGCCACGTCGAATCACTCGAATGGAACATGACGGTACCCTGACCGTACTGGTCGACCGATTTGAAGGCAAACGGCTGAATTCACCCAATGATGTCGTGGTCAAATCCGATGGAACCATCTGGTTTACCGACCCGTACTACGGTATCAAGACGAGTTACGAGGGCATCAAGGCCCGGCAAGAACGGCCGTGCGGCGTGTATTGCTATTGGCCTGAAACAGGCGAGTTGCGATGCGTGACCACCCGACTCGATTGTCCCAATGGATTGGCGTTCAGTCTTGACGAAAAGTTTCTGTACTTGTCCGATACCGGTCTGATGTACGAGCCCCTGGATCAAACGGGCATTCACAAGTTCGTGGTATCCGCCGATCTGAAAGTTGCCGAGAAGCCCGTTGTATCCAGACAAATGGATTGTGGCGTTCCGGACGGATTTCGCCTGGATACCGAAGGCAACATCTGGACATCGGCAGGAGACGGTGTGCATTGTTATGATCCCGACTTGAACCTCTTGGGCAAGATTTACATTCCGGAAGTCGTCTCGAATGTGTGCTTCGGCGGCCGCGACAAGCAAATCCTGTACATGACCGCAACAAACTCAATCTACTCGATTGCCTTGAACAGGGAAGGGATTCAACATCCATGAACATGCCGGCAAGTCAGCAAAAATGGGTCACCAAGGGGTTTAATTTCTAGTGCAAGACCACAAGTGAAGGCTATGGGGCATTTGTCCGCAGGACTGTGTCGAACTTCCGGTTTCATTCCGCCCTGATGAATTGAGGATCAGTTGACAGACGAATTCAAAGTCGAGTTTGAAAAGCAACTTGAAGCATTGAAAGCTCAAGGGAACTACCGCGTTTTTGCCGATCTCGAGAGGTATAGGGGCAATTTCCCTTTCGCACGCAACCATTTTGGTGACCAGACCCGGGACGTGGCTGTCTGGTGCTCGAACGACTACCTGGGCATGGGGCAGAATCGCACGGTGATCGAGGCCATGTGCGAGGCGGCCTGGCAGTGTGGTGCTGGAGCCGGTGGAACACGCAACATATCCGGAACGACGCACTATCATGTCCTGCTTGAAAAGGAACTTGCCGACTTGCATGGCAAGGAGGCGGCGCTGGTGTTCACCTCGGGCTATGTGGCCAACTGGGCGTCATTGACGACATTGGGCTCGCGGATACCGAATGCCGTAATTTTTTCGGATGAAAAAAACCATGCCTCCATGATTGAAGGCATACGACATTCTCGAGTAGCCAAGGAAATCTGGAGGCGAAACTCCGTCGCAGATCTGGATGCCCGGCTGTCCCAATATGACTCGTCAACCATGAAGATTGTGGCCTTTGAGTCCATTCACTCCATGGATGGTGATATCGCACCGATCGAAGACATATGCGACGTTGCGATCAAGCACGGTGCCTTGACCTATCTTGATGAAGTCCATGCGGTTGGCATTTACGGAAACCGAGGCGGAGGAATTGCCGAACGGGATGGAGTGGCCGACAAGGTGTCCATAATTCAGGGAACACTCGGCAAGGCGTACGGCCTCGTCGGTGGATACATCGCTGGCTCCAGGGAATGCGTGGATTTTATCCGCTCGTTCGCCAGCGGGTTTATTTTCACGACTTCGCTGCCGCCGGCCGTTGTCGCGGGTGCCTTGGCTTCGGTCCGTCATCTGAAATCAAGTGAACTGGAAAGAACCCGGCAGAGAAAGATGGTGGCACTTCTCAGGGACCAGCTGGACCTGGAGGGCGTTCCTCACATGATGAATCCTGGGCATATTGTGCCGGTTGTGGTCAAGGATCCCGTCAAATGCAAGCAGATTACGGACATGTTGATGGACGAGTTCGGGATCTATGTTCAGCCCATAAACTATCCGACTGTGCCGAAAGGTACCGAGAGATTGCGTATCACGCCTACGGCACGTCACTCCAAGGCTGACATTGGCTATTTGGTCTCGGCCCTTTCACAACTCTGGTCCCGATGTGCACTTGCCCGGGCCGTTGCCTGAGGCAATCAGCCCATTAGGGCAAGCAGTCTTTCAACGTCGAGATGGTCGGAGACGTGCCGGGCCATCTCGTCAAGAGCCTTGTCGACGGCATGAACGTAATCATAACCCCCTACACTCTGCTTGACAGAACGCAAAAATGAAGTTCGGAAAGCATCGCTGACGAACAGCCCATGCAAGTAAGTCCCCATTACCCGACCGTCCGGAGAAGTTGCTCCTTCCGGTTCAAGCTGTTCATTGGATATCTTGTGGGCAAAGGGTCTTGAGCAGTCACGGCCACGGGATATTCCCATATGGATCTCATACGATTGAAAGCGCTGATCAGAGGCGACATGAATGGCCTCGGTATGCGCGAGTTGCTTGGTCGGACACATGGTTGTCTCGACGTCAAGCAAACCTAGCCCATCCATTGAACCGGGTCTGCCCTCCACGCCGTTAGGATCATGGATGGCCTTGCCCAAAATCTGGTAACCGCCGCACACACCTAATACTATCCCGCCACGCCGGTAATATGCGATCAGATCATGCTGCCACCCATTCTTCTTGATCTGGGCCAGGTCAGCTCGTGTGGACTTGCTTCCGGGAATGATGACCAGGTCAGCATCGGAAGGTATGGGGGTGCCGGAACGCAGAGGCTGAACATTTACCTCCGGATGCAAGCTCAGAGGGTCGAGGTCATCAAAATTGGCAATCTTATCAAGGACGAGAAAATAGACATTTATCCCAGCTGTAGATTTTGCATTCGATTCGGCAAGAGACAGAGTGTCCTCGGGAGGCAGTCTATTGGCTGTTTCATTCCAGGTAATGACTCCCAGACCAGTCCATTTGGTACGGGCTTCGATAAATCTGAAGCCGTCGTCGAACAGCCCCGTATTACCGCGGAACTTGTTAATGACAAAACCCTTGACGCAGGCCCGATCACCGGTTTCAAGAACATTCTGAGTGCCAACCAGCTGGGCAATCACTCCCCCGCGATTGATATCACCGATCATGACGACGGGGACGTCGGCAGTTCTAGCAAAGCCCATGTTGGCAATGTCGTTTTCACGCAGGTTTATCTCTGCGGGGCTGCCGGCACCTTCGACTATGACAATGTCATGGTCCTCGGCCAACTGGTTGTAACTTTCCATGACGGGGTGGATAAGATCTCTCTTGAGGGCCAGATAATCCTTGCTGCCGACAGTCGTGTGAACTTGACCCTGAACTATGACTTGGGACATGTGATTGGACTCAGGCTTCAGCAAGACAGGATTCATATGAATTGAGGGCTTGATGCGACAGGCCAGAGCCTGAAGGGCTTGGGCCCGACCAATTTCGCCCCCTTCATGGGTCACGGAAGAATTGTTGGACATGTTTTGGGGCTTGAAGGGAGCGACACGGTAACCCTGGTTCCGGAAATGCCGGCATAGGCTGGCAACGATGAGGGACTTGCCAACATTGGAACCGGTCCCTTGAAACATTATTGACTGAGCAACCATGAACAGTTATCAGGATTTAATGATGTCGACCCCGTCACCCCTTAACAGGGCAAAACAGGGATTTCATCCCCCAGAAGACGATTTAAGTCGCGCAATGTTCGATTCGCCTTGTCAGGGTTGAACCTGCGCCAAGAGATAACACCCTGCTGGCCAAACTCCAAGTAACGACCGCACGCATTATGCTCCACGCTGGTCGCATCAGATAGAAAATTCAAGATTCCTTCCACTGCCTGCGTTTTGCAGCCACGATATTTCGGGTCCAGGGGCTCGATGGCCGTTGCATCAGATTCTGTTGGTCCGATTTTATGCTATGGATGCCGTCCTCGTCATCCAGGGTACTTGCAAGCCAGAGTTTTTCTCAATTCTCAATTTCATGATCGTAAAAATATGATTTATGATACTTTTATAAATATTTTAAGGTTGGCCAAGCTCCTTGGTATGGTATTATAACAGTCAGCGAAACCTCGCTGAATGATGAATACTGTCATTCCTGCCGCACTCGGGACGAAGTTCGACAAGAAGCTGGCGACCTTGTCTGGCAGGGTAGACGGCTCCTGCAAGTTGCAAATCCTTTGAATGGGAGAAACTAATGAACGATAAATTGAAATTCGCGGCCACGGAGTTTATGCGTGGGCGCATGAACCGTCGTGATTTTGTCAGGTACATGTCAGCGCTCGGAATGAGTGGAGCCGCCGCCAGCACGATGTTGGCTAACGCGACCTTGGCCGCAGGCCCCAAGAAAGGGGGCACAATCCGGATGGGACTGCAGGGCGGCTCGACGACCGACAGTCTCGACCCGGCACTCTCGACAAACCAGGTAGGACTTATGCTCGCTCGCATGTGGGGTGAACCACTGGTGGAATTGGCTCCCGACGGCGGCATTGAGGGCAAGGTAGCCGAGAGTTATGAGCCTTTGGAGGGTGGTTCGGCCTGGTCATTTCAGCTTCGTCCGGGAATCACCTTTTCCAACGGCAAGACGGTCACGGCGGATGATGTGGTGGCGTCCTTGATTCGTCATTCGGGCGAAGAATCGCAATCGGGTGCCCTCGGTATCACCCGGACGTTCAAGAATGTGCGGGCAGACGGCAACAATGTCGTCATTGAACTCGATGGCCCAAGTGCCGACTTGCCCTATTTGATGACCGACTATCATCTGGTCATCCAGCCCAACGGTGGCCTGGATGACCCGGCTGCAGCCATTGGAACGGGGCCCTACATTCTCAAGGAAGTTGAGATGGGCGTGCGGTTTGTCGCCGAGAAAAACCCGAACTACTGGGGCGACTTGGGTCATGCGGATACGCTCGAGCTGATTGTCATTAATGACAACACGGCCCGGGTTGCGGCCCTTCAATCCGGTCAGGTCGACATGATTGACCGGGTGCCGCCACGAACTGCCAGACTCGTTGACAGAAGTCCTGGCATTGACGTTCACGCCACGGCCGGCCCCGGGCACTATGTCTTTATCATGCACTGCAACACCGCACCCTTTGACGACAACGATGTCCGCATGGCACTCAAATATGGAATCAAGCGCCAGGAAATGGTGGACAAGATATTGTTTGGCTTCGGCTCGGTCGGAAACGACACGCCGATCAATTCCGCCTATCCATTGTTTACGCCGGCTGAACAACGTGAGTACGATCCGGACAAGGCCAGATTCCACATGAAGAAGTCGGGTTTTGATGGCTCCATTCTGCTTCGAACTTCGGAAAACTCCTTCCCGGGAGCCCCGGATGCGGCGGCACTGTTCCAGCAAAGCTGTGCCGATGCCGGCATTAACGTCGAAATCAAGCGTGAGCCGAACGATGGTTACTGGTCTGAGGTCTGGAACAGCAAGCCGTTCTGCACCAGCTATTGGGGAGGGAGACCTGTTCAGGACCAGATGTTTACGACGGCCTATTTGTCCAGCGCAGACTGGAACGACACTCGGTTTTTCAATGAACGCTTCGATCAGTTGCTATTCGCGGCTCGCGTCGAGATCGACACGGTCAGGCGCAAGCAGATTTATGCGGACATGGGCGAAATCGTGCGCAACGAAGGCGGGCTGATCTGTCCGATGTTCAACGACTTTATTGATGCCACCAGCAACCGCATCGCCGGTTGGGCCGACGAAACGGCCGGCTTTGCGCTCATGAACAGTTATGCGCCTCACAGGATGTGGGTAGCCGGCTAGAATGGCCCTTCGAAAACTCTTGGCTCAGCGCATCGCGCTGAGCCTTCTGCTTCTGTTTCTTGTTTCGATATTGATCTTTGCCGGCACCATCATTCTGCCCGGCGATGTGGCCCAAACGATTTTGGGTCAGTCCGCAACCGTCGAAGCCGTCGAAAACCTTCGCAATGAACTGGGTCTGAACGATCCCCCAATCCGGCGATACATTGCCTGGCTTGGTGGATTGCTGCAAGGTGATCTGGGCCAGGCACTGACGTCACGACAGGAAATTGCGCCAATTCTTGCCATACGCATGCAAAACACGCTGTTTCTTGCCTTTTGGGCCGCCGTGATTTCCGTGCCGCTGGCCATCTTTCTCGGCCTGATTGCAGTGCGATACCAAAATCGCTGGCCGGACAGGACCATATCCGCGCTCACTCTCGCCTCAGTTTCAGTACCCGAATTCCTGATTGGTTACCTGCTGATGTTTTTCATCGGCGTAAAACTCGGTTGGTTGCCCTCGACGGCGATATCCTATCGGAGCGATGCGCCACTTCTTGAGCGTCTGATGGCCATCTCGATTCCGATATCCGTGCTGACACTTGTCGTGCTCGCACACATGATGCGCATGACGCGGGCGGCGATTCTGAATGTCATGGAATCCGCCTATATCGAAACGGCAGAGTTGAAGGGCTTGTCGGATTTCACCGTGATCCGTCGTCATGCTCTGCCCAATGCCATCTCGCCGATCGTGAATGTGGTCATGCTCAATCTTGCCTATCTGGTTGTCGGTGTGGTCGTTGTTGAGGTCGTGTTCGTTTATCCGGGCATGGGTCAGTATCTTGTCGATCATGTGGCCAAACGTGATGTGCCCGTCGTGCAAGCCTGCGGACTGATATTTGCGGCCGTATACATCGGACTGAACCTTGCCGCCGATCTGATTTCGATCCTTGCCAATCCGCGCTTGAGGCATCCGAAATGAGGTGCCAGACACCAGCCCTAAAAGGGGTGTCGGGTCATAATTGGGCCAACTGATCGGACTGGCCATGCGATCCACGATTTCTGCTGTTATCGGCATCACGATCACCGGACTCTTCTTTCTGCTTGCGCTGCTTGCACCGCTCGTCGCTCCCTACGGAATGGCGGAGATTGTCGGCGACGTCTGGGAACCGCCCGGCGACCGATTTCTGCTTGGTACGGACAGCATCGGGCGTGACCTTCTGTCGCGCATGATATATGGCGGGCGAACGACAATCTTCATCGCCTCTGCGGCCACGCTTCTTTCATTCACGACTGGCACCGTTCTTGGATTTGTTGCGGCGATTCTCGGACGGTGGATCGACCAGCTGTTCAGCCGGCTTGTCGATTTATTGATGTCAATACCGTCCCTTATTTTTGCCCTTGTCATTCTTTCGATGGTTCCGACGACCGTGATCGTTCTCATCATCGTTATGGGATTGCTGGATGCAACCCGCGTTTTCCGCTTGGCCCGTGCGGTTGCGGCCGATATTTCGGTGATGGATTACGTCGAAGTGGCCAAGCTCCGAGGAGAAAAGTTCGGCTGGATCATTTTCCATGAAGTTTTGCCGAATGCTTTGTCGCCCTTGATTGCTGAAATGGGCTTGCGTTTTATTTTCATGGTTCTGTTTGTCTCCACCCTTTCATTTCTGGGGCTTGGCGTACAGCCGCCGTTGGCTGACTGGGGCGGGATCGTGAAGGAGAATCAGGAAGGAATCGTATACGGTATCGGTGCTGCGCTTTATCCGGCAGTTGCAATTGCCGCTCTGGCAATTTCGGTCAATCTCGTTGCCGACTGGATTCTGAATCGCACGACCTCGCTCAAGGGAGGTCGCGGATGAACGATACTCTTGTTCGTGTCCGAGAACTGACCATCGACGCAACAGTCTATCCCCTTGGCCAGTCTCCTCAAGTCATCAACATCGTGAGCGGAATCAACTTTGATTTGGCTCGTGGCCGAGTGCTCGGGTTGATTGGTGAATCCGGGGCCGGGAAGTCGACGATCGGGTTGGCCGCCATGGGTTATGGTCGCGGCAGCGTGAAGATTACCGCGGGTGAGGTCATAATCAACGGGCGCAACATCCTGAAGACGGATCACGACGACATTCGTCGCCTTCGTGGAGGAGAGGTTACCTACGTAGCGCAATCGGCAGCGGCCGGTTTCAATCCGGCGCAGAAGATCATGAATCAAGTGACGGAAGCGGCCATTGCACAGGGTAAATTGTCGCGGAGAACAGCCGAGGAACACGCTGTTGAGATGTTTCGGAAGTTGGGGCTGCCGGAACCTGAGCGCATCGGTCAACGATATCCACACCAGGTCTCCGGTGGACAGTTGCAGCGTTGCATGACAGCGATGGCTCTTTGCTCAAAGCCTGACCTGGTTGTTTTTGACGAACCGACCACCGCACTTGACGTAACAACACAAATCGATGTGCTGGCGGCCATAAAGGAAGCCATTCGCGATACGGGTGTTGCGGCAATCTACATTACCCATGATCTTGCCGTGGTGGCCCAAGTCTCTGATGACATCATGGTCTTACGAACAGGAAACACTGTTGAATTCGGCTCTACCAGGCAGATCATCAATAATCCACGCAAGGAATATACGCGGGCGCTCGTGTCAGTGCGGCAGATCGAACATCCTGTTTCCGAGCCAGTTGGCGATCCCCTGCTCGTGGCAGACAGCATCACGGCCCGCTATCGAGGGGCACCAATCGATGTGCTTGAATCGGTCAGCGTTGAGATTTATCGTGGGCAGACCCTTGCCGTAGTAGGAGAGTCGGGCTCAGGCAAATCAACTCTGGCTCGGGTCATTACTGGTCTGCTTCCACCTCGCGAAGGATCCGTGACCTTTGACGATCGAACGCTCGCAACCAATTTGCGTTCTCGACAGATTGAGGATTTGCGCGAATTGCAGATGATTTACCAAATGGCCGATGTTGCAATGAATCCCCGCCAGACTGTTGGAACAATCGTTGGGCGTTCATTGGAGTTTTATTTCGGATTGAGAGGTGAGGAACAACGACGTCGTGTCGTAGAGCTACTTGATGAAATCGAGATGAGTGAAGACTACATCGACCGTTATCCGGCCGAGTTGTCCGGTGGGCAAAAGCAGCGTGTTTGCATTGCCCGCGCGCTTGCAGCGAATCCCAAGCTGATCATATGCGACGAAGTGACATCGGCACTGGACCCCTTGGTCGCCGACGGAATTTTAAAATTGCTGCTCAGAATACAGAAACTCGAGAACGTGGCCTACCTCTTCATCACTCACGACCTCGCGACTGTTCGGGCCATTGCCGACTCGATTGCTGTCATGTATCAAGGCCGAGTGCAACGATACGGCCCGAAAGGGGAAGTGCTTTCTCCACCTTTCGACGACTACACGGATCTTCTGTTGTCATCAGTGCCCGAAATGCAACCCGGCTGGCTTGAGAAGGTGCTTGCGAATCGTAAGATGGAAAGTGCGGATCACTGAATCGAATGGGCTTACCGGCGAAATTGGCTTCAGTAGAAAATCAATGAAACTCAGAATGCTTCTCATTGTTCTGGATGGCGTTCCATGGCGCAACTGGCGCCGACTGTTTGGCAATCTTGAGGGCTGGGTAGCCAGCGGGGAAGCCAGGGTCTGGCGACACCGCTCCGTATTGCCGTCTACATCAGCAAGTTGCTATGCATCCATGCACTCCGGAACAAGTCCACAGCAACACGGCTGTACAGGCAATGACCAAGTATTCCGGTTGTCCTGTCCCGATGTGTTCTCAGAAATTCGCAAGCAAGAAGGCGTAACGGGGGCGGTGGCACATTCCTTCTGGTCTTCTTTCTTCAACCGGCATCCATTCGATCCGATATACGACATCGAGTTTGATGAACCGCAGAATCCAGGGATCAATCACGGTCGGTTCTACACGATGACCGGTTATAACAGTACGAACCAGATGACGCCTTGTGATCTTGATCTGTTTGCCACTCTCACTGCCCTTTGTCGACAGCATGAGCTTACTTACGGCCTGTTCCACACGTGTACTCTGGATAGCATGGGTCATCGATTTTTGCCTGACAGCGCCGAGATGGACAAGGCCTGTCACCTCATGGACGAGATGCTGGCTCCCTTCATTCTGCGCTGGCAAGAGATGGGATATGAGATCATAGTTACGTCGGACCATGGGCAGGACAAAAGAGGTCATCACGGTGGTGCGAATGGACGGCAGCGTGATGGTGCGCTATATTACTTTGGCAGTGCCGACGGTCCCCCGGAAGAAAGTGTGATCGAGCAACTGCAAATCGCACCAACCATTCTCGACCGCTTAGGTGTACCGGTTCCGCCAAGCATGGCCGCAACGCCTTTCTTGCTTTGAAAGACAGTCATTGATTTGAAAAAAAATGAGACGGACGAGTTCCTTGGCATCCAATTTCTGCGTGGTGACGAACCGATCACTCATATGGCCACTGTCCTGATCCCAAGCTCCTGATATCGGACACGATGCGATTGAAGCTGTGTCGCGCTTTTGCCGACACTGCCCGTGCTCGCAAGTAGCCGTGTACGAGTCCGGTTTCACTTATCCACTCGGCCTGACCACCCGCAGCGCGAATCCGATCTCGGTATATCCGACCGTCATCGACGAGCGGATCAAGAGCCGCTGCAACGACCACAGTGGGTGGCACACCGGTAAAGTCATGATCATGCAACACGGCATATTTCCAGTTGCGGTCCGGATCTGCGCCACCACTACGCATTTGCATGTAAAAGATTGCATCTTCCCGGGTCAGCAAGGGTGCGTTCGCATGCTTGATCCAGGCATCACTGTCAAGATCGGTTCCAAGGGCTGGGTAGATCAGAACTTGACCCAAGATACGGTCGGTTTTGCCTCTGAGCGCGTGAGCCATTGAAGCTGCCAGCGTTCCACCGCCGCTATCGCCAACAAGCATCATGCCGCCTGTATATTGAGACAGAATCCAGCCAACCGTAGCAAGACAATCGTCGAAATCAGCTGGATGGACATGCTCCGGAGCGAGTCGATAGTCAATGGAAATCACGCGAAATCCGGTACCGCTGCATATTTCGGCGCATACATCGTCGTGGCTCTCAATTCCGCCAAGGACGAAGCCGCCGCCGTGAATATAGGCGACCGTGACCGAAGGATTCTGTAGTTCATAGATACGAATCGGAACGCCGTTCGCCTGCATGTCATGGGCTGAGACTCCTGAGGGGTATCCTTGATGAAATTCCCGGCACATGGCGTCGTAGAGCAATCGCTGGTCAGCGACTGAAAGCTCAGCTGCATCAGGTGGGTAAAAGGATTCCGTGTGTGCGATGAAAGCGCGCACTTCATCGTCGATTAAATCATCATAATTCATTGCCATGATCCGACGTTCTGATGTCAGGATTGCTCTGGCACGAGACCATCCTTACAGCTTTAGTTCCTTGTTTTCGCAGGTCATTTTATGCATTCAGCCAGTTGGTTGCCGACGCAAGAGCGCCACACATCCAAGCGACATGACTGACTTGTATCTGTCATGGAAGGAAGGCAACTCACTGCCGTTTCGGCTTGATAAGCCCTGAGGGGGTCCTTCTCGGCGGCACAATCAAGCTCATTAGAATTCTATGCCCGCCTGAGCCTTGACTCCTGAGCGGAACGGGTGTTTCAGCAGAGTCATCTCTGTCACCAGATCTGCCGCCTCGATCAGTTTTTCATGAGCATTTCTTCCTGTCATGACCACGTGGGTATCTTCCGGCTTGTGCTCGGTCAGAAAGGATGTCACTTCATCCACATTCAGGTAGCCGTATCGTATTGCGATATTGATTTCATCCAGCAGAACCATCTTGACACTTGGATTCAAGATCAGTTCCGTGGACAGAGCCCAGGCTTTTTTGGTCATTTCAATGTCTCGCTCCTTGTCCTGGGTCTCCCAGGTAAAGCCCTCTCCCATCGTGAAGAACTTGCATTGGTCCGCAAAATGCGCCTTGATCAGGTCCCGCTCGCCCGTTGACATTCCACCCTTGATAAATTGGACAACAGCACTCGGAATGTTGTGGGCAATGCACCTGAAGATCATGCCAAAAGCGGCTGAAGACTTGCCCTTGCCCTTGCCCGTATGAACGATGATCAGGCCTTTTTCTTGAGTCTTGGTCGTCATGATCTTGTCCCGAGCGGCCTTTTTTTTGGCCATCTTGGTCTTGTGGCGATCAAATTCTTCACTCGACATCGCTGCTCTCCAAAAGTTCAAATAATTTGCTGCGGGTGGAATTCGATCTGGGAATCCACAGGTTGCGGTCCAATGCTTCCCGATATCGGGAGAGGATTTCACTCAAGGCATCGGGATTGTTCTCTTTGATAAATTGACGAGTCGCATCGTCCTCAATGTAAGCGGCAAAGGTTATGTCAAAATGATGTGATTTGGCGGCACCGGTTGTTGCGGCGAAAGCGAAGAGGTAATCGACGGTGGCGGCAATTTCAAAGGCTCCCTTGTAGCCGTGGCGTTTCACTCCCGCAATCCATTTCGGATTGGCCGCGCGGGCTCGGACGACACGGCCGATTTCCTCGTCAAGTGTACGTATGACCGGGCGTTCCGGTCTGGAGTGGTCATTATGGTAGACCACGGGCTGGTCGCCGCTGAACTTTTCGACTGCTGCTGCCATGCCGCCTTCAAATTGATAGTAATCGTCGCTGTCGAGTATATCATGTTCATGATTGTCCTGATTTTGGACTACGACCTCGGTTTGGCTCAATCTCAAGGCGAACGATTCCCGGTCCGGACGACCATCTGTGGTCTCTCCCAGGGGATAGCTTCCCCATTCATGATAGGCTTCTCCAAGTTGCGATCTCTGGTTCCAAAGGCGCTCGTCAATCAGAGCCTGCAGACCGGCTCCATAGGAGCCGGGTTTTGAACCAAAAACCCGATAGCTCGCTCGCAAGTCACCAAGTTCCCGACTGTCTCTCTGGTACGCCGCTACGGCTGGATTTTGCTCCCCGGGCTCGTCGAGTTTCATCACTGCCCGGGCGGCTTGGGCAATCAGGTCGACCTGAAACGGAAAGGCGTCTCGGAAAAAGCCCGATACTCGAAGGGTGACATCAACTCTCGGTCGCCCCAGGGCCGTGGCCGGGATAATTTCAAATCCGGTCACTCGACCGCTATGATCATCCCATTTGGGCCTGATGCCCATCAGGGCCAAAGCCTGTGCGATGTCATCGCCCCCTGTTCGCATATTTGAGGTTCCCCAGGCGGTCAAGCCCAAGCATCTGGGCCAGTCGCCATGATCCTGAACGAAGCGATCAACCAGGAGCGAGGCAGATTTCCAGCCCAGTTTCCACGCTGTTCTTGTGGGGAGCGAGCGGCTGTCGACAGAATAGAAGTTGCGCCCAGTTGGCAGAATATCCGCTCGTCCTCTGGTAGGGGCTCCAGAAGGGCCGGGAGGGACGAAATGCCCATTCAGCCCGTTCAAAAGCCCATCAATTTCAAGTTGGCCGCACGACTCAAGGCGAGGTTGCAAGGTGTTTTTCGTGTAATCCCAAACCTGTCTGGTGGCATGAGGGGGCGTGGCCGTGCCATCAAGCATGCTGGCAAACAGCAGCTCCAGACGCTCGACCGTGTCGCCATTTGTTCGCCAGGGAGCATCGCCGACAGTGTTTAGTATTTCGGGTCTCTTGCCCTGCCACCGGGCAGCCGGGTCACAATCAAGCGGATCGAAACCATCCATTAAGTCCAGATCATTTGCCAGGCTTCGCAGGAAAGAAGCATTGTGCCCCTTGCCATCCTGCCGGGGGATTCGAACCAAGGAAGCCAGAAGGTCACGCTCCTGCACACCGTGGGGAGAACTGCCGAATATATGCAAGCCATCACGAATCTGGCGTTCTTTTATTTCACACAAGTACGCGTCCAGCTGAACCAGTTTCCGGTCAATGGCGTCATCCGTCCTGATGCCAATATCTTCTTCCAGTCTTGAACGGGCTAGAATGTCAAGAATTTCTCCTTGCAAATGTAATGCTCGTTTGCGGTCAACTCCCAAGGCTGCGTAATACTCATCAACCAGGCGTTCAAGCTCAAGGTAGATGCCATATGACTCGGCGCGAGTGAGGGGAGGAGTGAGATGATCGACAATTACTGCCTGTGAACGTCTCTTGGCTTGTGTCCCTTCTCCGGGATCATTGATGATGAACGGATAAAAATGTGGTGTTGGCCCCAACACGGCTTCGGCAAAGCAGTTTTCTGACAAAGCCAGGGCCTTGCCTGGAAGCCATTCCAGATTGCCGTGCTTGCCAACATGAATGATGGCATCGGCAGCAAAGACGTGCCTCAACCAGAAGTAGAAGGCCAGATAATTGTGTGGGGGAACCAGATCGGGGCTATGGTAAGTTTCCTTGGGATCAATGTTGTATCCTCGGGCCGGCTGAACGCCTAAAGCGACATTGCCGAACCGATGCAGTGGGAGCATAAATTCACCGTGCCTAAACAGAGGGTCGTCATTGCAGGGCCCCCACCGGGATTCGATTTCCTCCTTGACCTTGCCGGGAAGAGTTCGCCAAAACGCTTTGTAGAGAGCTTCCTCGAGAGTAGCCGTCTTGATCTCGGAAGTGGAGCGGGCGGGGTTATTGGTGGGTCCGGCAAGAATGAGGTCCATAAGCTTTCGTGATGTGTTCGGCGGGTTTGAAACTTCGTAGCCGGCCGTGATCAGCGCATGGAGGATATTGACAACTGACTGGGGCGTGTCCAGTCCAACCCCGTTCGCAATCCGCCCATCCTTGTTGGGATAGTTGGCCAGTATCAGAGCAACCTTTCTTCTTCCGGGGGGCGTTGCGCCGAGTCGGATCCAGTTCTTGGCCAGTTGGGCAACAAAATCGACCCTGTTGGTTACTGGTTCATGGAACGTTATTGAGTGTTGGGTATTTGGGTTGATGGGTGATTGATCCTTGAAAGCGATGGAGCGTGTAAAGATACGGCCATCAAGTTCCGGCAAGGAGACGGACATCGCAATGTCTCTCGGTGGGAGGCCCCAAGTGTTTTCCAGCCAGGAATCCAGGCTGTTGGATCCCAGGCACACCTGAAAGACGGGTTTGTTGACCTTGTCCAGTATGGTTGGAGCCCAATCGGATGAGCCCGTGTTGGTGCTGAGGGCAAAACTGGTCAAATTGAGAATTATGTCCGGAACTGTTTCGACAAATACGGTGTCCAGGTAAGCGTTCGCCACAGCATCCTTGAGTGATGACACATATACGGGAAGGGGATTGATGCCTTTGGCCTGAAGCGTATTGATCAGAGCGTCAATCGGCTTGATATTGCCATTGATATGCAGAGCCCGATAAAAAATCAGGGCGGCAATCGGGGCAGTGGGAGTCCATCGGGATCTTAAGGCAGAGAGATCAGGAATGGAAACGTGTGGGTGGTAGAGCCCATTTTTCAACTCCGGCGATGGGAGAGGAGGGCAAGGTTCACCGTAAAGTATGTGTCGGGCATAGTGCAAAAAGTTGCGGGCGTTTGTCAGTCCTCCTTCGACCAGATACCCGAAAAGATTTTCCCAATGAAGCCTGTCGATGTTTGACAGGGCCAGAAGTTCCGCGTCAGGCTTGTCATCGCCCGGCAGAATGATGACTGTCTTCCGAGCTTCCTGCATGCGGCTTGAAAATTGTTCAAGACAGTACTGCCAGTAGGACAGCCCACCCAGGACCCGCAAAATGACCAGCCGCGACCGAGTGGCCGTTTTTTCAAGATATAAGTCAACGGAATACGGCTGTGACAGCCAGGCAAGCTGGCCGAGACGAAGGAAGTCTTCATTTCGGAGGAAATGCCGGGATGCCTGAGACAAGACAGAAAGGTCCGTATCCGCTGTCGAAAGAAAAACCAGGTCGGCTGGCTTCTGGTCTGGATCAACCGGATCAATGCCCTCAGCAATCTGGCTGGAAGTGGTTGCGAGGATATGCATTTCAATCAGGCAGCCAACATCTGGAGCTGTTTGTTGATTCCCGCCTGATCGGCGCCGGCTTCCGCAATGAAAACCAGCCTTGTTGCGAACTCTTCATCGGCCCCAAAATGCTGGTCATAATAACATTCAACTCTGGAGCCTACGGCTTGCATGACCAAACGTCGCGGCTTCCCCTGAATGGCTCCAAACCCTTTGACTCGGAGGATACGGTTATTGCGTAGAACACGTCCAATCGCTGACTTGAACTTGCTCGCGTCTGAGAAGGGAGGAAGGTGGACAACCCAGCTTTCGAATGCATCATGGTCATGATCGGAGATCTCCTCGTCCGCCCGATGGTGATGATGGATTTCATGTCGAACCTCCAGGTCGTCTTCGGCTCCGATTCCCAAGCCCAAGAGGATTGCAGGATCAATTTGGCCCATCTTTGACTTGAGGATCTGAACGCCATCTCGGGTGGAGTCAATTAATCTTTGCACAAGTAACGAGGTCTCTGCATCTGCAATCAAGTCTGTTTTGTTTAGAATGATTAGGTCTCCACATGCCAGCTGATCCGCAAAAAGTTCAGACAGTGGCGTTTCATGGTCAAGATTGGGATCCGTTTCCCTTTGCCGCTTGACTGCGTCCTGATCGGCAACGAACTGGCCGGATTGAAGGGCGGGTCCATCCACGACAACGATGACACCATCCACGGTAACCCGAGACCTGATTTCGGGCCAGTTAAAAGCCCGTACCAGTGGCTGGGGGAGAGCAAGGCCGGATGTTTCAATGACGATATGGTCCGGTGGCGGCGAACGGCTGAGTATGTCTTCGATGGCGGGCGCAAACTCCTCTGCCACAGTGCAGCAGATACAGCCGTTGTTCAATTCGACTATCCCCCGCTCGTCGCAGTTTTCCAGGCCACAGCTTCTCAGGATTTCGCCGTCAATCCCCAAATCTCCAAACTCATTGATGATCAAGGCAATTCTGGGGCCATTGACTTTTTCCAGCATATGGCGAATTAATGTGGTCTTGCCGGCTCCTAAAAAGCCGGTGATGATTGTGGTGGGTATCTTCTTCATAAGGCAAAAGCCAGCCTTGGAATGCAGTGATGCAGTCGCAGGCAAATCAGGATCCGGAGTGAGCAAACATGACTGCCGGTTAAACCTGAAACCTTTCATTATTCAGCAATTCGTCAACAGTCGAATAACATGTAACGGCTTGTTCGTCATAGTTAATCTGCGAGGGAGTCACCATATACACCTGCAGCCCTAGCATCGCGGCGGCAGTCAACTTGAATCGGCCCGATTGCCCGCCGGAATTCCGACAAAGCAGGCAGGTAATCTTGTGTCGCTCAAGGAGGGAAAGTTCAGATTCGATGGACAGCGGCGGATGATATTCAACCGCTTCCCAATTAGGCGGCAGTGTGAATGAGAGGGGTGACATTGTTCTCAAAAAAACTCTCGAAGAGTACAGACTGTGCCGCAACGTCTGGAGTTCAGCGGTAAAATTCTTGCTCCCCAGAGCGGCAAACACTGTCGAATCATTAGGGACCAGTCGGCTGGCTTCGCTGAGTGTCGGAGACGAATTCCAGAGGTCTTGAGGGGCAGGACTCCACAGTTCACGTTGCAGAGCAATGAACTCCACTCGCGATATTCTGGCCGCTTCCATGGCATTCTGCTTCATCTGGGTTGCAAACGGGTGCGTTGCATCAATAAGCGTGTCGATCGAGTTTTGCTCAAGATAGGACAGCAAACCAGAAACACCGCCAAATCCGCCGGCACGATGGGGCACGGGATAATCAGAGTGGATTGGACCCAGGGCCAGCGAAGCCATGACATTCAATTCCGGAAGCTGGCTGAGCTTGTTGCAAAGCATTCTGGCTTCGAGGGTTCCGGCCAAAACAAGTATGTTCAAACTGAACGATCCATGATAGAACGATCATCGCTGTCACTGTGAGTCAAAGCTATTACGGCTCCCTGCCGGTCAACAATCATGACGTTGACTTTGATGGGGGAGCCTTTCAGCATTTTCCGAGCTTGTGACCGAGCTTCGAACGCAACGGCTCGCGCGATATCGTGACCACAAATGTCTACGATCTGACTTGCCGTGTTGGCCGTCCGAATTGCAGATACGTCAACGCTGTTCGGCTGTTTCAGCCTCTGTGCGGCCAAGCGATGAAGAAATTCGAAATCCACCTGCGAGCGCCTGGAGTGCAGGTCAGTCGCGCCGTTGGCCAACTTTGACAACTTGCCAAATCCGCCTGCTATCGTAAGATTCGGAATGGGATGGTGCCTCAGGTACTTTATGGTGCCACCCACAAAATCACCCATGTCCAGCATGGCCCAATCCGGCAATCCAAGGTGTTTCTGTGCCGTTCGTTCGGAAACTGAACCAGTCGAGGCACAAACGTGCTGGGTGCCGTTGGCTAGAGCCACGTCAATGCCCATATGGATTGATGCAATCCAAGCTGAGCAGGAAAAGGGCTTGACGATCCCCGTTGTTCCAAGAATGGACAAGCCGCCTTCAATGCCAAGGCGAGGATTCCAGGTTTTCCGAGCCAGTTCCTGGCCGCCTGGGATTGAGATTTCAACAACGACATTGGACGGGACCTGAAGTTCATTGGCCAGTTTCCGGATCGAATTGGTGATCATCTCACGCGGCACAGGATTGATCGCGGGCTCACCTACTGGTATCGGCAGCCCGGGTTTGGTCACGACACCAACCCCTTCACCACCAAGGAATTGAATGCCATCGCGAGAGTCGTCAAGCCATACCTTTGATCGGATCAAGGCCCCATGAGTTACATCCGGGTCGTCACCCGCATCCTTGATGGTGCCGGCCATTGCCCAATCGTTTTCGTGCTCTTTTAGACACAGGGCGAAAGTGGCCTGACCACCCCGTGGGAGCTGTATTGAAACTGAATTCGTCCATTGCCCTGTCATAAGGGCACCGAATGCGGCGGCGCTGGTGGCCGTGGCACACGCACCCGTAGTAAAGCCAGTTCTGAGTTTAGATGGAGACATTTTCGTGCAAGGAGAAGGATATCATCGACAGTTCGCTTTTGGTCCTGCAGTTGGATTTGCCGGATCGGCTGATTATCCATTATAGCTGTTTATTGTTTCTTGAGGCAGAAAGGCGGGTCCGATTTGAAGATATTCAGCGAGTCTCGAGGCATGATTTACGCATTCAAATGCCGGTTTGAAATGTTCAGGCCGATTTTGCGTTTCAAAATCAGGCAGGTGAACCAATATGCTCCTTTATCAGATGGATCAAATTCTAGCCGCATTGTAGTCGACTCATTAACCCAAGCCAGTAATCCGCATAAGATGTTCGTTCGAATTCACTCATGACGTTTTTTGATCGCTTTTATTCAGTGACAGGGCAGGAAGCTCCGGACTTTCCTGAGGGTTTGGTCTGGATGGTTGGTGCGGGACCGGGTGACCTTGGGCTGTTAACGATTCACGGCCTGTATGCCATCAAAGAGGCGGAAGTGATCGTGTATGATGCCTTGGTGAATGACCGCATACTGGATTTATGCCAACCGAGTGCCCAGAAGATCTATGCCGGCAAGCGAGGGGGAAAACCGTCATCGACGCAACAGGATATTTCGCTCAAGTTGATTGAGCTGTCCCGGCAGGGATTGAGAATCGTCCGACTAAAAGGTGGTGATCCATTTGTCTTCGCAAGGGGAGGGGATGAGTCAATGGCCCTGGCCGAGGCCGGTGTGCCGATTCGTGTTACTCCGGGGATCACAGCCGGAATTGGCGGATTGGCCTATGCAGGCATTCCACTGACTTTCCGAGAAACGAATCAGAGCGTTACTTTCCTGACGGGTCATGATCAGTCCGGGGACGCTCCTCAGGCGGTCGACTGGAAGTTGTTCGCCCAAGGGACACAGGTACTTGTCATTTACATGGCGATGAAGAACCTGGATCAGATCGCAGGCCATCTTTTGGCCAATGGTCGTCGACCCAACGAACCTGTGGCAGTCGTTTCCAATGCCACTCTTGAAGGGCAAAGAATTCTTGAGACGACTCTTGGCAAGGTGGTAGAAGATGTTCGTTCGTTTGGCATGAAAGCCCCTTCAATAGTCTGTGTTGGCTGGAATGTACACCTGCACAGGACAATCAATCCGGCGGTCATTTCACTGCTCAAGTCTCAGCCGAAGATTCTCAGAAGTGATTCTGTCACAACGACTGCCAAACTGGATGCTATGGATGATTCGGATTAAAGGGGACTTAATGATGCTTTGACAAATTGAGCATTGTTCTGACACGGAGTGATATGCGTTGAGTGTGTGACGCATAACAAGCGCTTCATCTCTATACAGTGCTCCATGATCCCGACCCCAGCGCCATAGCGTCTTGATACTTGACCTTATAGGGCGAGTTACGAGACCCAAGAATCGTGCTGTGGTCAGTTGACCGGTCTTGGTTACTTTAGGTGGACTGCCATCCGGTCCCGTCGTCGCTGGTGCCTTGGGTCGATGAAGGGGGGGGGTAGGGAACGGCTGCGAGGACTGCCAGTCCAACAGTCAGAACTTCAATTGTCGTAAGTCTGAGTACCGACCCGCTCGAGGGCAGTTCAAAAGGTCAGTTGCCCTCGGGATTTTCAACACTTTCTTGCCGACTGGATTCATTTTCTGCAAGTGTGTCGCATTCTTGCAGCAGTTCGGATGTTTTTTATGTTACGCTGGTTGATGCAATCCTCCCAATGCACTTCGGCGACTTCCTGATTGGCATGGGATTTTCAGTTTCAAATCCTAAAATTCCATCGTGAGGATTCCAAACAAGTGACAAGACAAATATACGACCCGCCAATTAAAGGCCTCATACTCGCCGCCCCAACATCTGGCTCGGGCAAGACCCTTGTCACGCTCGGACTGCTGCGAAGCCTGACCCGGAGAAACTTGCCGGTTTTGCCGGCCAAGTCAGGACCTGATTACATTGATCCGATGTTTCACGAGTTTGCCAGCGGTGAACCAGCGGTAAACCTTGATTGTTGGGCCATGAGTCGTGACATGATCGGACAGATTATTGCCAAGAGAGTTCAGGCAAGCGAAATCCTTGCCGGTTGCCATTTGATCGTTGAAGGGGCGATGGGGATACTGGACGGAGCTGGAAGGGAGGGGTACGGCAATGTTGCGGACTTGGCCGAAATTCTTGAACTCCCGGTCGTCATGATAGTCAATGCCGCAAAACAGGCACAATCCGTGTCTTTGGCTCCTTTGGGTCTACGACAGGCTCGTCCGAATACAGTGCTGGCCGGCGTCATCCTGAACGGAATTGGATCTGAACGGCATTTGGCTGGAGCGAAGCATTCCCTCGAAGAACACGGTATCAAGGTGTTTGGATGGCTGCCCAAGAGGAAGGAGCTTGTCATTCCGTCAAGGCATCTTGGCCTGATTTTGCCGAGCGAGAATTCAAGTATGGAGGCGCTTGTCGATGCTGTCGCTGACCAAATGGAAAAAACGGTCGATATTGACTGTATTTTGCACGCAACCCAAACCTTGAGCTGCTCACGACCATCACGGCAAGACTCGTATGCTGACCCCTTGGGTCAGACTATAGGGTTGGCTTGCGATCAGGCGTTCTGTTTTACTTACAGACACGTTCTTGACATGTGGCATGCCGCCGGAGCTTCAATCAAGCCGTTTTCCCCTCTTTCTGACGAAGGACCGGCGGATGATGTCGATGCGGTGTTCCTGCCCGGCGGATATCCGGAAATATACCTGAAACAGATGGCCGGCAATAACGAATTCAGGAGCAAAATGATCTCGGCCCAATCAAGGGGAGCACTGATTTATGGCGAGTGTGGAGGCTTCATGGTCCTGGGCCGGGCGATTGAGGATGCCGAAGGACAGCAACACGAAATGCTGGGCTTGCTGCCGCACACAACCTCGATGCAGTCAGCGAAGCTTCACCTGGGATACCGGTTGCTTAAAGGGCGCAAAGGCACTCCGTTTGAAGGAAATCTTTTCGCTGGGCACGAGTTCCACTACTCACGCATGAAATCTGACACTTCGGCAAACAGGCTCTTCGCCGTCCAGGATGCATTCGGAAACAGGCTGCCGGAAGCGGGCTTGGCAATTGACAATGTATGCGGATCATACTGTCACACGATCTGCCAACGCCGGCCGACCTAAGATTTTCCTTTGCCCCTGTTGTGTCGAAGTATGTGCTGATGAGAGTCGTCGTAAAGGGCACTTTCCTTCACAAACTCCGGCTCAAGTGCCGGCCCGACAAGTATCAGTGCTGTGCGGGTCAGTTTGGCGCCCCTGATTTTGTCCCTCATGTGCAACAGGTTTGTCCGAATGATCAGCTGGTCGGGCCATCCAACACGATAGGCAATGACCACAGGACACGTCTCCCCGTAATGCGGTATAAGCTTGCGCTGGATCGCCAGCGAGTTGCGAACCGAAAGGTGGATGGCCAAAGTGGCTCGGGACGTTCCCAGGATTGCCAAATCCTCGCTCTCAGGCATTTCCGTTGCCTTCATTGCCGTTCGGGTGACAATGACCGTCTGGGCAAGGGTCGGGACAGTCAATTCTTGTCCGATTGCGGCCGCTGCAGCGGCAAAGGCTGGTACTCCGGGCACAATTTCGTACTCAATGCTTGCCTGCTTCAGACGCACGATTTGTTCGGCGATGGCTCCATAAAGTGACGGGTCTCCAGAGTGAACCCGGGCAATATCCTTCCCTTTCGCATGGGCTTCAACAATGAGTTCCATGATCTCGTCAAGGGTCAACGGCGCCGAATCGACGACCAGAGCATCACGGGGTGAGCCGGCAATGACTTCCTCGGGTACCAGAGACCCGGCGTAAATGCATACGGGGCAGGAGGCAATAAGACGTTGTCCCTTGACTGTAATCAGATCCGGATCGCCGGGGCCCGCACCGATAAAATGCACCGTCATCCCAAATTTTCCTTGAGCGTTATGGATTTGTTCCTTTTTTGATCATATCCCCGGGGGGAATAAGCCCAGAAGCCATTGATTCCGTTAAGCGTTGAACCGCTCCAGAAGATCTTGCTCTGACTGTTTCCTATGATCACGATGGTGAACATGTCAACGTCATCAACACCAACGTCCCGGAGTTTTTTTATGGTCATAAGTTCATCATCTGGTCGTGTGACGGATTTGGCTACAAGGACGGGGGTATGAGCGCATCTATAAAGCCGAATCAAGTTGATGGCTTCTTCGAATAGATGCTTCCGCCTTTTGGATGCTGGGTTGTAAAAGGAAATGACGAAATCACCTTCGGCCGCACTTTGAACCCGCCTCAGAATGGTTGCATCGTCCGTCAACAGGTTGGAAAGCGAAATGGCGCAAAAGTCGTGTCCGATCAAGCTGCCAGCCTTAGCCGAAGCCGCTTGAAAAGCCGAGATTCCAGGCAAGAATCTCAATTCAGCCTTTTTGGCCCGGTCGGAAACGCCACCCTGTTCTTCCGGCATATCCAGCAACTCCATGACGAGCGAGTTCATCGCATAAATACTGCTATCGCCCGAACACACCAGGGCAACTCGCTTTCCTGTGCCAGCAGCTTCCAAGGCATAGCGGCATCTTTGTTCCTCTTGGCCCAGTTCAAACGGCACCACGGCAGTGGTTGAGGGAATAGGCTCAAGTTGCTTGAGATAGCCTTTGTATCCAACCAGTTCGTCAGCCTTGACGATTGCCATTGTTACTTCAGGCGAACGCATTGCAGTTGCTCCTGGCCCGATTCCTACAACTGAAAGAAGGCCTCTGGGCGTTCCGATGGATGTATTTTCGACGCCGATTTTAGCCAGGGCTACGGTCGCATTCGGCGATTTGCATTTAGGTAGAATAAACTCACCGTCTTGACCGGCTCGTGTCAGGCAGGCAGCCTCACTGACCCCATGACATCCTATCTCCTTGTAAACCACTTCTGAGGGGTGCTGTAGCCTTGGGAACTGTTCCTCCAAAACCGTTGGCGAGTAAAACCGGACCGGCAGATCAAAAATTTTAGCCACCTCGTGGATTGCGGGTTCATCGCATTTGATGTCAACGGAATAGATGCCTTCGATATTCCCCGGCGATAGGTCCATCTCGGCCAGTTTGGACTCAACGAGTTTGAGCAACTCGTCGGTTGGGCAGTTTCTCACACATCCAACACCCAAGGCAAATTGCTTGCGGTAATAGGTTAGAGGGGGTGTTCCCGCAGCGGCTATTTCTATCCTGTCGGCATGATCGGTGAGGGAGGTAAACACCACATTTGGAAGGTCATGAAGGGGCTCTAGCCATCCGGCCTGACCCACAACTTCAACCCTGTGATCATTCATGATTGCCGAGACGACGGGCTTGGCATCCTCAGGATTGCTCAGGGACCAATTGTCTGGCGGTTCAACCAGTGACAGCCCAAAGGCTGCATGGCTGCCAGTTGTCAATACGGCACGGGCATCAAGCAAATGGCTGATTTTTTCTGCGAGCCTGTTGGCACCATTATGGCCACCGAGCAAGGGGATAACAAAACGGCCATCATCCGAAACGCAAACAACAGGAGGTTCACTTGATTTGTCAGCGATGAGGGGAGCCAGAATTCGAATGAGAATTCCCGTTGCGCAGACCCCAACAA
Organism: Paracoccaceae bacterium; assembly: GCA_965116235.1. Taxonomy (GTDB): domain Bacteria; phylum Pseudomonadota; class Alphaproteobacteria; order Rhodobacterales; family Rhodobacteraceae; genus MPNP01. The sequence goes on along the minus strand of OZ220496.1, from coordinate 3,224,956 downwards.
TAGGAACCTTGCCCAAAAATGCACTTTGCAGCTGGTCGCCAATCTTTTGAGTTTGTGAACTTCTCTGGGTCAGGACATGTCCGCCAAAATGTGAGGCGATCTGATTCCCAATCGCAGTTCCCCTTGCCGTGAAACAGAACACAACCGGCTTAATAGGCGACATGCTCGTCTTCACTTGGAATCAATATCATGGAAAAGTAAGGGGCCGTGTCCGGTGCCTCAGCCAAGGGAAGAACGACTTGGTTGGGCAATGTGGCATGGCTGATGTAAATGGATCGGTCGGCGAGGAACAATTTGTTCAGAACTGACCTGAGACGGCTGAGATGCCGACCAACTTTCATGATTGCAAAGGCCCCGGTGCCCAGCAGTGCCGCTTCCAGCTGATGATCGTCAAGTCCTCCCGGAATGACTGTGACCGTATCCAGACGGGCACATAGCGGTCGGAGAGATGCCGCTGAACAGGCAGTAAGAGACGTGATGCCGGGAACAATCTCAATCGGCACCTTGCCGACAAATTTGGCAAAGAGATACATGAAGGAGCCGAAGAAGAAGGGATCACCCTGACAGATGACAACCACATCCCGGTCAGCCAGCAAGTGACGGTCAATGACCTCATGGGCTTTGTTGTAAACGGCTTGGCTTGGATAGCGGGCGGCAACCATTGGAATCTTGATTGGTATCTCTGTGACGTCATCAGGCAGCAATTTCGCCGCAATTTCTCGGGCAAAGCTTTCTCCGGTTTCTGTTGAAGGATAAGCGATGATCTTGGCCTGTGAGATGATACGGTGGGCTTTCAGGGTGATTAGTTCAGGATCACCTGGGCCAACCCCAACGCCTAAAAGTGTACCGGTCACCGTTCATATCTCCACTGGGTGACAGGAATATGCTGGTCCCACGTTGAGAATGATCCGATGGGTTTGATTCTGGCAATGGCGATTTTAATGAGTTCGCCGCCGTATTGCTTTTGCAGGTTGACGAGTAGAGCCTCGGATTCCAGTGTTGCCGAGTTGACAACAAGCCGACCGTAGGGTTTTAGGCGAGCGATGCACGAGGAGACTAGCTGTTCATCCAGTCCTCCGCCAATGAAAATGGCATTCGGGTCAGGGAATTGATCAACAAGATCCTGATTCAATCCTTCAAATACCCTGAATTTTGGCACTCCCAACCTTTCCGCGTTCAGTGAAGCCATTTGGCAACGGCCTTGGTTTTGTTCTGTGGCGTAGACTTCACCTTCAAACGATAGCCGGAGCCACTCGATTCCAACCGTGCCATGGCCGCATCCCAAATCCCAGAGCACTTTATTGCGAAAGGGGGCCAGGGCGGCAACAGTCACGGCTCTGACTTCGCTCTTTGTAAAATTGCCGTCTGTCGCAAATGCATTATCGGGTAGGCCTGGACCGGCTGGTAGTATCGAAACGCCGGCCTGGGGCTTGCAGTGAACGCACAGAGTATGAAAGTTTGGAATATCGTTCTCGGCCTCTACGGATTTCCAGGAGTCGGCCCGTCCGTGGATGGCAATTTCGTTGGGTCCGCCCAGTTCACCTAGCACGGTCAACCCACTTTCACCATAACCTTGTTGGATCAGGATATGTGCCACGATGCTCGGCGAGGTTTGATCTGATGTTAAAATGACCAATCGATTGCCTGGTGCAAGAAAAGGTATGATCTGGCCAGGGGGGCGACCGTGTATGGTAAGCTTTTCAACGTCCGGAACACTCCATTGCATGCGGGCACATGAAAGTTGAAAGGCCGAAATCTGCGGATAGAACCGTATTTCCTCGGAGGGCCATTCCCTTGCCAGTTTTGACCCGGCGGAGTACCAAAGAGGATCGCCTGTGACCAATACGGCGGTTGTTCGAGAACGGTATTGCCCGATTTCTTCGATCATGGTCGTAAAGGGTGAAGGCCACTGAATCTTCTTCCCCTTGAAGGCGAGTGACGATTTGTGGTGCCGGGTTCCTCCAATTATAATCTCGGCCTCTGACAGCACTTTCAAGGCTTCGGGGTTCAAGCCATCGAGACCAGTTTCGCCAATTCCAATGACATGCAACCAGGGAGTTTCCATGCATTTGAACTGCAATCGGTTCAGTTCAATTCAAGTCTTTGCCGATAAACAACACTGAGGGCATTGACAATGGATGCGGCTATTGCAGAGCCTCCTCGCCTGCCCAACACAGTGATGTAATCAAGCCCTAGGTCGTTGTTCGTCAGTTCCTGCTTGCTTTCAGCTGCTCCGACAAAACCGACTGGAGTGGCGATGACAAGGCTAGGTCGTTCTCTACGCTTGGCGACGAGTTCCAACAAGCGAAAAAGGGCTGTCGGAGCATTGCCTATGACGACAATGCCTCCATCATAATGGGGATGCCAGTGATCAACCGAAGCTGCAGACCTCGTCGTTTCATTGCTTTCTGCAAGTCTCTGGACCTCGGGGGTGTCAACTGAAACGACAACTTCGGTGTTTGCAGGAAGAAGTGACTGAATTATCCCGTTTGAGGTCATGCGGGTATCACAGTATATTCCGGCACCGGAACTGTAGGCGGCCAATCCAGTTTCCAAAAGAGTATCCGAATACCTGATATCCCTTGTGATATCAGTCATGCCACAGGCGTGGACAATTCTGATGATGATGTCTTGCATCCCCGCGGGGAAACAGGACAGATCAACTTCGTTCCGGATTATTGAAAAACTCTGTTCATAGATCTTTTGGGGATCTTTTTCGTAGTTCAATTCTGCCCTTTCAGGAACTTTCGAACACTTTCCGGACCCAGTGGATGATCGCTGTGCGGGTAATGGTGGTGATGATGAGAGTGGTCGTGATCATGTTGATGATGGTTTTCGTGATGATTAAGTCTACAGGCACCGGTACAGAAATCATCACACAAGCTGCAGCTTGCGACATTGGACCCTGGTGCCGAAGCTCCTTGACCTTCTACATGGTGGTGATGACTTTCCTGAACCATTCCGACCTCATCCTCGAAACCGATGACCTTCGTTCGATACTTGCACATGGAGCAATTCATTGCCGTATCGCCCGTTATTGTTTCCTGAGCCCTTTGTGCAAAGAGTTCCAAGACTTTCGGATGATCGTTCAGGTATGGTGCCTTGATGAACTGGATGTGTGGATGGCGTTGGGCAACAAGGTCCGTGAAGCCATAGATACGGTCGATCAAAATCCCGCCAAACAAGAAGTATGGGAACACAACAACTCGCTTGTATCCCAGTTTGGCTGCGTGTTCCAGACCAGGCTCTACCAGAGGAAAGGTAACTCCTGAATATCCCACTTCGCACCATCCGAACCCCATGCCCTCCCACAACAAGCGGGCAACCTTCGAGACATTCGAGTTTGCATCAGGGTCTGAAGCCCCTCTCCCAATTACAACGAGACAGGTTTCCGCCAAAGGCACTGGATCAAGATCGGGTTGAGGTGTTGCCAAGACGGAATTGATGCGATCTGCGGAAGCCTCAAGGAGCCTGGGATCAACACCCAACTCCTTGCCGAACAGGATGGGCATGGAGTGCTTTCTTGCATAGCTGTTGAGAACCGAAGGAATATCATTCTTCACATGCATCGCGGCAAACAGCATCCCTGGGACGGCGAGAATTTTCGTGCAACCTTGTGTCCTCAGCGAATCCAGACCATCCCGAATAACGGGGTTGGCGAATTCCAGATAGCCATATTCCAGGACCCAGTCGTCAGGCAAGTACTGTGCTATTTGTCTGGCCGCGCTGGAGAACTCCTTGACGGCTTCATCCGACCGGGAGCCGTGGCCACAGATCAGAACCCCGATTTTGTCCAATTGTCTTTCCAATTCACTGACGCCGATAAGGGCATGGTACAAAGTTGTTTGATCCGCTCAGAAGTGATCATTCAAGATCAGGATTTCAACCAGAGGAGAAGTCTCCTGTGTGGTCTGGATCAAGTCCAATTTTATTTACAGTGCGTACTCGCCTGGTATGTCGCATGGCATCTGTACCGGCACCTGGCCCTGTTGCTGTTCGAGGATGCCGCCCACACGCCGAGTCGAGTTCCTGCCCCAACCCGGTCGACCCGCCCCAACCCTCTGACCGGGCCCAAGCCAGGACCGCCACCCGATTGACACCGGAGGGCCTTCCCATGTACAGTTTCGATACGCTGCTCGCCGACCTGGCCACCTTGACCCTGAACTGCATGAGCCATTTCGCGGCTCCCGAGCATCACTTTTTACGCCATGGCGACACCGAACTCCGATGCAACATGGGGTCTTGACCCATCTGGGCACCCTGATCGACAAAATGGTTCCAGGCAGAGTCCAGATCAAAATCTGGTGAAATCCCTTCCCTAGCGGGATTCATGGCCAATTCGACGAATGAAGTTCCGTCTGGAACACGCGCCAAGGCGTCGCGGAAACCCACTGCAAGCTTGGATATGGCCATGTGGCCTATGCTCTCGTCAGCTTCGCATGACGTCAGAACCGGCGATACCAGAGCAACTTCATGATCCTGTACTTCCCGCCGCAAGAACCAAATCTCCATCCAACATTCCCTTCTGGATGAATTTCGGTGCAAACAGGAAAGCTATGTCATGTTCGTCAAAAAAAGATTTGCATATACAGAACATTTCACGTATAAAACCAAAAGTTTACATATGCAGAGCGTTTCTTATATAAAACTTCAATCAGGAATCGTCTTTGGGAGAAGGCATGCTTGCAGTTGATCGACAGGAGAAGACAAGACCGGGAGAATCAATGGCTTCTGTCGCGCTCAATCTGCGTGGGATTGGCATGTCTTTTTCCGGCGTATCGGTTTTGCGCGACGTGCATCTCGATTTCCTTGGCGGCGAAATTCACACCCTGATGGGAGAGAATGGCACTGGAAAAAGCACACTCGTCAAGATTATCAGCGGCGTGCAAAAAGCCACTTCCGGTGCGATGTTTACTGACGGCGAGGAAGTATCCTTTGGATCACCGCGCGAAGCGGAGGAACGCGGTATCGTCATCATGCACCAGGAATTGAGCCTGATCCCCGAGATGACAGTGGCCGAGAATGTTCTGCTTGGACACGAACCGAAAAAATTTGGCATTTATATTGATCGTTTCGCCTTGCGAAAGACAGCGCGTGAGGCGTTAGCGCGTTTTGGTTTCAAATTGAATGTGGATACACCGGTCAAAAACCTTCGCATGGGCGAACAGCAGCTTGTCGAGATTGCCCGTGCCCTTTTGGGAGAAGCGCGACTGTTGATTATGGACGAGCCAACCTCGGCTCTGTCGCAGACCGAGACCGACATCCTCATGGAAGTCATTCGCGATCTCGCTCTTCAAGGTGTTGCTATTGTCTATATTTCACACCGGATGGATGAGGTCTTTGAAATTTCGGACCGCGTGACCGTTTTGCGTGACGGCGACCAGATCGGAACACGCCTTGTGTCGGAAACCAACTCGAGCGAGCTGATTCAGATGATGGTCGGCAGACCGGTTGAAATCAAACCTCTTGTCCGAAAATCCGAGCCCTCCGAAGTTGTGACCATGCGCGTGGACAATCTGTCGGTTAGTTCTGAGCACCGAAACGTTCTGCAGGATATTTCGTTTGAGGTGAAAAAGGGTGAAATTCTTGGCGTTGGTGGTCTTTTGGGTGCTGGGCGCACAGAGCTTCTCGAAACATTGTTCGGCGCACGCGGTGGCGCTTACAAGGGTGATATCGAAATCAATGGAGAGAAGGTCCGACTCAGAAGTCCGGCTGATGGAGTTGAGTTGGGGCTTGCACTGATTACCGAGGACCGTAAAGGGAATGGTCTGCTCCTTGATCGATCCATTAGCGACAATGTCGTGTTGCCGTTGTTGCCTACACGATCGCGTTTCGGACTTAATCCGACAGCATTGCAAAAGCACGAGTCACTAAATGCGATTGACACGTTGCGGATTGTCGCCCGTGGTCCGGAACACATTGTCAGACGATTGAGTGGCGGCAACCAGCAGAAAGTTGTGCTGGGCAAGTGGCTGGCCACCAAGCCAAGGATCTTGCTGCTCGACGAGCCGACCAGAGGCATCGATGTGGGCGCCAAGGACGAAATTTATGACCTGATTGGAGAATTGGCTGAGCAGGGGATGTCCGTCTTGTTTGCAAGTTCGGAGATATCGGAGTTCCTGGCAGTTTGTGATCGGATGATCGTGCTTTGTGAAGGTCGAATCACGGGAACTCTCAATAGGGCCGAAATGTCCGTTGATTCAATCAAGGAACTCGCGATGCAATTCGCCTGAAATGAAACAAAGACAAAATGAGCGTTTTCAATTCACAATTGCATAGGGCATCATCAATAGATGCCATGCGCATAATCGGCGTGATCTTGAATAAGACCAAGCTATACTGGGGTCTGCTCGTTCTGATTGTCTTTGGTGCACTGACTTCTCCTTTGTCGTCCAAGGGAAACAACATCTTCCTTTCAATTGGCAACTTGACGGACGTTCTGCGTCAAGTATCCGTAACTGGAATTGTCGCCGTCGGCATGACGCTTGTCATTTTCATTGCGGGAATCGATTTGTCCGTTGGATCGACTTTGGCACTTGGCACGGTGATCTGCGCAATGCTTCTGACGCAGGAAGGTTGGACGGCGGCAAGCTATTTCAGTGTCCCTGCGACCGGCGCGGTTCTGTTCATGTGCATTGCCGCATTGCTGCTATTTCTCCAGAAGGAGTTGGGCAAGGGGCAAAAATCGTCCGCCATATCCAGTGCTTCCACATGGATTCCTGTCGTCATGGCCGCCGCATTTTCAGTTGGCGTCATGGTATGGTTGTCTGCTCAGGTCTCAAGCAAGTTTGGTGTTTTGGCCGTTCTTGTCGCTGTCCCCTGTGTTGGCGCGGTCATTGGGACGCTAAACGGACTGCTTATCGTGCACGGACGTCTGCAGCCATTCATTGTGACTTTAGCCATGATGGTCGGAGCTCTTGGCCTCGCCCGGGTCATCGCGGGTCAGGACACTGCTGTCTACCCCGTGTACACTGGCAGCAATGCGACGGAGACTTTTGAAGTTCTTCGAAGCCTCGTCTGGGGTGTCCTGCCGGTACCCGGGCTGATATTCCTGATTGTTTTGGCGATCTTCTTTTTGCTGACCAGATTGACGACCTACGGAAGCTATTTGCTGGCGATTGGCGGAAACGAGGAGGCGGCGCGTTTGGCCGGTATCAATGTAGCGCGCAACAAGATTGTCACCTACGCAATTGCCGGTGGATTGTCAGCACTCGGCGGCGTGTTTTACGTTGCACAGTTTCGTCAAGGTAAACCTGATGCGGGCATCGGGCTTGAACTTGATGCCATTGCGGCTGTCGTTATCGGCGGTACCAGTCTGATGGGCGGGCGCGGCGCCGTAATGGGAACTTTTGTTGGGGTCCTGATCTTCGGGTTCCTCAGCAACATCCTTCAACTCAACAACATCGACAGCAACACACAGTTAATCCTGAAAGGCACGATCATCATCGCCGCTGTTCTTTTGCAAGAAGGACGGATGGATGGAATTTTCGCTTGGGTCAGGCATGGCCTGGACCGGTGGAAAGAGCTCTGACCCCGCAACATCAAGGAAGGGGCCAGAGCGTTCAAACCGCAGCGTAAACGCTGCATCATGAATGGAGGTATAGTATGAAAAGAAGAGATTTTTGCAAGGCACTTGTCCTTGGATTTGGTGCAATGGTTGTCGCGATGAGTGTCACGACAAGCGCAACCTGGGCAGATGACACCTACGTCATCGGCTTTTCGCAGGTAACGACGGTTGAACCGTGGCGTGTGCAGTTCAACAAAGACCTGCGCGCGGAAGCGGCGTTGCATAAGAATGTTGAGTTGCTAATCGCTGATGCCAATGACCGTACTGAAAAGCAGGTGGCGGATGTCGAAAACTTCATCCGTCAAGAAGTCGACGCGATTCTGATCTCGCCGAAGGAATCAGCAGGCTTAACGGGTGTTGTTGAGCAAGCGACCGAGGCTGGCATTCCGGTCTTTGTCCTTGACCGTAACGTCGACACTGACAAGTTCGTTCAATGGGTTGGCGGCGACAATGTTCTGATCGGCCAAGCGGCAGGCAAGTTCGCTGTAGAGAAACTCGGAGGCGCTGGAAACGCAAAAGGTACGGTAGTCGAGATCTGGGGTGGTCTTGGGACGCAGCCAGCTCATGACCGATCGAATGGTTTTCACGAGGCTTTTGAAAATGAGGCTGGCGTGACCTTCCTCTTGGATCAGCAATCTGGAGACTGGAAGCAGGATCGGGCTTACGACATCATGGCAACGGCTCTTCGCACACACGAGGACATCACCATGGTCTACGGACATAATGATCCGATGGCGTATGGTGCCTATCTTGCCGCGAAAGATGCTGGCCGTGAAAAGGATATCATCTTTATCGGTGTCGATGCGCTTCCGGGTGAAGGTGTAACTTGGGTCGCGAATGGCGAACTCACTGCGACTTTTCTTTATCCAACGCCGGGTGCAGAAGGTCTAAGGCAGGCTCTCAAGTATCTCGGAGGTCAAGAGGTCGAGAAGTTTGTTGTCATGGGCACAGAGGCAGTGACTGCTGAAAACGCAGACGCGATTCTTGTCCGCAGCGGCTTGAAATAAGCCACGCAGGCACGTATCCTTTCCTCTCTGGTTGATACGAGCCAAGTTGTGTGGGGGCAATTTGCCTCCACGCAGCTCACAATAAGGAGCAGTATTTCAAAGTGGTTAGAAGGGACACCAAACTGCAAAAGTATTCCGCCCCTGCCTTGGAAAAGGGGTTGGACATACTCGAATTTCTGTCGGTCACCAATGGGGCTCCTACTCTTTCACAATTGGCGGCAGGAATTGACCGATCGAAAAACGAGATTTTTCGGATGATGATCGTTCTTGAGGAGCGTGGATATATCCAGCGGATCGACGGCGAGATCTACTCGCTTACAGACAAGTTGGCGCACATTGGAGCTGCTAGATCCGACAGTGGCAAACTTGCCGAGCTTGCAGGTCCTTATCTTGAACGCTTGAGCGACGAGACATCATTATCGAACCACCTGTCCATTCAGCAAAATGACTGTCTGCTTACAATTGCAACCGCCGAGGCCGCCAACAGTTATGGCCTAAGCGCCCAGGTTGGATATCAGCACGGCCTGTTCGGAACGGCAGCAGGTGCTTGCTTTTTGACATCGGTGGACGACGAATCAATTCGGCGCTACAAGGTCGAGGAAATTAGTAGGGGGCGCCCTGCAGAAGCGATTGAGGCCTTTGTGGAATTGGTTGAGAACTGCCGGCAACACTCTGCTGTTCAAGCGCCCAACCCCAAGCATAATTCGATTATTGAGATTGCCGCTCCTGTCCGTCAAGTTGCGGCTGATCAGACCATAGCGGCCATTGTGATCCCAATGATTCTGTCGAATGAAAATTCCAGCCGTTTGACCGAGACCAAGGAACGACTGAAAGCGGCAAGCTGGTCTCTACAAGAAAAAATCTCGGTCTCTTTACCCGCCAAGCTTCTATTTGCCTAGTGGTTCATTTTAATCATTTGATACCTGCGTTTCAGGACTTGGCAGGACCGGCATGCGTCGTGTCCATACGAATGATCGGATCAGTTTGGCTTCGGTGTGGTCGGGATTGGTTCCCAAGCATCAAGGAGGTTGGAACGACTGCAAACAGTCGATTACACAGCAACAGAATCGAAATCCTTTGTTACGCATGTAACACTAGCTATTCGGCCTACATCAAACACGACAATGAAGATTAGTATTCTGATCGTTGGACAGGGTGATTACCGCTGCCAGCTTGACAGACTCAACCCACTCGTTCAATCTAACTTCATGCCATGGCAAAAACATGTTGCAAACGGCGTGTGAAAAGGTTAATTAGTGCCCAACTTAGCATACAGGAGTTTAGAATCATGATGAAACGACTTTCCATTAGGGACAGGTGCCGGCAGCAGCCGGCACCGGTCCGTCAACGCGAGGGGGGGGGTAGATGACATTGCCGCCCGGCCCCACAGCGGATCGGCTTTCAAGTTCTCGGCAATTGGGATGCTGTGTGTGGGGCTGGCCACACTCATGTCCCTTCCCATCCCGGCCTCGGCCCAAGGGACGTGTACAAACACGCCCGCTGGTGCCGGAACCCCGCCGACTGTAACGATCACCACCATCGTCGCGGCTCAGGTCAAGTGCACTGGCCTGACACAGGGGTTGACATTGACCCTCGATACCGGAGCTCAGATCGGCACGAGTGCGAGCTCGCGTGCAACCGGAGTAGCAAGTGGTGAGGGTGCTCTCTATATTAAGCCTGATAATGATGTCAACGTTGCTGTCGTGAGCCGTGGCTCGGTCTACTCAAGCGAGCACGGCATTATGGTGTATCTCATACAAGGAAAGACCGGCACTATGGAGGTTGATCTTCAGGCCGGTACCATAGACGCAACCAAGACCGGAGTTTGGCTTGCGCAATATGGAGCGGGTGACATCACATTCAAGACTTCAGTGGACAGCACGGTTAAAGGCAGTCAGCATGGTGTCGCACTCACTAAAAAGCCGAACGGCAGAGGCGACATTACGGTCGTACATAACGGCAAAATTTATGCTGATAAAGAAGGGTTCTCGTTGTACAACGAAGAGGGTGACAGCATAACGGTCACGACGGGAGCCGACAGCGTGATTGACGCCGATAATATTCCTAGGGGTGATGGTACGACTGATCCGAACAATTTGGGCATTGGCATCTACGCGAAAGTCAGTAAAAAAGCCGGTCGCAACGGGACCATTACGATCACTCACAACGGCAAGATTGATGCCGAATATGACGGGATTTTCGCAGAAACGGACGGAGTTGGTGACATCAAGATCACCCACAACGGCAAGATTGATGCCTCCTCGCGCGGGGTGTTTGTTTACAGCGAAGGTACAGGCAGCGTTGAGGTTGAGACCGGAGCGAGCAGCTCCATCATAACCCAAGGGCAAGGAGCAGACTTTCAATCAGGCATCAACGTGTCAGTACGAACAGCTAGTGTCGCGGGTACGGTCAAGGTGACTCACAAAGGTACGATCACGGCCGCACACGAAGGCATCTATGCGACCAACCGGGTAAGCACCGGCACGGGAGTCATCATGATCACTGCGGTGAAAGGCAGCACGATTACGGCCAAGAGACAGGGCATTCGGGTCCGCCATGACGGCACGGGCACATTTGATGTCCAGATCCGCGGCACGGTCGTGGGAGACAGTGAATACACCAGCGGCACCACCAAATACGCCGGAGTGCATGTTGAAGGGCCGACCAGCGGCGGGGGCACGATTGTGATCGGTCCTCGAGCCCATTTAAGTGCTCAACCCAAGGTTCAGTCCAGCTCTCAGTCCAAGGTGGCCATCAAGGTGGACGACAATGTCGGCGATGTCAAGATCGTTCTGGAAAAGGACACGTTTGGTCTTGTGGGTCATGTGGGCGGTCAGATCCTCAATCCGGGCAGCGACGACACGAAGGCGACGCTGACCTTTGAGACCCACACGGGCGAGTACACAGTCGGATCCAGTTCGGGTGATCCTCTGAAAAAAGACGGCACAGGCGAGGTTCTGAAGATGCGCGGGGATTCGAAGGGCGTGTATGAGGTCGTGAACACGGTTGTTCTCAAGACAATAACAGGGGGCTACGAGTTCAAGACCAAGGAGGGCACCTCGGCACAGCGCCTTTATCAGGACCGGGCCCGGCTGTATGAGGTGTTGCCGTCGATGCTGGCGGGTCTGGTGGAACTGTCTCCCTACAGCGTCCGCATGGCAGCACCCCGCCTGACGGGCGGTGAAGCGGTCGTGGTGGAAAGCACCCGGGGCGAGCGCGTGGCGGCCCCGCATTCCGACATGGGCGTCTGGGTGCGTCTGGCGGTCCGCGAGGGCGACCGCCGGGCCGACACAGCGACGACGTCCACAGGCATCCGGGCTCAGCCTTTGTCGTGGGATGTGAGGCGGACAGCTTTTGAGGCCGGTCTGGACCTGCCGAGCAATGACGATCTGGTGCTGGGGGTGAGTGCCCATTATCGGCAGAGCAAGGCTACCGTCAAGATGGGCGGCACCGTGGAGGCGACCGGCGTGGGTCTGGGCGTGTCGGCCACCTGGACGGATGACCGTGGCCTGTATGTGGACAGCCAGTTGGCCTACACCCGGTTCTCGGACATTGAGGTGAGGTCCAACAGCAACGGCTTGATTACCTCTGGCGGCGGCACGGGTCTGGCGGTTGGAGTAGAAGTGGGTCAGCCGATGCGCTGGGCGAACATGACCGTGACCCCGCGTGGGGGTCTGTCGTGGTCGTCGGTGGACATGGATGCCTTTGTGGAACCGGCGGCGTTGCCGGGTGCGGGCACGGTTGCCCCGGATGACGGACAGAGCGTTCAGGCTCGTGTGGGCGTGCTGGCCGAGTTGGGGCCGGCGGATGCCGATACCCGGCTGTATGCATCGCTGGACGTGGAGCATGAGTTCTCGCCCGAGTTTGACGTGATGGCGGCCGGCACTAAGCTCACGGCGAAGGTGAAGCCGACCTGGGTCCGTTTGGGTGTGGGCGGTGCGATGCCCCTGGGTGGCACGGACGCGACGATGCTGGCGGGGGATGCCTTTTATGCGACGGCGGGCAGCGGCAATGCCGACTTTGGCGGCGGGGTCGCACTGAACATCCGCTTCTAATCGGGAGGATTGAGGCCGTCGGGTGCGTGGTGGTGCCGTCTTGTGCATCGGTTTCACCGGGTGGCCCAATCGTGCATGCGATGGTATTGCAGGGTTGGACTGCGAACTGTGACAAAGACGCGTTCTGTCCAAGCCGTCGTCTCGGACGGCCACGTTCCCTGATCCTGAACCCGCCGGTTCAGGCATGACCGGCACAACGCGGTCAAATCAATCCTAGTGATGTTCGGTCCATTTCCATGCTCAGGAGTGCAGTGGATGGCAAAGCGTGCCGCCAAGAGGCAGCTGTTCTTTTGGGTAGGGTAGCATACAGGGATACCTGCCGATGTGTGTTTCGCTTGTCCACAATCCCAAGATGGTACACTGATCCAGGCCGTGCATGGTGGTGACTTCCGGCAAGACACCGTCACCCGATTAGCCGAACAAGTCGCTCCTAGTGGTTGAATTGAAACAAGCAGTTCCTATTATTGGCCGGGTGTCCGGCCCTGTTTTCAGCCAGCACTGATGGCGGGACCCTTCATCCCCCTGACATGGAGCGGATCATGGCCCAACCCACACGTCCGCCGTTATCCTGTCCGCCGCCGACCGCCAACGCCTGGAAGAGGTCCGTGACCATCCGCAGTCGCCTCAAAAGCATGTCTGGCGAGCCCGCATCATCCTGACGCTGGGCGCGGGCCATGGCCTGTTCGAGACCGTGCGTCGCACCGGCGTGTCCAAGTTCACCGTATGGCGCTGGTGGGACCGCTTTCTGGAGGCCGACATGGCCGGTCTGTGGCGGGACAAGACCCGCCCGGTCGGGCTCCCATCAGTCCGGAGAAGGTGGCCGAGGTGGTTCAGACGGCGATGGAGCCGCCACCGGAGCCTGCGAGCCACTGGACGCTCAAGGCCCTGGCCCGCGAGACGGGTGTGGCCATGTCAAGCGTCCGCACCATTCTGCGCCGGCACCGGCTGTACCCCCGTCGGGTGGCGACCTTCAAGCCCTCGCGGGACCTCGCCTTTGCCAAGAAGATCCGTGATGTTGTCGGTCTGTATGTGAACCCGCCGGACCATGCGGTCGTGCTGTCCATTGACGAGAAGCCTCAGATCCCGGCCTTGGGACGCACCCAGAAGCCCTGGCCCATGACCCCGGGACACACCGCGACCCGCACCCATGACTATGTCCGCCATGGCATCACAGGCCTTCTGGCCGCCCTGAATGTCCATGTCATTCTGGACAACGTCTCCTCGCACAAGTCGGCCACGGTTATGGAATGGCTGGCGGATCATCCGCGCTGGCACTGTCACTTCACGCTGACCTCGGCATCATGGGCCCATGCGCTGGAGGGCTTCTTCTCGAAACTGGCCCGTCAACGGCTCAAGCATACCATCTTCAACGCGCTGGCGGAATGCATCGCGGCGGTGGAAGGGTTCATTGCACACCACAACGAACATCAGGCGCGACCCTTTCGGTGGAGCAAGTCGCCGGAGGACCGGGTGCAGTCCTAGAAAAATGGGTATCATATGATTAAGTCAAACCACTAGCCAGCATCTGTCAGCAAAACATTTGCTGAAGAAAAGTGGCAAAGGGATTTTCGAGTCCGCATCAGCCTGATTGAACTTTTCGAGATGTTTCCTGTCAGATATTGACGCATGATGTTCCAGATGAAGACAAAGGTAATTTTTGACTTGGCGGTTAACTCCAACCGTGGCATTAGACTGTTCGGACTGGCCATTACTCTTGGTGGTGAGCGAGAATCTCCTGAGGCCTTCACTTCGCTGAAGTCGAACCTGGGGGGGGGTCTTTATCATTGACAGGCTGAAGACCGGCTAAATCGCAACCGGTTGGGCTGGCATTTGGGTTTTTAGATCTCGTCCAGTCGACCATGAGCGATCACCCGAGGCAGCAACATCACAGGAAAGCGTAAGTACAGGCATCGTCATTGGGTCAACTCTCCTTCAAGTCCCGCAGCACAGATAGAGGGGACTGACTTCTTCAACCTGATCTCGTTTCCAGGTTGGGTTTCTTGGTCTTCGTGTCGCCGGAGTTGGCTGAATCGAACCACAGTGGACTTCAACCGCGTCATAGCCTTGATTCGGATGTGAAATAATATTGAGTGATGGGCCTGCATACACTCAATGTTCGCAGAAAGTGATCACATCAAGTGGTTTATCGAAACATTGCCCCATTTGTTCTTCAAATATTCAGCTACCAAGCGCCTGTGACAATGGTGGGGCCTATCCTCGCTGCAAAGAAGGCAGCTATCGTTGATCAACTCTTTTGGAACAGCTGACTCAATATTACGACGCTCCATTAGATTGATGAACTGATCTTCATATACTCTCCAGTCACCTTTGTTCTTTTTGTAAGCGTCAAGAATCTCTTTACTTGGAGCAAGCTCTGGCAAATGAATGTAGTCTACATCATTGATTTCCTTGAGAAAGTACTTGAGATCGTTTTTCTTGGCGAATCCTGCTAGCTGTGAAACGTTGTTCAGTCGAACATCGACAACGCGCTTGACGCCAGCGTTCCCAATCTTTTCAAAAAATTGTTCTGCGGTCTTCTTGGTAAATCCGATGGTTGATATCTTGATCCTGAACATACTGATCCTCAATCAGTTGGCGGCCAAGCCTTCATATGCAATCCTCCCAGCCTGTTGTTCGTAAGCGTCCTCGATGCATTGTTTTTCGTCACGAACCATGTCAGGTTCAATCTCAAGCAAGCGCATCAGTCTCATTTCAGCTGCGGAATGGGCTTCAAGTTCACCGTTGGCAAGGATATGCTCAATCTCAATGCAGTGCGATCTCAGTTCCCTGCAGACAAGAATAGTCCGATGACAGTCCAGAGGTTCTTTCTCAGAACACATCAGTGCTATCCTATGGTCTTGCATTCCTTTTTGTACACGACGAAGACCTTCTCTGAATAGCGGTTCATTGGCAAGGCGGCTGTATTGGACTTTCCCATCTTCATAACAGGAGAGGTTTGCACTTCGTGCACCAAGTTCCTTTCCTAGAAAGACGTAAGAAATACCCTGCGCCTTAAGTTGTTTTTTTAAAAACTCTTGATTGAACTGGGGATTAAACCGGCTGTAGGGCATTGATCGTACATCACAAACGGCTGTGATATCGCGCTTGAGAAGCAAATCGACAAAGTTTTCAATAGAATGAGTCGAATGACCAATAGTAAAAAGTTTGTTTCTCATCCACCAGTCCCAGAATCGTTTTTGTTTATTATTGAGGCAATCAGTTTATAGCAATACCCGCCAAAAGGTTGCCCCAAACTGATACACAAAATGATGTCGTTGGGGTTCAGGGTATAGCTCCCATCACCTTTTGCCATATAATTTCTCTCTATGGCAGGATCTGTTACACTCAGTTGGTAGTGAATGTCGTTCAGGCAAAATTTAGCACGCACTCTTCTACCGTTTAACTCGTTAGTAACGGTTAGACTTATGTGATCCGGATGAATCAGGAGGAGTGAGCCGCCAAGATGGTAGGCATCAGTTTCAGGCACTCTATCATTCATGCCGTTGTAACTCCCGTGGCCGTTAATCCAAAGTGAGTCGGCCACAGGGTCAAGCATGAGCGTTAGATCGTTCCAAGAAATTGCCCCTTCCTTGGACCAACGCTCTTTATCATCAATCAAATGGTTTTCAGATTGATAGTACCACGGTTTTGGCTTGATAAAAGGGATCGATATTTTGTCCAATAAGCGCGGTTGTGTTCCGTTAGCATACCGGCTTTCACTTTCTGATATTCCTAAGGTAGGTCTTTTGCTAGTCGGACGTATCCACTCCTTTGCACTAAGTTCTTTACCCGCGAAACAAGACTCAGAATGCATTCTGGATTTGGCCAGACATACTACGACTTTGGTATAACTCGTGGGTGCATTCGCATAAGAATCATCAGCACTGACCTCAATGTCATAGGGCAATTTCATCTTAATCTCACTGTGACAAATTTGTCATGGGGTGAAGTGACCAAGACCTCCCAGCCTTCGATGGGATGTGCAGTTGTGTAACCGCATCATGCTTTGCTTTGAGAGAGATGGAAGACACAGTGGCATATGTTATGGACTCAACGAGTGAATAGGAACGCTTGTCCTTGTCATTTGAACCAAACCACCATTGTGAACCGTTAATCTTTCCGAAAATTTCAAACGAAACGTGCGTTCTGCTGTTTTATTCACTGCAAAAAATCTTGAATTATGGTGATAACGAGAGGTTACAATTGATCCTCTACCACTTAGAATGTTATCATTTCGAGCGGGTTGTTCGTATTTACCGTTCGGAACGTTCATGTAATGGCTACCCATGACAGAGAGGTCGTTCAAGGGCCCGACAAAAACCGTCTGGCTCACTGGAAACAGCGTGTAGACTTGGCAGCGGCATTCCGATGGACTTATCGGCTTGATCTTCATGAAGCCGTAGCGAACCATTTCTCACTGGCCATCAACGAAGATGGCTCCGGGTTTCTTATCAACCCCAATCAGGTGCACTTTGCCAATATCAGGGCATCCGACCTGTTGCTCATAGATGCCAATGACCCGGAAACCATGGATCGAGCCGACAGCCCTGATCCAACTGCTTGGGGTTTGCATGGTAGCCTGCATCGCAACTGCCCACATGCCCAATGTGCAATTCATCTTCACTCGCGCTTTGCAACGGTACTTGCCAGCTTGAAGGACAGTAGCCTGCCGCCGGTCGACCAGAACGCGGCAATGTTCTTCGATCGGGTTGTAATAGACAATGAATATGGCGGACTGGCCTTCGAAGAGGAAGGATTGCGGTGCGGTCGATTGTTTTCTGACCCCAAGAAGAAAGTGCTCATCATGGGAAGTCATGGAGTGCTCGCCATCGGCTCGAATGTAGCAGACACCTTCAACCGGATGTATTACTTCGAAAGGGCTGCCGAGAACTATATTCGTGCTCTGACCACTGGCAAGCCCATGAGAGTGATGGCAGACCATGTTGCCGAAAAGGTGGCGCGGGACATTGAAAACTACCCGGGACAAGCCTCCAGACACTTTGAGGAAATCAAAAGGATTCTTGACCGGGAAGAGCCGGATTATGCCACTTGACAAAAAAACAGGGCTGACGTTCAGGTGTGACGGCGAACTCAGCCCATCATGAACACAAGCCGTGTGATTTGAGCTCTGGGTTACCGTGCAAACTTCTTGTATTTGGCTCGCTTGGGTACGAGAGCATCCGTGCCCAGCCGTCGTATCTTGTCCGCCATGTAGGACTCAAAGTTTCCTTCAAACCATTCCACATGACCTTCCCCTTCAAAGGAAAGTATATGTGTGCATAATCGATCAAGGAAAAAGCGGTCGTGCGATATGATCATCGCACTGCCAGCAAAGCTCTCCAACGCTTCTTCAAGGGCTCTCAGGGTTTCGACATCAAGATCGTTTGTCGGTTCATCCAAGAGCAGAAAGTTTCCTCCTTCCTTCAGGAGCTTGGCCAGATGAACCCTGTTTCGCTCGCCTCCCGAAAGCAGGCCTATCTTTTTCTGCTGATCGGTGCCCTTGAAGTTGAAGGTTGAGCAATATGCGCGCGAATTGACTTCGGTGTTACCCAGTTCAACCATGTCCAGCCCGTCAGAAATTTCTTCCCAAACGGTTTTTTCAGAATGCAGGCTGTCGTGACTTTGATCAACGTACGAGAGCCGGGTTGTTTCGCCTAGTTCTATCGATCCCTTATCGGTGGGTTCCTGCTTGGTAATCATTCTGAACAAAGTTGTTTTACCAATTCCGTTGGGGCCGATAACTCCGGCAATTCCGCCAGGGGGCAAGGTAAAAGACAGATTGTCAACCAACAAATTGTCCCCCAAGGTCTTCTTCAGGCCTGTCACCTTCAGAACTTCGGATCCAAGCCTTGGTCCATGAGGAATCACAATCTGGGAGTAGGTAATTCGGTCGCGTTCGGTCTGACTCGCGAGTTCATTGTAGGCCTTGATGCGCGCCTTTTGCTTGGTCTGTCGGGCTTTCGTTCCCGATCGAATCCACTCCAATTCCCGAGCCAAGGTCTTGCTTTTTGACTTTTCCTGTCGAGCTTCGTGTTCAAGCCTCTTGGCTTTCTGTTCCAGCCAGCTGGAGTAGTTGCCTTCGTAAGGGATACCTCGACCTCGGTCCACTTCAAGAATCCAGCCAGTAATTTCATCCAGGAAGTAGCGATCATGGGTGACAATGAGGCAAGTGCCCTTGTAATCTATGAGAAACTGTTGCAGCCAGGCGACAGTTTCAGCGTCGAGATGATTTGTCGGCTCGTCCAGCAACAGAATGTCCGGTGCTTCCAAGAGTAAGCGACACAAGGCAACTCGTCTACGCTCTCCGCCGGACAATGTCTCGATCTGAGCTTCATCGGCAGGACACCGGATGGCTTCCATGGCTTGGTTGACTTGGGTATCAAGGTCCCACAAACCCTCCGAATCGATCTGGTCCTGAAGTTGGGCCATTTCTTCCGCAGTTTCGTCAGAATAGTTCACAGCCAATTCGTTGAATCGATCAAGCTTGGCCTTTTTCCCTCGGACGCCCAACATGACATTCTCCTGGACGTTCAGACTTGAATCAAGCTTGGGTTCTTGAGGAAGGTATCCGACCGAGACACCCTTGGCAGCCCATGCTTCCCCCACAAAATCGGTCTCGATCCCAGCCATGATCTTCATCAGGGTAGATTTGCCCGAACCGTTCACGCCCACGACCCCGATCTTGACTCCGGGAAGAAATGAGAGGCTGATGTTGTCAAAACATTTTTTGCCGCCTGGATAGGTCTTGCCCAAACCTTCCATGTGAAAGATATACTCGTATTTGGCCATTTGTCGTTATGAAGCTGATCGGTTATGCGGTTGCAAATGAACAAATATGCTCACTCGAACGTGGATGTTGAAGACGTCATTTGAGTTGACCGAAGGAATGCGCGCTACAACATGGCCAAGGCGGAAATGGAGGATTGCAAGCAAAAACCACTAAGAATCGACCTAATTCGTTGAGCGGAACCTTTTTCAGAACCTTCTCTATATGGATTACGACTCGCTACCCGCTGGAGAACTTTGCAGGTTCATCGGCGATGTCCCCTTTATCTGGTGGAGAGGCAATACAAGCACTCAAAGGGAAGAAAAACCCTTCAAGCAATACATTAGAAATTAGAGCAAGACTATCTCTTTGCAAACAAACGAACGGTAAACTGGTCGTCTTCTGCGATGAGTTCTGGTCTCGTACCGTTGTGCTTTTCCATAAGGCGATAAATCTTATTCACCCCTAGCCCAATACTCTCCATATACCTGTAACTGAACATGACGCCTTTCAAAATTTCGTTGCGAGTCACGAAAATACCGTCCAACATCTTTTCGGTAGTGACACCGTTAGGGAGTCGACCAGGAGAAATTATTTCCAGCCTGTTGTCGTAGATTGCCAATTCAACACCTCGAAGAGCAAAGAGATAGTCACGATGAATAAGGGCGTTAACGATAGCCTCTCGAACCGCTTCCTCCGGGTATGTCGACCGGTCTACACGATACCCTGTGCTCCCGATGGTTGCTTCCATGGGAGTATTTCGTCTAACGAACTCCAAGGCCTGCTCCACAAGACCCACTTCTAAAATATTTCCGTCTTGATCCATCAGAGGCGTTAGAGGTCCGGTAAGCACACTGCGTTCTCTCATTGCATAGTCTTTTTCCGAACCAGGAAAGGCCATCGCATCGATACGGGTTTGGGGAAGGAAACGCTTGGGCAAAATTCCAAACAGAAGCAACCCTGCCACAGTAACTGAATCGTTAGCCATTATCTCCGTATTGACCAACAGGGTATGCCATCGGGTTTCATTCACATCATCAGGAACTTGCTGCCCTCTTACCCGCCTGAAGTAGTCTTTTAATCGGCGATGATCCAAGTCACCTTTGCGAGTACCGGAAACTGGCCGACTCTCAGCTTGAATCGCGCCTTTTTGTTGAAAAAGCCGGCTCAGTTCTTCGGGTGTCGGGTCTCGGCTCTGTGAACCTACGCGAATGTAATAGTCGTGCTTGTTATTATGCCATCGGGTATGCACATTTATGCCTTGCAAGACTCTTACAACGGCCACATCCTTACCGACACTCAGGTTTTTGAACACCTCGAAGTAAGGGTTAATCGCTGGCCGGATCTTGTCTCGACATATTGTCATGACCCACTCTTCCAACCCGTTGCGTTTCAGCCCTGATACAGTTCCATCATCTTCAACACCAAGAATGACCAAACCACCGTCTAAATTTGCAAGAGCCACCAACTCTTTGGCGAGTTCGTGGTTCTGAATACTGTCACGTTTGAATTCGACTCCGGAGTTTTCTCCTTTTGAGAGTATTTCCAGGAGATCAATTTTAGTTATCAAATTCAGAACCCATACTTTTCGCGGCGCGTTTCAAAAGCAGACTTGCCTCCTTCCAAAATTTCCTCTATCAGTTCTCTTACAGGTTGCAAGTCGATGGATCCTCGGTGCTGATCGGCTATTTCCGCACACACTTTGTCGGTATCATCCAAGGTGCGGGTGTCGAGCCCTAGTATTAGTTCCGCATCACCCAGAACAGGAATATTGGCGTTGTGCGTTGAAAAAATGAATTGGCGCTGCTGTTTTCTATCATGCAAAACAGGGATAATCCCTTCAGTGATGAAGCGATTGTCAAGGTCGTCTTCTGGTTGGTCAACGACCAGCGGTGACTCTGCATCAAGAAGCAAAAGAAGTAGAATTGCGGTGGCCTTCTGTCCTGTAGAAAGAGAATCAATTGCTTGCCAATTCGGGCTAGCATCGCCCGCCGTGTTCAACTCAATCTGGGTAGCGGGTATTAACTCAATTTCCTCAATGCTCATATGAAGGTCCAAACCTGCCCCCGCGATGCGTTCGGCCGCCCCTTTGGGAAGTTTATAGACCGAGGTCAACTTTTCTTTCCCTTCCCGACAGATGTCCGAGAGCTCGGTTAACGATAGGTCACGAAACTCTCGAAAACGATCGAATGCGGGGGCAAGATTACCTCCGACTTTGTCTCGAAGTAACTGCTCAAGCGGTCCTTGGTTTCCGACCTTTCTCACTTTGATCCTAACTTTCCCTTCGAGTTTTTTTGAAACACTTCTTGCAGCTTCGGCTATCTCTTGAAATTCATCGTCAATTATCTTCTTCCATTCTGTGAGTAGGTCTTGACGTTTCTGTTCATGTACGTCCAAACTCATCTGCAAAGTTTCGGAGTGGCTCCTGATGAGATGCAGACCCTCTATCCGCTTTTTTACTTCAATGAATTCGGTGCCATCAATATTGTGTTTTTGAAGTTCCCGTAGCAATTCTTCATATTTTTCATCGGCAACCTCTTTCTGCTTGTTCCATCTATCCTTGATTTTAGAAATCGTGTTGCTAGCCTCTGACAAGGCACAGTCGAATTGGCCCTCAACCCAACTCAGTTTCTTGTTGAGGACTGAGATGACGTCGTTCAATTCCTCCAGCAGGTGAGCGTTTGGTAAACCCTCAAGAGATGCCTTGGATACGAATGTGTTGTCTATTGGAAGATTTTCATTGAGCAGGAGTCGGAGTTCCTTGTAGTGCTCAAGCCTGTCCTTAAAGATATCGAACAGCTTTTCTTCCCTGACGAGAAGACTCTTGTCCTGTAACTTTTTCTCGATTCCCTTTTCTCGGAAGCGACTCTGAGCCTCTTCAAGGCCGGGGAGGTCCGATAGACGCTCTTCCAGCTCTCTTGTTTCTTCATGCAATTCTAAAATTCTTCGACGGGAATTACCAAGCAATCTTCGAATCTCGGATTTGCGCTCATGCGCTGACGGATCATGTTTCGTGAACCGCCTCAAAAACAGGGTACGTTTTTCAGGATCCCCAGCAAGTTCAGATATTTCGTGTTGACTGAACACCTGCACTCCCGACAATACGTCTCTTGGAGGAATGTCGAGAACTTTACCAGCCTCACTCTTGACTACTGGGGGGTGAAGAACTCGACGCTCGATTATGTATCGAGTCTCGGTTGGATGATGCGAACAGACAACGAGGGAGATTTTGGTTCCTGATTGCAGGACTTGCCTCACCACACTTTGATGTGTCTTTCGTGCTTCGTCTCCGATAGGCTCAAGGTCTAGGGCATATCTAATGCTTTCCACCACCGTGGATTTACCGGTGCCTCGGCCGCCGATCAAAACATTGAGGTTGTCGTTAAAGTGGATAGAAGTACCGTCTAGGAAACCACCCTCCCAAGTGATGGTCTTAAGCACTGAATGGGGAGGCGGCTTCGGGTCACTGTGTAGTCGAATACGTGATTCGGGATCAAGAAATGCTTGGCGAAGAGCCTCGACTGAGACTTCAGACATTTTTATGAAGCACGACCCTTTGTCTTGTCTCAAATCTTCCGGACCATTTATATCGGCTGAATTGATAACCGCCATGGGACGGTTTCGCTCATATTCTGGTTGCTTGTTGCGCAGAATGTCAAGAAATCTTTCCTGCACTGCGTCAACAGGTCCGGGCAATGCGCAGGCTAGGAGATCAGGGGATTTCCACACATCGATTCGCGCTTGACCTTGAAGTGCGTTAAGAATTCCACCTTTTGAGGTCGCATGAGCCGCAATCACCATTGCACCCCAGTTACGAGCTTCCTTCAAAAGGTCCATCGAGTAATATTTGCCCAAGGGTGACAAGGGCTTACTGTCATGGATGCCACAGGCACCTAAAATTCGTATCAGCTCTTCTTCATCTTCCTTGTGGTCAAACAAGCAAAGAAAGTGAACGCCGTCCTTTGAAACCGCTTCGAAACCATCGAATACCCACAAACCCCTTTCCCTCGCTGCACTTGCCAACTTCCTGGAAGTTGCAACCCGGTAGTGGTCGGTAATCGCTAGAACTTCAATATTTTCTTCTCGGCATGCATTGATGATGGCTTCATTGTAGTCTTCCTCCGACTTAAATCGGGTGGGCTTGTTATGCCGTACAAGATATTCATACGGGTTTACTTGCAAGGCGCATCGATAGAAACGTGCGCCGTTAGGGAGATTCATTGCAGGATGGTGGTCTTCCAAAGATTTGGTCATGGTGACGAGCTGTCATTGATTCAGATATTCTTGTAACCGCTAAACAACTCCATATCGACACTTTGCATCTTGAAAATGTTGAAACTTTCTACAGCGCCAAGTACCGTTCCCCCAACACTCCACTCAATGGCCCAATTGAGTGCAAGCCGGCAGTATAACCCAAGGTATCGCCCCAAGCGGATCAACACAGCGAAAGGAATCCCACAGGTCGTTCAAACTCTCGGATGTTCATGCTCAAAAACACACGATACGATATCGGTCGAGTTTCCGCGTTTAGGCGTTCGCGACCGAGAATGAACTAACTTGCAAGGTCAATGCTAGCCCGCCGTGGCTTACACCTGATATAAATACCTCTTGGCAGTAAATAGGTTTATGCTGAAACGAAACAAGATGTCTGTGGTCCTGCAAAATTCCACGATTCTATTTCCTGAAAATGGCCAACATGCACTGTCTGACACAGAAAAGAGTAGGACTTTTGGGAGGGTCGTTTGATCCACCTCACAAAGGACATGTTCACATTTCCAAGCTGGCCCTGAAGCGATTGGCATTGGATGAGGTATGGTGGGTCATGAGCCCCGGCAATCCTTTGAAAAAGCGTAAGCCGCATCCATTCGAAACAAGGCAACAAATCGCACAGAGCCTCATCAAGGACCCGAGGATAACTGTCACAGACTTTGAATACAGGATAAGCTCCAACGTGACTTATGACTCGATTGCGAGCCTTACGCGCAATTATCCACGCCACAAGTTCATTTGGCTTATGGGTTCGGACAATCTTGTACAGTTTCACCGCTGGTCCCACTGGCGCAGGATCCTTGAAACTGTGCCTGTAGTCGTATTCAGCCGCAATGGTTACGATCTGAAGGGCTTGGCCTCCAAGGCGGCAAAGATGTATTTGAAATCGTTTGTTCGAGCCGGATTCGGGAGAATCGGATTTGATCGACCGTTGCCTGCTTGGACACTTATCAAGTCGCCTACCGTGAAAATTTCTTCGTCTGCCCTCAGAGAGTAGGGGCACCATCGCGCCCAGGTTCGCGGATCAAGCTTCCTGAGTTCAATCGGACGTTATTGGAAGTGGCAGCGAAATGCCTAAATGAAACACTCGACCCCAACCGGTT
This sequence comes from Paracoccaceae bacterium, assembly GCA_965116235.1. GTDB lineage: Bacteria > Pseudomonadota > Alphaproteobacteria > Rhodobacterales > Rhodobacteraceae > MPNP01. The sequence continues at coordinate 3,200,189 of OZ220496.1, read as the reverse complement.
GGGTTGGGCTTTATCAGGGCAGCAGGTCAAGGCATGACATACACGACTGAGGAACTCGGTGCACTCAAGGCGTGGCCATTCATAGAGGCAAGAAATCTTCTCAAGCGGCTTCGTAACAAAACGCCGGACAAAGGCTTTGTGCTGTTTGAGACGGGTTATGGGCCCTCGGGCCTGCCTCATATAGGCACATTTGGCGAAGTGGCTCGCACTAGCATGGTCAAGAGAGCCTTTGAAGAGATTTCAGATATCCCGACGAAGATCATTTGCTTCTCGGATGACATGGATGGCTTTCGCAAGGTTCCCCTCGATGTCCCCAATCCGGAAGAGTTAAGACAAGACATCGGTCTGCCGCTCACAAAAGTCCGGGACCCATTTGGCAAATTTGACAGTTTTGGTCAGTACAACAACCACCGGCTGAAGGGATTCTTGGATCAGTTCGGGTTTGAGTACGAGTTTGTTTCGTCCACCGAATGCTACCAGGACGGCAAATTTGACGATATGCTGATGTTGGCCCTTGAGCGATACGACGATGTACTGGCCGTCATCTTGCCCTCGCTTGGTGGAATTAGAGAGGGTCGAGAAAAGAACTACTCACCATTTTTACCTGTAAGCCCCAAGTCCGGCAAGGTTTTAGAGGTACCAATACTTGAGCGCAATTCTTCCAAGGGTACCATCATGTATCAGGAGCCGGACGGCGAAGTGGTCGAATTGCCTGTGACCGGAGGCAACGTCAAGTTGCAATGGAAGCCCGACTGGGCAATGCGTTGGGCCAGGTTCGAGGTCGATTACGAAATGTACGGCAAGGACCTGATTCCTTCTGCCGAATTGGCCCGCAGGCTGTGTCGAATATTTGGCAAGCACCCGCCGACAGAGATGTTCTACGAGCTGTTTCTGGATGAGAATGGGCAGAAGATATCCAAATCAAGGGGCAGCAGTGGCCTGACATTGGAGAAATGGCTTGAGTACTCGTCTCAGGATTCACTCAGCCTCTTCATGTACCAGAAGCCCAAGACGGCCAAAAGGTTGACCTTCGAGATCATTCCCAGAACCGTTGATGAACTGCAGAAGCACTTGAACGACTTTGACTCTCAGGGACTGACGAATCAACTCAACAACCCCGCCTGGCACGTCTACGGTGGCAAGCCACCTCAGGCTGATGCCAATTCAGTCTCGTATTCCATGATTTTGAATCTGGTTGGGGCAGCCGGAACACTTGATGAAAAAGTTGTTTGGGGATTCATCGAAAAATATGCCCCCGGAACCGATCCTGACTCCAGCCCGGACATGGCTCAAAACATAAGGGGGGCTATCAGCTATTTCAGAGATCGGGTTGCCTCTGGCCGAACTTTCAGAACTCCGACATCCAGGGAGGCTGACGCTCTCGAAGAACTTAAGTCGAAACTTGAGTGCTGGCAGGGGGGAAGTACCGGAGAAGAACTGCAGAGGCTGGTGTATAGCATTGGCAAGAAGCACGGTTTTGAGCCTCTACGAACCTGGTTTCTGACACTCTATGAGACCCTGTTTGGAACTCAGCAGGGGCCACGTTTCGGCAGCTTCATCGCCTTGTTCGGAACTCAGGAGACAGCTCAGCTGATTGCCAAGCGTTTGGCCAAAAGCGATTAAGTCCTGCGGCCTCGTGCCTTTCGAGTTCCCGGCTTTCCTGCCTTTGAACGTCCCCGTGCACTCACGGCATCGGACACTATGTCATCAACCTTGCTTTGGCGGGCAAGAGGGTCGTCTGCAACAACCAGTTCGACCGTCTCAAGCCGTTTGATTTCGTCCCGAATCTTGGCCGCTTCCTCAAACTCAAGATTCTCTGCCGCCTTGAACATTTGTTCCCTTAGCCCGTCGAGGTGAGCGTGCAGATTGGAGCCGATTGATGTGCTGTCGACATCGGCCGTTACCCTGCCCAGATCCGTGTCGGACGAATAGACGCCGGCAAAGGCGTCGGTGATGTTTTTCTCGATGGTCTTGGCAACAATGCCGTGTTTGGCGTTATATGCCTGCTGTTTTTCGCGTCGTCGATTGGTTTCCTGTATGGCCGCGTCCATGGAGTTGGTAACACGGTCGGCAAACATGATGACCTTGCCTTCAGCATTGCGCGAGGCCCGTCCAATCGTTTGGATCAATGACCGTTCGGAGCGGAGAAATCCTTCCTTGTCGGCATCAAGAATGGCGACCAGACCGCATTCGGGGATATCGAGCCCCTCTCTTAGCAGATTGATGCCAACGAGAACATCAAATGCTCCCAGTCGCAAGTCCCGAATGATTTCAATGCGCTCGAGAGTTTCGACGTCCGAGTGGAGATACCTGACCTTGACACCCTGCTCGTGCAGATACTCGGTCAGATCCTCGGCCATCCGCTTGGTCAGCGTCGTGACCAAGGTACGATACCCTCGTTGCGTCACCTCTCGAATCTCTCCCAGCAGTTCGTCGACCTGCTTTTCGACCGGACGAATGGAAATTTCAGGATCAAGCAGCCCAGTCGGTCGGACAATCTGCTCAACAACGCTGCCGTCGGTCAGCTGGAGTTCCCAATCCCCCGGCGTAGCAGAAACAAATACGGTCTGAGGTCGGTAGAGGTCCCACTCTTCAAATTTTAACGGTCTGTTGTCCACACAGGATGGAAGTCGGAATCCATGTTCGGCGAGTGTCGATTTGCGACGATAGTCACCTTTGTACATTCCACCCAATTGCGGCACGGTGACATGAGATTCGTCGATAAACATGATTGCATGATCGGGAATGTATTCCAAGAGTGTGGGTGGGGGCTCGCCAGCCTGTCTCCCCGTCAGGAATCGAGAGTAGTTTTCGATCCCTTTGCATGTTCCTGCAGCCAGCAGCATTTCCAAGTCGAAGTTGGTCTTCTGTTCCAATCTTTGAGCTTCCAGAAGACGGTTGGCATCCTTGAGTTCCTGCAGTCGGATTGTCAACTCCGCCTTGATGCTGTCGATAGCCTGAAGGACGGTTGGGCGGGGCGTTACATAATGGGAGTTTGCATAAACCCGGATCCGGTCCAGATTATCAAACAATTCTCCGGTCAGAGGATCGTATTCCTGAATGAGCTCCACTTCATCACCAAAGAAGGACAATCGCCAGGCACGGTCTTCGTAGTGGGTAGGCCAAACTTCCAGAATATCGCCCCTGAGACGGAAACAGCCCCTTTGAAAGAAACTGTCGTTTCGGCGATATTGAAGTTCAACGAGCATCTTAATGACCTCTCGTTGGTCATAAGATTGTCCCGACAGCAGATCCAGAGACATGTCGCTGTAGCTTTCAAACGACCCAATGCCGTAGATGCAGGATACTGAAGCGACAATCACGACATCGTCCTTTTCCAGGAGGGCTCGCGTTGCCGCATGCCGCATGCGATCAATATGCTCGTTGATCTGTGATTCCTTCTCTATGTAAGTATCAGTTCTGGGAACGTAGGCTTCGGGTTGATAGTAGTCGTAATAGCTGACGAAGTACTCCACTGCGTTTTCCGGAAAGAACGACTTGAATTCTCCATACAGCTGGGCCGCAAGAGTCTTGTTTGGCGCCATGACAATAGCCGGACGCTGCAAGGCTTCAATGACCTTGACCATGGTGAAGGTTTTCCCCGTGCCCGTGGCACCGAGGAGAACCTGGTTGCGGTAACCGCTTTCAAGGCGGTCGCTCAATTGTCGAATTGCACCAGGCTGATCCCCGGAAGGGGTAAACTCAGAACGCAGGACAAACGGCTTGCCCCCCTCAAGCTTTTCCCTCTTGGGAACAAAGGGACTTGGAGGGCTGAGTGTCTCAACGGCCATGGATTTTCCGGGTGGGAGCAAGCGGGAGAACTGGCGGATTAAAATCCGGGTGGCGTGCTGATGGGATCATGTCGATTTCTGGCTCTGGACCTGCCTGTCAATATGCTTATGCTCCGACCCTTTGTCAACGAGGACCTGCTTGACGGCGCAACATTCGTGGCGAATCCTGAACGTACTCGGCTGAAACCGGTTTTTCAAACAAAATCCGAGATGCTTGGCTAGAAATTTCGGATCTGCCGAGGTTGACACTTCTTTCTGCTCATCATGGTATCAAGATCTTCGGTCTAGCTGGCTTGGTAAGGGAGAAGTCATGCCGATCCAGTATCCAAACCATTGGGTCTTGTGAAAAGTGAAATCCAAACCGAAACACTGTCGAAGTGTGTCACAAGTTGTTTCACGCCGTATGACTTGATATAATCGAACCATCAACATATTCACATCATGATTTTATTGCCTGTGAAGTAACGGCGTTTGATTTGATGAAAGCACGGATTTACCAGCCTGCACGGTCGGCTATGCAGTCGGGCATGGCAACGTCAAGCAAATGGGTTTTGGAGTTTTCACCGATTGCTCCCCGAGTCACGGATCCCCTAATGGGCTGGACGAGTTCAACCGATACCTTGTCCCAGGTCAGGTTGAGTTTCGATACCAAGCAGGATGCCGTGAAGTTTGCCCAAACAAAGGGGATTCAATTCACGGTACAGGAACCTAAAAGACGCAAGCCTTTGGTAAGACAGAGGGGGTATGCCGAAAACTTTGCCTTTGACAGAAAAGCTCCCTGGACCCATTAGCGGGTACAGGGCTCCAACCGGTTCGGATCAAGAAATTTGATTTTTGGCCTTGTATTTTTTCAATCATGGTGTTTTATTGTCTGGCGGAGGCCCCTTAGCTCAACTGGATAGAGTGGCTGACTTCGAATCAGTAGGTTAGGGGTTCGAGTCCTCTAGGGGCCGCCAATAATCAAGCAAATGTGTCGAATCGATGAGTCAGTTGGTACGGCCCCTTAGCTCAACAGGATAGAGCAACAGACTTCTAATCTGTAGGTTCGGGGTTCGAGTCCTCGAGGGGTCGCCATTTGGGTGCTACCGGCAGCGGGTGTTCCAACATAGGCGTGGAGTTCACCATGGAAATAGTGAAGATTAATGGGGTCGGAACCCATATCGTGGATACAGGTCCCCGGCATGGTCCGGTGCTGATTTTTATCAATTCTTTGGGGACCGATCTTCGACTCTGGTCCAAGTTCACTCCCTTCATTCCCAAACATTTCCGGACAATTTTTTATGACAAGAGAGGTCACGGCTTGAGTGAGGTTTCACCCCATCGGTTTGATGGAAGGGATCTGGCTTTGGATGTCATGAAGCTTGCTGAAGTTAAGGAGATCGACAATTTTTGCATTATGGGTGTTTCGATCGGCGGCCAAATCGGACTGCAAGCTGCATCCGACTTTCCAAGCCATGTAGGGGCCTTGGTTTTTTCCAACTCGGCTCCCCGGATCGGAGATCAGAAATTCTGGAATGATCGGATAGATTTCATAACAAAGCATGGGCTGTTGCCGGCCGCTGATGGTGTTCTGGCCCGGTGGTTTTCGCAAAGGTTCCGATCGGACAGTCCAGTTGAGCTGTCGGGTTGGAGAGCAATGCTGACCCGAACCCCGGTTGATGGCTATCTTGCCTGTTGTGAAGTGCTGAAAAGTACGGATCTGCGTCCACAAGCTTCTCAACTGGCGCTCGAAACCCTCGTTGTAGCCGGTTCTGAAGATGGATCCACCCCACCTGAGACAGTCAAAAACGGTGCAAAATTGTTCCCTGACGCACGATTTGTCACGATTGAGGGGTCAGGTCATCTTCCGTGCATTGAAAAACCTCGTGAATATGCCGAGGTTGTATTTTCCTATATTGAGAACACTGACTGGTACAAACGCCAGTAGGATTGCTCCCTTCGTACATCCGAACCATCTTGATTTGGGTTGGGGTAGTCGTATACAGGCCAGCCTTGGTGAGGAATCTGCAGGAGCATGTTCAAATGAAGAAGAATCTTTCCCTGATCTTTGTTCTCGTAACGGTTGCCATCGATTCGATCGGCATTGGCATCATCATCCCTGTCATGCCCGATTTGATCAAGGAGATCAGCGGTGGCTCGATTGCGGATGCGGCGGTGTGGGGCGGTGTCCTGGCCGCTTCCTTCTCCTTCATGCAGTTTCTGTGCAGTCCAACAGTAGGCAGTCTGTCGGACCGTTATGGTCGCCGCCCCGTTCTTCTGCTTTCTCTGTTATTCATGACCATCGACTACCTGATCATGGGGGTGGCTCATACGATGGTTCTTCTCCTGCTAGGTCGAATCCTGGGCGGAATTACGGCTTCGACTCCTGCCACTGTGGGTGCCTATATAGCGGACATCTCGAAACCGGAGGAGAAGGCCAAGAACTTTGGTCTCATCGGTGCCTCCTTTGGAGTGGGGTTTGTTCTGGGGCCGCTGTTCGGAGCATTCTTCGCCGAATTTGGCACCCGGGCCCCGTTCTTTGCCGCTGCCGCCATATCGTTTCTCAATCTGACCTTGGGTTACTTCGTCCTGCCGGAGACGGTTACAGACGCGATCAGGAGAAGTTTTGAATGGAAGAGAGCCAATCCGATTGGGAGCTTACTTTACCTTGCCCAACTACCAAGTCTCAAACTGCTTCTGGCCATATTCTTTATTTTTCAGATCGCATTTGCCGTGTACCCGGCGATTTTTTCTTTCTACACTGTGGAACGTTTTGGCTGGGATCCAAAACTGATTGGCATATCCTTGGCCGCCTATGGGATCATGATTGCAATTGTTCAGGGTGGATTGATCCGCATTGCCTTGAAATACTTTACTGAACGACAGACCATGCTCTTCGGCTATTTTTTCGAAATTGTCGGTTTTGCGGGATTTGGATTCATTGACGAAACCTGGATGGCGTTTGTGCTCATTCCTATCAGTTCCCTAGGTTCGCTGGCCATTCCGGCGCATCAGGGGATGATGTCTCGAATAGCCGGGGTAGAACAGCAGGGCGAGTTGCAGGGCATCATGACAAGCCTGACCTCGCTGGCATTCATCATTTCTCCGTTGATCATGACTTGGCTCTTTTATGTCTTTGTCGACCCCGAATTTCCGATTTACCTGCCTGGAGCGCCATTCTTGTTTGCCATGCTGATTGGAATGCTCTGCTTTATCCTAATCATCAGGCTCAAGGAGACCAGTTATCGGGATAGCGATCACAAGTTTCTCAAGTCTTGACGCAGACCGGATAGGGTATCGCGTCAGTTGTCAGTGAACAGTCGCCGAGTCGATTTTCTGAGGCCGAAACTGGATGCACAGATGGCAACAAGCGAAACCTGTGCCAAGCGAAGGATTTGGTTCAGAGAATTTCATCAGACAACCGTCTGATGTCCCGAACTGGTTATCGGAAAGATGTTGGAAACTCAGACACCCAGTATTTGTTCAAGTAGTGAGCAAACCTTCCACAGCAGTCTCACCTTTTCGAGTTGAAAACAGTATCGAATTTTTCTTGGGCCAACCTGTTGTGCTCAGGCTTGATATGCATAAGCACCAATGTGGTGGCGATAGCAAGAGCCCCCAAGTCGTCTGAAAAGCCGACCGCTGGAGCCATATCCGGTATTGAATCAAAGGGAAATATAAAATATCCTAGAGTTCCCACGATCACGGCTTTGGCCTGAGCGGGTGTGTCCGTGTCTTTCATGCAGTAATACAGAACGAGAACCTTTTTGATGACTTCCTCTCCAGCTCTCAGGGCAACATTGCTGATTTTCTCCCACAGAGATTTTTCGCTGTACTGGAAACTGTAATCTCCTTCAGCCATGGTTCCAAGCTTTTCACCGTGCACCGTGCCACCATCGCTTTCAGTCATCATCGTTCCCCCAATTACCGTCAAGCTTCAGATACCGTGTGGCATATAAGTTTGCATTGATCGGACAGGGTTCAAGTGGGCGACCAGCACAGAATGGATGACGGCTGAGGGAATTGTGTGCAAAAGGACGGTATGCCCGAGCTGATATCGAGATTTCAGAATAGATGGTCAAGAAATTAATCAAAAAATCTCAAATTGCCAAGTTGCTTTAAACCTCACTTCCAAATCGATTTGAGCCTTTGTGATCGATCGCACTCCATCACGTGGGACGGCTTGAAAACATTTGGCTTCATGTTTTCTCTGCACAGACTATCCATGTAAATGACAATTCCTTATCAACCAGATGCCCGCGTTCATGTGTGTCGGGCCATACCGAACCATGACTCCCGATTCGCCATCGAGAATCGGAAATCCATGTCTGACAAAGATGCCCGGCAATTCCGCAACCGGCCACCGAGCGTCATCACCGCCTGTCCCGGTAGCCCGCCGGTTCACCGTTTTGCCAATTGGTTGCCTTCTCGTGCCATGCTGATCTGAATACGACCCGGCCAGTGGCAGGGAGCGTTGTGGCTGTCGCCATGACGACAACACCCGCCCCTGTGGGAGTGTGTCTCCAAGATCCTGAGTGTGTGCATTCTTGAGACCGGTTCCGTCGAACGCCATCCGAAAGTTGCAAGAGCATTTGTTTTGCAAGGCGACAAGGCACCGGTTTCGGCCATGCAATCTCCAAGATACGCGCATACTCGCCTCCGGACTTCGGCGACCTCAGGGGTGCCCAACGACGACGGTACAGGACCGTCCCTTTTTCAGTCATCCCAGCCCGGCCGACACAACCCACCAAGACAGTCCGATGATGTCACACATGTCTGGGTGCGGGAACACTGGTACAGGCTCAACCCTCGGTGCAGCCGTGATCCATCGCGTGCCGTGCGAGACTTCCTTCTGTCTGAGCACACCGCCACATACCGTTAAAGCCGTGGGAGGGGTGTTGCACCCATGCACGGGTGTGCAGAAAAAAGAACTGGATTGGCAAAAAAGAGTTGCAAATCTTGGGGGGGGGCATTTAATGTCACTGAGTTCTATTTTCTATTTTTGGATAGCGAGACAGGAGTAATGATGACGAAATTGACTTCGCTTTGGGGCCGACGTGGCCATCCGGCCCATGCCTGTGAACACGTCGGGGGGGGGTAGATGACCTTTCGACCCGCCCCCGCGTCGGGTCGACATTCAGGCTTTCGACGATTGGAGCGTTGCTTGTCGGGCTCGGGATGCTTGTCGCCTCGCCGCATCCCTCAGCGGCCCAGGGTACCTGTACCCTGAGTGACGGGACGGGTTCGGAAACGCTTCCGGATGGCAATCCACCGGAGGTGACCAAGACCGGCCAGTATGACAAGCATCTTTCTTGCGGAGATCTCACCAACGGCCTGAAGCTGACGCTGGACAACTTCAAGATCGGCACAAGCGCGGACCCAACTGAGTTAAGAAGTCTTGAAGCTGAAGTGTTTGGTGCCGAAGACGATGATATCACGGTCATGGGCAAAGTGGTAATCCATTCCGATAACGAGGGTATATATTTGGTACGGGACGGGCCGGGATTGCTCAAGTTGCAGTTGGATCCGGGCAGTGAAATCAAGACCGCCTTGTCCGGTGGTGCATGGGGCAGTGGCATTTATCTCAGGCACAAGGGGGAAGCTGGGGAAGAGACGAGTATCCATCTTGAGTCAAGTGCCGAGATTGACGTGTCGAAGTCGACGGCCATTGTCAAGAGAGGCATCGAAGTTACGACTACCGGTGCAGCCGCGGGCACGACGATACCGATCACGGTCCGTCTCAAGGGCGGTTTCATTCGTGCGGAGGACACTTCCAATGCTAAACAATATGGAATTGGCGTCAGAGTCACTCAGTACGCCAAGGGCAACGTCAGCATCACGGTGGATTCAGGGGTGATGATCGGCATGGAAGGCAAATCCCTGGGCTCGTCTGGCATTCGTGCTGAGACTTTTCAAAAAGGAGGTGGCAACCTCATGATCAAGCACTCGGGGCATATATACGCCGCCACGGGGATATCTGCATCCCTCAGTACTCCAGTCAGCGGGGGGTCCGACGTTGGCGACATCAAGATTGAGACGTTCGCGGGCAGCGAGATTGTGACAAGCGGGGCTGGGATTGTGGCGACTCTCAACTCTGGTCGCATCGGTACCATCACGATCATCCATGGGGGCAAGATCACGGCGGACAAAAATGGCATTTATGTCGACCAAAGAAGCCCGGCCACAACAAAGTTTGCTATCACCATCCGCGGCACGGTCATGGGTGGTGCCACCGAATACGCCGGTGTGCACATCTTTAAGATCGATCGGGCAGCGACGACGAGTCGGGCAGCAGATCCGACGCCGAGCGGAGTGGGCGGCATGATCGTGATTGGCCCCCGGGCGCATGTGAGCAGTGCCCATGCCCAATCCGCGGACAAGGTGGCCATCAAGGTGGATGCCGGTGCGAGCACCGCCACCGCGCCGGTGACCATCATCCTGGAAGAGGACGAGGATGGTCTTGTCGGCCATGTAGAAGGTCAGATCCTGAACCTGACGGCGGCGGGAAACAGCGCAGGAAGCGTATCACCACCCCGCTCCCCGCTTGAGTTCAAGACCCGCAGTGTGTCGGGGACCGACACGGAGTTGACGGAGGGCGATGCGGTGTATCGTCGTGGCATGACGAAGGGTGTGTATGCCGAGGTGATCAAGGCCGAGCTCAAGGAGATTACCGACAAGGGTTACTGGTTTAAGGATGTGCCGGGGGACTGGCGTCTGTACAGCCATAGGGCACGTCTGTATGAGGTGTTGCCCTCGGTGCTTCTGGGTCTGGTGGACCTGACGCCCTACAGCACGCGCATGGCCGTACCCCGCCGGAGCACCGGCGACGAGGAGGTCATGGTCCAGAGTAGCAAGGGGGAGCATGTGGCGGTGCCGGTTTCTCGCCCGGGTGTCTGGGTGCGTCTGGCGGTTCGCGACGGTGAGCGGATGGCCGATACATCGACGACCGCACGGGACATCCGGCGTCAGTCTCTGGCGTGGGATGTCAAGCAGACCGACTTTGAGGCGGGTCTGGAGGTGCCGACCGATGATCGTCTGGTGCTGGGTGTGAGTGCCCACTACCGGCAGAGCGAGGCCACCGTCAAGAGGGGTGGCACCATGGAAGTGAGCGGCACCGGTGTAGGCCTGTCCCTGACCTGGACGGACGACCGCGGGCTGTATGTGGACGGCCAGCTGAGCTACACCCGGTTCTTTGATGTCGCGCTGACATCCAGTCGCCAGGGCGTGATCACCTCCAAGGGTGGTGGCAGCGGTCTGGCGGTCGGGGTGGAAGTCGGTCAGCCGATGAGTATAGGAGGCATGGCCGTGACCCCGCGTGGGGGTCTATCCTGGTCATCGGTGGACATGGACGCCTTTGACGAACCGACCACGATCGATGGAGCCGGCCGGGTTGCTCCGGACAAGGAGCAGAGCGTTCAGGGTCGTGTGGGCGTGCTGGCCGAGCTGGGTCCGGAGGATGCAGACGGGCGGCTGTATGCATCGCTGGATCTGGAGCATGAGTTCTCGTCCAAACATGCGGTGATGGTGGCCGGCACTCGGCTGGCGACCGAGGTGAAGCCGACCTGGGTGCGTCTGGGCGTGGGCGGGGCGATGTCTCTGGGCGGCGGCGACACGACGCGGCTGACGGGGGATGCGTTTTATGCGACGGCGGGCAGCGACAACACCGACTTTGGTGGTGGTCTGTCCGTGACCTTCCACTTCTGACCGGGAGACTGAAGGCCGTCGGGTGTGTGGTGATGCCGGTTGTCGGCATCGGCGCAGGCCGGCGGCTGGAACCCGTCATGATCCAGTACAAGATGAGACCGCACTTGACCTTCATCATACGGGTTGATGGGTTTGTCGGGTATCAAGAGGCCGCGAACATCACTGCGGAGGCAACCTTGAACAGAGTCCATGTCATGCCGACCCGGCCGGCTGGATACAGTCATGAAGGCCGATGGGACCGTGCGGCCTGACAAGCGACGGCCTCGTGTGAACCCGCCGTCTGAAGCCTGAAACCGTGGATCGAAAGGTACGGCTAGCCGATCAGAAACGGGCTTGTCGGGGATGCACCAATGTTCGGCCGGGGATGCTGGCCTGATATGCCGAATGGCGCAGGCGTACGGCCTGGCAATCCCTTCTGTTCCATGATGACGGCCTTCCGACGCGATCATGGGGCGCGGGCATCGCCTGAAATCCGCTCAGTTGGACGCCATCCCATAATTATTTTTGCAAGGTTAAAAAAATCAGTTTTGGAAGCTCGGTTTAAATCAGGCGGCAGGTTGAAATTGATTCCCCAATTTGATGCCCTGCAAGTCCGCTTATGAAGCGTGGTGCTTGATATGCACGACGATCAAGCCTATCGTGACAGGTACCGAAAATATTGCCTATGCCATGGAGAAACCCGAGAGTCAAACGCATGAGTCAGCACTTTAAACCCGAGGAGTTGCAGACCTTCATCGACCTCGATGATCGCCATATCAATCCGTTCTTTGTCGGGCGCGACGATGTCATGAATGATATCATGCGTGTCGCTTACTCGATCGCAACGCATGATCCGCAAGAATCAGATGACTGGCCGGCCAAGGGCCGCATGCAGCTTATCCAGGGTGCCCCCGGCATTGGCAAGACTTCGCTTCTCGATGCGCTGAGCAAGCGCTGTCTGGAGAGGATAGGCGACAATGACAACTCGCCCTTTGTCATGCCTGTCATGATCGCCGATGCCAAGGCCTTGTCGCCTACCTATGTCGGCAGGCGACTGCGTGAAACTGTCGCTGCCATTGACAGGAGGCAGCCCAATGCAAGCATGCGTCGTTTTGTCCGGGGGCTAGTCAAGATAGCCGCTTCGATCGAGTCGATCGGCCTTGAAGGGTTTCGCGTTGGGTTCCGGGCACCCGCTCCTGAGACGACGACAGGGTCAACCTTGCCGCTCAATATGGCGGTCTTGCTCATGATTGACGAAATCCAGACCGTGCCAAGCGGCCCCGACGGAATGGCAGCTAGGTCCTGCAGCATCTGGAAGCGGGCAGCAACGGCGTACCGATTCTGCCCGTGCTAGCTGGCTTGGCCAACAGCGGCCAAGTGCTTGAACGACTCGGACTTTCCCGCATAGGCGGCCGCGCGTCCCGAAGGCTGGCAACACTCAAACAGGACGATGTGCATCAGGCCGTGCAGCGTTTCATCCATCATTTCGGCATCACGGCTACAGCCGATGATGGGGATATCTGGGCTCGCACCCTCTATCGCTGGTCCAAGGGCTGGCCCAAGCACCTGCAGAACGGCATGGTCGTTCTCGGTGAGGCTTTGCTGACTGCCGACGGGTTGCTAAGCAAGGTTGATGTCATGGCTGCACAAAGGCAGGCCGTTCGTTTACGGCATGTGTATTACCTGACGCGTTTGGGTGAACATCGGGGCGTTCCCGCTCTGACCGGCTTGCTCATGGCCCGACTGGGACGGGATCCCGTATCTGAGAGCCATGTTAGAAACGCCATTCACTTGGTTATGCGGAAAGAAGAATGGAACGGCATGGCGGCACCCGAATTTGAAGCCATGCTTCGGCGCGGGCTCATTGATGAAATCATCACGCCACACAGCAAGGTACTGTATGAATGTCCCATTTCGTCCTTGCGCTCCTCTGTCACCGCGCAAACCGGCAAGCCGTTGCATGATATCGCCATGGGCGGCGACACCGACGATGTCGAGTCATGGTTTCAGGATCACGATGTTGATAGTCGCGACGGTTGGGGGCACACACCCCTGCATCTGGCCGCTCAAGGGAACTGGCCGGCCATGATCGATGAGCTGCTGGCTCATGGGGCAATGTTGGAAGCTGGCGATCAATGGCAGTGTACGCCCCTGCACCTCGCTGCAAGTGATAATGCCGAGGATAGTCTAGCCTGTCTGCTAAAGGCAGGAGCGAGCATACAATAGATAGCACGGGCGAGACGCCCCTGCATCACGCGGCACGTGGAAACAGCGCCGAGGCGGTCAAGATGCTGTGGCGGCGGAGGTCAGTCCCAACGTGCACAACCGCTTCGGGAAGACGGCTCGCGATCTGGCGCCTGTGGGTAGCGAGAGCCGCCGGCTGCTGAATGAGGTGACAGTAGGCCCCGGACCCAAGGGACCTGATCCGTAGGTGTCACCCGACCTGCGTACCCAGAATAGAATGAGGTCCCCTTATGCGCGGGCAAGAAACCCTTAAGGCTTCGCAGCCGCTGGCATGATGCAGTGGAAAGTTGTGTGGCAGATTTTCAAGACAATGCTTGCATCGCCGGTGCCTTCGGCTACGCTGGAGAAGGGATTGTATGCAAAGGAGCAAGTATGCTTGAACGGATATCGAAATTTCAGAATACACGGCTTGGAAATTGACAAGACAAACGAAAAATCGCAAGATGTCGAGTTGTTGTAAAATCAGGAGACAGGTTGAGATCGGTTGACCAATTTGATGCCTTGCGACTGCTTAGGGCGGCAGAGGGCAAACACGATGCTCAGTTTCGCCGGGGTCAGTGGGAAGCCATCGACGCCATTGTCAATAGACGAGAGAGATTACTTCTCGTCCAGCGCACAGGTTGGGGAAAGAGTTCGGTCTATTTTATTGCCACACGAGTTCTTCGCAATAGTGGACGCGGCCCGACCCTGATCATTTCGCCACTTCTTTCCTTGATCCGCAACCAGACTCTGACGGCCAACCGGTATGATGTTCGAGCTCTTTCCATCAACTCATCCAACATAGATGACTGGTCCTATCTGGAGAAGGAAATCCTTGATGGAAAAGTTGATGCCATTCTTGTTGCACCTGAGCGACTGGCCAACGAGAATTTTATTGAAAATATCCTTCGACCGCTAGCCGGCAGTCTAGGCCTGTTTGTTGTGGACGAAGCACACTGCATCTCCGACTGGGGACACGATTTTCGTCCCGATTACAAACGGATCGGAAATATCTTGCAGGAAATGCCTGCGAATGTGCCGATACTCGGCACGACTGCCACAGCAAACCGCAGGGTAACCGAGGATGTTCAGAGGCAGTTGGGCAATATAACGATTCAGAGAGGTACGCTTGTTCGTGAGTCCCTTGGCTTGCAAACGTTGAGGTTGCCCTCGCAGGCATCCAGACTGGCCTGGTTGATCGATAATATTGAATCACTTCCTGGAACTGGGGTCATCTACGCTCTAACAAAACGTGATACTGAACAGATAGCAAACTGGTTGCGAAAGGAAGGCATATCTGCGGTTGCGTATCACAGCGGCGTGAGCAGCGGTGACCGAAAGCACTTCGAGGAGCAGTTGCTTCACAACAAAATCAAGGCTCTAGTTGCGACTGTTGCCCTTGGCATGGGTTATGACAAGCCGGATCTTGGATTTGTCGTCCATTTTCAGGCACCAAGTTCCATTGTTGCATACTATCAACAGGTCGGTCGGGCCGGTCGGGGCATCGACCGCGCAGTTGGAATTCTCATGGCTGGGCACGAGGATGAAGAAATTCATGACTATTTCAGAAGAAGCGCGTTTCCGCAGGAAAAGTGGGTTGCAACAATTATTGAGGCGCTTGAGGAGAGCGATGGAATGACCCGTTCGGAATTAGGTCGCGCCGTCAATCTCAGATGGAGTCAAATTGATCAGGTGCTGAAATACCTGTCAGTCTTGGTGCCATCGCCAGTGGTCAAGTTGGAATCCAAGTGGTACAGAACGGTAATTGATTATCGCATGGACCATGAGAGCATACAAAGGTTGGCCCAAAAACGTGAAGTCGAGTGGAAAGAGGTCCAGCAGTATATGGACCATTCCGGCTGTCTGATGGAGTTTTTGGTTGATGCACTGGATGGCGATGGCCGACAGCCTTGTGGAAAGTGCAGTTACTGCCTTGGCCAACCGGTCGTTCCGGAAGAAATCAGCACGCGCACTGAAGGTCGGGTACAAAGATTTCTTCGACGGGCCGAATTTCCACTTGAGTGCAAGAAAAAGGTGCCAAGAGATTCTTTACCCCTTTATGGATTCTCTGGACATCTTCCCAATGAACTTCGTCCCCAGATGGGCAGGATTCTATCTCGTTGGGGAGACGCGGGTTGGGGGAGGAGGGTTCTTGCCGGCAAGAACCAAGGGTATTTTGGTGACGAACTCGTTGACGCTGCTGTAGATATGTACAACAGATGGCAACCAGATCCGACTCCTAAATGGGTGACATGCATCCCGTCTCTGTTAAATCCAGATCTTGTACCGAATTATGCTGTTCGACTGTCCGAAGCGCTGGGTTTGCCATTTCGGTCGACCGTAAAGAAAGTAAAAAGTAACGACCCTCAGAAGCTGCAACATAACGGTTTTCATCAATGCAAGAATTTGGATGGTGTATTTGCCATTGAACATCCGTTTCCCGATTCACCAGTATTGCTGGTCGATGATGTATATGATTCAGGTTGGACATTGACCATAGTGTCTGCCTTGCTTCTGCGCAAGGGAAGTGGACCGGTTTGGCCCTTGGCTTTGGCGACTGCGGGGATCGGAGTTTAAATGAATTTTAGTTCTGAAACTCACGCAACACTGCTTCTTACGGTAGCCTTGGGAAGGTCCGAAACCTCCCAGCCGAAACCTCTTGCCGTTGCTCAGTGGGCAAGGCTGTCTACACAGTTGAAGCAAAACAATTTTTCTCCTGCAGATCTGCTAAAGAACAATCCGGAGGACATCCTTGACGCCTGGCCTGATTCCAAGATCACACCGGATCGCTTGAAAGGTCTTTTGGACCGAGGGGGTGCCCTCGGCTTTGCGCTTGACAAATGGCAAAGATCAGGACTCTGGGTGATGACACTGTCCGATCAAGACTATCCGGAAAGGCTGAAATCCAGACTGGGTTCAAGAACCCCTCCCGTTCTATTTGGTTATGGCAACACGAAACTTTTGAACAAAGGAGGGGTTGCCGTCGTTGGGTCTCGCAATGCAAGTTCGGAGGATTTGGACTTTACCCGGAATATAGGTCGCAAGGCCGCCGAAGAAGGTCATTCCATTGTTTCGGGTGGAGCACGTGGAGTTGATGAAATGGCCATGCTTGGAACACTGGACAATGGCGGCACGTCAATAGGTGTCTTGGCCAGTGGCCTGCTGCAAGCTGGGGTATCAAGAAAGTATCGCGAGAAAATTCGCTCTGGTGATCTCGCGCTGATCAGCTCGTTTAACCCTGAGGCGGGGTTCAACATTGGCAATGCGATGGCGAGGAACAAGTATATATATTGCCTTGCTGATACCGCCATCGTCGTGAGCAGTACGCCGCATAAAGGAGGAACTTGGAGCGGGGCTACCGAAAATCTCCAGCAGAATTGGGTACCCTTGTGGGTCAAACACACGGAAAATATCCGATCCGGAAACATTCAATTGTCTGAGAAAGGAGCAAGAACTCTTCCGAAAGAACTGCTCTCTCTTGGATTCCTGGTATCTCAGGATCTTGACGCTGACTACTACCGGCTCTTCCTGAATCAACTGCTGTCAATGATCATTCAAGATGGCCCAATACAAAGTGACGGGATCAAGAATCGTTTCAATCTCCATGAAAAGCAGATGAGGATTTGGCTCAAGCGAGCTACCGAGGAAGGCAAGATTCAACGAAGGGTAAACCCTGTAAGATACAAGTTGAATGATCCAACCATTTTTGACTCGGATTCAGATCTGCATCCCCAGACAGAAAAAGAGGGGTTGGATATTTACACAGCGTTCCTTCGTCGAATTGGTGAGATCACTCGCAAAACCCCCTTGGCCATCGGAAAAATTCAGGAGCAGTTGGATCTTGTCCCTCAACAGGTCAGGTGCTGGCTGGAAAGAGGTGTTCGGGAGGATAATATCGAAAAAACCCACAGGCCCGTCCAGTATCGATCACGATTCGGCGACGGGCAACGCATTTGAGCAGGTTGACAACGTCCGGTCACCAGTTGCTCCGGAGAATTGTCATTACCCCTCTCAGCAGGGTATGCAAAGCAGAAGGCACAAAATCACGGCTTAATTCGGATGGCGGGCCGTGCTGTCGAGATTTGCCCAAAGATCGTTGAATCCATGAAAATGGTAACGATCAGCGTATTGAGGCTCTGGCGATATTTCGAGTTCAGGAAATCTTCTGAAAAGGGTTCTGAGAGCGACTTTCATTTCCAGTCGAGCCAGAGGCGCTCCGACACAGAAATGGACTCCAGCGCCGAGGGATACATGTCCCGGGTTTGCCCGTGAGGGACAGAACTCATCGGGATTGTCAAACACTTGCGGATCGCGGTTCGCGGCAGCCAAGAGCAGGCAGACCATGTCCCCCGTCTTGAACTGATGTCCAAAAACGTCGACGTCCTCCTTGGCATAGCGCTCAAATATATGCAGAGGCGGATCAAATCGAAGGATCTCTTCAACGAGTTGGGGCAAGATTCTGTCATCAGCTGTACAGGATTGCCGATGGTTGAATTTGACAATAGCGTTGATGCCGTTCCCCAAGGCAAAAGTCGTTGCTTCGTGCCCGGCGTTGAGGAGCAGGATTACGGTTGATGCCATCTCACCTAAAGACAGCTTCTGACCGTCGATTTCCGATGTTGCCAAACGAGAGATAAGGTCGTTGGAGGGGGTATCAATTTTTTCCTTGATTATTTTTTCGACGAAATCGCTGAATTCTGACGCGGCACGCCCGGCCAAAATTTCACTCTGCCGGTTGCGATTGGCCTGATACATGGCAACCATTTTATGAGACCAGTCCAGCAACTGGTCTGACATGCTGCTATCGACTCCCAACAGTTTTGTTATGACCAGAACCGGCAGTCTTTCGCTGTAAAGCTTTTGAAGATTGACCGTGTCGCTGTCAAAGGAATCGAGCAACGCGTTCGACACCTCGTGAATATAGGGCTCCAGCTGGCTGATGCCTCGGGTGGTAAATGCCTTTGCGACAAGCTTGCGAAGCTGGGTATGACGGGGCGGGTCGACCTCGAGCAGAGAATTTTTCTCAACCTCCAAGAATGGAGCAAGATGGTCGGAGTACGAACACCGCTTGTCAGGGGGAACCTCTCTTCCCCAGCATCGGTCTCTGAGAAAGTAGTTCACGGCCCGGTGCGTCACAGCAAAGATGCAGTTGTAATCTTCCCAATAAATCAGGTCGCCATCACCCCTGAGCTGTTCGTAGAACCGATAAGGGTTCTGAATGAAGTCATTCTCCAGAGGAGACTGGGAGAACCTATGCATGGACCTGGGCCACGGTTAAATGCAACGGCCGCCATCAACCTCGAGTATGACACCCGTGATGAAGTTGGCCTCATCCGATACCAAATACAGAGCGGCTTCGGCCACATCTTCCGGTTCGCAATAACGCCCCAAGGGTATGCTGCTCAGGAATTTCTTCCTGTTCTCAGGTGTATTGGGAACACCCATGAAAGTTTCGGTCAAGGCCGTGTTGCCAATGACCGGAGCAATGCCGCACACCCTGATGTTGTCCGGGGCCAGTTCGACACCGAGTGACTTGGTCATGATGTTGACCGCACCCTTGGTAGAATTGTACCAGGTCAGTCCTGGACGAGGTCTCAGTCCTGCAGTTGAACTGATGTTCAGCATTATGCCTCCACCAAGCTTGCGCCAATGGGGTACAATGGCTTGGGTGTAGTTGTAAATGGAGAAGACATTGATCTCGTAGACCCTGCGAAAGGTATTGGCATCCACTTCCAATATGGGTCGGTTGGGGTGACTCCACCCCGCATTATTGACCAGAATGTGAATGTCCAGACCCTGATCCAGGAGCTGTTGCAATCCGTCTTGCACCGCATCATGATTGCTTACATCAGTCGTTTGACACACGACCGTGCAATCGGAATTCGCCTCATGAATGAGCCCCTTCGTCGCCTTCATGCCGTCGGCATTGAGGTCAACCATGACTATATTGGACCCTTCCGCGGCAAACTTCAGGGCCATGGCTCTCCCGAATCCCGAAGCCGCTCCGGTAATCAATGAAGTCTTGCCCGATAATCGATCCCCCATGATTGTCTCACCCTATGTATTGAACGACAGTCTTTATTTGCGAAAATTCCTTGAGGGCTTCAAGACCTTTCTCCCGGCCATGGCCGCTCATCCTGGTTCCCCCGAACGGCAGCTCCACCCCACCGCCGGCACCATAGCAATTGATGAAGACCTGACCGCATCTGAGCCGTTTTGCCAACCGGCTTTGACGTCCTCCATCCTTGGTCCAGACACCCGAAACAAGTCCATATTTTGTATCATTTGCCAGCTTGACGGCTTCATTCTCATCGTCGAATCGCATGCAGATCAGTACCGGGCCAAAAATTTCCTCCTGAGCCAGAATATGGCTGCTTTCGAGAGGACCAATCAGCGTAGGCGGAAAGAAATAGCCATTTTCGGATGCTGCAGAATCTATTTTCCCCTGAGCCAGGACGAGGTCCGGGCTAATGTTCTTGAGGTAATCCTCGACGCGTTTCTTCTGGCGTGATGAAATCAGTGGACCCAAATCCAGATCACGATCATGCGAGCCCGCTACCAGGTGTCTGAAGCAGCTTTGCAATTTGGATGTGACCGTGTCATAAATCGATTTTTGGATGATGACCCTCGAACCCGCCGAACAGGTTTGGCCCGAGTTCTGGATTATCGCATTGACGATGATGGGAACGGCCATGTCCAGATCAGCATCCTCAAAGACAATCTGGGGCGATTTGCCGCCCAGTTCCAGGGTACACCCTATGTGATTGCGGGCCGTCGCTGATTGAACAAGGGCCCCGACCTCCGGTGAACCGGTAAAGGACAGAAAATCTATGTCGGGGTGAGAGGCCAAGGCACCTCCGGCGTTCGGTCCCAAGCCCAACACAAGATTAATTGATCCAGCCGGGAACCCAGCCTCTTCGGCCAGTTTGGTCAGTGCAATCGGAGCCAGGCATGCATCTTCGGCTGGCTTGAGGACCACCGTGTTGCCCATGGCCAGGGCTGGTGCCAAGGTTCGACCAAACATCTGGGCTGGATAGTTCCACGGAATGATATGCCCCGTGACCCCGAGAGGTTCCCTTTGCAGCATGACCTGATAGTCGTTGAAATAAGGGATCGTCTCCCCACCGATCTTGTCTGCAGCACCGGCATAGAATTCAAAGTATCGGGCAGAGGCAGCGATATCATTTCTGGCCTGCTTGAGTGGCTTGCCTGTATCCCGTGCTTCTATTGCAGTCAGGGAGTCCAGGTTATCACAGATTTTCTGGCTTAGTCGGGCAAGCAGCCGACCTCTTTGCGTTGCCGTGAGCCGAGACCATTCACCGGATTCAAGTTCCTTTCGAGCTGCACTCACGGCCTGATCAACGTCCCTGCTTGACGAAGCCGGCATGGTTGCAAGGGGCTGGCCATTGGACGGGCAGCATGAGGTTATGGCCTGACCATCAGCAGCAGGCTGCCATTTGCCGTTGATAAAGTTTAAATGTGACTCGAGCATGTCAAATAACGACCTCATTCTTGGCCACGATGGTCCATGGGAACGATTTGAGGGTCAAATTTCCTTCACATAGGGCTCACCACCCGCTTTGGGCGGTATGGCCTTGCCTACAAACCCGGCCAGTATGACAACGGTCAGGATATAGGGCAATGCCTGCATGAACTGTACGGGCACCGTACCGATGCCTTCGACCGTGATGTTCTGATAGCGAATGGCAATTGCCTCCAGCAGCCCGAAAAGCAGGCAGGCTATCAGGGCATATCCCGGACGCCACTTGGCAAATATGAGCGCCGCCAACGCTATGTAGCCTTTCCCGGCTGTCATGTCACGAATGAATCCGGCGGCCATCCCCGTTGACATGTAGGCTCCACCAAGACCGCACAGCAAACCGCAGATCATGATGGGTTTATAACGCAAGAATGATACTGAGATGCCGGCCGTGTCAACGGCTTCGGGGTTTTCTCCAACCGCCCTGAGGCGGAGGCCAAAACGGGTTCTGAACAAGATCCACCAGGTAATGGGGACAGCGATCAGGGCCAGATAAACCAGCAAGGTATGACCGGAAAGCAATTCGCTATAAATGGGACCAATGA
This sequence comes from Paracoccaceae bacterium, assembly GCA_965116235.1. Classification (GTDB taxonomy): domain Bacteria; phylum Pseudomonadota; class Alphaproteobacteria; order Rhodobacterales; family Rhodobacteraceae; genus MPNP01. Next base: position 3,178,428 of record OZ220496.1, on the reverse strand, counting down.
TGGGAACGTCAGCCAAGGTACCGGCAAAAGGAAATTCAATTCCTAAAAAGCGGCCTTCACCTGACAATGAGGGAGTTCGTCCACCCAGCTTGAACCAGTTTTGGCCGATCAGCGCCGTCATGCCTGAGGCCAGAAAGTTGATCGCAAGGCCGGAAATCAGTTGGTTGCCCCGGAATGTGATGGAGGCCAGCCCATGTACCATGGCCAGAAGCATTGAAGCGGTCAGGCCGACCATCAGGCCCAGCCAAACCGACCCCGTTGAGGCAGCGACGGCAGCTGAAAAGAAGGCTGATGCCAACATCTTGCCCTCAAGCCCGATGTCAAATATGCCGGCCCGTTCTGAAAACAGGCCCGCGAGACAAGCAAAAAGCAACGGGGCAGACAGGCGCAGCATCGAATCCAGAATCTGGATGACGGTCAGAAAATCCATCAGGTTCGTGCCCCTCCGAGTTTCAGGAAGATTCTTTCCATTGGAAAGCGGACCAGATTTTCGAGCGCCCCCGTGAACAATATGACCAAGGCCTGGATGACCACAATCATTTCACGCGAGACGGCCGGCATCTCAAATTCCAGTTCCGCGCCGCCCTGATATAGAACTCCGAAAAGAATGGCCGCCAGAAACACTCCGGCGGGATGCGAGCGGCCCATCAATGCAACCGCAATGCCGACAAATCCGGCTCCCTGAACGGAATCGATCAAAAGACGCTCGGCCTCTCCCATAACAGAGTTGATGCCCATCATGCCGGCCAGTGCGCCGGAGATGAGCATGGACGCCATGATGACCCGGAAGGGGGAAATGCCGGCATAAACAGCCGCGGATTCACTCCAGCCAAAGGCCCGGATCGCGTACCCCAGACGGGTTCGCCAAATCAGGAACCAGATCAGAAAACAGGCGATGATGGCTATGAAAAACGATATGTTCAGAGGGGCGGATTTCGGAAACGAAATGCCGATCCAGGAAAACATTTCGTAGGCCGAGGGCAAGTTTGTCCCTTCAGGAAATCGAGAGGTTTCGGGTGCCATCTGTCCCGCTGGCTTCAGGACATGAACCAGCAGATAGACCATCAGCGAATAGGCGATGAAGTTGAACATGATGGTCGTGATGACGATGTGGCTGCCTCGCTTGGCCTGCAGATAGGCCGGGATGCTCGCCCAGGCTGCTCCAAAGAGACCAGCGGCGATGACGGCGACTGGCAAGGCCAGAATCCAGTGAGGCCAATCCACAAACAGGCAGACGAGAGCGGTACCCAAGCCGCCAACGAGAGCCTGGCCCTCGCCGCCGATATTGAACATGCGGGCATGAATGGCAACCGCAACGGCCAGTCCGGTAAAGATAAAGTTGGTGGCGTAATAGAGGGTATAGCCGAGGCCGTAAGTAGAGCCAAGAGAACCTTGGACGATGATTTGCATGGCCCGGAAAGGATTTTCACCGATCCAGACGACGACAAGCCCGGAAACGGCGAATGCCAGAAACAGGTTAATGAACGGGATCAGGGCGATGTCGACCCACTTGGGCAGCTTGTTCATTGAACCATTGCCTCTGCGGGTTCAGGGTGTGTCGTGGTGTTTTCAATGCCAGCCATCAGAAGACCGAGTTCATTCTCGTTGGTTTCATGGGTTGGTCGTTCACCAATTATGCGCCCATCAAACAGGACAGCGACCCGATCGGATAGCGACAGGATTTCGTCAAGTTCGACGCTGACGAGCAAAATCGCAGCTCCTTCATTTCGCAGATCAATCAGTTTTTGATGTATGAACTCGATGGCACCGATATCAACTCCGCGTGTGGGCTGACCAACGACAAGAAGTTTGGGCTGTCGGACGATTTCTCGGGCCAGCACGATCTTTTGCTGGTTGCCGCCGGAGAAGTTTTTTGCGAGGAGATTGGGGTTGGGTGGACGTACGTCGAACTGATTCATCTTTTCCTGCGCGAAGGAGAAGATTTTCCGGTTGTCCATCATGAACTGGTTTTGATTGAACTGCGCCTCGTTGTGATAGCCAAATACAATGTTTTCCCATGCATAAAAATCGAGTATTAACCCCAGTCTCTGACGATCTTCGGGTATGTGTCCAATACCGTGATTCCGCCGTGACTGGGCATCCGATCCTGCTCCTTCAAGAGGAAGGATCTGGCCATCTACCATGATTTTTCCGGTTGCCGGCGCTATTCCGCCGAGGGCTTCGAGAAGTTCGGTTTGTCCATTGCCCGACACTCCGGCAATGCCCAGTATTTCGCCAGCCCGAACATCAAGCGTTATGTTTTTGAGCACTTCAACTCCACGTCTGTCACTGACACTGAGATTGGCAATTTCAAGGACCTTTTCCCCTGTCTGGGCCACACTCTTCTCGACGTTCAGCAGAACCGACCGACCGACCATGAGCTGTGCCAGCTCTTGTGGGTTGGTGTTTCGGGTTGGCAATGTTGTTATCATTTCACCCCGTCGCATGATGCTGACAGTATCCGTCACCGCCATGATTTCCTTCAGCTTGTGGGTAATCAGGATAACGGTCTTGCCTTCATCGGCCAAATTTCTCAAGATATGAAAGAGATGCTGTGCTTCCGCGGGGGTCAAAACCCCGGTGGGTTCGTCCAAAATGAGTATGTTCGCCCGCCTGTACAATGCCTTGAGTATTTCGACCCGCTGCTGATGGCCAACTGAAAGGTCATCAATTACGGCATCGGGATCGACTTCGAGCGAGTGGGCCTGAGCCAGTTCCTGAAGGAGTGTCCGAGCTTTGGCCAAGGCCTTATGGATCAGAAAGTCATCTTCTGAACCCAGAATGACGTTCTCGAGGACGCTGAAGTTGTGTACCAGCTTGAAATGCTGGTGTACCATCCCGATTCCGCACCGAATGGCAGCACGGCTATCCGTGATGTTTGTCGGTTGGCCATCAATCAGGATTTCCCCGGCATCGGCTCGATAAAAGCCATAAAGGATGGACATCAAGGTCGACTTTCCGGCACCGTTCTCACCGACAATGCCGTGGATAGACCCTCTTTGTACTTGAAGATCTATGTCCTTGTTGGCCTGAACGGGTCCAAAGGACTTGGAAATGCGCCTCAGTTCAATGACGGGTGCAGCACCCTCGTGCTGCACCGAATCGTTCATGATTAAGATCAGTCGGAAACTAACTAACCGGGCAACTGTCGTCGTCCGAGTAGTTGTGGACGGATATCATTCCACTGACAATACCGGCTTCAGCCTCGGTTACGGTTTTCATGACTTCATCTGACAGCAGAGATTCATTGTTTTCATCAACGGCGTAACCGACACCACCCTCGCTGATGCCAAAAACGTGAACACCAGTGGCCAGCTCGTTGCCTTCTGAGAAGGATTCGTAAACGGCCACATCTACCCGCTTTAACATGGAGGTCAGAACCGATCCGGGATGGAGATGGTTTTGATTTGAATCGACCCCGATACCGAGTATGCCAGCATCTGCCGCAGCTTGCAGAACGCCAACTCCGGTTCCTCCCGCTGCGTGATAGACAACATCAGCACCGGCAGCAATTTGCGCTTTGGTCAACTCGCCACCCTTGATGGGGTCGTTCCAGGCCGAGGGGTCGTTCCCGGTCATGTTTTGAATGACCTGAATATCGGGATTTGCAGCCTTGACACCTTGAACATACCCACATCCAAATCTTCTGATGAGCGGAATGTCCATTCCTCCGACAAAACCGACTATATTGCTTTGGGTGGTCAGGCCCGCTATCAAGCCAACCAGATAGGATCCTTCGTGCTCCTTGAAGATGATTGATTTGACGTTAGGTTCATCAACGATGGCATCGACAAGGGTAAACTTAGTGTCCGGAAAGTCCGGGGCAACATCAGACAAGGGACTTTCGAAGGAAAAACCGGTCATCACAATTGGGTTGCTGCCGCTGCTGGCAAGCCTTCTCAGTGCCTGTTCTCTTTGTGCCTCCGATTGGATCTCGATTTCACGATATGTGCCACCTGTTTCCGCCTTCCATTTCTCGGCGCCATTCCAGGCGGCTTCGTTATATGACTTGTCGAACTTGCCCCCGACGTCATAAATGATGGCCGGTTCAGCCAGAAGACTGGATCCGGCAAACGTCAGTGCAAGCAGTAAACACGACTGTACCTTCAAGAATTTCATATCAATATCTCCCGATTCTTGGCATTTTCGGCAAACCGTTAAAACTGGAACAATGTCCCCAATCTGACCTCCGCCATTTCTTGTGACCGAGAGTTACCAGTTTTGTTTTGGCAATTCTAGCAAAATCAAAAATAATCCTCATTCCAGTTCACCTCGGCTTGACATGACCCCAAGCTGGTTTTTTCAAACTCAAATCCACTCTGGGACGGCTAACATAAAGAGGTTTTGGCAAGGGGTGATCTTCACCCATGCGGTCCAGAGCGATCATGGCAATGGCGTGCGAGGATTCAAGCTTGGGGTCGCGTTTCGGGATACCCATTCTGTCAGCCAACAGATGTGCATCATGGCCAATGACCGGAAGATTATTGGAGTTGACACGGGCCAATTCGTCCAAATCGCCCACGAAAGGCATTCCCTGCACGCCGACCCGACAAAAGTACTTGTTCTTTACCGCCCTCACCATCGCTGTGAGATCCCGGGTGTATCCAAAAGAGACGGCGTCAAAACTGTTGACTCCAATCACGGGTATCTGAAGGGACAGGGCCAGACCCCTTGAAGCGGAAACGCCAGTTCTGATTCCATTAAAGTTTCCGGGTCCGACCGACACGCCAATTACTGCAACATCCGGCCACTCAATTGCATGCCTGGCAAACACCTCTTGGATTAGGGGAAATAACCGATCAATTCCGGACTGTTTGGCTTCAATAGACTGATCAAGCAGTTCCTGATTATGTACGACAGAAACTCTCAGGTGGGTGCCAGCGGTATTGATGCCAAGGATGAACAAGATCTACAGGACTGGACGGACTTCGATTACTTCAGGAATGTAGTGGCGAAGGAGATTTTGAATGCCCATCTTGAGTGTGATGGTCGATGAAGGACAGCCTGCACAGGCTCCCTGCATATGCAGATAAACAATCCCTCGATCAAAACCGTGAAACTGGATATCGCCTCCATCCTGCGTCACTGCCGGTCTCACTCGGGTATCGAGCAGTTCGATTATCTGCTTCACAACGGGCTCATCATGCTCGTCATAATTGGTGACGGCTTTTTCCTTTGTTGTTGGTGCATCCATAATGGGCAGTTTCATCTGAAAGTGTTCCATTATCGTGCCGAGAATGGCCGGTTTGAGGTGCTCCCAATACACGGTTCCTTCTTTGGTGACCGATATGAAATCATTCCCGAAAAATACTCTGACAACCCCACGAATACTAATGAGCTTCATGGCCAGCCGGGATTTTCTGGCTGCTTCGAAGTCCGGGAAATCTTCCGTGCCTTCGGGCAACACGGTTTCTCCCGGCAGAAACTTCAATGTATCCGGATTTGGGGTTGCTTCGGTTTGAATAAACATGGCTTCCTCTTGTCCAATCTATAAGCACCCGTTTGGCACGATCAAGACCATCTGTGCAACAGGGGACGACAACTCGGCTCTCTTGATGCCGCCACGCGCCCGTGCAACGCTCACTACCAGAGTTTACCGGAAATCATACGAAAACAAGGTTGGCGCTCCCTGCCAAAGATCTAGTTCTTGTCTCAAAAGGATACAAGTGCAGGGGAAGTGCAGGGCAATCTGTTTTGCCACCCTGGATTGCCATGTTCATCAATCCGGAGAGTTCATGAAATGGGACTTCATGAGACAGCATGGATGCCAGCACCTTCCACGGGCTTGACAACCTGTTGCAGCAGAAAACTGCCGTGTGTTCAGGGAAGGGTCAGGAAACGCTGACGGGTAGAGCAAACCCAAAGTCGCAGCCTCTGTCGGCCTGAAGTATCTCTTTTGCATATAGTTGCTCATAACCCCTCAGATCAGACACTTTTGGATTGGGGGAGCGAAACTCCTTCATTCTGGCGTCTAGTTCGCTCTTTGATATAAGTAGATCAAGTCGTTTCTCATGGACTGAAAGACGAATTCGATCACCATTTTCGACGAAGGCCAAGGGACCTCCGATGGATGCCTCGGGAGTTACGTGCAGGATGACCGTACCAAAGGCAGAGCCGGACATGCGGGCATCGGATATTCGTACCATGTCCCTTACACCCATGGCAAGAATCTTCTTGGGAACAGGCAGGTACCCGGCCTCTGGCATGCCTGAGGGGCTTGCGGGTCCGGCGTTTTTCAGGATCAGAAAATCATCAGGTGCCACATCAAGGTCAGGATCATCGATCCTGCGCGCGAGATCCTCCAAGGATTCAAAAACGACCGCTTTCCCGGTTACTTCAAAGAGGGAAGGTGTGGCAGCAGAGCGCTTCAATATTGCGCCCTTTGGAGCCAATGTACCAAAGAGGGTAACCAAGCCGCCAAGGGGTTCAAGAGGCGAGTCTGCCGGAGCGATCACGTCCCGGTCGACAAAGTCGTTCGTGTTGGTTAGGCGGGCTTCCAATGTTTCACCAGTTACCGTCACACAATCGAGGTGGAGCAGGGGTTTGAGTTCTCTTAACACCATTCCCAAGCCTCCGGCGTAATAGAAGTCCTCCATGTAATGGTTCCCCATCGGCTTCAGATTGACCAGAACTGGAGTGGAGTCGGACAACTCGTTGAACCGTTCAAGATCAATTTCAACCCCTGCCCGGCCAGCGATTGCCGTCAAATGGATGATTGCGTTGGTTGAACCACCGAGTGCCAGAATGATCCGCAAAGCATTCTCAACAGACTTTCTTGTGATCAGCATTTGTGGCGTGATTGGCTTGTCAATCAGTCGCACGGCCGTGATTCCTGACAGTTCCGCCGCTCGCAATCGGTCGGCATGAACTGCAGGGATGGCTGCACTCCCGGGAAGCGCCATCCCAAGGGCCTCAGCAGCACAGGCCATTGTTGAAGCAGTTCCCATAATTGCGCAGGTGCCCGCCGTTGTTGCCAGACAGAACTCGACTGCCTGCATCTTTGCCTTATCAATCGCTCCCGAGCGATACTTGATCCAGAATCGCCGACAATCAGTGCAGGCCCCCAGCCGCTCGCCATGAAACTTGGAGGTCATCATTGGGCCCCCAATCAGCTGAATGGCCGGAATATTTGCTGATACTGCCCCCATCAACTGGGCTGGAATGGTCTTGTCGCATCCCCCCATGAGCACAACCGAATCCATGGGTTGAGCGCGAATCATCTCTTCTGTGTCCAAGGCCATCAGATTTCTGAACTTCAGGCTCGTGGGATTCAAAAACACTTCGCCGAGAGAAGTGGTTGGAAATTCCAGCGGCAAGCCACCTCGGGCGATAACCCCTCGCTTGACGGCCTCCAGCAGTTCCGGGAAGTGTCGGTGACAGTTGTTGAAACCTGAGTGAGTGTAAGCGATGCCCACAATTTTTCGACCAAGCATTTCCGATGAATATCCCATTGAGCTCGCGAAGGATCTGCGCAAGTAAAGGGAAAAGTCTGGATCCCCATAATGGGTCAACTTTTTTGCCAAGCCTCTTGGTGAATTCATGCCGTCAAACTCAATGAGATTTCAGAATTGGTGAACTATCGGGTTTCTATCTTCTCCGCAAGGTTAAAGCGCTGACCGCAGGAATCAAAAAACTGGAGAAACTGGGCATTCAGATCGAGCCCAACAGTATCCCCGGCCGTACAAGAAACGGTGGGTTCGGCACGAATTGTCAACAACTCATCGGCAATGTCAGCCTTCAGATAGAGAATCGTTTCAACGCCGAGCTTCTCGACAACTTCAACTCTGGCTTGGGGCATGCTGTCATTGGCTTGAACAACATTGATATGCTCCGGTCTGATCCCAATCGTTATATGGTCTGACGAATTTGCGAGGCTGTAAGGCAACTCAAATCTGAGGGTACCGAGTTCCAGGATCCTTCTGGTACCGTCAGGTATGGGATTGGCCTGGATAAAATTCATGGCCGGCGAACCAATAAACCCTGCAACGAAAAGGTTCGCCGGTTTTTCGTACAGGTCTAGTGGTGTTCCTACCTGTTCTATCCGCCCCTCGTTCAGGACCACGATGCGATCAGCCAAGGTCATGGCCTCGGTTTGATCATGAGTGACATAGATCATGGTGGAAGCCAACTGCTGATGCAGGCGGGTTATTTCCAGGCGCATGACAACCCGCAGCGCCGCATCGAGGTTCGACAAAGGTTCGTCAAACAGGAAAACCTTGGGATTGCGAATAATGGAGCGGCCGATTGCTACCCTCTGCCTCTGTCCACCCGACAATTGGCGCGGTTTTCGGTCAAGAAGATCTTCAACCCGCAGTACACTTGCAACATGCTTCACCTTGCTCTCTATTTCCGCTTTGGGCATTTTGGCAAGCTTCAAGCCAAAGCCAATATTGTCGAATACGGTCAAATGAGGAAATAGGGCATAGGACTGGAAGACCATCGAAACTTCCCGTCGGGACGGTTTCAAATGGGTTGCATTGCGGTCACCGATGATGATCTGTCCTGTCGATACGCTCTCCAATCCGGTGATCAGCCTCAGAAGGGTTGATTTTCCGCATCCGGACGGCCCGACAAAGACAACAAACTCACCATCCTCGACGTGCAGGCTGACGGAATTGATGACTGCTGTCTGACCAAAGAATTTGGACACATTGTTCAGGATGAGATCGGCCATCTCTAACCCTTTACAGCCCCCATGGTCATGCCCCTGATGAAGTATTTCTGAAAAAACAGGAACACGACCAGAGTAGGAACACTGGCAATCAGGGAGAGAGCTCCCTGAACACCCCAGGCAACTGAATACTGCCCCTTGAGGTTGACGATCCCAACCATGATGGTCCGCTTTTCATCGGATTGGGTAAAAATCAAGGGCCAGAGAAAATCATTCCAAATCCAGGTAAATTGCAGGGTGGCCAGTACGGCAATGGCCGGCAGGCTGATGGGCAGGGCAACACGAGTCAGCACCTGATACTCATTGGCTCCTTCGAGTATGGCGGCCTCCCGCAGGGCATTTGGCACCGTGGCAAAAAAGTTGCGCATGAGCAGGGTGCATATTGGAATGCCCAGAGCGGTATGAATCATAATGATGGGCCACAGCGTGTCTATGAGCCCCAAAAAGTTGAAAAGCTTGAACAGGGGAATGAGGATGACTTGGGGTGGAAAAAACATTCCGGAGATGATGACCAGAAACAGAAGGTTGCTCCCCCAGAAAGGGAGTTTTGAAAAAACGTAACCGGCAAGTATCCCCAAGCCAATCGAAGCGACAGTAGCCGGAATGGTAACCAGCAGTGTGTTGAACAAATACCGATGGACTGAAGGGCTGAAGACGAGTTCGGCAAAGTTGCCCAGAAACAAGGTGGTCGGAAGACTCCATAAACCGCCATCCGAGATTTGTCTGGTGGTCTTGATTGAGGACAAGATAACGCCAATCGTTGGCACCAGAAACAGGACTGCCAGTACCAGAAGAATCACGAAAATCGCTGCCGGCCACGGATTGAACTCTCTGGGCACAGCCTTGGCAACAGCAGGATTAGCCATAGATTTCGTCAACTTTTTTCAACTGGCGAAAGTAGAGCCAAATTATGGTGAGCGCCAGCAAAAACAAAACGACCGCAATTGAACTGCCGTATCCCATCAGATATTTCTTGAATGATTCGTTGTACATGTGCATGGCCAGTGTGTCAGAACTGTGGAAGGGACCTCCACCGGTCATGATGTACAGAATATCAAAGCCTTTGAGTGAATTAATGACACTCAAGGCGATGACGACAACCGTTGCCGGAGTCAGGAGAGGAACCACGACCAGACGTATGCGTTGCCAGGTTGAAGTTCCCTCAATTTCGCAAACTTCCAGCAGTTCTTCGGAAATTGAGGTCAGTCCTGCCAGGTAAATAACCATGGACAAGCCGGTTTGTTGCCAGGACCAGGCCGCAATAACCGATCCGAGGGAAGTTTCAGGTTCGGCCAGCCAGGCAAATTCAATTTGTTCTGTCAGGAAGTAGTTGATGAAGGTGTTCAACAAGCCCCAGTCGGGATGGTATATCCAGATCCAGATCTGACCAACGACTACTGCCGAAAGGCAGATGGGAAGATAGAAAACGGATTTGAAGACTTTGCTCCCGGGAACCTTGTTGTCAATCAGGAGGGCCAAGCCCAGCCCCAGCAGGGTGGGTACCAAGATTGCCGCTGCCATCCAGATGAAGGTGTTGATGATTGCATTCAGGAACAGACGGTCGGTGAAAATCTTTGCGTAGTTGTCCAGACCAATGAACTTGTAGTTGGGGTTGAAACCGTTCCAGTTGGTAAAACTGTAAAAGAACGAACTGAATAGTGGCCACAATACGAGGACAACGAACACCCCCATCGGCAGGGCCAAAAATACAACCCTCCAGAACCAGTTCGTTCGTTCCATCAGGATAGATCATTCCCGGCAGATTGTGCCGGGAATGGCTTCGTTCGCTACTTATTGCTGAAAGGCAGCGGCAGCATCATTTTGGGCCCGGGCCAGAATGGCTTCGTAATCGCCCGGATCGTTCATCAATTCCTGAAACATGGACAAACCAACCTCGGCTACTGGCGGTGGGGTGGCGAGGTCGTAGTTGAAGGCAAAGTTGCTAGCTCCATCCACAGTCTGGACAACCCGTTGAATCAACGCGTTATAAACTGAAGGGTCTACATTGACATTGGCTGATACAGCTCCGACGGCCTTGGTCCACTCAACTTGCGTGTCAATATCGGAGATAAAGAATGACAGGAAGGCTTCTGCCCCCGCCCTGTTTGCGACATTCGCGGAAACAACCAGCCCGTCAATGGGACCGACGACCGAGACCGGAACTTCAGGATTGATGGTAGGAAACGGAAAGAAATCATAATCGACATCAGCCATGAACCCATTGCCGTTCCAATAGCCGGTAATCCAGGTACCCATCAAGGTCATGGCCGCTTCACCACTGGCCACCTTGTCGGATGCGTCAGTCCAAGTATCGGCATTGGCATTGGCAGTGAAGTAGCCCTTTTCAACCATGTCCATCCAAATGCTGACGGCATGCTTGACCTCGTCACTGTCATACGATTCGGAGCCATCCATCAGAGCATTTCTGAACTCGGGTCCAGCTGTATTCAGAATCAGGTAATCGAGCCAGAATTGTGCCGGCCATCTGTTTTTGGACCCCAGCGCGATCGGTGTTATTCCCATTCCCTTAAGCGTTTCACAGGCAGCAAGCAATTCTTCCAGACTGGCTGGAGCATCGGTGATGCCGGCGGATGCCAAGACGGCCTTATTGAAGAACATACCCGCGTAGTGATACTGCATGGGGATGAGATAGCGATGCCCGTTATACAGAGTTGCACTGTCAGCAACGGCCTTGGCTACGACATCGTCCAGTTCTTCACGCGCCCACATATCATCAATCGTTGACAGGTCCTCGGAATCGACAACAAACTGCACCCTTGCCCCAGCCCAATAGCTGAACACATCAGGCAGCGTATTGCTAGCACCACGGACCAGAATGTCGGTCTTGAAGTCCTCGTGCCCCACCGGGCTTTCCTTCATTGTATAGCCTGTGGCGTCAGCAAAACTGTCAAAGACCCGGCCCATATTTTCCTTGCCAAACTCGTCGGAAAAGTAATGGGAAATGGTGACTTCCTCTGCCGTTGCGATATGGGCAAAGCCAAAGATTGCAACTGAGGTGCTCAGGATTAACGGCCTGATGGCCGACTTAAACGAATGTAACATTTCTTCCTCCCTAACCTTTTTTTGTAGCGTACGGAAGGAATTATGGCCCAACAGAGGGAAAATTCAAAGAACAATATGGAGATCGCATGCTATTTTCCTCACAATAATCTGGCCCTAGCTTTCCGGCTGTGAATTCAGAGTAGGTTGGCTAACCCTGCTCGCCGGGACGGCATGCCAACTCTTCCAGTTTCACCAGACCCCTCCCCCTCAGAAGGGTCGAGGTCCAGCCCGTACGCCTGGCGGGCGACTCCGAACAGGCTCATGATCAGGGTTATCTCCCTTGCTCCACCCGCTGCCGGGCAGGTCGTTTTTTAATCCTAGTGGTCGGTAAAAAACAAAAGATTTCAATTCTGGTGATGTGTAATCGACTGTTTTCAGTCATTCCAGCATCTTTGCGGCTCATGAACAGATCTCGACCACACCGAGGTCAAGCCGGTCCGATCAGCCATATGGACCACAATGTATGGCGATTTGACCAAGTTCTGAAACGTTAGTAGCAAATGATTAAAACGGACCACTAGCGGAGATGCCCTTTATACGGTGTCACAGCAACGTTGGAATGTCCGGGACAGATTGGGAGGATTCTGCCGCCGGGTGAAACCGATGCATAAACACGGCATTCCCCGGCGGTCATTCGATCAGGAGTGGATGTTCAGTGCAATGCCGCGATTGGGAGGGTGCATAATGGGCTGGATTCGCTGGAAAGCCATGGAAGGTTTCGATATAGGTTGAGTTATGTTTCAAGGCTTGAACCAGTCCTATTAACTCGGAATGACAAAGAGAGAGCACATGTACGCACCGCCGATCAAAGTTGGCATTATAGGCATCGGGCGCATATCTGACCTCCATGCCATTGAGTATATCAACAATCCGCTTACAGCCATCAGTCTGCTGTGTGATCTTGACGTTGAGAGAGCAAGGGAGAAGGCCAAGTCTTGGGGAATACCTGACGTTCAGATTACTGATGACATGGATCAGTTCATGCAGAATTCTAACATCGATCTCGTCGAAATATTACTCCCCCACGATCTTCACTTCATGGCCGCCAGCAAAGCCATGAAAGCCGGCAAAGCCGTATCTCTTCAAAAGCCGATGTGTGGAACACTGGAGGAGGCTGACAGGCTGGTTGAACTCACAGACGGCTATGATCGGCAGTTTAAAATCTTTGAGAACTTTCTCTTTTACCCACCCGTCGTGAAAGCCAGGGAATTGGTTGATCAAGGAGCGATCGGTCGCCCTCTGTCGATCCGGATCAAGAGCAATGCCGGTTATAGCGCAACGGAATGGGAAGTTCCAAGAGGAGCGATGGAATGGAGGCAAAAGATCAACCGCTCCGGTGGTGGCCCTTTGGTCTTTGACGATGGACACCATAAGTTCGCCATTGCGTGGCACTTCATGGGCAATCCGAAATCAGTACACTCATTCATAGGGCAAGTCAGGAGAGAGGACGGGTTCATATTTGACGCCCAGTCCATGATCTCATTTCAGTTTCCCGGCAACAGGGTCGGTAACCTCGAGGTTGTTTATTCCCCTCAATTGAAGATAGATACCATTTACTACGCGCAGGATGACAGGGTTGAGATCACAGGTGAGAAAGGGGTGATCTGGATCAATGGCGGCCATGGTCGTTTAGCGAACACGCCACCGGTAATCTGCTATAACCACGAGGGCTTTGAGGAGTTCGATGAGATACCCACCGGATGGGAACATAGTTTCATTCTTTCTACCAGGGATTACATTCATAAGCTTATCCATGGTGGAAGGCCCGTCCTGACACCCAGAGAGGCTAGGGAAGTGCTTGGATTTGCCATGGCAGCGGAAGAATCCAGTAAGGTAGGGAAGGTCATTCATCTTTGACTTGTACCCCCGTAGTACTAAGTTTATGTCCTGACATAAATGCGTGTGGGCCTTTGAAGAATTGGTGTGCCGATGCAGTTTGTGCAGGATGTTCGGTTCAACTGCTGTTCTCAGGAAGGGATGTGAATGGAACTCAAGGGTGAAAGACATATAGCCGTAAGCCGTGAATTGGTTTGGAAAAATCTAGTTGATCCAGAGATCCTCCGCGAGAGTATTCCCGGCTGCAGCGAATTGACGGGTTCGATTGATGAGGGGTTCGAAGCAAAGGTTACTCAGAAAATTGGTCCCGTCAAGGCGACTTTCAAAGGTCAGGTAAGATTTGAAGATTTGGCACCGGGTGAAAGTTACACACTGATCGGAGAGGGCAAGGGTGGGCCAGCCGGAATGGCCAGCGGTTTGGCCAGAATCACGCTTAGTGAAACAGACGACGGAACTCTTCTGTCCTATGATGTTGAGGCTGCGGTCAAAGGCAAGATCGCTCAGCTTGGCTCCCGTCTTATCAATGGCGTAGCCAAGAAACTGGCCGATCAGTTTTTCACCAAGTTTCAGGAAAAGGTGGAAGAGGCAAAGACCTGAGCCAAGTCGGGCAATATCAATGCTCCAACGCCTGGCACAACAAAGTACAAGATTCAGAAAAATTGAGGCTCATAAGATATTCTTGATAAGGGTATTGAGGTATTTCCAAAGCAAGACCTTTTGGCAACCGCAAAGAACTTTGGTATGCTCCTTGCTTTGCAGTGAGAAGTTATCTTGAACGGGTGATTGAGTCCGCCCGCCCGCCCAAAACAAGGTTTAGTCCGAACTTCCGAAGCCGCTTTTTTGTAATCGTGCGAGAATAAACATGATTTTCACTTTGGAATGGTGTCCAACTGGACAGGTTTCAGGGGAGACGCAAGCCCAGGAGCTCAAAGGCCCGCTTCCGCAAGGGGGTCGTCGTCATGTCGACGGTCACATCGCTCCCGGCCGTCGGCTGGAGCCGGATGCGGGTCCGCGTGGCGAGATGCTTCAGCCGGTCGGCAACGCGCAGAACCGGCAGGCCCTCGGGCGTACGCCGGGTGGTCGCCTTGCGTCGGGCCTGAGAGGATGGGTTGCCGGAGCCACGACCGATGGGCGTGTGGGCGTGCCGTCATCGTGGAACAGAAGAGACTGCCAGGCCGCCCGCATGGGCCATTCGACATAGGCCAGCATGCACAGCCGAACATGGGCTCGCACACGATGGGCCCGACGATGATAGACGGGCCGGACCTTCAGGTCCACGGTCTTCAGGCTGCGAAAGGCGCGTTCCACAGAGGCCAGACGCTTGTCGGACCGGACGGTCTCGCTGGCATCCATGACTGTCTCCGGCAGGCTGGTTCGCACGACATAGATGCCGTCCAGGGCCTCCTCCTCGGCGATGCTCTCGGCCTTCCGATGCCCGGTGAACCCATCGTCCTGGATGGTGAAGGTAAAGTGCTTTCTCATCTTGTGCCGGATCCGGATGGGTTCCAGACGCCGGGTGATGGCCGCGATGCCCCGTAGCCGTCGGTTCGGGCGTTGGGTTGCCGCCTCTACGCGGCGGATGGCCTCTTCGGTGGCGTCCAGCAGGGCCGGCCGCTTGCGGCGGCGTTCGTCGGCCAGCAGGGGATTGCGACACACGATCAGGCGTTCCCCGGGAAACAGCTCCTCGCAGGTGATCTCCGCCAAGTCCCGTTCATCCAGCAGGGAGGGCTGCAGCGTGTCGTTGGCCACCCGCTTGCGGATCGCTGGGGCCCGCAGTGCACGGATCCAGTCCAGGCCGGCCGGCTTGATGTCGTCCCGGATGCGGGCCTCGGTCAGCATGCCGCGGTCGCCGACGATGACCACCCGGGTCCGGCCAAAGCGGTCCCGGACACGACGAACGGCCGTGGATACGCTCGCCGGGTCGGATGTGTGGCCGTCAAACACCTCCATGGCCACCGGGCGGCCTTCACGATCGCACAGAAGCCCGAACTCGATTGGCCTCTTGCCCGTCTTGCCGTCCCGCGAATATCCGTAGGCGGCCAGATCGCACTGACGACCTTCCATCCACACGGATGTCCGGTCCCACAGCGCCAAGGCCCCGTCCGCAAGATGCCGCTGGGCCAGACGCGAGGCCTGGCGGCAGTTTGTCTTTGGTGCGATCGCTCCCCTGGCTCGCTCGGTCGAGGCAGAACTGACCGAGAAGCTGGAAACGCCTATAACGCTCTATTTCAGCAAATTGAGAGCATCCGACCTGGCCGGTCGGTCTAGGGCTTACAAGCAGTTGATCGAGGCCGGCATGACGGATCAGCAAGCCTCGATCATTAGCGGTTTCGACTAGAACTTCATGGTGATGCCCGCTTACAACGTCGTCACCTTCGATTTCTTGATGACTGGCGTATAGGTCACGGGGATGTAGGGAGTCGCCGCGACAACAACGGCCGAGGGTTCCCCGGCAACGGCGTAATTGTAGCTTTTGACCTCGGACTTGTTGGCCTGTTCAATGCCCGCGTAGAAGCTGGCCCCGCCTCCCAGATCATAGGTGAAGTCCAGCTCCCATTGCTTCGTGCCGACGAAGGTTTTGAAAGTCTTGTCGGTCAGTCGGGAATAGGTCAGAGCAATGTTGGATCCCGACCCAATATCCCGCGACACCGACAGACCATAAGCCTCCATTTCGTTCACCGTTACCTTGCTAGATGTGGAAACGTTTCCTGTATTGAGGGTCCCAGCGTTACCAACCGTGCCAGTTCGGTATTTGACATCCGCCAGCCGAACATACCGATTAAATGTTTCGGCAGCATCCTGCTTGACATAGGTTGCCTTCCCGGTGAACCCCGAAAAGGTGCCGCCTGCACCAATGGCCAGCACGTCATTGGAATCCGCTCCCGCACTTACGTAGAAGGTTCCCGGATCATACTTGATACCTGCCGACCAAGCATCTTCTCCGGCTTCGCCAGCGGTCAGGGCATAGGAAAACGAATCGATAGTGCCGGTCAGGGCCATGGCGGTTCGACCCGGAGGCGGAGCGGGCATGTCGGTTCCACTGATCGTAAAATCCAGCCTGAGGGGATTGGCAGTCGTTCGCGAGAAATTATACTTGATGCCCCCGGCCTTTTGCTTGATATATGAGAGCGGCACCCTGTTTGACGACGCTACTGAAGTATACGCACCTTGAGCATCAAAGCTCGTCATAAAAGCCGGATTGGTTGCCGTATACTCGGCGGGGAGAACGAATTGGACGACACCTTTTGACCCCAATGTGCGCCCGTCAGCATGAGGGAACAACATTACGCGCTTCATTTTGTCATTGTCGTTCTTGTCCGTATACATGAGAGGAACAACCGTCTTGGTCATGCCGGAGATGTTGTCCGCATCCGCCAGACCGACATTGCCGACCAGATCAATGCCCGGATCGTTACTGCCAAATTGCAGCTTCCAGGTGCCTTCTGCCGAACCAATGTGAACACTGGCCTCGTTGACCCCGTTACTGCCGGCGGCTCCCTTGCCCTCTTCGTCAATCGATATGGCCGCTCCGAACACAAGGCCTCCGTCGGTCACCCCCGAGGAACTGAACGACACTTCATATTCAACCACGGTCTTGATGTTATCGGACTCCGGGTCCATGCTGGCGTTGTCGTCCACCCGCTTCAAGCCCATTTTGGCCGAGCCGGACAAGGCCACCGAAGGCGCGGCCTCCATGGGCATTTCTTCGTCCATGACTTCGGGCCCACCCTCCATCATGGCGACATCCATTTTCGTCTCGTCGACAGCGGGAGCGCTGTCATCCATGGAGGCGTCTACCCCCCCCCTCCATGGCCTGGGCACCGGCTCCCGCCAGCACCAGGGCCATGGACAACATGATCCACTTTTGCATGATTTCTTACTCCTGTTTCATGTGAAAGTTTCTGACTATGACGGGACATTTACCCCCCCCCATGCGATTTGCAACATGCTTTGTCGGGTTCCGCATCATTTTCTGGAAAAGTGTCGCATTCTTGCGACAGTCCTCTCTCCCTTTCACTCTCTTTTCGGGGCTTATATCCTTAGCTTGCAATCAAGAATGCCCAGCCAATACTGGTGCCAGGATTGGGCCCGGTCCTTCTCGGCACGAACGAAGACCATGCTGGAACCTTCGAGTGTATCGCCGCGGAAGTGGACTTTTGCCATTGACCTGCAGGTCGCGCATTTCGAGAACCGGTCCGGCATGGAGTTGGACCATGGCATCAAAGTGAAGTCGTTCACATGAGGTCTCGGAATCATTCAAGATCTGACTTTCAAGTTAGGTATGTAAGTCCCGCATTTTTGCAGCTCGTGAACGGATCCCGACCACACCGAGGTCAAGCCGATCCGATCAGTCATATGGACCACAATGCATGGCGATCTTACCAAGTTCTGAAACGTTCGTATCAAATGATTAAAACGGACCGCTAGTGGTTGAACATTGTTGAATTGCGGGTTGAAGAGTGCGTGTCGGTTCTGTCGCTGCCAAGGGTTGACTTGAGCCCGGATGGCCGGTAATCTGGCCCCGAACCTAAAACCGGATCGGACCGCGGGAACGTTCGGATGGGATCCGAACCGGCTTGTCCCGGACCCGCCCGCCGATCATCACTATTCGGAGCCGTGGATAGGAACACAACACAGACCAGACGCGAGAAATGGCGTGTTCGGCTGGATGGGTCGGAACGCGTGGAGTTGAAGGCCGCGATTGATGCGGGCCGGGGGTCGGCGGAGCGGCGGCGGTGTGTGGAGGAGGGTCTGGAGGCCGCCTTGGAGCGCCGTGTGCCGGCGAACCGCAAGCCACGCAAGCTGGACGGGGCGGGGGAAGCCGCCCTGACGATGATCGCCTGTTCGGACCCGCCGGAGGGACGTGCGGGCTGGACCTTGACCCTGCTGGGCGTGGTCGACCGCATCTCGACCGAAACGGTGCGGTGCACATTAAAAAAACGCCTTGAAGCCGTGGCGGTCCCATCACTGGTGCATTCCACCCCGGAAGAATGCCGACTTCGTGGCGGCCATGGAGGATGTCCTGGATGTCTATCACCGGGACTTCGACGACGATACCGTCCGGGTGTGCGTGGACGAGGTGTCCAAGCAACGGACGAAGGAGGTGCGTACGGCGGTGCCGATGGAACCGGGACGGCCGGCTCGCGTGGACTGCGAGTATGAGCGCAACGGCACGGCGAACCTGTTCATGGTGTGTGCTCCGCTGCTGGGCTGGCGTCATGTGAAGGTCACCGAGCGCCGCACCACGGCGGACTTCGCGACCCTGCTGGCGGACCTGGCGGATATCCACTTTCCGGACCGGACGATCGTGCTGGTGATGGACAATCGGAACACGCACAAGCTGTCGAGCCGGTATCATGTCTATCCCCCTAAGGAGGCCCGGCGGCTGAGTCGACGCTTCGAGGTGCACCATACGCCCAATCCCGGAAGCAGGCTGAACATCGCGGAGAGTGAGATCAGCATTCTGAGCCGTCAGTATCTGTCCCGGCGTCTGGCGGATCGGGAGACGCTAACCCGCGAGGTGGCGGCATGGCAAGCGATCATCAATGCGGACCCGCGTCCTGTGAAGTGGCGGTTTACGGCGGCCGAGGCGCGCATCAAGCTGCATTCCCTTTACCCAGCAATTCAATAATGTCAGACTACTAGGAAGGTCCAACCAAGCCTAGCTTAAGTGTGGTCGAAACCCACCTGCCGTGCGTCGAAACTGCTTGAACGAATGAAAACAGTCAGCCACAAAGCACCAAGATCTTTTGCTTTTTGCATATACCGTTAAAGGTGGATGTGCTGACAGCTGGATTTGGCCCACTCCCAGTAAAGCCGCTTCGCTTCTCGCGCAACCGGACCGCTTTGGTAATGGGTGTCTTCAAACCGCGTTACGGGCAAGATTTTGGCCATGTTGCCGGTTGTGAAGATCTCGTCGGCTCCGTGAAAGTCATCGTAGGTCAAGATTGTTTCAACGACAGTATATCCGTGTTCTTGCAACAGGTTGATTATTCGTTTGCGCGTTATTCCCGCTAAAAACGTGCCATTGGCGATAGGGGTAAGGACTGTGCCTTCCTTGACCATGAAAACATTCGAAGTCGCAGTTTCAGCGACGTTGCCAATTGCATCAGTGACCAGAGCGTTGTTAAACCCTTTTTCCATGGCCTCTTTGAGCATCCGAGCATTGTTGGGATAAAGACATCCTGCCTTCGCATTGACCAGCGCGGTGGCCAAGACAGGCCTATAGAACTGGGTTTTGGTCAGTGACAAAGTGGTCTCAGACGGAGGCATGGGCAACTCTTCAAGGCACACGCTAAACCCGGTTGAACCTTCCTTCGGGACAATGGCCATATGCCCGCCATCAATTGCCCAATACATGGGACGGATGTAAACGGCACTATTGGAAGGGTACAGTCGAAGGCCTTCAATCGCAATATCCCGAATCTCTTCCGGAGTGTGCGACGGCGTTATCCCGAGCGCGACGGCTGATTCATTCACTCGCTTGCAATGAGCCAGCAGATCCGGAGCCAGCCCGTAGGCAAAGCGCGCTCCATCAAAGACGCTCGAACCCAACCAGGATCCATGGTCAGCCGCTCCCATGACCATGACATCGCCGCCGTGCCACGTGCCATTGAAGTAAGTCTTTATGTTCGTTCCTGCCGCCATCTGGCCTCCGATCAACTATTTCCGCTCGTTCAGCAAACCGACAATATCGTAAGTCTTTCTGACAATGGGTTCGGCGATACTTGCCGCTTTCATTCCTCCGTCTTGCAAGATTCTATCCAATTCGTGGCTGTCACGCATGAGTGCATTGACCTTTCGTGCGATGGGTGCAATGCACTCCACGGCAAGCTCAGCCAGTGCGGGTTTGAATTCGGAGAACATTTTTCCGCCATACTGGTTGATGACAGCATCGACGGAAGTATCGGACATGGCCGCATAGAGATTGATCAGGTTTCGAGCTTCCGGGCGCTCTTCCAAGGTTGTCGATGATTCGGGCAAGGGCTGCGAATCTGTTTTGGCCTTGCGGATTTTGCGGGCTATTGCATCGGCATCATCCGTGAGATTGATTCGACTCATGTCGGAGGGGTCAGACTTGGACATCTTCCGGGTTCCATCGCGTAAACTCATGATACGAGTGGCAACACCCCCGATAATGGGTTCAATGACCGGAAAAAAGTCCACGTCGAAGTCGTTGTTGAATTTGATGGCGATATCCCGGGTGAGTTCAAGATGCTGCTTCTGGTCGTCTCCAACCGGTACATGGGTGGCATGATAAGCCAGTATGTCTGCGGCCATGAGCGTCGGATATACGAAGAGGCCGACGGACGAGTTTTCGCGATTGGCACCGGCTTTTTCCTTGAATTGCGTCATGCGTCCAAGCCAGCCAAGGCGAGCCACACAGTTGAATATCCAGGCCAGTTCGGCGTGAGCGGCCACATGGCTTTGATTGAAGAGGACCGATTTGCTGACGTCAATGCCTGAGGCAATGAAGCATGCTGCAGCCAGACGGGTCGACTGCCGCAACTCTTTGGGGTCTTGCCAGACCGTGAGGGCGTGGAGGTCAACGATGCAATAGATGCATTCCGTCCCAGCCTGCTGGAGCCCGACAAAATGCTTCAAGGCCCCGAGATAGTTGGCAATGGTGAGTCGGCCACTCGGCTGGATTCCCGAAAATACCCGCATTGGCTTGTTTGTGTTCTCCATGTGCAACTCTATATCTGACCCATGTCGGACTGCATCCCTCGATAAATTATTCCAATCTCTGCGCTATTAAAGATAGTTTTAAAGAAAACGGTCATGTTCCATCGGTTGCCATACAGCGTTGTTGCCCTTGCCGGGGTTGGCGCTGGGCTGGAGATACTGTTCAGTCTAGGCGAACTGATCCCTGACATTTGGACGAACGGCGACAATCTTCGGCTGGTCGCAGTCCGCGATTTTGGTTTTTGGGGTCTGATATTTTCATATCAGGTCGAAGAGTTTTTGTGGCTGACCAAGGAAACCTTCCGGATATTCAGTTACTCCTTTATTCATTTGCAGGCCACGGATGCCATCTTCTCCGTCGTGTTTGTATTGGTCTGGGGTCGACTTCTCGGTCAGCAGATCGACGACAGGATGATCCTGTTGATCTATTTTCTTGCTACAACCCTGGGTGCATTGGGGTACGGGCTAATTTTAGCCACGGATTATCCGCTGCTTGGAGCTTCAGCAGGATATTTTGGTCTGATGGGCGGCTTCATCGCCTTGCTGGTCATCGACTGGGTCAATGGCGGCAACACCATCAGTTCGATCTGGCCGGTACCCGTATTTTTTCTCAGTTGTTCAGTTGGTTCTCAATTGCTGTTTGGCGGTCCCGGGTTTTGGCTGGCTGACCTCATCGGCTTCGTGACAGGGTGGTTCTGTCTGCTTTTCATGCTGTTTGGGTTCAGGGGAACCTACGTTCTAACTCAGAGATTATTCAACAAATTCTTTGAATGACGGTCGGTTGATGCGGATCTGCGCTTCCCCGGACTGAAGGCACGTTCAGTCCGGATCAGGTGTGCTGTTGGATTGCTTTTCGAAATAGCGCCTGAGGGCCTGAAACTGCCAGGTTCTCAGCAACAGATGAACAAGCCCGTATATGGCAAGCCCCATCGCGATCAGCACGATAAAATGCAGGTATCGGATACCTCCTTGGTACAAGTTTTCATCCATGAAATAGGCACAGATCACCAATCCGGCGCCCATGCACAACGTTGCCATGACGATTTTGGGAGCGGTGGACTTAAGCTGTGAATCCAGATTGACGGCTCCCGGAATTTGATATGCTTTCAGAACCAGCAAGCCTAACATGGCCCAACTGGCCGCGGTCGTGCCGATGGCGGCGGCAATAAAGCCAACGTATTTCATGAGGCCCAAAGCCACCGCTGCATTGACAAGCATTGATACCACAGCATAACGAAAGGGGGTCTTCGTGTCTTCACGCGCAAAAAAGACAGGTTGATACACCTTCTGCAGAACGAAGGCCGGCAAACCCAGGGCGTAAACCACGAGGGCCAAGGATGTAGCAAGGGTATCAGCTCGGGTGAAGGCCCCTCTTTCAAACAGAACGCTGACAATCGGCTGGGCAATTACCAGGAGAGCTGCGGTGGCCGGCAATGTCAACGCCAATGCGACTTCACAGGCCCTGTTGAAAGCGAAGTTTCCACCGACCAGATCCTTCTGGACAAGCTTTTTTGCCAGTTCCGGGAGAAGCACGACTCCAACGGCGACTCCGACCACTCCAAGTGGAAGTTGGTAAAGTCGGTCGGCATAATTCAGCCAGGCAACAGCCCCTTCGGTAAAGCTGGCGACCTGCCGGCCAATAATGAGGTTGACTTGAACAACTCCTCCGGTGAGGACGGCGGGAAGAGCCAGAGTCACGAGCTTGCGGATTTCAGGAGTGAATCTGGGCCACCTCAGCTGCAGATTGAAACCGGCTTTGGCACTGGCTACCCAGACCAGCGCCAGTTGTGCCATTCCGGCGACCGGAACAGCCCAGGTCAAGATCAAGCCGTGATTCAGCCCGTACCAGTCGGCCCCGACCAGAGCCAAGATGAACAGGAGATTGAGCAGGCATGGTGCCGCGGCCGCGGCCACAAATCGCCCCAAGGAATTCAGGAGACCCGAGAAAAGAGCGGCGGCCGAGATGAACAAGACGTAGGGAAAGGCAATTCGGCCTAAAAGCACAGCCATGTCAAAACGTTCGTCCCCAGCGAATCCGCTGGCCATGGCCAGCACCATGTAAGGCATGATCATTTGGGCAATGATGATGACGACAAGGAGGGAGCTGATCAGGACTGAAAAGGCATTTTCAGCAAAATGCCGAGCATCTTGGGGATCATTCAGCTTCTTGGAAAAAATGGGAACAAAGGCAAGGTTGAAGGCTCCCTCGGCGAAGATACGACGAAACATGTTGGGCAGGGTGAAGGCAATCAGAAACGCTTCAGCCAACGGGCCAGCACCCAGAAAGGCCGCAAAGAACACATCACGAATAAAGCCGAGGATACGACTGACCAGCGTCCAGACTCCAACCCGGAAAAAGTTGCCAAGCAATTTCGCGGTTCGGCTCATTCAAGTTTCGTATGTCCAACGCAAAGGTCCGGGGCTTGCAGCCCCAAACCGAAGCAGGAGGTTCATTTCTGTCGGATAAAGGATCAACCTTGACGGGTTCAGTTGCGAGAAAGAATCTGGATTGGCGATGACCCTGTACCCTGATCTAGATCTCTGGCAATCAGATTGTCGAAGGTTCGTGGAGCTTGATCGACGATCATGGTGCGATTGTCTTGAATTTTTACGATGGCCAGCGAATATTCCGTAGTGCCATCCGAGTTGAATCGAAATGGGCCGGAAGCGCCGGAGAATTCATTGCCATCCAAAATGTCAGCCCGCGTGATGACGCCATCCGTATCCTGTTGGATCAGTTCATTGATCGCAACAATTCCATTGTATGGCAACCCCGCAAGGGAGTGAGGAACTTCGCCATAGTTGTACTCGTACAGATTTCGAAATATGGCGGACTGGTTGGGGTCCGAGTTCGGGAAGATGCTTCCCTGCAACCCCTTGACCGTGAGTGTCGACCGCGGAATGTCCCAGCGCTCGATCCCGGCGATGGTGATCCCTTCGGCAACCTGTCGGTCATTGAGCAGTTCAAGTATGAGTGGTACTGCCCCGGCCGGATTGCCCGTCAGGATGATGATGTCCGGAGGATCGTTCCTGATGGCTTCGGCAATGCGTTCCACCGCTTGTAGGCTTCCTGGCTGAGTGTATTCATAGGAGATGACGCGGATCACTTCCATGCCAGTGTTTCGAGCGGCATCCGTCAGCGCTTGGGCACCACGATTTTCGGAAAGGGTGTCCGCATGGACGATCATGGCCCGATTCAAGCCCATGTTATAGGCATAGTTAAGAATTCGTTCCGAAGATCTCTCAAAGGATTGCCCGAGGATGAAGACGTTGCCGCTGGCCACACGGCTATCGTTGGAGAAGCTGAACACGGGTATGCGCTGGATGTTAGCCAAGGGTGCCACGGTACGCGTCGAGGTAGAGAAAAAGGGTCCGAGTATGAAATCCGCTCCCTCGCTAATTGCAAGTTGAGCGGCAACGTAAGCCCCCCGTTCCGTGCCCTGCGTATCGTAAACCGCGAGTTCGATGGGGCTGGGTTGGACGCTGTCCAAACCCAGCCGGGCACTGTTCTCGAACACGCTGGCCAGACCGGAGATTTCATGATCCTGGGCGCTTGAGGGAATCAGGAGTGCAACCTTGTGCATCTGGCTTGCTTTAGGGGTGAGCGGCCGTGGATTGGATACAACAGGCTCAACCGTATCCACAGGGTCGGAACAACCGACCAGAAACGACAGGATGGTGAACTGGACAATGATGCCGATTCGACTGACCAAAAGGGTCCGCAAAGTGAATCCTCAAAACTCGATATTATCCTTGTTGCCAAGGTTTGGAAAAAATGTTCCTGCAAGTATATGTCTTTATGGCAATATTGCAAAACTCTTTCGGCAGGAAATTGGGACCGGGCGAAATCAGATCTGCAGCTGGATCCAGCCGACGAGCAATCTGAGACGGGTGTCAATCAAACGGGCTGGAGAGATGCATGCAACGACTTGAAGGTGGGCTTTATCTTGTGTCCACGCCGATTGGCAACTCCCGGGACATGACATTGAGGTCCATTGATGTGCTGGGTGAAGCCAGCCTGCTTGTTGCTGAAGATACGCGCTCACTGCTCAGGCTGATGAGCATTCACGGGATTCAGCTCAATGGCCGTTCGATGATCTCCTATCACGATTTCAGTTCTTCGCGGAAACTGGATCGGGTCATCCGGGAACTGAAGTCTGAGCATAGCGTTGCTCTGGTCGCTGAGGCCGGCACGCCGTTGATTTCTGACCCCGGTTTTAAACTGGTCCGTGCCGCAATCCACGGCGGCCTGCCGGTCATTCCCATTCCAGGTCCGACGGCACTGATAGCGGCCCTGACAATTTCAGGTTTGGCCCCTGACCAGTTTCATTTTGCCGGATTTCTGCCTTCCAATGAAAGCAGACGCAAGAAGTTGCTGGAGGATCTCAGGTTTGCAAAAGTTACGCTGATATTTTTTGAAGCTCCGAGCAGGGTGAGGGCAGCCATGCAAAGCATGGCCGAAATCTTTGGTGAAGACCGAAGGGCTGCAATCTGTCGTGAACTTACGAAGGTTCATGAAGAGACTGTTCGTGGCTCGCTTGGTGAGTTGAGTGCACTCCCTGCCGACAAAACCCTCAAGGGAGAGATTGTGATCATTGTTGATCGATGTGCGGACTCGTTTGCACTTGATGACATTGACGATGTCTTGGCCCTGACCCTGGAACGGAAGAGCCTCAAGGAAGCCGTTGCCGAAGTGTCGGCTGTATTTGGGGTCAGTCGCAAGATCGTCTACAAAAAGGCGCTGATGCTGTCGAACACCGAATGATCTTTCAGTAGCTTCGCGGCAGATCCAGCTGCTTTTCGGCGAGATAGGTCAGGATCAGGTTGGTCGAAATTGGAGCGATTTGAAACAGTCGGGTTTCACGGAATTTCCGCTCAATGTCGTATTCCTTGGCAAAGGCGAAGCCTCCGAAAGTCTGCATGGCCGCATTGGCCGCTTCCCAACTTGCTTCAGCGGCAAGCAGCTTGGCCATGTTGGCCTCCGGACCGCAGGGCTGGTTGGTGTCGAATAACAGGGCTGCCCGCTGCACCATCAGTTCTGCGGCCCTGACTTGAGCATAGGCTTTGGCCAAGGGCAGCTGAATGCCTTGGTTCATGCCTATGGGTCGGTTGAAAACGACCCGGTTTCGGGCATATTCGGCCGCTCGGCTCAGAAAATATCTCCCATCGCCAATACATTCGGCCGCGATCAGTGTTCGTTCGGCGTTCATGCTTGAAAGCACAACGTCAAAGCCCCGGTCCAAGAGTCCGACCAAACTGGATCGTGGAACTTTCAGATTGTCAAAAAACAGTTCACATGAGTGGTTGTTGATCATGGAAGGAAGCGGTCGAACCGACAGCCGATGCCCCGTGCACTCCCTGAGATCAACCAGAAACGCTGACAATCCGCGGGTTTTTTTGGTTGCCTGGTCCAGTGGTGTAGTACGGGCAAGCAGAAGCATGAGGTCGGAGTGCTGAACACGACTGATCCAAACTTTTTTTCCGTTAATGACAAAGTTGTCACCGTCTTGTACTGCGGTTGTTTCCAGACTCGTGGTGTCTGAACCGGTTTCGGGTTCGGTTACGGCAAAGCTCTGCAGTCGAACCGTCCCGTCTGCAATCTGTGGAAGCCATCGATCCTTCTGTTCTGGAGTTCCAAACTTCAACAGGCTGGCCATGACATACATTTGAGCATGGCAGGCGGCAGCGTTTCCCCCGCTGAAGCAGATTTCTTCCAGGATAATGCTGGCCTCGCGGACCCCCATTCCGGCTCCGCCCCATCGTTCGGGAATCAGACAGCCCAGATACCCGGCCTTGGTCAGGGCCTTGACAAAGTCGGCCGGGTACTCCCGGGAGCTGTCCAACTCTCGCCAATACGGCTCCGGAAAGTCCTGACAGATTGCGGCCACAGCCGTTCGAATGTTGTCAAGTTCGGAATTGTCCATTCTCATAATCCAGAAAAGAAGTTAACGTGTCGCTTTGAATGTTTAACTGCTTATCAACTTTAGCGGACAGCAAGGACCGGCTTTATGGCAATTCGCGTGGCATTCCAAATGGATCACGTAGGATCTGTTGACATTGCTGGAGACAGCACTTTCAGGCTTATTCTGGAGGCGCAGGACAGAGGGCACCAGATCTATCATTATACACCGTCCGATCTCTATCTTGAAGATGGGTCCGTCATGGCCCGAGCCTGCCCTCTTGAGGTCAAAAACCAAAAGCCGGACCACTATGCATTGGGTCCAGAAATTTTTCTCGATCTCGGTGGGGTTGATGTTGTCTGGCTTCGTCAGGATCCCCCGTTTGACATGTCCTATATCACGACCACACACCTTCTTGAACTGCTGATGCCCCAAACTCTTGTAGTGAACAATCCCGTCTGGGTCAGGAACTGTCCCGAAAAACTGATGGTTCTGAACTATCCCGATCTCATACCCGATACCTTGATTGCTCGCGACATGGATTCGATCAGGCGGTTTCGAGACAAGCATGGCGACATGATAGTCAAGCCACTGTTTGGCAATGGCGGAGCAGGGATCTTCCTGATCCGGGCAGATGACACAAATCTCAATTCCCTGTGCGAAATGTTCTTGCAGAATAGCCGTGAACCCATAATCGTTCAGGAATACCTGCCAGCCGTGGTCAAGGGCGACAAAAGAGTGATTCTGGTGGACGGTGTGCCCGTTGGAGCCATCAACCGCATACCGCCAAGGGGCGAGACCCGTTCCAATTTGCATGTGGGAGGAACAGCCAATCCTGTCGGCTTGACACGCCGGGACTATGAGATTTGTGCGCGGATCGGCCCGACGTTGGCCGACAAGGGGCTGATTTTTGCTGGAATCGACATCATCGGCGACAAGTTGACCGAAATCAACATCACGTCACCAACCGGAATCGTGGAACTGGAACAGTTTGATGGAACGAATGCCGCCGCCTTAATCTGGGATGCGATTGCCGAGCGCCTCAGTTGAGTCACGTCCGGGAAGCCTGTTGCAGTAGTCCAGTTTCCAAGCCCCACCGGACAGGATGATTTTGGTGCACGAGTAGTTTTGTATGCCCAATCCGAGAACTTCCCGCGAGGTAACGGCCAAGGCCCTCTGGATTTGGGTCAAAATAACGCCGTAGTGTGCAACCAGAATGAAGCACCCGCGGGGGTGATTTGTCGTGAGGACATTCACATAGCGATTGATCCGGGTCTGAAGGCACTGCCAGCTTTCTCCGTTTGGCGCCCGAGTAGAGCCGGGGCGGTTCCAAAAATCTTCGGAGAGGGCCTTGTTGTGTTCATGGATTTCATCATGGGTCTTGCCTTCCCAGTCACCAAAATTGAATTCTCTGAGCTCCTTTGCATCCGGCAGTCGACCTCGCTTTCCAATGATGGCATCGGCAGTCCGGCGGGCCCGTCTCAAGTCTGATGAAACGACCATGGCATCATCGGGCAGAGTTTGTTGCAGCCACTCGATCGTGCCGAGATCAGACAAGTCAACATCGACATCGGTCCACCCATACAATCCCTTGCAGTGAGTCGGTCCATGCCGAATCCAATGAAATTCCACAGAATTCACCAATTTGGGTAGCGACCCTTAAGAAAAACGGGCAGGCCGGCCGCAACCAGTACAACCATATTGGACCGAGTTGCAAGTTCCTGGTTGATAACCCCAAGTTTCTGGCAAAAATCCCGTCCGGCCTTGTTGACTGGGAGAAGCCCCAGACCAGTTTCGGCCGAGACCAAGATTACGTGAGCTTTCGTTTGCTCCAGGTTTTCATAAAACACTGGAAGGATATCGGCCAGGGTGCTTCGTGAGTGCATGATATTGCCCAGCCAGGTAGACAGGCATTCAAGCAGGACGACGCATTGGGCGTCAAGGCCAAGGAGTTCAGAGCCATTGGTCAAGGGGGATTCAATCAATTGCCAATCCGGTCCGCGCCGACTGCGGTGCCGCGCAATTTTGGCCTTGAGCTCATCATCTACGGGCTCGGAAGTTGCCAGATATATCTTGTTCTTTCTGGACAAGGATGCGAACTGTTCGGCCCAGACCGACTTGCCTGAGGAAATTCCACCAAGTACAAGAGTACGGTGGGGATATTGTGGATCACTATGCATTCAGAAATTGCAGCAAGACAATCGGTGCCAATCAACCATTACAAAGGGTAAGGCAAGCATGGTAGTACTGAAGATATGGAGCGTCAACAAATAGTCGGAACCCCTTCCGCGAACGAGTCAAATAACACGTCCGGCCAAACAGAAGTGTGGCTCCTGATGGCGATTCAAAATCGACGGTCGTACCCTGTCTGAGAACGTCTTCGACCCTTTCCCCTTCCAAGCTCAGCTGCTGCCACTGCCGGTCGACGCGGGAGAGTGCAAATCCCTCAGGATACCAGCCGGGACGCACATCAAGACGCTTGTCAGAAAGCATGAACACTGTATTGCGTGCTACCCTGAGGGCAAAGGAACCGTCGGCTATGCCTGCCATGCCGATCACGGGAACGTTCAGGTCCAGAACGGTCAAGGCCTTCTTCACATCACCAGAAATCAGGCAGGCGGAGGGGATGCGAACGAAACTGACCAAAAAGCCATCGGTCGCGTAGAGGACACCATCAGCAATGTCTTGCCAGGACCACTTCTTCTCATCCATTGAGGCGTTTTCCTTCCGGATCAAAAAAGCAAGGATGGCAGATTTCGGCTTGGCTGACCTTTCCGAGATTGAAGATCCCGACACTCTTCCCCATGCGCTCAAAGCCATTTTCACACAGTCCAAGGGCAATGGGAGCGTTCAGGCTGGGGCTGAAGTAACTTGACGTAATGAAACCCAGCGACCGTCTCGGTTGATCGACTGGGATGAGGTGAGAGCCCGTGGCCGGAACGGGGGCAGAATTTGCAACCTTGAATCCAACAAGCTGTCGCCGGTCCGGTCTGTTGGCCTCACTTGAATGAAGTGATCGGTTGCCCTGAAACTCATCCGTTCGTTTCATGCGGGGACCATTCAGGCCGAGGTCGTGGGGCATGGTCATCCCATCAGTATCCTTGCCGATTATGATGTATCCCTTTTCGGCCCGCAAGATAAGACTGGCTTCAATACCGATGGGCGCGCCCCCAACTGCAGCGACCTCGCTGCTCAGTTTGGCATAGGCAATTTCCGCCAAATCGGGATGAACGGAGAATTCGTAGGACTTTTCGCCGGTAAAACTGATGCGGGCAATGCGAATGGGCAAGCCCCGACAATCTCCTTCAGCAACGGTCATGTGACGAAATTCAGAAAGGCTGACGCCAGTTGCCAAGCCGGAAGACTCCAACACTTGCCGGGACAAAGGTCCAGAAATCGTCAAGGTCGTCCAGTTGCTTGTCGTATCGTGAATGTGGATGGACTTGTCGGGAAACCGATCCTGTCTCACTTCCTCAAGGGTCAGCCGCACGGCTTCAACATGGGAACTTGAGGCGGAGACTATGTAATGACTGTCATTGATCTTGATGACAATTCCGTCGTCGAATACGATTCCCTTTTCGCTCAACATCAGGTTGTAGCGAATGCAACCCGGATTGAGAGAAGACACCCGTGAATAAAAACAGAAATCCAGCAGTCTGTCGGCATCGGGCCCGATAACTTCAATCTTGCCGAGAGGGGACGCATCGAAAAGAGCGACCGTTTCCCGGGCAATTTTGGCCTCCCTTCGGGCTGCTACCAGTTCGTCACCTTTCTGATAGACGGATGGCCTTAACCATCCGCCGTATTCCCGCAACCGTGCACCTGCGTCAGCGTGCATGGGCTCAAGTTGTAGCCGTTTTAACGGGTTGAACCGGTCGCCCGATCTTGACCCAGAGATCACGGTCAGGGGGATGGGGATATAGGGTGGGCGAAAGGTCGTTGTCCCTGTTTGCGAATAGGGTACACCGGTCAATCCTGAGATGGCAAGGATGCCGGCCAAATTGGACGTTCTTCCCTGATCCACGGCCATCCCCAAGGTCGTGTAGCGCTTGAGGTGTTCAATCTCGGAGTAACCCTCCTGATACACCGTCTTCACATCTAACATTGTAACATCGTTTTGAAAGTCTATCCACGTCTGTCTCGGCCTTTGGGTGTCCGGACGAAACGGGAACATGCAGCTGACGGCAGTTTTTTCTGACATGAAGCCATCATCGGGCATTCCCCCACCAGCCCTTCGCCCATCCTCCAGTACGGAATTGATGTCATACACTCCGTTAGCTGCTCCGACGACCTGCAGATTTGGGTCCCGTTTTGCCACGAGAAAGCAATCCGAGCGATCATCCCACCTGAGTTTGCCAGATCTTTGCATGCAAAGATGTATTGAGGGTGTAAATCCTCCCGATACCAGCAAGGTATCGACTTCAAATCTGTGATTGGTGGTTTCCACGTCTGTCAGAGATGGCTTGCCCTGGGCCTTGACGACAATTTCGCTGCAGAAACGCTCAACGCCTCTGCTGGCCGGTGCTGCAGACTCCTGACGGGCATCAACAAGGACGACCTTGCAGCCAATGTGTGCCAATTGTTCGGCAAGGGGATATGGGGCGTCATTACCGGTGGCAACGAGAATGTTCTTGCCTGGTGCAGCACCGAAGAGCTTCAAATGACAATAGGCCGCTTCGGCTGACATGATGCCGGGCAAATCATTGTTTTCAAACCATAAGGGTCGCTCTATGGCTCCTGTTGCCAGAATGACTTTTTGCGGCCGTATTTTCCAAAGTCTGGACTTTCCAGACCGTGTCCGCTCCCAAGCTGCATAGAGGTCATGATCGAATGCGCCCCACACGACTGTATTGGGAAGAAATTTTCCTCCAGCCTTGAGAATCTTGCCTGAAACGCGCTGAATCCAGCTTGTTGAGTCCAACTCCATGGGCAATTCTTGTCGCCATCTGAGGGAACCGCCGAGCTGGGTTCCCTCATCCAGCAGCCAAAGCGGAATGTTCCGATCTGCAGCCTCTTCTGCGGCGGCCAAGCCCGATGGGCCCGCTCCTACGATCAACAGGGGGCATTGGGCATATTGACTATGTTCGTCAGTAATATCGATCTGACCGTCATCGAGCCAACCCAAACCGGCCACGCGACGAATCAGTGGTTCCCAGAACATCCAATTGGGATGAATAAAGGTCTTGTAGTAGAATCCGGAGGGCAAAAACCTGTGCAATGCCCCCAAAACCCCTAGCATGTCGGCTTTTCGGCTAGGCCAGCCGTTTATGGACGTCAATACCATGTCGTTCCTGAGTACGGTTGTCGTCGCTCTGGCATTGGGGACATAAGTGCCGTTTGTTGCTGTGTCAAAGAGAGCGTTGGGCTCCTCATGGCCCATTCCCCATATTCCCCGCGGGCGGTGGTATTTGAAACTTCGGCCGAATACTCTTTGACCGGAAACAAGGAGAGCTGAGGCAACGGTATCGCCCTCAAGACCTTGGAAGGTTTGACCATCCAGGCTGAAGGAAAGGGGTTTGTTCCTGTTGACGTTCCCCGCATTCGGCACTCTCCAGCCCGTCATAGTCGTGTTCAGTTCATTTCCAAAAGTTGATAAGGCAAGAAAGAAAGGAGTTGTTGCCAAAACACAGAAGGCATCAATTCTCAAAAAACTTGGGCGGAATCAAAGATTCTGTTTTTCTTGGCGGCCTCGACGTGGAGTCGGAAACTCAATTCGACAACATGAAGACAGCATAAAATGAATCAGTTTGCCTCACGGCATAATGAAAGCAACCTCTTTCCGATAATGGCCGGGTCGGGCATGAATTCTGCCCGTGCGGCACGAAGAGCTCGTGCCATGCCAGGAGGGAATTGGTGCATTCATTGACTACAGACGCTTGCGGATGGAGAATTTTGCCAGTTTTACTGGATCGTCAGCATCCAGTTCGTTGCGGCAACGACGTATTGAGCATCAAACAGATCTGGTTCAAGACAGAGTTCAAAGCCACAAAAATAGATCCAGATGGCTCCAGCCAGCAGTGCCATGAGCAGTATCCACGGTAAAACGAGAACCAGCCCTATGATTGAGGCAACCAGAACGATCATGGCAGTCAACATGGCAGATAAGGTGGTGTTGTAGTCGGCTGATTAAACCTCGGCCGTGATAAATTTCGGGAATCGCATACCTGTTTTCTCCTAGATATCGTAAATTTTTGCGGGCATGTTTTGATCCTGGCTGCAAGGATTGAGATTTGCTGAATGTGCAAATCTCGTGTGATATGGATGGATCCCGGTTACGCAGCGGTTGGTGTCCTCTAAGTCATGGGTCGGGCATGCATTCGTGATAACGATCATGGCGGATGGTGTCATATTTGGAATTCGAACGGATGACTGGTCGACACGTCTTGCACTGCTGCATGCAGTCCGCTACAGCCTAGATCAAAGATGGCATTGTCGAGAGCATGTCCATAAGCGCATTTTACCCCCCCCCGTGCGTCTGCTGACACGAAGGGACGGATCCTAGGCGAGGGCCTGCACGCGGTGCCAGTGAGCTGGGGACGGCGAGGTCAGGCGAATCGGTCTTGTCATGGCATGAAACCGAAGGTCATCATCCGCCTTAACTATGTTAGGGAAAAAGATGTGCCCAGCAGGTAGACCGTATCTGCCTGCCAAAGCCATTTGAAACGGGAACGGACCAAGTCAGTAACATGAGGCAGAATAGGTCGCCCTGGGGAATTCCCGCTGAAACGCGTTCGAATGCTGGTGATATTCTCGGGGATCGATTTTCTTTCCAGATGTAAAAGTGCTTCAAAAGCGTCTCAACTTTGGCGGCAATAAACTCGCGATTTTCTCGCAGCCTCTTATCCCGTTGAGCGCGATGTAACATGCGAACGATATACTCGCCGATCCCCTGAATCTGCAGTTCACTTTCATCAGATCTTTCAAGGCCTAAGGCACGCAAGTGTCGCCGCAATCTTCACTTTAGATTAGCCTCACGTGCCGTGATATTTACTAAGTGCCCATTACTGCCATTCACAACCAATGCAATCCCGCCCCGCTTCCAATACTTTAAGTGAACTATACATGGAGCTTCGACGCCACTTCAGCTTCTGTGTGCTCGAATGCTTCAGAATACAGACGTATGTCGTCACTTGAGGCTCCTTCGTCGCGAAGCGCTTCTTTCCAGCTTGCGGCAAGCGTACTCGCCATTTCCGCCGCTACGCGCTCGGCATCCTCCCACTTTACATCGAAGAACTCGCAGGCTTCAAGCGCGATTTCAAGCGACGCCTCGAACGATCCACCTTGGATGATACCTGTTTCCAGAACGCGATGCCGGGAGGGGGACGGGTTGATGTCGAAGGCTGGTGACAGTCGCCACCGGTCGCCGCCAACATAGATGAATCCGTGGTTCTTCAGGTGATCGTCCGTGTTCGACACAAGGATGGTGAAGACGATCCGTCGCCAAAGCTCGTGCAGATCATCTACCGGCGTGCTCGAAATCTGACGGATCACATCGGCGATGTCCGTGTAGAACCCGCCTTCCTCGCTCTGCCAATCCAGTGCGGTGCGGGCTGAGATATAGGGAATGCGCGCGGGCCCGCGACGGTCAAAGCGGCGGATCAGGGCGATCGGACTGTCGCTGTCGCGCAGCTCAAGCCGGGCGTTTGCCACACGCAGCCCGCACATGGCCGCCAGATTTAGCGTCGCCACTTCGACGCGCTCGACTGGTGTGGTGTCTTGCACCGACGTGAACTTGGCAATCCAGAGATGCTCGTCGCCTTCGACATTGGCTTTCGGTCGCGCACCACCCAACGATCCGGCCACCCCGGCGAGATTGCGCGCTTCCTCTTCCGCGCCGCCTGGATCCTGTTCGAATCTCTGCGCGAGCAAGCGCAACCGTTCAAGCTCGACTAGCCGAGGAATGGGCGGCGTGAGATCGGATAGCGGCTCCATGTCTTCGCCAAGAAACCGCAGCGCCCCTTGCCGGGTGCGATCATCGGACAGAACGAGATAGTCGAACTCGCTGAGACTGCCGCCAAGAGCCTTGGTCATTAGCGCACGCCCCCAGGAATCAGGGGCCGCATCACCAAAACATCCCGACAGTGCCGAGCGCTTGTCATCCTTGCCGGATGAAAAGTGACTGCCGTCGCGCAGCGGCAATCCCGGCGCGAGGGCAAAACGATCCTCCGCGGCGAGCCAAGCATCATCATATTCGAACTGCGAATGCTGGCGGCGCCCGTCGCTTTCAAAACGCAGGCGCCCGACAATCCGTTTTCCTTCGCCAACAGCGACGATGGCTTCGGGCATCAGAAACCAACCCCCTCTTTGTCACCATCATCGTCAATTGGATCGGCTCTGTCCTGGTTATCGTTCGAAGACCTAGACTTGCGCTTGCGACCGATGCGTTTGGGAAGGCTTTCCCGGTCGAGCAGCAATCCGGTGTCATCTGAACTCGCATCAAGGAAATCTGAGATGCGAGCGATCTCACCAAGGACAAGGCACGCCATGGCGAGCGTGCCGATGCTGACGCCGTCATCGCCTTTCTCAAGGCGGGCGACAGTGCTTTCGGACACGCCGCACCGTTCTGCAAAGCCCTTCACGGAAATCCGTCGCTTCAACCGTGCCGTCTTGATGTTTGTACCCAGAGCCTTCAAGGCTCGACGAGCGCTCACGGAATTCACTTTAACCGCCATATCTGATGCCAAAACTGTATTTAATTATCAAATATGACAGATAGTACAAATTATGTCAGATGGCAAGAATGGTGAGTTGCAATCCACGCACGACGAGAGATTGGCTCTGCCCTCAATCATCATGATACCATCTGTCACGAAGAGATTAGGGAGTATGTGGTCGGAGTGCTCCGCTCACCGCTGCGTATCCTGAAATACGCTTCTTCAGATCAAGGGCGTACCAATGAGAGCCGTGAAGTCAATTGACCTGGCTGCACGGTAGGAAGGGGCGTTGCCAAGAGAACAAAAATGCGCTATGTGTTGATCATGGTGGCAAAAGTGCTGCTGTCGAAGCGTCTTGAATTGGCAGGTTGGGAATTGTGAAGCACTTGGTGAGGTCGGGATGATGGGCACTCGAAAGAAAATTCTGCTGATTGTTGGTGGAGGCATAGCCGCCTACAAGTCCCTGGACCTGATCAGGAGACTGAAGGAGAGAGATTTTGAGGTAAGGGGAGTTTTAACGCAA
Source organism: Paracoccaceae bacterium (assembly GCA_965116235.1). Lineage (GTDB taxonomy): Bacteria > Pseudomonadota > Alphaproteobacteria > Rhodobacterales > Rhodobacteraceae > MPNP01. The sequence goes on along the minus strand of OZ220496.1, from coordinate 3,142,095 downwards.
GCCGGTGAGAAATTTGTAACGCCCCTGTCTGTTGCAGCATTGTCGGGGCATCAGGTGGTTACGGATCTGTTCAGTCACCAAAGCGAGGCCCAGTTTGGTCATATTGAACTGGCACGGTGGGCGGATACGATTCTGGTTGCCCCGGCTACAGCTGATTTTATGGCCAAAGTTGCGTATGGGCACGCTGATGATCTGGCTACAGCGATTATTCTGGCCGGAACTGGAAGGGTCATGTTTGCTCCGGCAATGAATGTCAGAATGTGGGAAAATCAGGCGACGCAATCCAATCTTACCCGCTTGAAGGAATTTGGTTATTCCTTTGTTGGCCCGGATGAAGGGACGATGGCGTGTGGGGAGTATGGCCCTGGGCGAATGGCTGAACCCGAGCAGATTGCAGAAGCGTTGGAAAGCGCCCAACCCCAAGCAACATCCGGGAGGGGGGAGGGGTTAACGGCAGTTGTGACGTCAGGACCTACTCGTGAAGCGATTGATCCCATACGATACATTTCCAATCATTCTTCTGGAAAGCAGGGCAGTGAAATTGCCAAGGCATTGGCCGAGCAGGGCTTCGGGGTGACACTGATATTGGGTCCTTGCAACGTCAAGGTCGGGAAAGAAATCAATACGATCAGGGTTGAGTCTGCACAGGACATGCTTGAAGTTGCTTCCAAACAGTTGCCGACAGATGTTTTTGTTTCCGCTGCCGCGGTCGGTGACTGGCGTGTAGCCGAATATTCCCGCTCCAAGCACAAGAAATCCGGCCCAGAACAGACACTGTCATTGGAGTTTGTTCAGAACCCGGACATACTGCAAAACGTTTCCGGTCTTACAGACAATCGACCAAAACTTGTGATCGGCTTTGCGGCTGAGACATCCAATCTGGAAGATTTTGCAAGGCGAAAACTGGCCAATAAAGGATGTGACTGGATCGTTGCCAACAACGTAGGTGAAGGATCAGGCGTGATGGGTGGCGATTGGAATGAAGTGCAGTTGCATTCCAGTGACGGCACGAAATCATATCCACGAATGACCAAGCAGGATGTGGCCGTGATGCTGGTTGATCAGATATTGACACACTTCGACCGGTAAATGTTGTACTTCATTTCGTCGCAGGAACGGGATTGATGGTTGCGATCAAGATTTTTCGACTTCCGGACAGTGATCACAATGTTGCACTGCCGGCCCGGTCGATGCCTCACGCCGCAGGTATTGACTTGAGGGCCAATCTGAAGAATGATGACAGGAACGAGGGCCTGTCGATTCCAGCCCGTTCCCGGCGCCTCATACCAACGGGTGTCGCAATTGTGTTGCCTGACGGATATGAGGGCCAGATACGTCCGCGTTCCGGCCTGGCATTGCGTCGTGGCATTACGGTACTCAACTCGCCCGGAACGGTTGACAGTGATTATCGCGGTGAGGTTTGCGTGGTCCTGATCAATCATTCTGATCATGAGTTCGTGGTCGGGCATGGTGACCGAATTGCTCAATTGGTTGTCAGCAAAGTGGAGCGAGTGACTCTGGAACTGTCAGAGGAACTCCCCCGTTCCACAAGGGGAAAGAGAGGATTCGGTTCTACGGGAACACGATGAACCGGTGCAAGTTGGAGGACATTGCCACCGCGCAGAATCGATTTGATTCCTTTGGCATGGATTTTGAGTTCAACAGAGACTCAAGCGGTATCCATCACTCCTTTTGCCGCTCCGAACATTTTTGCCTTGCACTTCAGGCCGAAGTGCCTTCGTTAGAACCGTGTTCTCCACCCCATCATGACTGCCCATGCAGTGGAGGCATCAGCCCGATGGCCTGGCTGACGGCTGAGTACGCCTTCAAGGGCGAGTTCTCCGCCCGCAAGTTGATGGTCAATCCGTGCACTCAGGTCCAGCTGTCGGCCCGTCGGTACGACCTCCAGCGTCATTCGTTCGCCTACCACATGCCCATCAGTGGACCGGCCCGTGGGCAGGTTGAGATCGGCTGTGCCACTGGCAACGCGCAGAGGCTGCTCAAGGGCAACTCTCAGGGTCCTGCCGTTTGACAGTCGGCGATGAGCCGTCACGCGATAGGCATGTGTACGAAGCGTTGAAAGCTCATGAAGGAGCAACCCGCCGGAGGCATCTGGCTTTACAGATCCCCACTCGCCTTGAGTTGTCAGCCGCCATCCTTGCAGTCCATCGGTCTCTAGTTCTACCGCGACGAAGTTGGTTCGCCCGGCCAGACGTCCAAAGGCTCCCGACGCTGAACTGCCAAGCAAGCTGTCCCTCTCTGCCATCCAGCCGGCCTGCAGAGCCATCGCCGACAAGCCAGCCGGTCGTAATTCCGTGATTATGCCTGCAAGCGTTTCACTCCCAGCTTTTTGAGGTCGGTTCAAGTAGGTAATGGACCAATCATCAGACATGGAAAGATCAAAGTGATCGGCGTTAGCCGCCAGAGCAAGATGTCCGAAATCTTGTGCCCCTCCGCCCGGACTTATACCAAGTCGCCAGTTACCTATCTTCAGATGGGTGCTGGCAGTATTGGCAAAGAGCTGGTCCGGGCGGCCCGGAGCGGTGTCGTGTTGAGGGAGATGTACAAAGCTGTCGGCCGCATACCAGAAGGGAGCTCCCAGTTCATCAAAAGTGGCGATCTCGTGTCCAGCCAGAGCGTGAGCGAAGCTGTCGCCCATTGCCGAACTCGGACGAAAGCCGGTGGCAGAGGCATCAGTTTCAATCGAACCATCCAGAGCTTGCTGGCCGGGACCTAAGATGTTGAGTGTTCCCCACGGATTGGTGGCTGCACCCAGATCCATGAGGCCTTGGCCGTATATCGACGTGTCCGCGTACCGGCCGGTCTTGTTCGCTGTTTCAAACAGGCGAGTCACGAGTTCGGTGTTGGACAACTGGTGGCGGAAGATTTGTTTCATGATTGCCAGCCCGCCGCTGACCATCGGAGCCGCATATGATGTTCCATGCATCGGTCCCCACTCTCGTTTACTGTTGGGGCCAAAGATCGCAGACATGACAGCGCTGCCAGGAGCGGCAATGCACCATTCGGCCGCTATGCCACAACGATTGGAATACCACGCAATGTTGCCATTCTTACCTATGGCGGCAACTGCGACCGAATGGCCTCGCAGTTCTGGAATAAAGGCGGGCAGGCCACCCCAAAGTGACGGCGAAGAAGCATTAGTCTTGCCGATACCTCTGGCACCGAATTGACCCACTCGAGTGCAACGGGTGGTACTAGAATCCTCCGGTCGGCACCATTTTCCTTCGCGATTACTGGCGGACCAGACGAGAATCGTTTTATCTTCACGGTCAGCCTGCGCAAGCACTTCAATGGTTTTGCCATAATTTTTGCGTAACCCCTTTTCAGTGTAATCCTCGATAACAGACTCGCGGCTAAAGCTCATATTCAAGATAGGTGTGTCCAACTCCAGGCCTTTCTTGAATCGTGCAGAATCTTCGAGATCCATAGCATTGGTCAATTTGACAGGTGCATAGAAGCGTGGAGCTGGTTGATCTAAAAGCGAATCGGCGAGCACGGCGACATCAGCACCCCAAGCCACTCCGTTGAACGCGTCTGGACCAGATCGCCGTCGCCCGACGGCAATGCTGACCACAGCAGTTCCGTGGGATAGTTGCGTACCAGTTTCATCAGCGGTTGTACCGAAGAAGATCTCGGTAATTGTGGTGTCCTCAAAATGCGGGTGATCCTCGTCGATGCCACTTTCAATAAAGCCGATGGTAACGCCGGTCCCGGGGACTGCATCAGCCCCCTCAAGAAAGTGCAGATGGGCATAGGCACGGTCCAATTTGATGTGAGTCAGCCCCCACTGGTTGGTAAAGCTCTGTCCTCGGTAATTAGCAGCCAGCCTGATCACGTTTTCGTTAAACGCTTCCTCGGAGAGACAGCCGAGGTTAAGGGACGCATGAGCACGAATCGTATTGATCGAGCAGGTGGCAGGTGGAGAAGGATTCCGGTTAGGCACACTGGCAGATGGAGAAGGATTCCGGTTAGGTGCACTGGGAGGGGGGGGGGTAAGGGGAAGAGGAGGTCTGGTGGGACTCATTTGCGGGCGGAACGCCAGAACCACCCCCGCCGCAGCTGGCCAAGGCAAGAAATAGAAACAGGCACAAGGCACTCACAAACCGTCCATGCATCTGCGGGCCAGTAAGGAAGCCGATGCTCTCTGGCTCTGTAACACCCGCGGGTTCAGAACGTTCCAAGTCTTGAATCGAAATGTTCAACTTGGCGAAACCAGGCAACACTCCAACGCCGAAAGAGCGGAGATACCTATAGTCATTCAAAAATGTTGGATGTACCAAAAAGCCTACGTTCATTCATGCCAAGACACCACTCAGCCCTTGAAGGCACACGATATATTCAACCCCGTTAACTCAGTCAAGTACATCATTCCGGCAACTTGGCTCTCTGCTCCGAGATTTGCCATGAGTGAATCACGGGATCGCTTCCTCGGCAAGATAGGTGTATTCATTATGCGAAAAATGAAGGTATCATTTTGGGCTGAGACTTCCGTGCCATTACGTTAATTGCATGAAATCAAGATTGACCCAAGCCAAGGAATTGAGTCCGAACGAACTCGTACGATATGCAAGACACATCGTTCTGAGTGAAATCGGCGGTTCCGGTCAGAACAAGCTCAAGAATGCAAGGGTCGCAGTGATCGGTGCTGGTGGGCTAGGCATACCAGTGATGCAGTATCTGAACGCGGCAGGAGCTGGAGAGGTGACGATTGTTGACCACGACGTAGTCAGTCTTCCCAATCTCCAAAGGCAGGTCATCTTCCAGGAATCTCATGTTGGACTGCCCAAGGTCGAAGTTGCCAGGCAGGTGATGGCCAAGCAGAATTCGAATACGGTCATCGTACCCTGTCAGGCTCGATTCAGTGCTGCCAACGCGCGAACCACGGTTGAGGGGTGTGATGTGGTAATCGATGGCACTGACAATTTCGACACACGCATACTCACTAATCGGACATGTCTTGAATTGAATATACCGATGGTGTTCGGAGCAATAAGCCAATGGGAAGGGCAAGTCAGCGTGTTTCGCGGGCAGCCGTGCTTCGAGTGTGTATTCCCGGTCCGACCTGAAGGTGAATTGCAGCAAACATGTTCAGAGTATGGCGTGGTCAGTTCTTTGCCCGGTATCATCGGTTCCATTATGGCGACAGAAGCAATCAAGTTGTTGACTGGAGCCGGGAACGTCTTGGAGAATAGATTATATATCTTGGATGCACTTCAGTTTGAGGCACGGATGATTCGAATCTCTCCCGAGAAGAACTGCAAAGCTTGCGGCGACAATCGCGAACGTTAGCATCTAGCCAGCAGTTGGCGGCTAGCGGCAACGGCACGGATCTGAATGAATCCATGCCAAATCGTTATTCATGCAGATGTGGTTTGCCGTTTGTGCCAATCCGACAATCCATGAAGTGACAGTTCATGAGGATACATTTCAGGTCCAGCATTGCATCGGTCTCAATTTTCTATTTGTGGCTGCCGGCCCACTCTATGCGTATGTCTACCGTCAGTTCGCCGCTTCGTGATCCCGAACAAGCGCAACGGAACACTGTCCTTGGTCGTAGTGATCGGAATATCAGTTCGCTGATCGTAATGCCTTCAATATTTGGGACGCTGTGCTAAAAACGGCTGTCACGAGCTGTCGTCGCTGTCATGCGCTCCGCACATGGCCGAAGTTATTCAGATTCAAATGATGATTCAGCAATCGTCACAAGATCTGCGACACGACAAATAGCGGTGGACAAATGCAACCGGACAGCAGTTGCATCAAAAAACTTGATCGCTGCTCACCTCATGACCCAATCGTAACCTGTCTGCCGCGAAGAAAAATGCCGAATGCCTGATCTGAAGTTGAGTGACATGCTGGATTATCAGTCATGAAAATTGAGATGCGGTAACTGACGGGTAGCGTTTGCCAGCTTATCCGATAATGATGCCAGCTGATTCTGAAACTGAATTGTCCCAAGATTCTATCGGTAGAAATGGTTCCACGAGTTTGTCCGGTCCTAGCGGCCTTGCTGATTTTTGTATCCGGTCAACACTCAATTGCTTGGAAAAGTGATGTCGGGGGATGGTTCGTAGGAGTGGACCGAAGTCTTGGTTACGGCTGCTACATGCAGTCATATCCTGATGACGGATTCCTGCTCAGACTCGGTTTTGATGCTGATGGCAGGAGTCTGCACTTTCGCATTGTAGTCAGAATTGGCAGTCATTGGTAGAGGGTAGCGAGTATCCGGTTGAACTGAAATTCAGGGAACATGACAGATGGTACGGCAATGCAAAGGCGTATGAGTGGGACAATTTGTACAAGGGGTTGGAGTTGAAGATGTCAATTGAGCACGGGGGCTTTGCCCAATTTGTTGACGAAATTCAGCGTGCGAGGAATGTCAGACTCATTTACGGGAGTGAACTCGTTGCCATCGTGTCTCTGAGCGGGAGTTTCGTTGCGATGGAGGAGACATTGAATTGCCAGTCCACGACGTCAGATCTCTTCAACGAGGTCAGCAAGGAACAGCCGAACGGCCTTTTTGCCTAAGAGCTGACTCTCTTCCGCGAGCTGGAAGCATCATTCCGGAAATCTTGTTTACTACATCATGCTCGGCAGGATCAGGTCCGGTGGGCTATGCCCGTCTTCAAAGGTCTTAATGTTGATAAGCACTTTTTCACCCATCTCAATCCGACCTTCTTTGGTAGCCGAGCCAATGTGGGGCAGAAGCACTACGTTGTGCAACTCTCTCAGTCGAGGATTGATTTCGTTGCCTTTTTCAAAGACATCAAGCCCAGCACCGGCCAGATCACCATTACGCAACATTCGGGTCAAGGCATTCTGGTCGATGACTTCACCGCGTGAGGTATTCACAATAATGGCCTCGGGTCGGACCAGCTTGAGTCGCCTTGCATTCATCAGATGAAAAGTTGAAGGGGTGTGTGGGCAGTTGATGGAAATGATATCCATGCGGCTGACCATTTGGTCCAGACTTTCCCAATAGGTCGCATCAAGTTCACGCTCAAGGTCACTATGAACTCGCTTGCGATTATGATAGTGAATTTGCATGCCAAAAACTTTTGCTCGTCTGGCTACGGCCGTGCCAATCCGGCCCATGCCTAGAATTCCCAGCCTTTTGCTGCCGAGACGGGTTCCCATGAGAGCGGTTGGAGCCCAGCCTTTCCATGCACCGGACTGCATCTCTTCCAGACCCTCGCGCAATCGTCGTGCCACTGCGAGCATGAGACAAATGGCCATGTCTGCGGTGTCTTCCGAATTCACCCCCGGGGTGTTGGTCACGAGAATGTTCCGGGCTTGGGCCGTTTGTATATCTACATTGTCAAACCCAGCCCCATAATTGGCGATCAGGCCAAGTGTGTCACCGGCCTGAGCAAGGAGCGATTGATCAATCGTATCTGTTATTGTCGGGACAAGAACATCGCACCAAGCCATGGCCGCAGCCAGCTCGTTGCGACTCATCGGGTCATCACTTTCCCGAATTTGCAGGTGAAACAGTTCGGACATTCTGGTTTCGACAATGTGTGGCAATCGTCTTGTCAGAACAACATTCAATTTATTTGTCATCTTCCTGCCTAGAATGATTAAACGGCTCTGATATATACTGTGCGGCGAGGATTATCCCCAAGCATTGATGAATATACCGGATGGGATACAATTACCGAATATCCAATGGCAGGAAAAATAAAATTAACACTTTCATGCCTTGCCCTTCATCTTGTCATTTGCGGTTTTGCGGATAGGGCATACAGTCAGGATGCCGCTGTATCAAATGAACAACGGAAGGGCAAGGTGACTGGACTTCCCATACCCCGATACGTCTCAATGAAAGCGTCTTCCGGAGTCGCCAGAAAGGGGTCGCATCCCGATTACGCCATCTTGTGGGAATTCAAGGAGTCAGGCATTCCGTTTCGAGTGCTCGATGAAGATGGCAGTTACCGTTTGGTCGAAACCATGGATGGTGTCGGAGGGTGGGTTGAATACAAGATTTTAACTGGCTCCAGGACTGTAATCGTTGCCAAAGAGGAGGCAACCCTTCATGCACGAGCGCATGCTGATGCAAGGATAGTCGCCATTGCCAAAAGACTGGTCATAGGAGATCTGCTCAAATGCAATCAGGACTGGTGCGAGATTGAGGCATACGGGTACAAAGGTTGGGTCAGCAAATCCGACATCTGGGGAGTTGACATCGAAGAGATCGTTGAATAGTGATATCAGTTCAGAGTGAACCCGATCATCGTTCCGGGATACTCTTTCCCATAGAGCACGGGAGCTTCCCAAACTTAAAATCCAGGTCAGACGGCCCATTCGAACTCTAGTGGTCAGTAAAAAACAAAAGATTTCAATTCTGGTGATGTGTAAGCGACTGTTTTCCGTCATTCCAGCATCTTTGTTGCTCGTGAACGGATCCCGACTACACCGAGGCCAAACCGATCCGATCAGTCATATGAACCACAACGCATGGCGATTTGACCAATTTCTGAAACGTTAGTAGCAAATGATTAAAACAGACCACTAGGGCCCTAAGGCGTTGCAAAGCCTCTTTTTCTGAGTAGGGCATCCGCCGTGGGTAGCTGGCCTCGAAATTGGGCATAAAGGTCCTCAGGCTTCTGGGAATTGCCTGCTGACAGAATGTACTGTTCGAGTTTTCGGGCGGTCTCCTTGTTGAAGGGCCCGCCCTCTTCAAGGAAGCACTCAAAGGCATCCGCATCCATGACCTCAGACCACAGGTAACTATAGTATCCGGAAGAGTAACCTTCGGTCGCAAACACGTGTGCAAAGTTGGTTGTGCTGTGTCGCATCTTGATTTCTGGGGGCAACTTTATGCTGGCAAGTATCTCGGCCTCTCGCGACAAAGGGTTTGGGGGAGGGACGCCATCGTGCATTTCAAGATCGACAAATGCACTGGCCAAATATTCGACAGTCGAGAAACCCATATCGTAGTTTCTTGCATCCAGCAGCTTTTGAAGAAGGCTGTCTGGAATGGGGCGTTTGGTTTTGGCATGAATGGCAAAGCGAGATAGCACTTCTGGCAGTTCCATCCAGTGTTCGAAAAGTTGGCTCGGGAGTTCCACAAAGTCTCGTACAACAGATGTACCAGAGACGCTGTCGTAGGTGACGTCCGAAAGCATGGAATGCAGTGCATGACCAAACTCATGAAACAAGGTTCTGGTGTCATCGAAGGATAACAAGCTGGATTCACCTTGTTGAGGCTTGATAAAGTTGCAGACATTGACCGTGATGGGCCGAACCTCTCCGTTCAGCTTGCTCTGTGAACGAAACGCCGAGCACCATGCACCGGACCTTTTTGAAGGTCGAGCGAAGTAGTCGCCAATAAAGACGGCAAGATGTCGACCATCCCTCTCAACCTCCCATGCTCGACAATCGGGATGATAAAGATCCACATCCAATGGCTTGAAGGTCAGATCAAACAGTTTGCTGGCGCAGTAAAATGCGGCCTCAATCATTTTGTCCAACTGAAAATACTTCTTCACTTCGGCTTCATTGTAGTCGAACTTCGTCACTTTTCTCCGTTCGGAGTAATAGCGCCAGTCCCATGGTTCAAAACTGTCGTTTACACTGTCATCCTGGAGCATCGACTTCAGGATATCGGCATCCTTCAGGGCTTGTCGATGCGCTGGTTGCCAAACCCTGTCAAGCAGTTCCCTGACCTGATCGGGGCTCTTTGCCATTTCCTTTTCCAGTTTGTACTTGGCGTAAGTTTCATGCCCCAGAAGCTGGGCCATTTCATGCCGCAGACTCAGGGTCTCGCCGATGATCTCCTTGGTATCGTTGTCGTTGTCGTTATTGCCGCGTCCAACCCAAGCGCTATAAGCCTGTTGTCGTAATGCCCGATTGGGTGAGTGTTCCAGAAACGGAACGATCAGAGATCGGTTGAGGGTTATGACGTAGCCGTCAATATCGCGTTCCTTGGCGGCTTCTCTCATCGCGCTCGCAAGGAATTCGGGCAGAGCCGTGACATCATCTTCGGGAACGTCAAGAAACCAGCTGCTTTCCTCCCGCAGAATGTTTTGAGAAAAGTGCGTCTGTAAGATCGCAAGTCGCTCCTTGATCGCTTTCAATCGCTTCTTGTCATCCGAGGCAAGCGCACACCCGGAGCGGACAAAATCCTGATGATAAACTTCCAGAACGCGAAGCTGTTCGGCATTCAGATCAAGTGTATCTCGATTTGTCCAAAGTGAATCGATCCGCTTGAACAAATCCTCGTTAAGTACGATAGCCGACGAGTACTCAGCGAATCTAGGTGCATAATCGGCTTCCAGTTTTCGCCGCTCTTCGTTGCTGTCTGATCCTGTCAGATTGAAGAATACGCTGACGACGTCATTCAACTGGACTTCTGCCTGCTCCATGGCTTCAATGGTATTGCTGAATGTCGGTTTTGCGGGGTTTTGGGCTATCCGATCGATTTCTTTCAGGGTGTTTTTCAGGACATGATCCAAGGCTTCCCCGAAGTGCTTGTCCTTGATCTGTCTGAAAGGTGGTATTTCAAAGGGAGTGTCCCAATTCTGAAGCAATGGATTGACAGTCGTCATGGTTTGTCCATACAGAAACAGTCGAGAGAATCAGTAGGCTAAATGGTCGATGGACGGTAATATTCAATGCAGAAGTTACAGCCAAAATGTGCATTCACGATCAAGACTATTACGTCCATGTATCCCATGCCGTACGTGAGCAACCTGCAAACGGAAAGTCAAACATTTAAAAAAGGGGGATTATATACCTGTTTACCCAAGAACCTTTGCCACCGACGACCGCTTGATCGCGGCCGGTTTGGGCTTCACAAAATTCCAGTCCTCTCTAGGCTGGTCGGTGCATGGTGACGTCAGCCATGCTTTCTTGGGCATTTGTGATCGGCTTGAATATCTCATAGTATTGGGATCATAACGGTTTGGGAATTTGGGGTAAGCAGGCATATAACCCGCTAATTCCACGACCCGGAACCTGGAACCGTGGAGGTTGACGGCTCGATATGTCATTCGCGAAGCGAATAGGCTCAGTTTCCCTAATCTCAAACTCACGCTCGGTTCTGGCCTGCGGGAGCGATTTACCAAGCGAACCTTTGGGGCGTCCGGAGGCAATGTCATATTGCTGGCCCGCCACAATTTCGAGGAAATCGCCGCCCAATACGAAGGCTGCTACACTGCCTTGGACTGTGGCGAGGATCAACTGGGATTCACGGCTACCTTGCCGTGGAAAAAGGATCAAATCCCACATGATCGAGACCGTGAAAATGATGAAAACCGGCTTGCTTACGGGGGTGTCTCCAGGCCTCAATGTCTTGCGGGAACGGTTGGTCAACGCGGGGCGGGTGATCCCAAAGGCAGTTCTGTCGCGCTCTCGCTGGTTGTTCGACCGGCCTATCCCGAAAGTTCGGTCTCGATGCAACCTCGAAGTCAACCCCACAGGCTGATTGCGGCCAGTCATTTGTGCGGGGCGGTGTCATGGCCCGAAAACTCTGGCCGTTTGCCAAGACCGAGAAGTGGAACTATGGCTATACCGACCGGGTTCAGGGTGTTCGGTCCTGATCCCCTCCGACCTGGACGGCATAGGCCGCTCGCTGATCAAGCGGGGTAATGGGTCGGCATTATCGGGGTCGACTCGACCGACCCTTGAAGGCCTTGGTGTAGTCCGTTTAAGGGAGCCTGAACCAGCCCGAAAGTGCTAGCCTATCTTGAAAGCCGTCTGGCCGGTGAACTACAAGGGCCAATCGGTTCGATCTTGTAGATCCCGAATGTCCCGGCCGTTCCGACCAAACGACTGAACTGGCTGCGAGGGCAGACGATCCTGTTTGATTCCAGTCTCGGCCGCGCCTTGCGGAAAAACCCGTCATCGACCTACTCGGCTCGGAGCCAATCTGCCCCAGCCTTCGGTCGCCTTGCACTGGCCAGCCATGATTCACTTGTTGACCGTCTGCGGGATTCCAGCGGAGTTTGTCAAGGCCAAATTGGCGAACAAGTTGCCCCCCCCTAACGCTTGATTTCTCCGAGTTGAGAACATCCGGCCTGGCCAGCCTGTAGCGAGCCTACAAGCAATTGATCAAGGCTGAGACGGCAGACGCCCAGGCCTCGATAATCAGCGGGTTCGACTAGAACGTCATGGTGATGCCCGCTTCGAGCGTGGTCACCTTCGATTTCTTCACAACCGGCGTAAAGAGAACTCGTTTGCGTCCAGCGGACTTGACCTCCATATTATTCATGCCATTGTACGTGGACTTGTTGGCCTGTTCAATGCCGGCATAGAAACTGGCTCCACTCCCTAGATCGTAGGTGAAGTCCAGCTCCCATTGCTTGGTTCCAATGAAGGGAGTTTTGGTCACCTTGTCCTTGGATCCCTTGTCGGCAAGCTGGGAATATGTCGCTGTTACGCTTGACCCCTGGCCAATCTCCCGCGACAATGACAAACCCCAGGCCTCCATTTCATTCACGGTGTTGTCCTTGGCCAAAGACGCGCTGACGGGATTAGCAGACGGGAGCGGGTCGTATATCACTAACGTGAGGGCATGATACATTTCGCCGTCCTGCTTGACGTAGGTTGCCTTCAAGGTGTTCCCGGCAAAGGTGCCTCCGGCTCCCACCGCCAGCACGTCATTGGAATCCGCGCCTGCACTTACGTAGAAGGCTCCCGGATCATACTCGACCCCGACAGACCATGCGTCACTACCGCCCTCACCGGCGGTCAGGGCATAGGAAAACGAATCTACAGTGCCGGTCAGGGCCACGGCCGAGCGACTCGGAGGCGGTGCCGGCATATCGTCCCCTGTAGTCTTGACTTCCCACGCAGTGCCGTTCCTCTTGCTCACCGGGTATTTGATGCCGCCCTCTTTTTGCTTGATGTATGAAAGAGGGAGCCAGGACTCAGCTGTAATGCTGTCCGCTGTTGTGAAACTGCCGTCGCTGGCGAATATTGGCAAACTCAAAGGATCACCAGTAATCTCGGCCTTAGCCTCGGCTTTTCCAAGGGTTCCGGCTCCTTTTATCGCAGCAATATTAAGTGTGTCAACCATGCGAGCCCGCTTCATGGTCGTGCCGTCTGTATACATGAGAGGAAGAACCGTCTTGGTCATGCCGGAGATCTCGTCCGCATCCGCCAGACCGACAGCTGGAACCAGATCAATGCCCGGATCATTGCTCCCAAATTGCAACTTCCAGGTGTCGTCCGCACCGCCAATGTGAACACTGGCCGCATTGACCCCGTTGCTGCCGGCGGCTCCCTTGCCGTCCTCGTCAATCGATATGGCCGCGCCAAACACAAGGCCCCCGTCGGTCACACCCGAGGATTTGAATGTGATCTCGTATTCCACCACGGTCTTGATGTCGTCGTCCTCCGGCTTGGTGCTGGCATTGTCGTCCACACGCTTCAACCCCATCTTGGCCTCACCAGACAAGACCATCGAAGGCGCACTGGCCATTGGCATGTCCTCGGCCATGACTTCAGGCTCATCCTCCATCATGGTGACATTCATTTTCGTCTCGTCGACAGCGGGAGCGCTGTCATCCATGGAGGTGTCTACCCCCCCCCTCCATGGCATGGGCACCGGCTCCCGCCAGCACTAGGGCCATGGATAACATGATGAACTTTTGCATGATTTTCACCTCTGTTTCATGTGAACGTTTCCGACTATGACGTAGTATCCACCCATCCCATGCGATTTGCAACACATTTTATCGGGTCCCGCATCATTTTCCTGCCACCTGTCGCATTTTTGCGACAGTATGTCCCTTCTCCCTTTCAATCTCCTTTCGAGGGAGGCCTGATCTCGACTGACAGAACCGTCAGTCAGGCCACCTTTTGGATCCACGCCCCGCTGATCAGGGGCAACATTTGTAGTGCAGATGAGTGACAAATGGGAGCGGAAGTGAATGGCTGAAGAGGATTGATCCAAACCGTGTCTCACGGGCAAGTCCAACATGCCCAATTGTTGCCATTTACAACGGAAATGAGCGAATCGAGGCGAACAGTCAAACCCTCTTGCCGTTTTTGAAGCGATGGGCGAGTGATTGTTCAAAATGCAAGAAAATGGTCGATCCCACACCTAGATCGGTCGATCCATTGACCCTGACAGTGACCGAGCCTGTATTCGCAACATTTACATAAAGCAGGGTGTCGGCCCCAAGTTCCTCCATATGCTTGATCGTGCCTTCAATGAGACCGTCCGTTGTCGAAACGGATATGTGTTCTGGCCTTACTCCCAAGGATTCGCAATCGTATTTGCCGGCAATCTCTCCTTCAAAAATGTTCATGGTTGGAGAGCCGATAAACTCTGCCACAAACTGGGTTTCCGGATAATTGTAAAGATGCATGGGGGCACCGACTTGTTCGACCTCTCCCTTGTTCAATACAACGATCTGGTTGGCCATGGTCATGGCTTCAACCTGATCATGTGTTACGTAAACCATGGTCGAGCCAATTTGCGCGTGCAAATCCGAAAGTTCAACGCGCATCTGTCCCCGAAGCGAAGCATCCAGGTTGGAGAGGGGTTCATCAAAGAGGAACACCTTGGGATTCCGAGTTATTGCCCGTCCGATTGCAACGCGCTGCCGCTGTCCGCCCGACAAGTCTTTGGGCTTGCGATCAAGAAGTGAGTCCAGTTGCAGAATTTTGGCGATTTCCGATACACGGGAGTTGATTTCCTGCTTGGGCCGGCGAGCAAGAGTCAGGCCGAAACCAATGTTTTCGGCCACCGTCATATGGGGATACAAGGCGTAGCTCTGAAAAACCATGGCGATGCGTCGTTGCGAAGGTTCAGCATAAGTGACATCGTTGTCATCGATGAATATCTTGCCCGACGAAACGTCTTCCAATCCGGCGATCATTCGCAAGATGGTAGATTTTCCGCATCCCGACGGGCCGACGAGCACGGTGAACGAACCGTCTCGAATTTCCAGATTCAGCTTGGGAATGACAACGACGCTGCCATACCGCTTGATGGTATCTTCAAAATGAACTGTTCCCATGAGTCATCCCTTTATTCCCGTGCTCGCTATGGACGCGATGAAGGCTCTTTGCAGACATAGGTAGAAAATCAAGACCGGCACGGTGATTATGGTCAGATAGGCCATGATCTCGCCCCAGGCCGTATTCAGCTGGAAGAAATACTGCAAGCCCAGCATCACGGGTCGGTACGTTTCTTCCTGCACAACCATGATGGGCCACAGGAGCTGATTGTTATACATGAACAGAAACCGCAGAATGGCTGCCGTGGCAATCACGGGCCCGGACAGGGGAAGAATGATTTTCCAGTAGACCTGAAACCATGTCGCTCCGTCAATGCGTGAGGCCTCGACCAGATCCTTTGGCAAATCACGAAAATACTGGGTAAACAGAAAGATGGTCAGTGCATCGGCCAGAAACGGAATGATCTGCACGTGATAGCTGTTGAGCCACCCGGTACTGAACCCTTCCAGGCCAATCCAGGGCAGATTGTTGACGATGAGAAGCAAGGGAATGGCAATGGTCTCGAAGGGAATGATGAGCGTGGCAAGAATGATCGAGAATATCAGTTCGCGACCGGTCCATTTGAGAAAGATGAAGGCAAAGGCAGCCAATGAGCAGAATATCAGGCAAAAAACGACCGTAACCGCCGTTATCAGGACCGAATTGAAAATGAACAGCCGGATGGGCGCTCGGTCGAAAGCCGCGAGATAATTGTCAAACGACAGATCTCCAACTGGCAGGAAAGCACGGAGAGAGCCGCTGTCCGAAAGCAGTTGGAGATCTGGTTTGAAGGAGGAAATCACCATGAACACGATGGGAAAGACGAAAATCAGAGCGACCCACGTCAGCAAGACATATCGAAGGGCGATGTTAAGAATGCGGTGAGCGGGCATCAGTCTCGGTCCCGTGTGATGTATCTTTGAAACAGGGAAATGGAAAGAACGAAGACGAACAGAATGACGGAAATGGCCGAACCGCCCGATATGTCCTGCTTCTCATAGCCTCGTACAACCGCCTGAAAGACTAGGCTCTGGGTGGAATCAAGCGGTCCTCCGCGTGTCATGACCTGAACCTGAGGATAAAGCGTAAAGGCCTGCATCGTGATGACAACCATGATAAGAATCGCGGTATTGCGCAGCCCGGGCCAGGTCACGAAGCGAAACGTCTGCCATCGGGTTGCCCCCTCTATCCGCGCCACCTCATAGCGGTCCAGAGGTATTGTCTGCAAGCCGGACAGCCAGATTACCATGTGAAAGCCCACGCCCTGCCAAATCGACATGGCTATGATGGAACCCAGTGCGGTACTGGGGTTCCCGAGCCAGTCTACAGGTTGAGCCACACCAAAGCTGAAAATGCCGAACAAGGTGTTCAGCAGACCATTCTGCCCGTCGTAAATGAACCGCCACAGCATGGCTACAACAACCATGGAAATCACAACCGGGGTGAAGTAAATCGTACGGAATACATTGATGCCTCTCAGAGGCTGGTTGATCATCATGGCCAGCACCAGGGCCAAACCAGCTTGAACCGGGCATACGACAAGAACGAACGCCACAGTGTTGCGAAGAGCCTTGATGAAAACGATATCGCGCACAAGCACGACGAACTGCTTGTCCTGCGGCAGGGCGATACGGAACCACTCACTCATTCTGTAATACTGCGGGTAGGTTTCGTTGTCACGGGTAAATGACCGGACCCTGGGGTATTCGGCATCGCCGGCCTCATCCCGTACAACGGTTCCGTCAGGATTGAGTTTGGGCTCAAGGGTCAGCACGCCAACACCCAGAAGTCGCTTGAAGTTCTCGAAGCCAACATATTCGGTCGGATTCGGCGAAATCAGCCGCTGGTTGGTCAAGGACAGACCAAACGCCATGATGAACGGGAGAACCAGAAATGAAAACAGCAGAACGATGGCCGGCATGGACATAAGCCACCCCATGCGGTTCTGCTTTTTCAGATCAAGAGACTTGCTTGTCAATGCTGCATCCACTTGCCAAGGCGGAGTTCAGATGAACTCCGCCTTGAGCGACAGTTCAATCATTGATAGCCATTGTTTTGAGCAATGTCATCATCAATTTCGTCCGCCGCGACATCAAGGGTGTCGGCGACATCGGCTCCATTGGCAATGTCCGCCATGGCTTTTTCAAAGACCTTGCCTCCGACAATGTAGGCGGGTGTAACAGCTCGCAGAGTCGCCTGTCTCTCGGACAATTCATAAAATACCTCGAGAGGCCCTCCCGGTTGATAGTTGGCGGTCATGGCACTGGCGGTCTGTGTAGGTGGTATCAGGCCGGTTCCATTGGAAAAGGCGGCCAGATACTTGTCCTGAAGGGCAAACTCGATGAAGGCGTTGGCCCCCTCCTTGTTTTGGGAGGATGCTGAAACGCCAAATTGCCAGCTGGCAGCGCCAATCTTGGAACCGGTGCCGAAATCGGGAGCCGGCAAGAAAAGCATGTCGTCACCGAACTTGTCAATGGGAGGAAGTGCGGACCAGTTTCCGTTCCACTGAAGGGCGTACTTCCCGTCCAGAAAACCGGTTTCACGGTCGGCTCCGTCTTGGCTGGTACCGGGGACAAGCTCTTCCATGAACAGCGTTTGCCACATGTCCCCGAAAGCCATGCCGGCATCTCCATTCAATGCGCCATTGGCCATGTTTGCCTCAACATCAATGATGTCGCCTCCAAAACTTTGAAGGAAGGGACCAAAGGCGTATGGATACCATTCCCCGGTCCAGGCCATGCCAAGATCCAGAGCATAATCAAAGTCTCCACCGGCCTTGAGGGCTCGCAGGGCAGTCATGAACTCGTTCCGATTCCACGGCTCATCAAGGGTCGGTATGCGAATGTCGTGCGCTTCAAGGACTGATCGTCGCGCGTAGATGGCACAAGCGGCATCCCACAGCCCGATGGCGTAGAGTTCACCATTCCATCGGCCTTTTGTACCTGGAAGAAAATTGGCGATTTTGGATTCGTCTATTTCCAGTGGCGCCATGTACCCGGCCCAGGCCCAGTTGGGCAATATGGGTCCATCAACGTCAATGATGTCCGGAAGATTGCCAGCGAGCGCGGCCGCCGTTACGGAATCGTTGTACGAATCTTGGGGAAACGACTCCAGCACAACTTCGTAGTCACCTTGGCTGGCGTTGAAGTCTGTAATGATCTGATTGAGAATTTCACCTTCTGTCGGGTTGCCCGCTCCATGGTACCACATGGAAATTTGTGTCTGAGAAAAGGCCACGACACTTCCCAAACACAACACGCCGGCGGTTGCAATTGATAGCTTCAAGAAATTTTTCATAACTTCCTCCATCCTGATCTGGTCAATTATTTATCGGATAACTTGCCTTCTTAAAATATTTTGACAACGTTGTCAATATTAAAAACTCTTATCATCAACAAGTCCAAAAACGGGACTTGATGCCCCACCAAGTTTGAGGAAGCGAAGATCGCCCGTTCAACCCGACAGAAAGAAGCAACTATCGCTGATGTGGCCGATCTGGCAGGAGTATCCTTCAAGACGGTCAGCCGGGTCATCAACAAGGAATCCGGAGTCAAAGGCAAGACCAGGGTAAAAGTCGTCCAGGCCATCGACAAGTTGAATTATCGACCTTTGCAGAGTGCGCGCATAATGCGCAGCAAAAAGTCTGGCATTATCGGCTTGATTACAAGCGCCATCTCGTATTCAGGAAATGACCCGCGAGAAAGTGGCTTGTCCTCCATCCATATCATACGAGGTGTTCACCAGGCCTGTCGCGAGCTGGGTTTCAGGCTGATGATTTCTGATACAGAGGGCGATCCGGATGAAGTCAAAAATCTGATCGACATCTTTGCGAGTTATCAAGTGGAAGGAATCATCGTCACTGCCGACCGTCTGCAACAAGTTCATTATCCTTTCCTCAAGACCATGCCGGCCATTTTGGTCAATTGCTTCGACGAATTTGAAACCCTTTCGGTCATCCCGAACGACTATCAGGGTCAACAGCTGGCCACTCGATATCTCATGGGTCTGGGACACATGCGAATTGGACTGATGGGATTGCCCGAAGACAATCTGGCCTTTGCAATCCGCCGCCGAGGATTTGAAGAAACATGTCAACAAGAGGGCTGGAGTGCCCAGAACTATACATATCTTTCGGGTGGTCATGGTGACCTGCCGCACGTTTTCGCAAATTTAGAAGGCCAGTTGAAGAAAATGCTTCATGAGGGCTGCAAGCCGACGGCCATCATGTTCGGCAATGACATCATGGCTCTTCGGGCCATGCGCTACTTGGCCAGCCAGTCAATTGACGTACCGGACCAGTGCTCAATGGTAGGTTTTGACAATGATGTGCGAATCTGCGAAAACCTTCACCCGGCCCTTACGACAGTCGAGCTTCCGTACTACACGATGGGGCATCGTGCGGTGTATCGACTGGTCAAAGATAATGATCAAGACAGCCGGAACGTCGAGCACATCGACTGTGAGCTGATCGTACGCCGCAGTTCAAAAGAGTTGGTGTCGAGTTAGGTGGAATGCCCTTGACATCAAAAACTTTCTTCATTGTCAAACTGTGCAGTCTATAAAGGGAATTGAATGTTCGCTATCAGAGATAAATGGGTATGGGATTTTTGGCTGGCGCAAGACGATGGTCTCTGGCATCTATATTTCCTCCAAGCGCCCAAATCCTTGAGCCATCCGGATTTACGACACTGGAACGTAACTCAAGGTCACGCCACGTCAGTGAATCTCATCGACTGGGAGTATAAGGGCACCTGTTTTGCTCCTTCCAAAACCCCCGCCTGGGATGACTACACGACATGGACAGGGTCGGTTGTTCATGGTAATGGAGCGTGGCACCTGTTCTACACGGGCACGAGCAAAAATGAACAAGGCATTAAGCAACGCATCGGTCATGCCATTTCGAGTGACCTGCACAGTTGGCAAAGGGTAGGGGCTGGACTGGCCCTCGACATCAACACGGAATATCATGAGGAATATACGCCGGGCTGGTGGCACGATCGGGCAATGCGGGATCCTTGTGTCATAAAGCGCCCAGATGGTGAGGGCTGGTTGATGTATTATACGACGCGGATTGCCGATACTGCAACTCCCAACGATGGAGGCGCCATCGGTCTGGCAACCTCTGAAAACCTGACCGATTGGCATCATCAGCCACCTGTTTACGCAGGGAATTTCGGGCAACTTGAGGTTCCCCAGGTCTTTCAACACGGGGGGCATTGGTACTGCCTGTTTTGTACTTTGAGCAAGAACTGGTCCGATAGTTATCTCGAGCAAACGGATGGACCAAAGGTCTCTGGCACCCACTATCTCATGGCCGAATCACCCCTGGGGCCCTGGCATATTGCTCCGGGCCGATTTTTTGATGGAGCTGAACCTTGCCATCGGTATGCTGGAAAAATCATTGCCGTTGGTGATGAATTGAAGTTCATGGGCTTCATTGACACGGACCGGAATAACGATTTCGTCGGCGCAATCTCTGATCCGATCGATGTTGAAGTTCTGGCCGATGGACGGCTGCAGGTCCGAGGCTGAACGCACTGCCAACGCATCGTGCAACAGCCCATATTGATCAGCCTCACGCTCTGATGCGTCATTGATTTTTTACATTGACGGAAAACAAGTTTTTTCCATAAAGTTCTGGGTTTGTGTTAGGGGTCTATGACATCCCTTGTCGTGATGTGGTTTGAAAAGAGTCTTACGAGCCGGAACTGAAGAGGCGTCAATATGAAATCACACGTTCGAGCACTTGTCGTTGGTGGAGGGGTCATCGGCACATCCATAAGCTATCATCTGGCCAAATTCGGCTGGACAGACATCCTCGTGCTGGAGAGAGACGATCTGACAGCCGGTTCAACTTGGCATGCGGCCGGATTGCTACCCCTCTTCAACATGGGTTATGCGACCAGTCACATTCACGACTATTCGGTTAGATTTTACAAAACCCTTGAGGAAGAAACAGCCCTGAATCCTGGATTCAATGTTGTCGGCAATCTGCGTATGGCCCAAACGCAGGACCGGATGGACGAGTATATGCTTTATGCCTCCACCGCCGAGACAGTCGGGATACCTTATGAGTGGCTAACTCCCAGACAGATAAAGGAACGATACCCTTTGGTGAGGACGGAAGATCTGGTTGGAGCCATCTATCATCCGACCGATGGATACATTAATCCGGCCGACCTGACCCAAGCCATGGCGCGTGGTGCGCGGATGCAGGGAGTCGAGATCATGATTAGACATCAGGTCGATTCGTATCATTGGACCGGTCATGAGTGGATCGTCGAAGGTTCGATTTTGTCCGACAAGGGAGGGATTCTGATCGAGACAGAAGAAAGGTTCAGGGTTGTGGCTGAACATGTCATTACAGCCTCAGGCAATTTTGCCCAGAGAACAGCCCGGCAGCTGGGGTTGAATATCCCGGCCATGCCTGTCGAACACCAGTATATAGTGACAGAACCTGACCCTCAGTTGATCCAATGGCGTCAAACCAATCCGGAGCACCCGGTCTTGAGAGATGCCGATGCTAGGTGGTATGTCCGGGAAGAGCGTCAGGGCTGGATACTCGGTCCTTATGAAAGGGGAGCACCAGCCCGGTTCGAGTATGATGTGCCATCCACTTTCAGGGCTGATCTGTTTGAACTGGATTTGGACCGTATCGAGGCGGAATACGAATCCATGATACATCGGATACCGTCCAGTGAATCCGTCGGTCTCAAGGATGATTTCAACGGTCCGATTTGTTATACGCCCGATGGAAATCCACTGGTTGGACCGGCTTACGGACTCAAAAACCTGTGGTTGGCGGAAGGTTTTTCGTTTGGCATAACGGCGGCCGGCGGGACAGGACATTATCTGGCCCAGATGATGGTCGAGGGCGAGGCTGAAATTGACATGGCGTCACTTGATCCCAAGCGCTTCGGCAACTGGATGACGACCGAATATGCCATGCGAAAGAACGAGGAGTGCTACGAGCATGTTTACATCCTCCATCACCCGGATGAAGAAAGAGAGGCCTGTCGACCTTTGAGAACAACGCCGTGCTATGACCGTCTCAAGGAGAGGGGAGCGCAGTTTGGTCAGGTCAATGGGTGGGAACGACCCAACTACTTTGCCCCGCTCGGTTTCAATGATCGCGCGTCGCGGTCGTTCCGGCAGGGCGCCTGGGTTCCTTACGCAGAGTCCGAAGCCATGGCCGTACGCAGTCAGGTTGGCCTGTTTGATGCCTCAGCGTTCACCAAACACAGCGTCAGGGGTCCGGGAGCAGAGAGGTTTCTGGACTGGTTCACTTGCAATCGACTGCCCCCGACTGGGCGAGTAAACCTGACCTATGCTCTCACGCCGGCAGGAACAACGCAAACCGAATATACCATTGCGCGCATCAGGGATGATGAGTTCTACCTGATTTCGGCCGGAGCCTGGACCAGTTACGATGCCGATTATCTGCGAAAGTCGGCCATCGCACTTGAAGATAGGTTCGGACATGTAGAGATTCATGACGTAACAAGCCAGTGGGGCGTGTTCGCCGTTGCCGGCCCTCACGCTCGCGGGATGCTGAATGAGCTGGTCCGAGACCCAGAACCCGAAACCGTTCTTGAAAATTCCAGATTTCCATGGCTGTCCGTTCGTGACATCGAGCTGGGAATGTGTCCGGTTCGAGCCATCAGGGTTTCATATACCGGTTCATTGGGATGGGAACTTCATCATCCGATGGAAATGCAGAATTACCTCTTTGATCAACTTGATCAGGTTGGCTCCAGGCATCAGCTCAAACTGTTTGGGGCCCGCGCCCAAAACTGGCTCAGGCTGGAAAAAAGCTACCGGGCTTTTGGCACGGAGCTTGGTCGGGATGCAACGCCACTGGAGGCCGGTCTGAATCGATTTGTCGACCTGAACAAGGAATTTGTCGGCAAGGAGCGAATGTTGGAGACCGGTATCCGCTTCAAGTGCGTAACAGTTCTGATCGAAGGTCCGGAATATGCGTTTCCTTGGGGACGGGAGGCCTTGTATGCCAATGGAAAGCGGGTGGGACGACTGACTTCAGGCGGATGGTCTGTACAATTCGGTTGCTCCATTGGAATGGGCTATGTATCGCCTGAACTGGCCACCCCCGGAACAGCGCTTCAGGTCAAGATGTTCGATTCTCTGTGGAGCGCCAGGGTCTGTGCTGATAGCCCCTATGATTCGGGCAACGCGGAATTGAGAAAGTGAAACTCCGGGAGCTGACCGAGAACGCGAGAAATCAACTGAACGCTCTCGGGTTCGTCCAGAAACGGTATATGGCCACGGTTGGGCACCTCGGCACTCAAGATATGAGGATGAAGCTCTTTCATCAGATCAACTGTCTTGGTTGACAGCAGCGTGGAGTTTGAACCCCGAAGCACGCCCATGGGCTTGGGTCCCAGCGCTCGAAATTGATCGAGAAAACTGAATTTTTCACCTCTGAACGTTGCCTTGAACGGAATACTGATGTCGGGATCATAATTGATTTTCAGACCCTCTTCGGTTTGCACAAAATGGGTTCTTGCTTCCTCAAGCCAGCGCTTCAGGGGGACATCGTCGAAGCCGACCATTTCCCTTTGGAGAATTTCGGCCATGTCTTCGTACGACTGTGCTGACGGATTTTTCCCGATATAGTCGACAATCTTGACCAGTCCGTCTCTCTCGACAATGGGCCCAATATCATTGAAGACAATGGCCGAGATTCTGTCTTGCGGCATCAGGGTGGCGACAATGCCTCCCCGGGAGGTCCCAATGACCGGTATGCAACCGATGCCCAAATGGTCGAGCAGGGATATGGCATCGGCAGCCTCGAGGGAAGGGGAATAATGATCGGGATTCGGATCCCACTCGGATTCTCCTCGGCCCCGATAATCCAGACATATAAGCTGCAGATTCGGGAATTTTCGAGCCAAATGGCGAAAGTCGTTCGAGTTGCGGGTCACGCCAGCAAGACAAAGAACTTGTGGTCCTTCGCCAAAGGTATTGAAGGCCAATTTCAGCCCGTCAAGCGAGTGGTAATGCTCGATCACAACTTCTTTGCCAGATTGGGGATCTTGGTGAGGTTGGGCAGTATGAATTCCGGTTTCCAAGGCAATCGATCCACAGGATCATTGGCTCGGTTGATCCAGGCCGTCAAAAAGCCAAAACCGCTTGCTGCGGCCGCATCCCAGCCATTTGAAGACACGAACAGAATTTCCTTGGGGCGGCAGTCGTATCGTGTGGTGACCATCTCGTAAACTTCCGTTGCAGGCTTGTAGATGCCAACATCCTCAACACTCATTATCGCATCCAGACTCGTGCTGATGCCCGATGCGTCTGCAGCAGTTGCAAGCATTTCGGGCGAGCCGTTCGACAGAATTGCGACCGGGCAATCCAAGGCCTGCAGTTGATCAAGAACAGTTGGGACCTCGGGATAGACATTGAGTGTTTTGTAAAGTTCGAGCAGTTCAGATCTGAGTTCCGTATCATTTTGCAGGTTTGATTTCTCCAAGGCCCAGTCCAAACTTTCACACGTTACAGTCCAGAAGTCGGCATGGCATCCTGTGATCGCTCGGATCCAGGTATATTGAAGTTGTTTCATGCGCCAGTCGTTGGCGATTGCTTGAGCGAGATTGGCGCCACTTTTTCTGTTTCGTTCTAGAAGTGCGGTGCGAGCGGGAGAAAAAAGATCAAACAACGTCCCGTAGGCGTCAAATACACAAGCCCTTAGAGCCATTTGGTTCATGTCCCTTGTCGAATGGCCATAGTTCAAACCCGTTTGGGATGAAATGGCCCCTCCGTTTTGTTCCTGTATTCAAATGGGTCGAAAAACCTTGAATGTAAGTGATGGGCACTGTACAACGATTGTATTCTGCCGGAAATGATTCAAGCGGATTCACACTGATGGGAAGGAGAGAAGAATGCCTGAAGGTTTTGACCAGACACCGGGTACAGTCATCTGGAATGAGTTAAATGTCAGGGACGTCGAGGCGGCCAGAAAGTTCTATGAGGAAGTAATGGGATGGACCAGCCAAGACATGCCAGGCTTGGGGAGTACGTACACTGTATTCATGAATGACGGCACCCCTGTTGCCGGCATGATGTGCATTGATGACATCGAGGGTGGCGATCAGATCCCTCCGAACTGGTTTACCTATCTTGCCGTCGAGAACATCAAGGAAGCAATAGCAAGAGTCAACTCCAATGGTGGCACGGTTCAGAAAGAGCCATTCCTTGTTCCCAACATGGGCACGATGGCTATTGTGGCGGATGCTGCAGGGGCTGTGGTAGCCTTGGTCGAACCGTCCAAAGAGGGATAGCCGGCAAACTGATTTCTAGAGTGCGTCGAGCTGAGGCATTCCAAGAATGTGAAATCCTCCGTCGACACGAATGACTTCTCCTGTTGTAGAAGTTCCATACTCGGATACAAGATAGACAGCCGTTCCTCCGACATGTTCGAGAGCCGGATTTTTGCCTAGAGGTGCATTGGCCTCGGTGTGCCGATAGGTCTTGCGAGCTGAACCGATGGCGGCACCGGCCAGGGTTTTCATGGGGCCAGGGCTTATGGCATTGACACGGATGCCTTGAGACCCCAGATCATTGGCCAGATAGCGTACGGTTGATTCCAGGGCTGCCTTGGCAACCCCCATGACATTGTAGTTGGGAGTCACACGAGTGGACCCCATGTAGGTCAGGGTCAGAATTGTACCACCGCATTTCATGAGCGGAGCAACCCTTCGGGCCAGATCAATTAGCGAATAGCAGGATACGTTGAGAGAGAGCTGAAAATTTTCGCGGCTGGTATTGATAAATTTGCCTGTAAGTTCGGACTTGTCCGAAAAGGCAATGGCATGAACCAAAAAATCCAGTTCACCCCACTTGCTGTTGATTTGATCAAACAAGCTGTCAAGCGAGGATGAATCCAGCGCGTCCGCGTACATGATGATCTCCGAATCAATTGATTCACCAAGCGGAATCACGCGTTTCGCCAAGCCATCATTCTGATAGTTGAGAGCGATCCTGGCACCCTCTCGGTGCATCTCGCGGGCGATTCCCCAAGCGATGGAGCGCTCGTTGGCAACGCCAAAAACCAGTCCTTTTTTGTTCTGCAGAAGTCCCGGCATGCGCTCAATCGGTCAAACGACCAAAAACCAGTGAGGCATTTGTTCCACCAAACCCGAAACTGTTGGACAAGACAGCATCCAACTCGACGTTATCTTGCCGCTGTGTTGTCACTTCGGTTGGTTTGATGCCTGGATCCAGACGGTTCACATTAGCTGAAGCGGCAACGAACCGGCCCTCGAGCATAATGAGCGAGTAGATGGCCTCATGCACACCGGTTGCGCCAAGAGAGTGCCCCGTGAGAGCCTTTGTCGAGCTGAGGTAAGGCTGCCTTTTCCCCTCGAACAGTTTTCGTACGGCCTCGATTTCCACAACGTCACCGAGGGGCGTGGAAGTTCCGTGAGCATTGATGTAGTCAATATTGCGATCTCCGATTGTTGAGACGGCCTTTTTCATTGAACGGTATCCGCCCTCACCGGATGGAGCCACCATGTCGTATCCGTCAGATGTCGCCCCATAGCCAATGATTTCGGCATAGATATCCGCTCCTCTGTTTCGTGCTCTTTCCAGCTCTTCCAATACCAGAACTCCGGCTCCACCGGATATCACGAATCCGTCGCGCGTTTCATCAAAGGGTCGGGAAGCCGTCTGGGGTGTATCGTTGTATTTGGAACTCAAGGCTCCCATGGCGTCAAAAAGGCAAGACAGGGTCCAGTCCAGCTCTTCCCCTCCGCCAGCAAAAACAATGTCCTGCATTCCGAACTTGATCTGCTCGTAGGCATGGCCGATGCAGTGAGCAGACGTGGAACAGGCGGACGTTATCGAATAATTCAGCCCCTTGATTTTAAATGGGGTCGCCAGGCAAGCGGAATTGGTTGACGACATGCAACGGGTAACCATGAAAGGACCTATTCTCCGAGGACTCCGCTTTTCTGCAACGATACTGTGGGCATTGTGAAAATTGGAGGTCGAGGGCCCCCCCGAACCCATCACGAGACCGGTTTTTTCGTTCGAAACCTCATCGTCCTCAAGCCCCGAGTCAGCAATGGCCTGTTCCATGGCCAAGAAGTTATATGCCGCTCCATCACCCATAAACCGAAGCTGCCGCTTGCTGACATGGTCTTCCAGGTTTATTTTGATGCTGCCGTGCACTCGGCTACGGAAGCCGTTTTCGGCATACTCTTCACAAAACTCAACTCCGGATTTGCCATCCCGGAGTGATTGAGTGACCTCTGCCTTATCGTTTCCAATAGGAGAGATTATTCCCAATCCAGTTACGACAACTCGACGCATGGACAATCTTTTCCGATTCTAGCCTGATTCGCTGCTAACAAAGAGGCCCACCTTCATTGAGGTCGCCTTGAATATCTCGCGACCATCAACCAGCATTCGTCCATTGGCAATTCCCATCTTCAACTTGCGATTGATGATCCGAGTAAAATCAACGACATAGGTCAACAGGGAACAGTTGGGGGTTACCATGTCGGTGAGCTTGACTTCACCGACACCTAGGGCACGTCCCTTTCCTGGCAGGCCCCGCCAACCCAGGTTGAATCCTGTCAATTGCCAGAGGGCATCCAGAATGAGGCAACCAGGCATGACAGGATCATTGACGAAGTGACAATTGAAAAACCACAAGTCCGGCTTGACGTCGAGTTCGGCTACGGCATGTCCCTTGTCGAACATGCCGCCGTCTCTGGAAATTTCCGTTATCCGGTCAAACATCAGCATCGGAGGCAAGGGAAGCTGGGCATTGCCAGGCCCGAACAGCCTTCCATTGGCACACTCAAGCAAGCCGTTCAAGTCGAAATTTGTAGGATACCCTGACACCATTGCACACACACTTAGAACCTTAGGCATCAGCCTAATTAGTCATTTACTTTGCAAAAATAAAGAAGCAGCTGACCAATTAGGTATTATTCGGGAGGAGCGCGACCTTTTACACTCTTGGCGTACATCTGGTGACGGGTCACCCGAAACACAAATGGCAAGATTAGAGTGCTTGTTGCAACAAGTCGTGGAGGGAGCTGGCTCCATGCCTTGACGGGGATGGGCTCAAACGTCTGAATGACGAAATGCGAGTGGCAGTGCACCATTGCAACTTTGTCCAGATAGGCATATGACCGACGAAGCTGGCATCGATCTCGCTTCCGGTTGCATCGTGGTGAGGTGAATGCGTGGCGAAGCTTTGCGCGTCGAGCACAGCAGGTAGGGACATGCTGTTTGGTGCAATTATCTCGATTGGTGAGAATGGCAACGGAACTTGATGCGAATCGTGTTCAATGCGGAAGGTGAACGCAATGACGTTCCATGAATCGTGAGGTACGGTTTCATTCGAAATGATCGTCTCGGACGATATCACACGGTTTGCCTGACAGCATATTGACAGTTTTTCATGCGTCGCATGGATCCGGCTGGGGATTGGTGTTCGAACAATTCTCAACGCTCAGGTTCTGCTAGCTAGGACAGCAATTGGTTCCATCCTGTGACGGCTAACAATCAATGTCTGAATTTGATATTTTGCACCCTCGGTCCCGGCCTCAGGGTTGATTCCGCCTCAGATTGGCCTTGCCCTATCAAGCGGAATTCAATTTGTTGCTTTGACTTCCGTCTGCTCGATCATAAAATCCATGAGCGAGGGAATCCCCGGTTCCCAGAGCGTCCGACCCCGTTGCCGCCAGATATAACCCTTGTGCCGCAGAAATACTTCGCGTGCCACGCTCCGCTCCGAATTTAGTTCATCCAGCAAAGCCTTCATTTGCATGTTTGTCAGCCGATTTTGATGAGCCTTGAAGGTCAAGGCGACAGCACGGGCAAGATTCAGTTCATTAGCCTGACGAAACTCCTGCCAGCGGTCCATATAGTAATCGGTACGACCTGTTTTGGCATTAGCCGTGGCGTACTCACACTCTCTTGAGCCAAAGTGCCAGGTGCCACTTGCCAGAACCGCGTCAAAAGCCGCTTTTCCGTAGAGCTGCAGGAAATAGGGATAGCAATTCGTTTCATTGACTAGTCGCTCAATGGCTGCCGCATCCGATACGAACCCAGCTTTCTCTAATGGCTTGCGCACGACCTCCACTGCTGCTGCCTGCGATAGTCGCCCTATCGGCAGCATCTGTCCTCGATTCCAGTAACTGGCGCCGGAGGCTCGCAGCACATCCTCCAGTCCGGGTGTTCCAGCCAGCACAAGAATGACCGGAATCGACTTGCCGGCAAACTGCACGGCATCAAGCAGACACTTCAGCATGGGGGGGGGAGGAACAGTATGAGCCTCGTCAAGCGTAATGCAGAGCGGAGTCTTGGTAGCCGTCATGACGGCTACCAAGTTGCGACTACTGAAGCGCGGCCCATGCGCAACGCCGACGTTGCCGACACCGGGCAGTTGAAAACTGGCATCGAATTGAATATTCTTCAGGAAATCCCATCCGTCATTTCGGGTCGCCAACTGCTGGCTGACGCTGTCGATGAGCCCTTGTCGCTCGGTCAAGTCGTTCGGGTCCAGAGTGATCCGGTCGATCCGCGTCTCAATGGCATCCGCCTTCTTTTCAAACCACGTCATCAGGACGCTCTTGCCGTTTCCGCGAGGCCCGCAAAGATACGCAAATCGTGCCCGATGTAAATCCGGTTGCTTCAGGACACTCAACATCCCCGTCAGATGTCGTTCAGCATCTTCATGTGACCCGCGATGTGGAGGCTCTTCTCCGACGCCGGGAGTAAAGGGGTTGACGGGTTGCTGTGTCATGACGAATCTAGAACGGTCAGATCGGGTAGAGGTGCCGAACCTGCTTTATGTACCAATTATCATTGGATTGCAAGAGATTTTGCCGAATTACGGCAATTCCCCTGCAGGATACTCGGTGTCATGCTTGATTGTCAATTTGTGGTTGCTCGTTGGGGCTAAAAAGAAAATTGCAAGTGGCCACTGGCTCTGCGGTACGGCTATAACGTCGCCCCTCCGCATTCAACAGCTTGTTGGGCTGTCTGTATCGCTCTTGAGGTAGGGTACCCGATTTCAAGCGACAGTACACCCGATTGCCCAAACACAACTGTTCCTTGATCTCTTCTGCATTATGCCAGCCATCGAGAGGATGTGTATTGTGCGTGATTATACAGTACACCGACGCAAGTGTGATACCTATGGCAACTGGAGGTGATGCCTACCCGATGGCACCAGCCGTCATGGAGTGGTGCAACTTCCGGTAACGGTGCAAGATGGTCGGGTAAAATTCAAGTGGCACTTGCTCCCATGTCGCAGATTCGCTGGACCCACAATTCGACGGGTTGGTTCGGCTACAAATGCTGGATCCGGCTGCCCGGTATTACGTGCAATAGCAATCAGTGAATGGTCTCTGGTGATGGGTGCTTCGAGGGTGAGCGATTCCAGACAAGAAAGTACAGAACATGCTACAGGGCCTGTTCATGTCAACCATGCCGGGATCACCGATGACACCACGGCCTGTATCCAACATGTCGATCGGAACAACCGCGTATCCAAAGGGTGTCAAAGG
This sequence comes from Paracoccaceae bacterium, assembly GCA_965116235.1. GTDB lineage: Bacteria > Pseudomonadota > Alphaproteobacteria > Rhodobacterales > Rhodobacteraceae > MPNP01. The sequence continues at coordinate 3,111,574 of OZ220496.1, read as the reverse complement.
GACCGCATGGATGCAGACGTGTCTTGACACGGACGCCACGATCTGAATAATTGTGGTCCAATTCTTCGGCTACAAATGTTGATGCATTCAGTCGTCAGGGATTGGCTTATCGGCACGAGGGGCGTTCATGTTGGTGACTCCGATGACCACGAAACGGACGCAAGAATCAGCCGCGTGTGGATTTCTCGTGCAATGTTGCGATATGTAATGCCGATCAGGCCCAATGGCCGTGCAGTTGTCATGTGTTGTACCATTGGCTTTGCATGAGGATCAAGGTATTGAGTGCTGGGCAATGGCAATTGAACCGCCATCAATGTCAACAGAAAGAGCGTTCAAAGTGAGCCGGATTGACCCAACTTTACCTCGTTGCTTTGGCAATGGAGTTGGAAAGGAGTTCTACGCGGAGTACCATGACAATGAATGGGGCATCCCTGTACACGATGATGTAAGACTCTTTGAAATGTTGATTTTGGAAGGAGCTCAGGCGGGTCTAAGCTGGGAGACGGTTTTAAGAAAAAGACAGGATTACCGGGTTCTTTTTCATCAGTTTGATCCCGCAAAAGTGGCCCGAATGGCGGACGAAGAACTGGAAGCCATCAGGAGCAACCCAAAGATAATTCGCAACCGGCTCAAGATATATGCGACCCGCAGGAATGCTCAGGTCTTTGAGACAATTCAGTCCGAGCACGGCACGTTTGATCAGTATCTTTGGGATTTTGTGGATGGCCGTCCCCTGATCAATCACTGGAGCCGTTCAGAAGACGTGCCGGTGAGTACATCAACGAGTGATGCCTTGTCCAAAGATTTGAAGAGTCGGGGGATGACTTTCGTAGGGTCCACGATAATGTACGCTTACATGCAGGCCGTGGGCATGGTCAACGACCATCCAATGACGTGCTGGAAATATCCCGGCCTCAAGGCCTTTTGATCTTCACTGCCTAAGATTTGACCAGACGTCCCGAAACCGAAAGCCAATATCGGCCAAGGGGAGAAACCAGGGTTGACCATTGTAATACCATCGGCTAGGCATGTCGATTTCGGCAAAAGCGGTTTCTCCCTCGGCATTTCCAAGTATTTTGTTGGCAACCTTGTAGCCGAGCCAAGGAGCCATCCCGTTTCCATTCCCACAGTACCCCATGGCGTGCCAGACATCATCGATCTTGCCGACATGTGGCAACAACTCAAAAGTGAATCCAGTATAGCCCCACCAGGCATGGGTCAGACTTACTCCCTTGAGTTCCGGGAAGATGCCTTCAATCAGGCTTCGCAGCTGACTTTCAAAAAACTTGTCTGGTGGCTTGAACATTGCCGCCCGCCCGCCAAACACGATTCGCTTGCGGTCTGGTGAAGGACGATAATAGCAGTGTCGTTCTCGAGTCTCGACAATCATCCTCAGGTTGGGAAAAAAATCACGGATACGATTCTCGCCCAGCTCTTCGGTGGCAATGATAAAACTTGGAATGGGAAAAATCCGCTTGCTGATTTCACCGAAGTTGGTTGGGGAATATCCATTTGTTGCCATCAACACGTCCTGTGCGACAACAATTCCTCTGGATGTATGCACCCAATGCTTTCCCTGCCGTCTTTCGATGCTGTTCACGGGGGTGTCGCCCTGTATGACAACACCCTTGCCAAGGGCCGCCTCCTGGATTCCATAAACCCACTTGGCCGGATTGAGTCCCCCGTGATCGTTAAAAACAATCCCTCCATGGTATGAACTTGTTTTAACCTCGTTCGATTTGTTGGAAGGGCTGATCAATTCTGCCGAAACGGGAACCAGTTCAGTCAACTGATTCAGTTTTCGGGCATTCGTGGAATACTCGGAAGACCTCCAAAAGGCCTGGAAACGTCCAGTTTCCTGAAAATCGCAGTCGATGTTCTCTTCTTGCATGAACCGCTTGGCAAAATGTGTTGAATCAATATGCATTTCGCGAAGCAGCCGTTTGGTCAAATTAAGGCCGTACTTGGCGACAAGCGTTTCCACATTTGCCCGATGTCCTCCTCCGATCATGCCACCGTTGCGGGAACTTGCTCCCATGCAAGGGGTTGATCGATCAAGGACCAGAACTGATTTGCCGGCTTTGGCCAGAAAGACTGAGGCGGTCAGACCGGTCAAGCCCGCCCCGATGACAAGAACGTCAACCTCTTGTGGCAAGCTGGAGGGTTCGCTGGGTTTGGGAACTCCGGCACTTTCCCACCAATAGGGGTATGTCTTCACCATTGTTCTAACCTCGGATTCAAGGATTCATCTCACGCCAGACGAAAACGGTGGCTTCAATAATTGCCGGATTCGAGCCTTTACCGATGGGGCTTCATCACCGTAGGCACTATCCAGCATGGGCATGATCTCATCGGAGTACTCAGGATGTTGGTTCTGCAAAGCGTGAAGGGCATTGTAGGTCCATGCCCGGACAAACTTGTTGTCGTGTTCTTTCAAAATGAGGAGATGGTCCCTGATTTGTGGAGCCTGATCTTGAGCGATGGACAGATAGGGAATCATTTGCAAGATGTGCAGTGCTGCTTCCCAGTGCTGAGCCTTGGGAAGGGCATGCAGGATTCGGTGTTCAAGCTCAGGTGTGATGGCACCCGTTTCCTCAATATGCTTCTTTAGAAGCCAGGAAGATTCAACTTCTGATTCCGCATGTTCTAGCAGTGCTAGAAGTACATTAGCAAAGCAGTCACCCGAGCCATGAATTCTGTACAGATGCTCAAGCTCTGGAACTTTAAGACCTCGCTTGAGCTCAAGGTTGGACAACTTTACCCCCATTCGTCAGGCTGAGCGTTCAGCGAACTCCTTGAAAGCGTCAAGGTACTGCTTCGTTTGCTTCTTGAATGAGCCGGGCATGAAGAAAGCCATGATCTTCATTAAGAAACTGTGACAAATAAACACGCACTCGACCTTAAGTTGCGTAGATTGGGGGCTTACCTCAGCAAACCAAAACTCCAGCGTGTTGACATCCCTGCCTGTTCTGTACTCGGTCTTATAGTAACGAGGGAGACTGTTGTCGAGAATGGTTTCGACCATGGTCAGGTTGTGTTTGCCCATTCTGACCTCTACCTCATATTGGCTGCCAGTTGCATTGAGTTCGCCATCCAGTGATCTGATTGCAACCAGTTCCTTCTGCCAATGCTTGAAGGAGTTTCGATCAACGAACAGTTTTGCAACCTGTTCAAGGGGCTTCATGATATCAGTCGTCATCTCGTATCGCATTGGTCGCTCCATTCACTTTAGGGCATGCCTCTTCCAACTGTGCATACCGTTCTGAGGTCTCACCTGATGCCAGAAAAGGTCGCCATGATTACAGTCGCTGGCAATTTTCGATTAGTCGGTGCAGAATGAATTGTAAAGAAGAATTGCACGAACCAAAGTTTCAACATTGTGTTGCCCTGGGAGGAACGATGAAGAAGAAATTGCGCAGTCAGGAATGGTACGGCAAACAGGATCGGGATGGCTTTGTACATCGAAGCTGGATGCAAAACCAAGGGTTTCCACCTCATGTCTTTGATGGAAGACCGATCATCGGCATTTGCAACACCTGGTCTGAGTTGACCCCCTGCAATTCGGGTCTGCGCATTCTGGCTGAAGCGGTCAAGCGAGGTGTGTGGGAAGCCGGTGGATTTCCTGTTGAGTTTCCGGTGACTTCGCTTGGTGAAACCCAGATCAAGCCGACGGCAATGCTGTTCCGCAATCTCCTTTCCATGGATGTTGAAGAGTGCATTCGGGGGTATGGCATGGACGGAGTGGTACTCTTGGGCGGATGTGACAAGACCACTCCAGGCCAAGTGATGGGAGCAGCTTCGGTTGATTTGCCGACAATAGTTGTTTCGGCTGGACCGATGCTCAATGGCAAGTATCGAGGACGCGACATTGGCTCGGGCACCCATGTTTGGAAGTTCTCGGAAGATGTTCGGGCTGGCAAGATGTCCATGCAGGATTTTCTGTCGGCCGAAGCTGGCAACAGCCGCTCGGCCGGGGTTTGCATGACCATGGGTACGGCTTCGACCATGTCCAGCCTGATTGAAACCCTTGGCTTGAGTCTTCCGGCGAATGGGGCGCTTCCGGCGGTGGATGCCCGACGGACAACTCTGGCTCACATGTCGGGCAAGCAGATTGTCGGGATGGTCGAGAACGATCTGCGCTTGTCCAAGATCCTGTCTCGTAACAGCTTTGAAAATGCCATTCGGGTCAATGCGGCCATTGGGGGGTCAACCAATGCGGTCATTCATCTCCTGGCAATAGCGGGCAGACTCGGGATACCGCTGACATTGGAAGATTTTGAGCTGGGTTCGGACATTCCGTTGCTGGTCAACTGCATGCCGTCCGGTCAATATCTGATGGAGGATTTTTGTTATGCCGGAGGAATTCCAGCCGTCTTAGCCGAACTGCGCTCCCATCTGCAACCGGCCAATACGGTTCTGGGTCAGGATATATTGTCTTATGCGGACGGCGCAGAATGCTTCAATCGCGATGTCATTTTTGCACTGGAGGCTCCGATCAAGCCCGCCGCAGGCATCAGAGTCCTGAAAGGGTCGTTGGCCCCGGATGGGGCCATCATCAAGCCTTCGGCAGCGACGCCGGCGTTGCTTGTTCATGAGGGACCGGCTTTCGTTTTCGACAATATCGAACATTTCAAGGAACTCATCGAGGATCCCGAGCTTCCCGTTGACGAGAATGCCATTCTCGTCATGAAAGGGTGTGGTCCCAAGGGGTATCCAGGCATGCCTGAAGTTGGCAACATGCCTATTCCCAAGGCTCTGGCTCAGAAGGGAATTCGCGACATGGTGCGCATATCGGATGCCCGAATGTCAGGGACAGCGTTTGGAACCGTGGTTCTCCATGTGGCTCCCGAATCACAGGTTGGAGGTCCCTTGTCCCTGGTTCGAACTGGAGACATGATTCGATTGGATGCTCACCAAGGGACTCTGGATCTTCTGATTGATGATGAGGAACTGGCCCGTCGCAAGGCTGCTTGGAAGCCTGAAGAACCTCGGTACACCCGTGGTTACGCCAAGATGTACGTTGATCATGTCATGCAAGCCAATTGTGGAGCCGACATGGACTTTCTGCTGGGTCAGGATACCCGACCCGTTACCCGCGAAAGCCATTAGATCAAGCCGTTATTACGAGTGATTGAACTTGCGGGCAAAGGGTTTAAGATGTCGTGCCTGTCAGCACTTCAGGGTTGACGACCAGGCTGGCATCAAGCCGGCCGTCAATGCCATCCAGTGCATTCTTTAGGGTGGCGTCTCCCATGGCTATCAGCGTATCCTCCGTCAATGCAGCCGAGTGGGGGCTGACCGTGACCCGATCATGTTGCAGAAGGGGATGATCGACGGGAACGGGCTCCTCTTCGAAAACATCAAGGCCAACGCCAAGCAGATGCCCATCCAAGAGCACGGCAGACAAACCGTCTTCGTCAATTATTCCGCCCCGGCTGGTGTTGACAACAATGGCATTCCTAGGCAGAAGCCGCAATTCCCGCTCACCGATCAGGTGGTGGGTTTCGGGTGTGAGGGGAAGGTGCAACGACACGACGTTCGCCTGCCTGAGACCATCGCTGATATCCGTGATCAACGTAGCCGAATCACTTGATTGGGGCCGATGGTAGGGGTCGTATACGATAACCTTGAGACCGAACGCCCGCGCTCGGAGAGCGACCTCCCTGCCTATGCGACCATAACCTAGTATCAGCAATGTTTTCCCGTTCAGTTCAAAGGCTCTGCGCTTGCGGCGAATCTCGAAATTTCCCCGCTTGACTTCTTGATTGAACAGAACGCCGTGCTTGGCCAGAGAGAGAATGAGAAAAAACGCGTGCTCCGCCACGGCAACCGAATTTACCGGTCCAACGATCGTCAGGGGGATTCCCAGTTGTGTGCAGGTCTCAACGGGGACATTGTCATAACCGACGCCATGGCGTGACACGACCTTGAGTTTCTTGGCCGCCTGAAGGACTTTCGTGCTCAGCGGAGACACCCGTATGGTCAGGGCGTCGACATCGGCTATCCGGCTCAAAAGGTTTTCTTCGGATGTGTCCGACACGATCTCGAAGGTGACGTCATTTCGTTCTTCCAGCATCCGCATGGACGCTGGATGGATGGGTTCAACAACAAGGATTTTTGCCATCAGTTTCCTATTCCAATCTTTGGCCTTGTCTCGACAAGCCGTTTCAAAACTCTTTATTCATATTTCAGAAAAGAACGTCCAATTGAAACCCCATGGCTCAGGAATAACTGGCAGGTCAGGAAGACTCGAAATCTTTGCTGCAGTTAAACGAAGCAGGCCACAGCGTATACGTGCCTGTGTCATTCGGGGTTGAAGGCCGGGAGGAAGACAATGAACAAGATCAGGTGGGGAATAGTAGGTGGGGGTGAAGGCAGCCAGATCGGTTTTGCCCACAGAGCCGGAACAGCGGTTGAGGAACGGTTCGACTTTGTTGCCGCGGCCTTGGATATCAATCCTGAAAGGGCAAGGGAGTTTGGTATCAGGCTAGGTTTGAAACCGTCCAGGGCTTATGGCAGCTGGCACGAGATGCTGGCCGGAGAGAGACACCGAAAGGATGGGATAGAACTCGTGACGGTGGCGACCCCTAATGATACCCATTTCGCCATCAGCAAGGCATTTCTTGAAGCGGGAATTGATGTCTTTTGCGAAAAGCCGCTAACCCTCACGATTGAAGAAGGGGAAGAGTTGGTGCGGGTCGCCCGGAAGCATGACCGAGTGTGTGCTGTCAACTTTGGCTATACTGGATATCCGATGATTCGACAAATGAGAGAGATGATCAGACGAGGTGATCTGGGCAGGTTAAGGGTGATCTTCACTCAGTTTGCCGGTGGTTTCATGGCCGAATCGAACTGGAAAGACGACCCGCGCATTGGGTGGCGTTTTGATCCGGAAAAGGCCGGCATTTCTGCGGTCACGCTTGACTTGGGCAGTCATGCCATGCATTTGGCCTGCTTCGTAACAGGTCAGAAGGTGGCTAAAGTATCATCGGACTTTGCGGTTGGGGTACCTGGCAGAATGCTGGAAGACGATTCGCTCACGGCCTTTCGCTTGCAGGATGGCACCATTGGACGACAGTGGGTGAGCGGGCTTGCCTATGGTCGAATTCATGGCCTGTCAATTCAGGTTTTTGGGGAATGCGGTGGGTTGCGCTGGCAACAGGAGCAGCCCAACCAGCTCTACTGGACCAAGGGGCAAGAGCCCACGAAGGTGCTCGAACGCGGCGCTCCCTATCTCTATGAGCAAGCGCTGAGAGCCGGCAGGGTTACCATCGGTCATCCCGAGGGGATGCCGCTGGCCTTTTCAACCTTGTATAAGGATCTCTCAGAGGTGATAGCAAGTCGGAGAGGTGGTCAAGACCCTGATCCGCGGGCACTCACCTACCCAACGTTTGAAGACGGGCTGGACATGGTCAAGGTTGTTCATGCTCAAGTTGAATCCTCTCAACAAGATGGGCGATGGGTAGAAGTTCGAACATGATTGAATGATCACTCTAGTTCATCCAGCTGGATGGGCCGGTTTGCCGAAATTGACAGATTGGCCGCTTTAGCCAGTCTGAGGGCTTTGTAGCCATCCTCAATATCGACAGGGAAGGGACTTCCGTCTTCGATGGCATTGGCAAAAGCCTCAAGTGCTTGGACATAGGATTCCGCGTATCGACCCAAGAAACCGTCCGGCAAAGTCTCCAGCTGGTCGGTATGCACGGCTGTCGAGAGGTGGGTATTGCGCTTTGTCCTGTTATCAGAAATCAGCATCCCCTTGCTGCCGAACGCTTCAATACGCTGATCATGGCCATAGGCGGCAGATCTTGAGTTGTTGACATGGGCCATTTTTCCGCCCCGCGTACGCATTATGAGCATGGACGAATCAATCGGGTAGAATTGCTGCACCGTCGATGTGATGAAATTGTGCCCCATGGCGTAAATTTCAGTGGGTTCTTCGTCGAGCAGAAAGCGGCACATATCGAAGTCATGGATGGTCATGTCCGTGTACATGCCACCACATTCCTCGACATATCCAGGGGCTGGGAGATCAGGACTTCGAGATGAGATTATCACTTGCTGGAGGTCACCGATATCTCCGTTGGTTACACCCGTTTTCAGATTTGCGTGACCTGGATCGAACCGGCGGTTGAATCCCATCTGAACCGAGCTGTGCAATGCTGCAACGTAATCCATGCAGTCTTTGGCCCGAGCCAGATCCGTGTCGAGAGGTTTTTCGCAGAAGACAAACTTTCCAGCTTTGGCAAAAAGTTTGACAAGCTGAGTATGGGTCTTGGTTGGTGAGGCAATGATAACGGCATCGATCTTGGCATCGCGGGCAATCTGTTCAATTGAGACGCCTGCTGTGACATTGAGCCGTGTAGCCCAATATCGGGCTTGCCGGATGTTGGCATCAAAAACTGATGCCAAACTCAGTTTCGAACTGTTGATCACATTGAGACAGTGAAGTTGTCCGACTCTCCCACACCCAATTACGGCAACACGAATCACGATGCATCCCCCGGGAAGCTTTGGGCAAAAATGATTCTATCCAGCTTCTTCCACTCGAACAGGTCTGTTTTCCTTCAGGGACAGGTTGGCGGCTTCAGCCAGTCTCAGGGCATGGTATCCGTCTGCAATGGTGGCTTCAAAATCTTGTCCGTTGACGATGGCGTCAGCAAAAGATTCAAACTGTTTGGCGAAGGCTTCCTGATACCGCTCAGCAAAGAAGTCTAGATAGGGAGAGCCAGCGTCGGTCCCCGTCTTGGAGTAGTATCGAACCTCGTTTTCCTTGCGATTGTCTGAGATCAGCATTCCCTCACTTCCGAAAGCCTCAATGCGCTGGTCATAACCGTACGTGGCAGAACGTGAGTTGTTGATGTGGGCCATTTTGCCCGAAGGGGTTTTCATGATGACCATGGTCGTGTCGTGGTCGTTCAGACTTTCAAGCAAAGGTGGGTCAATGAGAGCCTCGGCGATGGCAAAGATTTCGGAGGGTTCTTCTCCGAGAATGAATCGGCACATGTCGAAATCGTGAATCGTCATGTCCTTGAAAAGGCCGCCCGACGCCTGGAGATATTCGCTTGATGGCAAGCCGGGGTCGCGAGACGTAACTATGACCTGATGGAGATCACCTATAGCATTTTCGTCGACACGGTTCTTCAACTGACGGTGGCCAGGGTCAAATCGACGGTTAAAGCCCAATTGAACCCGTCCGTTGATTCTGTTGACGAAATCGACACAGCGTTTTGCTCTTTCGAGATCCATATCAAGGGGTTTTTCACAAAACACGGCCTTGCCGGCCTGAGTGAATCGCTCGGTGAATTCGGCATGGGTATCGGTCGAGGAAGCGATGACAACAGCATTGATGTCAGGGTTGTTCTCGATGTCCCCGAGTGTGGCGTGATGCGGCACACTCAGACTGGCACTAACCTGACTCGCCACTTCCCGATTGATGTCATAAACGGAAACCAGATTGAACCTGTGACTTCGCCGCAGATTTGCGCAATGCATCTGCCCGATTCGGCCACAGCCGAGAACTGATATATTGAGCATAAGGGTAATCCTCCGGATTCGAACGAACTGACCAGGTCGTCACGGGTGAAATCTTCACCAGATGTTGTTGCTTGCTTTGTCTTGATTGTTTACACAGGTCAATTGGGCCCATCAACGCCCGTCGGCGGAATTGTAAGCCACCTACAGATATGACAGAACCAGAGCCCTCGTCTTTTGTGGAAGTTTATCCTTGGTTATGGTGATCGTCGGTCGACAGGCATAATCGATATCGTGCTCCGAAAACAGGCCTAAAAACCCTGAGATGAAGTGCATGTTCTGAGGTATGTAGCACAGTGTTCGAAAATGCATGGGAATGACCAAATTGGGTTGAACGATACTGATGACCCTTTGCAACTCATCTAGAGAAATGACAGGAAATCCCCCCGCATGGCTCAGGAGTATGTTGACACCTTTGAAAAAATCCAGCTGCGAGGGAGAAAAGTCGCCGCCCATGTCTCCCATGTGACCAACCGAGATGTCGTCGACCGTGAAACGATACATGGCATTTTGGTTGGCATGCCCTCGTGGATGTTCCAGATGCTCCATGGCCAAAATGGCCTGTATTTCGATGCCATGCGAGACAGTAGAGCCGCCGGCCAATGCAATTTCGAGGGCGTCAACAACATGGGTTCCCGATTTCTTCGGGACCAGATGATCATTATCATGAAAATCGTCATCGCTGCTTGACTTGACAATGATGTCCGCTTCATCCGGAAAAGACTTGAAGCCAGAGGTCGCGGGGTCGTAAGGATCGGTTACAATGGTAGTGCCTCCCTCGCTTACGAGGCCAAAGCTGGCATGTCCGTACCACGTGATTTTCACTGCATTTTCTCCCGAAACCAAGTCAAATCCAGTTCATGGAGTTGAATGAAGGCATCATTGCCGGGTGCTCGTTGCCCGAACGAGAAAGCAGCGAAGTGGTTCTGAATATGAAACATGTCAATCCGGACTTTCTGTTCCAAGGTAGAGTGACATCTAACTTTGCAAGCAGGGGTAATCATTTTCGGCGTTGGCGTGAGATAGCCGTCCCATCAGTGAAATGACAGCATCAAACTGTTCCAATGACAGATCATCGGGATGTTCGGTCGAAGGATCAGCGAGCACCACTGTAAAGATGGCGATTTCTTCTTCGTCCAGATCTGAAACATCGGTCGCAAAAAAGTGTCTTGCACCGGCCCAGACTCCAAAAGTTGCGGGTCCCAGTCGAACTGTATTCAGGTAAAGCTCATAAATGCGTCGTTTGCTCCAGAATATTTCCGCCAGCAACACAAGAGGAGTGGCAACGACTTGGGTCACGTAACTTTTCGAAGGCCACAAAAACAGACTCTCGACGGCTCTTTGGCTGATGGTTATTGTCGTATCCTCTTTGGCAGTCGTGTCAAGACGGGCAGAATAATAGTCAAGGCCCCAGTGCCGACAAAAGTTCGCATCAATGGACGCCGTGACACCGTACTGCAGGCCTTCAGGAACGGCGTGAAGTGGAAGCCACTGCCGTTCAGGAACCCTGTATACCATTGCAGCATAGATCATCTGTGGTGTGAGAGGCGGGTTGGCAAACCTCAGGGTCAGCAAAATGAGAAAGAATACTGCCGGGATAATCAGAAGATATCCAAGCGGTCGTCTGAGCAGTCGCCACCTCTTTTTAGAATCAATATCGGATTTTTCCACAGTCAGGTATCATTACTTCAATATGTCGGATAGTCCTTTGCTTTCAGGCCCGGTGCAATTCAAGGCCGCGCTTTGTCAGGCGTTCGCCGACAAGGGCATCAACCGAGTTGGGCATTATACCAATGGAAATTAAAACTCAAACTGCTGAACAGAAATCCTTATGTCAAACAATTTTGAAGGAAGGAAGATTATGACAACTGATCGAACTCAAGATGAACAAGATGAAAAGGTCAAGGTCATGCGAACCCGCAATGGATTTATTGCTGCCCTGGATCAAAGTGGGGGGTCGGCCCCGGGAGTGCTCAAGAATTACGGCATACCGCGCACGGAATATTCCACGGATGAAGAGAGAGATGCACTGATTCACACGATGCGGATACGGATAATGCAGGCTCCAACTTTCAACGGTCATAGAATACTGGGCACAATTCTGTTCTGGGATACCATGATTTCAGAATTAAATGACAAGCCCCTGCCGCAGTTCCTGTGGGAAAATTTGAAGGTTCTGAGCTTTCTGAAGATTGATGCTGGAATGGAGGATGAACATGACAGCGTTCAACTTCTCAAGCCTATACCGGACATGGAAGAACGCTTGATAACGGCCGTGAATCTCGGTGTTTGCGGAACCAAGATGCGGTCCGTCATCAATCGGGCCACACGGTCGGGAATCAATGAACTGGTTGCGCAGCAATTTGAAGTCGGAAAGATCATAGCCAAGTTCGGGCTGATTCCGATCATTGAGCCCGAGGTGACCATCAGCAGTCCAGACAAAGCCGAATGTGAAGAAATATTGGTCGACGAAATCATGGACAATCTCAATGGCCTTGACAACCAGGAGACTGCTGCTCTTAAGTTGACTCTGCCTGAAATTCCCAACATTTACAGGGATATCGCTTCTCACAAGAATGTTGCTCGTGTCACCGCCTTGTCAGGTGGCTACAGCCAGGATGAAGCATGTCGCAGGTTAGGAGAAAATGCAGGTATGATCGCCAGTTTCTCCCGTGCTTTCACTGAAGGTCTGAATGTATCTCAAGGTGGCAAAGAATTCAATGCTGTCCTAGACAGCTCAATTGAACGCATATTTCAAGCCTCGATCACATGAGATCGCTTCCGCTTGATACAAATCAGCCGGGAAGTGGAATGCCCATGGCCAAATTTGCTGGCACGAATGGCATCTGGATCTCTCGGGTTTTGTCCAAGGCTTCATGAATCTATCTTGGCCCGAGACACGGCAAATTTGTTCAAGTGCGGACAGCACATGATTTACAGGGAATATCCTGAGGGAGCAAGAATTTGGCTTGCTCCCGACGGTCAATCAATGATGTTCTGACACATGCAGGGAGCCGTCCTTGAGCTGATAGGCAAATTTTTCGATTTTATATTGATCGCTACAACGAAGATCAACTGCAGCTTTTCTGGTGGCACCAGAGAAACTTCGGAGGTGCAAACCACCGACTGTTTTACCAGTAGAGGGTCCCGTTCACTGTGACAATGTCCACGGTTGATGCACTGGTTTTTGTTGTTGCTTCAACGCCCAGAGCTACACCGTCGCCAAGCCGATATCGGGTGCCCAACTGAAGTGTGTCTTGACCCACTCCATCCAGACTCAATCCAGCATATGGTGTCAGTACCGCTTGCAGGCCTGGTCCTGGAAGGCCAAACCCATAGCCAATCTCGGCTTCCCACTGACTGGTGGCGGGAGTATATGCACTATTGGGGGCCTGGCCTTGGGTTGCGCTGAACAGGGGACCAAGGCCATTTCCCGTTTGGCCTTTTGTCGATTGAACACTCATGTAGGTTCCTTCACTATCCGTTGCGGGATCCAGGCGAATCATCGCGCTGGCGAAGTCCGCTTGGGCCGGTTTTTGAGGAACGGGAAGGTGACCGTGAAAAAGATTGTCGACAAGGCGGCCATGACCACGTCCGGGCGCGTGGATGATCTCCCTATTCTGGCGATTCCTGACACGACAAGCTTCCGGAATGACGGGTCGGGACACGGCCTTGTCGGTCCTGCCACGATCGCGGTGGAGGCGGAACAGGGCACGTTGCTCGGCGCGGTCGACATGCATATGATCGAACGCTCCGGCGGCGGCCCGAAGCCGCCCAAAAACCGCCCGCTTCGCACCAGGAGAGCCACCGCTGGCTGGAAGCCATGCCAACAAGCGCCACCGTTCGGTACGCGGCGGCGCATGTCACGGTGGTCGCCGACCGCCTGGACGGCGTGGACGTGCGGATCCGGGCGTCCCATGACCGCCGTCTGGGCGATGACACCGGCCAGCTCTTTTCCAGCCTTGAGGGTCGGCCGCAGCCGGAGCACACAGTCGCGTGGCCCGCGCGACCCGGGCAAAAGAAGCGCACGGCCCGCATGGGCGTGCGTTTCGCGTGCGTGACCCTCAAGCCCCCCCCCAAAAACAGACCGATGGAACCCGGTGTTCCCGCCCGCCAGGCCGTTTCCATCGTCGAGGCACGGGACATCGACCCGCCCGCCGGCGTTAAGCCGGCCCATTGGCGCCGGCTGACCAGCCACCAGATCGAAACGTTCGAACCGGCGCGATGGACAACGCAACTCTATCGTCGGCGCTGGGTCATCGACCCGGTTTTCCGGACCATCAAGACCAAAGGCTTCGCCATCGCAAACGTGGCGGTGGAAACCGCACCCTTCAAAACGCTGTGCGCCATGACGTTGATCGCGGGGATATCGTGCAGGCCACTCGTGCCGGACCGGGATGGTGCCGGCCAACGTCCGCTCAAGGATGTGTTCGAAGCGCCGGATCAACCGGTCCTGGAGGCCGTATCCGCTTCGCTTGAGGGTCCGACCGACAAGCAAAAGAACCCGCATCCACGGGGCTCGCTGGCCTTTGCGGCCGGGGTGTGCACCCGTCTCGGCGGCGGGACCGGATATTATGGGAAACCGGGCCCCGTGGTCATGTTACGCGGGCGGTATCAATTCCGGGCCATCCAACTCGGATATGGCATCGCTGGAAATGTGTGAATCGAGTAGCCCGTGACCTGGCCCGTGGCGATATCCAGGGCGGCGAGCAGGCCTGTGGTGCCGTAGCGGACATAGTCATGGGTCCGGGTCGCGGTGTGGCCCGGGGTCATGGGCCAGGGCTTCGGGGTGCGTCCCAAGGCCTGGATCTGCGGCGTCTCGTCAATGGACAGCACGACGGCATGGTCCGGCGGGTTCACATACAGACCGACGACATCACGGATCTTCTGGGCAAAGGCGGGATCCCGCGAGACCTGGAAGGTCGACACCCGATGGGGGTCCAGCCGGTGCCGGCGCAAAATGGTGCGGACGCTCGACATGGACACGCCCGTCTCGCGGGCCAGGGCCTTGAGCGTCCAGTGGCTCGCATGCTCCGGCGGCGGCGCCATCGCCGTCTGAACCACCTCGGCCACCTTCGCCGGACTGATGGGAGCCCGACCGGGCGGGCGGGTCTTGTCCCGCCACAGACCGGCCATGCCGGCCTCCAGAAAGCGGTCCCACCAGCGCCATACGGTGAACTTGGACACGCCGGTGCGACGCACGGTCTCGAGCAGGCCATGACCCGCGCCCAGCGTCAGGATGATGCGGGCTCGCCAGACATGCTTCGGGGACGACTGCGGATGGTCGCGGACCTCTTCCAGGCGTTGGCGGTCGGCGGCGGACAGGATAACGGGGGGGGGACTGGGCCATGATCCGCTCCATGTCAGGGGAATGAAGGGTCCCGCCATCAGTGCTGGCTGCAAACAGCGAAGGATATTCAGCTAATAATAAGAACTGTTTGTTTTAATTAAACCACTAGAGATTCGGCCGGCGACGGTACGGGGAAGCCGCCGATCCTTGCCCCATTTGCCTATCCCGGCATTCTCCCGGGCTGCATCTGAACCTCGATGGCATTGTCGATGTGCTTTACCACCTCGACATGGCTATGATTATCGATTAAATGGTGGACAAGGGCGGTGGACATATGATCGTCCCCATCTTGCTCATCTCTTTCGTGCATGACAAGGCGGGATGATTCGCTTTCGACAACATTGCCGCCGGGACTCCGCGTCCCGTCAATCTTGGACAGGACAATCTGTGGGTAGGGTATATCCGAGAGAGGGGTGTGGTCTTCACCGGCGCTTGCATAGCGCCCATTCTCAGGATGGGCATCGATGCCCGGCTGGTTGTTCAGCCATTGCCGGAGGATGTGTATAAGGTTGTCGCGGTTTGATGTGTATGACATGTTCTAAACTCCATGGTTGTTAAGAAAAACAAGAGGTGAAGTCGGAAATGACCGACTTGCATAATCATGTGACGCCGACCCCCACCCCCTTGTCAAGAGATGAGTGCCAATTACGCGTCCTTCTGTTGACAGACCGTCCCTCATGGTCCATATTGCATTCCAGCCAGCCGGCATAAAGGAAGTCCATGATGAGTCCAGCCCTGAACCGAGAGGAGCTTGCGAAGTTCATTCGGGATGATGATCGCGCGTTCAACCCCATCTTCGTCGGGCGTGACGATATCATGGACAAGATCCGACTCCTGGCCCATGACATTGCCTGGCATGACCCGGAGTCGCCCGATAGGCGGCCGGCTCGTGGCAAGATGCAGCTGATCCAGGGGGCACCCGGCATCGGCAAGACGTCCCTGCTGTATCGGCTGGCCATGCAATGCCGCCCCCTAGAGGCGCGGGAGGCCAATTATCCCTATGTCCTGCCGGTCACGATCCCCGCTTCCAGCCTCCTGAGTCTGGGTCTTGTTGCCGACAGCATAAGTCGCGCATTGCGGGCTCTGGACAAGACCGGCTCCAATGCCGTTCGGAAAGCGATCGGTGGGGTCGTAGAACGCCTGACCGCCCTGCATATCAGCATGCCGGGCGGTGGCGGGCTCGGCTTTAGCCTGGACCGGAAAGAAGCCAAACGGATGCCGGCTGTGCCGGATTTGCCCCCGGGCTGTGCCATCCTGCTGCTGATCGACGAGATACAGACCGTTCCGTCCCGGGCCCAGGGCGTTCTCCAGTATCTGGAAGACGGCAGCGACGGCATGCCAATCCTGCCCGTGCTGGCCGGCCTGTCCAACAGCTCGCATGTATTGCAGGAGGCGGGGATATCACGCCTCGCGGGAAAGAGCGTCATTCACCCTCCGGCCCTGGGGCCGACGGATGTGCATCAGGCCCTGACCGCTTTTGTAAAGCGCTTCGGCATCACGGCCACGGATGACACGCAAGAAAGCTGGGCCGGGGCCCTGTGGCAATGGTCCCGGGGCTGGCCCAAGCATATGCAGAACGCTCTGGGCATCCTGGGCGAACATCTGCTGGATACAGGGGGCAACCTGAATGATCTTCAGCCGCTGGCCATCCAGCCGGATATCGTTGCCGCCCGTCAGGCCTATTACCGGCAGCGTCTGGGATCATGGAGTGGACAGGCCGCTCGCATCGGCCGTTTCATGGCCCGCCTGGGACGCGATCCCATGCCAGAGGATCAGGTCGAGCATATCCTGCATGAGACGGGTCTCGTCGCCGAGCGATCCCTGACACGCAGCCCGGTTCTGACCACCATGCTCCGGCTGGGCTTGCTGGATGTGGTCCAGGCGGGCACCGATCTCCTTGCCTGCCCGATTCCCAGCTTGCGCTCCTTCGTCGTGGCCCAGACCGGCACGCCTTTGCACACGGCCGCCCAGACGGGAACACGAAGTGCCTTCACATCCCTTCCATCGACCACCGACGTCAAGGCTCGGGATGCCTGGCAGCGCACGCCCCTGCATCTGGCGGCCCAGGAGAACTGGCCCCTCATCGTGACTGAAATTCTGAAGATCGCTCCTGATACGGAGAACCGGGATCACTGGGATCGTACCGCCCTGCATGTGGCCGCGGCTGACAATGCGACGGCGGCCGCCCGCATTTTGCTGGCGGGTGGTGCCGACATGCAGGCGACCGATGATGCCGGTCGCACCCCTCTTCATTTTGCCGCCGGTGCCGGCGCGCCGCAGACCGCCAACTTGCTGCTCGACGGGGGCTCGGCGATAGACACGATCGACAATACTGGCCGCACCCCCCTGCATGATGCGGCTGGGGCCAACGCCCCCGCCTGCATCTTTCCGCTGCTGCGGGCCGGTGCCGACCTTCAGGCCCGCGACAATGAGGGTCAGTCACCTCTGCATTCGGCGGCCGCAGCCAATGCCCGGGATGCGGTCCAGGCCTTGCTGGCAGCCGGTGCCCGGACCGATGTCCGGAACGACGAGGGCCAGACCTCGTTTGCTGTCGCTCCCGCCGGGAGCGCCGTGCGCCGTCTTCTGTCGAAACCGGCCCCGGATCACCCGGCCACACCGGATGACGCCGATGAATCCTGGACGCCTGACGGCCCCAAATAGAGCGCTGGTGCCGCGTACAGCATATATCCATGTCGGCCATCGATTTCCATTTCCTCCATCCCAGCCCGGTGAAAGCATTTTCGGCTGGCGGAGGATGACGGATAATGTGGCATCGGCTGTTTCGCCTTTACAAGAGCGCCACCAGTACTGACATGATTAAATCCGTCACACGACCGAATCATGTCAGTGGCGGCCCGGGGCGTCGCCCCTAAAGCGTATGGCGCGTTATCAGAACCTCGATGACATGATCGATGTGCTTCACCACCTCGACATGCTCATGACTGTTGATGAAATGGTGGACAAGAGCGGTGGACAGATGATTGTGCCCATCTTGCCCTTCTCTTTCGTGCACGACAAGTCGGAAGGATTCGCTCTCGACGACCTTGCCGCCGGGACTGCGCGTCTCGTCGAACTTGGACAGGACAATCTGTGGGTAGGGCTTGTCCAAGAGAGGGGCGTGGTCTTCGGCGACCCTTGCATAACGCACATCCTGTGGATGGGCATCGATACCCGGCTGGGCATCCAGCCATTGCTTCAGGATGTGCATAAGGTTGTCACGGGACAATGTGTATGACATGTGATGATTCTCCATGGCTGATCAGAAAAACAAGGGGCGAATGCGGGGATGATCCTGGCAGGATCATATGTCATTCATCTCCCATCTTGTGAACAGGAGACGAGACACTACCGTCAGTTGACAGGCTAAACTTGTGTAACATTTTGATAGAAACATTTTATTGCCATCAGCCGAAAAGCATAGATATTGTGTTCCGCATTGGCTTGAGGCGACAAATGAAGCAAACCACCATAGATTCTGATATCCACTTTACCGGCAAAGGGCTACATTCGGGTCGTCCGGTGAATTTGACCCTCCTCCCGGCACCGGAAGATCACGGGATCAAGTTCTGTCTTGTCGGCGGAGAAGGGGACAGCAGGTTCATTCCTGCACTCGTTAATCACGTTGTAGACACCCGAAGATGCACGACCATAGGGCTTGAGTCTGGAGTTCGGGTAAGCACGATTGAGCATCTGATGGCTGCAGTCGCAGGATGTGGATTGACGAACGTGACAGCATGTCTGGATAGCCATGAGGTTCCGGCGCTGGATGGAAGCTCTCAGGGTTTCTTCAAGAAAATCCTGGAAGTAGGCCTGAAGACTCAAGATGCTCCGGCTGTCTACATGAAGATACGGCGGCCTGTAGACTGGGGTGACCCGCAAAAGGGCGCCTATGCCGCATTGCTTCCCTCCAATACCTTTGAAATGCGGTACACGATTGACTATCCCTTGCCGATCGGCAAGCGCACAAAGCATCTGAAGACGATGAACGGATCAGTGGCCTCGCAGTTGGGCGCCAGCCGAACATTTTGCAACAAGAACGAAATTCAGACTCTTCTGGCCAATAAGCTTGGACTGGGGGGAAACGAGAAAAATGTCGTCATTTTTGATGCCCAGAAAGAATGCTATCTTCATGCAGTTCGTTATGAGGATGAGTGTTTGAGACACAAGCTCTTGGACGCTTTTGGAGATCTTGGCCTCGCAGGAATGCCGATCATGGGGCTCTTTGTTGGCATAAGATCGGGGCACAGGACAAATGTCGAACTTCTACGCAAAGTCATGTCTGATGCCCGAAACTACGAAGTTCGAACCGTTTGTGAGGACATAGCCTCGATCATGCCCGGGGTAGATCTGAAGTTGGCGGACTTGCCGCAATTTGATGCCTGACCTCCAATGCTGATCAAGTCCGCCCGCCCTCGGATGAGTATCAGATGAGGAAGGAGTTTCGGTCCATCCCTTGTTGAATCAGGCATGGGCCTCTCAGGTTTGCCAAGCGTTCAGACAGGTTGAATTGGCAAGTGCTTGCAGCAAGTGAGCATTGGCATTGGTGTGACACGCAGAGGCCTGTTCAATTATCCGGGTTGGTCTTTGATACCTGACATGGGCCAGAGCGTGGATGTCTTTTGAACCCGCTACGTTGGTGCGGAAGAAAATTTGTTGGCAATGCTGGTAAAAATAACTAGATTCCCAATTTATGTACACCCGTGAAATACCTGAATTGGTCCTGACCCAAACGAGTTGTGTGGGGCGGGGTTGGATATCGCAAAGGCCTTGAAGTTAGATGAGATTTTCGTACCGGACAGTTTCTTGCATTGCCGCCGTCATGGCCGTCCTGACCCTCGCCAGTTGCGGCAATCGAAAAGAAGAGCGGTCGCCCGAAAACTTTACCCCGCAGCAACTGTACAGAAGTGGTGAAGTTCAGATCGAGCGGAACAGATATGCCCGGGCGGCCAAGAGATTTGAAGAAGTTGAACGCGTATATCCATATTCCAGTTGGACGAGAAGAGCAATCTTGCAGGCAGCCTATGCCTACAATCTTGCTCGTCAGTATGACCAAAGCAGGGAAGCCGCTCAACGTTTCCTGAGATTTTACCCTGGAGACGAAGATGCTGCATACGCACAGTATCTCGTGGCCATGAGCTACTATAGCCAGGTTGACCTGAAGGGCCAGGACAGAACCAACGCGATCAAGGCTCTCCAAGAACTCAATCGCGTGACTAGCGGGTATGGCACTAGCGGTTTCGCTCAGTCGGCCGAATTGGCCATGGACGTAGTGGTCGACCGGTTGGCGGAGAAGGAGATGGAAGTCGGCCGATTCTATCTCAAGGGACAGCACTACACGGCGGCAATCAAACGCTTCCAGAACGTTGTTGACAATACATTTCTGGATGCCGTTGACATTATCGAAGAACGGCCAATCGAAGAATCGGGAACGCCTCGTGTCACCCTTAGTCAAGTCTATACAAGAACAACAAGTCATGTACCGGAAGCCCTTCATCGGCTAGTAGAAGCCTATCTGTCTCTGGGGCTGGTCGAGGAGGCGCAAGAGTCCGCCAGCATTTTGGCCTATAATTTCAACTCAACGGTCTGGTATGAAGAATCGTACAGCTTGTTGCAGCAGGTTGGTGCTGATGTGCCCCAGAGATCTGGGGGTACCGGCTTTTTCAACCGTTTCTACCGCCAGAGTCTCAGAGGGGAGTGGATCTAGGTATACCGGTGATGCTCCCTAATGCTGGCGGGACTGTCAATACACAACGTACTGCTGGTTGATGAGCTGAATCTGGAGTTTGTGCCGGGTTTCAATGTCCTTACGGGAGAAACTGGCGCCGGGAAGTCTGTTCTTCTCGACTCACTTGGCTTTGCCTTGGGTTTGCCTTCGGGGAAGCATCTCGGTTCCGATGCAAGCGCGACGAGAGAGGTCGCGGCATCATTTGAAATCCTGCCGGATCATCCCTCTCGGAGCATTCTCACCGAACAGGGTTACAGGATTGATGAAGAGCTCCTGATCAGGCGAGTGTTTTCTTCCAATGGTCGAACGCGGTCGTTTATCAATGGCCGCCGTTGTCCGCTGGAGTTTCTGAGAGAACTTGGCGACTTGCTGACAAACATCCACGGTCAGCACGATGCACATCAACTTCTCAATCCCGGCAAGCACACTGGCCTGCTGGATACTTTTGGTCGCTTGGACGATGCGGTCGATAAGGTTCAGGCCAGCTGGAATCAGTATCGGGCTCACAGCCGAATGGTAGAGGCCCAAGAGAAAAAAATTGCCAGTCGGATGCAGGATCAGGAACATATTGACTTTTATCTGGAGGAGTTCGAACAGTTTGATTTGAAGCCGGATGAGGCGAGGCAACTGGAAGTTGATCGATCGGCAATGAAGTTTGCTACTCAGAACCGGGAAGCCATTGATTTTGCCGAACAGCAAATCGGTTCTGAGGGAGCGTCAAGTCAGGTTGTTGCCGCCCTTAATGCCCTTGAGCGACTGAAAGGGGAGCCTGATGATTCAGTCAAGGAGGCTCGCGAGGCTTTGGAAAGGGCTCTTTCTGAACTTCAGGAGGCGGAGGGTCACATCAGTCATCATAGGCAGAAGCTGAACATTGGCCCACACGAACTCGAAGAGCTTGAAGACAGGCTCTATGCCATTCGAAATTTAGCCCGGAAACACGGCGTTGCCCCAGAGGAACTTCATGAATATGGAAAGCGGCTGAAACAATTTCAGTCAAACAGTCAAAGCGAGAGCGATCACCTTGAGTCCCTGAAAGGGCACCTTGAGTTCCTCGGGGGTGAGTACCGCAGCTTGGCTCAATCGCTATCCCGGGCCCGATCAAGTGCGGCCGATCGGCTGAACAAGGAAATCAAGAGGGAATTCAAACCTTTAAAACTTGAAAAGGCAGACTTCGAGACAGCCATAGCTGAAGTCCCGGAGGGGCCAAGAGGATACGACGATGTTCGGTTTATGGTGACCACCAATCCCGGCTTTCCATTGGGACCGATTGATCAAATTGCCTCAGGAGGAGAACTATCACGCTTCTTGCTGGCTCTAAAAGCGTGTCTGATCAGAGAAGATTCAGGAATCAGCCTGGTTTTTGACGAAATCGATACGGGCATCGGCGGAGCAACAGCTGATGCTGTTGGAAGAAGGCTCAAGGCACTGTCATCCAAGACACAGGTCATCGCCGTAACACATTCTCCTCAAGTCGCTTCGCTTGGTGACCTGCATTACCAGATCGAGAAGCGGACCGTTGGGTCGCAAAGCGTGATCAGGGCTCAATCATTGTCTCATGAAGAGCGGGTTGAAGAGATAGCCCGCATGCTTTCGGCCGAAGCGGTGTCCGATGAGGCAATGGGTGCTGCAAGGGTATTGTTGGAAGCAAAAGCCTAAATCGGTTGGCACGCACCCTTCAGCCACTTTTGCGCTGCAGGGCTGAGTTTGGCTTCATAAGTTGCAAGCACTTGGGAATGGTAGTGGTTTATCCAATCTATTTCTGATGCTTCCAAAAAGGATTTGTCGATCATTCTGCGGTCAAAAGGTACGAAACTCACGGTTTCAAATCTACAGGAAACGTTTTCCGAATTGTGAGTGATGGCCGGGGTCTTTACTGTCAAAGCCAGGTTTTCAAGTCGGATGCCGTATTGGTCCGCCCGGTAAATTCCGGGCTCTACGGACATGAGTACATTCTCAGGTATCGGCTCGTCCGAGGTTATTGCAAGACTGTACGGGGCCTCGTGAACATCCATGAACTGCCCTACGCCATGTCCTGTTCCGTGCTTGTAGTCGGCATCGGCCAGTCGTACCTGGCACCGGGCAATGGCATCCAGGGCTCTTCCTCTTGTCCCGGCCGGCCATCTGGCCCTGGATAAGGCAATCAGAGCCTTGAGCACAAACGTGTAGTCTTGCTTCTGCTTGGGAGTCGGAGAACCAAGGGCAACGGTTCGGGTTATATCCGTGGTTCCATCGACATAATGCGCACCCGAATCAATGAGCAGCAAGTCCGATGGGGTCAATGCACGATTCGAATTCTGATCAGCTCGATAGTGGACGATAGCCCCATGGGGGCCAGACCCTGCTATGGTATCAAAGCTGTTGCCCCTGAATTCAGGGTTGCGGCGTCGAAATCGCTCGATTTTTCTTATGACATCAAGTTCGGTAAGCGAACGCAGATCATGGCTGTCAAGCCAGGATAGAAACTCAATGACGGACGCGCCATCCCGGATATGACAAGTGCGGATATGCCCAATTTGAATGGGATTCTTTGTTGCCTTGGCGACTTCAACCGGATCATCGGCAAGTATGATGTCACTCTTCAAACCCAAGATTTGGTAGAACTGATACGGTAGAGATCCGGGATCAACCTGGATGGTACCATCCAGTCCGTCCAGAGCAGTTTCAATTGCCCTGACCGGATAGCGCGAGACCCCGGTCAATTCATTCCAGACATTCATGCCGGTCAGTTGATCGGAGTCCGTAAACAGGTCTACGGAACTATCCTGATAGAGAATGGCAAAGGATTGGACAACGGGATTGAGCGGACATTCAGTTCCCCGGATATTCAAAAGCCAGGATACAGAGGAGGAATTGCTGATGATCAGAGATGTTAGACCATTGCGCTTGAGATTCTGTGCCATTCGATGGCGCTTTGCCGTTTGACACTCCCCGGCAAATTTCTCCGGATAGAGGTATATCTCGCCGTGATGTTGCATGGAGCGAGAGGTCCAGATGGATCCCACCAAATCTGAGGTGGACACAAACTCAATCCCGCAGCCTGACAGGCATTTCTGGAACAATTCTATTTCCCTGATGGAAGAGTGCTCGCCACAAAATCCGACTCTGTCGCCTTTGGCTGCATTTTGCTTGAGCCAATTGCAGATGGCGGTCGTTCCATAGTCAATGATCTGGAAGCAGTCGGTGTCGACCTGGATATTGGCCTGAATGGTGTAGCGTCCGTCCACGAAGACAGCGGCTTCCGTCAAGGTGATAACGGCAAACCCTGCCGACCCGGTGAAGCCGGTTTGCCAAGCCAGTCGCTGCTCGTGTGGCGGAAGTTGCTCGGTCCGGAAAAGGTTGCTTTGAGGCAGAAGGTAGCCATGCAGATTGAAGCTTCGAAGCTGATCGCGCAATAAGTCCAGCTTGTTAGGATTAAATCGGAATTCCGTATCAGACTGCATTCATGAACAGGGTCAATGGGTTTGGCACCGTTCTATCGCTTTTGCGTTTCGAATAGTTCGGAAAGTTGTTCCGTCATCACTCCTGCCAGCTGGTCAACTTCCGATATGGTGACAGCGCGGTCGTAATAGCTGGTAACATCGTGACCGATGCCGATGGCTATCAGTTCGACCTTGCTCAACTTCGCAATCATGGTGATGACCCTGCGAAGGTGAGACTCAAGGTAGTTTGCCGGGTTGGTGCTCAAGGTCGAGTCATCAACCGGTGCCCCGTCAGAAATAACCATCAGTATCTTTCTTTTTTCAAAGCGATGGACAAGACGGCTATGGGCCCATTCCAGAGCTTCGCCATCAATATTCTCCTTCAGAAGTCCTTCCTTCATCATCAATCCCAGATTCGTTCGTGCACGCCGCCAAGGCGTATCGCCGTTCTTGTAGATGATATGGCGTATGTCATTCAGCCGTCCCGGTGAAGGGGAACGGGTTGTATTGGCCCATTCTATTCGACTGTTGCCTCCCTTCCATAACTTGGTCGTAAAGCCTAGAATCTCGACTTTGACCTGGCATCGTTCCAATGTACGGGCCAGAATATCTGCACACATCGCCGCAAGTGAGATTGGCCGTCCTCGCATGGAACCGGAGTTGTCCAGCAGCAACGAGACAATCGTGTCCTTGAATTCAGTGTCCTTTTCAACTTTGAAGGAGAGCGGCGTGGTTGGATTGGCAACGACACGTGCGAGCCTTCCGGCATCAAGAATTCCTTCCTCCCGATCGAACTCCCAGATCCTGTTTTGTTGGGTCAGGAGCTTGCGCTGGAGCTTGTTGGCCAGTCGGCCAGCAGCTCCCCTGTAGGGTTCGAGTTGCTGATCAAGATTGTTACGCAGGCGTTCAAGTTCATTCGGCTCGGCCAGTTCTTCGGCCAGAACGATTTCATCAAATCTGTTCGTAAAGACTCGGTAGGTCGGGTCGGCTTCCGAATGAGGCAGACGAGTGATTTCGGGTTCTCTCTCTGTATCCTCTGCTTCTTCCAGCTCTCCGAGTTGAAGATCATCCGCGTCAATTGGGTCCGATTGATCCGCTTCTTCATGATCTTCAAGGGACTGGTCGTCAAAACTCTCTTCCTGTTCCTCAGGTTCCTGCTTGTCTGGGTTTTCAACATCAGGCCTGTCTTCATCGGGATCAGCCTGTTCGGCATTTTGCTCCGTCTCGTCTTGATCGGGATCCGGCCCAAGCTGGTCGCCATAGCCAAACTTGCCGATCAGTTGGCGGGCAAGGCGTGCAAACTCGATCTGGTCGGTTACAATCGTGTCCAGGTTCGACAGGGTATCTCCAATACGATCATCAATTTCCCTTTGGTATAGATCCACGACTTTTTGAGCGTTGGCCGGAAGTTTCCGGTTCGATATCTTATGGTGAATGAGAAGTGACAAGGCATCCTTGAGTGGAGCTTCTGACGCGTTCGTCATTGAACTAAAACCCTTGTCGTCAGCTTGCTTGGCGATTCGGGCATCGATATTCTGTGCTATCCCCTCGAGCTGACGACACCCCAAAGCCTCGCACCGGGAGTTTTCCAGAGCTGCATACAGTTGTCTGGCAGTATCCCCAACGGGCATGTACTTTTGAAAGATATCAGAATTCTGGTGTCTGTGCCTCAGGGCAAAGCCGTCCGCGAATCCTCGGGTTACCTCAATGTCTCTAGGTGTTGTCTTCGATCCCAACGAAGGAAGTCTGACATTGCCGTCTGTTATCTCAGGGGGATCGGCTGAGAAGCGGACGCTTACATCGTCGGAACCTGCGATCGAACGGGTCGTTTCAGTTATAGCCTTCTTGAGTGCATCAAGTTGTGGCTTGTCAAAACTGGACATGACTTAAAGTTGTACCGTTATCGTCAACACGCATATCGAGTCAAAGAATGGCGCTGCTGTTTGAACTGAAACTCAATTCGTAACCAAACGAGCGCTGAAACAACTCGGCCACGGTCGCCCGTTCCAGTTCGTCACACTTGTTCACAAAACTCAAGCGGAAAGCATAGTCAATATCGTTGAAAATTTCGAAATTCTGTGCCCAAGAGATGACAGTTCTAGGACTCATGACAGTGGAAATGTCACCATTCTTGAAGGCAGAGCGGGTGTGATCAGCCACCGAAACCATTTTGGAAATGAAATCACGTCCTTTTTCGGTATTGAAATGCGGCACCTTGGACAGAACGATCTGAGTTTCAGCGTCATGCGAGAGGTAGTTCAAGGTTGTAACAAGAGACCATCGGTCCATTTGGCCCTGATTGATTTGCTGGGTGCCATGATACAGCCCGGTCGTGTCCCCAAGACCGACGGTGTTGGTTGTCGAAAATATCCGAAAGTACTTGTGAGGGATTATAATTTCATTCTGGTCGAGCAAGGTGAGTTTGCCCTCGGCTTCCAGGATGCGCTGGATGACAAACATCACATCCGGCCGCCCTGCATCGTATTCATCAAATACAAGAGCGACGCAATTGCGCAAGGCCCAAGGCAGTATCCCTTCCTGAAATTCGGTGACCTGCTTGCCGTTCCGCAGCTTGATGGCATCCTTGCCGATCAGGTCGATGCGTGAAATATGACTGTCCAGATTGACCCGTACACAAGGCCAGTTCAGCCGAGCTGAAACCTGCTCGATATGCGTTGACTTTCCGGTCCCGTGGTAGCCCTGAATCATTACGCGGCGATTGTGCGAGAAGCCGGCCAGAATGGCCAGTGTCGTGTCGGGGTCGAATTTGTACGTAGGATCGATTTCCGGAACTCGATCGGACATGTCGGCAAAGCCCACAACCTCCATGTTGGTATTGATTCCAAATGCTTCGCGAACCGAAATCCGTCTTGTTGGCTCCGTCACCATTGCTATTTCACCCCACTAGTTCGACCAGTCAAGGACTACCATTTAGTGTTGGTTTGAGCTAAACCAAACAGCAAGTCATCCTTAATTTATTTGATGGCGGGCTTTTCAACGTCGTGCTTGCGAAGTCGAAAGGAATTCCAGTTGCTTGCCACGATGAGTCAAAAACGCACACGATCAGAATTGCGATGGTATTGCTGCAGGTCCCCAGGAAACCCTTGCAATTCCCGAAAAAACACGTTACCCACACTCATGACAAGTCAAAACTGTTGTTGTGCCAGGTGAAGCCGTGATTACCGACATTGAGGACTACTTCTCGAAAGGTTGCGGGCGTTGCGAACGTTTTGCGACGCCAGATTGCTCAACCCGAAAATGGGAAGTCGGTCTCAGAGAGCTGAGGCGCATTTGCCTCAACGTCAACCTAGGCGAAACGGTCAAATGGGGCTATCCCTGCTACATGCATGGAGATCGAAACATTGCAATCATTGGTGCGTTTCGTCGCGACTTTCGCCTGAGCTTTTTCCACGCGGCGCTGATGAAAGATGTGGAGGGGATCCTCGAAAAGCAAGGTCCAAACTCTCGGCATCACGACATGATCCGCTTTACCGATGACGCTCAGGTATCTGAGCGCACCCCCATCATTCGAGACTATCTGAAGGAGGCGATGGTTTATGCGGATGCCGGCATCAGACCACCGAAAGAAGCGCATGAAATCGATTTGCCGGAGGAACTGGTTGAAGCATTGGACAGCGACCTTGAGCTTGCCAACGCATTTCATGGTCTGACGCTTGGGCGGCAGAGGAGCTATGCGATCAATCTCAATTCCGCCAAGCACTCGAAAACGCGGTTCGCCCGCATCGGCAAGTTTCGCCATAAAATCCTTGCCGGAAAGGGCGTAACGGAACGGTAAGCGATTGTCCGTTGCGTACCCTTGACCTTGGAAATTCGATGTTGCTGCGGCACTCACTGTCGGTTCTCGACAGACCCATTCGGAAGTTTTCAACATTGTTCCAGTGAATGTCTTCTGGTGAGGTTTGTCCTGCCAACCGGCCCGTGTGCTTTAGCTTCGAATTCCGACCTTGTATTTCGGGGTCGGTCTTTGGCGTAGGATGTAAAACAGAACGGCTTGGAGGTGGATCTGGATGTTCTGCTTGATGCAAGTCTGATGCTGGGCGTAAATGCCCATTGGTGGCAGAATAAGGTGACGGTTGCGACATGCGGTTTTTGTATCAGGCATCGCACATTCGGCACAGAGTCGTTCGACAAGGTGTGATTTCGTGACATGAACCGAACATCAGGGGAGGAGCAACAGGGTACTGAAAAGGATAGCTTCAGCCTGAGACGTTGCCGATCTTTTCCACGACTGTGTCCTGACACCGTCCTCCAAGTTCCAAGGCCTGTTTTTTCGAAGATCCCAAATGTCCGTGATGGCAGGTCTTGGAACCTTAGGCCGAACTTCCAAAGCCGAATTTCTCAACCTTGCAATAACAAGCACTATTTTTACCTTGGGATGGCGTCCGGCTGGACCGGTTTCAGGCGTTGCGCACACCCAGAAGCTCTAAGGTCCACTCCTGTAGCGGGGTCGATGTCATCATCAGTTCGGCAAAACGCCGAACCATCGGGCATATGTCAGGTGGCCGGCCGAACTTGGGACAGTGGAGCCGCTGGTGATACGACCAATAGTTGCGCCGTAAGGCCGTCAATATGAAACAGAAGGAATTACCGTATTATGCACATGTACCATTCAACACAATAAGTCAGACATGCTCAGTACAAAACATGGGCACGTATGCGGTGAGCCCGATGATGCTCGACCGGCCGCACCTTCCGATCCACGGTGTTCAGGTTTCCGACAGCGTGATCCCCACGAGGCCGTCGCTTGTTGGACCGGACGGTCTCATCGGCCATGTCCCGGCCGGCGGAGGCGACACGACCGGAGGCCGTCCAAGGTTGCCTCGGCGCGATGTTGACAGCCCTTTGACACCCGGTGAGTCCACTGGCTCGCGTCTGAAGGTCACGTGCGGTTTCATCCTGTATCGATCCTGACGGGGGCCGGCCGCCGGCCTGCGCCGATGCCGACAACCGGCATCGCCCCGCAACCCGACGGCCTTCCGTCTCTTGATCAGAAGCGGAAGGTCACGGACAGACCGCCCCCAAAGTCGGTGTTGTCGCTCCCCGCCGTCGCATAAAAGGCATCCCCCGTCAGTAGCGTCGTGTCGTGGCCGCCCAGAGACATCGCCCCGCCCACGCCCAGACGCACCCAGGTCGGCTTCACCTCCGTCGCCAGCCGGGTGCCGGCCACCATCACCGCATGCCTGGACGAGAACTCATGCTCCAGATCCAGCGACGCATACAGCCGACGGTCCGCCTCCCCGGAACCCAGCTCGGCCAGCACGCCCACACGACCCTGAACGCTCTGCTCCTTGTCCGGAGCAACCCGGCCGGCTCCATCGATCCGGGTCGGTTCGTCAAAGGCGTCCATGTCCACCGATGACCAAGACAGACCCCCACGCGGAATCACGGTCATGCCTCCCATACTCATCGGCTGACCGACTTCCACTCCGACCGCCAGACCGTTGCCGCCACCCGTGGAGGTGATCGCACCGACCGCACTGTTGGCCGACACCATCGTGATATCAAAGAACCGGGTGTAGCTCAGCTGGCCGTCCACATACAGCCCGCTGTCGTCCGTCCAGGTCAGGGACACGCCTACACCAGTGCCGCTCGCCTCCATGGTGCCACCCCTCTTGACGGTGGCCTCGCTCTGCCGGTAGTGGGCACTCACGCCCAGCACCAGACGATCATCGGTCGGCACCTCCAGACCCGCCTCAAAGTCGGTCTGCTTCACATCCCACGCCAGAGACTGACGCCAGAAGTCCGTTGCGGTCGTCGATGTATCGGCCATCCGTTCCCCATCGCGAACCGCCAGACGCACCCAGACACCCGTGTGGGAACCTGGCACCGCCAAATGCTCCCCTTTGCTGCTCTCGACCATGACCTCCTCGTCGCCGGTGCTCCGGCGGGGCACCGCCATGCGCGTGCTGTAGGGCGTCAGCTCCACCAGACCCAGAAGCACCGACGGCAACACCTCATACAGACGCGCCCGATGGCTGTACAGACGCAGGTCCATCGTCGTGTCATCCACAAACCGGTAGCCCTCTTTATCTTCAAGCTCTGTGAGCTGGGCCTTGAACACCTGTTCATACACGCCCCTCCGGTCGCCACGGCGATACACAATTCCCTTCGTGGCATCGTCCGCCTTCAACTCTGTCTCAGTCCCTGATGCACTGCGGGTCTTGATCGTTACCTCTCCTTCCACGGCCTTGTCCCGAGGAGTTCGGTCTGCACCCTTCGGATGGAAAATCTGGCCTTTGACATGACCCACGACACCCGCCTCGTCCTGCTCCAGGATCACCGCGACATCGCCCGCCTTGCCATCGACCTCGATGGCCACGCCGGAGGTCGCCTTGACATGAGCCCAGGGACCAATCACGATCGTGCCGCCCCCGACCTTGTCGCCGGTTTGAGTGCTCCTCCGCACATACACGCCCGCGCATTTGTCACGGCCGGTCTGCGTGTCGGTGCATGTGTCGCCGCCTGTGACCGTACCGTGGACAGCGACATGAAACTTGCGCTTTTTGGTGCCGGTATGGTTGACCCGGATGCCGTGCGTATCCGAGACAATCGAGCTGTCCTCCTCCATCTTGATCATGACGATGCCCGTGGTCAATCCCAGAGCATTGATGCCGAGCTTTTTTGCCGTGATACGGCTGCCGGCCTTCAGCTCAACCGTGACAGTTCGCGTGCTAACTGCATGAATGCCGTTTCCGACCGCATCAATCATCTTGCCTCCGTGGGTGACCGTGACCTCGCCGCTGTCGGAATTGGCCTGGATACCAATCGCCTTTGCTGTGATGCTGCTATCCTTCTCCAGTGTAATCGTGACGCCTTGCTGCCCATCTGCCTCGATGCCGTTTCCGGCCGCATCAATCATCCTGCCTCCGTGGGTGACTGTGACCTCGCCGCTGTCGGAAGCTGTCAGGATGCCCGCCTCCTTCGCCGTGATGCTGCTACCCTTCTCCAGTGTGATCGTGACACCTCGTTTGCCAGATGCATTGATGCCCTCACCGGCTGCATTGATCATGCCTCCGTGGGTAATCTTAATGACACCTTGGCGGGCCTCTCCACTAAGGTGAGCCCAGATTCCGTACGGATAGATACCCCTACCACTGGCTGATGTGTTTGAGTCTGTCTTAATCTTACTGCCCGCTCCCGTCTTAATCACGATGTCGCCCTTGATGCTACCCTCAACGCCGGGGTCCTGCATATCCACGTGTATCCCACGTGCGGCATATATCTCGCCCCCATGCGTGATCTCGATGTTGCCAGCGCCTTTAGGGTCCATATTAACATCAATGGCCCCCGCGCCGAGGGATTTGCCAGACAGGCCGATCATCACCCCCGAGTCAACCGTAATCGTGATGGCCCCCTTGGCAACATGCTTCACAACCACGCCCTTCACCCTATCAGCTCTGCCCTCCGCACGAATGGAACCGCCAGTGAGATGAATACGGATCGGAATCGTCGCACCCGCAGGAGCATCGGCTGTCTCAGCCAGAATGCCGATCTTGTCTTCATCGGTCGATCCCGACACGCCAATCACGGCACTCGACACGAGGTTGATACCCTTGGTCTCCGGATCGGCTGTCCCCTTGTGCCAAAGATGAATGGCCTTGCTGCCCCCCGAGGAGGTAATGGTGCTGCCCTTTTTCAGGTCCAGCCCAAGCCGACCGACCCCATCGCGCACAATGTGTAGGCTCTCTTCCCCTGCCGAACTGATGCTGATGACGCCCATGACCTTGACATCATTGTCACCAGCACCCACGGCATCAACACTGAGGGTCCTGCCGGTCGTTGAACTCGTGACGACCTTAGCCCCGTTCAAATTCAGCGTCAGCCCTCCGGTCAGCCCGCTGCATTCAATCTTGGCCGTATAGGTGCTGGTGCTGGCACTGTCAAGGGTCAGAACGGGGGGGGGGCGTGCCCGGATCATCCGCACCCGAGCACGTTCCTTGGGCCGCCACGGAACTAGATGAAGCCACGAGCATCCCCAATCCCGCAAGCAGCACCCCAATTGTCGCAAGGCCTGAGGCCGGTCCACCGGAGGACCGAACCGAGAGATCATCTACCCCCCCCCTCGCGTTCATGGACACGCACGGGCTGTCCCTGTCCGCCCCAAATCGAAATCAATCCTGTCATGGTCATCATTCCTTTCTCATTGTCCAAAAAGTGGAGTTTGGTGCCATTGGTTACTACCCCCCCCCATGGGATTTGCAACTCTTTTTTGTCGCTCCGGTTCATCTTTCTGCAAACTGTCGCATGTGTGCGACACCCCAGCTTCAACGATGTGTCGTGGCTTGCTCAGGTGACAATCCTGCACCTTCGTCGCCGAAGTCCGGAGGCGGTTACACGCTCCCGCAGGGGGTGGTGCAATGCTGGTTGCCGTCGTAATGCTTTCGATCGCGGTTACACGCTCCCGGCCGTTGGCTAGAGCCGTATTCAGACCCGCGTGGCGCAAGGCGACAACCGATCGACAAAATGTCAAACCGGCGAGCTGCCGGGACAGGCGATGACAACTTCTGGCCCAAGGCAGTTGCAACATGACCGTGGCACCCTGCCGGCAGGCTTCCAGGTTGGTGATGACGCTCGGTGGCCGGTTGAGATTGGCAAGAGACTATTTACGGATCTGCTGGGGTCTTTGTCCCACACGGATTTCCAATGCTCGATGGCAGGTCGGGAGTCATGATTCCAATACGCATGGACACACTTATAACCATTGCAAACGATAATGTTGGGGCTTGTTGACAAGAAATTGTGTGTACATGGATAGTTCGTGCAGAAAAAATGAAGTTAAAATCTTTGCAAACCGTCCCGTATGATCGTGGGTTGTAGGGGATGATTGATCACAAAGGCTCAAATCGGTCTGAAAGTTGGGCTTAGGGACCGGCACATCTCCTGCAGTATTGATTGGCAATCTTTTCTCTGGACACTTCATTGGCAAATCCAAAACCGCCTCTATCTCTCAGACCATGTTCGTCCGCATCAAAACCATACCCAACAGCCCACGCGAGTCGGTACAGATCGTCCAGTCCATCCGCGAGGGGCAAAAAGTCCGACAAAAAATCGTCCGCCATGTTGGCATTGCCATGAATGACGACGAGGTTGAGCGGCTCAAGGCCCTAGGCGAATTCATCAAGACCAGAATGGAAGCTCAAGGCCATGCTCAGACGCTTCTGCCCAAGAAGGCTCTCGCCCAGTTCGTGAATGTACGCCAGCGTCAAGATTCATCTCCGTCTCCGATACACGTCGATCTGATGAACATGTACGAGACGGACTACGTTGTCAAAGGCATTCATGATGTCTACGGGGCCATCTATAAGGAGCTGGAACTGGATCGAATCTTGCCTCAATCGCATTATGAAACCTTGCATGCAACCTTGTTTCAATATGTCATGATTCGTCTGGCTCAACTTCAGAAGCGGTCAGTCAGCGTACGAGAACTGGCCACAGGTTTCGGTGTTGAACTCCCTCAGGAAAGGATCGACCATCTGCTGGAACAAATCATCGATCAACAGATCGCGGATATTCAGGAACGAGCTCAGAAACAGGTTCAGTATCTGCCCGGCGACAGCAGACGCATTCTGTTTTTTGACAGCACCTCGCTGTCTTTTGAGTCCGATCAGGTTGACGAACTGAGACAGGCCGACGACAGCAGAGAGGACGAGGGGTACCGGGTTCAATTGGCTCTGATTGCTACGGACTATGGTCTGCCAGTTTGCTATCATGTTTTGCCCGAAACATCGTTCAAGGTTAACAGTCTGCGGTCAATGATTCAGGTCCTTCGATAGGAACATGGCATGGCGGATGCAATCATCGTGGCAAGCCGGGACCGTATGAGTTAGACCCATCTCCGGGTTTTGAATGAGGTCGGACTTGGTTACATTGTCGGAACCGAGCTCAGAGGCATGCCGTTGGCAGTCCAAGCCGGGATTCTAGACGACAAGCGTTACGAGCCAGCGGAGGAAGGCGGATATCGGGTGCTATCGCTCGACACATCCACTTCTAGCCAGCGTCTGATTGTCGGTTACTCTCCCGTACAGGCGGCCAAGGATCAGCGCAACTGCGAGCGGGGCATCGCTCAGTGGCAGAACAGACTAAGCCGCAGTTCCACGCCGAAAGCTTTGTTGCGGAATACCAAGTACAGCCAGTTCCTTGTGGTCGAGAACACGGGCAAGGTACGGGTTGATCTCGCTGCCGTTGCCGCCAGTGCCCGGTGGGACGGACGGCATGGGGTCATCACCAACCTTCCGGATACAACTGGCGCCAGCATAATCCTGAACCAGTATCGCGGTCTCTGTCAGGTTAAAGAGGCCCTTCGCATCGTAAAGAGTGATTTGCGTATCTATCCGACGCTGCATTGGACACCACAGCGGGTTCAGGCTCATATCGCTGTCGCTTTCATGACTCTGCTGTGTGTCCGGCACCTGCAATATCGCATGAACTTGCAGCAGAACGTGTCGGTGACGCCGGAGATTATCACTCAAGCCTTGACCAGTGTCCGGCACAGTCTGCTGGAGGACCGGAAGACAGGGCGTCGATATGCGATACCCTCCGTAGTGAACGAAACGGCCCAAAAGCTGTACAAGGTGATGCAACAAACATATGCCCGGGAAACGTTCGAACTGAATTAGGAACAATTTGGGAAAAGAGCCGGGCACGAAGCCGTGCCTTTTTTTGCTGTCAATTCCCGAGAGCACGGCCTAAGTCGCTTGCCAAGGTCGGGGTGGGCTTGACGGTAGTTTCGGGTTCTGAGGAGCGGTCTCTGTCTGCAAGCAGAATTCAGTCAGCTGTCCACGTTTTTGGAGAAAACAGGTCTGCCGTTCTTTTTCAGAGAAGGACTGAGAAGGTCAAGAGGTGCCTTCAAGCCGGAATTTCAAGCCGGTTTTGGCTTTGAACTCCCTGAGAGCGGCACGATAATCCCGATAAGGCCGACTGAATGCTTCCTTGTGCCAATGTTTCTCCCAAGGTTTTCTGGCACCATGGAAGTGCCAAATCTTCGGGCTGTCCATGGCCGTTTCCATATCCTGACGACACTTGTCAGAAACCTGCCGGAATTGAGGTGACAGTCTCAGCCGTCGAATGAGACCCAAGCTTGTGTTCCATGTCAGGGGGATTTGTAACCAGTTGCCAGCAAACAGCTGGTTGAGGCGGTCCTGATCCGGAAGCCCGTCAACAAGGGCCTGCAAAGCTTCGGCGTTCAGATATTCCTCTTTGGCATACATTGCTCGGATAGAGGCACAATCCATGATCAGAACGCCAGAATTGAAGTAGTTTTCGTACGGCATCGCTTGCAAGGCAATGCACCTTGATATGAGAACTTCGCGCTTTTTTCTGGTTCTCTTGGGGTTAAGAACATCGGAAAGTCTGGTGCGCAGAAGACTGCCTGTAAGGTACACCTGCCCAATATCGGCGCACGCGCCAATCGGCCGGCCATTAAGCGGCATTTCCAGAAGCTCGCAAATGTCTTCCAACACCAGAGTGTCGGCATCCATGAACAGGCAGCGATGATCAACCAGACGAGGCAGCATCAGCGGCAGCAGTGAAATTGTCGGATAATGCGTTTTTGTCTTGCTGTACTCTTCAAATACGCTTGAATCAAAGTCTTTCACGACAATCGACTTGTTGCTGCCCCCAAGCATCTTGGTTGTCTGGCTCACAATTGCATGATCACCGGGTCCCCAATTCTCACCATAGATCGTAACATCAACCGGCTGACGAGCATGTTTCCAAATCGAGTGGATTGAGACCAGCGCCGGAAAGAGGTATTCAGAGTTGACGCCGTAAATGATTTGTGTGTTGTCAACTGTCATGCGGATATTTTCTTGCTCAAATGAATTCCCGGCTTGTAAGGTCAGATAGGAACACTGATGTGCGTTTGGTTGCACCTGATGATGTCCATCGCGATGCGAAGCCAAGGGAGTGCAGAACTTTTTCTAGCCAGTCGGTCTTGTGCCGTTCAAACTCGGAATCGAAACTGCGAGGATTCAGGGTCCAAGCGCATGAATCATTGAACACAAGGAGCCAACGAATTTCATCTAGATCAGCGGAAAGGAACATGAAGATACTTGGTTCTTGGTTTTGACTTTTGCGTAAACAGCAGATAGATCACTTTTTGCGGGAACCATCTCAAGCGAACTGCCAGTCGGGCCAATCTGACCCGGATTGACCTACCTGCTCTGGTGGGTGCTATATCGGAACCCGAACATGAATCCTGGATTCTGACGGCTGCCGGGGATAGTGCGACGGGCTTGAGCGCTCTGGCTGTCTTGGACATGGGCTGATGGAACAGTGTTGTATCGATTGCCCAGAGTTTATGCTCTGGGGCACCCAATATTTTGCGTGCCGCTTTTCTGTTCAACATATAGCCAGCCAAACTCCAGCTGGAGCCATCCATTCTCTGCAAGGTACGACCGTCAGGCGCGCAGCCACAAAAATCACCCAAATGCCTTACGCCATGGATGTCCAACTTGATCAGGCCGACATCGTCGGGAACCCATTCGGCTGATTCAAGCAACAACGGGAAATGCGGTGACAATTCGACGTCGTCCTCAAGGATTGCGGCAAACTGATGAGTTGTATCGAGAAAAGCTTGAATCGCCTTGAGGTGAGACAGTTGACAGGCAAAAGTGCCCGCATCCAAGAAGGCCCCCCTGCGTCTGACAGACTTCGCATCTACAGCTGCGATGCGGTGCCACTCAACCCCTTCCATCAGGTCCAGTTGCTTTTTCATGGTACTCAGGCGGTCTGGCCTGCGATCCAGATTGATAACATAAACCGGTATTGCCATGATGGTCGTTCTGTTTCAAATCGGATTCACTTTTGGGCCTCAGAATCTCAGCAAAGAGATTATCTTTGTCACTGAATGCAGTCCATGCTCGTTAACTCCGAACTCCGTCAAATCCAGGCAGACACAAGCACTCTGAAGATATCCAAATGCAGGTGTTGGCGGATTTCAGCCTTGGCGGTGAATTCAGCAAGGTTATCAGTCTTTGAACTTGCGGTTGTTCTTGATTTGTTCCCAAGCCCAGACGACTTCTCGAAGTCGCGACTCATCCGCCCGATTGCCCTGATTCATGTCTGGGTGAAGATCCTTGACCAGCATCCGATATTGCTTTCGGGCTTCTGCTCTGGTGAACTGTTCCAGATTCAGAATTGTCACAGCTCGCTTCTCAGTCATGTTCAGCTTCGGTTTGACTCTTCGAGAGATTTGGTCTTTTGCTCGTTTTTCTTCCAACACTTCCAGAGAGTCATCAAGTCTGAACTGTGTCCAGGAAAACTGTCCTTTGTTGGCGGTGTCGGAGTTGTTCAGCCTATGTTGATTTTCAGCCATGTGTCTCGGGGATGGATTGTCATAATAGTTCCATTGAATATTGTATTGGCTGATATGCTCTTCACAAAACCACCAAAACTCGTTAAGCCGGTCCGGTGCAACGGGAGCTCGGAACGTGCCGGTCTTGTTGCATCCCTTGACGTGACATTTATGTCGGGAGGTATCAAACGCACTTGAGTCGCCGCGCCGTTTTGATTCAGCCTTTTGCTTGGCGGCCGCCACCGAGATGTCAAAATCCAAAAAATCTTCGCTCATTGTCGAATCATTCTGTGAAAACAACTTCTGACGACTCTATGACGAGTCAAAAATCAACTAGGAACCATTTGATGAACATTAAGAGCCAGATCCAGACAAAATTGCTACGAGCCCTACAGCCGATTATACTCGAAATTGAAGACCAGAGTCATCGTCACCAAGGTCATGCGGGGTGGCGTGAAACCGGTGAAACCCATTTTCATATCAAGCTGGCCTCATCAAAGTTTGTCAGTTTGAACAGGGTACAAAGACACAAGCTGGTTTATTCAGCCCTTTCTCCAGAACCCATGAACTCCATTCACGCCCTGTCAATGGAACTATCGGACGGCACCGACCACGAGAAGTGAAGTTCCACAGACATATCTTCAAACTAAATTGCCGAAAGTTGTCGCTTGACGATCTCGTTGACCAGTTTAGGGTTGGCCTTGCCTTCGGTTTTTTTCATGACCTGACCAACGAAGAAGCCTGCGAGCTTCGGGTTCACTTTGTATTTCTCGACCTGAGAAGGGTTGGTTGCCAAAACTTCTTGCACAATGGCCGCGATCGAATCCTCATCGGTGACCTGTCTCATGTTCCTGTCCTCGACAATTGACAGAGGGTCGCCGCCTTCTTCCCACACAATGTCAAACAGGTTCTTGGCTATCTTGCTTGAGATATCTCCGCTGTTCATGAGATCCAGAATAGCACCCAGCTGATCGGCTGATATGGGTGACTCTTCAATGGTCAGATCATCCTTGTTCAGTCGTCCAAACAACTCATTGATAACCCAGTTTGCCACTATCTTGCCGTTTCGCCGCGCTGCCACCGCTTCAAAATATTGTGCATTCTCCCTCTCGGCCGTCAGCACGGTCGCATCGTAGTCTGTAATCCCGTATTGACGGATCAATCGGCTTTTCAACTCATCCGGCAACTCAGGTAAAGAGGATTCGATTTCGTCAATCCAGTTTCGATTGATCTCCAGCGGAAGCAAATCGGGGCAGGGGAAATATCTGTAGTCGTGGGCCTCTTCCTTGGAGCGCATCGATCGAGTTTTCCCAGTTCCCGGATCGTAGAGCCTGGTTTCTTGATCAACCTTGCCCCCTTCTTCCCAGACGGTCATTTGTCGACGGGCTTCAAATTCAATGGCCTGCTGAATGAATCGGGTGGAGTTCATGTTCTTGATCTCGCATCGTGTGTACAGTTCGGTGCTGCCTTGAGGTCGAACCGATACGTTGACATCGGCCCTCAGATTGCCGTTTTGCATGTTTCCGTCACAGGTTCCCAAGTACCGCAAGATCCGGCGCAGCTTGAGGATGTAGGCTGCGGCTTCTTCCGGGCTCCTGATATCCGGAAAGGACACGATTTCCATCAGGGCCACGCCCGTCCGATTCAAGTCGACATAAGAAAGGGTTGGATGCATGTCATGGATTGACTTGCCGGCATCCTGCTCGAGATGAATATGTTCGATGCGAACCTTTCGGGCGACACCGGGTCCCATCTCGACGATGACAAGCCCTTCTCCGACAAGGGGATGATACAGTTGCGAAATCTGGTATCCTTGGGGCAGATCCGGATAAAAATAATTCTTGCGGTCAAAGGCCGAGTGAGCATTGATCGTCGCTTTCAGCCCGAGGCCGGTACGAACAGCCTGTTCAACGCAAAATTCGTTGAGAACAGGGAGCATTCCCGGCATTGCGGCATCGACAAAGTCCACATTGTGGTTCGGTTCAGCGCCGAATTCGGTTGATGCCCCTGAGAACAGTTTGGCATCGGATGACACCTGGGCATGAACCTCAAGACCGACAATCACTTCCCAGTCTCCCGAGATGCCAGTGATCAGGTATGGTTCCGGATCTTGCAATTGCGCGTTCATGCCAAGACCCCATTCGGTGTCAGGCCAAACATCATGCGACCTTGAGTTCACCTTGAAACCTGGATCGCTTCCAGGCCGTCAATGCGTGTCCAAACGCACCAAACAGTTTTCGGGAAACCGGATCTTCCGTTGCCCGATATTCCGGGTGCCACTGCACGGCCAGAGCAAATCCGGTGGAACCGCTTATGGAAAGTGCTTCGGACGTTCCGTCAGGGGCGAACCCGTCGATGACAACCCTATCCCCTGGCACCTTTATGCCTTGGCCGTGCAGAGAGTTGACCATGACCCGCTCACTTTCGAAGATCTCCTGGAAGCAACTGCTGTCATTGAATGTGACTTCATGTCGCAACGCAAACTTCTCGTCCAGACATCCGTCCGGCGGCATCCGGTGATTCATGATGCCGGGAAGCTCTCTGATCTCGGGGTGCAGGGATCCTCCAAAAGCGACGTTGAACTCTTGAAACCCCCGGCATACGCCCAGTATGGGTTGACCTCTTGCGACACAATGTCGGATGAGTGCAAGAGCAACCTGATCTCGATCGCGATCAAATCGGCCATGAGCCGGTGTTGCATCTTCGCCATACTCTTCGGGATGAACATTGGGTCGGCCGCCCGTGAACAGGAAGCCGTCGCAGACATCACAAAGCTCTTCGACAGAAACAAGGGCGGGATTGGTTGGAAGAATCAAGGGCAGGGCACTGGCGACATTAGCAATCGCTTCGCAGTTCATTCTTCCCGAAGCGTAGACAGGGTATTCCTGATCAATCAGGTAGTAGTTTCCAACGATGCCAACAACTGGGCGATGCATGACCATCTCTCCGAAAACTCTATTGCCCAAAGCCGAGACGTGCTCTCTGCACAACAGGCTCGCCCACTTGAGGCAAAATCAAACTTGATGAACATCTAGTGAGAATCAGGCAAAATGCCAATAGAGACTCACAATCATTTCAAAGCGGTCACCGGGCTGCAAACTTGATGGCGTCATGATTGGTGGCTCCGTTCCAGCTCCATTTGACGTTCAGCAAGCCTTCCGACCCGGCGACGCGTCCTAGACTGATCAGGACGCCTTTATCGACCCGTCTTTACACCCGTCAGAAACGAATGCTCAGTTCCCCGTCCAAGGCTGAACCGCGAAGATCCTCAGAACCAGAATAATATCCTGAAACGCCGATTTTGCCGGTGACCTTCTTGCTGAAATTGAAGAACCGGATGCCAACAAAATAGGTCAGCTCGGATTCTGGCATCCGAACAATGGTCGTGAATTGTCCATCACCCTGCTGGAATTCTGAAACCAGCTTGATCTGATTGTCTGAACGCCTTGTGTAGCCCAATCCAACGAATGGATATGCCCCGAGTACTGCAAGGCGATCATTGGCCTTGAACTCCAGCTGAGAACTTGTCTCAAAGTAGTCAAGGGCAGCTTGCTGCACGTTGAGAGAATGATCATTCGCTCCCGTTTCGCTGTATGACTTCGTCTTGACCTGGACGAAACTGAGATTCAGGGTCAGATGAAGTGTGCCGTTTCCAAGTGACAGAGGGTGATGGATCTTTCCAGCAATGGCGGAGGTCGCCGCTTCGAGTTTGCCGTTGGATATCCGGTTGCCTTCTGCTATCGCCAGGTATCGGGAAATGTCGTAAGATCCTTTCCCCAGCGTGGCTGTCAGAGTGAATAGCGTATCATTGAGACCCGCCATGTATTGCAAGCCGAAGTGGCCGGCGCTGCCAGTGGACCGTGCCAGCCGTTTGAGTTCAACTTCAGTTCTGACGATTTCACCTATGAGCCGCAGTTGGGTTCTGTCTCCTGATCGCCAGATTGGAAACCCAATTAATGCTCCAGCAAGATTTTCGTCCGAGGCGAGCTGTTCAAGATTGCCGTCATGACGCGACGCCCTGACCAGAGGAGTGATGAAATGGCAGCGGTCTGAGTCGACTGACGGATTCGAGTCTCCTTCAGCACAAAGAAGCGGATGAGCATTTCTTGACAGCAATGTTCGGATTGTGGCCCCGGCAATTTCGTTGCCGAACGAATCCAGCGCATGCTGTGCGTCCTGGATGCTTTCAGACAAAATGATATCGAGAAATGTATTCCGAAGAACGGAACTGCTTATGCCCGACTCATTTATGCCCCAAA
The DNA here is from genome assembly GCA_965116235.1 of Paracoccaceae bacterium. GTDB lineage: Bacteria > Pseudomonadota > Alphaproteobacteria > Rhodobacterales > Rhodobacteraceae > MPNP01. Next base: position 3,069,972 of record OZ220496.1, on the reverse strand, counting down.
AGACGCTGGTCCGGTTCTGATTGAGCGATTTGAGGCCGTCTCCGAGAGCGAGACCAACCCGCAGGCTCCTCTTGTCACTCGCAAGAGAAATGCGGTGAGCCAGAAAAGGGGAAGGATCAGGACCGGCATCGGGCAAATCGTCTTGAATGTTCATGGTGGATGTCAGAAAGACAATGGGTTGACCGATGTCAGTCCCGACAGCCCAGTTGCGGTCGGAGAGTGTCAGTTGAGTCTGCAGATAGGGCTTCAATTCGAGGTGCTGAAACAAGACCGTGCCGTCGAGGTCAGCCTGACCATCGATTGTCAGTCTGTCCGAACCGTCTTCGGGGTTCTCCCAGTTGATGTCAAAGAGCATGACTCCGGCGGGTCTCTGATAAAAATTGCCAGTGTGTGCCGTCGTCGTGATTTTCTCCTTGCCGCCAATGTCCAGCGTCCCATGATTGAAAAAGCCAGGCGTGACATCCTCGGGGCATTCGGTGCCAGCAATCGCAATTGTGTCTCTGGAGATTGTGATGCCGCGATTCTGGTACTCCGCGCAGCCCTCCGTCAGAATATTTCCGGAAACGGTGCCGAAGTTGTTGATTTTGGCTGACCTGTTGGCGGTCGCTGACGACCCCACCAGAGAGATGGCATAGATTTCTTTTGGTCCGGTTTCACCATCGTGATTCTCGCCTTCGGTGACAATGGAGCCTTCTGAGCCTACATTCAGCGTAATTTGAGCGTTGGGATATGATACGAGAACCCCGATTGAACCGTCGCCAATGGTTCTGACCGTGCCACTGACAGTCAAATCAATCGCAGTATCAGTGGTGGTGTCCAAGGCACTCCAGTAAACGGCGTTGATGCCATGGGCCACCGAGCCCTTCGTCAGGATGTCTTTGACCGAAATGCTAATCTTGCTCCCGGTCGCAGCGGGAATGTTGGGAAATCCGTGCTTGATCGTGATGCCGCCAACAAGATTGGCTGTGGTCTCGATTTTTCCATTGGACGACAGGCTGATGCTGCCTGTCGTTTCGGCATTGACTGCCGAGACGAGATCCTCATTGCTGTTGAAGCCATCGAGACCCGTCAACGATATATTGCCAAACTGAATCGTTGTGTTTGTGGCAAGGGATTCTCTGCGTTGGAGGAAATATATTCCAAAGGCGCCGTCGCGACTTTCATCACTTTGATTTGAGCCTCCGGCAATCACGATATCACCCACGGTGAGCCCTGTTGTACCTGAAACTCCGGCCAGCCGTATGCCATCTGCGTCCTTGCCGGAGGTTTCAATCTTGCCCAACTGAAGGTCAAGCCCTTGGTAGTTCTTTATCTCGACAGCGTGCTGACCCTCGGTTTTGATTAGACTTGCCGGTGCTGCAATGGTCAAGGAGGTGGCACCGGTTCCCGTGCACGAAACAGGGTCAGTGGCCTTTGCAGTGATGATTTGGGGGCTTGAGCAAGTGCTTTGAGCCGATACCATATTGGATAATGGCAGGGTCAAGGCAAACAGAAGAAGAACACGAAGAGAGATTGTGTCACAAAACGGACACGAGCAGACGTGACTCCACCGCACGGCGGGAGTTTGAAGGGAAAGCATGATGTGGCTGCCTTATTTTTGAGTTATGACAGCCTGATGAACTGCTGCTCACTTCTACATTGTGAAAGGCCCAATTACAAGCCCAATTCGAATCGGATTTGTATTCAGGCGTGAATCAAGCTAAAGTTGGCGATCCGGTTTGAGAATGCCATCCGGTTCCTGAAAGCGCGTCAGGAATTCCCGGCCGACCCGATGCTTGCAAATGAATGCTGTCGATTCAAGCTCGGCGAGGCTACCACTCAAAATGTGCTGACTCCACTCGTCCCAGAGCCTGTTGTGGATGTTCTGATTCTCCCAAAGTGTTCCGAGCTGGAACTTCCAAGCGGTTGCTGGATCGACTGGGCCACCGGAACGTTGCAGATCATAGCGCTCCTTTTCCCTTTTCAACTGTCGCCACTTAACCACCTCCTCTGTTTTCAGGGCGATTTTTCCTGCCCTCAAGCGACTGAACCATTCGTTCAGGGCTTGAATGCATTGGGGGCCAGGCTTGGTGTTTCTTTTGCCCTTGTGTTGTCTCAAGCGCATTCCCTTATGAGGAGATATACGGTCGGGAGGGCCAATTTCGAAGGTTGAGAGACTTTTCTTGCCGTCAGGGCTTTGAACAGAAAATATGTGTGACAGCCCTCTTCGGGCCGTTTCCACATAGTCTCTGCCGACACAGTGTGACAACCGTCGTGACTCTTCTTCGAACTGGGCTTTGGTATTCAGGTTACGGATGGTCAGTTTGTTGGTTGCCTGATAGTCTTCAGCCAGTCGGGGCCAATTGTCTCCGTACTTCAGTGTCAACGCGTTTTCCGTCTGGGCACCCCTGTTGATACCTTTGATTTCACTCAGGCTTTGAGACCGGTTTACCCAGCGTTGGCCCAAATTGATCAAAAAGGCCAAGATGCTTGTTGAGTTGCCGGATAGCATGACGAGGCTTGCTTTCACGGCATCGCGCACAACGGAACTGTCCGGTTCAGGTATATCTTCGTAGGATTCCCGCATTGAATAGAGGATGCGTGGCAAGAAGATAGTCCGGGCAAAATCATCCAGAGCTTCCAAGGCATCTTCGGTAGCCGAGGTTAAATGATCATAGTGGAAGCCTTCAGCCGGAATTTGAGCGCTGGTGGCCAGTTGCGAGTAGAATTCCTTCCATTTGCCCTTAGATGATTTGGTCAAGACCTCTATCGAAACGTTCAGTTCCCTTTCGACCGGCACGGCGCAGGCTGAAACAGTCTTGATGAAATACTGCCATTCATCGTTGGAATTCGGGAGCAGATTGGTTTCAACGGATGGCAGCACTGCAATGATCGTGTTCAGGTCAATGCCGTGATCAAGATTGAAGCGTCGCGGTCGGTTGATGCCGAAGCCCTGATTGATGGCGTCGTCAACATCAGTATCGTCCAATGAATCTTTGAACTCCCTGAATTTGGCAATGCGCTTGAGTTTTCCCTGAGTCAAGTGTCTGAGCCTTTGCAGAAGCGGTACCAGCGGCTCCCCACGATCAACGGCATCAGAGGCCTCTCGGATTCCGGCAAAGAATTCGGCAAGCATGGGGTAGGTTTCGGCTGCCTGCAGACGGTATTTTTGGTGCGGGTTGTACGAGTCACCATAGTAACAGACAGCCTGAGCGGTGGGGCACGCAAACAGGTTGAGAGCTTGACCAGCGACCTGCAGGTCTATGTGTTCAAGGCTAGGAGAGAATTCGATTCCAAATCTGTTCCGGTACCGCTTCATGTGTTCGCAAGCATCCAGTGCAGAGAAGCTCTTTTCGTGCTCAAAGACAAGCAGTGAGCTTGGATGCAAGTCCCCGGTCGTTTCGCTCGCTGCGAGTAAACCGGCTTCTTGTCCAAAGTCTGTCAGTTCTTGTGGAACCGTTATGCCCGCTTCCTGCGCGTCGAATCCACCAAGACCAAAATGATCCAGGACCGAATCGGACACCGTTGAAGTTGATTTACCAGAGGTCAGAGGACGATTGACAGTTTGTGACAAGCACACGACCGCAACCAATTGGGCAAGAGCCTCGGCTTCTGAATGTGATGAAAGTTGGTTTCCAGCCTCAAAGAGGGAGTTCAGGCTGAAGTTTGAGGGTTGTAGCACCGGCAGTCCCACATCCTGAAATCGAGTGCCCCTTAATTGCCAATCTTGCTGATTGTTAAAATCAAGGATGGTGATGACCATGTCATTCCGAGGATTCTCTTGATTTCTGGAATTTATCCAGCACAGACAATTCACCTGTCCTTCCTTGAGATCGGTTTTGAGTTGCAAGGGCATGGTATCTGGTTGAAAGTTGGTTTGTGGTGCAAAGGTCGGTTGGGTTGGCTATCCACCCATGACTCGCCTAAATGCGATAGGCTTGAGACTGTCAGTCAACGTGTACGAGTATTTATCATGATTCGAACATTGATAGTATCTGTGCAAAACTTTCGACAAGTTGTCGTATTCATAGATCTGGCGTGACCATTCAAACTTGGAAATAAGTGATGAACGATAAGTTATGGGAGCCTTCTCCCCAGGAACAGTTTAAGACCACAATATCCCGGTTCATGCAACAGACCGGCGTTGGATACTATCCGGACAGGTTGGATTATGACGAATTGTGGCGATATTCGATCGCCGATGTCGAAGGTTTTTGGAATTCAGTATGGGACTTTTGTGCCATCAAGGGAACCAAGGGCAAAACTGTATTGCAGGCGAGCGACCATATCCGGGATTTCCGATTCTTTCCCGATGGCCGGATCAACTATGCTGAAAACCTTCTGTCCAGGACAGGAACAGACAAGGCCATAGTCTTTTTTGGTGAAGGCGACCATCAGCGTGATGTGACCTGGGATGAACTCTGGACAAAAGTTGCAGCCGTTCGGGCCGCACTTGTCAAAGAGGGAGTCACCAAGGGAGATGTGGTTGGAGGAATCGTGACCAATTCACCTGAAGCGGTTATGGCAATGCTTGCTGTCACATCCTTGGGTGCAGTTTGGTCATCTTGTTCCCCTGATTTCGGCCTCAACGGCATCCTGGATCGATTCGGCCAGATAGAACCCAAAATCATCTTCGGGGTCGAGGGGTACCATTACGATGGAAAGTGGTTCGAAACCGGTCGGAAGTGTCAGGAGGTTCAGACTCGAATCGCTGCCACAAAGAGGCTTGTCCTGTTGCCTTACAACGGAGTGTCATTCCATCCATCAACCGAGCTTGATCAAGCAACCCCACTGGCTGACTTTACGGGTTCAATCCAACCGAGTCCTGTCGACTTCGTGAAGATTCCCTTTTCATCGCCTCTGTTCATCCTCTTCTCGTCGGGAACGACGGGCAAGCCCAAATGTATCATCCATTCAGTGGGTGGAACGATATTGCAGCATAAAAAGGAACACCTTCTTCACGGCAACATTGCACCGGGAGACAGAATACTGTTTTTTACAACCTGCGGATGGATGATGTGGAACTGGCTGGTAAGTGCCTTGGCTTCACAGGCCACCATTATCCTGTACGACGGTTCTCCCGTTCATCCCGGTGTGGAGCGCCTGTGCCAGATCATCGAAGAGTGCAAGATCAACCAGCTAGGAGCTTCAGCGAAATACTTCGAGACATGTGCCAAGGTCAGTTTTAGACCAAAAGGGACCTATGACCTGACATCCTTGCGGACTGTTTTTTCGACGGGCTCGCCACTGGTCGCCGAGATTTTCGATTATCTTTATGCCGATTGGAAGAACGATTTCTGCGTGTCTTCCATGTCCGGGGGCACGGACATTCTGGGTTGTTTTGTTGGCGGGTCTCATATCAGCCCCGTGTATCGAGGGCAGTGTCAGAAGCGCATGCTGGGCATGGATGTCAGGGTGTACGACGAGAATGGATCTTCAGTTGAGGAGAAACCCGGCGAACTGGTTTGCCTATCGCCGCATCCGACAATTCCCGTCGGTTTTTTTGGCGATGTGGACAATGAGAAATTGAACGCCGCCTACTTTGATCGATTTCCGAGAGCCTGGCATCACGGAGATTGGGTAGAACTCACCAAAGAAGGGGGAATGATATTTTTTGGTCGATCCGATGCCACGCTCAATCCGGGCGGGGTACGCATTGGAACCTCAGAAATTTATCGGCCAGTCGAGCAAATGCCGGAAGTGATTGAATCCCTAGTGATTGCACGCGATGTCGGCTCCGATGTCGAATTGCTGCTGTTTGTCAAGCTTGCGGACGGTTGTGTACTGGACAATGCAATGAGGACCGAAATCAGGAATCAGATACGGACGAATGCTTCCCCGCGACACGTTCCGGCCCGAATCGTGCAGGTAGATGACCTGCCGCGTACACGTTCTGGCAAACTTGTTGAACTCGCAGTCAGGGAACTGATCAATGGCAGAGAGATCAAGAACATCGAAGCCTTGGCGAACCCGGAGGCTCTGGAGCAGTTTCGGCAACTCAGAGAAGAACTATTCGACATCAAAAAGGAAGCCGATTAATCCTTGGTGGTGGGCGACCCTGGAATCGAACCAGGCATGGGTCACCCCGGCGGAGTTACAGTCCGCTGCCGCACCTTGCAGCACGTCGCCCTTCATCACATGACCTATTTATGTTGGTGCGGTATGCAAATTGCAATACTGATACGTAGAAAATATGATCAATTGTGAAAACGGATGAGTCAAACTGTGGCGCGGCACCAAAACAAGTTCTCCCATAACGTCAAGCTCAATCGATATTGGCTGTACGGTCTGCACCCGGTATCAGCCGCTCTGACCAACAAGAATAGGAAAAAGCACTGCTTGTTGGGCACAAAGAATGCAATTCAAAAACTTGCGGAACCCATTCGGATTGCCGGCATCCAGCCCGAGCCCGTGGGAGCCAAGGTCATCACCCGCTTGCTCGAGACTGATGCCGTTCATCAAGGCGTGGCTCTTGAGGTGAGTCCTCTGGACCTTCTTACAGTAGCTGACTTGATGCTGCGTCATCAGAAGAATGGGCCTCTTGTGCTGCTTGACGAGATTACTGATTCACAAAATGTTGGAGCGATCATGCGAACGACGGAAGCCTTTTTCGGACAGGGTGTCATAACGTCGTACCGAAATTCGCCAAAAGAGTCGGGAGCCTTGGCCAAGGCATCTTCCGGGGCATTGGAGAGGGTACCCTTGGTCAAGATACCCAACCTGATTGCCGCCATGAAAACACTGAAGGAAAACGGCTACTGGCTTGTCGGCCTGGACGTTCACGGCCCGATTACCTTGGAACAAATCCTGTTCGACATTCAGCCGGTACAGACCGGATTCGTATTTGGGGCAGAAGGAAAGGGGCTGCGGTCTTCCACAAAAGCTTGCTGCGATTTTCTGGCTGGCATTCCAATCAACTCCAGCACGGGATCTCTGAATGTATCAAACGCCGCTGCTATCTGCCTTTATGCTGCAACCATGCCCCGGAGTTGAAAGTCAAGATACAGAAACTGGCCAGCCGAAACGGCCATATGATCTTGAAGAACAGAGCGCAGACCAGCTTGTTGGCACCCCGCAGCAAAGAAAAACCAAGGTTCGGATACCGTTCTAATGAATGCGACCGTCATCGTTGTATGGTGTCATTGAGAATTTGATCATCGAGGAAGATTTGCACACTTCGATCATCAACACATCACTCTTTTAGGTGAAATGGGTGCCGGAACTGCTCTATCTAAACGAGTCAAACAATGATCAGCCATCGTCTAGATCCAATAATGCAAGTAAGGGTTTTTGCTCTCCAACATGTTTGCCATGAAGATGTTGGAGATTCACTACCGCACCGAAAGGCAGAAATGTCTCTTCGAACTGGTCATATCTGGAACCCCAGTACACCATTGCGCACGACATTGGGGCACCCTTGCCTCTGTCTAGCCCATTTTCAAGAAATCTCAGTCGTGTATCGTAGAGAAATGCGACCCCATCGGCAACGCCAAACACAAAGTTTTTCCAATGTCTCGTGTTGGTTGCGACCGGTACAAGCGCAAGCACTTCAGAATCATACCGAGAATGAGCTTCGCTGCATCTCAGTAACCAGTCCTTAATCCCGGTTCCACGGGCACGGTCTCGCCCGTAAGGGGGATTCACAAAAATTGTAGGAGCATCCCAAGGTTCAACCAAACCATCTTGATGGGGCAAACGATACTCGATAGACGCCATGACAATAGAATTTTCATTCGAACATGGATCCAAAGCTATTTCACCGCCGAAAAATTTCTTAATAACATTGATATACTTCGGAGGTGTACACCAGTGCTGGCTTAACGACTCACCATTGCTTCGTCCTGCAGTCATTTGGCAAGACTTCGAAGGTCGGACCTCAAAGCGTGGAGTGTACCATCTTCGGGCGATATGACGTTGAACCATGCTTCAATTCTGGATTTATGCTGCTCGAAGTAAGTTCGAAGCACTCGGTCAGCACTGGCGTCAATGCGAACCTTGGTAAACCGGTTTGAACCTTTTTGGCCTGAATAGCTCTGAAGAAATGCCTCTCTTGTGGACTTAAGGTCATCTGGAGGCCAAAGAAGAAGGTCTTCCACGAATCGAGTCAGGCCCTTGTCAGTTAGAAAAAGCAGCCAATCATAAGATTGTGCCAAGACACTGAGTTCCTTATTCTGATTTTCTGATGTGAACCAATTTCCGTGATTGCTCACAATGCCCACCGTGAGTACGAATCCCGGAAAAGCTTTTCTTGATATGGCATCAATTATTTCTTTTTGCATTTTATGATATGGTCCAAAACGGAATTGACCGTCTGATCGTTCCATGAAGCCCTGAAATTGTCCGCTTCGTAACCTTAGCTTCTGCAAGGATGATACTGAACGCGCAACATACGAACCTTGCTTTGCCTTCTCAATAGTTTGCGGTCCTCTCTTCACCCCTTCTTCCACGCCGACACGCTTGCATTCAACAATTGCGAAGGGATGAGACCCAAGTTGGCAAATTGAGAGAGTACACCCGTTTTCGTTCAAGTCTTCAATATTCGCAATGACAGGGCCATCATCTGTTTCTGTTAGTACAGCTGAGTTCCTTTGTAGCAAATCTGTACTAAGTACTTGACTGGATTTGAGCGAGCATTCTGTGGGACAGTGCCAACTTTTTTGCAACTTTTTGGGTGTAATTGGAAGAGACAGGGGTTTAATTTCTGCGCAATGCCTTCTGAGCAACGGATGAAGAGAAAATTCCACGTTGTGAGATATCTTCGGATTGCCGAACTCTGGTACTCTGCGCTCAATGACGATGTGGTCCGACAGGTCCCATGTACGAAGTACGTAGTAGGTAACAATCTCCACGAGTGTTCCAAGAGCTCTGCCTGCAGCCTTCTTGCTATCAGCCGCATAACTGAAGACCTGATCTGCCAACGTCTTTTGAAGAGCATCGATTGATTCATAACTATTGCCTCTTTTCTTGGGCATCGTTATCCAAAACTTCTCGGCCTAACTGTATTCCAGCAATGTACTTTGCTCTTTGAAAAGTGATGTCTTTCAGCAAACACGGAATTAACATCCTCCTGACCGACATGCCAACAAAGACCGCAGAGATCGATTTTAACGAACCGAAGCAAATTCCTCGGCACTGCATGAAGGTCCAGTCGTTTACGCGAAGAGTGCCGTCCTCGCGTTCAGGTATCGGTATGGTACCTAGGCAAGGTATTCATAAATTTAAATCTGTTAACACTTGTTTTTTCGACTGACTGTGATCCACCCCCTGACTTTTGATATCAGCAACAGAAGGACGAAAGTCTAAAGCCGGCTTCAGCGCTTGTCACATGAGATTTACAGCCGAGGAGACGGGGGCAAGCCCAATGGTGTGTAGTGGGTGCTCAACCGCTGTAACAATAGATATTCAATTCGATGGCATTTTAAGAGATCAGGTAGAAATGTCGATTCAGACCTGTGCACTCCCCATCATATTGCCCTGAAGCCGCGTTAGGCTGCAGCAACGAAACTTTCCCGACTTCAATGCTCTTGACAGCATGAAATGCTTCATGACCTAGAAAATTCAGGACATCATCCCGAATGCCGCCTAGCTGGTGCAATTCCGGATTATTTTCGTTGCGAACCGAGAGATGTTGGTATAAGTCTATGGCACGAAGCTCCACAATCATGAGATCAACAAATAATAGGAACGACTATGAGCGAGTTGCCAACATACGGATTTGATACGCTTCAGATCCACGCCGGATCGTCTCCGGACCCCGCAACCGGTGCAAGACAGACCCCCATTTACCAGACGACAGCCTACGTCTTCAGGGATTCTGCCCACGCGGCAGCATTGTTCAACCTCCAGGAGGTAGGCAATATATACTCCCGCCTGACCAACCCAACGGTCAGTGTCTTGGCCGAGAGAATAACCACACTCGAAGGAGGAGTGGGGGGATATTGCTGCTCATCCGGACATGCAGCACAAATAATGGCTCTTTTCCCCCTAATGGGCCCCGGCCTGAATCTGGTGACTTCAAACAGGCTCTATGGTGGAACCGTGACTCAGTTTAGCCGCACGATCACGCGCTTTGGCTGGGAGGCCAGATTTGTGGATACCGAAGATCTGGACGCGGTGAAAGCGGCAATTGATGAAAACACCCGTGCATTGTTTTGCGAATCGATCGCCAATCCCGGTGGATACATATCGGACCTGGAGACCCTAGCCAACATTGCCGACTCGGCTGGTATCCCGCTCATCGTCGATAACACGTCTGCGTCTCCTTACTTGTGCCGTCCGATTGAGCATGGTGCCACGCTCATTGTGCACTCGTTGACAAAATTCTTGACGGGAAACGGCACGGTCACGGGTGGAGCCGTTGTTGATTCCGGGAAGTTTGACTGGTCAAAGGGGGACAAGTATCCGTCATTGGCCGCGCCGGAGCCAGCCTACCATGGGTTGAACTTCTACGAAGCATTGGGATCAATGGCCTATACATTTCATGGCATAGCGGTCGGACTGAGAGATTTGGGGATGACCATGAATCCTCAAGGGGCACACTACACCTTGCTGGGGATTGAAACGCTCTCCCTCAGAATGCAAAAGCATGTCGCCAATGCCGAAAAAGTGGCCAACTGGCTGGAGCAGGATAAGCGTGTCGATTATGTAACCTACGCTGGACTGGCTTCATCACCCTACAAGAGCAGGGCGAAAAAGTACTGTCCTAACGGTGCCGGTTCCCTGTTTACCTTCGCTCTCAAAGGTGGTTATGATGCATGCGTAAAACTGGTCGACAGTTTGGAGTTGTTCAGCCACGTTGCCAATCTTGGCGATGCTCGGTCGCTGGTCATTCACTCGGCTTCAACAACGCATCGGCAGCTCACACCTGAGCAGCAAGAGGCGGCCGGAGCCGTTCCGAATGTGGTGCGCCTGTCCATTGGCATAGAAGATCCGGATGATCTGATTGTGGATTTGGATCAGGCTTTGGCCAAGGCACACAGTTGACCGTTCAGATGAAATTGGTGCCAGTCGCGTCAGCGGTTGGCACATCACCACCTCCCGACATTTCATGGCGTTGATTTGGCCACTCGTTCGACAGGGGCGGTCCTTGCGGTGTCGAAGGCGTCAGTTCACCTGAACAACCTTGCCGGGATTCAGGATGTTATTCGGGTCGAATGTTCGCTTGATCCGCCCCATTACGCCCCAGGCAGTAGCATGTTCGAGGGGCATGTAGCTCATTTTCCCGGCTCCAATGCCGTGCTCTCCTGTTATGGTGCCTCCGAGACGTAGACTTCGCCGGTTGATACTGGACGCAATGCCCTTTGCCACCTGCAGTTCTTCTTTTGAGGCTGGATCAAGCAAGAGAGCCACATGAAAGTTGCCATCACCTACGTGGCCAACTATGGGCCCTTCCAGAGGACTCATCGCCACTTCCTTGGCCGTTTCGGTAATGGCCTCAGCCAGTCTGGAGATGGGGACACACGAGTCGGTGGTGAGAACCTTGCAACCCGGACGAAGCGCTTTGGCCGCGTAATAGGAATTATGCCGGGCCCGCCACAGAAGGTTTCGCTCCTCAACCTTGGTGGCCCATTTGAAGTCGCTTCCGCCGCAGTCGGCAATAATCTCCCCAGTTGATTCGGCCTGTTCTGTCACGTGTGCTCTGGAACCGTGAAACTCCAGGAACAGGTGTGGGATTTCGGGTAGGTCAAGGGATTGTTCCCAGCGATTAAGACCTCTGATCATCGCCTGATCGAGCAGTTCCACTCGCGCGATGGGAATTCCCATCTGAATGATCAGCATAACGGCCTTGACAGCGGTTTCGATATCGTCAAAAGCGCAGGTCGCGGCCGCGATTTCTTCTGGCTGGCCGCTTAACTTCAGAGTGATTTCGGTAATCAGGCCAAGGGTACCTTCCGAACCAACAAAAAGTGATGTCAGGTCGTATCCTGCGGCGCTTTTCTTGGCCTGACTGCCGGTACGAATGACTTGTCCATCGGACAAAACGACTTCCAGAGCCTGAACGTTGTCCTTCATGGTGCCGTACCGGACAGCTGTCGTTCCCGAAGCCCGGGTCGAGACCATGCCTCCCAATGTCGCATTGGCTCCGGGATCAATCGGAAAAAAAAGGCCGGTATTGCGCAATGCATGATTGAGTTCCTCCCGAGTTATGCCGGGTTGCACAACGACATTGAGATCGTCCGAATTCACCTTGAGCACCCCGTTCATGTTGGCGAAGTCAACGGTAATCCCTCCTTTCAGGGGCAGAGCATGGCCTTCAAGTGAGGTTCCGACGCCCCAAGGGATAATCGGGCAGTTTTCTTCCGCACATATTTGCACGATCGCGACGACATCGGCCTTGTCCTTCGGGAATGCCACTCCATCCGGTCTTGTATCAGGCAAGTAGGATTCATCCTTGCTGTGGTGGTCCAAGATTGCTTGAGCTGTCGTAAAGCGGTTTCCCAGACATTCTCCCAATCGGATGATGACGTTCTCAATGGACATGTGACCTTCCCTAAAAATTCAATTCTTTATGCATAGAAGCAAGACATCACCGAAACATCGCAATCAAGATCATGGATACGCATGCTTCAGTCGGAGCCTATGGCTGAAGTATTTTTGCCTTGCGATGACGTCGGCAATTGGTACGAGATATCTAACAATAACAGAATCAATTGCCAATCTTGACATTGCTTCCACTGATACGAGTTGTACGGTTGCCGTCAATTGCATTCGATGACGAGTCCGGAGGCTGGTCGTTCCGGGCCTGGATGGATGCCGACCTGAACCTGAAATGACACCAAATGCTGATTCCTGAGACATCACTCAAGTTTACGCCTCCTTTGGTTCACCTTTTTCGTCGAACATCGACAGGAGTCTGGTTTCAAATCGATTCGGTGCACCTGAACGAACCCAATTTGCCAATCAAGATGAAAAAGTTGAAGACCAATGTCATTCAGCTTGGAGCCGCAGATCTGGCTGCTCTGCTGGTTATGCCACGAGGCGAAGTTCAGTTTTCCCAGCTTGCGTCCAGAGCCAGGAACAGGTTCATCCTCAAGCGCAAGGTCAGGTCACATGTCGCCGATCTGACTGCGAACTCAGCCCAGGATCATGTTGCGGACTGGCTCGTTAAAGAGGATAGGATCAGCATTGCCGCCATGCCCCGACCCATGATTGAAGAAGCACTTCTGTTTGCCACAGAGCACGGATTTGTTTCCCAGGCGGTCATTGCCGCATCGAATTCGAAATCGCCAGGCTGGATTCCGATTTTCTGGACTGATTCTTTGGGGTGGGATTCACCGACAGAAAGTCACAGAAAGTTTCTTGATCCGGAATTGCTGCATATGCCCGTTGCCAAACTGCCCAAATCCAGCCTGGGAACATGAATCGCTCACTTATCGTGCAGCCCTGATGATACAATATCCAAGAAATTTAACCCGAAAGCCTGAATTGTGCACTGCAAGTACCCGACGAACGACCTGATTGTCACATTGGGATGGATAACTTTGAGCCATCACGGTATAGTGAGGCGTTCAAAAAGAAGTCAAAAGGCAAGCGCTCGAAGTTTGCCTCGACAAGATTGACGTTTGCGATATGTCTGAATTCAGCGATCTGGCCCCAAGACCATTGCCGCTAAGTAGCAGTCAATATCTCCACGATGCGCCTGTTGCCCGTCCCAAGGCGTATGAGCTGGTGCCGGAGAAGAATGACGACAGAAAGAAACCGGAGGTAGTTATCAAATATGCCCTTGAAGAGGCAACTCTTGATCTGAAGGCGATCAATCTGATTGGTGTTGTCGGACCTCCTGAAGACCGGCGAGCCCTCATCCTGTATCCGAATCAAAAAATACGGAAGCTCAAGGCGGGCGACAGTTTCAATGGGGGGCGGGTTATTAATGTGGGAAAAGACAACATAATCTACATCAAGTCCAGAAGAAACTACATCCTCAGGATGCAATAGCAAGAAAAGTTCACGGCTCACCGACCCCAAAGCAAGGAATATCTGGGCACATACAGCAAGTGCGCTGGAGCTTGTGGTGGGCACTTTAAACGCCTGGAAAGAGGTGTCGTAGGCAGAGACGGTTCCGATTGTCGCGGGATTTGTGCCTCAAGAAACTTGATCCGCATCCGCCCCAGCGGTTATTTTCGTGATGGATCAATTGATGACCAGCGACCGTCATGCCGAAATGGACGCTTGCAAGACACGAAGAAGTTTGCGGACCATCGAGAGTCGGTCGGATGCATCACCCCACCCTCTGCGCTTCGGGCAACGCAGTCCGGCAATGCCGATCACTGTTGGCAATTTGACAAAGTGGATGCATGGACGTATTAGATGCAAGGCGCGGTGCTCACGGCTTGGGAAATGAGATCAGGAACAGCGCACAATACTAAGCGCAAATGATAGGCAGGTTGATTGATGAGTTATGGTGAAACTTATGCCAGCTGGAAGTCAGACCCGGAGTCATTTTGGCTAAAGCAGGCGGACGCCCTGGAGTGGGACCAAAAGCCGTCCAAGGGATTATTCGATGACAAAATGCCGTTTTACAGCTGGTTTGACGATTCTCTTGTCAATACCTGCTGGAATGCCGTCGACCGACATGTTAGAGCCGGGCGAGGCAGCCAGATTGCCATAATCCATGACAGTCCGGTAACGGGAACGCAATCAAAGACAACCTACAGCCAGTTGCTGGATGAGGTTTCCAGATTGGCCGGGGTTCTCAACGACATGGGTATACAGATGGGGGATCGCGTCATCATCTACATGCCCATGATTACTGAAGCTCTGGTCTCTATGTTGGCATGCAGTCGAATCGGTGCGATTCATTCGGTTGTCTTTGGAGGATTTGCTTCCAAGGAACTTGCTGTTCGTATTGACGACGCAAGACCCAAGTGCATAATAGCGGCCTCATGCGGCATTGAACCCAACCGGATTGTGAACTATAAGCCCTTGCTGGATGCAGCAATCGACATTGCCGCCCACAAACCGCAAAAATGCCTCGTATATCAGCGTGAACAATCGCCGGCAGTTCTTGATCAGAAGCGGGATATCGAGTGGGCTGAAGCAATGTCGAATGCTCGTCCAAAAGGATGTGTGCCAGTACCGGGGAATCACCCCCTCTACATCCTTTACACTTCTGGCACGACCGGACAACCCAAGGGCGTCGTACGACCCAATGCCGGTCATCTGGTCGCGTTGAACTGGACAATGGAAAACTTCTACGGAGTCAGTCCGGGGGAAGTATTCTGGGCCGCCTCCGATGTCGGTTGGGTTGTGGGGCACTCCTACATCTGCTACGCACCGCTCATCCATGGCAATACTACGGTCGTGTATGAGGGAAAACCCGTTGGAACTCCCGATGCTGGAGCCTTCTGGCGGGTTATTGCCGAGCACAATATCACAACCCTGTTTACGGCTCCCACGGCGTTTCGTGCAATAAAGCGAGCCGACCCTGAAGCCAAGTTGCTGGAAGAGTACGATATGGCCAATTTCAGAACCCTGTTCCTGGCGGGAGAGAGAGCGGATCCAGATACAATTATCTGGGCCGAGAGACATCTTGAAGTTCCGGTCATTGATCATTGGTGGCAAACGGAGACGGGATGGGTGATATCCGGCAACCCGATCGGCATTGAACGATTGTCGGTGCGGTATGGCTCTTCCTACGTGCCGATGCCCGGATATGACGTTCGAATTCTGGATGAAGCCGGCCACGAAAGGCCGAAGGGCCAATTGGGTTCCATTGCAATCAAGCTGCCGCTCCCTCCCGGCACTCTGCCAACACTATGGAACGCTGACAGCAGATACAAGAGCGGTTATCTTGATCAGTATCCCGGATATTACAACACGGGCGATGCGGGCTTCATCGATAACGATGGCTACATTTTCGTCATGGCTCGGACCGACGATGTCATCAATGTTGCCGGACATCGGCTTTCGACCGGTGCTCTCGAAGAAGCCATTGCCGGTCATCCGGATGTTGCCGAGTGTGCGGTTGTGGGTGTAGCCGACGAGTTGAAAGGGCAGTTGCCCGTTGGATTTATCTGCCTTAACGCGGGGGCGGAAGCCAATGCCGATGGCGTCGTTCCCGAGTGCATCAAGCTGGTCAGGGACAAAATCGGTCCGGTCGCGGCTTTTAAGTTGGCCGTTGTCGTGGACAGGCTGCCGAAAACGCGTTCGGGGAAAATTCTTCGGGCGATCATGGTCAAGATCGCCAACGGCGAGGATTTCAAGGTCCCGGCGACCATAGATGATCCAGTAATTTTGGATGAAATCGCCGAAAGGCTGAAGCTGATCGGCTATCCCCAAAGCGAGCGGTCCGTTTCGCTTTAAGTAGAAGACATGTCGTTAAATTGGAGGTAAGGGTGAATTCCGGTCTCACTGTTGTCAAGCACCCTCTGGTACAGCACAAGCTGACCCTGATGCGTCGGAAAGAAACGGCCTCAGGCGAGTTCCGACGTCTGTTGAGGGAAATTTCGATGTTGTTGGCTTACGAGATAACTCGTCATCTACCCCTTGACACCAAGACTGTCGAGACGCCTCTGGTGGAAATGGAGGCGCCGACCTTGCTGGGGAAGAAGTTGGCGCTTATATCGATTCTAAGGGCTGGCAACGGGCTTTTGGAGGGGGTTCTGGAATTGGTGCCCTCTGCCCGCGTTGGATATGTGGGGCTGTATCGAAATGAAGAAACGCTGCAGCCGGTTGAGTATTACTTCAAGGTTCCGGACGATTTGGCGAATCGGCTTGTCATAGTCCTTGACCCCATGCTGGCCACGGGCAATTCGGCAGCCTTTGCCATTTCCAGACTTAAACAGGCCGGGGCAAACAATTTGAGCTTTGTCTGCCTAGTGGCGGCTCCGGAGGGTGTTGAAGTCATGACTCGAGAGCATCCGGATGTTCCCATAACGACGGCCGCCCTTGACGAAAGTCTCAACGAACTGGGCTACATACTTCCCGGACTCGGGGATGCGGGAGACCGTCTGTACGGGACAAAATAAGCCATCAGCAGGAAAGTTCGACGATCTTGTTTCCGGCTATCCAGACATCCTTGATGGCGCGGTCGTCTCCCATCATGATTGTCGGAAAGAGTGAATCCCAGAAACTGTTCGCTTGCCTGTGTCGGTTGGCAATGAGCGGGGTTGAACGCAAGTCAATGGCAATGATGTCGGCCTCGTTGCCAATCTGGAGATTGCCAACATCATTTTCCATGTGCAAGGCAATGGCGTTGCCAGCCGTGGCCAGCCAAAAGAGCTGTGAAGGGTGCAGGGGCATGCCGGTCAACTGACTTGTTTCATAAGCGCTGGCCATGACCCGAAACATTGAAAAGGACGACCCACCACCAACGTCGGATGCCAGACCCACAACCTGACCTTCGGCGATACGCTCATGTGTCCGGAACAGTCCCGAACCGATGAAGGCGTTTGAAGTCGGACAATGTATGAGCCGCCCGCCGACCTCTCGGAGGCGGTCTCGTTCCCTCCGCTCCAGATGGACTGCATGGCCGTAAAGCCCGCCAGGACCCAGCAGGCCAGCCTGCTCATAAACATCAAGGTAGTCCTTGGCTTGTGGAAAGAGCTGCCTGACCCATCGGATCTCTTCCACCTGTTCCGACAGATGCGTTTGCATCATGCATTCCGGATGCTCATGCCAGAGAGATCCCAAGGCTTGGAGCTGTTCAGGAGTTGAAGTTGGGGCAAAGCGTGGCGTAATGACGTAATGCAGTCGACCCGAATTGTGCCATTTTCTGATGAGTGCTCGACTGGCGTCATAACTTGAGCGGACGTCATCGCACAAGCTCGGCGGAGCATTCCGATCCATGCATGTCTTGCCTGCTGCCAGACGCATGTTGCGCTTTTGCGCTTCAACAAACAGGGCATCAGCACTTTCTGGATGAATCGTGCAAAATGAACAGGCGGTTGTCGTGCCATTTGCCAGCAACGTATCCAGAAAAAATCGAGCGACCGCTGAGGCATAGCTGGCATCATTGAATTTCTGCTCTTCGGGAAAGGTGAATTTTGACAGCCACTCAATAAGGCGAGCACCCCAGCTGGCGATTATGGCGGTCTGTGGATAATGGCAATGTGCGTCGATAAGACCGGCAGTCAGAAGGTAGTCCGAATAGTCGAGAGTTTCGATTTTCGGATACCGGGTTGTCAGATCTGACCTGTTGCCCAAGTCGGCAATCTTTCCGTTCTGGATCAGCACAGCTCCAGAGGTATTGAAACGAGTGGCTTCATCCGGTGAGACGAAAAAAGGGTCGGCAACAAACGACAAGGTTTGTCCGATCAATAGTTTTGCTTCGATCATGGCGAAATTGTATTATCGTGCCTGACAAGGGTGAGTTAGTCCTTACTCCAAACATGCGTCAATTACAAAAGGCGAATTGAATGTCCTCGTTGCAGGAACACGGTCGATCGCCATCGAACAGAGGGAGTTCGCAATGCTGGAAATATACACGGATCAAGATTCCTCCCTAGGTTTAAGTTCGGAGTTTGTGTCGGAGGTTCGGAATGTCATCAAGAAGGGCAAAAAGGATCGTCTGCATGCGCTGATTGGCGAACTTCACGAGGCCGATGTGGCCGACCTGCTGGAACAGATTGAGGCGGAAGAGCGGGCTGCACTCGTTGCTCTATGGGGTCTGGACTTTGACTTTGACGTCATTGCGGAACTTGACGAAAAAATCAGGGATGAAGTTGTGGCCCTCCTGCATCCCCAGAAAATTGCCAGTTCCGTCGGTGATCTGGAGTCCGATGCAATTGTCGACATCGTTGAAGATCTGGAACCTGAACGGAAAGGCCGCGTCATCGAAGCCTTGAAGGAACCTGATCGTGCCGCAGTCCAGATGGCCTTCAGCTATCCTGAGGACACGGCGGGCCGGTTGATGCACCGCCGAATGGTGATGGTTCCGGAAGACTGGCAGGTTGGGCAGACGATCGACCATATCAGACGATCGGAAAACTTGCCGGGCGACTTTTACCATGTCATCGTCGTGAATCCAGCAATGGTACCCGTCGGTCAAGCCGCTCTGGGGCGACTATTGGCATCGCATCGGGACGTGAAGATCAACAGTATATTGGATGAAAATTTCCGCACCATTCCCGATAATCAAGATCAGCATGATGTCGCTTATTCATTCAATCAGTACCACTTGATTTCGGCGCCGGTTACGAACTCTCACGGCAAGCTTGTCGGGGTCATCACGATTGACGATGCCATGAGCGTTCTCGATGAAGAGGCCGAGGAAGACTTGCTCCGGCTCGGCGGGGTCAGCGATGAAAGCTTGACCGATCGGGTCTGGGGCATTGCCACGCAAAGATTTCCTTGGCTTATCGTCAATCTCGTCACGGCTATACTGGGATCAATAGTCATTTTCCGCTTTTCGGAGACCATAGAAGCGATTGTCGCGTTGGCAGTCCTGATGCCCATTGTCGTCTCCATGGGTGGCAATGCGGGAACGCAATCCCTGACCGTTGCCGTCAGGGGCATTGCCACCAAGGATATCACCGATTCCAACTCCCTGCGCGTCATCAGGAGGGAAGGTCTTGTGGGGATCATCAATGGGCTGATCTTTGCCGTGATTATCGGCGTTGTCGGGTTTGTGTGGTACGGCAGTCAGCTTCTTGGAGTGATTCTGGCCGTTGCCATGATCATCACCATGCTGGTCGCCGGGCTTTCTGGCATACTTGTGCCCCTAGGACTAAAGAAGGCAAACATAGATCCGGCAATTGCCTCCAGCGTCTTTGTCACGACACTGACTGACGTGGTCGGATTCCTGGCCTTTCTGGGCCTGGCGGCAGTAGTGCTGTTGTGACAGAGACTTATAGAGATAGTCTTAAAGCGGCGCAATGCTTCGAGACGCGTAACGGTCAGGTGATTTATCAAATTGAAAAACTTTCAAGTGGAACGGCCACGATGCACATAAATAGTGCGTATCATATCCACAGTAATTCCTGTAAAAGGAGATCCATCGAACCGATACAGCTTGGACTGATGGACTGAAGTGCTTGTAGCTTGGAACGAGATTGAATGAGGGTATCGATCAACGGCCATTCCAATATAGAACTCTATCTCGGAGATTCTTGTCAGTTAATCAAGGGCCTTGGCGATCAATCAATTGATTTGATTACCACGGATCCGCCATATGGAATAAATTTTGAAAAGAATGACTGGGATAAACCCGGTAAAGTCCATTGGCCCGAACTGGCTTGTGAATTCAGGCGGGTTCTCAAGCCAAGCGGTAATCTGGTCGTTTTCCAAGGATGGTCATACGTGGCCGAAACAAAAAGGGTGCTAGACAATTTTTTCACGCTGAAAAACTGGATCATATATGACCGAATAAAAGGTCGGGGGGGGGCCAAAACAAACATGGTCTCTACACGGGAGGACATACTTTGGTACGTACTGGACGAAAAGAGGCATACTTTCAACAAGGTTGAATCGACGATTAGAAAGAAAACTGGTGGGATGGGGCTCAAGAACGGAACAGAATATCGGGCCCTTTCCAATGTATGGACAGACATACCGCCATTGGTGCCGTGGAGCAAAGAGAAAGTTGCCCACCCGACACAAAAACCAGTTTGCCTGATGAACAGAATCGTGGAGGTGTTTTCAAATCAGAATGACCTGATCCTGGATCCTTTTCTGGGAAGTGGTACCACGGCCGTTTCGTGCCAGCTACTTGGCCGACACTGCATTGGATTTGAAAACCAGAAGCAATACTTCGAACTCAGTCTAAACCGGTTGCGTCCAAATGACGGACTATTCGTTTAGAGACGGAATAATCAATTTACATACTCGGCAATTTGGAAGGGTCGTCGAATTGATTGTTCAATTATTGAGAGACTATCAGGACAGTATGCAACTCGATCATGATCTATTTGATCCAAAGGGAGGACAAAAGATCGAAGTCAAGTCATCCAGAGTTTTCAGAAGGCAGAAGTTAAAGTTTGATCTGGACAATCTATACGACTTGATTGTTAACAACTCCAACCGCAACAGGTTGCTTGAACAAAGCCAGGCAACGAAAGTCGACTTTGATTGCAACATCCAGCAGATAGAAATCGAACCGTTTGATACTCCATACTACTTGCTGTTTTTCTCGGATAACATAGAGGTGTTCAAATTGGAAAAGGGGCAAATCAGTTCGGATAAGAATTTGGGATATTCAGAAAAGCAACATCGCGGAAACGAGGGAGAAGGCCAGTTTCATATTCACGGCAAGAACTACCAGTATCATAGGGACAATTACTACGTTCAAACCATATCCTACGATGAGATAAAGGAAAAATTGGTTGCGAGGGCCAAGGAAAGGGAGCCGCTGGAACGCAACCAGCCTTAAGCTGGTGAAAAACCGTGTTGGTCTGGTGCTTTTCAGGCCTATGAGCAGATGAAAGAGCACCAATTAAGTCAAATCGCTCTTTGAGTTCAGCAGATCAAGCACAGTCTTTGCGGCAACCGATATTTTGGTTCCGGGGCCAAAAATTGCCTTGACACCGGCATTGTAGAGATGGTCGTGATCCTGCTTTGGAATGACGCCCCCGCAGATGACGATTTTGTCTTCGGCCCCTTCTTCACGCAGAGCCTCAACCAGTTGCGGTGCCAAAGTGGTGTGCCCCGCGGCCTGAGTGCTGATGCCAACCACGTGAACATCATTGTCGATAGCATCACGAGCGACCTCGGCAGGTGTTTGAAACAAGGGTCCGATATCGACGTCAAAGCCAATGTCAGCGAAAGCCGTTGCAATGACACGAGCCCCCCGATCATGTCCGTCCTGGCCCATTTTGGTAATCAGGATACGCGGTCTTCGACCTTGACTTTGGGCAAACAGGTCAACCTCCTTCTTGACAGCGTCAAACTCTGGGTCGCCCTCGACAGCGTTGCCGTAGACGCCACTCAAGGTGCTCGGATTGGCAAAATGCCGCCCGAACGCATTTTCAAGAGCCAGCGAGATTTCTCCGACGGTTGCCCGTACTCGGGCCGCATCAATGGCAACTGCAAGCAGATTGCCGTCTGACAAGGCAGCCGCTTCAAGATTTTGAAGTGCAACTTCGCATCGCTTCTGGTCACGATTGGCCTTGATGGTGGCCAGCTTCTCGATTTGTTCCTGCCGAACCTTGTGATTTTCGATGGAACGAACATCCAGATCCTCTTCGACCTGCGGCCTGAACTTATTGACCCCGACAATGACCTCTTCTCCGGTATCAATCATCGCCTGGCGACGAGCGGCAGTTTCTTCAATTCTCAGTTTGGGCAAGCCAGTCGCAATGGCCTTGACCATGCCACCATGGTCTTCAACCTCCTCGATCAACTCCCAGGCCTGATCGGTGACCTCCTTGGTCAAGGTCTCGACAAAATAAGAGCCGGCGAGCGGGTCAACGGTATCCGTAATGCCCATCTCTTCAAGCAGTATCAGTTGAGTATTGCGTGCGATTCGGGCTGAAAATTCGGTGGGAAGGGCAATGGCTTCATCCAGAGCATTGGTATGTAGAGACTGGGTTCCGCCAAGAACAGCGGCCAAGGCCTCGTAGGCCGTTCGTACCACGTTGTTGTAAGGATCCTGAGCCTGCAGACTGACGCCGCTTGTCTGGCAGTGAGTTCTGAGCATCTTGGAACGTTCGTTCCTAGGGCTGAATTCGGAGATTATGCGATGCCAGAGGATTCGGGCGGCCCTAAGTTTGGCAATCTCCATGAAAAAGTTCATGCCAATCCCAAAAAAGAAAGACAACCGTCCGGCAAACTCGTCAATGTCAAGACCGCGCTCAAGAGCGGCACGGACATATTCCCGTCCATCCGCTAGCGTATAGGCCAGTTCCTGAACGATGCTGGCACCGGCTTCTTGCATGTGATAACCCGAAATCGAAATCGAGTTGAATTTAGGCATCTCGTTGCTGGCCAGTTCGATGATGTCGCTGACGATGCGCATGGATGGTTCGGGCGGATAGATGTAGGTGTTGCGAACCATGAATTCCTTGAGAATGTCGTTCTGGATGGTTCCTGAAAGCAAGCGCCGTTTGACTCCCTGTTCCTCAGCGGCAACTATGAAACTGGCCAAGACAGGTATGACAGCGCCATTCATGGTCATGGATACGGAAACCTTGTCTAGCGGGATACCCCGAAAAAGGACTTTCATGTCTTCGACAGAATCGATGGCCACTCCCGCTTTGCCAACATCCCCGACAACCCGTGGGTGATCACTGTCATAGCCGCGATGAGTGGCAAGGTCAAAAGCGACCGAGATTCCCTGCTGACCGCCTGCCAGTGCCTGATGATAGAACTTGTTGGACTCTTCGGCAGTCGAAAATCCCGCATATTGCCGAATGGTCCATGGGCGGCCCGCATACATGGTCGCCTTTGGGCCTCTGGCAAAAGGTTCAAAACCGGGGAGCGAATCGAGGTAGGGATTGGACTCCAAATCTTCTGAGGTGTAGAGTGGCTTGATTGCAATCCCTTCAAGGGTGGACCGGGTAATGTCTTCCAGACCCTTGCCTCTGAGTTCCTTCAGGGCTCTGGCTTGCCATTGTTCAATCGTGTTCCGCATTCATTTACCTGCAAATCGACTGCCGTGCCTTACCAAAACCACCATTACAACTATTTTTGATGTATTGAAATGATGGTTCGTTCCAAACAAAGACCTAATTGTTGTTCGGTGAACATTTTAGCCATGCTGTGTCTTTACCTATTACATGTATCCGGATATGCTTCGTGTCGAGTGCCAAGGCGAGGTGTCCAGGTTTGACGCTTAGCCCCATGACAATTGTCCTGAACCTGCTGGCGTGCGCTCTTCTGGGTATGATGCCCGGAATGATGGCTGCTCAGGAACGGACCGCTGAGGAAATTTTGACGATTGACTTGTCGCTTGAGGTCAATCGAGAACTGGACATCGAAGACTATCACTGGGCCAACCGTGTGATTATTGTCTTTTCCGACTCCCCCTTTAATCCGAATTACATTGAGCAGCTGAATTTGCTTGAGGAGGATGCGGCAGTCTTGGCAGAAAGGGATGTTATCGTCATGATCGACTCGGACCCGACGGTCGAAAGCAAGATTCGGAAGGAGTTTAGACCCCTTGGGTTCGCACTCGTTGCGATCGGAAAGGATGGCCGAATATTTTTGCGCAAGCCGACCCCTTGGAACCTTCGTGAGATAAGCCGGGCCATTGACAAGCTTCCCATTCGACAGCAGGAGCTCAGGTCCAGGTAGATCAGCTATTCAATTCTTCAATCAAATTCCATTATCGTCTGATCGACCACGAGAGAATCTCCCGTAGCCACCTTGATTGAACTGATCCTTGCCGGTCTGGTGGCCTTCAGCACGTTCTCCATTTTCATGGCTTCAATGATGCACAAGGGCTGCCCCTCCTCAACGGAGTCCCCCTCCTTGACCAGAATTTCAACGACTAGACCGGGCATCGGACACAGTAGAAATCGTGTTGTGTCTGGAGGCTGAATCTCCTTCATGACTGCCGAAAGCTCGACCTGTCGTTTCGTTTTGACAAGCACGTCAAGCTCGGCCCCGCGATATTCAACGCGAAAACCAAAAGGAATGGGATTGACCTTCAGATGAATCGGTTGCTGATTGAAGGTAAAAGTCGCCAAATTTTGCCCGGGACGCCAGCGGGTTTCAAGATCAAAGGTTGGACCATCCACCAGTTCAACCTTGCAGGAGCAGTCATGGGGTTCAAGAACGACAGGCATTTGGGTTTTGTCAGTGATCACGATCCAATCCCGACCAACCGTACGGGAATGGTTTGACATGCGACCTGATATTCGGGCATTGCGAGATTCTTGCGAATAGAACATGAATGCAGCGCACGCCGCAATCTTGTGCAAAACTGACGCTCCGAGTTCACTCCCCTTGAAGCCGCCTTGAAATTCTTCCTCAATGAAAGCTGTGGTTGTATTTCCGGCGATAAACCGAGGGTGGTCGTAAACTGTCGACAAAAACGGCAAGTTGGTTGCGATGCCTGCAATTTCGAAACAGTCCAATGCCTCCTGCATGGCATCAATCGCTCCATCCCGATCTGGCGCCCATGTACAAAGTTTGGCGATCATGGGATCGTAGTGAACACTGATTTCTCCACCCTCGTATACGCCGGTATCATTTCTTACCACTTTTTCGGGTGAACTGTTCTCTTGCGGAGGTTTATACCTGGACAGTCGTCCGGTTGACGGCAAGAAGTTGCGTCGCGGATCTTCGGCATAGACTCGAGACTCCAGTGCCCATCCATTTATAGGCACCTGATCCTGCGTGATATCGAGCGCTTCGTCGTTAGCCACTCGAATCATTTGCTCAACGATGTCGATGTTTGTCGTGAGTTCGGTAACTGGATGCTCGACCTGAAGCCGTGTGTTCATTTCCAGGAAGTAGAAGTTCTTGTCCTTGTCCACGATAAATTCAACCGTTCCAGCCGAGTGATAGTCCACCGCCTTGGCAAGGTTAACGGCCTGTTCGCCCATGACCTTTCTTGTGCCTGGGTCCAGGAAGGGAGAAGGGGCCTCCTCAATGACCTTCTGGTTTCGTCGCTGAATGGAACATTCCCTTTCGTTGAGGTGGAGACAGTTTCCGAACTTGTCGGCCAGCACCTGGATTTCGATATGACGCGGGGCAACCACATATTTTTCAATGATGATCCGGTCATCGCCAAACGAACTTGCCGCCTCACTGCGTGAAGACCGAAACCCCTCCGCCACCTCACCATCACTCCAGGCCACACGCATTCCCTTTCCACCGCCTCCGGCCGATGCCTTGATCATGACCGGATAGCCGATGTCCCGGGCTATGTCGAGCGCTTCTTCGGTCGAATTGATGATGCCGAGGTGACCGGGTACAGTTGATACGCCGGCAGCCTTGGCCAGTTTCTTAGATTCAAGCTTGTCTCCCATCGACTCAATTGCCCGTGCCGGTGGGCCAATGAAGACGATATCCTCCTGTTCAAGGCGTTGGACAAAGGAAGAATTTTCAGAAAGGAAGCCGTATCCCGGATGAACGGCCTGAGAATTCGTGCTCTTTACAGCCGCAATGATGTTTTCGATAGCCAAATATGATTGACTGGCTGGTGCCGGGCCGATGGGAACAGCCTCATCAGCCAGGTTGACATGCAAGGCATTCTTGTCGGCTTCAGAATAGACCGCAACAGTCGCTATGCCTAGCTTCCTTGCGGTTTTCATGACTCGACAGGCTATTTCGCCTCGGTTGGCTATCAGGATTTTGCTAATCACTTTTTGACCTCACTTCGTCTTGCAAGGAATTGATTGCCGGCATGGCCGGACCGATTTGGTTTCGAGAGCGTTCATGACCGGCAAGGTGCAATTTGTCCGAAGCAGCAATGCGATTGGCATATTGGTCGGCTCGCAGTTGTTGGCCCTGCCCGTTTTGCATTCGACTCGGTCAATGATCAAAGGGGTATGTTGTCGTGCTTCTTGAGCGGGTTTTTCAGGTTCTTGTTTTGCAGACTGGCAAAGGCACGACAGACCCTGAGGCGAGTTGAATGGGGATGGATGATTTCGTCGACAAAACCCTTTTCGGCTGCAACGAAAGGATTGGCAAACCGGTCCTCGTATTCCTGGGTGCGCTTGCGGACCTTTTCCGGATCATCAATTTCTGTGCGGTACAAAATTTCAACGGCGCCCTTCGCTCCCATGACGGCAATCTGAGCACTTGGCCAAGCGTAGTTGAAATCACCCCGAAGATGTTTTGACGACATGACATCATAGGCACCACCATAGGCCTTGCGAGTGATTACGGTGACCTTGGGTACTGTTGCTTCACCGAAGGCAAAGAGGAGTTTGGCCCCGTGCACGATTATGCCTCCGTATTCCTGTGCGGTTCCAGGAAGAAAGCCCGGCACGTCGACCAGCGTGAGAATGGGAATCTCAAAGGCATCGCAAAACCGTACGAATCGTGCGGCCTTGCGGGAGCCATCAATGTCAAGGCAACCCGCCAGAACCATGGGTTGGTTGCCGACGACACCAACGGTCGAGCCTTCGAGCCGGATGAATCCGGTGATGATGTTCTTGGCAAAATTCTCCTTGACCTCAAAAAGTTCCCCTTCGTCGGCAATCTTGTGTATCAGCTCCTTCATGTCGTAGGGCTGATTGGGATTTTCCGGCGCAAGAGTGTCAAGCGACATTTCCACGCGCTTGGGGTCGTCAAAACTTGATCGCACAGGAGGCCTGGAAGTGTTGTTCAAGGGCAGGTAGTCGAAAAATCGTCGCACTTCATGCAGTGCCTCAACATCATTGTTGAATGCACCATCGGCAACTGAGGACCGAGTTGTATGGGTGCCCGCTCCCCCGAGTTCCTCGGCCGAAATGATTTCGTTGGTTACAGTTTTCACTACGTCTGGACCTGTCACAAACATGTAGGAAGAATCCTTGACCATAAAGATGAAGTCGGTCATGGCCGGGGAATAAACTGCTCCCCCTGCACAGGGACCCAATATGACGCTGATTTGCGGTATGACGCCGGAAGCCAGAATGTTTCTTTGAAAAACTTCCGCATAGCCGGCGAGGGATGAAACGCCCTCCTGGATGCGAGCTCCCCCCGAATCATTCAAGCCAATGACTGGTGCTCCATTTTGGATGGCCATGTCCATGATCTTGCAGATTTTGGCGGCGTGGGTCTCTGACAAAGAGCCACCAAACACGGTGAAGTCCTGGCTGAATACATAGACCATTCGGCCATTGATTGTCCCCCAGCCGGTAACAACACCGTCTCCCGGAATTTTGTTCTGTCCCATGTCGAAGTCGTTGCAGCGGTGCGAGACAAACATGTCGAGCTCCTCAAAGGAATTTTCGTCCAGCAACAGTTCAATTCTCTCCCGAGCGGTCAGTTTGCCCTTGTCATGCTGAGTTTGGATTCTCTTCGTACCACCGCCGAGATTGGCTTCAGCCCTCCTCTTGCTCAATTCGGAAATTATCGTTTCCATTCTAATTCGCCTCTGCCAAACATGTTTTTGACCAAATCCGCATCAACGAATCTTTCCCCGTCAACAGAGGTATAATCACTCTGAACAACGGGTCGCCGCCCCGTACAATGGTGTCATGCATCCTTGATCGTTTGCGTCTTGCCATGCGCCCAAGCAAAAGGATTTCTTTGTCGACTCGGGCAGAGAAGGATTCCTTGTGCTTGAACTCGATTGCTGACGAGTATATTTGCTCCAAGCCGCACGTATTGCAATACTTCCATCACGGCCGGATGAATTTCCTTCAAATCGGCCGTGAACAATCCGCTGTCGAAAGTCCGCTTGTGAACGGAAAGCCTAACGCAGAGTTTCTGAACCGTCGAACTCCTCCCCATATTGCAACACTCGTCATTCTTTCTGCCCTTCCAGCTTTGTCAATGACGCTTTTTCTGCCGTCATTGCCAAACATGACCGAGTTTTTTCAAACGGACTACAGGATCATTCAGCTTTCGGTTGCCTTCTACCTGGTGGTCAATGCCGTGCTCCAGATAATTGTCGGCCCGATTTCCGATTATTATGGCCGGCGGATTGTCATTCAGTGGGGAATAGCCCTGTTCATAATCGCAACGGTTGGTTGTATTCTTGCCCCCACAGTAGAGATTTTTCTGGCCTTCAGGATGGCTCAGGCTGTCATTGTCACCGGCATGGTTCTGTCCCGAGCAATCGTAAGAGACATGTATCCGGCCCGTGAATCCGCCTCAATCATCGGGTATGTGACGATGGGCATGGCCGTTGCCCCCATGATTGCTCCGATCATGGGCGGGATACTGGATGAAATCTTCGGCTGGCAGGCCAGTTTCTCTCTTCTGGTGCTGTTTGGCGTCACCATTTTTGCTATCAGCTACTATGATCTTGGCGAGACCTTGCCGAACACCAAACCCAATATATGGGTTCAATTCAGAGAGTACCCCGAACTGTTCAGGTCACATCGGTTCTGGGGATATTGCCTTGTCGCGGCTTTCGCTTCGGGGGTGTTTTTTTCGTATTTGGGAGGTGCACCGTTCGTGGGTTCCGAGATCTTCGATCTCAGCCCATCTGTTTTGGGGGCATACTTTGGCAGCACGGCCTTTGGCTATATGAGCGGAAACTTCATTTCGGGCAAATGGTCGGTGAACTTCGGGATCAACAAGATGATTCTTGCCGGTTGCATCATTTTACTGTTTGGCCCAATCGGGCCAATCATCGCAACTTATGCCGGAGCGACACATCCGCTCAGTTTTTTTGGCTTCGCCATTGCGATGGGGGTGGGCAATGGCATGATTTTGCCAAATGCCACGGCTGGCATGCTATCGGTCAGGCCTCATCTAGCCGGGACGGCATCGGGTATTGGTGGGGCCATGATGATTGGCATCGGTTCGGGTCTTTCGGCTCTTG
This sequence comes from Paracoccaceae bacterium, assembly GCA_965116235.1. Taxonomy (GTDB): domain Bacteria; phylum Pseudomonadota; class Alphaproteobacteria; order Rhodobacterales; family Rhodobacteraceae; genus MPNP01. The sequence goes on along the minus strand of OZ220496.1, from coordinate 3,040,688 downwards.
CCGGTTCCTTGCTGACAGTTGAATCGGGCCCATACCCTTTATATTACATCATGCTTTTTTGTGTCGTGTCCAGCTTGGTTTTTGCACTCTACGTCATCCACAGGGATAAAACGCAACGGCAAAAAGCCGTTTGAGAAAAGAGGCCAGAGGCATTGCGGTCAGGACGGTCGTCTTTTGCGGACGAACTCGTGCCAGGCCAGAACGGAAATTGATCCGACGATCGTTCCACCGCCCAGAAGAACCCAGAGATCAACGGGCTCGGAGAAGAAGAGGGCACCAATAACGGTGGCCCAGATCAGTTGCAGAAAATTGAAGGGCTGGGTGACGGTGATCGGTGCCGTGTTGAACGCTCGTGTCATGGAATAGTGGGCGAAAGTTGCAAAAAAGGCAACCAGAAACAGCCAGAACATCTGCTCCCAAGTGGGATTTTTCCACACCAGCAGAGCTGCAGGAAGCAGGCAGACAGTGCAGCTGATTGACAGCATCACGACAATGATTTCGGCACTGTAGCGCTCTGTCAGCTGTTTTGCCATGAGATATGACACGGTAAAGAAGCTGACGGTCCCAAACATGGCCCAGTGTCCGGCGACGACTTCACGAAGACCAGGTCGAAGTATGAGAAAACCGCCGACCAGTGCGACAAGAAGTGCGATCATGCGACTCACGGAAAGTGCTTCACCCAAGAACAGGATCGCCGCCACCGAGAGAAATACGGGTGTGAGATAATTCATGGAAGTCACTTCGGCGATGGTAATCTGGGTCATGGCAAAAAACCAAAGCATGACGCCAAGAGAATGAAAGAGGCCCCGAAAACCGAACACGATCATATCTTTTTTGACAACTCTTACGTGCCGAAAGCTGCCAAGCATCGGAATGATGAACATCAACCCTAGCAGATACCGCAAGAAAGCGGACTGGCTTGCGGGAACGTCGGTTCCTATAATTTTGACAATCGTCGATACAGCAACAAAGTTCAGGCTGCAAACAATCATCCAGAGTATCCCAACCAAGTTGGAAGAGGAACGGAAGTCAGGAGATTGTAACGTCAACAGATTCTACTTGAGAAGGGTGTTGCCGGTCAAGAGCTAGAGTTGAGCCAGGATCTCATCGGGAATTTCAAAGTTCGATGTAACCGTCTGAACATCATCATCATTTTCAAGCGCTTCAATTAGTCGGATGGCTTTTTGGGCCCGTTCCAGATCAAGTCCGGTTGTGATGCTAGGGTGCCAAATGAGCTTGGCCGATTTGGCTTCCCCCAAGATTTTTTCCAGTTCTGAAGAAACGGCTGCAAGGTCGGTGTTTGCGGTGTGCACTATGTGTCCCTCAGCGCTGGATTCCACATCTTCAGCTCCTGCTTCAATGGCGGCCTCAAGCAATTCATTGTCGTTGCAGGTATCGCGAGCGAAGACAATCTCTCCCTTGCGTTCGAACATGAAACTTACCGCTCCCGTCTCGGCCAGATTACCACCGAACTTGCCAAAGATTGATCGCACCGATGCGGCAGTTCGATTGCGATTGTCAGTCAGGGTTTCAACGATCACGGCAACACCGGCCGGGCCATAGCCTTCGTACCGCACTTCTTCCAAGGCGTCTGAATCGCCTCCGGTTGCCTTTGCAATCGCACGTTCAATGACGTCCTTGGGTACCGAATTGCTCTTGGCTTCTCGTACCGCCAACCTTAGGCGTGGATTTTTTTCTGGATCCGGGTCGCCCATTTTCGCGGCGACGGTGATCTCCCGGGACAGTTTGGAAAACAATTTCGATCGGGTGGCATCTTGCCGACCCTTGCGATGCTGAATGTTTGCCCATTTGGAATGACCGGCCATTGATTTCTCCGATTGAGGACGCTGCTAGCGAATATGAGGAGCGATGCAAAACCTCTCGTCAACCTAATGTATATAGAAAGATTCAGAGAGGGGAGAATGCCGGACAAAAGTTTTCGTGACATGCTGAAAAGGTCGGTTGGAGTCGTTAGCCTGGCCTGAAGACGTGTATCATATGCATCTCCGACGGGTGTGCCCCGCTTCCGAGTGGCAATGTCGAATTCGTCATCTCCCGGCTTCACAGTATTTTCCGCTTTTGACGCCTTCATGTATCAGTTCCAGACATGGCTCGCCGCTGGCTCTGATGCCGGCCGTTGTTTCGTACTACATTGCCGCTCACTTGCTGGACAAATATCTGGTCGGCTTTGATAGCACCGAGTTGCCGGATGCTTTCCTCTTCAATAATCTGTTGACGATGGGGGAAAAGGTTTTGGAACTGGTCTTCGCCTGATTGGCGCCATTCGGCCTCACGGTTTTGTTCACTTGGCTGGCAGCCCAAGACAGATTCTGGTTCCGCTGCATGTCCGATTTATCCTGCTGGATGTACACAGTTCACTTTCCTCTGGTTATCATCGGCCAATTGCCGTTGGTCTCACCAGCTCCTTCGTTATCGCTTCAAATTCCTCTTGATATGTGTCACCGTGACCGCCTTATTGCTGATCAGCTCCATATGAGTGGGATGAATGTTCTAACTTCGAATGGAAGCGTTGCGAGCATGTCGATTGCATGTGACCACGAGGGTTTCATGACTGAATGCCCCGACGGACCAGCCACCGGGTGCGAATGATGCGTGAGGGACACCCACTCGCACCCGGCGACCTTCACCTTTCGATCAGAAGCGGAAGGTCAACGCCACTCCACCGCCGAAGTCGGTGTTGTCGCTACCGGCCGTGGCATAAAAGGCATCCCCCGCCAGCATCATCGTGTCGCTGCCGCCCAGGGACATCGACCCGCCCACGCCCACGCGGACCCAGGTCGGCTTGCCCTTCGCCATGAGTCGGGCATTCCCCGCCATCACTGCCAGCTCGGGCGAAAACTCATGCTCCAGATCCAGGGACGCATACAGTCGACTGTCCACCTCCGCCGGACCCAGTTCTGCCAGCACTCCGACCCGACCCTGAACGCTCTGCTCCTTGCTCGGAGCAATCCGGCTCGCACCGTCAATCGTGGCCGGCTCGTCAAAGGCGTCCAGGTCCACCGACGACCAGGACAGGCCGCCCCGCGGGGTCACGGTCATGTCCCCCAGGCTCATCGGCTGACCGACTTCCACGCCGACCGCCAGACCGTTGCCTCCGCCCGTGGAGGTGATCGTGCCCACGGAGCTGGTGCTGGACACCATCGTGACATCAAAGAACCGGGTATAGGCCAGCTGGCCGTCCACATACAGGCCATTGTCGTCCGTCCAGGTCAGGGACAGCCCCATCCCGGCACCGGTGGCCTCGACAGTGCCGCCCCTTCGGACGGTGGCCTTGCCCTGCCGGTAGTGGGCGCTCACGCCCATCATCAGACTCGCATCGGTCACGACATCCCGACCCGCTTCCAGATCGGTCTGCTTGACATCCCACGCCAGGGACTGGCCCCGAAAACCCCGGGCCGTGGTCGAAGTCTGGGCCATGCGCTCCCCGTCGCGGATTGCCATGCGTACCCAGATGTCCATGCGTGAACGCGGCACCGCCACGCGCTCGCCCTTGCTGCTCTCCAGCATGACCGTTTCGCCGGTGGTCCGGCGTGGCACCGCCATGCGCGTGCTGTAAGGCGTCAGCTCCACCAGACCCAGAAGCACCGACGGCAGTACCTCATACAGGCGGGACCGATTGCTGTACAGACGCAGGTCCATCGTCGTGTCATCCTCAAACCAGTAACCCTCTTTACCTGTAATCGTCTTGAGCTGGGCCTTGATCACCTTGTCATACACGCCCGTTTTCTCGCCACGGCGATACACAATGCCCTTCGTGGCATCGTCCTCCTTCAGTTCTGTCTCGGTTCCGGATACGGTGCGGGTCTTGAACTCGAGTGTCGATTTCGTTCCGGAGGCCCCTTCGTTGGCGGTTGTCACCGGGTTCAGGATATCGCCCTCGACATGACCCACAAGCCCCACATCGTCCTCTTCCAGGACGATGGTTACCGGATTGGTGGCGGTGCCCGCATAGGCATCCACCTTGATGGCCACTTTGGACACAGAATGGACATGACCCCACGGACCGACCGTGATCGTGCCGCCCATGCCGCCTGCACTCGTCCGTTCGCTTCTTACATGTATGCCGGCATATTTTTCGGTGTGGCTGCTTTTGTACCCGCTGTCGGCCATGACCTTACCACGGATTTTGATATCAAACTTGCCTGTACCGTTGTGCACCACCTCAACGCCGCGCCCCCATTTGGACATGATCGTACTGCTCTTTGCCGTTGTGATCATGATGCCACCCTCGCCGGCCTCAATCACGGCTCGAATCCCAGCGTCTTCGGCATCAATCTTGCCATTGTGAGTGATCGCAATGGCACCATTCCCACCCGATTTCGCCTTGATACGCGCGGCGATGGCAATGCCCCGATTAGCCTCGGTTACCCCGCCAGCATTATTGAAAATATTATCCGCGTCAATCACGCTATCGGCTCCCGTCGTGACCGTGATGTCGCCACCCGCTGAGCTAAGCAGAAAGAATCCTTGCATGTCGGCCTCAATCCTGCCGTTGTGGGTGATCGTAATGTCGCCGCCGCCGCCACCCTCAATTTCGGCATATATGGCAGTCGCGGATGCCTGGATCGTGCTGCCCACCGCAGTCTTGAATGTGACATCACCCGTGCCATATTGCAGAAGACTGACTGCCGTCTTGGTTGCGACTATGGTGCTGGCCTGAAGATCAACATTTATCTTGCCACTCTTTCCGGCGGGGATATAAACCCGAATGCCTCTCTCGCTTGAGTAGATCGAGCCACGGCTCACGACGGCAATGTTGCCATCATTGCCAGGCAGAATTTCGAGGGCACCATTGTTGTTTGCCACTCCGGTCGCCCGCGAGAACGCATTCGTGCCGATCTGGGCTCCGGTGTCGAGGGTGAATGTCAACCCCTGTGTCAGGCCAGTGCACTTGACCTGAGCCGCGACGATGGTGGTGATCGTTACAGTCGGCGGGGTTCCGGCACCAGCGGGCGTGTTTGTACACGTCCCTTGGGCCGAGGCCGAGATGGGAAAGGACATGAGTGTGGCCAGCCCCACACACAGCATCCCAATTGCCGAGGACTTGAAAGCCGATCCGCCATGGGGCCGGGCGGCAATGTCATCTACCCCCCCCCTCGCGTTGACGGACCGGTGCCGGCTGCTGCCGGCTCCTGTCCCTAGTGGAAAGTCGTTTCATCATGATTCTGAACTCCTGTCTTTGGATGTTGATTCGGATGCGTAATGTAACCTTTCCTCACGCAGTTAGCAATATGTTTTTCACTTAGTAGTCCAGCATCTGGACACTGTCTAGCTTACTTTTAACGTGTCTCTGGCCTTTCCCGGCACTTGATGATAGCAGTGTCGTCAAGATCTGTTCCCGAGCATCAAAGATGCTGGAACGACTGAAAACAGTCAATCACACAGCGCCAGAATTGGAATCTTTTGTCTTACACATAACACTGGAAGTGAACTGGGGTTGGTTGTCGGGGATTGAACATTAAATTCAAGAACATGAACACACTTCATCCAATGATCAAGCACGATGAGCGGACCGTAATCCGGATCTCCGGGACAGACAACTCCGTTTTTCTCCAAGGTTTGATTACCAACGATCTTCCGGGTGAAGACAATAAGCTTGTTTACGCGGCACTATTGACGCCCCAAGGGAAGTATCTGTTTGACTTCTTTTTATTCCGGTGCGATAGAGTATATCTCCTTGACATCAAATCGGATCAAGTTGACGCTTTCGTTAAGCGCCTGCTGACTTATCGACTCAGATCAAAAGTGGTCATTGAGAAATCAAGCCTAAATGTTGGTAGGGGGCTGACCAATTCTCCGGCAGGGGCTTTTGACGATCCCAGAAGCCATGAGTTGGGCTGGCGACATTATTCAGACAAGCCCATGTCCCAAGAAACCGTAGATTGGGACGGGATCAGAGTCAGGAATTGCATCCCGGAAACAGGAATAGAACTGATTCAGAACAAGACGTTCATTCTTGAAACGGGATTCGAACGTCTCAATGGGGTGGATTTCAAGAAAGGCTGTTACGTTGGTCAGGAGGTGACGGCCCGAATGAAGCACAAGACAAGCTTGCAGAAAGGGCTTGCTAGAGTGATCGTTTCAGGCAGGGTTCCAGTAGGAACCCCGATCACGTCAGACGGAAAACCGGTAGGCACTCTTTATAGCCAGTCGGGCAACCGGGGCATAGCCTATCTTTATTTTAACCGGGTGAAGGGGGTTCAAGAAGCCGATGGGGCTCAAGTCTCTCTTGATCCTCATTGAATGTCATTCCCTTGAGGGGATAAACCGAGCAATTCCGTTGCGGTCAGTTTGAAGTCATCAAATTTATGGTGACCGGCCGCTATCAGACCTTTGTGCTCATTTGCGTCGGCCGATTCAATCAGTGGAGTGATCAGCCCACCGGATTCAGTCAAAAGCAGTTTGGCCGGGCCGGTTTCAATGGCATTGTCGCTAAATCCGATGTAGCCGTCAATTTTGCCGGCACTGAGATTGACAAGATCCAAACTGGCGGAACCGGTCGTTCGGATTGAGCGAAAGGCTTTGTAGAACAGTTTCAGGTCTGGTGGATGGTCCGTAGACTCACAGGAGTCCAAGTCGACTGCGAGGATAAAGTTGCCGACCTTTGAACTCGGGGCAACGCGAAGTTTCATCTGGCGCGAATACGCTCCATTCCCCCTCACTCCTTTGTAAAGCTCGTTTAAGCAGGGCTGATAGATGACTCCGACTTGGATACTGCCCTTGTGCTCCAGTCCAGCTGAAACTGCCCAATTAGGATTCCCACGGGCAAAATTATCGGCCCCAGATATGGCGCATACAGTCCACCTCCGAGTCGGATCTTTGCCGGCAATGTTCTCTGCTGAGTTGCTCGCCAGGCTGTAATTGGGTCGAGCATTCTTCAACTCCCAGACAAGCGTGTTGTGTGCTCGTGTCAGGGCCTTGCGAGTGAGTTTTTCGGTTCCCTCAATGGATGACTGAAGCCGTATGATTTCCTCGAAGTCTCTAAGCAGAATGTCTCCAACGGTGGTCACGACTTTCGACATTATGTTGAGATTGGCATTCACATTGGTCATTCGGACAGTTTCACTTTCGCTTGCAGGACATTTCACCGATCCAAAGTTCACGCTTCAACAAAGACGGTTAACGGCTCAAGGCAACATAAGCGCAAGTCTTGGAACTGGAAGCCTTGTCAAAACAAATGAAGATGCAATGTCAGATGAAAAGCCGTATGTATATCACCCAGATTGGCATCGATGGATCGTATGAGATGGATCAGAACAACTTAAGCGGACTTGAGCTTCTTCAACGCATGCTCGACGCAGGACAAAACCCTGAAATTGGCAAGGCACTGAATTTTCAGCTGTTTCACGTGGAATCGGGAAAGGTCATTTTCACGGGGGCGCCCGGTCATGAGAGTACAAATCCAATGGGAACGGTTCACGGAGGATGGTACGGAGCCGTTCTTGACAGTGCAATGGCATGTTCGGTGATTACTCACCTTTCGGCTGACCAGTCATTCACGACACTGGAATACAAGGTCAACATAATTCGTCCTATCCCAATTGACCGAGAGATATTTGCCGAGGGGTATCCCGTGCATGTCGGTCGCCGAACTGCCGTGGCTGAGGGCAAGCTGTACAACAGGGATCACAAGATCTACGCGGTGGCTTCAACCACGGGATTGATCATTTCAACCCTCCGTCAATAACGGCCTAGGCCCTTTCGGAGTACTCTAGGGTTTCTGTGTTGACAATGATTTCCGTTCCTTCCTTAATGTACGGGGGAATCATGATACGAACCCCGTTATCCAGCAGCGCCGGTTTAAAGCTGTTCGCGACAGTTTGGCCGGGGGCGACCGGTTCAGTCTCAACGACGGTAAATGTCACCTTCGGAGGTAGATTGATCTTTAAGATATCATCCTCATAAAACTCGCCGATGACCATGCTTCCTTCCTTGAGATAAGGCAGGCGTTCTTCCATGATGGAAGCCGAAGCATAGGTCTGGTCATAGGTGTCCATGTTCATGAGCACGAGCATCTCGTCATCCGTGTAAAGATACTGCAAATCCTTTTGCTCCAATCTGACCCGCTCGACTTTATCGGCTGAGCGAAAACGTTCATTAAGCTTGGATCCGTTTCGAAGATTTCTCAGTTCGACTTGGGCAAAGGCTCCACCTTTGCCAGGCTTGACGTGTTCAACCTTCACCGTGGACCACAATCCACCTTTGTGCTCCAGAACATTGCCCGGCTTGATTTCATTTCCATTAATTTTAGGCATCATCCAGAATGATTTGATTTACATACTTCATGTGGTATACAAAATAAACTTCCGACTGAAATATAAAAGGTAGAACTGGTAGAGGGGGGAAACTATTGATGGCAAACTATGATGAGGTGTCTTACGACAAGGAGCAGGGCGTACGGTCAAGGAAGCTGTTCTCAGCGGTTGTATTGATTGCCCTTGACGATGCGATCACAGATAACAGACGATTTGGTAACGGTGCCGAGACGATTGCCCGTTGGGCACGCTCAAGGGATGGAAAAGAAATTCTGGCATGTGCGGGCATCGACCCCAATGAACGGGTAGTGCGCGGTTTGATGAAGTTTGTTGAAAGAGGCATTCGAACAAGTGTGGCCCTTTCCCGAGAGGAGGCAGAGAAAAGAAACCAGCGATGCAGGGCGGCCTGATATCGGTGCGTTTCGGTATGAGGTGATTGAACAGCGTCGGCACATGCCATACCGGCATGGGTTGATTAGGTGCATGGACTTTGTGTGCGATGGTCCAAGCGGTATCATTTTTCCCCGAGTTGACGATATACGCCGTCAAAGGTGACGAAATCATGAAAGCATCAGACTTTGTTCAAGGGCTTCGGTCCCATAGGTTTGCGCATGTGTTCAACCCGTATCTTGATCGGTGTGAAGCTTGGGACGTCTCTGATGCCCCGGAGAGGCGAGCTGCGCTATTGGAATCCATGCTTGATGTTGCAATTGGCGTGAACATTGAAGCGCTCTGGATCGGTCGAGATTTAGGGCACAAGGGTGGACGCCGTACCGGCATGGCTTTGACCGACGACGTGCGTTTTGCCGATCATGTCCAGCGATGGGGCCTTTCTGCCGACCGCCCTACCCTCGGAGAGGCCGTTGAAGAACAAACTGCAAAGGTGATCTGGAAGGTCTTGACGCAATTGAATGAGCCCATTTTCCTGTGGAATGTCTTCCCCTTCCATCCCCATGAACCCCAAAGACCGTTTACAAACCGGTCGCACACTGCGGATGAGAGAAGAGTTGGGGAAGAGATTTTAATGCGGCTCGTCCGAATGCTGAATCCAATACGCCTGATTGGCGTAGGCAGGGATGCGGGTAGGACCGTGCAGCAATTCAGGCATGAACATGACGTTTTCCAGATCAGGCATCCAAGCCATGGCGGCAAAAAAGAGTTCCTGTCACAGATATCGGACATTTACCAAGTTGATTTCTGATTTTGGAGAGCACCTGCATGGCAGGGTACGCGTCCCCTCACAATGATCATGGTTCAGACTCGCCGATTTCCGGTCGAGAGGATACGGCCGAGCGGGACATCATCGGGGATAGGAATCAATCGTGTCTTGTGGCAACAATCGGACCGCGGGAGGTTTGGCACCTGATCCGTTCAAGTTCATACATGCCGTTTGCACCGGCGGACGGCCGATAAGTGAGACGAAAATTGACTACGGCATCATTATTCATCTGCTCAGCCGTGTATCCCTTGGACATCTTGAAGGTTGAGTCGCAAGAAATCCTGCCCGACTTCTGGCGAACAGGTTTCCCGATGGTGATCAACGCAACTCTCTTTCCGTCCTTCAGATTGAATCTGAGATTGCAAAGGTCGCTGGCCCGTGTGTCTCGTGCAATGGCATAAAACCAGGAAAGAAAGTCAATGCCATGAATTTTTTCATCTGAGTCTACGATTTCCTTTGCTTCTTGAGAGTTGCGTAAGTACTTGACGACCCGTCCAGACTCAAATTCCAATGACGTGGAATAAGCCATGCTTCCGACAATTGCATCCAGTTTATAATCCTTTGGGACGATCAATTTTCCCTTGATATTGCCTTCGACCTTGGTTTCCATTCTCAGTTTCATAAACAACTGCATGAAATCGCTGCTCCGCATTAACGATCGAGCAATGTATCTATGACCGTTGGAGTTCACTGCGACATTGAAGTAACCAAAATGGAGTCCGAGAAGCTTGATATTAAAGTTGTAAGTTTCTTTCTGAACCTGGCCTGACGCAGTTGCAGCTGACAAAAGCAGCAAGATCAGGAACAGAGGTAGAAGTTTCCCCTGACTGAACCTGAAGGCGGGAGGCGTGTTGATTGTCATGGCGAAACGGACCCGGAAAATTGCGACGGACGAGAACCTTGCTTCAAATTTGGTGCGTGAGATGAAACGAAATCCGAACAGTGCCATAAATCAACTTGTTGACGACCTGTGTCAAGGTAAACGAAAGGCGCTTGCCGAAGCGATCACTCTGGTGGAGAGCAACCGAACGGATCACAGGATGATGGCGCTGGAACTCCTCTCTGCATTGCGGCAGGGGCACCCCCGCCAGGCAATTCGACTGAGTGTAACCGGGACTCCGGGAGTCGGCAAGTCAACATTTATTGAAGCCTTTGGCATGTTTCTTGTTTCCGCCGGCTTAAAGGTTGCCGTTCTTGCCATCGATCCGACATCGCAGGCAAGCGGGGGCTCAATCCTAGGCGACAAAACTCGCATGCAATGTCTTGCCAGGCAGGACAGGGCATATGTTCGATCATCGCCAACCGGTCGTCAATTCGGTGGAATAGCTTCAAGGACATCGGAAGCGGTTTTCGTGTGTGAGAAGGCAGGCTTCGATGTTATCATCATCGAAACGGTTGGAGTCGGCCAGACTGACTATATGGTTGCCGATATATCTGACATTTTTGTCTTGCTGATCGCACCAGAAGGAGGTGACGAGCTTCAGGGCATCAAGCGGGGCATAATGGAGGTTGCTGATCTGATCCTGGTCAACAAGGCCGATGATGATCTTGCACCGGCCGCCAAAAGAACTGCTTCCGAATATTCGATTGCGTTGAAACTGTTCCAGCGGCGTGGCAAAGACCCCAAGGGGTATCCCAAGGTCAATCTGGTATCAGCCTTGAAGCAGACAGGGATCGAAACGGCTTGGAAGGATATCTGCTTCCTGGTTGACTGGCGCCGGACAGAAGGTGTCTGGGATGAAACAAGGAGCGAGCAGCAGGTGTTAAGATTTCAAGCTGAACTCCAAAAGGAATTGACCCGTCTGTTCGGTCAGGATCAGAATCTGCAAAAGATGGAAGCCGCTCTTGAAGAGGCAGTCCGGGAAGGGCAAGAAGAGCCATTGATGGCCGTACAAAAAATCATACAGACCCTTGAGATAAAATCTGTTGATGACCACCTTGATAATTGATTCCCTGCGTCTAAGGTATTCGAACTTTGACGTGATGCTGGGATTTGTTGGCAAGTGTACAGGTGATGGGTTATGTCCAGGGTATGTGAATTGACGGGCAAGCGCGGCTTGGTTGGCAACAATGTCAGCCATGCCAACAACAAGACCAAGAGAAGGTTTTTGCCCAATTTGAACATGGCTACGCTGATTTCAGACAAATTGGACAGGGCCGTTCGGCTCAGAGTTTCCGCCGCGGCATTAAGGAGTGTCGACCATAAGGGTGGACTGGACAGTTTCCTGATGTCGGCCAAGGATGAAACCCTGTCTCCCAAGGCGTTGAAAATCAAGAAGGAACTTGCCAAGCTCATCCGGTCGCCCGAGCCCGAGGTTGCCTCCTAGAAAGTGCGTGAAACTGGGCAGCACCCAGCGATTGCGTTCGTCTGACCGCGATCGTGCTGGCTGTTCTGCGGTTCGATCACGGGCCGGGAACGAGTGGCATCAATGCATGTCTGGTCGTGATGGCAGTATTGCGGCAGTGCGTCCTAGGCATGGTCTGATAGGGAGTCATAATTGAATATCAGAATCGGTTGTCTGGACCCTTGGATACGTCTCAAATTAGAAATTTCTCCATAGTCGCTCACATCGACCATGGAAAGAGCACCCTTGCCGACCGCCTGATAGAGATTACCGGGACCGTTAGCAAGCGGAAGCTGAAAGCCCAAATGCTTGATTCGATGGATATTGAACGGGAGAGGGGAATAACCATCAAGGCCAATACGGTCCGCCTGGAATATGTGGCCGACAACCGGCAAAGGTACATTTTAAACCTGATTGACACCCCAGGGCACGTCGATTTTGCCTACGAGGTTTCAAGATCCATGCGTGCTGTTGAGGGGTCCTTGCTCGTTGTCGATGCATCGCAGGGCGTCGAAGCCCAAACCTTGGCGAACGTGTATCAAGCCATTGAAGCTGACCATGAGATTGTGCCGGTATTGAACAAAATTGACTTGCCGGCGTCTGAGCCGGAAAAAGTCAGACAGCAAATAGAGGATGTAATCGGGCTTGAAGCCGATGATGCGATTGAAATATCAGCCAAAACCGGAGATGGCGTCAAAGAGGTGTTGGAGGCAATAGTACACCGCTTGCCACCGCCTGAAGGTCAATCCGATGGCCCTTTGAAGGCTCTGCTTGTGGACAGTTGGTATAACCCGTTTCTTGGGGTCGTGGTTCTGGTTCGCATCCTTGATGGGAAACTGCGCAAGGGTGATCGAATTAAAATGATCGCTACCAAATCGACTTATCAGGTTGACAGGATCGGCGTGTTCAGGCCCGAAATGCTTGACACAGAGTGTTTGGGCGCAGGGGAGATCGGCTTTTTGACGGCATCAATCAAGCGTGTGAGAGACACGATCGTCGGAGATACGATTGCCCACATGCATGCAGCAGACGTAGAGCCCATAGAGGGAATGAAGCCATCTCAGCCAGTTGTATACTGCGGACTGTATCCGATGGATTCAGGCGACTTCAACAATCTAAGAGACGCCATCGACAAGATATCCCTCAACGATTCCTCTTTTTTCAGTGAATCGGAGGTGTCGACGGCCTTGGGCTTCGGCTTTCGCTGCGGCTTTTTGGGATTGCTGCATCTCGAGGTTATTCGTGAAAGGCTTGAGCGTGAGTACTTGCTTGACCTCATTGTAACAGCCCCGTCGGTCATCTTTCACGTCTACCTGAAAAGGGGAGGCATGATTGAGATATACAACCCCGTCGATTTGCCGGATCCAATGGAGATTGATCGCATCGAGGAACCCCGGATCATTGCAACCATTCTGACGCCGGATGACCATGTCGGGGAGATACTGTCGCTTTGCCATGCCCGGCGGGGCATACAACAGGAATTGTCCTTTGTCGGCAGGAGGGCGATGATTCGGTTTGACCTCCCGCTGAACGAGGTTGTGTTTGACTTCTACGACCGCCTGAAGTCGGTTTCACGCGGTTACGCATCATTTGATTATTCCGTCAGCGGCTATCGGTCTGACAATCTGGTACGGCTGCAAATTCTGGTCAATGGCGAACCAGTTGATGCACTGGCAATAATGGTGCACCGTGATAGTGCGGAAGCACGTGGCCGGGCCATGTGCGAAAAACTGAAGGAACTGATCCCCCAGCATCTGTTCAAGATACCCATCCAGGCGGCAATTGGAGGCAAGGTCGTTGCTCGTGAAACGATTGCGGCTCTGCGCAAGGACGTGACAGCCAAGTGCTATGGTGGAGATATTACCCGCAAAAAGAAGTTGTTGGAAAAGCAGAAAGCCGGAAAGAAGAAGATGCGACAGTTCGGCCGGGTCGAGATTCCTCAAAAGGCATTGATAACAGCCCTCAAAATTAGTGGAGATTAAGTTCCCTGAGGCTAGCTGATCTCGCGTTGGCACAGGATTCTCCCATCCTGCATGGACATCAATATTAAGGGGCCGAAACGTTACGATTTCACGAAAGGGCTGCGCATATGAAGAGTTGGCAAATTCGTATCAAGTTCAGAAGGGAACAATGACAAACTTTGACATTTCCGTGAGCGGGAGCCCGCCACTCAAAAACAGAAGCAGCACGTAGCAACCGACCCTCTTCAGCCGATAGAATCAAGAGTAATGAGAGTGAGCGATGGCGCGACAACAGTCCGCATGGCAGTTGTCTCAGCATCTGCTGAGAAAGGGATTTTTCCCGTTGACGGTCCTTCTTGATTGTCGCCTCCGGTTCTCTTGTCATCTTCAGGACTTCTGATCATTCTACTGTCTAACGATTAGACAGAGACGACGCGCACTCCTTCCCAAAGCGACGCGTGTACCCTATGGCCCCGGGCTTAGATGTCGCTCTTTCCGAGTTGATTGTTCAGTTCTTCCTTCCTCCAACATGGTCACAAGATAATGGAAATGGACCTGTTTTTCGGGTAGAAATTTGGCAGAAGTCAGGATAATCTCATGTGCGTCGTGGAGCTGGTTCAACCCGAAACGCTGGGCTTGTTGGCTTCCGATACAGCAAAAATCCATAATACCGTTGATGATACCGGAGCATGGAAAAAGAAAAACCGCAAGCCATCATTACCCCACCACAAGCCAAGCGGGTCGTGGCCACCAGTCTGCTGGCGATTGGGGGCATGGGGCTGGTTTACTACGGCACTCTGAATTACTGGGGTCGGGTTGAAGTATTGTTCGTATATGTTCTTGCCATGCTAACCCTGTTCGGATGCTTCAAATTCTATCAGAACACTCGCGAAGAGCTCTTGCTTTATGAAGACAGGGTCGCTTCATCGTCAGGAGAGCTGTTGTTTGAAGTCAGTAATGTCAAATCAATAGATAACAGTCTTCTGTCCTTCAAGCCGAGCAATGGAGCCTTGATATATCTTAAAAGCCCGATGCCCATGAAGGTTCACTACGGGTTGTGGTGGCGTGTTGGCAAAAAAGTCGGTATTGGTGGATGCACCAACAGGGCAGAAGTGAACGTGATGGTCGATATCATTCGTCAGAAACTGACCTGAATGAATCGGGGAGCCATGCTCCCTGTAGCAACTTTCTGTCAATACCAGTTGAACGCCTGCGTGGAAGTCTTTCTGTAAAGGCGTTTGTTCTGGCTTGCTACATTCAGGCCGGATACTCATCAGGTTGCGACAAGGGTGTGCTGACTTCAATCGGGATCAAGCCTCAGCAGCTGAGCGGCCTGAATTTACAAGCCCTTGTTTTGATAGCTGGCGGCTACCCGGTCAATGGCAAGAAGAAAAGCCGCCGTCCTCAGGTCTGGGACATCGCTTCGACTGTGCCAGATTTCTCTAATCGACTGATAAGCCAGTCGCATCGTATCATCCAGTCCGGATCTTACGAGTTCCAGTTCACCCGCACCTTCCAAATAGCGGGCTATGAAATTCTCATGAAACTGGAACGGGAACTTGGAAACATTAAACAGGCGATTAAGCTCGTCAACGAGCAGGCGGCTTCTATATTCTTCTTGACGTCTTTGCATGCGACCAAATCGGATGTGACTGAGATTCTTGACCCACTCAAAGTAGGAAACGGTTACGCCCCCGGCATTTGCATATGTATCGGGAATGACGATGATTCCGCGTCGGGCAAGTTCGGCGTCGGCTTCAGCGGTTATCGGGCCATTGGCGGCCTCAATTATCAGAGGGGCCTTAATCCGACTGGCGTTCTGTGTGGTGATGACTCCCTCAACTGCCGCGGGAATCAGTATGTCGCATTCGGCTTCAAGCAAGGTTTGACCATTCTCGACAAACTTGGCCTTGCCGTAGTCTTCAAGCGGCTGTCCGGCTTTAATGTGCTGATTTACGTCCTCAACATCAAGCCCGTCAGGGCAGTACACGCCACCATCGACATTGGCAATGCCAATTACCTTGGCCCCGTCCTCTTTCGCCAAAAACAATCCGGCATGGTAACCAACATTGCCAAAGCCGTGCAAAATGACTCTCTTGTCAGAGAGGGTGCCGTCAAGTCGGGCCTTCTTCACATCATCGGAGTGACGGAAAAATTCTTGCAGGGCAAACTGGACACCTCGTCCCGTCGCTTCAACGCGACCTTGAATGCCGCCTGTGTTGAGCGGCTTTCCCGTTACGCAAGCCCTCGCGTTAATATCGGTCGTATTCATCCGGCTGTATTGATCAGCTATCCATGCCATCTCGGCCTCCCCCGTTCCCATGTCGGGGGCCGGTACATTTTGACTCGGATTGATCAAGTCCCGCTTGATAAGTTCGTAGGCAAAACGACGCGTGATGAGTTCCAGCTCTTCCTTGGAGTATCGGCTTGGATCAATGCACAAGCCACCCTTGGATCCACCAAATGGGGTTTCGACGATGGCACATTTGTACGTCATCAATGCGGCAAGGGCTTCAACTTCATCCTGATTCACGGCCAGACTGTAGCGAATGCCGCCCTTCACGGGTTCCATGTGCTCGGAATGAACAGAACGATAGCCGGTGAAAGTCTGAATCTGACCTCTGAGTCGGACGCCAAAGCGTACAATATACGTACTGTTGCAGATACGGATCTTGTCCTTAAGTCCAGGCGGAAGATCAAGCAAGTCGGCCGCGCGCTCAAAACTTTGGTTGACAGACTCCAGAAAAGAAGAATCGACTTTGGTGATCATGATCGAACGTTCTCCCAGTTCAACGGGGCAGTGGAGCATAATCATAGGTCAACTTGAGAGGCAAGGCAACCGATTTGTGACAGAACATCAAGATCCGATGGTCCGACGGATTGGGTGCCAAGGCAATCCGACAAGCAAAGGGAATTATATCCATTAGCGCCACTGTTACTTTGGCACCAAGGCATCAGCCTTGTCATCACATGCACCGGCGAAAAAATGCTTTCCGGAGCTTGTTCATCTTGGCTTTGGGCCTAAAGGATTCTTCTATGTCTGCCCTCGACGGCTGATAACCAGCCAGAGGCATGGGAATGACTTTTCTGGTCGGTTTCCTCTGGTTCTGTTTCACTTACCAGATATCACATTTCAATGGGACAATGGTACTGATAGGTATGATCCCCAAAAACATGTTGCAAACTGCGTGGGGATAAGGTTATATTACGCATCCGAATCAACATCCAAAGACAGGAGTTCAGAATCATGATGAAACGACTTTCCATTCGGGACAGGAGCTGGCAACAGCCTGCGCTTGCCCGTCAACGCGAGGGGGGGGGTAGATGACCTTGCTGCCCGGCCCCATGGCGGATCGGCCTCCCAGTTCTCGGCAATTGGGATGCTGTGTGTGGGACTGGCCGCACTCATGTCCTTTCCCATCTCGGCATCGGCCCAAGGGACATGTACAAACACGCCTGCTGGCGCCGGAACCCCGCCGACTGTAACGATCACCACCATCGTCGCGGCTCAGGTCAAGTGTACTGGCCTGACACAGGGGTTGACATTCACCCTCGACACCGGAGCCCAGATCGGCACGAGTGCGGGTTCACGGGCAACCGGAGTGACAAACAACGCTGGTGCCCTCGAAATTCTGCCTGGTAGTAGTTCTAGTGGCGACATTGCTGTCGTGAGCCGGGGCTCAATCTACTCAAGCGAGAATGGCATTCGGGTTTACATCCCGCAAAACCGGACCGGTGCCATAAGTGTGGATCTTCAGGCCGGCACCATAGTCGCAACCAAGGCGGGAGCTTATCTCCTGCAGTATGGAACGGGTGATATCACATTCAAGACGGCGGTGGGCAGCACGATCCGAGCATCTGGTGGTGGTTTGCTTGCTGAAGTTAATTCCGTCGGTAGCGGCAACCTTAGCATCACCCACAACGGCAAGATTTATGCCGACAAGACAGGATTCTTGCTGAACAGCAGAGCGGCTGGCAGCGTCACGGTCACGACGGGAGCCGACAGCGTGATTGACGCAGACAATGTTCTCGAGAGTGATGGCAATACAGTACTTTCGACCAACGTGGGCAGAGGCATCGAAGCTTCGGCCGGAGCGGGTGTCATTATGATCACTCACAACGGCATGATTGATGCCGAATATGACGGGATTGCAGTCCTTAATACCGGCGGAGCGGGTGCTATCATGATCACGACGGCGAAGGGCAGCACGATCACGTCCGTGAACAGAGTGGGCATTCGGGTGCAACACAAGGCACGGGCACGTTCGATATCAAGATCCGCGGTGAGGTCATGGGAGACAGCGGGTACAAAAGCAGCCACACCAACAAATATGCCGGCATACATATAGCAAGCGAAAGGACAGCGGCCGGCGGCAAGGGCGGCGAGATCACGGTCGGTCCGTGGGGTCATGTCCGTTCCGGTGCCATGGAAGCCATCAAGGTGGACGCCTATGCGGGCCCAGTAACCATTATCCTGGAAGAGGACGATGTGGGTCTTGTGGGTCATGTCGAGGGGGATATCCTCACTCCGGCGACAAACGCCAACACCGCAGTGACCGCCGGTACCCGGTCAGCGCTCACGTTCAAGACTCGCACCGTATCCGGAACCGTGGCAGAACTGAAGGAGGACGGCATTGTGTATCGTCGTGGCAAGACGACGGGGGTATATGACAAGGTGATCAAGGCCCAGCTCACGAAGCTTGATGAAGGTAAGGGCTACAGGTTTGAGGATGACACGACGATGGACCTGCGTCTGTACAGCGATCGGTCCCGCCTGTATGAGGTGCTGCCGTCGGTGCTTCTGGGTCTGGTGGAGCTGACGCCTTACAGCACGCGCATGGCGGTGCCACGCCGGACCACCGGCGAAACGGTCATGCTGGAGAGCAGCAAGGGCGAGCGCGTGGCGGTCCCGCGCTCACGCATGGACATCTGGGTACGCATGGCAATCCGCGACGGGGAGCGCATGGCCCAGACTTCGACAACGGCCCGGGGTTTTCGGGGTCAGTCCCTGGCGTGGGATGTCAAGCAGACCGATCTGGAAGTGGGTCGGGATGTTGCGACCGATGCGAGTCTGATGATGGGCGTGAGCGCCCACTATCGACAGGGCAAGACCACCGTCCAGAGGGGCGGTTCCGTCGAGGCGACGGGGGCCGGTCTGGGGATGTCCCTGACCTG
The DNA here is from genome assembly GCA_965116235.1 of Paracoccaceae bacterium. Classification (GTDB taxonomy): domain Bacteria; phylum Pseudomonadota; class Alphaproteobacteria; order Rhodobacterales; family Rhodobacteraceae; genus MPNP01. The sequence continues at coordinate 3,021,712 of OZ220496.1, read as the reverse complement.
GACGGACGCCAGCGGCCTGTATGTGGACGGCCAGCTGGCCTATACCTGGTTCTTTGACGTCACGATGGTGTCCAGCAACAGTTCAGTCGGTGCGCTGACCCCCACAGGTGGAGGCCTCGGTCTGGCGGTCGGCGTGGAGGTCGGTCAGCCGATGAGCCTGGGGGACATGACCGTGACCCCGCGGGGCGGTCTGTCCTGGTCATCGGTGGACCTGGACGCCTTTGACGAGCCAGGCACGATTGACGGTGCCAGCCGGATTGCTCCGAGCAAGGAGCAGAGCGTTCAGGGTCGGGTCGGGGTGCTGGCGGAACTGGGTCCGGCGGAGGCGGACCGCCGACTGTATGCGTCCCTGGATCTGGAGCATGAGTTCTCGCCCGAGTTTGAAGTGATGGCGGGGGATGCCCGGCTCACGGCGAAGGGCAAGCCAACCTGGGTCCGCGTGGGCGTGGGTGGGTCGATGTCTCTGGGCGGCAGCGACACGATGATGCTGGCGGGGGATGCCTTTTATGCAACGGCCGGCAGCGATAACGCCGACTTCGGAGGCGGGGTGGCGTTGACCATTCGCTTCTGATCGGGAGGGTAGAGACCGCCGGGTGCGTGGCGATGCCGTCTTGGGCATCGGTTCCACCCGGCGGCCCAACCAGGCAAGCGATGATATTGCAGGGTTGGGTTACGTGATGTGGTAGCGACGTTCTATCCAGGCCTTCACACTGGATTGTAACGTCCCTGATCCGGGACCCGCCGGTACAGGCATGACCCGACACTCGCAGACCACACGATTTACATGCTGTCCGAAGGTCCAATTCCGATTGTCTTCGGTAATGCCTTATGTGTCATCGGTCGCCGTGCAACGCAAGGGAAGCATCCCAATTTGATTTGACGTTGTGTATGGACTGAATCGCCAGTTACAAGCCTCGTCTGAACACAATCTTTGACGCACTGAATGGCGGCTTGTCTTTCTTCAGCACTTCATTCGGTACAAAAGTTCAAAGGCGTCCGTCTGAGTCGTCGACGGAGCCTAACCCGCGATATGCCTGTGGGTTGTGATGGTGGATTGAGGTGCCAGTTAAGACCACCGCCCGGGATGATCACGATCCGTATGGGCCGCGCGGAGCCGGTGGCAATGACTGAGGTCTGGCTCTAGTTCGGCGAGCGGCAGCACACGGTTTTACCATCGGTATGAAACCTATGCTGTCACGCTCGATTAATATGTTAGGAGAAAGGATGAGACTAACAGGCAGAGAGGGCCTCCGACGGCCCGTCCGCATCAGGTAACAAGTGATGCTGCGGTAGTGGGCGGCGGACCATAGGGTCCTGTCTCGCCGTGTCAGGGTTATGGAGAATCAAGCCCTTGTATGGCTCTATGCTCGGCAAGACAGGGACGAGGTCTTGAAAGTTCGACACCGTAAAGGCCGAAAATAACGGGTAGTGTCTCAGTTTGAATCATTGAACCATAGAAATCATGATCATGTGGGGAAGCAGTACGTAAATTATATTCAAACTGAGACACTACCAAATAATGTCTCCAATTGTTCGGCTTTCAAGTTAACGATATAAGCCTCCAATGAAAGGACGGATGACTGAACGAAGGGAACTGATGGTACCGCCTACTGGATTTGAACCAGTGACCTCTAGAGCCACAATCTAGCGCTCTATCCAACTGAGCTAAGGCGGCACGACAACCAAATAGTCAAATCGAAGATCACTTTCAACCGAATTGCTTTATGGTCGCATGATTGGTAAAAAGTTCTTGTGGCGATTGATTCGCCGGCTTTCGGGTTCGTCAATCTAGGGGGGGGGCTTGCCACCAGCATTTTGACAAACTTAGGCTCGCGGCGGTCAACCTCAAATGAGATGATCTTCTCCGTAGAGTTTGGGAGGTGCTGTGATGGAAACTATAGATTTGACAAGTGTCCACAAGCGGTCACGCGTTGACTTGCCGTTGCATGCATCATTGGTTGAGGCCGGGTTTCCATCGCCGGCCGACGATCATCTCGAAACTGCGCTGGATCTCAACGATTTTTTGATTCAGCGACCCGCGGCCACCTTTTTGGTTCGCGTGCAAGGAAGCAGCATGCGTGAAGCGGGCATATTGGATGGCTCCATCCTGATTGTCGATTCCAGCATTGATCCACAAAATGGCATGATCGTTTTGGCCATTGTCGATAATGAGTTTACCGTCAAGCGTTTGGTCAAAGGCAAGGAGGGATGGATATTACGCCCTGAAAACTCCGATTACCCCGACATTGCCGTGACGTCGGAAACGGAAATTCGTGGCGTTGTAACCGCCAGCATCCAGAGGTTTGAAACCGGTCGATGATGTTTGGCTTCGTTGATTGCAACAATTTCTATGCCAGTTGTGAACGAGCCTTTCGTCCGGACTGGAGGCATCTTCCCGTGGTGGTCTTGTCCAACAATGATGGATGCATTGTCGCACGTTCCGACGAGGTCAAAAAGCTTGGGTACCAGTTGGGAGCTTCCTATTTCAAAGTCCGAGATCAGTTGGATCGGGATGGGGTCGTTGTCCGAAGCAGCAATTACGCCCTTTACGGTGATCTTTCTCAAAGGGTCATGGAGTGCTTGGAGAGTTTGGCTCCAACGGTTGAAGTCTATAGCATTGATGAAGCCTTTCTGGATGTACGTGGCGTCCGCGATCTTGAAGCCTACGGTCACGAAGTCGTACGCACCGTCAAGCAGTGGACGTCCATTCCTGTTTCGGTCGGTATCGCACCAACAAAAACCTTGGCCAAGATTGCCAATCGCCAAGGCAAAAAGTTGTCAGAGGCTGGCAACGTCTTTGTTATGACCCCTTCATTTTGTCTCAAGCAAGAGGCAGTCGAAGGCGTTTGGGGTGTTGGTCGTCGTCTGGCAAGACGTTTGCGTCTGATGGGAATTGGAACCGCTCAAGATCTTGCTGACCTTGATTATACGATTGCAAGGAAGAAGTTTGGTGTCACATTGGAAAGAACCGTACGCGAGCTTCGTGGCGAATCCTGCTTGCCAATGGAGGAGATCCTGCCGGATGCTCAGCATCTGATGGTTTCACGCGGGTTTAAGGGACGAATAACGTCAAAGCATCATCTTGAGGAGGCGGTGGCGACCTATGCATCCCAAGTGGCCGAGAAGGCTCGTGTCCGAGGAGTGTATGCCGCCGCCATCCATGTCTTTATCCGAACATCACCGTTTAACAAGGGTGCACACTATGTGAACAATGCGTCACGAACCTTTCTGGATCCATGCAACGACAGCCTGACGCTCGTCAAAGCCGCCATGGCATGTCTGGATGCGATTTGGAAAGACGGATATTTTTACCAAAAGGCCGGCGTTTTGCTGACCGATCTGTCCAATGAAAGGCAAAGACCAAGTCCCTTGCTTGAACGAAACTTGAACGAATCGATTGCCGAACTGATGCAAGCTCTAGATCGTATAAATCAGCGTTACGGGCGTGAAACGCTTCGTGTTGCAACCAGTGGGACTAAACGCCCCTGGATGATGGCTCGCGAGTTTCTAAGTCCCAGCTACACAACCCGCTGGGAAGATATACCCGGGGCTCGTGCCTGACGGCAAGGGGGCAGAGCAAAACTAACGTCTGGCAAAAACATTTCGGTTGCGAAGGCTTTCTTTCAGCAGGCCATGCCGGTCTGCCGCATTGTGTGCCAACTTGATCGTCAGAGACTTTCTTCGAACTGGAGATACCGTCAGTTCGGGGCCGAACCTGATGATTTCTGCATCGTAGGGATCAGCAATTATCAGCCCTGTATCGTCGGGCAGGATCGCATGAGGAAAATTCTTGTCGACGGCAAAAAAGAACTGGTCACAAAAGGGCAGATAGCAGCGCCATTTCTTGTCCGACAAGTAATCGGCCCGTGAAGACTTGCACTCAACTATCCAGAGTTTGCCATTCGGGTTGATGCCCATGAGGTCAACCCGCAGGCCAGGTGCCGGCACAAACTCCTCCAGGTAGGTAAAGCCTCGGGACCTTAAATGTCTTCCTGCTCCTCTGGCCAATTCTTCGCCCCGCGAGATTGTTGGCTTCATTTGCATTCGTACAAGCTCTGATTTTCTGCTGGTCTTTGTATGCTCTGCGAAAGGTCCTAAATCAATGGAACCTGCCTGAGACAGATTACAAGTACAACAAGTTCAGGTCTTAAGCATCAAGGATCTTCAAGTGTCAGATATTGCAACACAAAAGCAGCGCCAGCGCCGACAATCCATTCAGATCCGGAAGATTTGCCATTCCCAAGAAACCGAAGAACAGGCTGCTGATGCGCTTTGCCGGTTTGTCGTTTCGTTCCGGCCATCCTCTATGGTTGCAGGCTTTTCACCCATACGCTCTGAAATCAGTCCGATGAAGGCACTTGAAGAATTGGGATCCCTAGGTTACAGTCTCTGTCTTCCCGTTGTTACGGCAAAACAATGCCCGTTGCGATTCAAGGCTTGGACTTTTGGAGCCAGTCTGGTTCGAGGGGAGCATGATATCCTCGTACCTGAATCGGGGAGCTGGGTCGTGCCGGATGTCGCCATTGTTCCATTGCTGGCCTTTGACTCGAGGGGATACCGTCTGGGATATGGGGGTGGATACTACGATCGAACCATTGCCGCCTTGAAAGCCGACAACGAACTCATCGCTGTCGGATTGGCCTTTTCCGGGCAGGAAATTGCCGTGGTTCCGATCAGCGATACCGACCACAAGCTGGATGCCATTGTTACAGAGTGTGGTGTTCGTCACTTTACAACTATTGATTGAGGCATTTATGAGGATTTTATTTCTAGGTGATGTTTTTGGCCGTTCAGCACGGGACAAGGTCGAGGCAGAACTTCCTGGCGTTCGGAGGAAACTGAACCTTGATTTTGTTGTCGTGAACGGAGAAAATGCAACCCAAGGCCGGGGCATTACACCCGCGCATGCCGAAGCGCTTATTGGTGCTGGCGTTGATTGCATGACTCTGGGAGATCATGCCTTTGACCAAAGAAACCTTCTCAGCCATTTTGATCTCCAGCCCAGACTCCTTCGTCCTTTGAACCTTGGGAGAGGCGTGCCAGGAAGAGGGTATGGAGTTTTTTCCACGAATCGTTCGAAACGAGTTCTGGTCATGGCAGCTTTGGGTCAGATTTTCATGAAAAAACCATATGACAATCCGATACGATTTGTCGAGGACGTGCTCAACCGGCATCCTATGGGTCGAGGACGGTCGGTCGATGCCATTGTGATCGACTTTCACTGCGAGGCCACATCGGAAAAAATGATTGCCGGACGGCTTTGGGATGGTCGTGTATCGCTCGTTGCCGGCACTCACACCCACATTCCGACTTCGGATGCCAGGATCTTGAACAATGGAACCGGTTACATTACGGATGCAGGCATGTGCGGCGATTATGACTCGATTATAGGCATGGCTCCGGCTGTTCCGATTGAACGGTTTGCCAACGGTTATTCGGGCGACAAGATGACGGCTGCAAACAAGGAGGCAACTCTTTGCGGTGTGATCGTTGAAACTGATGATGATACCGGATTGGCCTTGAGTATTGAACAATTCATCGAGGGCAGCATGATCGCTGGTGCCAGCTGAATGCCTGCTCCCGTATCGGTCATCATGCCTACGTTCAATTCCGCCGCATGTCTTGGCCAGACATTGATGCCCCTGTACAAAGGGATTCAGGCGAATGTTATCAGGGAACTGATTATTTGTGATGCATCGGACGACGATTCCGTCGAAACCATTGCCGAGGACGTTGGAGCGGTTTGTTTCAAAACGCCAAGGGGACGAGGGAAGCAACTCGGTTATGGTGCCAGTAAGGCCAAGGGCGACTGGTTCCTGTTTCTTCATTCAGATACCCAGCTCGCCGATCACTGGGTTGAAGAGGCAATGCAGCACATCGACGCAAACCCGGATTATGCCGGCTATTTTCGACTCGCATACAGAGCTAGAGGATTCTTTCCCAGTTTTGTTGCCACTTGGGCCAATCTGCGCTCAAGATGGTTTGATCTGCCCTATGGTGATCAGGGGTTGCTGATTTCCCGAGAGCTCTATCATGCTTCAGGCGGCTTTCCTGATATTCCCCTCATGGAAGATGTTCACATTGCCCGGCAGCTGCGAAATCGTCTGAAGGGCTTGAATTGCCCCGCTCTCACGGATGCAGGCCGGCAACTTCAGCACGGTTGGGTCAAGACGGGTACAGCCAACCTGTGGCTACTGGCCAGATATTTTGCGGGTGCGGCTCCTGCCAAGTTGGCCAAAACCTATTATAAATCTGGATGATGAGGTTTTTGCTGCTGGCTGTTGAACAAGCTCTCATACAGTCCTGCCTGATCCATCAAGGAGGAGTGGGTGCCTTCTTCCAGTACCTTGCCATCATACAAAACGACTATGTGGTCCGCATTCTTCACGGTTGTCAATCTGTGGGCTATCACGACAATTGTCTGTTTTTTTACTCGCTCCGAAAGACGCTGGAGAAGGCGCTCTTCAGTGGAGGAATCCAGGGCAGACGTCGGTTCATCAAGCAATAGTATTGGGGAGGGTTTCAAAAAGGCGCGTGCTATGGCAATGCGCTGGCGCTGTCCTCCGGACAGCTTGGACCCTCTTGGTCCGCATTGTGTATCCAAACCTGAGGGCAATTTGCTGGTAAAATCCGTGACCAGAGCCTGCTCGGCCGCTTCCAGTATCTCGTTCTCCGTTGCTCTCTGGTTCGGGCTGTCTGGTATAGCGACAGGCTCACCGAACTCATTGACATCGCCTGGCTTGCCAAAGCGAATGTTCTCTCGGATGGTGTCGTCAAATATTCCGCTTTCCTGAGCAACGACAGCGATTTGAGTTCGCAGCTCTTCCTTGGACATGGATTGCGTGTCAATGCCGCCCAGCGTGATTTGTCCTGCATGGGGATCTACGATTCGAGCCATCAGGTTGAATATGGTTGTTTTGCCTGCCCCGGAAGGGCCAACGATTGCCGTCATCTTGCCAGGCTCAATGTTCAAGGACAGATTGGAAAACACTTCCAGATCCGGATAGGAAAATGCTACCTCTTGGAACTCGATGGACTGCAATTCGGGCATTCTGGTTCAGCTCGTTCACTGTGCAGAAGACGGATCAAACTGAACGAGAGTATAGACTCGCTCAAGTGATGCCAGAGTTGATTGCCAAGCCGTGGACAGGGCACTCAGCCTCTTGAGTGGATCAAATAGCAGGACGATTGCCGTAAAGAAGCTCATGAACTGTCCGGTGGTCTTTTCGCCACTGATGACCTCATTGCCACCGAGCAGCAGCATTCCAAAAAAACCGATGCCGGCGATGATATCGACCATGGCCGGAACGGCTGCATTTTGAATCTCAAGCTTTACGCCAAGCTTTCGAACCCTTTCAGCCAGTCCAGCAAACCGCCCATAGAGTATGTTTTCCAGCAGATACAGCTTTACGATCTGTATGCCATGAAACACTTCGTCCATCAGCACCGTCATGCTGGAGACGTGGCTGCGTTGTTCGACGGACCTGTTTTTCACCAGCTTCTGCAATCTTGCTATGGGCACCACCAGTATCGGCACCCCGACGCAAGTTACCAGCGTCCACAAAGGATCCACGCTCACGGCGACGACAAGGCAGGAAAACATGGCAACGAGGTCTCTTACCCCGGGACCGATGAAGCCGGCCCAAATCGACTTTACGACTTCCGAATCACCTTGCACGCGTGTCAGCAGGTCTCCGGGAGAGTATTGTCCGTAGAAATTGGTATCAAGAGTGAGGACATGACGCATCAGGTATCTCTTGAGATCAAAGTTTATCCGCTCGCCGATGTGGGCAAGAATGCCCCTTTGAGCAAAGCCGGAGAGGCCACGCAGACAAAAGACGCCCAAAACCCCACCTCCCAAGAGGATCAGTGCATCAGTATTCCTGTTCTCAAAAATTTCATCGAACATGGGACCGATGAGATAACTCAGTACCCCAAGCATGGCTCCCTGCACCGACATGAACATGACTGCAAGGCAAAAGAGAAGCGTATGCTGCTTCAGGTAGTTCTGCCACATCCAGGAGACGATTTCTCTGGGTGGGAAGAGTGCCGGGAGGGATTGTTTTTGTGTGTGGGAAGTGGCCAAGATAGAACTATATTTGCTTCAGGACTGAGCGATGCTGTCGGAGGCATGCTTTCGGCCTGCCTACGCAGAACCCTGCCAGAATGCCGTGAACGCTCCCAGTTTCGTTCCGAGCGAGGTCAAACCCTGATTTTCTCAACTGTCGGCCACATATATGGGTTTTATTCCCCTGTTGTAAACTTGAACCCGAGCAAATAAAATCCGCCGGGACAATTGAAAATCGCTCCTGTCCATCACAAGACTCTAGATTCCGTCGGACACAAAGAGGACATCCTGCCTGGATACAATGCCATGACAAAGCACTTTGGCCGCTCGTATGTTGCAACTCCGGGACCCTCGATATTTCCGGAGAGGGTTCTCCGAGCCATGTGTCAGCCTGCTCCCAACATTTATGCGCCTGAATTGGAAACTCTGGTTGCCGGGATCAATGAGGACTTGAAGACTGTCGCTGGAACGAAACACTACACGACCACTTATATCTCCAATGGCCACGGTGCCTGGGAGGCCTCGGTTATCAATCTTTTCAATCCCGGTGATGAAGTGCTGGTGTTGTCCACCGGCATTTTTGCCCCAGGATGGGGTGATTGCGCCAAAGCCCTGGGGGTGACGGTTCATGCCTTGGACTTTGGTCTCAGGGCTTCTGTCGATCTTGATCGCTTCGCTGAAAAACTCCGGAGGGATAAGGATAAGCGGATCAAGGCCATTCTTGTCACTCACGTTGACACATCGACATCAGTACGGAATGACATCCATGGGATCGCCCAAGTGCTGAAGTCGCTGGATCATCCGGCTCTGCTGGCTGTAGACTGCATAGCCAGTTTGGCCTGTGATCGGTTCGCAATGGATGAATGGGGCGCTGATGTTGTCCTCGCCGCCAGCCAAAAGGGACTCATGACCCCTCCTGGCTTGTCTTTTCTGTTTTTTAACGAACGAGCCAGGAGCGTGGCTAAAGGGACCGATCGGCGAACGCTGTATTGGAATTGGGAAAGAAGAATAGAACCGGAGGAATTCTACTTGTACTTCTGTGGAACGGCCCCGACTCACCACTTGTTCGGCTTGCGCGAAGCTCTGAACATGATTGTCCATGAGGAAGGATTGCCGCAGGTGTATGAACGCCATGAGCTGATGGCCCAGATGATTTGGGCTGCCGCAAAAGGCTGGGGTTCAGGTGGTCCCGTTGAACTGAACATCCCGAAAGCCGATGATCGCAGTCGTGCGGTTTCAGCGGTGCGTGTCGGTGCACCCCATGGCAAGAATCTGCGGAACTGGACCGAGGAGAATGCCGGACTGACTCTGGGGATTGGCTTGGGGATGGCCACGAAGGAGGATCCTAGGTCGACAGGTTTCTTTCGTATCGGTCACATGGGACATCTTAATGGAAACATGATACTCGGGCTGCTCGGTACAATAGAAGCGGGTTTGGAGCATCTGGGCGTATCCAGAGGTTCTGGAGCCATTGATCAGGCAGCAAAGGTCTTGGCTGAGGGTTGATTTCAGACGAGATCAATGTCGTTTTGGATGATCTGGATGCCAATGTTGCCAAGTTCAATCAGTCTGCGGTTGAACCCAAGTTGGCCAGGTAGTTGGGATGCGTTGGTGAATCCAACCCCAAACTGGGTATATCAACAATTGGGCTGGCCGTCGCCAAGTCTGGCAATGGGTTGCGGCTCTTTCCGACTCTGGCGTTCCAAGACGTGGCTCCGAAGTTGGGTGGCAATGACGGCAACGGTCTTCTTCCAACTGATACCGTTCTGATAGGCACAATTCCTGGTACGGTTGGCCACATCTTCTGGCGGTGTTTGCGCGTCATGGAGAAACATGTGCCAAAATCAATGCAAACAACTGAGGCCGGTCATCGAGGGCAAAAACTTCCGATTGTGGAGGCTGTATTTTCGTCTGCTTTCGTTCGTTGCAGCATCTTTCAGTGCATGACGAAAGCATATCACGGATACAAACTACCTACCGCAGGGGTCATTTACAATTAAGCCGCTGCCGATTGGTCTCGCAGTTGTGCACACAAACAAATACTCTTGTGCGAAGCACGGGAGAGTCTGGGGTTAACGCGGGGTCTGAAACTGACATACTGGTTTACGTTGAAGAAGGCGGTCCCGTCGTTTCAATCATGTATTTCATCAGTGACGGAATACCGGGTTCCCAGCTGTCAGTCACAGGTCCATCCCAAATATAACCCTTTTGCCGTAAAAAACGCCACCGGTCCATTGTTTGGTTGGGATCCAAATCATCCAGTGCACGCTGAACCTGTGTCGTGGTTAGAGTGCCTTTCTGATTTTCGAAGGCCAGTGCAATCCGGCGAGCCACTTCCCACCCATCCGTCTGGTCCATGAATTCCCACTTGCGACGGGCGTAGTAGCGACATCTTGGCTCGTGTGATTCCCTTATGGCTGCGTTACACTCAGCTGTGCCAAAGTGCTTGGTGTTGGCAAGCATGACGGCATCAAATGCCGCCGCACCATAAAGCTGAAGAAAGAACGGGTAGAAGTTCGCCTCCTCCGTCAGTCGCTTGATGGATGCTGGATCATGTGTCAAGTCGGCATTTAGCAGAGGGCGGGCAATGACGTCGCGTGCGGCCTCCGGCGACAGATGCCCCATCGGCAGGTGTCGCCCACGATCCCAAAAACTGGCTCCCGTACCCTGCAGTCGGTCGATCAGGCCGGGGGGGGGTCCGGCCAAGACAAGAGCTATTGACATTCGGTCACTGGCATCCTGTACTGCATTGAGCAGGATGCGTAGGGCGGCCGGCTCGACCATGTGTGCCTCATCAAGAGTGATCAGGACCGGTCCGCCTAGCCGTAGCAGGGACTCGCCGGCACTCTGATCGGGATGCTCGGGCAAGGTTAGGGTGACGGAACCAAATCCCGCTGATAGACGAGCTTCCGTGGGTCTCAAACCCTTAATGTGTCGAACCAGGTACGAATGTGGGTCACGAGAACGTAGTATCCAGTTCTGAGTTGTCTCCCACAAATCCTTGAAATTCAGCGAACGTTCGATCTCTTTGTCGGCGCCCCTGTCATTTCAACTGTTGGCCGGGACAGGAACCGGTGCATCCCATCTTCAGTGCCGACCATGGCCGCACCTAAATTCAGCAAAATGTCTGGGTTCGGTCGGGTGCGGACCTGATGCCGTAAGGCGTTTAGCTGTACTGTTTTGCCGGTGCCACGCGGCCCATACATATACAAAAAACGGGCTCGCGGATCTGACGGCTTCGCCAGCATGTCCAGAACGTCAGCTAGTGCGCGATCCACATCTGGACGTCGCCCCATGAAGGGTGGCGGTTCACCCACGCCAGGTACAAACGGGTTTCGGATTCGAACTTCGGTCGCGTTGCTCATGCTGGTTCTTCGGCTGCTCGGTCCTGCGTGAGGATAGGCAATCTCAATGCAGACGTCAAGCCGTTTTGCACATCAGGGCAACGAACTGCAGATACCGATCATGACCCAACAAAAGCTTCTTCCTGCTTGTATAATGTCGTCTAAACTGGCTCCCGCAGCTTGCCTACCAGTCCCATTTTCTCAGACAATAAATCTGCTCCTCAGAACCATTCGCATGGTTGCATGTGGCGTTGAAATTCGCCTAATACCGGTTGTGAATAGGAACCATCATCACGGTGGCACAATATACACCTACTACTACTTTTAAGCCTTCCAAGGCCTGATCACCAAACTTAATCAGATACAAACCGTCTGCCACGGAACCGACTTCACCGTGGTCTGTAAAATACCCACACATCCGGTCAGAAGTCGAAATTCACCGGGCAGAAGTGATCCTGAGACCAGGAATTCTTAAACTTACAATGAAGGGTCGTCAGGTTCGGTTCAAATGGCTTGGATCCAATGATGCCGGTTGCAGCAAATCGTTGGTTATACCGGATTGGCCCGGCGGTCGAAATGCGTGCATAAATTCTATCCAAAACCGAAATGTGTTGTCAGGTCAGCCTGACATTGACAAATCAGGCAACGGGTTGTTGCTCTTCCTTGTTTTGACGTTCCAGAATATGATCCCGAAGTTGAATGGCAATGACGGCGACGGTCTTCTCCCAACTGATACCGTTCTGATAGGCACAATTCTTGATGCAGTTGGCCATATCTTCAGGTGGCATCCATGTTTCGACGAAGTTATAGCACATCTCCTGGATGTCGTAGGGAGACATGTCTTGAATTTTTCAAAGGACTGTCGGTCAAAGTTAACCGCTCTGAACCAACTACCACTACAAAATGCTATTGCTAAAACTGCTAAAATTGCGATGACTGACCACATAACGTCGATCGATTCCAGCATCTGTTTTCTCCGTTTTCAAAAGGCGTGCAAAAGAAGGCGAGGGCAGCAAGATGGAAAAATTCCGTCAAGAGATAAACGACTTTTGCAACAACTCCCTCTAATCCTAGATTTCCGTTATCTGTTTGATAAGTGCTTCAGTCAAATTTTCTTCCTACGATTGGGGTAAAGATTGCTAAAGAACGGTGTTTGACTGATGGTTCAATTTGGAAAACGTAGAGGAGAGTTTTTCATAACGCCGATGGTCTCCACGCTGACATGCACAATGCGGCGAAAGGCAACTATCAGATCTTCCGGATCGTTGAACCAATTATTTGGATCATTGATAACTTGATTCTGTTTATCCTTTTTGATTTTATATCGGTCAATAAGCCATTCTAGCGGTCCGTTTTAATCATTTGATACTAACGTTTCAGAACTTGGTAAGATCGCCATGCGTTGAGGTCCATATGACTGATCGGATCAGCTTGCCCTCGGTGGGGTCGGGATCCGTTCACGAGCAACAAAGATGTTGGAATGACTGAAAACAGTCGCTTACACATCACCAGAATTAAAATCTTTTGTTTTTTACTGACCACTAAGAAACTATGCGGCCTATGGCCTCATCAAGTGCTCTTATTTCCCGTTCCAAGTTTGCAAGTGTGTTCCGGGTTTCTTCCACGACTTCGGGGGGCGCCTTAGCTATAAATCCCGAATTGTTCAGTCGTCCCTTGAGTTTCACCACTTCTGTGTTGAGTGTCTCTTTTGACTGAATAAGCCGTTCCTTTTCAACCTTGAGATTGACAATGTTCCCGAGTGGAAGAGAGATGACGCTGCTTTCTACAGTTAATGTAACCGAGTTTTCAGCAGGTGCGTGAGCAATCTGGGGACTCTCAATGCGTGCCAGCCGACTTACAGCCCCTTCATACTTTTTCCAGATATCTAGTGTTGCGGGTTGAATATCTTTGATTTGGACCGGGATGGTCGTGCCCGGGGGAACTCTCACTTGACTTCGGATTGAACGAATACTTTCAATAAGTGTAATGATCCACTTGACTTCTGCTGTTGCTTCAGGGTCGCCGAGGTCGTCGTAGGTGTATTCCGGCCAGTTGCCATGGATCAATAGCCTTCGGTCTAGATTTAGTTCCTGCCATATCTCCTCCGTGATGAAAGGCATTATGGGGTGGAGCATCAGCAACGACTGATTGATGACCCAAGCCAAGACAGATTTGGTTTCCTGAACATGTCGCGAGTTCGAAGCATCAAGCAGGGGTTTGGAGAACTCCAGATACCAGTCGCAGACAGTTCCCCAAGTAAAGGAATAAAGGGCATTGGCTGCGTCATTGAATCGATAGGCATCCAGCGCGGCGTCAACGACTTCTCGAGTAGAAGCGACCTCTCCAATAATCCAGCGGTTAATGCCATTCGTAACAGCGTTTCGATCAAGCGTGGCACAATCAAGATTAGTAGGGCGTTTGTCTGAAACTTCGGCTTTAACTGAAGGCGTCGCATATTCGGTGTCAATGCGGCAGCCATTGAGTTGCGTATATCGAGCCGCATTCCAGATCTTGGTACAGAAGTTTCTGTATCCTTGGACCCGACTTTCAGACAAGCGCAAATCACGTCCCATCATTGCCATGGAAGACAGGGTAAACCGGACGGCGTCAGCTCCATATTTGTCAATGAGCTTGATGGGGTCAATGACATTGCCAAGTGACTTTGACATTTTCTTGCCGTGCTCGTCTCGGACGAGGGCATGGACATAGACATCTTTGAACGGCACCTGGTGAACCAGGGTTAGCTGCATCATCATCATGCGGGCAACCCAGAAGAATATGATGTCGAAACCCGTGACGAGAACACTGGTCGGAAAATATCGATCCAGTTCCGGTGTCGATTCCGGCCAGCCGAGCGTCCCGATCGGCCACAATCCAGAGGAAAACCATGTGTCCAGAACATCCGGATCACGCGTGAGGGGCTTGCCGTCAGCCATCGCCAAGGCTTCAGCCTCACTAGCCGCACAGTACGGATTGCCATCATCATCGTACCAAACAGGGATCTGATGACCCCACCACAGTTGGCGAGAGATGCACCAAGGCTCAATGTTCTCGAGCCAGTTGAAGTAAGTTTTTTCGTACTGCCTGGGATAGATCTTCGTGTCGCCATTGCGTACGTGGTCAATCGCAGGTTGAACGATTTTCCGAGCATCTACGAACCATTGATCCGTCAAAAAGGGTTCAATCGGAACCTTGGAGCGATCTCCGTGAGGCACTACGTGCGTTTCTTCCTGAACGGCGTCCAGAAAGCCTTGATTCTTCATCATGGCGACGATTTTCTTGCGGGCTTCAAATCGATCTAAACCATCCAGTTCCAAGGTCTCACGCGGGACGTCACAATCTTTGTGAAAGGCCTTGTTGCCCTTGATGTCAATTGCAGCCTGAGGGGTCATGACGTTGATCGCGTGGAGCCCGGCTCTTTGCCCAACATTCCAGTCGTTAAAGTCATGCGCAGGCGTGATCTTGACCGCACCCGATCCCTTTGCAGGATCCGCGTAGGGATCCGCCACGATTCTAATGCGGCGGTTCACCAGGGGAAGAAGTGCATGCTTGTTGATCAGGTGAGAATAGCGAGAGTCATCAGGGTGAACGGCAACACCCGTGTCCCCAAGCATGGTTTCAGGTCGGGTCGTGGCAACAACCAGATAATCCCTTTCTTCAAATCGTGTCGGGTTTCCTTCAGCATCATGGTCCAAAGGGTATCGGAAGGTTTGGCCATCGGCCAGAGGATACCGAAAGTACCACATGCGCCCCCGAACCTCGACTTGCTCAACCTCAAGGTCTGAAATGGCGGTTTCGAATTTGGGATCCCAGTTGACCAGCCTCTGACCCTTGTAGATGAAACCTTTCCGGTACAGTTCGACAAACACTTTCAGAACGGCATCATGAAACCCCTTGTCCATGGTGAACCGGTTCCGGGACCAATCACAGGAGGCTCCCAGGCGTTTCAGCTGATTGATAATCTCCCCGCCCGACTGCTCTTTCCACTGCCAGATTTTCTCAAGAAACCGGTCTCGACCCATTTCCTTGCGCGAGGGTTGTCCAGACTCCTTCAGTTGCCTTTCAACAACCATCTGAGTCGCTATTCCGGCGTGGTCCTGTCCGGGTTGCCAAAGAACATCATATCCCTTCATCCGGTGCAGGCGGATAAGGATGTCCTGAATGGTAATGTTGAAGGCATGCCCCATGTGTAACGCGCCCGTCACATTGGGAGGCGGTATCATTATACAGTAAGGGTCGGCATCGTCTCGGGCATTGGAACCGGCGCGGAAGGCTCCGGATTGCTCCCACCGGCCGTAGATTCGCTCTTCAACCTCAGATGAATCGTATTTGGGTTTCATTGCCTTTGGTTCTTTTTATTGACTGTCTTTGAGGAGCCATGCTTGATCCCTAACTATAGAACCATGCAAGCCGGAAGTGCATTTCTGTGTCAGAAAATTACATTTTGCGTAGAGTGTCCATATATTGTAGCCCTGCAGGTATTGCAGTAAGGAATGCACTGATCAGCATCCAGAATCAGGCAAGAAATTAGGTTCAACAAGTCTGAATAATCAAGTATCGAGGATTGGTATGGCTAAATTTGGTGTGAGTCAACCCGTAACGCGCAAGGAAGACGTCCGATTGTTAACCGGGTGCGGGCGGTACGTCGATGATCTTCGACCCGACAAGTCGTTATTTGCCCATTTTTATCTTTCGCCTGTCGCTCACGCAAAAATTGTGTCGATTGATGTTGAGGATGCCAGGGCAGCACCTGGCGTCAAGGCTGTGTTCACCGCTAAAGAACTGGTTGCGGCGGGCTTGAAAAACCGAATGGCGGTCGAAATCCTGTCGATCAAGGGGCAGTCTGTCGCTGATCCGGACCGAACGATTCTGGCGACGGACCGGGTCCGGTTTGTCGGCGAACCCATAGCCGTTGTCGTCGCCGAAACACTTTATCAGGCCAAGGATGCAGCCGAATTGATCGATGTCGATTTCGAGGAGCTTGATGTTCATCTGGATCTCACGCCGGGTGGTACCGAAATTCATCAGGGAGTGTCAGAAAATGTTGCATTTGACTGGGCCAAGGGCAACCCGGAAGAGGTTGATCGGGCCTTTGACAAAGCCGCCCATGTCGTCAGCCTGCAAGTGGATGACAACAGGGTGATCTGCAATTCGATAGAACCTCGGGGGTGTTTCGCTGAATGGGAGAATGGTCGTCTGCACATGTGCATCAATGGGCAGGGTGTCTGGGGAGCAAAGGATGAACTCGTCGACAATCTTGGTCTGGCCGGTGATGATGTACGGGTAACCAATCCTGATGTCGGAGGCGGCTTCGGCATGAAAGGTTTCATGTATC
Source organism: Paracoccaceae bacterium (assembly GCA_965116235.1). Classification (GTDB taxonomy): domain Bacteria; phylum Pseudomonadota; class Alphaproteobacteria; order Rhodobacterales; family Rhodobacteraceae; genus MPNP01. The sequence continues at coordinate 3,004,965 of OZ220496.1, read as the reverse complement.
CCGAATATTTTGCTGTCGGGCAAGCCGCCAAGATGCTTGAAGCCAAGATTCACTGGATGGGGACACGATCGGAAGCCATGCTCAATGACAATGGGGGACGGGACCTGACCTCCAAAATTGAGGCGGCATTTGATGAGAACTACAAAATCATCGGCTATCGGGTTGTGTCCCACTGCAATTTGGGTGCCTACAACTCATACTATGGTCAATATATCCAGACCGATCTGTGCCGCAAGGTCATTACCGGCGTCTACGACATTCCCGACACTTACTTCCGGGTTGTCGGGCTGTTTACCAATACGGCTCCGGTCGATGCCTATCGCGGCGCAGGAAGACCGGAGGGAATTTTCATTGTCGAACGGCTGATCGATCATGCCGCGAGGGTCCTGGGAATCGATCAGATTGAACTGCGACGTCGCAACTTCATTCGACCGAACCAGTTTCCCTACAAGAATTTTGCCCATGAAACGATTGACGTTGGCAACTTTGAGAAGGTCATGGACAGGGCAGGGGTCGAAGCTGATCTGGCCGGCTTCAAGAGTCGAAAAGCAGACTCGCAGGCCCAAAACCGCTTGCGGGGCTTGGGCATCTGTTATTACATTGAAACCATACTCGGTGACCCGGCGGAAACCACCCGATTGGAGTTTTGCGCAGATGGATTTGTCAGTGTTTACGTGGGCACCCAGTCCAACGGCCAAGGACACGAAACAGCCTATGCCCAGATACTGCACGAGCGGTCCGGCATTCCCTTTGACAAGGTTCGGGTGATTCAAGGAGACAGTGACCTGATTAAAACCGGTGGAGGAACAGGCGGTTCCCGGTCCGTCACCACCCAAGGAACATCTATCAATGGCACGGCCGACAAGATGATTGAGAAATTCATGCCCTTCGTTGCCATGGAGCTGGAAACAGGTTCTGACGCCCTGGATTTCGAGGAGGGGGCGTTCAAGGATCGCAACTCGAACAAGTTCATGGGAATCATGGAGGCCGGGCAGTTGGCTCTGGAAAAGGGCAGGGACGATCTGGTTTCCACGGAAGTCAAAACTGAAATAAGGGACAAGTCCTTTCCCAACGGAGCGCATATCTGCGAAGTGGAAATCGAGCCGAATACCGGCCAGACAGATGTGGTGAAATACACTGTTATCGACGATCTGGGCTTCATCATCAATCCGATACTGGCCCAAGGGCAGATCCATGGTGGTGTGGCTCAGGGCATAGGTCAAATCCTGACTGAAAGCGTTCGTTTTGACGAGAATGGCCAGCTGCTGACCGGCACTTTCATGGATTATGCCATGCCACGAGCCGACAACGTTCCGTTCATTGAGTTCTTCTCCGAACCCACACCCTCTGTCAACAATCCGATTGGCATGAAAGGGTGCGGCGAAGCGGGAACAATCGGCGCCCTGGCCGCTGTCACCAATGCCGTTCAGGACGCTCTTTGGGAAAAGGGGATCAAGGACGTGCAGGCTCCTCTCACGCCTTGCCGGATCTGGCAAATGCTACAGAGCTGATCGACGGCCCGGTTTCCGACCGGCTTGCCGGGCTGCCCATACAGACCTTATTGGTTCAAGGCCAGCCCCAGTTGCCCGGGCGTTAGAATTCCCATGGCCTTAAGCAGCTTGAAAGCGGCCAGATCACGATTGATTCTGGCCTCGACAATGTTTGTGTTGGATGTCAGAAGGTCTTTCTCCGCTTCGATGACATCCAGCGTTGTCTTTGCGCCGAGGGATTCTTCAATGCGGGTGCCTTCCAAGGCCAACTTGGAGTAGTCCCGTTCCTCGATCAGCACGCCAATGAGCGATTCAGCGATCTCAAGTTGATGCCAGGCATTGGTTACCTGATTCTGCACGACGCGGGCCTGTTGCTGGAGGTCGATGCGGGCGTTTTGAACACTGGCGTCAAGAGTGCGGGCAGTGGAGTGAGCCTTGCCGCCTGTGTAGAGTGGAATCGTATATTGCAATCCGATCGAGAATATGTTTTCGTGACCCAAATCCCTGTTGCGTACGTCCAGGTTTCTGGACACGGACCCTTGCAGGTTGATGGGGGGCGTGAACGCATCAATGCCACCCTTCGCTCGGTTCTTTTCGGCGACGAGAACGGCCGTCTTGGCCTTCAGGATGGCTGGGTTGCGCTCACTGGCTAGCAGGAGTGCTGTTTCAAGATCATCCGGAGTTTCGGCGGTTTGCCTAGGCGGTGTCAGCTTTTCAGGGTATTCACCCACCGCCAGCCGGTACACTTCGCGAGAAATATCCAATTGTCCTTCCCGAGATCGGACACTCCCTTTGGCGGCGGCTACCCGAGCCTCAACCGAGTTCAGCTGGGTTCGGGAAACGCTGCCCAGTTCAAATTTGTTGCGCGAAGCCACCAATTGGGTTTCAAGCGTCGCGAGATTGTTCTTTTCCAGTTCCAGAAGATTTTGCTGCTTGAGGATTTGGTAGAATGCGTCCGCTGCGTTCAGCAGTACATCCTGAACCGCGCTTTCCATCTGGATTCGGGATATTTCCAGATTCAGATCTTCGATTTCCAGCCCCAGCCTGTTCGAACCGAAGTCGAACAACTTGTATTGACCGGACAGTTGCAATGACCCTGTGTGGGTTGAACTTCTGTTGCCTAGTGTCAGGCGGTTGCTCAAATCGGTGGTGGCCCTGAAATTGACAGTCGGCGACCTGTTGGCTTTGGTACGGAATAAAACCTCTTCCTGTAACTGCGACTGTATGGAAGAAGTCTTGAGAAGATTGCTGTTTGCATAAGCGGCCTCAAACGCTTCTTGAAGGGTCTGGGAAGAAATTGCCGTGGCCGAACAGAAGTATGCGAACGGAAGTATCAGCATCCATCGGGCACCGATTCCAGCCAGTGAGGATTTAAGGTTGCGGGTGCGTCTGACAATCATTTGGGTCCCCTCCTGAGAGATTAAAAGACAAACTCGGGTGCTTTGGCAAAGCCGTTCAAGACCGGCGCTTCAGCATCAAAGGCTGTGAACCAGTTCAAGGTATCACACCCTTTGAAACCGATTGCACATTTGCCCCCGGCATCGGTAGCTCGGATCATGCCAATTCGGCCACCGTCTTTCAGCTGATTCACGATGGATTCGGGCAGTTCCTCAACAGCACCCTGACAGACAATGACGTCATAGGGACCATACTGACGACACCCATCGGTAAGAGAGCCTGAAACTGGAACAACGTTATCAACCGAACATTGCGACAGCAGTTCTTCGGATTCGGCTGTGAACGACTCCACTTCTTCTAAAGCGATAACGACCTCTGCCATGGCGGCGATTATGGCGGCCGAGTAACCCATGCCGGAACCAATATCCAGGACGAGTTCGTTCTTGCGGATATTCAGTGCATCGAGCATCTTGGCCATGATTCTTGGATCGAGAATGAAGCGCCCCTTTCCCATGGGAAGGTGGTGACCGACATAAGCCATTTCTCTTTTGTGGGCGGGGACAAAATCCTCTCGCGGGATGTCAAGCAACGCCTGTATGAGCGGGTATTTGGTCACGTCTGACGGTCGGATCTGGCTATCTACCATTATGCGCCGTCGCACACTAAAATCGGTCACGAGCACCTCGATTCACGTATGCCAGACAACACCGAACATACCAAGCAAACAAGCCAAGAAGAGACGGATACTGTCATGCGGGCTCAAGATCCTGACCGTTGTAACGTGAGGCAACGGGCTTCTGGAGCGGACGATGGGATTCGAACCCACGGCCCTAACCTTGGCAAGGTTATGCTCTACCCCTGAGCTACGTCCGCGTTGATTCAGACAACTAGTCAAACAAATCCCAAACGTCAAGAAAAAACATGGAATTTACTTTAGTGAAGCCATTGTCAAATGCCAAGCAACATAATCTCCTCCATGCGACGGATCTTGCCAGAGCGCGTGCTGAATAACCGTCAATACGCCGTTGCATGTTGCCGGCCTCTCAAATTTATCAAGAAACCGGGAGATAAACACGACAGGCCTTATTCGTTCCTGATTGGATCAACCCAACTGGCTCATGGGTTAGAAATGGTCCGCACACAGTGCACGTTGCAATGCATTCGAAGCGTTTCCGGAAATTGCGGACCAATCTAATCAGGGTTGGTCTGTGAACCGGTTGGATCAGACGATCTGCCGCTTTGCCAGTTCAGCAAAGAAACCGTCCTGAGCCATGAGTTCTTCATATCGGCCGGTCTCGACAATCCGCCCCTCCTTCATCACAAAGATTCTGTCGGCGTCTCGAATCGTGCTCAACCGGTGGGCGATGACAATGCGCGTGATATTGAGTGACCGAAGCGATTCCTGGACGGTCAGCTGCGTACGGTTGTCGAGCGCGCTTGTAGCCTCATCGAACAGCATGATCCGTGGCTTGCGAGCCAAGGCGTGAGCGATCAGCACTCTTTGCTTTTGCCCGCCCGACAGTCCAAGGCCGCCTTCCGGTATCACCGTGTGCATCCCCATGGGCATCGCTCGGATATCACCCTCAAGGCCGGCTGCTCGGGCGGCGGCCCAAGCCTCGTCCATGGTTAAGGCGGAAGAGCCCGAAATGTTCTCGAAAATGCTTGCGGCAACCAGCTTGCCGTCTTGTACAACGACACCCATCAAGTTTCGAACTGCGGGCAGATTGAGATGCAGGAGATCATGACCGTCGATCAGCACTGCTCCTGAATCAGGGCGCTCGAATCCAAGCAGCAAGCGATAGATGGTCGATTTGCCCGATCCGGACGAGCCGACGAATGCCACATAATCGCCTTGCTGGATCCGAAAAGATACGTCTTCAACCGCGTTGGGCGCATTCGGCAGATAGCGGAACGTGACCCGCGCGAACTCAATGTGTCCGGTGAGGTCTGCCGGTGCATAGCTGCCAACGTTGTTCTCGTAGGGGCATTCAAGAATTGGCTGGACCCTTCGAACAGCGGAACGGCGCTGCTGATCGTCGTCCACGCTCCTGTCAAGCCTACGATGGAAGCCGCAAACTGTCCGAATGCCGCGTTGAACGATAGAAAATCCGCCAGATCGAATGACTCTTGAGCACCGCCCTCTATGAGCGAATACCATATGAAAGTGAAAAGGACGACCAGTGACAGCGGCATGAATATGGCGTTCACGGTGTGTTGGCCGCCGCCCCAAAACCTTGCTGTCAAAGTGTCGCGTCGCTGAGCGGCAAACTGTTCGGCCCACAGCGCGAGCGCATGATATTCGGCATTGGCGATCCGGAGCTTGCTGATCCCCGTGATCATCTGAAAGACGAATCCGTCGATCAGCCCCTGCTTGCCAAACGCGGTACGATAGTGACGCACTTGACGCTTCACGAGAAACCATGATCCGGCGATGAGCACGAGAGAAATGCCACATGCAAAAAGGGCCAGCAACCAGCTGTAGTAAAACAGAAGAGCAAGGCTGAAGATGGAAAAAACGCTGCTGATCAGGCCATGTACGGTGGCACCGGTCAGCAGTTGTCGAATCATGCCGATGCCGTTGGCCCGATCCGCCAGGTCGCCGGCTGTGAAGCGGCGGAAAAATGACGTTGGCAAGGCCACTAGCCGCCCCCACACCGAAGCCTGAAGCTGCTCGTCGGTACGACCCTCAATCCGCAACGCTGTAAAGGCCCCCACGATGTCAAGCACCGCCGTCCCGAGCGCTCCGAGCCCGAGCGCCCCGAGGGCAGCAACCCACATCTCTGTTTCCCCTCGCGGGATGATTTCGGCCAAGAGCTCGCCCGTGACAATCGGTGTCAGCAAAGCGATCAGGCCGCCCAGGGTTGCCATAGTGATCAGAAGCCGAATGTCTCTTCCGTACCGGCTCATGACGTGCAGCAGTGCCTTCAAACCCGCCTTTATGCGGTCCGGAAGTGGAGAATAGAACATGACACCCTGTCGTTCGATATTCTTGGCCATCCCGCGATTTATTGGCCAGGTCCGTCCCGCTTCGGGGTCGACAGCTTGGTAAGAGCCGTAACCATTCGAAATCAGGGCCAGCGGCTTCTTCTCGTCGATTGAGCGTCCGATAAAGGACGGTCCACTGCGTCTGTACCAGTCATGCGCGAGCGCTATCTCGCGCGTCCGGATTCGGGAGAGACGGGCTTGCGTGGAGAGAATGCCCGCGTCATCAGCCGTCATTGTTTCTTCATCACCGTTTAAGGGGGTGTTCATGGTACCGCCGACCGATCTGGCAACCAGACTGGCCACCGCGAGCAGTGGCGGAAGGCTGCTTGTTGGGGTCATGGCCTTGCCGTCTGGCGTGCGGTTCAGAACCTGGCTGATGTTCCAGAAAATTGTCGACTTGACCTGTTCGCGCTCCTTGCGGTTCGACAAGCTGTTTTGCTGGATGTTTGCGGCGTTCTTTTCATCCAGATACTCGGCCGACTTCAGCAGGAGGGAACTGTAATTGTCGAGTGCCAGACAAAGCCGTTCGGAGCCTAAGAGCGCCGGTGTGTGTACAGCCGATATCTCGGTATCGGCCGTGAGATGAAGCCACGTCCATTCCGACAGCGGAAAGAGCGTCTTCGCCGGGATGACAATATCTTGATTTCCGATGAACTGCATGGGCTGATTGGCCGAGACCCAGATTACGTCCAAGTGATGTGCGCCCACCGCCTGGCCTGCCGGATAGGGCACGTTCGGATCCGCTTCGAGCAGCTGAATGTCCCGTGGCGGCAAGATCTGGTTCTGAGACAAGACCTCTGACAGGTTCGCAATCCACCCGTCGATGAGGACGACCGTGTTGATGTCTATCGCCTTCCTGTCGTTAAGTCTTGATCGCTCCGTTTCCATGATGACGGCGTTGCGTGATGGAACGGCCAGAAAATAAAATCCATGCTGCTCGGGTTGGTTGCCTGCCAGTTCGGGTCCGCCAAAGGCGGCTTGTCCCGCCGAAACGCGTGTTACGAAGGGGTGGCGTGCGAGTGTCATCGCCTTGCTGCCACGGACCGCAAAAATGTCCAGATGACCCTGTTGAACCACGATGATTTGCTCAGGATCATTCAAGATGATCGGCTTGAATGCACCCGTTTCATAGGGCGGTCCGGAGATACGAGTGATGGATTCAGGTACTGTCAAGCTCTCACCCCGAGGTTATCAATGTGCGGTATACACCGTCTATGGCAATCAGCTCGTCGTGCCGACCTTCTTGAACGACCCGTCCGCCGTCGAGAACAACGATTCGGTCGGCATCCCTGATCGTACTGAGACGATGAGCTATGATCAGACACGTGCAACCGCGTTGACGGAGACGGTCGTCGATCTCCATTTCCGTCGCCGGGTCCAGTGCTGCCGTGGCTTCGTCAAGCACGGCAATGTGCGGGTTGGATGCCAGCGCCCGTGCGATTTCAAGACGCTGACGTTGCCCACCACTGAGATTTCTCCCGCCTTCTTCGATCGGGGCGTCGTATTTGCCTGGTCGAGCCATGATGTCATCAAGAATTGCGGCATCACGTAAGGCCTGAGCAATCTGATGATTGCTGACGGTTGAGTTCCACAGGGCGACGTTATCGCGTACGCTCCCTTGAAACAAGACGATTTCCTGATCCACATAGGCAATGGTTTCGGCGATGCGCGCCGGGGACAAATCCTGCAGTCGGTCCGAGTCTATGCGCACGGTTCCCGACCATGGAGTGAGCAGGCCGCACACCAGCTTGCCAACGGTCGATTTGCCGCTGCCGGAACCGCCGACCAGAGCCACCCGTTGCCCCGGATTGATCGTCAGGTTGAAATTCTTGACCAGCGGCTCTTCCTGCTGGTTGTAACCAAAAGTGACATTGTCGAGTGTGACGAAGCCCAGACAGCGCGGGTGCGAGCCTTCGTCCTGATTGCTCATGCCGCTGACAGTTCGTTGATCGGGCGCATAGTTCAAGACATCGTCGAGCCGGGCAATGTCGGCCTTGACCGTCTGCAAACTGGCCCCGAACTGAATCAGCCCTTCAATCGGCTGGGAGAAGCTTCGTGCAAGGCTTTGAAAGGCGACCAACCCGCCAACGGTCAGCGCACCTTCGACGAGGCGCAGGCCACCGATGCCGAGAATTGCCACAGTCGTCAGAGAGGTCAGCATGGGCGGTACGACGTTCAGGAGGTTTGTTAAACGTCCCAGATCCTGCTGAGCCGCCAGCACGTTGGCATGCATGCCGGACAGGCGTGAGAAAAGGTCGTCTTCCGTTCCGTTGGCTTTCAAGGTCTCGATCATGCTGATGCCGGCGACGGACGCTCCGGCCACCTTGCCCTGCTCCTTGAGCAGGCGGCGACTGGCATTTTCACGGATACGCGACACCAAGCGAAGGGCGAGCAGATTGATGATGGCCATGGCAAACACGATCAGCGCCAGAATCACATCGTAAGCCAGCATGACGGCCGCATAGGCGCTCATGGTAAGCATGTTGACCGTGTTGGTGGCCAGTTCGCCGGATACGATGCGGGCCACACTGTCGTTCGACGCCACCCGATTGGCGATATCACCGGCGAAACGCTGGGAGAAGAACGTCATTGGCAGCGTCATGACATGCCAGAAGAATTGCGAGGTCGAGACCAGCGACAGCTTGGTTTCCATACGGGCCAGACAATACTGCTGAAACCAGGTCAGGAAACCTTGCAAAACGGTGATGATCCCGAGCCCGATGAGGAGGGGAATGACAAGATTTTCGCTTCGACCAATCAGGACTTCATCTACAAACACCTTGGACATTGTCGGAACGGCGAGCCCTGGGACCAGAAGCGCAATGGTTGTCAATATGACAAACAGCAATGGCGACCGTGCCCGGCCAAGTCGAGAGAACAAGCCTCGCAACAAATTAGGACGCGTACCGCCCCGGCGGAATTGCGGTGTGATCTCGAAAGCCAGACAGACACCCGTAAATCCTTCATCGAATTCCTCCATGGTCAAGCGTCGAGGACCTTCGGCCGGATCATTGATGTAGACGGAGCCGCGTCGAATGCCCTCGAGTACAACGAAATGATTGAAGTTCCAGAACACGATCATCGGGAAGGGAAGATCAAACAGGCGTCCGGGGTCTCGTCGGAAGCCGCGCGCGTCGAGGCCAAGTTCACGGGCTGCCCGCAACATTCTGACCGCCTTGCTGCCGTCGCGCGACACACCACACTGCACCCGCAGTTTCTCAAGTGGCACCCAGCGTCCGTGATGGGCCAGAATCATCGCTAGGCATGCCGCGCCGCACTCTGTCGCTTCCATCTGCAAGATGGTGGGTACAGCCCGCCGTCCACCACGCCTGCGAGAAAGGTTCGGGCGCAGCTCGGTCGAGTCGTTCATTGCCCGGCCAACTTTTTCAATAATGGAATCACCATGGCGATCGGTCGCTCGCTTCCCACCTTGATGTCAACGCTGGCCAGCGTTCCGGAAATGAGTGGTTCATCGGCACCCATTGTTGTGGTCCAGGCGAAACCGCTGGTTGTCGTCGGATCGGAAACCAGCATTACACGGCTGGCATACGGTGGTCCGCTTTGGGAAAAGGTCTGAGCCAGTTCCTGGTTTTGCAGGACGGTAACAATGCCGCTCGTGCTCACCGGAAACTCGGATACGTTCTCGACCACGCCCTTGACGAAGCCGTGTGTCTCGGGCTGTGTGGTGGCCGGCGAAACCAATACATCCATGCCTGCCCTAACCTTTTTTCCATCCGTGGGCGGGATATACATCAGTAACTCGACTTCCTCGTTCGAGCCGGTTTTGATACTGAGCACAGGCTGACCGGCGACGAGCACTGAACCCAAGGCCGCCTTGATCTCGATGATGCCGCCTGAAACTGGTGCCATGACGTCTTGTGACTGCAGTCGTGTCTGGAGTTCGCGGGCCCGCAGACGCGCTTCCTCCAGGCGGGTATCCGCATTGTTCAATTGGATGCGTTGATCATGCTTGCGCTTGAGCTCCTGGGCCTCTAAAGACTCAAGTTGGCGCGCGGTCTCAAACAGTTCCTTCACGGCTCGGTCAAAGGCTTGTTGGCTGAGATCAAGGGTAGAACGAGTCACATAACTGTTCTCGTAGAGTTGACGGTCGTTGTCAAGGCGTTCACGCGCGCTTTCAACCGCTTGGCTGGCAATGCTTTCGAATTGTTCAAGACGGGCCTGCTGCTTGGCCACATTCTCCGCGAAAAGTATGTCCTCAGCATCAAATAGAGCCTTGAGATTGTCGCGTGCCTGTTCGCTTTCCCTCGCGAGGGCAAGAGCGCTCTGGTAGCGTTCTTCCAGCTCTAGGTTGATGGTCTTGGCGATAACCATTCCCTTCTCAACCGATTGGCCGACAGTAAAGTCAATGCTGGTCAATGTGCCCGTGTCGGCGGCCACCGCGTCGATGACTGTGCCCCCGGTGTTCAACAGTATTCCGCTGGCCCGTACATAATTGGACACCGTCCCAAACAACGACCATGCGACCAGTGCGGCGACGAATGCCATGACCGTACATAACGCCAGCCACCCCCTGGCCGAAACAACTAAAAGTGCACGGTCAAGTTTCTCAGGCTCGGACAGGCGGTCCAGCGCCGCTTTTCTGAACAATTCCGCCATATGAATGCACCAGGTTCAAATCCCGACTAGTGAACAGTCTATGCCAGACCGACACTAGGAATTCAACCAGTGAGTCACCTTGAACTTGCATCGCGGCACAACCGGGCACAGATCCAGATCTCTGATGAACCGATCCGGATTCGGCGTGTCATGACGCATCGGCTGGTCCCCCTAAGATAAAATCCCCGACTGTACTTTCAACAATCAAGTCCAAACCTGTGATGCGAGCGAAGCGCGAAGGATTTCCTGTACCCAAACCGCAAGGGGAGAGACCAATGTCGGTCGCCACAAGGTAGAGAGTTTGATAAAGCGCACCAACGTTGCGCAGAATGACGCCATAGGCGATAGATCTGTACTTCCACATGACGCGTCCGAATCGTGCGCTTATTGCAAGAATGATCTGCGGGTCGGCTTGGAAAGCCGTCGCGATTTTGGCATCCAAAAACACCAGATCCAACTCTTTGTCAAAGTCTTTTATCTTTACAAGTTCGTGAGCATCCGGATCGTAATGATACATTCCTTTCGATAGACCGTTGCAACGATTCACTATCGGATAGATCTCCAGTTCGTAGCTGGCTCCCCCGTTTGGATAAGGTCTCCACGAAGTCTCAACAGTCTCCTTCTGTCCTAGTGCGTTATAGACTTGATGCACCTGTTTTTCCTGTATTCGGGCGGTTCGATCCAAGAGAACGCCGAGTTTCTCAAGCGTGATCAATCGACTTTCGTCATATTTCCTGTGGGACCGCCGCCGCTTCAACACCTCACTGAGCGAATGCGAAGGGATATCTTCGGACGCAGCCGGAAGGGGAATCCGCTTTCCAGACCACTTCGGGCGCACTGCTGGCAACGGATCAATTTGGCCAATGAAAGGATACACTCCCCCCATGGGGTCGCTGTAGCCGCCGGCCCGATTGCGCCAGTGGAAGTGCAGATCATGAAATTCCCACATCCTTGCGGCATTTTGATAGGCCAAAGATTCTGTCGATTCGGCTTCCAGAAACCTCTCCGACTTGAGGAGACGGCGAACAAGAGGTGAGTCCAAATCCTGTAGTTGCTGAAAATAAAGACGCACGCCCGAGATAGGCGATTCGAGGATCCACGATCCTTCAGCCCGCCTCAAGCACGCAAAGCGGTCTAGCCCTATCTCTGGATCGGGAACTTCCGGCGACAAACTCGGAACATGACCCTCCTGCTGGGGCACAATAACGACCGTCGATCCGGTTTCGCTATCAAGCAGGAGATGAAGCATGCGATACTGATACAGACGTTGCAGAAGCATCATGTATCGGGAAGCGCTGACACCACTGCCACCACCATCAATGACTTTATCGCGAATATCCTTCAATGTTGTACCCTGAGTCAGGGCGGCGTTCGCTGGCTCGAACACATCAGTGTATGCCGTCAACTCAAGCGGCACGAAAAACTGTCCCCTCAGGAAATACTTCGTGCGGTCTTCCGAAGCATAGATTTCGGCGCCATCAATCATGCGAATGCGAAAATGTGACTCATCAATCAGGTTGACCAGGTTCATTGTACGGCTCCGTCAGATAAACACTGCAACGGGATTGAGATCCTTCTCTGCGGTCGGGGCCTGCAACCATCCCATTTCTACCGGCACATCGTATAGACGCCCCGGAGCAAAACGAGACCAGAAATGCCTCATTCCCGGTACAATGGTTCGTACCACAGGCATCCGAACGTCCGGCCTGGTCTGATCCAGCGTCAAGAACTCCATGCCCAGCGCTTCAACCATTGATTGACAGAGTTCGACGTCCTCGCGTGTGTCGGTCGTCGCTGGAACCGTATAATCGCTGGCTGTTCGAGTCGGCATGGTCGGCGACGGCGAGAGATACAAATGATCGGCCAGCTTGGCATTTTTCCACCACCACAAGCTTTCCGGATCATCGAAATGGTAACCTTCGCCATCCGCGTTGGCATCCAAAACGGCCACAGCATACTGGTTCAACTCGCATACCGCCCGCATGGCCGCAATGTAGGGGTCAAAATGCGCTCCGGCCGAGAAAATGATGTCTTCCGGCTGCTTGTCAGTTCGGCGAGAGACTGCGACTATGACTGGAATGCCCATGTCGTGAGTGATGTCGACAAGCCAGAAATCCCGGTTGTGATCCGCATAGAATGTTGCCGCACTGGAAAGATACTCATCATTGAAGCTGTCGATGTCGAACGTCGGAAGGCGAATTCTGTTATACCACCAGCAGGCAAAGGCATCACGCTCCACCAGTTCGAAGAAACCCTGGAGAATCGCTTCTTCCCGAGTGTTGCCCGACGCACACCCGTTCGAGTCTGGCCCGCAGTAGAGATTGCCTATTTCCTCCGGCATGGAAAAATAAAGCATCGCAGTTGGCAGATACCGATGGCGTTTCTGGGTAAAGGACCAAACGGGACTCCAGGACATTGTGGCGCTGGGATCAAAACGATTCGGAATAAATCCGAACCGAAGACCTTTGGCATTGAGTTCCTTGGCGTTGCGATACTGCCAATCGCTGAAATTCATGACAGTTCCGGGATCAATGGCATCGCCATCGGCAAACGCATCAAACGACGCAAAGTGGCGGATTTCGTCACCTTGATAAACTCCCGAATAACGTTCAATCGCCTCGCACAACGCACTGGCCTCAGCCTGATCCTTGGTGCTTCCCTTGCCCGAACTGCGCGACCGAAGGCTGTTTTTGAGATGAAACAGGGTACGGGTTTTCAATGCAAGATTGCTGCCGGCCGAATAGACATGCAACCATGATTCTCCTTCACCCGAGATTCGTGCCAGCGAGTTAACAACGCCACTGACGGGACTGACCAGATGTCGGTATCGCTGCAACGTTTCAGAGGGCGGAACAGAGCGGAACCCACCGCTTTCACGTATCGGCTTGGGGCTTGATTCGAGAACCATTGGAAGGGCCGGTCGGTCCGCACGATAAAGAGCCGGATCGCCACAAGCGAGACATTGCGGCCTGCGGGCAACGGGATGCGACTGAGTGTGCAATCCTATCGTTGCCATGGAAATCACGCTGCTGTCCAGTGCTGCCAACTCATCCAGAACGATCCACTTGGCCAGTTCAAAGGCCGCAATATTGACGATCGCGTTGGCGAAGCAGTTCGGCAGCGGTGTCGAGAACTGCCAGTTGTCCTGGCCTGTTTGTTTCAAGTAGTTTTCGATTTCCAAATTGCCGGCCAGTCGTTGTGACAGACATTCCCAGCAGAATCTGTGTTTGTACTTCTCGTCACTCTTGAATACAGGACCAAACAACGGATAATTGCCCGATGGCTTGAGCAGCATCCAGGCGATCCCCTCATGCAGATTCTTCCGGTTGATCTCGGCATGCGAACTGTCCAGGTAATTGTCTGTAATGATCACGGCAACATCCGGTCGTGATGACACGACAGAAATTCCCAGTTCCCTCAGGGCTGTTTCAAGCACGCCGTTTCCTCCGGACACCGAGACACGAGTTGCTTCCAATCGTGCCTCGGCCCACCGAGGCGTTACGCCCATCTGGCACCATAGGCTGGCGTATTTCTTGTCCATGTGAAATTCACCGGACACGACATGGCCCTTACGCGCGAGAGAGACCAGCGCCGAAGTAACTTGCAGATAGGAATATTTGTCGGCGAGTGCGGTTGCTGCCTCCTGTCGAGAACGTGATCCGTCCAGCAACGGAATCAGGTCGCAGTAGAGTTCGCCTGCCAAGACATTGGCTGAAGTCTCGGACACCAGTAGCAAGGCACCCTCTTCGACAGCTTGAACCGAGAGATGCGGGGCAAGAACCGGACGCTTAACAATTCCACAATCGGCATCGGTGGTACGGCGCTTGTTCTGCACCCCAAGCTGTTCATTTATCTCGGCAAGTGTCGGCATGACATTCAGATTCCATGTTTACAATATCGTGTTAACTCAAGTCGCCTAGGTTGGCATGATCGATCGGTATTGCAGCATTCAAATTCTTTTCTCTTGTGAACCGACAAGTTCTCTAGAGTTCCGTAATCTGAGTGTCAGCCAAGTTGACGAAAGCGTTGGCGAGAGCCGGAATACCGTCGATTCCCGACAGATCATGGCGCTGGGCAATCCAACGATCAGGCAACCAAGCTCCGTGCTCTTCCCAGTTCTTTCGCATGATTGCGGCCACGCTCCGATTCTGGCAAATCGGAGCAGCACTGGCCGGATCAAGCCACTGAGCCAGGCGCGATAAGGCAGAGGGTGCATAAGGACGATGTTGGCCATGTTCATTCATTGGTGTTTTACCGATAGCCAGAACCGCCTCATTCCAGCCTTTCAAGCCGCTCACATAGTCACTGCCCGAGTTCATCCATACCGAGCGATCATTGGCCACATTAAATACCTGGAGAGCAAGTTCTCTCAGGTCAGCACATTTTGACAGGGCGAGTATCAGTCCGCCGATGCCAACCGCATGTCCTGCTTCCCTCGCAAGGTTAGATTCTGAGTGGTGGACGTATTCGTGCGCTGCTCCGGCCAGAGTCTCGGTTCCCAGCGTAATCCAATCAGACCGGTCCAGCCGGTTGCCCAGGTTGAAGAGAACACTCGCGAGACCGGTCCGGCCCGACAGCACATCAAACGCCATCGGCCCGAGAAACTGGTTGCCGCTAAAAATGTCATGGCTTAGGCTGATCCAGTTCGGGTATCCGTCAACATTGCGCACAGCATAGCCGCAAACTTCTCCTCCGATTTCTTCGGCCCATTCCAGAAGATCATCGGACTTTGCCTCTGACGCACAGGATGCATTCGTCTTTTGCCGGGGTGGAAGCGACGACCTTTGGGAAAAAAAGGTGCGCAGGACTTGCAAGTTCCGTTGTTTGTCCTCTGAACAGAAAAAAGACGCGTTCTGCTGAATGGATTCCAGTGCACTCGCAGGGAACATATTCTTTTCCCGTTCGCCGCCGGTTCCCCAAATATCTCTCGAGTTCGGATGTGTCACGAATAGCGGAATGTCAAGTTGTCGCAGGTCACGTACAGCCGCCTCTCTCATTTTTCCTTCCACCAGTGGATATCTGTTCATGCAACGATGGAGACTGATTTCTCTCCAGACACCATCGGACAACGCCGACGGAAGAAGAGACTCTCGAATAATGCGATAGCAAGTCCAGGTATCAATCAGAATTATCCGAACCGGTGCATCCTCGATTTTCCTGAAGATCTCGACAGTCCGATCCCTCACGCAAGAGGAGGAAAGTTCGTCAAGGGCATTTGTATAGCCGAGTTCAAAAGATTTGAAATGATTTGTGATATCGGCGTGTTTTCCGTTTGGCAATCTTGGAGCAAACACCTCACACGACCAAGTCATCGCCTTGTCCGGATCGCTGGGGTGACTGAACGGAAGCGAGTGCTCCCCCGGCTGTGACAGACAACTCAAGTCGCAAGGATCTTTGCCTTCTCCAATAGGTACCACAAACGGCAGAATTCCGGTTGCTCCTCCCCGAAGTTCAAACTGATAGCGTCGTTCGGCCTCGGGAGTCAATCTCGCAACCCCCTTTGGCCATGGCGTTGTGGGCTGTATCAAGGTCTCGAAATCAAGGAATCGTGGCGTCGCTCCATCGGCAATCAGGTTGTCGAACCAGAAATCCGTTGCACCGAGATAATGCAACACTCCCAACCACCCACCCAATGACAGGTAGAAATCATCGGCATCTTGATGCCCTGAAATAGAGTTGTCTTCGACCAGATTTTCCCACCCGTAGTGCTCCCTCAGGAGCACTTCGGTTGCGACCAATCGAGTATTCGTGAAAAGTCTTGCAACTCTGCCCATGGCCCATGCCATGCGCAAGTCCTTCGACTTGAAAACAACGCCACCCCTGCTGAAGCGCAGTATGGAAACCGATTGCCCACCCGCGTGAGGGTCGCCGAGACTGAGCTCAATTGTCAATAGCTTTCCGGGATCTTTGCCCCCGAAAAAGCGATCAGCCAGGGCAGACCGATCTCTTGCGGCAGCACGGAGCACAAACAGGAGATTCCTGCGCCAATTGCTCACCGACTGTCCAATAATAAATGCAAGGACGGGGCATTGTTCAAAGCGCCGTTCCCAGGACATCTCCCGAACGCCCAGCATACGCTCATAATACAAGCGTGAGAAGAGAGCCATTCCAACCAGATTGCCAAGGACGGCTAGCGGCCCATTCAACACCTCGGGGCCGTTTGGCAGACCTTCCGGCCAGCGGGCTTCGACATGATCACGCATCCAGCCAACGATCACTTGATCGGCGACACCCTCAGATTTGCACAAAAGCTCGTGTATTTTATAGAAAGCCTGTCCCCATTCTGGTGGTTCGCCGACAAGTCTTACATCCTCAAGTCCGAGGAGGTAACGGTCCAAGGTAGTACCGAGACGCTTTGCATGCCTCGCGACGCCATCGTCCGACCCGAACGCCTCAAACAACCTCTCTTTTCGACTGTGAAAGGAACGAGGATCGGTCTCGATCGACTCAAAACACCCACAGTGCACACGCTCACGCGGTGACGAAGCGCGTGCAACTATGGATGAGAGATTCTTCACTCTGGAAATTTCAAGTGCTCGTGCCCAAGAGTGGGCACGGCGCTAACTCACCATTTAACGGCACGTGTTCAAGCGGCAAACGGTCCAGCAGTTAACCTCCGTACTCTCGTGGAGCCGGCAATACAATGTGGACACGCTTCTCCGTATTGAAAACCAGCTTGACCATGGCCCCTTCCGGGACCTCATATCCTTCTGCCCTCAACACTGACGTGGGGTCAGCGTCCAACTTCGCCTTGAAGTCTGGGTCTCCCCAATACTTGGCCAATATATCGGCATACACCTGCTGCTTGCGTTTGATATTCTCCTCGTCAAGCGTTGCCTCTATGTACTTGTCTAACTGCTTCTGGTTGATCGCCATTGTGGCTCCTTTCTAGCTTATTCGTAGTGGATATAGGTGGGGCCGAACTAGCTGGCACTGCCAATTGTTCCAGCACTGGCAGCTGAACTCATGGTCGATATGACAGTACTACAACCAAAAGTGCTTGCAGTACTCACCGTACCCGCTGAGCCGGCGGTTGCTCCCCCAACGACCACTTCGCTTAACTCCTGGTCAGCCAAGTGCATGTTGGGATCTTCTCCGATAACAAAATGAACCAGGTGATCCTCATCGCGCAACACCACAACATCCATCCCGTCCATTTCATTACCGGGCAGCCCTTTGAAACCGAAAAAATCAAATACTTCCCGGGGATGAGCACGATCTATCGTGCTGCGGACCTCCGATTCGCTACGATACTGTTCTGCAGCATTCAGAAAAAACGCGCCGTTCTTTGATACTGTTTCATGTGAAATGATATTCATGTCTTTCTCCTTAACTCGCCGTGCCGGCGGTGCCGACCGTAAAAAAGCTGCTTACAGAACTGGGTACACAAGAGCATCCAACCGTACCCACCGACCCTAAGCTGCCAGCGGTACTCGCCGATGACCCTCCCGCCAGTTCGGAAAGTGTTTCGTCTACGAGCGCCGTATTTGGATCTACAGCGACCACAAAGTGACAAACAGCGTCAGTATCAGCGACGAGGGTGACTTTGACATCGCCTATTGGCAACGGTGTAACATCGCCTAGTCTTGTCACAATGTCGGCACCACTGGTGTCTTTCACCTGCTCCCTGAAGTCAGGATCAGTCCGATACTCCTCCGCTAGAGAAACGATCTGCTTTACCGTGTCGCGTGACAAGTCAAAACGACTCAAATCCGGTGTGCGACCTTCATTATACGAATAAATGTTCATTGCAATTCTCCTCCACATTCATGTTTCATGATTACCCGGCACTCCCAGCGCAACCAGCTGTACCAGCCGTACCTGCAGTCGAAAGTGACGTAAATGTCAAAAAAGAGCTTGCCGACCCAATGGTTCCTGCAGTACTCGCAGTGCTGCCACCGGTCACTTTGGCAAGATGTTCGTCATTCAGTGCTGAGTTTGGATCCAAAGGAATTATAAAATGTTCAACCCCTTCACTATTCGCAACAAACACGGCTTCTAACCCCTCCGGACTGTCGACCCCAAAATCCTGGAAGACCTTTTCCCGCAACTGACCTCCTTGCTGATTCAATCTATCCAGCATATCCGGATCAAGTCGACAGGACTCAGCCAACTCGGTTACCTTTCTGATACTCTCGGGCGATCTGACCAATGCCTGAACTTCGGGCGACAAACCTTGCATCGATTGAACTTCCATCATCATCGTACCTTTCCACACCAACATAACTCAAAATTGAGCCAAATGATAGCACATGCAAAGGTCAATTGCAACAAAAAAAAGACAGACCAGCAGTTTGGGCAACGGTGTCGGCACACCATGCGGATGGCCATCTAGAAATAGCGCCAACGGGTGGTTTTAACATGGTCATCCCAGTGTCTCGAACTCATCCGGGAGCGGATATCAATGCCCTGGCGTCATGGGCCCGTTTTGTGGGCATATTCGTGCCAGGCCAGACATCTATGCCCATGGAGTCAACTGCAGGATCGGACCCATACCCTCCAACGGTGAGTGGGCAAACGATTGGGCCTCGGGCCATGGTGTGTCCCCTGCAGGCTGAACCGGTCTGGAGATGTATGAGGCTTAAATAAGTTGCACTGCATATTGTAGACCACACCAAGTGGAATGGCCGTTCGAGCTCACCGGAACCCTCTGGCCCGGTACTCCTGAATCAAACTGCCAGTTTGGCTAGAACAGCCAGAAAGCGTTGCGTTTTCGCTGATGCTGCCAATCATGATCAAGGATGTGCTTAGCCAATGGCCTCCCATGCCTGGACATCTTGATGATTTCGTCTCCAGTTCTCAGCGTCGCCGACTCGTAAACCGTGCGGTTCTCGATCTTCTACGTTACGGCCGTTTGCCTGAGGATTCAGGGGGCTGAACATGATCGAGTGCCTAACCATTTGTGTGGTGATACGGCACCTCTTCTACACGATATCAGACAGTTCAGCCATGGCCACACCGGCAATGGGTCATGGGCCCGAATGATTCGGGTCCGCTTGTCGAAGAATGCACAGTGAGATCTAAATTCTCCGTGGTGGTCGGTTGATCAGAACGATCCCAACTGAAACCAGCGCCAATCCCCCAAGAGTATTGAGTGAAACGGGTTCATCAAGAATGAGCCATCCGAGAAATACACCAAACACAGGACCGAGAAAACTGAAACTGGCCACAATGCTGATTGGATAGACGGCCAGCAGCCTGAGCCAGAAAACAAACCCGAAACCAACCACGATTACAGCCTGAAACCCAATCCCCAGATAGTGAACGCCCTGGATTTCCCGGATCCACGGACCAAAAAAGAGCGAAGCAACGAGCAAGGCAGGGAAAGAAACAAGGAGTTGCCAGGCAAGCTGCATTGCGGGTCTTTCGTTTTTTATGTCGGATAGTCGGGTGCAAAGGGGAATTCCCGCCCAAAAAATGGCGGCAGCCAGGGCACACAGGTCACCGATCAAACTCGCCCTGCTGCCGTCGACCTCACGTTCCAGAAAGGCGCATGTCACCCCAATCACGGAGAGGACCAGTCCAAGCGCCTTGACTTTGGTGAGGCGCTCGTTGGGAACGAAGTGATGAGCGAACAGTGCGAGCCAAACCGGCATGGTATAAAAGATGATGGACGTTCGAACGACGGTAGTGAGGTCAAGAGCCAGAAACAGGAACAGGAACTCGGTCGAAAACACGAATCCGATCAGCATGCCTGACTTCAGATACTTCCTGTCAAAACGCAACGGGCTTTTGGCGAGTTTGAACCACACGGCTACGACCAGCAAAGCGATCAGTGAACGTAGGCTTGCCCAGAATACGGGCTGCAGTCCTTCATGGGTAAATTTGATGACAACCTGATTAAAACCCAAAAGGGCGGAAAACAGCACGAGTGCTATCACTCCCGATGTGTCCACGTGATCCTTGGGTTCGTTAAACATCGACGCGGAAGATCTTGATTACGTCATGCCATGACACTTGCCGATATCACTCGTGGTCAGAGACACTTGACGCCACGCTCGTTCCGACCAATCGGATGCCGGCTCCCGGCATGCAGAATGTCCGGATCAGTCATCGGCTGCACGTTTTTCCAACTGTCCGGGCTTGGATTTCCGAACCATGATATTCAGTACTATCACGACACTGGAGAAAGCCATGGCAGAGTAAATGTAGTTCTTGTCAAAATGTTGTCCAAACCCATCGGCGAAGAGATACAGACCAATCAGAACGAGGAAGCAGAGTCCCAGAATCTTGAGGGAGGGGTATGTCGCAATGAACCGGGCTATTCCTTCAGCGGCGATGATCATGACCACCATTGAAACACAGATGGCGGCCACCATGACCCAAATTTCCTCCACCAGTCCAATCGCTGTCAGGACTGAATCAATCGAAAACACAACGTCAAGCACGGCAATTTGAACTATGACTGCAACAAAGTTCCCTGTAGTTCTAGGTTTGAAGTCATGTTTGTATTCTATTTCCCGGACTATTTCATGGGTCGCCTTGACCACAAGAAAAGCCCCGCCCAGAATCAGAATGATGTCCCGCCAACTCAGGCTGATGGAAATGCTCAAGAAACCGAATGACAGGATATCGGCAGTCAGGCCCGTTAACCAAGAGATTGAAAACAGGAAGATGATGCGAAAGATCAATCCCAGAGACAAGCCTATGACCCGCGCTTTGCGTCTTTGGGCCTGCGGCAGCCGTTCCGCTACGATCGAGATAAAAAGCACATTGTCTACGGCCAGGATAATCTCGATGGCACACAGCGATACAAAGCCCAGTATGAGGGGAAAAATATCACTTGGAACGAACATGAATGATCTTCATTTTTTCAGTAAAAGTTGTTTTTTGGTCGTCTCGTGGGATTTGGTATCTTTGAGGAGCCGTTATGGATAGTTCTTAATATCAAAGCGGATGATAATGTCAGCCGAGCCGAATTGAGTATAGTGGGGTGTATATATGATGCTGACTCAAAATGGGAATGTTGACTTTTGACATCGCATTCTTGTCGGAGTGTGTAGTCCGGTCATCGTTCTAGGTCTGATAATAGATCAGACTTAAGCCGAGCGCTCCATGATCACCCAGCATCGGAATGCTGCTTGTTGACCGGTGCTGGGCTCATACGCGAAGGCTGACGATAAAGGTCGCACATCGACAGCGTACCTGTTGCAAGTGGAGGAAAAGGGTCGGAGAAAACGGATGGTCGAGCGCAGGATGGCCATGACTGGAAAGAACGGGTATTGCCATGGAGCTGGAGGATTGCAAGACATGCTTGTGGTTGTCGAGGTCTTGAAAACGGGTCACACGATCCAAAGTTCCACGAGCTCAATTGAAAATCGAAGTCAAAAGAGAGACGGAAGGCAGGATTCAATCAGGCGACATGGAAAATGGACTGGTATCGGCGGCAATGACGCTGGCTCAGGGGTATCGGACGTGATCGTTAATGATCCCGCTGACACCAGTCGGACCCACTTCGTGCGCAGGGCGCACCACTCTCAAAGTGCATTTCAGTGCCTAGCCTGTAGCCTCACCGGCCCTGGAGCACCCATATGGTCCCAATCACATGACGTCAGGGACTGAACCGGTTGCGTGGATTGTTCATTCTGACGACACCGGTAATCCGTGAGAAGGGCATGGAACCCGTTCGTGGCCCGCAAACCATATGAGTCTCGATACGGTTGTGTTGGCATGATTGTGTACAGGTTAATTCATTTTATCATCGAATCGGAAAGGATCTAGACTTGCAGGCAATGCAGAACATGCCGGATGGAGCAAGGGCAGTTCCAGATGACATTCTCAAAGGATTGAATTCGGCCCAGAAAGAGGCGGTCAGGCAAACGGACGGTCCGCTCTTGATCGTGGCCGGTGCCGGTACGGGGAAGACCCGCACCCTGATTTCGAGAATGGCCTATATCATCCAGAACGGTCTGGCAAGGCCGTGGGAAGTCTTCATGGTGACCTTCACCAACAAGGCTGCAAACGAATTAAAGACACGAATCCAAAACCTGATTGATGTTGACCCGTCCGAACTGACCTGGGTCGGGACATTTCACTCTATGTCAGCCAAGATCCTGCGGCGGGAAGCCGAAAGGGTCGGGCTGAACACCAACTTTTCCATCATTGATGATCGTGATCAGCAGAAGGTCATCAAGGAGCTGCTGGACCGGGAGAAAATTGACAAGAAGGAGTGGACTCCAAGGCATCTGGCAAGTCTTATCAATCACTGGAAGAACGACGCCAGGCTTCCTGATGATCTGAATGATCATGAAAAGAAATCGTTTGGTGGCAAGGCATTCAAACTCTACCAGATGTACCAGTCCGAGTTGCAAGTGTCCAACTGTGCCGACTTTGGTGACCTGATTCTGCATGTCGTTAAAATCTTCGCCGAGAACGGCGGTCCGCTGGCGGAATATCAAGATAAATTCATCTATTTCATGGTCGATGAATACCAAGATACGAACATCTGCCAGTACCAGTTGATCAGATTGCTGACGCAGAAGAAAAAGAACCTGTGCTGTGTCGGCGATGATGATCAGGCCATATACAGTTGGCGAGGCGCCAAGCCTCAGATCATGCTTGATTTCTCAAATCATTTTACCGGTGCCAGGATACTCAGGCTTGAGGAGAATTATCGGTCGTCATTTCATATTCTGAAATCGGCGGTCGGACTGATTCAGAACAATCTTTACCGCCACGGCAAGTCACTGCGTATGGCAGAGCCTACCAGTGCCGGTGCCCACAAGATAAGGGTGCACAGTTATGGCACGCCAGGGCAAGAGGCTCGGTTCGTTGCGGATAATGTCCGCAGACTCACAGATGTCGGAGTTGGAGCAAGGACGTTTGATCTCTCCGAAATTGCAGTCGCGGCAAGGACTTGGTCCCAGACAGCGGATATCGAGGAGAAGTTCATGGAACTTCAGATTCCCTATCGAGTCGTCGGGGGGCCAAAATTTTATGATCGACGGGAAATAAAGGATGCCTTGGGTTATCTGAAGCTGATTCACAACCCGGCGGATGGCGTCGCCTTTGATCGCATTGTCAATACTCCTCCCCGCGGAATCGGCAAGGTCACTGTCGAGAGGATCAGTCAGTTTGCCAGCGAGCATGGCATCGCCAAATTGGATGCGGCAAGGCAAATGGTTGCGGAGAACGCTCTCGGCCCTGCAGCTGCAAGAAGAGTGGGGGCATTTGCCAGCAATGTCGATCACTGGTCGGATCAACTGCTCGTGAGCGATGCGCAATGGGTCCAGAAGGTTACCTCGGTCTTTGAAGAGGTTGGCTTTCCAGACTATCTCAAAAAGAACTTTCCGGACGATTTTACCGTTCGAATGGACAATCAGGCCAAATTGGCAGAAATGGCGGGCCGTTTTGATTCACTCGATGAATATATTGAGCACATCAGTCTTCTGAATGAGGATAGTACCCAGGCAAAAGCAACGTCCAGTGAGGTTACTCTGATGACTCTCCATGCGTCAAAGGGGTCTGAGTACCCAGTCATGCACCTGATTGGGTGGAATGAAGGAGGATTGCCATGGATTCGGTCACTTGAGGACGCGCTGCAGAATCGCTCAAGAACGGGATATGAGTTGGCCGTGCTTCTTTTGCGATATAAGCCGAGAACAGTGGATGATATGGGCCGTTTTTTCCGTCGGGCAAAGGACGCTGTTACCGAGATGGATGATCCGAGCATGGTCGACGAACCAGACCTTCGTGAATTGTGTAACTTGATCTTGAAGTGGGACCGAAGCAGGGTTCCCGATGACATCGGGCAAGAAACGGAGTTGGCCCGAAGGCTTGCGACCTCAGAGGAACTAGAGGAAGAGAGGCGGCTGGCCCATGTTGGAATCACCAGAGTGAAGGAGTTATGTTACATTTCTTACAGCACGACGGTTCTGCTGAATGGACAGATGATAAGCAACCTGCAGGCATCGAGATTTATAAAGGAACTCCCGCCTGAGAGCGTTGAGTTTTACGTCAATGGGCGCTTGATGTCCGGAGCAAGGCGTGGGCACTTCCAACCCCGCCATAAACAAGCCGCAATTCTGACAAAGTCTCCCCAGGTTGGCGGAGGAGTCCAAAACGGCGCCAATCACCGGGCGGAGAGAATCAACGAGGGTCATCGGGTGAAGCATCCAACCTTTGGCAACGGTACGGTCATGGCAGCAAGCAACAACCGCCTCATGATCAAGTTTGACAACAAGACCGAGAAGCTGATTTTAGCGGAATACGTGGCAAAAATATAAAATCACGCTTGCGAAGAGAACACGTGGCCAGTGGATTCTGGAAAGGGTTCGCTCGCAGTTGGATAGCCGGATATCTGGTGAGGCGAAAAGCGCTGCAAGGCGTGTCACAAGATGTAGAGAGTGCTTCACAGTCAGCGAAGGGAGATTGACAATGACGGTATCCAAGGCGCAGGTGCTGGAAGAGTTGTCCAGGATCACGATTCCCCAAGGGAACATTGTCGAGCTTGATTATGTCCGAGCCCTTTCGATCCGTGACGACAATGTGAGTTTTGTCTTGGAAGTGCCAGCTGAGCTTGGCCCGAGCATGGAGCCGGTTCGACGCGCGGCAATCAGGGTGCTTGAGGAAATGGATGGTGTCGAAAAAGCTGCCGTGGTCATGACTTCCCACAGGGAATCCAGCCCCCAGATGCAACCAAAAGGTCCGCCGCCTGACTTGAAGCTTGGTGGTCATCCCCAGCGCGAAACCGATTTGACCAACCTGGCCTCGGTGAACAAGATTGTGGCCGTTGCCTCAGGCAAAGGAGGAGTTGGCAAGTCCACGGTGTCAGTCAATCTCGCTGTGGCCTTGAGTCAACTTGGGTACAAGGTCGGCCTGCTTGACGGTGATATCCATGGTCCATCGTTGCCCAAGATGATGGGAACAAGCAAGAAGCCGACATCACCCGATGGCAAGACGATAATTCCCTTGCAGGTCCATGGCGTGAAGATCATGTCGATAGGGTTGCTGCTGCCTCAGGAAGAGGCCGTCATTTGGCGTGGCCCGATGCTCATGGGGGCCTTGCAGCAGATGCTCCAGCAGGTCCAATGGGAGACACTGGACATATTGCTGGTTGATTTGCCGCCGGGTACTGGCGACGTGCAACTGACCCTGTGCCAGAGATTCAGCCCGTCCGGGGCAATCATCGTCTGCACTCCTCAGGATGTGGCGTTGCTTGATGCCAGACGGGCCATGGCCATGTTCAAGAAACTGAACACTCCAGTCATCGGCATGATCGAAAACTTGTCCTACTATCAGTGTCCGAAATGTCACCACAGGGAGTATCTGTTTGGCAAAAACGGCATTCGCAGAGAAGCCAGAAAACAGGGCGTGCCCATCTTGGGTGAAATTCCGCTTGAACTGGAAATTCGAAAGTCCGGGGACAGCGGTCGACCTGTCGCCATGCAGAATAATGAAATGGCCAAAATTTTTCGTACGATGGGTGAAATCATCGTCTGAATAGTGGTATAGTTTCCCACATGAATCCAGAAATTGCCCCTGTTTTGCCGTGCGTAAAAATTTTTTCCCTGGCAGCAAATCATTATTTTGATTTAAATAACTGATTATTATCAAGATATTGTTTTAACTGCAGAACTTTACCCTCACGAGTGTTGGCTGGTGGGGTCAAGTGGGTCAAATATCATTGACATCCCATTAAATTGGATATAGTTAGCCACTGTTTGCCTGAAAGTTTGTGTCGAGCAGCGGGCCATTGGCGAATGGCATTGAGGTAGGGACATTTCAACAAGAAGAAACCAATTCTGAAGGGCGATATCGAGGGCAGGGAGCTTGTAGAACACGAACCGTACAAGCTGCTGCCCTCACCACAGGGTCGATTGGGAGTTTTGTCGTAAGGTCGTCACGATGCTAGCCATTTTCCGAGGTGAAGGCGTTCACAAAATGGACCCCAAGGGCCGAGTGTCCATCCCGGCCGACTTTCGCAAGATTATCATTAGCGCCAATTCGACACTCAATTCTGAGGTTGACACCTCGACCGTCGTAGTCGTGTTCGGGGACAGTCGGCAGGAGCATCTGGAGTGCTACCCGTTGCCTCTGGCCGTCGAAATTCATGAAAAGATCAAGACCAAGTATGGACGAGGCTCGGCTGAGCGTGAGTTTCTGGAAAACTTCTACGAAACAAAGTCGATCTTCGTTCAGCTCGACCCCAATGGCCGAATGCTGGTGCCACAATCAATCCGGCAAAAGGCAAATTTGGGTGCAAATGTCTGCTTCGCCGGCAAGGGAGAAACCTTCCAGATTTGGGATCCAGACAAGTATGCGGTCCGGCAAAAGCAGCTCGAAGCAATGTTCAGAGGGGATGACAAAGTGGTTAACCCGCTAGTTCTTCTTGATTAGATGCCGACGGGGTGATGGATTGTGGTCAGTCATCAAGTTCATGTCCCGGTACTGGTGGATGCATTTCTCGATCATGTCAATCCAACCCGTCAGGTCTGGATTGATGCGACATTTGGCAACGGTGGGTACTCCCGGGCGCTTGTTGATTCCGGCGCTGAAAAAGTTGTGGCTCTTGACTGCGACCCCGAAGCCGAGGCAAGGTATCAATTGCTGCCCGAAAGTCTCAGAAGAAAAATGGAGTTTGTCTCCTGCCGGTTTGGCGACTTTGACCGGCATCCCAAGGTTCGGCCATTTCTTCCGGCCGATGGAGTGGTGTTTGACTTGGGGGTGTCTTCACCGCAACTGGAACAAAGTGAACGGGGATTTTCCTTCAGCCGGGATGGTCCGCTTGACATGCGCATGGACAACAGGGTGGGCATGACCGCCGCCGACATTGTCAACACCTATTCTGAAGATGCCTTGGCCAAAATGCTCTTCGTCCATGGTGAGGAAAGGCATGCAAAGAGAATTGTGAAAAGCATAGTCGCACAAAGGAAGCAGGCTTCCATCCAGTCAACCTTGGAACTGGCTCGGCTGATAAGACAAGCCGTTCCATACGACCAAAAGAAAGGAACTCATCCGGCCACAAAAACCTTCATGGCACTTCGCACGGTGGTAAACGGAGAACATGACCAATTGGCCATGGGCTTGAAGGCGGCCAAGCGGTCTTTGAAACCGGGGGGAATTGTCGCCGTTGTCACTTTCAACTCCTTGGAAGATCGCTATGTCAAGGATTTCTTCCGGTCGAAAGCCGGTTCCAACCGCCACAGGCCAGAATTGGAAATGGCAGATTCGGGCTTTGAGGTGATCAGCAAAAAGCCGGTTCTTCCTCAAAAAGGAGAAGTTGAACGCAACCCGCGTGCACGCTCGGCAAAGTTGCGTCTGGTCAGGAAAAAGGGAACGATCTGCAAAGTCCCCTCGGCACGGCATGCACTGTCTGAACCAAGGGAAATCGAATGTTGAGATACGGCGTCTTTACAAGCGTTCTGGTTTTGCTCCTTGGCCTTGTGTCGATTTACGTCAACCATGATACGAAAAACCTTGAAAAGGAGGTTCGCACGGCCGCGATTCAGATCGAGAAGAATAACGAAGAGCTTCGTACGCTCGCCGTCAGTTGGGAGTATGTGTCCAGTCCAGAATATGTGGATTACTTGACTCAGTCCACTTATGGCCAGATGGGTCTCATATACAGTTCAGAAAAAAGTTACGGCCGATTGGAAGATATCCCTCTGGCAACTGATGTGGATGCCTTTGAAGCAAATGACAGTGTCGGGGGTGTTCAGCCAGCCAGTCATAAGACAGGAACAAGATGAAAACCAGACCTGTCCGGGATGGAACTCGGATGATCCGGGATTTTGCCGTTTGTCTCAAGGCGGCATTTTCGAGAATGGAACCGGAAAGATCACGAGAATACAGGTTCGGTTTTATCGGGCTTTGTCTTGTTGGTCTTTTTGTCGCCGTGGGCGTCAAAATGACGATCATGGCTACACCTGAGCGACTGGAGAGCGATGGCACCAGCAAGTCAGTCTCGACGATAAGTTCAAGAGGCAAGATTTACGACCGCAATGGTCAGTTGCTAGCCGTCAATGTTCCGGGTTACGCAATTTACGCACATCCGCATGAAGTTCACAAAGAACAGGTCGACGACTTTCTGGGCGAACTGTCGAAGATAAATCCCAAACTTGCCCACAATCATAAAGCAACTCGCAAGCGGTTGCTGGGCAACGGGAGTTTTACCTGGATCAGCACGAAAATATCCGGCGCCCAGAGCCAGATCGTCAACCGGATAGCCATTGAGGGAGTATACACAGGTCAGCGAGAGGTGCGGGTCTATCCCAACGGTCCCTTGGCCGCCCATGTTCTGGGAGGAGTTCGGTTTGGTGAGCAACATGCAAACAAGGCCGAGATAGTCGGGATTGCCGGCGTTGAGCAGTATTTCAATGACTTGCTGAACGATTCTTCCTCCAACAATCGGGATCTCTATCTGTCCATCGATTTGCAGGCTCAAGAGGTCATTACAAAGCTCCTGAGGTCCGGAGTGTCAGGGTATGGTGCGAAGGGCGGGAGTGCCATCTTGATGAATGTTCATACTGGCGAGGTACTTGCCATGGCTTCATTGCCTGATTTTGATCCCAATCGAAGAGGCATTCTTCATGACTTCAGCGAGGCTGGTCCCAGCCCCTTGTTCAACAAGGCTGTTCAGGGCGTTTATGAAATGGGGTCCACTTTCAAGCTGTTTTCAACAGTTCAAGCCATTGACCAAGGCTTCTATTCCTCTGAATCGGTGATTTCTGTTGACCCGATAACAGTCAGAAACAAGACATTCAGAGACAAGAGGTCACATGCTCCGATGCCGTTGACCGAAGCATTGGCAAGAAGCAAGAATACGGCTGCCGTCCGCCTGGCCGCAAAGGTCGGAAAGAAAAGTCAGAGAGCATTTTATGTGAAGCTTGGTTTCGGTCGAAAAACCGCAATAGAACTTCCCGAGAAGGCAAGGCCGCTGTTCCCTTCCGCCCTAGACTGGAACGATTTGACCATGGCCACCGTCTCTTTCGGACATGGCATATCGATCACGCCCTTGCACTTGGCCAGCGCCTATGCCATGATGGTCAACGGAGGGAAGGAAATTCATCCGACGGTCCTGATCTCCAAGGGAGCCACAGGTCAGAATCAGGTTATAACATCAAGCGCTTCGAAGGAAGCGGTCAAGCTTCTGCAAGGTGTGGTTGAAACCGGGACGGCCCGGGAAGCAGCCGTGTCGGGTTATGGCATTGGAGGCAAAACCGGCACATCAGAGAAAATAGACGCTGACGGCGAGTATCGTGAAGACAGGAATCGGGTTATCTTCGCTTCCGCGTTTGCGGGTGACAATCCCAACTTTGTCTTGGTGGTCATGCTGGATGAAGCATCAGCCGGTGAGGGTATCGATAATCCGAGACAGGCTGGAAACACCGTGGTTCCATTGGCTGGAGAAATGATCTCACGACTGATTCCGGTTCTAGAACTCAAGCCCATTGCCAAAGTTGATGAACCCGTGCAACTTGCCCTGAATTAGTTGCCAGCCATTGACGAAAAGATTGCAATGATCCTGAGTTCGCCAGATGGCAGTGACTTGATCACTGATGACGGATTGCAAGTCTCAATCAAAGGCCTTGCCCTGGACAGCAACAAGGTTCGTCGTGGCTATTTGTTTGCCGCCTTGCCCGGACAGAACATACACGGCGCATGGTTTGTGTCCCAAGCTATCAGCCGGGGAGCATTAGCCGTATTGACCGATCCGATGGGGGCAACAATCGCCTTGGAAAATTCGCCAATCAGGAAAGAGCAATTAATTCTTGCGAATAATCCGCGACGCAAGCTGGCTCGGATTGCATCGCAATTCTACGGCCGGTTGCCTGAGATCATTGTCGCCGTGACTGGCACGAATGGCAAAACTTCCGTATCGACAATGTGCCGTCAGATTTGGGAGGAGTTGGGACACGACGCCGTCAGCATCGGAACGACAGGAATTGAAGGGGGCTATTCGGCCTCACTGAGACATACGACCCCAGATCCGATTTCATTGCACGATCATTTGGCCAAGATCAATGACGCGGCCATTTCGCACGTAGTAGTGGAGGCATCATCCCACGGTCTCAAGCAAAACCGGCTTGATGGATTGGACTTCACGGCCGCCGGCTTTACAAACCTGACCCGTGAGCATCTTGATTATCACCCATCAATGAATGAATACTTCCAGGCAAAGCAACTCCTGTTCACAGAGCGCTTGAAGCCTGATGGCGTGGCCGTCGTTTGTCACGACAGCGCATGGGGACAGAGAATTGCCCAGCTATGCCGCCAGCGAGGAATCCAGACCATTACCATCGGTCAGAAACAAGGAACAATCGAGCCCTTGGGTCAGAGATTGCTGAAAAACGGTCAGGAGGTCACCTTCCGATGGCAGGAGACAATCTTCGAAAGGCATTTGCCTCTCATTGGATCGTTCCAGTTCATCAATGCTCTGACTGCCTCAGGTTTGGCAATTGGCTCCGGCTGCTCTCCTGACAAGGTCTTTTCTGTTATCGAAAAACTCAAGCCGGTTCGAGGCCGGATGGAGCTGGTTGTTCAAATGGAAAGTGGGGGAATGATTTTTGTTGACTATGCTCACACTCCTGATGCGCTCAAGACGGCCCTGACAGCCCTGCGGGGACATTGTCTGGGGCCGATACGAGTCCTATTTGGAGCTGGTGGAGACAGGGACAAAGGAAAAAGGGCGCAGATGGGAGCCATTGCCAGGGAATGTGCCGACCGTGTTTACGTGACCGATGACAATCCCCGAACCGAAGATCCGGGGGCGATCCGATCAGCAATTTTAAGGGGCTGCCCGGATGCCGTCGAAATCGGCGATCGATCTCTGGCCATATTTCAGGCGGTGCAGGATTTGCAGGGTGGAGAAGCGCTGCTTATTGCCGGCAAGGGGCATGAGACGGAGCAAATAGTCGGTGAGACCGCTCTGCCATTTGATGATGCCGAGCAGGCCAGCATTGCCGCCCGGATTGTCGAAGGAAAGCATCCGGGATGATCGTTTGGAATTCTGAACAGGCTCAGCGTGCCACCCGTGGCATGACCGCCGGGTCTTGGGAAGCGTCGGGAGTTTCGATTGATACCAGAACCCTGGTTTCTGGTGACATGTTCGTTGCGCTCAAGGACCAGCGCGATGGTCATGAATTCGTCAACGAGGCGTTCATGCGTGGAGCTTCGACCGCATTAGTCTCACGGGTGCCTGACGAGTTTGATGGAGCCGGCCCCCTCCTGATCGTACCGGATGTCCTAAAGGCTCTGGAAGACATGGCTCGTTTCCGACGGCAAGAATGTCAAGCCAAAATCATTGCCGTTACAGGGTCTGCCGGCAAGACCTCAACCAAGAACATGCTCAATCACGTACTGTCAAGGCAGGGTCCGACACATGCTGCAGAAAAAAGTTACAACAACCACTGGGGAGTCCCTCTCACCTTGGCCAGAATGCCAATTGAAGCACAGTTTGGCATTTTTGAAATCGGGATGAATCACCCGGGCGAGATTGCGCCGCTGAGTCGGCTTGTCAGTCCCCATGTTGCTATCATCACAACAGTCGGCAAGGCCCATCTGGAAGCCTTTGACTCTGTTGAGGGCATTGCTCGAGAGAAAGCTCAAATTTTTGCAGGATTGTGTCCGGGAGGAACAGCAATCATCAATGTGGACGCGTCGGCCACGGACATCCTGATCAAGGAGGCACGGCAGTCAAAGCGCAAGGTCATCAGATTCGGCTTTGATGCCCAATCCGAGTGGCAGTTGAGGGATATTCACCTGGCGCAGGGAAAAACACAATTCGCATATTTTTATCAAGGTCGATCGGGCGTTGCCAAGGTGGCCGCGTGGGGACATCACTTTGCCCACAATGCTTTGGCCGCTTTAGCCGCCACGCAAGCTGTCGGAGCTGATGAAGTGCTGGCGGGTTTGGATTTGGGTAACTGGGTTCCGCCAGACGGACGAGGGGTCCTGCATACTGTCGTGCTCGATCCTTGGGATCCATCTCAGTCCATCACACTGATTGATGACAGTTTCAATGCTAATCCCATGTCTCTTCTGGCCGGGCTGAATGTCTTGGCCGCTCATCAAGAATCGACCCGTCACGTTGCGTTTTTGAGCGACATGCTCGAACTCGGCCCGGAGAGTAATGAAATCCATGCGTCAATTGCTCACGACCCGATCTGTCGTACTGTATCGAAATTCCACTGCATTGGACCGCTGATGAAAAGTCTCTATAGCGAACTGCCGATCGAGCAGCAGGGATCGTGGTTCGAAACGGCCGAGGAAATGGCCGCCAACCTGAAGGATCTGATCGCGGTTGGAGATACCGTGCTGGTCAAGGGATCAAAGGCATCCAAGGCCTCTTTGGTAGCGCAAAAGATCAAACAGATGAATCAATTAGTGTAATTCCGGCCAACAATGAAAACCATTCAATCATGCTTGAACTTCTGACCAATCTCTCAACTGGCGGGGATGGGTTCAATCTATTCCGGTATATCACCTTTCGAGCCAGCGGAGCTCTGCTAACATCATTGATCATCGGTTTTCTTGCCGGACCAGCCGTCATCCGATATCTCAAGAACTTGCAACCGTTTGGACAACCGATCCGTGAGATAGGGCCCGATCACAAGAGCAAGTCTGGTACGCCAACGATGGGGGGCGTCATGATCATTGGATCCATGGTGATATCGACCTTGCTTTGGGCCAAGCTCGACAATGTTTACATCTGGATCACCCTTCTGGCGGGTTTGATTTTGGCTTCGGTGGGAATGGCTGACGATTGGTCAAAGTTGCGTCAAAACAGCCATCAAGGCTTGTCGGGCCGATTCAGGCTCGGGATTGAAGTTGTCATAGGTTTGATTGTTGGATATTTAGCCCTGACATTGCATCCTGACGAGCTGTCAGGCACATTGGCTTTTCCGGTATTCAAGGATCTCACGCTCAATTTGGGAATATTCTTCGTTCCCTTTGTTGCCTTTGTCATAGTGGGTACGGCCAATGCCGTGAATCTGACCGATGGGCTAGACGGTCTGGCCATTGTTCCTATAATGATTGCCGGCGGTACCCTAGGGATCATTGCCTATACGGTCGGGAGAGTAGACTTCACCGAATATCTCGACGTTCAGTATGTTCCGGGGACAGGGGAACTGCTGGTCCTGACATCTAGTCTGATTGGAGCCGGCTTGGGATTCCTGTGGTACAATGCGCCCCCGGCAGCTGTCTTCATGGGTGATACAGGGTCATTGGGACTTGGTGGCGTGCTCGGATCAATTGCGGTCTTTATCAAGCATGAAATCGTTTTTGCCGTTATCGGCGGGCTATTTGTCGTTGAGGCTCTGAGTGTTATCATTCAGGTATACATTTATCGACGAACGAAAAAACGGGTTTTCAAAATGACGCCAATCCATCATCACTTCGAAAAATTGGGTTGGACCGAGCCTCAGATCGTGATCAGATTCTGGATCATTGCTATCGTTCTGAGCTTAATCGGACTGGCCTCTCTGAAAGTCAGGTAATTGATTACGGGTCCGTCAGTCAAAGGTGAAAGGATAGCAGTTCTTGGACTGGGTCGTTCGGGGATTGCCACATGTCTGGCACTCCAGGCAGGCGGTGCTGACGTGCTCGCTTGGGACGAGGCGACCCATGCGCTGAAAAAGGCTCGAAGACTCAATTTGCCGCTGGTTGATCTGTCCCAAAGCCAAAATTTGAGTGGGTGTGACCGGCTTGTCTTGTCACCTGGCATTCCACATCTCTACCCCGCTCCCAACCCGATTGTTCAGGAGGCACTGAGCCGAGGAATAATTCTGGACAATGACATCGGACTGTTTTTCGAATTTTTTCGGCATTACAAGGCAACCCGAGAAGGAGGGAGCTGTCCAACAGTCATCGCTGTTACAGGTACAAACGGCAAATCAACAACGACCGCGTTGATCAATCACGTGCTGATTCGGGCTGGCTTTCGAAGCGAAGTTGCCGGCAACATCGGCAACGCGGTGCTCGGCATTTCACCGTTAGAAAAAAATCAGTTCATTGTCTTGGAGGTATCCTCCTATCAACTTGATCTGGCACGAACACTGGAACCTGATATCGCCATCTTTCTGAACTTCTGTCCTGATCATCTTGGACGGCATGGTGGTTTGGGGGGCTATTTCTGTGCCAAAAGTCGGCTTTTCCGGGGGCAGGACCTGCAACTCGCCATTGTCGGAACCGATGAAACCGAAGGTCGGTTTTTGGCAAATCAGCTGGAGAATCGACAGGCCAGACCAATAGTGTTCAGATTGACCCAAGAAAACATGAAAGCCAATCTCAGCCATGCGATTATCGCCCGGAATCAGGCCTTGATTGAAATTCGAAATGGTCAGACAGCCGGCCGGCATGTTCTAGATGGGGTTCAAAGCCTGTCCGGAAATCATAATCTTCAAAATGCTGGTGCCGCGCTCGTCGCTTGTCGTCATGTCGGGATTCCAACCGACGTGATCGTCAAGGGCTTCAAGCAATTCAAGGGTTTGCCCCACCGCAGTCAGTTCATCGCTCGAATCAACGGTGTCAATTACATCAACGATTCCAAAGCGACCAATCATGCGAGCGCAGCCAAGGCCCTTCAGTCATTTCCCAATATTCATTGGCTGGCCGGAGGGCTGGCAAAAGAAGACAATTTTGATGGACTGGAACAAGCAGCAGCAAACGTCAAGAAAGCCTACTTTTTCGGTCATGCGGCCAAAAATTTTGCTCTTGGGCTTGGGGCGGTCAAGCATGATGTTTTCAAGACCTTGCCGGAGGCCTTAAATGAAGCTCGACAGGAGGCAAAACCCGGCGACACGATACTTCTCGCGCCAGCTGCGGCGAGTTTTGATCAATATGATGATTTTGAACAAAGAGGAAACCATTTCATTCACGAGGTGATTGGCGACCGAAGCGGTTCATGCGACAACGTTTTGTCTGAAGGTGATTTGCCATAGTGGTTGAACATTCTTGAATTGGTGGTTGTAGAGGGGTCGCCATTCCGCTGCCAAGGGGCGACTTGAGACCCAAAGATCTGTAATCTGGACCCGTGAAGCACGAACAAGATCGTACGGTGGGACCGTTCGGATGGCATCCGAGCGGGATATTGGTGTCCAAAGTCATCCGTGCCTGAATGCATCGCGGACCTGACAATTACCCCAAGGCACCTAAGCCTTGGAACCGGACGCAATGCCGTCGGCTAACCTTCAACAACCCCATAAAGTGACAATCCGGTAGTGTCTCAGTTTGAATTATTGAACCATAGAAATCACGATCATGTGGGAAGTAGTACGTAAATTATATTCAAACTGAGACACTACCATAATTCCCAATTATTTGACATTCAAACCTGGTTGTTGTATATACAACAACTGTGATAGAAATTGTCTGGGATGAGCCAAAGCGGAAGATCAATCTGGTACGGCACCAGTTAGATTTTGCTGATCTGGATGAATGGTTCTTCCTCGACGCAGTGACAGTCCCTGCCAAGGAAGGCCGTTACATGGCGATCGGACGGCTGAATGATGGGATCATCGCAGTTGTATTCTCTATTCTCGGAACAGAAGGTCTGTCGATAGTCTCCATGCGCCCCGCTAGCCGCAAAGAAAGGAGTTTGTTATGACGATAAAAAAAGTACCCGACGTTTCCGAAGCGGAAGAAGCCCGGATCCAGAAGTTAATCGAAAATGACCCAGATGCCCCCGAAGTCACCGATGAACAAATCGCTCAGGCAAAATTGTTCTCGGATGCCTTCCCGACACTGGCCGAAACCATGCGTAGGAATGTTGGCGGACGGCCTCGTTCAGCGAACCCCAAGGTATCTGTGTCGATCAGGCTTGATCAAGACGTTGTAGCAAAGTTCAAAGAGGCCGGCACAGGCTGGCAAAGCCGGATGAACGATGCATTGCGTGAAGCCGCAGGCCTCTAGGGGACTGTATGCTTCTTCACGGAAAATATTTTCAGGGTTATCGAAACCTTACAATGCTGGATGGAAACAAAATTAGCAGGATATGTTGCACCGTATTCGTTGCCAACCTGACTCGACCTTCGCCAGCATCGCCTTGAGACTACAGCACTGGACCCCCAACCTCTCATAACTGGCCTTCTGCCTGTCCGAGAAATGGGGCGAAAAGAGCATATAATGGCAGGGTAGGTCGCGCAATCGGTCAATTCCCAGCCCTCCAATCTCCAGAAACTTTTTGAACTTTTCCTTCAGATCAGCCAGATCGTGGTCCGCTCCATTCCGCTTTGCGTTGCCAACAACGAGACAGGCATCTTCTCCACACCGACCTTGGCTAGTGGTTGAGCATTGTTGAATTGCGGGTTGAAGAGTGCGTGTCGGTCCTGTCGCTGCCGGGGGTTGACTTGAGCCCGGATGGCCGGTAATCTGGCCCCGAACCGAGAACAGGATCGAACCGTGGGAACGTTCAAATGGGATCTGAACCGGCTTGTCCCGGACCCGCCCGCCGATCGTTACTATGCGGAGCAGTGGATAGGAACACAACATAGATAAGACGCGAGAAATGACGTGTGCGGCTGGACGAGTCGGAGCGCGTGGAGTTGAAGGCGCGGATCGATGCGGGCCGGGGCTCGGCGGAGCGGCGGCGGGTGCAGATTCTGCTGTTGGCGGACGAGGCACGCCCGGATGGCGGGCGGATCGATGCCGACATTGCGGCGCTTATGGATGTCAGCATAGCCACAGTCGAACGCGTGCGGCGGCGGTGTTTGGAGGCGGGTCTGGAGGCCATCAATGCGGACCCGCGTCCGGTAAAGTGGCGGTTTACGGCAGCCGAGGCGCGCATCAAGCTGCATTCGCTCCATCCATCAGTTCAATAATGTCAGACCACTAGTTCAAAGATGGTGGGCTTGGAAGGCTTTCCGACAGCGACAGTCGACATCCAAGAGACGGATGGGTTCACGCTTGGATTAGGTCACTGACTGCTCTTTGGTGTATGAATGTGTGAGGCGACTCGCACATTAGCCACAACGTTGAATCGGAACAATTCTCGACCGCAACAAATAATATTTGAAAAAGTTCAACGCAATTATTAAACGTTTCACGAAACAAGGTCGAAAACGACCACGAAATTGAGTCTAAAATGGCTCTGAGCAGTACGAAAACAAAGGCACAGGCTGATGACAGTCATTACGCATGAGGCTGGCAACATGCGCCAGTATGAGGCCGTTCTGCCGAAGTGGTGGAACGAGGTTGACCGGTATTCGCTCCTGGCGATATTCGGTTTGTTCGTTATTGGAATTCTGTTAAGTCCCTCGGCATCTCCACCCCTCGCGGAGCGACTCAGCCTGAATCCATTCCATTTTGTCACCAGACATGTCGTGTTTGGCGTGGTTGGGTTTGCATTGATCCTGATCGTATCTACCCTGAAACATACAACGGCTCGGCGCATGGGATGCATGCTGTTTGCTGTTGCCTTCGTTGGCTTGATTCTGTTGCCGTTCTTCGGAACCAATTTTGGCAAAGGGGCAACGCGCTGGTTTTCTTTGGGTTTCGGTTCAATACAGCCCGCCGAGTTTGTGAAGCCGGGTTTGATCGTCCTGGCAGCATGGCTAATTAGCGGCCGGTTTGAACGCCCCGGTCACCCGGGAGTCATGATCTCGTTTATCTTGACAGGCTTGTGCCTGCTTCTGCTTCTTATTCAGCCCGATTTTGGCCAGTCATTGCTTGTGCTTGCCGGATGGGCATCCATTTACTTCGCCGCTGGTGCCCCCTTAATCATAATTTTGATGATTGGCGGGTTTGCCGTGATTGGGTCGTTTCTGGCCTATCTCAATTTTGACTACGTCAGACTGCGCATCGATTCCTTCATCGAATCGATTCTAAGCCGTTCCGACGGAGCCAGCCACAATGCCAACCCGACGCAGGTTGATTTTGCTGAACGAGCCATCCAGAATGGCGGATTGTTTGGTCAGGGAGGAGGTTACGGAACTCAAAAGTGGTATTTGCCCGATGCCCACACAGACTTCATCATCGCGGTGGCGGCGGAAGAATACGGGCTGGCCTTGGTTCTGCTCATCATTATACTTTATTTGGTCATCGCAACACGGTCCCTGTTCCGTCTGAGCCGCACCCGTGACTACTTTTTAAGATTTGCGGGTACAGGACTGGTCATCATGTTCAGTGCCCAAGCCTTCATTAATCTTGCTGTTTCGGCCGAACTGTTTCCAGCCAAGGGGATGACGCTGCCTATGATCTCGTACGGGGGGTCCTCCATGCTGGCTGTCGGGATTACGCTCGGGCTGATCTTGTGTTTCACTCGCAAGAAGGAGACCGAAGATCCGCGTTGAAGCAAATGAATAGTTCAGACTCCGCTACAGCCCCTTCCAATCATGCACCGATCGTTCTTGCTACGGGTGGAACTGGAGGACATGTCTTTCCGGCTCAGGCGCTGGCACAGGAACTGTTGGCGCGCAATCGGCGCGTCAGCTTTTTGATTGATAGGCGGGCCGCTCAATATGCCGGGCAGTTTCCGTCCAAGTCGAGTTGGGAGATCATTCCCGCCGCCACTTACACCCAAGGCAGCGCATTGAAACGCCTGCTGGCTCCTCTTCTGATGATTTTTTGCGTGTTTTCGGTCATGATCAAGTTTATGCGTGACCGACCACTGGCCGTGATCGGATTTGGCAGTTATGCATCCTTGCCTCCCATGTTGGGTGCCCTGATATTCAATGTTCCCAGTGTCATTCATGAACAGAACGGCACGATGGGAAAAGTCAACCGTCTTCTGGCATCACGCGTGAGCCGGGTGGCCAGTGGGCCGGCGTCGCCGAGTTTTCCAGACAACACCCGA
The DNA here is from genome assembly GCA_965116235.1 of Paracoccaceae bacterium. Classification (GTDB taxonomy): domain Bacteria; phylum Pseudomonadota; class Alphaproteobacteria; order Rhodobacterales; family Rhodobacteraceae; genus MPNP01. The sequence goes on along the minus strand of OZ220496.1, from coordinate 2,965,740 downwards.
TGGGAGCGAACTGGCAATCCGATACGACAAGAGGTCTTGGAGTGCATTCCAGCGCGCTACAGCCTCGGTAGCGCCGACATAGTCAAGCTTCTGATCGTGGGAGGAAGCCAGGGAGCCAGAATATTTGACGAGATCATTCCGAGTTCTCTGGCCATGCTGCCGTCCAATGTCCGCGCTCGAATTCGAGTGACACAGCAAGTCAAGCCAGCCCATCTTGCTAGGGTCGAAGAAACATATGAAGCACTGATCATCGACAGCAACCTGAAGGCATTTTTTGAGGACCTGCCCATCCAGATGGCTCGGTCTCATCTGATTGTCGCCCGAGCGGGTGCCTCATCGGTGGCCGAGATTACCGCCATGGGACTGCCGTCGATCCTGATTCCGTTTGCGGCAGCAGCCAACGATCATCAGACTTCAAATGCCCGAGAACTGGAAGACGCGGCAGCGGCTGTCGTGATTGCTGAAAAGCATTTTACCGCGGAAGTGTTTGCCGCCACACTGACAGAGTTGCTGGAGGACCCAGAACGAATGAAGAGAATGGCCAAGGCAAGCAAGGCCTTGTCAGTGCCAGATGCCAGCAAGAGGCTCGCCAATCTGGTCGAGGCCATAATATGAAAGGTGCGCCATGAATCCGGCCACAAAATTGCCAGAGACGGTTAATACCATTCACTTTATTGGAATAGGAGGGATAGGCATGTCCGGCATTGCTGAGGTCTTGCTGAACATGGGCCATTCCGTACAGGGAAGCGATATTGCCTCCTCGGTCCTGATCCAGAGGTTGGAAGGACTGGGAGCAAAGGTCTTCTTGGGTCAGTCGGCAGACAACCTTGGTGACAGTTCCGTTGTTGTTGTGTCATCGGCCATAAGCCATGACAATCCCGAACTTGTTCGTGCCCGAGAAATCGGTTTGCCGGTTGTGCGTCGGGCCGAAATGCTGGCGGAGCTGATGCGACTGCGCTACAGTGTCGCCATCGCGGGAACACACGGCAAGACGACCACGACAACCCTGGTGGCCACCCTCATGGAGAAAGGCGGCTTTGATCCCACAGTCATCAACGGTGGAATCATCCACGCCTACGGGTCCAATGCTCGAAAGGGGGAAGGGGACTGGATGGTGGTCGAGGCCGATGAAAGCGACGGGACTTTTCTCAAGTTGCCGGCCACCATAGCCGTGGTGACCAACATCGATCCGGAACACATGGATCATTATCGGACGTTTGACAATTTGCGCCAGGCTTTTCAGTCTTTTGTCTCGAGTGTCCCCTTTTATGGCTATGCTGTATGCGGCACTGACCATCCTGAAGTGCAGGCCCTCGTCAACCGTATCACTGACAGACGAATCATCACCTACGGCTACAACGAGAAGGCTGATGTTCAGGTCAGATATCAGGGCTTTATGAATGGTCATTCCTCTTTTGCCGTCAAATTCAACATGGACGATGGGAAATGGCATGCATTCGAATTGCCCATGGCCGGGGAGCACAACGTTCTCAATGCTGTCGCAGCGATAACTGTGGTTCGTACTCTGGGCCTGCCGCTCGACCGGATAGCCGGAGCCTTGAAGGAGTTTGAGGGGGTTAATCGGCGGTTTACCCGCGTGGGCGTGATCGACGGGATCGAAATTATCGACGACTACGGCCACCATCCCGTGGAAATCAAGGCTGTGTTGCGAGCCGCACGACAGCAGACTCAGGGTCGTATTTTTGCGGTCCATCAACCGCATCGCTTTACACGGCTGCATGATCTTTTCGATGATTTTTGCCGGTGTTTTGATGACGCCGATTTTGTTGGCATAACGGATGTTTATGCGGCGGGAGAGTCGCGGATTAACGGCAGTGACAAGGAGTCTCTGGTCCGAGGTCTGGTCCGTCAGGGGCACCCGAATGCAGCACCCATCGAAGATCTCGACAATCTTGCAGCCCTCATCAGCAAAAATGCTGTCGAAGGGGACATGGTCGTGTGTCTTGGTGCCGGGACAATAACCCAATGGGCTTATCAGCTGCCGCAAGTCATGGCTTCAATGAGGTGATGGTACTGGCATGATGGCGAAACGATCGTGTGTTGCATCCGACTGCAGCCAGCTGAAAGGAGTCTTGAAGCAAGATCATCCTCTTGGCCGGATGTGCTGGCTTGGGGTCGGAGGATTGGCGGACTGGTTTTACCAGCCGACAGACCGCGATGATCTGCGACAGTTTGTACAAATGCTTGATCCTGGTGTTCGCCTGTTTACAATCGGGATTGGCTCGAACCTGATTGTTCGTGATGGCGGTGTTCGGGGTATCGTAGTCAGGCTTGGCCGGGCCTTCAACTACGTCAGGCTTGAAGACAACAGAGTTCGAGCCGGGGCTTTCACGAAGGATGTGCATGTCGCCACCGAGGCCGCCAGAAAAGGGCTTGACCTGACTTTCCTGAGGACAGTACCGGGTACTCTCGGTGGAGCCGTGCGAATGAATGCCGGATGCTACGGATCCTATGTCGCCGATCACTTCATTGAAGCCACGGTTGTGTTGCGTGATGGCTCATGTACCGTTTTGACCAGGGACGATTGTCATTTTGGCTATCGCGAATGTAACTTGCCCCAAGAGGCCATCATTGTCGAGGTCGTTCTCGAAGCACCAACGGCTTCGCCCGAAGCCTTGCATGCGCGACTGAATGAATACGTTGATCGAAGAACGGCTTCGCAGCCCACCGGGACCAGAACCGCGGGATCAACGTTCAGAAATCCGGCGGGGTATTCTTCCACATGGGAGGATAACGACATACACGAATTAAAGGCTTGGAAACTCATTGACGAGTCAGGTCTCAGAGGAGCAAGACTTGGTGATGCACAGGTCTCAACCCAGCATCCGAACTTCCTCCTGAACACGGGCAACGCGACCGCGACTCAGGTTGAAGAATTGGGTGAACGGGTTCGCCGTGAAGTCCTGAAGCAGAAAAGCGTCGTTCTTGACTGGGAAATCATTCGGCTAGGAGAACTGGTGCCGCTAAAGGTGAAGGGAGATCGATAATGACGATCAGTCGAGACGAAAAGATAGCGGTGGTCAAGGGAGGACTTTCATGGGAACGGGAGGTGTCACTTGCCAGCGGAAGGGAATGTGCAAAGGCATTGAGAGATGAAGGCTACGACGTGACTGAAATTGATGCGGGTCCGGATCTGGTCTCTGTTCTGTCATCACTCAAGCCTGCTGCGGTATTGAACGCCTTGCACGGGCGTTGGGGAGAGGATGGGTGCGTTCAAGGCATTTTCGAGTGGCTGAAAGTACCCTATACCCATTCCGGAGTGCTCGCTTCGGCTTTGGCCATGAACAAGCATCAAACCAAACTGGTTTATGAAAGGTGCAAGCTCCCGACGCCTCAGAGCGTACTGGTGACAATCGACCAATTCAGGCAAGGATGTCCAATGGCGCCCCCCTATGTCCTGAAGCCGTTGAACGAGGGTTCATCCTTGGGGTTGCAAATCATCGCTTCCCACGATCAGTCGCCGAGTCTGGAGGTTTATGACGATGGCGAGTTCATGATCGAAGAATACGTTTCCGGGCGGGAGCTGTCAGCGAGCGTTCTTGATGGGCATCCCTTATCTGTCGGCGAAATCATCACCGACGACTGGTTCAGCTACGAGGCAAAATACACGCCTGGGCTCACGCAGTTCGAGGTGCCGGCCAAGCTTCCGAAAGAGGTCTTTGACCGATGCTTGGAATACGCGCTTAAAGCCCATAAGGGATTGGGGTGCAAGGGGCTGAGTCGAACCGATTTTCGCTGGGATGACCGACGCGGCGTGGACGGGCTTATGCTGCTTGAAACCAATACCCAACCGGGAATGACAGCAACGTCCCAGGCTCCGACCCACGCTGGCGTGAAAGGAATGAGTTTTGGTCAGCTCTGCCGCGCCCTTGTTGAAGGGGCATCATGCAACAGGTAAGAACGGGGAACGAGCCTGCATTCGGAGCCAAGGGTCAAGGAGGCGGCCGATGGTCAATGTGAAGAAACTCACCCTCTACGGTTTTATATCCATGCTCATAGGCAGCTTGGCCTATGGCAGCTATGAGCTTTATCCCCAAGTGTCGATGCGCCAGCTGGAGCCGGTCAAGCTCATGCAAAGACTCGGGGGCGACAAAAGGTTTTTGGTTCGAGGCGTGGAAACGACCGGGGCAACAGCCGAACTGGAAATTGACATCATTCTTTACCTGACATCCATGCTGGGCGACGCTCAGTTGAGCATCTTGAATCTGGATCTCGAGGCCATCCATGCGTGGCTGGAAAGTCAGCCGACGATTGCCCAGGCCCGACTAGGCGTCGGCAGGGGAGGAATGCTTCAAATAGACGTCACCGAGAAGATACCGCGGGCCCTCTTGTACGATCAGGGACAATATCATCTCGTTGATGAAGAGGGATTTGTACTGGCTTCGGGAGTGTCACGAGATGAGCACCCGGGGTTGTTCGTGATTGCGGGCCCGGGTTCAGAAGCGAATGTCGCCGAGGTCATGACCTTGCTGTCCGTCTCTGAGGACATCAACCACATGATTCGAGGCTTCGTCCGGATTGGGGCCCGACGCTGGAATGTCATTCTCGATCAGGGCCGTGTCGTCAAGCTGCCTGAAGACAATTCTTGGGAAGCCATGAACAGGCTGAAGACTCTTGATGAAACCGGTCGGTTGCTCAGTCGGGATCTTTCAGTCATCGATCTGCGCATTCCAGAACGAACTTATGTCAGGCCCAACCCCCAATCTAAGACATGATGTGTGAGCAAAGCGAGGCAGGAAATGGCGAACCCGTTTGATTTTCATCTGAACATGAGGGAAAACCTGAACAAGGCTCGAACCGTGGGTCATATTCTTGTTTTGGATATTGGATCGTCGAAGATTTCTTCGGCCATTGTCGAATTTGGCCATGCGGCCGAAAGCAGCGGCCTGCGCTCGGGGATGTTTACCCCTCAGCTTGGATGTCGGGTCAACGGATTCTACTATTCCAAGTCACACGGCGTTGAGCATGGCGACATTGTCGATACGGACAAGGCGGTGTCCGCGATCCGGGAAACCGTCAACCAGACGTTCAGAGCCGCCGGGAAACGATGTCCTGAAGTGGTCCTGAGTTATTCGGGGGCTGTCTACAGTTCGCAGATCTATCACGGAAGCGTTGAACTGGATAGCCAGAAGGTGTCGGAATATCATATTGCCAAGGCCATTCAAAATTGCGGGGTTGAGTCCTTGATTGACGGGCATGAATTTCTGCATGCCCATCCCGTCAACTTTTCCATTGATCAGCGCCAGGGAATGCACGACCCTCGAGGCATGACCGGCAATCGCCTGTCTGTTGATGTGCATGCTGTGACAATCAGTTCCCGGGCGGTCGAAAACGTCTACGAATGCGTGACCCGATGCGGTCTCAAGTTGGCCGGAATTCATTCCGCGGCCTATGCATCGGGCTTGTCCACGCTTGTCGAAAACGAGCAGGAACTGGGCACGGCGATCGTCAATATCGGGCATGGCATCACCACCGTAGCCGGCTTCATCAAGAAACACATGCTGTTTACAGATTCGTTTCCCATTGGGGGCAGGCACATTAGTGACGACATCATTCAGGCCTTCGCGGTGTCCGAAGTTCAGGCTGAAAAGCTCAAGATTCTGTATGGCGGCGTGGCCGCCACTTCCCGGGACGATCGAGTCTTCTGTCAGACATCGCACAAAAACACCCGCAATCCCGCCATTACCAAGTCCCATCTCATTGGGGTCATCTATCCCCGGGTCGAGGAAATTCTCGAGAATCTGAACATTGTCCTGCAGTCCTTTGACTGGGGAATATCCGGGAGCCAACAAATCGTCTTTACCGGCGGGTGCAGTCTTCTCACCGGTTTTGACGATCTGATCCGAACAAAGTTTGGCCAAGGAATCCGAATTGGTCGACCTGTGCAGATAACGGGTTTTCCATCCGTAACCATAGAATCGCCCTTTTCCGCCCTTGTCGGCTTGTGCCTTCTGGTAGCGCAGCCCCAGGATGAGGTATGGGATTTTCAGCAATACGGAAAGGGCTACCCGCAGACCTTTCTGGAAAGAATGGCGGATTTTCTGACCTGGATGCAGAAAGGCTGGTAGATCGGAAGACTGAAAGAAGTTTTCAATTGGGAATTGACAAGAGCAAAACTATTATGTAGTTAGCGAGCAGAGCAGTCAAAAAAAACGGACATTTAAAGATGCCTATTGATTCATTGAGCGTCCCGATGCGGGACAACCTTTCTCCTCGTATAGCGGTTTTCGGCGTGGGCGGCGGCGGCGGCAACGCCATCCGGACCATGCTGGAACGCGGCCTTGAAGGTGTTGAGTTCATCGCTGCCAACACCGATGCCCAGGCCTTGAATCAGATTTCCGGCGAAATCGACAAGATTCAGCTGGGAGTCGCCACGACCGAAGGGCTGGGGGCCGGTGCCAACCCGGAGATCGGCAAGGAAGCTGCCTTGGAGTCCAACGAAGAAATCAGGGAAAAGCTGGACGGCATGCACCTGTGCTTTTTGACGCTCGGCATGGGCGGGGGGACGGGAACCGGCGCAAGTCCGGTCATCGCCGGGATCGCCAAGGATCTGGGCGTGATCACTGTCGGCGTCGTAACCAAGCCGTTTTTCTTCGAAGGCCCACGACGAATGGAAGTGGCCGAGAAAGGCGTAGAGGAGCTGCAGGATGTCGTGAATACGCTTCTCGTGATACCCAACCAGAATCTTTATTCCATTTCGAGAGAGGACACCACGACTCGAAATGCCTTTGGCAAGGCGGACGAGGTTCTTTATTATGGTGTCAAAAGCATCACTGACCTGATGGTCAGACCGGGCTTGATCAATCTTGATTTTGCCGATGTCAAGTCCGTGCTCAAGTATCCCGGAAGGGCGATCATGGGAGTCGGTCTGGCAGAAGGTGACAACCGGGGGCGGCAGGCGGCCATCAATGCGATGAACAATCAACTTCTTGAAGAAACGGATTTGGCCGATGCCAAGGGTGTCCTGATCAATATCATCGGTGGAGATGACCAGACCCTTTTTGATCTCAGTGATGCCTCGGATGAGGTTCGGAAACGAGTGTCCGATCAAACGCATGTTATCGTTGGCACGACCCAGGATCCAGACTATGACAACAAGGTAAGAGTCTCGCTCGTGGCAACCGGGCTGTCCGTTATCGGGGGTAACGGTGAAGACTCATCGACTAGCTTCATGGAAGATTATGCCGATGAACCGGCCCTGCAAAATGGCGGTCTGCCGTCTGATTTGTGGGATGATGAATCACCAGAAGAGAATCACTTGCACAATCAGGATGATGCGGAGGCTACGGCGGACGTTTCAACGAACAATGCCGAAGTGGCACGCCTGACCTTCATGCTGCGAGAGTCGTCCGAAGTTCCGTTCACAGCTCCGCAAATGTCAAGCCCTGAGCGCTGTCCCCAGGATGATAATGCGGATCAGGACACTTCCACCAATCACAAGGATGTCTTGAACTCAATTCAGTCTGAAGAGCCTGCTGACGAGGTTGTACAAGAAGCTGTGGACGAGACTGCACAAGAATCCGAAGAGCCTGAGTCACCCCCCGAGGAGTCAGACAGAAGTCCCAAGTCGAAGTTTGGCTTCAATTTTTTGGAACGGAGACAAAAATCCCCCGATGAAAGAAGCAAAGTTCCGGCTTTCATCCGTCGTCAGGCCAACTGAACGTTCGCCCATGGCTGTTCAAGCGAAGGAGCGGCAATGGCCCGATGCGTGTTATCGGACACACAAGCTGTCTTTGCCCACCAGTCGTTCAAGTGCGGGAACTGGAACTTGTCGTTACGCGACCAATGCGGTTTTGGGCGCTTGATACAACCTGAAAGTTTGCCCCCTGACGATTTTTTGATGCCACACTGCTTTCGCCGTCTCGCCTGGTCTTGATACCAAACAGAACAGGCATGACGGCTTGCGTGCTAGAAGCGCAAGTATTCCTTTATGAGGAAGCCGACAACCAACTGACCAGCTTCAAGGGGTGTCGCCCCATCTGTTACCGCCTGGTTGAAGATTTGTCTTTGATGGTCGCTCGAATTGCCTCTGCGGGCGATTTCCCTTATTCGAATGAGAAAATCCTCGCATCCAAGTTCGCTGGCATCATCCCAAAGCAAGTCGATCAGTTCCTCGGTCAAATCGATGAACGGAACAAGTTTGCCCTTGCCCCAGTCCACCAAATCTTTGGAGACGCCGTATCTTTGGGCTCTCCAGCGATTTTCGTTGATCAAAGTTCGTGGGTAATGGCGCCAAGTCTGATTCTTTGATCGAAGCCTGTGAAGATACGCAATAAGCGACTGGTAGGTTGCAACCAGAGCCATCGTGTCTCTCGGACTGCTGCAGATATCGGTGATTCTCACTTCCAGAGTCGGAAACTTGGCCGAAGGTCGAATATCCCACCAGAGTTTGGTTGCATCTTCGATTGAGCCGACGGCCAGGAGACTATTCACGAGGTTTCGATAACCATTGAATGACGAAAGCTCGTCTGGCAAGCCGGTTCGCGGCAGCGAGTCAAAAACGGTGAGGCGATATGACGAGTAGGAGGTATCAAGACCCTCCCAAAAAGGTGAAGAGCAGGAATAAGCCAGCAAATGAGGCAAGAAATACGTTGCCTGTCGCATGATGTCTATGCGTACGTCCTCGTCTTCAATTTCGGCGTGAATATGCATGCCGCAAATTAGCAGGCGTCGCGCGCTGATACCCATCTCAATCCCAAGGTTCTGGTAACGCTCCTTGGGTGTTGAGGTCTGCTCACGCCAGGTGGCGAAGGGGTGGGTAGACGTTGCAATTGGAGCATAGCCAAATTCGAATCCGATTCGAGCAATGGTCTGGCGCAGAAAACGGATCTCTTTGGCGATTTCCTTGACACTTGAGTTGGGTCGGGTCCCTACCTCAACCTGACATTGGAGATATTCATTTGTCACCTGCCCCTTCACGGCCTCGGTGCAGAGCTCCATGAACTTTGGGTCTGGACTGATGACCAGGTCCTTCGAGTCCCGATGCACCAGGAGATATTCCTCTTCAACGCCCAGGCGAAAGGTCGGTTTAGAACTCGTCATTCAGTGTCTCGTGGAAAATTGAATTTTGTCATTGGCTGGACAGACAGACTCAACTACGGATTACCGTTCTCAGCACAAGGGCAGTTCTGTGAAGTATCTGCGACCTCGCGGTGTTCACATTTGTGCCTGTGCCCGATCACACCCATCTCAAGGCCGCTGACGGAATGACAGCAATGCAAGAGGAGGGTGGCAGTCCCAAGGGGAATCGAACCCCTCTCTTCAGGTTGAAAACCTGATATCCTAACCGATAGACGATGGGACCGCATCGCGACGTCTCAAAACTTATCGGGCTATGTTATTTCATTCAAGATATTGAACCAAAAAATTTTGGAAATGATGGCCCCGTTTCCCCAATGAAAATCGGGACAATTGATCCGATTGCCGCTTGCAAACGGAAACTGTAATGGGAATCGTCCAGACCTGAAGTCATGTGGAAGCACATTTCATCTGGAGCAGCAATGCAATTCCGCGCCTGCACAAGTCCTTGCACCTGAATCGAACTTCCGAAACCGATTTTTGTAACTTTTGGGACTAATATACAATGTTACCCATCAACGTTCTTGCCCCCGAAGTCCAGCCGAATCTCTAGGGCTTGAAATCGTCTTTGCTGGCCGCATTCGTCGCTTCCGGCTCGGCCGGCGACGGGGTAGGCAGGTCCGGTTCCAGAACCCGCAGCAGGTAATCCATGAAGGAGGGCACGCCGGGTTCTCTCGTGCCGGGTTCCACTCCCTCGACAATGAGCCCCACATGACGCATGTGCCGTTCCGTCTGGCCCGGCTCGTCCGTATCAAAGGCGGCCAGAAGGCTTTCGAGCTGAGGGGCTTCCATGATGCCATCATTGTCCCGAAAAGCCTGAGCGACCGCCAAGGCCGCGCGGGTCTGCTCCGGGGTGCGGAACTCCTGACGACGATCATCGTAATTCATCTCGCGCAAGAGCCGGGCTCGCTTGCGAACCTCGCTCCCGATGACCGGTCCTAGATGACGACCGCCCGTTTCCTGGACGGCCTTGTAGGCTTCATGCCCGTAAAGCTGCAAAAACCAGGGATAATGATCCGTAGCCTTCACCAGATCGTCCAGAGTCGGACCGTCGACCGTTATCCCGGCCTGGCGCAAGGGAACCTCCAAGACATCGGTCGCGCTCGCCTTGGAAAGACGGCCCAGATGCAGGCGCTTACCCCGGTCCCAGAAGGTGGATTCGCACACTCTAAGCTGATCAATCAGGTCCGGTGTGCCGCCTAGCATCAGGACCGTTGGTTGGGTCTCTCCGGCCTCCTGCACGGCATCCAGCAGATGACCCAGAGCCGCCGGCTCGACCTTGTGGGCTTCATCCAGCGTGATCAGCAGCGGAGCCTCCAGCCTTTGCAGGGACCGGCCGCTGCTGATGTCGGGCTCGTCCGGCGGTTCTAGCCTTATATGCCCCAGCCCGCCCCATATCCGCAGGTCCTTGGGTCGCATGGTCTGTACATGCTGCATCAGGCCGGAATCCGATGACCGGATTTTCTTGACCCAGCCCTTGATCCGGTCTAGGAAAGCCTCGCTTCGAGTCACGGGCTCTCCATCCGTCAGTCCCCCGCCCGCCAGCTCGATGTCCGGGGTGAAAAGGACCTGCTCCATCGCTTTCTCGGTCTTGACCATTCGAGCGGACAGGCTGATAATGGTCACCGCGTCCAGTCCCTGGCGGAGACGGGTCTTGAAGTCTCTTATATGCACGGTCTTGCCCGTCCCACGCGGACCATACAAATACAGGGCCCGAGGTTCCGGACTTTCTGACCGACCAAGTCCTCGTATAATGTCATCAAGTTCATGTTCAACCTCCGGGCGCCGCCCCATGAAGGGTGGCGGGCGGCCAAAGCCGGGGGCAAATGGGTTGCGGGAAATATCGCGGGTCATAAATAAAGAGCCTTTCCAGCCGGTTGACGGGTTGACGATATGTCTTGGGCGAGCCCGTCATCCCCGTGCTTTCATGTTAGGCATGAAGGGCCGGGATGTCAATACGCAGGGAACAGGGTGACCAGAACGGGGTGTCGGTCACAGATTTTTCTGTCCAAGTTTGACGAAACGCGCAGTCCCGAGTATTTTGGCGGGAAACCCATCAATCGATCGAACATGATGGATCCTTACACAGGAAAGAAAATGGAAAACGACATGATTGAAGGTCTGTTTTGAGTGAAGAATCTTGAAGCATGAAGAAGGACGACATGGAGAAGCCAACTCTTGACTGGATCGGGGCCGCCATGAAGCGGATACTGGCCGAGCGTCCGGACGAGTCCGACAGGGACCGGGATGTCACCCTACCGTATGCACACATCTTTTCCCGCTGGCGTAATTGGTGTCTGAAATTGGCCGTTTGTCCTGTTGATTCGATCTTTTATCTTGTGTTTACAAGGGGAGAGTAGAGATGTACAACTTGGGTTCGCATTTTGGTGATCGTCGTTTGGATCCGGCCGAGCAGTTTTTTCTTGATCGTCTTGTTGAGGTCGGTCCGCGAGGTGGCGGCCATCAATGCGGACCCGCGTCCGGCAAAGTGGCGGTTTAGGGCAGCCGAGGCGCGCATCAAGCTGCATTCTCTTTACCCACCAATTCAATAATGTCAGACTACTAGAGCAGCACTCAGTTCAGGTACGTCAAATTGATTGGAAAGTGCTTCTCACAGAGCTCTGTCTCTCTAATTGGCTAGGGCAGCATCTTCAATTCTAAGCACGGGCACATCGTTGCCCTTGCGATTGCGGATAGTCAAGTAGCCAGCAAAGTGAATCTTGTGCTTGCGATACTTGGTAAAAAACTTGACCAAGTTCGAACTGTTCGAGTCCGTAACATAACCCTCAAGAGTCGAGCCAAACTCGTCAAGCAGGATCAATCTTGCGCTGTCATTGCCAATTTTCCGACAGGAAGTGACTGAATGATAGGGGAATACTAGCCTTGGTCGAGGCGACCCAATACCGAAAGGTTCAAGGGCCGATATGGACTCGACCAATTTAAGGGAGACACCGCTGGCATATAACACCCCGTCAACATTGATCTTTTGAAATTCTTCCCGGTTCCACCATTGCTTGGAAACCAACTCAGTCATATATTCGACAAGATCCGAAATATCCTGAAGCAGAACGTCGAACCGAACGGAATTCGCGTTGCCGCCGCCCGATATGACAAGCCCCTCATTGATGCAATTGGCAACGACAACCCCAAGATTGACCCCGACAATGGAATGACCATAGGCGATGGCCCGCGTGTTTTGTACACCGAACAAAACTGTTGTCCGGCCTGTCAATTGGCAGATGTCCTTGGTGATTCGCTTCAGAATATTCGCTGGGCAGCCACTTCCCACTCCCCAAACCAAGGGCTTTCTGACATCCCTTTGCCAGACAGTATCAACATAGTTTTCAAAAAACTGATCTTTCAGATCGATGGCGGTGGAATGCAACTCGGCCAGTTCATCTCCAATCCTTTTTGCCTTCGGTCTTGTAGACGAGTTCAGCAGACGAAGCCCCAAATCAGGCTTATCGACCAGTTCACCACAAACCATTGAATCACAAACAACAGAACCAAGACGATAGGATGTGATCGGCCGATCAAGGACAAGCTGGTCAATCAAGCTGTATAGCCCCGTGCGTGTCCGTCGGCATATGAGCTCAATTCCTTGCCGAATGAAGGCCCGATTAAGTCGGACCATGGGCAAGCTTTCAGCTGCCGTGCCCGCAGCGATCAAGTCCAGGAATTGTGTGAGGTCGTGGCTGGGAAGGCTGTTTTCATGGCAAAGCCGATTGATTGCAACAAGCAAGAGAAAGAGCAAGCCCGTCGTGCCCAGATATGAAAATTCGGGATTTTCATCAAATCGGTTGGAGTTGATCAAGGCAAAAAGATGAGGGAGAGTTTCTGTGCTGATCGCGCTGTCAACGACAATGATGTCAGTTCCGGCAGGCGTATTGAAATCCGGCGGCAGGTTGGTTCCGCACCCGATGCACAGAATGACGGCATGATCCACGGTAAGAGCGTCGAAGTGTTTCTGGGTTGGTAAAAGTCCATCGGTTTCAGGATCGAGTATCTTGTAACTGAAGTTCTGGTGGTGGTTGGACAGCCACTGGGTGAATGCCGCAACGGAAAAAAGTGCTTCGGCCGATGGGGAAAAGATTATGCCAATGTTTTCTAGGCGGGTGAGGGTCTCGAACAGTCGCCAGGCTGCTTTCTCCATGTCAAGCAGCCGCAGGGGATCGAATAGCGAATTATTCAAAGTGGGGTTGACGTAATCTTCGATCTCGTCGACTGCAAGATTGCGTCGCGCAAGGGAGCGAGCAACAGTGTCCTGAATCCCGAACTGCTGGGAAAATTTGAGCGAAAGTCGGTCTTGGCTTGATGACAAGCCTTGCCAGAACTTATGGGTGCAAGAGTTCTCCACACCCATGAATGGCTTGCCAGACGCTCGAGACAGGTGGGTGACGGAAACCAATAATTCCCCCTCCCTATCCGGACCCAATCGGATGACTGTAGATCATGCGACGTTTGGAGCCTGTTTTGGAGCGAAGGAGTATGGTCTCGGTTTCAACATAACCCGGATATCTCCGTATTCCCTTCAACAAAGATCCGTCTGTGACGCCCGTGGCTGAAAAAATGACTTCAGACTGAACCAGATCATCAAGCGAATAAACCCGGTCAAGTTCTGTGATACTCATCTTTTGGGCCTTGCGTCTTTCCAAGTCATTGCGAAACAGTAGCCGACCAAATATCTGGCCGCCCATGCACTTGAGGGCGGCAGCGGCCAATACGCCTTCAGGGGCACCTCCAATTCCCATGTAGGCATCTATACCGGTTGTTTCCGGATCCGAACAATGCATGATGGCGGCGACATCGCCATCCATTATCAGGCGGATAGAAGCACCGGTCATGCGGATTTCTTCAATCAGGCCTGCATGGCGGGGTCTTTCAAGTACGCATACGGTGATATCCTGTGGTGACCGTCCGCTCGCTTGAGCCAGGGTCGCAATGATCATGTCGGGTTCCATGTCAAGGTGAACAATCCCCTTGGGGTAGCTGGGGCCGATGGCAAGCTTTTGCATGTAGACATCAGGAGAGAGAAGGATAGAATTGCGTGGCCCCATGGCAATCACGGTCAGCGCGTTGGGCATATCCTTGGCAGTCAGGCTAGTACCTTCGAGAGGGTCCAAAGCGATGTCCACCTCGGGACCCTCCCCTGTACCCACTTCTTCGCCGATATAAAGCATCGGAGCTTCATCGCGTTCACCTTCGCCAATGACTACTGTCCCTTTTATGTCCAAGAGATTGAGCTGGCGTCGCATGGCGTCGACGGCGGCCTGATCAGCCTCCTTTTCGTCGCCGCGACCGACGTAATTGACTGAAGCCAGTGCGGCCGCCTCCGAAACGCGGGCCAAACCCAGCGAAAGCATCCGGTCCTTGAACTGCGATTTGAGATTCATGACGCCTGCGATTTCAAGAAGGTCATCAAGCGACCTTGTCTAGACTTCCTCAATTCTGATCGAAAATGGTTTCTCTACCGAGACATCAAATTGATCGATCTCGTTCAGAGCCTTATTGATCCGATCTCGTGTCGTCTTGTGAGTCACGATTGTGACGGGAGCGATTTCGCTAGAATGGTCATACTGCTTCATGCGGTTGATCGAAATTCCGACACTCCCCAAGGCACCGGCGATTTTGGCCAAAACGCCAGGTTTGTCCACAAGCATCAGCCGGATGTAATAGGGAACTTCTTCAGCGGCCTTGGTAGGATGGGACTTGATCAAAAGTTCGGTCCGTTGACCAAAGGTAGGCAATCGGATACCTCGAGCCAGATCAATGATGTCGGCAACGACGGCCGAAGCCGTTGGTCCCTCGCCGGCTCCGGGCCCCTGAAGACAGATCTTGCCGACAAAATCGCCTTCAAGCACGACCAGATTGGTGGCGCCCTCGATCTGACCCAGGGGCGCATTGCGTGGGACCAAACAGGGCTGAGTTCGTTGCTCGAGACCATTTCGCGACAATTTGGCTATGCCCAGCAACTTGATTCGGTAGCCCATGTCGCTTGCCTGTTCGATGTCGCGAACGGAGATTCTTTCGATCCCCTCAATATCCATGTTGGCAAAGTCGACCTGAGTTCCAAAGGCGATCGAACTCAGCAAGGCCAGTTTGTGACCGGCATCAATGCCCCCGACATCGAGTGTCGGATCCGCTTCGAGATAACCAAGATCATGGGCCTCGTTGAATACGGTTTCATATGAAAGCCGCTCGTTTTCCATTCGTGTCAGGATGTAATTGCAGGTGCCGTTCATGACACCGAACACACGTGAAATTCGATTGCTGGCAAGACCTTCGGTCAGAGCCTTGACGACTGGAACCCCACCGACGACCGCCGCCTCAAACCGTATGCAGGCGTGGTTGTTTTCAGCCAGCTGCGACAGTTCCATGCCGTGATGGGCCAACAGAGCCTTGTTGGCGGTCACAACATCCTTTCCGGCTGTCAGGGCCGCCTTGACGGCATCATAAGCCACGCCATTTTCGCCACCAATCAGCTCGACGAAAATATCGATGTCGGACCGGGTCGCCAGCCGAACCGGATCGTCTTCCCAGGCATAGTCTTCAAGAGCCACACCTCGATCCTTCATGGGATCTCGGGCCGAGACGGCTCTCAGGGAAAATCGTCGATCTGATTTTCGATCGATCAGTGGGCCATTTGCGCTCAGGAGCTTGACAACACCCTTGCCGACAGTGCCGAGGCCAGCCAAGCCAATGCGCAACTCTTGCTTATGTGAATCAGACAATTTACAACTCTCTTGGTGGTGGGCCATCGAACTCATCGTCAGGCAAAAACACAGGTTCGACCAGTTCTTCTTCCGGCGAATCAAAAAAAGCTCCAACTTCCTTGATTTCAGGCGGTATGCCGATGCAACCCGGCAATGAGGCCGCAACAAAAAGCAAAACAATCAGTCGGAGCACAACGTTCGTCTTTGATCTTGCTCAAGTTTATCAAGAATGTTTCCGGAGAGTAATTTCATACCGATAATCAAGTATAACTCGACCGGGTTCAGGTGTAAATCGGATACCTTTGACACAGCTTGACGACTTCAGCCCTTACCTTCTCTTCGACCTCCTGATTGCCGCCTGGACCCTGTCGAGCCAGCCCGTTGAGAACTTGCAGGATCAGCTGGCCTACACGGACGAAGTCGTCTGTGCCCAAGCCCCTGGATGTACAGGCTGGAGACCCCAATCGGATGCCGGATGTGATGGTGGGTTTCTCCGGGTCGAAAGGTATCCCGTTCTTGTTGCATGTGATATGGGCCCGCTCCAGCGAGATTTCAGCAACGTCCCCCGTCAATTGCTTGGGTCTGAGGTCAACCAGCACGACATGTGTGTCCGTACCGCCAGTGACAATGTTCAGCCCGCCTTCAAGCAAGGTGGCCGCCAGTGCCTGGGCATTTTGCACCACTTGTTGCGAATAGCGAGTGAATTCCGGTTTTAGCGCCTCGCTGAAGGCAATGGCTTTGGCGGCAATGGCGTGCATCAGTGGACCACCCTGGATGCCCGGAAAAACGGCAGAATTGATTTTTTTAATAAGATCCAGATCGTTGGTGAAAATGGCTCCTCCGCGCGGACCCCTCAGAGTCTTGTGGGTCGTGGTGGTAGCGGCATCGGCGTGTGGGAAGGGCGACGGATGGACCCCTGCGGCCACCAAACCGGCAAAGTGAGCCATGTCAACCAAGAGGTAGGCGTCGACCGCATCACAGATCGATCGAAACCGGGCGAAGTCAATGATCCGTGGAATGGCCGAACCGCCCGCAATGATCAGCTTAGGTCTGTGCCTGACAGCCAGTTCGCGAACCTCTTCATAGTTGATTCGGTGATCATCTTTCCGGACTCCGTACTGGATTGCATTGAACCACTTGCCCGACTGGTTCGGCCGGGCTCCATGGGTGAGGTGTCCACCCGAAGCCAGATTCATTCCCAATATGGTGTCCCCAGGCTGCAGCAGGGCATTGAATACGGCCTGATTGGCCTGGCTTCCCGAATGAGGCTGAACATTGGCATATTTGCATGCGAAGAGCTTGCAGGATCTGTCGATGGCGAGCTGCTCGACAATGTCGACATATTCGCAGCCCCCGTAATACCTTTTGCCTACGTAGCCCTCGGCGTATTTGTTGGTCAGCACCGAACCCTGAGCAGCCAAAACCGAAGGGCTGACGATGTTTTCCGAGGCGATCAGTTCAATTTGATTCTGCTGTCGCCGCATCTCGCCGCCAATAGCCTTGGCCACATCCGGATCATTGGCGTCGAGCAAACTGAGTTGTGATTCAAGCGACATCATGAGTCCGATCTCCAAATTTGATATATTGCAACTGGGTTCGCTGGCTTGGTTCCAAGTATTCGGGTAAACACTTCTGACAACATGACCAATCGCAAATCTGCAATGCCATGTGCGATTAGCATGTGAGGTTCAGGAACTTAAACCATAACGTGATTTTAAAAGATTGGAACGAAAGAACCGGATGCGGATTGGTTGGATCATGCAGGGCACTATAGGCAGCGTCCCAGCTTGAAATTCGTCCGGTCGGGAATCCCGATCATATGGGGACTTGACGAGCAAAATATATTCAAGCTGAGACGCTGCCTAAGGAACGGGCTTATTGACAATTGAAGACAACATGGCTTACTGTCATGGTCAGGATACATGCAATAAGGAGATGATTCATGCTGGCGCTTCAGCCGGTTCCGCCCGTCGAAAAGATACAGAAACCGTCTGCGGACCCAAAATTGACCCGAGAGGAAGAGGAGGCCATAACCTGGGCCGTTGTCACCCTCTTTTCGCTATGGGATCTGGGTGAATCGCAGGCGCTCCGCTTGCTGGGAGGCCTGCCCGCTGGTGAATGGAACGACTGGAAGGGCGGATGCATTGGTCCACTTTCGCATGATCGAAAGCTGCGTGTGGCTCATCTCATGGCCATTTACCTGAACCTGCGATCGCTCTTTCTGGACAAGCGGAATGCAAACCTTTGGATCACGCGGAAGAACATGGCTTTTGACGGACTTTCTGTCCTGCATGTCATGTTGCGCGACGGGCTGGACGGAATTGTGCGCGTGCGGCACTATCTTGACAGCGTCATCGCCGGCTAGCCCTTATCAATTCCTCCGGTCACCCAGGTCACCTGGCCCGGACGCATCGCATGGCACGATCCAGCTTTCGTCCCCGGACGACATTGCCGCTTCGTCCGACTGGGGACATATCCGCTCTTCTGTCTTCAAGACTGGCCTCTCGTCGGGGCTAAAAGACAGCCTGACCCTGCCCGACATGATTCTTGAGGACCTGCTTGACGACGGAGCGCGGACCTTGTCGAGCGGATCACCGAGAATCTTGATGTCGATCTTCATGATGTTCACGACATGACGCGGTTTGGCGATGTCCATGATCCGAACGACTATTCCCGGTCGCAGGCCCTAAATGCAATGCTTCGCAATGATCATTCCTCAAACGGCATCCTGTATAACAGCGTTCGCTGTCCCGAAGGGGAGGCCGTGGCTCTCTTCACGCCCGATCCCCTTTTCATTTCTGTCATGAGCGGCCGGTATCGCTATTACTGGGACAGGGGACAAGTCTCCCATATCATGAACATGACGAACGGTGAGATGTTTTACACTCCGGAATCCTTCGAATGACCCAGCTATGTAGAAAAAAAGGGAAGTTAACCGCAAATCAAAATTCTTCAATTTCAAACTGAGACACTGCCGCACTATATGTTCGCTGGGAGTTCGGTGTCATTTTCGGTATCATGGCATATCTTTCCCGTTGTTTGAGTGTGTTCGTTTCCGTTTTAGCCCATGACTGACTTCAGCAAGATATGCTTTCTGGCCAGTTCAGACCCGCGTGCCCGCAAGTCTTTGGCCGAACTGAGGTTTCAGTACGACAATCATCCCTTGGCCGAGGCGGAAATCATTGTGGCCTTGGGAGGAGATGGCTTCATGCTCCAAACCTTGCTTGATTCAAGAAAGTGGAATTTGCCGGTTTACGGCATGAATTGCGGAGCCATCGGTTTTCTGATGAATGAATTCAGTCAGGCCGACCTGCCCGACCGATTGGCAAGGTCAATGGAACAGATCATCAATCCTCTGAAGATGGAAGCCAAGGATGCGGCCGGACAGATTCACACCGAATTTGCCATCAATGAGGTTGCAGTTTTTCGAGCGGGTCCACAGGCCGTCAAATTGCGCATACTGGTTGATGGGAAGCTTCGCATGGAGGAACTGGTCTGCGATGGGGCGTTGGTCGCCACGCCTGCCGGTTCCACGGCTTACAACTACTCGGCTCATGGGCCGATCCTGCCCATTGGTTCCGATGTGCTCGCTCTGACGGCTATGGCCGCTTTTCGGCCCCGACGCTGGCGCGGTGCGCTCTTGCCGAATTCGGCCAAGGTGAGGTTTGAGGTTCTGGAGAATGAAAAAAGGCTTTGCATGGCCGAAGCTGACGGTCGGTCGGCACGGAATATCGTCTCGGTCGAGGTGAAAATCGAGCGCAGCATCGAATACCGACTTCTCTTTGATCACGGCCATGGACTTGAGGAGAGGCTGATCAACGAGCAGTTTTATTAGGTTCGACAATAGCATGGAAAATACAGGCAGACTTCATTTTGGCAATCACTAACGTCAATGGTTGCAATCGTGACCATGTTTCGCATCAATTCCTGAAAACGTCTTGGGCTGGTAGAGATGGCATTGTCGATTAGAGTTCAGCTGATCTGGTGGGGCATTGCCATTGCCATCGCATTTGGGGTGCTGGCTTTTCTGGG
This sequence comes from Paracoccaceae bacterium, assembly GCA_965116235.1. GTDB lineage: Bacteria > Pseudomonadota > Alphaproteobacteria > Rhodobacterales > Rhodobacteraceae > MPNP01. The sequence continues at coordinate 2,945,896 of OZ220496.1, read as the reverse complement.
CGATATCCTGCTTCCATTTGTCATTGGCTTGTCATTGGCCTATCTGCTTGACCCTGTTGTCGACAGATTCGAAGGCTGGGGCGTTGGCCGGAAGGTGGCAACAGGGATCGCTTCGGTTCTGGCATTGCTTGTCATTGTTTTGGTTGGAATACTGATCATGCCGCTGCTAGGCAGGCAGGTTGTGTCGTTGCTGGAGGTCATTCCGGCCAATATCGAGTTCTTGAAGGATTTCCTGGTCAAGACCTACCCCGAATTCTTCGCTGGCAGTTCAACCCTGGATGATATCGTCGCCCAAGCCTTGAGTTTTCTCCAAGGCTATTCGAACACTATCCTCAACGGGATCTTCGGTTCAATTAACTTTGCCTTCCAGACGCTGTCCTTTTTGATCGTCGTTCCGGTTGTCATGATCTACATGTTGGCGGACTGGGACAAAATGACCGAAAAATTCTGTGATTTGTTGCCACGAGACCATGAATCTCTCATCAATCAGCTGCTCAGCGAAGTGAATCAGGTTCTGGCCAGTTTTGTCAGAGGACAGTTGCTGATCTGTTTCCTTCTTGGAAGCTTTTATGCCGTTGCTCTCTATTTTGTTGGTCTCGAGGGAGGAATTGCAGTTGGCTTTCTGGCCGGGCTTCTGTCATTCATACCCTTGTTTGGAGCTGTCTTTGGCGGAATCTTTTCAATTGGCCTCGCTATCTTCCAGTTTTGGAGCGACCCGATTTACATCCTGCTGGTTGCGGTGATCTTTTTAGGTGGACAGGTTTTGGAGAGCAACTTTCTCACGCCTAAAATTGTCGGCAATTCGATTGGGCTGCATCCCGTTTGGATACTGTTCTCATTATCCGCATTCGGCCTTTTGTTCGGGTTCATCGGGTTGCTCCTGGCAGTCCCTATTGCCGCGATATGCGGCGTGTTCACGCGATTCGGAATCAAGAAGTACAAAGAGGGGTCATTGTATCTCGGTGCCGTCAAGCGCAACTGATTCAAACATTTTAGAGTTCGGCTTCAAGCCTTCTTTCAGCCGTTCGGATTATGTTGTTTCCGTGTCGAATGACGCCCTTTGGAAGGTGCTGCACTCGCCCGCCAACTGGCCGCAGGACAGGATGATTCTGGTCGGCCCAAAAGGTTCGGGCAAGACTCATCTGGCCCATATTTGGGCCGAGGCCAATAATGGGGTCGTGCAGGAGGCCGCAACATTATCTTCGGAAATACTGGAGGACATAGAGGCTGGCCACTCAATCGCTCTGGACAACATCGAGCCGTGTGTTGGTGACGTATCCAGGGAGAAGATACTTGTTCAAATCTGCAATGCGGTTGCCGGCGGTCATTCGCATTTACTGATGACCACTGCGCAAGACCCCAAGCTGCTGCCATATATGCTGCCCGATCTGAAAAGCAGGCTCTTGGGTGGACTGACGACCGAAATTCCCCAGCCCGATTCGGCATTGCTGGAACAAATTTACTTCAAGCATTTTTCGGATAGGCAGATCAGAATCACGTCACCGATGATCAAATATCTGATTCAAAATGCCGAGCGTTCATTTGCAGCCGCGCAAATGATCGTTGCTGAGGTTGACCGCAGCACGCTGGTGCGGCAAAAACCCCTTTCCAAAAAAATTATTGCAGAAGTCATCAAGTCATTGAACATGCAAAAACAGACGCCGCCGGAACGGAAGGAGAAGACAAGTACAGTGAGTGATTTTTCGGATTTTCTTAACTCTGACTTTCCTCATCCGGTCGAATTGCCGGCAAGGATTCAGAAGAGCCCCCGACGCTTTTTCAATCGCGAACTTTCGTGGCTCAACTTTAACTGGCGGGTCCTGGAAGAGGCCAAGAATCCGACAGTGCCCCTGTTGGAGCGCCTGAGGTTTGTATCCATCTCGGCCACCAATTTTGATGAATTTTATACCGTCAGAGTTGCCGGCCTTCTGGAACTGGCAGCAACCGGTGACTTTCCCCCGGGGGCAGATGGACGGCTACCTTCAGAGCAATTGGTAGAGATCGAACAGGAATCGCAAAAACTTCTGGCCGATCAGATCCAGGTTTGGAACAGTCTGCGCAAAGAGATGGAGTCGGCCGGCATACTCATTTTGGACCGGAGCGACTTGAGCAAGCAGGACAAGGAGTATCTTGACCAGAGGTTCATCGAGAGTGTCTTTCCGGTTCTCACTCCGCTGGCCGTAGACCCCGCCCACCCGTTTCCGTTCATTCCCAACACCGGCTTCTCGATAGCGATCCGACTGGTGCGCGACGAGGACAAGCGGAGCTTGCGGGCCTTGCTGCCAATTCCTGTACAAATCGATCGATTTGTGCCCTTGCCACCCGGCCCGAAGGGCAAGCATCGGTTCATTCCGCTAGAGGAACTGCTGCTCGAAAAGGTCAGGTTCATATTTCCTGGATATTCGGAGGTCGAGCATTGCATGTTTCGGGTTCTGCGGGACAGTGACCTGGAATTTGAGGAAGAGGCGGAAGACCTTGTCCGGGAGTTTGAAACTGCTCTGAAGAGGCGGCGGCGGGGAAAGGTGATTCATGTCTCAATGAACGCGGACTCCTTTGGCGAGCTCAACGAGAGAATCCTGGAGGAGCTGAATTTTGCACCGGACCGTGTGTCACGCATCCCCGGCATGATTGGGCTGGCGGACCTGAGCGAGCTCGTTCTGGGCCATCGCCAGGATCTGCTGTGGCCAAAATTTACCCCACGGGTTCCTGAAAGGGTCAAGGAACATAACGATGACATCTTTGCCGCGGTTCGAAGCAAGGACATGCTTCTGCATCATCCGTACGAAACGTTTGACATGGTCATACGCTTTCTCCGGCAGGCCGCGATTGATCCTCATGTTGTGGCCATCAAGCAGACGCTGTATCGGACCTCTTACGAGAGCCCGATCGTGGATGCGCTGTGTGAGGCCGCCGAGAATGGCAAGTCGGTAACGGCCCTGGTCGAACTCAAGGCACGATTTGACGAGGCCACCAATATTCGTCAGTCACGTGCTCTGGAAAGGGCCGGGGCCCACGTCGTATACGGGTTCATCAATCTGAAAACTCATGCCAAGGTGTCTTCGGTCGTCCGGCGAGAAGGAAATTCTCTCGTTACATATACCCACTTCGGCACGGGCAACTATCATCCGATAACGGCTCGAATTTACACGGACCTGAGTCTCTTTACCAGCGATGCGGCCATTGGACGGGACGGAACCAAGCTCATCAATTTCGTTTCGGGATATGCGGTTCCGGATGAACTGGAATGCCTGTCCATTTCACCGTTCAACCTCCGCAAGACCCTTCTGTCTTGTATCAAAACGGAAGCGCAAAACGCCAAGAATGATCAGCCGGCCGAGATCTGGGCCAAAATGAATGCGTTGATTGACCCCGAGGTCATTGATGCCCTCTACGAAGCCAGTCAGGCCGGGGTCAAGATTTCCCTGGTCGTTCGCGGAATTTGCGGTCTTCGACCTGGCGTCAAAGGGTTTTCGGACAATATTCGGGTCAAGTCGATTGTGGGGCGCTTTCTGGAACATTCCAGAATTTTGTGCTTCGGGAATGGCAGTCGTATCCCTTCGACGAAGGCAAGAGTGTTCATATCGTCAGCTGACTGGATGGAACGGAACCTCGATCGACGGGTTGAAACCTTGGTCGAAATCAATAACCGGACGGTCCGGGACCAAATCATGAGTCAGGTCATGGCCGCCAACTTGGCCGATCAGGAACAAAGCTGGGTGTTGCAGGCCGACGGGAGTTATCTGAGGAACAGCTACAATGCCGATCAGGACACGTTCAATTGCCATCGGTTTTTCATCGAGAATCCGTCCCTTTCGGGCCGAGGGTCTGCCGGAGCCAAGAAGGGAATAAGGCTGATCAGTTCCTTAAACGAATAGCTTGGACCTGCAGTCTGAACCTTGTGGATCATAAGGGTATGAGTCAGCCTGTATTCAAGGATCCGATTGTCGAACGAGTCAAGCGGGCGGCCGTCATTGATGTGGGCTCCAACTCGGTCCGCATGGTCGTTTTTGATGGTGCCGCTCGCTCACCGGCCTATTTCTACAATGAAAAAGTCATGTGTGGCCTGGGCGCGTCTTTGGCGAGCACGGGCTGTCTGGACCTCCAAGGCCGGGAGAGAGCGTTTGCAGCGATAAGTCGATTCGTTGCCATTGCTGAAATGATGAATGTATCCGATCTGGTGGGCATCGGCACGGCAGCAATCCGCGAGGCTGAAGACGGTCGGCATTTTTGCCAAAGAGTTCAGGCAAGCACAGGACTAAGAATTCACATTGCCAGCGGCGAGGAAGAAGCCCGGCTTGCGGCCAAGGGAGTACTGCTGGGATGGCCTGATGCCAAGGGACTGGTCTCTGACATGGGTGGGGCATCCATGGAACTGGCAGAGGTTGAGGATCAGAAAGTCAGCAAGTGCTTGAGTTCACAACTTGGTCCTCTGGTTTTGGAAAAGATGAACCTGAACACGGACCAGCTTGATCAGTTTGTTCATACGACTGTCTCCGGACTATACGACAAGTTCAGGAAGCAAAATCAGACCTTGTACCTGGTGGGAGGATCCTGGAGGGCACTGGCACGGTTGAACATTCAACGCACCAACTATCCTCTCAGGGTATTGAACGAATACAACATGCCTCCACAGGAAATCAGAGACACACTTGACTGGTTCGGCACCCAAAACATCAAGGATGTCAATGCCATGAGTCAGGTGTCTTTGGATCGTCTCAGACACGTTGAAGTTTCAGGGCTGGTGCTCAGATCACTGATGCGAGTGTTCAAGCCGCGAGAAATTGCCATTTCAACCAACGGATTGCGCGAGGGTCTGCTTTATGAAAGAATGCCCAGGAAACTCAGGCAAAGCGACCCCCTGATTGAAGCCTGTCTCCATTCCGAGCACAATTCAGCCCGGCTTCCGGGATATGGCAATTATCTCTACAACTTTATTGCTCCCTTGTTCCGGAAGGTGCCAGACAAGCAGAAACGCCTGATTCGTGCCGTGTGCCTGTTGCATGATGTGAACTGGCGAGCTCATCCGGACTATCGGGCACAAATTTGTTTTGAAAGTGCCACCCGGGGCAATCTGGGCGGGCTTGATCATGCCGGACGGGTCTTTATCGCCCTGTCACTCTACAATCGCTACAAAAACTTCAATGACGCCGAGCCGTTCCGCAAGTTTCTTGCATTGCTGAACGAAGACGATATCAGGTTGGCGGAGGCAGTCGGCAAGGCAATTCGATTTGGCGCCATGCTGATTGTCGTGTCACCGGACAGTCTGGCCCGTCTTAAATTCAAGCCGAAAAAAAACTATCTTGTGCTTCAATTGCCAGAGTCCTATACACCCATTGTGGGTGAGGTGGCACGGACCCGGTTCAAGTCGCTGGCCAAAATCCTTGGGTGCGAGGCAGTCATACAAATCCTTTAAGTCTGTTCCGACCGAGACAGGCGAGCGGAGTTCAAACTCCTGGAGAGCATACGATGCGGATGAGCAAGTACTTTTTACCCGTCATGAAGGAGGCCCCCGCCGACGCCCAGACGAAAAGTCACCAGTTGATGTTGCGGGCCGGCATGATCAAGCAGGCGATATCGGGCATTTATTCATGGATGCCTCTCGGTCTCAAGGTCCTGAAGAACATTGAGGCCATAGTCATCGAGGAGCAGGAAAAGGCCGGTCACATTCCGCTTTTGATGCCAACCATTCAGCCGGCTTCGCTGTGGCAGGAGTCAGGCCGATATGACGGCTTCGGCGAGGAAATGTTGCGAATCCGCGATCGGCATGGCCGGGACTTGCTGTACGGCCCGACCAATGAGGAACTGATAACGGACATCTTTCGGGACCATGTCAAGTCCTACAAGGAATTGCCTCTGACCCTGTTTCATGTTCAGTGGAAGTTCAGAGATGAAAGAAGACCGCGATTTGGCGTCATGCGCGGGCGCGAGTTCCTGATGAAGGACGGTTATAACTTCGATATCGACATGGCATCCGCCATTCATGCGTACAATCGGCATCTGGTCAGCTATTTGCGTACCTACGAACGAATGGGGCTGAAGGCCATTCCCATGCGAGCGGATACGGGGCCTATCGGCGGAAAGTACAGCCACGAGTTTCTGGTCCTGGCTGATACGGGAGAATCGGAGGTGTTCTTTGACACGTCGATTCTGGATTTGAATTTTGGCCAGACCCAGGTCGATTTCGACAATGCGGAAGATTGTCAGCAGGTTGTCGATTCATGGACCAAAATCTATGCCCGAACGGATGAAACCCATGATGAAGACGATTTCAATCGTGAGGTTCCGACATCAAGGCAGGCCAGTTCGAAGGCGATCGAGGTTGGCCAGATTTTCTATTTTGGCACGAAATACTCCGAACCTATGGGGGCTCTGGTCACGAATGACAAGGGCGTTCAGGTTCCGGTGCACATGGGTTCTCATGGCATCGGCGTATCACGGCTGGCGGGTGCTCTGATTGAAGCCTTTCACGATGACAAGGGCATTGTCTGGCCCGTGTCGGTGGCACCATTCAAGGTGGGCATAGTCAACACCGCAATCGGTGATGAAGCCATCACGAGCGAGTGCGAAAGGCTTTACCAGGAATTCAGCCGAGCCGGTCTTGAGCCCCTGTACGATGACCGAGACGAGAGGATTGGAGCGAAGTTTGCGACCATGGAACTCATTGGTCTTCCATGGCGTGTAACAGTGGGGCGAGGCTTGAAGCATGATGTCGTCGAGTTGACCGAGCGGGCTACAGGTGTCACGCGTGAGGCGGCCACCGGTGACGTCGTTGATCGCGTGTCGGTCTTGATCGGAGCCCATTGACCTTGGCCAGACGCAAGAGTCAGAGGTAATCCTGTTGGCTGGAGTTCGTCCGTTTAGCCCGATTGAATGGTTTGTCGCCTGGCGCTACCTCAATTCCAGGAAGAGCGACGGTGGCGTCAGTGGCATGACCATCATATCGCTTGTTGGAGTGACCATCGCCGTCTTCGCCATGATTGCGACCCTGTCGGTTCGCAGCGGGTTTCGCACAGAGTTTGTGGACACCGTACTGGGTGCCAATCCTCATCTGACATTGTATTCGTATCGACAGACTGATGCGAATCAGGAGTGGTCAACCGCGATTTACGATTACGAGGAACTGGTCACGGACCTGTCAAGTGTTGATGGAGTGGTTCAGGTCATTCCGTTGGTCCGGTCTCAGCTGCTGGCATCATCGGAAGTCAGAAACACGGGCGTTGAAGTCTTTGGCATTGCCATTGACGACATCAAGTCGTTTCCGCTCATTAATGAACCCGTATCCTCTGCCGGCAATCTGGATGATCTTGCTGGCGGCATCGCTATCGGTTCAGGCGTTGCTCGAACCCTTGGAGTCGGGGTTGGAGACAGGATTCGTCTGACCTCGCCCAATGGAGCAAGAACAGTCTTCGGCCTCACTCCCCGGATTAATCAGTACCCGGTTGCCTATGTGTTTGAAGTAGGGCGGTATGACATTGACCAAGCCCGGGCCTATCTCGTCTTTGAAGAGGGTCAAAAGTTTCTGAACAGAGACGGTGCTGCCGATGAACTGGCTATCTTTATTGAGACTCCGGACGCAGTTGAAGCAGCTCAACAAGTCATAGAAACCAAGGCTGGACCCCAGTATTATGCCTGGTCCTGGAAAGATTCATCCGGTGCCTTTCTGCAAGCCCTCAGGATGGAAGACAACCTGATGTTCATTGTCATGTCAATACTTGTTCTGGTGGCGACATTCAATATCGTTTCCGGCCTTGTCATGCTGGTCAAGAACAAGTCGGGCGACATCGGAATCCTGCGGTCAATCGGTTTCAGCCAGGGCTCAATCATGAGGATATTCGTCATATACGGAGCCATCATTGGGACGGTTGGTACCATATCAGGCGTGATTTTGGGCTGCCTTTTCGCGATCTACATTGATCCCATATTCGACGCGGTCAATTATCTGGCTGGCGGCAATGCGTGGGATCCATCCGTTCGGTTTCTGTCATCCTTGCCTGCCCAGATCAAGTTCTGGGACGTGATGTCCGTTGTCTTGCTGTCTTTGGGCCTGTCCTATGGCATCACGATCATACCGGCCCGAAGAGCCGCAAAAATGTACCCGGGCGAGGCCATTCGATATGGATAGACCTGTCCTTGAGGTTCAGGCCGTCAAAAAAACGTACAATCGGAACCAGCCCAATGAGGTCAAGGTTCTGAAAGGTGTGGAGCTACAAATCAATCCTGGTGAGATAGTTGGCCTGCTGGCCCCGTCGGGTGCCGGCAAGTCCACCTTGATCTTTGTTGTCGGCCTGATCGAACCGCCTGATGCAGGAGTCATAAAAATTGGGGGAGCAGAAGTTCACAGGGCTGATGACCTGACCCGTACCAAGATCAGACGCGAGGATGTCGGGATCGTGTATCAGTTTCATCATCTGTTGCCTGAATTCAGTGCGCTGGAGAACATCATGATCCCGCAGCTTGTCAATGGAGTGCCCAAGGCTGAGGCCCGAAACCGAGCACTTGAACTTCTTGCCAGCATCGGCCTGGCCGATCGCGACCAACACCGACCGGCAGAGCTTTCCGGGGGTGAGCAGCAGCGGGTTTCATTATGTCGCTCGCTGGCCAATGCCCCCCGAATCATTCTTGCCGACGAGCCGACCGGCAATCTTGACACGAAAACGTCGCAGCAGGTCTTTGACGTGTTGCATCAAAAGGTCAAGTCGGCGAACATTGGTGCCTTGGTGGCAACCCACAATCTCCATCTTGCCCGCCAAATGGATCGAGTGATATCTCTGCAAAGTGGTAAGCTCAAAGCATTGAACCTAGTGGTCTAACATTATTGAACTGATGGATAAAGGTAATGCAGCTTGATACGCGCCTCGGCCGCCGTAAACCGCCACTTCACCGGACGCGGGTCCGCATTGATCGCCGCCGACCATGCCGCCACCTCGCGGGTCAGTGTCTCCCGGTCCGCCAGACGCCGGGACAGACACTGGCGGCTCAACACGCTGATCTCGCTTTCCGCGATGTTCAGCCCGCTTCCGTGCTTGGGCGTATGGTGGACCTCAAAGCGGCGGCTCAGCCGCCGGGCCTCCTTGGGCGGATAGACATGATACCGGCTGGACAGCTTGTGCGTGTTCCGGTTGTCCATCACCAGCACGATCTTCCGGTCCGGAAAGTGAACATTCGCCAGGTCCGCCAGCAGGGTCGCGAAGTCCGCCGTGGTGCGGCGCTCGGTGACCTTCACAGGACGCCAGCCCAGCAGCGGGGCACACACCATGAACAGGTTGGCCGTGCCGTTGCGCTCATACTCGCAGTCGATGCGAGCCGGCTGTCCCGGTTCCATCGGCACCGCCGCGCGCACCGCCTTCGTCAGTTGCTTGGACACTTCGTCCACGCATACCAGGACGGTATCGTCGTCGAAGTCCCGGTGATAGACATCCCGGACATCCTCCATGGCCGCCACGAAGTCGGCGTTCGCTCGGGGTGGAATGCACCAGTGGTAGGACTGCCACGGCTTCAAGGAGTTTGTTGGTTTAAACGCCCTACTCTTCATACGTAAGGGTTGTGATCAATTTGGGTTTTAACAATGAGATAAGAGGAAGCGAACTTAATTTAATCTGCAAATCCAGCGATGCCATATCCGAGTTGGATGGCCCGGAATTGATACAGCCCGCGTAACATGACCACGGGGCCCGGTTTCCCATAATATCCGGTCCCGCCACGAGACGGGCGCACACCCAGGCCGCAAAGGCCAGCGAGCCCCGTGGATGCGGGTTCTTTGGCTTGTCGGTCGGACCTTCCAGCGAAGCGGATACGACTTCAAGGGCCGGTGGATCCGGCGCTTCGAACACATCCTTGAGCGGGCGTTGGCCGGCACCATCCCGGTCCGGCACGAGTGGCCTGCACGATATCCCCGCGACAAACGTCATGGCGCATAGCGTTTTGAAGGGTGCGGTTTCCACCGACACGTTTTTGATGTCGAAGCCTTGGGTCTTGAGGGTCCGGAAAACCGGTTCGATGACCCAGCGCCGACGGTCGAGTTGCGTGATCCATCGCGCCTGTTCGAACGTTTCGACCTGATGGCTGGTCAGCAGGCGCCAATGGGCCGGCTTAACGCCGGCGGGCGGGTCGATTTCCTGTGCCTCGACGATGGAGACGGCCTGGCGGGCGGGAACACCGGGTTCCATCGGTCTGTTTTCGGGGGGGGGGCTTGAGGGTCACGCACGCGAAACGCACGCCCATGCGGGCCGTGCGCTTCTTTTGCCCGGGTCGCGCGGGCCACGCGACTGTGTGCTCCGGCTGCGGTCGGCTCTCAAGGCTGGAAAAGAGCTGGCCGGTGTCATCGCCCAGACGGCGGTCATGGGACGCCCGGATCCGCACGTCCACGCCGTCCGGGCGGCCGACGAACATCGCGAAGATGTCCGCTTCACGGTCGGCGACCACCGTGACAGGCGCCGCCGCGTCCAGAACGGTGGCGCTTTTCTGCATGGCTTCCAGCCAGCGGTGGCTTTCCTTGTCGCGAAGCGGCCGGTTTTTGGGCGGCTTCCGGCCGCCGCCGGAGCGTTCGATCCGTGGCCTGTCGACCGCGCCGAGCAACGTGCCCGGTTCCGCCTCCACCGCGATCGTGGCAGGGCCGACAAGGCTGTTTCCCGACCCGTCATCACGACAGCTCGTTGTGTCTGGAATCACCAGAATAGGAAGACCATCCACGCGCCCGGACATGGTCATGGCGGCCTTGTCGACGATCTTGTTCACGGTCACTTTCTCGGTCCTCAAAAACCGGCCCAAGCGGACTTCGCCGGCGCGATGGCCACCGACACCCCGAACCGAAACACCACGCGGACCGACCTTGACAAGACGATCATGAAAAAACCGTTCGGCCGGATCCCAACGACGATCACCACAATGCGAACTCGAGTTGTACATCTCTACTCTCCCCTTGTAAACACAAGACCGAAGATCGAATCAACAGGACAAACGGCCAATTTCAGACACCAATTACGCCAGCGGGAAAAGATGTGTGCATACAGTAGTTGGCATCCCTGGATGTCGCCACCGGGCGTGTGGTCGGCCAGACCCCCGAGCGGCACCGCTCCGAGGGCTTCGTGGCCTTCCTTGACCATATGACCGAAGGTCTGGACGCCGACGTGGATGTCCATGTCATTCTGGACAACGTCTCCTCCCACAAGTCGGCACCGGTCCTGGGGTGGCTGGCGGATCATCCGCGCTGGCACTGTCACTTCACGCCGACCTCGGCGTCATGGGCCCATGCGGTAGAGGGCTTCGTCTCGAAACTGGCCCGTCAACGGCTCAAGCATGCCATCGTCAACTCGCTGGCGGAGTGCATCGCGGCGGTAGAAGGGTTCATTGCACATCCCAATGAACATCCGGCACAACCCTTTCGATGGAGCAAGGCACCGTAGGACTTGGTGCAGTCCTGGAAATGGGTATTATGTGATTTAACCAAATCACTAGCCCGTATATCCGGGTACGAGAAATCTATTCCTTGACCCGGATAAGGAACAGCAAAACTTCTGTAACAGAATTATTCCCCCCCCCCTCAGCAAAAAAACATTGCATATCGAACCCAAGAAGCCTATTTTGGGAACAATTGGCATTTTGGAAGCAGAGGGGTCGCATGAAAAAATTATCTTTTGTTTTTAATGGCTGTGAGCAGAGGCTATCACCTGTGCCGACAGACGCAAGAAGGGGGGGGGCAACTGATCTCCCAATTCAACTTTCAGGCAGATTGGCTTCAAGGCTTTCAGCAATCTGGTTGCTGCTTGTGGGGTTAGCAACATTCATAGTCTCGCCTCACGCGGCCATAGCCCAAGCATGTACAACCATAACATATGCAAACACTTTAAGTATTGCTGATACTGAGTATGACGCTCAAGCCCGATGTTTCAATCTTGGAGATGGAATGACTTTAAACCTGGCCGGAGTTAAATTTGGCTCTGAGGGAAGCCCGATAACTCTGGGTTCAGGGAAAATAAGGTCTCAAGGTGTACTTTTTCTTGACGGTTCTCTGTCCTCGGGTCAGACAACTCCGGGTGATGATGATATCATTTTAACGGGTAGCTTTTCCGTTTGGTCGGGCGGGATTGGCGTCATGATTTATCATGACAATGATGGCGATATTAAATTCAACCACGAGGCCGGCACGATTGACGCAGTCAACACTGGAATCGGACTGTTAGCTGTAAAAAGGATAGATCAAAGAGGGGTGTCTTTTGGCCATGCGAGTTCGATTACAGCCACGCTTGGGGAGAGCAGCATAGTCAAAGCCGGAAGCTTTGGTATCCAAACTGAGATCAGACCAACCGGAACAGGTAATATCTCAATAACGCACAACGGCAGTATTGAAGCGGGCAAAGTTGGCGTGTATGCAGTCAATGGCGGAACAGGCAGTATCACCGTCATGACTGGAACCAAAAGTTCAATCAAGTCGGAAGGAACGGACGAACTGGACAAGACGGGTGGCATTCACGCGCGGGTGACTAGTGGAACTAATATGAATACCATCACGATTGATCATAAGGGAACGATCAGTGCGAAGGCGGAAGGTATCTATGCGTCCAATCGGGTATCCGGCAGCACCAGCACTAGTACCATCACAATCACGACTGGAGAAGACCCCACTCCAGAAACTCCCTCAATTACGGCGGGGCGACAAGGCATTCGGCTGCGTCACGATGGAGTCGGTGCCTTTGCAATTACCATCCGTGGCACGGTCATGGGGGATAACGCGTATACCAGCGGAACCACCAAATACGCCGGCGTGCACATCGAAGTGAAACCCGGCAGCAGCTCGGAGGGTGAAGGCGGCAGCTCGAAGGGTGGAGGCGGCATGATCATTGTCGGTCCTAGGGCCCATGTGAGTTCCAAGTCCGGTGAAGCCATCAAGGTGGAAGACAGAGTGGGTGACGTCAAAGTGATACTGGATGAGGACAGTGGCGGATATGTGGGTCATATCAATGGCCAGATACTCAGTTCGAATGCCGATGCGACCGGAACGCTGACCCTGTACACCCGTGTGGGCGCGGACGAAGAGGAAAAAAAATTGAAGCCGGGCGACATCGTCTACTGGCGTAGAGCGAAAATGGGTGTGTATGACGAGGTGACTCAGGCCAAGCTCTCGGAAATCACGGAAGGTGGAACGAAAAAAGGTTATGAGTTTGTGGAACAAACTTTTTTCCAGCTCTACCAGCCCCGGGCCAAACTGTATGAAGTGTTGCCAGCGGTGCTGTTGGGTCTTGTAGAACCGATCTCTTACAGTGCCCGCATGACCATTCCTCGCATGGTCACTGGCGAGGAGGTCGTGGTTGCAGGCCTCAAGGGCGAACGCATAACGATTCCGGAGGCTCGCTCTGGGGTATGGGTTCGTCTTGAAGCGAGTGACGGTAAGCGAGAGGCGTCGACATCCTCGTCGGCCCAGGGGCAACTGGCATCAATCTCCGAGCTGTCTCACGCGTCCGCGAACAATCAGCGATCGAACAGCCGTTTGAAAAGCCGACCTCTGTCTTGGGAGGTAAAACAGACAGGTGTGGCATTGGGTCTGGATGTGCCGACAGATGATGCTCTGATGCTAGGGATGAACGTTCATCATCGGCAGGTTAAAACCACTGTCAAGGATGGTGGCACCGCGGAAGCGACCGGCATAGGTATAGGTCTGTCTTTGACCCACACGAACGATGATGGCCTGTACGTGGATGGTCAGTTGATCTATACCCGGTTCTTTGGTATCACGGTGTCGTCTGAGAGCAACGGGCGGATTATGACTGGAGGAAATGGCAGTGGTCTGACGGTCGGGGTCGAAGTTGGCCAGCAGATGACCGTGGCAAACATGACTGTGACCCCGCGTGGCGGTCTGTCGTGGTCGTCGGTAGACATGGACGACTTTGTTGAACCGGCTGCGATTGATGGCAACGGTACGGTCGCTCCAGAAAAGGGGGAAAGTGTCGTCGGTCGCGTGGGTGTTCTGACTGAACTGGGCCCAGCGGATACGGACACTCGGATGTATGCTTCGCTGGATCTGGAGCATGAGTTCTCGCCCGAACTTGAAGTGATTGCGTCTGGCGTCAAGCTCAAGACGGAAGTGGAGCCGACTTGGGTGCGCGTAGGTTTAGGCGGCTCGGTGCCTTTGGGCAGCACCGGCACGACGATGCTGGTGGGCGAAGCCTACTATGCGACGGCCGGTAGCGGCAACACCGAGTTTGGCGGTGGCGTTACATTGGACATTCGCTTCTGATTGGAAGATCACCGGGTTCGTGGTATGAAGCCTTGGCTTAGGGGCCGAGGTGCGTTGTCGTGTTGATCTTGAACCCTCACGTGACGACAAGGGCGCGATGTTTGGAGCAAGGTTTGCCACCGTGGACCCCCATCGGTCTTTCGTGGCTTGTGGCAGTGTGTGAAGACTTGAAGCACGTTACCCTTGCATGACGGCGGGTTGCGTCGGTGGTTGGCATTTGCCTTGACCCAACTGCGATGAATATGGTTATTGCAGATCAACCCGCGCAACTTGCGCCTGTGGATCACCAATCAGCCAGGCTACGCTTGCGTTCGTATTGCCCGCCGAGTTCGCCATGCAAATGCTAGAACAAGCGGGTTTCATTGAACCCACACCCGGATTACAGGTCAAGCCGGTGCCACGAGACATCACGTAGCCTTGGCACAATACCACTGGTGATGTGCTCTGGATGTTAATATGCTCTTAATGTGCAGGATAATGATTGCAGATCACGGCATTCATGCTGTTCAATCTTACAACCACATTGAGCGTTGCACGCTTTACAAGGCAAGATAAATGATACGGTCAGAAATGGGGCTAATGGGCGACACAACTGTTTTGTAGCGCAACCCACTCACTGTCTTCTAGCAGAGGAAAGGTGATCGAAGCTTCATCGTAAGGGGCACCAACAAATTTTTCGGGATCCAGCCCCTCGGCCAAAAGGTAGAGGGCAAAGGGTTCGGTCGCAAGGTTCAGTTCGGCGAATTCCCTGTATAACTCCTGTTCAGAGACTGGAATGGGTCGACGACTGGCTAGGCCGGCAGCGAAAGTCTCGAAAATATAGGGCGATATTTCCCGGCCAAGCAAGAGACGAATGGATGACAGTACCCCGGCCTCATGAAGGAATGCTGCCAAAGAATCCCGTGCCTGGTTGCGTGCATGGGCCAAAAGAAGGATCCCGGCCAATCTCTCGGGTCTGTCTCGACCGATATCAAACTCCGAAATACTCACGACCAGAATCTGGCCCGGCAGCATCTCGGCTGAACGGACTCCGCCGGACACCACGCGAATCTCGATGCGTTCCTCCGGAAACAGCCGCACTGTAATTTTGTCCAGAATGGCCGGATCAACCGGACAAACCTTGTGACGAATGTAAGTGTCCGTCAAAAGTGTATTGAACAGGGTTTCGCCAATTTCAGAGCGCTGGGGTCCAACAATTGCGCCGGCCATGCTGTCAGCAATGTTTTCCGAAAAAAAATATGTGATCCCAACCAGGATAAGCATGAATGAGAGGAATTTGCCAAAACCGGCCCACGGTGAAGGGGGGTCGGCTGCCGGTGCGTTCTTCGAGACCGTCATCGCGCTTAGAGCCTCGACCATAAGCTCATCATCGATGAGCAAATACTCCTTGCCGAGTGGATCGGGAGCAAAACAGCTGTGCGATCCGGTCTTGTCCAATTCAACGATCGTGTCCAGCGACCAGAGAGCCAGAACAGCCGAGTCCTCCCCCAGAAAGGTCAAGGTTTCCTTGCCCAGTTGAACAACAACGTCCTGTCCAATTTTTGCAGTTGGGGGTTTCCAAATTCCTGGACATTCAAGAACTTGGTATCCAGCCAAGGCAACCATGGGCCGTTACTCCAAGCCTGTACTGAGGCACCACTCAATTCGGCTCATTCGGAGTGGACTTAAGTTGCTCCCGAAGTTGAAACTTCTGGATTTTCCCCGTTGCTGTTTTGGGCAACGATGTGAATTCAATTCCCTTGGGCACCTTGAAGCCGGCAAGATTCTTTCGACAGAACTCGATGATTTCTTCTTTGGCGGGATGGTGGCCAGGCTTGAGCTCGATAAAGGCAAAAGGTGCCTCGCCCCACTTGCTGTGTTCCTTGGCCACGACTGCACAGAGGAGAACGGAGGGGTGCTTCATTATGACTCCTTCCACCTCGACGGACGAGACATTTTCCCCGCCCGAAATAATGATGTCCTTGGCCCGGTCGGTAATTTGTATGTAGTTATCCGGGTGTTGCATCGCTATGTCTCCAGATGCAAAAAGACCGTTTGAAAAAGCCTGCTGTGTGGCCTCGGGGTTTCGATAGTATCCCTTCATGACCGAATTGCCTCGGATATGCACCTCACCAAGTGCAACCCCGTCTTGAGCAACAGGTCTGTCATTGGTCAGAACTTCAAGCTGTTCCATGTTGGGCATTGCTATCCCCTGACGCGACTTGAGTTCGAACTTTGTGCCGTCCTCCAGCGAACTCCATTGGATATCGTTCCACAGGCATTCGGTTACGTGCCCAAAAGTTTCCGTCAGGCCATAAACATGAGTCACGTTTACGTTCTGTTTCTCGATGGCCTTGAGCGTTGCTGTCGCTGGCGGTGCTCCGGCAGTAAAAACCTCCACCGTTTGAGTGATTGGCTTTCTTTCGTCTTTGGTTGCGTTGGCAAGCATGTTCAGAATGATTGGGGCGGCGCCAAAATGAGTTATTCCCTCTTTGGCAATGGTGGCAAAAATTCCTTTGGCTGTTATGTCGCGACAGCAGAATGCCGTCCCGCCCAAAAGGGGTATCAGCCATGGATGGTTCCAGCCATTGCAATGGAACAGGGGAACAATGCTCAGGTATTTTGGGAATAGCGTCAGACGCCAACTTACCACAGTACCCATTGTCAGGAGATAGGCACCCCGATGATGGTAGACGACTCCCTTGGGGCGTCCGGTCGTTCCCGAGGTATAGTTCAGGGACAGACTTTCCCATTCGTCCTCGGGCAAAAGCCATTCGAAATCAGGGTCGCCCGACCGAATGAAATCCTCATACTCCTGATATTGGCCAGAGCACTCTAGACCGGAATTTGGATCATGGGCTTCAATTATCATGGGCACGTCACCACTGCAACCGGCAAGAGCCTGTTCAAGGGTAGGGAGGTACTGCGTGTCGGCAATGATGGCCTTGGGCTTTGCATGGTCAAGGATATATTTTATTGTCGTGTCTTCAAGGCGCACGTTGATTGTGTTGAGCACTGCCCCACAGGCAGGCACGCCAAAATGAGCATCGAAGTGAGGGATTGTATTGGGTAAGATGGTCGAGACCACGTCTCCGGGGGTTACGCCGCTTTTCCAGAGAGCGGATGCCAGTCGGGACACGCGCTCATGGTACTGTGCATAGTTGTATCGTCTTTGCCCGTAAACCAGCGCTTCGTTTTGCGCAAAAACCTGTCGGGCACGTTTTAAATGTGAAAGTGGCGTCAGGGGCACGTAGTTCGCCCGGCATTTCTCAAGTCCCCTCTCGTCCTCTAGCCACCCCATAAATTCCTCAAAACGATCTGTCGGCTCAATACCTTGCAGTTCCCTGTTAATGCAATTGGCCTGTTCAATCAAACTTGATGCTGGTCGTCCTTAGATTGAGGGCACGTTCTTGTTGAACTCATAAAACGACTGTCGTTTGTCATTCAGTTGAGATAGCAGGTCGGGAGCCTTGAAACGTTCACCAAACTGGCTTGATAGTGACCGACACAAATTCATGACTGCATCGGTTCCCAAGTTGTCAAGCCAGGTAAATGGTCCTCCGGACCATGGCGCAAATCCCCAGCCATAGATCGCGGCGACATCGCCTTCCCGGACATCTTCAAGCACGCCTTCTTCCAAGCATTTGACGGCTTCGACGACCTGAATCAGCAACAGCCGATTCTTGACGGCTTCGACATCAGGCTGTTGTGCAAGCGGTGGGAACAAGTCCATGAGTCCGGGCCACAGTCCCAGGCGTTTCCCATCGTTATCGTATTCATAGAAACCGGCTCTGACTTTGCGGCCCAGACGTCCACGCTCAGCCAGATCAAAAACGACCCGATCGGCGTCATTGGCTTCATATCTGTCGCCAAGGGCAGCCTGGGATGCCTTGGCGATGTGAACGGCCAGTTCGAGAGAGGTTTCATCAATGAGTTGGAGCGGGCCAACCGGCATCCCGATCTGACGCGAGGCATTTTCAACGAGAGCCGGCAAGCAGCCTTCACCCACCAAGGCCACACCTTCGTTGATATAAGGGATAATGCATCGATTAGCATAGAAGAAGCGCCTGTCATTGACGATGATTGGTGTCTTTCGAATCTTCCGGATAAAATCAAAGGCCAGAGCGGTTGCTTGATCACTGGTCGCATGGCTACGAATGATTTCGACCAGGGACATCTTGTGTACGGGGCTGAAGAAGTGCATTCCCAAGAACCGTTCAGGACATGAAACATTTTCGGACAGCGAAGAGATTGGCAACGTGGAGGTGTTAGAAGCGACAATGCATTCCGGGGCAATGAAAGGGTCCAGTTTCTGGAATACCTCTCCCTTTACCGCTGGATCTTCAAAGACTGCCTCAACAACCATTTGGCACGTTCCAAGATCATCATATCTGTCTGAAGTCCTTATGTTATCAAGAGTCTGTTCGGCATGAACATCGTTCACCCGTCCTCGACTCCTTTCCTTGGCCAGCAGTTCCTTGATTCTGTTCTTGCCACTGTCGGCTCTTGTGAGCTCTTGGTCCAGAAGAGTAACGTCAAGGCCATTTCGAGCCGCAACGAAGGCAATGCCAGCTCCCATCATGCCAGCTCCGATGACACCAATTTTGGTGATTTTGCCTTTTGCGATTCCCTTGGGACGTCGAGCGCCATTCTCCAGAACCTTGCGATTGATGAAAACAGAGCGGATCATCGCCGAAGAGGATGGATCCTTGAGAATCTGCGTGAACCAGTTGGCCTCGATGCGGATAGCCTGATCGAAAGGCACCATGAATCCTTCGTATATGGTCGACAGGGCGGCCTTGACAGCGGGGTAAACGTTCTGGGATTGACCGGCTGACATGGCCGACGCTCCCATGAAGGTCAAAAAGCCCTGCTTGTCGTATGGTCTTCCGCCGGGAATCTTGCCCTTGGGGTTATCCCATGGCTTGATCAAATCCTCAGGGCTGGCATTCAGAACCCACTCCTTTGCCCGATCAAGCAGTTTCTCGGGCGGCACCAGCTCGTCAATCAAGTTTGCCGCAAGTGCCTCCTTTGGCCTGAGAGTCTTGCCCTGCAGGATAAACTGGCCGCTGGTCATCAAGCCCAGACGTCGTGTCAACCTCGTCGTGCCGCCGGCACCCGGAAACAGGCCGACTTTCACCTCAGGGAGACCGATAGACGCATCGGGATTGTCGGCGCAGATGATCCGGTGGACAGACAGAGCTATTTCGTAACCGATTCCAAGAGCGGTTCCGTTGATTGCAACGGCAATCGGTTTGCCAGACTGGCCTGTTTGGGGGTCGTATCCGGCAAGTTCCATGCGGCGAAATTTTTTGTGTATGCCCATCAGGGCGGAATGGATTTTTGACGGTTCCGATATGTACTGCCCCAATTCCTGGAGTATCCCGAGATCCATTCCCATCGTGAAGGTGTTCTTGGCACTTGTGAGAACAATTCCCTTGACCTTGTCGTCTGCCAGCCCCTTCTCAATCAGGGAGTTCAAATCTTCAAAGCCCTGCCAGGACATGACGTTGTGACTTCTGTCTGTAACATCCCACGTTATGACCGCAACACCAGCAGCATCAAGATGGTAATGAAAGTCGCTCATTTATCGTGTCCTATTGCCGCTCAACAATCGTTGCAACGCCCATTCCCCCGGCTACGCACAGGGTGACGAGTCCGATTGACTTGTCCGCTCGTTCTAGCTCGTCCACCAGAGTTCCGAGTAAAATGGCACCGGTTGCTCCAAGTGGATGTCCCATGGCAATGGAACCGCCATTCACGTTGATTGTATCGTCATCCAGGTCAAAATGCTGTTGGTACATGAGCGGAACCGAGGCAAAAGCTTCATTGACCTCAAATAGGTCAATGTCCGATATGTCCATTGCGGCATTTTTCAACGCCTTTTCAGTGGCCGGCAACGGCCCAGTGAGCATTATGGTCGGTTCTGAACCCGTTTTGGCGGTTGTGACAATTCGAGCTCTGGGCTTAAGCCCATTGGCTTCGCCGAACTCCTTTGAACCTATCAGGACGGCTGCGGCACCATCAACTATGCCAGAGGAATTGCCCGCATGGTGGACGTGGTCAATCCTTTCGAAGCAAGGATATTTCAACATTGCCAGCTTGTCGAAACCGGGCATCGATTCCCCCATTTGCTTGAAGGATGGTTCCAGGCTCCCCAAAGACTGCATGTCGGTATCGGGGCGCATGTGTTCGTCAACATCAAGAACCTTTTCGCCGGCATCGTTGATCACAGGTACTACAGAATTGGCAAAGCGATTCTCTTGCCAGGCCTTTCCGGCCCTTTGTTGGGACTGAACGGCATACTGATCGCAATCAACCCGGCCAAAGCCATATTGTGAAGCGACAAGGTCCGCGGACACACCTTGTGGGATAATGCAATGCGTCATTGCAATACTGGGATCGACAACCATCGCCGCGCCGTCTGTACCCATCGGAACACGGCTTAACATCTCGACCCCACCGGCGATATAGCCCATGCCCGCTTCAGACTTGACCTGATTGGATGCCAGATTAACAGCTTCCAAGCCGCTTCCACAGAAACGGTTAATTGTCAGTCCGGGTACTCTCTCTTCAACGTTAGAAAGCAGAATAGCCCCACGCGCAATGCACCCGCCTTGCTCACCGACCTGAGTCACGTTACCCCAAATGACATCTTCGAGAGTGCTTTGATCAATGTCATTGCGTTCCAACAATTTATCGAGAATGTACGCTGACAGCCAGACAGCAGTCGTAGAATGCAGCGCACCCTCCTTCTTGCCTCGACCTCTGGGCGTGCGAACACAATCGTAAATATATGCTTCCATAGTCATTCATCCTTGAAGTGTGTTAGTCAACCAGTCATCAATTGCTGCTGTTCCGCGTCAGATTGCAATATGTCCGTATATCTAGCCCATTTGACCAGACAGATTAAGAGACATGGCAAAAATTTCGTTCTCCGGCTGCAATCAGTTTGATTGATTTCTCGGCGGCATCGGATCATGAAGCGACCGCTACTCTTCAAGCGAAGATTTGCTGTCAAGCCAGCGATCGTTCTTGGGCCAGTTCGATCATGTGGAAGCAAGAGGTTTGACGCGTATAAGCCACGACATGACACGTCAGTTTCGAACGCAGAAATTACGACAAAACGTTCTTGTCAGCCGAGAATGTATTAAACCTTGAAGGAGTTTCGGAGTCTTGCCTCATGCGAATTGGTAGCTTCAAGAGGGCGCTTTTGCTTAGGGAAAGGATTGAAGAGAAATCGCGTTGTCCTCACAGGAAAGACACTTCGTCGTCAACCCACAGAACCCGTCACAACACTTCGAGTTGTTCACTTTTTGAACCCTTTCCCGTCGAGCTAATTTTTTTGAACTGTACATTGCTAAATCACTTTGGGCCAAGCGGGAACTTGACCGTCCCCGGCAAGTGACCGCACGGCCCGATGAGCTGGGTTCTAAAAATTTGAGGATTATACGATAGTGCTAAAAAGCCTTTGACACCCTTCGGCACCTTACCTATATCCTCTTTTAACAAGGAGATAGAGGGATGTCACAAGACGCACCAAGGCTGCAGGGATTCGGGCGCGACACCCTACGCGGATACGGGTCCTGCGCCCGGCACAATGTCCGAGGAGAAGACATGATCCACATCATGGAGGCAATTGCTGACGGCACGGTAGGCAAGTGTCTTCGGTACCAAGACCTCATCGCAGACAATGACATGCCGTCAAGGGCACAGAGCACATGAGTGCATCAGTCAGCAGCGTATGTGCGCTTGAAGATCACCTTTCCCCGGCCCTGAAAGCCGTTCGGCCGGACCAGCACCAGCGGTCTATCCCAGCTCTTGCCAAAGACCCTGAACAAACGGCCCAAATTCTTGACTTGCTCGGCAATATCGAGACAACGCATGAGGTCATCCTCGACGATGCCCGGCAATATCGGCTTCCAGCAGCGTCCGTTCATTTGGTTCTTACGTCACCGCCCTACTGGACGTTGAAGGATTATCCTGACACTGCTGGGCAGATGGGCCGGATAAAAGATTATGAGGCGTTTCTGGATGGCCTGCGGAGTGTCTGGAAACACTGCTACGATGCCTTGGTTCCGGGCGGGCGGCTGGTTTGCGTCGTTGGTGATGTCTGCCTGTCCCGCCGCCGGAATAGTGGGCGGCATGCTGTCATACCGCTGCACGCCGCGATCCAGATGCAATGCAGCGCACTTGGTTTCGACAACCTTGCACCGATCATCTGGCACAAGATTGCGAACATGACGACCGAAGCGCAGGGTAGAGGTTCGTATCTCGGCAAGCCCTTCGAGCCAAATGGAGTGATCAAGAATGATGTCGAGTTCGTCCTGATGCTGAGAAAACCTGGCGGCTATCGAAGTCCCAGTCCAGCGGCACGGGTATTGAGCCTGATTGCGGCGGATGATCATGACCGCTGGTTCCGGCAGATCTGGACCGATATCAACGGCGCTTCGACTCGCGAGCATCCCGCGCCCTTTCCGGTCGAACTGGCAGGGAGGTTGGTACGCATGTTCAGTTTCGCTGGAGATACTGTCTATGACCCCTTTACGGGCACGGCATCGACACAAGTTGCGGCGAAGATGTTTGGACGCAACAGTATCGGTGTGGAAATCGAGCCGGCTTATCATGCCAAGGCAAGGGAGCGGCTTGCACGATGATTTCTCTTCAGGACGCGGTGGATGATCTTTACCGAGTCACAGTAGTCGAGAGAAAAAGTCAGTCGCCGAACCGGCTGTCCGCACTTGCCGATATGTGCGTTCAGGAACTTGGTAGGCGAGGGCTCTACGGTGCCGTGAAAGAGCGCAAGATACCCGGAGTGGGGCGTACGAAGGATTGGGATGTTGTGTGGCCGAGTGAAGGTAAGGTCCGGCTTGGCATCAGCCTCAAGTCCCTGCTGAAGAATATACGAGGGGCGGTACCGAATCGCGCCGACGATCTGATGGGCGAAATGGCGAATGTCCAACTACTCTCGCCTGAAATCGTTACCGGTTACATCATGATTTTCGAAGTGTCACAAAATGGTGGCGGCAAGCGCAGGGATGGGACGCGTTGGGTAGACTTCTTCCGTGATGCCGTAGATCGCCTGTCTGGCCGCGCCGCCCCAGCATGGGCAGCCGGCATGGTAGAGGCGTCCGCTGTCATCGAAATCGATTTCACCGAGAGGGCACAGGTCGTTTTATCTCCTGACTTGTCAGCCTTCTTCGATCGGCTGGCTCGTTGTGTTCAGGAACGAAACCCGGACATGTTCGAAGAGGAAACTTCATGACCAGAAGCCGCTGTACGAAATTGAGATTGTGTAGCCGAGCAAGACCAACATGATGGAAGTGATCGACATTCGGAAAGCAGATAGCTCAATGCCAAGCCCACCCATTTATAAGATCAACGGACCGCACGAGCGGCAATTGCGAAGTGGAAAGACATGAGTGCATCCATTCCTTGGGTATATGCGTTCGCGCTAGCATCAGTGGTCACAGCGATTTCAATACTTGACAGGGGTATGATTTTGCACTGTAGCACAATGTCTGCATCCGTGAAAAATGCATAATCCAGCATCAAGGCAACAACTCCAATAGGAAGTTGCATGATATCATCATGACAGGGATCTGCGACGACATCCACGGGTCAGTTGCAACCCGCCCTGTCTAACAAAACGCTGGTGCAAGGTAGCAAGCAATACAACTGACAGCCAAGGATAATGCCAAGAGCTCTCCTTTACACTGAAAGCAGATGGGGTGGCTTCAACGCAGCAGTCAAACGGGATCAGGAATTTTTAGGCAAGGCTTGCAGGAAGACATGCCAGACGAATCAATCATAAAACCTGAACAGGTGTGACTCTGACAATCAGTTTTAGATACTCACGGCAGTCTGGAACCTTGCATCGCACTGTCAGCGCTTCCCAGCGATTTTCCAACTGTGGAGATATGAAATCAATTCAGGAACGAGGGCAGAAAGAAGTAAAATCCGTACCCTACGAGCAGAGCTGGGATGGCTGAGTAAAGGGTTGCCAATGTCGCAGCTTTGGGATTAATGGCCAGTGCCGGAAACAAGGCATCGCCATCGTTTGAGATGGCATTCCCGATCAGGGCACCGAAAGGAATCAGACCATTTATATAAAGGGTTGTTACTAGAACTTGGGGACCGCAACCGGGAATGAAGCCCACAAGAATACCGAACAGAGGCAAATAGGGCAGTGAAGCCGTAAAGATGTCGGCAATGTTGACGGGTGTGAGCAGGACTAGATATTCATAAGCCAAAAACCCTCCAAGAACCCAAACTGATATGAAGCTGGTCTCGACCGCCATCCGAGTGACCGGATGATCCTCGCAGTTGGCCATGGTTCTGACAGGTGACGTAGTCCAGATAAACAAGCCCACCGCCGTTGCTGTCAGGGAAAGGATCAGAGCAACACTATCAAATGACTCCGGCAAACTAACGCTCAACAGTCCGCATATGCCAAAGAAAAGCCCCGGTATCAACAAAAGCAGATACCAGGAATAAGCCCGGTGAACCCTGCCAATCAAGGGTACGAGTTCAGAGTTCGCCTCCGTAGTCCTGATTTTTGGAGCGGGTATCCATCCATTCACGAGGAAACCGCACAGCACCGCGACGACAAATGAAATGGGCAACACAACGATAGCGGCATCAGGTCGGACAGCAATTAGCAGAAATGCGGCATCGCCCATTGTGGCGATAAGCGTTGCGACAACAGCTCCGAAACTGACGTTGCCGCTCGTATAGGCTGCCACAACCAGAATGGCACCTCCGCATCCCGGTGTTGCGCCCAAGAGGGAAGCTATTGGAACTTCCAGATTCTTCGACTGCTTGAGATAACTGGCCAGATTAAAGCCAAAGAACCGCTCGGCGCCGTAGAAGGCAAGCAAGGTAAATGCGACGAAGACACTGACCTGAGTGTAGGCTCCTACGATCTGTTCGCGTGTGACCTCACCAAGATCACCGACCCAAAAGGCGAGTACCATCAGCAGGAGCGAAACTATAAGTCTTCCATGGTGTCGGACTGGCCCACCAAGGGACAGACCGACCCAAGGGGTGTCGCCAGTCAAAACTTGAAGATTCGGTAAATTCATTCTTGCAAATGAGAATCATTATCAACTAGCCATGACAGTTATATCATCGGTAGCGTCTTTCAAGTGGAGACAGTCAGATTTTTAGGTGTCCCAATATCGAATTTGAACAATTAACAATTTGATTTGCCAAGCTCCAAATTGTTATTTGTGTTCTGATGTTCGATTCCGGCTCAGTGTGCATCAAGCCGTTCCGAAGATCGCCAGTTGGTTCGTATGGCCGGACCGGGCAATGTGTGGGGCAGTCCCGACATGTCGTGAATCGTGAAGCGGGCAGGGTGCCTGACCTTGTCAAATAAGGTATACAAGTCTCATCTCTCAACTTGTCTGCACACTCGCGCTAACTGGAATCGTTTCCCCTTCTGTTGCCGCCGAGGCCGAACACTCAACCCGCACAGGGTCGCTAATTTCTGCTTATGGAACACCTTAGACTCAGCGAAATCAGTCACAGACGAGTGCTGAAGATTGCCCTGCCTATAGTTCTGTCCAATGCGACAGTACCGTTGATCGGAGTCGTCGATACTGGGGTTATAGGTCAGTTGGGCTTGGCGGCTCCTATCGGTGCGGTTGGGCTCGGCGGCATTATAATCACCGCCGTATATGGATTGTTCGGTTTCCTGCGGATGGGCACTTCGGGTCTGACCAGCCAGGAAAGGGGTCGAAAAAACGACAAGGAAGTGTCATTGATTTTGATCCGGGCATTGCTTATGGGCTTGATAATTGGTGGGCTGATCATTGCGCTTCATTGGCTAATTCTGGATGTCGCTCTGAAAATCTCACCGGCTTCCCCTGAGGTCGAGACCCTAACCGCAAAATATGTGAATTGGCGCATTTTGTCTGCGCCGGCCGCCATTGCAATTTTTGGTGTATCCGGATGGCTTATAGCCTTGGAAAGAACCAAGGATGTCCTGGTGCTGCAACTTCTCATGAATGGAATGAACGTGGCACTTGATTTTGTCTTCGTCATCGGGCTCGGCTTTGGTGTCGAAGGAGTGGCAATTGCTACCCTGATGGCGGAGTGGCTAGCCTTTGGCCTGGCAATTTTTCTGTGCAGGAGGGCATTGTTCTACAACAGTTGGTTAAGCGGTTCTGAGATTCTCAAGAAAGCTCCACTTATGAGAATGCTCACCATCAACAATGATATCATGATCAGGTCACTTCTGCTCGAAGCCGGCATACTCTCCTTCATGTTCTTGTCGTCCGATTTTGGCGATGTGATGTTGGCTGCAAACCAGATCTTGATACAGTTCGTATTCATCTCAGCCTACGGGCTTGATGGCTTTGCCTTCTCGTCGGAAGCTCTGGTAGGATTGTCAATAGGTGCCAGAACACGTCAGGCAGTCAGAAGATCAGCCTTGATCACGAGTTTTTGGGGCATGGTGGTGGCCCTTGTCCTGAGCCTCTCTTTCTTTCTGCTGGGGGAAGAAATTGTCAACATGATGACAACTGAGCCAGATGTGCAGTCGGTGGCCAAATCCTACCTTTGGTGGTTGATTCTTGTCCCGATCATCGGATTTCCCTCGTGGATGCTTGACGGAATATTTATCGGGGCAACTCGGACCAAAGATATGCGCAATGGCATGATCATTTCCTTTATGGTTTATCTTGCAGTGCTGGCCGTCACGGTCCCGTGGCTTCAAAACCACGGTCTTTGGCTATCATTGCACATATTTTTTGTTGCTCGTGCGGTAACGCTGGGCACAAAGTACATGGATATAGAATTGATGGCAAAATGAGATGCTCAATCTAGCCACCGGCTGTATTGAGTGCCGACGGCATCATTGATCGAACTCAATCCCTCCTGTTGAAGCCTTTGACTCAATCCCAGACAAATCGCAGGAATCAATTCCGGCCCTTTGTAGGTCAGGGCCGTGTAGAGTTGAATGGCATTGGCTCCAGCAGTGATTTTATCGTAAGCGTCCTCCGGGGAAGAGATGCCGCCAACACCAATCAGGGGAATACGGCCCTGGGTAATAGAGTACGCATGGGCCAAAACCTTCGTTGACAGCGGAAAAAGCGATGGTCCGGTTAGCCCCCCTCGTTCGGAGTACTGTCGAACTCCATCATACGGACGGGATAGGGTTGAGTTGGTTGCTATCAGTCCGTTGATTCCGGCTTCAAGCGAGGCCGTCACGATGTCTTCAATTCGATTGTCATCATAGTCGGCAGAAAGTTTCAGATAGACAGGCTTGTCGACATCCATCTTGCGGATGGTTTCGAAAACGCGCGTGATCAGTCGCTGCAGGTTTTCGGGCTGGTTCAGATTGATGCCTTGGTGAATGTTTGGGCACGAAATGTTGAGCGTGATAAAGTTCGCATAGCGACCACAGGCTCGAACGACGGCTTGATAATCGCTGATAATGTCGATGGAATCAGAGTTGTGACCGGCACTTACCCCGATGATCCTGTTGCCGTTGTTGGCCCTCCTCAGACGCTGGGCCATTTCTTTTGAGCCGAGATTGTTGAGCCCCAGTCGATTGATGAGTTCCTCGTGGTCCTTGATACGAAACAACCGAGGCTTGGGATTTCCAATTTGCGGATTTGGAGTGACCGTTCCGACTTCAATGAATGAGCAGCCCAAACCGAAAAGGGCATTGATATTGTTGCCACTCTTGTCTAGCCCCGCTGGTATTCCAACGGGATTGGAAAGGTTAAAATCACCCAATCGTGTTTGCAGATTGTGATACTCGTTGGGCCGTGATGCTCGGAATATACCCTGCCGCAATAAAAATAACGCGAGATCCTTGGCCATCTCTGGAGGCAGGAGCTCGGAAACCTTGAGTGCGGCCTTGGCAAAGTTCATCTGCATTCGTGAAATGTAAGAGAACGTGAAGACAGTAGCGGATTCATTCTCAATTGCAAAATGACCGGAATGGTGTCGTTACGAGAATTCCTTTCAAATTGAACTGGTACATGGTCAAGCAGGAATGTCATATGCGTGTTTACAGTCAGGGAACGGTCAGGCGAAAATGTCGCACTACGCGGATGTCAACAACTCAAGCACAGAAATACAATAAACAGTCCATTGGGAGTTCATTACGACAACATAAACTGCATTGACATTCACCAAGGGTTTAACTGGGCGAGGCCGAATTCAACCCAGTGGTTCGTTTGGGTCATTTGATACCCATATTTCAAGACCTGGCAAGGCCGGCATGCATCGTGCACTTTATAAATGGGGATTATAACCTTGTCAAAGGGGCTTATAAAGATGAGTTGACACGATAATTTTTACTCAGTGGGAGTGTTCATAAATGGTCTCCTGGGCCGGCCGGCTTCCTGTCTATTTGGGTCCGTCGGGTGTTCCGACCCCAGCCGTTTCGGTATCGGGTTCCGTGTCCGGGGGCATCGGCGGAGCCAGGAGCCGACACACGGAACCCGTGGCCGGAGCGACGGCTTCCGGGGTCCGGTTTTTGTTGTCCCGACTATCCGGATCGGCCCCGGCAGCCAGCAATGTCTGGACGGCCTCCCGGGCGTCGGCCTGCGCCGCCCAATGCAGCGGGGACTGCCCGTCCGCATCTTGTGCCTGGATTGGGGCCCCGGCCTCCAGCAGTCGCTGAACGCAGGCGGGGGCGTTGCCTTGGGCCGCGTCATGCAAGGGTGTATGTTCGTTCTGGCTGAGCGCGTTCGTCGCGCCGCCATGGGCCAACAGAAACTGTACCATCCGGGCCGCTCCGGTGCGTGCGGCATGATGGAGCGGGGTGCGTCCGTCGCTGTCGATGGCCTCTATGGATGCCCCGCTTGTCAGCAGGCTGTGGCTGGCGTGCTCGGCAGTGTTACCGGCGGCGACATGGAGGGGGGTCCGCCCCCATCGATCCCGGGCCTCCGGGTCATGACCGACCTCGAGCAGGACATCAACAATGTCGGGCCAGTTCGCCTGGGATGCGAGATGGAGCGGCGTGCGTCCCCAAGCGTCTCTTGTATCGGGGCGGATATGCGGGAGGAGGGTCATGACCCGCCTTTTTGTCCCTGTCAGAGCAGCCTCATGGAGGTCCGTGCCGGTCTTGGCCACGGCAAAGGAACGAAGCGACGGAATCGGGCAGGCGAAGCGACCGCTCCCGGCCTGGACCTCATCCAGCAGACCGAGCTTGAGCATGGAGGTCATGGCTGCGCTGCGCACAGGGATTCTTTCAGCGACAAACCCGGCCTCATGCAGGATCGTCTCGATATGGTCTTCGGGTATGGGGTCGCGTCCCAGACGCGCCATGACCTGCCCGATGAGGGCGGCATGGCCGGTCCAGGGACCCAGTCGCTGTCGGTAGTAGGCGTGTCGGATATTGATGATATCCGCCTGGCTGTCATGGGGATGAAGGGAATTCAGGTCACCTGACGCATTGAGCAGTCGATGTCCCATGATCTTGAGCGCGTTCTGCAGATGCTTGGGCCAGCCCCGGGACCATTGCCAAAGGGCTCCGCCCCACAGCTCTTGCGTGTCGTCCGTGGCGGTGATGCCGAAGTGCTCGACAAAGTCGACCAGGGCCTGCTGCACCTCTGTCGGGCTGAGGGTCGGGGGCTGGATGATGGCATTATCGGACAGGCGCGACAGGCCGACATCCTGCAAGGCCTTCCAGCTGTTGCCCAGGCCGGCGAGTACCGGCAGGATGGGCAAGCCGTGACTTCCGGCCTCCAGATATTGCAGCAGGCCCCCGGTGGCCGGAGGAACGGTCTGCACTTCGTCGATCATGAGCAGGATGACGCAATTGGCGGGCGGGACGGTCCTGGCATCGCTCGGCTTCAGATTGACACCGGCCCCGATACCGGCCGGTCCCGTGATCTGGGCTCCCTGGACCCGACTTGCCAGATTGACAAATCTTTGCATGATCCCGCGCACGAAAGGATTGGGTCCCGCCTTGTTCATGGCGTCGATGGCCTCTTTCATGCATGCGACCATATAATCTTGCGACAGGACCTTGGCTTCCGGAATCATGACAGGCAGTATGCAAGGATGATTGTTCTGGCGGTCCACCTGCGTCTGGCAGCGCGCTCGCAGATTGTTGAGCAGGGCGGTCTTGCCGATGCCCGGAGCCCCTTGTATCAGACGCATCTTCCCCTGGGCCGGCCAGTCGTCTGATGTCTGGGAATCATGCCGAATGATATGCCCGGCCAGACGCAGAATTCCGTTCATGATATCCTCGCGCCCGACAAAGACGGGGGTCTGGGCGCGATCGCCAATATCAATAAAGGCGACCAGGGCGTCTCGTTTCAGGCGGGGAGCCATGATCGCCTGTCCAGGCCAATCGGCATTGCTGTCATCATGGTCATGGAATTAAGGAGAGCAATCCGGATTGTCAATGGGACGGGTGATGGACTTTTGCACATGCATGCCGTTAACGTCAGCGTTACCGTCGGGGCTTATAAAGATGAGTTGACACGATGATTTTTAACACCACGGTCGCGCGGGCCCGGTCGGTCGCCGCCTTCTTCAGCTAGACCTTGCACGAACGACCCGATGGACTCCATCTTCCGTTTGGGACCGATTCTCCTAGTGGTTTGTTTTAATCATTTGATACCCTCGTTTCAGGACTTGGTAAGATCAACATGCGTCATACCTCATATGAATGATTGAGTCAGTTTGGCTTCGGTGTGGTCGGGATTCGTTCCCGATCATCAAAGGTGTCGAAACGATTGAAAACAGTTGCTTGCACAGCACCAGAATTGGAATCTTTTGTTTTACACGTACCACTAGCAAACCAAGGCACGAGCCAAGGTTTCCGAAGTTGCCCCCGCAAGACCGTGCTTTAAGAATACTCCCACTGAGTAAAAATCATCGTGTCAACTCATCTTTATAAGCCTCTTTGACAAGGTTATAATCCCCGACTTTTTTATCAACGTGACCGCGCTCGTTCAATTAAGGTTTAGGGGCTGGAGTAGCTAAGAACTCTGCGGAGTTCTATAATGGCTATGATGTACATCCGAAAAAGTCGCCTGACACCGCGTCAGCAAGGACGCTTGATTGAACATTTTGTAGCGGGGAGTACGGCTCGGGCCGCGGCGGCGATTGTTGGCGTCCAGCCGAAGACCGCGATCCGCTTTTTCATGGGCCTGCGCCAGCGGGTTGCCAGCAAGTTGCCGAGTTATCGCTTGTGTGGCGAGATGGAGGCGGAGGACAGTTCTTTTGGGGGTGTCCGCAAGGGCCAACGGGGCCGCGGGGCCGGTGGCAAGATCGCCGTATTTGGGCTGCTGAAGCGGGGCGGCAAGGTGTATACGGCCATCATTCCTAACGTCCGCACCGAGACGCTCGTGCCCATCATTGAAGAGAAGGTGGAGCCCGACAGCCTTGTCTATACCGACACATTCAAGGCTTATAACGCCCGGGATGTCTCCGCCTTTCATCACCGTCGTATCAACCACTCCAAACTCTTTGCTGAGGACCGCAATCACATCAACGGAATTGAAAATTTCTGGAACCAGGCCAAGCGGATCCTGCGCAAATACAACGGGATCAAACCCGACCATTTTTACTGGTTTCTCAAGGAATGTGAGTGGCGCTTCAACGGCGGCAACCACGGAGACCTCTTGAAACAGCTACGTGCCTGGTATAAATGCACAAAACACTAGTTCTTAGCTACTCCAGCCCCAAGGTTTATTCTGTCAAGAATACAAACTGGTTGTGAAGTCCGCTCTTGGAGGGTTTGTTGGTGCATGCCGCGAAAGACCGCTTCCAACCCCCTGTTCAAATCAGTTCCTTGAATTGTTCCAACTCCACCGCCGTTGCGACCAATCCCTGATGTGTGAGGATTGAGAGGTAGTCTTCGGCTGTGTAGAGCGGATTCTTGAGGCGGGCGCGGACCTTGCGGAGAGCTGAACAAAACACATCTGGTGCGAGTGCGAGGTGGTTGCTGAGAAAGTCGTCCGGGTGGAGCGTTTCGATGCCGTAGGGCTCGAGGGCGCTCTCGGGGAAATCCTTCAGATTCTGTGTCACGATCACATCGCATCTGTCTACGATCGCTGCCGCCAAGACATGCAGGTCTTTGGGGTCGGGAAGATCAAGCGAAGGGATCAGAGCTTCATAGTCAGTAACCAGGCAATCTCGTGTCGCCTTGTTCATCAGATCTCGCGTTCGTTCGAGTACTGCGATATCCCGATGCGGCTCGTTGCGCGTCAGAGCGGCGATCCACTCACGGTGGATGTCTTTCGACCATTTGGCCTTGAAGATATCGGTTAAGGCGAGCTGCATGAACACGTCGCGCATCAGTGCCGGATAAAGAACGTTGGCATCGAGAAGCGCCGTGTAGTGGCTCATGGGTTGTCGTAACCCATATCCTGCTCTTGTGCCTCGGTCACTAGCTGGTCGAGCACGCCTTCCCGCTCGGCATCGATGGAGGCCTTGTAGGCCATCACGTCTTCCATCCGGATACGGCGATGCTTGCCCACCTTGCGGTGCGGGATCTTCTGCCCATCCAGAAGCTTGATCAGGAACGGGCGGGAGACATTCAGCACATCTGCAGCCTGAACCGTGGTCAGTTCAGCATTCTCTGGGATGATCGTGACCCCTTGCCCCGCCGCCATGGCTTCCAAGATATCCATGAGAAGCGCAACGGCACCTGCGGGCAGTTCGATCAGTTCGGCCTGCTCCTCATCGGTGACGTGTAGCTTGAGAGGCCCTTTGCTCCGCACATAGCGCGACAAGAGCTGCCCCGATGTGCGCGCAATCGCGGCCTCCTTGGCACTCGGGGGCAATTGCCGGTGAGCCATCATGGTCATGTGCGATCTCCTTTGCTACGAACCTCAATATAGGCCTAAATGCAACAAGTGCAACAAGTGCAACAAGTGAATTAAGTATAGGCTATGTGTCGTGCAGTGGATCCAGCTTTAAGAAGTGATTGGTTCGTCGCGTCAGCGCTTTGGCGCTGACCAGGCTCTTGGCTGCGCCCGAAGCCGTCTTGCGGCGCTCCGCCCATGCGGTAGACGATCCTTCAGGCATGTCTTGGATGAGATCGCGGGCGAAGCCGAGATCGCTTGAACCAGCGGTCAGCCGAGCCTCCGCTCTGATCCGGCTGGTAGGTTTCCAATCCTGAGTTCACCGGCCATCTGGCCGGCAATCCGCACAGTGGCTCTGGTGTCGCGTTCTGCGCCAGCCTCCCGGGAGAGATCCGGTTCCTCCCGTACGCCCCCCCCCTCCCGATTACACCGTTCCGCTCCCACTTTGAAAAGGAGTTGGACCATGGGCCTTGATCAATACGCATATGTCAAAACCCCTGAGAGCGGCGATGGGAGCGAAAGCCCGAAATTCATCTGGCACAAGCATTTCAAGCTCCAGACCTTCATGGTGACGCTTTATACCGAGTGGACCGGGCTTACCGCTTCCGATCTCAATTGCGGCGAGTTGGAGTTGGAGACCACCGACATCGAAACGCTCGAACAAGTGGTAAAGGGAAGCGCCTTGCCCCCATTGCTAGTGGTTGAATTGAAACAAACAGTTCTTATTATTGGCTGGATATCCGTCCCTATTTTCAGCCAACACTTATAACTGGATCATTCATTCCACTGACACGGAGCTGATCATGGCCAAGTCCACCCGTCCCCCGTTATCCTGTCCGCCGCCGACCGCCAACGCCTGGAAGAGGTCCGCGACCATCCGCAGTCGCTTCAAAAGCATGTCTGGCGAGCCTGCATCATCCTGACGCTGGGCACTGGCCATGGCCTGTTCGAGACCATGCGTCGCACCGGCGTGTCCAAGCTCACCGTGTGGCGTTGGTGGGATCGTTTCCAGGCGGAAGGCATCGCCGGTCTGTGGCGGGACAAGACCCGCCCGGTCGGGCTCCCATCAGTCCGGAGAAGGTGGCCGAGGTGGTTCAGACGGCGATGGAGCCACCGCCCGAGCATGCGAGCTACTGGACGCTCAAGGCTCTGGCCCGCGAGACGGGCGTGTCCATGTCGAGCGTGCGCACCATTTTGCGCCGACACCGGCTGTACCCCCATCGGGTGTCGACCTTCCAGGTCTCACGGGATCCCGCCTTTGCCCCGAAGATCCGTGATGTCGTCGGTCTGTATGTGAACCCGCCGGACCATGCGGTCGTGCTGTCCATCGACGAGAAGCCGCAGATCCAGGCCTTGGGACGCACCCCGAAGCCCTTGCCCATGACCCCAGGACACGCCGCGACCCGCACCCATGACTATGTTCGCCATGGCACCACCGGCCTTCTGGCCGCCCTGGATGTCGCCACGGGTCACGTCACGGGCCGCATGACCGAACGCCACCGCTCCGAGGACTTCGTCGCCTTTCTCGACCCTGTGGCCGAAGGCCTCGATGCCGACAGGGATGTTCATGTCATTCTGGACAATGTGTCCTCGCACAAGTCGGCCACGATCTTGAAGTGGCTAGCGGGTCACCCGCGCTGACACTTTCACTTCACGCCGACCTCGGCGTCATGGGCCAATGCGGTGGAGGGCTTCGTCTCGAAACGGGCCCGTCAACGGCTCAAGCATGCCATCGTCAACTCGCTGGCGGAGTGCATCGCAGCGGTGGAAGGGTTCATTGCCCATCACAATGAGCATCCGGCGCGACCCTTTCGATGGAGCAAGTCGTCAGACGACTGGGTGCAGTCCTGGAAAAATGGGCATCATATGACTGAATCAAACCACTAGATTCAGTTCTAATGCAGATTGTTTTTCTTGATTGATTGCAATGAAGCATATGTCAGAAGTGCGCCCTCTGGCAAAATTGCATGAGATATGAGTTCTTGTGGAACATGCTCCTTGCCACAAAGCAGACTGTGAGTACTCCGCTTCAGGTCCGTAATTCTCCAACCGAATCTTTTTTCGGTGAACAGGTTTGGCTTTATGAACTGGCGGTTTTCACCTAGAATGGAATTTTCTGATTTGGTTGATCTCATCTTGAATTTTGAACCGCCACCACACAGAAAATCATGTGTCTTTTGAGTTTTACCATGAGGGAGGTCGATTGTGAACGTAGATATGCGGAATGATTTGCGGATGGTTCGACAGCCCGTTGAGAATGCACGCGGGTTGCCGAACTCGCACTATACGGACCAAGTGATTCACGAGGAAGAAAGAGAATCACTGTTATTCAACAACTGGGCAGGTGTCGGGTTAGGCTCGGATGTCCCCGAGCCAGGTGATGTATCACCCGTTACGTTTGCCGGATTTCCGCTGCTGGTCGTTCGAGACCATGACGGTGAAGTGAGGGTCTTTCAGAACACATGTCGCCATCGTGGCATGATTCTTGTTGAGAGCCGATGCAACTTGCGCGGAACCATTCGTTGCCCCTATCACAGTTGGAGCTATAATCTTGACGGCTCGTTGCGAGCGACACCTCACGTGGGCGGACCCGGCATGAATATCGACCGTCATGTCGTTCGCGAAGAACTCGGTCTGATTCCGATTGATTCGCATATTTGGCGGGATATCGTCTTCGTCAATATCTCCGGCAATGCGCCGCCCTTTCGGGAATATGCCGCTCAATTGCTCTACCGGTGGCGTGAACACGAACAGCCGATATATCACGGCGGCCCGGTATCATCCTTCACCTTTGACGTCGCTTGCAACTGGAAACTGGCAGTCGAGAACTACTGCGAAAGCTACCATCTTCCTTGGGTTCATCCGGGGCTGAATTCCTACTCCAGGCTTGAAGACCACTACCATATAGAGGAGCCGGGTCACTTTGCAGGGCAGGGCACCCTAGTTTATCGCCAGATTGAGGGTGATGACGGAGAAAAATTTCCTGATTTCCGGGGCTTGAGCGATTTCTGGAATACCGGAGCGGAATATATCGTACTGTTTCCCAATGTCATGCTTGCCGCCCAACGAGACCACGGGTATGTGATCATTCTGCTTCCGCAGGGTCTCGACCGGACAATTGAGCGCAACGAGATCTACTACAGTTTTGACCCTCAGACCAGACCGGATCTGGTAACCCTGATAGCAAAGAATTCCAAACAATGGCGAGGAGTGCTGGAAGAGGATCTGTTTGTGGTTGAGGGGATGCAAAAGGGGCGTCATGGCATCTACTTTGATGGCGGCAAGTTTTCCCCTGTGATGGATAGCCCAACGCATGTCTTCCACAAGTGGGTCGCAGATGAAATCTGCACGTATCGTACCGGCAAATAAAAGTTCATTCCCTTTTAAGGCATGTTCGATCATTCTGCTTGAGGCAAGGGGTGCGTACTGACAGCTTTATCAGCCTCAACAAGAAGGTGTTGAGTCTTGTTAAGGATGAAAAATATCCCGAATTGGCTCGTTGCTATTATGATTGGGGCCAGCATCAGTTGCACATGAAGCGTATTGATGAGGGCTGTTTCTTCCTCACTCAGGCATATGTCCTGGCTCTGGAGAACGGAATGGAGGTTGCCAGTGACATACACGCTATCCTGAAGAGGTTAGGTCGGGAAGAATAATTCGGCGAGCGGGTTGAATCTGTCTGGCAAAAGAGTAATCTTGGTCACTGGACTGCGGGGGCTCGATGAGTTTGCCTCGCTGCGGGTGTAGCTCAATGGTAGAGCAGCAGCCTTCCAAGCTGAATACGTGGGTTCGATTCCCATCACCCGCTCCAACTTTTCCTGAGTGTTGATGCGAGGCGTGGTCCTCGCCCGTCCGACGGTTTGGTTGATGTGTTAAGGTTGCAGGAGACAGAGAATTAAATCATCTCGGTCCATTGGCCCGCTCACCAAGTTAGTACCCTTTCTTGAACCCTACCTGCTTTCCGGCGTTATGGCGTTGGTCGTGCTGGTGGTTACAGCTTCCCTTGCGCTGGCTCTTCCCCTCGTTGCAAGATTCATGATAGACGGAATCGCCGCTGACGATTTGACCTATTTTGATCGCTACGGGCTGTATGGGCTCATTGTTGCCATACTCTTTGGCATGGGCTCCGCCTTGCGGTATACGCTTGTAACCCGCTTGGGCGAGAAAGTCGTTGTGGACATCCGAAAAGCAGTTTTCGCCCACACTATCGGTCTCAGCCAAGAATTTTTTGAAAAGGTCATGACCGGTGAGATACTTTCCCGGCTGAACACGGATACGACGCTGGTCCTGACCGTAATCAGTTCTTCCTTCTCGGTCGCTCTGAGAAGTTGCTTGCTGTTGGCCGGGGGCTTGGCAATGTTGTTTGTTACAAGTGTCAAGCTGACCATGATGACGTTGGTACTGGTACCAATCGTATTGGTCCCGGTACTCTTCTTGAGTCGACATCTCAAGTCACTCAGCCGAGACAATCAGGATCATATGGCCAAGGGCTCGGGTAATGTTTCCGAGGCTCTTCTTGCCGTCAATGCCATACAAGCCAACACCCATGAAGAACTGAGCAAGCGAAGATTCTTCGAATTGAGCGATTCATACCTCCAATCGGCCAATCAAAGAATCATGGTCAGAGGACTGATGACCATGCTCATCATTTCACTGGCCTTTTCCTCGGTGGGACTAGTGATCTGGATCGGCGTGAGAGACGTGATCGATGGCACCTTATCAGCTGGTGAGCTGACTCAATTCGTCATTTACTCTGTTATGGTTGGGGGCACGGTGTCCTCCTTAACTGAAGTTTGGGGTGAACTTTTAAGAGCCTCTGGAGCCATAGAAAGGCTGGTGGACCTGCTAGAGGTCCAGGATGCCGTGCAAGACCCCAAGACCCCGCTTGTCATGCCTGATACCATCGCCGGAAGACTGGAGTTCAACAATGTCAGCTTTCGCTATCCGAACCGACCAGAGGCACTGGCTCTCGATGAAGTCAGTTTTCACATAAATCCTAATGAGACAGTTGCAATCGTTGGTCCTTCAGGTGCCGGCAAGTCGTCGGTTTTTCAACTGATTCTTCGATTCTTTGATCCCCAATCAGGACGTGTCGCCATTGATGGAATGGACATAAAGTCTCTGCGCCGGCAGGATTTCCGTCGGTTCCTGGCCTTGGTGCCTCAAGATCCGGTCATCTTTTCGGCCTCGGCTCGAGAAAACATTCGATTCGGTCGACCTGAGGCGACCGACAAAGAGGTCGAGGAAGCGGCCGAGGCGGGTGGTGCACACGAGTTTCTCCGTGAATTTCCTGAGGGATACGAAACTCTTCTTGGGGAAAGAGGCA
The DNA here is from genome assembly GCA_965116235.1 of Paracoccaceae bacterium. Classification (GTDB taxonomy): domain Bacteria; phylum Pseudomonadota; class Alphaproteobacteria; order Rhodobacterales; family Rhodobacteraceae; genus MPNP01. The sequence continues at coordinate 2,907,579 of OZ220496.1, read as the reverse complement.
TGCTTTTGTCCGGCGGACAGAAGCAACGCATAGCCATTGCTCGAGCCATTTTGAGAAACGCGCCGATTTTGCTGCTGGATGAAGCAACGTCATCCCTTGATGCCGATAGTGAGAAGCGGGTTCAAGAGGCCCTGAATCACTTTGCAGGAAAATGCACGATGGTGATCATCGCTCACCGGCTGGCGACAGTTCAAATTGCCGACCGCATCATGGTACTGGACAAGGGTCAAGTCATGGCGGAGGGTACCCACGCCGAGCTGTTGGCAGAGCAGGGTATGTATTCCCGATTGGCCCAGTTGCAGTTCGTCAGCCAGAATTGATGATTGGGCAATGAAAGCAAGAGCCTCTCGGATGTAATCCAGTTGCTTCCCGGATGTAGTCATTTGGGGCTGTAGTCTTGAAAGTGCAGTCGGGTTTCTCGTGTGATGGGATAACGAAACTGAACCCCAAAAGAGGGGGTTTGTATCGTTAACTTGAAATCAAGAATGCCATGCCGGTTCGCCGGACTGGTGCCAGGATTGTGTCCGACGTTTCTCGGCGCGAACGCAAACCGTGCGGGACCGTTCGCACGTGTCGTTACGGAAGCGGACTTTTGCCATCGACCGGTAGGGCTCGTATCTCAAGGGCCGGCCGGCATGAAGTTGCACCGTGACGTTATGGTGAATTCGTTCACATAAAGCCTTGAAACCATTCCGAATCTGATTTTCAGGCTAACGATACAAGCCCAAAAAGAAGTGTCAGGCTGTTGAAGCGAACACACGTGCCAAAAGAATTCCAAAATGAAGGTACCACTTAATGATAGTATCCTCCAGACAATTTGAAAACAAGATTTTTTCAGGAGACTCTGAATGGTTGCCGAAATCAACGACATAGTGGCAATGGAACGCATGCAATCTTGGGAAAAGTCAGACCAACCTGCCACTATCTTCGAATTGCTCTCCCGAACTCAGGCACAGCATGGCAACAGTAATGCCTTTTCCTTCCAGCTGCTTTCCGATTCGAACTCTCCATCGGAAACCTTGACCTGGAACGACGCCTACAAAAGAGTGTGCCAGACGGCCAACTTTTTTCACTCGTTGGGGCTGAAGCGAAATGACGTGGTTGCCTTCCTTCTGCCAAACTGCAACGAAACCATTTACACCCTCTGGGGAGGAATGATCGTGAGCAAGATCAATCCCATCAACCCGTTGTTGGGTGCATCACAGATCGCTGGGATTTTACGCACATCCAAGGCCAAGGTCTTGGTGACATTGGCGTCATTTCCCAGATCAAACGTAGCCCAACTTGCCGCGGCAGCTTTGGCCGAGGCACCAGACGTAGAACACGTCGTCCAAGTTGGCCTGGCTCGTTATCTCAAACCGCCCAAATCATGGCTGATCCCTCTGGTTCGACCGAAATCGCCGGATTTTCAGGGCGTGACTGTTCATGATTTCTACGAGGCAATCGATCTGCACAATGCAGAGAGCCTGAATTTTGCCGATGATGACCCGGACCGTATTGTCGCCTTGTTTCACACAGGTGGAACGACCGGACTGCCCAAGCTGGCTCAGCATAAACAGGTTGGCATGATCTACAACGGATGGTGTGGCAAGCTTTTGGGCATTACCGCTGAAGATAATGTAATTTGCCCGCTACCTCTGTTTCATGTTTTTGCCGCCTATCCGATTATGGCCACGGCCATGTACACCGGGGCTCATGTCATATTTCCTACGCCCTCTGGCTACAGGGGAGAGGGTGTATTCGACCAGTTCTGGAATTTGGTTGAGCGATGGAAAGTCACGTTCATGATAACAGTGCCTACGGCCATGTCGGTTTTAATGCAAAAGCCGGTTGACGCGGATGTCGCAACTCTCAAGGCCGCACTATGTGGTTCTGCACCGCTTCCTGTCGAGTTGTACAACAAGTTTGAGAAAGCGACCGGCGTTACAATCATGGAAGGTTACGGTCTGACAGAAGTGACCTGCATAGTTTCAGTCAATCCACGAGATGGAGTGAAGAAAGTCGGATCCGTAGGCCTGCGGTTTCCGTACACCAACGTCCGTATACTTGAATGCGATGAGAACGGCGAGGTTAAAAGAGAATGTGATGTCGATGAAGTGGGCGAAATCTGCATTTCCAGCCCGGGCGTCTTGACTGGAAACACTTACAGCGAATCTGAGAAGAACATCGCGCTCATTGCCGACGGCAAGTGGCTCAGAACGGGCGATTTGGGCAAGCTTGACGATGATGGGTATCTTTGGATTACAGGTCGGGCCAAAGACCTCATTATTCGAGGGGGGCAAAACGTAGATCCTGCAATCATTGAGGAGGCCTTCGCCGGACACCCCGAAGTTGCATTGGCGGGAGCAATTGGACAGCCGGATATCAAGATGGGCGAATTGCCGTGTGCATACGTTGAACTGGTTGAGGGTTCCGGATGCACGGCCGAGGAACTGATGCAATTTTCGCAGGATAATATAAAGGACAAGTTGGCGCTTCCCACTTATGTTGAAGTCTTGAGCTCGCTCCCTAAAACTGCTGTGGGCAAAATATTCAAGCCCGACTTGCGAAAATTGGCTATCAACCGTGTGTTGAGATCACGGTTTCGGGATGCAAATCTTGATCTGAGCGTCAATACAATTGAAAAGCCCAAGGTTGGCTTGGTGGCATTGATCGGTAAAACGGACGAGGAGAGCGGTGAGACAGCCAGGAAAATCCTCGGCGAATACTCGATTGCGTGGGAATTCGAGGAATAAACGTTGGAGGAAACCCGCAGGGATGGTGCCGCAGGGGAGGATTGAACTCCCGACCTCAGCCTTACCAAGGATGCGCTCTACCACTGAGCTACTGCGGCATCAAAATGACAATATAATTGGGTCCACTTCTTTTTACAGGTTACTTGGGTTTTTCTCCTCCTCCCCTCTGAGACCGGCAGGGTAAAAATGTCGGGAGTGTTTCCCTTGTCCAGAAATATTGCCAATCCAGATTTTGGTTGATCGAGCAATCCATCATTTTATTTTGTTGCCATTAAAATAGCATTGGGAAAGTTATGGGTTGTATACTCCGCCTCGTTCAGGTTACAGGTTTGGGTTGCTGTTGTGGCTGAAAAGGACAAAGATCGGAAGAAACGCGACCATGACAGAATAACCCAAAACCGCAACTTGCGCCTGCGCTTGGCCCTTAAGACCAATCTCTTGCGGCGCAAGAAAAAAGGCACGAACAAGAAGAGCAGCAACAAGAACGAATAGTCGAGCAGAGTTATGGATTCAATTGTTATCGAGGGAGGAATCCCTCTCAAGGGGAGTGTGAATGTTTCTGGTGCCAAGAATGCCTGTCTAGCGTTGATGCCGGCGGCCATTCTGACAGGCAAGGAAGTGATTCTTTCCAATGTTCCCGACCTGTCGGACATAACAACAATGGTCAGGTTGTTGACTTCGTTGGGTCTGGACGCAAATCACAATCGTCAAATTCACCAGGTCAGCCTGAACGGAAACAGAATAGACTCCTGCAAAGCGGAATATGACATCGTTCGCAAAATGCGAGCTTCGTTTCTTGTCCTTGGACCGCTCGTTGCCCGAACAGGACGAGCAGAGGTGTCGTTGCCCGGCGGATGTGCCATTGGCGCCAGAGCAGTTGATCTTCACCTGATGGCCCTGAAGAGGCTTGGAGCCCAGCTTGAACTGACCGATGGATATGTCAAGGCAATTGCTCCTGACGGTTTGAAGGGCGGTACTGTTGACTTTCCGCGCAAATCAGTTGGCGCCACTGAAAACGCCATATTGGCGGCGACACTGGCCAAGGGTGAAACGACAATCAACAACGCGGCAGTAGAACCGGAAGTTGGTGACCTGATTGATTGTCTGATTGCGATGGGAGCGACGATTGAAGGCAAGGGCAAAAGTCAGGTTACCATACAAGGTCAATCCGAATTGAACGGGGCAAGCCACAGAGTCATTCCCGACCGAATTGAGCTGGGCACGTACTGTCTAGCCGCTGGAATCACAGGGGGAGAAATTGAGCTTACGGGATGCAATCAAGCGTTTAGTGAAAACTTTCTGGATAAAGTCGCAATGGCAGGAATCGAGGTTGGATTCAAGCCCGATGGATTGATAGTAAGCAATTCCGTTGGTAACATAGATCCGGTTGATTTCCGGACTGAGCCATATCCGGGCTTCCCAACGGATCTGCAAGCCCAGATGATGGCCGTGTTGTCGCTGGCGGATGGTACAAGTGAAATCGACGAAAGAATTTTTGAGAACCGATTCATGCATGTCCCAGAATTGAGAAGGATGGGAGCAAGCATCGAGCTGAATGGGAGCAAGGCCGTGGTCAGGGGAGTGAGAAGCTTGATCGGAGCGCCAGTAATGGCAACTGATCTCAGAGCGTCAGTAGCACTTGTGCTGGCTGGTCTGGCAGCAGAGGGGAAAACGAGGATCAGTCGTGTATATCATCTGGATCGAGGGTATGAATCATTGGTTGAAAAATTGGCCGGTTGTGGAGCACGGATCAGGAGGCAAAGACAGCGATGAGTGAGGATGAAAGGTTTGATCTGAGCGACGATAGCCCTTTGATGCTGAAAGCGCACGATGCTAAAGATCTGACGGTATTGTCAACTTTTCTGCAGGATTCGTTGTTTCTGCGTCGAGACTTCCAGTATGACAGTTACAGGCGTGAAATATCCGTGCTCCTGAATCGAGTGCGATGGGAGCAGTATCACAATCCAATGGCTAGTCAAGAAAATGTTGAAAGGGTTCGTTCCCTGCTTCGGATCAACGACGTGCTGGAATGTCGCCACAACTTGCATCAGGATCAGGGATCAGAAGTTCCGTTTTCGCTCTTGAGCTTGGAGTTTGTTCCGGCAACTGACGGCATGGGAAAGTTGAATTTCAAACTGTCCGGGCACTGGGACATTCACGCTGATATCGAGTGCGTCAACATGTATCTCAGCGATGTAACCAGACCATACTCGGCTCCGGCAAAGAAATATCCAAAGCATCCCGAATAGTTCCGTGCCCGCAATATTCGACTTTGCCAAGCGGGACAAGTTCGAGGAACTTAGGCTCTTCCTAGACAGACGGCACCGCCACGATCTTGGACTGACCGATCCTGTCGCCCGGATCATAGCTGATGTCAAGACTCATGGAGACAAGGCCCTGATCAAGTACGCGTCTCGCTTTGACAGCGAAGACATTTCTCCTGATCAACTTCGTGTCAGTTCGGATGAATTTGCCCATGCACTCAGGATCATTGATCCGGGTCAAAAGAAGGCTCTGGAACTGGCTTGCAAGAGAATCCACAGTTATCATGTCCGTCAGCTTCCTGAGGACGAAAGCTGGGTTGATGATGAGGGCGTTCAGCTAGGCTGGCGTTGGAATCCGATCCAGGCATGTGGCCTTTACGTGCCCGGTGGAACCGCCGCTTTGGCCTCGTCCGTATTGATGATGGGGGTTCCAGCCAAGGTTGCACAAGTCAGGGACATCGCATTGGCGGTTCCTCCCCGGCAAGCTTTGAATCCGTTGATCCTGTACGCAGCCGGCTTGATCGGTGTCTCCACGATCTACAGGATGGGAGGGGCTCAGGCGGTTGCTGCCTTGGCCTATGGCACTGAAACCGTTCAAGTCGTAGACAAGATTGTCGGTCCCGGCAATGCATACGTGAGCGAAGCCAAGCGACAAGTGTTTGGCGATGTTGGAATCGACATGATCGCAGGACCCTCTGAAGTGGTCGTGGTCTGGGATGGTCATGCAAAAATACAGTGGGTCGCTGCCGACTTGATTGCTCAGGCTGAACATGATCCACTTGCTCAGGCGATCTTGATTACAACCGACAGGGACAAGGGATTGCTGGTCGATCAGGAGGTTCGGAGGCAGTTAAAGGAACAGCCGCGGGCGGATATCATTGCCCGGAGTTGGCAGGATACAGGCTGCATCGTGCTTGTTCAGAGCGTGGAAAAGGCCATGCAGGTGGCCAATTTTATTGCCCCGGAACACCTTGAGCTTGCAACTGCCGATCCTGAGTGTCTGCTGCCTCTTGTCAACAATGCTGGGTCGGTATTTTTGGGTGAGGATACCCCAGAAGCAATGGGCGACTATGTTGCTGGCCCAAACCATGTGCTGCCCACTGGAGGTTCGGTTCGGTTTTTTTCTGGATTATCCGTGCTTGACTTTGTTAAAAGGACGTCCGTGGTCCGAACTTCAAGGGAGGCACTGGCGAAATTGGGACCGTCAGCAATTGAGCTGGCAAAATCCGAACAGTTGGCTGGACATGCCCGGTCCATACAGGTTCGGCTCGAAAGTCGGCGAACCAAGGCACGATGACCGACAAGAATTTCCTTGTGCATGTCGAAGTGGATGTCCTGGACTCTCCATTAGGGTCGCCCGAGATGGAGCAGGAACGAAAGGTTGCCATTTTTGATCTGCTGGAACGCAACTCGTTTGCCTTGGTCGGCAAGGAAGGAATGGCACCTCCCGTAGGTCCCTACCAACTTATCGTGGCCATGAGAGACGGCCGTATTTTTTTCAGCATTCGAAATCGTGAGGGAGAGCTGATAACCGAAATGCAATTGTCGCTGACGCCCTTTCGAGACACGATCAAAACCTACTTTCATATCTGTGATCTTTACTATGATGCCGTGAAAAAGCATACCCGGTCGCGTATTGAAACGATTGACATGACAAGACGAAGCATCCATGACGAAGGTGCCGAACTGCTCAGACGGAGACTCGGGAGCAAGGTGGTGCTGGACAAGGATACGGCCCGACGTCTGTTTACTCTGATCTGTGTGCTTCAGGTGAAAAGATAGGGCCGTAGGAGGATGGCAAAGTCCCTACCATCCTCGATTCTTTTTTGCTGCGATCAAAACTCCATCAGGTCCCCCATGGCCGAAGGCATCATGAAGAGTTATTTTCCGCGAAAGTTGTATGTTCAGTCAGCAGGAGTCATGGACAATCGGGACATTGACGGTTTTGCGATAGCAGTTTGCAAGGAAATTGGAGTTAAGCTGGTCAATCACCGGTCCCGTTCCTTGGAGCAGATGGAAGCCTGGGGTGACGATTTGTCGAGTTTCGAACTGATAGTGGCCATGACTCCGGCTGCCCAACGGTTGGCCTTGGAGTGCACCCGCTACTTTGCTTTGACCGTGGAATACTGGCCGACTTTGGATCCATCGGGCATGGGCATGAACAGAGAACAGAAACTGGAGTATTTTCGAATGGCACGTGATCAGATTCGAGACCAGATAGAATTACGGTTTGTCGTATGAGCATCATGGGTTTTCCGCTTTTGTTTTTGCAGGCTGATCAAAAATCTGTTTATCACCGAGCATATCCATAATCGCAGGAAAGTTTGCAGATGCTACCACCTAACATACTCTTGATATCAGCCGACCAGCAAAGGGCCGATTGTTTTGGCTTTGAGGGTCGGAAGATTCTTACCCCGCACCTGAACCAATTGGCTATAGAGGGCACCAGATTCTCTAATTGCATAACCCCTTGCGTGATTTGTCAGCCCGCCCGAGCCTCGATTTTAACCGGACAGCTTTGCCGCACACATGGAGTGCACGATAACGGGATTGATCTTGATCCTCAGATCGGGGTCAAGGGTTTTGCCGGTGCATTGGCGCGCGCTGGATATCAGACAGCTTTTTTTGGCAAAGCTCATTTTTCGACTTATCACACTTTTTCAGCCACCGGAACTCCTGAATGTCTCAAGTCGTCGGTCAATTATCCGGCTGAATGGTACGGACCCTACATGGGATTTGACCATGTCGAAATGATGCTCGTCGGCCATAACTGGTTTTTGCCGGAAAAGCCGCCGGCCGGACAGCATTATGAACGCTGGTTCTATGCTGATGGTCGGGGAGACGAGAAAAATGAGCTTTATCGCCAGAACGCTCACGATACCAAGGAAGCGGCACAGACATGGCACTCTCGTCTGCCGCCTGCATGGCACAACTCAACCTGGACAACGGACCGAGCCATTGAGTGGCTGAAGTTTGACAAGAGTGACGAGCCCTTTTGTACCTGGGTCAGCTATCCTGACCCCCATCATCCCTTTGACTGTCCGCTTCCGTGGTCGCTTTTGCACAATCCCAATGAGGTCGACTTGCCACCTGACCGAACAAGAAACTTCGAAGGCAAGCCATGGTGGCATGAAGCCTCCTTGACCGAAAGGCCGGAAGGACCGGCCTATGCCGCCGAGATCAGGAACAATACAGTCGAATTGCTCCTCAATCGGATGAGAAGTTGCGGGAAATCATTGCGAATACCTACGGCCAGATAGCCCTGATCGACCACAATGTCGGCCGATTGTTGATCGCTCTGGATGAAGCGGGTCTCAGGGACAATACGATGGTCATATACATATCGGACCACGGGGATTGGCTCGGTGACCACGGTCTTGTTCTCAAGGGTCCAATGCACTACGAGGGGCTGATTCGTGTGCCGATGATCGTGCGAGGGCCAAGTGTGGTCAAGGGTCGTGTCATTGATGAACCGGTGTCAACTCTGGACCTGGGGCCAACATTTTGTGAAATGGCCAACGCCGAGCCACTCTTGAGTCCGCACGGAACGAGCTTGATTCCATTGCTTCAATATGACGAAGATGCTTCCCGTGCATTTGCCCTGAATGAATGGGAATTGTTGCCAACACGAGCAGGAGTGCCGTTGAGCTTGCGAACCGTGAGAACGAAGACCCACAAGATGACCGTGGATTTGATATCAGGTGATGGCGAATTGTATGATCTCAGTCGGGACCCAGCTGAAGAGTCGAACCTGTTTCATCGCAAGGAATGCCGGGAGATACGTCAAAGGTTGGAAGAGGCCATTAATAGTCGTCCAGATGACATACGACCAATTCAAAAGCAGGTTGGAATGGCTTAGATCTGATATATTTCGAGCCGGTTTGCCATTTCCCCGTGCACTCACTTGAATTGCCGTTCCGAGTCCATAGGTATCCATTGTCACCGGGGCGGTTCAGCCCTCTCCTGTGACGCATCTGTGAACGACTCAATGAGGACGAATGCCTAAAGAAGCACTGTTGGAGTTCCCCGGTGAAGTGATGGAATTGCTTCCCAACGCAACATTCAGGGTCAAGCTGGAAACCGGACACGAAATAATTGCCCATACTGCTGGAAAAATGAGAAAGAATCGGATCAGGGTACTGGCGGGGGACAAGGTTTTGGTTGAAATGACACCCTATGATCTGACCAAGGGTAGAATCAACTACCGCTACAAGTGATTTCATGCGATTGGTTCTGGCTTCAGCCAGCAGCAGAAGACTGAAACTGCTCAATCGCATTGGTTACACGCCGGACCGGGTCGTTCCGGCCGCGATTGACGAAATGCCGCGAAAGTGTGAGATCCCCCGCAGTTTTGCTTTGCGCATGGCCATCGAGAAGGCACACGCGGTTGCAATCGACAACGGTGAGATTGTCCTCGGTGCCGATACTGTCGTGGCCGTCGGACGCAGAATAATCGGCAAGCCCGATGACGAAGCCCAAGCCGAGAGTTTTTTGAAACTTCTTTCGGGAAGAAGACACCGGGTGTTCACCGCTGTTGCGGTTAGAAATCACGATCAGATGAAGTCCAGACTCGTGGAATCGACTGTCAGGATGAAGCGGCTGTCTCAAGAGGAGTTGGCCACCTATCTGCAGTCCAGAGAGTGGTTGGGCAAGGCTGGGGGATATGGAATTCAAGGCTTGGCCGAGCAGTTTATCCCCTGGATTGGTGGATCATATTCAGGAATAATGGGATTGCCTCTCCATGAAACCCGAAACCTTCTGATATCGTTCGGCCTCAAGCCGAAAGCTCTTCATGAAGGGTAGAATCTTGCTATCCTGGATGTCGGATGGAACGGAGCTGGCAGCGAAGGTGGTTGACGACAAGCTTGACGACTTGCTTCTGGATCAACCTGACAAAAGTGTTCCGAAACCAGAATCCATTTTTTTTGGACATGCCCGACGCCCGATCAAGGGTACAGGCGGGCAGCTGGTGCAGTTGCCCAATGGTCACTTGGGGCTGCTGAGGCATGCGCCCGAAATTTCCGAGGGCGAGCGTATCAGGGTTCAGGTCGGTGGATACCCGCGGGAAGGCAAACCAGTCCCTTTGCGAAAGCAAACGGTGCTCCGGGGAAAGTTTGTCATCGCGACTGAGGGCAAACCAGGACTGAATGTTTCTCGTGCAGTCAGGGACAGGAAGATTCGGCTTGAACTTAAGACCCAGGTTGATGGCTTCCTGAACAGCAATTTTTGGCCTGACGATGTTGGCATCATAATACGAACCTCAAGCCAGCACTGTCCCGAGGGCGTGAAAGAGGAGCTGTCGAGATGGAGTAAATTGCTTGAGGTCATGCAGATTAATGCTCTTGGGGTGAAACCGATGTGCGTCCTTAAGGGACCGAGCATTCACGAGCGTGCACGAAGGGATTGGGTGGTTTCGAAAGACTGGGATGTTGAAGAAATTGATGAGTCGGAATGTCAGGATGACTATGACGAACTTGTAGATCTGATACAGCACAGCATTGAGATGACGAAAAAACTGTCCTCGGGAGCAACTGTGGTTTTCGAACAAACTGCAGCGATGGTCACGATTGATGTCAATACTGGCAGTCTTGTTCAAGGAAACGCCATTCAAGAAGTGTCCAGGGAAGTGGCTCAAACACTTTGTCGAGATTTGCGCATCCGAGGTCTTGCCGGTAAGGTCGTTGTTGATTTTCCAGCAATGAACAAGCAAAACAGGAAGGCCATTGAGCAGATCATCAGAAGTTCATTGAAGGACGATGAGGTGCCAACCTCTATCCACGGCTGGACCCGGATGGGAAATTTTGAAATGGAACGAAAGCGTGACAGAGTCCTGGCGATGGGGAAGTTTCACGAATGATTTGTCCAATCTGCAAGAAAGAGGCAATTCTGAAATACCGTCCCTTTTGCTCGAAAAGATGTGCTGACATTGATCTTGGGCGATGGTTGGAGGGTGAATACACGATTGACTCCAGTGCCGATGGAGAAGAGGAAAAAGATCATGAGGAAGTTCCTTCATGGAGAAAGTGAGAGTTTCACGCAATGAATTGCAGGAAGGTAGCCGGAAGCCTTGCAGCGTTTTGTGGTGGCCATGATGTATACGCAACGAGTCGCACGACGGCCAGTCAGCAGGGTTTGGTGATTGAACATTGTGTTGCTGAGAGCCCAGATCGTGCCGCGGTTGAAATCATGGGTGTCCAGCCGAGTATGGCGACCCACTTTGTCACGGGTCTCGGTTAATTGATGGTCGGCCAATGGTTGAACTGTCATTCATGGGGAAATGGAGGCCGATGACGACTGAGGTATCGAGGTCGGTGAGACCCGGTGGCGCATCGTCCGCCCGTCGGGCACAGACCAAGGCGCCATGATGGAGTCCCGTTCGGTTCACATTGGTGTGGCTTGGCCTTTCGTCGTCATCCTTTGGCATGATCATTTCGGGGTCAAGAATTGTCCGGCAACCCACTGAGAACGCTTCGGCAAGTGCTTACTGGAGAGGTGATATCGATGGCTCTCTGACCGTCATGATTGCGGATTTGAGGATTGGCCCCCGCCTTGATCAGCATCATCATGGTACGGGCGCTGTCGGTTCGGGCAGCGTAATGGAGCGGCGTGTCGCCGTCATGATCGATGGCATGAAGGTCGGCCTGAAAGTCCAGCAACGGGCCCAGTCCCTGTTCGGCATTGGCTTGGGCCGCCAGATGGAGGGGCGTGCGGCCCCAACGATCCTGTGCCTGAACGGCCGCCCCCGCGGCCTGAAGTTCGACGATGATGGTTGGCCAGCTTTCCTGGGCGGCGATGTGCATAGGGGTTCGTCCCCAAGCATCGAGGCCATTGACGTCAAGGCCGGTTTTGAGATCGCTCCGAATCATGTCAATGTCGCCATCCAGCGCGCTGCAGTGCAGTGATAGTCCGGTCCGTGTCACGGCAAAGGACCGCAAGGACGGGATAGGGCATGAGTAGGTTACTGCACGCGCCGTGATTCGATCAAGGTCAATGAGGCCCAGGCGAAGCATGTCGTCCCATTCTGGAACTGGACAGAATCGATTCGGATCCGCACGCCAAATGGCCTGCACATGGCTCATGATGTCGTGCCGCGGCAGAGGTTCGCGGCCCAGTCCCGCCATGACCTGGCCCATGAGTTGGGGCGAATCCTGCCATGTATCCAGGCGGGTCCAGTAATAGCTGGTACGCGTGTCGGCTGCCCGCCTCTGCGTCGCCAAGAGATCAACGGCATCAAGGTTACCATTCGTTTGCAGCAAGGCATGACCGATCGCACTCAGGCCGTTCTGCATGTGCTTGGGCCAGCCTTGGGACCAGCGCCAGAGGGTGCGTGCCCAGAGATCCTGACAGGCTAGTGTAACGCTTACATTGTAGCGATTGATGAACTGGTGAAGGGCCTGACTGACATCCGCTTGAGTCAGCCGCGTGAGGGGCTGGACAGCTATGCTGGACAGACGGGAAAGGCCCATTGCTCGGAGGACGGTCTGACTGTTGGAGAGGCCGGCCAATACGGGCAGAATAGGCAAGCCGTCACTGCCGCCTTCCAGACGTACAAGAGCGGCAGCGGCGGTCCCTTGCGGATTGGGATCGGCCTGCTGGATCTCGTCGATCATGAGCAGTACGGCCCAGCCCTTAGGTATCTGGGGTTGAAGGGCGGCGTCCGCCGGCTTGAGGCTGATGCCGGTACCCATCACCGATCCGGCTTGCAAACGGCCCAGCGACCGCCGGAAAAAACGGCGGATGGGGCCATGGCCGATATGGTCCCCAACGGCTGTCAGCTGGTCCTGTACGGCCTGATAAATGGCGGGTAACGATAGATTTTTTGGATCATTGATGATCAGCGGCATGATGCGTACGCCCGCATCCATTCGCGTCAGGGTCGTCATGCATGTCTTGTATAACGCATCAAGCAAGGCGGTCTTGCCGATGCCGGGGGCACCCTGGATCACTTGCATGAGGCCCTTGGCCTTTGCGGTCCCGGGCAACTCCGTTCCCGTCGTGACAACCTCCTGGACCAGAGCCAGGATTTGAGCCATGGCTGCCTCGCGTCCAACAAAGAACGGGTGGAGTCGGCGATCGCCCTGCCGAAGGAAATGGCACAGTTCTTCCGGCTTGAAGTCTGCAGTCATGACGCGCGTTCTCACCTGTATTCAGTCGGGTATGCATGGGGCAGCATCGCATGGCATGACCTTAATCATGCCATGCGGCCCTGTCAAGGGCGGCCGGGCTTGACCATTAATTCCTCCTAAGAACATAATCAACCGAAACGGGATGGATTGTCACTGATCCGAAGATGTCATGACAATTTGTCGTGATAAAACCGACCGCTCTTAGTGCCGTTTTGCCGATGACCCCCTGCTTTCACCCCGGTTGAGCAGCAGGATGTTCCTCCGCTTCTGAGGATGTCATGCATCACCATCGCGTCCCGGGTCAACTTGGACGCCTGCACTCGCTTGCTATCCTCCTCCTGTTCGCGACAGGTACAAATCTACATGGCCGGATTGGTTTTCCAATCGGGCGATGAAAAGGATATGGAGTTGACTCATGGTCATAAGACCCAATTGCACCCGCTTCCTAACTCTATCGTGGCTACGAGCATAAGCATGTGCAAATACCGGCACAAAGGGATTCATAACCTGCTTTGGCATGATTTTTCTTTCATTGCGCGTTAAGGTTTGCAACTGCGAAGGGGTGTCCAGCCCTTCACAAATATTAAGCACCCAGCGACTTGTATGGGCTTTCAGATACAACTAAGTTAGCAGGGTTGATCCGTGGGGGTTATGCCTAGGTAGCTCAGGGGTAGAGCAGTGGACTGAAAATCCTCGTGTCGGTGGTTCAAATCCGCCCCTAGGCACCATTTCTCGTCCGGTCACAAAAGTGGCTTGAGTTTCCTTAACATGTTGCTGTACCGGGAGATGATTTCGGTGCGTCTTCTATGTTGTCCGTCCACGACAACGATTTGCCCGGCTGACCAGACGGATTTCAGCAATTGATCGTCGCCGTTGAAGATCCAAGTATCAGCGATTCTGTCATCCCGCAAATCGCAGAGTTTGTAGCTTGAGCCGTCCAGCTCAATAAAATCCGCCCAGCATCCCTGCTTGATAGCGCCGTTGTTCCGCCCGGAGGCAAAGCGTCCCCCCTCGCAACTGGTCAAAAGCAGTTGCAGACCAACCGAGCCCGATGAAGTCATCCGAACTCTGGCCCTGTCTCGCAACCGCTGGGAATACTCCAAGGTTCGGTATTCACCCGTGAGATTGATCCGAATGTTCGAATCTGTACCGATGCCATAACGTCCGTTGGACTCTGCATATCGAACCCCATCAAAAATTCCGTCACCAAGATTGCTTTCGGTTATGGGACAAAGACCGGCGACAGCGCCCGAGTTGGCTAGCCTGGCAGTTTCTTCAGGTGTCATCTGGGTACAGTGGATCAAGCACCAGTTCCTGTTAAGCGGAAAATTGTCCAGAAGGTACTCAACAGGTCTTTGCTTGAGGTAATGCTTGACTTCATCAACTTCTGCCACCTGCTCGGCAACGTGTATGTGGAAAGGCCAAGTGGCCGAAGAGGAAAGCAGTTCCGTCAAATATTCGGTGGACACGGCTCGCAATGAATGTGCTCCTGATCCGACCGCAGTGTCAGAACGTTGAACAGCTTTTTGTGCAGCGGCCAGAATTGCCTGGTATTGGTCTGGGCTGTTCTGAAATCGAACCTGGCCACCGGCCAGCGGGCGACCATCGCATCCGCCCTGATTGTAGGCGATGGGTACAAGGGTCAGTCCCATCCCAGTCGACTCGGCCGCGGCGATGACGCGCTTTGACAACTCCCCAACATCATCATACTTCGCGCCGTTTCGGGTATTGTGAAGATAATGAAACTCCACCATTGAGGCAAAGCCGGCCTCAAGCATTTCCATCATGGCCAGTTCAGTTATGGTCTGAAAGTCATCCGGGTCGAGGAATGCCAGAAACTTGTACATCAGTTCCCGCCATGACCAGAAATTCTCTTTGCGATCCGGGTCCTTGGTCTCAGTCAGACCGGCCATCGCTCTTTGAAACGAGTGACTGTGCAGATTGGTCGGGGAGGGCAGCAAGATTGAAGTGATCAATCCTTTTGGAGGGTGTTGCGGCTTCACATCCGAGATTTTGCCGTCCAAATCGATACTGACGAGCACGTCCTCATTCCATCCTTCAGGGGTAAGGGCCAAGCGAGCCCAAATTTGTTTCGATCGAGAAAAGTTTGTCAATTAATTGAAGTTTGGACTAATTGAGAGTTTAAGTTTTGGACACCTCAAACCGATTAGTTGACGTGGCGCTTTTTTGCAACTGTAACATTGCCTCCATGAATTCGGCGCTGGGTCGATACGGATTTATCAGGGATGGTGCCTTTGCGGTCGAGAATTGCACCTTTGCCTGGGTGGGTCAGGAAGCCGATGTGCCTTCGCATGTCAATCGCCAAATCCTCCACGACCTGGAAGGAGCGCTTGTGACTCCGGGCCTGATCGATTGTCACACTCATGTAGTCTATGGTGGAGACAGGGTCAGTGAGTTTGAAGCCCGTTTAATGGGTGCATCCTATGAAGAGATAGCCCGCGCTGGTGGCGGCATACTGTCCACGATGAAGGCCACGCGAGATGCGTCAAGGGATGCCCTGCTGGCATCGGCCATGAAGAGGGTGAACGCGTTGATCGGAGAAGGGGTTACGACTATCGAAATCAAGTCAGGTTATGGTCTTACCATTGAGGATGAAATCAAGATGCTGCAAGTGGCCAGGCAAATCGCTGAGAATTATCCCATCAGAGTTGTGAATTCCTGGCTGGCAGCCCATGCTTTGCCACCGGAGTATGCCGGTTGTCATGACAACTACATAGCGGAAGTTGCAATTCCGGGACTGGCCAAGGCGCATTCCAGACAACTGGTTGATTCCGTAGACAGTTTTTGTGAGGGAATAGCGTTCAGTACGGTACAGCTGGAACCCTATTACCAGGCTGCGGTCAAGCTGAATCTGCCCGTAAAAATTCATGCCGAGCAGCTTTCGCATAATGGAGGAACGCAACTGGCAGCCAAGTATAACGCCCTTTCAGCTGATCATGTCGAGTATGCCAACTCGGAAGATGTCATCGAAATGAAAAGGGCCGACATGGTCGCCGTATTGTTGCCCGGAGCCTACTACACCCTGAAGGAAACTCAGAAGCCACCTGTTGACAACCTGCGAGAAGCCGATGTTCCAATTGCCTTGGCTACCGATTGCAATCCCGGATCCTCACCGGTATCTTCGATACTGGCGGTCATGAATCTGGCATGCAATCTTTTCGGTTTGACTCCAGAGGAGGCCTTGAAGGGGATTACTGTCAACGCGGCAAAAGCCTTGGGCAAAGATCATGACTTGGGACAGATAGCGGTCGGCATGCGAGCAGACTTCTGTACATGGTCCGTTGACCATCCGGCCGAGTTGGCCTACCATCTCGGTTACAACCCGCTGATCAGACGGTGGTTTGCGAATGATCATTGATCCCAGGGTTGTTAGCCTTCGTGACATCGAACGCTTTTACGAGGGTGAGACAATTGACATTCTTCCCAGCTGTCGGAAATGGGTTGAGGAAGGGGCCAGAGTCGTTGATCGAATAGCTCAAGCGGAAGAGCCAGTATATGGCATCAACACCGGCTTTGGCAAACTGGCATCAATAAGAATACCCCGGAATGATCTTGTTGAACTCCAAAAAAACTTGATTCTCAGCCATTGTGCCGGAGTGGGCGACCCTCTTCCCGACAACATCGTCCGACTGATAATGGGGCTGAAAATGTTCTCGCTTGCACAGGGTGCTTCCGGGGTACGGTGGGAAGTCATTTCCACCCTGAAGGGATTTCTGTCTCACGAAATCTATCCGTTGATCCCGTCAAAGGGCTCGGTCGGTGCCTCGGGTGACTTGGCTCCACTTGCTCATTTGACGGCAACGCTGATGGGCATCAATCCGGCATTTCACAAGGGCACCAGAATAACAGGATGCGAAGCCCTCAGGATCATTGGCAAAGAGCCGGTTGTTCTGGGGCCAAAAGAAGGCCTAGCCATGATCAATGGCACTCAGGTTTCGACGGCTCTGGCGCTGGCCGGATTGTTTGAAGCCTGGAAGATAGGCATGTCATCGATCACCTCGGGTGCGTTGTCGACCGATGCAGCAATGGCTTCGTCGGCACCGTTTCGTGAGCAAATCCATGAACTCAGAGGACACAAAGGCCAAATTGATGTGGCCCGAGCTATACGAGAATTGGTTTTTGGCTCGGAAATCAGAGAGAGTCATCGCTATGATGATACTCGTGTGCAAGACCCGTACTGCATACGCTGTCAACCCCAGGTACTGGGAGCGGCCATCACCACTCTCAGGCAGGCGGCTCAAGTTCTGAAAACCGAAGCTACGGCAGTTACGGACAATCCGCTGATCCTTGCTGACGGGGAAATCGTGTCCGGGGGAAATTTCCATGGCGAACCAGTCGGAATGGCCGCGGACATGATTGCCATTGCCATAGCAGAAATGGGTTCCATCGCTCAAAGACGGGTTTCACTGCTCGTAGATCCGGCCGTATCGCATGAACTCCCCGCCTTTTTGGCGCCCAACCCGGGCCTTCATTCCGGCTTTATGGTTGCCGAGATCGTGACGGCGGCCCTCGAGTCTGAGAACAAGTCGCTGGCCAATCCGAGAGTCGTCGACTCCACGCCGACTTCAGCCAATCAGGAAGACCATGTCGCCATGTCATGTCATGGAGCCCGCCGCCTGATTGAGATGAATGACAACTTGCGCAACATCATCAGCATTGAACTTCTGTGCGGTGCTCAGGGTGTCGAGTTGCGCGCTCCCCTGCAAACAAGCGAACAGCTGCAGAAACATGTAAGGACAATACGCGAGGTATCACCTTTTCTGGCTGAAGACAGGCTGATTTCTCCTGAAATAGAATTGGTTGAAGAACTGGTCAGAGCGGGCCGGTTTCTGCCCTTAGACTCCCCGTTGCTTGAAGAGGATCCATGTTAGACAAGACTAAAAATGTCCGAGAGGTGAAATCGCCGGTCGGCAATCAGCTGAATTGCCGGAGTTGGGAAACCGAAGCTCCGTTCAGAATGATTCAGAATAACCTTGATCCCAGCGTTGCCGAGAATCCACAGGAGCTGGTTGTATACGGTGGCATTGGCAAGGCCGCCCGGACATGGAGAGACTTTGACCGAATACTGAAGGCGCTAAAAAAGCTCAAGTCGGATCAAACGTTGCTGATCCAGTCCGGCAAGCCGGTTGGGATATTCAAGACACATAAAATGGCCCCAAGGGTGCTCATTGCCAACTCGAATCTGGTTCCGCACTGGTCAAACTGGAAACAATTCAACGAACTGGAAAAAGTTGGCCTGATGATGTATGGCCAGATGACAGCGGGCTCGTGGGTGTATATCGGCACACAGGGTATAGTCCAGGGAACCTATGAAACATTCTGCGAGGCTGGGCGGCAGCACTACAATAGCGATCTGACGGGGAGATGGATTTTAACGGCTGGACTGGGCGGCATGGGCGGAGCTCAACCCTTGGCTGCGGTCATGGCCGGGGCGAGTTGTCTGGTGGTTGAGTGCGATCCTGAACGGATAGATTTTCGACTGCGCACGGGTTACCTCGATACCAAGGCACAATCTTTGGAAAAAGCCCTCAATTCAATAAGGGAGTGGAGCCAAGCGGGGCAAGCGAAATCGGTCGGAGTGGTCGGAAATGCGGCGGAGATTTTTCCCCGGCTGCTGGCCATGGATGTTCGACCCGACATTGTAACCGATCAGACGTCAGCCCATGACTTGGTGAACGGCTATTTGCCGAGTGGATGGACCTTGGAACGATGGAAGGATCAACGCGAAAAGAATCCCGGCCTTGTCGAAGAGGCAGCAAGAAAGTCGATCGTTAAGCACGTCGAGGCAATGATCGGTTTTTGGCGCTTGGGAATTCCCACTCTCGATTACGGCAACAACATCAGGCAGGTTGCTCAGGACGGTTCCCTGAAAGATGCCTTTGCGTTTCCCGGCTTTGTTCCTGCCTATATCAGGCCGCTGTTCTGCCGTGGCATTGGCCCGTTTCGTTGGGTGGCGCTGTCAGGCGATCCCGAGGACATTTATCGCACTGATCAAAAAGTGAAGGAACTGCTTCCAGCCAACAAGCCACTTCATAATTGGCTCGACATGGCCAGGGAGAGAATACAGTTTCAGGGACTGCCAGCTCGAATCTGCTGGGTCGGATTGGGGGACAGACATCGCTTGGGACTGGCGTTCAATGACATGGTCAGGTCTGGAGAAGTGTCCGCTCCGGTCGTGATCGGCCGCGACCATCTGGATTCCGGCTCGGTGGCGTCGCCGAATCGTGAAACGGAGGCAATGAAGGACGGGTCCGATGCAGTTTCGGATTGGCCGATGCTCAATGCATTGCTCAATGCCAGTTCGGGAGCGTCTTGGGTCTCAATTCATCATGGGGGCGGCGTCGGCATGGGATTTTCTCAACATGCAGGCATGGTGATTGTTGCAGACGGGAGCGATTTGGCCGGAAAGAAACTCAAGCGAGTATTATGGAATGATCCAGCCACAGGGGTCATGCGTCATGCGGACGCCGGTTATCAGGAGGCTTTGAACTGTGCGAAAGAGAACGACCTAAAGTTACCGGGCATACTCCGATAGCTTGGACCGGGCCTTATCACCATATGAAGGCTGATTGCAAATCGTGGCCCAGAGTTGGTAACAGATTCTAGAGCAACTATGAATCATGGGGGTAGGGGCTGGTGACAGGAGAGGACAAACTTCGAAGTTGCCTTTGCCAGAACTTTATCAAGAACCGGATCCGAAACAACACCACGTACAGCCACGAAGATCAAGTGATACGAAAACCAGTAATCCGCCCCCAAGTTTTAAACCCCGTATGCAGGGAGTGGATTGGCCTGTCATCTCTTATTTGTCGTCAAGTTTGGACTGGAACTTCCGGTTTGTATCATCTCGGTTATACCGCGCCCAATCAAAACGACAAGCCATGAGTGAGCGATATTATAACGCGGCGAACGATGTGCCGGCATGTGTCGATGCCGGGTCTTTTAGTACAGGTCCGGCGTCGGTTTGAGCGCATTGCTGATCCAGTTCAGTCGCGAGGCCCAAGCTTGGCGGACTGTCTGATGTCTGGTCTGGCCGTGTTTATCCTGAAGTATCCCTCGTTGCTCCAGTTTGACATCCAGATGCGTCAAGTGCCTGACACGGCAGCATTTCACAATCTGCGGATCCTGTATGGTATCAGCAGAAGTAGGTGATCACTGGCGAAAGGGCACTCAAAACAGCCGGTTTTTATCCCGGTAGATCGTCATGAAACATCCTGATCAATGACAATTCATTCCGCTTCGGTCAATCGTGTCCTTGGGGGGATGACGGATTTAATTCAGTACCCCCCCCCTTGCCATTTATGAGTTCACTGTCTAAAAGGGTACGGAGTTTCAAATTTTAGGTGCCGGGATTGGGGCAATTGTTATGTTAAATCAATTTTTACTTGAGTGCGAGTTTAGGCAACAGCCGGCGATGCCCGTGATTAACGTCAGGGGGGGGTAGATGCCCCCTCGACCCGCTCGCTTGGCGGGTTGTTCTTGGAGCTTTTGATAATTGGTGCTTTGCTGGCGGGGGCCATGGCTAGCCCCCATTCCGCATTGGCCCAAAAAGGCACTTGCAAGCCTGCCGAAGTCGATAATCCTCCCAGTGTAACCATCAGCACTAGCCCGACCGCTCAGGTGGACTGCTGGCCGGCGGAAGGTCTGGAGCTGACCCTTGAGTCCGGAAAGGAGATTGGCAGGCAGGGGGACCCTGTGTCGATAGCGTCAGATCAGGCGGCTCTGCGTGTTTATGCCCAGGATTCGGGCAACAACAAGGTCATGGTCACGACAGAAATTAGAAGTGCGATTTACTCCAATAAGAGGGGTATAGAGGTTTTGCACGGGGGTGCCGGTGACACAGTGATTACCCACGCGGGCACAATCTCGGCGGCTGGGTCGTACGGTATCGCTGGTTTCACCACTGCAGCTGGCACTGGCGGCATGGAGATTGAGGCGAAATCGGATAGCAAAATTACAATGACCGGTACGGAAGGTCACGGCATCCTTGCGTGGATTCAAAAAAATACCAGTACGGGTGACGTCACGATCACCCACGCGGGAACGATTACAGCGACCGGGATTGGTCTATGGAGCTTACACGACGGTAACGGCGATACGTTGATCACCCACGCGGGCACAATCTCGGCGGTAAAGGAAGGCATCCGTGCAATAAATCTTAATCGAAGGGGCATTAAGTGGTCTTTTGATGCCAATTCCGGTGGTAAGGGTAGTGTAGAGATTGAGACAAAACTGGGCAGCAAGATTACGACGACCAACAGTGCTCATGCGGGCATACATGCAGAAGTTTCAGTAGATACCGTTAATGGTGAGGGTGAAATTACGATTACCCACGCCGGCACAATCACAGCGGCTGGCACGGGGGTTTGGACCAACAACTGGGGTTCTGGTGACACGGTGATTACCCACGCCGGCACAATCACAGCGGCTGGTACAGGCATCGTTGCGCAATCCAGATCACCATTTGGTGAGGGTGTGGGCGATGGTACGAGTGGCAAAGGCAGTGTAGAGATTGAGACGAAATTAGGAAGCACGATTACAACGACCGGCAGTAATTTTGCTGGTATCATTGCGCGAGTTGCAGTGGGCCAAGGTCACAGCAAGGGAGGTATTACGATTATCCACAACGGCATGATTACAGCGACCGGCTCGGGGGTTTTTGCCGACAACCGGGGTAGGGGCGGCATTGATATCACGACCGGGAAGGACAGTTTCATCACGGCAAAAGGAACGACAGAGGGTCAAGGAGGCATCGCTGCGCAAATAATTAATTATTATTTTACTGACGTTACTGATTGGACTACGCTTACTGTGTCGCCCGGTGCCGATGGCCGGGGCACGATCACGGTGACCCACGCGGGCACGATCACGGCGGTGACGGCAGGCATCTACGCGACCAACCTTGTTCCCATAAGCAAGGGAGGCATCAAGGTCGAGACGAAGGAAGGCAGCACGATTACGACGTCCGGCAGTGAACACGGCACGGGCATCTATACGGCGAATGTCTCTAAGGGCATGATGGAAGTGACCCACGCGGGCACGATCACGGCGGCAGCGGAAGGCATCCATGTATATAATCAGGCGATTCAGGGTAGTGAGAGTAGTGGAAATATCCAGATAACGACAGCGGAAGGCAGCACGATTACAGCCAAAAATCAGGGTATTCGGGTTGATCAGGACGGGACGGGTACATTTGATGTCCGGATCCGCGGCACGGTGATGGGTGGTAATGTGGATAACGACAACAACAAATACGCCGGTGTGCATGTTGAAGGGCGGACCAGCGGCAGCGGCATGGGCGGCAAGATTGTGATCGGTACTCGAGCCCATTTAAGTGCTCAGTCCAAGGTCGCCATCGAGGTGGACGACAACGCCGGCGATGTCGAGGTCATGCTGGAAAAGGAACATGGTGTCGTTGGACGTGTTCAGGGTCAGATCCTCAGTGCGGATGACAAGGCCACAGGAGAGCTGACTTTCAAGACCCGTACGGGCGAGGACGGTTCGGGTGATATCCTGAAAAAAGACGGCACAGGCCGAGTTCTCATGCGCGGAGATTCAAAAGGCTTGTATGACATCGTGAACGAGGCTGTTCTTACAGCAATTACAGGGGACACGGAGGGCTATGAGTTCAAGACTGTGGAGGGCACCTCGTGGCGTTTATATCAGGACCGAGCCCGGCTGTATGAGGCCACGGCTCCGGTTCTGCAGGGTCTGTCGACACCGCTGTCCTATGGGACCCGCATGGCCACCCCGCGGCTGACCGGCGGCGGCAGCGTCATCGTGGAGAGCACCAAGGGCGAACAGGTCGAAGCCCCGCAATCCCGCACCGGCGTCTGGGTCCGTCTCGCCACCCTTGAAGGAGACCGCATGGCCAAGACCTCGACAACGGCGACTGGCTTGCGCGGTCAGGCCCTGTCGTGGGATATCGAGCAGACCCGCGTCGCGATCGGTCTGGATGTCCCGACCGACGACCGTCTGTTGCTGGGCGTGAGCACCCATTGGCGGCAGAGCAAGGCCACCGTGAAGGATGGCGGCACCATGGATGTCGATGGCATGGGTCTGGGCGTGTCCCTGACCTGGACCGGCGATAATGGGCTGTATGTGGATGGCCAGCTGAGCTACACCCGGTTCTTCGACATTGAGGTGACCAGCAATGGCACCATGATCACCTCCACAGGCAGTGGGAGTGGCGTGGCTCTGGGACTGGAGGTGGGTCAGCCGATGTCTGTGGGCGGCCTGACGGTAACACCGCGTGGAGGTCTGGCCTGGTCGTCGGTGAAGATGGATGCGTTTGTCGAGCCGACCAGTCTGGGAGGCACCGGGACGGTATCCCCGGACCGGGCCGAGAGCGTCATGGCCCGCGTGGGCGTGCAGGCGGAGCTGGCCCCGAGCGAGGGAGCCAGCCGGCTGTACGGGTCGCTGGATCTGGAGCACGAGTTTCGGCCGGAGTTTGAGGTGATGGCCGGTACGACGCCCCTCAAGGGCAAAGTGAAGCCGACCTGGGTGCGGGCCGGTATCGGCGGTGCGATGCCGTTGGGCAGCGATGGCCGCACGGTGCTGGCCGGCGATGCGTTTTATGCGACGGCCGGCAGCGACAATGCCGACTTTGGGGGCGGCGTGTCCCTGACCTTCCGCTTCTGAAGAGGAGACTGAAGGCCGCCGGGTTCGGGAGAATGTCGCTCTTGTGCATCGACTCGACTTGGCGGCTAGCCCGTCAGGAACACTCAGCCATCGTTATTGCCTGTGTGATCACCCCCCCCCAAGGGAACATATCCCTTGCAAGATCATGAAGCAGTTTGCTCAATGGTTGACGAATAAATCCGATGAGCCAGATGGGTACGAGTGCCCAGTGATGCTCAGGGTAGCGCTCGAACTAGTCTTTCCCAGCCCCCACACGCATATTACCTGTTAATCGCAAGTCTTGTCAGAACGAAACTTCTATACGAAAACAGAAGCGTCTGCAAGCATCAAGAGTGGATGTTAGTCTCTTTTTGCCCGCGGTTGAAGCAGGCCATACAGTGGTTCAAGCGCATGAAGATGTGCCGGGCCCGGCGTTCATGATGCAGTCGGATGAGTCTGGTAGTTTTTGCCATATTGGAGGGGCCGGGCAGCAGAAAACGAAATGCTCCATGCCTTGGATAGCAGCATGAATCTCATGAAACCAACGCCAGTTTGAGAGCTTCTCGTGGTAACCAATCGTGACTGACTAATGGCAGCTGTTGGTCCATGACAGTGGCTCTGGCCGCCCTCATCGACCGCATCCTGCAGCCGAGTTCCAAGCTGGCCGCCGCCCGGCGTCATCTGGGCGGCACGCTGATCCTGTATGACGTGACCTCCAGCTACCTAGAGGAGCGTTGCTTTCCCTTGGCGGCCTTTGGCCACAACCGCGATGGCAAGAAGGGCAAGAAACAGATCGTGTTCGGCCTGCTGTGTTCGGCCTGCTGTGTGCGGCGGATGGCTGTCCGGTGGCGGTCGAGGTGTTTGCCGACCATACGGCCGACCCGCGGACGGTCGGTCCTCAGATCGCCAAGATCCGCGAGCGCTTCCAGATTGAGCGGGTGGCTCTGGTTGGGGATCGGGGCCTGTTGACATCCGCCCGCCGGATCCGAGCTTGCGCCCCGACCCGGTCGGTCCGGCCCAGCCCTCGGATCGGGCCCGAGCCAAGGCCGCCACCCGGGCGACGCCGGAAGGCCGGCCCGTGCACAGTGTCGAGACGCTGCTCGCCGACCTGGCCACCCTGACCCTGAACCGCATGAGCCTGGCCACGGCCCCGGAGCATCACTTTTACGCCACGGCAATACCGACCCCGGTGCAACAGAAGGCCTTGACTCATCTGGGTATCTCGATCGACACAATGTTCCCAGGCGGAGTCCAGTCCAAAATCAGCGAAACCCCCACCCCAGAGTGAGCTATGGCCAATTCAGCAAATGAAATTCCGTTTAAAGCCGGTGAAGTGGCGTTTCACGATTAACGAGGCAGGCATCAAACTGCACTTGCTCCGGTCGTCGTTATAGAAATGCCTGACTGTCCGCCGTGCCAAGCTACGACATCAGCCATATCAGAAATCCATCAAGTCGAAACGGGGCCGGCCCAATCCTCATGCAGTACGGCACTATGGCATAGTTCACGGCAATTGGATGGCATATTATCCGGCATCCAGCATCATCCATGCCAAATTGCAGGTACGATGCCATTATCGGGAATATGCCAGCACGAAGTCATGTTCGACACGATAGAATGGTTTCGGCATGCCTTCTCGGGCTATCATGTTGAGGTCCTCAATTCGCTCGAACTTAGCCATGAGACTGGCCTTGACGCCAAAAACTGCATCCGAATGAATATATGGATCATCCGGGTCAAAGATATGGGTAATAAGGCTTTTGAAGCCCTCAGCCTCAATGATGTAGTGAAGATGCGCTGGACGATAGCAATGCCGGCCTAATGCCGCAAGCAGATTTCCTACCGGACCGTCATCCGGAATGGGGTAGTATTTTGGCTTTACAGCTCTGAACCGGTAGGCTCCGTCTTCGGCAGTTCGAAACACGCCCCGCAGATTGAACTCCGGCTGGATGCCTGCTTGCTGAACATCATAAAACCCTTCATCGTTGGCTTGCCAAACATCAATTTTGGCCCCGCCGATCGGATTGCCATCCGGATCCAGAATCCGCCCCTTGACCAGCATGGGAGAGCCCTTCTGATCCAGACAGATGTCGGCACCCATTGCCAGTTCAGGGGCGTCAGCTACGTGAAAGGGTCCAAGCACGGTGGATTCTGAGGCACCCGAAGGCTTGCGGTTGTTTATTGCGTCCACGAGCATGGATATCCCGAGAACATCGGAGAGGAGAATGAACTCCTGCCGCCAGTCATCACACTTGTGTCCCGTATCCGTGAGAAACTTGATTCCAGCCATCCACTCGTCCTGGGTGAGTTCCAACTCCTTCACCGCCGCGTGCATATGCTTGACCAGCACAGTGATGATTTGTTTCAAGCGAGGGTCGGTATCGTCTGCAATACGGCTGGCGACGACCTCGGCTGAATCTTCTTCGGTAAAATAACCCGTTTCGACCTTCATGTATTACCCCTCAAGTCCCAGAATGATTTTTAAAACCCGCCGCAGTTCGGCTTCAGGGTCACTGACCATTTCTTCGGACCTCCAGGCTACATGATGGTCCGGTCTGACCAGAAGGCAGCCGGTATCAGAAATTTCCGAGGCTCTCGCCCAGTCGCCTACGTGGTCTTCAAAATTTTGGCGGGGCCCTATGACATGGGTGTTCATGGCCAGTCCCAGACTGTGTCCAACAGTTTTGACAGCATCAATCCAGGCCTCTCCGCCAACGCCGGTAATGAGGCTGAACTGTCCTTTTCCACATAAATCCAGGGTCGAGATTCTTTCGCCGGTATCATGATGGAATATCCAGACGTGAGGCAGTCGTGCTCCCGGCCAGGTTGTCGGTTGAAAATGCAACTCTGCGTCCAGTTCGAATGCGGGTTCCATTTGTCCGTCGGTCACGATGGCACCAGACTTGTAGCGCTGGTTCATTTCAACACCATGCGCGTCAAACTCATACTTTTTGAAAGCGATGGCTTCACGAATGGCCGCTCGTTGCCTCTCTCCCGCTGGTCCGACAGCCGTACGGGCATTCATGCTTGCCTGGATTTTCTCATAGTCAG
Organism: Paracoccaceae bacterium; assembly: GCA_965116235.1. GTDB lineage: Bacteria > Pseudomonadota > Alphaproteobacteria > Rhodobacterales > Rhodobacteraceae > MPNP01. Next base: position 2,880,762 of record OZ220496.1, on the reverse strand, counting down.
TTCCCCCCGTCATGCCTAAAGCTTCAAATATGGGGCCAAATTCGGCGATCGACTGGTTGGCCCGCGTAACAATCTGCTTGGCAATAGGAGCCCGTTCCACTGTATAACTGTCCAGCAACGACTTGTCGGCTTGTCCCTTGACGACAGCGGCCAACTTCCAGGCCAGATTGAAAGCATCCTGAATGGATGTGTTCGACCCCAGACCGTTTGAGGGTGGGTGGCGGTGAGCCGCATCGCCCATGATGAACACTCGACCCCTTTGCATTTCCGTCGCATAGGCGTTGTTGACGGTCCAGATGTTGGCTGACAGCAATTCAATCTGCAATTCCGGATCGCCGACCAGTTGACGTGCAACCCCTGTGGCAAAGGCTTCATCGACCTCGGGTTCAGGCTCGTTGATGTCATACCCCCAGACGATTAACCATTCATTCCAAGGTCGGATCATGCGGACCAGTCCCATGCCAATGCCGCCGACATCAGCCCCGGGTTGCATGATCCAGTACAGCACGGAAGGTCGATGTGCGACATATTTTGACAAATCGGCACGAAAGAGAATGTTCATTGACCCCCCGACGCCCATCTTGCCCTTGATGTTGGCACCGATATGCTCGGCAACAAGCGAGTTTCCGCCATCAGCCCCAATCAGGTATTTTGAGTACACTTCAAATTCACGTCCTGAAAGTCGGTCCCTCAGAACGGTTGTGACTCCGTCCGTGTTCTGTGTGTGTCGCAGATACTCCGTTGACATTCGGCCTTGAGTTCCTCGGGAGCAAGCGGTTTTAAACAGTAACGGCTCCATGAAGGTCTGTGGCAGGTCATTCATCAGGCATGGTGAGGACAACTGATGTTCAGCTCTGGAAAGAGGGTGCTTGCCCCAGCTTTTCATGCGACCGATTTCTTCTCCGGCAAGACTTTCACAGAAGACATTTTCACCCATCAGATCCTGTTCGGTTGCATGCATGTACGCTTCGGTTTCGACATCATGACCGAGATCCCGCAACACTTCCATTGCTCGCTGGTTTGTAATGTGTGCCCTTGGGGTGTTGGCCAGCCAGCGGTAACGATTCACCACCATATTCTCAACACCATAGGTAGACAGCAGGGCCGCCACGGAGGATCCGGCCGGACCGGTTCCAATGATCAGTACGTCTGTGTCGATTTCAGCCATCTATTTCTCCTTGGAAAAGCTGTCATTAGCCAGTAGGCGTCGTTGCACGGGGAACAGCTGTACACCAGTCTTGTCGGAAAACCACCCCCACAACCCACGCGGTGCGTAAAGCATCACCGAGATTCCGATCAATCCCAGCGTCATCAGGTACCAGCTGCCGTAGTCGGCAAGGAGACTTTGCAGCACCAGAAAGACAAGGACGCCCAGAATTGGCCCTTCAATCGTTCCGATGCCACCAATCACAACGATAAAGATTACGTAAGCTGTCCAGTCAACAACAGAAAATGCGGCATCCGGCGATATGCGGGCTTTGTGCATGTAGATCAGGCCACCAGTCAGGCCGGTCCCAAAGGCCGCCATGAGAAATGTCTGCCACTTGATCCGATGTGCGTCTACACCCACTGAGCGGGCGGCTTGCAAATTGTCTCGTATGGCCGCAAGAGCAAGTCCTTTTCGGGTCCTGAGCAGCCAGTAAATTGCAACTATGGTGAGAATGACCAGAATCAATGCAAGCCAGTAGGCCAAAATGTCGCGGGCTTCGGATGTCTTGATATCAAGCAGAGACTTGATTCCATCGACAAGCCATATGTCTCTGGTTGCCGAGCGGGGCAGGGATGTGCCTGTTCCACCACCTAGCTGTTTCCACTGTGCCACGGTCAGGCGGACGACTTCAGCTATCACCCAAGTGCCAATCGCGAAGTAGGCACCCTGCAGTCGAAAGGCGAAGTACGCGGTGGGTATGGCTAGCAGAAGTGCGGCCATCCCACCGATCAGTATTGACGGTACGGGATCCAGACCGAGTAGGATGACTGTGCCAAACATGGCGTAAGCGCCCATGCCCACGAAGGCCTGCTGGCCCACCGAGACCAGTCCGCCATGGCCGGCGAGCAAATTCCACCACTGGGCGAGGGTCAGCATAGTAAAAATGAAGAACAGGTCCTGAATCAGGGAACGTCCAGCAAAAAAGGGCAGGGCGAAAGCAATCAGAATTAGCGTCAGAGCCATTAATGCCGCCAAGATTGAGGCGGGGGTCTGGATTTTAACCTCGTAATTCATCAGTCAACCGCTCTGGGCAGCAACCCGCGGGGTCGTATGATAAGCACAAGCAAGAATGCAATGTGCCCGGAGAGAATCTGCCACTCAGGATTGATGGTGGCACCAACTGTTTGAGCCACTCCGATAATAATGCCACCGAGCAATGTTCCCCACAAAGAGCCCAAGCCACCGATAATGACCGCTTCAAAAGCGTATATCAGCCGTGCTGGACCAATGCTGGGATCAAAGTTCGCTCTGATACCCAGATAGAGAGCCGCGATTGTGACAACGACCATCGCCAAGCCGGTGGCGATTGCAAATATTCGTGTTGGCTTGATTCCCATCAGGCTAGCGGTAACAGCATCGTCAGAGGTTGCACGAAACGCTCGCCCCAGTGAGGTACGGTAAAATATTTGGTTGAGAGCGAGAATGACAGCTACCGCTGAAAGAAAGGTCAGCAACGGCATGATTCCCAGATTGATCGGTCCGATAGCAACTGAGGCGGTTTCCAATGCCCCGGCCGAAAGTCGTTGACTGTCGGCAGACCAGCTTTCCAGCAGGACGTTTTGCAACACAATGGACAAGCCGAAGGTTACCAGTAGTGGCGACAGTATGTCTTCCCCCAGCACGCGGTTCAGCACAACCCGCTGCAACAGCCATCCCACTGCAAACATGAGGGGAGCCGCTACGAGGGCCGCTACAAAGGCGTTCAATTCGAGGAGTGAGACCAGAAGCAAAATCATGTAGGCGCCGAAAACGATCAGATCGCCATGGGCAAGATTGACCAGCCGCATGATGCCGAAGACGAGGCTGAGCCCAGCTGCAAACAATGCATAGAGTCCTCCCAAAAGAATGCCTTGGATCAGGCTGTTCACCCAGATCATGTGTGTTGCTCTCCAAAGTAGGCCGCGTGAATCATGTCCATCGAGAGCCGGTCTGGTGAACCTTCGAGCATGATTCGACCCTCCATCATGCAATAAACCCGATCCGATACCCGCATGGCTTGAGCGATGTCCTGCTCAACAATAATCAACGAGGTTCCGGCAGCCTGTATTTTCGGCAATGCGGCATAAATGTTCTTGATTACAACCGGCGCCAGCCCGAGACTTATTTCATCACACAAAAGTATGCGAGGGTTTGACATGAGTGCTCGACCCATCGCCACCATTTGCTGTTCTCCGCCTGATAGCGACGTTCCAGGATGGTTACGCCGATTCTTTAAGGCCGGAAACAGGCTATAAACACTATCTAGATTCCAGTGGCCGCCCGCATTGCGTCCGTAAGCGCCGATGAGAAGATTTTCTTCCACGTTCAATGAAGGAAAAAGCCTGCGTCCTTCAGGAATCATGGCGACACCCAAAGACATGATTTCGTCGGCATCAAGATGTCCTATGGGCTTGCCATCAAGAGTGATGCTTGCGGCAGGGCTTTTCAGAATCCCGGAAATCGCTCGCATCAGAGTGCTCTTGCCGGCGCCATTCGCACCAATTATTGCAGTGGTCTTGCCGTCTTCCAGCGTTATGTCAACATCAAACAAGGCTTGAAATTCGCCATAAGATGCGGTCAGGTTATGGGTCTTCAAAAGTTCCATCAGACTTCAATCCCCAGATAGATCTCCTTGACTTGGCTGGAATTCATGATTTTTGTGGGGTCGCCGACCGCAATTACCTTGCCGAAGTCCAGCACAAGCAAGCGCTCGACAACTGAGGTCAGGGCATGCAACACGTGTTCGATCCAGACAATGGTCACCCCACTGTCGTGTATGGCCTTGATCGTTGCAACCAAGGTCTCACACTCGCCTTGGGTCAGTCCGCCGGCGATTTCGTCAAGCAGAAGGAGGTCGGGGGCGGTGGCAAGAGCCCGAGCCAGTTCCAGACGCTTGCGCTCCAAGAGCGAAAGCTGTCCAGCTGGCTTGTTGGCGTGCTCAATCATTTCTGTGTCAAGGAGTATTCTGACACAGAACTCTGTTGTTTCCAGCTCGCTGAGATTGCGGCCAAAAGTGCCTGCGACGAGCAAATTCTCAAAAACGGTGAGCTTGTCAAATGGCTGGGGGATTTGAAAGCTGCGACCGATGCCCGCAAGAGTCCTTTTCATGAGAGTGGTTCGGGTCATGTCTTGGTCACGAAAAACGATCCGACCACTGTCGGAAGACAAATTTCCGGTGATCAGATTGAACAATGTGGATTTGCCGGCGCCGTTTGGGCCGATAATGCCGAGTGCTTGCCCAGCTGGCACATCAAACGAGACCTCATCGACCACCTTCAGAGCGCCAAAGGATTTGCTGAGGTTCGAGAGGCTGAGAATCGACATGACAGATGCCAGCCGGGTAAAAGATTACAAGACGGCAATCAGATTATTGCTTCCATGTTGCCACCAGTTGGAATCATTGGTGCGGTCTGATTATCGACGACAACCAGGTCATAGGTCCCTGCCTTGGTCAGACGCCACTGCCCTCCTACCAGAGGCGTTTTAGCAATGTTACGCGCAGCAAATGGTGGTAGGCCGCTACCGTTCCAGGCAATCGGACCAACCACTGTATCCAGGCTGGTTGAGGCAATGGCTTCGGCAATCTCATCCCCGTTGCCGACATCAGACACTCGACCCGTTGCATCAAGCGCAAGTTCGAACAAGGCATGGATAAAGCCTATCGGTTGGGTCCATTGGCGACCGGTTGAGGCTGTAAAGCCATTCGCCAGTGCGCTTGACGACTGGCCGGTCAATGATGAATTGAACGGATGATCGGGTGACCACCAGACTTCCGAAGACAGGTTGTGTCCGGAAGCCCCCAAAGCTTCGACAGCAACTGGAAACAGGATGGCTTTGCCAACAGAGGCAATTTTGGGAGCAAAGCCCTGCTGTTGTGCCTGAGTCCAAAAAGTCGTGAAGTCAGGCGGAATGGGTACACCGGTAATGATTTCACAGTCAGCCTGCTTGAAGGCATTGATCTGGGCACTGAAATCGTCGGTCAGATTCTGGTACCGGCCGGTATCGGTCAGAGTGTAGCCTTGGGCTGCCAGAGCCGGTGGGAAGCCAACATTAGGGTCTCCCCAGGCATTGCCATCACCGTCATTGGGATAGAGAGCGCCGACAGACTTGTTCGTGTCCAGCTGTCCCCACATGTTGGTAAAAACCTGAATTATGTCTTCCAGACCCCAAAAAAAGTGATAGGCGTATTCAAAGGGCTCCCAGCTGTCAGGATTTGCTGGATTCCCCTGCTGACCGATAAAGTACGGTTGCCAAGGCGCTACGGTCGAGATGACAGGCACTTCTTCAGCTTCACAGGTTGTGGCCACAGGATTGGTCGTTTCCGGTGTTGAAGCCACCAGCATCAGATTGACGTCATCATCGACAATCAATTCTTTGGCGACCTCCGCCGCACGGTTAGGATTTGACTGACTGTCCTTGACAACGACCTCAAAATCTGAACCGGCAACCTGCAGAAAACTGTCTATGATAAACTTGTCCGCTTCGGCAAAGGCTGCTAATGGCCCCGAAGTCGGCGTAACGTATCCAAGCCGGATTTTTGCTCCTTGTGCAAGTGCAGGAGCAGCCAGACCTCCTGATGCTACTGCCAAGCCGGCAGCAGCAGAAGTTTTAAGTACCTTTCGACGCGTAATCATAATTTGGTCCTCCTGTGATAATGATCGTTAAGCGGGGGCCGAGCCGACCCAAGCCATGTGCAGCAGCTGCAGAATTCCCTCGTAGGTTATTTCACGCGGATTCCAATAGGGATTTTTAAGTGCTATCCGGGCAGCAGTTTCAATGTCATCCTTGGCCATTCCAATGGCTTGCAGGCTGAGCGGAGCGCCAAGAGAATGCGCAAAATTCCACAAGGACAATCCGGCATTGTCGCCTCCTAGCGAGGAGACAACCGGTTCGAGCAGTTCGGATACTGCAAAAGCGTTGTAAGCTATTGCGTGGGGAAGGATGACGGCATGGGTTTGGGCGTGAGGCAAATCAAAACTGCCACCAAGGGTATGGCAAAGCTTGTGATGCAAGGCCATGCCTACATTTCCAAGAACCGTACCGCAGGCCCATGCCCCGCGCAGCGTATTTTCTCGCGCATTCAGGTCAGTCGGATCGGCAATGACGTCTGGCAACGAAGAGGCAAAATGTTGCAATCCCTCAGTCGCAAGTTTGGTCGATGCCTTGGTACGGTCCTTTGCATACAGTGCTTCGGCCGCGTGGGCCATGGCATTGAGACCGCTGGTCACGCTAAGATCACGAGGTAATGAAACGACCAGTTCGGGGTCGTAAAGAACAACTCTTGGCAGTATTCGAGGATCGCGCAAGGTAGTTTTGATTCCACCTTCGGTTTGCCCCAAAATGGGAGTGGCTTCGCTGCCCGCATAAGTTGTCGGTATCACGAATTGCGGCAAGTCGGTGTGTATTGCCAGAGCCTTGCTCAAGCCGGTTGTCGAGCCACCTCCGACGGCAACAAGGCAATCAGCCTGAACAGAGTGTGCATGATCCAGTGCTTCTCGGGTCACATCGACAGGTGTATGCATCCGTGCCTTGGAGAATACGCTGACAGCTCGTGGTCCAAGAGATTCTGCCAAGTCAAGCGCTGTTCCGGACTGCTCGGGTGTTGACAGCACCAAGGCGCGTTGACAGCCATATTGTTCCACTATTTTCCGGATCTCGTGCCTGAGACCGGCTTGAAACCGAACGTGCTGCTTGGATAGTGCCAGATCGGAAGTGTTCATAACTGTCCTGTATCTGATTAATTTGATGACTTGCAGCGAGTATAACGGCACACTCAATTCGGGTTGATTGAATTGTGTCCAATCAATATAACTTACAGTTATGAAACTGGATCCTCGTCATCTGGAAATGCTTGCTGCTGTCGTTGATCAAGGTGGAGTGTCAGCGGCGTCAAGGGCGATTGGCAAAAGTCAGCCGAGCCTGTCGCGTTCACTGACACTTCTTGAAAAACGGGTCGGTCGTTCCCTGTTCGTCGATAAGAGACGCCCGCTGGAACCCACCGACTTTTGCCTGAAACTGGCCGAAGAAGGTCGACGTATCGTTCAGGCGAGCCGTGCTGCCAGCAAGATTGTAACCCAGTACCGGGAAGGACGAAGCGGGGTGGTAAGGATAGCTGGGACACCATTTTTTATGGATGGTGTCGTATCAGGAATGATTGCGTCATTCCAGACCTTGCAAGCGGATATTCGCATTGATCAAAGCTATGGTTATCCCCAAGACATTATGGCCGAACTTCGAAACCGAACATTGGATCTGGGCATAATTCCGATACGCCCGTCAGAAGTTCCCGACGACATGAACTTCATCCAAATTCTGAAGGGACGGAATGTCATTGCTTGTCGAGTCGGTCATCCGCTGGCTCGAAAATCGGTGGTCAAGCTCAAGGACATAGCGTCCTATCCATGGATTGCCCCACCCGTTGACAGTCCTCTTTATCACGATTTGCGTGCAGTTCTTGATGGTATTGGCGTCACGCATTTCAAGATTAGCTTTTCGGGCGGCACCCTGAGTGCCGTAACCAATATCCTTTCGGAATCGGACTCGCTTACGGTTTTACCATATTCGGTTGTATACAGATTGCGGCGACAAAACCGACTTGCGGCCCTTTCTATCCGCATAGGTGACCCGGACCGGCACTTGGGCATTCTCTCATTGCCGAACGAAAGGCTGGAACCAGCTGCACTGCGTTTGATGAACTACATTGCAACAGAGTTTCAGAGCCTTGGCGAGATAATTCACCGTCAGGAACAAAACGATTTGTGGCGAAAGTAGGAACAACAGGCTTAAACCCAAGTTGATGACACTTAGGGCGGTTCCTGCCTTTGTCCGCTCTATTTCACAGGTTCAAAAGCGAATCCTGGAAAAAGATTCGAGTCCCCCAATCCCTGCCCCGTTTCTGGAGCAGTTGAATTTCGACCAGCCGATACCTACGTGGGTCGGTCTAGATAAACGTAATCTTGGTGTTGGCGGCTCTCGCAAGAGAGACCCTGTCGCTTGAAACCGTTCAAGAGAGGACAACACCCTTCATTCAGGGAAGGACAACAGCATGACGAAACGAACTGCTGCCAAGTATAAGATTGACCGACGGATGGGTGAAAACATCTGGGGTCGTCCCAAATCTCCTTTTAACAGCCGAAGTTATGGACCTGGCCATCATGGGCAGAGACGCAAGGGAAAACTTTCTGACTTCGGCATTCAGTTGCGGTCCAAACAAAAGTTGAAGGGGTATTACGGCGATTTGACCGAAAAGCAGTTCCGCCGAACATTTGGCGAGGCCGAAAGGCTCAAGGGCGATACGGGTGAGAATCTCGTTGGGCTCTTGGAAAGCAGGTTGGATGCGGTCGTCTACCGGGCAAAGTTTGCCATAACCATTTTCGCTTCTCGTCAATTTATCAATCATGGCCATATTCTGGTCAATGGCAAAAAAGTCAACATACCTTCATATCGAGTGAAAGAGGAGGATGTGGTCGAGGTTCGTGACAAGTCCAAGCGACTGCTGATTGTTGAGGATGCCATTGATAGCCCCGAGAGGGATGTGCCAGAATATCTTGAGGTGAATTTTGATGAACTCAAGGCAAGATTTGTACGTGTGCCACAGCTTGATGACGTGCCATATCCAACCCGAATGGAACCCAACCTGGTTGTCGAGTATTACGCCAAGAACTGATTTCCGCTAGGCGGAGAAGACGATTCTCCCTCAGCAAAACTTCTCAGCGCTCCGGTGCGTTGTTCCCCTGGGTCTGTGCAGGAGAAAATTGAGGCAGTCTTGCATGAGCCTGGAAGGGTAAAACAGTCGTAACTCATTGGCTTTGCCCACCTGATCGGAGTTGTTTTGAAAAAAGTTTCCCTTCATGAAGCCAACCAATATCCTTTCTGGCGGCAACCGGTATTTCTCCTCTTCCTAATGGCCACCGCCATGCCACTGGCCTTTTCAACTTGGACGGCCCTGCTCAACAATTTTGTGGTGGACATGGCAGATTTCGATGGCGTTAAGATCGGCTGGCTTCATACCATTCGCGAAATACCCGGGTTTCTGGCCATAGGGGTCATTCTCCTGATAATGCTTATCCGTGAGCAGATACTGGGAATCTTGTCCCTCATGACCCTGGCCGGGGCCACAGCAGTCGTAGCCTGGTTCCCGACATATCAGGGGATTCTGATCACCACGATAATTGGCTCCATCGGATTTCATTACTATGAGACCGTAAATCAATCGCTCCAGTTGCAATGGCTCGACAAGGAGAAGGCACCACAGACTATCGGCTGGATCATTTCTGTCGGTTCCGGAGCCTCTCTTGTCTCCTATCTTTTTGTCATTATTGGGTGGAGACTGATGGGCTGGTCCTACAACAGCCTTTACATGGTAGCCGGAGGAGTGACCTTGATGCTTGTCTTTTACTGCATGATAGCCTTTCCGCAATTCGAGGCTCCCAATCCTCAAAGTACGAAGATGGTCCTGCGCAAGCGTTACTGGCTCTATTATGCTCTCCAGTTCATGTCTGGGGCCCGCCGGCAGATATTCTTGGTCTTTGCGGCCTTCATGATGGTCGAAAAGTTCGGATTTGAAGTCCATGAGGTGACGGCCATATTCATCGTCAACTTCATTGCCAATATCATTTTTGCCCCGATCATGGGCAAGGCAGTCGGCGTGTTTGGTGAACGGAATGCCCTGGCGTTCGAGTATGTTGGGCTGACACTGGTTTTCCTGGCTTATGGGGGCATTTACTTTTTTGGCTGGGGAGCCCTTCTGGCGGCCTGTCTCTTTGTCTTGGATCACCTGTTTTTTGCCTTGGCATTTGCCCTGAAGACCTATTTCCAAAAGATCTGTGATCCAAGCGATATTGCACCGACCGCGGCGGTTGCCTTTACCATCAATCATATTGCAGCAGTGTTTCTGCCTGCATTGCTTGGTTACTTGTGGATCGTGTCACCGCCCCTGGTCTTCGTCCTGGCCGCACTGATGGCGCTGGCTTCCCTTGGTCTAGCCGTGCTCATTCCGAGAAACCCCTATCCAGATCACGAGACCATATTCGCCCGATAGATCTGTCATCTCTGAATCCAGCAATCTGGTCAAGCATTTTACTTCTGTTGGAGTGGGTATTGTTTGAACACTTCAGGTTTTGTGACTATCTTAAATCTGCCGTGAGTCAATTCAGTATCAGTGCGGTCGTGAGTTGGAGGGGTACCCGATGTTTTCATTATCCAGAAAGAATCAGATGCCAAGCGAGCAAGATTCCCTGCCGGGTCGAGCAGTCGGCATTCCGACTGCGGAGAAGCATTACGTAACTGGAAGACCATTGAAGGGGCCTTTCCCTGAGGGAACCGAACATGCACTCGTTGGCATGGGGTGCTTTTGGGGAGTGGAACGTCTCTACTGGGGGTTGAATGGCGTGTGGACAACGTCAGTGGGATATGCCGCAGGATATACTCCCAACCCAACTTACAAGGAAGTTTGTACGGGTATGACTGGGCATAACGAAGTAGTGAGGATCACCTTTGATCCGACCACCATCGCTTACGAGGACATATTGAAGATATTTTGGGAAAATCACGATCCAACCCAAGGCATGAGACAGGGCAATGACGTCGGTACACAGTATCGTTCGGGCATCTATGTTTGCAATGACAAGCAGAGAACCGTGGCCGAAGATACAAGGGAAAAGTATGAAGAGGTTTTGCTGTCAAACCGCTTGGGGCCCATAACAACTGAAATAATTGACGCTCCGGCTTACTACTTTGCCGAAGATTACCATCAACAGTACCTTGCAAAGAATCCGCAAGGCTATTGCGGAATCAGGGGTACAGGTCTGTCGTGTCCGATCGGCTAGCCTGTCCGGCCGCGTCCTCAAGTTCCCAATGCTTCACGGCCTTGGTTACTGTGTGTGGCAAGGGTAGGGCACATCAGTTGTCCCAGGCCGTTGAAAATATGACGCCGGCACCGATCGGTGTTTCAACGCAGGAGATTGATCCGCAGTGCCAACTTTGGGAAGTGGGTGCCTATTTCGATCAAAAGCCAGATTCAATCGAATTGAAACTGATTGAAACCGCATTTGAAACCCGGAGCTTTCAGTTATCGGAGCTCCCTTCCACCAACTGGGTTGCCAAGGTCAACAGGGAACTGACGCCAGTGAAGGCAGGACGATTTTGGGTTTATTTTGCTCAAAATTACCGGCAAGCCCCATCCGAGACCATTGGCATCAAGATAGCGTCGTCGATGGCTTTTGGGACTGGGCATCATGGAACAACCCAAGGTTGCCTGGAAATGCTGGAAAGGAAAAAGGGACAAGGCCAGGACGTCACCAACGTTGCTGACATAGGCTGTGGGACAGCTGTATTGTCCATTGCGGCTTACCATCTATGGCGGCCAAGCGTACTGGCAAGTGATATTGATGACGTTGCCGTTGAGGTTGCATCGGAAAACATTCGAGCCAACGGTTTGGCCAGCAGAATATTGGCCACTCGAGCTGAAGGCTTTGCTCACCGACTCCATAGCCAACGTGCCCCCTTTGACTTGATTGTCGCAAACATACTGCTCAACCCCTTGATCGTCATGGCCTCTGACATGAAGCAGCATGTTTCCCCAGATGGATCGGTAATATTGTCCGGCATCATGACAGATCAGGAGGATCAGCTCCTGCAAACCTACCTGCAGGCAGGATTTAAACTGGAAGACAGAATCGAAATTGACGATTGGGTGTCGGTCAGCCTGAATGTATAAGTTCTACTTTGTCGGTTGCCTGAGCATTCAGCTGTATGCAACAACCCGCTGTTCCTGCTCGCCAAGCCCCTCGATTCCGAGTCGCATGGTTTGGCCGGCCTTGAGGAAGACTTGGGGTTTCTGACCTAATCCAACCCCGGGAGGCGTTCCGGTTGGAATGACATCTCCGGGCTGCAGCGACATGTATTGCGAGATGTAGGAGACCAGAGAGGCAACACCGAATATCATGGTTTGGGTTGAGCCATTCTGATAACGCCTGTCATCGACGTCAAGCCACATTCGCAGGTTTTGAGGATCTTCGATCTCATCCTTGGTAACCAGCCATGGACCGACTGGCGCAAAAGTGTCACAACTTTTTCCCTTGATCCATTGACCTCCCTTTTCGATCTGAAACTCACGCTCCGAAATGTCATTCACGATGCAGTAGCCAGCGACATGCTTCAAGGCATCGGCCTCACTTACGTAACTTGTGTCCTTCCCAATGACGATCCCGAGCTCGACTTCCCAGTCGGTCTTGGTCGATCCTTTCGGAATGACGACGTCATCGTACGGACCGATGATGGATGAGGTTGCCTTGCCAAACAGAATGGGTTCGACTGGAACCGGATTGCCGGTTTCTTCGGCATGATCCGAGTAGTTCAGACCGACACAAATCAGCTTGCCAATATTGGCAACGCAAGGTCCAATTCTGGTTTCCGGGGCAATTCTTTCCAGAGATTCAAAATCGAGGTTGTTGCTCCAAGACATGTCACTGAGAGCAGCGCCGTCAATATCATCGATGAAGCCCGACAGATCTCGGTAATTGCCATCGTTGCCAAGGATTGCGGGCCTTTCCTGACCCTTTTGTCCAAGCCGTGCGAGTTTCATGCTTCTGCCTTCGATTATCGGTGAACGGGTGGTTGGTTTGTCGTATGGCAGCTAAATCATTATGCCACCGTCGACCATGTGGAACTGACCGGTAATGAACGAGGCCCGGTCAGAAAGGAGAAACACGGCCATTCCTGATATCTCATCGGCGGTTGCCAGCCTTTTCATCGGCTGTCTCAATACAAAAAACTCGCGAGCCTGTTCATAACTTCCCATAACCTTGCCGAGTTCTTCGCACCGGCTTCGCCACGAAGGCGTGTCCACCGTTCCCGGGCAGATTGCATTGCAACGGATGTTGTCGTCAATGAAGTCTCGCGCAATTGATTTGGTCATTCCCAATATGGCCGCCTTGGTTGCACCGTAAGCAAATCGGTCGGGAAACCCTTTCAAAGACGACACGACCGAGGAAATGCTCACAATCGAACCACCGCCATTAGCAATCATTTTCGGCACTGCCGCGTGCAGAACGTAGTACAGGGCATCGACATTGATCGAAAATGACTTGCGCCATCCGTCCAGAGCGCAATTCACCAGATTCCCGTGATGAACATATCCGGCGACATTGGCGATGCAATCGAATGGTTCGGACGAATGGACAAGGTTTGTTACGGCCTCTTGGTCTGATACGTCCAATCGCCGGACCAGAACATTGTCCCCGGCGAGTTCGGACAGTGTCTTTTCGTCAATGTCCGTGGCGGTAACCTCGGCGCCTTCGGTTGCCGCTTCCTCGACGATAGCCCGGCCAATACCGGCCGCCGCAGCGGTTACAAGCACCTTCTTTCCCTGAAGCATCTTAGTCATGAAACAGTCTGATAAAAATGAAAGCCCGCGAGTGATCGTCTGCGACAGTTAGAGGCAGCCAAGGAATTTGCAAGAGGTTTGGGATTACCCGATAACAGTTTTGGGGAGCCCAAAGGCTTAACAGCAAGGCGAGCGGTTTTCCCGGTATCTTGGATCAGTCGCAACCCGATTGTCGTGGGTGGGGCAAAAAGTCGACAGTGCCCGATCGCCAAGCAAGCCTTTCTCTTGAATTCAGGCACGAACCGCAATCAAGCGTAGGCGGATGTTCGAGCGCTCTTGCGCTACCGCAATTGTCTGTCTTGTCTTCATCCCTCTCCGGTTCCCGGGTCGTGATTGTCCTGAGATGGCTTGGCAACCAGCGCTCTTCGGGCATCAGAACAAAGTTTGCCATCCCATCAGGACTGTCCACGTGGTCGGAGCTCTGGCCTGATGGCTGGGCTGCCGGCTCATGACCCCCTCAAGAATGAGCGTGCCACCTGGCACAGGATGATCAAGCCGGGCACTCAGATCCAGTTGTCGACCGGTTGGAACTACCCCGACACTCATGCTTTCGCTTGTCACCCGGCCGTTTGTTGTTCGTCCCGTCGGCAAATCAAAGTGGGCAGTACCCTTAGCAACGCGCAGCGGCTGCTCGATGGCTATTTGCAGCAACCCGCCATCTGTCAGTTGTCGCTGGGCTGCCACTCGATAGGCATTCGTGTGAAGCGTTGAAAGGCTCTTGAGCAGTAGCCCATCTGACGTGTCGGGTCGAACGAGGCCCCACTCTCCCTTGGTCGACAGCTGCCATCCCGCCGGTCCATCAGTCTTCAAGCCCAGCGCAAGAAAGTTCGTGTGCCCGGCTAGTCGGCCGAAAGCTCCCGTTGCTGAACCGCCCAGCAGGCTGTTTTGTTCGGCCATCCATCCAGCCTGAACCGATACCGTCGGGAGATCGACCGGACTGTATATCGCTGTCATCCCGGATATTTGTGAACCAGCGGCCGACTGCGGTCGGTTGAAGTAGGAGACAGACCAGTCATCCGTTATGGGAAGGTCAACATGATCCATATTGTTGGTCAGTGCAAGATGTGCCATGTCCATTGCCGGTCTTCCTTGCCGACCGCCCAGAGACCATTCACTGCCTTTGAGGCGGGTGTTGCCAGTTCGCGCAAAGAGCCGATTCAGGCTGACGGTTGTCTTTTCGCTTGGAGGCGGTTGCACAAAACTTGCCGCCGCATACCAGAACGGCGCACCAAGATCATCAAAGGCAACAACTTCACGCCCGGCTAGAGCCTGAGCAAATCCATCACCTATGGCTGAACTGGAATGCAAGCCAGTATTGACAGTACTGATCGCGTCAGCACGACTCCCAACCAACTGGCCGGTGCGCATGAAACCGGTCTCACCCCACGGGTTGGTGGCTGCATCCAAGTCCATGAGACCATGACCGTAAATGGAACTGTCAGAATACCGGCCCTCATCATTCGCTGTTTGAAGCAGTCGGGTGACCAGCTGGGTGTTGGTCAGTTGCCCCCGGAAGATTTGCTTCATGATGGCCAAGCCTCCGCTCACCATTGGGGCCGCAAATGATGTTCCCGAGCCAGTGCCCCAACCACGCCCTTGGGGCCCATAGTAGGCAATCCTGACCTTCTCACCGGGTGCCGCGATACACCAGTCTGCAGCAATCCCGCAGCGATTGGAACTATCGGCAATGATGCCGTTCCGGTCGGTCGAGACAACCGCTAGCGAATGACCGCGAAGTTCTGTAATCTTGGCAGGCAGGCCGGCCCATAAAGAGGGAGATGATGCTTGATGCTTGCCGTTGACGCAGCGGGGGCCAGAAAGACAATCATAACCATGATCATTGCTGGCCGCCCATACCAGAATCGTTTTGCTTGCGGCACCATCCTGGGCAAGCAATTTGATAGACTGCCTATAATACTGTCTTATAGCCGCTGGGGTATAATCCTCTATGGTTCCCATGCTGCCGATGCTCAAGTTCAGGATATCCGGATTTCTGCTTAACGCCAGATGGATAACGTTGCGCAGAGTCTGATCGGTTGTAGCCGAAGACAAAGGAACAGGGTTAAAATGAATAGGCCTTCCCTCGGCGAGCGGAATGGCATACATGAGGACGTTGGCACCCCATGCTACACCATTGAAGCCGCCATAGGCAGTATTTCCACGACCGGCCGCGATACTGGCAACAGCTGTTCCGTGGGAGAACCGGCGGCCATCTTCGTCAGGGGTATTGTCGTAATGATTTTCTGTAACGCGTGTGTAGGCGAAATGCGGATGATTCTGATCAATGCCGCTGTCGATAAAGCCGATCGTTACGCCGGTTCCCGGTGCTGCGCCGCCTGTAAGAAGGCGGAGATGGGCGTAGGCACGATGAGCGTTGACGGTTCTCAGCCCCCATTGGTTGGTAAACGACGGCCTTGACAGAAAGCCTGAGGCCCGTGAATTGATCTCCCGGTCAAACTTAGCCTTTGTGAGGCAACCGAGACCCAGAGAAGAGTGCGTGGGGATGGTGCCTGCCGCGCAGGAGGAAGGAGCCGGAAGATTGCCAGCCGGTGCAGTGGGGGGGGTAAAGGTGGTGGAGGCGGGCTATTCGAGTTGCTGGCCTGAGTGCCTCCGGATCCCCCACCTGATGAGGTGGTAGAAGGAGGACTGCCTGAGGTGCCTCCACCGCCGCCGCCACAACCCCCCAAGGCAAATGAAAGACACAGAAACAGAGCACTGATGACACTGGCAAGTCGTTTCGGTTGACTTTGTCCGAGAAGCTTCATATATTTTTGGTCGTCTAACTTCGTCGATTCGTAAGGTGCCGGACCGCAAAACGATGCAGGTGCAATAGCCGATGAATCAATTCTCCGATCAACCATTTGTCACACTTTTTCCTGTTCAGACATCCAAGCCTCGACTGATTTGGTTTTGGATTTCGCTCCTGTAGGGAGGGTTGCACCCGCTTTGAGTGCAATTCAGAGCCGCTGCAGTGACTCCAAACTTTAACATTGCGTCCAAATCGGTCTCGTTCATTCGGGCAATGTCACCAGGCAAAGAAAATTCATTGTCCAGCAACCACGCCAGTACAGTTCCCATAAGAGTATCCCCAGCTCCTACCGTATCCTTGACGTCGACTGGAGGGACTTCGCAGGTAACCTTCAGGTCTCCATGGTAAGCCGTGGCACCAGACTGTCCGGAGGTGATAATGACCAGCTTGCGGGCAGCTGTGTTCACTTTAAGGGCAAGCTGATCCGGAGTCGCGGCAGGATCAATGAAGGCCAAATCTTCAGTACTGAGCTTGATTACGCTTGCAGCATCAAACAAGGTCTTGATCTTGGCCAGCCACCGTTGCCGGTCGAGGATGAGGTTGGCTCGAACGTTGGGATCAACCGTCAGGATCAGTCTATCGGTTAAACTGAGAGCTCGTGAAACGATGCGTTCGGCAGCAGGAGACTCGATGAGTGAAATCGAACCTGCATGGAAGATTCCACCACTTGGAGAGGGGGAGGGCAAGTGCGGATTCAGGTTTATGTTGGCTGAATTTTCGTTAAAGAAGGCATATCTCGGCTCGCCCTTCAGGTAGTCGACAAAAGCCAGTGTCGTCGGATGATTGCTCCGCTCTGTCAGGGAGCAGTCAACCGCATTGTCCAGTAGGTGCCCATAGAGAGCATCACCGAACAGATCTTTCGATATACTGCCTAAAAAAAAGGTCTTGCATCCGGCACGGGCCGCGGCGAGTGCAACGTTGTAAGGTGAGCCTCCGGGCTTGGGAGCATATGCCGTTTCCGCGCCTTCGATCTCGAAGGGAACGAAGTCAATCAGTGCTTCACCGCACACATACAAGGCCAATTAATACAATTCCCTATTTCAAGTCAGAGCCGTGCGGCCGAATCATCCACATCTTGGTCCTTTCAATATGCGACCCGATAACTTGCAACGCCCCTTCGAGAATGATGGCAACAGATGGCTGGATATCTGATAGCCGGATTCTTGCTTGCGACTGCCGTTTTATCCCCTTCATGGAATCTGGGTTGAACGTCTCAATGCCTGATTCTGAAATCACGTTGACCCGCTCTAAGTCAGAGAAGTGTCAGTCATACGATACGAGGCGAATTCCCGTTCTTTTCAAGCTCTGCAAATAAAAGCACCAATATTCTTTCTGGGGAGTTGATAGTCGATTTCATTTGGATTTTGGCTGTGCTATCCGGATGTCAAGGACATCATGAATTGCCTTTGCTTGTGCATTTTCGTGTTTTCTTCTCGGTTCAGGCGTGCTCATCAAAATTCAGTCACCAATGCGTGGTCTGGTCACAAGGGCTTGCTTTGCTTCGACGACCGCTCGTTCGGTCCACTCGAAGTCGGCCTCGGACAGGGTTAGACTAGGGTAAATTTTGCTCGGGGACTTCAGAATGCCTTCCTCCCTGAGTACCGTATTCAGGATATTCTGCAATTCGGCGTTGGCATAAAATGTGTCACGATAGTTTCTGACGTTCCGGTCAAGAAAAACGACATCAAAAAGCGTCTCATGTCCAACAATTTCGAATGACTCGCCCACTTCATCCAAGTGAGCTTGAAAGATATTCATCAGTCTTTTGCCATAAGCATACAGCTTGTCGTAAGCTCCCGGTCTTCTCAGGATTTCGAGAGTTTTCAGCCCGGCAATTGAGGCGATGGGATTGCCAGACAAGGTTCCCATCATCATGAGCCATCGGTCATCGGAAACCTGCGACTTGTCAAACAGGGCCATGATTTCCCTGCGTCCGGTGATCGCTGCAAGAGGAAATCCCCCGCCGATGATCTTGCCAAGTGTACAAACGTCCGGAGTCACGCCGTAAACTTGCTGCGCTCCACCGTAGGCAAAGCGGAATCCGGTTACAATTTCGTCGAAGATCAGCAGTGTTCCGTACGAGGTGCACAGTTCCCTGACACCTTCCAGAAATCCCTCTACTGGCGGAATGATGCGCTGAAAGGGTTCCATGAAGACGGCTGCAACCTGTCCTTCATATTCCTTGAGGAGGCTGGCCAGGAAATCAAGGTCATTGAACGGAGCGACAAGAGTGTCCGCCTGGTTTGCCTCCGTGATTCCGGCGCTGTCCGGGACGGCCTGCGGAAAGTTGACCAGCTTTCTTGGAGCCAGACTCATCTGGGCCTCTGGCCCCATGCCGTGATAGCCGCCTTCAAACTTGATTATTTTGTCCCGTTTCGTGTAGGCTCTGGCCAAGCGAAAGGCATACATGTCTGCTTCGCTGCCGGATGACAGGAATCGCACCTGCTCCGCGCACTCCACGGCCTTGATGATCTCTTCCGCCAGCTCCAGGCACCGGAGATTGTTGGTCATGTAGGTCGTGCCACTGTCCAGATGCTCGGCAACTGCTTCGATGACTTCAGGATGAGAGTGTCCGAGAATCAAGGGGCCTGACCCCATCAGGTAGTCGATGTATTGCTTCCCGTCATGATCCCAGACGTGGGATCCCTGACCTCGGGCAATGAAGATTTCAGGGTCAAAGTTGCCCAGACTTCCGCCCGGGAATGCGGACCAGGCTCGGGTAATAAGTGTCGGCTCGCTTGGCTTTTCACTCATCATGCATCTCAGGACTCAGAAAACGGCCTACCCATCAGTGGAACCAGTGTGGTCTGTAGATTTCAACCAAGTCTACGGTTCCATCATAGAGCAAGGAGCCAGAGAGGTAAATCAAAAACAGCAGTCCGGCATAGCCCAGAATCGGAAATCGGGTCAGGATTTTCATGATCAGGGTTGCCCCGACTGCCATAAGGAGAATGGCCAGCGTGATGCCAAACACGAGCATGTGAACGTCCTCTCGTGCGATGGCAGCAATCGCAAGGACGTTGTCAATGGACATGGAAATGTCCGCAACGGTTATCGTAACCAGAGCTTTTCTCAAGCTTGTCAAGGGAACATTGCTTTCTTGGGTGGCATCGGGAACGTCCATGTTCTCCGGAGAGCCAAAATTTTCCCGGAGGTCAAGGTAGAAGCGCCAGCACACCCAGCACAGGAGAAGTCCTCCGACTATCAAAATCCCTGGAATTTGTAGCAGGTATGCAGCAATAACGGCGAAGACAATCCTGAACAAGGCGGCCATGGCCAATCCCAGGAAAATGGCCCACCTGCGGTACTGCACCGGAACGCCGGCTGCAGCCATGCCAATGACCAGGGCATTGTCTGCCGACAGAATTATATCCGCGAAGATAATCTGAACAATTGTGAGAAGATGCTCTTGCAACGATTCATCTCTCCAGACGGGTCAAAGACAAAATCCTGAATACGCGAGGGTGAATGCTTCTGGGACAGTCGTACCCCCCCCCTGAAAATCCTGGTATGTTGAATACCACGGAGGGGATATATCTGATCGGGGAGGCTATTCAAGGCTCGGAAGGCATGATAATTCCGAGGAAGTTTGCCAAGAGACTCCCTCAGGGTTCGACGACTATGTTGCCGACATGCGATTTGGTCAGGAAGTGCCTCTGCGCCTCGTGAAACTGGCTGAGGGGATATGTTGCAGCGAGGAGTGGCTTGATTTCGTTCCGTTCGATGTAGCCGACCAAACGGCCGAACAGCCCTCTTGGTACAACGGTTGCACCGACCATCGTGAGATCCTTGAGGTACAGGGTTCGCAAGTCCAAACTGATGATGGGGCCAGCAATGGCACCGGAACACACATACCGACCGCCGTGGGTCAACATGTCCAGAAGCGGAGGGCATCGCGGTCCACCGACGATATCGGCCACGACCGTTGCTCCTTTGCCGTTTGTCGCTTCCTGAACGAATTTGCCCAAATCTTTGCCATCCGACAGCGCGAGGAACGTGGGATTGATGCTTTCAACATGGGGAATCTTCTCTCGGCTTGTGAGGGCTATAGTTTTAGCTCCACGTCGGTTGCAAAGCTGGACCAGTGCAGAACCAACCCCACCGGAGGCTCCCGTAATCAAGACCGTGTCATTGTCGGAGACCATTGCTCGTTCAAGCATGTTTTCTGCCGTCATGCCTGAGGTCGCAAAAGTTGCCAGTTCGGCATCAGACAAATCAGATGAAACGACGTGAACGGCATTCGCCGGCACCTTGACATACTCGGCGAAACCTCCGTCAATCTCACTGCCAAGATAACCTACTGTGCTAAAGTCAGTTTGATCACGGTCGTCACGAAGCCACGGGTCAACCATGACCCTTTTGCCCAGCAACCGTGCCGGTTTCGCGATCCTTGCTTCGTAGACCTCACCAACAATATCCGCCCCCTGTATCCGGGGAAAGCTCAGAGGCTTTCCTCCCCAGGTCGCGTCGTCATCAACGGATTCGTTGGATATCTGGTCTTGAGTTTCGGTTTTGATCGACTTGGAGTACCAGCCGATTCGCGTATTGACGTCGGTATTGTTGAGGCCACAAGCCCCAACCTTGATCAGTACTTCTCCCCTTGATAACTGCGGGACCGGCAAGTCATCTCGCCAAACCAGCTTGTCCATGCCCCCGTGTCCGGTCAGTGCAACACCACACATTGTTTTATTCATGCGTTTTCATTTAACTCCGTTGCAGTAAACGGCTTCGCGCCCATTCCAATCATTCTTGTGATCATCGCGAATTGAAAGCAAGACGCTATTCTACCTTAAAGAATCCTGACTTACCCTTATCGTCGCGTCTCGCCTCCTAAACTCATGATCACGCTTAGCATATTTCATCAAGCCTACTTCCGGCAGGTTGACTTCATTGGTAAGTTCACTAGTGGTCAGTAAAAACAAAAGATTTTAATTCTGGTGATGTGCAATCGACTGTTTTCCGTCATTCCCGCATCTTTGCGGCCCTTGAACGGATCCCTGCCACACCGAAGTCAAGCCGATCCGATCAGTCATATGGACCCCAACGCATGGCGATCTTACCAAGTTCTGAAACGTTCGTAGCAAATGATTAAAACGGACCACTAGCCCTCCCCTGCATCCTTTCACCAATCGCACCGAATTCATGACAAACGAACCGTAGAGTTGAAGTCCAGACGCTTCCCCCTTATTGGACAGAGCGATGAATACAGTTCCGAGACAGATCCTCAGATCTTGAAGTTCCCATTCTAATTCACCTGAATATGACGGACGTACTGCTCAGAGGGGATTTTCTGCAACCGCAATCTCTTTGGGAATGGTATCTAATTTGCCGCCAAATGAGGGGGAGGTGAATCAAGTGACTTGACAAATCAAGATCCGGTAATAGCGCTTATGGTTGCGAATTTGGCAATGATGAATCGGGTTTGGAGGGCGGAGCTGGTTCCGTGATGCGTATCATGTAGTCCATGAAGGACGGAATGCCCGGCTCCCACGTGTCCGCCTCGTACCCTTCGACAATGAAGCCCGTATGACGTAGACGAGTCTCATGCTCTGCAGCTCCGTCCGGACACATTGCCGTCAGCATGTCTTCCAGCTCGATGCCTGTCATGACACCCTGTCGGCGACCAAATGCAAGCGCAACGGTTCGAGCCGCGGAGCGGTGCTCCGGCGACCGAAATTCCTGGCGGAGTTCGGCATGATAATTCTGGCGTGCCTTGTGCGCCTGAGTGATGGCTTCCTGACATACGGCCGCCCCGAAATGCCGCCCGTCCGACTGCTGAACAGCCATGAACGCTTTCTGCCCATAGAGTTGCAGAAACCAAGGGTAATGATCAGCGGCTTGCACCAGATTGTCTATGGCACTCGATTCGTATGTCATGGCGGCCTCGCGTAGCGGATGCTTGATGACGTCGCATGCGACTTCATGCGAAAGACGGCCGATCGGCAAACGTTGGCCCCGACTCCAGAAGCTGGCACCCGCTTTGCGCAGCCGATCGATGAGATCCGGCGTACCGCCCAGCACCAGACCAACGGTCATGCTTTCACCAGCATCCTGCACGGCATTGAGCAAGATATTCAAAGCCTCTGGCTCTACCATGTGCGGCTCGTCTAGCGTGATCAGCAGTGGCCCGCCCAGTTGCGCCAGCGACTCGCCCGCGCTCCGATCTGGCCCGGCCGGCAGGGTAAAGGTCACGGAGCCCAAGCCGACCGTCGCCCGCGCTTCGGTTGCCGTCATGTCACGAAGCGCATGGCCTATGGACGTGCGGGCCAGAGGCAACCGCAGAAGCTGTTCTCTGAGCCGGGACCAGAGAGGCTCACCAACTCCCTTGTCATACGACGCCGGCTCGCTTGCATCTGGGCTGACCGGTAGACCGGTCATTTCCACACGCGGACGAAACAACTCCTAGCGCATGTTATCGGCTTGCGCCACGTGATCAGCGGTCAGCCGCAGCAGCATGTCGGGGTCTGTGCGCTGGCGAATCTGTTCGCGTAGTGCTCGAATGTGCACTGTCTTGCCCGTACCGCGCGGGCCATAAAGATACACGCCTAGGTGCGCCGGCTGGTCCGTGTCGAGCAGCAGTTCGCAAATCTCGCCAAAGGCCTTGTCTACTTCGGCCCGGCGGCCGAGAAAGGGCGGCGGACGACCAAAGCCGGGAGCAAAGGGGTTCTTGGCGGTTTTCGGTGGAGGCGAGTGGGACACGCTTTGTTGCCAGTCTTTACAAGAGAATAACGTGTTTCACGAACGTATGAAATCATGATGACCGTGTCAAGGACGGCCCGAATGTCGACACTGGGTCATGCCCTCTTGTTTGGGGGCAAATAAGGTATAAATCCCAAAAATTTCTGACAAACCGTAAATTAAGGAACCATTGTGGATAAGGACCTGTTCGAAAAGGGTGTTACAGCGAGAAAAGCAACGCTGGGTGATGAGTACGTTAACAAGTCACTCAATCAAGCTGATGATTTGACTCGATCGTTCCAGGAAGCGCTTACTGCCTGGTGCTGGGGCTTTGGCTGGGCTGATGAAACCATTGATCCGAAAACCAGAAGCATGCTGAATTTGTCCATGATCGCTGCCTTAGGCAAAATGACCGAATGGGAGCTCCATCTCAAGGGTGCGATCAACAACGGCGTCACGGTTGACGAGGTCAGATCAATCATTCACATCATCGGCATTTACTGTGGAGCTCCGCAGGCGCTTGAATGCTTCCGCTCGGCTCGCAGGGTTCTGACAGACGAAGGCAAGCTGTGATTTGGGCCAACGCTGAAAGCCAAGACAGACAGGGCTTGGCTAGTTGTTCAGTATTCCCGGCCAGTTTGCATTCCCTTTCGCGATATAGCCGGGAATGTCCTTGTTCCAGTTTCGCTGGACACGACGACTGTAGTTCAGGTAGAGCTTGCCTTCATGGATGGCCCAGGCTTCCGGTATGGTTGAGGCAACATAGCCCTGAGCCGCTGCCCAAGCGCAATAGCCGCCATATTGCGGGGCGTAGTGTTCTGGATCATTCGTGAAAAGGTCAAGGTTTTCTCGTGAACTGAACTTCCACAGAGCACCGTTCCAGGATAGGACGAATTTATCAGAACCCCGAACCGGTTTGCCAACCGTATGGTAGGCGACTGGGTCATAGCCTCTGATGGCCGCACCATCATGTGAAAAAATTTCGGGCGTCTGGGCTGAAACAGGGGAAATGAACAGGAACGCCGTCAATAACGCCAGGCCCACTCCCTTAACCAGTCTTGGCATTCTTCACCTCCCACAAAAAGAAAGATTGTGTCTGTTCTGCCGGCTACCAAATCATTGAGCGAAACAACGATTTCAAGACGATTCGATGGCCCCGTCAATGCCTGGGCTCAAATGATTTCAATCTCTACAAAACTCATGTCGTAGTTGCTCGAATTGACAACATTGTGCTCGACACCCTGTTGACGAAAATAAGACTTTCCCTCTTCCATGTAGAACTGGCTCGTGCTGCCGTCGGGATTCACTATCGTGAATTCGCCGGTAGTCAGTGGAACGACCGTGTAGTCATGCTTGTGCCTGTGGAATCCAGTAGCTTCGTTGGGGCGGAACTCCCACCGAGTGACAATGACTCGTCCATTCCTGACCTGAACGTCTGAAGTTGCCAATTTTTCACCCATATGCTTACTCCCAAAGCCAAGCAAGTAGTTGCGGACATAACTTGATAATTCGGTATCAAACAGTATTGGAACAAGTATAACAAAATCTGATTGACGAGAAACCAATGTGTAAAACTTCTAAAGCAAAGAGACCGCCTCTCGGTCGACCTGAAATGCTTTGCTTTGGTCACAACTAAGCGGGTCGGAGTTGGAATACGTGACTGCGTGCGGATAATCGGTATTGATCCCGGCTTGCGGGCTACCGGGTGGGGTGTCATTGAAGCAAAGGGGTCAACTTATGTCTATGTCGCTAGCGGCGTGATAAGGACCAAACCTCAGGCTTTGGCCGATAGATTGCACACGATCCACGGCAAGTTGACAGACGTCGTGTTGAGGTTCCAGCCCGAAAGTGCCGCGGTCGAGAAAACTTTTGTCAGTAGTGGCAGGGCAAGTTCGCTCGATCTTGGACACGCGAGGGCTATAGCATTGCTGGTTCCTGTGCAGACAGGTGTTGACGTCCATGAATACGCGCCCAATACCATCAAGCGAGCAGTTGTTGGACGAGGACATGCAACCAAGGAGCAGGTGAATTATATGGTCAGGATGCAGCTGACCAATTTTCAGGATCTGGGAGAAGATAGCACGGACGCGCTGGCTATTGCCTTGACACATTCCTCCTATGCCCGGCATATTGCGTCCGACGGCGGTACGATCGTAAAAACAGGGACTCAGCAGTGATTGGAAAGATTACAGGCATTCTGGAAAGTGTTGCCCCTGATTATGTCCTGATTGATGTCAACGGAATAGGTTACGAGGTGTTTTGCCCTGTTAGCATCAATTCCTATTTGCCGGAAACGGGTGAAACTGTGTCTCTTTACACTGACTTGCTGGTTCGGGAAGACATGCAGCAACTGACTGGTTTTGTGACCTTGTCGGAACGCGAGCTGTACAGAGAACTGCTGAACGTTCAGGGAATTGGAGCCAAGGCTGCCTTGTCAATCGTTGGAACGATTGGCGTTCAAGATACGGTGCAAGCGATATCGCTGGATGATTGGCAATCTCTTAAAGCGGCTCCTTTCGTCGGACCAAAGTCTGCACAGCGCATCGTCCTCGAACTGAAAGGCAAAATCCAAAGGCTGATCGAGTTGGCCGGAGAGTCGGGACCAGTGGTTGAGCCGAAACGCCCCAAGAAAATGAAGCCGGCCAAGGGTCGTAATGATCAGCCGCAGACGGTTTCCCTTGTACGTTCCGAAGCATTGTCGGCGTTGCTGAATCTCGGTTATTCGCAAAATGATGCAGCGCGTGTTGTCGCGACGAGCCTGCAGGAAGGTTCCGACAAGACCGTCGAGGACGTAATCAGGGAATCCTTGCAAATTCTTGCAACAAACTGAGGTTGATTGATGGCCGACGATACCTCCCTGACAGATCCGGATCGTGCTGGCACGGACAGGGACTACGCCCTGAGACCGAAAACACTCAAAGAATTCATCGGTCACGATGAGTTGCGGGCCAACATGGAGGTCTTTATCAAGAGTGCAAAGAAAAGGGCCAAGCCCATTGATCATACTCTTTTCTATGGTCCGCCGGGCTTGGGTAAGACGACTCTGGCCCAGATTATTTCACGGGAAATGGGCGTGGATTTTCATATGACCTCCGGTCCCGTCATTGCCAAGGCCGGCGATCTGGCGGCCATTCTGACCAATCTCAAGGCCGGCGATGTGCTGTTCATTGATGAAATTCATCGCCTGCCTCCACTGGTGGAGGAAATCCTCTACCCGGCAATGGAGGATTTTTCCTTGGATCTGGTTGTAGGAACCGGTCCGGCGGCTCGAACCGTTCGAATAGAATTGAGACCGTTTACCCTTGTGGGAGCGACCACGCGACTGGGTTTGCTGACAACCCCGCTTCGAGATCGCTTCGGCATCGATTTCCGCCTGGACTTCTATGATCCCGAAAAATTGGACGAGATCATTAAGCGTTCGGCTGGAAAGATGAATATCCGGATCGAGTCTGACGGATCCATGGAAATCGCCCGTAGAGCCCGGGGAACACCTCGCATAGCCAACCGCCTGCTCAGTCGAGTGGTTGATTTTGCAATTGTGGAAAGCGATGGAACCATCACGCAGGCCGTTGCCGAAAATGCTTTGGACCGTCTGGGTGTAGACATTGCTGGGCTGGATTCAGCGGACAGAAAATATCTGGCTATCATCCTCGACCATTATCAGGGTGGTCCAGTGGGAATTGAAACCATTGCCGC
The DNA here is from genome assembly GCA_965116235.1 of Paracoccaceae bacterium. GTDB lineage: Bacteria > Pseudomonadota > Alphaproteobacteria > Rhodobacterales > Rhodobacteraceae > MPNP01. Next base: position 2,854,005 of record OZ220496.1, on the reverse strand, counting down.
CGCCATGTCTGAAGCGCGGGATTCAATTGAAGATGTTGTTGAGCCTTTCTTGATGCAGCAAGGGTTCATTCAACGAACTCCACGTGGTCGAGTTTTGGCTTCCTCGGCCTGGAGTCATATGGGGAAAAAATGCCCGAGAACCGAAGAGCACCCGGATCTCTTTGACGACGCCTGAGCCGTGCATACGATCCAGATTAGAATTTATTATGAAGACGTTGATCTGGCGGGCATCGTTTACTACGCAAACTACTTCCGATTCATCGAACGCGGTCGCACCGAGATGTTGCGTCATATCGGAATTGAGCAAGGCGAACTCAGGGATCGGAGCGGTCTTGTCTTCGTTGTTCGCAAGATCATGGCAGAATTCTTTCGGCCGGCCTGCTTCGATGATGTCATCACGGTTGAGACACGCGTGTCATCCTGTTCCGGAGTCCGAGTTGTCATGATTCAGACGATCACGCGGGATGATGAAACTCTCTTTGCTGCCGATGTGGAACTTGCGGCCGTATCTGAAAGCGGTCATCCAAAACGGTTGCCGACCGATGTCGCGAGCAACTTGCGGGAAAGTTCTCGCTGATTTCAGTTGGTTTTTGGGCAAATGACTGGTTGTGCCATTCTCCAGCCAAGCCGGATGCTGGGCCGAGTGCGGCCCCGTCGGACACCGAGAACTTGATGGGTCGGAACTGGAATAGTGCAAGATGATCCAAAAAAACCGATTGGCAGGCTCAACTGCAGACGTTCGCGAGGCTGAAAATCATACTTGTCGGCGGCACTCCTACGGGGCTTGACCCGTCAGAGGCATTTCAAGATAATTTGAATATACCCGGTTTCATACTCACATGATGGTGTTGTCCGCGGGGGCAAGAAAATTAATCTAACTTGAGCAACTCTTGATTATTGCAGAAAAATATTTTATCATGGCCCCTTAGACCGTCAGGAAAGACGGCGTTGAGGAAGGAGCAGTTGAATGGAAGTTGAAACGATCGCAGCCGTTGAGGCGGTGGACTTCACGCTTGTATCCCTGTTTTTGAAGGCCGGGCTTGTGGTGAAGCTGGTCATGGTGTTTCTTCTTCTCGCCTCGGTCATATCGTGGGCGATAATCATTCAAAAGAGCCTCAAATATCGCCGTGTTCGTAACCAGACTGTCAGGTTTGAAAACATGTTCTGGCAGGGTGAGTTGGCAATTGAGGAGTTCTTCGACAGTGTGCGGGATAATCCGAAAGCGGCGTCTGAACGCATTTTTTGTGCAGCAATGGAAGAATGGGACCAATCTCAGAGTAAGACTGAAGGAGTGTCCATGCGTGTGGACCGGTCCATGAGCGCGGCGGTCAATACTGAAGTTCATCATCTCTCAAGAGGGCTGGATTTTTTGGCTACGGTTGGCTCGACAGCTCCTTTCGTCGGATTGTTTGGCACTGTCTGGGGCATCATGACCGTGTTTCGGGAAATCGGGATTCAGGAAAACACGAATCTGGCTGTCATCGCACCGGGAATAGGTGAGGCGCTTGCGGCGACAGCTCTGGGTTTGTTTGCAGCCATACCCGCGGTTATTTTCTACAACAGCCTGTCGGTCAAGGCGAATGATCTTGCCGCGCGGTTTGACGAATTCGCCGACCAGTTTTCAAGCATAGTGTCCCGGGAAATCGAACAAATGAAAGTGGCGAGTGACTAACATGGCTCTGTCGATCAACAAATCAGGTCGGACGGCACGACGAAAGAGAAACATCATTCACAAGCCAATGTCTGAAATCAACATCACTCCCTTTGTCGATGTCGTGCTGGTCTTGCTGATCATCTTTATCGTAGCCGCGCCATTGCTGACGGTCGGTGTTGAAATCAACCTTCCTGAAACGGCGGCGGCACCGCTTGTCGACGAAGGGGAAGAACCTCTGACTGTCTCGGTCACTGCAACTGGGGAAATCTCCATCAACAAGGTCGAGTACCCGAAAGATGAGCTGATTGGCAAGCTCAGGAGCATCATGACCGAAAGAACCTCGGACAAGATATATCTCAGGGGAGACAAGGAGGCCAGGTATGAAGTCATCATGCAAATCATGGGAGCCCTTAACAAAGCCGGCTTCAGGAATATATCTCTGGTGACCGACGGAGGAGGTCCGTCGTTGGATGGAAGTTGAATGAGCGGGAAGTAAGTGAAGGTCGGGCTTACTGTATCGGTTGTCGGCCACGTCGCGCTGGTTGTAGCGGCGTCAAGTGTGGGTGTGTACAATGCACCGGCGGCACCGGATATGAATGTTCTGGAAATCGATGTAGACATTATTTCCGAACAGGAATTTGTGACTCAGACTACCCCGATACCCGAAGTGTTTGAGATGGCCTCGGCTGAAAATGTGCCTGAAGTTCCCTGGGCTCGCCCTGTAGATGCCAAAGTCGCGGATCTGAATCCGGAACTTGAATTCCCTGCGCCGATCATGACACCGTCAATCCAAGATGCAAGTTTGTCCAAACCCACCGGAATCAAGCTCCCTGAAGTCAATGTTGATGCCCCGTCCATTTCACCACAGAATTCGGCTGTCGATCAAGCTCTGTCACTCCCTGTGGCAAAAGAATTCAAGATGCCTGAAATCAATCGGGTCACGACTGAATTCAATCCGGAACCCCGACCGGATGTGAGGATTGCAGACCACAACCAGATGGCCATCAAGGAAGTTATGGCTCCCAAGCCGGATGTCGTCAAAATGCTGGCTCCCAAGCCAACGGCAAAGGCGGCATCAATTCCTGTCATCAGTACCGAAGCGAACAAGGCCGATGAAGTGGCCGCTCCGTCGAGCCAGAGTTCAACTCTGGAGAAAATGGTCATGTATGGAGCGCCGTTGACTCGTCCGGCAAACCTTCGCGCTCCAAACTTGAATGGGGACAACGAAATCGCACAAATGATTGCCGAGGTCAATGAACTGACCACGATCTCGACCAAGGCGTTCGTTCGAAAAGCCTTGACTAGTCAGGAAAAGAGTCGGCTTGTCAGCAAAATCCAGAATGCATGGAATCTGGGTAGCATGTCTTCGGAAGCCATGCGGGTTACGATCAGTGTCGAGTTCAGAATGGACCAAAACGGCAAGCCGTTTGACATTGCGCTCAAAAGTTACTCTGGGGGAAGCCAAGCTGCAGCTGACACGGCATTCGAAGCTGGCCGAAGGGCGATCACCAAAGGTCTTGAGAACGGCCACGACCTGCCTTTGGAAAAGTACGACCAGTGGAAAGTGGTCCAGATCACGTTCGACCCGGAAAACATGAGGGCGAGATAGAATGAGAGAGAGTTTGAGCCGCCTGATCTTGCTTCCCCTGCTGATTTTCAGTTTGGGGCCGCTTTATGCCCAAAGCGACGACGAGCCGTTGCGACTTGAAATTACCGAAGGAGTCATTGAACCGTTACCCGTAGCCGTACCGTCTTTCATTGCTGAAAATCCTGAAGCCCGAATCTACGCCAGAGACATTACCAACCTGATCATCGCCAATCTGCGCAACACGGGATTGTTCAAGATTGTCGACCAGGACGCTCACATTGGGCGAATCACGAATTTCAATTCGCCGGTCCAGTTCTCGGACTGGAAAGCCATCAATGTCGAAATACTGCTCACGGGTTCGGTCGAAGCCAATGATGGCAGCATAAGGGTTCGTTTCTATCTGCATGACGTCTTTGGTCAGGCGCGCATAGGCAGAGGCGTAAGCTATCGAGGACAAGCGAAAGACTGGCGCCGGATGGCACACAAGATTTCCGATCAGATTTACAGCCGGCTGACTGGTGAAGCGGGCTATTTCGATACCTTGGTGGCATTCGTCTCAGAATCCGGACCCAAAGTGAGTCGGAGCAAGCGCATCGCGATCATGGAATACGATGGCACGAATGTCAGACACTTGACAGATGGGCAGTCCATTGTCCTTGCGCCTCGCTTCTCACCGGACGGGAATGAGTTGATCTATACGTCCTACAAGACCGGCAAGCCAACTGTCTACAGGCATGACATACAGACCGGGAACAGCAAGAGGGTGCTGGCCACGGCCGACATGACATTTTCACCGCGCTTCTCGCCTGCCGGAGACAAGGTAATCCTGTCTCGCGACACACGGGGCAACACGGACATTTATGAGATTGATCTGAACAGCGGCAACGTGGCGAGACTGACTACGAGCCGGGCGATTGACACGGCTCCAAGCTACTCACCGGATGGTCGAAGCATTGTTTTTGAATCGGATCGGGAGGGGTCACCTCAGATCTACGTCTTGAGACTGGGTACCCGCAATCCAGTGCGTATCAGTTTTGGCGGTGGGAGCTACGGAACTCCCGTCTGGTCTCCTGGTGGCTCGCATATAGCCTTCACCAAAAAACGCGGCAACAGGTTTCACATCGGCGTCATGCGGACCGACGGGACCGAAGAACGTCTGTTGTCGGAGTCGTTCCTGGATGAGGGGCCGACGTGGTCGCCGAATGGCCGTGTACTGATGTTTTTCCGCGACAGTCCGGGTGCCAACGGGGGTCCGTCACTGTTTTCGGTCGATTTGACAGGAAGGAATCTCAGGCAAGTCCGCACACGAGATTTTGCCTCTGATCCATCGTGGTCACCCCTGAGGAACTAGAACAATTATCGAGTGTTGGAGCAGGAAATGAATTTATGTAGAATTTTGGTTGTTGTGACGGGACTGGCTGTACTGGCAGGTTGCGGAGAGAATGCTACGCGTGGTGGAGCCGTACCGACTCCCTACATCCCGACTCCCGAACCCGACCCGGCTGCCGCAACCGACGATACGATTGAGCAGGCAGGATTCAATGATCAGATTTATTCCAAGGACTATTTTGACTACCAGATTGGCGATCAAATCTTCTTCGAACTCGATCAGAGCGACCTGTCCGAAGAAGCGGTGACCACGCTCACGGAACAGGCCAATTGGATGGTCCAGAACCCGAATTACGTTGCTGTGGTCGAAGGACATGCGGATGAAAGAGGGACACGTGAATACAATCTGGCCCTTGGAGCTCGCCGGGCTGAGGCCGTCCGCTCATTCCTGGTTCAGAACGGTGTTGATGACAGTCGCCTGACAGTTGTCAGTTACGGCAAGGAACGGCCATTTGCGGCGTGTTCGGAAGAGACGTGCTGGTCGAAAAACAGAAGGGCCAAAACGATAGTGTCCGAGGCAACAGGAACATAGATTGTCAGGCTTGAGTTTGCGTTGCATATTGTTCATCCTGGCGTTTGTGTTGATGCTGATGCCAGCGCTTTCGCCGGCTCAAGAGGCCGAAGCGACGGCCTTGGGTGGAAAAGCCAGACTGGCCGATATCAGAATTGAGATACAAAACCTTGACTTTAACCTGCAGGTCTTGAGATGGGAACTGGTTCAAAGTGAGAATGATCGGCTTGGCGATTCAAAACCCAACACGGGATCGGTGCTCCAACGCATCGATCAGATTGAATTGGAACTGCGCTCGCATCTCAGAGCAATCAGTGAAATAGAGCGCCGCATTAATCAGGAAGTTGCCGCTTCAAAGGTTAAAATCGAGGATCTCCGGGAGCGGCTGCGAAGGCTTGAGACTGGAACATCCTTGCAGAGCGAAGATGCTCTCGACACGACGGTCACGGACAATACCGAAGAACCGGAAGCCAGGATTCCTTCCTTTGGAATGACAGACGAAGACGTCTTGTTCAATCAGGCGTTGGAGCATTTCGTCACTGACGAGTTTGAGGCGGCAAATGCACTTTTTGCCGAATTCATTGACCGATATCCGAACAGCATCCGCATTGCTGAAGTGTACTTCTATCAGGGTGAAGGGTTTGCCAAGCTGGGTCAGTGGCAACAAGCCAGCAAAGCCTTTTTGGAAAGTTTTCTGATCGACAATACTGGTCCGCTGGCTCCATCGATCCTGTATCGTTTGGGACAAGTGCTGGCCGAATGGGAAAGAATTGACGAAAGCTGTCAGATGTTTCAGAATCTCATTGATACGTTCCCAAACTCAATCGAAGCCGAGAACTCCCTGAATTACCTCGACCGCTTGAAGTGCAATGAACTCCCTGTCAATTGACCGCGCCATCACCTCAATTGACCGACTTTTCAATTCTGCTGCCAACCGGCTTGCCGTGGCCGTGTCGGGAGGAAGTGATTCTTCGGCTCTTCTCTTGCTTGCCCATTCCTGGGCCCAGGGTTCAGGAACGGAACTGAACGTCGTAAGCGTTGATCATCAATTGCGACCTGAAGCCAAGGATGAGTGCAAGTTTGTCAGCACGCTCGCCAGCGAACTTGGACTGCCTCACACCACGCTGGTTTGGAATGCTGATCAAGTCACTGGCAACATTCCTCAATCGGCTCGAGAGGGGCGCTACAGACTTATGGGTGAATGGGCCATGTCCCGAGGCATTGATACGGTTTGCCTGGGGCATACGCTGAATGATCAGGCCGAAACGGTCCTTATGCAGCTGTCTCGGAAGGCAGGAGTGGATGGTTTGTCGGGAATGCCTGAAACGGTTGTTCGACACGGTGTCACTTGGCTTCGGCCGCTGCTAGACATCCAGCGGCAACAGCTGAGGAATTTTCTGATCGAGTGCGGCCGCACGTGGGTCGATGATCCGACCAACCAAGAGGCTCAGTATGATCGGATCAAGATCAGAAACGTCATTCCTGTTTTTGAACAGGCCGGCATAACAGTCGAAGCTTTGGCAACCATTGCCACAAACATGCAAAGGTCGAAGCGGGTTATCGATGACGTGGTCAGGACGGCTGCAGACGAGCTTGTTTCGGTGCCAGAAACAGGCGAGATTGTCATTGCCGCTTCGTTTTGGGAACTGCACGACGAAATTCAGGTCAAGCTGCTGTCGAAGCTGATTCAGTTCTTGGGGGGCGAGACAAGGCCGCGCAGAGGAAAGGCGGTCCGCAATTGCCTGAAAAGCGCGAGGCAGCTGGGAAGTGGAACGGTTTCATTTTTTTGTGTCAAAGTCACTTCGGCCGATGATCTTGCCATTCGACCCGACCGGCGTCATACCCCCAACTCGGCTAGCCTGTCTGATTCAACGCACGAGCGATGGACCGAAAGGATAGACAATGTGCCTAGCCGTGCTCCAAGCAAGGAGTCATTCATGCAATTCCTGAAGGCCAATTGAAACAATCGGTTTTCATACTAGGTCTAATGCAAGAGCTTACGTATACGTAATTGTCTGATGTCAGGATCGCTGCCCTAATGTCGAAGAAGCCCAACCCGCTTGGCAATGTCAAGAATTTAGTGTTCTGGGGTGCCCTAATCGTCCTTGTCGTGGCCCTGTTCAACCTGTTCACCAATGGGCAGCGAGTCAACGCCGTCAGGACCGTTCCGTTTTCAGGCTTCATACAACTCGTCGATGAAGAGGAAATCAGTGCCGTCATCATTGATGGCGAAAAAGTTCACGCCGCCACGACATCAGGCGAACGAATCAAGACCATTGCCCCGGGCGGGTATGATCTGTCTGGATATCTTCTTGAAAACGATGTGGCTGTCGAGGTTGAGCCGCAAGAGCCCAGCGGTTTCATGTCGTTCGTTGGTCCGTTTCTGCCCATCATTCTTCTGATAGCCTTCTGGTTGTTCCTGATGAATCGCTTGCAGGGTGGTGGCCGGGGCGGCGCGATGGGATTTGGCAAGTCAAAGGCCAAGTTGTTGACGGAGCGTCAGGGCAAGGTGACCTTTCTGGACGTGGCAGGAATCGATGAGGCCAAGGAGGAGCTTGAGGAGATCGTCGAGTTCCTGCGCGACCCGGCCAAGTTTTCCCGGCTCGGGGGAAAAATTCCGAAAGGGGCTTTGCTGGTGGGGCCACCCGGAACAGGTAAAACTCTCTTGGCCCGAGCCATTGCCGGCGAAGCCGGAGTTCCTTTCTTTTCGATTTCTGGATCGGACTTTGTCGAGATGTTTGTCGGTGTCGGTGCCTCACGAGTTCGGGACATGTTTGAACAGTCCAAGAAAAGCTCGCCGTGCATCGTATTCATTGACGAGATTGATGCTGTCGGGCGATCACGCGGGGTTGGCTACGGGGGTGGCAACGATGAGCGCGAGCAGACCCTGAACCAGTTGCTGGTCGAAATGGACGGGTTTGAGGCGAATGAAGGCGTAATCATAATTGCAGCAACGAACCGTCCCGACGTCCTTGATCCGGCACTGTTGCGCCCCGGCCGATTTGATCGACAGGTTCACGTTCCCAATCCGGACATTGCGGGGCGGGAGAAGATACTGGAAGTTCATGCCCGAAACATCAAGCTGGGTCCGGATGTCGACTTTCGTACCATTGCACGAGGCACACCGGGTTTTTCTGGTGCCGATCTGGCCAATCTGGTCAATGAAGCGGCCCTTCTTGCCGCTCGTGTTGGCCGGCGTTTTGTCACGATGCTCGATTTTGAAAACTCAAAGGACAAGGTCATGATGGGGGCTGAACGGCGATCAATGGTCATGACAGAAGATGAAAAGAAACTCACAGCGTACCACGAAGCCGGTCACGCCGTTGTCGGCATGAACGTCCCGCAGCATGATCCGATTCACAAGGCCACGATCATACCAAGAGGACGGGCGCTCGGATTGGTTCTGGCCCTGCCTGAGCGCGACCAGTTGTCCGTCAACATTACGAAATACAGATCCAAGATTGCGATGGCCATGGGTGGAAAGGTGGCTGAGGAACTGGTTTTCGGCCCCGAAAATGTAACTTCCGGAGCGGCCTCCGACATCAAGCAGGTAACGCGCATTGCCCGGGCGATGGTCACGCAGTTCGGGATGTCGGAAAAGCTGGGAAATATTGATTATGCCAACGAGCAACAGTCATTTCTTGGGCCGTATTCGACGCAGGCGAACACTAGTCAGGACACGTTGGAGATCATAGATGCTGAAGTTCGCAAGATTGTGGAAGAGGGATACAACACCGCCAAGGCCATCCTGATTGAGAAGCGGGATGATCTGGAACGGTTGGCGCAAGGCTTGCTTGAATATGAAACCTTGACCGGCAAGGATATTGAGAAGGTGCTGAAGGGCGAGCCCTTGACCAAGGATGATGATCCGCCTCCAGCCGATCAAAAACGAATCTTTACGGTGCCGACAACGAGCCGCCGTCCGCGGCAAGAAGAAAAGATGGCTCGGGACAATGCCAGTGATGAGTCGCTCCAGTGACCGCCGAACCCCGTTCCTGTTCAGAGGATCGACAGGACAGGGTTGGAATGCGCGAATCGGGAGGAGCATCGATCAGGGTGGATAAGTCATGAACGGTCTGATACTGGGATTGTTGTTCTTGCTGTTGATGTATTATCTTCAGCGGAAGCAGTCACAAGGGATGGGCGGCATATTCGGCTATGGCAAGTCCCGAGCCAGGCTTCTGACCGAAGATCGAACTCAGGTCTCCTTTGACGATGTTGCCGGTATCGACGAAGCCAAGGAAGAACTCGAGGAAATCGTCGATTTTCTGAAGAATCCGAATGTTTTTTCTCGCTTGGGAGGAAAAATTCCCAAAGGTGCCTTGCTGATTGGATCGCCGGGAACAGGGAAGACCATGCTGGCCAAGGCCATCGCCGGCGAAGCCAATGTTCCCTTTTATTCCATTTCCGGCTCGGACTTTGTCGAGATGTTTGTGGGGGTGGGCGCATCGCGGGTGCGAGACATGTTCACTCAAGCCAAGAAGAATGCGCCGTGCATCGTGTTCATTGACGAGATTGATGCCGTTGGTCGTTCCCGCGGGATTGGTATCGGCGGGGGCAATGATGAGCGTGAGCAGACTCTGAACCAGTTGCTGGTCGAGATGGACGGGTTTGAAGCCAATGACGGAGTCGTCATCATAGCAGCGACCAATCGTCCGGATGTACTCGACAAGGCACTGTTGCGGCCCGGCCGGTTTGATCGTCAGGTCGTCGTGCCGACGCCTGATCTGGTTGGCAGAGAAAAAATTTTGCAAGTTCATGCCCGCAAGGTTGCCCTCGGAAGTGATGTGAACCTGCAGACGATCGCACGCGGAACCCCTGGTTTTTCGGGTGCCGACTTGGCGAATCTAGTCAATGAAGCGGCCCTGATAGCGGCCAGAGTGCGGCGAGACTTTGTAACCATGGTTGATTTTGAGAATGCCAAGGACAAGATTCTCATGGGGACAGAGCGGCGTTCGATGATCATGACCAAGGAAGAACGGGAATTGACCGCCTATCACGAAGCCGGCCATGCGATTGTCGGTCTCAATGTGCCACAGCACGATCCGATTCACAAGGCCACCATCATTCCCAGAGGGAGAGCTTTGGGACTGGTTCTCAGCTTGCCCGAACGCGACCAGTTGACGGTGACAGTCACAAAATTTCAGTCCATGATTGCCATGGCGATGGGAGGACGAGTAGCCGAAGAGATCGTGTTCGGCGATGACAATATCACGTCCGGGGCGGCATCCGACATCAAGCAGGCGACTCAACTGGCGAAAGACATGGTCACTCGCTATGGAATGTCAGACAAGCTGGGACGCATTGACTATTCGACTGAACAGGATACCTATCTGGGTCCGGTCGCGTCCGGTCGCAGCGTCAGTCCTGAAACCCAAGAACTCATCGATGAGGAAGTCAGGCGCATTGTTGATGAGGGCTATGTGCAGGCGAAGCGGATACTGACCGACAAGAGGCAGGATCTCGAACGGCTTGCGCAGGGACTGCTTGAATATGAAACCCTCACCGGCGAAGAAATAACCCACGTGATTGCGGGTGATAAACCACAGCCTCCAGACCAAGAGCAATCGCCAAAGAACGACAGTCGAAAGGTGTTGCCATTGCCATCGGCGGCATCACAATCCTCAATCGTTCCCAAGGTCAAGAAAAAGTAGGACGCCTGCCGCCGGTACAACTCACCCGCTGAGGAGTTCGGTTCCGTCAATGGCGTGAATTGGCGGTATCGCGGCATGAACAAACACTGTCTTGACTTTCAGGGGCCTGCCGACCTACTAAGTAAAAAAATCTGTTTTACCATGCCGCATGCAAATTGCGAGTCTGTGAAGGGGATTCCATATGGTTTTGATTGAAGGGTTCCGTGAGTATTTTTACTGAATTCAATTCGCCTGCCTCGCTGGAATGGATTGGCAAGGTGTCAAACCCTACCGCCTCAATCCGGTCCAGTACCCAGACGCAAGCTCGGCTCACATATGGAGGACTGGAAGGGGACTCCCATCATGGGCTGACAAGACCGGCTTGCGTTCGGGTCAAGGACCTTTACCCTGAGGACACGCCCATTCGAAATGTTCGGCAGCTTTCCATTGTTTCGCTGGAAGACTTGGATTTGATTGCTGATGAGATGGAAATGGAGCGGATTGTCCCGGAATTGCTGGGTGCCAATCTGGTTGTTCGAGGGATTCCAGATTTTACGCTAATACCTCCATCCACCCGTCTCCAGTTTGCCTCGGGAGCAACCGTGACCATTGACATGATCAATCTCCCATGCAATTTTCCAGCCCGTGAAATCGAGAAGGAAAACCGAGGCAAGGGAAAAGCCTTCAAGAGTGCAGCACGGAATCGCAGGGGAGTCACCGCCTGGGTTGAGCGAGAGGGTTTGATATTCGTTGGTGACCGGGTCAAGGTGTTCGTGCCAATGCAGGACAGGTGGCCTCATGCTTAGGCATTCTTAATCACTGAATTAATTGAAGGACGCAGCATGACAGCTCATATCATTGACGGGAAGTCGTTTGCCGCCACTCTCAGACGCAAGGTCGCAAACCGAGTTGACGAACTTAAGCGGGTCAATGGAATTGCTCCCGGCCTCGCTGTCATACTTGTTGGTGAAGATCCGGCCAGTGAGGTCTACGTACGAAACAAGTCCAGACAGACTTCCGAAGTCGGAATGCAGTCCCATAAGTACGTCCTCGACAAGAACGTTCCGGAGGAAGAACTCTTGAACCTGATCGGTCAAATCAACAGCGATCAGTCGGTTCATGGCATATTGGTACAGCTTCCGTTGCCCAAGCACATTGATTCCAACAAGATAATCAATGCCATTTCCCCCGAGAAGGATGTCGACGGTTTTCACATTTCCAATGTAGGGTTGCTAGCCACCGGGCAAAAGTCAATGATACCGTGTACCCCTCTCGGCTGTTTGCTGATGCTTTTGGACTACCACAAGAAACTTTCAGGCATGAACGCCCTGGTTGTCGGACGATCAAACATTGTCGGCAAGCCCCTGGCACAGCTCCTCTTGAAGGAAAATTGCACGGTAACTGTTGCGCACAGCCGCACAAGAGAATTGCCTGAAGTATGCCGACAGGCCGATATACTCATTGCGGCAGTCGGCAGACCCCATTTTATTGATGGTGATTGGGTCAAGCCGGGAGCGACAGTGATTGATGTCGGAATAAACCGAATCAACCCTTCCGATGCAGCCGATGCCAAGCCAAAACTGGTCGGAGATGTAAACTTTGAAAAAGCTGCGACGGTTGCCGGGGCCATAACTCCTGTTCCCGGAGGAGTCGGTCCCATGACAATCGCCTGCCTGCTGGCCAATACGGTTACGTCATATTGTCGTAAACTCGGCTTGAGCGATCCGGACTGGGTATAGGCTTTTGCAGTACGAGTGGAGAAAACCTGTTAATCTGGTACACTTACGCTATATTGTAACTGACAGGAGATAAGGCGAGTTGGCGGAGTGGTTACGCAGCGGTCTGCAAAACCGTGTACACCGGTTCAATTCCGGTACTCGCCTCCAGTGCATTCCGTAATATTTTAGGTGAACAGGCGTATAATTCCCCTTTTTTGGTGTTGGAAAGAGAAGGGTTGGCCTTGGAAGGCCAAGACCAGCTATAAAGGTGCAAGGGATGACGGCAGAACTCCCACTTGGCCGACCGGATTTTGAAAGTCTGGCGGTTTCTCCATTTTTGGAGATGGGGGCATACGAAGTCTTGTGGACAGAACCGAAGACAACGTTCAGGTCCTTGTCTCAACGGTTTGCCCGCTACCCCGACAGCCTTCCGTCAGATTTCGTTTCCGTCGACCGTGCCTATGAGTATGCCGACCGCGTCAAGCAGAAGTTTGAAGAAGCCGGAGTTGGGCGGTTTGGGGTGCGGGTTCACGGCTCAGCCGAGTATCCCGATAAACTCCGTGATGCGGCACATCCTATCGAATGCTTCTACTATCAAGGTTGGTGGGACCTGACGGCTTCGCGCTCGGTTGCCGTGGTCGGCACCCGTAAGCCGTCGCAACAAGGACTTGCCTATACCAGACGATTGGTAAGCGATTTGGTGCAGGACGGCTTCACAGTTGTCTCCGGTTTGGCGGCTGGAGTTGACCGCATGGCTCATGAAACCGCTATGGAGGAGAACGGGCGGACGATCGCAGTCGTAGGTACCCCATTGTCACATGTCTATCCGAAAGAGAACGCCGAGTTGCAAAGTCAGATCGCCGAACACTTTTTGGTCATCAGCCAAGTGCCAGTCATACGCTACGAATCTCAGGATTATCGGCAGAATCGCCTGTTCTTTCCAGAACGGAACAAAACCATGTCGGCTCTCACCGAAGCCACCATAATCGTGGAGGCCGGGGAGACATCGGGTACACTCATTCAAGCCCGCGCGGCACTTGAACAGGGCCGCAAGCTGTTCATTCTTGACAGTTGCTTCCAAGATCAGCGCCTCAGGTGGCCCGACAGGCTTGCCAATAAAGGTGCCTTACGTGTCAAGGATTATGATGAAATCTGCCAATACCTTTCCACATCGTCTGACTGAGATCGACCAACTGACACGTCAAGACCATTGGTATCTGAATGATGACGATGCGTGTTGCTTTTTCGGTGAATATAGTGCCGGTGAGGGGTACAGGCACAGTACGACCAATCAACTGATAATAAACTTCAAGAAACCGACGGACCGTCGTGGATTGCCGGAGTGGAAATACAAAGAGAAGGCTATTCGAGAGACTGCAACCGCGTTTAAATCTGCCCTGCTGAAAGTTCTGGACCGCCTGACCTTTGTGCCGATTCCACCATCAAAGGCAAAAGATGATCCCCTTTACGATGACCGAATGGTACGGATGCTAAATTCCATTCGTCCCACTCCACCTCTTGATATCCGCGAACTCATTGTTCAGATCGCGAGTACAGAATCGGTTCATGTTAAAGAAGAGCGGATGCGTCCTGAGCAGATCGAAAATCTATATCGTGTTGATGACAAGCAGTGCATTATGCCCGTTCAAGAACGAATTGTCATCGTCGATGACGTCCTGACAACGGGTGCACATTTTCGAGCCGCAAAGTCAATCTTAACAAAGCGATTCCCGCAAACTCGAATCGTCGGGCTTTTCATTGCCCGAACAGCACGTGACATGGTTGATTTCGAGCCGGTTTCCCATGAAAACTGATGGATGTTGGCTTCATTTCAGAAACATGGCAATCTGACGACAGCAACGCTGCACCGGTAGCAAGTTCCAAGACGGAACGGACAACAATTGGTGTCTTGGCTCCCAGAGCCTGCCAATGACAACGTTTCAACCCTACAAAGTCGTCCCCCCCCCCAGCCTTCAAAACCAGTTATTCAGGCAACAGGTGGAGCGGTTAACCAAGATATTGAGAATCGTCGCTATTTTACGGATCGAGCCTTGAGGTGTCTTAACCTTTGCTGGACCAGCTTGTCGCCCTCCGGCGACCCGTCATGAAACGATCCGAACCACTTGTCAAGTGGCACGGCTCCATCAGAATAGTTCACTTCAAAATACTTGTGGTGAAGGTAGTGAGCCAATGCATTGGTGTCGACAGCCTTGCCATCATCCAGAACGACCTTTTCAAATCCCGAATGAGTCACAGGTGGTGACATGGTCAGGTGAACCATATGGAATACGACATGTACCGGGTTCGAGGGAACAATCCAATGCAACAGGACACTTGAAAAATAAATAAGATGTTCTCCGGGATGCATGGACAATCCCGACCAAGGACCTGGATTGGAGTTGGCATGATGAACCTTGTGGCAGGCACGATAGAGTGGAGGCCAGTGGATCAGTCGGTGGATAAAGTAAAAATGAACTTCTCTGAACAGTGGAATGGCAAAAAATAGTGCAACAAACAGCACCGGATTCTCGGTGAAGGCCAAAACAGGAATAAATCCGTTTGCCATCATCCAAAGGGTTGCCGCTTCATATGCAGTCCACAGAGGCAAGGCACTGAAGTAGCACCAGATCAGATTGTCGATGGTTTGATTTCGAAACAGAAAACCGGAACTGTCGGTTTCCGGCCATTTGGGGTTATATTTGAACGCGGTTCCCTGGCCCTTGACAATGTATAGACGCAGATGAAACAGGCCGTACCAAAGGGTCATGATGCCGGCATTTCTGAGCAGGATGAAAAGAACCCAGTCGAAGCCAAATGACTGCATCGTTGACAGGTCGGGGGTCAGGTAGGTCCAAACCAGGATGCCTACGACAGCATACAGCAGGTTGTACGGGTAAATGTAGCCATTCCAGCGAAATATCCACGCCAAAAGGGGACGAATCCTGACGGGCCAAGTGAACAACGGCGGGTACTTGACTCGCCTGAAGGGTCGCCAATGTCCACGCTTGTCGCGGACTCCGAAAAGGCTCTCATCCATCATGAATCCAAACTCCATGATTCCCGACTGTCGAATGACTTATACCACTGGAAACTCCGCATTGCAACAATCAAGTTTAAGATCCATTTATGGATTTATGGTACGCAGCATCTTGGAATTCTGGCGGATCCAGCTTCATCGAAGCAGACAATGACAGCACCGGGACACTGGATGATTCCGTAACTTCAGGAATACAGCTCATGCCGCCTGACTCCCATTTCCTCCTTCCGTCCTATACCCTGTCAGTGGCCCCGATGATGGACTGGACAGACCGTCATTGTCGCTATCTGTTCAGATTGCTCTCCAGACATTCATTGTTGTACACGGAAATGGTTGCTGCCACCGCCTTGATCCACGGGAATGTGGACAGGCACTTGGCATATCATCCCCAAGAACATCCCTTGGCTTTGCAACTAGGGGGGTCAAACCCGACTGAATTGGCTCAAGCGGTAGACATAGCCAATCGGTTCGGCTTTGATGAGATAAACTTGAACATGGGTTGCCCTTCAGACCGAGTGGCTAACGCCTGCTTCGGAGCAAAGCTGATAACATTGCCGGATCTGGCCATGGACTGTATCAAGGCGATGCAAGATGTAGCCAACGGAACTGAAATAACCGTCAAATGTCGTATCGGAGTCGATGATGATAATCCTTGCAAGGTATTGCCTGACCTTGTTGCCAGAATGGAAGAGACAGGAATAAAGAGAGTAATTGTCCATGCCAGGAAGGCATACCTCAATGGCTTGAGTCCGAAAGAGAACAGGACAGTGCCACCACTGGACTATGAGTTGGTGCATGCGATGAAAAGCATGTTCCCTGATCTGACGATATGCATTAACGGGGGGATCGACGATTTGGACCAGGTTAAATCACACCTGAACAGAGGAATAAGTGGAGTCATGGTGGGTCGAGCCGCCTACCGTGACCCCGTCAACCTGTTGCTGGAAGCCGATCACAGAATTTTTTCTTCCCCCAACCCGGACACTCTTGATGCCGTTATATACAAAATGATTCGCTACATGGCACAGGAAGTCGAACGAGGAACACCAATCAGACGAATAACGCGACATATGCTAGGCTTGTTCACCGGTCGACAAGGGGCCAAGATATGGCGACGAAATCTCTCTTCGCAGCAGTTCATGGATTGCAATGGGGTGGAAGGGATACGCGCTACGCTGCAACAGATCAAGTCGTTTCACGCTTGCAACTGAACTCAAGAAATTCAGTTCGAGCGGGCTCGGCTCTTTCTCCCCGTCCGGCCACCACGGCGCCCTTTGACACGCTGACTTCTTTCGGGCAGTTGCCGGATGAGGGACTGTCTCTTTTCAGGCGAGTATTTGCCCCAGCGGCTGATCTCTTCCGGAGTTCGATAGCAGCCGATGCAAATCTTGGCATCAGGGTGAATCAAGCAGATGTCCTGACATGGGCTGTCCGGTTCATCGCGCTGCCAAACTTTTCTTTTGCTCACTTTGACGCTCTAACATTGTTCAGATAGTCCAAGGCATTTTGAAGAATGACGGATGCTGCGATACTATCAATTTTTTGGGCTCTTTTGCGACGGGAGGTATTCGATTCGAGCAGATATCTCTCCGCGGCAACAGTTGACAATCTTTCATCCCAGAAGGTCACTGGCAGTTCAGTGTGACGACACAAGTTATAGGCGAAAGCTCGAATGGACTGGACCTTGGGCCCCGATGATCCATCCATGTTTTTGGGCAGTCCGATGATGTATCCTCCTATGTACCATTCCCTTTCGAAGGCAAGCAATTGTTGAACATCACTGGAAAACTTCTTGCGAGCAATTGTTGTATAGGGCGTTGAAACGATACGACTTGTATCCGAAACACCAACACCAATTGTCTTTGAGCCGACATCCAGTCCAGCCAGAGACCGACTATCAGCGACTCTTCGAACGAACTCAGACATGTTTTCAACGGGAATGTTCTGGTGGGCTAGTTGAAAGTTGCTCATGGCGATCCCAAACAATTTGCAGTATCTGATATCCCGGATTGGAACGCCAGCGCCATGGAATATCGAAGTGCCGTCATTCGTTCTGTGCAGTCTCCCTTGAGATGCGGCAAAAGATAGTCCGGTTTCAACTGACTTTATTCATTACTGAAGACCGGCTCTTGCCGCCATGCCATTCAAATTGGTCTGAATGTAGTATTTCCAAATGTTTTGAGTATTCGGTTGCTTACTCAGCAGGCTGTTCCAGATTTCAAATGTCTGGTCTGGTCGTCCGACCTGACTGAACATTAGCCCCAAATAAAAATTGGCCGTGTAGTTGTTTTCGTCCAGAGTCAGTACTTTGCTGATGACCTCCTCACCTTCAGGAGTAATGTACAGGTTGGTAGCCAAAACCATGGCATTGGCCAAGCCCAGATAATCCTGAACAGAGGCCTCGTTGCCCAAAAGTGAGATCAGTTCCCTCTTGTAATGGCTAGCCTGGGCAAAGTTCTGCCGTTCGAAGCTGTCTTCAAAACTCTGTCGTAACAAGGCGACGTATCCACTTGAATCTTCCGCCTTCAGTTCAGCCCATTGGTTGAGCATCTCATCCGCTTTCTTGATCTCCGCATTCCAGCTTTTTCCAGTCATGACTTCAAACATTCTGGCTGTAGACATCCTGGAGTTAATTGAGGCTTCGGTTTCTTCCAAGCGAACCTTTATGGGCTGATCGGGATACCCAGGGTGACCGATCTTTGTGTGGATTAATTGCGTGCCGAGAATAAGGAAAAAGCCCAAGCCAACTGCCAGGGCAAGCGTACTTTTGGGAGACAGCATCTTTGGGTCTGGTTGCTGAGCCAATTTATGATTGCAGGTCAAGATCTTTCGGCCGAGTTCAGTCTTGATCTTGGCTTCCTCGTCAGCGTCGATAATTCCTTTTTCCCGTTCTGTGGCAAGTTCATTGAACTGCTTGAGATAAATGTCGATCTCCTTGTTGCGTTCCCGTGAGTCGGAGGATTGATGACGGTACAAGAAAAACACCAACACCCCGGTGGTAATCAGTGAGAGAGTGATACCGGGAAGCCAAATGGTCATATCAGTCCACTTCAGCCGAATCCATGACGACTACCAATATCCATTGCCAGAGTGCTCTACATGAAGTAAGCAGTGCCAACAAACTCCTGCGCTCAAACGTACCCTGAGGCATCACATATCTGTATATTGCTAAAGAACTGAAGGTTGCAACCTTAAAAGTCTGACAGAGTTGCTTTCGTACGGACCACACTGGATTGTCTTGAGAAACGAAGAGGCACCTAGCAGGTCAGACATATTCTCCGAATAAGGATTGGAACAATCACAACGGTAAGGTAGCCTCAACTTAAACGAGCGCTTGGAGTGGATTTCGCACATTATTTGAAGAGGAGGGTTAACGTGTTCCCAGTGCTGATGACGTACTGGTTTGTCTCTCTTCCATACGCATTTCACTGCTCCGATCTCCTGTTTGGTAGATATTGAAGAACGTAAAGTACGGTCCAATTCCGTCAAGCCGGGTCGTCCGTTGATTTTAGACGCAATCCGTAGACCATCAGGCATATAATCCCGTCCGAACTAAATATTCCTGTCCACCGTTACACTGAACTTCCGGAACTGGTTTTTTTGCAACCTTGCCAGAACAAGTACAAGCTTCACTTTGGGATGACGTCAAGCTGAACGGGTTTTAGGCAATACATACGCCAAGAAGCTCCAAGGCCCGCTCCTGCAACAGGGGCGGTGTCAACGTCAGTTCGGCAAGGCGCAGAAACGGCCGTCTGTCGGATTCATGCCAGGTGGTCGCCTTGGGTCGGGCTTGGACAATGGGGTCGCCGGTGCCCCGACCGATGATCACGCCAGAAGGCCGTCATCATGGAACAGGTGGGATTGCCCGGTCGTGCGCATGAGCCATTCGGCATATCGGGTCCGCATGGCACAGCCGAACATGGATGCGTCCACGACAAGCCCGATGATGATTGACCCGCCGCACCTTCCGATCCACGGTGTTCAGGTTTCCGACAGCGTGATCCCCACGAGGCCGTCGCTTGTTGGACCGGACGGTCTCATCGGCCATGTCCCGGCCGGCGAAGGCGACACGACCGGAGGCCGTCCAAGGTTGCCTCGGCGCGATGTTGACAGCCCTTTGACACCCGGTGAGTCCACTGGCTCGCGTCTGAAGGTCACGTGCGGTTTCATCCTGTATCGCTCCTGACGGGGGCCGGCCGCCGGCCTGCGCCGATGCCGACAACCGGCATCGCTACGCAACCCGACGGCCTTCCGTCTCCCGATCAGAAGCGGAAGGTCAGGGACACGCCACCCCCAAAGTCGGTGTTGTCGCTCCCCGCCGTCGCATAAAAGGCATCCCCCGTCAGTAGCGTCGTGTCGTGGCCGCCCAGAGACATCGCCCCGCCGACGCCCAGACGCACCCAGGTCGGCTTCACCTCGGTCGTCAGCCGGGTGCCGGCTACCATCACCGCACGCTTGGACGAGAACTCATGCTCCAGATCCAGCGATGCATACAGCCGACCGTCCGCCTCCCCGGAACCCAGCTCAGCCAGCACGCCCACACGACCCTGAACGCTCTGCTCCTTGTCCGGAGCAACCCGGCCGGCTCCATCGATCCTGGCCGGTTCGTCAAAGGCATCCATGTCCACCGATGACCAGGACAGACCCCCACGCGGAATCACGGTCATGCCCCCCATGCTCATCGGCTGGCCGACTTCCACACCGAACGCCAGACCGGTGCCGCCACCCGTGGAGGTGATCGCACCAACCGCACCGTTGGCCGACACCATCGTGATATCAAAGAACCGGGTGTAGCTCAACTGGCCGTCCACATACAGCCCGCTGTCGTCCGTCCAGGTCAGGGACACGCCCACACCGGTGCCGCTCGCTTCCATGGTGCCACCATTCCTGACGGTGGCCTCGCTCTGCCGGTAGTGGGCACTCACGCCCAGCACCAGACGCTCATCGGTCGGCACCTCCAGACCCGCCTCAAAGCCGGTCTGCTTCACATCCCACGCCAGAGACTGACGCCAGAAGTCCGTTGCGGTCGTCGATGTATCGGCCATCCGTTCCCCATCGCGAACCGCCAGACGCACCCAGACACCCGTGCGGGCACCCGGCACCGCCACATGCTCCCCCTTGCTGCTCTCGACCATGACCTCCTCGTTGCCGGTGCTCCGGCGGGGCATGGCCATGCGCGTGCTGTAGGGCGTCAGCTCCACCAGACCCAGAAGCACCGACGGCACCACCTCATACAGACGCGCCCGATGGCTGTACAGACGCAAGACCGGAGCCGACGCAACATCCTTGAACTGGTAACCCTTATCATCGTCAAGCTCCTCGAGCTTAGCCTTGAACACCTGTTCATATACGCCCATCCGTTGGCCACGACGATAAATGATCGCATCGGGGGCACCCGGTTCCAGAGCCGTCTTACTTCCCGACACCTTGAACTCGAGTGTCGAGCGGGGTGGTTCGTCCGTTTTTCCCTTGCTGTTTCCTGTCGCCGCGAGGTTCAGGATCTGGCCTTCAACATGACCCACAACACCCGCCTCGTCCTTTTCCAGGATGATGGTCACCGGAGCGGTGGCGGTGCTCGCACCGGCATCCACCTTGATGGCCACCTTCTTCGCGGATTCAGTATCGGGCTGGGCATGGAAACTGCTCACATGCGCCCGGGGACCGATCACGATCGTGCCGCCCACTCCGCTCGGCGTCGGATCTCCTGCCCAATACCCAGAATCTCCCTGAGTTCCATCCGGCGGCAGATCCCTCTTAAAGATGTGCACACCGGCGTATTCGGTGGCACCACCCATGACCGTGCCGCGGATGGTGACAGTAAACTTTGTTATGGCCGGGTCTCCTTGCTTCGGGCTTCTTTGGTCAACCTGAACGCCATGATGGTCCGCCGTGATCACGCTGCCTTCCTTGGTCTCGACCGTGGCCGTGGCGCCAAGGTAAGCGAGGGCACGAAGGCCAATCTCCGTCGCCGTGATGCGGCTGCCCGCCTCCATCGTGATCGATATGGCCTTGTCACCTTGCGCATGAATACCCGCTTGGGCACCCGCCTTGATCTTGCCATAGTGGTTGATCTTGATGGTCCCGGTGCGGTCTTCTTCAAGGTAAGCCGCAATCCCATACCCGCTTGTGTCAATCACGCTGTCCGCTCCCGTCTCAATCGTGATGTCGCCCCCGGCTGGCGTGTCGCCAGGATCTGCTAAGGATGCATATATTCCATACTCGTCGGCGTATATATGCCCTGAGTGCTTGATCACGAGGTTGCCGTCGCCCTTGGGAAAAATCGTAGCATCAATGCCAGCCCGGCCGATGGATTTGCCTTCCATGCCGATCATCACCCCCGGGTCCACCGTGATGTCGACTTTGCCCTTGGCGTACTGAATGACTCTGATGCCATTTCCCGACTGTTTCTTACTGTCAGTGTCCTCCGCACGAATGAAACCGCCCTTGAGATGGATCGTGATCGGTATCGTCGTGCCCTCGGCTGTGTCCGATTCTGTTTCCCCGGTCCTAACAGCGATGCCTGCCTTGCCGACGTACAGCGACTTCGACACGTCAATCTTGGCACTCGACACGAGGTGGATGCCGCCATCAAGAGCCGTATCGGCTTCCCCCGAGTGCTCGAGAAAAATGCCACTGTTCCCTCTCATGCGCGCATCATCATCATCGGACAACGCGATATTGATTTCGCTTTCCGGATCCAACTGCAACTTGAGCAATCCCGTCCCGTCCCGTGACAGGTTTATGCCGGACTTATCGGAATGGATGACTACTTTGCCCATGACCGTGACATCGTCGCCTTCGGCACCATCCGCGTTAACGATAAGACCTCTTTCATCAGCTGGGTCGTCGCTTGTGCCGACCTTGAAGTCATCCAGCGTCAGCTTCAGGCCGTTGGCGAGTCCCTTGCAATCAAGTTGCTCGTCGTACTGGCCGGTCTTGGTAACCTCCGGCGGATTGCCATCCGGAACCGTTTCCGAATTCGTCCCGTCACTTACGGAGCAGGTGCCTTGGGCCGCTGAGGGATGCGGCGAGGCGACAAGCATCCCGAGCCCGACAAGCAGCGCTCCAATCGTCGCAAGCCTGAATGCCGACCCGACGCGGGGGCGGGTCGCAAGGTCATCTACCCCCCCCCGACGCGTTCACAGGCAGGGGCCGGATGGCCGCGTCGGCCCCAAAGTGAAGTCAATTTCATCATCATTACTCCTGTCTTGCTATCCAAAAATAGAAAATAGAACTCGTTGACATTAAATGCCCCCCCCCAAGATTTGCAACCCTTTTGTGACGCTCCGGTTCATTTTTCTCCAAACTGTCGCATGCCTGCGACACCCCGGCTTCAACGATGTGTTGTGGCTTACTCAGGGGAAAGCCTCGGACGGCGCACGAGTGATCACGACTGCACTAAGGGTTGAGCCTTTTTCGGCATTCCCGCATCCCGCCATGTGTGGCCCTGTTGGGTCGTGTTGGTGGATGGGGTCATGTGCCGGGCTGGGATGACGGCAAAAAGTGACAGCGCTGTACCGCCGTTGCCGGATATCCCTGAGGTCGCCGAAGTCCGGAGGCGGACACACGCTCCCGCAGGGGTGGGTGTCTTCGCCATGGCCGCAGCTACAATGCTCCCAGCCGCTGGCGGGGTTGTATTCGGTCAACATGGCACGACACGGCAACCGATCGGCAAAACGTCAAACCGGTATGCGGCCGAACCGGGCAATGATGGCTTCCAAGCGCAAGGCAGCGGACCTTGCCGGCCGGCTTTCAGGTTGGTGATGACGCTCGGTGGCGGGTTGCGATTGACAAGAGGCGATTTGCGGAATTGCCGGGCATCTTTGTCCCAAACGGATTTTCGCTGCTTGATGGTGGGCCGGGAGTCATGATCCGGCATGGTCGCGATACGCATGAACACACGTATGATTGCAAACGACCGTGTTGGTGCTTGTTGACGAGGAATTGTCTGTGTATGGATAGTGTGTGCAGAAAAATGAAGATCAAACCTTTTCAAATCGACCCGTGTGATGGGTTGTGATCAATCACAAAAGCTTAAATCGGTTCGGAAGCCGAGGCTTATATCTCGGCACCATTCTAACAATACGCAGAAATTCCATTACATGTACGGGGCTGTGAGGCGGGTAGAAGTTGCATGACGTTAGGATGAAAAGATACTCCGCATTTGGATTGGTGAAAGAGGCGCTGAACTATCATCAGGGCTGGGAGCGAGCGTGGCGGTCGCCAGAACTGAAGAAACGATATGATGTTGTCATTGTCGGTGCTGGAGGCCACGGGCTGGCTTCGGCCTATTACCTTGGAAAAAATCATGACATCAAGAATATTGCCATTGTCGAGAAGGGATGGCTTGGGGGTGGCAATACCGGACGAAACACGACCATCATTCGATCCAATTATCTTCAGGACTCATCGGCAGCGATATACGAGAAGTCCCGATCTCTCTACGAAACCCTAAGCCAGGATTTGAACTACAACATCATGTTCAGCCCGCGGGGTGTCATGAGCCTTGCGCAAACCCACCATGAGGCTAGGGGATTCCAACGGATCAACAATGCCAACATCATTCAGGGAGTCAAAACAGAATATATCACTCCCCAGCGAGTGCGCGAACTCTGCAACATTATCAATATCGAAGGTCCGCGCTATCCGATCCTAGGAGCCTTGTGGCAACCCCGAGGAGGAACCGCCAGACATGATGCGGTCGCGTGGGGATATGCCAGGGCATGTTCTGACATGGGCATGGATATCATCCAGCAGTGTGAGGTAACAGGAATTGATCCTGCGGCGAACGGGGACATTGCCCTGCAAACCAACAGGGGAGCGATTATGGCTGGAAAGGTTGGCATGGTCGTAGCCGGGTACTCAAGTTTGCTGGCTGAGATGGCCGGTTTTCGCTTGCCCATTGAATCCGTTGCACTGCAAG
This sequence comes from Paracoccaceae bacterium, assembly GCA_965116235.1. Taxonomy (GTDB): domain Bacteria; phylum Pseudomonadota; class Alphaproteobacteria; order Rhodobacterales; family Rhodobacteraceae; genus MPNP01. Next base: position 2,829,552 of record OZ220496.1, on the reverse strand, counting down.
CTTTGGTGTCAGAACCTATAAAGCCATGTCTGGACATTGTCGTCATGGCGAACACGGTCCACGGCTATGTCAGTCAGTCGGACAAGGGTGAACTTGTTGTTGGAGGCGGTGCTGACAGCTATAATAACTACACACAGCGCGGTTCCTTTGTCCATATTGAAAATACTGTCCGCGCACTCGTTGAATTGTTCCCCGTTTTCTCACGATTGAAAATACTGCGACAATGGGGAGGCATTGTTGACATGACCGGAGACCGGTCCCCGATCATTTCGAAAACTCCGATCCGCAATCTCTTTATCAATTGCGGCTGGGGTACGGGTGGCTTCAAGTCCATACCAGGTTCAGGCTGGGCAATGGCCGACTTGCTTGCCAAGGGTGAACCCGGACCGTTGGCAGCGGCATTTACACTTGACCGATTCAAGGAAGGTCGCTTCATTGATGAAAGTGTTGCTGCAGGAGTGGCACACTGAACGTCGGGCGACAAGAGAAGTCGAAGTTTGAAAAGGAGGGGATGTCGTGCTGAAACTGAAATGTCCGTACTGCGGGGTTGAAGCCGATGAAACCGAGCTGAGCTATTATGGGGAAGCCCATCTTGTTCGCATGGGGCCCGAATCCACTGATGACGATTTTGAAAAGTATCTGTTTTTGCGAGAAAATCCCAAGGGTGTCCTGTTCGAGCGATGGAGGCATGCAATGGGATGCGGCAAGTGGTTTCACGTTGCCCGGTGTACAAACACGATCGAGGTTTTTGGTACATACCTGGCCCAGACCGTAAAGCCGCCGGCCCAGATAATTCAGGCCATTCGAAGTCGAAGACAGGATTTTGAGTTGTAGGTGACCGAATGATTCAAAACCTGATCGCAGAAGCATTGCCCAATTTGGACATGGACCGATGAGCGTTCGACTTTCGTCAGGTGGCCGGCACATAAACCGATCAAAACCTTTGACCTTCAGGTTCAATGGAAAGGTTTGCAAGGGGTTCGAGGGTGATACCGTAGCGTCGGCTCTGCTGGCAAATGGACAACAACTGGTTGGCCGAAGTTTCAAGTATCATCGTCCACGTGGTCTCTTGGCTTGTGGTCCTGAAGAGCCGAATGCCCTGTTCATGATTGGCGATGGCAAGAGCCATAGACCCAACCAAGTCGGCACAATGATTGAACTCAGGGATGGAATGGTCGTTCAGAGCCAAAATCATTGGCCCAGTCTGGAGATGGATTTGGGCAGTGTATCCAATCTTGTTTCCAATTTTATTCCGGCCGGTTTCTACTACAAGACCTTTATCGCACCCAAAAAGGGCTGGGAGGTTCTTTATGAGCCGGCCATCCGGCAATCAGCAGGTTTGGGTCAGGTTTCGAAAGCACGAGATTCGGACATTTATGAACATTTTTACGTTCATGTCGACGTCCTGATTGTCGGAGGTGGTATTGCCGGTCTGTTGGCGGCTAAAATGCTCTCGACTACCGGGTTGCAAATTCTGCTGGTTGAGCAGACGCCGTTTCTTGGAGGTCGGTATGCCTTGGATCATGAACAGCCTGATGCTTCAGACTCGCCAGGTCTGGTCCAGAAGCTGGTTGATGATCTGTCCAGTTCCGGAACCGTAAGAATCAGAACCCGAACAACCCTCGTCGGGGCCTTTGATCATGACTTCTATATTGCAGAACAGACTCTTTCATATGCCCGTGACCCCTCAAATGCTCTGTCCAAGAGGCTTTGGAAGATAAGAGCGGCCAAAGTTCTCATGGCCACTGGTGCCATCGAAAGACCGCTCTGTTTCGCTGGGAACGACATTCCGGGAGTATGCCTGGCTTCCGCAGTGCGTGACTATGTCAACAGGTTCGCCGTCACTCCTGGTGACCGTACGGTCGTCATCACCAACAACGATGATGGTTACAGGACAGCATTGAAGCTTGTTGACTCCGGCTTGTCGGTACCAATTGTTCTGGATGCTCGAAATGAGATCAAGGGCTCTTTGCCAGAACTTGTCCGAAAGCGGGGTGTTAAAATCGTCGCCTGTCGGGGCATCGGCAAGGTCAGGGGGCAAGGGTCGGTGAAAGGAGTGGACATCTGCTCGCAGGTTGGTGAAGGAAAATCTCTCGGCAGTATTGAGTGTGAAGCAGTTGCCATGTCAGGCGGATGGTCGCCAGCGGTCCATATTTGGTCTCACTGTCAGGGCAAGCTCAACTGGGACGAAGAGAATTCAATGTTTGTTCCCGACTGGAACAACCCACCGATCAATGCCGAGGGCGAGCAGAGGATTTTTCCGATTGGCTCGGCAAATGGGCATCTTCTGAACCATGCAATCCAAAAGCAAACCGTCGAGGCGGTTGGCAAAATCGCCAAGGTTGGCAATTTTGACATTGCGGCCTTAGCTCTTGATGGAGATGAGGTTGCAGGACCGATCAAGCCTGCATGGCTAGTGCCGGAGGGCATGCCAAAGTCCGAAAGGCGGAAGTCATGGGTTGATTTCCAGAACGATGTTAAGGTCTCGGACGTCGAGTTGGCCATTCAGGAGGGGTTCGAGAGTATTGAACACACCAAACGTTATACGACGCTAGGAATGGCAACCGATCAGGGAAAAACCTCAAACGTCAATGGCTTGGCTCTTGTTGCTGGACACTTGGGCGTGCCGATTCCACAAGTCGGTACCACGACGTTTCGTCCGCCATATTCGCCCATCGTTTTTGGCTCGGTCGCTGGGGAGGCAACTGGTGACCTGTTCAAACCCACACGCAAGACTCCTCTGGATTCTTGGCATGAAGCCCATGGTGCCTACTGGGAGCCTGTCGCTGACTGGCGTCGTCCCTACTGCTATCAGAAAGAAGGAGAAAAAACTGAAAATGCGGTCCAGCGTGAAGCACTGAGAGTCCGAACTTCGGTCGGCATCATTGACGCCTCGACCCTCGGCAAATTGCTGGTTCGGGGCAAGGATGCCGGACGCTTTCTCGACATGGTATACACCAACGTGATGAGCAATCTGAAGCCTGGCAAATGCCGGTATGGCTTGATGTGTGACGAAAACGGATTCTTGATGGATGATGGTGTCGTGGCTTGTCTGACCAACGATACCTTCTTGTGTCATACGACCACGGGAGGTGCTGACAGCATACACGCCTGGATGGAAGAATGGCTTCAGTGCGAGTGGTGGGATTGGGAGGTTTACGTCGCCAACTTGACAGAAGAATACGTCCAGATCGGCATTGCAGGCCCAGATTCGCGAAAGCTTCTCGAAAAAGTGGGAGGTACAGACCTTGACCGTGAGAGTTTTCCGTTCATGAACTGGCAAGAGGGGATTTTGAGCGAATTTAAGGTCAGGATATTTCGAATTTCATTTTCCGGTGAACTGTCCTTCGAGGTGGCAGTAAAGGCCAGCCAGGGCCTTAGTTTGTGGGAGCAATTGCTTGAGGCCGGCAAGGAATTTTCGATTGAGCCTTACGGAACGGAAGCCCTTCACGTTTTACGCGCCGAGAAGGGCTTCATCATGATTGGGGACGAAACGGATGGGACGGTTACACCTCAAGATTTGGGTCTCGATTGGGCCGTCTCCAAAAAGAAGGCCGATTTTATCGGGAAGAGAGGGCAGCAAAGAACGTTCCTGTCTGCATCCGACAGATGGCAGTTTGTCGGCCTGGAAGTGCTCAACTACAAGGAGCCTTTGCCTCATGGTGTCTACGCACAAAGTGACACATTGTCCGAATATGGTCACCCCCAGATGGAGGGAAGGGTTACCTCCAGTTACTTCTCGCCGATTCTGAATCGTCCGATCGCCTTGGGACTGGTCGAGAATGGAACCGAACGAATGGGGGAGGTCATCAATTTTAACTGTGATGGCAAGTTGACCAAAGCAAAGATCGTGAATCCGGTGGCTTACGATCCGGAAAGAACCCAGATCGATGGCTAAAGCGTCAGCCTCAGCTCTGTTCGCCTTCAGGGTGCTTGAGGAAGCAGGAATGATCCTGTTTCGTGGTGATCTGAATTCAAAGTTTGTCAGAGATCAAATTGAAGCTACTGTGGGCCTTCAGTTGCCAGACCGCTGCAAGATAACTACTGCCGACGAACTGTCAATGGCATGGATGTCTCCCGATGAGTTGCTGATTTTTGCTCCACCTGAGAATGTTGAACACCTTGTGTTGGATCTGGAAAAGTCGCTTCAGAACGCAAGTGTTTTGATTTGTGAAGTCAGTAACTCAAGGTCTGTAATTGAGTTGACCGGAGATCACATTCGTGACATTTTGGCCAAGAATACACCAATTGATTGCTCACCAGAAAAATTTATGAAAGGCATGTTCAGACGTACCCGATTGGGTCAGATTGCGGCGGCCTTCTGGCTCGTTGAAGAATCTCTGTGGTACATTGCGTGCCGCCGTTCTGAAACCGAATACGTCGAACAGCTCTTGAAGGCTTCGGCTCAACTTGGCAACTTGCCGGTTTTTTACAGCGAGAGTGACTGACTCTCATTTGCATCTTCGCGTGTCTTGGCCAAGCCCAAGATGGTGCACTCGGTGGAGTCGAACACTTCGGGGTCCAAACCAGTGAGTTGCAACCCCTTCTGATACAGTTTGGTCAATTTCCCTGATCCGATTATGGCGACTTCCTGTCCGAGCCAGTATGGCTTTGAACCGGCCAGCTCTGTTCCCATGAGGGTCCCGATCAGGCTTGATGTTGCTGCATCCTTTCCCTGTTGGGCCAACAGAGACTTCGCTCGTACGGAGAAAAGCCTGTTTGCCATAAGTTCGGGCCGGGACAGAGTTTCATCGACGGCCGTCTGGAATTCTTCTTCATTCTCCAATTCGGCGTCAACCGAGTGTCGCAGGACCGAATGCTTGCTCAAGAGGTCAAACAGTTCGCCCGTCAAGAATGTTTGAAAGCTGACCACCAGGGAATTCTTGACATGGACCCATTTCGTGTGGGTGCCGGGCAAACACAACACGCCTTCAAAGTCGGGGACTTTATGCAAAAAGCCTCTAATCTGTGTCTCCTCGCCTCGCATGACGTCAAAGTTGGGTTTGTAATTGGCAATTCCCGGAATTATGCGCACATCCAGTGCCGTGTGTCGGGTTTCTACCTTGAGCAATCGCTCTGGCAAGACGGGTTCACATGGTGTATGCTGATAAGGCACTTCAACCCAGCCATTGGCTGCGCCCAGCATTCCACACGCGATGACTTCAACCGGTTCATCCAGGGAGAACCACTGCAGGAGCGTATCAATGAGAATTTGTTCGTATTGGCTTGGCTGGACGGAGTTCATTCCCATTGAAGAGAAATTGTCATTGATGAGCTGGTTGTCATGGGTCAGCAACCAGTATCTGACATTGGTTGTACCCCAATCCACTCCAACCCAATTTCCAGTATTGTTCATGATGAAAAAATTGTCTTGGCAGTAGCGTCATTAACCATGTTCTGTCTTATTGCATGAATGTATCGGTACAAGAGGCGAATAGCAACGGGCCTGATCGTTGCCGAAAAGTTGTCGTCGAATTTCTACAGCTGCCTGAAATTCGCCAGAAGCAATGACTCAGCAGATCTCGTCAATGCTCGACGGAGATTCGCTTCTTGTTGATTTTGGCAGGATGTCCGGGATAGCAACCTTCTGAATAATCTTGGCCTGGATCCGGTTGGTAGCAGAGCGATAATCTCCCGTGACGGCCTGCATGGGTTTGCGGTGTCGAGATGTGCTGCAAGACCGATGCATCATGAACTTGAGCCCGGTGGCAGTGCAAAGTGTACGTATGTGCCGGCACATCAATTGTTGCATGCAGTTTGTGCCACTATACCCCAAGATCGATTGAGGTGCTGTGGCAGATTGCATAGCACGATGGTCGCGCTCAGGAAAACATGTCTCAGCCGAAGCGCTCATACAGGCGCTAATGACCCGGTTTTATATGCATTCGTCGCTACGGTGAAATTGCATTTCGGACTCTCTACTCGTTGCAGTGATGCAATTCTATACGAAACCTGGTTGAACGCCGGCACTCGTTTTGTCTCGGCACCCAGGAACTCACTGGCTGTGAGTTGAATTCATTGGCGGCACACAAGATTTGTGCCGCCGCGATCTGCTCCTGGCGTACAAGTTCGTCAAGTAGTCTTCTGGGTAGTCAACTCCGCGGTTTCATTGGTGGGGCTCCGCCAAGAAAGTTGTTCGGTCGTTCATACTGGCAGGGTTCTTCCTGCATTTCAAGATGCAGTTGCGTGCCTTTGTAGGGATGCGATCGGGCGAGATCTTCATCCAGTTCAATCCCCAAACCCGGACCATTCGGCGGGATGACGTAGCCCTGATCCCATACGGGACCATCACCGATCAATTGACGGTGAAACTCACCGCCGGTGCCAATCGCTTCAAGCAGGAGAAAATTGGGTATGCAGGCTGCAAGTTGAATGTTGGCGGCCCATTCGATTGGGCCAGCGTAGAGGTGGGGTGCGATCGAAGCGTTGTATACCTCGGCAATCGCGGCAATTTTCTTTGTTTCCAGAATTCCGCCAGAACGACCGAGAGCCGGTTGCAGGATCGAGGCACCGCCCGACTTTAGCAGTGCCGCAAACTCAACCTTGGTCGTGAGTCTTTCACCAGCTGCAATGGGGATACTGCAGGATTGAGCCACTTTGACGAATTCATCCAGATTATCTGGTGGAATCGGTTCCTCCAGCCATAGAGGCGAGAACTCTTCCAACATTCTTGCCAGCCGAATTGCGCCGCCAGTCGTAAATTGTCCATGTGTCCCGAAAAGAATGTCAGCCCTGTTTCCGACAGCCCTTCGCAAGGTTTGGCAGAACTCAAATGAACTTTCAAGATCGTACTGAGAAGGTTGATGTCCGCCGCGGATCGTATATGGGCCCGCAGGATCAAACTTCATTGCCGTGAATCCCCGTTCGATCATGGCATTGGCTGACTCAGCGGTTGCCTCGGGGTTCGACCAAAATGATATCGGGTCATGATGTGGCAGAGGGTAAATGTAACTGTAAGTCCTGATTCTAGGGTTAACCAACCCACCCAAGAATGAATAAACGGGTAGATTGTGGGCTTTGCCCATTATGTCCCAGCAGGCCATCTCTAACCCCGAGAAAGCACCCATGACTGTTGGGTCGGGTCTTTGCGAGAAGCCTGCAGAATAGGCCCGGCGATACATCAGCTCAACATCCCTCGGATGATGACCCTGAACATGCCTCTCAAAGACATCTTCAATGACGGCTCGCATGGCTGGTGGACCAACAGATGCCGCATACACTTCTCCGTAACCGGCAAGCCCGCACTTGGTTGAGAGCTTGACAAAGATAAAATACCGGCCACCCCAACCCGGAGGCTGGTTTTCCACCACGAATATTGCGAGATCATCAAGTTGCATGGTGCCTAATCGAAACAGATCACATTACGAGCAACAGCGCCGTGCCTCACTTCGTCAATTGCCCGATTGATATCCTCAAGCTTGTAACGGTGCGAGATTAGCTGATCCAACTTCAACTCAGCGTTCTTGTAGAGTTCCAAGAGATAGGGAATGTCCTTTTTCAATACGGTATCACCCATCTTCGACCCTTTGATGGACTGTCCCAGATAAGCCAGATTCACGGGCGACCATTCTCCCTTGAAATCAGATGGCGGCATCCCGACAGCAATGAGCTCGCCCTTGGGAGCTAGACACTTGATGGCCGAATTATAAATCTCGCCTACTCCTGCGGTAACAAAAGCATAATTGACACCCCGTCCTTCAGTCAGTTGCCGAATCGCCCTGTGAGTGGTATCGCTTGCAACGATCAAATCTGTTGCTCCGAGCTCTTGGGCCTGCTTGAGCCGTTCATGGCTAAGATCGACGGCGACAATTCTGTCCGCTCCGCAAATTTTCGCGCCTTGAATGGCGTTCAGCCCGACACCCCCAACACCGATCACGGCAACTGAACATCCCGCCTCTATGTTTGCCGTATTCCGAACTGCACCAAACCCCGTAATGACTCCACACGAGAGGAGAGAGGCAACATCAAACGGAAGGCTGGAGGGTATCTTGTGTATCTGGGAGTGATGGATGATGGCTTCTTCGGCAAAAGCCGCTGTGCCAAGGCCATGCTCTATCGGATGTCCCGCACTGTTAATGAGCGGGCTTTGTTCCAATCGATGGTAGGGCTCTTCACAAGTCACAAAACTTTCGTTCCCGCAAGATATGCAATCACCACAAGCTCTAATCAGGGTTACAAGCACGTGATCGCCGAGCTTACAGTCTAGAACGTCGATGCCAACTTCAAGGACGACCCCAGATGCCTCATGTCCATACACTGCCGGCAAGTCACCTCCCCAGGCCCCCTCCATGCATGAAATGTCTGAGTGGCAAATGGCGCAGGCCATAATCTTGACCTTGACTTCATTCTCTCTGATCGATCTCAGGTGAACGTCCTCAACAACCAAAGGTCGGCCAAATTCCTTGCAAACAGCGGCTTTCATGCTATCGATTCCGAATAATGAGTCGCCATGTCCTTACGCCAGTGCAAGTGCTTGATCAAATCGCTTTCCTTCTGGATGCCCACAGACAGATCAGGTCCATGGCAACATGGGCTCCGGCGATGGCCGTAATGTTGGAATGGTCATATGGCGGCGACACTTCGACAATGTCCATGCCAACCAGGTTGATGCCACGCAAATTGCGAAGGATCATGGACGCCTGTGCTGAACTCAACCCGCCCCAAACGGGTGTCCCGGTACCAGGTGCGTAGGCAGGGTCCAACGCGTCAATGTCAAAGGTCAGATAGGTGGGATGATCGCCCAACAGCCGCGTGATCTTCTTGGCTATCGTGCCTGGGGTTGAAGAGTGGACCGTATCAGCGTCCAGAATATTCATTTCCGTTGTCTCGGCGTTAACGGTTCGAATCCCTACCTGAACTGATTTATGAGGATTTATGATTCCTTCATCGATGGCCAGTCGAAACATCGTCCCATGATCAATGCTGGCGGGATCATCTTCAGCCCATGTGTCGGTGTGAGCATCAAATTGCAGCAGGGACAATGGGCCGTGCTTCTGGGCATGCGCCCTGAGAATAGGATAAGATACATAGTGGTCTCCTCCCAGACTCAGTACGGCAACATCGTTAGCAATGATCTTTGAAATGTGCTGCTCGAGTTGCCCGGGAAACTCACTGATCTTGCCATGTGACCAAGCCAGATTGCCGCCATCAACAACTCTAACCCCGTTAAACGGGTGCAGCTTCCAGCCATAAGGAGCGTCAAAGCTCAGTCCAATGGAAGCCTCCCGAATGGCCTTGGGACCGAACCGTGCGCCAGGTCTGTCACTCGTTGCACAGTCAAAGGGAACGCCGGTCACCACAACATCGGCATTGGCCAAGTTTCGGGCATAGGGCTGAGCAAGGAATGTGGGGATGCCAGTATAACTCTTCAGGTCAAGATAGCCAAATTCTCCAATGCTGTCCTTGCGATCAATTGTCATCCGCGATTCCTGTCAACGAAGTTTCGGTCGTGCAGACTACATGTACACATCGTACCAACCGAGGATCAAGGTTAGCATCCATGCCAGAAGACCCCAAGCTATGGCATATACAACAGCATGATGAACGAAGTCCCAGCTTGAGCCCTGTCTCTTTTTTGCCTTGCGTAGCCCCAGAGCGATTCCCACCAAGATTCCACCGATAACAAGCACGAAATCCGACCCCCGATTGTCTCTAACAATTGCTGACGACTAAATCATAACGTACATGAGCGGTTATTCAAAAACTGGAGACATTGTCAAAGATTGTTTTCATCACGTAAAGTGTTAGCAGCGGTGCAACCTCTCGTGTCGAGCAAATATGAATGGCTTGAATGTTGATTTATCTTCGGTTGAGTCTGGGTGGTGTCGATTATCTGGGTGTTGTGACCTGTGTCGTTATCTTCATGCGGTCTGCAGTACTGGAATTTATGGATCTAATGTTGTGAGCAGAACATTGCATGACATCGTCATTGTAGGCTGTGGGCTTGCCGGTTTGACACTGGCCATTTCCCTGGCCAGGTTAGGAATTAAATCCGTAGTGATTGAAAAAAGGAGTTCTCCACAGACTGGCGGCATGGGTATTCAGATTACCCCGAATGCCTCGTATCTGCTCGCCCGACTTGGTCTCAACGACCAGCTTGCTGCAATTGCGAACGTTATCAATCACATTGTGGTCAGAGATTCGGCGGTCGTACATGACTTGTTTCGTCTGGATGTCGGCAAATTTCGCGACGAATGGAATTTGGGATACCTCACCTTGGAGCGGGGGGAGTTACTTGATGTGCTCATCGAGCATGCTCGCAATCTGGGGGTTGTCGTCCATTTTAACGAAAATGTTGTTGAATTTCCGCTAGAAGGTGATCGGTACGGTGTTAGACGGGCGAATGGCACCTGTCATTTTCCCCAGATTCTCGTGGGAGCGGACGGGGTGGCTTCGCGGGTGAACCGGCTTGTCAATCCAGGACACAGAAATTCAAGGTCTTCATACTCTGCCTTGCGCATGGTTGTTCCCATGAATGAGATACCGGATCATGGCAGCCTTAGCCTTGCACAGGTTACTCTCACCTATACGAGAACCTGTCACACAGTGGCGTATCCGATCAACAAGGGAAGATTTCTGAATCTTGTCGCCGTTGTTCCGGCGTCAAAACCTGCAAGCAAGGCCCTTGACGAGCTTTCGGCGTTGCTGGATCGGTTTCAATCGACCATTGATATCGCTGAGGCCAGCACTGGTCAACGATATTACGATCTCCGTCCTAGCCGAGTGCATCCGGTTTGGTCTGTCGAGAACACTTGCCTGATCGGTGATGCTCTTCATCCATTATTGCCGTTTCTGGCCCAAGGAGGGAACATGGCCATCGAGGACGGATGGGTGCTGGCTTCAGCCATAGCGGGGTCAACCACCCCAAAGGAGGCCTTTGACAAGTTCAAGAAATCAAGGCAGAGGAGAATTGGCCAAGTTGTAAGAGGCAGCAATCTTCAAGCATTCGTCAATCGACATCACAATTCGTTTTATCACTCGATGAGAACGCTTCTGCTTTCGCGAATCCACAAGCACTGTCCGCGCTTGATTGCTTCAAGTTATGACAATCTCTACGCGCCGGTCAGCGGGAGACATTAGGGAATTGCAAACTGTCCATCCTTTCTGGAATGCATTTTCAACCGCTACTAACACTCACATCACTGACAGCCTCTTGCTTAATTCTAGTGATTTTCCGCTTGGCAGTTGCCATGCTGGTCTGGTGTGCCAAACTTCCGAAGTTGGGCGAAGGGGGCAAAGCTTCGGATGATTCATCGGCTTCCGACGCTTGGCCCAATGAACGGTTTATGCTTCTGATCTCCGGCCAGTCGTTTCTGCCCTGTTGCGAACCGATCGGCTGATGGCTGGTTGTATCATGTCAGCATGTTCTTGGATATCGTTATGCTGAACGCTGGCGCACATCACTGGGACGCCAGTCATTTTACCTGACTCATGGCGCATGAGGCCAAACCAGATAGCTGTAATCTTCCGAACAGGACCGGCTGATTCCAGCTTGGATGGCTCGCATGGCTGGCGTGCTGTTATCTTGCGTTTGAATGGGTGTTTGTCTATATTGGTACGACAGATGACGAGCGGGAAGAGGGAATCAGTGGCAGGACCGACCGACGCAAATGCGATGACCGACAACCCGTTTGTTCCGGGCATTGCCAAGCCACCCCCCTTTATGGGCCAGCGACCGGCGATTGATTCGGTGCTGGCACGAACGGTCCATCAGTTGCGGCCTTTGACGACCATTGCAGACCGAACTGGACCCGATTTCCTGTATATTTACGGGCCACGTGGAACAGGCAAGACGGTGCTCCTCAATGCTCTGCGCCAGACTATACGCTCGCGACCGGAGCCGGATATCCTGTTGCCCTTGTCAGCCAATGCGGTCACAACGAAGGAGGGTATGCATCGCACTCTCTTTCGACCAACGATTGAGATAACCGGCAGCACATCGGATGCGACCAAGCCGCTTGATACCGCTTGGGATCGGGTCTGGAGCTGGCTAAAACGCTCTCGCATCCAGCATACGGAGCTGATGCGTGATATTGAGTCAATGCAGCCAAAGGAGGCTCACATCACGATGGGTCTCGGGTCGGTAACCCTGACCTTGCCAGAGCGTTCGGATCGCACCGAATCGGAGTCTCTCCTGCGCTTAGCTGGTCCGCTGCTGATTACCCTTGATGAGGCCCACATGGTAGAACCGGATGCCCTGCGTGTTTTGCTTAATGCGGTACTGGAAGCCGGCGAACGCATGCCCATCGCTCTGGTACTGGCCGGTACGCCGGGCTTGGTGGACAGCCTTGATCAGGCTGGCGCCAGTTTCTGGGATCGTGGCATTGATCTCCCCCTAGGCTGTCTTGACACCATTGCCGCGACCGATGTTGTAGCCCGCCCGCTAGCCGCTGTGGGCATATCGTGTGATGCAACGGCAATTGCAGATCTTGTTGGCATGACGGATGGCTATCCCTATTTCTTGCAGCTTTACGGGTCCGTTGCCTTTGATGCGGTGATACAGGCCGAGAGCAAGCATTTCGGTCCAACCGAGTGTCGTACGGCTAACGCTGCCGCGTATGACACGCGGCAGCGTTATTATGCTCGCCGTCGCTGGGAATTCATGGAGTTGCCTGATGGGTTGAAAGTGGCTCTGGATGTAGCGCTGACCTTTCGCAGTCACGACGGTCGGGTGGATACGAACCAGCTGAAGCGAGTACTGGATGGTCTAGGGCCGGAACAGACGATGGCACGATGGCGCTTCATGCGGCACAAGGGATATATCTGGGACGGCATGGCAGCCGACTGCTGGGAACCGGGTATCCCGTCGCTCATGGACTACATAATCGAAAAAGCGTAGCCAGGACCGTCAAAGCACTTGACTTCCGCCAACGCAGGACCGCGCGAATCACCTCTGTAGCGAGGATCTAAACCCAACTTCCGAACCGATTTGAGCCTTTGTGATTAATCCTCCCCCACAACCCACAATCACACGGGCCGGTTTGCAAAGGTTTTAACTTCATTTTTTTTGCACAAACTATCCATGTACACACAATTCCTCGTCAACGAGCACCAACACGGTCGTTTGCAATCCTTATGCGTGTGTTCATGCGTATCGCGACCATGCCGGATCATGCCTCCCGACCTACCATCAAGCAGCGGAAATCCGTTTGGGACAAAAGTGCTCGGCAATTCCGCAAATCGCCTCTTGTCAATCGCAATCCGCCACCGAGTGTCATCCCCAACCTGAAAGCTGGTCGGCAAGGTGCCGTTGCCTTGGGCTTGGAAGCCATCATTGCCCGGTTCGGCCGCATACCGGTTTGGCGTTTTGCCGATCCGTTGCCGTGTCGTGCCACGTTGACCAAATACAGCCCCGCCAGCGGCTGGGAGCATTGCAGCTGTTGCCATGGCGACAACCCCGCCTCCTGCGGGAGCGTGTGTCCGCCTCCGGACTTCGGTGACCTCAGGAATATCCGGCAACGGCGGTACAGGGCTGTCACTTTTTGCCGTCATCCCAGCCCGACGCATGACCCCATCCACCAAAACGGCCCAACAGGGCCACACATGTCGGGATACGGGAACACCAGAAAAGGCTCAACCCTTGATATAGTCGTGATCAATCGTGCACCGTCCGAGGCTTTCCCCTGAGTAAGCCACAACACATCGTTGAAGCCGGTGTGTCGCATGCATGCGACAGTTTGGAGAAAAATGAACCGGAGCGTCACAAAAGAGTTGCAAATCTTGGGGGGGGGGCATTTATTTTTTAGCAGACTTTACTTTTTGGATAACGAGAAGGGAACAATGATCATGACAGGATTGATTTCGATCTGGGCGGACGGGGCCGGCCCGTGCGTGCCCATGAACACGAGCAGGGGGGGGGTAGATGATCTCTCGGTTGGGTCCCTCCGTGGACCGGGCTTCGGGCCTTCGACAATTGGAGCGCTGTTTGTCGGGCTGGGGATGCTCCTGGCGGTACCACATTCGGTTGCGGCCCAAACATGCACGGGTACAGATGGAACGCTGCCCAAGTTTGCCCTGAGCAGTGACGAGCCATACACGGACGTGATTTCATGCCGCGGACTGACCGGAGGTCTGACACTGGACTTGAACGGGGCCGTGCTTGGCGAAAGCCCAACCGCAAAACACCTCACCGGCGGTGCCCTCAGCATTACCGCCACAACTGGTGGCGCCCGTGATGTTGTGGTCACAGGCCGTATCGCGACCTATTCGCAGGGCACGGGCATAGGCATGGAGCGTGCCGGAACCGGCTTGCTCAAGCTCGTACTGGACGAAAAGAGCATCATCACTACCTCGGGTGCTGGGGGATTATTGGGCATTGACCTTAAACACACGGGGGAAGCCGAAGACAAGGCCAATAAAAAGGACGGGGTGACCGGGGGCATCCATCTTGAGTCGAGCGCCACAATTGACGTGTCGAAGGCGACGCCGCCGCTGCCGGTGCCGCGCGGTCCCAAAAAAGGCATCCACGTTCGCACTGACGAAGCCGCCGCGGGCACGACGATACCGATCACGGTCCATCTCAAGGGCGGTTCCATTCTTGCGCATGACAGCGGCGAGAATTATGAGCAGGGCTATGGCATGGATGTCGAGCAGCATGCCAAGGGTGGTATCACGATTACGGTTGATCCCGGAGTGACGCTCGGCGCGGATGGCAACCCCATCAGTGCGTATGGCATTGTCGCAGCTATAAAGCCCGCGGGTGTCGGCACAATCACGATCACGCACCAAGGCGCAATATATGCCACGCATGGAATAAGTGCATCCCTGGAGGATCCCACAAGCGGGAGCGGGATCAAGGGCGACATCGTGATTGAGACGGGAGCGGGCAGCAAGATCAAGACGAACCGAAACCAATCAGCCAGTGACAATGGAGTCTACCCGTATGGGATCAAGGCCGAGATTGGCGGAAATAAACGCATCGGCAACATCAGGATCACCCACGGAGGCCTGATCGATGCGGCTGGACATGGTATTGAAGCGAAAGGCATCCGAGACGTCACGGTCACAACGATGCCAGGCAGCAGCATAAAGGCGCAGGAGTACGGCATCAATATGGATCTAACCGCAGACGCCAAAGGCAAAATCATGATCAGGCACTTGGGGAGTATACTCACCGAAGACAATTTTGGGATGTATGTACGACTCCTAGATCCTGGCGAAACGACAGCCGGGGGCGACGTCGTGATTAAGACAGGAGCGGACAGCGAGATTGTGGCAAGCGGATATGGGATTGCGGTTTACCTTGACCCCGACCGCACCGGTACCATCACGATCACCCACAGAGGCAAGATCACGGCGGGTGCAGAACCTACTACGGGCACATCACCTGCGGGCATTCATGCGCAAGGCTACAAGGCCGTATCGATCACGATGGAGGCGGGCAGCCGCATCACGGCGAAGAAGGTTGGCATCCGTGCCCGTGCTTACGCTGGTGCCACGGCCACGGTCGAGACCAAGGAAGGCAGCGTGATCACGGCGGACCATTATGGCATCATGGTCGACAAGCGCGGCTCGGCCGTCGACAAGTTTGCTCTTACCATCCGCGGTACGGTCATGGGTGGTGACTCGGCATGCACCAACACGAAGACGGGCCAGAACATATGTGCCGGCGTGCGCATCCGGAGAAGCAGCATAGTCGCGCTAGGCGCGAGCGAGAAGGGGGGTGGCACGATCGTGATTGGTCCTCGCGCGCATGTCAAGGCGAAATCCGGCGTGGCCATCGAGGTGGATCCCAAGGCTGACGATGACCAGGCCGAAGTTGTCGCGGTGATTCTGGAGAAGGATGAGGCGGGTGTCGTGGGTCATGTCGAAGGCAAGATCCTGAACCGCGTGTCCGCGGCCCAGGATATAGAAGAAGAGAACAAGGAGAGGACCCGTTCCACACTCGAGTTCAAGACCCGCAGTGCATCCGGAACCGAGAATGATCTGAAGGTGAATGATCATGTCTACCGCCGTGGCGACCGGATGGGTGTGTACGAACAGGTGTTCAAGGCCCAGCTCGAGAAGATTACGGATGGTTACCAATTCGAGGATGATCCGTCGGCTCCGGTCTTGCGTCTGTACAGCCATCGGGCGCGTCTGTATGAGGTGTTGCCGTCGGTGCTTCTGGGTCTGGTGGACCTGACGCCCTACAGTACGCGCATGGCGGTGCCCCGCCGGACCACCGGCGACGAGGAGGTCATGGTCGAGAGCAGCAAGGGCGAGCATGTGGTAACTCCAAGTTCCCGCACGGGTGTCTGGGTACGTCTGGCGGTCCGTGACGGTGAGCGGATGGCCGATACATCGACGACGGCCCAGGACTTTTGGCGTCAGTCTCTGGCATGGGATGTCAAGCAGACCGACTTTGAGGCGGGTCTGGAAGTGCCGACCGATGAGCGTCTGGTGCTGGGCGTGAGTGCCCACTACCGGCAAAGTGAGGCCACCGTCAAGAAGGGTGGCACCATGGAAGCGAGCGGCACCGGTGTGGGCCTGTCCCTGACCTGGACGGACGACCGCGGGCTGTATGTGGACGGCCAGCTGAGCTACACCCGGTTCTTTGATATCACGATGGTGTCGGCCAACAGTGCGGTCGGTGCGATCACCTCCAAGGGAGGTGGCAACGGTCTGGCGCTCGGAGTGGAAGTCGGTCAGCCGATGAGTATGGGAGGCATGACCGTGATTCCGCGTGGGGGTCTGTCTTGGTCATCGGTGGACATGGACGCCTTTGACGAACCGACCCGGATCGATGGAGCCGGCCGGGTTGCTCCGGACAAGGAGCAGAGCGTTCAGGGTCGTGTAGGTGTCTTGGCCGAGTTGGGTCCGGAGGATACCGACGGTCGGCTGTATGCGTCTTTGGATCTGGAGCATGAGTTCTCGTCCAAGCATGCGGTGATGGTGGCCGGCACCCGGCTGGCGACGGAGGTGAAGCCGACCTGGGTGCGTCTGGGCGTGGGCGGGGCGATGTCTCTGGGCGGCCACGACACGACGCTACTGACGGGGGATGCCTTTTATGCGACGGCGGGGAGCGACAACACCGACTTTGGGGGCGGTCTGTCCGTGACCTTCCGCTTCTGATTGGGAGACGGAAGGCCGTCGGGTTGCGGAGCGATGCCGGTTGTCGGCATCGGCGCAGGCCGGCGGCCGGCCCCCGTCAGGAGCGATACAGGATGAAACCGCACGTGACCTTCAGACGCGAGCCAGTGGACTCACCGGGTGTCAAAGGGCTGTCAACATCGCGCCGAAGCAACCTTGGACGGCCTCCGGTCGTGTCGGCTCAGCCGGCCGGGACATGACCGATGAGACCGTACGGTCCAACAAGCGACGGCCTCGTGGGGGTCACGCTGTCGGAAGCCTGAACACCATGGATCGGAAGGTGCGGCCGGTCTCATCATCGGGCTTGTCGTGGACGCATCCATGTTTGGCTGTGCCATGCTGGCCCGATATGCCGAATGGCTCATGCGCACGACCGGGCAAACCCTTCTGTTCCATGATGACGGCCTTCCGGCGTGATCATCGGGCGTGGCACCGGCGACCCATTGTCCCAAGCCCAGCCCAAGGCGGCCACCCGACAGACAGCCGTTTCTGCGCCTTGCCAAACTGATGATGGCACCGATCCTGCTGCAGGAGCAGGCCTTGAAGCTTCCGGGCGTGCGCATCACCTGAAACCGGTCCAGCCGGACACCATCCCAAAGTGAGAATAGTGCCTGTTCTTGCAAGGTTGCAGAAATTCAGCTTTGGAAGGGCGGCCTAAAAGCGCGTCACGATGACATCCCACTCCTTGATTGTCGTTCCAGTCAAGCTCCTCTTTCGCATGCAGGAGCACCATTGTCGGTGCATTTTCCCGATTGACCTTTAGCCCCGCAGCGTGTCACGTTGACTTCCCTTCCCTAAGCCGGCGTCTCGGTGATCCCATTCCGTCGAATCGGGAGATCAATGATCAAGCCAGTATCGAAATCAAGGGTCCGACATTGCTCCCGGAGTCAGATCCATGGCATTACAGCCAATGGCCAGATCGATCGGTGAATGGCAGGCAAGGTTCCAAGTCGGAAACAGTCCAGACCTGTTGGGACCCAACGCCATGCAATTTACAGGCGTTAACAATCCAAATCAACCCAAATGGGAACGTGGTCAGAAGGTTTTGCCCATCCCCTGACGTGCCTGTCAATCTGGCAATCGCGCAGCAAATCGGCGCTCTGGGCTGAGATCAGAAGATGATCAATTCTGATTCCATTGTTGATTTGCCAGGCGTTGGCTTGAAAGTCCCAGAACGTATATTCGGTTGAAAAGGGATGGCACAGACGATAGGCGTCGTGCAATCCCGAGTTCAGGAGCTTGCGCCACTCAGTTCGGGTTTCGAGCCGAAACAGGGCGTCATCGATCCAGTTATCCGGAAAACGGGCATCTTCAGCCTGCGGTATGACGTTATAGTCTCCGGCAATGACCAGGGGATCTTCATTATCAAGCAATTCAGACGCTCTTTTCTGCAGTCGCCTTAGCCACCGTATCTTGTAATCGTATTTTTCACTGTCAGCCGGGTTGCCGTTCGGCAAGTACAGGCAACACACCCTCAGTGAGTGTTCCTTGAGACCGATACTGGCCTCAATCCACCGCGATTGAGTGTCCTCGGGCTCGTTCGGCAAGCCGCGAATAACATCGTTCAGAGGATACTTGGAGAGGACGGCCACGCCATTGAATCCCTTCTGTCCATGAGTCTCGATGTTGTATCCCATATCGCTGAGCGGCTGATGCGGAAAGAGATGGTCTTCGCATTTGATTTCCTGCAGAAGTGCCACATCCGGCTCGCGTTCGTTCAACCAGTCCAGCAGCCGGGGTAGTCGAACCCGGATACCATTGACGTTGTATGTCGCAATTTTCACCGTGGCACCGTCAAAGCGAGAAACTGAGGGAGCATCCGCAGGTTGACTTGGCATTGGGATTGTTCACGACGAATTTTGCTCCGATGATTTCCTCGCTATAGTCAATGACCGCATTGTCCAGAAAGGGCAGGGACATCTCGTCAACCAAAACAGTTTGTCCGTCCTGTTCAATCTTCAAATCGTCTTCCTGAGGTTCATCGAACGCGATTTCATACTGAAACCCCGAGCACCCGCCCCCTTTGACTGCCACGCGCAGGCACCGGGATGCATCCTGCTGGGCGTTGATATCGGCCAAGCGCTTGAAAGCCCGTTCTGAAACTCGAGGAGGTATGAACAATGTTAAGGTTTGTGGTTGCCAAAATTCAGATGAAGTATAGATTTGACATATAAGCAACGGCTGTCAAATCGACAAGAAAATTGAGGCATGGAAACAAGTTTGGGAGTGAGCAGGGCCGTTGCGTGATTGTGCCGTCAGTGCCAAGACTGATCCGGGCCGGTTGTACCGCGAAGCGGCCTTTGATGACAGATCACCGTTTGTGCGTGATGGTGACCGTGTCGTTCACACTACAGCATTTCGACGTTTAACCGATAAGACACAGGTCTGGATTGCCTCGAACCGGGATCACTTTCGTACACGTCTGACACATACGATTGAAGTTTCGCGAGCATCACGATCGATTGCCCGGCAACTGAGGTTGAATCCTCAATTGGCTGAGGTGATTGCTTTGGCTCATGATATTGGCCATCCCCCTTTCGGACATATGGGAGAGAGCATACTGGACAGCCTGCTTGCCGGGGTGGGAGGGTTCAATCATAATGCCCAAGCCCTGCAAATCGTAACCTATCTGTCGAGCCCGTATGTTGGTTTTGACGGTTTGAATCTGTCTTGGGCCAGCTTGGAAGGAATTGCCAAGCATAATGGTCCGGTAACGCGGGACATACCCTTCATTACGGCACACTATAACCAGCGTCACGACCTTCGATTGGGTGTTCACGCCAGTTGTGAAGCGCAAGTGGCGGCTCTAGCCGATGACATAGTCTACAACTCGCATGACCTGCATGATGGCATGCGGGCTGGAGTCATCGATTTGGACGACGCAAGGCAGCTGCGGCTCATTGGCTGCATATGTACATCATTGGAAGGTGACAATCCGACAGTCGACAGTCATCGGCTAAGGGCCAACGTCATTCGTCAAACGTTCAATTACTTCATGGGCGATATCACAAAAGAATCGAAACGCATTTTGGATGAAAACGCCTTTGCCAATACCGAAGAAGTTCGTCTCTACGGCAAGCCGGTCATCGCCTTTTCTGACGACGGCCTTGATTATCTCAGGGAGATCAGTGCCTATCTGAAAGCCAATTTGTACCATAGCGACTTGATTAAGGGCAAAAAGGCCAGGATTCAGGGCCTTCTGACAAAGCTGTTTCATTATTATCTGGAAAACCCTTCCAGCCTGCCCGAAAATTGGCAGGGCCGAATCGATGAAGGGCGGTTTTGCCGCCGAAGACTGGTCGGTGACTACATCGCTGGAATGACGGACCGGTTTACAATCCAAACGGCTCAAGATAAGGGAATCGTGCAGCCGAAAGAAGTGGACGGAATCATGTAGGCTTGCCCCTTGCAAGAGAAAGGGGCAGGGGTTTGCCTGAGCCAAGTCGTGAAACGGTCTGAAAGAGAAGAGTTGTTAGGTGCATGGGTATGATTTCTGAACTGAAGACAGACATTGAGAAGCACTTGCACAGGCTGAAAAGCGAAGGCATTATTGCGAGCGATTGCTCCTTTGATGGCGTTACCCTTGAACGTCCCAAAAACGAGGGGCATGGAGAAATGTCGACCAACGCCGCCATCGTTCTGGCCCGGCACGCGAATGCCGGTCCACGCCAGCTGGCTGAAATCCTGGTTGCCCGGCTCCGATCCGACGAGAGGATTCGATCTCTGGACATTGCCGGTCCGGGGTTTGTCAATCTGACAATGAAGCCAGAATTTTGGCACCGGGTCATTGGCAGTGCACTGGAAGATCCGCAGCACTTTGGACAAGTTGATCAGGGGCAGGGGCGAAAGGTCAACTTGGAGTTCGTTTCAGCCAACCCGACCGGTCCTCTGCACATTGGTCATGCGCGTGGCGCCGTATTCGGTGATGCCTTGGGACGATTGCTTGAGTTTGTCGGCTATCATGTTGTCAGGGAATACTATGTCAATGATGGCGGGGGCCAAGTTGATACTCTTGCCCGGTCAGCCTACCTCCGATACATGGAGGCACATGGACGTGATGTGGTCTTTGGAGCCGACGGCTATGGCGGTGACTATCTGGTTGCTGTCGGCGAAGGACTGAAGGGTGAATTTGGAACCGCGCTTCTTGACCGGCCTGAGAGTGAGTGGATTGACAGGGTTCGAGACTATTCCCTTCAGCACATGCTTGGGCTGATCAAGCACGATCTTGAGCGACTTGGTGTCAGGATGGACAATTTTGTTCACGAAAAGACGCTTCTGCATTACGGTCGAATTGAGGAATCCATCCAGAAGCTGAAGGATTTGGACCTGATTTATGAAGGAATCCTGGAACCGCCAAAAGGCCGGCTTCCTGAAGATTGGGAACCTCGACGGCAGACG
This sequence comes from Paracoccaceae bacterium, assembly GCA_965116235.1. Classification (GTDB taxonomy): domain Bacteria; phylum Pseudomonadota; class Alphaproteobacteria; order Rhodobacterales; family Rhodobacteraceae; genus MPNP01. Next base: position 2,808,084 of record OZ220496.1, on the reverse strand, counting down.
CTCGTCAAGTCAACGAACCATGGCGATGATGTCGATCGTCCGATCAGGAAATCCGATGGCAGCTGGACCTATTTTGCTCCCGACATTGCCTATCATTTTGACAAAATAAGTCGTGGCTTTGATGAGCTGATCAATATTTTCGGGTCTGATCACGGTGGATATGTCAAGCGGCTGACGGCCATTGTCAAGGCATTCGGCGGCGACAAAGTCCGTTTCAGCATCAAACTCATGCAGCAGGTCAATGTGTTTCAGGGCAGTGAAAAGCTGAAGATGTCCAAGAGGGCCGGCAATTTTGTGATGCTGGACGAGGCCTTGGACACAGTCGGTCCCGATGTTACGCGCTTCGTGATGTTGATGCGCAAGAACGAAGCGACGTTGGATTTTGACTACCACAAGGTACAGGAGCAATCCAAGGACAATCCGGTGTTTTATGTTCAATATGCTCATGCCCGCATATGCTCACTCTTGGCCCGAGCCTCTGAGGCCGGGCTTGAGATCGATGACAAGAGTCTTGCCCAAGCCGATCTCAGCCATCTGTCTGCACCGGCCCATGTCAATTTCCTGCGTCGGCTGGCCGATTGGCCCCGTACGGTCGAATTGGCTTCCAGGCATAGAGAACCGCATCGCCTTGTCTTTTATCTGATTGAACTGGTCTCAGAGTTCCACTCCTTCTGGGCCCAGGGAAATGAACAGGCAAACCTTCGCATCCTGAAGAAGGATGATGTCCCCGCATCGATGGCCGGACTCGCTTTGGCTCGGACAACAGGCATCATCATCGCGCTTGGATTGGGCATCATAGGGGTGACTCCTGTAAACAGAATGTAGTCGGACAACAGACAACGCCAATGAAACGATGACAACGAAATCGGGCCCCAGTTATCGACAGAGCCGGAAATTCAACCCGAAACGTCTTGCCATTCCGGCTGTATCGAGTCTTGCCATTGTCGTTTCCGGCGGCCTGGGCTACATCGCATACGATTCGGCTAAAGGGATGCGCTTTTCGGAAAACAGGGAAATTCCTGTCATTTCTTCGCCGGGATCCCTGTGGGTGAAGCCGGTGGATCAGGGAGGCAAGGAAGCCAGTTTTGTCGATCAGCCAGTCAATGAACTGGTCGAAGGGGGAGGCTTCGATCTTGACAAGTTGCAGGTTGTAACCTTTGCTTCACCCCCTGTCGAACTTCCCGATGATGCCCGGTCGCTCAATGAAAGGGGAATCAGACTCGAACAAAAGGACATGTCGGCTGAAGGAGATGCTCCTCTCGGCAAGTCGGCTCAGGATATTTTGGCCGAGTTCTTTGCTGCCTACGATCAGGAACAGGCCGATCCCCAAAAGAAAAGGGCTTTGACACGTCAGCAAGACTCAATTGCCACGACAGGCCGGCAACGTGCGCCCGAGGATATTGCCCGCGGGACAATAATGGTATATCTCGGCTCTTATCCGGATCAGACATTGGCCAAAAATCGCTGGTTGGAATTTCAAGGCACGTATCGTTCACTTATGGGCAACAAGGATTGGACCATCCTGCGTTTCGACGGGGAGGAGTCGATCACCTTTCGCTTGCACGGGCTGGGCTTCAGCATGCTGGCTGATGCCCAGGAGTTATGCAATCGAATCAGAGCTGGAGGATATCTGCATTGCACGCCAACGACCATGAAGTAGCCCCATCCTTGGGTCCGTACATCTTTGGATGTCTCGGGCATAGGCTCACGGTTCGGGAAAAGGGTTTTTTTCGTGAAACCCAACCCATTGGCTTCATCCTGTTTGATCGCAATCTCCGTTCTTCGCGCCAAATCAAGTCCCTGATTGATGAGTTGCGTGAGACAGTTGGATTCGAGGTTTTGATCATGATTGACCAAGAGGGGGGACGGGTTCAGCGACTGAGACCGCCCCATTGGCGCCAGTGGTTGCCTCCGCTTGACATATGCAGCAAGCTGACGCTGGAGAAGGCTCGAAAGGTGATGTGGATGCGCTATCGACTCATTGCCGATGAACTGCGGCAGCTGGGCATAGACACGAACTGTGTGCCAATTGCCGATACAGCGACAGATGATACCCACCCCGTTCTCAAGAACCGCTGTTATGGCATGTGTCCGGCCGACGTTGGTCAGATCGCCAGGGGCGTTGCAGACGGCTGTCTGAGCGGTGGAGTCTTGCCGGTATTAAAGCACATTCCTGGACACGGCAGCACAAATATCGATAGTCATGCAGCATTGCCGGTGTGCACACGGTCTCTGGATGAATTGAGGACCTCAGATTTTCGACCGTTCAGGGAATTGCATGATGTTCCTCTGGGCATGACAGCCCACGTCCTGTACCGTGAGATTGATGCCAATCTCCCCGCCACCGTGTCCCATAAAGTGATTTCAATCATCCGTGAGGACCTGAACTTTGCTGGTCTGTTGATGACGGATGATCTGTCCATGTCGGCGCTTGAGGGGAATATGGCGACCAGAACCGAAATGGCGTTGCAGGCCGGCTGCGATGTCATGTTGCACTGCAACGGTGATTTCAATGAGATGAATCAGGTTGCCTTAAAAGCCGGGTCCATGAGTGCTGGCGCTTGGGAAAGGGCTCAGCATGCCTTCAACGCCCGATCAAGACCGTCAGAGATCTGCAGATCACAACTCGAAGCCGATCACGAGCAAATGATCAAGGACATATAGTCGCCTGAAGGTCAATCCTTACCCGATCTGTTGGAATCACCCTTCTTTTCGGAGTCCGTATTCAGCGTTTCTGCTAATCGGACCAACTGTTGGATTCAGTCCAATTGCCATCCGCTCTTGAAGTGACGGGAGAGTTTGAGCTTCTGCCCCTGATAGTTTGAGTTGACCTTTGTTCCGTAAGGTTTGGCTGGGGGTTCAAGCATCTTTTCAAACACCAGCCGACCCACATTCTGACCATGCACAAGCAAAAACGGAACTTCGTGACAACGAACCTCCAAAACGCCTCTAGAACCTCGTCCACCCGAATTGCCGTGACCAAACCCCGGATCAAAGAAGCCGGCATAATGAACTCTGAACTCGCCGACCATGGGCAAGTAGGGTTCCATCTCAGCCGCAAAACTGGGGGGTATCGTCACTTCCTCCCGACTCACAAGAATGTAAAATGAACTGGGGTCAAGAATCAGTTTTTTGCTTTCGGCGTATACCGGATCCCAAAAGTCCCTTGGATCGTGGTGGTTGGACTTGGTCAAGTCAACAATGCCAGTATGCGGCTTGGCTCGATAACCGACAATACCGCCATCCAGTTCGAGATCAACGGAAAACACCAAACCGTCACCCCAATCCAGTTTCGAGGCATTCAGCCCGTTGGCAGCACTTAATTCACGATGATCGTCTGAGGACAGTTCCGCCTTACCCTGGCAAAATCGAATCTGGTTCAGTGATATCCCTTCCCGAACCAGAACCGAAAAGGACTTGGGACAAACCTCAGCATAAAGCGGACCCGTGTAGCCTGCCTGAACGCGATCAAATTCGGTGCTTTTGTCCGTTATCAGACGGGTCAGCAAATCCAGGCGGCCAGTCGAACTTTTTGCATTGGCCACGCCGGACATTTTGGCGGGCAGTCTTAGACTTTCTTGAAGGGGGATGACATAGACGCATCCCTTTTCCAGTACTGCTCCTGCGACCAAGTTGATTTCATGCATGCCGTAGGTGGCAATGCGCTCATTGATCGTGCCGTTGGGGTCGGAGAGGAATGACACCCTGACTCGATAAGCCTTCGGACCCAGCCGCAAATCCAGGCTGGCCGGCTGGATCTGATCCGGTGAAAGGCTATGCTCGCTGTGGATGCCGCCCTGCTCGAAAAGCCGCGCGATGAGCCGGTCCGAGAGAACTCCTTGCAAGCCAGAAAATTGCTCAGGCACCGTCACATGCTTCATCAATTGTGGAAAGAAGTTTGGTCGGGCCAGTGAGATTCGAACTCACGACCTCTCGTCCCCCAGACGAACGCGCTAACCAGACTGCGCTATGGCCCGATGAAGTCTCCATATATGTGCTTGGTTCTTGTGTTTTCATGTCGGATTGGCAATAATTTGCGGCAGATGGTTCCATTCAGCCTTTCATGCGATCACGGATTTCGTTCAGCCGGTGCAGGAGAGATTGAAGTGCCTCCTTCTGTGCGGCGTTCAACATTCTGTGCCGCTTTTCTTCCAAATCAATCTTGATCCCCAACCCGCTTGAGTTGACTGCCAAGCAAAAGGAATCCAGATCTTGCATATTGAGGGTCCGGCAGTCTTCACCTGCCAGGGGCGCCATGACTTGATCTGCTTGTTGCTGATGGGAGGGGGCTGTGCTGGTAGCAGATTCGGCAATCAGGCTTTTGGCATGACACGCTCCGTTCTGTTGAATGATGCGGCTGACTTTCTTGAGCGTGTAGCCCTGCTTGATGCACAGGTCACGAATCACTTGCAGAAGTTCGATATCCTCGGGTCGATAGTATCGTCGCCGATTTCGAATGACCGGACTGATTTGCTCAAACTTGGACTCCCAATAGCGAAGGGTATGCTGTTCAACTCCGAGCCGGTCCGAAACTTTTCCTATGACCTTCAGATCCAAGTTGCTGTGGGTCGCCATAGTCGAGCCGGTTCTGAACCGTTCTACTCGTTGATCCGTTTTTTCAGTTTGGCGGAGGGGATAAACTTGACCAGATATCTTGCGTCGATGCAGAGCTCTTTTTTTGTGCTGATATCCTTGAGCATACGAGGTTTCTTGTATTTGACCGCAAAAGTGCCAAACGACGTCATCTTGACTCGTTCATCCCGGGCGAGTGCGCTCGTGATTTCTTCGAAGACCGTATCAATCAGCCTGAGGCAATCCTTCTTCGAGAGCCCGTGTCGATCATGGATAATGTCGATCAGATCATTCTTGATGAATACCTCGTCATCCATAAAGCCAGTCCCCATAACAAAAAACTTCGACCATCTGACAGTACAAGACCGTTTTCGTTCAACAAGAAGTACAAATGACGAACTGCCGTGCCAAGGATAGCATCAATTCCATCGCATTACAAATGCACCCCAGCAAAAGCCGCCCCCAATGGCATGGGACAGAATTATATCTCCCGGCTTGAACGTGCCCTTCCGATTGGCAATCGAGAGTGAAATCGGAATGGATGCCGCCGAAGTGTTTCCGTGCTTGTCGAGTGTCAGGATAACCTTGTCGCTAGCAATGTTCAGCCGCTGTGTTGTTTGCTTGATAATGCGATAGTTCGCTTGATGGGGTACAACCCAGTCAACGTGGTCGATTCGGGCCTTTTGCATGACTCGTTCCGTTGAGGTGACCAGCTTGTTGACGGCATGTCGAAAGACCTCTCGACCCTGCATTCTGAGATGCCCCGATGATTGCGTTGTCGAGACGCCGCCGTCAACGAACAAGAGTTCGCGATAGCGCCCATCAGAATGCAGATCTGTTGCCAGAATGCCACAGGGCTCTTCCTGGTCGGCAAAATCTCGGGCCTCCAGAACGATGGCTCCGGCACCATCGCCAAACAGGATGCAGGTTGATCGATCCTTGTGGTCGAGTATTCGAGAAAACGTTTCCGTTCCAATAACCAGAGCTTTGGTGGCTTCACCTGCCTTGATCATGGCATGGGCGTTGGCGACGGCAAAAATGAAGCCGGAACATACGGCCTGTATATCAAAGGCACAGCCGGATGTTATGCCCAACTCGCCCTGAATTTGGGTCGCAACCGATGGAAAGGTGTAGTCCGGTGTTGAAGTGGCGACCAGTACGAGATCAATCTCATTCAGTTGAACGCCGCTGTCGGCAATGGCTTTTTTGCCCGCTTCAGTACCAAGCGTCGATGTGCTTTCATGTTCGCCAGCAAAGTGTCGCTGACTGATCCCGGTCCGCGAGGTGATCCACTCATCGGAAGTGTCCAGACGGTCCTCGAAGTAATCGTTTGTAACAACCCTTTCGGGCAAATGATGTCCTGTCCCCGTGATCACAGAGCTGTATGTGGTCATAACTCAAGCTGTTCCGAAAAATTGAGAAAGTCGGATGAAAACTGGCTCAAACTATCAAAAATTCTTGGCGCTTGCCAGTCTCATTCCCAGCGTGATGGCGGCAGCTATCCCGACTGAATCCGATCCTCCATGGGACTTGATCACGATCCCATCCAACCCCAGAAAGACACCGCCATTGGCTCTTCGGGGATCAATCTTCTTGAAAAAGCGGCGCAACGAGGTATAGGCAAAAAAGCCTCCGATGCGCGAAAAAGGTGTGTGCTGAAAGGCCGCCTTCAACTGGCCTCTAATTATACGAGCGGCACCCTCGGAACTCTTGATGGCCGTGTTGCCGGTAAATCCATCGGTGACAATGACGTCCACTTTGGATGAAAAGATGTCCGTACCTTCGACGAACCCAATAAACTGATATCTGTTCTGCTCCTGACTTGCTTGGATCAAGTCATAGGCCGACCTGATTTCAGCCCGCCCCTTGTGCAATTCAATTCCGACATTCAGGAGTCCGACCCTTGGTCTTGTAATCGACAGACCACTCTGTGCGAATTGATTGCCCAGAACCGAGTAGCAGAGCAAGTCGTTTTCGTCGGCCCTGATGTCGGCTCCGGCATCCAGCAAAACATTGAACCCTGCGGGATTGGGCGAGGGGCACAAGCAGGCTATGGCCGGTCGAGTTACGCCGGCCGACTTTTTCAGATTGACAAGTGAAGTGGCCATAAGAGCGCCGGTGTTTCCACACGACACGGCAACGCCCGCACAACCCTCCTTGAGAGTCTGGACCGTTTTCCACATCGAGCTGTCCCGGCCATTTCGAACGACCTTGCTCGGCTTTTCGTCCATTGAGACGACCTGAGTGGTATGATTGATCTCACACCTCGTTCTCAGTGCCTTGAACTTGTTCAACGATTTCTTGATCAGGTCCTCGTCACCATGCACAATGAACCTGGAGTCGGGGAACTTGCTGACCACCTTGGCCATGCCGGCCAGTACCGTAGCAGGTCCTTTGTCCCCTCCCATTACATCAATTGCTACCGTGGTGATGGCCGTTCCTTCGTATCTTGAAATGCGGGTGAGTCTACTCTTCTTCGATGTCTTCAACTGCGGCCATCAGGACCTGTTTTCCCCGATACATGCCACACGCAGGATTGAAACAGATGTGGTGGGGTCGCTTCATTTCGCCGCACTCCTCGCACTCCCGCAAGCCCTCCGCTCGCAGCGCATCATGGGACCTGCGTTTGTTCCTGCGGGCGGGGCTGACCTTGTTCTGTTGTACTGCCATCCTGAATTCCGATACTTCTGCCAAACACACATGAAAGTGATACGTAAACCGGTTGTCCGTCATTACAAGACGGGGCCCGCCGATTAACACGGCTTTTTGTAGATTTCCCCCAGTTTGGCCAACGGATGAACGGCTTCGTGATCAGGGGCCGGATCTGATGAACCGTTCGTATCGGAAAAGTGGAACTCCGCTCCCGGCTTCAACGGGAATCTGGGAATTTCCAGAAACAGCAATTCACGTGCCAGATCGAAAAGGTCAACGACCGGCTCCAGAGGCTCCAGACTGTCATCGTCAGGAATCCTGTTATTGCTGAGAGGGTCAAGCAATCTCGTGTCGCTTACGTAGCGACGGGCAAAACCAATGTTGATTCTTGTGGGGATGGGCTCGAGAGTGATTTTGCACTCCTGTACTATGCGTCCAGCCAGTTTGCCGACCAGCTCCCAGTCTTTGGTCCTGTAGGGCAAGACACTTCCACTGATTTGGAGCTTGTGAATGGCCAAAACCTGGAGATCTTTGCAGATCTGTTCTTTTTCAGTCTTTGAGGGGGAATAGGACAGAAAAAGTTCATCCTCACGCCCCAGGTCAGCAATTGTGATCCGCCTGGCCTTGACAGTTCGTCGGTTCATTGATTCGTGCCAATCGTATCGGGAAAACTTCTATGGCCAAACGGCCCCGTTAATTTGATTATTGGCTTTGAGTCCTATATTGATAATCGACCGTATGACTGATGACAACCAATACCCGCGTGTCAATATAGGAACACTTGTCGATTATTCACCAAGTTGTGTATATATTGAGCGTGATGTTAGCATTCTGTTCCAGAACCAGTGGCTGTCGGACATGTGATTTGACATGCTGAAAATACCGAGGATATCCGCTTTATGAAAACCATGTTTCGCCTTGCATCATTGTGTGTTTCTGTGCTTTTGTTGGTGGCATGTGCAGGTATAACCTCCCGGCATGGTCATATACCGACCGACGAGGAACTGGCTGCGATTGAGGTTGGAGTCAGCACGCCGCAGCAGGTGTTTGATGCAATTGGAACGCCCACTCTGATTGATGATGAATACGGCGTGTCATGGATTTTTGTTGAAAATACGATTCACAGTCGGGGGCTGAGAGCGCCCGAGGTCGTTGAACGCAACGTCGTGTTGATTGCATACGGCAACGACGGAACCGTTTCGAACGTTGAAACCTATGGTCTTGAGGATGGCATTCCGGTGCGATTGACCCAGCGTGTCACCGAGACTCACAAGGGCCGATTGACGCTGGTTCAGCAAATCCTGCGAAGTCTAGGTCGCGTTACGCCCGATTTGATTGCTCCGGATGCAGCCAATCGGCGGGACGAATTCTAGATCGTGACTGTCGTTGCTGCTTCCAATTGATATGCTTGTAAGCCGGTTCCTGCGGAGTCAAGGGCAGTTGTGCTTTTGACTCTCATGGTTGCGGTTGTCGCCGCAACGGGCAGCCATTCGGGCAAACACGTTAATGCCGAGCTGTCGATAGAGATCGAGCATGTCAACCAAGACCCAGTTTTCTCGAATCATGCCATCCTCGATACGCCAGAAATCAAGACTCCGACGGTTGAACACCTTGCCAGTTGGAGCAAGACCTAGAAACCCGTCTCCAGAATGGGTTGCGATCGCCTATGGCCATCCGCTGAAGGCAACAAGATCGTGGTCGCCAAAAAAACGCCCCTGTCGAGTTTGCGGGAATTGTGGCTGAGTCCTTGGCGAAAGCTCTTCAGCACGACATTGCAGATTCCTGCATGGCCGCGGGCAGAACCGATTCCCGTGGGTCCATACCAGAGGCAGTTTGGGTGCCAGAAACCTGCAAGGCCACGATCCGGTGCCGTTGCGTCCCCTTGCTTCAGATCATGCAGCATGTCCCAGACGATCTGTACAGAGCGGTTTGCCTTCGCGGCATTGTGCGGTGTCGCTATGACTCCCTGACCATGGGCCGGGCCAGGACACATCCATTCCAAGCCAAGTTGGGGTGCCATTGGCCATGCTCCTGCTTGCAGCATGACCTGGGGTATGTCCCATAGCGCTTCCATCTCAACGATCTTGTCATTTTCCATCCGCAGGTATTCATGGTAGCGCATGAAGACCGGTTTGCCAGTCGCCGGAATACCCAGCCAAGGAGCCGAGAGTGTACCAAGGAAATTGCCGCCGAGCCCGACCCAGTTACCAGTTCGGGCGTTGACCCAACCTGCTCCCGCCATGACGATGAAGTCGCGCCGTTCCCAATCAGGCATCGCTTGAAATAATGGAGCGTAAACGCTCTCCAAGAGTTCTGCCGGCCCTACCAGGTTGCCGAAAGGATAACCGAAGCGGATTGTGGCATCGGCAGCAAAAACCCTCTCAAATATCGCGGCCAGGTCCTCATGGCTGCCCTTGCGAAGCATGACCAAAAGAGGCTCAAGATGGGCCTTGTTCGCATCATGAACTGACACGGCACTTTTTCTCCTTTACCGGATCATGTCGTTCGGCGCGATCAGTCCAGACGTCCAAACCGGAGCAACATGGAAGAAAATGCCGGATGAACCGCCATGACATCACGCGGCAAGACGATGAGCCTGATGTCGATCGGCACCAGTTGTGCAGGCTCGTCATCGACGATCAATCTTCAGTCGGGGCAAATTCCAAAGCGGCTCCGTTGATACAGTATCTAAGCCCCGTGGGCTCCGGACCATCAGGAAACACATGTCCTAAATGTGCATCGCAATTGTTGCAGATGACCTCGGTACGCTTTCGAAAAAGCGAAAAATCATCGCGTTCGCCAACATTGGCATCAGTTGAGGGCGCATAAAAACTTGGCCAGCCTGTTCCCGAATCGAACTTATGTCGGGAATCAAACAAGTCGGCACCGCAGCATACGCAAAGAAATCTTCCCTTCTTCTTGGGGAAGTCATCGTTCGTGAATGGCCTTTCAGTGCCACCCTTGCGAGTTACACGATAAGACAGATCCGACAAGTGACGGCGCCATTCAATATCAGACTTTACAACTTTCCTGCTCATCGTTCATGCTCTTCCACTTATCAGCCGCCAGTATGACTCATGTGACGCGTGATCTGGCCACGAATCGTTTGTCTTGAGTAATCAAAATCATGCCCCTTGGGCTTGTTGGCGATGGCGGCGGTTATAGCCTTGATTGTCGGCCCGTCGTCATCGGGATAGTTTCGAAGGGGCGTTTTCAGGTCCGCCTTGTCTTCCTGCCCCAGACACATGTACAAATCTCCCGTGCAGGTGATACGAACCCGATTGCAAAGCTCGCAAAAATTATGGGTGAGGGGAGTGATGAAGCCGATTCTCTGACCGGTCTCGCGAATCTTGGCGTAAGTGGCCGGTCCCCCCGTTCTTTCGGCAGTATCCAACAGGGTGTATCGAGTTTCCAGCTGTTTTCGCAAAGCAGTGAGAGACCAGAATTGTCCGATCCGGTTTTCATTGCCGATATCACCCATCGGCATCACCTCGATAAAAGTGAGATCAAAATCGTGCTCCGCACACCAGCCTGTCAAATCGAACAGTTCACTTTCGTTAAAGTTCTTGAGGGCCACGGTATTGATCTTGATCTTCAAGCCGCGCCGCTTGGCTTCCATAATGCCATCCAGCACCTTTTCGAAACGTCCCCAGCGGGTGATTTGCTTGAACTTGTCGGCATCAAGGGTATCAAGCGAGACGTTCAAACGTCGAACTCCGGCATCGTAGAGATCAGCGGCAAATCGTGCAAGTTGCGAGCCGTTGGTCGTCAAGGTCAACTCGCTTAGGCTCTTGGCCTTGAGATGCCGTGACATGTCCCGGATAAAATCAAGCAAGCCTCTTCGAACCAGGGGCTCGCCTCCTGTAAGCCTGATTTTGGTCACGCCAAGCTTGATAAAAATTGAGCACAAACGATCCAGTTCCTCGAGGGTCAGGAGATTTTTCTTGGGGACAAACACCATGTTTTCTGACATGCAATATACGCACCGGAAATCACATCGGTCGGTAACTGAGACCCTTAGGTAGGTGATCGGGCGCAAAAAAGGATCGACCAAGGGTGGTGCCTGGTTCAACCCATGCGGTGATTTGATGTGCATGTCCATGGGCTTCGAATTCAAGTAATTTGAATATACCGTTGGCAAGAGGTAAAGAATGTTATAGTAACAATATGTATGCTTGCGTGAGCGATTTCCTAGCCGAAGGCAGGATTCTTGCTGCGTCAGAAAAGTTTGCTAGGGCTTGGCCATGGCAGAGTTCACAAAGGGTGGAAATCGGTTGAAATATGACACGGGCCATCTAGTTCTGCTTATGCAAATCGCAATTCGCGTTGTGATCGGTTTGGCAAGCGGGGTCGGAAATCTGAGAAAGTGAGATTTGTGGATGTTAAGTTTTCCTGAAGAAATTATGCTGATGCTGATTGAGGATGAAGACGGCAGGATTCTTCATGTGCCTGAGCTTTCCATGCGGTGTGTCCTGGCTGGTTCCGTCATGATGGAGTTGGCGTTGCTGGACAAGATTGATACGGATTTGGAACGGCTCTCGGTCATTGATTCCACTCCGACCGGGGATGAAATGTATGATCCAATTTTGAGGGCAATTGTTGACAGTGAAGACAACAAGGATCCCAAGGGTTGGGTTGAGACGTTGGCTTTGGATTCCGAGAGAATCAAGAAACTGGCATTGGGTCGCCTGGTGGAGAAGAAAATATTGGAGAAGGTCGATGATCGGTTTTTATGGGTTTTTCGCACTCGTCGATATCCTGTGATTGATGGAAAGGTCGAGCAGGAAGTCAAGCTGCGGATACTGGACGTTCTGTTCAGTGACAAAATACCCGGACCAAGAGACATTGTGATCATCGGTCTCGTCGATGCCTGTGGAATATTCAAGCATATCTTGTCGGAAATGCAGCACAAGAAGTGCAAGGACAGGATAAGGCAGATTCGCAACATGGACCTGATCGGTCGTGCCGTAACCAATTCGGTCCGAGATATAGAGGCGACTCTTGCCTTGGCCTTGCATCCACCATTTTGATCAGCGCTCGTTGATATGGTACGACGGGGCCATTCGATCTCGGGCTTGATAATTCTCTAGAGACGAGCATCCCGAACTGGCCGGAAGGATGGAGGGCATCAAACCGGCGAGACCAAAGGGCTTCGGCCATTTTGCGTTATGTTTCCAGAGGCCAGGCCTGCCCGGGATCAGCAGCGAATGCAGCACCAACTTACCTGAAAGGCCTACTCGATTCCACTACGCGATCGCTCCGCCCAGAAGGTTCTCCTCGGTTTCTTGGGCAGGTTGAATTTTCAGGCTGTGAGGAACCCTGAGCTTTGCCGCGCTAGAGCTTCTCGCCGCTCGTCGGAGTCGTCTAAAAAATGACGCGTGGAAGCCAGGTGGCAAGGACGGGGAGTTGCCAAATGAGCAGCATCCCCAGAATCTGCAGTGCGATAAAGGGAACAACTCCGCGATATATAGCGGTTGTTGTCACATCGTCCGGTGCAGCTCCACGCAGGTAGAATAGTGAGAATCCGAATGGTGGCGTCAGGAAACTGGTCTGCAGGTTGATAGCAATCAAGATACCGAGCCAAATTGGATCGTGCCCCATAAGGATCAGTTGGGGTGTCACCAGTGGCAATACGATAACCGCGATCTCGACGAAGTCGAGGAAAAAGCCAAGCACAAACAAAAAGATCATCGTGAACAACAAGGCTCCTGTGGATCCACCCGGCAACTGCGACAGTATGTGGGCTGTACGATCTTCTCCACCCAAGCCAATGAATACCAGCGAAAAGAAGCTGGCAGCCAAAATCGTCGCAAAAATCATTGAGGTCATTGTCATCGTCGAAACCGCTGCATCGCGTAACATCCCTGTCCGGATGCTGGAGCGGGCGGAAGTCAGAACAGCAAGGAGGCCCACAACGATCAAAAGCGCATAAACACCGCCAAGAAAGGCAGATGATGAGTCCACTGTCTCTCTTTGCAGTCGGACTGGAAACGCACCCGACAGCAGCAAGGCGAGCACCAGCGCCGTCGTGCCGCCGACGAGAAAGGTTCGGTTCGCCCCTTGGCGTATGACGGCCATCAACAGTGCACCAATCGCCCCCACAGATGCGGCCTCAGTTGGAGTGGCAACGCCGCCAAGGATTGATCCGAGAACGGCAAAGATGAGAACGATGGGCGGAACTATGGCGCCCACGACTTCACTGAAGATCGGCGGCCGTGCAACTGAGAGCGGTGGCGCTTCGGCTGGAAAAATGTAACCTCGAGCAATGATGTAGATGAGATACAGGAGAACCAAGACAAGGCCGGGCACCAGTGCTGCGGCGAAAAACTGGCCAACCGAAAGGGCTTCGACACTGAACTGACCTTGCGCATATTGAGCTTGCTGAAAGGCATTCGACATCACATCTGACAAAATAATCAGTAACGTTGAAGGGGGAATGATCTGGCCAAGCGTTCCGGCCGTGCAAACGATTCCTGCCGCGAAGGGTTTCGAGTAACCGGCCCGCAACATTGATGGAAGTGCAATCAGGCCCATGGCAACGACGGTCGCGCCGACGATACCTGTTGAAGCGGCCAGCAATGCTCCAACGAGTACGACCGAAATGCCCAGACCTCCGCGCAGCTGGCCAAACAGACGTCCCATGGTGTCGAGCAAATCTTCGGCAACCTTGCTTTTTTCGAGGATGGCTCCCATCAGAATAAAGACGGGGATGGCGATCAGGACTTGGTTGGAAATCAGTCCGAATACCCTTTGCCCAAGCGCACCAAGAAGTGAGATGTCCATCTCTCCGGCGAGCCAACCAAGGTAGGCAAATACTACTGCGGTTCCGGCAATCGAAAACGCCACGGGGAACCCGGAGAGAACGGCGATCATAAGTGCCGCAAACATGATGATGTCAAGATGTGCGGTCATTCCTTTGGGGCCAGGAACAGTCGAATCAGAATGGCAAGAGATTGTATGATGACCAACACGCAGAATGCGGGGATAAGGGATTTTAGCAGGAACACAGCTTCGATCCCGCCGACCGAGATGGGTCCTTCGAGGATTGACCAGGAATTTCGGACGGACGGCCAGGACCAATAAAGCAGGGTCAGCATGGCCGGCATGAGCAAAAAGAGATGCCCAAAGACATCGATCTTTCGTTTGACCGAATCAGACAGTCGAGCGTAAAAGACGTCCACTCGCACATGACCATCGACCAGCAGCGTATATCCTGCACTCAACATGAACAGCGTGGCGTGCAGATACAGAACGCTTTCCTGCACCGCGATGGAGTTGATGCCAAAAACATATCGGCCGAGAACGATGCCAAACTGAATGAGCACCATAATCACGACGAGCCACCGTACGGCCCGGGCGACGGATTTGTTTATGGCATCCAGGCAGTCGGCAAGTGCAAGCATGTTGGCCTTGCTGCGAACCCGGTACCAATCAGGTACCGGGCCTGGACTCTATTAATAGCCCATGACTGCGGCACGGGCATTCATCTGGCCGTTGTCAGCATATGTCATGTAGTCGCCAACGCTGTCACGGTATGCAACAAAGCTCTCCGTGATGCGCCGGACCAGTTCATCGTCGTTCTGTCGAAGATCGCCAATGAGTTCCATGGCCGCCTTGCCCATGGCGTCTATGATGCTGTCCGGGAACTTTCTGACATGAACGCCTTCTTCCTCAACCAGTTTCTTGAGCGCCGCCGCATGTTTGGTTGTGTATTCTGTCCAGACCGGGTTGTAGAGGCTCTCGCACGCCAAACTGACAGCTTGCTGAAGGTCATCGGGAAGGGCGTTGTAGACATCCGCATTGACTGCGCATTCTTCCGCTGAGGATGGTTCGCCAACACCGGGCCAGTAGTAATTCTTTGCGACCTGGAAGTATCCTAGAGAGCTATCGGTCCATGGGCCAATGAACTCGCCAGCATCAAGGGCGCCTGTTTGAAGGGCCTGAAACATGGCTGGACCGGACATGGCTTCGGCCGCCATGCCAATCTTGTTGGCCATTTCTGAAGCCAGGCCGGTTGTGCGGAACTTAAGGCCTCTCAGATCATCAACGGAGTTCACTTCATTTCGGAACCAGCCGCCCCACTGAGGACCCGAGTTGCCACACAAGAACGGCTTCAAGTTGAAGCGGGCATACATTTCGTCATAGAGGTCTTGACCGCCACCATGGAAGAGCCAGCCAAACTGTTCGTCGGCGCGCAGGCCAAACGGCTGGGATCCAAACAGCAAAATTCCTTTGGATTTTGATCCCCAGTATGCGGGCACGGCATGATACAACTCGGCGGTACCTTCGCTCACGGCATCAAAAACGCCCCGACCGGGCACAAGCTCGCCGGCTGCAAAGAGCTTGACTTCGATGAGACCGCCAGACAAGGCCGTGATACGATTGGCCAAGCTTTGTGCGGCCACGCCGGGACCGGGTAGATTCTTTGGCCACGCTGTGACCATTTTCCACTGTCGCTTGCCTTGTGCGACTGCTGGGGCCGCGAGTGAACTCGCAGCCAGTCCGACGGCTCCGGTTGTTAGGAAAGTTCGTCTTTTCATCGTGATTCTCCCGTTGGTATGAATTTCAGTGCGTTAGTTTTCAGTTTCTGCCACGGTTTTCAAGTTCTCTTCGACGGTCCTCGCCGGAATGCTGGCGATTTGCCGGGTGCCACAACCCCCACAAAGGCAAGATATTCACGAACAATGCCGCTCTTGCCTGCTTTCCTTTACACTGCAAAAGGGTTACAAGATTCTTCCACGGACGTCAAATGAAAGATTGTCCTGGCACCGGGAAAGAATTTGCCATTGGCTGTTCTTCTGTCCTTCCCGGTAAATTGAGCCAATCAAACCATCTGGACGGGCATTCGTTTCCTTGCATACAGTTCGATATACCCGTCACTCGACCGTTACGGATTTTGCGAGATGTCGAGGCTTGTCCACATCCAATCCTTTTTTGGTCGACGCGTAATAGGCGAGCATTTGCAAGGGAATGGCATACAGGATTGGGGCGAGCAGCGGGTTTATTTTGGGCAGGGTCAAAGTGAAGGCGGCCTCTTCACCAGCTTCAGAGATCCCTTCCCGGTCCGAGATCAGTATAACTGGCCCGCCCCGAGCCCTTATTTCCTTCAAATTGCTGATGGTCTTGTGGAACAGGTCGTTTCGAGGCGCAAGCACGATGGTCGGGACCTTTTCATCAATCAAGGCAATTGGTCCATGCTTGAGTTCGCCCGAGGCCATGCCTTCGGCATGAATGTAGGTAATTTCCTTGAGTTTGAGAGCGCCCTCAAGTGCCGTCGGATACATGACCCCTCGCCCGATGTAAATTGCGGCAGAACACCCCGCGAGAAATTGGGCAATCTTGATCACATCATCTTTCAGGCCCAGGGCCGTACTGACTAAGCCGGGCATCGCCAAGAGGTCGGCCTTGAGGGTATTGAACCGCTTATCCGACACGGTTCCCTTGCGGTGCCCGAGAATCAATCCCAATCCGGCCAGAATGGCGAGTTGACTGGTGAAGGCTTTGGTTGAGGCGACACTGAACTCATATCCTGCATGTATTGACAGGGATCGTGCACTCTCCCTTTCCATGGAACAGGCGGATGCATTCAGCACTGCCAGATTGCTGGCCTGATGCTTTATGATGTATCGCAGGGCCGCCAGAGTATCGGCCGTTTCACCCGACTGACTCACAAAAATCGAAAGATCGTTTTTTTCGACTACGGCATTCCGGTAACGAAATTCTGACGCCACTTCAGCCCTGGAAGCGATTTGAACAAGATGTTCAAACCAGTAACTGCCGATTTGGCAGGCGTAGGCGGCTGTGCCGCACCCAATGAGATTGATTCGGCCTATGTCCTGATGGCTAATGCTGTCAATCGTTTGGGCATTGAGCTGCTCGGATTGGAAAAGGCTTCCTACGGCCTTGGACAAGGCCTCCGGTTGCTCATGAATTTCTCTGAGCATGAAATGTTTGTACTGGCCTTTCAAATGATGGCCAGTTTCAATTGAGACTATGTTCTTGTCGCGCTGGACTAGTTTTTGATGACAATCGAAAATGCTGACCCCCGAGCGCGCCACTATGGCTGAGTCTCCTTCTTCCAGATATGTGATGGTATCGGTTAATCCGTTCAGGCCATAGGCATCCGAGGCAATGTACATGGCATCGCTTCCGTGACCGATGACCAGAGGGGAACCCTTGCGAGCGGCGATGATGGTGTCGTCGTGACCTGCAAAAAGAAAGCAAAGGGCGTATTGACCTTGAAGAATGGCCAACGACCTGTGGACCGCTTCAATTTCCTTGCAGCCGTCGTCAATGTATTTTTGGACCAAGGTCGAGATCGCTTCCGTATCCGTTTCGGAATAAAACGCATACCGATCGGCCTGGAGACTGTCTTTTATGTCCTTGAAGTTTTCGATGATGCCGTTGTGAACAACGGATACGTTGGACGTATGGTGAGGATGAGCATTTTGTTCATTCGGAGGGCCGTGCGTTGCCCACCTCGTGTGTCCAATGCCTATGGTCCCTCGGATGGGGTTTCGAACGAGCGTATCGGCGAGGTTGTCAATTCGGCCTGAAGTGCGTCGGCGATCGAGACGCCCCTTGAAGATCGTGGCAATTCCGGCACTGTCATAGCCTCGATACTCAAGTTTTCTGAGGGCGTCCAAAATGATTGGCGAGGCTTCATGCGCTCCCAAATAGCCGATAATGCCGCACATGGACGTCTTACCTGGATCGGAAACGGGGCGCTAGGCCAACCTTGTTGATTTGCTTTGAACGAGCGATTCCCAGTGAATCGGCCGGCACATTGCGAGTAACCACCGTTCCCGCCCCCGTAATGGCGCCATCGCCCACTTCGACTGGCGCAACCAAGAGGGTATTCGAGCCTATGAAGGCATTGTCGCCGACGACCGTCCTGTTTTTTCGTGTGCCATCGTAATTGCAGAAGACTGTCCCGGCTCCAATGTTCGTGTCTTTGCCGACCTCGGCATCGCCGACATAAGTCAGATGGGAAACCTTTGCCCCGGCCCCGAGTGCGGTCGCCTTGATTTCAACGAAGTTGCCCACGCGGGCGCCCACATCAATGTGCGTTCCAGGCCGAATACGGGCAAAAGGACCAATACGGACTCCCGAAGCGATCGAGCATCCTTCCAGATAAGAAAAGGAATGTATGACTACATGGGACTGAAGCGACACACCCCTGCCGATCACGACGTTGGGTTCAATTCTCACATCCGGGTTGATGTCTGTATCGTAACTGAAGTAGACCGATTGAGGATCAACAAGACTGACCCCCCGGGCCATGAACAATTCTCTGGCCCGGCACTGATACTCGGCTTCAGCGGCCGCCAGTTCGCTGCGGGTGTTTATGCCCATGGCTTCAGCCTCCGTGCAACGGGCAAGAAAAGTTCGGATCCCTCTCATCCGCGCGATTTCCGGTATGTCGGTGAGATAGTATTCTCCGCTGGCATTGTCATTGCGGATTAGAGGGATTAGTTCGGTCAAGGCTTTTGCCTGGCCGCACAATATGCCGCCATTGCAAAGATTGTGCCTTGATTCGCCCGGCTCCAGGTCTTTGGCTTCCCGTATTCGGCTTACATAGCCCGCATCGTCTAGAAACACCCGTCCGTACCGCCTTGGATTCGTAGCCTCGAATCCCAGAAAAGCGAAGGAGGAACCGTCTTCAGCCGATTTGAGCAAGCGTTGCAGGGAGGTGGGTTTGAGCAAAGGAGTATCACCATAAAGTACAAGGACGGTCCCCGCAAAATTTCCCAGTTCCTGCATCGCCAGCGAAACTGCATGCCCCGTACCCAACTGCTGCGGCTGGACAACGACTTCGGCCGAAACATCAAATGCTTGCAGGGAGTTGATTATTTTCCGGTTTTCAGGTCCGGTTACAAATACGGTTCGAGTCGGCTTGAGGTCTTGTGCCGCCTGAAACGCATGATAGTACATTGGGGCTCCGGCAATCTCGTGCAGAACCTTTGGCTCTTGAGACTGCATCCGACTGCCTTTGCCGGCCCCAAGTAACACGACAGCAACGTTCATGGCTTCAATACCGCTCCGCCTCACATCTGGCTTGATTATTGGCAACGAGAGTAGATTTCGTTACCGGAACTTGCAATACAAATAATGTTTCATTGGGCAGAGGAAGAGACGACCCGCATTCACTGTTGCCCGTTGAGGTTCGAGGCGTCGTTGAGACCGTTCTGGGTGAGTGTAAGATAAACGAGTGGTCATTCATCAGAATGTGTGCTATCGTTGCGAACTTTGATCAAGCTACATGTCGAGCCATTGACAGGGATGGGACCGGGCGATTGAGTTTGCAGCACGACAACAAGTCAGTTATCTTTGATCTGGATGGAACCCTGGCGGATACAGGTCACGACTTGATCAATGCCGCCAATCAGTGCTTCATCGACTTAGGAGTGGGCGAGATGCTGTGTCCTGTTGAGGACAAGCTGACCGCATTCAAGGGTGGCCGGGCCATGATCAGGCTGGGTTTTCAACGCATGGATGCCGATCCCACCCATGAAGAAATTGACGAGCAGTATATCTTGCTTCTCCAGAATTACGAAAATGCAATTGATACGTTCACGTACCTGTACGACGGCGTGCATGAAATTCTGGTTGAGTTGACTCAAAAGGAGTGGTCATTGGGAGTTTGTACAAACAAACCGGAGAGGCTGGCCCGGATTCTGCTCGACAAACTCGGGATTCTGGGTCATTTCAGATCGTTGGTCGGGGCGGATACATACCCTTTTCGTAAACCGGATCCCAGAGCGCTCACCAAAACCATAGAAGCCATGGGGGGAACGATATCGAGATCAGTGCTCATCGGGGACACCGTCACGGATCTCGAAACCGCTCGAGGGGCTGGCATTCCCATCGTTCTCGTAGGATTCGGACCCATGGGAAAGCGAATCGCCGAAATCAGGCCCGATCGGATCCTAACGAGTTACCATGGCCTTCCTGAAATCGCCAACTCTTTGGTGACTGACCAGTTTGTGACCTGACCCCCAGTTGCAATCGTGCGGGGGCTTAGTCCTGAGAGGAAAATGCGAAAGTTTCACCGAAGCTTTACCCAGCAGGAATCTCTGGACGAGCATGCAGTCAATGCCGCCATTGCGGTATTGCGTCATGGGCGGCTGCACCGATACAACGTGATCGAAGGGGAAATTTCTGAGACCTCACGGCTTGAACAGGAATTTGCCAAGTATGTGGGCACTCGGTACTGCTTGGCGGTGGCATCTGGCGGGTATGCCATATCCTGTGCACTCAGGGCAGTTGGCGTTCAAAGGGACGACAAGGTGCTGACCAATGCCTTCACTCTTGCCCCGGTGCCAGGAGCGATAGACAGCGTGGGAGCACGATCTGTACTGGTCGAGATCGGCGGTGATCTGACAATTGACTTCGCCGACTTGGAACAAAAGGCCAGAACGTCGGGAGCCAGCGTGTTGGTTCTTTCGCACATGCGGGGACACATCTGCGACATGAACGAGCTGGTTGCCCTTTGTACAAGGCTTCACCTGATTCTGATTGAGGACTGCGCCCATACCATGGGGGCCTTTTGGCAGGGAGTTCCCTCAGGGCGACATGGGATTGTCAGCTGCTTCTCGACCCAGACCTATAAGCATATGAACTCTGGCGAAGGGGGGCTGCTGGTTACAAACAGTGATGACATCATGGCGAAAGCCATTGTGCTCGCCGGCAGTTACATGCTGTTCGATCGGCATTTGGCCCGTCCAGATCTAGGTTGTTTCGACGATATCAAGATGCAGATTCCCAACTGTTCAGGCCGAATGGACAATCTCAGGGCGGCTATTCTTCGTCCCCAACTGGTCCAGCTGGACAAGCAGTGTGAGCGGTGGAACAAGCGCTATCGGGCAATCGCTGAGCAGCTGAGCCGTTCGCCATGGATCTCGATAACGGATAGACGGGCAGGGGAACGTTTTGTCGGTTCTTCCATCCAGTTTTTTGTAGAGTTTGATACCCCTCAAGACATCAGGGAGTTCCTGAGGCTGTGTCGATTCCGCGGTGTCGAATTGAAATGGTTCGGGGCCGAACAGCCCGAAGGATATACCTCACGATTTGACAGCTGGAAATACCTGGATCATCAGGAATGTCCTCAGACCATGAAGATTCTCAAGAATCTGATGGACATGCGCATACCCCTGACCTTTACCGTTGCCGACTGCCGCCTGGTTGCCGAAATCATCGTCGATTCGGTCAGGATGCTGAAAAATTGACTTCAGCGAGGTTTGGGGCACCGACAGGCAATCAAGCGCATTCAGGGCACGGCATCTCGACGAGCCTCATTCTTCGGTCTTAATGCATGTACTGGCCGCCGTTGGCACTGAGAGTCGAGCCGGTAATGAAGCCGGAATCATCGGATGCCAAAAATGCGACGCAGGCGGCAATTTCCTCAGGTTTGCCCAAACGTCCGACCGGGATTCCCTTGGTTATGCCGTCAAGGACCTTCTGATCAACCGCCATGACCATTTCCGTTGCAATGTAACCGGGGGTAATGGCATTGACGGTAATTCCCTTGAAAGCGCCTTCTTGCGCCAAGGCCTTGGTAAAGCCGATGTCGCCAGCCTTCGCGGCGGAGTAGTTGGTTTGTCCTATCTGCCCCTTGAGGCCATTGATTGAAGAAATGTTTATGATACGACCAAATCCCCGGTCACGCATGCCGTTCCAGACCTGATGGGTCATGTTGAAGAGACCGTTCAGGTTCGTGTTGATGACGGCATTCCATTCCTCCGCTGTCATCCGGTGAAACATCTTGTCACGGGTGATCCCGGCATTGTTGACCAGAATCTCGACCGGTCCCAGTTTTGCCTCGACGTCTCTGACACCTGAAGCGCACGCGTCGTAGTCGGCAACCGACCACTTGAACACGGCTATGTCTGTTTCCTGTGCAAACTTGTTTGCCGCCTCGTCATTGCCGGCGTAGCTGGCGGCGACTTGATATCCATGGTCTTTCAACCGGCGCGAGATGGCCGCTCCGATGCCACGGGTGCCGCCCGTTACCAATGCAACTCTACTCATTGTTTTTTCCCTTGCAGTTCATTGAACTCCACTCAGTCTCTTTCAACACACATGGCCACTCCCATGCCTCCGCCAATGCAAAGCGTGGCCAAGCCCTTCTTGAGGTCTTGACGGATCATTTCAAACAGGAGGGTATTCAGTATTCGACATCCCGACGCTCCGATGGGGTGTCCAATTGCAATGGCCCCGCCATTCACGTTGACGATTTCAGGGTTCCAGCCCATGTCCTTGTTGACCGCACAAGCTTGAGCGGCGAAAGCTTCATTGGCCTCGACCAGATCCAGATCAGCAACCGACCAGCCGGCAATTTCAAGGGCCTTTCGAGAAGCATTTACCGGACCGATGCCCATAATTGACGGATCGACGCCAGCAGTCGCATAGGATGCGATTCGGGCCAGCGGTTTCAGGTCGCGTCGTTCAGCTTCCGGTCCAGACATCAACACCACGACCGCCGCACCGTCATTGATGCCCGAAGCATTGCCGGCCGTTACCGAACCTTCTCGGTCAAAGGCGGGTCGCAACTTCTGCATGCTTTCCAGGGTTGCACCGTGACGGATATACTCGTCCGTGTCGACAACGACTTCGCCTTTTCGTGTCTTGACTCGAACCGGAACTATCTCGTCATCAAATTTGCCGTTCTTCTGGGCTACTTCGGCCTTGTTCTGGGACATGAGAGCGAAATGATCCTGGTCATCTCGCGAGATCTGCCACTTTTGGGCAACATTTTCGGCCGTAGTGCCCATATGATAGCCATTGAAGGCATCCCATAGCCCATCTTTGATCATTGAATCCACGAACTCAAGATTGCCCATCTTCTTGCCAGCGCGAAGATTGGCGACGTGAGGCGATAGGCTCATGTTTTCTTGTCCGCCGGCCACAACCACCTCGGCGTCGCCGAGTTTGACATGCTGAGCGCCAATCGCAACGGTCCGCAGGCCCGAACCGCAAACCTGATTGACGCTCCAGGCCGCCGAAGCAACCGGAAGGCCGGCCCGGATGTGCGCCTGTCGTGCCGGATTCTGGCCTTGACCGGCCGTCAGGACCTGCCCCAGGATCGTTTCGGAGACGTCATCCTTGCTGACCTGACCTCTCGACAAGGCGGCCTCGATGACCTGTGCTCCCAAGTCGTGGGCCGGAACATTCGCTAACGAGCCGTTGAAACTGCCGACAGGCGTTCGAGCGGCGGACACAATTACTACTTCGGTCATATTCATTCCAATAACATGGCATAATCAATCTTCTGCGATCACTGTGCACGGAGGGAAGGGATGGCGTTCATTCTGAAAACAGGTTCTGATGCAGAGAATGAAGGGCATGTAGTGTTGTACCCCGCTTGAATTCAAGAAGCCAGTTGGTAACAAACTGCATTACATGCTGACGATCGGATCGCGAAAACTTAAATTTGTAGGGTTTAGACCTAAATGACTGACCGGTGCCGCTCGCTGCCATTGTTGTAGTGGAGGACTCAAGGAAAGGAATATGCATGCCACTGGACTCGAACGGGGAAGTGTTCATCACTTGTGCAGTAACCGGTTCCGGTGGAACCCAGCTGAGAAGTCCGCACGTTCCTCGCTCACCCAAGGCGATTGCCCAAAGTGCCATTGAGGCGGCTCAGGCGGGTGCGGCCGTGGTGCACTGCCATGTTCGCAATCCTGATACCGGGGAACCATCCAGGATGGTCAAGTACTATGAAGAGGTTACGGAGCGCATTCGAAATTCTGAGGTGGATGTTGTCATCAATCTGACCGCGGGCATGGGTGGGGATCTGGTTGTCGGTCATCCCGGCTCACCGCTGCCGCTGGCCAAGGGTACGGATTTGGCCAGTGCCGAGGAGAGAGTCGCTCACATCAAGTCGTGCCGGCCCGAGATTTGTACCTTGGATTGTGGTTCAATGAATTTCGCGGAAGCCGATTACGTCATGCTGAACCCCCCGGGAATGCTTGATGAGATGTGTACTCGCATGATTGAATATGGCGTAAAGCCGGAAATCGAGGTGTTTGATACAGGGAATCTGTGGTATGCGAAAAAGCTTGTTGAAAAAGGAATCCTGCCTGAACCAGTCTTGGTTCAGCTTTGCATGGGCGTGCCATGGGGAGCTCCGGATGATTTGAATACCTATTTGGCATTGGTGAACAACGTTCCTTCCCACTGGACGTTTTCGGCTTTTTCCCTTGGTCGAAATCAGATGCCGTATGTTGCCGCTGCTGTGTTGGCTGGAGGGAATGTACGGGTCGGGCTTGAAGACAATCTGTATTTGAGCAGGGGTGTCTTGGCACAAAATTATCAACTGGTCGAAAGAGCCGTCGACATAATTGAAGCTCTCGGAGCCAGGGTGGTCGGGCCTGAAGTCGTGCGGCAAAGGCTGGGTTTGACCAAGCAAGCCATGATCCTGCCGGATTGAATGGAAGCAGGGTGGTGTAGGGTGGCTCTGGTTGAGGTAAAAATTGATTCCTGTGGAGTGGCCGAAGTCATTCTGAACAGGCCTCGAAAAAAGAATGCCTTTTCGGCGGCCATGATTATGGAATTGGCCGAAATGGCCCAGAATATCGGTTCACAGGCATCGGTCAGGCTGATTTCATTGACGGCTCGAGGTGACATGTTCTGTGCTGGTGCGGATTTGGAATGGATGCGGCACCAGCTTGAAAGCTCGCCGTCTGAAAGAGAGAAAGAAGCTTGGCTCTTGGCCGCAATGCTCAAGGCTTGGTACGACATTCCGGTTCCCATAGTGGCAAAAGTTCAGGGAGGAGCACTCGGTGGTGGGCTGGGGCTCATGACTCTGTGTGACGAGGTCGTAGCCTGTGAGAGTGCCAAATTTTCTTTCTCCGAAGTCAAGCTCGGATTGATACCGGCAACAATCTCGCCGTATGTACACCGAGCTATCGGGAGCAAGGCAGCGAGCCGGTATCTTCTTTCTGGTGAGTTCTTCAATGCCGATGACGCTCGTGGAATAGGGCTGTTGGATCAAACATGCTCCGCTGAGAAACTCGACGAGACTCATGCTTCGGCGGTCAGTAAATATCGTCATGGAGCTCCGTCGGCCGTGCGGCAAACCAAGGCGCTGTTTCGTCAATATGGATTTCAGGTCACCGATGACATCATCGAACGTTCCGTTCAGAGTTTAATTCATGCTTGGAACGGCACGGAAGCTCGCGAAGGCATCAGTTCTTTTTTTGCCAAGGATCAGCCTCGCTGGGTGAACAAGATTTGTTGACAACGAACAAATCAAGACTTATTTACCTTCTAATATTGAGTGGGCCTTTTAGTTTGATTTAGGGTTGGACTGTCATCGCTTCGATTGCAATCAGACGAGACATTCCGTGCCATGCCTGGGACTTGAACGGCTGCTGCATATTCGTACAACAGATGAAGGCGAAGGTTAATGGACATAAATGCTTCGAGAAGTGATGGTTTTTTGATTTCCAAGCCCATGGGAAGGCTAGATGGGACCAATTCCAGAGATTTTGAGGAGGCCCTCAAGGCTGAATTGGAAAATGGCGAATGCACGGTCATTCTGGACATGAGTGATATGGTTTATATCAGTAGTGCGGGTCTGAGAGCCATTCTGCTCATCGCCAAGACCTTGAAGGCCAAGAATTTTGAATTGCGCCTGTGTTCGCTCTCGAAGCAAATTATGGAAGTCTTTGAAATCACGGGCTTCAATATGGTGATTTCCATATACGATGATGAAGCGGCCGCCAGGGCAGCATCGTAGATCACACCCGGATCAACTCCACATGTAATGGGGACGAATCAGGGGGAAGCGCCCTGAGTTTTTGCGGTGGTCTCAGGGAGCCGTCACTCCTTAGACAGTTCGATTCTGAGTATGTTCTTGTTGTCGGTGCGGCTGTAGGCGATATTGTCCGCCATGGTTTTGACCAGGTGAACCCCAAGGCCTCCGATGGCGCGTTCCTCGATGGAAGCCGTCGTGTCGCTTGAGCGGGCGTCGACAAGGGGATTGAAAGCGACACCGCTGTCCTCGATCGTCAGGTGAATGGCACTCCCCTCCTCGGTGACTGTGACGGTGGCCTCATTTTCGTCGCCACCGTAACTCAGGGCATTCAAGACGATCTCCTCCAGAACAAGCCGTACCTTGAAATCAAGAGATGCGGACCAGTCCTGGGCAATTGAAAATTGCTCGATCTCTTTGTCGAGACCGGCGAAACCTCCTGTGGCCAGCGACACTCTTGTAACCAGTTGCGCGGACATCACGAGACCTTGTCAAAGCAAAACGCCAGGCACGTCATGTCGTCGGTCTGGGGCACTTCGTGTGAAAACTCGTGCACCGACCGGACGATTTCGTCAATGAATCCGTCGCGATTATGTTTCAGGGCCTTCTTGACCGTGTCCAAGAGACGACCCTCACCATAAAGTTCGCCTTGGGAGTCCATGGCCTCGGTAATTCCGTCAGTGTAAAAAATGATGGTGTCACCTTCGTTCAAAGATATTCGCTTGGTTTCAAAACTGAAGCCCGAAAACATGCCCAAAGCTATGCCGCCCGTGTGATTGATATAATCCGCCGTGCCATCACTTCGGGACAAAATCGGTGGGTTGTGTCCGCCGTTGGCGTAGGTGAAAAGGCCGGCTTCCAGATCGATCACGCCGTAAATTAGGGTTACGAACATCTCGGCATCGTTGTCTTCGATCAAAAGTTCGTTGGCCTCCCGAAGAACAACGGCGGGATCACCCTTTGACAGGGCCGCCCCCTTGAGCGTGGTACGCGACGACATCATGAAGAGGGCAGCCGGCACACCCTTGTCGGACACATCGGCGATGGCCATGGCGATCGTGTTGTCCGGGAGAGGTATGACGTCATAGAAGTCCCCACCGACATTGCGGGCCGGCTTCATGTAGCCAAAAAACTTGAACTCGTCCCCTTCGGGAAACTTGGAGGGAAGTATCGACTGTTGCATCTGACTGGCGATTTGCAACTCCTGATTGAGTGCCATGAGCTTGTGTTTGGAAAGCTGGGCGTCACGCCACATTTCTATGTGCTCCAAGGTTCGGAAAATTGTCAGGCGCAGATCCTCAAAATCTATGGGCTTCACGACAAAATCGAATGCTCCCGTGTTCATGGCTCGGCGAATGTTTTTCATATCGCCGTAGGCGGAAACGATAATGGACTTCAGATCCGGATTGACCTCGGGAATTTTGCTGAGCAAGGTCAGGCCATCCATTTCAGGCATGTTGATGTCCGAGACGACCAGATCCAAATCACTATTCTCAGCGATGAACTGGAGCGCCTCCACACCATTCTCGGCGAAGTGACACTCGAAGACCTTCTTGCGGACTTCACGCCTGAAACGCTGAAGCACCAAGGGCCTTACGTCGGGCTCGTCATCAACAAAAAGGATTTTGTTTTTCCTACTCATGAGGTGGTCGCATCCGAGATTGTCCGTTGTTTCACGAATCGGTTCCCCCGTATTTAGTGTATGAGTTGCCATCCGTAAATACCATTTGTTGAAGCTTTCGAGCAAACAAGTGCTCGGCCGTCATTGACGGACCGGAAAATGATCCGGCTGAGCCACAAGCCCTCGGAATAAACTCAACGCCTGCCTGCCCAAAAGCCTATTTTGTTTATGTGTGTTTTTTTTGCCGCACGATCTGAGGTCCGAGAAGATGATGGCATGGACAGCGGTGCCGTTTTGGTTATTGGGACGAGCTCGTCCGAATGGCCAGGCAAGCCCTCGATCCTGAACCCTGTTCGGCAAACAATCGCCGAACTGCCACGGCGATAATGGGTCATGATGACAAAGACCCGGGCGCATGAATCCGTAGACCTTGATCAGCAATGCATCGCAAGCGACGCCAACGATGTGATCCGCCGTCGACCGTTTTCAAGTTAAGACAAGGGCGCATTATCGACACAGCAAGCATCAATGACACGAAACAGCATGCTGTATATCGTATCCCAAAGCACAAACGGCAAGCCGACGTGACTTTCGGGCTGAAGATGCAGGAAGCCAAGGGTAATGACGTTTCGAATGGGTGTAGGCATAGATGCATCGACATACGGTCGGATTCAGGCCGATCAGTCCTGCATTGGCATGATCATTGGGCCTTGGCCCGGCTGCTGAGACGCAGACGTCACAAGTTTGGTCGGATGGTGGTTCAATGCCAGCGGTCGTCAACTTGATAGCCAGTCAATGGTGCCGCCATATTGTCGACTCAGGATTCTGTCCGATAAAGGGAAGGCTGATGTCTTCCTCAAAAAGCCGAGCCGGCCGCCTTAGAGCGGTCGATTTGCAGGTTGAGGGACCTAGGAGGTCAAAACGATATATCAAGAAAAGACTTGAACGATGACCCGCCGCCATGATGGCATGGTTTGCACAAAAATTGCCGGGTTCTTCGTCAGACAATATCAGTTCCAATGGCTTGCATTTTGGCTCATTTAACTTAGAGTTAGTAAGGGAACGCAGAGAGGCCATGACTGCGATTTTGGCTTTGTGTGCTAGTAAGGGTTTGCGGGTGATGTTGTGGCAGAAGTTCTGAATCAGTTGTCATAAGGATCTTGTTGTGGAAGGTTTGCTCAGGGAATATTTGGCTGTTCTGATTTTTCTGGCCGTTGCCATTGGACTGGCGGTGCTGTTGCTTCTAGCGGCTGCAATCATTGCCGTTTACCGGCCAGATCCGGAGAAAGTGTCCTCTTACGAATGCGGCTTCAACTCCTTTGATGATGCCCGCATGAAGTTTGATGTTCGCTTCTATCTGGTTGCCATTCTGTTCATCATTTTCGATCTGGAGGTCGCCTTTCTTTTTCCTTGGGCGGTGTCATTCCAGAACATTGGCGCTTTTGGCTTCTGGTCCATGATAGTGTTCTTGGGCATTCTGACAGTCGGGTTCGTCTATGAATGGAAGAAAGGGGCGCTCGAATGGGAGTAGAGTCAACCCCGAGTCTCAATATCCAGACAGGAATAAACTTTACTGAAGCCAGCCAAAACCAGTTGCAGGACAAGGGGTTCATTCTGGCCTCGGCGGACGAGGTGATCAACTGGGCCCGAACGGGATCATTGCATTGGATGACATTTGGCCTGGCATGTTGTGCCGTGGAAATGATGCATACTTCGATGCCGCGCTATGACTTGGAACGATTTGGTACGGCTCCACGCGCGTCTCCGCGCCAGTCCGACCTGATGATTGTGGCCGGCACGCTGACAAACAAGATGGCTCCAGCCCTGCGCAAGGTCTATGACCAGATGCCGGAACCTCGATATGTGATCTCCATGGGCTCTTGTGCCAATGGCGGAGGGTACTACCACTACAGCTATTCGGTCGTTCGCGGTTGTGACCGGATAATCCCGGTTGACGTCTATGTGCCAGGCTGTCCCCCGACTGCAGAGGCCCTCCTATACGGGATTTTGCAGCTGCAGCGAAAGATTCGTCGAACCGGGACAATTGTTCGGTAAGGGTGGTCATGTATCCTGGCAATCTGGAAGAATTGGGCGAATATCTGCTGAAGGTCAGGAGTGACTCTCTCCTTTCCGTGTCGGTCGGAAATGGAGAACTGAATGCGCGGACGACTCGGGCTCACATCGTGAGCTTGGTGGAATTTTTGAAGCAGGATGCGCAATGCCAGTTCACGACCCTGATTGACATTACGGCAATTGATTTTCCCGGCCGTGGGCCGCGTTTTGAAGTGGTGTACCACATGCTGTCCATGCCGTTGAACAACCGAATTCGAATCAAGGCATCGGTGGATGAAGGCGATGCCGTTCCATCCATTATCAGCTTGTTTCCCTGTGCCAACTGGTTCGAGCGAGAGGTGTTCGACATGTATGGCATTCTTTTTACCGGGCATCCTGATTTGCGTCGTATCCTGACCGATTACGGCTTTACCGGCCACCCGTTACGCAAAGACTTTCCCCTTACCGGCTATTCGGAAGTCAAATACGATGAAGTGCAGAAAAAGGTTGTCTACGAGCCCGTCGAACTTGTGCAAGAGTTTCGTAACTTCGATTTTGTCAGCCCGTGGGAAGGTGTTGGCGAAGTGATCGAGCAGCAAAAAGAACGTCAGGCGGATTCATGATCGCCATGTCGGTTGCAGGCCCAGATTATGGAAAAAATGTGTGGATGCCCAACGGAGAGCGTCATGACTGAAAGCGCTTCATCGCATGCACCCTCGGCTGATTCGGTGCGCAACTTCAACATCAACTTCGGACCACAGCATCCCGCTGCTCACGGTGTCCTCAGGCTGGTTCTCGAGTTGGATGGCGAAGTCGTTACCCGTTGCGACCCTCATATTGGGTTGTTGCATCGAGGCACAGAAAAACTGATGGAAAGCCGAACCTACCTGCAGAATTTGCCGTATTTCGACCGGCTGGATTATGTTGCTCCAATGAATCAGGAACACGCCTGGTGCCTTGCCATTGAGCGACTGACCCATACCGAGATTCCGCGTCGAGCTTCCTTGATCAGAGTTCTGTATTCCGAAATTGGCCGGATACTCAATCATTTGCTCAATGTCACGACTCAGGCCATGGATGTTGGGGCGCTGACGCCGCCACTCTGGGGATTTGAAGAACGTGAAAAACTTATGGTCTTCTATGAAAGAGCTTGCGGCGCTCGTCTTCATTCGGCGTATTTTCGCCCGGGCGGAGTTCACCGGGATTTGCCTCCTGAATTGCTTGACGACATTATGAGCTGGACCGAGACCTTTCCCCGAGTGCTTGGGGATATCAACGACCTGCTGACCGAGAATCGAATATTCAAGCAGCGAAACGTCGATATCGCTGTTGTCTCGCATGAGGAGGCCGTGGAATGGGGCTTTTCCGGGATCATGGTTCGTGGATCAGGCCTGGCTTGGGATTTGCGACGGTCCCAACCTTACGAATGCTATGACGAATTTGACTTTCAGATTCCTGTTGGCCACAACGGTGATTGCTATGATCGCTACCTGTGCCGCATGAAGGAGATGGAGGAAAGTCTGAAGATAATCCGGCAAGCCATTCAAAAACTCGAAAATGCCGGCGGTGATGTTTTGGCCAGAGGCAAGATCACGCCTCCCACGCGGGGCGAAATGAAACAGTCGATGGAAGCGCTCATTCATCACTTCAAGCTCTATACCGAGGGGTTCCACGTCCCTGAGGGCGAAATCTATGCGGCGGTCGAGGCGCCCAAGGGAGAATTCGGAGTGTATCTCGTGTCGGACGGAACCAATCGCCCGTACAAGGCAAAAATCAGAGCTCCCGGCTATTTACATCTGCAGGCCATGGATCATTTATGCAAGGGTCACCTGCTGGCCGATGTTGCGGCCGTCATTGGGTCACTGGATGTTGTTTTTGGTGAAATTGACCGATAATCAAGGGAATCACGACCTCTAGATCTGAAGCCGACCATGTTGCGACGATTTCATATCGATCAGCCTGACAGCTTCGAGTTTTCGCCCGAAAATCTCGAATGGGCCCGGCAGGAGATCAAAAAGTATCCGGAGGGACGGCAGTCTTCGGCCATCATGGCTCTGCTTTGGCGCGCACAGGAGCAGGAAGGCTGGCTTTCGAGGGCAGCGACCGAGCATGTGGCCGATTTTCTGGGTGTGCCATGGATTCGAGCCTATGAAGTGGCCACCTTCTACTTCATGTTTCAGCTTCAGCCGGTCGGAAGCGTGGCCCATGTGCAAGTGTGCGGTACCACCTCCTGCATGATCTGTGGCGCCGAAGATCTGGTGCAGGTCTGCAAGGACAAGATTTCTCCCCAGCCCCATGAACGTTCTTCTTGCAGTCGTTTCAGCTGGGAAGAGGTGGAGTGTCTGGGAGCCTGCTCCAACGCCCCGATGGTGCAGATCGGCAAGGATTACTTTGAAGATCTGACGCCCGACAGCCTTGTGCAGATCATCGATGAACTGGCATCGGGGCATGATCCCAAACCCGGTTCCCGGGCCGGTCGATTTGCCTCAGAACCACATCATGAGTTGACGACGTTGAAGAATCTTGAAAAGACGCGAGCGCAATCAAGCCCCGCCGTATGTCGGGCCCTTAGGGAAACCCGGCAGACCGAGCCGGGCCGATCAGACTGAAGCCAGCCATGCTCGAGGACAAGGATCGCATATTCACCAACCTTTACGGGATGGACGACTGTACTTTGGAGGCAGCACGGCGCCGAGGGCATTGGGACGGAACGCACGATCTGATTGCCAAGGGCTCGGAATGGATTATAGCGCAAGTCAAGGAAAGTGGCTTGAGAGGCCGGGGAGGAGCCGGTTTTCCGACTGGCCTCAAATGGAGTTTCATGCCGAAAGACAATGACGGTCGACCGCATTATCTTGTGGTCAATGCGGATGAATCCGAACCCGGTACCTGCAAGGACCGTGAAATCATGCGGCATGACCCCCACACACTGGTTGAAGGATGCCTGATTGCGGGTTTCGCCATGGGGGCAAATGTCGGATACATCTACATAAGAGGGGAATACGTACGCGAGCGCGAGCTGTTGCAGATCGCCATCGACGAGGCGTATGAAGCCGGCTTGCTTGGTCTCGATGCAGCCGGCTCCGGGTGGGATTTTGATCTTTATCTTCATCACGGCGCTGGCGCCTACATCTGTGGCGAGGAGACGGCCCTGCTGGAAAGCCTCGAAGGCAAGAAAGGCATGCCCCGCATGAAGCCGCCATTCCCGGCTGGAAGCGGTTTGTACGGTTGTCCGACAACAGTAAACAACGTCGAATCAATTGCCGTTGTGCCGACCATACTCAGGCGTGGGGCATCGTGGTTTGCGGCCATTGGACGGCCCAACAACACAGGTACCAAGATCTTTGCCATCAGCGGTCATGTCAATTCGCCGTGCGTGGTCGAAGAGGCCATGTCGATTTCGATGCGAGAACTGATTGACAGGCATTGCAATGGCGTTCGAGGGGGATGGGAGAATCTCAAGGCCGTCATACCCGGCGGGTCCTCGGTACCGTTGCTTCCCAAGAAGTTGTGCGACGACGCCATCATGGATTTTGACTGGTTGAAGGAACAGCAATCGGGACTGGGAACTGCAGCCGTCATCGTGATGGATCAGTCAACGGACGTGATCAAGGCCATTTGGCGACTGGCCAAATTTTACAAGCATGAAAGTTGTGGACAATGCACGCCGTGTCGTGAAGGAACGGGGTGGATGATGCGGGTGATGGAGCGCCTGGTGCACGGCGAAGCTGAAATTGAAGAGATCGATGCCCTGCTTGATGTGACAAAACAGGTCGAAGGTCATACGATTTGTGCTCTGGGAGATGCTGCGGCTTGGCCCATTCAGGGTCTCATCCGCCACTTTCGGGACGAAATCGAAGACCGGATCAAGTCCAAGGTCGGCATGAGCCTGGCGAAGGTGGCGTGATGATTCGGGATGGGCGTGTTCATCGCGGCAATTACCCGCACTGCCGACAAAGTTCATTATGCGCAAGCGCAACGGGGGTGAACCGATGAGTGAACCAAGAAAGCTCGTTGTTGACGGAATCGAAACCGAAGCCTTTGGCGATTTGACCTTGATTCAAGTGTGTGAGGATCTGGGCATAGAGATCCCTCGTTTTTGCTATCACGAGCGATTGTC
This sequence comes from Paracoccaceae bacterium, assembly GCA_965116235.1. Lineage (GTDB taxonomy): Bacteria > Pseudomonadota > Alphaproteobacteria > Rhodobacterales > Rhodobacteraceae > MPNP01. The sequence continues at coordinate 2,774,310 of OZ220496.1, read as the reverse complement.
GATTGCTGGCAATTGTCGCATGTGTCTGATCGAGGTTGTCGGAGGACCGCCCAAGCCCCAGGCTTCATGTGCAATGCAGGTCAAGGACTTGCGTCCGGGCCGTGACGGGGCGCCACCGCAGATCAGAACGCGCAGCCCGATGGCTCAAAAGGCCCGGCAAGGTGTCATGGAATTTCTTCTGATCAACCACCCGCTGGATTGCCCGATCTGCGATCAGGGCGGCGAATGTGACTTGCAGGATCAGGCGATGGCATACGGTGTCGATTTCAGCCGGTACAAGGAGCCCAAAAGAGCCATGAGCGATCTGGATCTGGGTCCCCTGGTTGAAACCCACATGACCCGATGCATATCGTGCACTCGATGTGTTCGTTTCACGACCGAAGTGGCCGGAATTAGTCAGATGGGTCAGACCGGCCGGGGTGAGGATGCCGAAATCACCAGTTACCTGAATCAAACGCTCGTTTCCAATCTGCAAGGCAACATAATTGATCTGTGCCCCGTTGGAGCTCTCACTTCAAAGCCCTATGCCTTTACGGCGCGTTCATGGGAACTGTCCAAGGTTGAATCGATCGATGTGATGGATGCCTTGGGATCCAACATCCGGGTGGATTACAAAGGACATCGGGTCATGCGCATCATCCCGCGCAACCACGATGGGGTCAACGAGGAGTGGATCAGTGACAAGACCAGATTCGTGTGGGATGGATTGCTGAATCAGAGACTGGATCAGCCCTACAAGCGGATTGATGGGCGATTGCAGCCCTGCAGCTGGGATGAGGCCTTGACTCTGGCTGGAAGCTGGCTTGGCGAAGGAAAGTTGACTTCATTGTGCGGTGATCTGGCCCCAGTTGAAGCCGTCTATGCCTTGGGTCAGCTGACCGATGGGCTGGGGGGAAACAAGGAATGCCGGGTTGATGGCATTACCTATCCCGTCGGAAATCGGTCGGGATATGTTGGAACGGCAAGGATCGCAGATATCGATGCCGCTCAAAGAATAGTTCTGGTAGGCACGAACCCCCGTGATGAATCGCCCGTACTGAATGCTCGCGTCCGGGCTTCATGGCTCAGGGGCTGTACGATTTCCCTGGTAGGTGAGGTCGTTGATCTGACCTATGACTACAAGCACGTCGGCACGGATTGCGTGGCATGGCAAAAACTGGCTCAGGAACTGCGTGCCGATGATCTGCAGGGAACCCTGATCATTTTGGGGCCAGGAGCCTTGAAGTCCGAGTTTGACCAAGCTCCTCTCAGCTTGGCCTTGGAACTGGCGAAGAACGGGGCGCAAGTGCTGATTCTCCACACGTCAGCCAGCCGTGTCGGAGCCATGGATCTGAACTTTGTTCATGAGGGCGGTCTGGAAGAGGCCCTGAATGGAGCTCAGGTTGTCTACAATCTCGGCGTGGACGAGGTTGACATTCCGGCGGGCCCCAATGTCATTTATCAGGGAAGTCATGGTGACCGGGGAGCCCATCGGGCCGATATCATCCTGCCGGCAGCAACCTACACCGAAGAATCGGGAATTTTTGTCAACACCGAAGGTCGGCCGCAATTCGCAGCCCGGGCGACGTTCCCGGTTGGGTCTGCGCGTGAAAACTGGGCTATCATTCGGGCCCTGTCGGCAACGGTCGGCCAGCCGCTGCCGTTCAATACGCTGGAGCAACTGCGAGACAAAATGGGCCAGGATCATCCGCATCTTGTAGAGATGGATGCAGTCCCGGACCGCGTTGTGGATCCCATTCCCTTGACCAGGCCTGGCAATGCGCCGTTCAAGAACGTAATTTCGGATTACTATCTCACGAACCCGATTGCCCGGGCGTCAAGGGTCATGGCCGAACTGTCCCGAAATGCCCAAGCCCGCAACGAAGCAACCCATCGGGCGGCGTAGATATGAGTTGGCTTGTGACGAAACGAACGGAAAGCGTGCTGAGTGACTGATTTCTGGGCTTCAAATCTGGGAGTGTTTGTCATCATCCTGGCTCAGTGTCTGGCCGTGGCCGGCTTTGTGCTGGTGTCGCTCATATTTCTGGTGTACGGGGACCGCAAAATCTGGGCGGCCGTGCAAATGCGGCGGGGTCCCAATGTTGTCGGTCCGTTTGGCCTCCTGCAGTCAATGGCGGATTTTCTGAAGTATGTGTTCAAGGAAATCGTGATACCGGCTGGGTCGGATCGAGTCGTCTTCATCCTGGCTCCCATGATTTCCTTTGTTCTGGCCGTTGCAGCGTGGGCTGTCATACCGTTTGCGGATGGATGGGTCCTTGCCAATCTGAACATCGGCATTCTCTACGTTTTTGCCATTTCCTCGCTGGAAGTGTATGGTGTCATCATGGGCGGCTGGGCGTCCAATTCGAAATATGCCTTTCTTGGCGCCCTTCGTTCCGCAGCCCAAATGATTTCCTACGAGGTGTCCATAGGCTTCATCATTGTCGGCGTCTTGATTTCGACGGGTTCGCTGAATCTGACTGAAATCGTTCGGGCGCAGGATGGACAATACGGCTTTTTCAGCTGGTACTGGCTTCCTCACTTGCCCATGGTTCTGCTGTTCTTTGTCTCGGCCCTGGCCGAAACGAATCGTCCGCCCTTCGACCTGCCCGAAGCTGAATCAGAGCTGGTGGCCGGTTATCAGGTTGAGTATTCCTCGACGCCCTTCCTGCTGTTCATGATTGGCGAGTATGCCACAATCTTTTTGATGTGTGCTCTTCTGTCCATCCTGTTTTTTGGCGGCTGGCTGTCACCCATACCGGGAATCCCGGATGGTGCCCTGTGGATGATTGGCAAGATGGCAATCTTCTTTTTTCTTTTTTCCATGGTCAAGGCGGTGGTTCCTCGCTATCGTTATGACCAGCTCATGCGGCTCGGTTGGAAGGTGTTCTTGCCTGTGTCGTTGGGATGGGTGGCGTTGACCGGATTGTTTGCACATTATGGATGGTTTGGCGGAGCCTATGCCCGCTGGGTCATCGGAGGGTAGATTATGGCCGTTGGCATGACTCCAAAAAAAGTTTTCAAGTACCTCACCATGAGGGATTTCTTGGGAGGGCTAGCCAAGGGATTGCGTTACTTTGTCGCACCCAAAAGCACGATCAACTATCCGCACGAAAAGGGTCCATTGTCACCACGGTTTCGGGGCGAACACGCCCTGAGACGCTATCCAAACGGTGAAGAACGCTGCATCGCATGCAAATTGTGCGAAGCGATATGTCCGGCTCAGGCCATTACCATCGATGCCGAACCGAGAGAGGACGGTTCAAGACGAACGACACGGTACGACATTGACATGACCAAGTGCATCTATTGCGGCTACTGTCAGGAAGCGTGTCCAGTTGATGCCATCGTCCAGGGCCCCAACTTCGAGTTTTCAACAGAAACGCGTGAGGAGCTGTTTTATGACAAGGACAAATTGCTGGCCAACGGCGACCGGTGGGAAGCGGAAATCGCCCGCAATCTTGAGCTGGATGCTGCATATCGATGACTCGACCGTGCGGTATCAATCGGGTGAAAGATAGGCATTAGGTCGTGTTGGAAACGCTTGCATTTTACTTTTTTGCCCTGCTTGTCGTGGTATCAGGCCTAGCCGTCGTCATGTCCCGCAATCCCGTGCATGCCGTGCTATGGCTGATCATGGCATTCGTCGCTTCGGCCGGCCTGTTCGTTTTGCAGGGCGCCGAATTTGTTGCCATGTTGCTGGTCATCGTGTATGTCGGTGCGGTGGCGGTTCTGTTCCTGTTTGTGATCATGATGCTTGATGTCGATTTTGCCACGCTCAAGGCCGGAATGGCCAAATACATTCCTCTGGGCTTGCTGATTGGCCTGGTGATGCTGATGGTGCTGGGCATCCAAATCACGAACTGGCAGAGTTCAGATGTGGCCCAGTCCCTACGCGCATCCGTGACGCCGGCTGCGGACGAAGTTCACAATGCAGAAGCGTTGGGCAACATCATTTACACCGATTACGTTTTTCTCTTCCAGGTGGCCGGTCTCATCTTGCTTGTGGCCATGATTGGTGCCATTGTTCTGACCTACCGAAAACGGCAAGGCGTCAAGAAGCAGGACATAGTCAGGCAGATGTACAGGGATCCCGATGAAACGGTTGAACTCAAGGACGTGCCATCAGGCCGGGGGCTGCAATGATAGGGCTGGAGCATTATCTGGTGGTTGCGGCCGTGCTCTTCGTGACCGGCGTCTTCGGAATCTTCCTCAATCGGAAGAATGTCATCATCATATTAATGTCGATCGAACTGATTCTATTGTCTGTTAACATCAATCTTGTTTCATTTTCAACCTATCTAAACGACCTTGTCGGCCAGGTCTTTGCCTTGTTTGTCCTGACAGTGGCTGCAGCAGAGGCCGCCATCGGACTGGCCATTCTCGTTTGCTTTTTTCGTACCCGCAAATCCATTGCCGTGGATGATGTCAGCCTCCTGAAGGGATAGATTGCCGTGGAACTGATCATTCTGTTTGCTCCCTTGTTGGGGGCCATGCTCGCCGGCTTCGGGCACCACGTCCTCGGTGAAAGATTCGCGGTCCAGGCCTCGACCGGCCTATTGTTCCTCTCGGCCCTTTTCAGCTGGATCGTTTTTCTGACCTTCAGCGGCGACACCAAGACGATTCAGATCATGGCCTTCATTCAGAGCGGCGACCTTCTGTCCAACTGGTCAATTCGATTGGACCGCCTGACGACCGTCATGCTGATTGTCGTAACGACGGTTTCGGCTCTCGTGCATTATTACAGCATCGGCTACATGCATGCAGATCCGCAGTGGCAGGAACATGAAAGTTACAAGCCACGGTTTTTTGCCTATCTGTCCTTCTTTACCTTTGCCATGCTGGCCCTGGTTACATCGAACAACCTCATCCAGCTGTTTTTTGGTTGGGAAGGCGTAGGAGTGGCCTCCTATCTTCTTATCGGATTTTATTACCGCAAGCCCTCTGCCAATGCCGCGGCGATCAAGGCGTTCATTGTCAACCGAGTGGGGGATTTCGGTTTTGCCCTAGGCATATTTGCCCTCTTTGCCATAACCGGTTCTGTGCAACTTGACAGCATATTTGCTTCGGTTCCCGTTCTTGGCAATCGGACCATTTCATTTTTGTGGCTGGAAATCAATGCCATCGAATTGGCCGGAATACTGCTGTTTGTTGGTGCCGCCGGCAAGTCGGCCCAGTTGTTTCTGCATACCTGGCTTCCCGATGCCATGGAAGGTCCGACACCCGTTTCAGCCTTGATCCATGCTGCGACGATGGTTACGGCGGGTGTCTTTCTGGTTTGCCGCATGTCGCCTCTCTATGAGTTTGCCCCCACGGCTCTGACCCTCATCACGGTCATCGGTTCCATGACCGCATTCTTTGCCGCGAGCGTCGGGCTGGTGCAAAACGATATCAAACGCGTGATCGCCTACTCGACCTGTTCTCAGCTGGGCTACATGTTTGTCGCCGCAGGAGTCGGTGTGTACCAGGTCGCCATGTTTCATCTGTTGACGCATGCCTTTTTCAAGGCCATGCTGTTTCTGGGAGCAGGATCGGTCATTCATGCCATGCATCACGAGCAGGACATGCGCAATTATGGCGGCTTGCGAACCCGGATACCCAAGACGTTTTGGGCCATGATGATCGGAACGCTTGCCATCACAGGGGTTGGCATCCCTTTCACGCATTATGGTTTTGCCGGATTTGTGTCCAAGGATGCCATTATCGAATCCACCTTTGCTGCCCAAAGCGGGTTCAGTGTGTCGGCCTTCTGGTTGCTGGTGCTGGCTGCCTTCATGACTAGCTTCTACTCATGGCGCTTGATGTTCCTGACTTTTTTTGGGGTAGCCCGAGGCGATAAACACGCTCACGAGCAGGCTCACGAATCGCCATCGACCATGCTTGTGCCGCTGGCTGTCCTCGCCATGGGTTCAGTTCTGGCCGGAATCGTCTGGTACGACAGTTTCTTTGGTGATCAGGTCAAGGAGTTTTTTGGCCGTTCAATATTCGTTGGGATTGACAATCATGTCTTGCATGACGCTCATCATGTTCCGGGCTGGGTCCGTGTGTCGCCTTTTGTGGCCATGCTGATCGGGCTGGGACTGGCTTGGCTGTTCTATATTCGATCGCCGCACATCCCCGGCAACCTGGCCCGGACACACGACCACTTGTACAACTTCCTCTTAAACAAGTGGTATTTTGATGAAATTTACGATTTTCTGCTTGTTCGACCGGCCAAGCGTCTGGGTCATTTCTTGTGGAAGAAGGGAGATGGCTGGGTCATTGACGGATTTTTGCATCTGGTAGCCAGGCGAAGCGTTCCGGCCCTCACCCGACTGGCGGTTCGGCTGCAATCCGGCTATCTCTTTCACTACGCATTCATGATTGTCATCGGCATGGCGGCAATCATCGTGTATGTGGCCTTCATGGGGACGGGGTAGCGAATGGACAATCTGCTCTCCATTATCACTTTCACTCCCTTGGTCGCCGCCCTGATCATGATGTTCTTGATTCGCGGCCATGAAGAGGCCACGGCCAACAATATCAAGTATCTGGCCTTGGCGGCAACCAGTGCCACGTTTGTCGGCTCCCTGTTCATGGTGCTGGTCTTTGACCCGCAGCAGGAAGGATTCCAGTTTGTCGAGGAGTATGAGTGGCTGTTTGGTCTTCAATACAAGATGGGCGTCGATGGAATCAGCGTTCTGTTCGTTCTTCTCACCACCTTTTTGATGCCCCTGACCGTTCTGGCCTGCTGGAACGTCTCGTATCGCATCAAGGAGTTCATGATTGCCTTTCTGATCCTTGAAACGTTCATGATCGGGGTCTTTTGCGCCTTGGACATGGTCCTGTTTTATTTCTTCTTTGAAGCCGGGCTCATCCCGATGTTTCTGATCATCGGCATCTGGGGGGGAGAACGCCGCCTCTATGCAACGTTCAAGTTTTTCCTCTATACCCTGCTGGGATCCATACTCATGCTGGTGGCCATGGTCGTGATCTGGGTTGATGCAGGCACTACCGATGTGATCCAGTTGCTGGAGCACGAGATTTCCTTTGCCCCGATTTCAGTGCTGGGATGGACCATTGGCGGTGGCTTGCAGTCCATTTTATGGCTGGCTTTTTTCGCTTCCTTTTGCGTTAAGTTGCCGATGTGGCCCTTTCATACATGGCTGCCTGATGCTCACGTTGAAGCGCCTACCGGAGGATCGGTCATTTTGGCAGCTATTCTCTTGAAACTAGGCGGTTACGGTTTCTTGCGCTTCAACCTGCCCATGTTTCCGGTGGCTTCGGAAAACTTTTCCTCGTTCGTGATATGGCTCAGCGTCATCGCGATCATCTACACATCGCTGGTCGCTCTGATGCAGGAGGACATGAAGAAGCTGATTGCCTATTCGTCCGTGGCGCATATGGGTTTTGTCACCATGGGCATATTTTCCTTTACTCATCAGGGCTTGGAAGGAGCCATCTTCCAGATGCTCTCGCATGGCTTGATATCCGGCGCTCTCTTCTTGTGCGTTGGGGTCGTGTATGACCAGTTGCACACCCGCAGAATTGACGATTATGGCGGCTTGGTCAACAGGATGCCGCTCTATGCCCTGGGCTTCATGTTCTTTACTCTCGCCAATGTCGGGTTGCCTGGAACAAGCGGGTTTGTCGGCGAATTTCTGACTCTGGCCGGCATTTTTCAGGTCAACACATGGGCCGCGTTTTTCGCCGCAACGGGCGTGATTCTTGCCGCCGCCTATGCCTTGTGGCTCTATCGCCGAGTGGCCTTTGGCCGTTTGGTCAAGGCTTCACTGGCAGGAGTCAATGACTTGACGGGTCGAGAAAAACTTGTTTTTGCTCCGCTGATCCTTATGACCTTGATTTTGGGCCTTTATCCCAAATTGGTTACGGACATAACGAGTCCGGCCATTGTCAGTCTGGTTGGCCAGTATCTCGTGTCCGTACCACAGTAACAGTTACACGCAGCACAGCACGGTTTGGACAATGGCAACGGGTGATTTGACAACCATACTTCCCGAGATTGTTCTTGCCATCTTTGGCATGGCATCCCTGATTTGGGCCATTTATTCGGATTCGAACCAGAAAGGTCAGGCCTTGCTGTGGCTAACGAGCATAATTCTGGTTGCCTTGGCCGTCTGGATCGGCTTCTTTCCCACGGATACGAAGTTGGCGTTCAATGGAAGTTTCATAGACGAAGAGTTTTCCCGTTTTGCCAAGATTATCATCGTCCTGTCAGCTGCCCTGGTGCTGTTGCTGAGTTCGGATTATCTGAGCCGGGAAGGGATTCTCAAGTTTGAATTTCCCATTGTCGTGGCCTTTGCCGTTCTCGGGATGATGATCATGGTTTCAGCCAACGATCTGATCGTGCTGTACATGGGCATAGAGCTTCAATCTCTTTCCCTTTATGTCCTGGCGGCATTTCATCGCGACTATTCCAAATCCACCGAAGCCGGCCTCAAGTACTTTGTTCTCGGCGCCCTGTCTTCCGGACTTCTTTTGTACGGAGCGTCACTGGTATACGGTTTCGCTGGAACGGCATCGCTGACTGGCATTGCCGAAGCGATAGCAGCCGGAGGTGCTTCAATCGGTCTTTTGTTTGGTCTTTCGTTCATGATCGTGGGCTTGGCCTTCAAGGTCTCGGCGGCGCCATTCCACATGTGGGCGCCGGATGTTTATGAGGGTGCACCAACCCCGGTGACACTGCTTTTTGCCACGGCACCCAAAGTGGCGGCCATGGTGCTTCTAGCCCGAGTGCTTCAGGTCGGTTTTGAGCCCGTCAGAAGTGACTGGCAGATGATCATCGGGGGAATAGCCTTTGTGTCCATGTTCCTCGGTGCGATTGCCGCCATTGGCCAGACCGACATCAAGCGTCTGATGGCCTACTCGTCCATTGCTCATATGGGATATGCGCTGATGGGGGTTGCGGCGGGCACCGAAACGGGATATCAGGCCATGCTGTTCTACATGGTGGTCTACACGATCATGAACCTGGGAACGTTTGCTCTTATCCTGTCCATGAGGAAAGGCGGCCGTCCCGTAACCCGCATTGACTCGCTGAGCATGTACTCGACCCAGGCTCCGATACGGTCCCTTTCTCTCCTCCTGCTTCTGTTCTCTTTGGCTGGAATTGTGCCCCTTCTGGGCTTTTTTGCCAAGCTGTACGTCTTTCTGGCCGTAATTGAGGTGGGCATGATCTGGCTCGCCGTCGGTGGTGCTCTGGCTTCGGTCATAGGCGCCTACTACTACCTCCGGATCGTCTACTTGCTGTATTTTGGTCAGACAGAAGAAAAGCTGGACGATTCAATGCCTAAAATCGCGACCTTTGTTCTGGTCGCTGCGGGTTTCTTGGTCATTGCCGGTGTCGTCAATTTGGCCGGGTTCATCGACCTGGAAAAGGCCACCGGCGATCTGATTTTCAGTGCTATTGCCAGCACAAGTGAACGAGGATAAAGACCTGTTCAGCTATTACGATTCCCTGGCCAGCACCAATACCAAAGCCGCTGAAGAAATTTCCCGTTACGATGGGCCCTTGTGGGTATGGGCCAGACAGCAAACCTGCGGACGGGGGCGAAGAGGCAAGACATGGCAGTCCGAAAAGGGCAACTTTTATGCCTCGTATCTGCAAAAGGTGGATGGACCGCTGGATCAGCTCGCCCTGTTTTCGTTTGTAGCTGGCCTGGCGGTTCATGCAACGCTCGAATTCTACCTGGGTACGACTTGGCTGCTGGGGCTGAAATGGCCGAACGACATCATGCTAGAGGGGAAAAAGGTTGCCGGGATACTGCTGGAAAATGCCACCCATGACCGCCAAACCTATCTGGTTACGGGGTTTGGCGTCAATTTGACCTCCGGTCCGCAGTTGAATAAGCCTGGCGCGAGGTGTATAACGCCAGGCGGGGTAGAAGAATTGACTGGAACCTGCATAGATAGTCGAGATTTTCTACATCGATTGGCCATGAATTATGACATGAAGGAAGACATTTTTCACCGCGACGGGTACGCGACCATTCGACACCAGTGGCTTGAACGGGCCTACATGCTGGGACAGGAGGTGACTGTTACCCAGGGAGATGCGGAGATTACGGGGATATTTGAGACCATAACCAATGATGGGTGTGCCGTGATCGTCAACAAAGGCGGCGAAACCAGAATCTCGGCCGGCGATCTATTTTTTGGAAATCACGATCATGCTCCTCGCCATTGATGTCGGCAACACGAATACGGTCTTTGCCCTGTATCAGGATCAGGTCAAGCTGGATCTGTGGCGCTGTGCGACTGACCCCGGTCGAACCGGGGATGAGTATTATGTTTGGCTGGAATCACTGGTGAGTGCCAAGAGATCGATACGGGAAATCAACGCGGTCATCGTGTCCTCGGTTGTTCCCAATGTACGCTTCCATCTCCATCAACTCTGTCAACGATATTTCGGTTGCGTGCCGCTGGAGGTCGGGACGGACAACTGTGCGCTGCCTATTGAGGTACGGGTGGATCAAAAAGCCCAGGTTGGAGCCGATCGGCTTGTCAATACGGTATCGGCCTTTGATCGCTACGGGGGCAATCTGGTTGTCGTGGACTTTGGCACGGCGACAACCTTTGATGTGGTCGCCCATGACGGAGCCTATTTGGGTGGAGTGATTGCCCCCGGTGTCGACCTTTCGGTTCATGCTCTGCATCAGGCGGCAGCTGCTTTGCCCAAGATTGATGTGGCCCGACCGTCTCGGATTGTCGGCAAAAATACGCTGGAGTGCATGCAGTCCGGCTTTTATTGGGGATACATCAGCCTGATCGAAGGAATCACGACACGCATTGCAGATGAACTGAAAACAGACATGAAAATCATAGGAACGGGTGGCTACTCGCTTGTGTTTAGCCAGTGTCCGGAATTGTTCGAGGACGTGGACATGGATCTGACCATTCACGGCTTGAACCTCATCGACCAATACAACAGAAATAATCAAAATGACTGATGACAGGTTAATTTACCTCCCGCTTGGCGGTGCCGGCGAAATCGGCATGAACATGTACGTCTACGGCTATGGACGCAAAGGCCATGAGCGGCTGATCGTTGTCGATGCTGGGGTGACTTTCCCGGATATGGACACCACCCCGGGAGTCAAGCTGGTCATGGCCGATTTCGACTGGCTCATTCAGCGCGATGATCAGGTGGAAGCCATCTTTTTGACCCATGGTCATCTGGATCATGTGGGGTGTGTCCCTTTTCTGGCAGAATATTTTGATGCCCCGATCTATGCCAAGCCCTTTTCCATGAAAGTGGTTGGCGGCCGCCTGCTGGAGTTTGGCATTGAGACGGATCAGCTGAATGTCGTGCCGGATGATGAAGAACTGATCACGGCCGGCCCGTTTGGCGTCACCTATCTGCCGATTTCCCATTCGATTCCGGAATCGTCGGCTCTGGTGATCGATACGCCCAAGGGACGGATCATTCATTCCGGTGATTTCAAGATTGACGAGACGCCCGTCATTGGCAACGCGTTTGATTCCGAAGCTCTCGAGGAAGCGGCCGAAGTTGAAGTCCAGGCACTGATCTGCGATTCGACCAATGCCTTGGTGGAAGGGGCCGGGCGGTCTGAGGCCAGCATCAAGTCCAACATTGCGGATTTGGTTACGCGCTGCAATGGAATGGTCATTGCCACGACCTTTGCTTCCCATATTGCTCGTATCTTTCAATTGGCCGAGGTGGCGGCCCACTGTGGCCGGTCCGTGCTCTTGCTAGGCCATGCCTTGCAACGCATGATGGACTTTGCCATCGAAACCGATTTGGTTCAACGGCTTCCGAACCTGGTTTCTCTGGCCCAGGCCAAGAATTTGCCGCGAAACAGTCTGATGGTCATTGCCACCGGAAGTCAGGGTGAGGCTCGAGCGGCTACGGCTCAATTGGCCAACGGCGGTTCGTTCAAGGGCATTCGGGTTGCCAAGGGTGATACCGTAATCTACTCGTCAAAAACAATTCCGGGCAACGAAAGATCAGTCGGCAACATCAAGAACAAGTTTGCCGCTTTGGGGGTTGAGATCGTGGATGAGCCATGCAATGACTATCATGTGTCTGGTCATCCGAACCAGAGTGATCTGGAAGAAATTCATAGCCTTCTCAATCCGCATTTGATCGTTCCGATGCATGGTGAATATCGCCATATGGTCGTTCATGCCGAAATCGCCGAGGCCAACGGCTTTGATGCAATTGTCGCGCCCAATGGCACCATGGTGGATCTGCTGGCTCGCAAAATTCTGCCTGACGAAAGCACAGAACTGGACAAAATCTATCTTGACGGCAGTTTCCTGATTGGCAGCCGTTCCGGTGTCGTTCTCAACCGCTTAAAGATGGCTCGCAATGGCGTTATCGCGGTTTCCCTTCTGCTGAAGGGCAACATCATCCAAAAAAAGGGACTTCGGATCCAGACGGTCGGGCTGACCGATATGGGTTTCAAGGATTTTCAGTTGGCCATGATGAATGAAATAGCCCACATGACCAAGATCTATCCCCGCAAGATTCAAAACAATGACTCCGAGGCCCGGGGGAAAATTGAAAAAATAACCTACAGGCTCGCGCGCAGCGTCTTCGACAAGAAACCTCAGGTTATTGTTCAGATTTTTCAAGCTGAAACCTGACGGTGTGCAGGCTCGTGCATGCGTGCATTTTCAGTGTGCCTTGGCCTGTCCTCGAAGCAGGGCTGACCAAGTTGGCACTTCTGACGAACCCCCGTCGGTTGTAACAATCTCGACGACAGCTTCAGTTGCAGATCAAGTTCGATGCCATTCGTCCGTCGTGCTGATGTATCGATGCAGTAAGGCAGGGCGTGATGAATGATTGTACGACCTAATCTTGCAAACTGGCCAAGATGAAGGCTGGGGTTCGGCCCTCAAATCCAAGGTTGGGATCAGCCGGTCTCGGCTTGCCCTTCTTGGGCTTCTTGTGTTTGACACTTGATGACCGATTCTCCGGGTGTTGTGCTTTTGGAGACTTTGCCACCGCATCCATGCTCGGCTTGGTGGTCGCATTCTCGACCTTGGTTGTGTCCTGTTTGCGATCAGTCTTGTTGGTTCGCTTGGAACGTGATCGATTTTTCTGTTTCTTGAGCGGATATTTGGATTCTTCTGGAATATTCACGACATCAGCCAAATCTGCCTCGTCTGGAACCGCTTCGCTGCTATCTGAGCCGGCTCGCGTTTGATCCGTTTGCTCAGTTTCACTCCTGTCACCATCGGTTTTCGCACGGGATGCAATGGCATGCGCGTCCGTCTGATCTGGAGAGGCTGAATCCGTTTGTAGAGTCTCGTCTTCGCCAATTGCGAAATTGACGGTCGACCCGGTCTGCTTATCGGTCGGTTCACGGGGCGTTGCCTTTTTCCGAGTTGCCTTGATCTTGCTCTCCGTCTTTTTCCGGGTTCGAGATCGTCGTGTTTTCTTGATGGTCACTTCATCCGGAGAAGTGTCATCATCTGACGTGCCTGTCAAAATTTCAATGTTCTGTCCCATGAGTTTCTCTACAGCCTTCAGTCCTTTCGTTTCACTCGGCCCGCACAGAGTGATGGCCACCCCTCTTTTGCCGGCCCGTCCGGTGCGTCCGATGCGATGGACATAATCTTCAGGGTTGCTTGGAACATCAAGGTTGAATACGTGCGAGACAAATGAGATATCCAAACCTCTTGATGCGACATCCGAGGCGATCAGAAAGCGAGGATCCCCCTGCCGAAAACTTTCGAGAACGGCCGTTCGAGTCGATTGGGGGTGATCGCCGTGGATGGACGTGCACTTGATGCCATGAGAGGTCATGGACCGTCTGAGAATATCCACCTTGTTTTTTGTATTACAAAATATGATGGCATTCTTGACCTCTTCTCCCAAATCGCCGATAAGCCGTCGCAAGGCCTCGCGTTTATTGCCGAATTCCTCGCTGTCACTCTTGCCTTCAACCATGTAGCCAATCTGTCTTATTTTGGCTGAAACCGAAGCCTGAGGGCTGATCTCAAAGCGTACGGGATTCTGCAAGAACTGGGTGGTAAGAGCTTCGATCTCCGGGATCATGGTTGCCGAGTAGAAGAGCGTTTGTCGTCGATTGGGTATTTTGGTACAAATCTTTTCGACGTCCGGTACGAATCCTTCATCCAGCATCCGGTCCGCCTCATCAATGATGACGGTTTGGATTCCGTGCAGAATAAGGTTCTGCTGTTCCAAATGGTCCAGGATACGCCCAGGGGTGCCTATGAGGACATCAACGCCGACATCCAGCAGTTTCTTTTGTTCCTTGAAGGAGACGCCTCCAATCAGCAGGGCCTTTTTCAAGCTGGTATTCTGTGCAAGAGAGTCAAAAAACTCCACGATTTGAGCCGCAAGTTCACGTGTCGGTGTCAGGACCAACCCGCGAGGCATGCGTGCCTTGGCTCGCGTTTCCATCAACTTGGTGATGAGTGGTATGAGGAATGCCGCGGTTTTTCCGGTTCCGGTCTGGGCAATGCCGAGAACGTCACGACCTTCTATTGAAGGCTTGATCGCAAGGGCCTGAATCTCCGTGGGCTCGGTGAACCCCATATTTTTGACATTGTCAAGAACTACCGGAACTATACCGAGATGGTTAAATGTAGACATTAAGAATATTACGCTCTGTAGATGTTATTTTGATTTTTCACCGACATGATATTGACCAATTGCCTGCCGTTGGGGGCAGATACAATCAGGCAACAAGTCAATTCAAGGATATGAGGGACGATCAATGGATTTAGGAATCACTGGCAAATGGGCCATAGTATGCGCTTCGACAAAGGGGTTGGGGTTTGGTTGTGCGTCTGCACTTGCCGAGGCTGGTGTCAATTTGGTTATCAATGGTCGAGAACGGGATTCCCTGAAAATGGCCGGTGAAGGTTTACGAGGCAAGTATAATGTCGAGATCTGCGAAGTTCAAGGAGATGTAACAACTGCGACGTGCCGCACTCGACTGTTTGAATGCTGTGCATGCCCCGACATTGTGGTAACGAATGCCGCAGGACCAAAGGCGGGAATGTGGACTGATTGGGATAGGGACGACTTCATAGCCGCCCTGGACAGCAATATGCTGACCCCGATTGCCATGATGAAAAGTGCCATCCCCGGCATGATTGACAGGGGGTGGGGACGAATCGTCAATATAACGTCGCAATCGGTAAAAGCTCCGATTCCGGTGCTTGGACTCTCCAATTCCGCTCGGGCCGGTCTGACGGGATATGTTGCAGGAACAGCAAGGCAGGTCGCAAAACACGGCGTCAACATTAACAATCTGCTTCCGGGTATCCATGCCACGGATCGCTCCGATTATCTTGACGCAGAAGCCGCCAAAGCCCAGGGAATTTCCATGGCCGAAGCCACAGAGAACCGCAAGAAGACGATACCAGCGGGTCGTTACGGTACAATCGAGGAGTTTGGTTCGATTTGTGCCTTTCTATGCTCACAGCGCGCAGCGTTCATTGTCGGCCAGAACATACTGACCGACGGTGGAGCGGTCAATGCCACACTGTAAGGCGTGCACTGCATTTTTCAGCCGTGGAGTTCATGTGCGCCTTGGACGCAATCAACCGTAACGGTCTGGATTGTCACGAGGGCTTGTGAATATCTGGTGAAAAGGCACTGCTTCAAGCAGGATTCGGTCACCCAGTTAGAAGCCTCTGTTCGGGATGCTCCACCTCCAAAGTCGGTGGAGTCCCTGTTCACGCACATGGAAAGAATCCCTTGTTAGCGTCGTCGTGTCACCTCTGTTCAATGATACTGTCACATACTCAGGCCGGCTTTACATCCCATTGCGGTAGCAGGTTCGGAAAGCCACGACCATCGTGTGCTTGCAATCCAAGGCAGCGAGGCGAACGGCCCCTCTCAACAGTGATGTCGGAAGAGTTTCGAGCGAAAACATGATTGATAAAACTTGATGGTTGAATGTAAGAAGGTTCAACACTAAAATATTCACGTGAATTGTTGAATAAAATAATCAGGAATAGGTGCCACGGGATTTTCGATGCAGGAGTCGCGTTTGGAACTGCGGAATATTTCCAAGAAATTTGGTGACCGAGCGGTTCTTTGCAACATCTCTCTCATGGCCTTGCCGGGGCAGTTGACGTGCCTGCTTGGTCCATCTGGATGTGGCAAAACGACAACCTTGAGAATTATTGCCGGAATTGAACGCCAGGATTCTGGTGAAGTGTGGATTGATGGCAAGGCGGTAGCCAATGATCGGGTGCATGTCCTTCCTGAAAAGAGATCCGTCGGCCTGCTGTTTCAGGACTTTGCGCTGTTTCCACACCTGACGGTAGAAGAAAACATTGCTTTCGGTCTGATCGGGCAGGGCACGAACCGTCGCCAGAGGATCAATGACCTGCTGGAAAAGGTCAGGCTGGTCTCTCTCCGCAGACATTATCCGCACGAGCTGTCCGGTGGAGAGCAGCAGAGAGTCGCCTTGGCCAGGGCTTTGGCCCCGAAACCCAAAATTCTCCTGATGGACGAGCCGTTTTCCAATCTGGATGATCGGCTGCGAGATGAAATTCGGGATGAAACCCTTGCCATCCTGAAGGAGGAAGAAGTTGCCGTTTTGCTGATTACCCACGAACCGGCCGAGGCCATGCGCATGGCCGACGAGATTGCTCTCATCCAGAATGGTCGGATAGTCCAGACGGGCAAGCCTCTTGACATTTACAACAATCCGGTCAGCCGCGATGTTGCAGCCTTCTTTTCCGATTTGAATGTTGTTCACGGAGTGGTTTGCGGCGCCGCCATCGACACGGCTTTTGGGCGTTTTGCCACGCCCGATCTGGCCGATGGAGCGGATGTCGAGGTCATCATTCGTCCCCAGCACATGCGCATTGATTTTGATCGAGGCGGTGTGGGGCCTCGGCCTACCCACGAAGATGGCAGAGCTGTAAGGGCCGAAGTCAGGAAGGCCAGGTACATGGGCAACTCCAGTCTGGTGGAGTTTCGAACCGAAGGCGATGACGTGCCGATCAAGGCATCTGTTCCGGCAGTGTTCTTGCCTGAGGCTGGAACCAAGATGTGGGTCAGTTTTCGTCGAGAGAAATGCCATCTTTTTCCCTGTACGGTTCAGAGCAGAATCCAAAACCCCTATAAAAGTGCAACAAGTCGAGCCCAAAACACTTTCTCTGTGTCAGACAACACGGTGCCCTAACGGCGGCTCAATGCCGCCATGCTCCACTGGGTGGGGCTTGAATTAGAGGCGCATTCACTTGAATGCGCATCGTTTAAAGATATATCTTGTTGCAGACAACTGGAGTGTCGGTTCCAACATCTAGGGGGAGGGTCTATGCTGAACAATTTTGGATTACCGGGCTTACTGCTCATTACCGTAGTCGTGCTCCTGCTCTTCGGACGGGGTAAGATTGCGTCCCTGATGGGCGAGATGGGGAAAGGGTTTTCATCGTTCAAGAAGGGTTTGCGCGAGGGCGAGCAAGACAAAATTTCCACTGAAGGCAACGAAGACACCAAATCCTAGCATCATCAGGTAGAACGTGTTTGACTTAGGGTGGAGTGAGTTACTGCTCATCGGTATCGTTGCCCTGATCGTGGTCGGCCCGAAGGATTTGCCTGGAATGTTCCGCAGTGTCGGCCAGTTCATTGGCCGCATGAAGTCCATGGCGAGAGATTTTCAGAGGGCAATGAACAAGGCCGCGGACGAGTCCGGCGTTGGCGACATTTCGGCTGGCATCAAGGCCGCCGCCAACCCGAAGAAGTTTGGCTTGGACAAGCTTGACGAGATGTCCAGCGACATCAAGAAAGATTTCATGATACCCAAGCCAGTCGATGACAGCATCCTTTCCTCCCAACCCAAGGATCAGACGCACACTCAGGATACCGCGGTTCATCATCACGGAGTCCAAGAGGGACGTGAAGCTGCCAATTCCATATCCGACGAAGAGGGACGAGTTATCCCGGAGACTTCTCGTTCCATCAAGGATGGTGACGCGGAACCGGGCATGTCAAAGATTGAACCAGATTCCCGAAAAGAAGTCCAGACAGATCGCTAGAGCAGGTCATGTCAGACCAGGATGTTGAGAGCCAAAAAGCCCCGCTGATCGAACATCTGACAGAACTGCGGAAAAGGCTGATACATTGTGTGCTGGCCTTTATCGTCTGCATGGTGGCTTGCTTTGCCGTCTGGGAACCGATTTTCAACTTGCTGACAGCCCCCATCTGCGATGCGCTTCTCCAACGCAATCAGGAATGTAGCCTGATACTGATCAAGCTCCAAGAGGGTTTTTTCGTGGCGGTCAGAATTTCTCTGATGGGGGGATTTGTATTGAGTTTTCCCTTCCTGAGTTTCCAGTTATGGAGATTCGTGGCTCCGGGCTTGTACAAAAAGGAGAAAAATGCCTTCTTGCCGTTCATGCTTGCCTCCCCGTTCATGTTCTTGGTAGGGGCCGCTTTTGCCTTTTTCATCGTGATCCCTCTAGCCTTCAACTTCTTTCTGAGTTTCCAGCAGGACACCGCTTGGATTGCCGACAGTTCCGAGGCAGCGGTGATTCAGGATGACAGCGATCAGTTTGTCAATGGAGAAGGAAACGGTAAAAATGAAGGTGAAACAGGCATCATGCCTATTGATAGAAAGATCATTTCCGAAGCCGGTGTCACGTTTCAGGGATCGGTTGCAGAATACCTGACGCTGACGATCAAATTCATTCTGGCTTTTGGCATCTGCTTTCAATTGCCGGTCTTGCTGACCTTGATGGGAAAAGCCGGTCTTGTGACAGCCAAGGGTTTGGCGAGCTTTCGAAAGTATGCTGTCGTTGCCATACTTGTGCTGGCTGGAATTGCCACTCCGCCGGACGTTATTACCCAAGTTATCCTCTTTACCGCAGTCTACGGCCTGTATGAAGTATCAATATGGCTCGTGCGGAGAGTCGAGAAGGTGCGCAACAGGGAACTGAAGCAGCAGGGCATACTCTTTGATGACGAAGAATAATCGAGTTCCTCCTGTGCCTAACAACATGCAGGCTGGCATTCAGCTAGCGACCGCTGACTCGCAGAGAAAGAAAATGAGTGAAGATTCGCTTCTTGACCCCCTGACCAGAATTGCGGATGCCTTGGATCGAATTGCCCCCAAGCCTCAGGTCAATTTTGGATTTGATAAGGCGGAAGGGTACATCTGGTGCCCCTCACCCTTAGCCTTGAAACCTATCGAAGAAATCAACAGAATCGACTTGGACCTGCTGGTCGGAATTGACAGAATCAAACAGACACTGCTGGAAAACACAGAAAACTTTGCCTTGGGATATTCTGCCAACAATGCCCTTTTATGGGGATCCAGGGGAATGGGCAAATCGTCCTTGGTCAAGGCCATTCACCACAAGGTTCATTCTAGGGTAGGGGAGCTCAAGCTCATTGAAATTCACCGAGAGGATCTACCCACTCTGGATCAGTTGCTGGACATATTGAGAGGAGCCTCCGACAGGTTTGTCATTTTTTGTGATGATCTGTCCTTTGCCAAGGAGGAGCACAACTACAAGACATTGAAAGCCGCTCTGGACGGTGGCGTCGAGGGGCGCCCCAAGAATGTGATATTCTATGTCACCTCGAATCGTCGACACTTGATGCCTCGCGAAATGATCGAAAACGAACGGTCAACCGCAATCAATCCCTCTGAATCTGTCGAAGAGAAGGTATCCTTGTCCGACCGTTTCGGGCTTTGGTTGGGATTTCATCCGTGTTCTCAGGATCGTTATCTGGACATGATCAGAAACTACTGCTGGCACTTCGGGTTAGACGTGGACCAGGATTCGCTTGTCAAGGATGCAATTGAATGGCAGCGGACCAGAGGGGCTCGGTCCGGGCGCGTCGCATGGCAGTTCATTCTCAAACTGGCTGGTCAGATGAAGATCAACATCGAAGACAGAAAATAAAGCCATCGGCTTTCGATAGCATCGTGTCTTGTTTTACCAGACAATGGAATCAAGCTTTTACCAGTTATCTCTATTCAGTTTCAGCACCCATCGATTTGTTCTTGGTTTCTAAGTCGGTTTATCTTCAGCCATCGATCCTTGCTTGAATCGGTTCAGCTCGCAAGGGCAACCGCATCTGTTGCCAGAGCAACGATAAAGGCGACCGATTATCATCAGACAGCCATCAGAAATAGCAGCGATTTGACTTCCTGAAGTCGAAAGATTACAAGTTGGCGTGTTTCAATCTATAAAAGATCGCTAAAATAATGACCTTGTCGCTGCCAGATTTGCCAAAGTTTAATTCGCTTGGTTCAACTTTTGATTCTTGTCGTCTGAAGGTCGTGCTCCTGTTGACGGTGTTCAGGGCAAAATTTTGTGAGGGGGGGGGCATTTTGTACCCCTAAGGACACTGCGCATGGCCTGATTGCCATACTTCTCCCAAGCTTGGCATGTTTATGCCTCCCTTCGCCTATGTCGTCGGCGAGTTTGGCGTTAGAGAGCCCAGATCAAATAATATCGTTTCAATCGTCGAGGGCTTCTGAAGATGTCAGAATTGTCGGGCTGAACGAGAGCTTGGCAGGTCTTAGTCATGTGGCCAAGCTTCCAGGTACTTCTGTTGGTGCCATTCCGTACAACGGAAGTATCCGTGTTGCTGCGTTGACAGGTCAAACTTCTGCATTGCCTCCCGCCAAACCCGCCAACTTCAGGGCGACTGCCGTTTCGGCGGGTAGGATTGAGCTTTCATGGGATAATCCCGACGACTCTAGCCTCTATTACGAGTATCAGTACAAGGAGGCCGGCAAGACTTATAGCGAATGGATCAGCCTTCGGCCCTCCTTTCAAACGGACAACCGTCTGGCCGGCATCGTTCGGGGGCCCTACTATCAAAGCAAGTATGTCTTCAAGATTCGAGCAAGGCGTGGAGCAGATATTGCTGAATCTAGTGAAGTCTCGGTGACACCAAAATCGACCCTACCCGCTCAACCAGAAAGCTTTACTACGGAACCGCAAGACGGGCAAGTCAAGCTCATTTGGGGCGTAAGCCGTGATCAGGTTATTGACCACTGGGAATACCGGCAGAAGGAATCTCTTTTTGGTACCTATGGCAATTGGATAGATATTCCTCGGGGAGACGGTCCCATCAAGAATCGTATGTCATATACCGTCACGGGACTTAAGAACCGCACCCTTTATGTCTTCGAGATCCAGGCCGTCAATGCGTCTGGCTCCGCTAGTTCCCGATATGAATCCAAGGTGACACCCGTCGCGGTGCCGGCAGCCCCCACGGGCGTCACGGCCACCGCCGGCGTGCAGGAGATTGTTGTCTCGTGGGACAAACTCAACGATGTCAGCATTACTCACTGGGAGTTTTCGATTGATCCCGTGCCCCGAGGATTATACAATGACGGCAGGTATCGACCGCTAACAGCTGGTTGGAATCGAATCAACGGCGAGGAAGTCACATCCCTCGGGATTTATCATATATCACCCAAGAAAAAGTATCCCGAGGAGTACTGGCTCCGGGTCCGGGCTGTCAATGCCTCCGGTGACGGTGTAGCTTCCGTCGCGGTCTCGGTCACTCCCAAGCCGCCTGTTCCTTCAGCCCCAACCGGTCTCAAGGCAGTGCCCCGTGACGGTCAGGTCGTGCTCTCATGGACCGATCCCACCTATCCCCCTGACGTCCCCGTTAACAAGTGGCAGTATCGTCTGCGCCATGCCCATGCGAGTGCCTATGGCAACTGGAACGACTTGCAACTGTCCGATCTGACGATGGTCGGCACTACGAAGTCCTATACCGTCGAGGATCTCACTAACGGCACTGAGTATGTCTTTCAGGTTCGAGTCTTTAATGAATCAGGCGCCGGGCAGGCTGCTACCTTAAATCAGCCGTTTAGAATGCCAATACCTTTATCGCTTCCAGTCGCACCTACGGTACAAACGACCGTTGGCCCCGGTAGGGTCGTACTTTCGTTATCCGACCCCAGCAATGACCCCAGTATTGAATATTGGCAGTTAAAGTTTAAGGAGCATGACGGTGAATACAACAGGGACTGGATTTACATCTCCAAATCATCACACGCTTCGACCGCATCCTATACCTTTAACAACAATACTATAGGTCGTAACACTAGAGGCTACATCAAGAACAAGAAGTATGTCTTCAAGATCCGTGCTGTCAGTTCTTACAGCCGCCGTTTCATCGAAAGCCTCACTGAAGAGCAGGCAGACGATGCAGTCCCATTCATTGAGGTTGCGGCAGAACCAGAATGGCGCACACACGAAGCGCCTACGAACTTCCACGCAACTGTAAATGGCGGCAAGGTTCGACTCTGGTGGCAAATGAATTCTAATTATGGCAGAGCTGAAGGCATCAAGCGTTTTGAGTACAATCAGAGGACCGGCCCCAGCGACATAAATGACGACTGGGTTGCCATCTCCTCCTATGAGGGTAGTCTCTCTGACCGGATGTATCTTGACCTCGAAAGCCTGACCCCCGGCATTCGATATCTCTTCCGAATTCGTGCAGTCAATGAAGATGACCGGAGCGGAAAGATCTCATCTGTAGTGTCGGCCATGCCTATCTCAGCACCGTTGGCACCAGCCAACTTGTCGGCCACTCCTGGGCGGGGGAAAGTCACTGTCACATGGGACAACCCGCAAAACCCCAACATTGAAAAGTGGGAATATCAGGTGAAGGAAGGGAGCGATATAGTAATACCGTGGAGATACATCCCTTTCAGAGGTCTAAACCCGACGCTGAACACCCGATTGTCTTTTACTTACAACGGGCGTCAACAAAATAGTGGAGCACCATATTTCATCCGATATGTCAAGCATACTTTCGAGGTTCGGGCCATACTCAAGCATGATTCGCCAGACTTTAGATGGGCCCGAAATAGTTATCCGAAATGGTTCACACCCATCATAGGCCCTTCTGCCGAAGTCTCGGCAACACCTTTGCTAGGTGAGCCTCAGGCCCCACGAAGATTGAAAGCCGAGGCAAAAGACAGGTCGGTACGGCTCGAATGGCGTATATCCGGTTATTTGCCTGAAGATTATGAGGGCATCAAACGCTTCGAGTACAATCAAAGGGTTGGGGCCGCCGATACCAATGACGAGTGGATAGCCATTCCTTCCTTTGAAGGTATCAGGAACTCCGCAATGACCTATGATGTTCCGAATCTAGTCAATGGCACCCAATATCACTTCCGGCTTCGGGCCGTCAATACAAATGATGTCGTCGGTCCCGCTTCTGAAACGAGGGTGGTAACACCCGTAGCGGTGCCGGCAGCCCCCACGGGTGTCACGGTCACCCCCGAATCCTCTAGCATTAAACTTTCGTGGACCGCCCCCAACAACCCCAGCATTTCTCACTGGGAATATCGAAAAGAGGACAAGAAGGACAGTGGTAACTTTGGCGACGATACCGGTTGGATCAAAATTCCTGATCGTTCGTTATCCGGCAATCTCATCTCCCATGACGTCAATGTTGGTAACTACAATTTTGAAAGAATTTACATCTTTCAGGTTCGGGCGGTCAACAGTGCCGGTGCTGGTTCCCCCTACACCACGGATCCAGTCACACCACTACTGCCAATACCTTGGAGTGTAGGCTTACAGGCATACCCCAAAGACAGGCAAGTCAATCTTCGGTGGTCAGCAGGTTCAGGCTTTGGTGAAATCAAGGTTACGGGCTGGGAATATCAGCAGAGGGAAGGTGGAGGTGCATACGGCCACTGGATTCCCATCGATCACTCCGACGTGCATACAGGAACCCATACCGTCACGGGCCTGGCCAACGGTACTCTGTATTCCTTTCGGATCCGAGCCGTCAATGATTCCCCCATCGATGAGGGCGACGGTCCTGGCAAGGGGCGTGCATCAGCTGGGGTTGTAGTTACGCCCATTGCGGTGCCGACGGCTCCCACAGGCGTTGCGGCTTCGGCCGGGAATGGGGAGATTGCCCTTTCGTGGGATAGTTCCACCCCCTTTAACCCTAGCATTAATTACTGGGAGTACAGGCAAAGGGAAGGAGACAACACCCATAACTCTTCGTGGAACTATATCAGTTCGGACGCAACCACCACGGCTTACACTGTCTCCAACCTGACCAACGGTACCCGGTATTCCTTTCAGATACGAGCCCGCAATAATTCCGGCGAAGGAGCCGTATCCACGGAGGTTTCAGCGACACCGGACTCGACTCTTGCAGCCCCCGTGTCCAGTGGCAACGGACCACGTCCGGCACCTGCCGCTCCCACGAACGTTGCCGTTACCCCCGGCGATCGAAGTGTCACTCTAAACTGGAGCCATCTGTACGATGTAAGTGTGACGGGCTGGGAGTATCGGCAGAAGAAAGCCACCGATACGAGTTTTGGTGATTGGACGGCCATCTATAGGTCCAACTACAACACCGCCACCTACACGGTCTCCGGCCTAGAAAACAGTACAAAATACGTCTTTCAGATTCGGGCTGTAAATGGTACCGGCAAGGGGGCTGCATCGGCGGAGGTTTCCGTGGCGTTGCAGTTGCCTCCACCGGCCAAGGCCCACAATTTCAGATCAACTCTTGTAGAAGGGTCGGCCGAGCTCGAATGGAGTCGTCATGGTGATTCCACCGTCACCAGCTGGGAGTATCGGCAGAAGAAAGCCACTGATATCAGTTTCGGTGCCTGGACAAACATTCCCGGTTCCGACAAGGACACCACGTCCTACACTGTTTCCGAGAATCTCGATCCAAAGACGGAGTATGTCTTTCAAGTTCGGGCCGTCAATGAATCGGGCTCTGGAGTCGTCTCTGATGAATCCCGCCTCTGGGTATTGGCCATACCCGAGGTGACATCTACTCCCGGACCCGCCAAGGTCGTGCTCTCATGGGAAAACCCCAACGATCCTCATGTCGACTATTGGGAGTATCGGTGGAAGAAAGGCGCCGGCGGTCCTTATGAAAGTTGGCAATATTTAGATATCTCGGTAACCGCTGACACCATCTCCGCTGCTCATACCAGGCTTGAATCAGACACCGAATATGTCTTTCAGGTTCGTGCAAGAACTCGTACTGGTCATGTGGGAGCCGCCTCGATCGGGGTCTCGGCAACACCGACAAAGCGGGTCCCCTATAAGCCATCTTGGTTTATAGGACGTTCAAAAGACGGGGAAGTTGAACTTCAATGGGCGATCGACGCCAAGCACGCCAATCGTCCCAGTACCCTCGCGATTGATCGTTGGGAATACCGGTACAAAGAGGGTTCAAATGGCAACTATGGTTCATGGACCACCATCGATGGTTCCGACAAGAACACCTCGACCGCCACCGTCCAAGGCCTGACCAATGGCCAGGGGTATGTCTTTCAGGTCCGGGCCGTCAATGAAATTGGGAATGGCGAACCCTCAGACGAATCGATTACCATAACACCCATCGGCAGACCCACGAAAGTCGCGCCGCGAGTCAGTTATACACGTGATGATTATGGTACAGGTTATACAGTTCTTCTCACATGGGACAGCCACCATGGTTCAGAAAGTCTAACCGGCTGGGAGTGGCGACATAGCGCAAACGAGATAGGCAACCCCGAAAGTCGTGCATGTGACACGGATAAGAGCAAGCAAGAGGGTTGGTCGCATTTGAATGATCGCAACATGAGGAACCATTATCATCATGTCTCCGTTGATACTTACTACCAGATACGTGCCTGTGGTGTTAACTACGACAGCGTTGCTGTTGGATATTCCGCCGGCGTGCCTTCCGACCCGGTGCTTCTGGATGTGCCGGATCTTCCTGATGCATATTTCAACAAATTCAGGGGCTCATGGGTTGGTCACAGAAAAGTCAAACTTTTTTGGGATGCCCATGACTTTGCCGGTCGGGACGTTTCCACTCACTGGGAGTATCAGTTGAAGAAGGGCTCGGGTGGTCAATATGGTCAATGGATCAAAATTCCCGGTTCAACGGCTGCTACGAGAGAACATCTCTTTGAAGGTCTTGATGCCGGTGTCGAGCATTTCTACCGCATTCGTGCGGCCACTTCTGAAGCGAAAGGTCGTGAATCAGGAGAAGTGTCAGCCACTCCCATTGCCAAGCCTGCCGCCATAACGTCATTGACGGCTGCCCCGGGAGATGAGAAGATTGTGTTTTCGTGGGACAATGATCCTAGCACTGACAGTTGGTATTATCAGCAGAGGCATTGTGAGGTTGATGACGTGGAGTGCATCGTTGGTGGTTCCGATGACCTATGGGGTAATTGGGACTACAAGTCAAAAACTGTTGCCTCCCGCGAGTCTCATGAAATGAGTTGCTCATATCCTTCGGTGTGCCTATTTCGGGTTTATGCTGGCTCTGTAACAAGTTTTGACAATGATAGGGAAGAGGAAAAAGAGATTGCTCGCAAGGTCTTCGGTCAGGCGTTAGTACACCCACCCGAAAAACCACAAAAATTTGGAGCATGGAGGGAAAATGGACAGGTCACGCTTTATTGGGAATACTTCGACTCCCATAACTATGGTTTAATCACCGACTGGGAATATAGGCAAAAAGAAGGTTCAGACGGTCGATACGGCAATTGGACAGGTCTCACCCAGAACCCCCAGAACCTGTTTACAAGTCGCCGAAGCGGATACAAATGGGATATGGAATCCGTCATCCCAGATCTTGAAAACGGCACAGAGTACACCTTTCAGGTTCGTGCCGTCAATGATTCTCCTATTGACAAAGGTAAAGGTCCTGGCAAGGGAGCCGCTTCCGATGAATTTCGCATCACACCCATGAATATACCCGCGGCTCCCACGGTAACGGCGACCCGTATTCCGAGGCAGATCTGGCTTTCCTGGCCCAATCCCGACGATCCCAGCATCGATGGCTGGGAGTACAAGCGCAATACTGACAGCCGGTGGAATGAAATCGATGCGTTGTCCCCAAACCGGCAGGCTTCAAAAGCCGCCACCCTATCCTTTGGACCGATCGCCGCTGACGACACGAGCACTTATGTTTATCTTGTTCGGGCCGAGAATGATGTCGGTTTTGGTGAATTTGGCAAGGTTACGGTCGTTCCGGTCCCCGCGGCTGTGACTGTCGCCGCCGCCGCCGGCGATGGCCTGATTGCCCTGAACTGGGGCGATCCCGAGGATGACAGCATTACGGTTTGGGAGTATCAGCGGAAAGAAGGTTCGAGCGGTCAGTATGATGCCTGGACGGCCATAGCCGGCTCCAATGCCGACACGACATCTCATACCATCACCGGCCTGACCAACGGCACGGAGTATTCCTTCAAGGTCCGGGCAGTCAATCCGTCGGGCAATGGCGCCGCCTCCAGTGCAGTCTCCGCCACACCCATACCAGTCCCGGCAGCCCCCACCGTCGCCATCGCTGCTGGCGATGCCCAGGTCACCCTAAACTGGACCGATCCCAACAATGACAGCATCACCGGCTGGGAGTATCGGCAGAAAGACGGGTCGAGTGGCCAGTATGATGCCTGGACAGCCATAGCCGGCTCCGATGTCGACACGACATCTCACACCATCACCGGCCTGACCAACGGCACGGAGTATTCCTTCAAGGTCCGGGCGGTCAATCCGTCGGGCAGCGGTGCCGCCTCCAGCGAAGTCTCCGCTACACCCATTCCGGTGCCTGCAGCCCCCACCGTCACCGCCACCGCTGGCGATGCCCAGGTTGCCCTTGCGTGGAGCGATCTCGGCGATGACAGCATCACCGGCTGGGAGTACCATCAAAAGGATGGTTCGAGCGGCAACTACGGTGCGTGGACTACCATTGTCAGCTCCGATGCCGACACCACCCGCCACACTGTCACCGGCCTGACCAACGGCACGGAGTACTTCTTCAAGGTCCGGGCGGTCAATCCAACCGGCGCCGGTGCCGCCTCCAGCGAAGCTTCGGCCACACCCATTCCAGTCCCGGCGACCCCCATCGTTACTGCCGCTGCCGGCGCTGCCCAGATCATACTAAACTGGACCGATCCCGACAACGACAGCATCACACGATGGGAGTACCGACAAAAGGAGGGGGCTGAAGGCAACTATGGCACTTGGACCCCGATCCCTGATTCCGACAAGGACACCACATCTCACACCATCTCCAGTCTTACCAACGGCACCCAATACTTTTTCAAGGTCCGAGCGGTCAACTCATCGGGCAATGGCGCGGCCTCCAACGAAGCCTCGGCCACACCCATTCCGGTGCCTGCAGCCCCCGCCGTCGCTGCCGTTGCCGGTGATGCTCAGGTCACCCTGAACTGGACCGATTCCGACAACGACAGCATCACGGGCTGGGAGTACCAGCAAAAGGCGGGATCCGACGGCAGCTATGGAAACTGGACAGCCATGGCTGGCTCCGATGCCGACACGACATCTCACACCATCACCGGCCTGACCAACGGCACGGAGTATTTCTTCAAGGTCCGGGCGGTCAACCCGTCGGGTAACGGTGCGGCCTCCAACGAAATCTCCGCCACGCCTATCCCGCCCCCGGCAGCCCCCACCGTCACCACCGCTGCGGGCGATGCCCAGGTCACCCTGAACTGGACCGATCCCGACAACGACAGCATCACCGGCTGGGAGTATCAGCAGAAGGAAGGATCCGGCGGCAACTATGGAAACTGGACGGCCATGGCCGGCTCCGACAAGGACACGACATCTCATACCATCTCCAGTCTCACCAACGGCACGGAGTATTTCTTCAAGGTCCGGGCGGTCAACCCGTCGGGCAACGGTACCGCCTCCAACGAAGTCTCCGCCACGCCCATACCGGTACCCGCAGCCGTCACCATCACCGCCGTTGCGGGCGATGCCCAGGTCACCCTGAGCTGGACCGATCCCGACAATGACAGCATCACACGATGGGAGTACCAGCAGAAGGGCGGGTTCAGTGACAGTTATGGCAACTGGATCCAGATCCCTGATTCTGACAAGGATACTACCAGTTATATTGTGACAAGTCTGACCAACGGCACGGAGTATTTCTTCAAGGTCCGGGCGGTGAATCCAACCGGCAACAGTGTCGCCTCCAACGAGGTCTCGGCCACGCCCATACCAGTCCCGGCAGCCCCCACCGTCACCGCCGCTGCGGGCGATGCCCAGGTCACCCTGAGCTGGACCGATCCCAACAACGACAGCATCATACGATGGGAGTACCAGCAAAAGGCTGAATCCAGCGGCAGCTATGGCGACTGGACGGCCATGGCCGGCTCCGACAAGGACACCACCCGCCACACCATAACCGGCTTGACTAACGGCACGGAATACTTCTTCAAGGTCCGGACGGTCAATCCATCCGGCAACGGTGCTGCTTCCAGC
The DNA here is from genome assembly GCA_965116235.1 of Paracoccaceae bacterium. Taxonomy (GTDB): domain Bacteria; phylum Pseudomonadota; class Alphaproteobacteria; order Rhodobacterales; family Rhodobacteraceae; genus MPNP01. Next base: position 2,745,117 of record OZ220496.1, on the reverse strand, counting down.
GAAGTCTCCGCCACGCCCATTCCAGCCCCGGCCACCCTCGCCGTCATGGCCACTGCTGGCGACACACAGATCACCTTGAGCTGGACTGATCCCAACAATGACAGCATTACACGATGGGAGTATCAGCAAAAGGCGGAATCCAGCGGCAGCTATGGCGACTGGACGGCCATGGCCGGCTCCGACAAGGATACCACCCGCCACATCATCACCGGCCTGACCAATGGCACGGAATACTTCTTCAAGGTCCGAGCCGTCAACCCGTCAGGCAACGGCAGCGCCTCCAACGAAGCCTCGGCCACACCCATACCAGTCCCGGCAGCCCCCGTCGTCACTGCCGCTGCGGGCGATGCCCAGATCACCCTGAACTGGACCGATCCGAACGATGACAGCATCACACGATGGGAATATCGGCAAAAGGCTGGATCTGGCGGCAGCTATGGAAACTGGACCCCGATCCCCAGTTCCGATGCCGACACGACGTCTCACACCATCACCGACCTGACCAATGGCATGCAGTACTTCTTTAAGGTTCGGGCGGTCAACCCGTCGGGCAACGGTATCGCCTCCAGCGAAGCCTCGGCCACACCCATTCCGGTGCCCGATGCACCCGCCGTTACTGTCACTGCTGGTGATGCCCAGATCACCCTGAACTGGATTGGTCCGAACGATGACAGCATCATACGATGGGAATATCAGCAAAAGGCGGGATCCAGTGGCAACTATGGAAACTGGACAGTCATGGCCGGCTCCGATGCCGACACCACATCTCACACCATAACCGGCCTGACCAACGGCACGGAATACTTCTTCAAGGTCCGAGCGGTCAACTCTTCGGGCAACGGTGCCGCCTCCAGCGAGGTCTCAGCTATGCCCATTCCAGCCCCTGCTCGGCCTGCGGGTGTTCAGGCAGTTCCCGGCGATGGCCAGGTTGAACTGTCCTGGCGTCATCCGCGCAATGACAGCATTGTTCGCTGGGAGTACCAGCATCAAGGCAGAAGCGGGCGCTTCGGCTCTTGGACCCCCATTCCCGGCTCGGATGCCAGCACGACATCGCATGTCGTGACGGGCCTGACCAACGGCACGCGCCAAACTTTCCGCCTTCGGGCCGTTAATCGCGCTGGCAACGGTCTGGTTTCCAGCGCGGTTTCGGCCAAGCCGGGAGCTCCGGCTCGCCCGACGGGATTTCAGGCGGTGGCGGGCGATGGTCAGATCCTGCTGTCGTGGTCCGATCCGGACGATGCCGGCATCCAGCACTGGGAGTACCAGCAGCGGGAGACGGACGGACGCTTCGGCCCCTGGACCCGCATTCCCGACTCAGGTGCCACCACCACTCGCTATACGGCGACCGGTCTGACCAACGGCATTCGACATTTCTTCCGTCTCCGTGCGGTCAATGCCGTGGGTTCCAGTCAACCGTCCCGCGGCGTTCGGGCCACGCCGGGGGCCCCGGCTCGCCCGACGGGATTTCAGGCGGTGGCGGGCGATGGTCAGATCCTGCTGTCGTGGTCCGATCCGGACGATGCCGGCATCCAGCACTGGGAGTACCAGCAGCGGGAGACGGACGGACGCTTCGGCCCCTGGACCCGCATTCCCGACTCAGGTGCCACCACCACTCGCTATACGGCGACCGGTCTGACCAACGGCATTCGACATTTCTTCCGTCTCCGTGCGGTCAATGCCGTGGGTTCCAGTCAACCGTCCCGCGGCGTTCGGGCCACGCCGGGGGCCCCGGCTCGCCCGACGGGATTTCAGGCGGTGGCGGGCGATGGTCAGATCCTGCTGTCGTGGTCCGATCCGGACGATGCCGGCATCCAGCACTGGGAGTACCAGCAGCGGGAGACGGACGGACGCTTCGGCCCCTGGACCCGCATTCCCGACTCAGGTGCCACCACCACTCGCTATACGGCGACCGGTCTGACCAACGGCATTCGACATTTCTTCCGTCTCCGTGCGGTCAATGCCGTGGGTTCCAGTCAACCGTCCCGCGGCGTTCGGGCCACGCCGCAAGCGCCCGTCGAGGGACAGTCGGGAGCGGTCGGCCTGGAAGCGGCAGCGGTCCCGATGTCCGACACCTCCTCCATGGCGGGAGCGGCAGCCACGGCCTCCAGCATCGGTGCCATCGCACTGGACGCTGTGCCGTTGGCCCCCGAAGATGTCGTCGCGACGGTCGGCGATGCTCAGATCACTCTGACCTGGAATAATCCGGCCGATGCTAGCATCACCCGCTGGGAGTATCGCCAGAAGGTTGGCTCATCGGGCACCTATGACGACTGGACCCGCATGCCCGACTCGGATGCCACCACCACCCGCCACATTGTGACCGGTCTGACCAATGGTACGCTGTATGCCTTTCAGGTCCGTGCCGTCAATCCTTCGGGTGGCGGTGCGGCATCGGCTGCGGTTTCGGCGACCCCCGTTGCGCAATCGGTTCCGGTTGACCGGATGCATGCCACTGTACTGCCGCATGTGGCGGGTGTGATGGCATCGCAGACGCAAGACACGGTGGCTCGACGCATTGCGGTGCGGGCGGGTGGCCCAACCTTGTCGCGGTCAATCCGGCTTGGCGCGTTGCCGGCTCAGCCGGTTCCGGACGAGTGGGACCAGTCCCGACGTCCGTTTGAACCCGGTCCGAAGCTGAGCGATGTACTGGACGGAGCCTCATTCGAGTTGCCGGTCGATCCCGACACTCCGTCCCCATCCATCTGGGGCACCATCGAACGGACGGAACTGTCGGGTGTCGAGACCGATCTGTCGTGGGATGGTCATGTATGGTCGGCCCATCTGGGTCTGGATCGGATGATCCGTCCGCACTGGCTGGCGGGGCTGGCGATAGCCCACGCCAAGAGTGAGGTTGAAGTCACGATGACCGATCCGGATGGCACCCGCCTGACGCGGTGGCACAAGACGACCCTGACCTCGGCCCATCCGTATGTGGCCCGGTTCTGGCCGAACGGCTTTATCCTATGGGGTCGCGTGGGTTATGGAAGCGGCACGGTGCGGATTGTCGAGGCGGACGAGACGCGGCATACGACCGGCCTGACGCAGTATGGTCTGGCCATCGGCGGACAGGGTTCGCTGCTGGAGACCGGGGCCATGCGGCTGGCCCTGAAGGGAGAAGGGTCGATCAGCCGGGTGCAGGCAGAGGCGGCGGAGGGTCTGGCGGCCGTTACGGTCAATACAACCCGCCTGCGGCTGGCCGTGGAGGGATCGTACGACCATGCCTGGGGCGAACAGGCAACCTTGACCCCGGCTGTCGAAGTGGGTGTGCGTCATGATGATGGCGATGCCGGTCGCGGGACGGGGGTGGAGATCGGAGCCGGCCTGACATGGCGTAACGCCGAGACGGGAGTGACGGCTGAACTCCGGACCCGCTATCTGGCTGCCCATGAGCGGGACCGCGACGAATGGAGCGTGAGTGCCACGCTGCGTCTGGACCTGGCGACAAACGGCGAAGGTACCTACATGAGTGTCCAGTCGACCAAGGGGCAAACGGGCAGCGGTCTGGATTCCCTGTTCAGTACGGCGTCGGGACAGATCCCGAGCGGTTCCGGCAGTCCAGCCGCCAGCCAGTGGGAGGCTGAGATCGGTCATGGGGTGGGCCTGCCGGGGCCCGGCCTGCCGGCAGTTCTGACCCCCTATGCGGGACTGAGCATGGACGGAGCCGGTTCGGATACGCTGCGCCTGGGCACCCGGTATCGGTTGGGCGACGGGGTGGCGTTGGGCGTGGAAGCGACAACGCCATCCGGGATGTCGGCCGTGGACAGCATCAGGGTAAACGGAACCTTGTACTGGTAAGAAGTAGTCCGGTGCTTGCCCCCCCCCATCGGCGATTTGTCCAGGGAATTTCGGCCGTGAACGAGTTGGTTTTTGTATGAACTGGACAAGAAAGTACAAGCGTTTCGATGTCTTGGGTTTGACCGTTAGGTCCGAACTTCCGAAGCCGGCGATGTTTCATCAATCTTCTGTTGATCTTTGGATCGATCATCCGCGACCAATGTAAGGCATCTTTGTAGCCATTATTGTCAGGAACTGCACGTTTGTGGTCAGAGGAAGCTGGGCGATAAAGGCAATGGCTTCTCCGCAGTGCTCGACGTCAAAAACAGGTTCCGCCATGATCTGGCCTGAGGCTTGGGGCACACCGTCCTTGAATTTTGCAGCCATGATCGTATCCGCATTACCGATGTCTATTTGTGAACAGCAAATGTCAAACTCTCGACCATCCAGAGAGAGTGACTTGGTCAGTCCTGTAACGGCATGCTTGGTTGCTGTGTAGGCAATTGTTTTGGGACGGGGTACATGGGCCGATACGGAACCATTGTTGATGATTCTTCCCCCTCTTGGGTGTTGCGACCGCATCTGCTTAAAAGCAGATTTTGCGCACAGAAAGGTTCCTGTTAGGTTGATGGATACGCAATCATTCCAGTCCTTCAGAGTCAGTTCGCTGACGTGAACGGGCGGCGTTCCGATTCCGGCATTGTTGAAGAGCAGGTCCAGGCGGCCGAATTCCTGATCCAAGGTTTGAAACACCGATCGAACTTGCTCTTCTTTGGATATATCTGCAGGCACGCACAGACAGCGGACATTCCTGCACGAATTGGATGTATCTTCAAGAGGTTCGGACCGCCGTCCGACCAAGATCAAATCGTACCCAACCGAAGCCAGGGCGATGGCGGCGGCCCGCCCAATGCCACTGCCACCTCCAGTTATGAGAGCAACCTTCTTAGCCATGACTCGTTAACCTTTATTGTATCCACGAGCAGTTGAACAAGTTCCACCTCATGACTGTGCTGATGGGCCTCAATTGTGGTTTCAACTGCAAATTGAGTTAGTAAGCCTCGGCGGGCAGATACTCTTTTGGATCCGTTGGTTCCGGTCCAATTCTGACTTCAAAATGGAGGAAGTTAAACTTGCTGTCCACACTTCCAATCTGCTGACCCGCTTTGACCTTGTCACCTCGAGTTAAGGCGACGCCGGTGAGATTTTGGTAAACTGTATGCACTTCGCAGTCGTGCAGGATCAAAAGTACCGTTGTATTCTCCTTTGAACTGCGAATGAGAGAGACCGTACCATCGCCCACCGCATAAACTGCAGCACCGGTCTCGGTCGAAATATCAATCCCCTTGTTGTTGCGAACCCGATAGTCGGTCATTATGTCTCCGGCTGCCGGCGCGACAAAGCCAAAGTCTCTGGGTTGAAAATTAGTACAATTCAGTTCCACTTTTTGAGTCTCAGGTTGTACAACTGGTGTGGCCGGCGGCACCTCTTCCGTTTTCTTCAAGGGAAAGTTGGCCGGACGAGGTTCCACGGCACTGAGTGTCCCGATCACGATTGATTCTGCTTGCGTGGTCTTGGACTGGTGCTGGGGGGAGTTGTCGTTGCCGCTTGGAGTTTCCAAGACAGGCTGTTCCGGTTGCTCATCCTTGGCATCTGTTTCTGCGCTGGACGGGGCTACAGGATATGTCACCTCTTCAACTTCGGCACCGCCATCAGTTTGACTGACGGACGGAATCAGCAGAACATCACCTTCTTCAATGGCAAAATCTGAGCCGAGCTTGTTCCAGTCTGCAATAGTGCGTACCGAGACCTCATACAGCTTTGAAATCGTGTAGACCGTCTCACCCTTTTCGACAGTGTGTCGAAAGAAGTTGCTGATCACTTTTTCTGTCGCTGGCTCTGGTTCGACAAGTGGCTCGATAACGGAGGAGGCGGCAGCTTCTGGGATATCAACACTGGGCAAAGCCAATACCTTGCCGGCCGGGAGGGGACGATCAACTCGAATACGGTTTATGCGTGAGATGATCTGAGGGTCTTCGCCAATTCTGGCCGCCACATCTATTATGGTCTCGTCTCTTCTGACTTCTACATAGCGCCTATCATCCAGTACAAATATGCCATCGGCGTCAGGTTGAGGCCAAGTATTCAACTCATCCATGGACACTCTTTGGGCATTGACATTTGTGACATCGCCGCGAAAGTCCCGGGAGCAAGCACCCAAAAGGGTTAGGGCAGCAATTAAAACAAGACCCGTCAAAACGGTCCGATGCTCCCGCGAGCGATAAATTAAGCGAATGTTATTCAGTCGATCAATCATTTACGACTCCCTCAAGTAAGGGTACGAAACGGACAGCACAAAGTTCCTCGTAGTCAACTTCCGGTTCGACTTTCCTTATCACGACAAGCCTTTGCTCCCACTCATTCTCAACAACAGGCAGAACCATGATACCATTTGTCTTCAGTTGTTCAAGGAGTCTGCGTGGAACTTCTTCCGATGCAGCCGTGACGATTATGCGATCAAATGGGGCCGCTTCGGGCAAGCCCAAGGTTCCGTCCCCACAGACAAAACTGATGTTTTCTCGCTTGAATTTACTGAATATGAGACTTTTAGCCTTCAGATGGAGGCGCCGAACTCGTTCAACCGAGTAAACATGTTTGGCCAGATAGGAAAGAACCATGGTCTGATAACCCGACCCTGTACCGATTTCCAGTACTCGGTGGGCAGTGTTGACGCACAGTTTTTCAGTCATCAGGCCAACCAGCGTTGGCTGGCTGATCGTCTGGCCACTTCCGATCGACAAGGGAATGTCGGAATAAGCACATTGCTTGAAGGTATCGGGAACAAAATCCACGCGGTCCACTTTTTGTATGGCCGCGAGAATGTTTGCGTCTTCGATGCCCCGGTCCTTGATGGCTTCAATCAGAGATTCCACCTAAATGGCCTCCCAATCCGAGAATCGCTGTTGCAGCTGAGTTAATGACGGATAGTCGGTGAGATCAGCCCGCATGGGGGTGACGGAAACGTAATCGTCCAGATTGGTTGCAACGTCCGTGTCCGATTCCGCCGCAGACATCTGACTGCCGCCTCGTACAAACAGAAAGTTTCTGCCGTTTGGTGCCATGCGGGCCACGACCGAAAACACCGAGTTGACTCTGAAGCCTTGGCGCACAAACTTGATTCCCTTGACATCGCTTCCTGAACATGGCGGGAAGTTCACGTTCAGGAACAAACGATAGGACTCTGCATCCCAAGGAAACAAGTTATACAGTTGCTGGATCAGGTTCAAGGCGTGTTTCCGGGCTGCATCAAACTTGTCAGGCAGACTCTTGGTCTTTGGTCCCAGATATTGTGACAGAGCGATGGACTTGAAGCCTTGCAAGGCTCCTTCCATGGCGGCGCCTACAGTTCCCGAATAAAGCGTATTTTCTCCGGAGTTGTTGCCGCGATTGATCCCGGAGAGAATCAGGTCGGGTGGATGCGGCATGACATGATAGATGCCGGCCAGAACACAATCGGCAGGATTCCCATCGACCTTGAAGTTGAAGGAATCAATCTGTTGGATACGAAATGGTTGAACATAACTGATGCAGTGTCCGGTTCCAGACCTTTCCGTTTCGGGAGCGACAGTCCACACTTCCCCTCTTGGACCAGCCAATTCCTTAGCAACGGATTGAATCAGCTTCAGTCCCGGGGCATCGTATCCATCGTCATTGGTTAAAAGTATTCGCATTGGCACGGCTTAGGTTTGAGATGGTTCAGTCCAGCTGACCATCAGGCCGGATGGTCGTATGACCATCGAGATATCGCGCCAGAACCCCGGGAAGACGAATGCTGCCATCGTCCTGCTGGCCGTTCTCCAGTACTGCGATGAGAGTTCGACCTACGGCAAGCCCCGAACCATTGAGCGTATGGACAAATTCGGTGCCCTTCCTGTCCCTTGGGCGATATCGGGCATTCATGCGTCGGGCCTGAAAATCACCGCACGTCGATATGGAACTGATTTCGCGATAATTGTCTTGTCCGGGAAGCCACACCTCGATGTCAAAGGTTCGACGGGCTCCAAAGCCCATGTCTCCTGTGCATAGGATTACGGTTCTGTACGGCAACTCCAGCTTTTCGAGCACTGTCTCCGCGCATCGAAGCATGCGTTGCTGTTCTTCATCACTGGTTTCCGGCTTGGTAATTGACACCATCTCGACTTTTTCAAACTGATGCTGTCTGAGCATTCCGGCCGTGTCCTTGCCGGCCGAACCGGCTTCCGAGCGAAAGCATTGCGTGTGAGCGCAATATCGACGGGGCAAGTAATCCTCGCTGACTAGCCGCTCACGGACAATGTTGGTCAGGGTAACCTCGGCAGTTGGAATCAGCCACTTGCCATTCTCGGTGCAATAGGAATCCTCGGCAAATTTCGGTAACTGACCGGTTCCCTGCATGGCATCCGAATTGACCAGAACAGGTGTCCAGACCTCAATCAGGCCGTGGTCCGCGACGTGAAGGTCGATCATGAACTGAGCCAGAGCTCGGTGCAAACGAGCAATGCTGCCGGAAAGCAAGACGAAGCGCGACCCCGACACATTGGCGGCAGTCGCGAAATCCATGCCATGCTGGACGGATGGAATTTCAAAATGTTCCCGGGGCGCAAAATGAAAATGGCGCGGAGATCCCCATCGCCTGATTTCCACATTCGCCGTCTCGTCTTCGCCAACAGGAACGTCAGCATAAGGAAGATTGGGAAGGGTCAACAGCAGAGCCTTGAGTTCGCTCTCCAACTCGCGGGCCCTCTTTGCATGATTGCTTGCAAGTTCCTTCCTTTGTGTGACCTGACGCCGAAGGCTTTCAAATTCCTCTGCGTTTCTCTTGGTCTTGGCGATACCGGCCTGCTTGGAAAGCGTATTCGAATCTCTCTTGTACGCTTCCGCCGCCGCAATCTCAGAACGTCTCTTGCGGTCACGCGCAACAATGTCTGCGGACATCGCCGGCAGGCCACGATGTGCCAGACCTTCGTCGAATTGCACCGGATTGTCTCTTATGAACTTGATGTCGTGCATCACCAAACCAAACGGGCAAAGTGTCATTGAGTGGGTCCATTTATGGCAGAATGTCAAAAATTAAAGGTCGGTTGACTGCCCGAAACACCGATTTCCCCAAGATTGTCGAATGTCTGCTAGAACTTCGCATGAGCAGGGATGTGGGAGATGCGTACCAAACTCAAGGGGCCATAAGCTCTGAAGCGGGTGTCAGAAGTCAGCGGAAATATTCCCTGTGCATTTCGATATCTTGTAATCGGGTTGTGAAAAGTTATTTGGTGGTTCCCAGTTCAGCCAAGCGCTTGACCGAAAGGACGGGGTGCATTTTTCCCCAATCGAGTCCTTCTGCGACAAAAGGGTCAAGAAGCGGGCGTATCCGCCTCTTCGGGCTCCGGTTCGTCGGTTGCTTACTTTCTCGTGGGGCTGGTGCGTAGTTTGATTGAATGTAAGTCGAAAGGATGAAATATGCTCGTGAGCCCAGCCTTAGCTCAGACATCGGGTGGCGCCGGACTAGGGTTGCAGAACCTTCTCCCGCTGATACTGATCTTTGTCATCATGTACTTTCTGCTGATCCGCCCTCAGCAAAAGAAAGTGAAAAAGCACAAGGAAATGGTGAATGCTCTCAAGCGTGGAGACAGCGTTGTAACTCAAGGCGGAGTCATAGGTCGGATTGTCAAGGTGAAGGACGAAGAGAACCAGCTTGAAGTCGAGATTGCACCTAATGTTTCCATCAAGGTCGTCAAAAGCACGATATCTCAGGTGCTGGGCAAGGACGAGTAAACTTATTTGGCCTGATGCTCACCTTACCTTCATGGCTGCGAATTACGACTGTTACCCTGTGCCTGATCGGGGTCTATTTTGCTTTTCCAAACTTTTTTTATTCGACTGTTGAGAAGCATAACGACGCCCTGGTATTGATCGATCATGGTGAAGCCACTGCGACAGAACTTCAGTCCGAACTGGACGGATGGCCTTCATGGCTTCCGTCAGGTCTCGTCAATTTGGGACTGGACTTGCGTGGAGGCGCTCACTTGCTGGCCGAGGTTCAGGTTGAAGATGTCTATGAAGACAGAATGGATGCGTGGTGGCCAGAAATCCGCGACATATTGCGCCAGAATCGCAGCCTGTTTGGAGGAGTTCGCCGTCAGGAATCCCCGCCGGATCAACTGCATCTGACCATTGAAAAAACGGCAAATGCCAATCAGGCTGTTGCTCTCATCGAGGATTTGGCTACACCAACAGTGAGTCTGACTGGAATCGGCGGCCAAGACATAGCCGTTTCGCGGCAGGACGGAATGATCGTCGTCGAACTTACCGAGGACGAGAAGCAGGCAACCAATTCCCGAACGATGGATCAATCGCTTGAGATCATTCGCCGACGGGTCGACGAGGTGGGAACACGTGAGCCGATCATTCAGCGACAAGGCGAAAAAAGGATCATCATTCAGGTGCCGGGTATCGGATCGGCTGAAGAGCTCAAGGCGCTGATTGGCACCACGGCCCAATTGACGTTCCATCATGTCGTCCGTACCGCATCCGACCGTTCGTCGTACCGTCCGGGGCAGAATGTCGTCTATCCTGACATGGAAAACCCGAATCTGTATTATGTGCTGGATCGAGTTCCAGAAGTGTCCGGTGATGACCTGACTGATGCCCAGCCCGACTTTGACGAGAATGGACGCCCCGCCGTCAGTTTCCGTTTCAATCCATCGGGCGCCCGCAAGTTTGGTGATTACACGGCTCAAAATATTGGCAATCTCTTTGCCATTGTCCTGGATGAAGAGGTCATTTCGGCGCCGGTGATTCGAAGTCACATACCGGGTGGAGCCGGAATAATTACAGGGTCATTCAGCATTGAGGAATCAAATCAGCTAGCGGTTCTGCTGAGAGCTGGAGCCCTGCCGGCCGAGATGGAATTTTTGGAAGAGCGGACGGTAGGTCCGGATCTCGGCCAAGACTCGATTGAAGCCGGTCGAGTCGCCTGCATCATAGCTCTTGTTGGCGTGATAGCGTTTATGAGCTTGAGTTATGGACTATTCGGGATTTTTGCCAATGTCGCCCTCTTGGCCAACCTCTTCCTCATATTCGGCATCCTTTCGATATTGGGAGCCACCTTGACCTTGCCGGGTATTGCCGGAATTGTCCTGACGATCGGAATGGCCGTGGATGCGAACGTGCTGGTGTTCGAAAGAATCCGGGAGGAACTGGCGGCGGCGCGAGGACCGTCCAGAGCCATTGATCTGGGGTACGAAAAAGCTCTTTCGGCCATACTTGACGCCAACCTGACAACCTTGATTGCGGCGGTAATCCTGTTTGCTCTGGGCTCGGGACCTGTTCGGGGCTTTTCCGTCACGCTTGGAATCGGGATCATCACCAGTGTCTTTACGGCGATATTTTTGACCCGGCTTTTGATTGTCGTCTGGCTGGACCGCAAGCGACCGAAGAAACTGAGGATCTGACAACTCCCATGCGCTTGAAGCTTGTCCCGGACAATACAAACTGGAACTTCTTTCGACATAGTCGATACACCTTCTGGGGGTCGATATCGGCCATGATCATATCAGTGCTAGTGCTGATCGTCATCGGCTTGAATTTCGGCATTGATTTTCGGGGTGGCACCGTCATCAGAACCGAAAGCAAGATGGCCGTCGACGTAGGAGTCTATCGCAGTGCAGCAAGTGGGCTTGGTCTGGGTGAGATTTCAATCACCGAGGTATTTGATCCGACGTTTGCCGCCGATCAAAATGTGACCCTGGTTCGTATCAAGGTGCAGCAGGGTGATGAATCGGTTAGCGTAGAAACGTTGCAATTGGTCAAGGACGCGTTGCGTGGCGTTGATCCCGACATGACGTTTCCTCTTGTCGAAAGTGTGGGTCCCAAGGTTTCCGGAGAGTTGATTCAAAAGGCGGTGATCGCGGTATTGACCGCAATTGCCATAGTCCTAGTTTACATCTGGTTTCGTTTTGAGTGGCAGTTTTCTCTGGGTGCGGTTGCCGCTCTGGTCCATGATGTCGTTCTCACCCTAGGGGTGTTCAGCGTGTTTCAAATCAAGTTCGATCTGGCCATAATTGCCGCGCTCCTGACCATCGTGGGCTATTCTTTGAACGATACCGTGGTCGTTTTTGATCGGGTCCGAGAAAACCTCAAAAAATTTAAGAAACCCCAGCTGATCGAGATTTTGAATCTCTCGATCAATGGTACGTTGTCTCGTACGGTCATGACATCGGTGACAACCCTTCTGGCCTTGATCACTCTGATGATTTTCGGAGGTGATGTCATTCGCGGATTTGTCTTTGGCATGACATGGGGCGTTGTGGTCGGAACATATTCCTCCATCTTTGTCGCAAGTTATGTACTCTTGCGACTTGGGGTCAAGCGTGACTGGTCGAAGACGGAAGATGTCGAGACCACCCGTTTCTCCACCAAAAACTAGATGACCGGCATCGCAGTTGAACTGCTGGCTGAAGCCATTTCGCCTGTTTCTCTCGTTTCACTCAGCTGGTTGCTGATTGGAGTCCTTTGTGCCGGAATAGTCAGAGGGTTTTCCGGATTTGGGACGGCCATGATTTATCTGCCCTTTGCGGCCTCTCAGCTCCCACCGGTTTGGGCTTTGACGTCGCTTGTCATCATGGACCTGATCGGTCCGGTAACCTTGATACCTAAAACGATCAAGGACACCTACAAGCCTGATCTTGTCAAGCTGGGCGTGGGTGCCTTGATCGCTTGCCCTGTAGGGGTATGGCTGCTGGGTTATTTCAATCCAGAGCATTTCCGCTATGTCGTGTCGATACTTACCTTGATACTGCTGGCCCTGCTGATCGGCAATTTTCGCTACAGCGGACGACTGAATGGCAGAATCATTGTTGCAACAGGGGGCTTGGGAGGTTTCTTGTGCGGTTTGGCCGGTTTGCCGGGCCCCCCTGTCATCCTCCTCTATCTGGCCAGTTCGTTGCCGCCGATAACCATTCGAGCGAATTTGTTCATCTACCTCATACTGGCTGATTTGCTGTTGTTGAGCATATTTGGAATCCGGGGTCTGATGGACAGCACGGCCGTCGTCATCGGTCTGCTCATTACTGCCCCCTACCTTGCCGCCCTCTGGATCGGTACAATCTTGTTCAATCCGGCGAGGGAAAGGGTATATCGAACTGTTGCCTATTTGGTGATTGCACTATCGGCCGTGAGGGGATTGCCCCTCTGGAACATTGGGTAAACCCAGCAGAGCTTCATTTGTCGGGATGTGGACGATATCAAGGCGCAGATTTAGCCATGATCGTTGACCGTTTTAAACATCGAAAAAGTTTGCAATTCACGTTTTGGGAGTTATCTCTCTTTTGGGTTTCATTTCTGCCGCCGCATGACCGATCGGATCAGGATGTGGCGAGTGATATCCTGGAGAATTTTCTGTACGAAGGCGGGTCATCTTTCGAGGAGAGCGTTTTGAATGGAGCCATGGACTCGGAGAAAGCGTCAGACCCAGGACCGACCGGATCAAACTTTGCCTCAAGTAACAAACCAGCATGGAGGAACAGCTGATGTCATTTACCTTGCCTGATTTACCATATTCGCACGACGCTTTGGCCGCCAACGGCATGTCAAAGGAGACGCTGGAATATCACCACGACCTTCATCACAAGGCCTACGTTGACAATGGCAACAAGCTGATAGCCGGAACCGAGTGGGAAAATAAAGATGTCGAAGACATCATTGTCGGAACCTATCAGCCGGGCGCCGTCGCTCAGAACGGAATTTTCAACAACGCGTCGCAGCACTGGAATCATGTTCAATTCTGGCAAATGATGGGCCCCGGCCGGCCGGGCATGCCTTCTGAACTGGAAGCGGCAATCCGGAGCAGTTTCGGCTCAGTGGACGAATTCAAGGCCCAATTCACTGCGGCCGGAGTCGGACAGTTTGGTTCCGGCTGGGTCTGGCTGGTCAAAGGTACCGATGGCACACTTCAAGTGACCAAGACGGAAAACGGCGTCAACCCACTGTGCTTTAACCAGACGGCTCTGTTGGGTTGCGATGTCTGGGAACACTCATATTACATTGACTTTCGGAACAGGCGACCCGCCTATCTGGGCAACTTTTTGGACAATCTGGTCAACTGGGAGAACGTTGCCAGCCGACTGCAGGCGGCCTAAGCAGACCTTCAGCCATCCGAGGCTGAACGAGCATCCCAATCGTGCTGGAACGCAACAAGGGCGCGCTGGCCATGATGACGGCCAGCGTCACATGGGGATTCGCGGGCTATTACTTCAAGCTGCTGGATCAGGCGCGTTTTCTTGAGGTTGTGGCCCACCGCATATTCTGGTCATTCGTCCTGTTTTTCCTGATTTTGCTCTATCGACGCAAGGCAAGGAATTTGATTTTTCTGATTGCTTCCGACAGAAAAACATCACTCATCACCCTTCTGGGATGCTCGACGATCACCGTGAACTGGCTGCTGTTCATCTATGCTGTTCAAAATGAGATGGCCACTCAAGCCAGTCTAGGGTACTTTATCTTTCCCCTGGTTGCGGCCTTTGTCAGTTTCGTGTTTCTGGACGAACGATTCACCAAGCTGCAGTGGGGTTCAATCGTAATGGCCTCGATTGGCGTAGGAATCTTGACAATTGATACCGGCTCCTTGCCTTGGGTGCCATTGAGTCTGGCCATATCGTTTTGTGTCTATGGCCTTGTCAAGAGAAACCTCAAGGCCGATCCCATCGTTTCGGTCACGGCAGATATGATGCTTGTCATGCCTTTTGCTCTCGGGTTTTTATGTTACCTTCATGTCGTTGAACCTTCAGTCTCAACCACGGGTCCAGCGGGATTTTTTGGTCGAGACGCGGGTTACACAGTCATGTTTGTCCTGTCAGGATTACTGACCGCCGGCCCCCTGATTCTGATGTCTTACGCAACCAGCCGTATCCCCTACACAGAAGTAGGCTTGATTTCATATCTCACTCCGTCAATTCAGTTCTTGTTTGCAACCCTGGTAATGAAGGAGGCCGTTTCCACCCCGGCAATAATGACCTTTGTTCTGATCTGGATTGCCCTGATTCTCTATTCAGTTGAGCAGTTTCGTCTGGAAAAGTCGGCCCGAAGCCGTTCCATTACGCCCTCAACCGAGCTCTCTGAGTGATATAGTTCTCCCAATACGGCACCGGCAAATTCGTTCCGAGTGACAGTTTCCACAAGTTGGTTCATCGAATCCCAATAGTTGTGGGCGTTCAGCACGATCATCGGCTTGCTGTGCCAGCCCAGTTGTTTCCAGGTCAGAACTTCAAAAAATTCTTCCAGTGTGCCGATGCCGCCTGGAAGAACGACCACGGCGTCAGAGCAATTGAACATGACGCTCTTGCGTTCCTGAATATTCGTCGTCTTGATGGTATAGGTCAGTCCGGGTTGCACCTCATCGGGAAATTTGCTTGGAATGACGCCCATGGCATGCCCTGAAGAGTTCAAGACTGAACGGGCCAGAGTTCCCATCAGGCCCGACTTCCCGGCGCCATAGATCAATCCCCACCCTTCTCTGGCTATGGCTTGGCCAAACCGTTCGGCAAGCGATCGGTAGTGCGTCCGGTTGCCGGGATTTGAGCCACAGAAAACACAGATCGTATAATTGGGATTTGAATTATTGTTTTGCGTCATTAACTAAATCCTGTGAAAATTACGAAAAAGCTCACATTATATGGGCTTGTTGATTACCGGTTGTCGCACGATTTTTGAGCATTTATTTTGATGGCAGAAACCAGAAGATTGACCAGTCGACCCATACTCGGAATTGCTGTCGGTGCCGTAATTCTGCTTGCTGTTGTCCTGGCGTTCGTGTATCCGGCCGATGATACGGTCGATGTTGAACCGGTTGAGGAAGTATCGATACCGGAGGGTGCTGAAATTTCCTCGACTCAAGAGGAGATTGCCGAGAGTCTAGCTGTCACTGAACAGATTGCAAATGCTGACGAAGCTGAGGCCGAGGAAAGAGGGCCCGTAGAAGAGAGGGTTGCAGAACCTCTCAAGGATTTTGAGGAGGTGACGGCCGACACAGGCGAGGTCAGTGTTGAAAAGCCGCTTGCTTCAGTAGCGGAAGTGTCGGCAATGCCAGAAGAGGAGGCGCCTTCCTCTCAAGAAGAAATGATCACGGAACTGGTGTCGGATTCCGCGGAGGTGATTGTTGCCGTTCAGCCTGTGGAAACGGATGAAAAGGCAATTGCTTCCGAGCCGACTGCAGATGCGGGTGAAGCCATTGTTGAGAAATCGCCGGCTTCAGCAGAGGAAGTGTCGGCAGTGCCCAAAAAGGAGCTGCCTTCCCCTCGGGGACCGGCTGTTGAAGATCCGACGTCAGACTCCAAAGAGATCATTGTTGTTGTTCAATCTGAGCCGTTGGATCAGAGTGGGGTGACTTCAGAATCAGTGAACGCCGCGGATGAGGATCGTGTCGAAAGCATAATTGAGCCCGCAGCGAAGGAAACGGCGCCTGCCCCAACGGCTTCGTCCTCAATGGATGAAAGCGACAAAAAAGAAAAGCCTTCAGAATCAGTGAAAGTAATCACGGAACAACCGACAAGGGTCGAAAATGAACTGGCCTCTTCCAGCCTCACGACCGAACTGCCCGACGACATGGCTGATGGAGAAATCGATATTGCCAATCCGGAGTCGGAAGCGACAATTATCGGACTGCCACCACTTCCGAAAGAAGATATTGAAGCCGGCATGGATGCTTCTCCAGAAGTCTCTGCCGATCAGCCCATGGTGGTCGACGAGGGCAGGGCAGTTCTTGATGCCGGTCATCCCATTGCTGAGGAGAAGTCCTCTTTAGTTGGAGAGATTCCGGACCCGCACGATGAACGGCAGCCGCCAGTGCCAGCCCAGGCCGAACAGATAGCCATGGCCCCACTGCCAACTTTGCCTCCGGACGAATCCGCGGGCACTTCATTCGAGAACGTCCAGATTCCTCAATTTGATGCCGTTTCAGTTGATCCGAGCGGAATCATCGTGGTGGCCGGTCGAACCTCGCCCGAAATTCCCGTTCAGATCCTGCTTGACGCCATGGTTCAGACCGAAGAGACAACCTCCTCGAAAGGCGAGTTTACAGCCATCTTCTTTGCTGAATTGTCCGAACAGCCTCAAAAGCTGACTTTAGCGGCTTTGAACGCTGACGGTAGCAAGGTCTTTTCGGTGGATAGCGTGTACATTGCGTTGACACCGTTGATCGTCAATGGCGTTGAGATGATGGCTGTGCAGAACATAAGGATTTCGGAAGGAGATGACGGGATTGCGATCGTGAATGACGGGCCTAGGGAACTTCTGGAAACGCTGGCTTACGATGCGAACGGTTATGTCTTGCTGCAGGGTCGAGGTACGCCGCGCAACATGACCAGGATCGAACTGGACGACAGTGAAGTGGCCTCTTCCCGAATTGGTAACGATAGCAGATGGTCTGTCTCTTTGAACAGTGTTGTCCCCGGAACGTATGAACTGTCGATTTTCGAAGTGGATGACCTGGGCAATTCGATACAGAGTGTTCACACGCCCCTGCGCATTGAAGAACCCCGGAGGGTTCGGGCTGTTCAAGATCAGAATCCCGAAGCTGAACCGATTGCCGCGCTTGTCACGGTCCAAAAGGGCTATACCTTGTGGGGAATCTCCCGACGAAACTATGGTCTCGGTCGTCTCTATGTTCGGATCTATGAAGCCAACAAGGATCAGATCGACGACCCGGATCTGATCTTTCCCGGCCAGATCTTCGCTGTTCCCAGCGAAAACCCGTGACCCGCGACGGTGGAGGCCGTCGATGCCCTGCGTTCATTCAGTCAAGCGAGAGATGCTGGTCTCGGTGCCTTTCGAGAAGTCACGGCTTGTTTCGAGTATCGGGAACGGAATCCGGTTGAGAAGGGCTTTCGTCACCGGTCTCAGGTGGTACTTCAACGCCCTCAACGACAACCCTTTCATTCTCAAGAGCCCTGTTTTGCTGTGGCAGAGGCATCAGCACCTGCTGAAACTGATCCCAGTCAATATTGATTTGGGGTAATTTTGAGGTGGTTAGGCGCAATTTGCGATCTAGGGAAATCTGGCTGTTGCGGCCTGTCAGCCAAGACGCCAAAGCACTTGTCGAGTTGTAGGCACCCTTCGAAATCCATACTCCCAAGGCCAGCATGGCCGGGGTGAAGGCAAGCGTAAGCAAGACCGATGTGCCGAGGCCAAATATCACCGTCGTGGCAAAGGGGACCCACCAGCTCGATGAAGGGGCTCCGATCGTATAGCCGCCGTCGTTAAAGTTTAGCGAAACGCCGAGCATCATGGGAGTCAGCCCCGCCATAGTGGTGATGCTGGTCAGAAGGACAGGTCGGATTCGGGCTTCAATCGTTTTCACGATGGCCTTGATTCTTGGCATGTAGCGGGAAAGCTCATTGTAGGTGTCGATCAGAACGATGTTGTGATTGACGACGATACCGGCCAAGGCAACGACACCAAGCCCGGTCATGACGATGGAAAAGGGTTGACCCATGACGCGCATGCCGATCAACACTCCAGCCAGGGACATGACTACGGCCGACAGGACCAGGATAGAGCTGTAAAAGCTGTTGAACTGGGCCAGAAGAATCGCGAACATGAGACCGAGAGCTCCCAAGAACGCAATGATCAGAAACTGCTGCGATTCATTCTGTTCGATTTGATCGCCGGTCCATTCCCAAGTGATGCCGCTGTCCTTCTCCAGATTCTCGGTCAGCCACTCGCTCAGAACGGCCACCCGCTCGTTGGGTCGAATGGGAACGCCCGCGTCATTGGTCAGTCCTGGAATGATGTCGGCTGAAATCTCAAAATATCGTTCTCCATTGTGTCGGCTTATTTGCTCGACCTGACGCGCCGGCTTGATGGAAAGGAAGTTGGATGCCGGGACCGGTCCTTGATTGGTTTGTATACGCAGATTTTCGAGAGCGGAGAGAGTTCGGTATTCTTCGGGAAAGCGGACCCGCACGTCCAGTTCATCAGCTGTTGATTCCAGGCGAACGGTATCGATGACCACGCCTTGGGTCGTCATTCGGATGACGTTGCCGATGGTCAGGACATCCGCGCCAAAACTTGCGGCTTTTTCCAGGTCGATGTCAACAAGCCAGTCAATGCCCTGCAGTGGTCGGGTATCTTCAACAAAGACAAGTCCCTTGGTCTCATCGAACTTTGTGCGTATTTTTTCGACGGTTTCAAGCAATTGCTCCCAGTCTCGACCCTTGACGCGCAAGTTCAGCGGTTTTCCTTGCGAGGGGCCATTGGTGTCTTGGGCAAAGCTAACCTTTACGCCGGCCGGGTTTTGTATCTTCTGCTCAATGTCGCTGATTATGCTACGGCTGTCCTGAACGGATTCGCCCATCAATTGTCGATCTTCCCACTGGTCAAATTCCAACTGGATATTCCCGACGGCATCAATCGGACCACGCTCTCCACCGGACAAGCCAGACGATCCTGCCGTCGAAAAAATGGAGCTGATCCCGTCCGCTTGATTGACCCTCTCTTCAATGTACTGAACAAGATAGTCCTTCTCCTCAAGGTTAATGTTGCCGCGTGCGAGCACATCAATGCCCACTCGCTCAGGTTCGCTGTCCACAAAGAAGCGAACCCCCCGATTGTTTTGTCCATAATCCATGAAGACCAAGACAATAAACAGCAGCGTGCCGACGATGACGACTACGGGCATAACGGGATTGCCGATAATGAAGCGGGTGATCTTCCCAACCCAGCTGTGTCCCACTTTGCCGGCAAATTCAGCCGCTGAACTTGATCCGGCCCGCTTGAATGAGCTGGCGACTATGGACAGCATCAGGACAGACAGGCCAAAACCAATGCCCGAGAAGAGAGCGGCCGGAAATGAACCGGCTTGTGAGTGTGGTGGGGCCAGCATTGTTGACAGCAGGCCCGAGGTGGCAACATAAACGAGAGCCGCAACAATCAGAAGCAAGGCCAGTCGGAAAGGAAGTCGAAGATTACTCAAATGAATCGACAATCGGTCAAGCTTGTCTGACATGTGACCGACCAGACCGCCGACGACGGGAAGGAAGACGAGCGCGACGATGAGAGCGGCCGACAAGACAAAAATGATTGTTACGGGGAGAGTGCCCATAAATTGTCCGGCCATGCCAGGCCAGAAGAGCAAGGGCAAGAATGCGCACAGAGTGGTGGCGGTCGAAGAAATGACGGGCCAGAACATTCTTTTGGCTGAAGCCGTGTAGGCTTGCATCGGACGCAGGCCTTCGCGCATTTTTTTGTCGGCCAGTTCCACGACAACAATGGCGCTGTCCACAAGCATGCCCACGGACAGAATCAGGCCAAATGCTACCATGTTGGACAGTGAAAGGCCCAGGAAAGACAGGAATATCGAGCAGATCAAAAAGGATGTGGGGATGGCAAAGCCCACAAGGAGGGCCGACTTCAGTCCAATCGTGGCCAAAACGATGATCATCACGACGCAGATGGCCGTCAGAACCGCGCTTTCGAGGCGATCGATCATGTTTTTAACGCCGACACCCTGATCCTGAATGAAGTCGAGGGAAATTGAGTCCTGAAGTTCGGGCGGAAGGTTGTCGATGAAGGTTTGGGCCTGACTCCTGACCAGTTCAACAGTTTCGATCTGATTGGTATCTTTTTTCTTGATCACTTGCAGGGCTAGAGTAGGTTGCCCGTTGTGCCGGGCAAACCCGAGGCGGTCCTCAAAGGTCAGTCGTATGTCGGCAATGTCGCTCAAAACTATGTTTTTGTCGCGTACGGACTTGATGACCAGATTTTCGACGTCAGCAAGTTGGTTGAATGACGATGGGATCTTTACGGCAAAAGATCCCGTTTCCGTTGTCACGGAACCGGCCGAAACCAGCAGATTGTTGCGTGACAGGACGGCATTGAGGTCATTCGCCGTGATGTCGTAAACCGAGAGCAGAATGGGATCCACACGAACTTCGATCATTTCATTGCGATCACCTGACAGACCAATCTCCAGAACGGGTGGCAACCGCTCCAGAGCGCTTTTCAGGTCTTCGGCGATGCTTTGGAGCGTACGCTCGGGTACTTGACCTGACAAGGTCAAGATCAGGACCGGGAAGCGGGCAAAACTGAATTCGGTGACGGACGGTTCATTGTAACCAGGCGGAAACTCGACTTTGGCACGGTCCACCCGTTCACGAATTTCAGCCAAGGTCTTGGCTCTGTCGAGGCCAAAATCGAATTCAAGATTGATGCCGGCATAACCTTCTGCAGCCGTCGATCCCATATTTTTCAGGCCTTCCAGATCCTGCAATTCCTCTTCCAGGGGCTTAACCAGAAGCTTCTCGCTATCCTCAGCCGAAATCCCCTGGTAGACAACTGAGACGAAGTAGTTGGGAATCTCTATGTTGGGTGCCCCTTCCTTGGGCAAATTGATGTATGACAGCACGCCCATCGCAAAAGTGGCCACGACAATCGCCATTATCATGCGCGGGTGGCGCGTGGACCAATCGACTATTGATTTCATGATGAACCTTCCTGATAAGTTGTCTGTACCACAGTGCCATCAACAACAAATTCCTGTCCCACAACAATAAGGTCAACATTGGTCGGCAACCCGGCCACCCAAGCCCCTTCCGGAGTATCCAGGACAAGATCAACAGCATAGAATTTCACGGTCTCGTTTTCGACAACCCGAACGCCCAAAACACCGGCATCATTCAAGGTAAAAGAAGACTGCGGAATGAAATGAGCCCGGTTGGTGCCGGCCACCACAGTGACTTCGGCCGTAAATCCGTCACGAATGCGATACTCGTCGTTGTTCAAGGTGATTTCGACTTCAAAAGTCTTGGTTTCGGGGTCGGCCTGACGCGAAATGAATGTTACATCACCGCTTGTCGACAATCCCGACGCAAAATTGACTTTGGCCGTGTCAGCAACATCAATCTTGCCCACTTCTATCTGGGATACATACCCGACAATCTTGATGGGATTGATTTGGATGATGCGTGCGCACAAGGAGCCCGGTTGCAGGAGAGAGCCATATTCGGCGGCGTCTGATTCCATGAGGCCATCAAAGGGGGCTGTGATGGTCAGCTGCTCGATTTCTCGTTCGGCCGTTTCAACCGCCGTGATGGCGGATTGCAAGGCGATTTGAGCCGCCGTCATGCTGGCTTCCGTGCCGAATCCATCGGCCGCCAGTTTTGCGGCGGTCTGCTCGTTGTCTTCGGCCCCTCGAAGACGGGTCAAGGCTTCCTCAAGAGCGATAGCTTTGGTTCCAGGATCAAGCTGGCACAGGACATCATCTTTTGCAACGCTGGAGCCCTTGCGCATTGGATTCGAGACGACCAAGCCAGAGGCCTGGGCCCGCACATCAACAAAGCGAGTTGCCGTTGAGGTTCCGGCAAAAGAGATCCCAAGCTCAACTTCACCTGCAGTAACTGGCCGCACGACGACGTTTACTTTCTGGTCTTGTTCTAAAGGTTGCCTTGGTGGGCCCCCTCTTTGGGCCTCCTGACTGGGCTCCGGTTCATCGGCCTGTTGTTCCGACACCTGTTCCGGTGGCCCCACTAGAGCTCTCAACCGATCGCGATCAACAACGAAGAAGTAAAGCAAGCCAGCACATATGATGGCAAAAATTGCTGGTACGAGACGCATGTGAAACTAACCCGAAATTAATTACTATCCACGCAATGCCTTGCCACAAAATTGAAGCAGTTCCTTGGCAGTCCAATCCGGGGCGACTCAATTCATGTGCCAACCAATAGGCTTGACATCGTCTGAATGCGAGCATTTCAACAAAACTTGAAACCTCGACAACATAATAAACGACTTGCGGCTTGCATGACGTAGGTATTCGCAAATCCCGTTGCAATAGTCCAAGCAACAGGCCATTTCTTGACAAGTTCACCTTCAGTGAGGATCGAATGGATGATTCTAACACAATAACGCTTTTGCATGAAACCGGATTCTGGGGATGTTGTGGTTTAAAATGGCTGAAGATCGTCTATTTTCGAAACGGGTGTATTGGAAACAGCGGAGAACAACTTGAGCAACTCTGAATCTTTCATTGAAGAAGTGTCAAGCGAGGTTCGACGGGACCGTCTGTTTGCTTTTTTCAAAAAATGGGCTTGGGTAGGCATGGCGATTGTCGTGATCGTTGTCGGCTTCTCGGCGTATCGTGAGTATGTCAACTACAATCAGGAGACGAAAGCAAGGGCATTGGGAGATCAAATTCATGAGGCTCTCAGCTCGGAAAATGCCAGCCAGAGCATAGATGCCCTCCAGGCGATCCAGGCCAGTGGCCCGGATGCCCGGGCCTTGGTTCAGTTTTATCTTGCGGACCGTCATCTGGCCGAAGACAATCCTGAAGCGGCACTCTCGGCGCTTGAGGATATTGGCAAAATTGAGGGAGTCGACGATACCTACAACGATCTGGCCGCGCTCAAGATGCTCATCTTGAAGGGAAATGCAGAAGCGTCAGACGAGATTGTGGTCGAGTTGGATGGCCTGATGCTCGCGGGCTCTCCCTTTGCTTCTCTCGCCCGTGAATACAAAGGATATTTCAGCTACCAGATTGGGGAGGACACGGCCGTTTATGAACGCCAGCAGGAAGCCGTGAACAATCTACGCCAACTCTACCATCATGCTGATTCGTCACAGGGCCAGAAGACACGCATTCGCCAATTTTTGATTTCTGTTGGTGAAAGTGTAATTATTGATGACGATTCTTGATCAATCAGCCGGGATTCTCTTTGGTCTGAACGTATGAGGTTTGGTGTGAAAAAGGTTTTCATTCTTCTTTGGTTCCCAGTCGTTCTGGTCGGTTGCTCAAACGAGGACCCCCTCAGGGGCGAACGCATCAGTATCGATGTGCCGCTGGAGGAAACCATTGACGTGGTTTCCGATCCGGATGGCTTTACGGTCGGTGAATACATTGATCAAAGCAATGTCAATTCCGCATTGCCAATTGTGATTCCGACCCCACAGAATCTGGTTGAGTGGACGCATGTCAATGGCAATCGTCAGCACAATCCGGGAAATTTGCAGCTTGACGACAGCTTGAGAACCGTTTGGCAGGCCAGCATCGGCACCGGCAATTCGGACAAGGCAAGAATTTCAACGTCCCCGATCATTGCCGAAGGACGCATTTATGCCATGGACGCCTCCAAGCGCGTGAGGGCCTTGTCCCTGGACGGGAATGTCTTGTGGGAAAGGAGTTTGCTGCGCGTGGGTGATGACCCTGTTGATGCATCGAGTGGTGGGCTCGCTGTTGGAGAAGGTCTGCTGTTTGCCACGACCGGTTTTGGACAGCTCTATGCCATTGAACCAAGTTCGGGGTTTGTCGTGTGGGTACAAAATTTCAAGGCTCCGGCCACGTCCGGTCCGGCCGTCGCTGACGGCAAGGCATTCCTTGTAACCATGGACAACAAGGCTTGGGCCATCAATGTGGGTACTGGCCGTTTGGACTGGGGCGTGCAGAGCATCGAGAGTCTGGCAACAGTTTCAAGCGATGGCAGTCCGGCAATTGCCTCCGGTAATGTCATATTTGGTTTTCCTTCTGGCGAAGTCGTGAGTGTCGCCATGAGTTCCGGTGGGGTCAACTGGAGAGTGTTTGTCGGCGGAAGTCGGGGTCGTGGAGCGATCTCGATTTTAACAGGCATCACGGCATCGCCGGTCATTGCCGATGATCGGGTCTACATCTCCAACCAAAGCGGAGCAACGGTTTCCCTGAATCTGGATACTGGAGGTCGTTATTGGGATGTGACTGAAGGGGCGTTCAGTTCTGCCCTGAAGATTGACAATTCCGTCTTTATTATTTCAGACGAAACAAAGCTGGTTCGCCTCGATGTCAATAGCGGCGAACGCATTTGGTCAGTTGCACTCCCGGGATTCAAAAATGAAAAGGCCAATCGACGAAAGGCCATCTATTCCAACTTTGGCCCGCTCATGGCTGGAGGGCGAATCGTCGTGGCCTCAAGCAACGGGCAGGTGTTCTTTCATGACCCTGAATCGGGTCAGGTGGAGATGACTGTAGCCATTCCCGGTGGCGCGACGGCAAGTCCGGTCATCGTGGATGGAACCATGTACTTGATCAGCGCCAGCGGTGTGCTATACGCGTACAGGTAGTTGACGTTTCATTCCCGATGCGATGCCAATACGGTTTTCTATTGTCGGTCGGCCCAATGTTGGAAAGTCAACGCTCTTCAATCGCCTGATTGGTAAACGGCAGGCCATTGTCAGCAACCTCCCGGGCGTTACCCGCGATTATCAGGTGGGGACACCCCGAGCCAAGCAATCACAATTTGTCGTTGTCGATACGGCCGGTATCGATACGCGGCCGCCGGACGCTCTCAATGCCAGCATTCAGCATATGGCCGAAAAGGCAATTGCCGACTCTGATGCCTATCTCTTTATCATTGATGCCAGGGATGGCATTGTCGCCGCAGAATATGAGATTGCCCAGCTCATTCGCAGACAAAACAAGCCGGTCATCTTTTTGGCCAATAAAACGGAAGGAAGAATTCATGAAAATCTTGAAGCGGATTCGGCTCCATTCGGTTGGGAGGGACCTCTTCACATTTCGGCCGAGCACGGGCTAGGCTTTGACGAACTGCAGGACAGGATTGATAAGGTCCTGAAGACATTGGAACAGAAAGCTCCTACCCGTCTTCAACACACTCCGGAAGATTCACATTCTGAGTTGCAGATTTCAGATGTCGGTGGCACAGAAGCAAGGCCGCTGAAGATAGCGATCGTCGGACGCCCCAATGCTGGAAAATCGTCCCTGATCAATGCCATTTTAGACGAGGAGCGGGTTCTCACGGGAGCCACGCCTGGAATCACTCGCGACTCCGTGGCGATCTCCTGTACATGGCTTGAAACCAATATCCGGCTCTATGATACCGCCGGCATGCGCAAGCGGGCAAAAATAATCGACAATCTTGAAAAAGATGCGTTCGCCGAAAGTTTAAGGGCGATCCGATTTTCAGAAGTGACTCTTGTTCTGTTTGATGCAACCACGCCTCTTGAGGCCCAGGATTTGCGCATTGCCGACTTGGCCGAGAGAGAGGGAAGAGCAGTCCTGCTAGTGGCCAACAAATGGGATTTGGTCAAGGACAGAAAGGCTGCACGAGTTCGGATTCAGGACATTTTCGACCGATCATTGCCACAACTGAATGGATTGCCTTTGCTGACCATCTCAGCTCTCAATCGACAGGGACTGAAAGCCCTGTTTGATTCAATCATGACTTTCTATTGGATCTGGAACAAGCGGATCAGTACGTCAGAATTGAATCGCTGGCTGGAAGGAGCTTGTGCTCAGCATCCACCACCAGCGCTCCACGGCCGGAGAATAAAAATACGATACATTTCACAGATCAACATTCGTCCGCCCAGTTTTCTTGTCAAGTGCAGCAATCCCAAGGCATTGCCAGCCAGTTATCGGAGATATCTGGTCAATGGTCTCAGAAAGGACTTTGGTCTTGGCGGGACACCAATCCGGTTGATGCTGCGATCGAACTGAGCGCTTCAGCAACGCCTTATTTTTCTGTCTTGCCTGCACCCACAAGGGCGTGTGCGACATCAAGAGGTTCGATTTGGTCATGGAACGAGCGAACATTGGGTTGGATCGGATACAGCCACTGTGCGAGCCGCTTTCTCATTGTCTGCTGTGGGATAGGGCACATAGACCAAGGGTGCTTGTCATGTCAAGTTCGGTCGACCATCCATTGGGTCATTGGAGGACTGTTGGCAAGCGTCTCTTGACACTCACCGAGCCAAGTTTTATCATCGCAATCGCATGGTGTTGCTCGCACCGATCGAGGACTCATACGTCGAAAATTGCCTCGTGACATCAACTTTTCCGGCCCAAAGAGCTGCAAGCCTTCATTTGCGCCTCTGACCATCGTCTAAACCCGTTCTTTGTCGGTCGTGATGCATCATGGACGACCTTTGGGCAATTGTGACCGATGGCACCACACATGACTCAAACCAATTGAGTGACTGGTCTACCAAGGGTCGCATGCATGCAACAGTTTTCAGATAAACAGGCCGGCTCGGCACAAAAGGGTTGCAAATTCTGGGGGGGGGGATTTAATGTTGCCGAGTTCTATTTTCTATATTTGGATAGCAAGACAGGAGTAATGATGACGAAATTGACTTCGCTTTGGGGCCGACGCGGCCATCCGGCCCATGCCTGTGAACGCGTCGGGGGGGGGTAGATGACCTTGCGACCTGCCCCCGCGTCAGGTCGGCGTTCAGGCTTGCGACGATTGGAGCGCTGCTTGTCGGGCTCGGGATGCTTGTCGCCTCGCCCCAACCTTCAGCGGCACAGGGCACCTGCTCCTTAAGTAACGGGAGGCCGGGGACGCTTCCGACCGATCCGGATGGCAATCCACCAGAGGTAACCAAGACCGGCCAGTACGGAGAGCAGCTTTTGTGCCAGAGCCTCACCAACGGCCTGAAGCTGACGCTGAACGACTTTGAGATCGGCACAAGCGCGGCCCCAGCCAAGTCAAGAGGTCTCGAAGTTCAAGCGCATGGTGCCGAAGACGACGATTTCACGGTCATGGGCAAAGTAGTAATCCATACCGATAAGTCCGGCTTATACATGGCACGGAACGACGGGACGGGATTGCTCAAGTTGCAGTTGGATCCGGAGAGCAAAATCAATATCGCCTGGTCCCGTGGTGCATGGGCCCATGGCATTTATCTCGGGCACAAGGGAGAAGCTGGGGAAAAGACCGATGGCATCCATCTTGAGTCGAGTGCCGACATTGACCTGTCGCGGTCGACCTACATTTATGGCAAGACAGGCATCACCGTTACGACTACCGGTGCAGCCGCGGGCACGACGATACCGATCACGGTCCATCTCAAGGGCGGTTCCATTCGCTCGGAGGACACTTCCAATACTAACCAAAGAGGAATAGGCGTCAGAGTCCTTCAGTACGCCAAGGGCAACGTCGGCATCACGGTGGAGCCAGGGGTGATGATCGGCATGGAAGGCAAACCCCTGCGCAATTCTGGCATTCGTGCTGAGATTTATTCCAAGGGCGACGGCAACATCATGATCGAGCACTCGGGGCATATATACGCCGGCTTTTTTGGGATATATGCATCCCTCAGTACTCCAGCCAGCGGGGGGTCGGACGTTGGCGACATCAAGATTGAGACGGTCGCGGGCAGCGAGATTGTGACAAGCGGGTCTGGGATTGTGGCGATCCTCAACTCTGGTCGCACCGGTACCATCACGATCATCCATGAAGGCAAGATCAAGGCGGATAGACATGGCATTCAGGTCGACCCAAGAAGCCCGGCCAAAAAAAAGTTTGATGTTACTATCCGTGGCACGGTCATGGGTGGTGCCACCGAATACGCCGGTGTGCACATCTTTAAGATCGATCGGGCAGCGACGACGAGTCGGGCAGCAGATCCGACGCCGAGCGGAGTGGGCGGCATGATCGTGATTGGCCCCCGGGCGCATGTGAGCAGTGCCCATGCCCAATCCGCGGACAAGGTGGCCATCAAGGTGGATGCCGGTGCGAGCACCGCCACCGCGCCGGTGACCATCATCCTGAAAGAGGACGCGGATGGTTTTGTCGGTCATGTCGAAGGCCAGATCCTGAACCTGGCGGCGGCGGGAAAGAGCAAGGGAACCGCGGAAGAACCACCCCGCTCCCCACTTAAGTTCAAGACCCGCAGTGTGTCGGGGACCGACACGGAATTGGCGGAGGGTGATGCGGTGTATCGTCGCGACAAACGCGTGGGCGTGTATGACCAGGTGTTCAAGGCCGAGCTCACGAAGCTGGCCGACAAGGGCTACTGGTTCAAGGATGTACCGGGGGACTGGCGTCAGTACAGCCCTCGAGCGCGTCTGTATGAGGTGATGCCCTCGGTGCTCCTGGGTTTGGTGGACCTGACGCCCTACAGCACGCGCATGGCGGTGCCTCGCCGGACCACCGGTGAAGAGATCGTGCTGGAGAGCAGCAAGGGGGAGCGCATGGCGGTGCCGGGTTCCCGCGCGGGTGTCTGGATGCGTCTGGCGGTTCGTGATGGGGAGCGGATGGCCGATACATCGACGACCGCACGGGACGTCCGGCGTCAGTCTCTGACGTGGGATGTGAAGCAGACCGACTTTGAGGCGGGTCTGGAGGTGCCGACCGATGATCGTCTGGTGCTGGGTGTAAGTGCCCACTACCGGCAGAGTAAGGCCACCGTCAGGAATGGTGGCACCATGGAAGCGAACGGCACCGGTGTGGGCGTGTCCCTGACCTGGACAGACGACAGCGAGCTGTATGTGGACGGCCAGCTGAGCTACACCCGGTTCTTTGATATCGCGATGACATCCAGTCGCCATGGCGTAATCACCTCCAAGGGAGGTGGCAGCGGTCTGGCACTCGGTGTGGAAGTCGGTCAGCCGATGAGTATAGGGGGCATGGCCGTGACCCCGCGTGGGGGTCTGTCTTGGTCATCGGTGGACATGGACGCCTTTGACGAACCGACCACGCTTGATGGGGCTGGCCGGGTCACCCCGAACAAGGAGCAGAGCGTCCAAGGTCGTGTGGGTGTCTTGGCCGAGCTGGGTCCCAAGGATGCGAACGGTCGGCTGTATGCGTCGCTGGATCTGGAGCATGAGTTCTCGTCCAAGCATGAGGCGATGGTGGCCGGCACCCGGCTGGAGACGGAGGTGAAGCCGACCTGGGTGCGTCTGGGCGTGGGCGGGGCGATGTCTCTGGGCGGCCACGACACGACGCAGCTGACGGGGGATGCCTTTTATGCGACGGCGGGGAGCGACAACACCGACTTTGGAGGCGGTCTGTCCGTGACCTTCCGCTTCTGATCAAGAGACGGAAGGCCGTCGGGTTGCGGGGCGATGCCGGTTGTCGGCATCGGCGGCGGGCCCCCGTCAGGATCGATACAGGATGAAATCGCACGTGACCTTCAGACGCGAGCCAGCGGACTCACCGGGTGTCAAAGGGCTGTAAGCATCACGCCGAAGCAACCTTGGACGGCCTCAGGTCCTGTCGGCTCAGCCGGCCGGGACATGGCCGATGAGACCGTCCGGTCCAACAAGCGACGGCCTCGTGGGGGGCACGCTGTCGGAAGCCTGAACACCGTGGATCGGAAGGTGCGGCCGGTCTCATCATCGGGCTTGTCGTGGACGCATCCATGTTTGGCTGTGCCATGCTGGCCCGATATGTCGAATGGCCCATGCGCATGCTCGGGCAAACCCGTTTGTTCCATGATGACGGCCTTCCGGCGTGATCATCGGTCGTGGCACCGGCGACCCCATGGTCCCAAGTTCGGCCCAAGGTGGCCACTCGACATACAATCGCTGGCCGTTTCTGCACCTTGCCGAACTGACGATGGTACCGTCCCCGTTGCAGGAGCGGGCCTTGGAGCTTCCGGGCGTGTGCAACACCTGAAACTTATCCAGCTAGACGCCGTCCCAAAGTAAAGATAGTGCCTGTTCTTGCAAGGCTGCAGAAATTCAGCTTCGGAAGTTCGGACTAAAACAATCTGGATTGCTGATTTGTTTTGTCGTCAACATCCAACCTGAGGCTTGCGATCAGTTTTCGGGCTTCTTCAAGTGGGTCAGCCAAATCAGCCCTCTTTTTGCCCGGCGTGAAGGCCCGAGTTGTTCGGGTGGCCATGATCTGGGGTGTGTAAATGATCACTTCTGGACCAAGGCGAACATTTTCACTTGCCCAACACCGTGCAAGGGCAATCTGAGCCTGTTTGGTTGCACCGTAGGCACCATGGAATTTGAGTTCTGATCGCTCATCGTGGAAGAACACTGCTTTGCCGTCCTTGCGAAGCAGATGAGAAACATTGGCAATCAAGTTGAAAGTGCCCTTGACATTGACCTCAAGGGCTCGATCCAGGGATGCGGGATCAATCTGATACGCCGGAGTCAATGGGGGCGATTGAATGGCCGTATGAATCCATAGGTCGATGAATCCAAAGCGGTCATGCAGGGTTCGACAAACCTTCTGGATGGCATGGGTATCCGTGATGTCGGCCACGGCAAGAGACACAGAGCCAGCCGCAGGCTGCAGCGAGTCACTCAGTTCTTCCAGGGCTCCAACCGTTCGGCCCAGTGCAGTAACAGAATAGCCCAAGGACGCCAAGAGTTCGGTGCAGGCCCGACCCAACCCTCGCGAAGCACCTGTAACCAAGGCAACATCGGATTGTGGATTAGGAGAGAGTGTCACGATGTCGTCAGAATAATGAACACAGCATGAAACCAATGATTTATCCGGATTGTGAGGTATCGATGACATTGCAGGACGCCATCAAATTGTGATAGCTGAGGGTTAACCACCGAGGTGATTCGGACGGGATCTGTTCCCTGAAACTTTCCTTGGCATTCTCCAGCACTTGCGCAGCAGTTGAGCTTGTCACTCCCTCCAGAAAAGGACCTTT
This sequence comes from Paracoccaceae bacterium, assembly GCA_965116235.1. Classification (GTDB taxonomy): domain Bacteria; phylum Pseudomonadota; class Alphaproteobacteria; order Rhodobacterales; family Rhodobacteraceae; genus MPNP01. The sequence continues at coordinate 2,713,932 of OZ220496.1, read as the reverse complement.
GGGCAAGACCGCTTCGATCGCCAATATGACAATAATGACGACCAAAGCTCCTCGCGCCGCACCGAAGAGAAAGCCAAAGGCACGATCCAGAGAACTGATGACAGGCAATTTCGCCACGGAACTCACAAAATACGAAATCAGCGATACAACCAGCAAAAGAGCTGCAAGCGAAACCGCAAAGGCAACCAGAATTCCAAGCTCACAACTGTCTTTGACAAGATTGCTCAGGACAGGAATGGCGCCGAGCAAGGGATAAACGACGGGAGCAGCAAAATAGGAGCCAAAACCGGCAACGATCCACCCTACAATGGCCATGATCTCCCTGACGGCACCCCGATAGTAGGCCAGCCAAGCCGAAATAATGACGATTACGACGGCAACGATATCAAAATAACTGATCCCTGACATGGCAATTCCTGCTAGTTCAGCTTCATACAGATTGGCTTGACGGTCCTACAATTCCAATTGTCCCTGCGGAAAAAAGGTTTCTGAGGCATTCAACTGTTGATACCCGATTCAGCTTCATGGCTGCCCGAGCATGAAGGCAAGCCATTGACAAATCTATGCAGCCGCCCCGCAGTGAGCTTTCCCAGTTCGGAAAGATTGCCAGACCAATTGACTTTGCCGTCATGCAAAAAGTGAATTCGGTCGGAAATAGCTCGGACACACGGCATGTCATGTGAAATGACCAAAGCCGTTGCCTTGTGCTCATCAACAAGCTCTCGAATCAATCTGCTGATATTGGCCGCCCGGATCGGGTCCAGACCGGTTGTCGGCTCGTCAAAAAAGAGATATTTTGGATTGGCCGCAATGGCTCGGGCCAGCCCCACTCGTTTCATCATTCCGCCCGAGAGTTCGGCCGGATACAAGTCGGCAACCTGGGCATCCAATCCGACCCGCTCCAGTTTACGCGTTGCGATGCATCGGGCCTCTCTAACGGATACTGTGTTGGATCCCCTGAGAAGGCGAAACGCGACATTTCTCCAGACGGGCAAGGAATCAAACAGTGCTCCACCTTGGAACAGCATGCCCACATTGGCCATGAATTCTTTTCTCGATGAGGAAAGGCTGGCACCATCAAACAAAATTGATCCGCTATCCGGTTTAAGCAACCCCAGCATGATGCGGACCATTATCGACTTGCCGCCTCCCGATTCTCCAATAATGGCCGCGCTTTCACCTTCATAAATGGATAAGTTGATGCCTTTGAGCACATGATTGCGGCCGAACGATTTGTAGATATCGTTCAACTGTATCTTGCTACCTGTTTCACCGGGGTAAGGCGAAGGGGATGAATCAGCCAAGTTGACAATCTTTCTTTGACATGAATTAGAAAAACACTTCGGTCAGCACAAAGTTGATGGCAATGATTGAAATCGAGGACAAGGCAACGGACCGAGTTGTGGCCTGACCAACCCCTCTTGCACCCCGATCAGAATTAAAGCCGCTGTAGCAGCCAATGATGGCCACAATGAAGCCAAACACGGCTCCCTTTACCAAACCTGAAATTACATCGGTGGAATGCAGGAACTGAACCGATTGGGACAGATAAATCTGGGATGAGAAATCAAGACGGTACACGCTGACAAGATACCCTCCGAAGATTCCCAGAATATCCCCGATTCCAGTCAAAAAAGGGAGAGAGACAGTTGTTGCAACCAGCTTGGGTACCACGAGCATCTGTTTGGGATCTGCCGAGAGTGTAACAAGGGCGTCAATCTGGTCGGTGACCTTCATTGTCGCGATCTCCGAAGCGATCGCGGAACCGACCCTTCCGGCAATCATCAGTCCACAGAGGACTGGTCCCAGTTCCCTGACCATCCCGATCGCCACGATGGCCGGTACGGCTGACTCGGAATCAAATCGGGAGCCACCTGAGTAAATTTGCAACGCCAGAGCTCCACCTGTAAATAGAGCCGTGAGACCGATGACGGGAAGACTGAGAAAGCCAATGGAAAGGAGCGACTGGGCAAATTCACGAAAATAGAAGGGTGATCTGAAGATCAGGGCAATCGATGACAAAGTGAAGAGGGAGAAATGTCCCACTCGACCACAGAACTCGACCACACTTCGCCCGATCAATCGAAATGAATCAAACACAATGCTTGGTGGATTGACGATGGTGGGCCTCGCTAACTGTCTGAAAAGCAAATGTCTAGTATCAATCGGCTCTGAAACCAAGGGCACAAAAGAAACACGAATCTGGACAGGATAACACAATGGCCTTAAGCAAAAACCTCGTGTCAACCAAATAGGATGTGCGCAAAATATTCCACCCCTTATCCGCTATCCCCAGTTGGATCTTCTAGGTAGACGCGATGATACCTTTGTCCCAGGCTAGTCAGGATTTCATGAGGAATGGTGGATGCGTGGCGGGCCAGTTCGGCCACGGTCTGATCCGCTCCCAGTATTTCAAAATGGTCGGGAATCTCCTTCACGGACGAAATATCGACTGTAATGAGATCCATGGAAACACGCCCGATTACAGGGCATGGAGCCCCGTTGGCGTAAACGAAAGAATTGCTGGACAAAGATCTGAGCAATCCATCGGCATAGCCGGCGGCGATGGTGGCAACCCGCGTAGGTTCGGTCGCAATCCAGGACATGTCATATCCCACGCCTTCCTGTGGAGCAACGTCCTGAATCTGTATCAAAGGTATCAGAACATTGACGACGGGTTTGACGCCCGTGAATGGGAAACCTCCGTACAGTCCGATTCCGGGGCGACACAGGTCAAACTGATAGTCCGGTCCTAAAAACATGCCGGCGGTGGCAACCAGTGACAGCGGACATGGTATCCCGGCTGTGAGGCGAACAAAGTTTGCGAGTTGAAGTGAATTCATGTCGCTATCGGTCTCTTCGGCACAGGCCAGATGGCTCATAATGAAATGAGGACGCCGTCGGCAGATTGGTTCCTTCAGGTCGGAAAAATGTTCTTCCTCCATCCCGAGCCTATTCATTCCTGTATCCAGCTGGAGACCAAATGGCCAACTGTCAAAGTCTTGTACAAACCGTTCGAACTGCTCCTTTGACAGGATGACGGGAATGAGTTCATTATCCTTGAGATGATCTCTATCACCCTTCATGTAGCCAGACAGTATGTAGATGGAAAAATTGCCGGCAACATGCTGCCGGAGCACGGAACCTTCTTCAGCAGTCGCCACAAAAAACTTTGTCACTCCAGTCTGATGAAGGGTTTGAGCGACACGCGCAATGCCAAGACCATATCCATCGGCCTTCACCACAGCCGATGTGGTGGCCTGGGGCCGAGCCAGAGTCTTCAGGGTAATCCAATTTTCAGCAATGGCATTCAGGTCAATTCGCAAAATCGCTTTAGCCACAACATCCTCGCTCGTTGGAAGGCAGTCTGAGGCCGGCAGAGGAGTGCTTTATCACAGCTCCCAACACGGTTGCAATCGAACAATTGCTTCTGGCGGTCCGACGTTGTTTGTCCTTTAAAGCTGGACTTCGTTCGCTCCCGCTGGTTCTGAATGGGCAATGTTGCCAAATTTGGTGAACTTGCCTTGAAACGATACCAGCAGGGATCTGACTGGACCATGACGATTCTTGTCGATGATCAGTGTCGCCTTGCCGCTGACCTTTTCCATTTTCGACTTCCATTTCTGAAACTCTTTGTCATCATCGGGCGAGGGTTCAGCTCGCCGGAGATAGTATTCTTCCCGGTAGACAAAAATCACCTGATCAGCATCCTGCTCAATCGAGCCCGAATCGCGCAGGTCGCTGAGTTGCGGTCTTTGATCTGTACGGCTTTCGATTGATCGCGAGAGTTGCGAAACCCCGATGACAGGGACCTCCAGCTTCTTGGCAAGATTTTTGAGCCCTCCTGTGATCTCGGCGATTTCATAGTTCCGGTTTTGGACCTTGGACAACCCCCGGATGAGTTGGATGTAATCCACGAAGACCAGGTCTAGCTTGACCTTGCGGTGCAGTCGTCCGGCCCTGAGCGTGATGTCTGCGATGTTCAACCCGGGCGTATCGTCGATGTATATTGGCAACGAAACCATCTCCATTGCCGACTTCGCATATCGGGAGAAATCGGATGGGGATATTCGGTTCAAGCGGATATCGGTTGCCGGAATTCCAGCTGTCTCGGACAGCAATCGTGTGCCTAGCTGTTCCGCTGACATTTCAAGCGAGAAGATGGCGACCTTGCCCCCAATAGGACTTCGGGGGTCTCGCTTGTCCGGTGGCTTGTAGTTCTTGGCTACATTGTGAGCAATGTTGGTCGCAAGGGCGGTTTTGCCCATCCCAGGCCGACCGGCTATGATGACCAGATCAGTCGGATGCAATCCTCCGATGGCACCATCCAAGTCAATGAGTCCGGTTGAATAGCCGGAAATTTCGTTCTCGGTTTCGGACGCAATCTTGGCGCGTTTGACCGATTCAACCAGAGTTGCGGTAAAGGACTTGAATTCGGAGCTTTCATAGCCGTGCTTGCGAAGATCGAAAAGCTTGCTTTCCGTTTGATCAATGATCGCAAGTGAATTTTCGTCAACGCTCAACTCGCCGGCCTTGGATGACAGTTCGGTACCGACCTCCATCAGCTTTCGGCGAATGGAGAGTTCACGAATCTCTTGGGCAAACTCGACTGCCTTGTTGGCCAGTACCGGTATCAAGGGCGTGTGCAGTATTCCCCGGATATAATCTTCGCCACCGGCATCCTGAACCAGCTGTTCATTCTTGATATAGGGCCAGAGGGTATTGGGTGATGCATAACGGTTTTGTCTGATGATAGTTTCAATTTTCTCGTAGACCAGGCGGTTGATCGGGAGACAAAAGTGCTCCGGCAGGACAATCTTCGAGACTTCCGTGTAAATGTCATTGTTGTACAGCAGTGCTGTCAGGAGTGACAACTCCAACTGAGTATTGTGAGGGACGCCCTTGAGTTCTTCCTCCGACGTTACGGGTTCCGCTTCCGGTGGCATCTCTTCGGAGGCATTTTCGCCGAGTTGGGATGAAGCGTTTTTGGTCAAGACTTGCATGTTGGCTGCCGAGGTCATCTGAGGTTCCGTTAGGTGAGTTCTTGGAAGATAGGAACATATCACTGACGGCAGAAATTCAAAACGGAAAAAATGGGGAAATTGTGTTGGAATGAATCACTAGACTTGGACCACGTGCCCGAGATTTAAGCAGATATAGACGGTTTGGCTTTTTCAAATTTTCTTGTTGATCCGCCTGTTTGTTTTGGTTTTTCCTGCCCAAGTTTCTTTTGATATTCACTCCAATCGGAGGGTGCACTTGCCCCGATTGGCATAAATCGGCTGGATCAAGAAAAAGAATTTCAGTTCCCTAGCGGCTGTCAAATCCATCAAGTTGTGCCGCGACGAATCAAGTCAAAGATTTCCGCCGTGCCCCTGATACGCGTGTCTTGGACAGGCGCAGAACAACCCTTTGATTCTTGATCTAAGGATATCTGTCTGATTCGTGAGCCGAATCTTGTCGTTCCATTATGATGCTAACCATTTCCATTGTGTTCGGCCGGCGTCAAGAAATCAGAATTTCACCTTCCCCCACAGGATCGGATTGCCGACAAGGGCTTGAACAGAATTCTCTGGTGTCGGGGTTCGAAGTGACTTACGAAACCGGTTCTCTGGTGTCGGGATGGCAAGTCACCATAGCGAGAATGTGTCGACTGGCACCATTCGGCGGGGCTAAATCAAGCGGCATCTTTCCGGTCCGGCTCAGGACATTCGGATTGACTCCAGCCTGGATCAGCATTTCGACGGCTCGTGCGCTATCCTCGCGCGCAGCATGATGCAGTGGCGTTTCGCCCTTCATGTCGACTGCCTGGTGGGTGGCACCCGCCGCGATCAAGGCGGCAAGACTTTCTTTGGCATTCTCCTGAGCGGCGATGTGCATGGCCGTTTGGCCCCATTGATCGGTGGCCTCCAGTTCGGCCCCATGATCCAGCAGGCTTACAAGCACCACGGGCCAGTTTTCTTGGGCGGCGATGTGCAGAGGGGTTCGTCCCCAGGCGTCTCGCACTTCGGTTTCTTGCGTTGCCGTCAAATGATCGTCTATGAGTTCGGCTTTGCCGCTCAGAGTGATGCGATGAAGTGGCGGGCCCGTCTGAATCACGGCAAAGGAACGCAAACTGGGAATGGGGCATTCGTGAAGAATGCCCTCGGCATCAACGCTGCACTCGTGAACAAGACCGCGTCGTAACATGGCCTCAAATTCGGGTTCAGGCTTGCCATGCCAGCGTTCGGTCTGCATGGTCGAGAAAATGGCGTCTTCGATTGTCTCAAAAGACACCGGTTCTCTCCCAAGCCGTGCCATTATGGTTCCGATCATGGCGGGGTAGTGCTTATGTTCTCCAAAGCGGGTCCAGTAATAGTCGATGCGACGTCTGACAGCCTCTTTCTGGGCTGCTGTTGGGTAGTGTCTCAGTTTGAATTATTGAACCATAGAAATCACGATCATGTGGGGAGGTAGTACGTAAATTATATTCAAACTGAGACACTACCCACTACCGGCTTGTAGGGACAGGGTAAAAAGGCTATTTTAATGCCACGGCTGCCGGCCGGGCTGGTCGCCATCCTCTTTGCTCCGCTCGTGGCGCAGAAGATTGATTGGACTCGAACACAACTTCAGGACAGATTCCTATCATGAAGCGCAGCGCACATTGAAGACTTCCAAGGGTGCTCCAGCAAGATCAGGCTACAAGAACGCTTCCGTATTGAGTAGGAACCACACTGTCAGTTCATTCTTACGGAGTCCATTCTCTTGGGTTAGACAGAAAGCTGTTGACCGAATGGATCGCTTCCGGATTCAAGATTGTACGAATTTTCTGTGACTGCATGATCGCGTTCCAATTTGTCAGGTAATGAAGCGTGATCGACTGGGTTTCGAGTTCGGCGATGGCATCAGCAAAGATATCATAGTAGAAAACAACGATCGCATCGTGGCAGATGCCGCCCGCGTCGCGAATGGCTTGAACAAAACTGATCTTTGAACCCCCGTTTGTGGCCAGATCCTCAACCAGCAGCACTCGTTCGTTCTCCTTGATCAGGCCTTCAATCCGAGACCTTTTGCCATGTCCTTTGGGTTTTTTGCGAATGTAACTCATGGGCAGGTTCATCTCATCGGCCACCCACGCGCCAAATGGAATGCCGGCAGACTCACCGCCCGCGACATTGCGAATGGTTTCAAAGCCCACCCGCTCACAGATGAGTGCAACCATCATCTGGACGATGGCCGAGCGAGCTCTGGGAAAGGCGATGATCTTGCGGCAATCAACGTAGACAGGTGAAGGAAGGCCAGACGTCAAGATAAAAGGATCATGGGGCCTGAAGCTGATGGCCTTGATCTCAAGGAGAATTTCGGCCACTTGCACCGCAAACGCGTTGTGGCTTGTAGGATCATTCATCGCACATGTCCTCAGTTGTCCAGTGAACGGGAATCTCTGGATTGAAAATGATGACCTCGGTACTGGCGTTTTGAACGCGGCTTGGCAAGGTCAGTGGAGTTTCTGACTTGCTCAGGCGAACAAACCGTTCATTCAACGGCAGGCCATAAAATTCAGCCCCGTAAACGGAGGTAAAATTTTCCAGACGGTCAAGAATCTGCAAGTCATCAAAAACCTGAACCAAACATTCCATCGCTAGTGGGGCGGTAAAGATGCCGGCACATCCGCAGTCACTCTCTTTTGCTCCTTTGGTGTGCGGTGCACTGTCGGTACCCAGAAAAAATCGGGCTTGGCCAGACTTGACGATATCGAGCAGTCGTTGCCGATGACATTCCCGCTTGGCGATGGGCAGGCAGTAGTAATGTGGCCTGATTCCGCCCCGGAACAGATGATTGCGGTTGATCATCAGATGATGGACAGTGATCGTCGCAGCCGTAAACGGCCCGTCCGAGAGTACATAGTCGACAGCCTGGCTGGTCGTGATATGCTCAAGAATGATTTTGAGGGTCGGATATCCTTGCCGAATGGGGATCAGGACCGAGTCGATGAAAACGGCCTCCCGATCAAATATGTCGATATGGGGTGCTGTAACCTCACCATGTACGCACAAAGGAGTCTTGCAGTCGCCAAGGACATCAAGCACACGCTCGATTTTACGCCAGTCCGTTACTCCGGAATGGGAGTTGGTTGTTGCTCCGGCCGGATACAGCTTGACCGCTGATACGACACCATCCTGAATGCCACTTCGTACGTCAGCGGGATCGGTATCATCAGTCAGATAAAGTGTCATGAGAGGTTCGAAGGTACTGTCGGTCGGCAAGTGCTCCAGTATTCTCTTCTTGTAGTCTTCGGCCTGAGTCGCTGTCACAACAGGTGGCACAATGTTCGGCATGACAAGTGCGCGGCCAAATTTCCGAGCCGTATAAGGCAGAACGAGCCGGGTCAGATCGCCATCTCGCAGGTGGAGATGCCAGTCATCGGGTTGACGAATTGTCAGGCACTCAGTCGGTACCATTCAGACTCCGAGCCTTTCCTACAGCCGGCAGGATATCCGAGTTGAGAACTCTCTCGGTAATGGGCCCTGCCAATCGATAGACAACCATGCCCTCAGCATTGACGATGAAGGTTTCGGGCAGGCCATATATCCCCCAGTCAATGCCGACACGTCCTTTGGGGTCGCTGCCGACTTTCCGGAACGGATTGCCCAAATCTTCGAGGAAAGCGAGGGCGTTGACGTCAGAATCCTTGTAATTGATGCCATAGACGGGTATGCCCATTTCCCTGATGCGCTTCAGATGGGGGTGTTCGACCCGGCAAGGAACGCACCAGCTTGCCCAGAAATTTACCAGTTTTATTTCAGGCTTCATCAAATCGGCCGTTGCCGGAGGATCAAATGAGTCCAGAACTTCCAGCTCCAAGGCCGGGGCCGTCTTGCCAATGTAGTTAGAGGGCAGGCCGTCTTCCTGCCCAATGATGCCGGCCAGAAAAATAAGGCCGATGCCCAGCATGAGCAGCAAGGGCAGCAAGGTCAAGAGCCAGTTACGAGACATCATCAAGAGCAGTCAAATCCGACAGTTCGCTTTTGGTGCGAAAGTATTGATGAAGGGTGTGTACGACGACCCCCATCAATATCAGGAATGAGAGGGAATAGGCCACGATGATGTAAAATGCATAGTCACCTAGTTCGACCATCTTTGTACCCCCTTGATGGTTTTCAGTCGAATTTTGTTTTTCATGATCTCTGTTCGGGTGCGTAGCAGAACTAGGACAACAAACAGCGTCAGGAAGCCAAACATGCAGATCAGGAGCGGCACATAATACTCGTTATGGATATTGGTCTCGCGATCAAGTGACAGGCTGGCTCCTTGGTGAATTCCCTTGGTCCAGATCAGTACGGCATAACGGGACAGAAGCGCGAACACCGTACCAACCAGACACAATATCGATGTCAGTTCACAAGCGAGTTCCCGGTTTGTTATGAAATTCCAGAGCAGCATGTAGGTCATGTAGTGCAAGAAGAGTATGAAAAACGAAGTCAATCGTGGATCCCATGCCCAATATGTTCCCCATATCGGCTGCCCCCACAAGGCACCTGTCACAAGGGTAATCAGTGTCATCGCAAATCCGACAGGCGCAGCGGCCTTTGCCGCCAAAACGGAAACGCGATGCCGCCGAATGAGCCAGATCAGTGACGATACCAGCATCATTAACCAGCAATTTATAGCCATGACGGCACTCGGTACATGCAAAAAAATGATCTTGACCGTACTGCCCTGGATATTTTCATTGCCGGTGAAGACGAACCCCCATGTTAGACCAATGACAAGGGAAAAAATCGTCACAACGGTCAAGTAAGGAACAGTAACCCTCGTCAGCTTCTCAAAACGGTTGGGGTTAACAAGGTGCCAGAATCTTGGCGTCATCAGAATTATGTGCTGTGAAAAGAATCGAGTTGACTACCGAAGTATGTTGGCTCTGAGTGCCATGGCTGTCAACATGGGGAATACAGCAAATGAGAGCAGCGAAAGTCCGGCCAACAAGAAAAACTCTGAACCAAGAGCATGACTTGTCTGATAAGTCTTGATGACCAATGTTCCCAATATGACAACTGGAACACAAAAAGGCAGGACCGTTGTTGTTTGCAACAGGTGACCGCGATGGGCAATCAGAACCAAGGCACTGCCGAAACAGCCTACAGAAGCCAGAGCAGGGGCTCCGGTTAGCAATGTCAATGCCGCAACGAGACCGTGCTCAAGCGGGAAGTTGACGATTATGCCCAAAATGGGAGCGAGCACCGCAATGGGAATGCCAGAAACGGTTGTCAGAAAAATCATTTTGGCCAGAACATATTCTTCCAGGGGAATTTGAGACGCCATGATCTTCTCAATGGTTCCGTCCATGAAGTCTGGATAAAGCAGGCGGTCAAGATTCAACAATAACGAAAACACCGCGCCGATCCAGAGTGCAGAAGGGGCGATCCGATTGTGCAAGGCCCGATCCGGACCAATCCCCAGAGTTATAAAAAACACCACAAACATAAAAAAGACGACCACAAGCCAAAAACCGGCACCAGTTCGGACGACGAGCCGCAAATCCTGGAGAAGAATCGATACCATCAGTTTGCGGTCCGTGCAGAAGGGACAAAGTCATCCATCGCAAGGCTCATGCAATGATTCTCAAGTTCCACGGAGTGGGATGACAAGACAACCACTCCATTGTCAGCATTGTGCTTTATTATAAGTTCTGTAAGAGCCATCTTTCCGGCCGAATCAAGCGAGGTGTAGGGTTCGTCCAGAAGCCAAATCTGTCGATCGGGCTGAAGCGAACAGGCCAGAGAAAGTTTTTTTTGCTGACCTTCTGAAAGGAAATGAACGGGCACATTGGAGAGTTTCTGAAGATGAAAGCGCTCAAGCAGTTCACTGACCGGTCTTGTCCTTCCCAGGGCAGACCAAAACTTGAGGTTTTCATAAACGGTCAATTCCTGCTTTATGGCTTTCGAGTGACCCAAATAAGAGACCTGGTCATGCTCGATAACAATAGATCCCTGAGAAATCTCTTGGACTGAGGCCAACGCTTTGAGCAGAGTTGTCTTGCCCGAGCCATTGGTTCCCGTGACACAAAGACTCCGGCCGGCAGCAATCGAGAAGGACAGATTGCTGAACACTTCGACCGAGCCCTTTTCACAGCTCAGGTTCCTGACAACAAGACATGGATTTTTGGAACTTTCAAAGGGCATCAGACTGTGTCAAACTGAACGACTTGCAAACTTCTGGAGCATATATTCATCTTGACAAGTGTTTTGAATTCTCACGAATGAAGCCAGAAGATTGGGAAATGCAAACCCCGCTCTGGCCTCTAATGTCTTTCATCAGCCCCATTTGCTGTTGACGATGACGGTTCAAAACCTTCTAAAGATTGGTGCTCATGCCCCAAAACTGTTGTCCCCGTTCTCAGTCACTTAGGTATGATAGATCTAGAACGGCGATTCGCCGATCATCAAATGAACCGGCGTGAAGCCCTCCCACGGATGATCGCCCTGTTCCGATGTCGTGCCAAGCAAGCCGATGTTATGCCGTTGCACCGCTGTCACGCAAATCTCCTGATACGAAATCGGAACGGTGACGGAGTCAATCCTTTCATGGTGTTGAACTGCCAGAATTTGGATGAATCAACATCGGGATGTTCGGCAGATTCTCGGCAGAGTTTTTAGTTCCTTAAACTCATTTTTGTCAAAGGGATCAGCCCGTTCAGTGCAGAATTTCCAGTTTGGCACTTCCAAATAGCTGTCCTGAACCCAAATGTTAGTCGGTTGTTGCGCTTGCCGCTTCAAGTTCATCAGCCTGCGGACTATGGTCATTCGAGTTGGCAGAACATTGTGGCAAGATGTGTCAGGATAATGAATGCTAGAGAGATGAAATGAAAACTCCTTTAGGAACCAAGTCTGAACGAGTCCGCCGAAGTCTTAAGGCCGGCCAGGAGGAATATGACTACTTTTCAATTGCCGCCGCTGAGGAGGCGGGTCTGGGCAATTTTGACCGGCTGCCCGCGTCGCTGGCGGTTCTCCTTGAAAACCTTCTGCGTTTCTATGACGAGACCACTGTTACGTCAGACGATTTGAGAGCCATCAGCGACTGGCTGGCTAGGGATGGCTCCAATCCAAGTGAAATCATGTTCCGTCCCACCCGAGTCCTCATGCAGGATTTTACCGGCGTACCGGCGATAGTCGATTTGGCGGCCATGCGCGATGGGCTGGTCGCCTTGGGTGGAAACCCCGAAAAAATCAATCCTTTGTCGCCGGTCGATCTGGTCATTGACCACTCGGTCATGATCGACAGTTTTGGCAACCCGAGAGCTTTTCAGGTCAACGTCGACCGTGAATATGAACGGAATCTGGAACGCTATGAATTTCTTAAATGGGGTCAAACGGCGTTTGAGAATTTCCGAGTCGTGCCGCCGGGAACCGGTATCTGTCATCAGGTCAACCTGGAATATTTGTGCAAAACCATCTGGTCATCAGCCGATGAGAAGGGGCGTCTGATTGCCTATCCCGACACCTTGGTCGGAACCGACAGCCACACGACAATGGTCAACGGGCTGGCCGTTCTGGGGTGGGGCGTTGGGGGCATCGAAGCCGAGGCGGCCATGCTGGGACAGCCTATATCGATGCTGCTGCCGGAGATCATCGGCTTCAAGCTCACCGGCGAGATGCGGGAAGGCACGACGGCCACGGATCTCGTCTTGAAAGTCGTTCAGCTCTTGAGAGAAAAGGGCGTTGTCGGGAAATTTGTCGAGTTTTATGGCGAGGGGCTGGACACCTTGCCCCTGGCCGATCGAGCCACGATTGGCAACATGGCTCCCGAATATGGAGCCACCTGCGGATATTTTCCAATTGACGGGGAAACTCTGCGCTATCTTGACCAGTCCGGTCGTGACAAGGACTTGATTGAGCTGGTCGAAGTTTATGCCAAGGAAAATCGACTCTGGCGCGACAGCAATTACAATCCGGTCTACACGGATACGCTGGAGCTGGACATGAATGAGGTTGTACCGGCCATTTCCGGGCCCAAGCGCCCGCAGGATCATACTCCGCTGGATCAGGCTTCAAGGGCTTTCCAAAAGGTCATCAGCAGCTATCGTGGAGGAAATGGCACGGCTGTGCCGGCACAGTCCGCTCCCGTGGAGGGAGAAGACTTTGAGATCAAGGATGGTTCGGTAGTCATTGCTTCGATTACCTCCTGTACAAACACCTCGAACCCTTATGTCATGATCGGGGCAGGATTGGTGGCCCGAAAGGCCAGACAACTAGGCTTGAAACCCAAGCCATGGGTCAAGACCTCGCTGGCTCCCGGTTCCAAGGTCGTGTCTGAATATCTTGAAAAAACCGGGCTGCAGGAAGACCTGGATGCCATGGGCTTCAATCTGGTCGGATACGGATGCACGACGTGCATTGGCAATTCGGGTCCGCTGCAGTCAGAGATTTCGACCGCCATCGCTAAAGAAGACATTATCGCCGCAAGCGTGCTGTCCGGCAACAGAAACTTTGAGGGGCGCATCAGCCCAGATGTTCGAGCCAACTTTTTGGCTTCGCCACCCCTTGTCGTGGCCTACTCCATCGTCGGTGACCTGAATGTGGATTTGACCAAGAAGCCCTTGGCTGTCAACGATGAGGGACAGGAAGTGTATCTGAAGGATGTCTGGCCCTCCAACGAAGAAGTGGCCGAACTGGTTCACAAGACCGTGACCCGCGACGCATTCAAGACCAAGTATGCCGATGTCTTCAGTGGCGATGAAAAATGGCAGTCCGTACAGACGATTGACAGCCAGACCTTTGGCTGGCCCGAGACGTCAACATATGTCCGAAACCCGCCTTATTTCGAGGGAATGACGATGGAACCGCCGGGCATTGGCAACATCAAGAATGCTCGTTGTGTGGCGATTTTGGGGGACATGATCACAACCGACCACATTTCGCCGGCCGGATCATTCAAAGAGACGACGCCGGCCGGACAGTACCTGCAGGATCGACAGGTCGCAAAGCAGAACTTCAATTCCTACGGTTCTCGCCGGGGAAACCATGAAGTGATGATGCGAGGCACTTTTGCCAACATCCGGATCAGGAATGAAATGCTGAACAATGTGGAAGGGGGATACACACTCGGCCCTGACGGCGAACAAACCTCGATATATGACGCGGCCATGGCCTACAAGGAGCGGGATATTCCTCTCATTGTCGTAGCCGGGAAGCAATATGGAACGGGCTCTTCCCGAGACTGGGCGGCCAAGGGAACAGCATTGCTGGGCATCAAGGCGGTCATCGCCGAGAGCTTTGAACGGATCCATCGATCAAATTTGGTGGGCATGGGGGTTGTGCCTTTCGAGTTCATGGACGATCACAACCGTAAAAACCTCAATCTGCAAGGCGATGAAGTGTTCTCTATTTTTGGCCTGGACGGCGAAATTTTGCCCGGCATGATCAATGACTGTTCCATTCGGTACAGCAGCGGCGAGACGCGGACCCTGCGGCTGAAATGCCGTATCGATACTGAAGTTGAGGCGGATTATGTCAATCATGGAGGCGTTCTGCACTATGTTCTGCGGAGCTTGGCCGGTCAGTGACGCTTGCATGTTGTCAAAAAATTGATTTGAATCGAAGCGGGAGCTGCATAGCGTCATAAGCACGACAGTTTTGATTGGGATACGGTATGAAAATGATGGGTATCAGCTTCTCGCGGGCCGTAATCCTGTTCATCGTGATTTTGTCCGCGCCCTTGAGAGGGCAAGCCGAGTGGAAGGCGGCCATTCCTGTCGAGCTGTTCACATCCCAAGGCTGTGATTCATGCCCCCCGGCGGACGAATTGCTCATCAGGCTGGCGGCGGACGAAACCATTCTTCCGCTGGCGTTCCACGTTGATTACTGGAACCATCTCGGCTGGCAAGACGTTTTCAGTGACAAGGCCTTTACCGACCGCCAGATCGAATACGCCAAGGGAATCAATTCGCGCAAGATTTATACCCCTCAAATTGTTGTGAACGGCTCCATTTTCCTGGTCGGAAGCGATGGAAAGAAGGTTTACGGCGCCATCAACTGGGCACGGTCAAACCTGGATACTAGCAGCGTACCTGAAATAAGTTATAACCCTGAAGAGTCCAGTGTCTTCATTCAGGTCAGTGAGCCGGAATTCTATGACAAGCACAAAATCTTGTATGTCATTTACGACCCGCGCATTCATGAAACCAAAGTGAGAGCCGGAGAAAACATAGGGGATACATTGCACAATTCGCACATTGTCATCTCTCTGGGCGAGTTTGCCTATCACGAAATAATTGAAAATAGAGGTCTCAAGCTTGGCGCCGGAAACACACCTCTTTGTGAATCCAATCGAGGCCTGGCTCTAATATTTCAAACGACAATTCGCGAGTATCCGTCAAGCATTACCAAGGCGTTCTACGCTCACTGCAACAGCCTTATGGGGCAGTAAGTTCGAACCGCAAGCCTTGGAAACGGGCCAAGGTGCATTGAAAAGTCGCCGGTTTTAATTTAATCGGTTTTCGGTTCTGTTGCTCGACTGTCGAGCAACGGAGCGTTGGAACACGACGACTCGTACTGATCGCTCCGGCTCTTTATGGACATGCGAACCTCGGCTTGGAAAGAAATCACCGCATGTGGTCGCTCACAGGTTTTTCGGGTGATGGATTTCAATGCGCTCACGACTGATACCCAAGAATTGGGTATTGTCTCCGAGGAGGGAAGCAGGAGGACATGACGAACTTGGTGGCCATCGAATTTCACAATGTTGTCAAGAAATTTGGCGACTTTGTGGCCATCAAGAATGCCAATCTGAAAATCCTGGACAATGAATTTTTCACGTTGCTTGGCCCCTCCGGTTGTGGCAAAACGACCCTGTTGAGGATACTGGCGGGATTTGAAAGCGTCACCTCCGGTACAGCTCTGCTCTTTGGCGAAAGATTTCTTCATCTCCCGCCTAATCAGCGGCCAGTCAACACAGTTTTTCAAAACTATGCTCTGTTTCCCCATATGACGGTATTCGAGAATGTTGCCTTCGGCCTGAAAATGAGAGGATTTTCGAAGGATGAAATTCAAGCGACCACTGCCCAAATGCTGGATTTGGTGCGCTTAGGGCAATTTGCAGATCGCACGCCGAACCAGCTCTCCGGGGGACAGCAGCAACGGGCCGCACTGGTGCGGGCGATAGCTCCCAAACCCAAAGTCCTGTTGCTGGACGAACCCCTGTCGGCCTTGGATCTCAAGCTTCGACAGACCATGCGGGGTGAATTGAAACGGCTGCAGAAGGAGACCGGCATCACTTTCCTGTTTGTGACCCATGATCAGGAGGAGGCTCTGGCCATGTCGGACCGGATTGCCGTCATGTCAGAAGGCATTGTTCAGCAGGTCGGTCCGGCGGTCGAGATCTACGAGAAGCCGATCAATCGAATTGTGGCCAACTTCATTGGAGAAACCAACCTGCTCAAAGCCGAAGTGGTCGAGATAACGGACCGCGGTGTCATGTGCCGAGTGGGAGATGCCCTGCTCATGTCAGAAGACAACGTGAACGGGGTTTGTCAGGGGCAGAAGGTCTGCGCTCTCATCCGACCAGAAAAGTTGCACATTGTACCGTGCGGTGATCCGTCTAGCGACTTTCGGGGAACAATTGTCGAAGCCATGTATTTGGGAACAGACACCCAATACACCGTAGAAATTTTTGACCGTCAGGAAATATCGGTGCGAATACCGAACGGTTATCAAGCCGATAGGCCTTACGAACCTGGAACCGAAGTGAGTCTGAAGGTTTCCGAAAGCGCCACCCAGATCCTCAGAGACTGAAGAGTGACCGAAATCCGAAGTTTGTCAAGACGAGCATTTGATTCGCTCAGAATCTGGTTTCTGCTGCCATCATGGACCATCATCGTTATTTTCCTGCTCATCCCCATCAGCCTGATGCTGGTCATTTCCTTCATGACTCAGGAGTTTCGGGGCGGGGTCATCTGGGAGTTCAGTCTGGCCGCGTACGATCAGTTCTTGTTCGATCGAGGGCTTTTTGGCGATGAACCGCCAAAACTGCAAAAAACGTACATCAGCATTTTTCTGCGTTCGCTGATCCAGGCAACACTGGCGACGCTGTTCTGCCTGGTGATCGGTTTCCCCACGGCCTTTTTCATTGCAACCCGTGATCCCAGCTCAAGAACCTTGTGGATTTTCCTGATCACTATTCCGTACTGGGTCAATCTGCTTATTCGAACAGTTTCGCTGAAATTTCTTATCCGGGATACGGGACCGATCAATGAATTCCTGCTGGCCCTGGGCCTGATCGATGACCCCCTGAGGATCATCAACACCAATATTGCCGTCCAATTGGGTTTGTTTTATTCGTATCTCCCCTTTATGGTTCTGCCCATATATGCCTCCGTCGAACGCTTCAACTTTACCTTCGCTGAGGCTGCGGCGGATCTGTATGCCAATCGCTGGAGCACGTTGGCGAAGATTGTCATTCCCTTGGTTGCGCCGGGCATTGCTGCGGGCTGCATTCTGGTGTTTGTTCCAAGCTTGGGGGCATTTTTGGCCCCCGATTTGCTGGGTGGGGCCAAAAACTTCCTGATTGGTTCCCTGATTGAGGAACAGTTCAAGGGGAATGCAGGCAATTGGCCGTTTGGTGCTGCCACCGCCATGATTTTGCTGACCATGGTCCTCATGGCGCTGATTGTTTACGCTCGCAAGGCGGAGCGGGGAGTCTATCACTGAATGGCATACCGGTCCGTCAAGTCCTATCCAGGTTTTCCGGCGATGGCCATCGTCTGCCTCGTCATCCTGTATGCGCCCCTGATCGTGGTCATGGTGTACAGTTTCAATGCTTCGCTTTCAATCACCGCATGGGGCGGTTTCAGTTTCAAATGGTATGAAGAGGTCTTCTTTGGTCTCGAATCCGAAAAGTTCAAGTTGGCGGCGTGGAACTCTCTGACCATTGCCTTGATTGCGGCCACGGTTGCCACGGCCGTCGCCTTTCTGGCGGCCGTCGGGATCGTCCGAACATCAAGATTTCGGGGAAAGAGTCTCAATATTGCCTTGTTGAGCATGCCCATAATGGTGCCCGAAATCGTGACCGCCGTTGCCACCCTGATCTTTTTCACGTTTGTTGCATTCAGGTTGGGCTACACTTCCATTCTGTTGGCGCACATCGTTTTTTGCATCCCTTTTGCTTACCTCCCGATAGGAGCACGGATGCAGTCCATTGAAAGAGTTTACGAAGAGGCGGCGCTGGATCTCTATGCGAATCGACAGCAAATTTTTAGCAAAATTTTGATTCCACTGATGTATCCCGGCATCATTTCGGGCTTTTTGCTGGCCTTCATCATTTCGTTGGACGACTACATCATTACCAGTTTTGTCAAGGGTGCCGGGGTTGAGACGTTGCCAACGGCCATATTTGGTGCTATCAAGCAGGGAATCAAACCTAACATCATGGCTTTGTCAACAGTCATGCTGATGGTTTCAACGGTGTTGGTTACAATCTCGTATTATCTGAGTCGATCAGATTTGCGAAACAGGAAAACACCTTGAATGTAGAAAGGAAAGCAAAGTGAAGAAACTACTTTCATACGCCCTGTCGATTTTTGTCTTGGGGACAGGCACCATTGCCGCCCAAGGCAACCTGTCGGTATACCACTGGTTTGAGTACATCCCCCAGGAACTTCTGGACAAGTTTGAGCGTGAGACAGGAATTGAAGTCACCATGGACACATACGATTCTAACGAAACTTTGCTCGCCAATTTGAAGGCTGGCAAGCTCGGCTCCTATGATGTGGCCGTTCCCGGCGACTACATGGTGGCCATCATGATTGAAGAGGGGCTTCTGGACACGATAGGGCCGGGCGAACTCGCCAACATGGACAACATTTTGCCGCAATGGGCAGATGTTTCATTTGATCCCGGACGACAGCATTCAATTCCTTACCAATGGGGGTCAACCAGTTTCAGTGTCAATCGCGACGATTATCAGGGTGATATCAGAACGACCGACATCATCTTTGATCCTCCCGATGAACTCAAGGGTAAAATCAATGTTCTGGACTCGCAGGGTGAGGTGATCGCCTTGGCGAGTTTGCACTTGGGCATTCCACAATGCACCGAGGACCGCGCTCAGCTGAAAGCTCTGGATGACCTGCTTCGAAGTGCCAAGGAGCACTGGGCCTCGTTCAACTCGGATGGAGCCAAAGATGTTCTGGTGTCCGGTGACGCTTCGGCGGGCATGATCTGGAATGGTTTCTCGGCCAAGGCCCGAGCAGAGGGAGCCAACATCGAGTATTCATACCCGCGAGAAGGGATCATCGTTTGGATGGACAATGTGGTACTGCTGAAAGATGCCCCAAACCGGGAAAATGCTCTCAAGTTTATGGATTTCCTGCTGGAACCGGAGAATGCAGCGGCCGTGACAAATTTCGCGCAATATAGCGCTGGCGTAGCGGGTGTCGACGAATTTTTGGATCCGGTCCTGAAGTCACAGCCTGAATCAGTTCCGCCGGCCGATGCGCCTGCGGGCACCTTCGTTCAGTCGTGTGCGGCAGAACAGCAGGTTATCTTCAATGAAATCTGGACCCGGGTAAAGCAGTAAGGCTTTGATCTTGCGACAATCAGGCCTTTGGTCTGTCGCTCGGAGACGGCATGGCGAAGGATTCGGCCTATGACATATTGTTCGAACCGGTAAAGATTGGGCCGGTAACAGCACCAAATCGCTTCTTTCAGGTTCCGCATTGCACGGGTCTTGGATACCGTGATCCCTCAGCCAATGCGTGGCTGCGCGGAATCAAGGCTGAAGGCGGTTGGGGGACGGTCTGTACCGAGCAGGTTGAAATCCATTACACGTCGGACATCACGCCGTTCATTGAGCTTCGCATTTGGGATGATCGTGATCTTCCCATGCTGGAGCTCATCGCTGAAAAGATTCATGAGAATGGGGCCTTGGCCGGTTTGGAACTGGCTTACAACGGATTGAACGGTTCCAATTTTTATGGCCGCGAAGTTCCGTTGGCACCGACTGGCATGCCGGTTGAGACGTTCACGTATGATCCAGTCTCGGCCCGGACCATGGACAAGGCCGACATTCGCAACCTTCGCCGTTGGCACAAGAACGCCGCCGTTCGAGGTCAGAAAGTTGGGTATGATCTCATTTATGTTTACGCTGGACACGGCCTTGGGTTCTTTCACCACTTTCTTTGCAAGCGCTACAACCACCGTAGCGACGAATATGGCGGCTCGTTGCAGAATAGAGTGCGGATTCTCAAGGAAGTGATTATGGACACCGTTGAGGCCGTGGGAGACACGTGTGCTGTTCCATGTCGACTTTCGGTCAATGAGCTCATGGGACCCGAGGGAATTGATGCCAACGAGGCGCAGGACATAATCGGCGAACTGGCCGAATTGCCGGATCTCTGGGATTTCTGCCTGGCGGGGTGGGAGAATGACAGCCAGACGTCACGCTTCAGTGCCGAGGGCTTTCAAGACGAGTTTCGAAAAGGCTTCAAGGCACTCACGACAAAACCGGTTCTGGGGGTTGGTCGATACACGACACCCGACCGCATGGTGGCTCTGGTCCGGTCGGGTGAACTGGATTTGATCGGATGTGCCCGCCCTTCGATTGCTGACCCGTTTTTGCCTAACAAGATCAGGGAAGGGCGCATGGAGGATATCCGTGAGTGCATTGGGTGCAACATCTGTGTTTCCGGTGACTTTACCATGTCGCCGATTCGGTGTACGCAGAATCCCAGCATGGGTGAGGAATGGCGAAAGGGCTGGCACCCGGAATATTTCAAGCCCAAGGGCTCGGACAAACCGATCCTGCTGATTGGTGCTGGCCCAGCCGGACTGGAAGCTGCACAGGCTTTGGGCAAACGAGGATATGAAGTCATATTGGCTGACGCCAATCGGGAATTGGGAGGACGGGTAACCCGAGAAAGCCAGCTGCCGGGGCTTGCCGCTTGGGCACGAGTCAGGGACTACCGTCTGGAACAGCTCAATAAGCTGACCAACGTCGAGATATACAGGGAGTCCAGTCTCACAGCCGATCACTTGTTTGAGTTCCGCATGCCCCGAATTGGAATCTGCACTGGTTCCATTTGGCGCCGGGATGGGCTGGGGTTCAACCGGAAGGTTCCGCTGGCAAGCGGCCCGGATTGCAAGATTTATACACCTGACGATCTGATGGCTGGAACCGTGCCCGACGGAACAAGTGTCTTGGTGTGGGACGACGATCACTATTACATGGGAAATGTTCTCGCTGAACTTCTGGTCAAGAAGGGATATCGGGTCATCTATCTTACCTGCGCCAGCGAGGTGGCCGCGTGGACCGTCAACACCATGGAACAATTCCGCATTCAACAGCGGCTGTTGGAGATTGGCGTCCAGATTCACACGGGACAGGTTCTTGACCAGATATGCCCGGGGGAATGCACGGCGCACTGCTGCTACACGCAAAAAGCTCGCGTCTTCAAGGCCGATTCCGTACTGCTCGTAACTTCAAGGGTTCCGAATGACGAACTCTACCAGCAACTTGTACTCATAGAGCATGAGTGGTCCGATAACGGCATTGACCGAGTCCAACGGTTTGGTGATGCAGAAGCTCCGGCGACAATCGCTCATGCCGTTTACGCCGGACGCCGATTTGCCGAAGAAATGGATGCTCCTGAACAAAAGGGGGACTATGTGCCCTTCCGAAGGGAGTTGACCGGCCTAGAGCCAAGTCATTGAGGGGTCAGCCCGTTTGAGAGCCGATGCCATATCGAACCAACGGCCGTTCGGTTTACTGTTTCCCAAGACTTGGGCCGAAACACCTGCTGGCCGATGAAAGGCCACTTTGCACCGACGAGCAAGCGATGATCATGCATCCCCCGGTACCCCAAAACTCGGTGCATCGCTTGGATCGATGGCTCGCTTGACAAAATCGGCCATCTGGGGTTGATAGGCCGCCCAGAGCTGTCTCAACTCCCGAACGGGGTCATCGTCTGACCAGTCTATCCTGAGATCAGCAAGCGGCCAGAGGTGTTCGCCGGCTACAAGCAGCGCGGCAGAATGAACCGGACCCATCTCGCCCCCTGCATCGTACAGGCCAGCCTCCAGGGCAAGCAATAGCCGCTCTGCAAGGGTGTGATCGGCGTTCGCTTCAAAGCTTCGAGCCATCGTCGCGGGCACCTCAACCGAATTGAGCAGATTGCCAGCCGCCACACAGTGGGTTCCCACTTCCGATGCATGAATTCCAAGCGAACGGGCACCATTGAAAATGGCCGTATTGCCTTGGGCATCAATAGCGATGATTTGTCGATATTCCTTAAATTGTATTGAATCAATTGTGGTCGACACGGCCTGATGAACTGGAAACCCGGCTTCGATGGCATCGAGAACGGCCGGGCCCAAGGAGGGAAGGGTGATGTTCTGGGTCGACACGGCACCAATCTTGGCCCGAACCCAAGGACATCGACTGCCTACGGCGATGGATGAAGTGGCAATGGCTACACCGACCATTCCCGTTTGGTCGCAATGGGCTGCAATGGAAAAAGTCATGCTAAGCTTCCTTATCAGGGATCACCGCGGTCACCTCAACTTCAACCAGCCACTCGGGTCGAGCCAGGCCGGATACGACCAGGCCGGTCGAAACGGGGAATACATTCTTCAGCCAGAGGCCCATTTCCTGATACACCGGATCCCGATGGCGAATGTCGGTCAAATAGACAACAACGCGGCAAATGTGGTTCACTGATGATCCGCTTTCTTCCAGCAGCAGCTTGATGTTGCCCATGACTTTTCGGGTTTGAAGCCTGGGATCCGACAGGTGAACAGATTCGCCTGTGTCCAGGTCCTGGGCCACCTGTCCCCTCAGAAAAATCATGGTTCCCTTGGCGATGACGGCCTGACAAAGATCATTGTCGAGATTTTGTTCCGGATAGGTCGCTTGCGTGTTGAAGCGCCGAATTCTTTTCGTTTCCACTATGCCTCTCCCTCTTGCCTGTCTGGATCGGTAAAATGCTCCAGGCAGATTGCGATAAACCGGTCGGTCAATCGGGTTCGTGGCTTGTCCTTGCGGATTACGATCACCAGATTGCTGGCCGGAAGGCAATCGTCCAGGTTCAAGGCCACCAAGCTTCTGCCGCTGTAGGATCTTTCATTGGTCGGTCGTGTGGCAAGCAAGCTGAAGCCTAGATCCTCCCCGACCATTCCGCGCACGGTTTCAAAAGAGGATGAACGAATTTTGATTCGAGGCTTCAATCCCTTCATTTCAAATAGCTTGAGAAAGTACTGCTGGCTTGGTGCAATGTCGTACAGGATAAAAGGGCAATTTTGGAGCTCTGCCAAAGCCACGCTTTTGCGCGCGGCCAAGGGATGTGTCGAGGCCAAAAGAACGTAAGGTTCCAGTTGGGTCAATGGAATCGTTTCCATGCCGGAGTCAATTTGCATGTCGTATGTCAGCAGGAGATCACATGTATCCGTGCGCAGGGATTCAAGAATTTGCCCTTGATTGCCCTCAACAAGGGTTATCCGTGAGGACGGCTCGCATCTCAGAAACTTGGCCGTCAATTCCGGGAGATAGTATGGACCGATGGTCAGGAATGTTCCTACCCGGAACAATCGTTCTTCTTGACCTTCCAAGGTATGGCCGACTTCCTTGTCCAGGCGTGACGGCAGACCATAGGCCCGATTCGAGTAAATGAGCGGAAGGTTTCCGCTGTGCAACCGGGTTTCAACAACGCCCCCGATGAATACATGGTGGGTGCCGACGCGCCTGTTTTCAATCAGCCGGCATTCAAATGAGACGAGCGAATCTCGAACAATGGGCGTGTTCGTTGTACCGATTAGCCATTCGGCACAGGCAAATTTATCATTGTTTGGTGCCGGAATGCGGCCAGCAAATGTGTCCGCGATATAGGACTGATTCTGTGACAGGATGTTGACACAAAATACTGTGTTTTCGATGATGGCATGGCAAGCCGGGCTGAGATGATGGACACAAATCAGAAGGGTTGGCGTGTCCCCTTCAGCAGAAACGGAAGACATGGCTGATACCGTAACGCCGGCACGACCAGCCTGGCCGTCCGTGGTCACAACATTGACGGTTGATGCGGTATATCGCATTCCCCGGATAAATTCATCGCGTGCTCGGTCTTGTGTATTTTCCACCGGTCGCTGGCAATCCTTCCGTTCAATTCGAGGTCGGCGGCAACCCTAATCGCCGAGATAGGGCTCAAGTTCAGCCCACCTTTTAAGCTCCCGGTCCTGAGTCACCTTGTCCGAAAGCCCGGCCGAGTTCTTGACCAGATCTAGGGGGCCATCCCATCCGAAATTGCGATAGACGGCGCCCAGATGGGCAAAAGGTGGTGACTGGGCAAAAAGCTGAAACGTCAAGCGGTGTCCAGCATAATCCGAGTTCAGCAAATCGCGGGCGAATGCCAGAAGCTTTCGGCGATCCTCGGCATTCCAGGCATCGTTGATCGTGTAATACTTCTGCAGCCATGGGCCGGTTTCAGGATCGGTAAAGCATGCATAATCCGGCGTGACGCAAATCTGTCCGCCACACAGTTCCCGGGCAATATGAATGATTTGATGATAGTTTGCACAGGCATGGACGCGACCGGTATAAAGCAACGACTGATTGGGCATGAGCAGACCGCCCGGGCTTGGCTCGGCCAAAGCGATGGCGGCGGTCAGATGGGCATTGATGCCTTCCCGGTATACCGCCATCTGGGCCAGTTTTTCCTGAACGGCCGGTTGCTTGTCAAGTCCAGTTTGGCGAGCATTGAACAGGGCGGCCCCAATCATGAGATCCGTCGAGGCGAGATTCCGTTGTACGAAGGCGAAGGCCGAATAACGGTGCAGGGTTGCTCGAATGAACGTGGCCGCCTCCGTGTGGCGATAAAACAGAACATTTTCCCACGGGACAAGAACGTTGTCAAAGATGACAAGGCTGTCGACCTCATCGAAACGGTTGGCCAAGGGGTAATCCTCAAGTGATCGTCGTCCGGCAAAACCGGTCCGGCAGATCATTTTTATTCCCGGCGAGGACAAATCGCAAACAAAGCCCACCGCATAATCGGAGTAGGCATCGTTGCCCCAATTGGCAATGGTCGGTTTGGTAAAGGCCTGATTGGCGTAGGGTGCCGCGGTTTCAAATTTTGCACCGCGAACGACCAGGCCTGTGTCCGTTTCCTTGATCACATGAAGAAGCATGTCGGGGTCCTGGTCCTTCGGGTGCTTGGATCGATCGCCCTTGGGGTCCGTGTTGGCGGAAACGTGGAAGGGGTCGTTTCGTGTCACCAGATCAACATGACGCTGGATGTTTTCGGCAAATTGCGGATCGACTTGGTTGAGAACATCCTGACCATCGAACAGGGACCACATTTCTCCGACCGTTTCATCGCCGACTCGAGTTACAACGCCCCCTATTTCCTGAATGACCGCATTGACGGAACGTCGTTTCTGCCACCAGTCGCCTTGGGTTTTCGGCGGACGCATCTGCACCGACAACTTTTCGCCCTCATCTTCGTAAACCATGCATTCTTCGTGGCCTGGATCGAATTGCATGTCATAAATTCGAGCCCGAATGTCAACAAGCGGTCGAAACATCGGATGGCTGGGAACGTCATCTACCTTCTCGCCGTTGACATACACTTCGCGTCCATCCCGGATGGAGGCAAGATAGTCATCTCCGCATCTAATCATGACCTGGCACCTCTTGTCTAGTTTTAAGGCAGTCTATACTTGGAGCGTCATGCAAGCAACACCCGCAGAAAACTTGGAAATGGGTGAAGGCGTCAGTTGGTGGCCACTGGCAACCGTATTCACATAATTCCTTCCCGGCACATTATTCGCTCCTGATTTCAGATGCAAAATTTGTTCCCGGCAGTATCGCCGACGACCCGTGGCATATTGGCCCTGACGATGGCCTTGATCTTCCTGTCGTCCATGGATGCCACCGTCAAGCATTTGGGTGAACGCTATGAAGTCTTTCAGCTGGTATGGATTCGGTATTTGGGTCAGGCGGTCCTGGTCTTGCTTATCATAAGCGCCCGATTTAGGGCGACGATCAGGACGCGTTCACTGGGTCTGCAACTGCTTCGATCATTCTTTCTGTTCATTGGAACCATTTTCTTTTTCGTCGGAGTGACTTCCATCGAGCTGGGGGCAGCCACGGCAATACTGCAGATCAATCCGATATTTGTGGCGCTCGGCGGTTACTTCCTTCTGGGCGAAAATCTCGGTTGGCCCAAAATACTGGGTGTGGGTCTGGGGATGTTGGGAACATTGATCATCATTCGCCCTGGAAGCGAAGTGTTTACATATTGGTCACTATTTCCAATTGGCGGAGCAGTCGGGTTTGCTGGCTATGCGGTTGTAACTCGTTATTTGAGCCGTTCTGAGTCCGTATGGACAAGCCTCTTCTACACAACCATCATAGGGTCGTTCTTCTCATCCTTTGTCGTTCCGTTTTTCTGGACTGACATCTTGATCGATGATCTGTTCTGGATCGGCCTGTTGGCAATATTTGGAACCATGGGCCAACTTCTCATTATCGTTGCGCTTTTTTGGGCTCCTGCCACAACGCTGGCTCCCGTATCGTACTTTTCCATAGTTGTGGCGACATTCTTTGGCATGGTTTTTTTTGGCGAGTATCCAGACTGGTTGACGTACCTCGGTTCTGTCATAATCATTGGATCCGGCCTCTTCGTCTGGTGGGCTGAAAGACAAAAGATTGAACTGTCTCTCAAATAAATGAAGCTTTGTGTTGCCGTACGATGACCGTTAACACGCAACTGGCAATTTACCTTGCCTTAAGGGGGCTGGAGTTTTCTTTCCGAATTCTCCCTTATGATCACAGGATCAGAATGGGCGGCTGGGTCATGAGGAAGATGATTGCACCGTTGACCGACATGGCCGAACGTGTCGATGCCAATCTGAGACATGTCTATCCCGAAATGCACCGGGACACTCGTCGCCAGACGGGTCGGAAGATCATCGACAATTTTGGCCGGTTCTATTTTGAATTCTTCAGCAGCAAGGAATTCATCCGTCGGGCGGACCGCTTCAGCCTTAAAGGTTCGGGGCTGGAAGAAATCAATCAGGCAAGGGCTCAAAAAAGGGTCATCATCCTGGTCAGTGGTCATATCGGCAATTATGAGGCCGTTCGTTCCTACATGAAAACGAATGATTGCGAGTTGGCCGGAGTGTACAAGCCGATGTCCAATCGCTTTTTCAATGATATTTACACCAAGAGAATGAGGGAATACGGACAACCGGTCTTTGCAACAAACCGGGAGGGAACCAAGGACCTTATTGACTTCATCAAGGGCGGAAATATCGTCTCCCTAATCGTCGACCAGCATGCGCAAGACGGGATCAGGCTGCCATTCCTTGGGTTGCCGGCTCGAACGAGTCTTGGTTTTGCCAAATTGGCATTAAAGTACAAGGCTCTCGTCATCCCAGCATTTGGCATCCGACAGGCCAACGGGCTGGATTTCGATGTCGTTCTGGAACGTTCAATTGCCCTGACAGACGAGATTACAATGGCTCAGGAGTTTAACAGCAGACTGGAATCTCATGTTGAAAGGCATGTTGACCAGTGGTTCTGGATTCACCGCCGATGGAAGTGAGGAAACATGCATGTCACTCATTTGTTGGGGCCAATGACCATGATGATCTGGCGCCCCTCCAGTTTTGGCGTTGACACAAGCCGCCCAGTTTCTCCTACGTCATCCCTCACCCGATTCAGGATGTCACGCCCCAGATCCTGATGGGCCATTTCCCGCCCTCGGAAGCGAAGGGTGACCTTTACCTGATCGCCGTCTTCCAAAAAACGGAGCACGTTCCGAAGCTTGACCTGATAATCGTGATCGCCGGTTCCCGGGCGGAACTTGACTTCCTTCGTATCGATAGTTTTCTGCTTCTTCTTGGCCAGCGACTCCTTTTTTTGCTTTGAGTATTTGTACTTGCCAAAGTCCATAACCTTGCAGACCGGAGGTTCGGCATGGGGTGAAACCTCAACCAGATCCAAGCCCCGGCCATAGGCTACGTCCCTCGCAGCATCAGGAGACATCACGCCTAGATTGGCTCCGTCACCACTGATTACTCGTACTTTGGTCGCGCTGATTTCCTCGTTTGTACGAGGAACATTTTTCTTTTCTGGATACCTGTTGAATGGTTTCTTCGTTATGGTAAAACTCCTCATTTGCCGGCTCGTAGAGCCAGTTTACAGTAAAGATCGGCATTTTCAACAAAAATAGTTCAGGCCTCGTCGTAAACCAAGCCTTGCAACAAATAGCATCCAAACTTGGCTTTACGACAAGCCGGGTGGCACAGCCTGCACAATAAGGTCGTCAATGGCTGAACTCAAGTTCTGCTTTCTGACCTTGGTTTCACCCAAGCTTCTGATTGCCACGGTGGCGTCACCGACTTCTTGAGCGCCGACCGCAAAAATGTACGGTACCTTTGCAAGCGAGTGCTCACGAACCTTGTACCCGATTTTTTCATTGCGCGTATCAGCCCGAGCTCTGATGCCGCTGGATTTGAGCCGCTGAACGATGTCCTCGGCATACTCATCCGCATCCGACACTATCGTTGCCACGACTATCTGGGTCGGAGCCAGCCAGAGCGGAAGCTTGCCGGCAAAATTTTCAATCATCATGCCCAGAAAGCGTTCAAAGCTTCCCAATATCGCCCGATGCAATATGACTGGATGGTGCTTGTTTCCATCCTGGCCAATATAAGTCGCATCAAGCCGCTCGGGCAGTACAAAGTCGACCTGAAGAGTTCCACACTGCCAGTCTCGACCAATTGCATCCGTCAGCACGAATTCGAGTTTGGGACCATAAAAGGCGCCTTCGCCGGGATTGAGTTCAAAATCGTATCCAGCGGCATCGGTGGCCGCTTGCAATGCTTTTTCGGCCTTGTCCCACGTTGCATCCGTTCCACTCCTCACGGCCGGACGATCCGAAAACTTAATCCGAAAAGCCGGAAAGCCCAAATCGGCGTACACTTCAGAAAGCATGGCAATGAAGCGTTTGGTTTCGTCTTCGATCTGCTCTTCCTCGCAAAAGATATGGGCATCGTCCTGAACGAAGCCTCGGACCCGCATCAAGCCGTGCAGGGCTCCAGACGGCTCGTAGCGTACGCATGAACCGAATTCAGCGATCCGCAAGGGTAGGTCGCGGTAACTTTTTTGACCATCGTTGAAGATTTGGACATGGCAGGGGCAATTCATTGGCTTGAGGGCGCTGATGCGCTCATGGGGGTCGATTTTTGTATCCACATTGACCAGGAACATGTGCTGATGGAATTTCTCCCAATGGCCGGACTTTTCCCATAGGCGACGATCGACAACCTGAGGCGTGTTGACTTCGTAGTAGCCATTTTGCCTTTGTTTGCGGTCCATGTAGGATCGGAGTTCCTTGTATATCTGCCAGCCCTCCGGATGCCAGAACACCATCCCGGGAGCTTCTTCCTGAAAATGAAACAACTTCATCTCGCGACCGATGCGTCGATGGTCTCGCTTCTGGGCTTCTTCCAGAAACTTCAGGTATGATTTGAGATCGTCACGCCGGCGAAAGGCCACTCCATAGATCCGCTGCAGCATTTTATTGCGTGAATCTCCGCGCCAGTATGCGCCAGCGATGCTGGTCAACTTGAAGGCATCAGCCGGCAACTGGCCTGTGTGGCTCAAGTGAGGGCCTCGGCATAAGTCCTGCCAGTATCCATGCCAATACATTCGAATGTCCTGCACTTCAGGTATGGCATCAATCAACTCGACCTTGTAGTTTTCGCCTCTGTCGCGGTAATACTGCAATGCGTCGGCACGCGACCACACTTCCGTACGAACATCGTCCCGAAGATTAATGATCGCTTTCATCTTCTTCTCGATGGCGCTTAAATCAGCTGGAACAAAAGGTTCGTCTCGGTCAAAGTCGTAGTACCATCCGTTATCGACAACGGGCCCGATTGTGACCTTGGTTTCAGGCCATATTTCCTGAACGGCACGAGCCATGACATGAGCTAAGTCATGTCGAATCAGTTCAAGACAGTAAGGGTTGTCGTCATTGCTATTGATCTGAAGATGACAATCACGTACCAGTGGCCATTGCAGATCCCAGTGCTCTCCATCCACCAGGGCGGATATGGCCTTCTTGGCCAAGGATTTTGAGATTGAATGGGCTATTGAGCCAGGGGTCACCCCCTTGGGAAACACCTTGGCCGTTTCATCAGGGAATGATACAGAGATGCAATCGTTCATCGAAATATCCTATCACTTTGGTACCTACCACGTACCCGGTCGAGGGAATTTGGTGTCCGCAACACTTAAGTCGAGCGATGTGCAATTTAAGCGTATGGCAAAAATTTTGTTTGTTGGAGCACAGTGGCCATGAATGCCTTGATGGGGAGAGAACTTCAATCAAGATGGTCACTCACGGCTGAACATGCTTGGCCACACGATGGAGAATGGCTCCATTTCGAGCTTGCAGGAATAACGTGACAAAGTCGCTTTCAACATCCCGATCGGTAACTGGGTCAGTCGCAGTCTTCTTCGGCAAGACCTGGCCTTGGGCAATGCTCCCATTGAGTAAGAAGCACTGCGTCAAGTTGCCTTTGCAATCCTCAAAGGTTGGAATCAAATATGAGACCGCAGCGGACTTGTGCCCGTCCATCCAAGATAAGGGGAAAATCAATGACAATCAATTCGGGCTTGCAAGGCCAACGGCTTGAAAACTGTTGCTTCGACATATCTCTTGTCAAACTGGCTTTGAGTATGATGCTGTCGGCACGACATCGCATCGGCTCCTCTTTTCGTGGCGGTCGTCTCGCTTGTAACAAGCCGTTCTCATGAAGTTTCGGAGACTGGCTTGGCAGCAGGAGGAGTGGTGTTTGTTCCTGGCATCTTTGATCAACCTTGAAGGGGGTCGGATACTTGCCCTTGTCAGATCAAGAAAACAAGCCACCTCTCAAATCGTGAGTCAAAACATGGCAGCGCCATTCGATGTTGTGAGATTGGGAGGTTCAATGTACATTGAACCAATCATGACGTCGTCAAATTCGATTGGGTTGGCATTGCAGGAGACTGCTTCATGTATGACCTGTTCCAGTAAGTGGTGTCCAAAAAGAAAGCCAGAATGTCGGGTCTCTTGATTTAAGATTGGAATGTCAAAAGAGGGTGCAAAGAGTGGCATGACAGAGTTTTTCAACCTTCCGAGCAGACCGCATCTTCGTCTGGCCTATAACCTTCTTGAAGGAGATGGTCCCGGGATTGTGTTCCTGACAGGACTGAAGTCGGACATGACGGGCACGAAAGCCTTGGCGCTGGAAGACTACTGTCGGAAGAATGGTCGAACATTCTTGCGATTTGATTATTTGGGCCATGGGCAATCGTCCCTGATGTATGAAGATACGACACTGCATGACTGGTTTGAAAGTGTCGAAGTTATTGTGCGAGGATTGCAGCTCGATCGGCAGACAATTGTGGGCTCGTCGCTTGGAGGATGGCTGGGCCTGATATTCGCTCATCGGTTTCCGCATTTGGTGCATGGGTTTGTGGGGATTGCCAGCGCCGTCGAGTTCACCGATGAATTGTTAAAAGATCTGAACAAGAAGAACCAGGAAGAATTGGCCCGCAAAGGCTGCATTCAAATCGAATCAGACTATGGCGACCCGTATGTATTCACGCAGGAATTATTGAGTTCGGGGCAGGATTTCAGGGTGTTCGATGATGCTTTCAGGCTGAAGTGTCCGGTCCGGCTTCTTCATGGTCTTGACGACATTGATGTGCAACCATCGGTTTCAAGACGGTTGATGCGGCACATTGACTGCGATGACATGGCTATGAATCTGGTTTCTGGTGCCGACCACAGATTTTCCGATACACGATGTCTGGAGTGGATTGTGGCCGCTGTTGAATCCATAATGTTGACGACAAGGCTTGCCGGGCACTGAGCCCAGCCGATGCAGGGCGAAGTCGGATCAGTTCTCACTCCTGGAAGGAATAGATGCGCTGAATTGAGCTCAAAGAATGGTCCGTATTCGAACGGCATCTGTTGCCGGCATCATGATTGGCATAATCGCCATCGTTCTCATTCCTGTTGCATGCATTGTGCTGCTTGCCATAAACATCCAGGGCATGGGTCTCAGTACGGTATCTGATGCAACTCGTGACCTGATCAACACGGCGACCTTCTCGCGCTATGCGGGCAATACCGTGGTGCTGGTGGTTCTGGTGGCGGTCATCTCGGCGGTTTTGGGGGTTGTTTCAGCATGGCTGGTCACAGTGTACAGTTTCCCCCTCAGAGGTGTCTTGGAATATTCCCTGTTCTTTCCCCTTGCAATGCCGGCGTATGTTGCCGCCTACGCGTTGGTTGATTTTCTTGAATATGCTGGTCCGGTACAATCGATTATCCGACATGTGTTCAACTTTACCTTGGCATCGGAATACTATTTTCCCGAAATCAGAAGTCTGGGTGGTGCTTCGATCACCCTCTCTCTTGTTCTGTTTCCGTATGTCTACCTGTTCTCTCGGACTGCATTGCGCGAACAATCTTCTGCCTTCGACGAGGTGGCCAGCACCTTGGGCAAAGGGCCATTCTCCCGGTTTGTTGGCGTTTTTCTTCCTCTAATCAGACCCGGTGTCTTTGCCGGACTGATCGTTGTTATCATGGAAACCGTTGCCGACTACGGAGTTGTCGATTATTTCGCCGTTCAGACCGTTACGGCTGGCATATTCAGTGTCTGGCTTGATGGAAATGACCTGCAAGGATCAGCAAGGCTGGCTTTGGGGTTGGTGGTCATCGTTTTCATCATCGTGATGGGTGAGAAGCGTTTTAACGCCAGAGCCGGGTTCTACACTCATCCCCGCAAGTCGATGAGAATCATGCGCCGGCCACTCACGGGATTGCACAAGTACGGGGCCACGCTCTATTGCCTGATACTGGTCATGTCAGGCTTTGTTTTACCCGTCGGCATAATCCTCAATCATGCTCTGGCCAATCATGACTGGTGGTTTGAAAAGGGCTTGCTGCAGGCATTTGTCAACAGTTTTTACACTGGTGGCACCGCCGCAGTGGTTACAGTTGCGATGGCCATGATACTCGTATACGGGCAATCGATTCTCAAAAACAGGATCTTGAGGTTCGTCTTGCCGTTGACCACTCTGGGGTATGCCATTCCGGGTGCCGTCCTTGGCTTGGGAATTCTGATATTCATGATCACCGTTGACCATCATGTGGCGGATATGATCAAGGCCGTTTGGAACGTAGATACTGGCCTGATCTTCACCGGAACGGCGTTCGGGATCATTCTGGCTTACTGCATTCGCTTCTATGCCATCTCGCACAACATGGTTGAGGCGGCCCTCGGACGCATAGCCCCCTCCATTCAAATGGTTCCACGATCATTAGGCAAGTCAGCCTCGGAGTCCTTGATCAAGGTTCACGTTCCAATCATCAAGGGTTCTCTTCTGACGGGATTGTTGCTGGTCTTTGTCGATTCCATCAAGGAACTTCCGGCTACTTTGTTGCTGCGGCCGTTTGATTTCAATACTTTGGCCACTCGTGTCTATGACCGTGCGTCACTCGAAAATCTGGGTCAGGCCTCCCCCGCCGCATTGCTGGTTGTCCTGACTGGGTGTCTCGGCGTTCTTCTTCTGGTGAACATGGACAGGAAGGCCGGGCACGTCATCCCAACAGCGTCACATGATCGCCGGCGCGGATTTTAGCCTGGCAAGGCTATTGACATGAAACCCCATCGAACAATCTTATCCAACGCAGCCTCCATAGCTCAGCCGGTAGAGCATCTGATTTGTAATCAGGGGGTCGGGAGTTCGAGTCTCTCTGGGGGCACCATGAATTGAGTCCGTCAACCATCGGCTGTTCAATGAGTGGCGGGCGATTGGGCCAAATCGATGATGACTGTCTTGGATGGAAGTCTGTGCGTGTATGCCGACACCGTGATTTGGTGAAGTGACCGCGTCACATTGACCCAGAAGCCTGCGACGCCACCGCGCATGGCAAGACAGTCGGGTCCGATTATCTCGCCGCCATCGGTGTGGATTGACAAAGGATCGTCAAAATAGGGCATGATGTTGCCGAATTGATCAAGGGCCTTCACTTCAAAGCGCACTTGCTCGATCTGATCAAACTCAGTTTTTTTCCAGTCGGAACGGACATCAATTTGCGTTGCCACAGGCTTGGCCGCCATTGAAACCGTTTTCACCACCTTTGAGCCGAGATAGCCGATGAAGATGACATCATCCCAATCCAGACCCCATCGTCCCATCTCTTCCGGCTCAAATTGCGTGTGATCAAAGATGACTGGGGGATGGTCAAGGCATGGATATCGGTTGCGGTCGGGATAAGCGGTTTTGACCAGATGCCTGCCGTACTCCATGATCACCTTGTCACAATTAGTCAATATGTACAGAGGGAGAACACCGCCGATGTTGCGTTCCCCTCTTGCCCAGCAGGTAACAGGTTTGAGAACGATTTCTCGGGCTGGATCCTTTTGGCTGGAATACACATACGAAGCAAACTTGGGTATCCGAAACATGTCCATCACGCCATGGTGACAGATGTGGTCGCCGGAGCCAAAGTCCTTGTGGGTGTTGTAGTCGGCAAAGCACCAGCCGATGCAACCCGAGATATTGGGGTCCCCATTAGCCTTGTTCAGAATGTCAAGATATCGAACCACATGTTCGACCTGACGATGTTCGCTATCGGTTCTTTTGGTTGGGAACATGTGGCCGTTAAACTCGGTTACCAAGTACGGAACGGCGTGTTTCAGGCCCGTTACGTCCCTTTGGTCTCTGAGAGAAACTCGCTGATGGTTTGCCCCCCAAAGTTCCTCGCTGCCTTGAACGAAGTCATTCATGGTGTACACATCTTCAAGGAATTCACTGTCCGTGATAAACCGAACACCACCAGTCTGTCGGGTCGGATCAAGCTTTCGGGCCAGAGCATTGGTCTGCATGTAGAGAGCTTGATCGTCTTCGGACTCGTTGATCCTTACACCCCATAAAATATTGGATGGCCGATTCCAGTTTCGCCGAATCATGCTCTCGACATTTTGCAGAACCCTGTTTTTCCATTTCGGTCCGCCAATATGCTGCCATCCGGGAATTTCCTCAAAAACCAGCAATCCAATGCGGTCACAGTGGTCGTGAAACCAAGGCGATTGCGGATAATGCGAGGTTCGGACCAGATTGCATCCCAGATCATGCTTGAGCATCTCAGCGTCTCTTTCCTGTGCAATTCGTCCCATGGCATAACCGACATAGGGGAAGGACTGATGTCGATTTAGCCCGCGGATCTTCAATTTCCGACCGTTGAGATAGAAGCCGTCTGACTTGAACTCGGCAGTTCGGAACCCGAAGTTCGTTTCGATGCAATCGGTGGAACCATCGCATTCGATTGAGGTTTGGAGAATGTAAAGCTTGGGATCGTCGATATCCCACAGCTTGACGGAGGCGAGACTGGCTATGGTCAATCGCACTTGATCGGCAGTGCAAGTAGCGTTCACCTTGCCTATGATCCTGTCGGTGTCGGGGTCAATGACCTGGCAGGTCACATCAATCGGGGAATTGTGCTCTTTATGCCCTTTTAGGCGGCACCAGACAGCAATGGACTTATGTTCGTCAAGGGTATTGAAGGGTTCGACCTTGACTTGATCGATGGCAATCGGATCGATAACCTTCAGCCAGACATCCCTGTAGATTCCAGCATAAGTCAGATAGTCGATACGGCCACCAAAGGGTGGAATTTCTGGATTTTCCATGCCGTCAATGACGACCGAAACCAGATTCCGCTCCTGAACATGACTGAGCCTCAACGGCACTTCAAACGGCGTGAAACCGTCGTGGTGGGTTCCGACCAGGTCTCGGCCCAGATAGACCTTCGCGTTCGCCATGACTCCGTCGAATGCCAGCGAGACCTCTTTGCCGTCAAAGCTTGATTGCCATTCAATGGTCTTTTGATAGCCGAACTTTTTCTGCCAGGAATCTTCATCAAAATAATTGAGCGGAATGTTCACCGCATTGTGGGGCAGGGATATTCGGCATCCGATTCCAGGTTGTCCCACCATATCAGGAGTGAAGTTGTCGATGAATCGCCAGTCGTCGTTGCAGATCGTTTGTGTGCGCATGACAACCCTCAACCTCTGGTAAAGGCTGAAAAGATCAGTCGAACGGCCAGTGTCATGGTGAATTTTGAGCCCATTTGGGCAACCAATCCTTGTGAACGTCCAACATGGCGTCAACCAGATCCCAAATCTGGTCGAGATCAAGCTCCGTACCGGTGCGAGGATCCATCATGGCCGCATGATAGATGAATTGCCTGTCTTGTTCGGCAATGGCTTCGACAGTCAGTTCCTGAACGCTCAGATTGGTTCGTATCAATGCGGTCAATTGCGGTGGAAGGGAACCAATGTAAGTGGGTTGAATGCCGTTCTTGTCGACCAGGCAAGGCACCTCGACTATGCAGTTGTCTGGCAGAGAGGTTATGAGACCCGTGTTTGGCACATTGCCATAAATGATCGAGGGCGTCCCGGTCCAGATCGAATCTATGATGTCGGATGCATATTCCTGGCTGGGGCTCAGCTCAAGAGGTGAGTCATCTTGACAGCGTTGCGATTGCTTCTGCCAGTCGCTGACTTGTTCTTCACACCGGACCAGATATTCATCAAGCGGTATCTGGAAGCGGCGTATCAGATCTGGTCGACCTTTCTTGATAAACCAAGGCACATATTCGGCGAAATGCTCAGAGCTTTCGGTGACAAAATAGCCCAATCTGTCCATGATCTCATAGCGGACCAGATTGGGGCATCGGGGGTTAAGCCTGTTGGGCTTGGGGATATGACCCTGCTTGTACTCCCTGAACAGTTCAGGATATAAGTCCTGAACTCCTCCGCTGCTGGTGAGCCGCTCCAAATGCAGGAAAAAGGCCATATGATTTATGCCGGCACATCTGAATCTCATTTCCTTGGATGGGATATTCAGATCTTCAGCCAGTTCCTCAACGGTGTAGGGCACCGAGTGGCATAGTCCGACCACCTTGATCTGCGGAAAAAGCCGGGACAGGGCCCAGCAATTGATGGCCATCGGGTTTACGTATTGCAGCATAAGGGCGTCCGGACAAAATCGAGTCATGTCCTCGCACAAGCGCAGGAGATAGGGTACGGTCCGCAACCCGCGCATTATGCCGCCTATCCCCAGCGAGTCGCCAATGGTTTGTTCCAGCCCGAATTTCTTGGCTACGGCAAAATCGTTGACCGTGCACGGCTTGTAGCCACCAATTTGAAAGGCGACGACAACGAAATCGGCACCGTCCAAAGCCGCTTCCTGACTCAAATGTCCCGATGTCGTGGCGGGCACCCCAAGTGTGGAGATGATTTTCCGCGTCAGGCAACATGCATCATCCAGCCGGGATTCATCGATGTCCATCAGGGACAAGTGAGTCCTCTGCAGCTCTTTCCGCATAAGAATATCGGCCACGATATTCTTGAGGAAAATTGTCGACCCTGCACCAATGAACGCTATTTTCGGCCCTTGGGTCACAAGCCACCATTAGGTTCGGTTTCACGGAGGCTCGTCGGAGTCTTCAATCGGGCGAATACTGGGTGGCGGGACATCACGGGGCAGTTACAGGGCTCAGAACGGATGATTGAAAAGGGCGGT
Source organism: Paracoccaceae bacterium (assembly GCA_965116235.1). Classification (GTDB taxonomy): domain Bacteria; phylum Pseudomonadota; class Alphaproteobacteria; order Rhodobacterales; family Rhodobacteraceae; genus MPNP01. Next base: position 2,676,309 of record OZ220496.1, on the reverse strand, counting down.
TCTCACTTGACGGCTCCGAGGGTCAGACCAGCGATGAAGTGTTTTTGCATGAGAAAGAACATCGCCACAGGGGGAATCGCCGCCACGATGGAACCAGCCGAAACGAGATGCCAGGCTGCGATCCACTGTCCGTTGAGCGAGTACAATCCGGCCGTGACAGGTTGCGAGTCAACCCCTTGAGTCAAGACTGTTGCCCAAAAATAATCGTTCCAGATAAAAGTAAATATCAGGACGCTCAGAGCGGCGATGGCCGGCTTCATCAGGGGCAAGACAACATACCAGAATATCCGAATCTCAGACACGCCCTCAACGCGTGCAGCATCAATCAACTCCTGTGGCAGAGCCTTGATGAAATTGCGCATGAACAGCGTGCAAAAACCCGTCTGAAAGGCTATGTGAAACAAAGCCAGCCCGGTCGTTGTGTTGTACACGCCCAGTTGCAGGGTCAAATCCCGAACCGGTACCATAAGGATTTGAAAGGGAACGAAATTGCCCGCAATGAACATGAAAAATACCAGCAGGTTGAGGCGGAACCGATAGACGGCCAAGGCAAAGCCAGTCATGCAAGAAAGGGCAACAGCCCCGATGACGGTGGGTATCGATACCCGAAAACTGTTGAAAAGATACTGGCCCAGAGGCGTGTTTTCAAAAATCGACGAATAATTAGCGATAAAATTGATTGAAGTCGGCCATCCCCAGTAATTTCCGGTCGTAATGTCCCCCGCTGATCGAAGCGATGTCAAGAATACGGCGATGAGCGGAAGGAGCCAGATGATCAGCGAAATGGGCAAGACGACCTTGTAAAGCCACTGAAGGGAAGGGGGCTGTCTTTCGATCGGCGTTGGGAACATCTAGTACCCTTTCTCGTCGCGGTACATCTTGTAGAGAAATCCGCCGATATAAACCATCATGATCAGGAACAGAACAACGGCAATCGCGGCCCCGTACCCCATGCGAAATCCGTACTCCGAAAAGGCCTTCTCGTACATGTAATAGCCCAAGACCCGACTCGAACCCCATGGCCCGCCTTTGGTCATGATTGAAACGAGGTCGAAGGACCGCAAGGCGCCAATGACCGTGACCACGACGGCAATGAAGGTCGCCGGCTTGAGTTGGGGGAGCACGACATACCAAAGCATTTTCCAGCCTTTGGCATTGTCCAGCCGGCCCGCTTCTATTTGTTCGGGATCAACGGCGTTCAGCCCTGTCAGATACAGAATCATGCAGTAAGCCGTCTGGGGCCACAGTCCGGCAACGATAATGCCATAGGTGACATATCGTTCATCCGCCAGCACCGGAATCGACTCGAAGCCCAGACTGTTGAGAATGATGTTCATCAGGCCGTATGTAGGATCATAGAACCAGCTGAAGACCAGTCCCACAACAACCTGACTGATGACGAAAGGAAAAAAGAAAAGCGACTTGTAAAGTCGGATGCCCCAAACGGTCTGATTCAAGAACAGGGCACAGAACAGACCGGCCGGGATAGCCAGTAAATACAGAACCAGCCAGATGACGTTGTTTTTGAGTGACGTATAAAAAGCGTCGTCGTCGACCAGTTCGATGTAATTGCCCAAGGCGATATAAGTCCGCTCGCCAAGGCCATCCCATTCATAGAAGGAAATGTTGATGGACTGAAAGATCGGAATGATGACGTATATCAGAAACAGAAACACTCCAGGGGCAAGAAACAGCCACGGAGCCAGAGTTCTCTGAGAAATGCCAAATGCCCGCATTGGTGATCCGAAGGGTGAATGGACACTACAGCCGAGGCTGTAGTGTCCGATGACGTATTACTGATAGACTCTTTGCCTAGCCTTTTCCAGGCGCTCAAGAATGTCATCCAGCCTCTCTGGCTTGACCATGAATTCCTGAAAGCCCTGCATTCCGGCTTCAGCCATTTCAGCCGGAGCATCTCGGTCAAAGAATTGGGCTATGCCGCCTTCCGCAGCCGACAGCATGCTGAAACCGGCGTTCAGAAACTTGTCGTCAAGTACCTCGGAACCAGAATTGATCGGAAGTTGTTCCAAGGTCTTGTTGACTTGCGTCTGCACATCGGCCCGAGCAATGTAGGCCAAGAATTTCCGAGCGTTGTCCTTGTTCTTGGCATTGGCCGGAATGTGAACCGTATCTGTGGGTGCTTCCTCGGCGACAGGAATCCACGGCGTAATCATCGGAAACTGGAAGAAGTCCAGCTGATCATCGGTCAAGCCGGCTGCCCGCAAAGGTGCAACGGCAAAATTGCCCATGACATACATGGCCGCCTCGCCGTTGGCCAGGGGTGCTAGAGCTTCCTGCCAAGTGTAAGCGGCATGGTTCTCCAGGAAGAATCCAGCCTCAATAATTTCCTTCCAGTTCTCCATGGTGGTGCGAACACGGCAATCAGTCCAAGCGACTTGCCCTTGAGTCAACGCCATGTGGAAATGATAGCCGTTGGTTCGCAGGTTGATGTAGTCGAACACGCCGGCGGCAGTCCAAAGGTACTTGGTGCCGATGGTGATGGGTGTAATCCCGTTTTCGATCAACGTCATTCCGGCTTGCTTGAATTCATCCCAGTTGGTTGGAACGGCAATTCCCAGATCCTCGAAAATGTCCTTGCGATAATACACACCCCACTGATAGTAGGTGTAGGGCACACCCCAAATTTGGCCGTCAATGGTCATGGAAGGCAGGGCCGATTTCAATGATTCCTTCAATCCTTCAGCTTCCCAGACATCATCGACCGGCTCGAAGAGGCCGGCATTCACATATGGCAGCATGCGGTTTCCCGCGTACCAGTTGGCAATGTCCGGAGCTTCTGCAGTCAGGAAGTTCCGTATGGAGGTTTTATACCCTTCGTGATCGAAAAGATTCCAAGTCACTTCGATATCGGGATTTTCAGCCTTGAAGCCCTCAATCAGTTCCTCAAACGCCTTTTTGGGGGCCGGGTCCGAGGTATCCGTGTTGATAATCAACTCGCTTGCTGACATCGAGGTTCCAAGAACCAGGAACGCCATGACGGTGAATAGTTTCATAATCTTCGATTTCATTTTCACTCCTTACAATGTAAATTAGCAGAGCCTACAATAGCGTGTTTGGCGTCCAGTTCAAATGAGAAATACGACAAGAGCATCTACGCAAGGCTGTGTGGGAAGTGTATGGAAAGATCCAGAATCGTTGAAATCTGTCAACTGAAGGGTTCCGGTGTTCAGTCTGGTCATTGCAAAAGTTTCAGGATTGGGTTGAAACAAGCCTTTTCCTCATGGCAAGGGAACGAATCTGACCGGATGAGGGGGTATGGTTGTAAGTGAATGTGAGCGCTCTGAGCGTGCCGACGTGGAGCGGATTTTGCGGTCGATCGCGTCATTTTAGGGAAGGATAAATGTCTGGTGTAACTTTGAAGTCGGTTTACAAGAACTACGGTGAGGTTGAAGTCATCCACGGGATCGATCTGGTGATAAATGAGGGCGAACTTTGCGTGTTTGTGGGGCCTTCCGGATGTGGCAAATCGACCTTGTTGAGAATGATTGCCGGTCTGGAAGAGACAACCCAAGGCAGCATTAGCATCGGGCAACAGGATGTGACGCATGTTGATCCCGCCGAGCGCGGCATTGCAATGGTGTTTCAAACCTATGCCCTTTATCCTCACATGACGGTTGAACAGAACTTGGGTTTCGGCCTCAAGATGAACAAGGTGCCCAAGGCTGAGATCAACAGGAAAGTTTCGGAGGCCGCCGACACTCTCAAGTTGACCGATTACCTTCATCGAAAACCCAAAGCGCTTTCGGGCGGTCAAAGACAAAGAGTGGCCATTGGTCGGGCCATTGTTCGGGGCCCTGAGGTGTTTCTGTTTGATGAACCGTTGTCCAACCTGGATGCTGAGCTGCGAGTGGAGATGCGTGTCGAAATCGCCCGCCTGCACAACGAGATGGATGTCACGATGATATACGTCACCCATGATCAGGTTGAGGCCATGACACTGGCTGACAAGATCGTTGTCCTGAGAGATGGCGTCGTGGAGCAGTTCGGCTCTCCGATGGAGTTGTACAATAACCCGGCCAACAAGTTTGTGGCTGGTTTCATTGGTTCCCCGAGCATGAATTTTCTAACGGGTACGGTTCAGGGAAACGGGATTCAAATCAACGCTCTCGGCGAAAAAGTTCATAAAGTGCAGGCAGACCTTCCGACCGAAGGCACTCCCGTCATTGTCGGGTTGCGTCCGCAGGATCTTGCGATCGAACCGGGCGCTTCGAATCTTGTAACGGAACTGTCGGAAAAGCTGGGCGGTGTGACATACGATTACTTGATGACCCCGACGATGGAAAAGATTGTTGTCGAGACCCGAGGTGAGGGTACGACATCGTCTAAGACGCCAGTCAACCTGCTTTTTGACGATCGGGCCATCTACCTTTTCGATCATTCGACCGAGACACGAATCCAGACCTCTTGACAGCCGGTGCGTGGCAAAGAGAACAGAGTGATGCTACACATGACCGCCAGTAACGGGTATCGTTTGGCCGTTGATGCTTTCTGAACCTGGACGGCACAACCACGACACACAATTGGCGACTTCTTCGGGCCGAATCATTCGATGATGCCGGTTGAGTCTGAGTAACTTGGCTCGGGCGTCCTTGGGAGCGATGTTCAGTTCTTTGGCAATGGATTTTATGTTGCGGGAAACCAGCGGCGTATCGACATAGCCTGGACAGATGGCATTGGCGGTAATTCCCGAATGCAGAAATTCCTCGGAAATACCCCGTATCAAGCCAATGAGGCCGTGCTTCGAGGCGGTGTAGGCCGTTGCCCCCTTCAGACCACGCAGACCCGCCACAGACGAAATGGCGATGATCCGCCCCCAAGTCCCCCTGTGCATGGATTCAAGGGCGGCTTGAATTGTCAGAAAGGCTCCGTCCAGGTTGGTTGCCATGATTCTTCTCCAGTCATCGTGTTCAATGGCCATGAACGGTTTGCCCTCGGCTATGCCAGCATTGGCAACATGAATGGCGATATTGCCATAGCGTTCTACGGCCTTGTCGATGGCTTGCCTGACGCTGTCTTCAATCGTCACATCCATTTGGACGGCGAAGAAACGCTTGTCCTGGGACACAGATTCAAGCCGATTCAGATTTCGGCCACATATTGTAACGTTTGCTCCGTGTCGTGCCAGCTCGGTTGCCGTGGCCAGGCCAATGCCAGTTCCTCCCCCAGTAATCAGGGTATGGAGATTCTGAAGAGATGGCTCGGTCATGCAATTTCGTGTTGACTGAATGTATGAACACCCTCTAAACGCTGCGAGTATTTCGCATCGGCTTATGATAGTTTGGCCGCCGAAGATTCCAGCGAACCATTTTTTGGTTCAAATGTTATGTACTGAGTATACTCGGAATTGAACAAAAAAGGCCGGTTGGATCAAGAAGGCAAGGTACTGACATGAAGGTTGGAGCACCAAGAGAGGTGCAGAGTCGCGAAACTCGGGTCGCGATCACGCCGGATTCGGCAAAGCGAATCATGCATCTCGGCTATGATGTCGTTGTGGAATCGAAGGCCGGCCGAAAGGCCGGCTTTGATGATGCAGCCTATCTTCAGGCTGGGGCAACGGTAGTCGAATCTCCGCAAGAACTCTGGCATCAGGCCGACATCATTGTCAAGGTCAATCCACCCACGACCAAGGAGACGTCTCTGATCGGCTCAGACAAGACATTGATTTCGTTCATCTATCCGACTGAGCGGGAAGACATTCTTGAATTGGGCAAAAATCAAAGGCTGTCCATCCTTGCCATGGACATGGTTCCACGGATTTCCCGGGCGCAAAAGATGGATGCCCTCTCATCCATGGCCAACATTGCCGGATATCGTGCCGTTCTTGAAGCCGGGAATGCATTTGGACGTTTTTTCACGGGTCAGGTTACGGCCGCCGGAAAGGTTCCTCCGGCCAGGGTTTTGGTCATTGGCGCCGGTGTTGCCGGACTTTCGGCAATTGGCACTTCCGTCGCATTGGGAGCCATCGTCGAAGCCTTTGACGTTCGACCCGAAGTTGCCGAGCAAATTGAATCGATGGGAGCCAGTTTCCTTTTTCTTGATTTCGAGGAGGACGCAAGCGGAGCCAGCGGATACGCTAAGCCGTCGTCTCCCGAATTTCGAGTCAAGCAACTTGAACTTTTTCGTGCTGTAGCGCCGGCGGTTGACATCGTTATAACGACGGCACTCATTCCGAACGTTGGAGCCCCAAAACTGTGGTTGGAGGACATGGTTCTGGCCATGAAGCCTGGTTCCGTCATTGTTGACTTGGCGGCTGAAAAGGGCGGCAACTGCGAACTGACCGAGACGGGCAAGATGACGAAGACTGCAAACGGGGTGGCCATAATTGGGTACACGGACCTGCCTTCTCGCATGGCGACCCAGTCATCCTTGCTTTACGCAACCAACGTCTTTCACATGCTAAGCGATCTGACACCCGAAAAGAATGGCATTCCGGTGATTGACATGGATGATGACGTGACCCGTGGCAGCACGGTGACCCATGATGGTGCAATAACGTTTCCTCCTCCTCCGCCCGCGACACAGGCCATCGCGCAAAAAACTTCGGCTCCAAGCCCGGTCTTGACGCCAGAAGAATTACGAGATGCGGAGCAGAAGGCGTTTCGGCGGAACACCCAGCGGCAGGTCCTGATCTTGATCGCAGGGGGGCTGATCACTGTGCTTCTTGGCCTGGTTGCGCCTGCGAGCTTTATGCAGCATTACGTTGTTTTTGTGCTGAGCTGCTTTGTGGGATACCAAGTGATATGGAATGTCAGTCATTCGCTGCACACCCCGCTGATGTCGGTTACCAATGCGATATCAGGAATCATCATTATTGGGGCCCTGCTCCAGATTGGCTCACTGAACGTTGCCGTTCTGGCGCTGGCTGCAATATCCGTGTTAATTGCCACGATCAACATTGTCGGCGGTTTCTACGTAACGCGCCGAATGTTGGCCATGTTCCAAAAAAGCTAGGAGGTAAGCCTGTCATGTACGATGGTTTGCTGACCGCATCCTACATCGCCGCTTCCGTATTGTTTATCCTGGCCCTGGGCGGGTTATCCAATCAGGAAAAGGCCAAGCGGGCCATCTGGTACGGCATTGTCGGAATGGCCGTGGCCGTCGCCGCAACCATAGGAGGGATCGCTCTGGTCCACGAGGGTGAAATTCTTGGCATCCGCAATGCCGAGATTCTCGGTCTGGCCATGCTCGTTGGTGCCGTAGTGGGCTTGATTGTTGCCCACAGGGTCGAGATGACAGGTATGCCACAGCTTGTGGCGGCCCTTCATTCATTTGTCGGGCTGGCGGCCGTCTTTATCGGACTGAACGCCCAGATTGCCCTCGAGAGTGTCCAATTGATCGCGGACTCCGATGACCTTGCCGGATTTGCCAAGAAGCTGCTTGAGAAAGATCCAGTTGAGGTAAACATCCTGAAAATAGAGGTGCTTCTGGGTATATTCATTGGAGCAATCACGTTCACCGGATCGGTCATCGCCTTTGGCAAGCTCGCCGGACGTTTGACAAGCAGACCGGTCAGGCTGCCAGGGGGTCATCTCTGGAATCTGGGTCTCCTTTTTGCCTGCGTGGCTTCGGGATATCTGTACTATGCCAGTGCGAGTGGGATCGATTACCTGATCATTGTTTCTGTTCTTGCCGGCATCATTGGCATCCTGCTTATCATGGGGATCGGCGGTGCCGACATGCCGGTTGTCGTGTCAATGCTCAACTCCTATTCTGGCTGGGCCGCCGCCGCCATAGGCTTCACCTTAGGCAACGATCTCCTGATTGTAACCGGTGCACTGGTTGGATCATCGGGTGCCATTCTGTCCTACATCATGTGTCGGGCCATGAATCGGCATTTCGTGAGCGTGATTCTTGGAGGTTTTGGAGGGAGTGGAGAAGCATCGCAAGCAATCAGCGGCGAGCAGGTCGCCATCAACCCTGAGAGTACGGCCAGTCTGATTGACGATGCTGACAGCATCGTCATTGTCCCGGGTTATGGGATGGCGGTGGCTCAGGCTCAGGGGGCGATCAGTGAACTGACCCAAAAACTGCGCGCTCGAGGAAAGACGGTTCGCTTTGCCATCCATCCGGTCGCTGGACGGTTGCCGGGACACATGAACGTCCTTTTGGCCGAAGCCAAGGTTCCCTATGACATTGTGTTGGAAATGGATGAGATTAACGATGATTTTCCACAAACGGATCTCGTGATCGTTGTTGGCTCAAACGATATTGTCAATCCGGCGGCACAAGAAGATCCAAGTTCGCCGATAGCCGGAATGCCTGTTCTAGAGGTTTGGAAAGCCAAGCAGGTCATCGTTTCGAAGAGGGGTCAGGGAACAGGATACTCCGGTATCGAAAATGCACTGTTCTACCGCGAAAACACCCGCATGTTCTTCGGTGATGCCAAGGCATCCGTCAACAAGCTCTTGGCCTTGCTGAATTGATTGGATTGCCGATTGGAAGGGAGCATTTAGCCGTTCGGCGATTCTAGCGCCCCCGGATCCTCGGGTCAAGCGCATCGCGTAGCCCGTCTCCCAGGTAATTGACCGACAGCACCGTCAGTGAAATCGCGATGCCCGGCCACAGGACTCGTTCCGGGTAGTGCTGAAGATAATCAGTGGCATCGTACAGCAGACGTCCCCAAGTTGGAAAGTCTGAGGGAAACCCTAGCCCAAGGAAGGAAAGTGCCGATTCGGTGATGATCGCGTTGGCCACTCCGATTGTCGCCGAGACCATTATGGGTGACAGCACGTTAGGCAGGATATGGCGAAGAACGATACGACTTGAAGGGGTTCCGATTGATTGGGCGGCCAAGACGAATTCGCGTTCCTTGATGGTCAGCACATCACCGCGAACCACTCGTGCAGTTTGCATCCAGCTCGTTATTCCAATCACGAAGACGATCAAAATGAAGATGCCGCTCTCGGGACCAAAGGTTGTTCTCAGAGGCTCCCGGAACAGCAGGATCACGACCAGCAGCAACGGCAAGATCGGCAGAGCCAGAAACAGGTCGGTAAAACGCATGAGAGGCCCATCCAGAAACTTGAAGAAGCCGGCCAGAACACCCACGAGGGTGCCAAGCACCAAAGACAGCAGCATCGCCGTGATGCCAACGGCCAAAGTGGTTTTGCCGCCCATGAGAATCCGGGCCAACGAATCCCGTCCCAATTGATCTGTCCCAAACGGGTGGGCAAGACTCACCCCCTGATTGCGATTCAAAATGTCGGCATACTGAGCATCAAGGGTCCAAAACAACGGTCCCACGAACACGGCCACAATGGTGAACAGAAAAAAGCCTCCGCCAGTCAAGGCCCCTTTGTGGGTTTTGAACTGGTCCCAGATAAGTTTCCACTGGGAAGACGGCTGCGTGCTTGACGGCACAGAAGCGTCACTCATAGCGGATACGGGGGTCCAGAATGCCATAGAGTATGTCCGCAATCAGATTAAAGGCCACTATGAGAACGGCAAAAATGAATGTCAGCGTTTGCACCATGGGAAGGTCGTTGGCTTGAATGGCCGTGATCAGAAGCTGCCCCAATCCGTTTACCTTGAATACCTGTTCGGTGATGATGGCTCCGCCGAATACGGTTGGTACGCCAAGAGCAATGACCGTGACAACCGGAATCATGGAGTTTCTGAGAACGTGCACCAGCAACACGACGCGCTCAGTCAGGCCCTTGGCTCGCGCTGTCCGAACATAATCCTGATTCAGGTTGTCAAGCATTGATGCCCGCATGAAACGGCTGATTTGGGCGGCGTTGTAAAGACCGAGAACTGTCGTGGGCATGATCATCTGCTTGATCTGAAACACAAGGCTGTGCCAATCTGTCACTTGATGGGTCGTATCATAAATGGAGGGAAACCAGCCCAGATGCACTGAAAAGATGACGATGAGCAGAACGCCCGAGAAGAAGGTCGGAATGGAAAATCCGACCATGGAGATGAATGTTCCGATCTGATCAAACCAGCTGTACTGGCGATAGGCAGAAATGATCCCGATTGGAATGGCGATCAAGACGCCGAGGACATAGGACATGCCGACGACCCAGAGCGTCTGTGGAATGCGCTGCATGACGATATCCATGACGGGTGAACGGGATTGCCAAGAAATGACCCTCTGGCGATCACCGGAAAAATCAAGTCCCGAAACCTCGCTGAGAAAGTGGAGGGGTTCATTGATAAAAAACTGCTCCAGCCAGAGCAGGAAACGAACGTGAAAGGGTTCTCCAAGCCCCAGGGCCAGCCTGATTTTTTCCCGAACATCAGGAGGAATGGTCAAGGGCAACTGGGCCGTCGGGTCGCCCGGCGCCAAGTCCAGGATCAGGAATATGACCAGGCTGATGAGAAAAAGGGTGGGGATGGCCAGCAGGGTCCGTCTGATGGTGTAGTGAAACATCCCCACCCCGAAGTATCAATGGTCCAGTTGGTGGAAGGGTGAATTACTGCAGCCTTGTCCAGTCCGCGATATTCCAAATTTCAGCGTCCCAAGTGTTCAGCTTGACCCCTCCCAAGGTGTTTGAGTGAGCCGAAACGCGCCCTCTGTGAATCAACGGAATGATGATGTATTCCTGCATCAGCTTGTCATTCATGGCCTTGGACAACTCGACTCGTCGGTTCAATTGACCGGTGACTCGAAGTTCTTCAAACAAGGCGTCATAATCCTCGTCACAGTATCGTGGAATATTGATCCCCTGCCAGTCTGTCTGAGGCGACGGTTCCAGACCGCATGTCCAGGAAACCATGTACACTTCTGGATCCGTTCCTTCAAAAATGTTGGTATACATTTCCAGATCGGCATAGAACTTCTGGAATGTGTCTGGGTTGCCCGGGTCGCCGCCGAAAAAGACAGATGCGTCAATGTTCCGCAACTCGGTTTCCACGCCGATTTCCGACCACCATTGCTTGATCAGTGCCTGGAAGTCCTGGCGAACGGCGTTGGTCGAGGTTTGGAAGAGAACTGATAGCCGCATTCCATCCTTTGTCCGAACCCCATCAGATCCCATCACCCAAGCTGCATCATCAAGCAATTGGTTGGCCCCGGCAATGTCCTGAATCAGACAGTCATCATTGGCCGTTGAGGCATAAATGGCTGGGGCAGGAAGAACATTGCAGACCGGTTTTCCGGTCACTCCATAGCCGATTTCATTCAAGATGTTTCGATCAATGGCCAGAGAGAGGGCCTTTCGTACATTGATATCGCTCAGAAAGGGATGGGGATAGGCCAAAGTCGATCGCTCATCACCCAGACTGGGATCAGGATCTGTCATGTTGACCATGATTCGTTCAACGGCGGTGCCAAAGGACGAAACGACCTTGCCCTTTCCCTGGGCTTCCATTTGCGTGAGAATTGCCGGGGGAAGCTGCAAGTTCCAGGCGTAATCGAATTCTCCCGTCTCGAGTACGGCACGTCCTGCTGCAGCGGCATCGCCACCGCCTTTGAAAGTGATCGTGGCAAAACCCGGCTTGTCCGGGAAGCGGTAGTTTTCATTGGCTTCCAGCAGAATGACATCGTTGGGTCGAAACTCCTTTACGACAAACGGGCCCGTACCGACAGGCCGGAAGTTTTGCTCGCTGCAGCCTGGAGCGTCGGGCCCCATGCAGTTTTGAAACTGCTTCTTCTGCAACAGCGGAACGGTCGATCCGACAAACGCCAGATAGGGAAAGGGCTTGGGGGCTCCGTAGGTGATTTTGACGGTTCGATCATCAAGAGCTTCAAAAGATTCAATCCCTTCAAAATTGGCCAGTCGAGTACAGCCCCCTTCCGGATGCGTGCAATATTCATAAGTGAACAGAATGTCTTGAGTTGTAACAGGAGTGCCATCAGACCAAAGAAGTCCCGGACGCAGCGTCCAGGTTATGGAAGTTAGGTCCTCCGACACGCCTCCATTCTCAAGGGTGGGTATGGACTCAGCCAGCCAGGGGACCAAGTTGCCGTCTTGATCGTACCGAGCCAGGGGCTCAATAACCATAGAACCGGCTTCAATTTCTTTCGTGCCGCCCGAAAGGTAGGGATTCATGATCGACGGCGCCTGCCAAAACAGGATGTTGACATGACCCGAGGAACCGCGCTCGGCCAGCGAGGCTGTGGCAATGCCGAGACCTATCAAGGCAGTAAAACACAAACATAGCTTTTTCATTTTTTCCTCTTTGCTTAAAGATAAGATCACATGTCCGACTCTATACCTGAGCCGGACGGATTTGTGTAGAGATGGCATGAGACGTGGCGCCCTGAAAATTCTTCAAGCGTCGGTTCAACTGCAAAGCACATATCGAGTGCCTTGGGACATCGGTTGCAAAAATTGCATCCTTTGGGCGGGTTTGCCGGTGACGGCACATCGCCCTTCAGAACAATGGCCTGCCGCTCCCGTTCAATCTGCGGATCAGCCTCGGGCACGGCTGACAGCAAGGCTTCGGTGTACGGATGCAAGGGGGCAGAGTATATGTCCTCTGCGGCGGCCAGTTCCACAATCTGACCCAGATACATTACGGCCACTCGAGTGGCGATATGTCGAACCATTCCCAGATCATGGCTGATAAACAGGTAGGTCAGGTTTCTGTCGTCCTGCAGATCTTCCAGAAGGTTGACGACCTGGGCCTGGATTGATACGTCCAAGGCCGCGATCGGCTCATCACAAATGACAAGTTCAGGACTCAAGGCCAAGGCACGCGCTATGCCAATTCTCTGTCTTTGACCGCCGGAAAATTCGTGTGGAAAGCGGCTGTAGGAATCCCGATTGAGCCCCACGGCATCCATGAGCGAAAAAACACGCTCCTTGCGTTCGGTGCTGGATAGAGACAGATGTTCGCGCAAGGGCTCCGAAATGATTGAGTAGACATTCATGCGCGGATTCAAGGATTCCTGCGGATCCTGGAATATCATCTGCATGGCCGGGCGGAGTTTTCGAATTTCCCGCTGGTCGGCGTTCGTTATGTCCTGACCCTTGATGCGAACCATGCCGCCGGTGATGTGATTGAGCCTGAGGAGAGCCCGGCTGATTGTCGACTTGCCACAGCCCGATTCGCCAACCAGACCGAGAGTTTCTCCGGGGTAAATGTTCAGGGATACATTGTCGACCGCTTTGATATCGCCGACCTTGCGCCGGAAAATGCCGGCCAGAATGGGAAAGTAGACTTGCAGATTCCGGATTTCGACAAGCGGAGAGTGTGAGGTATGGGCTTCAGTCATCGGGATGATTCAGATCCAGTAGGTGGCAAGCGGCATAGTGATTGGGCCCTCTGTTCTTCAGAACGGGCCTTTTTGAAGTGCATTGATCAAAGGCAAGAGGGCAACGCGAAGAAAACGAGCAAAACTGCGGTTCTGCCAAGGGTGTCGCCGCCTGGCCCCGAATTGTATTCAGCCGGCTCGCCCGCTCACGACGGATGGTCGGAATGGTCGTAAGCAGGGCCTTGGTGTATGGATGTCGAGGATCATAAAAGACTTTATCAACGGGCGCCTGTTCAACAATCTGACCCGCATACATGACGATGATTCGATTTGCTATGCCGGCAATGACTCCCAGATCATGGGTAATCCATATGATGGCCATGCCCATCTTTTGTCTGAGGTTCCGGATCAGTTCAAGAATTTGGGCCTGGATCGTCACATCAAGTGCCGTCGTGGGTTCATCGGCGATCAATATCTTAGGGTCACATGCCAAGGCAATCGCAATCATGACCCGTTGGCGCATGCCGCCTGAAAACTGGTAGGGGTAATCACCCAGTCGCCGCTTCGGATCAGAAATTCCGACAAGATCAAGAAGTTCCATGGCCCGGCTGCGTGCCGCCGATTTGCTCAACCCCATGTGCTTGCGCAGCGGTTCCATGAGTTGAAAACCAACTGTAAACACGGGGTTTAACGAGGTCAAAGGATCTTGAAATATGATGCCAATGCTGCGGCCTCGTATTTCCCGGAGTTCTTTCTGACTGCAATTCAGCAGATTTCGACCCTCAAAGAGAACTTCACCGCTTGCGATCTGGGCTGGTGGAGAAGGGAGCAAGCCTAGGAGCGACATCATGGTGACGGACTTGCCAGATCCCGATTCGCCCACCACGCCGAGAAGTTCGCCGGAACTGAGGCTGAAGTCAATGTCATTGACGGCATGAACGTGCCCCGAACTTGTGCCGAAGCGGACTTTGAGATTCTTTACGCTGAGAACAGCAGGTCCCTCAGAAGACACAAACTCTTGCCCCCGACACTTCATGGCCGCCAGATCGAGACCGGCGGTCCCAATTTGAAAATGACTTCATGTTGCAAACATGGCGGGCAAGTTCTCCAATCAAGTCAAGTCTTCAAGAACGATCATATAGCAATTTTCTGCAAGATCATTGAAATCGCTGTCTTCGGTCGAAGTAGAAAGCATGAGCGGTTTGGCCAAAGACATCGTTGTGGAATGAAGTGGGCACGCACGTCTCGTATGCTTGCATCAATTCACTGTAGGAGGCATAAAGGCTGTCGACAGGAAAATTGGAACCAAACATGCATCTCTTTGGGCCAAATGCCGACAAGCAACATTTGATGACTGGGTCAAATGTGTCACGATTCGGTCGGCCAAAGAACATCGGCAATCCTGAAATCTTGCACAGAGTCTTGGGCCGGGCGGCGAATCGAGCGATTCCTCGTTTCCAGTCGTCAAAGTCTTTCCCTTGATGGCTTGTCGGAGATCCGGCATGGCACAGGACCACTTCCAGTTCAGGAAGGTCTGAAAACAATTCAATTACCGAATCAAAAAGTGAAGGAACAAGTTGAAGGTCGAATGAAAGTCCCAGCTGCTCGACAATGCGCAATCCGTTTTTGAATGCTGAGCTCGATACAAGTGTATGGGTTCCTGATCGACTGTCTTCAGCTTGAGAACGGCCAACGATCTGCCGAATTCCGACAACAGTGGAAAGTTGTCTAAGTCGCAACAATTCCGATTCGGCGTGCTTGGAGGTCAGATCGCAAAACGCAACCTGCACCATGGGCCAATCAGGACTAGCATCAGCCACCTCTTGTATCCAGCGGGCTTCTTCGTAGCCGCTCTCGGCACCGACCTGAACATGAACGGAGGCATGGAAACCTGATTCGCGCGCGCTGGCAGCGAATTCGTCTATCAGGTAGTTCCTCTGGATGGGCTGTGGGTCACCAAAAAACCTCTTGATGCCCTTTTCCATCAGCCAAGGGTAATGGACATCCTGAAGATTCCACAAATGATGGTGTGCGTCTATTCTCATTGTCATCCGGCATCAATGCAGCTGCGATGTTGTTAGGCTGTTCGTAGCATCCGGTTCGCAAGCCAATAACCGTAATATCGAATTGCAAAAGAAAGACAACGGTCAATTCTCTGAGCCTTGTCTTGAGCCAGCAAACCTAGGGCATCGACAAAATCGAACACAATGACAAGACCGGCCGTCCGCAGCCGATTTGGCTTTGCGTCAACCATCAGAAAACATGTCGCAGATCGACGCAGGTCGATCGGTGCGAGAGATGGAGGTTTGTCTTGCTCTTGGTCTTCTGAGCCACAATTTTTCCCTTGGACACAACCAGCAACCGATCGGCCCTCAGACGAATGGCTTCCTGAGGATTGGCCGCGTCAAGCACGACCAGGCTGGCTTGAGCTCCTTGGGTCAAGCCATAGTCGCTCAGACCCATGATCTGGGCGTTGGAGTGAGTTATCATCCTGAAGCACTGATCAATCTCCTTCGGACTTGTCATCTGGGCAATATGCAGGCCCATGTGAGCAACATCCAGCATATCGGCGGAACCGAAGGGGTACCATGGATCCATGACGCAATCCTGACCCCATCCAACAAGAATGCCCCGTTCGAGCATTTCCGGCACTCGAGTGAGTCCACGACGCTTCGGGTATGTGTCGTGTCGACCCTGCAAGGTGATATTGATAAGCGGATTTGGTATGACGGCAGTACCGGCTTCGGCAATCATGGGCAGAAGTTTTGACACATAATAATTGTCCATCGAATGCATGGATGTCAGATGGGAGCCAGTCGAGCGTCCTTGCAAGCCAAAGCGAATGGTCTCCTTAACCAGGTGCTCGATATGTCTGGAATGGGGATCATCAGTCTCGTCACAATGCAAGTCAACAGGCAGGTCGTGCTCCACGGCCAGTTGACACAATGTCGTGATGGATCGGTTGCCGTCGTCCGTTGTGCGCTCAAAATGGGGAATGCCGCCGACAACATCCACCCCCAACTTCACCGCCTGATGCATCCGTTCAACCCCACTCTGCGAACGAAACAGGCCATCTTGGGGGAACGCGACCAGCTGCAATTCGAGATAGGGTTTTACCGCACTTTGAACCTCCTTCAATGCTCTTAGGCCCAGCAGCCTGTCATCGCATATGTCGACGTGAGTTCGAATCGCCAGCAATCCTTGTGCAACAGCCCAGTCGCAGTATTTCAGGGCTCTTTCCTTGACTTGTTCAGGCGTGATCTGTGATTTGAGTTCGCCCCAGAGCTCGATGCCTTCCAGCAAGGTGCCGGACTCGTTGAGGCGTGGCCAGCCGAGCGACAGGGTGGCATCCATATGAAAATGTGGATCCACGAACGGAGGGGAGATTAGACAGCCCGTTGCATCGTGGACCCTCAGGGCCTGAGCATCGATCTTGGGCTGAACCGCAACAATTCGGTCGCCAACGATTCCGATGTCACAGTTCCGGCCATCTGGCAATGTGCCGCTCGAAACAAGCAAATCCAGCATCACAGTCCCTCTAGAAATCTGAAACGGGCGGCATTTCAACCTTGGCAATGACAAAAGTGCCCGAGTGAATTTCAGAATAGCGCCGTGCCGCACGTTCCAGTACATCCTCGGGAACATCAACTACGTTGTGGCGCAAGGGAGCAAGCGAACTGCCGCCATGGCGCAGCCCCGAATAATCGTTCAGACTGCTCGACCGAAAACTGTTTTCGCGCATTCTCTTAAGGCTCTGATGCAAGATGGGTCGAAAATACCACAGGGTAGCGGTAACCTGCGACTGGGGATAGGTTTCGAAACGGTCCGACACGTTGCCAACAAATTTTATGTTCCGCTTGTCAAGGGCGTGTTCCGTGTCCACTTTTTCGGCATAGACAATATCTACACCCTGCCCGAGTTGAAAGTCCAGTTTCGTGTTGATGGCCGTGTCGTCAGGATTTGAATCCAACGAGTCGACGACAACCCTGATGTCTGGATTGATCTCCTTGGCTCCCTGAATGAAGGAATTGACATTGCGGTTGGATGACGGAGCAGGTGAGGAGCCCAAGCATCCAATCGTCTTTGTCCGGCTGAATCCGCTGGAGATAATCCCAGCTAGATAAGACGCTTCATGAACAAGATCATCAAAAATGGCGATTTGCGTGTGGCTTGACGAAATGGTTCGCGATGATCTGAGCAAGTATGATCGGCTCGGAAAATCAGTCACAATATTAGCAACGATGTCGTGATAGTCTTGCGCATCGGCAACAATCAGATCGTAGTTTTGTTCTGATATCTGGCGAAAAAGAACTTCATATTCGCTTGCTGGAACCTGATCATAGTACGCGTAGCGAATGTCTCCCCTTGTGGCCGCCCGAACCAGATCTTCGTGCATGGCGGCGTGAAGGTGCCTGACATCCGAAACCGGAAACAGCGACGCGACATTCAACTGAAACGGTCGAACAATTGCAGGATGCAGAATCACCGGAGATGCCAAGACGGTGGCCGTGGCACCAGCCAACAACTTACGTCTGCCGATATGTCCGCTTGTCAAAATCAATTTTCCTCAATGATCGAGTGATGCCGCAGGCAGCAATGCTGCAAACCATACCAACCTGATCAGGTCGATCAAATTGCTTCTGTGCGAGTATTCAACCTGGTCTTCGTCGGGATATCCGACCTCATGCCCCCAGCTTTATCATACTCATTGTCAGTGATGCCTCCAAGTCTGAAAAACAGCAGACAACTTGCGATCTCTTACAAACCATTTGGAAGTTTCACAAATAACTTATAGAAATTGGGCACAGTTAATTTTTTGGACGGAAAAATTTTTTATGGCCATCAGGAACCGATTTTCCGAACTTCTTTCCGAAATCAGCGAATGGCGTCGCGATATCCATGCTCATCCGGAACTTCTCTATGATACGGTCAGAACAGCCGAGATCATAAAGGACAAATTGACCAGCTTCGGCTGTGATGAGGTGGTGGCTGGAATTGGCCGCACGGGAGTCGTGGGTATCATTGACGGCTGCAAGACCGTATCGGGGAAAACGATCGGGCTGCGAGCCGACATGGATGCTCTCCCAATCAAGGAGGCCACCAATGCCCCTTACGCATCAAGAAATGATGGCGTGATGCATGCCTGTGGCCATGACGGTCATACCGCCATGCTTCTTGGGGCTGCCAAGTATCTGGCCGAAAACAGGAATTTCAACGGCCGGGTTGCGGTCATTTTTCAGCCCGCCGAAGAAGGAGGAGGTGGTGGTGATGCCATGGTCAAGGACGGCCTCATGGAGCGCTTCGACATTGCCGAGGTATACGGGATGCACAACATGCCCGGTTTGCCAACGGGGCACTTTGCCATAAGATCTGGCCCATTCTTTGCGGCTGCTGATTCATTCACAGTCAATGTTGAAGGGAAGGGGGGTCATGCCGCCAAGCCGAACGAGACTGTCGACACTACACTGTTGGCCTGTCACATTGTTACCGCTATCCAGTCCATAGTGTCTCGCAACCGGGATCCGGTGGACGAGCTGGTTGTTTCGATCACGTCGTTCAAGACTGACACGGATACCTTTAACGTGATTCCGCAAAGAGTTATGCTGAAAGGAACTGTTCGGTCGATGAATGAAGGCGCGAAGAAATTGGCAGCCGAAAGGATCAGGGCAATCAGCGGAGGAATAGCCCAGTCGTTTGGTGGAACAGCCCAAGTCGACTATCGAGACGGTTATCCCGTGATGGTCAATTCAGAGCCGGAGACCCAGTATGCCATTGACGCTGCCAAGCGTGTGACCGACGATGTGCTGCCGGATGCTCCGTCGGTCATGGGAGCTGAAGATTTCTCCTACATGCTGATGGCGAGACCCGGGGCCTACATTCTGGTCGGCAACGGAGATACGGCACCGGTTCATCATCCCGAGTACGATTTCAATGACGAGGCCATTCCTGCCGGCTGTTCCTGGTGGATTGAGCTAGCCGAACAAAGGTTGCCGTTGTAAGACTCCTCAATTGCTGATGTGGATGACCTGAATGGATAGCGCGATACGATGAAACCCCTCTTGGGTGCAGGATGATTCATGGCATTTTCTGATGTCGTCAAGATTTATGGCAATGTGCTGACCCGAGTGCTTTCTGTGTGCCGGACCTTGGCCCTGTTTGCGCTCTTTGCGATGGTCATCTGTATCCTGATACAGGTCTTCTTTCGGTATGTGCTTAACAGTGCCTTGCCTTGGCCTGAGGAAGCAGCCCGTTTTTTCATGCTATGGATGACGGGTCTCGTGGCACCATCGGCATTTCGCTGGGGGAGTCTGGTTTCAATCGATTTCATCAAGGATTCATTGGGTTCGTTCTTTGGGGGCGTGCTCAACCTTTTCATTCTCGTTCTCGGTATCATCACTCTCGTCGTAACTCTTTCGTTTGCTTACAGGCACGTCAACAGCGGGTGGCTCTTTGATTCGAGTTCCCTCAGAATACCGCTGTCACTGGCCGGGCTTGAGACAGTCAAGCTGAAACTGGCCTGGATATACATGTCCTTGCCGCTTGGGTTCATCCTGATGTTATTTGTCGGAATCGAATTGGTCATCCGGCAGGCTCATGTCTTGATTCGTCCCGGAGTTCGATATCCGCCCCCCGGGGACAAGATTGTGACTGCTGCGGAGTGATTCATGCTCATATTGTTCCTGCCTCTTTTTCTCGTGCTTCTCTTTCTGGGTGTTCCGGTCTTCTTCGCCATGCTGGCGGGTCCGGGCATTGTGCTGTGGGGAATCGGTCAAGAGCGTGACATCGCTTTCCTCTACCGCAACATTTACAACGGCATCGATTCGTTTCCTCTGATGGCCATTCCATTTTTCATGCTGGCCGGAGAACTCATGAACAGTGGCGGGATCACTCGTCGACTGGTCGATTTTTCGCAAGTTATGATGGGACATTTCAGGGGTGGCCTGGCCCATGTAAATATCCTGTCCTCCATGCTCTTCGCTGGTCTCTCGGGCTCAGCTGTGGCGGACACTTCAGCTTTGGGGTCAATGCTAATTCCTGCCATGGAGAAAAACGGCTATTCAAGGCGTTTCGCCGCCGCTGTCACGGCCGCTTCATCGGTCATTGGCCCGATCATTCCGCCATCCGGCATCATGATCATATACGCGTATGTCGTGGGTGAATCGGTTGCGGCCCTGTTTCTGGGGGGCATGATTCCCGGGATCATGGTCGGAGTCAGCCTGATGTTGATGACGCGCTACCTGGCGCACAAGTATAATTTTCCGGTGGCTTCTCAAAGAGCGCCGGCCACGGAAAGGTTTCAAGCTGCCGGTCGGGCCTTCTTGCCATTGATGACTCCCGTGATCATACTGGGAGGAATTTTGGCTGGGGTCTTCACGCCGACCGAAGCTGCCGCGGTGGCGGTAGCCTATGCCTTGGTGATCAGCATTTATCTGTTGAAATCCATGAGCTGGCATGACTTGCCGCAAGTCTTGGGTCGGGCCGCGCTTTCGTCTACCGTGGTCCTTTTGCTGGTTGGGGCGGCCATGGCCTTCAAGGCCATAGTCGGACTGAGCCACCTTCCTGAAATTCTCGCCGAATGGGTCTTGGGCCTGTCGTCCAATCCCTTGGTTCTGCTCTTTCTGATCAATATTCTTTTGTTCATTGTTGGGATGTTTCTTGATGCCGGGCCGGCAATCATCATCCTTGGACCAATTCTGGCACCGCTCTTCGCGGATCTCGGCGTACATCCTGTTCACTTCGCCATTATCATGTCCGTGAATCTGACCGTGGGCCTGATCACTCCTCCCATGGGGCTGGTGCTGTTCGTGGCCTCAAGCATATCGGGGGTCAGGGTTGAGACATTGGCCAAGACAATTCTGCCATTCCTGGCCGTTGAGGTCGTTGTCATATTCCTGGTAACCTTTGTTCCACCCATCTCCCTGTTCATCCCGGAACTGTTTGGATTTATTCGGTAGCCTGTCTCGTAAGTGACATGGGCCGACTCGTTCGCAGTTGCACAATCTTGGAAATTTTATATATTCACGGGCGCAAATTGTGCGGACACAGGATCAGTAAGAATCAGCCCATTCGGCAGACGAGGTTGGGGGTTGTGCGTACAGACACATTTTTCAGGAGGTATAAATAAATGTTTAAATCGATCAAATTATTTCTTTCTGTCTTGGCGGGATTGGCATTGTGGCTGAGCGCTTCGGCCTTTGCCGCTGAATACAATCTGCGTGCCGTTGTCGGCCCTGACCTCAACGATGAAGACTATGACGGCATCATTGTGTTCAAGGATTATGTTGAATCCCGTTCCAACGGCATGGTTACAGTTGAAATCTTTGCTGGAACGACGCTCTGTGCCAGTGGTGCTGAATGTCTTCAGGGGCTCTCATCAGGCAACATAGATGTCTACATTTCGACGTCGGGCGGCGCCGCGAACATCTTTCCTTATGTACAGATTTTTGATCTTCCCTATCTGCTGAGCGATGATCGCGTAGCCGAGATGGTGCTCATGGGCGATTTCGTTGACGTCATTCGACGAAAGACGCTGGAAGATTCCAATGACACCATCCGCCTCATGACGATTGGCAATACAGGTGGATGGCGCAATTTTGCCAATACCGTGAAGGTTGTACAAAATCCGTCCGACTTGGAAGGAATGAAGATTCGTACTGTCAATGCCGAACTTCCACAGGTTCTGGTCAAGGCCTTGGGTGCCAGCCCGACACCGATTGCCTGGCCGGAGCTGTTCACTTCTCTGCAAACCGGTGTAGTCGAGGGTTCAAAAAATGGCATAACGGACATCATGGGAATGAAGTTCCCGGACGCTGGGCTCAAATATGTAACGCTTGACGGACATGCCTACATGGGCGCATTGTGGTGGATGAACAACGAAAAGCTGATGTCGATGCCGGAAGAACTTCGTACCGTTGTCGCCAATGGCTTTACGGAACTGCAACAGGCGACTTTTGCATCACCCAAACGAAAGTCCATTCAGGCTTACGAGGAATTTGTCGAAATCGGTGGAACCATTTATGTTCCGACACCCGAGGAGAAGAAAATGTTCCAAGACGCGGCTGCTCCGGTCTATGACTGGTTCAAGGAGAACGTCCGCGGTGGCAGAGAAGTATTCGATGCTCTGGTGGCGGCAGCAGAAGACGCCAAGGCCGAAATCGATCGCTTGAACGCTTCGGCTATTCAGTAATCGTCAGCTTGCGGAAGGGGCCAATCGTAATTGGCCCCTCCGAGTTCAAGTAAAGAGGATTCTGTGGACAGTTTTCAGGAGCAGGGCTATTTCGTGGCCGCGGAGAGCCTCAAGGCAGAGGAGCTTGAGACCCTCCGTCGGACGTGCGATTTTTTGCTTGACGAACCAATCGATGATGGAGGCAATGGCAAGCACAGGATTGGCTTGGGGAGTCGCCGTCGGTTTCTGGCTCATCGGCACAGAGAATTTGCCGCCGTCGAGAGTCTTGTCACCGTGGGAAGTCCTGCCAAGGCTGCCGCAAAAATTCTTGGCTCCGAATTTTACTTGTTCAACGAGCAGTTTGTCGTCAAGGGCCCCCAAACAGGGGCCGGATTTGCGTGGCATCAAGATGGCGCCTATGTCGGGTTCGATCATTCTCCCTATCTGAGCGTCTGGATCGCGCTTGATGATATCACCCTGGATAATGGGTGCCTGAAAATCGTGCCCCGAAACTTGAAGAAGCAGTCTTATCTGGAAGAGCATACTTGGGACGAGGATGCAAGGGAACTCGTCGGTTACAGCGGCTCCAGCCCCGGCATCTCGGTGACATGCGCGGCGGGGTCGCTCGTTCTGTTTTCAAGTTTGACCTTGCACAGCTCGGGCAGCAACTCGACCTCCCATAATCGTCGAGCCTATCTCATCCAATACAGCCTCGAGCCAATCGTGGATCCAGAAACTCGCGAACTCAAGCGATTCGGTACACCCTTGGGCGGTCTGCTTGAGGCAAATTGATTTACCGAAGGGGGTACATCCATGGGCGATAGTCTTGTACCATTTTCTGTCCCTGGCTAATTTGTTCGAGAGTCATTTGGGTCATCAGAAACTCAAGACTCAATTCTGCGTCTGGATCGCCGCCTATTGCCGAGAGTGTATACCAGAGATAGGCGCGGATCACATCGGGAGAAGGCAGGCCACGACCGGATTCATAGTACCAGCCAACTCCCGATTGAGCCCCGGGATGACCTTTCATGGCTGAACGAAGGTACCACTCGAACGCTCTTTGGTCATCCCTTTCAACTCCCAAGCCCAATGCATACATGATTCCAATAAGTTCTTCAGCATCAGCGTTGCCTGACTTTGCATAAGGGAGAAGTTCGTGCATTGCCTCTTCAAAAAGGTCGTTCTCCATCAGGTCCTTGGCATATTCAATATTGGCCAAGGCATGATTGGGAATGGCCAGAAACACGGCGGCCAAGGCAATTTTTACGGACTGAAAACACATGTTTCAAGCTTCCTTCAATTCGGTTCAACATCCAGATTCGGTTTTACCCAATTTTTGAGCATAGTGTTGGTGCTTGCTGTACCAAGCGTAGGCCCAGCTTCGGATTTTCGTCTCAGCGTGGAACAAAGAGGTCAACTGACGCTGGGCAAAGATGACTTTCTCCCTTTTGATGAGTCTCAGGCTGAACTCGGTCGATTGCTGTTCTATGATCCCATTCTTTCGGGCAACAGGAACATATCCTGTGGGACGTGTCATCATCACTCCCTGCACAGCAACGATGGAGTATCGCTAGGGCTAGGTCAAGGGGGTCAGGGGATAGGAGCAGACCGTAAAGCACTGGGGGCTGATACTGCCATCCACCGTCGCATGTCACGAAACTCGCCAGCCCTCTTCAATCTTGGAGCCAGGGAAGTCTTTCATTTGTTCCATGATGGGCGAGTCAGCCTTGACGATTATTACGGCACCAAGTTCAATACACCGGCTGAAGAGTTTTTACCGGAGGGCTTGAGTTCGCTGCTAGCGGCTCAATCACTGTTTCCATTGGTTGGTGAGGTCGAGATGGCCGGCAATCTTGAGGACAATGAAGTGGCCCCTGCGGTCAATCAGCGAATTGATTATGGCTGGCCTTTGATCGTTGCAAGAATCAGAGACGTATCCGAGTATGAAAGCCTGTTCGTTGAAGCCTTCGACGATGTCCAGTCATTTCAGGACATAACCATCGTCCACATGGCCAACGCCATTGGCGAGTTCATCAATGGTGAGTGGCGAAGCCATGATAGCCCCTTCGACGACTACGTTGCAGGAAATGATGACGCGATTTCCGGCGAAGCAAAAGAGGGGATGAAGATCTTTTTTGGAAAGGGCAATTGCAGTTTCTGTCACGCTGGCAAACTGTTTACCGATCATCAATTCCATGCCTTGGCGATTCCGCCCTTTGGCCCGGGTCGAACACGAAAATTTGATCCACATATTCGTGATGTTGGTCGTATGGGGGAGACAGACCTGCTTGAGGACGCTTATCGATTCAGGACGCCATCACTTCGCAACGTGGAACTCACGGCACCCTACGGCCACAATGGGGCCTTCCCAGCGCTTGAGGCGATAATCCGTCATCACGCAAACCCATCGGAGAGTCTGGCAAACTGGCAACCAAGTTCAGCCATTCTACCGGATCAGGAGCGTTTTCAGACTGTTGATTTCGTCATCGTGCACGATCGCCTGGAAATGGAGCGATACCGAGAGCATGTTGACATAGTTCCGGTCAGTCTCACCGATGATGAAGTGAATGCCTTGGTTGCCTTTCTAAAAACTCTTACGGGGCAGGAAAGCACCAAGGGGCGTCTGGGGGCTCCCAATGCAGTTCCAAGCGGATTGCCGATTGACTAGGCTCAAAGCGGTTCAACGAACTGCGCTTCTTTGGTACGGACGGACTTTTCAGCCGCCTCGCCAACCGCTACGGCCCAAAACCCATCCGCGACGGAGACCTTCGGCTTGTTGATGCCCGTCGCAACCATCTCAGCGAATTCAACTTGCTGATAGTAAGTGGCTCCATAGTGAGATCCGGCCCTCAGAATGTCGTCCTGCAGATGAAAAGTCTCCTTGGCAATGTCTCGCGTTTCACGATCGGAATACTGAACCAGTGCTTCCTGATCATCGGGGTCAGCCCTGAATTCCCATGAGGCTGGAATGAACGCGTCAAGGCGTCCTCTGGAACTGGTGATTGATATTTCTTCCTGCCAAGGAACACTGTCAGAAAACATGCAGAGATCCAGCATTCCCCGAGCACCGTTTTCAAACTCGACCACGGCAAAAGCATTGTCAATGATATCCGGTCTGTTCCCGTCATACTCTTCTTCCAGGTGATTGACATCCATTGATCCTGAAGCATAGACCCTGACCGGGTCGCTTTTTAGAATAAGGCGCATCAAGTCCCAGAAATGGCAGCATTTTTCGACGAGGGTGCCACCGGTATAATGGCTAAACCGATTCCAGTCCCCGACCTTTTGCAGGAAAGGAAAGCGGTGTTCCCGGATGGACATCATCAAAGGCTTGCCGAATTCCGGCTTGAGACTTTGAGTTCTCAATCGATCAACCGGAGGCATAAAGCGGTATTCCATGGCGACCCAAACCGGACTCTCGCGCCTGCAAGCGGCAGTAAAAATGTCTCGACATTGTTCGACCGTGATGCACAGCGGTTTTTCAACAAGTATCGGCTTGTTGGTATGAAGGACATCGCGCAGGATTTGATGATGAGTGTAATTGGGGGTGGCGATAATGTAGGCGTCACTTTCAGCCTTGGCTAGCATGTCCTTGTAGTCTGAGAAAGTTTGGGGTTTTTGGTCCGGAATTTGAGCGGCCTGATTCAGCATATCATCAACCGGGTCAGCAAGAGCGGTGGCTTGCACTCCATCGATCAGATTCAAGTTGCGGAGATGCTCTTGGGCAATCATGCCGCACCCGATTACACCGTATTTGACGACCATCTACAGCTCTATGATATCAAGCCCGAAACCGCGTGCAAAACGTTTCAGTTCTGTCACATGATCGCCATAAACCAAGGCAAGATGGTGCTCAATGCCTTCCTGCATAAGGCCATTCAGAACATCACCAGCCGGATTGTCAAACCTGATCGTTCCTGATGTGCCGGCAAACGGAAGGGGATCATCAATGACTTCGCCGCTGATCAGGATTGCTCGATACAGGCCAAGTGATTGGGATATACGGAAAAACGTCACTCTTCCGGCCCGAAGAGGAAACTGGAAAAGCAAAGGTTTTCGTCGGTTTGTATGGACTGTGACCTCTGCGTCATAGTTCCGTTTGCTCATGGCCCTCGGGGCTTGGCCGCAATGCCAGACTACTGCCGTGTTGCTGACTGTATCCACATCGACCAGATCAATCAAAAAAGTTAGCTTTCGCACGACGTTCTTGATCCAGAGCTGGGACAAGGCCCCAAAAACGTCTGCTTCGCAAGCGCACGGGATCAGCTGATCTCCCAGCAATGAAACAGGACCGCATACGGCACCTCCATGCTCGGTAAACATTTCCGGCCAACATCGAACCGCAAAGCCTTCAAGTTTTTTTGCTCTTGCAATTTGGTCGAGAGCGATCTTAAGCTTAAGTGACTTGGCCAATTCCTCCTGATTGACCTCTGTGCCACCCTTCATTTGCCGAATGGAAGAGAGGAGAGAGGCGATCGTTTCCGCCGAAACTTCATTCGCAGTTGCAAACAAGGCATCCAGGTCAATGGGATGAACGGAGATATTAAAGAAATTGGTCAGATCCTCCGGGTCGTACTGGCATGTGTCAAATCCCGGCGGATGTTCACCAATGATCCCAATATTCAGTCGTGCCGGAAGATTGGACTGAATCATCGGTTTGCTGGAGGATTGGTTGGCTTCGCCCGCTCTTTGAACTCTGGGCTTGCTGAAAAGAAGATTGTTCAGGTCTTCTGTTGTGGTAGCTTCGGGGCTTTTGTACAGCCAAGAGAATGCCTGTGAACGAAGTCCGAGGGCATGGCTGGCCAAATTCAGTCCACAAAAGGAATTGAGCCTCAATCGCTTGCCTGTTCGGGGTTCGTTGGTGGCCCATATGGACAGCGGCAGATCAAGGTCTTCTGCAATCCTGCTTACGGCTTGAGCATCCGTGAAGGTGATCTGAAGAATCAGTATGCGGGTGACAGTTTTCGATTTGATTTCATTGAAGAAACGGCTTGTGTCTTCTTCGTTCCACAGGATCTGCGCTGGTGCCATGAGGTCAGTTTCCAGTACATTCAGGCGATCTAACATTTGCTGATAGGTTGCGGTGGCAAGATCGACATCAAACGTCGCCCGACCTAGGGGAAAAACGGCAACGGTCATTTCATTCCGCCATCTGTCACGGTCGTATCCCACGATCGTTGAAAGCAGAGGTCGAGTGTAGGGCGAGCAGATCGGTGACGGCATCACGATTGGGAAAACTCGACCGTCCTCCGGCCTGCTTGCATTTCAATGCGGATGTGGCATTGGCAAATTGTACGGCGTCTATTTCATCGGCTCCTTCAGCCACTCGCAAGGCAAATGCTCCATGCCAAACATCTCCGGCTCCCAGAGTTTCGACAGCATCAATGGAATGTCCGGGAATGTTTTCAATACGCGAACCCTCGAGATAGTACACTCCATTGCTGCCGTCCGTTACACAAAGCCAGGCATCAAGATACTCGCGTGCGGTCCTTAAACCGGTTGTCAGGTCGTCAGACTGCGTGATCGATGCAAGCCCCTGGCGGGAGAACGCGACATGACTTGCCGCCTTCAGACTGTCGAAGGTCCTCATCGATTCGGCATCGGCTATTCCAGGAATATCAGCCTGTTTTGCCAGTTCAAGAATTTTGCGAGCCCCTTCTGGCCAGATTGTATCTGTCAGGTACACATCTGCGTGTGGAGCCTCTTCAAGCCAGTCGGTACGGCAGTTTAGACCCTGCCCGCGGAAGTTGATGATTTGTCGTTCGCCATTGGGATCAATGGCAACCGAGGAGAATGATGACCTGGAACTCTCCTTGCGGTTGATCAGCACCACGTCCAATTCGTGATCGTACAAATCCTTGATTATCAGATCGCCGATAAAGTCATCACCAAGGCGTGTTCCAAAAGTGACAACGCCGCCGAGCTTCTTGATGGCAACGGCGGCATTGGCCGCACATCCGCCCCCGATGACATAGGCCTCTTGAGTGAAGTACTTTTCACCCGTCGTCGGAAGCCTGTCAACCCGGAACACGAAGTCGATGACGGCAAGTCCAAATGCAAAAACCTCGGCCA
Organism: Paracoccaceae bacterium; assembly: GCA_965116235.1. Classification (GTDB taxonomy): domain Bacteria; phylum Pseudomonadota; class Alphaproteobacteria; order Rhodobacterales; family Rhodobacteraceae; genus MPNP01. Next base: position 2,647,906 of record OZ220496.1, on the reverse strand, counting down.
TCGCTACAATTTTTCACAAATTCTTGATTCTTGAAACTGGAACTGAGGTGAATGTGTAGCAAATTCCATGAGACTGGTAAAACCTGACCAGTTCAGGCGAGTTCGTGTTCGGCAAAAGTTTGTATGTCCAATAGCCTTCTTATCAAGGTCGAAGATTTGTCAGTCGCAAGGGGTGGCAAGTCAGTCTTCGCGCATGTGAGCTTCAATCTGCACGCGGGTGAGAAGATTGCTCTCGTTGGCCGCAATGGTTGCGGCAAATCAACCTTGATGAAGAGCCTGAATGACGATCTTGAATCTGACACAGGTGAAATTCTCCCGCGCAAGGGCTTGACGATCGGTTATCTGCCGCAGAGCGTCAACATCGACGGGTATCAAAATCTAGGTGATTATGGCATTTCCAGCCTTGATGATGGCGAGCAATACCTTTTTCAGATTGCCGCCCAGAACCTGGGTCTGGACCCTTCCATTCAAGCCGATAAGGCTTCAGGGGGCGAGTTGAGAAAGGCCTCGATAGCCAAGCTCTTCGCCAAGGAAAGAGACCTGTACTTGCTGGATGAGCCGACAAACCATCTTGATATTGATTCAATTCTTTGGCTGGAGAACGAGATCGTCAGTTCCAAGAAGGCCTATTTGGTTGTGAGCCACGATCGCCGATTGCTGGCCAATTTTTCTCAAAAGACCTTCTGGCTGGACCGGGGCAATCTGAGGTTCTGCCCCCATGGCTTCGCGCGCTTTGAGGACTGGCAGGAAGACACGCTGAACCGGGAGGATGTTCAAAGGCACAAGCTGGACCAGAAGATAAAATCGGAAACGCTTTGGTCAATTGGGGGGATCAGTGCCCGCCGCAAGCGAAATCAGGGGCGGTTGAGAACTTTGCAGACACTCAAGAACAAAAGGGCTGAAATGCTCAGGCGTGAAACCAGCTTTGCTGTCCATTCGCCTCAGCCCAAGACTGACAGCCAGATGGTTCTGGAAATAAGGGGCATGACCAAAACCCTTGGAGACAAGGTCATTTGTCGCGATTTTTCTCTTCGTGTGATGAAGGGCGAACGCATTGCGATCATTGGTCCCAACGGGGCTGGAAAAACGACCTTGTTGAGGTGCCTGACCCAAATGGACTCAATAGACAAGGGAACGGTCCGACTCGGCTATGGCTTTGAACTGGCAGCCCTGTGGCAAGACCGCTGGCCGGCCAACCCCAAGATGTCGGTACAGGCATTCCTGGTCGGGACAGGGGCCAATGCCCACGATACCCCGGATCATGTCGTATTTCAAGGAAGAAGCCAGCACGTTGTTTCATATATAAAGAAGTTTCAGTTTCCCTACTGGCAGGCGCAATCGCCGTTGAAATCCCTTTCGGGCGGTGAATGGGGCCGGATTCTCCTGGCCAAGATTCTGCTGCAAGACAGCAATTTTCTGGCTTTGGATGAGCCGACCAACGACCTGGATGTTGAAACGCTCGATATGCTCCAGGATCTGCTTGCCGAATATTCAGGAACGGTGGTGTTTATTTCGCATGATCGAGATTTCATTGACAAGGTTGCCGGAACCACAATCAGCTGGGAGCGTGAAGGGAAATGGCAAGTCTATGCTGGTGGCTGGTCCGATAGCCAAGCGCAAAAAGACCGGAAGTCAGGTCTGGCACCGTCCCGCAAATCGTCACTGGCCCACAGGATACGGGTTGAAGAACTGGTCCCGCGCATCGGGGACCCCGACAAGCTGTCATTTACGGAACTTCATCGGCTTGAGAGCCTCCCCTTGATCATTGAGGAAAAGGTCAAGCTTGTCGAAGGTCTGAACGCACAGCTGCAGAATCCTGAACTGTACGGCAAGTGTCATGATGAATATGCTACGCTGACCCGGCAACTTGCTGAAGTGGAGCAGAAGATCCAATTGCTTGAAGAGGAATGGTATCTGCTCGGATTAAAGGCAGAAGAAAATGAATGACATCACGGTCACAGGGTCACCGGTCACAGCGTGGCAACACTTGGTCTGGCGTCGGCTTGCCGTTTCAGCAATGAGCCGAGGACAATTCTTGACGCTGTCCTTGAGGGTTAATATTGATCAGATGTCCAGATTGGATGCAAACTGGGATTTTTCCTGAATGAACAGAAACCGCTCTTCGGCTCTTTTCCCCATCAGCCGATGGATCAATGAATCCGTCTCGTCGGACTCGTCGAGAGTCAGAGATACTCGAAGCAAGGTACGTCTTTCCGGATCCATAGTCGTATTTTTCAAATCCTTGGCGTCCATTTCTCCAAGCCCCTTAAACCGGGATACAGTGATTTTACCCGAGCCTCCCAACCCTCTTTTCAGCATTTGCTCCTTCTCGTTTTCGTTTAGGGCGTAGTGCCTGTAGGGACCTTGACTCAGACGATAAAGTGGTGGGCATGCCAAGTACAAGCGCCCTTTGTCAATGATCGGTTTCATCTGCGTGTAGAAAAATGTCATTAGCAGAGAGGCGATATGGGCTCCATCCACGTCGGCATCGGTCATGATGACAATCTTTTCATAGCGCAAGTCTTCTAGCCTGAAAGCGGACCCCAGCTCCACTCCCAAAGCCAGGCATAGATCCTTTATTTCCGCGTTCACCGTTATCTTTGAGGATGCGGCGCCGAGAACGTTGAGAATCTTGCCCCGCAGCGGCAACAAGGCTTGCGTGTTTCGGTTGCGGGCCATCTTCGCTGAACCGCCGGCCGAGTCGCCTTCCACAATGAAAATCTCTGTCCCGCTACTCTCGCTACGCGAGCAGTCAACCAGTTTGCCGGGCAGCCGAAGTTTGTTCGTCGCCGACTTTCGGGCCGTGGCTTTTTCCTTTCGACGCCGGATTCTCTCTTCGGCACGCAAGACCAGCAATTCAATAATTTTGTTGGCCAGGGCTGGATCTGCGGCCAGCCAGTTTTCAAAATGATCCTTGACGGCGTTTTCGACCAATCGCTGCGCTTGAGGAGTCACCAAGCGCTCCTTCGTCTGGCCCGAAAATCGGGGCTCTTCAATGAAACAGGACATCAGACTCCAGGCATTGCTTAGGACGTCATCCCGGGTGATTTGCTCCCCGGCCTTGTTGCCGACGATGGAACTGAAATTTTTTATCCCCTTAAGCAGTGCCGCCCAGAATCCTGATTCGTGCGTGCCTCCAAGTGGGGTGGGTATCGTGTTGCAGAAGGTCTGACTATGGCCATCGCTGAATGGAGTCCAGTTGACCGCCCACTCGACAGAACCCATGGTCTGATCGTCGTATTTTTCGGCAAAATCGACCTTGCCCGTGAAGGGCATGTCGGATAAGGGGTCAAGATCGTCCAGCGACTCGTTCAGGTAGTCGGCCAAACCGCCGGGAAAATGGAATACGGCCTTTCGCGGTATGTCATGCTGATCAGAATGGCATGTCCAGGTAATGCGAACACCAGAATACAGAAAGGCTTTGGAACGAGCCAGCTTAAAAATGGCCTGAGGTTTCAGGCGAGCATTCTGGCCAAAAATTTTTGGGTCGGGCAAAAACTTTACGGAAGTGCCCCGACGATTGTTCAGTTTGCCGATGTGTTGAAGCGGGCCAAGGGGTTCACCACGGGAATAGGTCTGCTGATATTGCTCCTGGTTGCGAACAATTTCCACGACCATTGATTCGGAGAGAGCATTCACGACCGAAATGCCAACGCCATGGAGGCCACCCGATGTCTGGTATAACTTGCCTGAAAACTTGCCCCCCGCATGAAGGGTCGTCAGAATCACCTCAAGTGCCGACTTCTCCGGAAACTTGGGATGGGGATCAACAGGTATTCCTCGGCCGTTGTCCTTTACGGTGAGGCTGCTGTCTTCATTGAACTCGATATCGATGCGGTCGGCAAAGCCTGTTACGGCTTCATCCATGGCATTGTCAATGATTTCGGCCGCCAGATGATGCAGGGACTTTTCGTCCGTTCCCCCAATATACATGCCCGGATGACGGCGAACCGGAGCCAATCCTTCAAGAATCTCAATATCCTGGGCACTATAGTGGCTGTCGTCTGTCGGGTTTGGCGTAAGAATATCCATGGCTTCTTAATCTGCTCTCTGCTCCAATATATCTTCAATATAAAAAAAACTGCAAATCAATTAAAACAAGTTGTGCCGTGGGGACTGGCAAGTGCTGCCGAAGCTGGAAGAGAGCATCGGGCAGACGATCAGTTCGGCCACAGTGTCGCGGAGACGGTGGTAATAGCATGTCAGATCCGGTAGAGTTCATAAATCACTTGCAATACGGTCGTTGTCAGAATTTCGGTGGAGGGCATTGATGCTGACCGGTGCATTGCGAGGGTATCGATCGCATTATCGTTCCGTACTGGTTCTGGCCGTTCCGTTAATCGGCAGCAATCTGGCGCAATCCATGAAGCATCTGACCGATGCCGTGATGCTTGGCTGGTATGGCGTTGAACCTCTGGCCGCAGGGGTTCTGGGCGCGACCGTCTTCACCTTTATATTCATCGTTGGAAACGGTTTTTCGGCGGCAACCATTCCGCTGGTATCCGGAGCTGAGGGCGAACGAAAATCCTGGAAGGTACGCCGCTTCATTCGCATGGGCTGCTGGCTTACAATCATCTACGGACTGATGACACTGCCCCTTGTCGTGTTGGCTGAGCATCTGTTCCTCATACTTGGACAGGAGCCGCAGATATCCCGCCTGGCATCTGACTATCTGGCATTCGCTATCTGGGGACTCTTCCCGGCACTTCTCCTGACTGTTTTCAAGGCCTTTTTCCTGGCCTTGGTGCGTCCCCAAGTCATCTTTTGGTCGACCGTCATTGGGGCACTGTTCAATGTGTTGGGCAATTACGCACTCATTTTTGGCCATTGGGGAATGCCCGAACTTGGGGTAACCGGTGCGGCGGTCTCCTCAACCCTGTCCCACTCCCTGTCACTTGTGATTATGCTGCTGTATCTCGAGCGAACCCGAGATTTTCAGCCCTACGGGCTCCTGCAAAATCTTTTTCGTCGACACGCTGCGTCAATGCACGAAATATTCCATCTGGGATGGCCCATATGCATGACGCTGGTTGCCGAGGCATTGTTCTTTTCCTCGGCGGCGATCATGATGGGCTGGATCAGTGTCGTGTCGCTTGCGGCACACGGCATTGTCATAGAAATATGCGCTTTTGTTTTCATGGTTTATCTCGGCTTTGCCAATGCTGGAACATCGGTGATCGGAAGCCGGGCTGGCAAGGCCGACTATCACGGCCTGAAGCGGGCCATGGTGGCCATCCTTCATCTGACGTTCGTGGCCGTGATGGTCACGATCGCAGTCTTTCTTCTTCTGCCTGAAACGATCGTGTCCCTTTTCCTGAAAGAGCCGACGCCTCAGTCGGTGGAGGTTCTCGAAATTGGAGTGACATTGCTGTCGCTGGCGGCAATTTTCCAGTTGTTTGATGCCTTGCAGGTTGTCTTGGCTGGCTTGTTGAGAGGGCTGAAGGACACCAAAATCCCCATGATATATTCCGGCATTGGCTATTGTCTGGTCGGACTGCCAAGCAGCTATGTCCTGGCCTTTGTCTTCAATTTGGCTGCTGCCGGAATCTATCTGGGTTTTGTCATTGGCCTGAGCTTTGCCTCAATCTTGTTTGCCGCGCGCCTTTTCCGGAAAATCAAGTCCCTCCCGTCCGACTCCTGAAACAAGAAAGGTGGGAGCCTGGCCCCCACCTCGAATCAATGCTTTTCCGTCTCAGGAGGAGTAATACATCATGTATTCAACGGGATGGGGCGTATGTTCGAACATATAGACCTCTTCCCACTTCAACTCGGAATAGCCTTCAATCTGATCCTTTGTGAAAACATTGCCGGTCAGCAGGAAGTCCATGTCGTCGGCCAGTGATTCAAGAGCTTCGCGCAGGGAAGCGCAAACCGTCGGAATTCCCTCAAGTTCTTCGGGCGGCAAGTCATACAGGTTCTTATCCATGGCCTCCCCCGGATTCGTTCGGTTCATTATGCCGTCGAGACCCGCCATCAACAAGGCCGTAAACGCGAGATAGGGATTGGCCAAGGGGTCCGGAAATCGTGCCTCAACCCTCTTGGCTTTTGGGTTTTCAGTCCAGGGTATGCGAATGCAACCCGATCGATTACGGGCTGAATAGGCCCGCAGGACCGGGGCTTCGAATCCGGGAATCAAGCGCTTGTAGGAATTGGTTGTCGGGTTGGTAAAAGCGTTCAGGGTCTTGGCATGCTTCAGCAAACCGCCAATGAACCAGAGACCTTCGTCGCTCAGATCGGCATACCGGTTGCCGGCAAACAAGGGGTTTCCATCCTTCCAGATCGACATGTTCACGTGCATGCCCGTACCGTTGTCTCCTGCAATGGGCTTGGGCATGAAGGTCGCTGTCCGACCATAGAAATGGGCAACGTTCTGTACGACGTACTTGTACTTCTGCAACTGATCCGCCTGATCCTTCAGGGAAGAGAAGATCAAGCCCAGCTCATGCTGACTGGCTGCAACCTCGTGATGATGCTTGTCAACCCGCATGCCAATGCCTTGCATGGTTGTCAGCATTTCCGAACGCAGATCCTGCGATGAATCCGTCGGGTTTACGGGGAAATATCCGCCCTTGACACCGGGCCGGTAGCCCGTGTTGCCATTTTCGTACTTTCGATCGGTGTTCCACGGTGAGTCGACGGCATCAACCTCAAACGAGACCTTTTGCATGTCATTGCAAAAGCGAACATCGTCAAAAATGAAAAACTCGGCTTCCGGACCAAAATAGGCGACGTCGCCCACACCACTGTTCTTGAGGTGTGCCTCGGCTTTTTCGGCCGTACCGCGTGGATCCCTCTCATAAGGTTCCCCCGTGTCCGGTTCGACGACCGAACAGTGCATGCACAGGGTTCGTTCCGAGTAGAAGGGATCGACATAGGAGGAACTCAAGTCCGGCATCAGCTTCATGTCGGAAGCCTCGATCGATTTCCATCCTGCAATGGACGAGCCATCAAACATCATGCCTTCGTCGAGAAAGTCTTCGTCAACTTGAGAGCCCACCACCGTTACGTGCTGAAGTTTTCCGCGGGGATCGGTGAATCGGAGATCGACGTAGTCGATTTCCTCGTCGGCAATCTTGCTAATTATTTCTTCGGTTGTACTCATATCTGTTTCCAATTCTATTGACTGTTCTGTTCAGAGGGCCTCGTCGCCGGATTCGCTGGTGCGGATTCGTATCGCCTGCTCAACATTGGATACAAAGATCTTGCCGTCGCCGATCTTGTCAGTCTTGGCTGAAGACATAATGGCTTCAATGGCCCCGTCTAACAGATCATCCGGCAATACGATCTCCAGTTTGATCTTGGGCAAGAAGTCAACGACATACTCGGCACCGCGATACAACTCGGTATGTCCCTTTTGGCGACCAAAGCCTTTCACTTCAATGACAGAAATTCCTTGAACACCAGCCTCTTGCAAGGCCTCCTTGACTTCATCCAACTTGAAGGGTTTGATAAAAGCTGAAATCTTTTTCATTCCGTAACCTTTCTTTAATGAGGGTTAGCATTGCGGAACCCGACGCCCCTTGAAGCGATCAAGGAACTTGGTTCCGACAAGATCGTAGTTCCTAGGCGCGTTTGAAAGTTGTAGCATGTGCAACCCAAGTAGAGATGCTGAGAGTGAAACTTCCACAACGCGTGAAGAGTTCTAGTACCTTAGATATACCAATGGTGAAGTTAATTGCAACAAAACACATTTACAGATACGGACTCATGAATTTTACCATGGGTGAGGGAATCTGGTCGCAAGGGACGAAGGGGTAAGGCAACGGATGACGGTCATTCTTTCGACCGAAGAAATGCGTGCGGTCGAGGAAGCTTATATCAAGGGTCAGGACCAGGCCGAATGTAACCTCATGGAGAGAGCGGGTCAGGGAGCTGCCGAGACGATCCTGAATTGGCAGCAAACCCGCCCGCAGTTCCAAAGACGCGAGGTTCATGTTCTCTGCGGTCCAGGCAATAATGGTGGTGACGGCTTCGTTGTCGCGAGGCGGCTGCATGAAGCAGGCAGATGCGTTCACTGCTGGGAAATACCTGACCAGCATAATCGATCCTATGCCGCCACGCAAATGCGGGCCCTGTGGAAAGATTTTCATCCCATCGGCGATTTGACCCGGCTTGATGATGTCGCCGATGGAATTGTCGTGGATGCACTCTTTGGAACAGGTCTTAAAAGGCCGTTGGATGATCGGTTATGCACCATCCTGAAACGCATGACACCGTTTACTCCTGTGGTGGCCATCGACATACTTTCGGGCTTGGATTCCGATACGGGAATGTTTTGCGCGGTCACCGGATTGGACGGCTTTCAGGCTGAGCTGACAATTACCTTCCAGCAATCGAAGTGGGGGCATCACCTCGGTCAGGGCTCTGCCCGGTCGGGATATTTGGAGGTTGTCTCCATTGGCTTGGAGAAACAGGTTGAGCATCTTTATGACCACGATCATGAGTTCACACAGTTGTATGAACCGAATGAATACCATCTGAAACGGCACCTGACCAAGAGAGCCCATCTGCACAAGTATGATCACGGTCACGCCCTTGTTCTGTCGGGTGGCCTGGGTCGGGCTGGAGCAAGCAAGCTGGCGGGGCTGGCGGCGTTGCGAGTGGGGGCTGGGCTCGTTACTCTGGGAGCACCGCCAGCCGTGTTCACGGATTTGGCCAATCAGGTTCAGGCTCTCATGGCAACGAAAATCGGATGCCCCGACGATCTTGCGTCTGAACTTTCGAACTCAAGAATAAACGCAATCTGTGTTGGTCCTGGCCTCGGCCTCGGCATACAAACCAAAAAGATGGTATCCGCCGTGCTCAAAGAGTCGATTCATGTTGTTCTGGATGCCGATGCGTTGACGTCATTTGCTAGCAATCCGGCCGAATTGTTTCGTCAAGCGCACCGCCAGGTCGTCTTGACCCCGCATCTGGGAGAATTCAGTCGCCTCTTTCCTGCCATTGCCGACCAGCTAGTGACGGGCACGACATCACGAGTTCAGGCTGTTCGTGAAGCGAGTCAAACGAGCCACGCAATCGTGCTTTTGAAGGGTACTGAGACTGTCATTGCCAATCCTGAAGGCCGGTGTATGGTTTGCCCCAGTCGTTCCATGCAACATTCGGCATGGCTGGCGACGGCCGGGTCAGGTGATGTCTTGGCTGGAATGATTACCGGCCTGATGGCCAGAAACATTCCCGTTTTTGATGCATGCACCATAGCCGTTCACTTGCATTTGTTGGCTGCAAACCACTTTGGTCCAGGACTCGTGGCCGAAGACTTGCCCTTGTCAATAGCCCAGGTACTGAATCGCCTGCTCTCTGTTTCAAGCGAATAGTTCGCGACCGAGCATCCAAGGGTCAAAATTAGATTGTCAGGGAATTGAAACTCCCGCTGTTGAGACTAGTTCGTGGGGTATGTGCAGCATGGTTTGCTGTGGACTTCCGTTTTGCAACATCAGATGCTTTGCATTTTGGATTCAATGAGCAGGCAAGTAAGCTTGTTTTGGCGGGTGTGGCGGAATTGGTAGACGCACCAGATTTAGGATCTGGCGCCTTGTGGCTTGGGGGTTCAAGTCCCTTCACCCGCACCAAGAGAATGAGAAAGCTTTGGGATGACAAAAGAAGAGCAATTTGATACCGAGGTGACCGAAGTCCGAACGGAAATGATCAAGGATGGCTTGCATCGAATCGTTCGGATCGGAATACCCCGGGCATTGGTTGAAAAAAAACTGGCAGAGACACTGAAAGAGATCCAGTTAACGGCGTCAGTTCCGGGGTTTCGAAAGGGTAAGGTGCCGATCCAGATATTGAAGAAACGCATTGGCGTGGAGACTAGCGATTCCGTTTTGCAAGAGTTGATCAGAACAGAGGTAAACGGGCACCTCGACGAACAAGGGGACACAATATTGGGGAGACCGATAATCCATAGTGCCATTGCGCAAGACCCCAGTATCCTTTGTTACACCACGATCGATTATGAGATTCGTCCCGAATATTCCGTTCCGGACGTATCAGAATTCCAGTTGATCCGCTACCGTCCTCATGACAAGGACACACTACTCGAAGAAATCAGTAAGGACTTTGTTCACCGCAATCCGGAAAGAGTCGAGGTCGAAGAAGGTTACAAAAGCCGTTTGGGTGACTGGATGAGCATTGATTTTTCCATCAGCGCACCGGGACTTGCAACCGATGGATACGTGGATTATGAAGTTGAATTTACCGTTGCGGAGACGAACTATTGGTTGGAAGCAGCCCTCAACCTCAAGAATCTGGCGGTCGGTGATGAGCTTGTTGTGGATGCCTCATTGCCTGATCTCGGGCATAACCGCGAAGAGGTCGGCAAGCCCTGTCAATTCATCATAAAGACAAGAGAGCTGTATCAGCAACGTACTGGTCAAAAAACGGATCGGCTCGCCCAGCAGTTCGGGTTCGAATCTGTCGCTGAACTTGATCAATTTCTGCTCGACAAAAAACTTGCCGAGTTTGAACATTCCTCCCTTGGTCTTCTCAAGGTGCAATTGCTTCATCAGATACAGGACAGTCTAACCTTCGAAGTGCCCGAGAGAACTCTCGAAACTGCCATGACTAACGTGGCGAGTGGCTTGGAATTGAACGAGTCTGAACTCATGGATGAAAGTGAAGACGATGAGGAGTTTTTGACTAGAAATGAAGATACTGAAGAGAAATTGATTAATCCTGCTGACGAGGCCATATCCGACACGGGGTCAGGTTCATCAGTGGACTGGGACAGTCTAGATCCGAAGATGGTCGAGAAAATAAGAAGCCTAGCCGCGAGACAAGCCCGATATGGAATTCTGGTTGCTGATTATGCGCATGAGAAGCACATTGAGGTTTCAAGAGAAGAGATACAAAGAGGCTGGCTTGATCGTCTTCGATATCATTACGGTCTTATGGGTCTCGAGTTTGACGAGAGGGATCATGACGAATCTATTGAAGACATTTCTGAGGACATAGCTGAAACAATCCTTAGTGAAATCCTTATGGAAAAGGTCGTCGCGCATCTCCTGGATCAGGTCCAAAACATCGTTGAAGAGACGGTGAGTTTTAATCAAATTGCCGAAACCATAAAAAAATGGGATGCCATCATAAAACCTGATCTAAGGCTAGGGTGACAAGGAAAATTGCTTGCGGCAGGGATTGCGCGCACTTGATGAAAAGGTCCGACAGTCAGACTTGGAGGAAATGGCCACGTGGAAACTTTATGGAACGCACTCATTCCGACCGTGGATGAGCAAACACCCAGAGGCGAAAGACGCTACGACATTTTTTCCAAGCTTCTCAAGGAGAGAATCGTCTTCGTGTGCGGAGAGGTAACGGAGGAAATGTCCACTTTGGCCGTTGCCCAGCTTCTTTTCCTGGAATCTGAAGATCCGAAGAAAGAAATCTCCATGTATATCAACAGTCCCGGCGGGGAGGTCGATTCGGGCCTGGCGATCTATGATGCCATGCAGTATATTGCGCCCCCGGTTTCCACCCTGTGCTTTGGCCGTGCGGCATCAATGGGCGCCGTCCTCCTGGCAGCCGGTGCCAAGGGCCACCGATATTCGTTGCCCAATGCGACAATCATGGTCCACCAATCCATGGGCGGGCTCAGAGGGCGGTTTACCGATGTCAAAATCCAGTACAACCACATGAAGGACCGTGAAAACACCTTGACGGAAGTGATCATGAAGCACACCTCTCGAACTCGAGAAGAGGTGACGGAGGCCATTCGCGAGGGCGATAGGTACATGACTCCCCAAATGGCACAGGAATGGGGACTTGTCGACAAAATTGTGACCACGCGTTCCTGACCGCATGTGGTATTGTGGTGATCGGGATTATTGGATGATGAAGAATGGAAGGTCGTTAATTCAAAAGATGATGGGCTTTGGAAATGAGTGACCAAGATTCAACTGACGAGAGTGAGCTCCTTTGCTCCTTTTGTGGCAAGAGCAAGAGCGAAGTACGCAAGCTGATTGCGGGACCGCAAGTTTACATGTGTGACGAGTGTGTTGAACTTTCGGTCGCGATCATCAAGCAAGATCAGGATACACCCTCCCATAGCAAGGGGCATCAGTCGACTCCACCGCAGGAGATTTACCGCTTCCTTGACGATTATGTGATCGGTCAGGAGCAGGCCAAGAAGGTCTTGTCTGTTGCGGTGTACAATCACTACAAGATGCTGAATCACAGTGAGACCGACCTCGGGGTCGAAATCGCCAAATCAAACATTCTGCTTATTGGCCCCACCGGAAGTGGTAAGACGCTCCTGGCCCAGACCTTGGCCAAACTCCTGGACGTCCCGTTCACGATGGCGGACGCCACGGCCTTGACGGAAGCCGGGTACGTCGGCGAAGATGTTGAAAACATCATCCTGCGACTGATACAGGCGGCCGACTACAACGTGGCCAAGGCCCAGAGAGGAATTGTCTACATCGACGAACTCGACAAGATAACCCGAAAAACGGAAAACTTGTCCATAACCCGCGACGTCAGTGGCGAAGGGGTCCAGCAGGCTCTGCTGAAAATTATCGAGGGCACGGTCACGTCAATTCCCCCAAAGGGAGGACGGAAACATCCCCAGCAGGAATTCTTGCAGGTGGATACGACCAATATTCTGTTTATCTGCGGAGGAGCTTTTTCCGGGCTGGAAAAGGTCATCCAGCAGCGAACCCGGCCAGTCGCATTGGGATTTGAAGCCGAAATTTCCGTTCTGGAAGAAAGGGGCATCAGCGAAATCTTGGCCGAGGTCGAACCCGAAGATCTGATGAAGTTTGGGCTCATTCCGGAGTTTGTCGGCCGGGTTCCAGTTGTTGCGACCTTGGACGAGCTGGATATCGACGCTCTGCAAAAGGTGCTGACATTCCCCAAGAACTCGTTGATCAAGCAGTATCAGAAACTCTTTGAGCTGGACGGAATCAAATTGACCTTTACCGATGACGCCATAGCCGCAATTGCGCAAAAGGCCGTTGAACTCAAGACAGGAGCCCGGGGATTGAGGTCTATCATTGAGGGCATTCTGCTTGATACCATGTTTGAGCTGCCATTGGATGCCAGCGTATCGGAAGTTGTTGTGTCGGATGCGGTCGTCCTGTCGCAGGCACCAATCCTGAAATTTTATACGGACAACGATTCCCCGCAGGTTGCGGCCTCTTGACCGTGTTGACTTGCAAGAAACTGAAATAGCTCTACCATGTGAAGTGGCAGTCGTGCAAAGTGGATCATGAAATAAGCGGAGCCGGATTCAAGCAATGAATTTTGTCAAACGCCTTCTGACGTGGTGGAATTCGCAGACCATCGGAACCCAGTTCTTTACTTGGCGCCGTGGCAAGAGGGTAGGTCAGGACGAGCAGGGGAATGTCTTTTATCAAACGAAAGACGGTCAGAGGCGTTGGGTGATCTACAATGGTTCAATTGAGGCGAGCCGTATCTCGCCGGATTGGCATGGGTGGCTTCACCACACTTTCCCTACCCCTCCGACCGAGGACCCCTTGCCCAAAAAAAAGTGGGAACAAAGGCATTTGCCAAACCAAACCGGCACCGCGAGCGCTTACGCGCCGAAAGGCTCGCTCCGACGCGCATCAAAGTCCATTCCTCCGGATTATGTCCCGTGGACACCCCGATAATTGTTCGATTCAGCCGATGACTGAAAGCAAGCTGGAAGCGCTGATCGGTTTTTTTGTTCTGATCATAACCGGGAGTTTTCTGTTCTGGTTGCTGCAGGCTAGCGACACGCTCCCGCGCGGCGCCAGCTATGCCTTGGTTGCCGAATTTACCTCGGCCAAAGGGGTGGCGGTGGGTACCGATGTCCGCATCGCCGGGATCAAGGTCGGCAATGTTGATAAAATGGAACTCAATCCGGATACTTACCAAGCCTCAGTTCACCTTTCAGTCGATTCGGACATTGAACTTTCAGTCGATACCTTGTTTGCCGTGTCGACAGAGAGCCTCTTAGGCGGCAACTTCATTGAAATCTTTCCCGGCATTGATGATCAAATGCTCAAGCCAGGGGAAAGAGCCTTGTTTACGCAGTCAGATGTCGATTTTCTCACGCTGTTGGCCCAGTCGGTGGGTGACAAACTTTAGTCGCTGCGCTCATGCCCTGATTGTTCTGGGCGTTGCGAATCTCTTCTCGGCGGCACTGGCGATCGAGATCGAATACCTTGATGACCCGGTTGACAATCCCTCCGCACTCTCGGCGGACGGAGCCTTGTTACGCAGTCTCGACACGATTGCTGGCAATGTCGTCGACATGGAGATTCGGATTGGCCAGACGGCCGAAACTGAACGGTTTCTGATCACGCTCCACGATTGCCGCTACTTGCCGTCCAATCCAAAGCTGCACTCCTATGCTTTCACGGAAATCACTCAAAAGTCGAATCGTGAGGAAATATTCAAGGCCTGGATGATCGCTCATGATCCGGCCCTTTCGGCCGTGGAGCATCCACGCTACGATTTTTGGCTGATACGTTGCACGACCGCTGCCCCGGAACTGTCGAATGGGGTGACCAAAAACTGACTTGTCGAGCGTGTGATGTAGCGGTTCAAAAGACGATGGAACTCGTTCTCCGAAACTGATCGGCCACCCATCCGCTGAAGGTGGAGAGATGGCACCTGCGCATCCAGAAGTTGAAATCCGGCTCGATTGAGATGATCGACCAGATATACAAGAGCCACCTTGGATGCATCTGGGATTGTCGAGAACATGCTTTCGCCAAAGAAAACCCGATCAATCGCCACGCCATAAAGTCCGCCAACCAGTCGATCGTCATGCCAGGTTTCAATCGAATGGACCAGGTTCATCTGGTGCAAATGTGTGTATATGAGCTTGACGGTGGAGTTGATCCAAGTATCGGTGCGCCTCGAGCAAGCCTCTATGACATCCTCAAAGCACTGATTGCGTGTCAGATTGAAGAAACCGCTTCGAATCCTCCGTTTCAAGCGCCGAGAGACAAGGACATCATCCAGAGGAATGATGAAACGTTCTGCCGACTTGCACCAATAGCAACTTTGGTCATCGGCCGAATTGGCCATGACAAAGTTGCCACGGGAATATTCCTGTACAAACGACTTGACAAGATCATCCACGATTTTTTATGCGGCACAGCCTACGGCCGAGTTTCAAGTTCTCGGCTTTGAGGGCGGACGATAGCTATCCTTTATCCAGCGCTCCAGCCAGTGAATGTCATAATTCGAACTGATGAAGTCTGGTGCTTCCAAAATTTGCTGAAAGATGGGGGTTGTGGTATCGATGGGGTGGACTATCAACTCCTCAAGGGCTCTTTTCAGTTTCGCGACGGCCGCGGCTCTACAGTCGCCGTGCGCGATCAACTTGCCGACCAGACTGTCGTAATCCTGAGGTATGGTGTAGCCGTTGTACAGGGAAGAGTCCATTCTGATCCCCAACCCGCCCGGAGAGTGATAGATCTCAACTTGGCCTGGACAGGGAATGAAGTTGGGAGGCGATTCAGCATTGATCCGAACCTCAATGGCATGACCCGAGGGCACAAGATCGTCCTGCTTGAAAGACAATGGCCGCCCAGCTGCAACGTTTATCTGTTCCTTGACGAGATCAATGCCATAGACAGCTTCGGTTACAGGGTGTTCGACCTGCAAGCGTGTATTCATTTCAATGAAGTAGAACGCGCCATCTTGATACAGGAATTCAACGGTTCCCGCTCCGGAATAGCCCATCTGAGATATCGCCTGGGTACAAATCTTGCCAATGTCATTTCTGATTTCCGGATTGATAACCGGGCTGGGCGATTCTTCCAGCAGCTTTTGATGGCGCCGTTGCAAGGTGCAGTCTCGTTCTCCCAGATGAACGGCGTTGCCAAAATTGTCACCCAATACCTGGATCTCGATATGCCGACCTTGGGTCAGGAATTTTTCGAGATAGACTTCACCATTTCCAAAACTGGCCTCGGCTTCCTGTTGGGCAGAGTGAAAGGCCTGCTCGAACTCATGTTCCGATTGAACAATCTTCATGCCCCGCCCACCACCGCCGGCCGCCGACTTTACCATGACCGGATAGCCGATATCGCTGGCGACCTGCCGGGCTTCTTCCGGTGAATTAAGGCTTTCATTTGGGCCGGGAACACATGGCACGCCTAGCGACTGCATTACACGCTTGGCTGAAATCTTGTCGCCCATCATGCGGATATGTTCGGCCGAAGGTCCAATAAAGACTATGTCGTGATCTTCAACCTGCTCGACAAACTCAGCGTTTTCGGAGAGAAATCCATAACCGGGATGAATGGCATTCGCTCCCGTAATCTCACAAGCCGAAATGATAGCGGAATAGGAAAGGTAACTGTCCTTCTTGCCTTGCGATCGCGATGGCCCGATGCAAACGGTCTCGTCGGCCATGCGAACATGCATGGCATCTTGGTCAACGGTTGTATGAACCGCCACGGTGCCAATGTCCATTTCCTTGCAGGTTCGAATGATCCGCAGGGCTATTTCCCCGCGGTTAGCGATTAAGATCTTGGAAAACATGATTGCAGATAATCGGAATGACTGAGAGTGGCCTTGAAGGCAATGAGTTAATTGATGACCATCAATTCAGAGCCGTACTCTATGGGTTCACCATCGGCCACCATGATTTCCCGAACGGTTCCAGAATAGGGAGCTTCAATCTGGTTCATGGTCTTCATGGCCTCGATGATCAGGATCGTATCCCCTTGCGATACTTTTTGACCCACCTGAACAAAGGGCAATTCCGCATCCGGACTGGCCTTCAAATATGCAGTTCCGATCATTTGCGAGTATACCATGCCGTCAACATCCTGTGGAGACGAATTCTGGTTGCCACCGTCCTGATCGGGTGGCAGAGTGTTCAGGGAAGGGGGCGGTAGATGTTCGTGATTCACCGGGTCAGCAGGATTAACCACCTTTCCGCTAGACAACTTGACATTGATGTTCATCGTCTTGCCATCCCGGATGGTAACCTCGAATTCGTTTAGTTCGTTGGCTTTATACAAACCGACAATTCGTGTAATGAAGTCAATCTTAGAATCTGCGTCTGTCATTGTATCCCTCGTCAGTATACGCATCGCTCATTCGAAATCTTGCCCGGGCCAGTCAGGTCCTTCCTTCGGTCACGATTTCAAGAATGTCTTCCTTGGACATCAACCCCCGATATATGACGCCATCAATGATGAAAGTCGGAGTTGAGTCGATTTCCAGCATGCTTGCCAGGCGATAGTTCTCCCTGATAACATCGACTATGCGCGGGTCAAGAACTTTTTCCTCTAGTTCAGAAAGGAGCACGTCAGCCAGCTGAGCGATCTGCTCGAAGGTATTCTCGGTTACCGGACCTTGGAGAGTGATCAACAGGTCATGCACCTTCTGATATGCATCGGAGCCGGCCAGTTGCAAGACGGCGATCGCAAGACGGGCCGAGGCTTCGGATTGCTCGCCCAAGATCGGGAACTCCTTGACGACGTATCGGATGTTGCCGTCCTCCTGAATCAGTTCCTTCATGATGGGATGCGCCCGGCGACAATAACCGCAACGATAATCGACAAATTCGACAATGGTTATGTCCCCTTCCGGATTGCCTCCCACCCAAGAATGAGGATCAAAGTTGATCTCGTCCCGATGCAGTTCAACCCGTCCCCGGTCCGCTTGGGTCTGCTCTTGCTGGATTTGTTCATCCAGAATGTCGAAGACTTCGATGATGATTTGAGGATTTTCGATCAAGTACTCGCGGACAAGCGCACCGAAAGCTTCCTTGTCCTTGATGACCAGAGAAGCTGATTCATTGGCCATGGAGTTCAAGGGCAACAGGAAGCCAGTACAGAACAGGCAAGCCGAGCCAAAGCGCCGAAAGGCCGAAATGGAGTGCTTGGAATCATTTCGGGGTTGATCTAAGCTATGCATCGTTAAGTTCCCACTCTTCCTCTAGGCAAAATGCAAACGTGTGGCTCATTCTCATTTTATCCGTGAAACTGGAAAGAAAAATTTCATGACACAAACAATTTTACTCAACCGAACGAACCGCGTTGGCCCAAATCAAAACCGTTGGTTTCAGGGAAGGGGGCAACAAGATACCGCCATCAAGCTCTTGAGTCGTCGAAGTGGATGATCGTTCCAGTATCGAGGTTTGGTCCTCCTTACTTTCCGAGGACTCCGAGACTCACATTCTCCTTGCTGTCTGTCAAAAGGCCTTTCGATTCCGAATCCAAGCGAGACACTTCGATTTCAGGCCCGCTTGAAACTGAGGGAGATGAAGGGCCTGAACGCTTGGGGGATTTGCCATTTCCGGATTTTTCCTTTCGATTCTTTCGAACCGGGGCCTTGGCCTTGACAGCATTCTTCTGCGATTCTGGATCGCTTTCTTGATGGCTTGATGTCTCCCCCGGGGCCGGTGGAGGCAGGACATCCGTATCGGTTGCCGTCGCTTCGGTTACGACATCCGGCTTGTCCAGCGCCGCAACTTTTTTTTGCTTTGTCGGATGCCGTCCACTATCGCTTTTCTTGTCTGCCGAGGGCTGTCGGCTCTTGGTCCGACCTTTCTTATCTGCTGCACCCACGGGCGAGTTGGGTTTTTTCTTGTTTGCTTTACGCCGGTTAGGTGCTGCCTGATCTGAAGCCTTCGCTGCATTGTTGGGAGATGAGTCCCCTCGACTTGCTTGAGATGGTTCCGGAAGCGGTCCCTTGACAGATTCGGGAGGCAAGTCCGAACCGTTGGCTCCTTTGCCGTTTGATGAGCGCGCTGCAGCAAGACTTGCACCGGCTGGTCGTGGCGAAGAAGTTTCGGCATGTCCTCTGGGTGGCTGTCGCTGGCCACCATTGTATGCCGAGCCGGAATTTCGTGTTTGGTTGCGCGACTTGCGCTTTGCGCGACCTTGCTGCGAACCGCTTGCCAAGCTGTTGAGGTGTTGGCGGGAATCGAACTTGAAAGTCAATTTTTCCCGATCGGCATTGTAAACTTGGAATGCATAGTCGCGTGGATACCAGCCAAACTTCACCTCAAATCGAATTCGGCAGCCATAGTTGTCTTCAATCCGGCTGATTTCTTTTCGGTGTTCATTCAACAGGTGCTGGCTGACTTGGTTGGAAACGAAAATAATGACATTGCCGACCCTGCGGAATGAACACTCGGCTTCTACATGCCGGAGTATGTTGAGTGCAACCGTTTCGTCAAGAAGAATACGTCCTGTTCCATCACAGGCGGGACAGCGGGTCGTTGTATTGCCGACCAGATCTTCGCCGGTTCTTTGTCGGGTCATTTCGAGAAGGCCGATCTTGGAGATCGGATTCGTGTTGATCCAGGCCTGATCGCGTTTCAAGGCGCTGCGGAAGGTATCTTGAACTTCCTTCCGATGCTGCCATGATTCCATGTCGATAAAATCGATGACAATGATGCCGGCCAGATCGCGCAGGCGAAGTTGTCGGGCAATCTCTTCAGCGGCCTCAAGGTTTGTTCTCAGTGCCGTTTCGGACAATGAACTGCTCTGGTTGGATTTGGCCGAGTTCACATCAATGGATACAAGCGCCTCTGTGGTTTCAATGACCAGATGTCCTCCCGACTTGAGCTGGACAATTGGCTGATGCAACATGCGGAGCTCTTCGTAAGCTCCCCATTCGACAAACAGGGGTCGGTTGCGCGTGTGCTTCTGAACCTTTGTCAATTCGCTCGGCGCCAGTGATCCGACAACTTCACGGGCGCGCTCGTAGCCCCAGTCACCTTCCACGATGATTTCGTCCAGGCCATCACGAAAGTAATCCCTCAAGGTTCTTTCGATGACATCACCTTCCTTTTGTAACAGGGTCGGGGCCGTGGTGCTTTGGGCCTTCTCAGCTATGTTGAGCCAAACTTGCCGCAATCGCCTGAAATCATTCTCGATTGCTCCTTCGGGAGGAATCGAATTTATTGTACGCATGATCAGACCCGCGCCGGAAGGAAAATCCAGTCGTTCGAAAGTCTTCTTGAGTTCCTCCCGTATTTCACGAGACTCGATTTTGTTGCTGATCGAAAAGCCCTTCCGACTGTTGGGCAGAAAGACGCAATACTTGCTGGGCAAGCTGACGTATGTTGTCAGGGCGGCGCCCTTGGCATGAAATTCGTCGCGGGAAACTTGCACAAGCACGACTTGACCTTTTTCAATGACTTCCTGAATCAGATAATCATTGGGGTCGACTCGGCTGACTGGAGCCCCATGCCCATTTTCGTTGTCGCGTTCGTTGAAGCTGTAGTTCTTGTCGCCGTTGCCGCCCTGTTCCAGAGACGAGGGAAATCCTATGGAACTCAGGTCGTGTGTAAAGTCGTCAAAGTCCTTGAGGTAGCAGTTCGCACTTTCGTGGCCCATGCCATTGGTCTTGTCAACGGTTTTGGAATCCTGCGCGTCGACAGAATTTTCGGGCAGATTGTAATAATCAGGGTGAATGGCCCTGAAGGGCAGAAATCCGTGCCGTCCTATGCCCAAATCGACAAATGCAGCCTGAATCGATGGCTCAATCTTGTCAATGCGGGCGAGGTAGATGTTGCCGGCCAGCCGATTGGAATTGAATGCTTCCTGCTTGTATTCCTGTATTTCACGTCCCTCTAGTACCAAGATGCGGGTTTCCTTTTCACCGTTGGTATCAATGAGAATTGAAGATCGCATAACTAACTCTTGCTAAGGCGGGTGCCGATGCCCACTGGAATCAATCTGGCCACCCGGATGAATAAGTACAAAACCTGTTGCTCGGTAACAGTCGGGGCATTTCGTCGTGTGGAAATGACCCCCAATAGTCCGTCACTGCTTCTCAACTGCCAACCAAAAGTTGCCAGCACGACAAGTCCGGCCAACCTCCCAAGAGGGGTCGGCAGAGGCATCTTGGAACTGGTGCAGAGTCCGTTCGTCCCTGACGAGGGACCATCCTTTCAAGACATGCGGAAATTCACTACCTCAAGACCTCGATCGCCATTGTTATTCTTGTTACCGTCCAATCAGGGCGGAATAATATCACGCCTATCATATTTAATCCTAATCCTGTCTTTGTAAAGGAAAATCGTCCAAATATCCGAGACTGATCGAGGTTTTGCACGGATCATATTCAAAAAATAGTGTTCTTCAGGCTACGCTTCCTTTTGCGTTCGCTTAAGTTGCACGTTCTGACTAGAAATTTTTTAGCTGCCCTTCGATTCGCAATAGCGACATGGATGGCAGGCGGCTTTCAGGTTCTTGGCACACAGGGATTTTCGGGGTTTGTCAGAAAACCCTTTACTTCTTTTTCTTCCGATGCAGCATCGTGCTGCCGTGATTCAAGCCAGTCATTGCAACGCTCCAGCAGGTGAACTTTTAGGCTGATCGCCAGAGTTTGCCGGGAGTGTTGAAAGCAAGCATCAGGGCCTTGGTTTTGAATTGCGATGACATGTTCAGGTTTGACTATCCAAGGCCGGCACGACTCCATAAATTCTATTGTGGCTGTAGCATTTCTGTAAGCGGAAATGCTGGGAAGAAGACCTGCTTGGTCCTCCCGTCCAGCAAAACCAGAGTCAGCTTCTTCAAGAACGTTGCGTGATCCAGTTTCATTACTGGAAGGCGGAATGTTGGCATCAGTTGCAAATCTGCATCAGCCAGCAACCTATATGGTTAAACCCGAACGACCGCTTTCTGTCGACATTCGGTGCGCAGCGGCGAAATCTCACAAATAGCCGATATGCCGACACCCGCAAGTTTCCGCGACAGGTCACGGAAAGCATGGGGTCGTGTGACGTACAGCTCCTTGCTCTGGAAATGTCATCCCAGTCATTAAACAAAATCTGTCTGGCTGACCGGTTGATGGGCAGAGAGATGCGTTCCAGCCCCTCGGTGATCGCGATTTACTGGATCACAAGATGTTGATGGCAATACAAAGTCGGGCATGGATAAGTTCTTGAAGTGATCGGCAGCCTAACGGCAATCGGAATGATAATGGCATTCTGTATTTTCAAGAATTTTCCGGAACACGATCCTGTCTCAAACAGGCTCAACTTGGAAGAAACCCGCGTCTTACCCCTTGACAAGGGCCATCTGGTCATGATCCTTTTCGTCATATAGCCGCTGGCTACATGCCATGATTTTCTCTCACGGGGGTGTTCATTACTGGGTTCATTGAACGACCACAAACGGTGAGTGGCAAGAGGATTCCATCGTTGAGAGTCGTGCAACGCGATCATGATAATGTTGGATCGTTGCAAAACTGCCACCTACATGGTGAAGAGGAAGCAATGTGGCAACTGACAAAAAGATGCCTACATGAGTATCAGCAGATTTGGTATTGAGTCTGGTTAGAGAATGGGCATGCCTAGATATGACCGGAGATTCATTGAATCAGATGTCAACGTCGACTCGCGGGATTCGAGGATCGTGTTCTCGATCTGGCAGGATTGTAAATGATGGTCGAGTTCTGTCGTGTCAATTTGCGAACGAGTCCTTCAACTCTTTCAGGATCCCTGTATCCATGGCATTGACAAGTCGGGCGTGAAAAGTGTGAAGGCCGCCGATGCCACAGCCTTTCAATTTTACTTTACAGTGAGTGGTTAAAGTCAGTTTGATGCGTACGTTTTCCGTTCTCCCACCTCGCAAAAAAAGCATGGTTTCTGGAGACAGTTCCAGTCCTTCCAAGAGTCGGCGGGGCTGGATTTTTGGACTTGTCGCCGCAATATTCAGTTGGACGGCACTGGCCTTGACATTCGTCATGGCGGGAGGGTTTGCCATGGTGACGATACTGGGTTCAGACTTGCCGACATACGATGAGTTGGCCGAATACTCGCCCCCGACAATCAGTCGAATATTTTCAACTGAAGGTCAACTGATCGACGAATTCGCTCGGGAGAGGCGGTTGTTCACACCGATTGAGGAAATTCCTAGACTCGTGGTCGAGGCCATGATATCAGCCGAAGACAAGCATTACTTCACCCATCAGGGATATGACCCTCTAGGTATTGTCAAGGCCGGCATTCAGGCTCTCCGAGGCGAGCGCCTGCGAGGGGCTTCGACCATAACGCAACAGGTCATGAAAAACTTCCTTCTGGGGGGTGAAAGGTCGGTTGAGCGCAAGATCAAGGAAATCATACTGGCTGTAAAGCTCGATCAGGCATTGGGCAAGGATCGAGTTCTGGAACTGTATCTGAATCAGATTTTCATGGGTCAGAATTCATTCGGCATAACCGCGGCAGCACAGACCTATTTCAACAAGTCCCTTGACGAACTGACAATTGACGAGGCGGCCTATCTGGCTTCATTGCCCAAGGCTCCCTCCACGTATCATCCGACTCGCCAACGCGACCGAGCCTTGGCACGGCGCAATTTCGTCATCAAGGAAATGGAAGAAAATGGCTACATTACCGCCGCAGAGGGAAGTCAAGCCCGCGAGCGGGAACTGAAAACCGTGTTGAGTGGCCATTATGACTCCTTCCGAACCTCGCTCCCGCCAAGAGGATATTTTACGGATGAAATCAGACGCCAGCTGTCGAAGGAATTTGGTGAAAAGGAGCTGTTCGAAGGGGGGCTGAATGTGCGGGCGACAATTGAACCCGAACTTCAGGCAAAGGCCCAACTGGCCTTGCGAAACACTCTCGTTCGATACGACCGAACACGGGGCAAATGGGTTGGAACGGGAATTGTGGTCGAGTCGTTGGACAATGTAAATCAGTTTCTGAAGAATCTGAGTCTGCCGCGTGACATTGAGGGCTGGCGCTTGGCGGTCGCTTACGCTTTTGAGGGCAACAAGGCCTATGTGCACATCGAGGGTCTTGAACCCAGTTCAGATCATTTCATTGCCCAGGACGATATCCAGTGGGTCCGCAGAGACGTGAAAGGTCAGCTTGCCGACCGAACCCGAAAGTTTGAAGATTTTCTGCAAGTGGGAGAGGTCGTCTATGTTTCTCCACTTGTTTCAAAGGGAGGGGAAACGCGTTCATGGGACTTGCGTCAAATTCCCGATATCCAGGGGGCCTTTGTCGCCATGGATATCAATACGGCTCGAGTTCTGTCGATGGTTGGTGGGTTTTCCTATCAGCACTCGGCCTTCAATCGCGCAACACAGGCTTACAGGCAACCCGGATCGGCCTTCAAGCCGATTGTTTACGCGACAGCTCTGGATTCAGGCTATACGCCTGCCAGCGTTGTTTTTGATGCTCCGATTGAACTCGAAACGGCACAGGGAATTTGGCGGCCATCCAATTATTCCAACAAGTTCTTTGGGGCGGTCACCCTTCGAACGGGCATTGAAATGTCCCGCAACCTCATGACCATTCGTCTAGCCCGTGAAGTGGGTCTGGACAAAATTGCCGAGTATGCGCAGAGGATAGGTGTATACGATGACATGCCTCCCCTGCTGGCCAACTCGCTGGGGGCCAAGGAAACGACATTGCTCAAGCTGGCGGTTGCCTATGCCATGTTTGCCAATGGCGGTCAACGCGTGACACCAACCTTGGTCGATCGCGTTCAGGACAGGGAAGGCAGGACAATCTATCTCCATTCGCAACAGCGTTGCACGAACTGCACCCAGAAAAATTTGCCACCCGGGCAGATACCCGAAATCCTGACGGATCGGCCGCAGATCATTGATCCCATAACGGCGTACCAAATTACCTCGATGCTGGAGGGCGTGGTCAAGCGGGGGACGGCAGCAACCGTGATTGATGTCAATTTTCCTGTCGCCGGTAAAACCGGAACTACCAACGAGGCCAAAGACGCCTGGTTCATAGGATTTACGTCGGATATTGTGGCGGGTTGCTACGTCGGGTTTGACGACCCCAAATCATTGGGACGTAGGGCAACTGGAAGCCAATTGTGCGGAGTCGCGTTTAACGATTTCATCAAGGAGGTGGGTCAAAAATTGGGAGCATCGGATTTTGACGTTCCCGATGGGGGCGTGTTTGTTGATATAAGCCGAACATCTGGAGAACCTGTATCCAGCAGACAGCCCTTGGACGAAGACCGGACGGTGACCGAGTTTTTTCGTTTTGGCTCCGAACCCGAGATGGGCCGCCTGTACACGATTGATGGAGGATTCCAGATGTCGGCCGACTTGGAAATAGTGGAGTTTGCCGAATGGGACGAGACCATATATGATCGGGACGGTCGAACGGCGGATTCAGGAGAGAATCAATCCGATGCGCTCAGTGATCTGAATGATCCTGCGACCAAGAATGAGCGTTCATCCTTCTTTTCGATATCAGCTGGCGGATTGTATTGATCGGCTGCTAGCCAATACGCGAATGATACAGTTGCGATCAGGCCCACGAGGGGAGGGGAGCATAACAGGGACTTTAAAGATCGAAATCATGCATGCGGACATTCAAAATATCATCGATGAGGCTGGAAAATCTTTGGAGCTTCTGAGGAACAAGCTTGAGCGCGATTCAGCCGAGGCAAAGTTGGCAAATTTGAACGCGCTCATTGAAGATCCCAATCTGTGGAATGAGCCTGACAAAGCTTCGGCAATCATGAAGCAGAGGCAACAGCTTCTGGACACCGTTAGCAGCTTTGATACCCATGTCAAAACACTTGAGGACAATGTTGAACTCATCAAGCTGGGAACCGAGGAGGGCGAAGATGACATCGTGGCTGAAGCGGAAGCCACCATCATCGAGTTGCAGGCCAATTTGGAGAAGGCGGTCATTGACGCTCTGCTTGACGAAGAAGCCGACAAAAATGACTCCTTTCTGGAGATCAAGGCCGGAGCAGGAGGGACGGAATCATGCGACTGGGCTCAAATGCTGGCCCGAATGTATGAACGGTGGGCAACTAGCAGGGGGTATGCAATAGAGGTCATTGACCAAAATCGGGAAGCGGAAGCCGGCTTGCGCTCCATAACCCTCAAAATCAAGGGCCCCAATGCCTATGGATGGCTCAAGTCGGAATCGGGCGTTCATCGTCTGGTCAGAATATCACCCTTTGACAGTTCGGCCCGACGACACACATCCTTCAGTTCTGTGGGTGCTTATCCAGTCGTGGACGACAACATCGAGATCAAGATCAATCCCAGCGATCTCAGAATTGATACTTTTCGTGCGTCGGGAGCGGGAGGACAACATGTGAACAAAACGGACTCAGCCGTTCGAATCACCCATCTGCCAACGGGCATTGTCGTGACATCTTCCGAGAAATCGCAACACACAAACCGGACCAACTGCATGCAGTCCTTGCGTTCGAGACTCTACGAACAGGAGTTGCGGCAGCGCAACGAAAAACTGCAGGAACTCCATCAGACCAAGGGAGATGCCGGTTGGGGCAACCAAATACGTTCGTACGTACTGACCCCCTATCAGATGGTCAAGGATCTGCGTACCAACTACGGCTCATCAAACGCTCAAGCCGTGCTGGATGGCGACCTTGACGGATTTATGGCATCAGTGCTGGCCATGGGAGCGGTCGGCCGAACCCGCTGATGGCCTCAAGACAATGCCTCACCCACACAGCGCGTAGTACTCGACCCTTTTGACAATTGACAGGCCTGTCAGTCTGCAAGTGAAGCCGAGCGATCATCAAGCCAGCAAGAAGGAGGCAAGCCATCGGGCAATCAGGACCGGCCTTCCTCGTTCGAGCGTTGCACGAATTATGATGCGCCCTTGCTTTTATCCGGTGTGCTCAAGTCTTTCGAGGGAGGAGGGGGCTGCCTGGTCGGCGCGGCTCCCTTTTGAGATTGTAGTCCCATGGGGTCCTCGGTGCGCTTCACATGACCTTCAAAAATGGCTCCGGCCTCGATGGCGATGTTGCCGTGGATTATATCGCCCATGACTCTGGCCGTTTTGTTCAAACGGATTTTCTTCCCGCGAATCTCGCCTTTCAAGCTTCCGTCAACAACCGCTTCCTCGACCCGAATGTGTCCTTCAAATTCGGCTGTTTCCTTGAGCGCTATGGAGCGAGCGGATAAGTCGCCTTCGACCTTGCCTTCAATGATGATGCTATCCGTTGTGTTCAGGTTGCCTACAATCTTGAGATCCTTGGCTATGAAGGAGGGTTGGGATTTGGATGCCGGTGAACTGCTTGTCTGGGCGGGTGCAGGGGTTTGCGGGCGAGGAAACGGATTCATTTCGGGCATTGTGTCATTCTCCGATTTTTGACTTTGAGTTGTTTTTCCCTTTGACGTGAACATTTTATCACACTTTCAAAAATTTCATTGGGTTGATTGCTTTCCTGTTGTACCGAATTTCATAGTGCAAGTGATTTCCGGTTGAGACTCCGGTGCTCCCAACTTCACCAATTACATCGTTTATTTCAACCTTTTCCCCCTTCTTTACATGAATTCGACTGAGATGAGCGTACGCCGATCTAACCCCTGATATATGTCTAATTACCACAATTTTACCATATCCCGATTTAGTCCCTGCAAATTCAACCTTGCCATAACCCGTTGCATGGACCCGCGTTCCCTTTGGTGCCGTGTAGTCGACACCATTGTGCATGCGACGGTCTCGGTAGACCGGATGGCGGCGCATGCCATACCCCGAACTCACCGTGAACGACCCCTTCAAGGGGTCGGCGAAGGGAAGAGCCATGTAAACCAATCGCAGAGAGTTCAACTTATCCAGGGATTGTTCGAGATCAGAGGCTGTGTCAAAAACGGAAATGTCTTTCAGTTCAGGAACAAGATTCAGGGTTATCTGGGTTGTTGCCCCTGTCCCCCGATAGATTGATCGGACTTCGTTCTTCAAGTTGGAAGGGTTGATATTCAAGCTTCGAAGAATCCCCTCCAGCCCTTCCGAGGCGATATCAACCGACTGATGGACACGACTCAAGACCGTGTTGATTTGAGCATTCTCAAATGAGTCCTGAAACCTGCTTTGGGCCATCTGCGCCTCCAGTTCGGATACTTTATGGCGCACATCTCTGACCTTATCGTTGCTCCGGCGGAGCGTTCGAAGCAGGGTGGCGAGGGTGGCATCACCGTGCCCAGTCGGCCGCATCCCAGAAATCATGTCCCGCCTGTGAGGTGACATGACAACCTGATTGCCTAACGATAGCGCCTGGCTTTCGGTCAGCGTCTTTTGGAGGCGGTTAATCTCGTGTTCCTTGCCAAGTATCAGTTCGAGAGCTTCCTTGAGCTGTGCTTCCAAGTTTTCATTCTCATGTCGCAGAATGTTTCGTTCTTCAATCAGTGCATGAAGTTCCGATTCGTCAGCGACCAAGTTGTCGCTTCCGGATTTACCGTTTATCAGTAACCCGCCTATGGTCATTGCTGAAGCAATGCACATCCAGACGGCCAGCATGCACGACAGTGCAAGAAACTGTATCTGAGATCTTTTTTCAAGAAAAATGAATCTCTCACCCCAACGTGACCTGAACGCGATTGTCAGATCGCCTATAAGTGAAAAACCAGCATTCGCTTTCGTTCTGCCAATGAACACAATTCACCTGCCATCACTCTGCTCAACCTTCTGTTCTGTTCAACTCATCTTATTTTTATCGTGAACGTCATGCAGGGTAAGTTATTTTTTGACTTTGTCAAATGTCAGCTTGTAGGCTTCTCGAAAATCAAGCTTGGATTGTCCAGTTTTGGCAGAGGGCAGAGGATTGACAGAGTGGATATTGCATAATGAATCTCATCTTGAGCACGTCAACGGGTTCGAATATGCTGAACGCATGGCTCGGCTGCGCCGTTTTTGAGCGATTTGGCGTAACCGTTGAGTTCCGCAAGGCAGACTACGGGTGTGGATTCTGATTGACGAAGCCTGTTATGCAGCTAGGACGAATTGTGACACGCAAGCCAACGCGTAAAGGTATCACCAAACTGCTAGGGGGGATTCTGGTGGCCGTGGCTGCTCTGCTCCTGATACCTACCATCATCTTGTTGCTTTTCAGTATCCCTGTGCCCGACAACATGCAACGAAACCTGATCCAAAGGCTATTAGCCGCAAGCCATATTGACAGTGTCTCCATCACGGGCCTGACAGCCTCTATTGATCACAGGAGTTTTGAACTTGTGGTAGGAGTCGATGAGGCTGTCGTGATTGCAGGCAATAACGTCATTCAACTGCAGGTAAAAAATGGAGAAGCCTCAATCCCGTGGGACACAGTGTTCAATCAGACCTTTTACCCCAAAGCGGTTCGAATTGCCGAGGTTGATGTCAGCGTCCAACAGCAAGATGGAAGAGAGGCAAATTCAAATTCGCAACATTTGTTCGAGGAGGTCATTGGCGACATATTGTCCCTAGGCATGCCCACGACATTGAAAGAGCTCCATTTCGATCGTGTATCCTTGCAAACTGCATCCAGCACACCCGTGGCATCACTCGTCAGCAGTTCGCTGTCAATGACTCTCGCCTCAGACGGCGTCATAGAAGGAATCTGGACGAGCCTGTCCAATGGAGCCACCAAGTCGGCAACTTTCCCATTCCTCGTCATGCTCAACGAACAGGAAGAAAAAATACAGCTCAGCGTGAGTGGAACTGCAAAAGACTTGCTAGGCCTGATCGGTCTCAACACTTCAACCGGCAATCATTGGGCTTCACTTGCGAACGGCGCTTTTGATGCAACAGCATATCTCTATCCAAATGGTTTCGACGGCACTCTCCGGATGCTGGGCAATCAGTTTGCACAAGCCACGGAGCAAGTCATTACAGAGACAAATGAAGTGCAGTTCGATTTTGCCTACAGCCCCAGCGTGAATCACCTCGTGATAGACAACCTTCTGGTCAATACTCCGCTCGTAGAGATGCAGTCAAATGGTGTCATTCAGTTTCAATTTGAGGAACGCACAAAGCAACTGCGACTTGACGGAAACTTTGTTCTCGTGAACCCCTTTGAAGAAGAGCCTGGCATGGGCACGGGATTCGGCGACGATTCCGATATTGGCTTTACCGTGACACTCCCACGAAAAGGCAAAATGGGGGACTACGGTGCTTACATCCGTTTATCGGACGCAAAATATGTGATCAGCGCCGGTCGCCTATCGAATCAAAATCGGCCTCGTTTTGATACCATCTTCGGTTATATGGGAGGAAGGATCGGGCCCGGAGGAAACCTCGAGTCCATGGCAGGTCAGATCGTCATTTCGGAAGAATCAAAGACCGGAAGAGGCCGTTTGACGGACATGTCGAACACCACTTTCGATTTCAGTTACGATTTCGCGGACAACAGCCTCGGTATAAAGGATTTTATCTATCCGCTCGGGAATGGCCACAGCCAAATTCTGGCAGAAATGAAAATACAAGGATCTGTCTTGTCCAGCATGCCCCAATTCACCGCCCACATCGACCTTTGGATCAGTGAAGGGCATGCATCCGCTGTACGTCCGGCAAAGGCTGGCATAGGCCATTTTACACTTGATCTGGACTCGACCAGCACGATTACTGTTTCGTTTGAACTGGGTCCAGAAAAAAGGCTCCTTAGGCGATTGGGGCTTGCCGATTGGCCGGTATCGATTGCTGATTCTTCTGGTCACATTAGTCTTCTCCTAAATGAAAATTTTGCTCCCCAGGCAATTACGGGAACCGTCAAATTGCCCCATCCTAGAGGACGTAAGGGGGGTGAGACATTTGGTTCAGATACAATGAGCATAAGCGTTCAAGGTAAATTTGAAGGCAATGATTTGGTTCTTGAGAAGGGCACAGTTGATATCTTCCCGTACAGTTTTGACGCCCGCGGCACACTTTCAAACTACTCTGGCCTGATGGCCAATGACTTTGCTGGATCCCTGCAGTTGCAGACGGTTGATCATGCTGCAACCCTTGGATCGTCCCTTCAATCACGCATAAACGATTTCGTTTTGCATGCCGATTATGCGGATTCCACACTTTCGCTTGATGCTCAAAGTTCAAACGGTTTTTTGATGCAAATCATGGAGCTGGATCTGGGCCAGAATCCCATGACGTCGGCAACGGATCAACTGAACGGCACTTTGGGGGTTCACCTGAAGATGGATCTCAACAGCTCGATGGTTTGGGGCAATTTTGAAGGGGAGGCGTTGCAGCTTCCCTTGCGTGGTCTTGAGTCCGGTCTGTTCATGCGTAGCCTCAAGGCTGAATTTATGCACAATTTCAGGTCTGGAGAATTGGATCTGGCACACGTTGCATTGCAATCAAACTATCTCGGGCTGAAAGCAGAAGGGAAACTGTTCACCGACGAGACGGGCTTTGCCAACGAAGTCGTCGGCAACCTGAACATCCTTGATCTCAACTCAAGTGCTCCGGGAGTGCTTGAGGTTCCTCTGGATGACGTTACGGGGAGCGTTGATTTTGGCTACCGATTCACAACGGGCGAACTCACCCTCGGTCAGGTATATTTGGCCAAGGAAAACCTCAAGGTTTTGGCTAAAGGAACCTTACGATTTGCCGATGACGGTCCTCATGGGTCCATAGATTACACGGTACGAAACTTGACCGACAAATATTTTCTTCGGCTGTGGCCCAGGACTATGTTTGAAAAACCTCGGCTATGGCTCGAAGCGAACGCTCATCATGTTGATATCAATGAAGCCCATGGCGGAATCGTATGGGCTGGGGAAGCCCGCATGAAGCTGCACCTGGCGTTCACGTTTTCGGAGCTGGAATTTTCCTATCTTTCTGGTTTTCCAAACATCAAGAATGCAGAGGGGTATGGAACGATCACCAACAGCAATCTGTCGATCGCACTTGAAAATGGAGAAATATCGGTCTCAGACGTAGGCGTGCTCGATATCGCGGGATCGAGGCTCTTCATTCCCGACAACAGCGACAATCGAGTCCCGGCAGACATACATCTGAATTTTAGCGGCCCCATCCAGCCGCTATTCGTGCTACTTAATCACGACCCGTTCAATTTTCTGGCCCGGGCCAATATTCCGACCGACTTCATGGACGGGACGGTGGAAGGGCAATTAGACCTCAGCTTGCCTTTTGTAAAACGGGTGACATACGACATGATCACTGTGAACGGTCGAGGTCATTTTCTGGATGTGACTTCAAAGGTTGTGGCTTTCGAGAGAAATTTGCAAGCGCCGCAACTTGACGTAAGGGTTGATGATCAGGGCATTGAGATCTCGGGAGGAGCGTCGTTTGGTGATGTGCCCATTTCAATGAATTGGCAGAAGAAGTTTGATTCCGAAGGGCAGGATGTTTCAACGGCCCAAGGGGAGTTTCAGCTTTCAGACTCTGTTCTGCGAGAGTTGGGCATTCCCTATTTGCCCAATATTGTTTCAGGCTCCAGTTTGGCAAACTACCGGATCACGCTGAATTCTGTCCAACCGGCTCAACTGGAGCTGTTTTCAAGCTTGAAGGGGGTAGCGCTCGACATTCCCTTCGTCGGCCGGTCAAAACCGAGCGACCAAGATGGCAATCTACAACTCAAGATTGAACTGAATGACGGTATCGAAATACCATATATCGAATATTCTACAAAGGGATTGAGATTTGCGGGTACAGCGGCTCTCGGCGATGACAATCAGCTCAAGAGCCTGAGCTTGGACAGCTTGGCAATCGAAGATACCTACACCGGAACGCTTGGTTTTAGCATTTTTCCTGATGGGATATACCAAGTCGAACTTGGCGGTGTGCTCAGTGGCTTGGACATGAAGCATTTTTCGCAATTGACCGATGATGGGGCATCCAAGCCGAGGGTCGTGTTGATCATTGACGAAATTCAGGTGACGGAGGGGTTGTACATCACTGACTTTGAGGGTGAACTCAACCCGTCAGACAAGAGTTCCGCCTCATTCTCGGCATTGGTCAACGGCGGAGCAAAGATTAACGGCCTCGTGCGAAGGATTGACGAAAGATGGCAGGCAACGATTACATCAAGGGATATAGGCCGGCTGATCAAGGATATTGGCTTGGCTCCTGAAGCTTCGGGTGGCTCCATGGAACTGGAGTTCAGAACATTGGCTGGATCCGGGCGATTTGAAGGTACGCTGGAAGTTGAAAATTTGGCCATTGCCATGGCGTCCACAATCGAGAGCGCCATACGCGAAACAGATCAGGGTGGCGAGCCACTTGAAGGCAGGATTTATGAATTTGAATCGATTCGAGCCGAATTCAGTGTCGAAGGACGAACTGTCGACTTAAAGAGAGCTACCGGAACATTGAGGGGAACCGGCATTTCGGCCGCCGGAAACTATGATCTGGATTCGAGGGAAATAGCGATATCGGGTGCCGTGGCACCGCTGAGACAACTCAACATTTTCTTCAACATAATTTTTCCTCACAACTGGTTATTGCCGGGCCCGGCCAAAACGGTTTTTTCGTGGGAGTATGAAGTGTCCGGAGTGATCGACAATCCACGCGTAAGTGTCAATCCGCTCCCGAAACTGACACCGGCGGTGCTGGGGACCTTCTTTTTTCCAAGCGTGATACCGGTTCTGTGAACATCACCGAATTTGATTACTTTCTCCCGGACGCATCAATTGCCCTGCGGCCCGCAAGACCTCGAAGCCAATCAAGGTTGCTGGTATATCAAAATCGGATGATTGCTGATTCAAGAGTTGCCGACCTGCTTGATTACCTGAGACCGTGTGACAGACTGGTTGTCAATGACACAAAAGTGATTCCGGCCGGCCTCAAAGGTGCTCGCCATCGAGGCCAATCAGTTTCGAGCACGGTGCCGCAAGTCAAAGTTACGGTCAATCTTGACCGGAAATTGAATGACAAGAAATGGGTGGCGCTTGCCCGGCCCATGCGGCGACTGAAAATAGGGGATCAGATAGTCTTTTCGCCGACCCTGAATTGCAACATAGAACGAATCAGTGGGCGATACTGCGAAGTTTCCTTTAACTTGAAAGGAACATGCTTTTTATCGGAATTAGACTTGATCGGATTTACGCCTCTTCCCCCATACATATCTTCGGTTCGGAAAGGGGATGAAAGTGACAAGGACGATTATCAGACAGTCTTTGCCAAACGGGTGGGAGCTGTTGCCGCCCCTACTGCATCGCTTCATTTTGATGATCGAATGCTGGGGCGAATAAGACGAAAGGGTGTAGATATCTCCACAATAACCCTGCATGTTGGCTCAGGCACTTTCCTGCCTATTGCTGAAGCTGATATCACGAATCATGAGATGCATGGTGAGTGGGGTCAGGTGTCAGCGCAGACAGTATCCGAAATCAAGGAGACCCAGAGCCGTAATGGTCGAATCATACCGGTCGGAACAACATCACTAAGAATTTTGGAAACGGCGGCACGGAATGGAGAACTGAAGGCCTGGTCGGGCCTGACGGACCTGTATATCCAGCCGGGGTTCAAATTTAGGGTGGCGGATGCCCTCATGACTAACTTTCATTTGCCCCGATCATCACTGCTTGTCTTGGTGTCCGCTTTTGTCGGGCATGACTCAATGCGCCTGATTTATCAACATGCATTAAGCCACGGCTACCGTTTTTTGTCCTACGGTGACAGTTCATTGCTGTTTCGTAACCCAACGGAAGAAGTTTGCGGCTGAACCCTCGGCCCGTTGCGTGACTGACCATGCCGTTTAACCCCGGAAGACCTCAATCATTGTCGACGCTTCTCTTGCCAGGTACTGCATTGGGCAAGGACTGCAACCATGACCCGGCCGTGATTCTGAAGGCAAGTTCATGTCTGGCGACATTTTTTTCTGAGCGCGATAGACAGTTCGGGGTCGTCGGATACTAGCCCATCAACGTTGCGTTCAAGAGTTTGCGTGATTGTTTCCGTACTGGATACGGTCCAGAGAATAATCTCAAGACCTAGCCTTTTGGCCGCCGTGTGCTGAGCGCCTGTCAAATCCTGATAAAACGGGCTCCAGGCGCTTGCACCGGCGTCATGGAGAGCCCGTGGGACATTGTCAATATTTGTGATGTCAACCGATTCCAGCCAAGGCGAGCCTTCATACAGCGTTCCCGGCTGACCAGCTTGAGGCCGACAGCTCAGATACGATCTTTTCAGTTCCGGCAAAAGCGTAGCTCCTTGGGTCAAGATATGCCAGTTGAAACTATGAAGATAACTTTGCTCAACGAGACCGTTTTTGCTGATTTCGTCAATCACGATGCGGGTCGCGTTCCGGTCGTCAAACCGGCACTCGGTGTTGGGAGGTTGCTTGATTTCAATCAGCAGTTCAACTGAACTTTGCCGGTGGCGCATGAGTTGAAGGAGTTCGGACAGCCGCGGTATGCGGATGTTATTTAGCATCTCCTGACGTGGAAATTGCGCCCGATAGTCGCTACCGGGCTTGATGGAACCGATGTCAAACGAGCTGAGTTCGTCATAGGTCAGTTGCGCGATGGCGGGCCCTTCTTCTGTCAACCACTCGCCCTGGGCGTTCCGACTGGTTGCCGCCATCAAGCATGGGTTATGGGTAATGACCGGGATGCCATCACATGTAAACAGAACATCCAGCTCCAATCCGTCAACACCGAGACCAAGAGCATGCAAAAATCCCTCAATCGTGTTTTCAGGCAGGTGGCAGGGTGCTCCGCGATGGGCAAAAATCTTCATGTGCTGTCCCGCGATGCCTTAACTGATCCGGCGGCCAGACTGGTCGTCAAAAAGATGCATGTCGGTCATGGAGAAGTTCGTTGACAATATCGTACCTTGCTTTCCTTCATGGACTCCCTGAAGTCGTATTGCCAATGGTGTCTGGCTCTCGACAAGCACGCCGTGAACCAATGTGTCTGCGCCCAACTGTTCACGAAAACTGACATTGAGTTCCACTTTTCCCTGTCCAGTCCCTTCCGTCCGCAGATGTTCGGGACGGATGCCCAGTGATATGGCCGCACCGGCTTGACAAGGCAATTGGGTGTCGAAGCATATGAGCGACGAGTGGCCGTTGATCAGGCTGTGACGATCTTCGCTTACATGCCCGTCAATCATGTTCATGGGCGGACTTCCAACGAATTCGGCAACAAACCGGGTTGCGGGTTTCAGGTAGAGTTCCATCGGCGTTCCAATCTGTTCGACCCTGCCGGCATTCAGAATGACAATTCGGTCCGCCAGGCTCATTGCCTCGACCTGATCGTGCGTAACATAAACAAATGTCGTGGCCAGCCGATTGTGGAGCGCCTTGAGTTCGGCGCGCAATTGCGCCCGCAACTTGGCATCCAGGTTTGACAGAGGTTCGTCAAATAAAAAAATCTTGGGATCTCGCACGATGGCACGCCCCATGGCGACCCGCTGCCGCTGACCACCCGATAGCTGTCGTGGCTTGCGTTCCAGATAGTCTTCAAGCCGAAGCGTGCGGGCTGCCTCGGCGATGCGTTCTGAAATCTGGTTCTTGGGCAGGCCTTCGTTTTTTAGACCGTATTCCATGTTCTTGCGAACGCTCATGTGCGGATAAAGCGCATAGTTCTGAAACACCATGGCGATATCCCGCTCACCGGGTTCACGGTCATTGACTCGCTCGCTATCGATATGCAGGTCACCATGGGTGACGGTTTCCAATCCAGCAATCATGCGCAGGACGGTGGATTTGCCGCATCCGGATGGCCCTACCAGAACGATGAACTCCCCATCAGCAATGTCAATGTTGACGTCAAACACGGCAATAACGCCGCCAGGGTAAGTCTTGCCCAGAGAGGAAATCGTCAGATCAGCCATTTACTTCTCGCTTTCAACCAGCCCTTTGACAAAGAGCTTTTGCATTGCAACTACCACAAGGACCGGAGGAAGCAACGCCAAAATGGCCGTGCCCATTATGTAGTGCCAAACTGGCAGGCTTTCCCCCGAGTTGACCATTCGCTGGATGCCCATGACCACTGTGTAGAGGTTCTCATCCGAAGTAATCAGAAATGGCCAAAGATACTGGTTCCATCCATAGATGAAGAGGATAATCAACAGTGCCGCGATATTGGTCCGGCTCATCGGCAGCAGAATATCCCAGAAAAATCGCAATGGCCCGGCCCGGTCAATGCGTGCGGCCTCAACCAGCTCATCCGGAACAGTGAGAAAGAACTGGCGGAACAGGAAGGTTGCCGTAGCCGAAGCAATGAGCGGAATCGTCAGGCCGGCATAGGTGTTCAGCATGCCCATCTTGACCACCACGTCATAAGTGGGCAGGATACGAACTTCGACAGGCAGCATCAAGGTGACGAAGATCATCCAGAAAAATCCCATGCGAAACGGGAATCGGAAATAAACAATGGCGTACGCGGAAATTATCGAGATGCCAATTTTGCCGCAGGTGATTGCAAGAGCCATGATCAGGCTGTTCAGCATCATTCGCCCGATGGGGACGCCGCCGGCTTCGGGCAGGCCGCCCGCAAGCAGCTGCGAATAGTTTTCCCAGGCGCGGTCACCAAACCAGAGTGGAATTGGTGAGCGGCTTAAAGCCTCAGGTCCGTGCGTTGAGGCCACTAGGGCCATCCAGACTGGAAAGCACAGAAAACCAACGCCAAGAATCAGAACGGCGTGTGTAACAAAGTTCAGCATGGGACGATTTTCGACCATCAGTACTGCACCTTGCGTTCGACATAGCGGAACTGGATGATGGTCATCACAATCACCATTCCCATCAGGATTACCGATTGTGCTGCCGACGAACCGTAATCCTGACCCATAAAGCCCGTTTGGTAGACACGAAACACCAGTATCGAGGTGGCATCAACCGGACCGCCTTCGGTGGTGGCATGGATAAGAGCAAAGGTGTCAAAGAAGGCGTAAACCAGGTTCATCACCAGCAGAAAGAAGGTTGTGGGCGTAAGCAGCGGGAACACGATGCTCCAGAAGCGTCGTACGGGTCCGGCCCGATCTATGGCCGCCGCCTCGATCATGGATCGGGGAATGCTTTGCAGTCCGGCCAGAAAAAACAGAAAATTGTAGCTGACCTGTTTCCAGGCCGCCGCAACAATCACCAGCAACAGGGCCTGATCTCCATTCAGGTAATGGTTCCAGTCGATGCCCAAATTGCTTAGCCAATAGGCGACAATGCCCAGGCTAGGGTTCATCATGAAGTACCATATGACGCCGGCCAAGGCCGGGGCAACAGCATATGGCCAAATCAGCAGTGTTCGGTATCCGGTTACCGCCTTGACAACCCGGTTTGCCGCCACGGCCAAGCCCAAGGCTACACTCATCGCCAGTGCAGCGACCGATACGCCAAAGATCAGTGTCGTGCGGAACGATTTGACATAGCCGGGTTCATCGAAGAGGCTGAAATAGTTCTGTATCCCGACCCATTCGCGCGAAAAGCCAAAGGCGTCTTCAATGAAAAAGGAACTTTCAAGGGCCTGATAGGCCGGCCAGAAAAAGAACACGACGGTTATGGCAATCTGGGGCAAAACCAGCAGGTAAGGAAGCAGCTGGGACCGAAATATGACTCGCTTATGCATCGTGTCGTGCCGCCATGCAAGATCGATTTTGAAAGGCCCTTGGCCGGGGCCTTTCATCGGCTTTAGATGAGACAATCATCGGTTGGCGGCTTCAAACCTCCGCAACAGGGCATTGCCGCGTTCAACAGCGGCATCCATGGCATCGCGGGCCGATTTTTGCCCCGACCACACAGCCTCGAGCTCTTCGTTGACGATATCGCGAATCTGGACAAAATTACCAAACCGCAGTCCCTTGGACACAGAGGTGGGCGTGTTCAACGAAAGCTGCTTGATCGCGATGTCAGTCATTGGATTGCGGTCATAGAATCCCTGACTTTTGGATAGTTCATAAGCCGCTGTCGTGATCGGAACGTAGCCGGTGGTTTGATGCCAGTAGGCTTGTTGATCCGGTTGTGACAGGAAATTGAAGAAGTCGGCCACACAGGAATATTCCGGCTTCTCATGACCGTTCAGAACCCACAAGGTTGCCCCGCCAATGATCGAATTCTGCGGCTGGTCAGCAAGAGCGGTGTCCAGCGGCAGCATGGTTTGACCAAATTCAAAGTCTTTGATATCGTTCAGGAAGCCGCCATAGTAGGCTGAAGAGTTTATCCAAAGCGCAGTTTCACCATTCACGAACTGGCCCCTTGAATCCCCGCGACGTCCGCCATAGACAAACAGGCCTTCCTGGCCCATTTGGGCGATCCGCTCGATGTGATTGACGACCGCATCATTGTTGAAGGTGAATTCGGTCGACAGACTGGCAAAGCCGTTTTCCTCGGTGGCAAGAGGAATATTGTGCCACGCCGAAAAGTTCTCAATGTTGGCCCAAGACTGCCAGCCAAAGGAGAACGGCTTGTCGACGCCATGGGCCTTCAACTTGTGAGACGCTTCCGCAATTTCGTCCCATGTGGCCGGAACTGAAACGCCAGCAGCGTCCAAGGCGGTCTTGTTGTACCACAGAACCGGTGTCGACGAGTTGAATGGCAGTGACAACAGATTGTCGTCGATGTCGGTATAGTAGGAAATCACGGCCGGCAGATAAGCCGATTGATCAAAATCGACCCCGGCATCTTTCATTAGCTTGTAGACTGGATAGATCGCACCTTTGTCGCCCGCGGCCATCATGGTCGCTGTGCCGACCTCGAATACTTGCACGATATGGGGCTGTTCACCTGCTCGAAAGGCGGCGATCGCCGCGTTCATGTTCTCGGTGTAATTGCCCTTATAGACGGTATTGATCACGCAGTTCTGTGAATGGGTATTGTAGTCGGTCGCAAATTTGTCGACGATTTCCCCGAGCTGTCCGCCCATGGCGTGCCAGAACTGAACTCCAGCCTTGTCAGCCGTCCGGGCTGAATGGGTCGCGGCAACCAAAATGGCGGCAGCGGTTAGAAGCGATTTTAGAATCATGTCATCCTCCGTTGAACCGCCGCTCTCGTATTGAACGGCAGGTTGGGTGTTCGGTTGTAAATTCAACACGCAAACCAATGCGTACCCAAGTGCAATATCCAAAGTACATGACACCCATATGAACGGTATGTGAAAAATGAATAACAATGACCGTGGCACACGACCAAATTGATCGAACCTTCTCACCCGATAAAAGTCGGACTTCAAGACATTGGTAGCAGCCGATCAAACGCGTTCACGGCAACACACCATTCCTACCCCTTCAGTTGCCTTCGGTTTTTCGTTTGGGATGTTGCGTCAATACAATTGGATCCACGGCATGTTTCCTGCTTTCCCCTGAGTGCATTTGGTCGCACCGGGATACCACTTGTGCCTGTGAACATTGTGCAGTCGTGAATGGGTTCCCGAAGAATGCACGGAACGGTTTGAGGTTCGGCATGTGCGAAATGATCCCCAGCCTCCAAATTGGTGACAGTGAACTTGCATTTGTCCTCGCTGTCAGAGCTTGCCAGGATGTCAACCGGACGTCTCTTGTTGTGTCTTATGGCAGAAGGAGAAAGTTCCGCAGGAAAAAAAATTGTGATTCAGGCTCTAACAACTGAAAATGCAATTCCAAATATCCAGTTCGTTTCGACCAATGAGGCGGTGATGTTTGGAATCGTCAGAACGATATGGCAGCTCCTGTTGGGCATTCTGCTTCTCATGGTCGGAAATGGTCTTCAGGGCACTCTGGTAGGTCTTCGCGGTGTTGAGGAGGATTTTTCAACCCTGGAACTTTCTCTGATCATGGCGGCTTACTTTGGCGGCTTTCTGGTTGGTTCGCGATTGACGCCCTTCATGATCACCCGAGTCGGTCACATCAGGGTATTCGCCGCACTCGCTTCCACAATCTCTGCAGCTTTGATTCTGTTTGCCATTGCACCGTTTGCATGGGTGTGGATCATTTTGCGAGTCCTAGTCGGCATCGGCTTTTCCGGCGTGTATGTCGTGGCTGAGAGTTGGCTGAACGACAGTTCGACCAATGAGAACCGAGGCAAGGTTTTGGCCTTGTACATCATCGTGCAGATGATTGGTATCACGTCTGCCCAAGGCTTGCTGAATTTTGGTGACCCAAGCGGGTATTTCCTCTTTGCCATTTCCTCGGTTCTGGTATCGATATCGTTCATGCCCATCCTGCTCTCGGTCAATCCGGTGCCACCCTTCCAAACAACCAAGCCGATGAAAATAAGGAAACTTCTGCACATTTCGCCGCTCGGGGTGGTCGGGATGTTCTGTCTGGGCGCGGTCTTTTCGGCCTTGTTCGGAATGTCGGCCGTATTTGGGAGGCGTTCGGGCCTGTCCGTTGCCGAAGTGTCGCTCTTCATTTCGATGATTTACGTTGGAGGGATCATATTTCAATTTCCGATCGGGTACTGGTCAGACCGGATTGATCGGCGCAAGCTAATCCTGATCATTTCGGCGTTGTGCTCGCTCAGTGCTTTGGGCGGCTCTGTCCTGGGTCATCATTTTATTCCTTTGCTCTTGGTATCCTTCATGATCGGTGCCACGACCAATCCCATGTATTCGCTGCTGATTGCTCACACGAATGATTTTGTTGACAACGAGGATATGCCGGCCTGTGCGGGTGGAATGATTTTTATCAACGGTCTCGGTGCCATAAGCGGCCCGTTTCTGGTTGGATGGATCATGGATGCCTTCGGTGCCCTGGGGTTCTTCCATTTTATTGCCGCGATCATGATCATGCTTACCTTGTTCAGTGGCCTTCGCATGCAATTGAGAATCCTGCCCAAGGATTTTGAAACCATGTCTTACCCGCCGGTCAGCCCGTCCGCTTCCCCCGTTCTGGTCGAAGTGGCTCAAGAGGTTGCCATTGAGCAGCAAAGCGAAGAGTGAACTGATCTCAGGCCTTGGGCATGAAACTCGGCCGTCTGATGCACGATCGGTTTGGATGGCATCAAACCCGTGGTGAATCTTTGCAAAAATAACGGCTATCAAGTTGAATGGGGAGCAGTAAACAACTACCCTGAGGGGGTGCTGTGATCAACTGAGTGAGGAATGATGCGATTGGCTTTGGGTTCAAAGAACTATTCGGCCTTGGTTCTGAATGCCGATTACAGACCGTTGTCGTACTTCCCCTTGTCGCTATGGCCTTGGCAAGCGGCCCTGAAGGCGGTTTTTCTGGATCGAGTCAACGTGTTGCACGAATACCAGAAGGTGGTCCGATCACCGTCCACGACCATGCGTTTGCCCTCGGTCGTGGCTTTGAATGATTATATCAAGCCGCAAAAAGGGGCCGCCTTTACCCGCTTCAACCTTTTTTTGCGAGATGGCTTCCGGTGTCAGTATTGCGGCAGTTCAAGGGAACTGACGTTTGATCACGTCGTTCCACTCAGCCAAGGCGGGATGACGTCATGGACCAACGTCGTCGCCGCCTGCCCGGAATGCAATTTTCGGAAGGGTTCCAAAACCCTGAAGGCGGCCGGCATGAAGCTTCTGTCTGAACCGCGGGAGCCGAGCAACTTGCAACTGCACAATATGGGGCGGAAATTTCCACCCAATTATTTGCACGAAACCTGGATAGACTTTCTGTACTGGGATGCCGAACTTGATCCCGACCGGATTCGGGGTGAACACGCTGAAGCAGGAGCGTCTTCCTGATCGATTTCTAGCTGGGCAACGGCGGGTCTGAAATTTGAATGACCGGTGTCATGCTGTCCAGTTCCTTCTGGGACAGGTGGCACTTGATCTGAAGTCCCCCTTCCAAGGTTTGCATCTCGGGAACAACAGTTTCGCAAAGGTTTCCCTCGACTTTATCCTTCCACCGACAGCGAGTTTGAAAGGGGCACCCCGTAGGCGGATTGACCGCCGAGGGAATATCGCCCTCCAGAACGATATGCTGCTTGACAACCGAGGTGTCGGCAATGGGGACAGCGGACAGCAAAGCCTCCGTGTATGGATGATACGGCGGAGAGAATATCTGATCGGTCGTGCCCAATTCCACGATGTAGCCCAAATACATGACAAGAACCCGGTCTGACAGGTAACGAACGATTGACAGGTCATGGCTGATAAACAGCAGCGTCGTCTTGTTTTTTCGTTGAATGTCGAGCAGCACATCCGTAACGGCGGCCTGGACAGACACGTCCAGCGCTGAAACAGGTTCGTCCGCAACAACAACCTTGGCATCGCCGGCAAAGGCTCGGGCAATACCGATTCGCTGCTTTTGTCCCCCCGAGAGCTGTCGAGGCAAGCGGCTGGCGAACTCGCGAGGAAGCTTGACCAAGTCCAAAAGTTCGAACATCCTGGCCTCGCGCTCCTTAGGCGTCTTGCCTACCTTGAAAATTTCAAGAACCCGAATGATCTGCTCACCGACGGACATCGAAGGATTGAGGGTATCAAAGGGATTCTGGAAGACCATTTGAATGGATGAGACGGTCCCGACATCACGATCATCGATATGCTTGGAACCGATAGGCTTTCCTTCAATCATGACACGTCCATCGGTTGCCGTTTCCAAGCCCATCAAAACCTTCGCCAAGGTCGATTTGCCACAGCCGGACTCGCCGACAATCGCCAATGTTTCGGACTCCATTGCGGCAAAGGTCAAACTTTCATTGGCCTTGACAACTTTCGTGCCACCACCCGCGCCAAACAGGGCATTGGCAGCAACCTCGTAGTACTTCTTCAAGTTTTCGACACGAAGTATTTCTTTGTCTGAATCGGCCTTCTTTTCAGTTGCCTCCTTCTGAACGCGTTCCCCCCAGTTGATTTCTGCAAACTTGAGACATCTTGAGCTGTGCCGGTCGTTCCCGGCTATGGTCTTCATGGGAATGTCACTCGCGTCGCACCGACCCGGTTCAAAGTAATCGCATCGCGGGCCAAAATTGCATCCTTTTGGCCTTTCGTGGGGAAGGGGGAAGTTGCCGGGGATAGAAACGAGAGGGCGGGCATTTTTATCGGCCCCGGGCAAGGGGATTGAGCGAAACAGCGCTTCGGTATAAGGATGCCGCATCGTATCAAAAACGTCCTCGATTGACCCGGTCTCGACCGCCTCACCCGAATACATGACACAAATG
Source organism: Paracoccaceae bacterium (assembly GCA_965116235.1). Lineage (GTDB taxonomy): Bacteria > Pseudomonadota > Alphaproteobacteria > Rhodobacterales > Rhodobacteraceae > MPNP01. The sequence goes on along the minus strand of OZ220496.1, from coordinate 2,604,275 downwards.
CGGTTGCAGGTCTCCAGAACGAGTCCGAGATTGTGACTGATGAACAGCATTGAGGTGCCGTACTTTTCACTCAGTCCTTGAACCAAATCTACAATTCCGGCTTCAACGGTCACGTCAAGGGCGGTGGTGGGTTCATCCAGAATCAGCAAGGACGGCTTTGACATCAAGGCCATCGCAATAACGATTCGTTGCTGTTGTCCGCCAGATAATTGGTGGGGAAAAGAGCTGATGATCCTTTCGGGATCCGGCAAGCGAACCGCTTCAACAACTTCCAGTGCAAGATCACGGGCTTGAGCGCGATCCATACCCTCATGGATGATGGGAACCTCCATGAGCTGGTAGCCAACCTTCATGGCCGGATTCAGCGAGGCCATGGGCTCTTGGTATATCATAGCAATTTCTGAACCACGCAGGTCTCTGAGTTCTGCAGGCGACAGTTCGCTCAAATCACGTCCCTTGAAGCGAATTGTTCCCTCGACAATTTTTCCGTTCTGGCCCAAATCCTGCATGACGCCAAGGGCAACGGTGGACTTCCCGCATCCCGACTCACCCACGAGTCCCATGGCTTCGCCAGATCGGACGGTGCACGAAAAGTCCATGACCGCCGGGATTTCGCCAGCCCGCGTGAAGAACGAGATCGACAACTTGTCAATCTCAAGAATAGGCGTATCGTCCGAGTGTTCCGAGTTTTGCATTCCAATCAGTCCTTCAGGGATTGTTCCCTCAAGCCGTCAGCGAGCAGATTCAAGCCCAGAACCAGACTCATCAAGGCAAGGGCGGGGGGGACTGCGCCATGCGGATACAAGGTCATGACCTTGCGGCCTTCATTGATTGTCGATCCCCAATCCGGGCTTTCTGGTGACACACCGAGGCCAAAGAAGCCCAGAGTTCCCAGGAGGATGGTCGTATAGCCAATTCTCAGGCAGAAATCGACAATGAGCGGTCCACGAGCATTGGGCAAAATTTCCCACAAGAGGATGTACCAGATCCGTTCACCTCGAGTTTGGGCGGCAGCAACATAATCTCTGGTTTTGATATCGAGCGTCAGGCCTCGCACGATACGGAAGATTGTCGGCGAGTTGACAAAGACAACCGAAACAAAAACATTGAGCAGGTTTGGATCCATGCGCAGCAGGCCAAGCGGGTCTGAATTGAAGGCCAATCCAAGGTACATCCACAGACCTATCACTAAAATGACAGCGAAATAGATGTTTCGCTTTAGAGGTTGAGTGTGTAGCCTGGAATTTACGAGTACAAGAAAGAACCCAACCGGGAACAGAAACATGATTCCGGCCAAAACTTGCGGTATTCCGATGTCTTGTATGGCCGGAGTGACCATGAGGTAGAAGAGCAGAATGACCGGGAAGGCGAGGACAAGGTTTGCGGCAAAGCTGACAGCAGCGTCAAACTTGCCGGAAAAATAGCCCGCAACAAGCCCCAGGATTATTCCGACCATGAAAGCAAAGAGAGTGGCCGCTGGAGCTATGCTCAGAACCGTTCGGCTTCCCATCACAACGCGTGAAAAGACATCCCGGGCCAGTCGATCTCCGCCCAGCAAATAGTATTCTCCTTCCAGACCAGAGACAGGTGTCCCGGGCGTCTTGTTCTTCATTCCGGAGATTTGACCGAGGGGATCAAAGGCGATTATCAGGTCAGCAAAGATGGCAGTAAAAATCCAAAACATTACCAACCCAAGACCGATCATGCCTACGGTACTGTCGAACAGGCGGCCATAGAGCCCGGTGTATCGTTTCGTGTAGATGGAAACAGCAAAGCAAGCTGCGAGGGCAACCCAGACGGGCCAGAGGCTCTTGAGGATTTCTCCCGATATTTGCAGGTTTGTCAGTGCTTCCATGGGCTGGGGCCTAATTCACGCGGATACGTGGATTGAGGTAGACGTATCCAATGTCAGAAATCAGTTGAGTGATCAGTACTACAACAACGGCAATGATCGAACATCCTAAAAGGAGGTTGATATCGTTGTTTGAAGCGGCCTGTACCAAGGTCCAGCCAAATCCCTTGTAATTGAATAGGGTTTCGACAATCACGACACCGGTCAACAGCCATGGAAACTGCAGCATGATCACGGTAAAAGGGGCGATCAAGGAATTTCTCAGGGCGTGTTTCAGAACAATCTGTGAGAAGCTGAGTCCTTTCAGCCTAGCGGTTCGTATGTATTGGGCGGTCATGACTTCAGCCATGGATGCTCGGGTCATTCGGGCAATATATCCCATGCCGTACAAGGCCATGGTCAGAACTGGCAGGGTAAAGTTTTCAAACGTAATGCCGTTGAGTGCTGAAGCGGCAGAGCCCTTGAACCATTTCAGACCTACAGCCGAACTGGCAAAAACAGCAATAAGAATGACACCGGACACATATTCAGGTGTCGCCGTTGTTATGATCGAAAACGTAGACAGAGTGCGGTCAGTCTTGGAACCTTCACGCATGCCGGCGAGTACCCCAACTACAAGAGCGAAGGGTATCATTACGGACATCACGTAGAACATCAGCCACCCAGTGTATCCTAACCGAGTGGCCAGTATTGGACCAACTTCATCCTTGAACACAACTGACCAGCCCCAATTGCCCTGCAAGATTCCGCAATATTGTGGCGTGTCTTCCAGGGGTACACCGGGTCGGCTACAACGTCCCAAGATGCGGCCTTCTTCTGTCACGAGCCTGTATGAGGGCACGACACCAAGCCATTCACCGTATCGGACAATATCTGGTTGGTTGTAGCCGTTCTCGTCTAGCCAAGTCTCAACTTGTTCCTCGGACATTCTCTGGCTACCCAAAAATTTGGCCAGCTTGACAAGATTGCCGTCCAAATTTGTCAGTATAAAAACGATGAAGGTCAGGCAGAAAACTGTCAGAATCGTTATCCCGACACGCCGCAGCAAAAAATTTAGCATGCACTTAATATTCGAGGAGGTTTTTCTGTTTCTGATTCAAGTCAGGACAGAGAGCGGAAATAGATGGAGACGGGAATCCCGCCTCCATCCCAAGGACTTCCGGTCTAGGCTTTCCAGCCGTATTTCCAAGAATGGATTTCGAACTGGGGATGCATTTCAGCATTGACAAGACCATCTTTGGCAAACCTGTAAAGGTTTCGCCAGTAGGGTTGCACGATCACGCCATTTTCCTGCATAAGCGCTTGGAGCCGCGCCATAACCTCGCTTCGTTCGCTGGCGTCAGCCAATGTCAGAGCCTTTGCAAGTAAAGTGTCAAACTCTTCATTTTGGAAACCAGTCTCGTTCCAGGGACCATCCGACTTGTAGGCGAGAACATAAATTTGAACTCCCAGCGGACGTGCATTCCATTCAGTCATGGAAAAGAGATGGGTTTGCCAATCGTCCCAAAATGTTGCCCCTGGAAGATTGGTCCGTTTGACCTTGATGCCAGCATCACGCAATTGATCGGCGATCGTATCAGCCGTGGAACTGATCCAATCCGTATCGATGGAGATGAGCTCGTGTTCATAGTCAGCCATCCCAGCATCGCTCATCAAGGCTGATGCTGCGTCTCTATCAACTTTCAGGGACGGCAAAGCTGCGTATTCGGGGTGAGTCGGCGAGACATGATGATTTTCTGCTACCGAGCCCAACCCGCTATATCCAAGTTCCAAACAAACGGAATTATCAACGGCCATGGCCAAAGCCACCCCAACCCTTGGATCCGCATACGGCGTCATCTCTGTTCCGTCATCATTTTCAATTACGCCGTGCTTATGTCCCCGACAGACCACGGTCGCGTTTGTCTGGGCAGCCGATTCGATCCAGCCGTCTAAGGTGCGATAAAGTTCGATGAACTCGCTGGTTGTCTGGTAGCACATGTCAAACTCATCAGCTTCGGCCCCAGCGAAGTGAGCCGAAAAATCAGTGCCATAATCGTAGAACTCAATTCGGTCCAGATATGCTCCATTTCCTTCGTCCCACCATGTATGGTTCTCATTGCGAACAAGAGTCCCAGACACGTTCACTTCAAGAGATTCTGGAAGGTAGGGACCAGTTCCAACCGGATTGCCCACCATATTGTCCGGGTCATGGGAGGAGTGGACAATTGCAGCTGGATAATCAAGCATGCCTGCAATCAGTGTGATATCTGAACTGCTTGGGTTGAGCTGCAATGTATGATCGTCCAGAACCACAATAGCACCATTCATGGCCTTGTTCGTTCCGGGATCAACCAAGGTTCCCATCCGACCGGCCATCGAATTGCCAGCCACATCTGCTTCACACCACATCTCAATGTTGCGTGCCACATCGTAGGCCGTGAAGTCGTCTCCATTGTTCCACTTCACGCCTTTGCGAACATTCAGGGTTAACTGAGTTGCGTCCTCATTAGAGGACCAGCTTTCGAGTAGCCGACCCTCAATCGACCCGTCTCTATTGAGTTGTACGAGGTATTCAAGCCATCCTCGGGTGAAGTTTGCCATTTCACTCCAGTCATAGGTACGTGGATCTTTCAGCCCTCGGACGTTCATCTGTATCCGCACGGTGCCGCCGTGCTCGATTTCCGGTGTCTCGGCCATTGGGGCCGAAAGACCGATTAAACTATACGCTGCTGCTGTCGTAGCTCCCAGTGCCGTAGCCCGAGTCAAGAACTCCCTTCTTGACAAGTGCCCATCAAGATACTCTTGGGCATACATGCGGACGGCGTTGGGGAATTTTCCCCTCTTATCAACCATGTGGATCTCCTTCAAATTTGAGTGTTTGATAATCATCATACCTTTTTGCCCAAGGAAAGCAAACAGCGCCTAAAATGAAGAGACCAAAGCGAAAAACAGGCCCCGGCGTCATCCGTCTGCCACCAAACCATGGATCGGCAGGGGACTATGTGCAAAATCGGCTCTCTGTTAATGCTACAGCCGGGTTGATCAAAGTATTGAGCGAGCCACGGGGCTTCATTGACCGCCGATTGATAAAAAGCGGCCCAGCCTTTTGCCAGACTCATGATCCTCTTTTTGCATAGCTTGCCAAGGGCAAAAGCCACATTATCGCAAGTAAAATCGACAAAACCATGTTCCATCCCGCCATTGACATGCCCAGAACCGACCACGCCACCTCGTCACAACGCACGATTGAAACAGTAGCAGACCAGTCGATACCTTGCTGCAATTCCCCAACTGACAATCCCTGAGAGCACTGCGTCAAACCATCCCACCAATGGTTTTCAACACCCCAGTGATAACCAGCCAAACCACTTCCCGTCACCATTGTCAAGGATCCAGCCACGAGCCATAGTGTTGTAGCTTTCCAAAGCCACCCGATGAGTGCGATAACTACTAGGGCATGAGGCCAACGTTGCCAGATACAAAGTTCGCAGGGTTGGTAATTCAGGACAAACTGAAAGAACAATGCCGTGGACAACATCATGACTGATCCAGCAGTGGCCAGTGCGGGAATGGTGCGTGCAATTGCTGTCATAGGAAACCAACGATAATGAAGGAACCAATCAAGAGCGTAAGAAAAACGATGATCAAAAGCCTGAGTTTTGTCTCGATGAAGTGTTTTATCGGTTCACCAAATCTCCACAATAAAATGGCAATCAGAAAGAATCTAGTTCCCCTGGCAATAACACTGGAGACTATGAATATCCAGATGGAAAGTCCTGTAAATCCGGACAGAATAGTGATGACCTTGTAGGGGAAAGGTGTCACACCTGCGACAAGCACGGCCCAAACACCATAGGTATTGTATCGCGTAGCGAAACGGTCAAAAAAGCTCTCCTTGTTCCAGAATTCCAAGATGGGACGACCAAGTTCTTCAAAGGCGAAAACACCGATATAATATCCAAGCAGACCACCTAAAACCGAAGCCGCAAGACAAACACCCGCCAATAAAAAAGCTCTTGAGGGTGAGGCCAGTATCATGGGAATCAGTAGAACGTCGGGAGGAATGGGGAAGACTGAGCTCTCCAGAAAACTCACAAAAATCAACGCACTCAAGGCGTATTTGGTGCTCGCTAGATGAAGGGTAAAATCATACAGTTTTCGAAGAGCAAACACGGTATCTTTCACTTGGTGAACGTTTCAGGAAGCCAAACCCTTATGTGTCAGATACATAATGCGAAACCCCTTGGTTTATTTGAACAACAAATTTGAGCAGCCGGTCAGAACCGTAGGAAAGAAGGACAATGAATACTCAAGCTCATCTGGTTGTAGGCGCGGCCGTTTTTTCCCGGCCAGGTGCGGCGCGAATCAACATCGCAGCAATTGCTGGATCCGTTGCTCCCGATATATCCCTGTTCATGCTTGGTTCCCATGCCCTGTTTTTCCAAGGCCATTCTCCATCTTTCGTGTTTGGTAACCTCTACTATTCCGATGAATGGCAGGCAATATTTGCGGTTGACAATTCACTGTTTCTCTGGACTGCTGTCCTGAGTCTTGGATGGCTGGCCAGAATTGGCTGGATCAAGGTGTTCGGCGGGGCAGGGTTGTTGCACATCGCAACCGACTTTCCTTTGCACCATGATGACGGTAGGCAGCACTTCCAACCTTTCAGTGACTGGGTATTCGAAAGTCCAATCAGTTACTGGGATGCTCAGCACTATGGTGGAATAGTCGGGGCCATTGAGGTTGTTCTCGTGCTGTTTTTGTGTGCGGTGCTCATGGGCAGGTTCAAAAGCATATTAGCAAGAAGTGCAATCGTGTTTGTCGGTCTGTTTGAAGCCGTGCCGACGATGCTATTCATTTTCAGTTAACCCCAACTTTCAGACCGATTTGAGCCTTTATGATTGATCACAACCCGTCACGCGGGACGGCTTGAAAAGGTTGGATATTCATTTTTCTGCCCAAACTGTCCATGTACGGACAATTCCTCGTCAACAATCACCAACACGGTCGTTTGCAATCCTTGTGCGTGTGTTCATGCGTATCACGACCATGCCGAATCATGACTCCCGACCCACCATCAAGCGGCAGAAATCCGTGTGGGACAAAGATGCCTGGCAGTTCTGCAAATAGCCTCCTTGCCAATCTCAACCGGCCACCGAGCGTCATCACCAACCTGGAAGCCTACTCGATTCACACGTTTCCAGCGATGCCATATCCGAGTTGGATGGCCCGGAATTGATACCGCCCGCGCAACATGACCACGGGGCCCGGTTTTCCATAATATCCGGTCCCGCCACCGAGACGGGCGCACACCCCGGCCGCAAAGGCCAGCGCGCCCCGGGGATGCGGGTTCTTTGGCTTGTCGGTCGGACCCTCAAGCGAAGCGGATACGGCCTCAAGGACCGGTGGATCCGGCGCCGCGAACACATCCTTGAGCGGACGTTGGCCGGCGCCATCCCGGTCCGGCACGAGTGGCCTGCACGATATCCCCGCAATCAATGTCATGGCGCACAGCGTTTTGAAGGGTGCGGTTTCCACCGACACGTTTGCGATGTCGAAGCCTTGGGTCTTGATGGTCCGGAAAACCGGTTCGATGACCCCGCGCCGACGGTCGAGTTGCGTGATCCATCGTGCCGGTTGCACGCCGGCAGGCGGGTCGATGTCCTGTGCCTCGACGATGGAGACGGCCGGACGGGCGGGAACACCGGGTTCCATCGGTCTGTTTTCGGGGTGCTTGAGGGTCACGCACGCCCATGCGGGCCGTGCGCTTCCTTTGCCCGGGTCGCGCGGGCCACGCGACCGTATGCTCCGGCTGCGGCCGGCCTTCAAGGCGGGAAAAGAGCTGGCCGGTATCATCGCAAAGACAGCGGTCATGGGATGCCCGGATCCGCACATCCACGCCGTCCGGGCGGCCGGCGACCATCGCGAAGATGTCCGCTTCCCGATCGGCGACCACCGTGACATGCGCCGCCGCGTCCAGAACGGTGGCGCTTGTTGGCATGGCTTCCAGCCCGCGGTGGCTTTCCTTGTCGCGAAGCGGCCGGTTTTTGGGTGGCTTCGGGCCGCCGCCGGAGCGTTCGATCCGTGGCCTGTCGACCGCGCCGAGCAACGTGCCCTGTTCCGCCTCCACCGCGATCGTGGCAGGGCCGACAAGGCCGTTTCCCGACCCGTTATCCCGACAGCTCGTCGGGTCTGGAATCGCCCGAATAGGGAGACCATCCACGCGCCCGGACGTGGTCATGGCGGCCTTGTCAACGATCTTGTTCACGGTCACTTTCTCGGTCCTCAAAAACCGGCCCAAGCGGACCTCACCAGCGCGATTGCCGCCAACACCCCGAACCGAAACACCACGCGGACCGACCTCAACCAGACGATCATGAAAAAAGCGTTCGGCCGGATCCCAACGACGATCACCACAATGCGAACCCGAGTTGTACATCTCTACTCTCCCCTTGTAAACACAAGACCGAAGATCGAATCGACAGGACAAACGGCCAATTTCAGACACCCATTACGCAAGCAGGAAAAGATGTGTGCATACAGTAGACCTGGAAGCCGGCCGGCAAGGTGCCACGGTCATGTTGCAACCGCCTTGGGCCAGAAGCTGTCATCGCCTGTCTCGGCAGCTCGCCGGCTTGACGTTTTGTCGATCGGTTGTTGCCTCGCGCCACGCGGGTCTGAATACGGCTCCAGCCCACGGCCGGGAGCGGAGCGGTTGCCATGGCGACAACACCGACCCCTGCGGGAGCTTGTAGCCGCCTCCGGACTTCGGCGACGGGGGTGCAGGAGTGTCACCCGAGCAAGCCATGACACATCGTTGAAGCCGGGGGGGGGGGCGCATGCATGCGACAGTTTGGAGAAAAATGAACCGGAGCGTCACAAAAGAGTTGCAAATTCTGGGGGAGGGCATTTATTTTCTAGCAGACTTTACTTTTTGGATAACGAGAAGGGAACAATGATCATGACAGGATTGATTTCGATCTGGGCGGACGGGGCCAGCCCGTGCGTGCCCATGAACGCGAGCAGGGGGGGGTAGATGATCTCTCGGGCCCGTCTCTCCGTGGACCGGGCTTCGGGCCTTCGACAATTGGTGCACTGCTTGTTGGGCTGGGGATACTCATGGCGGTGCCGCATTCGGTTGCGGCCCAAACATGCACGGGTACAGATGGAACGCCGCCCGAGTTTACCCTGGGCAGCAGCGACACGGGTGTGATTGCATGCACCGGACTGACCGGAGGTCTGAAGCTGAACTTGAACGGGGCCGTGCTTGGCACAAGTGAAACACACCTCACCGGCGGCGCCCTCAGCATTACCGCCACAACTGGTGGCACCCGTGACGTTGTGGTCACGGGCCGTATCGCGACCTATTCGCAGGGCACGGGCATAGGCATGGGACGTGCCGGGACCGGCTTGCTTAAGCTCGTACTGGACGAAAAGAGCATCATCACTACCTCGGGTGCCGGGGGAGTTGGCATTAACCTTAAACACACGGGGGAAGCTGGGAAAGAGACGAGTATCCATCTTGAGTCGAGCGCCACAATTGACGTGTCGAAGTCGACGAACGAGACCAGAGCAGGCATCTCCGTTACGACTGCCGAAGCGGCCGCGGGCACGACGATACCGATCACGGTCCATCTCAAGGGCGGTTCCATTCGTGCGGAGGACGCCGTGGGCAATTATAAGCAGGGCCATGGTGTGGATGTTCTGCAGTTCGCCAAGGGTGACATCACGATTACGGTTGATCCCGGAGTGATGATCGGCTTGGACGGCAAATCCATCGGTACGCATGGCATTCGTGCTAATATAAAGCCCGCGGGTGTCGGCAAGATCGCGATCACGCACCGAGGCGAAATATATGCCACGCATGGGATATACGCATTCGTGGAGGGCTACTCTGGCAGCGAGGACGAGATCAAGGGCGACATCGTGATTGAGACGGGAGCGGACAGCAAGATTGTGACAAAATTGATTCCATTCATCGACAGTAAAGCCTATCCGTATGGGATCCAAGCCCTTAATGATGGAGACAAACGCATCGGCGACATCAAGATCACCCACAGAGGTATGATTAAGGCGGATGGATATGGCATTGAAGCGAAAGGCAACCGAGACGTCACGATCACAACGATGACGGGTAGCAGCATCACGGCGAAGGAGAAGGGCATCAATGTCGATGCCAAAGGCAACATCATGATCACGCACTCGGGGAGTATACACGCCGACGGGGATGCGATATATGCAAGCCTTCCAAGAAGCGAATCGCCAGCCGAGGGCAACATCGCGATTAAGACGGGAGCGGACAGCGCGATTGAAACAGACGGGTATGGGATTGTGGCTTACCTCAATCCTGGCCGCACCGGTACCATCACGATCATCCATAGAGGCAAGATCACGGCGGGTGCCCAAGCGGGCATTCATGCGCAAGGCTACAAGGCCGTATCGATCACGATGGAGGCGAGCAGCCGCATCACGGCGACGGAGATTGGCCTTCGTGCCCGCGCTTACGCTGGTGCCACGGCCACGGTCGAGACCAAGGAAGGCAGCGTGATCACGGCGGACCATTATGGCATCATGGTCGACAAACGCGGTTCGGCCGTCGACAAGTTTGCTCTCACCATCCGCGGTACGGTCATGGGTGGTGACTCGGCATGCACCAACACGAAGACGAACCAGAACATATGTGCTGGCGTGCGCATCCGGAGGAGTACTATAGTCGCGCTAGGCGCGAACGAGAAGGGGGGCGGCACGATCGTGATTGGTCCCCGGGCGCATGTCAAGGCAAAATCCGGCGTGGCCATCGAGGTGGATCCCAAGTATGACGATGACCAGGCCGAAGTTGTCGCGGTGATTCTGGAGAAGGACGAGGCGGGTGTTGTGGGCCATGTCGAAGGCCAGATCCTGAACCGCGTGTCCGCGGCCCAGGATATAGAAGAAGCGAACAAGGAAAGGACCCGTTCCACACTCGCGTTCAAGACCCGCAGTGCATCCGGAACCGACAATGATCTGAAGGTGAATGATCATGTCTACCGCCGTGGCGACCGGATGGGTGTGTACGAACAGGTGTTCAAGGCCCAGCTCGAGAAGATTACGGATGGTTACCAATTCGAGGATGATCCGTCGGCTCCGGTCTTGCGTCTGTACAGCCATCGGGCGCGTCTGTATGAGGTGGTGCCGTCGGTGCTTCTGGGTCTGGTGGAGCTGACGCCCTACAGCACGCGCATGGCCATGCCCCGCCGGAGCACCGGCAACGAGGAGGTCATGGTCCAGAGCAGCAAGGGGGAGCATGTGGCGGTGCCGGGTGCCCGCACGGGTGTCTGGGTGCGTCTGGCGGTTCGCGATGGGGAACGGATGGCCGATACATCGACGACCGCAACGGACTTCTGGCGTCAGTCTCTGGCGTGGGATGTGAAGCAGACCGACTTTGAGGCGGGTCTGGAGGTGCCGACCGATGATCGTCTGGTGCTGGGCGTGAGTGCCCACTACCGGCAGAGCGAGGCCACCGTCAAGAGGGGTGGCACCATGGAAGCGAACGGCACCGGTGTGGGCGTGTCCCTGACCTGGACAGGCGATGATGGCCTGTATGTGGACGGCCAGCTGAGCTACACCCGGTTCTTTGATATCACGATGGTGTCGGCCAACGGTGCGGTTGGTGCGATCACCTCCACGGGTGGCGGCACCGGTCTGGCGTTCGGTGTGGAAGTCGGCCAGCCGATGAGCATGGGGGGCATGACCGTGATTCCGCGTGGGGGTCTGTCCTGGTCATCGGTGGACATGGATGCCTTTGACGAACCGGCCAGGATCGATGGAGCCGGCCGGGTTGCTCCGGACAAGGAGCAGAGCGTTCAGGGTCGTGTGGGCGTGCTGGCTGAGCTGGGTTCCGGGGAGGCGGACGGTCGGCTGTATGCATCGCTGGATCTGGAGCATGAGTTCTCGTCCAAGCGTGCGGTGATGGTAGCCGGCACCCGGCTGACGACCGAGGTGAAGCCGACCTGGGTGCGTCTGGGCGTCGGCGGGGCGATGTCTCTGGGCGGCCACGACACGACGCTACTGACGGGGGATGCCTTTTATGCGACGGCGGGGAGCGACAACACCGACTTTGGGGGCGGTCTGTCCGTGACCTTCCGCTTCTGATTGGGAGACGGAAGGCCGTCGGGTTGCGGGGCGATGCCGGTTGTCGGCATCGGCGCAGGCCGGCGGCCGGCCCCCGTCAGGATCGATACAGGATGAAACCGCACGTGACCTTCAGACGCGAGCCAGTGGACTCACCGGGTGTCAAAGGGCTGTCAACATCGCGCCGAGGCAACCTTGGACGGCCTCCGGTCGTGTCGCCTTCGCCGGCCGGGACATGGCCGATGAGACCGTCCGGTCCAACAAGCGACGGCCTCGTGGGGATCACGCTGTCGGAAACCTGAACACCGTGGATCGGAAGGTGCGGCCGGTCGAGCATCATCGGGCTCACCGCATACGCGCCCATGTTTTGCACTGAGCATGTCTGGCTTATTGTGTTGAATGGTACATGTGCATAATACGGTAATTCCTTCTGTTTCATATTGACGGCATCCCGGCGCAACTATCGGTCGTGGCACCAGCGACTCCACTGTCCCAAGTTCGGCCGGCCACCTGACATATGCCCGATGGTTCGGCGTTTTGCCGAACTGATGATGACATCGACCCCGCTACAGGAGTGGACCTTAGAGCTTCTGGGTGTGCGCAACGCCTGAAACCGGTCCAGTTGGATGCCATCCCAAGGTAAAAATAGTGCTTGTTATTGCAAGGTTACAAAAAATTGGTTTCAGAAGTTTGGCTTTGTGCTGAAGAGCGTCAATTGCCTACCTTACACGAGAAATACACGGGTCACTAAATCGTTGAAAGTAATTTGTAAAAGTCTAACTTGTCAACCGGAGCAACGTTGTCCGACGTTACGGGCAAATTGATTCCTTGCCCGAGTGGCGGAATTGGTAGACGCAGGGGACTCAAAATCCCCCGATCGCATGATCTTGTGAGTTCGAGTCTCACCTCGGGTACCATAATTGGCCGGCCTACCTATTGGTCAGTAAAAAAACAAAAGATTTCAATTCTGGTGATGTGTAAGCGACTATTTTCAGTCATTCCAACATCTTTGTTGCTCGTGAACAGATCTCAACCACACCGAGGCCAAGCCGATCCGATCAGTCATATGGACTACAACGCATGGCGACTTGGCCAAGTTCTGAAACGTTAGTAGAAAATGATTAAAACTAACCTCTAGCAGCTTGGTGTCTCTATGAGAAGAAGACTTCATGCGGACAACGCAACTAACCACTTCCCAAGTGTTTGCCTTTTTGGCTCGTGTTCAGGCCGTAAATTCCTCAAATTTTCATACCATCGTATTGGAGAAGATTCAAGTGCCCAAGTTGATTTTACTTCGCTAAGCTTTCGACGCGCATAGCACTCAGTTGAATCAGTGTCGACTGATCAGATGGCATCAAGGGGAAAGCCGTCATTCTGGTGATTGTCGTCAGCGGAGCAGATAAACACAAAGGCTACACGCAAACCATTTGCAAGAGCACGATTTATAGCGTGTTGTCAGCGTCTAGCTCGGGGTCGGACGTCGGCAAGCCTGGCCCCTCGCTCTGTTGCTCTGATATACCGCCACCCTTATGATCGTACCGGAGTGTTCGAATTAAGCCGTTTGGAACAAGGCTCGCGTCAATATCAGAATCATATGCCCCAGCCGGTTACGACAGATCGGAAAGCTTGAGGCTTAATTGTTCTCGAAGCACACCTTTATGATCGTGTGAGGCGACAATCAGTCTGGACAGTCGAATGTCGTCTTCGGGAGAGTTACTACAAAAAATCTTTTACTTTGACGAAAAAGTAGTCTAAATGTTTGACGGAGGTGGCAGAAAATTGAACTCAGCGCAAGATGCTTAGAGGAGAGATTGAGTGAGTCTTGAGTTGCTTGGCCGGATTTGCTGGATGGTTTGGGTCGTTGAGTTTGGGCAGGCGTAAGCTGTGAAACCAGTAGCGAGACGTAACGATGCATTCTTCGAGTATTAGGGTCATCGATTCAGATGTGCTCCAAGATGGGAGCAATGTTGAGAAAGCCTCCAATCCTTTTGCCTCCCCCCCCCTCAAAAACATTTAGCGTTCGCTAGGGCTGAAACCGCCCGTTCAACGAAGCTGTCCAACACGCAACAGTTGAGGGCGGTCGCAGATTCGCTCGAAAAACCCCGCACCCTGAATCATCGTGAGAGCATCTGGACATCGTGCTCAGTTGGTTTGCTATGCCTCACTCAAATGGTGGTCATTCCGGAAATTTACGCGCAAGAGGGATTCCGGATGACGTATTCGTTGATGCCATCAATCTAAAATAAGATTCTTGTCATGATTTGGGCCTTAGCACTTGCCACCGCCGTAACTTTTGCACTCGGTCTGTGGCTATTGCAACGATATTATGCCAAAGCGACGCTTGAAGTCGCGCTGGTTCGCACGGGTCTGGGCGGATGCAAGGTGGTGATCGACCGAGGGGTCTTGGCGTTTCCTATTCTTCACAGGCTGCAAAAGGTGTCCATGCAGTCGATAACTGTCACGACATCGCAAACGGGACCGAATGCTATACTTACAACGGACAAACTGAGGGCCGATGTCGTTGTAGAGTTTGAGTTGCGTGTCACGCCCAGTGATAATTGCATTGCAACAGCTGCCCAAACTCTTGGTGGGCGAATTGCTCGTGGCGGTGAAGCCATAGCCGAAATTTTAACGGGTCCCTCGACCAATGCAATTCAGACTGCCGCTGCCGCACGACGCCTTGATGATATCCATGTGAACCGCATTGACTTCCTTGATGATGTAATCCGATTGGTTGAATCGCGTGTCCAGCGCCTTGGGTTGGAGGTGGTTGCCGCCTCGCTTATTTCGCTGGATCAAAGCAAGCTGACACATAAGGATGACACGAACGCGTTCAATGCAACCGGTTCAAGGCGGCTTGCTGAATTGATTGCCGAAGAACGCAGGGCTCGAATTGCTGTTGAAACAAGTGCGGAAATCGCTGTTCGTGAACTACGACTGGCCCAGCACCAGCGTCAACTCGAACTTCAACGAGAAGAACGCGAGTCCGAAATTGCCCAGAATGAGCATTTGGCAAGGCTCGAGGCTGAAGCCAAATCACGAGAAGACTGCGCTCGCGACGAGGCTCGGCTAAAAACTGAAACCCAACGAATTGAAAACGAAAAACGAGTGAAGTCCGCTCAGGTTGAGAGTGATCAAGCACTTAGAAAAGCAGAAATGGAGGCAATCCGGGTGCTTGAGGAAGAAAAAATTTCGAACGATATCAAAATTGCCAGCAAACGAGCCGACGAAGCTCAGGCCAGAGCCGACGAAGAAGAGGCTCGAAGCAAGATCGTGCTTGCGGCTGAAAATGTTCAGGCTCAAAAAGAGCGGGCCATTGCCAATCGTGAAAGCGAAATATCCCGCATGCAAATGGAAAAGGAGCTGTCGCTCGAGAAGGCAAAAATCAGGCAGGAAATCGATATCGCCAAGACGCGAGCCGAAACTGCAGCGTTTACTGCGGCAAAAATGGGCGAAGCCGAACGCCTGCGCAAGGAATCTGAAGCTGCTGGCCTCGAAGCCATGAACAGAGCCGAAAACACTTTGAGTGAAGCGGTCATTCAAATGCGCCTTGAAGAACGCAAGCTGGACCGGTTGCCTGAAATCATGACTCAGATGATGAAGCCGGTCGAGAAGATTGACTCCATTCGGATCAACCAGATTTCAGGAATTGGCGATGGCAAAAATTCGGGTGCCGGGGTCGAGGGCGCTTTCAGTACAGCGATGGAGCAAATTCTTGGCATGGCTGTTCGCCTGCCTGCAATGAAACAGCTTGGCGAAGAAATCGGGCTGGATTTTGATGCCAATCTCTCCGGACGAGTTGCTGACTATGCAAACCGCATCAAGCCGAAATCAGAACAGATGGATTCCACCCGGGGCTTGCTTGACACTGAGGCCGCCCGGGACGATGACGATAAATTTTCGGAAACTTCTTAAGTGTAAACTGAAACAGGGGAGAAAAACTCATGACAATGAACAGAAGACAATTTCTTGGAACTGGGATTGCACTTGCGGGCGGAGTATATGTATTGCCGACGTCAGTCTCAGCCAATACACCCATAAAGCTCGGTTCAATTCTGGATGTGTCGGGAATATTCGATGCCTATGGGCGCCCCATGGACATGGCCATGCGCCTCGCCGTTGACGAGATCAATGCCGATGGTGGGCTTCTCGGCAGAGAGGTGCAAGTTGTGTCATACGACACTCAGTCCGATATAGCACTTTACACTCAATACGCTCAGCAGTTGACTCGGCGTGATCAGGTTGACGTGGTACACGGAGGGATTCTGTCGGCGTCGCGAGAAGCCATCCGTCAAATCATGCGACGGTCAAAAACCCTGTACTTCTACAATGTTCTCTACGAAGGCGGCGTCTGCGACCGGAACATTTTTATCAACGGCGTAACGCCGGCGCAGCAAGTTGAAGCGCTTGTTCCCTATGCTATGGGAAAATCGGGCAACAAAGTTTATATCCTCGCGGCTGACTACAACTATGGTCAAAACACGGCACGCTGGATCCAAAAATTCGTGGCAGACAATGGTGGCGAAACCGTTGCCGTTGATTATTTCCCGCTTGATGTAAGCGATTTTGGCTCAACCATTGCCAAAATTCAATCGGTAGACCCTGATTTGGTATTTGCTCCACTTGTCGGCGGAGCCCATCTTTCGTTCTTTAGGCAATGGGCGGCTGCCGGGATGAACGATCGAATTCCATTGGCGTCCACGACGATGGGAGTGGGCAATGAACACAAAGTGCTGACCCCTGAAGAAGGGAATGGAATCATGGTCGCCTATAACTACAGCCAAGAACTTGATACGCCAGCGAACAACGCATTCAAGGAGAAGTGGTCTGAGGCTTATGGGGACAGCAATCTGATTCATGAAATTGCCGTGTCCAACTATCAAGGCATTATGACATGGGCTGAAGCTGTCCGCCAGGCCGAATCAATCGAGCGCGACGAATTGATCGCAGTGCTCGAAGCCGGTCTTTCAATTGATGGTCCGGCCGGCAAGATTACGGTTGATTCCAAAACGCATCATGCCGTGCTGGATGTGCACATCATGGAGATCGAGAATCAGGGTATGCGAGTCATCCAATCCTTGCCTCAACGCCAGCCAATCGATACGCAAGTTGTGTGCGATCTTGAAGCGAATCCTGACGATAACACGCAGTACGAAATCAAGATCTGAAAACAGACAAGTTGAAGGCAAGGCGGTATTCTCCGCCTTACTGCCGTAGCGTTTGTCATGGATCTTTCCGTCGTCATTCTAGTCGAAATGCTCTATGCGGCAGCCTCGCTGGTTTTGATCAGCGCAGGGCTGGCTGTGGTTTTTGGCATGATGAAGGTCATCAATCTCGCGCACGGTGAATTCATGATGATGGGCGGCTACGCCACCATCACGGCCGTCAATCTGGGTGTTAACGTCTTTGTAGCCATGCTGGTCATCGCACCGATAATTGTAGGACTGATTGGTCTGGTCGTCGAGCGACTTGTCATCCGACATCTATATGGTCGGCTGATCGACACCATGTTGGCAACTTGGGGTCTGAGCTTGTTCTTCATTGGATCAGCAACGATGATCTTCGGCAACACCACCACGGGTATCTCGACCCCCATTCCTGGGTTCGCCATTGGTGACTATCAAGTTAACGGTTACAATTTTTTCATCATTGTTGTCGTCTTTCTCCTGTTGATTGGCATGCTGCTGGTCCTCACGGCAACTCGTGCCGGCCTTGTCGCACGCGGAACAATGCAACGTTCCGACATGGCGGCCGCTCTCGGCTACAGCCCAGACAAAATATATATGGCAACCTTCTTTGTCGGCTCTTGTCTCTCCGGTCTTGCAGGTGCTGTTCTTGCACCGCTTGTCGGTCTGGTGCCCACTTCAGGCGGGGCATACATTGCCAAAGCGTTCATCACCGTCATCGCTGGCGGCCCTTCGCTTATCATGGGGATTTTTAGCAGTGCAAGCGTTTTTGGGTCTATAAACCAAATTTTTACATTCGCGATTTCGCCGGTCATCGGGGAAGTTGCACTTCTTGTGGCGGCCGTGATCTTGTTGCGGCTGTTGCCGCAGGGCATTACCAGCAAATTCTTTAAGGGTCGATTGTGATCAAGGGCAACCTCGCGAAAGATTCCATTACGGCCATAGTTGCTTTGGTCCTTCTGGTTTGGGTGTTGCCGCTGCTAATCAGTATCAACACACTCACGGTGCTGATCGTGTACGGATTGCTTGGGCTCAGCCTTGGTCTGATCTGGGGATTTGGCGGCATTCTGTGCTTTGGACAGGCGGCTTTTTTCGGATTGGGCGCATACACCTATGCCATCGCGGCGATTAATATCGGTGAAAGTACGCTACCGATGATCTTGGCCATAGTGGTACCCGCCTCATTCGCCGCACTACTTGGGGCCATGATGTTTTACGGGCAACTCAATGACGTTTATCTCGGTGTCGTGACACTCGTTGTCACTCTCATTTTGTTTAAGTTCATCAACTCCACTGCTGGACCGCAATATGTGATTGGCACCGCACGTCTGGGCGGTTTCAATGGAATACCGGGCTTTCCGATTCTGAACGTTCCAGGCTTCCGTGATGTTTACATTTGGGGCACTCCGTATTTTTACGCCTGCGCCGTTATTCTGACGGTAGTGTTTGTGCTGGTATCAGTGCTATTGCGCTCGAGTTTTGGCCGCATAGCCGTTGGCATTCGTGAAAATGAAACAAGAATGGCATTGTTGGGATACAACGTTGCAGCGCGAAAAACTTCCATGTTTACCATTGGGGCAGCGATTGCCGGGCTTGCCGGTGCAATGTTCGCCAACTGGAGTGAGATTGTAACGCCCAATCTGTTCTCTTTGAGCCAAACCGCGGAAATTATCATCTGGTGTATCGTTGGTGGACTTGGCACCCGTCTGGGACCTGTTATCGGAGCTGCTGGCCTTTCCTATCTCAAGTTTCTGCTTGGGCAGCAGACAATCATCGACAACACCATGATTGCCGGAATAATCTTGATCTTTTTCGTGATCTTCCTGCCCAAGGGACTGGTGCCTGAAATCGCTGGGGTGTGGACGGCCAGTTTCAAGCGTCGTCCGTTTGGTCAAATCGCTCGTCGGAGAAGAAGGCGAGCAAGGAGCCGTTCTGATGGCTGAAATTGTCCTGGAAACACAAGCGCTTACCATGCTTTACGGGGGTGTTGTTGCAGCAAAAGACGTGAATTTCAAGCTCCGCGCTCGCGAACTGCGATGCCTGATCGGGCCCAATGGTGCGGGTAAGTCGACATTCTTCAAATGCATCGCCGGGCTGCAGGTTCCAACACAAGGCGCAGTGTTCATGCAGGATCACGAAACAACCCGATGGCAACCGCATGAAATTGCCTCGCTCGGTGTCGGAATAAAGATGCAAACCCCCAGCGTGATGGATTCCTTGAGTGTGTCCGAAAATATTTGGCTGGCCGCACGACGAACACATGATGTGCAGAGTGCCCAGAAAAAGACTCGCGACACTGTCGAACGCCTTGCACTCGGTAGCATCGTTCATCATCAGGTCGGCCAGTTGTCACATGGCGAACGGCAACGAGTCGAGTTGGGGATAGTCACAGCAACCGATCCGTGGCTTGTATTGCTTGATGAGCCGGCCGCCGGCATGAGTGCGGAAGATGTAACCAGATTGACATCCATAATTCATGAGCTGAACAAAACGGCGGCTATTGTTATCGTCGAGCACGACATGCAGTTCATTCGTTCAATCGCCGACATGGTGACAGTGTTTCATCAGGGATCGGTCATTGTCGAGGATCACGTCGAGCGAGTCATGGCCGACCCGGTCGTGCGTAGTGTTTATCTTGGCAAAGCAGCAGAAAATGCTGGACGGCACAACCGAAATATTTGAGGTCAAGAGTCTCTCCGGAGGATATGGCAAAGTGCCAATCCTTCACGGAATTGAATTTGCCGTGAACGAAAATGAGGTGGTTGGCATTCTGGGCCATAATGGCATGGGAAAATCCACCCTTCTGAAAACGGTCATGGGATTCTTGCCAGTCGGTTCTGGATCTGTTCGATTTCAGTCGACCGACATCACTCGCATGTCGCCATTTGAGAGGGCAGGTCTGGGTCTCGGATACGTTCCGCAGGGACGATTGATCTTTCCATTACTGACTGTACGCGACAATCTGAGGTTTGCGTGGCACGAATATACAGGCATACCTGAAAGTGACGCAATTGAAGAGGCGCTGACGGAGTTTCCGCGTCTGCGTGACCTGTTGGACCGTGAAGGTGGGTCACTTTCGGGTGGAGAACAGCAAATTCTGGCCTTGGCGCGATGCCTTTTGAGCGATCCAGAATTCCTGTTGCTTGATGAGCCAACCGAAGGCATTCAACCGTCGATCATTGCCGAAATGGCAGAGGTTCTGCTTCAACTCAGGAAAAACAGAGGGTTGTCAATATTGGGGGATTATATACCTTGTTAACATTGTCTCCGGGGTTCCTAAGAACTAGGGCTTTTCAGACTTGATCTTGTATTCCTTCAGAACCATCTTGGCCAGCTTCTCTGGCGTTGTTGGTATGTGAACCTTTTCGGTCTGCTGAGCCTTGCTGGGCTGATATGCGTGATGGGGTATCGTGACCGGTATTGGATTGATTGCCTTCGGCTTCTTCATGTGACTATCCTCAACAATGACTCGGAACATTTTGAACCCATGGTAAATTTGGACGTTTTCCACGTATCAGTTCTTCTACGCTTAAGGGCTGAATGAAATCAAAATCTTTTACCAAGTCTTTTATGGTTCGTTTGGTTCGATTGTTGTTCACGGTGTTCATAAATTTGTCAAAGCATACAAATATGCCACACTTTGCTCTTACTCCATTTTGTTCATGCTGGTCCACAACAGTTGACAAAGCTCGAACGCTATCGGCTGTTACTCTGCCACCTTTGACTTGAACAATAGCATAAGCTGTTTCAGCTTTTTTACCCATTTCTTCGGCATGATAAAACGGAATGATACCGTCTACACCCGCATCGGCTCCAGGTGACCCTGGGTTATGATACATGCCCCTAGCACCAATTTCACCACAAACCCATTTTTCAAACTCAAATGGAGAACGCCTGGCCAAATCCTTAGCGTCTTCAACTGTGTTTGGAGGGCCAATCATTGTAAATTGATTTCGCCTGATGTTCATTTTGTCCATCAGGCGATTACGAACCAAGCCAGCAGAAAAGTTAGAAATATCACATCCGATCCACTTCCGGCCTAACTTTTCGGCAGCATGAAGCGTGGTGCCACAACCACAAAAAGGGTCAAGAACCATATGTCCTCTATCTGAACTTGCCTCAATAATTCTTTCTAGCAAAGCCAAGGGCTTTTGTGTGGGATAACCGGTGCGTTCTTTTGATCGTGGAGGTAATTTATCAAGTTTTCGGCAACGAAGATAAGTCCAAACATCATGCTCGTTCATACCTTCTTCACCAATTTCAATGATTTTTCTACCTTTCTTCTTTGCATCATTTATCACATGGTCTGGTGTTTCATCTTTTCTGTAAATTAGCAACTGGTTAACTTTGCCACCTTGTATGTTGTAAGGAGCCGGATTCTGTCGAGGGACCATAATTCGATTGAATGTATAATCTTCAGTCTTGCTATAATATAAAATCAGGTCATGGTTTCTTTGAAAAAACTGAGCTGCATTTGTCCAAGCCCCATAATGCCAGACAATTTCATTTCGGAAATTTGACGGGTTGAAAATAGCGTCTATAAGCAGCTTGAGATAATGACTGGCCGTGGGGTCGCAATGAAGATAAATGCTCCCCGTGTCCTTCAAAATTCGCTTCATGGGCTTCAAGCGAATGGCCATATTGAGCAAATAGGCCGAAGTCGATATTTTCTGATTTGGTCGTTCTTTGAAAACTCTCTTGGATAGTCCGACAATATCTGCAAGTAATTTGTCTACCCCCCCCCATCCATTTTCAGACGGTCAAGATTTTCTTGTTCTTTGTCTGTCCAAGTCCAAGTATCCTCAAAAGCCATAACCGCTTTGAAGTCTTTGGCATATTCTCCCTTGAATGGAAGATTATAATGCTGATTGGAATTGAAAGGAGGATCAAGGTAAATCAGGTCAACACTTTTCTCAGGTATCGAGTTCTCCAACACATCCAGACAATCTTTAGCAAAGACAGTTCGATTTTTCACCATAATCTTCTCTCGTTTAATCCACATAAAACAGGTTGGCCAGTCCTTCACCCTTATCCTGAATCAACTCGCCATAGGTCAACGTCTTGTTACTCATTCCCTGAGCCAGTAAACACATTTGTTCATAAGTGTCCATCTTGCGCATGTTCTGACGCCCGGCAAACTCGCTGACATACCGATGCAGATGCTTGGCGCTCATCTTGTGATAGGTTCCCTTGTGAGCGCGTTTGAACATCGACCAGAATGACTCGATGCCGTTCGTGTAGACTTGGCCCTTGACATATTCGCCCGCCCCGTGATTGGTGGTCTCATGGTTTTCCAAGCCCTGATAGGCTTTGTTCTCGTCCGTGTGAATCTGTGTTCCCTCTTCCGTGTTGTCCTTGACGAAAGTCTGCAAGGTCTCTTTGGTCGTATTCGGAACCACCTTGGCAATCACGTGCTTGGAAGCTCGTGCCTTCATGCCGACTACTGCTGTCTTGCCAACCGTTCCCCGTCCCTTGCGGAGCTTGTCGGACGCGTGCTTGTTGCCTTCCTTGCCACCGACATAGGTTTCGTCCACCTCGACAATGCCGGTCAGTTTCGGGTCGTTAGTCTCAAACGCCTTGCGCAACTTGCTGACCAGGAACCAGGCCGACTTCTGGGTAATGTCCAGGTCTCGGTGCATCTTCATGCTGGACACCCCTTTCAGGTTTGTCGTGAAAAGGTATATGGCAATGGCCCAGACCTGATAACCCAGATTGGACTTGTGCATCAGGCTTCCCGTCTTGACCGAAAAGAACGGCTTGGTTGGACAATCCCGGCATCGATGAGTCATCTTGGGATGCTTGGCATTGCATTGGACATTGAACGAGCCACAATGCGGACAATAGGCCCCGTCCGGCCAGCGTTGCTTTTCGAACCAGGCTTGAGCGGTATCATTGTCGGGAAACATCTTGAACAGCTTCTTGATGGAAATGCCTTCTCGGAATGCCTTGCCGGGAGCCTTTTGACACATGGACTTATCCTTTTCAAACACGATCTTTGTTAACAAACAATTATACCTTGTTAACATTATTTCAAGTGACATTCCACGAAAATGTTAACAAGGTATATAATCCCCCAATATTGCTGGTCGAGCAGAATTTTGACTTTATTTCCGATTTGGCTGATCGCGTGCTGGTTCTTGAACGAGGACGCATAACTGGCAAGTTGAGCCGAGCTGATCTTGCCGACCAAGCCAAAGTCAATCACTTTTTAGGTTTCGGCAATGTACGTTCTTCACGCGGCCAGCCATCCCGAAACCTTTCGGTATCTTCCACCAAGCTGACATCAACCCGGACAGTAGCACCAACCGAACCAATTGCACAAATTGAAGACGCAACGATATCCATAGTGAACAACATGACAGTAAAACGCCCTACCTTTTCCCAAATGCGCGATATGGCCGATCGCTTTTCGATGAGTTTGTCGGATGAAGAATTGCGAGAATATTGCGAGATTATGGAACCATATATCCAGGCCTATGACAGGCTGGACGTCATTCCGGACAATCTTCCTGCCGTTCGCTACCCCCGGTCGCCGGGTCATTTTCCGGATTTTACCGAGAATCCGCTTAATGCCTGGTACGTCAAGACAGAAGTTCGAGGAGCACCAGACGGTCCCCTCAAGGGCAGGCGAATTGCTCTCAAAGACACAGTCTGCCTGGCTGGAGTGCCTATGATGAATGGATCATCGGTCATGGAAGGTTACATACCGGAAATTGATGCGACGATAGTTACTCGAATGCTGGATGCGGGCGCGATCATTGCTGGCAAATCCAACTGCGAGAACTTTTGCCTCTCGGGCGGTTCTCATACCGGAGCGAAAGGTCCAATCCATAATCCGTGGAAGCGCGGGTACATGGCAGGTGGATCTTCGGGTGGTTCGGCTGCCCTTGTCGCAGCGGGTGAAGTGGACATGGCGATTGCAGGCGATCAGGGCGGATCAATTCGCATCCCCTCCTCAAATTGCGGCGTTTACGGCATGAAACCCACGCACGGGCTTGTGCCGTATACAGGTATAATGCCGATTGAGCAAACGATTGATCACGTCGGACCCGTAACCAACAATGTGGAGGACAACGCGCTTTTGTTGGAAATTCTTGCTGGAGAGGATGGCCTGGATCCACGTCAGTATTGCCCCAAAACCTACCGCTATACTGAGGCTTTAGGCCGAGGCGCAAACGGGCTGAAAATTGGAATTCTCAAGGAGGGCTTCGGGCGGGCCGAAAGTGAAACGGATGTCGACCAGAAAGTGCTCTTGGCAACCGATCGGTTCCGTGAACTTGGAGCTCGCGTCGATGAGGTTTCAGTACCGGAACACAATCTCGCCATCGATTGCTGGACAGCCATCGCCGTTGAGGGATTACAAGATCACATGATGCGCGGCAATTCGGCTGGCACCAATTATCGTGGCCTGTTTCTTCCTTCCATGATTGATCACATGTCACATTGGCGTACCCGAGCGGACGAACTTACGCATTCATTGAAAGTCTGCATGTTCTTGGGCGAGTATTTCCAAGAACAGTACCGCGGTCGCTTCTACGGCAAGGCACAAAATCTCATGCGCAAAGTCAGCCAATCGTACTTAAACGTGTTGAAGCAATATGACTTGCTATTGATGCCGACCGTACCGATGAAACCTCAGGAAATACCACCTTCGGACTGCTCCATTAGCCTCTATGTTCAGCGTGCCTTTGAAATGATTGGCAACACTGCGCCTTTCAACTGCGGCCTGCCGGCCATGAATGTACCGTGTGGATTGACAGAGGGTCTTCCAATCGGAATGATGCTAGTGGGGAAACATTACGGGGAGCTAAAAATTTATCAGGCTAGTCACGCCTTTGAACAAAGCGGCGACTGGCGAACGATGTAGGTATCAAGTTGTCAATTCTCAGCGAAAGCCTTGCAAATCAGATTTCCGTTTGGTCGGGCGGTCAGCGGGAGCAATCCGATAATACCGCACCGACAGATGGTTTGTCTTATGTTCGCGGACCATCCGAGCCTGAACTGATTTACTCCACAATCCCACAACTTTTGCGAGCGGCTGTATCTCGTTTTGGATCGCGTGATGCCGCCGTGTTCGTGGAGCAAGGTCTGCGGATAAGTTACCATGAACTTGATCGAGCCATTGACCAGCTGGCCTCAGGATTTCTTGCACTTGGACTAAACAAGGGGGATCGGGTTGGCATTTGGAGTCCCAATAGATTCGAATGGATTCTGACCCAGTTCGCAACCGCACGTGTGGGACTGATTCTTGTGAACATTAATCCGGCGTATCGTCTGGCTGAACTTGAATACACGCTTAACAACGTAGGGTGCAAAGCCTTGATCAGCGCAGAATCGTTCAAGACATCGGACTACTTGGGGATGATCAGACGGCTCATGCCGGAACTCGACGAGTGTAGACCGGGACGTTTGCATGCCGCAAAATTTCCGGAACTTCGCCATGTTATCGTTCTGGACTCTGAGCCAGCGGCGGGGATATTTTCGTTCGAACAAGTGAGGCATCTGGGTGGGCCGGCTCAACAGCTACGATTGACCGAGATTGACAAGTCAATCCTCCCGGACGATGCCATCAATATTCAGTTCACTTCGGGGACGACCGGCATGCCCAAGGGCGTAACCCTGTCGCACTACAACATTATCAATAACGCTCGCTTTACCACGGCTCGCATGAACTTCACGGAATCTGACCGTCTGGCGATACCTGTGCCTTTATATCACTGCTTCGGCATGGTCATGGGCGTTTTGGGTGTCGTAAGCAAGGGAGCCACAATGGTTTTCCCCAGTGAAGCATTCGATGCCAAGCACACGCTTGATGCAATCAGCAATGAACGGTGCACGGCCTTATATGGGGTGCCGACAATGTTTCTGGCGATGCTGGAAGAACAGGATCGAACTCCACGAGACTTGTCCAGCCTTCGCACTGGCATAATGGCGGGTGCTCCCTGTCCAGTCGTGACAATGCAGCGTGTAACTCAGTCCATGAACATGAGGGACGTGACGATATGCTACGGCATGACTGAAACGTCGCCCGTTTCATTTCAAAGCCATGTTGACGACCCCATTGACAAGCGCTGCGAGACCGTGGGGCGAATCCATCCACATTTGGAAGTCAAGATAATCAGCGAGGATGGAAAGATAGTGCTCGTTGGTGAGCGAGGTGAATTGTGCACTCGGGGGTACTCGGTCATGAAGGGATATTGGAATGATGACAAAAGCACGGCTGACAGCATAATTGATGGCTGGATGTACAGTGGGGACCTCGCCGTGTTGGATAATGACGGGTTCTGTTCAATCGTTGGCCGCGTCAAAGACATGATCATTCGGGGTGGGGAGAATATCTATCCGCGTGAAATTGAAGAGTTCCTGATCCGCCACCCCCAAGTCCGTGACGTGCAGATTTTCGGCATTCCTGATAAGAAATTCGGAGAAGAAGTATGTGCCTGGGTGATTGCCAAGCCAGACACAGCATTGACTGAACAGGGATTGCGCAGTTATTGCCATGGACAAATCGCACATTTCAAGATTCCGAAGCATTTCAGGATTGTCGACGAAATCCCGATGACGATATCCGGAAAGCCTCAGAAGTTTGTCATGCGGGAGAAAATGCAAAAAATGTTGGGGCATGTGTCATAAATGTTCCCGTGGACAAGCGCTTGCCTGAATATGCTTCAGAAAGTGTCTATACTCTACGAGATTCAAGTCGGCTGAGACATGATGAGTTCTGTCATGACACTCCTGGACGGAGTACAGTGCCCTGAATCTTCGACGAGAAACATCACGGAGCGTCGCGGGCCCATTCGGGTTGTTTTACCGAAAGGAAATTCGTGGTCCAGGTAGAACGCTCAAACTTTGATAACACTTTCAAGGCGAACAAGAACTCGGTCTCCTGTCTTTCATTCTTGCCGGAGAGTTTCCTGCGCAAGACATTGAAAGTCATCTGGGTCCTTGCAGCAACGCCTGAACCGACGGGGTTATCCTGTTTTGGGACCGGAAAAGTGCAAAAGTTTCTGACGCCAAGCACGATGAGAAAGAAACTTGGGAGATTCCTGGAAACCGTGTATTTTCCGACACGAATGGCGCGCAAGCACTCTCATCTGAATCGAGATCTAAGACGGGACACAAATGTTTCATGATTCCACTCATTTTGACTTGGGGGAAGACATTGATTCTCTCAGAGAGCTAGTGCACAAGTGGGCCCAATCATCCTTGAAGCCTCGGGCGGAAGAAATTGATCGGTCAAATGTTTTTCCGTCGTCAGTATGGCAAGAACTGGGTGATTTGGGCCTCTTGGGCATTACCGTCGATGCCAAATACGGGGGCGTCGACATGGGGTATCTGGCCCACGTTGTCGCAATCGAGGAATTGGCCCGAGCATCGGCAAGCGTTTCACTGTCCTACGGCGCCCACTCCAATCTCTGCGTCAATCAAATCTACCTGAATGGAACGGATGAACAAAAAGCGAAATACTTGCCTGACCTTGTCTCTGGAGAAAAGGTTGGAGCCCTTGCAATGTCTGAAGCCAACGCCGGTTCGGATGTCGTATCAATGCAGTTGCAAGCGGTCAAGCGGAACGGATATTACCTGGTGAATGGCTCCAAATTTTGGATTACAAATGGTCCCGATGCAGACACGCTAGTCGTTTATGCCAAATCGAGTCCTGAGGCCCAGTCCAAAGGCGTCACAGTTTTTTTGATCGAAAAGAACATGAAGGGATTTTCAACCTCGACCCACTTCGACAAACTCGGCATGCGAGGGTCGAACACTGCCGAGTTGATCTTTGACGATGTTGAGGTGCCCTTCGAGAACGTCCTCGGCGAAGAAGGAAAAGGGATCAACGTGCTGATGTCCGGTCTTGACTACGAAAGAGTGGTATTGTCTGGTATTGGCCTCGGTATCATGGCGTCCTGCCTGGATGAGGTGATACCCTATGTAAAGACGCGCAAGCAGTTTGGCCGGCCAATTGGTGAATTTCAGCTCATGCAAGCCAAGATCGCCGACATGTATACGTCCCTGAATTCAGCCCGAGCCTATGTTTATCAGGTTGCCAAGGCGTGCGATCAAGGTCGGGTGACCCGACAGGATGCCGCCTCTTGTGTACTGTACAGTTCCGAAGAGGCTATGAAGCAGGCCCATCAGGCCGTTCAAGCCTTTGGCGGGGCGGGTTACTTGAGTGACACTCCGGTCAGCCGGATTTTTCGCGATGCCAAGCTAATGGAAATTGGCGCCGGCACGTCGGAAATCAGAAGAATGCTGATTGGCCGCGAGCTTTTGAAAGAGTATCATGGTTGAAGAATCGATCCTAATTTCAGCACTGACCCTTGATGGCTACGATTAAGTCCAACATCAGGGTTGATAGCCCGGCATTTGCAGAAAATCTGTCCTATCACGCCAAGACTCTGGGCGATCTTGAGAGGGTTTGGGAAAAGATTGTTCGGGGTGGTTCGGAAAGGGCCCGGCGTCGACATCTTGAGCGCGGGAAACTTCTTCCTCGTGAGCGGATAAGCCAGCTTTTGGATTGGGGTTCCCCGTTTATGGAAGTGGGCCTGCTTGCCGGACACGAGCTTTATCCGGAAAATGTGCCAAGCGGAGGGATAATAACGGGAATTGGCCAGATTCTTGGTCGAGAGGTTATGGTGATCTGCAATGATGCGACCGTCAAGGGAGGCACATATTTTCCGATAACGGTCAAAAAGCATCTGCGAGCCCAGGAAATAGCTGCCGAGTGCCACTTGCCCTGTTTTTATCTGGTTGATTCAGGTGGAGCAAATCTTCCCAATCAGGACCAGGTGTTCCCGGACCGCGACCATTTTGGACGCATCTTCTACAACCAGGCTCGAATGTCGGCGGCAGGAATCCCCCAGATAGCCGTAGTCATGGGTTCGTGCACTGCTGGGGGCGCTTATATCCCCGCCATGTCGGACGTTGCCATCATTGTTCGGAATCAAGGCACGATTTTTTTGGCTGGACCACCCCTTGTGGAGGCGGCAACAGGTGAGAAGGTTGATCCCGAGGCTCTAGGTGGCGGGGTCGTCCATGCGCAAGTATCCGGTGTTGCCGACTATCTGGCCGAAAATGACGCCCATGCAGTCGAGTTGGCCCGACAGGTTTTCGGTTCATTCAATCTTGTGCCTCAAAAAACCGTTGACGGGGCTGACCCCCTGTACGACCCAACCGAAATTCTGGGCATCATACCGAGCAGCTCACGCCAGCAGTACGATGTCCGGGAAGTCATTGCCCGCCTGATTGACGGCTCGGACTTCGACGAGTTCAAGGCCTTGTTCGGGCCCACGATCGTTACCGGCTTTGCCAAAATCAAGGGGCTGAAAATCGGCATTGTGGCGAACAACGGAGTCCTGTTTTCTGACAGCGCCCTCAAGGCGACTCATTTCATTGAACTGTGCTCTCAGCATAAGGTTCCCTTGGTTTTTCTTCAGAATATTACCGGCTTCATGGTCGGTCGGAAATACGAGAACGAAGGTATAGCCAAGCATGGTGCAAAGATGGTATCAGCAGTGGCCACGACAGCCGTTCCGAAGATTACCATCATCACGGGGAATTCGTTTGGAGCCGGAAATTACGGCATGGCGGGTCGTGCATATCAGCCCAGATTTCTATGGACCTGGCCAAATTCACGGATTGCCGTGATGGGAGGAGAACAGGCCGCAGGCGTCATGGCCACGATAAAGGCTAGGCAGACGGCCGGTGAAAGTGATTCGATGGATGCCATTCGCACACAGTTCGAAAGTCAGTCACATCCGTGTTATGCCTCTTCAAGGCTTTGGGATGACGGAATCATTGATCCACGCAAAACGCGAGAAGTTATTGCCATGTCTCTTCGCGCTGCTTTGAATGCTCCGATTGAAGAAACGAAATTTGGCGTCTTTCGGATGTAACTGCAATGTTTGGTCGGGTTCTCATAGCGAATCGTGGTGAAATTGCCTGTCGAATCATTAAGACCTGCCGCCGGTTAAATATTGGTACGGTCGCCATCTACAGCGACGCAGACCGCTACGCGAAGCATGTCAGGTACGCTGATGAGGCCGCAAGAGTTGGTCCGCCCAATCCTGCCGAGAGCTACCTCAACATAGACGAAATACTGGCTGTTGCAAGCCGGCATGGGGTGGAAGCCATTCATCCGGGCTACGGTTTCTTGTCAGAAAATCCCGACTTTGCCGAAGAAGTTGAACGTAACGGAATCACGTTCATCGGGCCCAACCCGGAAGCAATTCGCATCATGGGGCTCAAGGATAGAGCCAAGTCGGTTGCCGAACGCGCGGGAGTGCCTGTCGTTCCCGGATATCACGGTGCCGGCAAATCATCTCAGGAGTTGTATGAAGAGGCCAGCAAGATAGGCTACCCCATACTTCTCAAGGCTGTCGCCGGGGGAGGGGGTAAAGGGATTCGGACAGTGACGCATGAAGCGGCGTTTCGGGATGAGTTTGAAAAGGCCAGCAAGGAAGCACAACTGGCCTTTGGCAACGCGGACATGATGATCGAGAAGCGCATCGAATCGCCCCGACATCTTGAGGTGCAGGTGTTCGGGGACAATTTTGGCAACCGGGTTCATCTGTTTGAGCGGGACTGCTCGGTCCAGCGCAACAATCAAAAGGTGCTGGAAGAAGCGCCGGCTCCTGAAATATCCACTGAAGTCCGAGAATGGCTATACAGATCGGCCACAATCTTGGCCAATGAAATTGACTACAGAGGGGCGGGGACAGTTGAATTCATCGCCGATTCTCGTGCAGGGCTAAAGGAAGACAGCATCTGGTTTCTGGAAATGAACACCCGGCTTCAGGTGGAGCATCCGGTAACGGAACAGATCACTGGGCTTGATCTGGTGGAATGGCAGTTTCGTGTGGCCGCCAATGAACCGATGCCGTTGAGCCAAGATCAAATAACTCGAAATGGTCATGCCGTTGAAGCGCGAATATGTACCGAAAATGCCCTGGAAGGTTTTGTCCCAAGCACCGGCCAGATCAGCCGACTGAAATTCCCGAGCGGGACAAGGGTGGATGAGGGAGTAGATTTATGGGACACGGTCTCGCCTTACTATGACTCTCTCTTGGCCAAGATGATTGCAACGGGAGAAACAAGAAACGAAGCCTTGGAGAATTTGTCTCGAGGGCTCCGCAACACCCAAATTGACGGGGTTGGATCGAATCTGAATCTGCTCGTTGGAATCGTGGATCATCAACGCTTCAGGTCCAATGCTGCCAATACGCAGTTCCTGGTTGCCGAACTCCCCATATCTCCAGCTGATTCTGATCCCCCTGAAACAGTACTGATTTTAGCGGCAGCTGGAATCGTGCGTGCCATGCTGAATGGGCGCAAGGACTGGTTTATCGGCTTTGGCCTGTATGGAGTGATGGAAAGAAAACTCAAACTCAATCGGTGCGATCAGGTCTTTGAACTCGATGTATCAGTTCAGGATTGCGACACGTTCGTGATCAATACTGTTGCGGGTCATTCAACCTGTCGCATACAATCTGAAGGGCTGCTTGTTGACGGAGTGAATGTCGAAAACCGCATTTATGTCCGAGATTCCAGAGTGACCGTATATTGCGAGAGCGTATGGGAGTTTTCGCTTGCACAACACTTTCACGCAGAGAAAGACCGCTCTCAATTGGATTCGGTTTTATCTCCAGTCCCGGGTTTGCTGAAATTGCTGGAAGCAGCCCAAGAGGGAAGGAGAGTTGTCCGGGGGGATGTCATCGCCAAGGTCGAGGCGATGAAAATGGAGTTTGCTATTGAGGCACCAACAAACGGGGTGATCGGTGAAATGTTTGTTAAGGATGGCGTTCAGGTTGACGCGGGCACTCGAATAGCAAGAATTGAGATCGAAAATTCAATCGGTCGGCGGAGTTAGGAAATGCTCTGAAGAGCATCAGTCCTGACTTGGTACATATCACGTCAAGTTATGAAAGGGCACATGTCATGAGTGATGTTAATGACAAGCCGAGCGTCACGGCTGAACTCGTCGGAGCCGTGAGGGCTTTGCACGTAAAATCAAGTGCTAATCCACTGATTTCTGATCCTCTTGCTCTGTGCCTATGCAGTCCTTTCTGGCGCTCTGTGGTGAAATACCCATTACTGAAAATGGTCGTCGTTGATTGGATGTTAAGAAAAAATGCACCCATTCAGCCTGCCATTGTCGTGAGAGCCCGATACAGCGAAGATAAAATCCTTCAGGCGACAAGCGAAGAAGGCACAGAGCAGTTGGTCATTCTGGGCGCCGGTTATGATTCCATTGCGTATCGTCATCCAGAACTGGAAGACTCGTTGACAATTTTTGAGATCGACAAGAAGCCAACCCAGCAAGACAAGTTGCGCAGACTCAAGAAGGCTCAGATACGCATACCGCCCAACATCAACTTTGTTGAAGCCGACTTGAACAAGATCAGTTTTGTCGACGGCCTCAGGGATACACGGTTTGACTTCGACAAGAAGACACTGGTTCTGTGGATGGGAGTGACCTACTATCTGAGCAGGCACGATATCGAGAAAACCCTTTCGGCAATCATCAGCCACCTGGCATCCGGGTCCTCAATAATCTTTGATTATCTGCTGCCACCAGAAGATGTGCGTGAGGACTGGAAAGCGGTAGAAAGAAGCGTAACAAAGTTCGTGAAAAGTAAAGGAGAGCCTTGGATTTCACGATACTCGACCGAAAAGATCAACAGTCTTTTGCATGATCTCGGGTATGGGAGCGTAGAAAACTCGACACCGGAAGAGCTTGACCAAAAATATACACGGAACAGAGATGATCTGGATATGCCTTATATTTTTGGCTTTTGTCTCGCGGCCAAGCCTTGACTGCAAAGCGTGTCCAATGTCTGATTGTTGACAGTCTGATCTTGAAATGCCAACGGGTTATCGCTTATTGACACTCTCAGCACAGCGCTGAAATCAAGTTCTGTGTCTGATTGACTTGCGGGCGTGGCGGAATCGGTAGACGCAACGGACTTAAAGTTTGAGTGCCATCAATGGAAACGTTTTTGGTAGAACTGTTCAAATTCGGGGGAACCTTTGATCTGGCAATCCCGAGCCAAGCCCCTGAAGGGGAAGGTGTAGAGACTAGACGGACAGCACCTAAGGTCAATGCTAGGGTGAAGGTATAGTCCAGACCACAAACCGGTAAAGGGCAACGAAAGTTGTAGTGGTAGGAAAATCCGTGTGCCGGAAGGCAGTGGGGGTTCAAGTCCCTTCGCCCGCACCAGTCAGTTCACGGCGCGTGTATTCTTGCCAGTCGTCTGGCGTATCCAGATCGACGATGGCTCGGTTGCCTTCAAGGGGCATCAGGTCAACGAGGTGACCATGGGCCTTGATGACTGAGCGAGGACCCACATCACCCGCCACCTGTTTCATCTGTGGAAACAGATTGCGGGAGAACAAAACGGGGTGCCCTAGCCTCAAGTCTGCGGTACACGCTCGCAGTATCCTGCCAGGCTTGAACGAAAGCACAAGACGGTTCAGGTCGCTGGTTTCAATGGCCGGCATGTCAGGAAGCATGATCAGAACACCCTGAGCTTCTTCGGATATTGCATCGAGTCCGGCGATAATTGAAGCCGACATCAAATTCGGTTCACTCGTCGAATACACCGCCCGAACAGGCAAACCTCGGGTTTCAGCGATTCTGGCCTGTGCCGTCGCTCTCAACACGACCATGACTTCATGGGCAACTGACCTTACGGCTTTTCGCAGGGCAGCTCGAAGCAAGGTTTCGCCATTCAGTTTCAGCAAAAGCTTGTCATGGTCGCCCATGCGAGTTGACTGACCTGATGCGGGTATGAGAACAGAAATTCTCGTTAACTCTTCGGTGTTTTCAGTAATCATTCATCAATTCAAGCTCGACCAATAAAAATGCAGTTACCAGTTTCACTCATGTCTGATAATAGAAGCCATTATTGCATCAAGCGGTTTGCGGTCCAGGGTTATTGCCGGCCGGAACTTGGTCTCAGCATAGGAAGCAGAATTTCATGAACAGGTCATATAGAGCGGTAGTCATTGGCGGAGGAGTCGTTGGCACCTCGGTTTTATACCATTTGGCTCGATTTGGCTGGACCGATTGCTGCCTGCTGGAGCGGTCCGTCTTGGCTGCGGGCTCCTCATGGCACGCTGCCGGTGGCGTTCACCCCATTAACGCCGATCCGAATATGGCGGCGCTTCAAGCTTACACGATCAATCTTCTGCATGAAATCGAAGAGGAATCTGATGAGACCATCGGTTATCACATGGAAGGAGGGGTTACGCTTGCTTGCGCACCCGAACGCTGGGAATGGCTGTTGTCGCGGTATCACATCTTTCAAACAATCGGCATTGAAGATTCAAAACTGCTGACACCCGAAGAAATTCGTGAGCGGCATTCGTTTGTCAACCTTGACGATGTAACGGGTGGTCTTTGGATTGCCCGGGAGGGATATGTCGATACGACGGGTACGGTAAGAGGGTACGCCTCAGCCGCCCAGAAGCGTGGGGCATCCGTACATGAACATACAAGGGTTCTGGAACTGAATCAGAAATCCGACAAGACATGGGAAGTCGTGACCGATCAAGGCACACTTCTGGCCGAACATGTTATCAATGCAGCCGGCCTTTGGGCCAAGCAGGTGGGAAGAATGGTCGGCTTGGAACTGCCCGTTTCCGGGCTCAAGCACCATTACCTGATTACTGAAACAATTCCGGAAGTCGCCTCGGGTGAAATGAAACTTTGTGCATCCGTTGATCCGGAAGGCTTTACCTATTCTCGGCAGGACCAACACGGCATGCTGGTTGGCTTTTACGAACTCCAGCATGAGCATTGGGCTACGGACGGTGCCCCGTGGGATTATGGCATGGAACTCTTTGAACCCGATGTAGAACGAATATCCGATGAGTTGGACTGGGCCATCAGGAGGTATCCGGTTCTCGGGCGCGTGGGAGTCAAATCGTGGATTCATGGGGCCTTTACCTTTTCACCAGACGGCAATCCTCTGGTGGGGCCGGTACGAAGCGTTGACAACTATTGGTTGGCCTGCGGTGTCATGGCCGGCTTCCTTCAAGGTGGGGGCGTTGGCAAGACCCTTGCCGAGTGGATCATTCACGGCGAACCGGAATCTGATCCTTGGGCCATGGATATCGCCCGATACGGCGAATTTGCGTCCAATCGTGAATATATCAGACAGACAACGGGACAGTTTTATTCCCGGCGATTTGTCATGACGTATCCAAATGAACAGTTGTGGGGTGGACGTCCATTGAAGAAGTCTCCGAGTTATTCGGCCATGTCGGACAATGGAGCCCAATGGGGCGAAAGCTGGGGGATGGAAGTTCCTCTCTGCTTTGCTGCCCCGGATTTCCACGAGACTCCAACACTTCGTCGGTCGAATGCCTTTGAAATCACGGCCGGCGAATGTCAAGCCGCTCGAAGCACTGCGGGTCTTTTGGACATATCGAGCTATTCAAGGTTCAAAGTTTCAGGCCCAGAAGCCCGAGAATGGCTGAACTGGATTTTTGCGGGAACTCTTCCTCGACCGGGTCGATGTCGGCTGGCTCCCGCTCTTTCGCATTCAGGACGGTTGATGGGTGATCTTGTCGTGTTGAACTGGAACGATTCGGAATGGTGGATAATGGGCAGCTACTACCTCCGGGAGTGGCACATGCGATGGTTTTCACAAAATGGTCGTGAGGGTGTGACCGTCGTGGATATCTCTGACAGCATCGTAGGGTTTTCAATTTTTGGCCCCAAGGCGCGTGAATTGCTGGCACAGGTCACGGACGAAGATGTCGCCAACAACGTGCTGCCGTTCATGGGGCTCAAGGAGATAGACATTGGCCTCATTCGGACTCGAACAGCACGCATTACCGTGTCGGGTGAAATGGGGTACGAAATCAACTGCGCTGCCCTTGAACATGACACGCTTTATCATACGCTCCGAGAGGCTTTGCTCAAGGTTGGCGGGAAAGAAGTGGGGTTTTATGCGTTGGGATCCTTGCGTCTGGAAAAGAGTTTCGGTGTATGGAATGCCGAATTTCGCAACGAGTATACGCCCGGTGAGGCTGGTGTGACGCGTTGGATTGATTTTAGCAAGGAGACTTTCATTGGTCGAGAACCGGCATGGAAGGAATCTCGGCAGGTATCAAAGAGAAAGCTCGTAACTCTGGAGGTGTTCACAAAGGATGCTGACGCCTCTGGATATGAACCGGTTTGGCACGATGGCCGCCGGGTTGGCTTTGTAACTTCGGGGGGCTATGGCCACACGGTCGGTAAAAGTCTTGCCATGGCCTATGTTGAAACTGAGTTCTCTGAACCAGGAACCCAGTTGACGACCCATGTCATTGACGATGAATTCAGGGCGGTAGTACTTGAACCATCGCCATTTGACCCAACAGGAAGTCGAATGCGCGGGTAAAGTTGGTATGCGACGGATTTTACATTTCACTTTCATCTTGATCTTTCTCCCATCACTGTCATGGGGCGGGCTGGCCGTCGTTGAGACGGCTCTCGAGCGTTCACAAGTTTCTGTCGATCGTGTGGCCTCACGGTTGAACATTCCGTGGAGCCTGACATTCCTGAATGATTGCGAATTCCTGATCACAGAGCGTGACGGCAGCTTGTTGCATTATGATGCCAAGGGAAGCCGTACGCCTGTCCGACATGATCTCAAGATTTTGCGCGGCGGTCAGGGCGGATTGCTCGATGTCGTCGCCGCCAGCGATTTTAGGCAAAGCCGGCAAGTATATTTGTCGTATGCCACCGGTTTGAAACGTGGATTGCACGGGCTCGCGGTCAGTTCGGCCGTCCTCGCAGCGGATAACCGGACGCTAAACAATTCACGGGTTATCTTTGCCACTGAGCCGGGACAGAGTTCCAGCCGTCACTACGGGTCCCGGGTGGTCGAAACGCCGGATGGCAGATTGTTTGTCACCATCGGCGATCGCGGCAACCGAGATGCTGCACAGGACTTGAGCATGTACAATGGCAAGATTGTTCGTATCAACAAGGATGGCACGGTACCCATGGACAATCCGTTCCGAGGTCAAAGCGGAGCCCGACCCGAAATATGGTCTTATGGGCATCGCAACCCTCAGGGAGCCGGTCTTGATCTTGACGGGAACCTGTTGATATCGGAGCATGGAGCACGGGGCGGGGATGAAGTCAACCGGGTCAGAAAAGGACGAAACTACGGCTGGCCCATCATCGCGTACGGAACTCACTACAGCGGTGCAAGAATTGGAGTCGGTACGGCACGAGATGGGATGGAGCAGCCCGAATATTATTGGGATCCGTCAATGGCCCCGTCCGGATTGATGGTATATTCCGGAAAGTTGTGGCCGGAATGGACAGGGAACGTGTTCGTTGGATCCTTGAAATTTGACTACATCTCAAGACTGAACTCGATCGGGGGCATGACGGAAGTTGAGCAAATCATTCTTCCGGAAACCAAAAGAGTGCGGGATGTTCGTGAGGCTCCCGATGGAACCATATGGTTTCTTTCTGAAGATCGCAAAAGCCTGTATCGCATGAGACTGATTGATTTTGACCCGGTGTGTGCGTACTGATTGGCGAGGCTGTTGCATCGGAGGGGCATTATCCTTCCGAATTCGACCTGTCTGGCCAGCACCATAGTGTGCCGAACTTCACATCCATTTGTTGGGACCGTTATCTAAATTTACTTGCTGAATCCCCAGATATCAGATTAAAGTATCCCTCGGAGTCCGGAAAGACCTTGATGTTTCAACTGTTTAAGGTCCCTTGTTATCTATCGTCTTGGACAAAGCAATAGAAGAGATGAAGACCTTTTTGGTAAGTTGTATTGTTCCAACTCTAACTCCGTCATTTAGTCGTTCTGAGAGTAATAGGATGTTTTCAATGAGAAAGACTGATCTTGACCCGAGATGGGGAATTATGAAATTGCATATATCACTCTTTGTACTAACTTTGCTGTTAGGCGTGACGCAAGTTTATGCAGAGGAAGCAGAGACAAATTCTGTGTGGTCAGTTGAGCGTACAACAGATCCGATCCTTGATACAACTAATATA
Source organism: Paracoccaceae bacterium (assembly GCA_965116235.1). Taxonomy (GTDB): domain Bacteria; phylum Pseudomonadota; class Alphaproteobacteria; order Rhodobacterales; family Rhodobacteraceae; genus MPNP01. Next base: position 2,566,126 of record OZ220496.1, on the reverse strand, counting down.
ACGGCACAACTGCTTGAAACAGGAGCAAAAAATTCACTATTTGCAGACGATAAGTACCTTGTTGTAAGATGCAAAGAGAACGAACTTGATGCGTTTGTCGTTTGGGGACGTTTCATGGCACTCGGGTTCTCATTATTTGAAAATAATGATGTCGAAGTGATCGTACGAGTGGGCTCTAACGAAGCCAAGAAAGAAAATTGGTCTAAGTCAACCAGTTACAACGCTGCATTTGCACCTAATGCTGAAAGTTTTATTAGATCCTTGAAGGCGCACCCAAAACTTGCAGTGAGAACATTTCCTGATGATGGTGGTTCACTCACAGCAGTTTTTGATTTGAGTGAGGCGAAACCAATTTTTGAAGAAGTTTTGGAGGCGTGTCATAAGTAATTTACTCTTGATTTTATATGACTCACAACACTGACGATGCCATGCTGTCTCCTGCCTTGCAAGTAGCATTGGTTAGTGAATTCTTTTTAACTCATTGAATCTTTGAGAAATAGGTGATCTGCTTGCTCCGTGTCGGATCTGGTTGGTAGGTCTGACCATTGACGGACGACGCGAGTTGGTTGTGTGTTAGAAAATGAGCAGTATTGACTAGAGAAAAGCCGTTATAATATATCACCTTACTGCCCGGAAGGCCGGGCTTGTTCGGTGACCTATTTCGGGTCATGTCTTGGTTATTGAACCTGGCGCAAATTGGTGATCAGTGTTTTGCCAGTTTTTGATGTGTGAGTTTTTGGATTAGACAGATTGCATTTGGGTAAAAAAAGTTACTCGGAGACAAGAAAATGACGACGCTATGGAACAAATCGGATTGGCGGCAGTTTCCCCGGATACAAATGCCCGATTATCCGGATGTCGCCAAGCTCAACGAGGTTGAGCGCCACTTATCGCAAAGTCCGCCCCTGGTTTTTGCTGGCGAGGTCCGACGACTTCGTCGACAACTGGCTGAGGTGTGTGAAGGGCGAGGCTTTCTTCTGCAAGGCGGCGATTGTGCCGAAAGTTTTCAGGAATATAACGCCGATTCAATCCGGGATACATTTCGCGTCCTTTTGCAAATGGCTGTTGTGCTGACATATGCGGCCAAATGTCCGATTGTCAAAATCGGGCGTATGGCCGGACAGTTTGCCAAGCCTCGCTCATCACCCGTTGAAATTGTGGGTGATGTGGAACTTCCTAGCTACCGGGGTGACATTGTCAACGACATCGAGTTCAATGCGGTGGCCAGAGTCCCGAATCCAGATCGAATGGTTCAGGCCTATTCACAATCGGCGGCTACTCTGAACTTGCTTCGGGCCTTCAGTCAAGGCGGTTATGCCGATATCAAAAGGGTACATTCGTGGACACTTGAGTTCACCGAAAAGGATGAATCGGACCGTTACTACGATCTGGCGAACCGCATCATGGATGCCATAGGGTTCATGGAAGCCGCTGGAGTCAGCGCAGACACAATAGAGACACTCAAAAGAGTGGATTTCTACGTCAGTCACGAGGCCCTGTTGCTGGAGTACGAAGAAGCCCTGTGCCGGGTGGATTCGTTAACCGGCTCAACCATTGCCGGATCTGGTCATCTCATCTGGATTGGCGATCGGACGCGTCAGCTTGACGGAGCCCACGTCGAATTTTGCCGCGGAGTTGAAAACCCGCTCGGCATCAAGTGTGGTCCCAGTCTGAAACCGGAAGAGCTGAAGTCGCTTGTACGATGTCTCAATCCCGACAACGAACCGGGGCGAATTACGCTCATTGCCCGGTTCGGCAAGGACAAGGTGCTCGACTATCTTCCCCCTTTGATCCAATCAATCAAGGAGGAGGGGGCCAAGGTCATTTGGTCCTGCGATCCAATGCACGGTAACACGGAGAAGGCTTCAAACGGGTATAAGACAAGACGCTTTGAGAGTGTCTTGGCTGAGGTGAAGCAGTTTTTTGCAGTTCATGCCGCCGAAGGCACGATACCGGGAGGGGTTCATTTCGAGATGACTGGCAAGGACGTGACGGAGTGTACGGGCGGGCTGAGTGCCGTGTCCGATGAAACCCTCGGCGAGCGTTATCATACGGCGTGCGACCCGAGGCTCAACTCCTCGCAGGCCTTGGAGCTGGCGTTTCTGGTTTCCGAGGAAATCACCAAGCGCGCATCCAGGACCGATGCAAAAGCGGGCATGCGAGCGGCTTGAGCAACCTTGGAGTGAAAATGTGCGGACGATGTTGTTGACGCGAGGCGTAGACCCGAAATCGGGAGCTGAGCGGTCCCCACGCACACCACAATAAGGGCTTGACGCATCAATGCGACGGCCTGAAACGAAACTCGGACCTGTATGTCATGCCGTGAATAGATTTGGGGTTTGTGGACATCTTTTGCTATGATGTGTCATCCTGAAGTGAATCAACTCTACTCGAAAAGGAATATCTATGTTTAGGTTAATTTTTTCCGCCATCGCTTTTCTGCCGCTTGTCTTTGCCACCGGCTCGTTTGCGGCTGACAAGGTTACGCTTCAGTTGAAGTGGGTAACACAGTCGCAGTTTGCCGGTTACTATGTGGCTCAGGACAAGGGATTTTATGCCGAAGAAAATCTTGATGTGGAAATCAAGCCTGGAGGACCGGACCTGGCTCCACCTCAAGTATTGGCTGGTGGAGGCGCTGATGTGATCGTTGAATGGATGGGCTCGGCCCTGTCCAGCCGTGAAAAGGGTCTGCCCCTGGTAAATATCGCCCAACCCTTCAAGTCTTCGGGATTGATGCTCACGTGCCTGAAGGAAACGGGTATCGAATCGCCGGCTGACTTTCCGGGTCGAACTCTGGGCGTCTGGTTCTTTGGCAATGAGTATCCGTTTTTAAACTGGATGTCTCAGCTAGGCATTTCGACGGACGGTGGTGAAGACGGTGTGACAGTGCTTAAGCAGGCTTTCAATGTAGATCCTCTGCTGGACGGTCAGGCCGATTGCATCTCAACCATGACGTATAATGAGTACTGGCAAGTTATTGACGCCGGAATCAGGCCTGAGGAACTGATCACCTTCAAATATGAGGATCAGGGTGTCGCGTTGCTTGAAGACGGATTGTACGTGCATGAAGAAAACTTGGAAGATCCGGCTTTTGTTGACAAAATGGTCCGTTTTGTTCGAGCCTCGATGAAGGGCTGGAAATACGCCGAGGACAATCCCGATGAAGCAGCTGAAATCGTCCTTGACAACGATGCGTCCGGAACTCAAACGGAAGTTCATCAGAAAAGGATGATGGGTGAAATTGCCAAGTTGACCGCTGGTTCGAATGGAGCCCTGGATCCAGTGGATTACGAGCGAACCGTGGAAAAGCTCATGTTTGGTGGCTCGGATGCCGTCATTTCAGAAAAGCCGGACGGAGCCTGGACCCATATGATCACCGACAAGGCTCTTTAAAGCACAAGCAAGGGGGAGGGCTTCCTCCCCCCCCCCTGCTTCCGATAGAAACTGCTGTGTTGGAAGGCAATGGGGTGACCTGTTTGCATAGAGGTAGGTTATGAATAGTCGCGCAAACTTGCCCGGTATCGTTTCAGCCCGTTTGAAGCGGGAGCAGTATAAAGTCAATTTCTCGGATCTGGAACCGCCGCTGACGCGGCATGAGGCTCAAATTGAGGCTGAACGATGCTACTTTTGTTATGACGCACCTTGTGTAACAGCCTGCCCAACAGGAATCGACATTCCCCTGTTCATCAGACAAATCGCCTCGGGGACACCCGATGCCGCGGCACAAACTATTTTTGACAGCAACATACTAGGTGGAATGTGTGCCCGATCGTGCCCCACTGAAGTCCTTTGCGAGGAAGCCTGTGTCCGGGAAACGTCCGAGAGCAAGCCGGTATTGATCGGTCAGCTGCAGCGACATGCAACGGACGGGCTGATGGCTAAAGCGGATCATCCCTACACCCGAATGCCGGAAACAGGCAAGAGAGTGGCCGTCATCGGGTCGGGTCCGGCAGGCTTGGCCTGTGCCCACAGGTTGGCCGTGTATGGTCATTTCGTCGACATTTTCGAAAAACGAGAGTTTTTGGGCGGGTTAAACCAGACGGGTATTGCCACGTACAAGACGGTCGAAAATTTCGCCCAGAAAGAAATTGAATGGCTCTTGAGGGTTGGTGGAATCAATGTCAAAACCAATCGTTCCATTACCAGCATGGAGCAGTTGCAACAATTGCAGAACGACTACGATGCCGTTTTCCTTGGCATTGGCCTGGGAGACGTCAATAAGCTTGAACTTGGAGACGAAATTGCCTCGAATGCGGTCGACTTCATCGAGCAACTCAGACTATGCGACGATTATTCAACCATTCCGGTCGGAAACGATGTCGTTGTCATCGGCGGCGGAATGACAGCAATTGATGCGGCGGTACAATCAAAGAAGCTGGGTGCCTCCAATGTCACCTTGGTGTATCGTCGGTCTCGCTCCGAGATGGGGGCATCCGATCATGAAGTCGAGCTGGCACTGGTTTCAGGCGTCAAGCTGATTGCAAATGCCCTGCCTACTGCCGTGGAAGGCAAGAGTCAAACGAAGCAGGTTAAATTGGCCCACACCCAAATGTTCAATGGCCGTCTGGAATTGAGCGAGGAAGAGAAGGTTCTGGACACGGATCAGATTTTGGTTGCCATCGGACAGAAACTGGATTGTGACATTGAGAAGCTCGTTGTCGTGAAGGGCAAGATTGTCGTTGATGAACGGGGCCGGACAAGCGTTTCGGGCTTGTGGGCCGGAGGCGACTGTACGAATCAAGGGGAAGATCTGACCGTCACGGCAGTCGCTCAAGGTCGTGATGCGGCCGAAGATATCCATAGGTGTCTGACGTAATCATGTCAGCCTTTTCAAGGGTGAGATAAACATGTTGAATTCAAGTTTTGCCGGAATCAAGTCGCCCAATCCATTTTGGCTGGCATCGGCCCCTCCGACCGACAAGGAGTACAATGTCTTGCGGGCCTTGAACGAAGGATGGGGCGGCGTGGTCTGGAAAACTCTCGGGTTGGACCCGCACATTGTCAATGTGAACGGTCCTCGTTACGGAGCCGTGTGGGGCCCTGACCGACGCCTGATCGGCCTCAACAACATCGAGCTCATAACGGATCGGCCTCTGGGAGTGAATCTGCGGGAGATCAAGTCGGTCAAAAAAAAGTTTCCAGACCGGGCCATCGTTGTCAGTCTCATGGTTCCATGCGAAGAGGAATCCTGGAAAGAGATCCTGCCTCTGGTTGAGGAAACGGGAGCGGACGGGGTGGAACTCAACTTCGGTTGCCCACATGGCATGAGCGAGAGAGGCATGGGGTCCGCCGTGGGGCAGGTGCCAGACTATATCACCATGGTAACCCGTTGGGCCAAGGCCAACACCCGAATGCCGGTCATAGTCAAGTTGACCCCTAACATTACCGATGTCCGATATCCGGCACGAGCCGCTCAGGCTGGCGGGGCCGATGCCGTTTCCCTGATCAATACCATATCCTCGATAACGTCAGTCAATTTGGATACATACAGTCCGGAGCCGTCTATTGATGGCAAGGGGACACACGGCGGTTACTGCGGCCCCGCCGTCAAGCCCATCGCCCTGAATATGGTCGCTGAAATTGCTCGTGATCAGGAAACCGCCGCCCTTCCCATTTCGGGGATAGGGGGAATTACAACCTGGCGCGATGCCGTGGAGTTCATTTTGCTCGGATCGGGCAATGTTCAGGTCTGTACGGCTGCCATGACGTATGGTTTCAAGATCATCGCCGAGTTGACATCCGGCCTGAAACTCTGGATGCAGGAAAAAGGCTTTGAATCTATTGATGACGTGCAGGGCTTGGCTGTAGGGAATGTGACCGATTGGCAATATCTGAACCTGAATTATGTAACCAAGGCCCGGATCAATCAGGACTTGTGCATCAAGTGTGGTCGATGTTTTGCCGTTTGTGAGGACACCTCGCATCAAGCGATAGTCATCGGAGAGGGACGCACGTTTGAAGTCATCGACGAGGAGTGCGTTGCCTGCAATCTGTGCGTGAATGTATGCCCGGTCGATGACTGCATCACAATGCAGGAACTGGGGGTGGGTGAGCTCGATAAAAGAACAGGAACGGTCGTGGAAGATCGGTACAGGAATTGGACCCAACACCCCAACAATGTGTTGGCTTGCGCGACAGACTGAAAGGCATCAGGGTCGTTGAACTCAAAGGGCTGAAATTGAACAGGGGGTTGGAACACGCGCATGACGTCACGATTGCACAATTTACAGGTCAACCGCGGTCGGTTATGGGATTCGATCATGGAGATGGCGAAAATCGGTCCCGGTGTCGCGGGTGGCAACAACCGGCAGTCGCTCACTGACGAGGACGCTGAGGGGCGCCGGCTGTTTCGCCGGTGGTGTGACGAAGCGAATCTGTCGGTTGGCATCGACCAGATGGGCAACATGTTCGCATCCCGATCGGGGACTGACAGGCACGCTTTGCCCGTTTATGTCGGCTCGCATCTGGATACCCAGCCTACGGGCGGCAAGTATGATGGGGTGCTGGGCGTTCTTGGTGCACTGGAAATCATTCGCACTCTCAATGACATGAGTATCCAGACAAGGCACCCCATTGTTGTGACCAACTGGACCAATGAAGAAGGCACTCGATTTGCTCCCCCCATGCTGGCTTCAGGTGTCTTCGCCGGCATGCACGATCTGGAGTGGGCTTATGCTCGCGAGGACGCCGACGGCAAACTGTTTGGCGACGAACTCAAGCGCGTTGGCTGGCTCGGCGATGAAGTGGTTGGGGCACGGAAAATGCATGCCTTTTTTGAACTTCATATAGAGCAGGGACCAATTCTTGAGGCTGAAAACGCGGATATAGGCGTTGTAACGCATGGTCAGGGCTTGGCATGGATACAGGTGATCATTACCGGAAAAGAGAGTCATACAGGCTCCACTCCGATGCCCATGCGCCGGAATGCCGGTTTGGGCATGGCAAAAATACTTGATCTTGTTGATGAGATTGCGTGGAGTCACAAGCCCGATGCGGTAGGGGCAGCCGGCCACATTGACGTATATCCGAACAGTCGGAACGTCATTCCCGGAAAGGTTGTATTTACCGTTGATTTTCGATCCCCCGAACTGGCGGTCATACAGGATATGGAGGCTCGACTGAAAGAGGGCAGCAGGAGGATATGCCATGAGATGGGTTTGTCCGTCACTTTCGAAAAAGTCGGCGGGTTTGATCCGGTCAAGTTTGACGATAAATGTGTCAAGGCTGTCAGAAACGCCGCTGAAACCTTGGGTTATACGCATCGGGACATCATATCGGGTGCCGGGCATGATGCCTGCTGGATCAATCGTTTGGCTCCCACGGCCATGATCATGTGCCCGTGCGTGGAGGGACTGTCGCACAACGAGGCCGAGAAGATTTATCCTGAATGGGCTGAAAAAGGGACCAATACACTATTGCAGGCGGTTCTGGAAACGGCGGAAATAGTCAACTGAACAAGTGAAGCCGCAAGGCACACAACATTTGGAGGATCACATGTCGCAGGTCATTAAGGATGGAACGATTGTCACTGCTGACCGAACGTTCAAGGGTGACGTTCTGGTTGAAGGTGAAAAAATCAAGGCTATCGGTGAAGATCTGGCGGGTGACAATTATCTCGATGCCGAAGGCGCTTTCGTCATTCCGGGAGGAATTGACCCGCATACCCACCTGGAAATGCCATTCATGGGCACCACGGCGGCTGAAACCTTCGAGTCGGGAACGTGGGCCGCCGCCGTAGGCGGAACGACCATGATCGTCGATTTTTGCCTGCCCGGTGAAGATGGTTCAATCCGGAACGCCATCAATGAATGGCACCGCAAGTCGCAGCCACAAATTTGTTCCGACATCGGTTACCACATGGCCATTACTGGCTGGAACGAAGACATTTTCAACGAAATGAAGGATGCGGTCGATATGGGTGTCAATTCCTTCAAGCACTTCATGGCTTACAAGGGCGCCCTCATGGTTGAAGATGACGAGATGTTTGCCTCCTTTGAACGTTGCCGTGATCTGGGGGCGCTGCCGATGGTGCACGCGGAGAATGGCGATATTGTCGCCGAGCTTCAGAAAAAGTATCTCAACGACGGTCTGACCGGACCAGAAGGACATGCCTACTCGCGCCCTCCCGAAGTTGAAGGAGAGGCGGCCAATCGGGCGATCATGATTGCCGATGCCGTGGGTGTGCCGCTCTATATCGTTCATGTGTCATGCGAGCAAGCCCATGAAGCCATTCGTCGAGCGCGGCAAAAGGGAATCCGCGTCTATGGCGAACCGCTCATTCAGTTCTTGACCTTGGATGAAGGCGAGTACTTTTCTCCAGACTGGGAGCATGCCGCCCGCCGAGTCATGTCACCACCATTCCGAAACAAGGAGCATCAGAACGGATTGTGGAACGGATTGGCTGCCGGATCACTCCAGGTGGTTGCGACCGACCACGCGGCTTTTACCACCGAGCAGAAGAGAATGGGTCGTGACAATTTTACGCTGATTCCGAATGGAACCGGGGGACTCGAAGAACGCATGGGCGTTTTGTGGACAGAAGGAGTTGAAAAGGGACGCTTGACTCCCAATGAATTTGTAGCGGTCACATCGACCAACATCGCCAAGATACTGAATATTTACCCCAGAAAAGGAGCTCTCGTTCCGGGGGCCGATGCGGATATTGTGGTCTGGGATCCCAAGATTGCCAAAACGATTACAGCCACGTCGCACAAGTCAGTTCTTGACTACAATGTCTTTGAGGGCTTCAGGGTTTCAGCCCAACCTCGACATACGCTGTCCCGAGGGGAGGTGATCTGGACCTGGGGGCAAAATTCGCAACCCGTTCCCGGGCGCGGCAAGTTCGTTCCCCGCCCTGCGTTCCCGGCGCCTCACGCGGCTGTTTCGAAATGGAAAGAAATAAATTCACCACGACAGATTGACCGCGACCCACTGAACATTCCGGCGGGAATTTGAGTGTTGATGCACTTGTTGCCCCCAATTCAAATCGGCTCGATCGGATGAATGCCATGCAAGCGCCGATCGTGATTTCTGCCCGCGACCTGGGGTTGACATTTGAAACCGAGGATGGGCAGGTCGAGGCTCTGCGGAAAGTCAATCTGGACATCCGCAAGGGTGACTTTGTCTCTCTGATCGGACCTTCGGGATGTGGAAAAACCACCTTCCTGCGCATCGTGGCGGCCTTGGACCAGCCAACGTCAGGTCATATTGATGTCAATGGCATGACACCCGAGGAAGCCCGCCTGAATCGGGCCTATGGATATGTGTTTCAGGCGGCGAGCCTGTTTCCGTGGCGAACGATTGCCAGGAACGTCAGATTGCCACTTGAAATCATGGGCTATTCCAAGGAGGAAATGACCGAACGGGTCAGCAAAGTTTTGGAACTTGTTCATCTCTCTGGCTTTGCCAACAAGTTTCCGTGGCAGCTGTCCGGTGGAATGCAGCAGCGAGCATCGATTGCCCGAGCGCTCGCTTTCGATGCCGATATCTTGTTAATGGACGAGCCTTTTGGAGCAATTGACGAAATTGTCCGCGATCATCTGAATGAGCAGCTGCTTGAGTTGTGGCATCGAACGGGCAAGACCATCGGGTTTGTAACTCACTCGATTCCCGAGGCCGTATTCCTGTCGACTCGAATCGTGGTCATGAGCAGCCGCCCTGGACAGGTTGTTGAGGTGATTGACAGCCCATTGCCCAAGGAGCGTTCGCTTGAAATCCGTGATACGCCGGAGTTTATTGAAGTGGCGCAAAGGGTGCGCCGGGGACTCCGGCAGAGCCATGGACATGAGGGCAAATAGGGTTCTCGAGTGAGGTTGCCGTCGTGAAATCCCTGTTTCCCATTGCTACCGTCACCCTTGTCATTGTGGTCGTGTGGTACTGCTTTACGGTCATACTCAATTCAACCTGGACCCAAGATCAGGCTCGAAGGGCCGGTGTCGAGGTGACCTTTGCCGAGATCGTTGTCGACGCCATGGAGCAGAAACGGCCCAAATTGCCGCCTCCTCATCAGGTGATTGGCGAACTTTGGGATACGACTGTCAACAAAAAGGTGACCTCAAAGCGAAGTCTCATTTATCACGGCTGGATTACCATTTCGGCCACTCTGGTCGGTTTTGGCATTGGAACCGGGCTCGGCATCCTCTTGGCCATCGGGATTGTTCATGTTCGCTCCATGGAGTATGGGGTCATGCCTTTGGTTGTGGCCAGTCAGACCATTCCCATACTGGCGATTGCTCCCATGATTATCGTCGTTCTCTACTCGGTCGGTTTGGAAGGATTGTTGCCCAAGGCCGTCATTTCATCGTATCTCAGCTTTTTTCCGGTCGCAGTGGGAATGGTTGCCGGGTTTCGCAGCCCGGATAGAACTCAGATGGACTTGATGCGAACGTACGCCTCAACACCCAGTCAGACATTCTGGAAGTTACGTGTCCTCACTTCACTGCCTTATCTGTTCCCCTCGCTCAAAATCGGCATTTCTGCGTCTTTGGTCGGAGCCATTGTCGGCGAATTGCCAACCGGTGCCGTAGCCGGGCTTGGAGCCCGGCTGCTTGCCGGGAGTTATTATGGCCAGACCATACAAATCTGGTCGGCACTGTTTGCTGCGGCTATCTTGGCGGCGAGCCTTGTGGGCATTATTGGCCTGTGCCAGAAGGCAACCCTTGGAAGATTGGGGTTCAATCGGTAATGCTGCTCGTTCTGATCATGATCTTTTGGCTGTTGGCGTGGGGATTGAACGTCTACTTGGCCTCGCGACCTCCATCACGAGCAAACAAGATCATCATTCCCGTCGTATTCGTGAGTACCATGCTAGTGATCTGGGAGGGGCTGGTAAACTACTTTCAGATCCCACTGGTCATACTGCCAGCACCAAGCGTCATTGCGGTCACGTTCGTCAACATTCTGGACATACTCTGGATTGACGTGGTTCAAACTGTATTCAAGGGTGCCTTGTCCGGATTTGCAATAGGATGTGGCTTGGCCGTCGTCATTGCCATAGTCGTGGACCGCTATCCATTCTTGCAGAAAGGATTGTTGCCTGTGGGCAACCTCTTTGCCGCACTCCCGATCGTTGGTACGGCTCCCATCTTCGTCATGTGGTTTGGATTTGGCTGGCAATCCAAGGCAGCTGTCGTAGTAGCAATGGTTTTTTTCCCCATGCTGGTGAACATGGTTCAGGGACTGGCATCAAGTGACTCAATGCAAAGAGACATTCTGAGAACGTATCGGGCCAACTACTGGCAAACGCTGATCAAGCTCAGACTGCCTGCAGCGATGCCATTCGCGTTCAACGGGCTCAAAATATGCACGACCCTCTCACTCATCGGTGCCATCGTTGCGGAGTTTTTTGGATCACCGATTTTGGGGATGGGCTTTCGCATTTCAACTGAAGTTGGGCGACTGGCCTTTGATGTAGTTTGGGCTGAAATCGTTGTCGCCTCACTAATGGGCACCTTGTTTTTCGGCGTTGTGACCCTCATCGAAAGAAAAGTCAACTTCTGGCATCCGTCACAGAGGCGTTAGAAAGAAGCCCCTCCCCGTTCGAGTGCTGGACGGTATTTCATACGACAAGACGGTAGGGCAGGCATTCCAGCCCGATACGGTAGCGTGGCAAATCCCCCTGCTGTCAGCTAAAAATTGAACTCGCATGCTACTGTGCATTCCTTGCATGCCAGAACTTTTGCCGGATTGTGGCTTCACATGCAGAGGCCAGTTCCTTGCGGCTGGCAAAATTTGCGACGGGCAATGGGGAGCAAAAAATGACCTTTACGTGACCGCCACCGGGAGCGGAAAGGACCTTGATCAAATGGCTGACCATATCAGAACTGTCCCACCAGGCATAAAAAGAGGGTTCTTGACATCGGGGAGGCTGGTAACGGACAGCAACCGGTTGAACCGCGAGCTTGTGATAAATTTCGTCCTCAAACAAAGCGGCAAACAAGGTAGACTTGAAAGCCAGCACTTGCTGGCCGTCAGTGCTTGTTCCTTCGGGAAAAAACATAAGTTTGTCCCCGCGCTTCAAGCGTTCAAAAAACACGCCCCTCTGCTGCAACGACTGGCGCACGTTGCGTTCAATGAAAACGGTGTCGGTAACAATCGCAAGTATTCCGATACCAAACCATTGTCGAACCTCATGCTTGGAAACAAAAAATACTTGTTGTGATGCATTTAGGGCAAAGATATCCAGCCAGGAAGAATGGTTGGCAACAACCACGCCCGGTGAAGCCATAGGCTGCCCCGTCACCTCAAGCTTGAGACCGATGACCTTCAGGCTTAGTGCACAGACCACTTGCGTAATTCGGGGCGTCCAGACCCGGCCAAGCGGCCATTCAAAAAGCCTCGTGACCAAAAACACGACAAGCAGGCCGTAGATAATGACGACAAGAAGCAGAAATCTGAAAATTAGCCGGATGAACCCCATGATCCTCGCCGCATCTGGAGGATGATTCACGTCCTTATTGTCAGCATTTCGACATCCCGGCATTTCGTTCATAGTAGGATTTTCGACTCTGGGACATTCGGTTGGTATCCATCAGGACACAGACATCAATCGTATTAAAGGCGTAATCAATAAAGGCCCCCGAACCTACAACTCCACCAAGACGCAAATAAGCCTTGATCAAGGCAGGGAGCCGTACGACGGCCTCTTTGCGATCAATGTGTTCCTTGGCAATCAAGTTCATGGGGGATGATGCACTTCCCTTGGCACTCACCCTCAAATCGTCAGGAGCTGCGTGCCAATAATGAAGGTAGGAAAGAGGCAAGGCAAAATCGCGCATCTGAGTGCCGTGGAAACTGGCTACCCCAAACAGAATTTCCACATCATGCCGGATAACGTATTCAGCAAGCCCATTCCACAGTTGAAACATCGACGACCCGCCTCTGTAGTCCGGGTGAACGCACGACCGCCCCAATTCAAGAAGCTTTCGTCCAGATTTGAGCAGGCTTGTCAGGTCAAATTCAGAGCTTGAATAAAACCCCAGAGTTACATCACTGCGTAGCAAACGATACACTCCTATGACATGGTCCAGCGAGTCTTCAGGAAGACGCCTGTCAATCAGGATCAAATGGTCCGCAAATGAATCAAACTCATCCATCTCAATTCGGGCATCATGGTCAACGTGGGCACCATTTCCTCCAAACTCCTCAACAAACACCTTGTATCTCAGTCGTTGGGATGCCCGCAAATCAAGATCTGTGGATGCAAGCTTCAGCTCAAAGTTGACGTCCTCCCTTTCCATTTGCAGTATTTTTGGCAATGTCTGTTTAGAATCAGCGAGTTGAGCGTGGCTCAATGAACCGCGTTCATTCCTCATTCACTACATATTCCTCAAGAGTGACCTGATCGCCGAGAATGACAACTTTCCCGCTATTTTCAAAATTGACGGTAATGCGATTGTCGATAATCGATTGCACCTGTCCAATGCCCCATTCGGGACAGTCTGGATTCCTGACCAGTTGACCGGGCTCGAGGAATGAATTTGTCAAAATCAACGCCTAACCGACCGGTTTGAGTGACATTCTATACTTCAGCAAATTATGATGATAGTGTTTGGCGGCTTCAAGAAAGGTCTCGTGCTCTTCTTCCGAGATTGTTCGGACAAACCGTGCCGGAGAACCTACGAAGAGCGAATTGTCTGGGATCTCCTTTCCTTCGGTAACCAAAGAACAAGCACCGACGACACTGTTTCGGCCTATTCGGGCTCCATTCAATATTGTGGCTTTCATTCCGACCAGAACGCCATCTTCAATTTTGCATCCATGCAGCATGGCCATGTGCCCGATGGTACAATTCTTGCCTATGCTGAGGGGATACCCGATGTCCGTATGCAAGACGCTGCCGTCCTGAACGTTCGAGCCTTGACCGATTGATATCGGTTCATTGTCGCCCCGTAGAATTGCCCCGAACCATACGGATGTCATGGCTTCAAGCCTGACCCTGCCGATCACCTGTGCACTGTCGGCAACCCAATAATTGTCATTCTTGGGCAATTGAGGTTCAACGTCTCCCAGAGAGTATAAAGTCATCAGTAACGCCCTTCAAACTCGTGCTTCAACTTTTCCACGAAATTTTTCAGTCCGCTCCGGCGGGTCCGCTTCAGCCGTTCCGCAAAAACGATTCCTTCAATCTGTTCAAACACCTCTTCTATTCTGTTGTTCACGAGAACATAGTCATAGTCCGTCCAGTGCTTGATTTCCTCGTAACATTCCTTCATCCGGTGTGCAACCAACGCGCACGAGTCCTTGCCTCTTTGCCGAAGCCGAGCGTCAAGCTCCTGGATCGAAGGTGGCAGAATAAAAATTGAGACGACATTGTTCCTAAACCGTGATTCCTTGATCTGGCGACCGCCTTGCCAATCAATATCGAAGACGACATCACAACTTTCGTGCAGGCACTGCTCAATATACTGGCAAGGGGTGCCGTAGAGATGGCCGAACACGCATGCGTGCTCCAGAAACTCCCCGCGTTTAATTCTGCTGTTGAAGTCCTCTTCGGTAAGAAAAAAATACTCGCGGCCGTTTTCCTCCTCGTCCCGTTCCGGACGAGTAGTCGCCGAAATGGACACCTTGATCGACGAATCCGAATCCGCCAAGCGCTTCGCAAGGGTAGACTTGCCGGCTCCTGATGGAGACGACAGGATGATCAGCAGCCCATTTTCAGGATGTTTAAACTTTTCGCTCAGCCCTCATCCCCCGCTTTCATGTTCATCTTACAAAAACCGCTTCCAGTCGTCCGCCCAGTTGACGGACAGATCATTCAACGACACATCAAGGCCTGAACTTGTCCAGAACTTTTGGCGACGAGGACTGGCTTTGGGTAAAACCTTGTCAAATTGCACTGCATATTAGCTATCTTGGCAAGGCTAAACAATAAACTTGGTCGGACAATTCAAGATGTCGACCGCAGGATTATTCTACTCATAAACTCATTAGCGATGATCAAGGCGGATAAATTGCACAAAGTGACAGCTGGGTCCAATCCTGACTTTATCTTTGTCAATCCTCAACTGGGCGAAAACATTGGTGCCGCAGCCAGAGGGTTGCTGAATTTCGGGTTCAATCGCATGATCCTTGTCAATCCGCGGGAAGGGTGGTTGACAGCTCAGGCGGTGGCCAGAGCCAGCGGTGCCAGCAGCTTGCTGAACAACGCCCGGATTTGTCCTGATCTTGAATCAGCGGTTGCAGACTATTCATATGTCTTTGCGGCTACGGCCCGCAAAAGAGGGCTGAAAAAACCGGTGATATCACCCGAAAGCGCCATGCATAAAGCAGACCGCATTTTAGGCTTGAACGAACCGGTCGCCTTTCTGTTTGGGCCCGAGCGAACCGGTCTGACAAACCGGGACATAATGTTCGCCAACGACTATGTGTCGATTGCCACGAATCCGGATTTCAGTTCGATAAATCTTGCCCACTGCGCCGTTCTGTTTGCCTACGAATGGAGCAAGATTCGGGATAGACAAGAGGGCGAGCATGATCAGCCGCAGGAAAATTTTCTGGCTTCAGTTGTTTCCAAAAAGACCTTGGCAGAATATTTCATCAGCGACTTGAAACGTGTCGACTACTTCACGCCGCAAAACCGCATTCGATACATGGAAGAATACTTGATGAATCTCTTTCTAAGACTTGATTTGACGATGGGGGAGGTCAAGACATTTCATCGAATACGCAAGGCATTGACTCGCCCGCCTGCATCCAAGGAATAGCATTGAAGAAGGACAAGCCTGTGCCAGGACAGCGCAAACTGTTCGAGGAAGTTACCAGCCCGAATCGGACCCACTCGTCTCCGTCCAGTGGACCGACTGTTGTGCCACCGTCAGTGAGTCGCAGAGGCATTCGAGTTTTTCTGACAGTGCTGTTCGGGCTTGTTGTGGGCATGATTCTGGTCGGAGGGATAACACGACATACCGATTCAGGGTTGGCAATAACCGTTTGGGAACCCATAAGTGGAGCAGTTCCCCCCCTGAATGATCAAGACTGGAACGCTGAATTTGAGAAATACAAGACGACTCCCGAATTCAACATTGTCAACTATAACATGCAACTTTCCGATTTTAAGACAATTTTTTGGTGGGAGTGGGGGCATCGACAGCTGGGACGAACGGTTGGCGTTGTATTTCTGGCTGGCTTCGTCTGGCTCTATTTTACCGGCCAGATCGATCGGGTCTGGTCACAGCGCTTGATCGCCTTGGGGGGACTGGGACTGTTTCAAGGCCTGGTCGGCTGGTGGATGGTGTCAAGCGGCCTTCAGAATCAAATGACGGATGTCGCTTCATATCGCTTGGCCACGCACCTGACGATTTCATTTGCCATTCTTGTCCTGATTTACTGGAACATCCTCAGAACAAGACATGAAGGTCACGAGTTGCTTCAGGCAAGACGAGGACGAGAGCAGAAGCTTGAAAGAGTGAGCCTGGTCATTCTGACAATGCTCTTCGTGCAAGGGATACTGGGTGCGTTGATGGCCGGAATTGATGCCGGCCTCGGTTTCCCGACCTGGCCATTGATGAATGGCGAATTCGTTCCTGACAACAGTCTGGACTATACGCCGTGGTACGTCAATTTCGTTGAAAACCCAAGCCTTGTTCACTTCAATCATCGAATTGTCGGCTATCTTCTAGTCATTGCATCCCTCTGGGCTTGGTATCTCGCTCGCAAATCCCCACACCAAGCAGCTAAAAGGATGGGGTATTGGGGAATGCTGGCGATGCTGATTCAAGCGGGGCTGGGAGTCAGCACGGCGTTAGCCTCTGTTCCCGTCGAGTTGGCCATTCTCCACCAGCTGTGGGCTGTATTGGTCATCATTGTGTATGTTCGCTTTCTGTTTGAAAGCCGTTATCCCAAACTTCATTCGATCAGAGGATAATCGCCATGAACCATTTCGAGCAGTTGCAGTCCTATGTGAAAGATATCTCTGCACTCGGCTACATTGCGGCGATCTTGAGTTGGGACAATGCGACGAATATGCCCCGCGGGGCCGTCAATCAAAGATCGATCAGCGTCGGGGCTCTTAGCAGTGAAATACACAGACGGAAAAAGTCATCGCGGATCTCCGAGTTGCTGAACAAGATCGATGTCGCCAAGCTGACGGCCGTTGAACGAGCTCAGGTAAGGGAAATCGAAAGGATGCACAAGCGTGCAGCGCAGATCCCTGATGATCTGGCAAGAGCCACCGCCGAGGCGGTGGAACAAGCCGAAGCCCAGTGGCAGGTTGCCTTGAAGGAGAACAACTTTCAACTCTTCAAGTCCAATCTCAAGCAAGTTGTCGCACTGAAAAGAGAAGAGGGGACAGTATTGGCTCGGGAGGGTGGGGTTTATGACGCTCTGTTGTCCGAATACGAGTCGGGCATGACTGAGCAGAATCTGGATACGCTCTTTGGCATTTTGCGTCCTCGATTGGAGTCCCTGCGTGACAAAATCATGGCAAAGGAAAGCGGAAGAATCAGTCTGGATGCAAGCTTCCCCAAGGAAAAACAGTTAGAACTGGCCAGAATTCTGGCCAGGAAATTTGGGTACGATGTCGAAAACGGACGAATCGATCTGGTCGTCCACCCGTTTTGCACCGGTAATGGGAATGATGTGAGGATCACAACCCGCGTGGATGAAAAGGATCCGCTTAACTGCCTCTACTCGACAATTCACGAATCGGGTCATGGGAGTTACGAACAGAACATTAACAAGGAATATCTATTCACGGCCATTGGTGGTGGGGCATCATTCGGGGTACACGAAAGTCAGTCCCGGATTTGCGAAAATCAACTGGCTCGAAGTAAGTCCTTCACGGGCTGGCTGTTCAGGCAAATGAACGAGACCTTTGGCGATTTTGGCATTGATGATGCCATGGATTTTTACCGCTTTGTCAATCAGGTCAAGCGAGGATTTGTTCGTACTGAAGCGGATGAAGTCCAGTACAACCTGCATATCATCATGCGCTATGAGTTAGAGAGAGACTTGATCTCAGGCTCACTGGATGCGGAAGACGCCGAGGATGCCTGGAACGAAAAATTCAAGAACAGTTTTGGTTATGCGGTTGACCAACCGACTTTAGGGGTGTTGCAAGATGTTCACTGGTCCTACGGTCTTTTTGGCTACTTCCCGACTTATACCTTGGGCAATGTTTATGCGGGGTGTCTGTTTGAGGCCATGCAACATGAACTTTCCGATTTGAACGAGAATCTGGCAAGAGGTGATCCGTCGCCTGCAACAAACTGGCTCAAAAAGCACATTCATCAATACGGCAGTCTGCGAGAACCGATCCCGACGATTCAAAAGGCCACTTCATGTGAAATCAGTCCTGAACCGCTCCTGAATTATCTGGAACTGAAATTTACGGAACTGTATGATCTTTGATCGATTGGGCCGGCAACTGACGATCAATCGCTCCAGTTTGGTTCCCGCTTTTCCAAAAAGGCATCAATTCCTTCCGCAGTATTTTTGAAACCCATGTTTTCGACCATGACACGGCCGGTGTATTTGTAAGCTTCATCCAGATTTAGCTGAGCTTGCCTGTAAAATGCCTCCTTGCCTATTTTGACGGCTTCTGACAGCTTGGAAGCAATGGTTGTCGCCATATCCTCCACGGCTTGGTCAAGTTGCTGATCCGACACGACTTCGTTTATCAATCCTATCTCTTTGGCTGTCTGGGCATCAACGATTTTCCCGGTCGTCAGCAATTCGAAGGCTTTCTTGGTGGAAATGTTTCTTGTCAGGGCTACCATGGGCGTCGAGCAGAACAGCCCAATATTGACGCCATTGACTCCAAACCGGGCCTTTTGTCCGGCAATCGCCAGGTCACACGAAGCGACCAGTTGACAACCGGCCGCAACAGCGGTTCCATGAACTTGAGCGATAACCGGTTGGGGTATCATTTGAATTTTCTGCATCACTGTTGCACAGAGGTCAAAGAGGTGGTACAAAAATTCTGTTCGGGACGCGGCATCCCGATCTCTGGCCAAAAGCTCCGACAGATCGTGACCGGCGCAGAACGCCTTGCCATCGGCCTTGATCACCACACAGCGAATTGTCGTGTCCTGCTGCAGACTTTCGAGGTTCAGCAACAACTGGTCGAGCATGGAGTGAGTCAGAACATTTAACTTTGAGGGGTCATTCAAAGTCAGATGGGCAACATTACCTTCATCATTCCTGAGTACCAGTTCCTGAGACATCAATGGCTCCATAATTCGAGACTTCTGGCAAGACAACAAAGAACCCATGATACTCAAAATGACAATCGCGGAACTGAAAAAGTTTGTCCGTGACGAATTTCCCCAGATCGCGGGAAAGGTTCGCATCTGCGAGCTTGCTGACGGGTTCATAAAGATTGAGATGCTGACAGATCGCCGGCATTTGCGACCTGGCGGAACACTATCTGGCCCCACCCTGTTTACCGCAGCTGATTTGGCTGTTTATTTTCTGGTTCAGGCTTTTGCCGGCCCAAAGATGCTGGCCGTTACGACAAGTTGCTCGATCGATTTCATGCGCAAGCCTCAGCCGGGAACGATCACGGCACGGGCCAAATTGCTGAAACTGGGGAAAAGACTGGCTGTTGGAGATGTTTTGCTGTACGGCGAAAACATGGATGGCGCGGTGGCACGAGCGACGTTGACTTACTCCCTTCCTTGAGCGCGACCAAGGCGTTGTGGAAAATTCGATCTCAAAACTTGAAAGTGACAGGATTAACCACATCTCAAGCCTGTTGGTGTATCGCAGGTTCTGCTGGTACAAGGGGGTCATCAACCGTCGTTGCCTGTGTGATGCTCGTTGGGACCATATATTTTGAAAGTACGATTTGATGTCAACATATTCGGCTCGTCCCTCTGATATCGCAAAGAAATGGATACTGATTGATGCCCAGGGACTGGTCTTGGGTCGCTTGGCTGCATTCATTGCGACCCGACTGCGGGGCAAGCATCTGGCACAATTTACTCCCCACATGGATGTGGGTGACAATGTCGTCGTGATTAATGCCGCAAAGGTCAAACTTACCGGCAACAAGCTCAAGCAAAAGATATATTACCGGCACACGGGGTATCCGGGAGGCATCAAGAGCCGTACGGCAAACCAGGTTTTGGAAGGCCGGCATCCTGAGCGGGTTGTGATCAAGGCAGTGCAACGCATGCTTCCCGACAATCGGCTGTCCCGGAAATTAATGACAAACTTGAAGGTCTATGCCGGCGCCGAACATCCTCATCAGGCACAGCAGCCAGAGGTTGTCGACTGGGGGGCAAGAAATGAGAAGAACAAGCGGAGTAGAATTGCATGAACGAGGTGGAATCACCATTCGAGGAGCTGGCCGAGACTGTTGAGGCCAAGCCGCCAGAGATGCCCGAGGAGATCAAGAGAGAACCCGTGCGGGACTCTCTAGGTCGGTCCTACGCGACAGGCAAGCGCAAGGACGCCGTAGCGCGTGTGTGGATCAAGCCGGGGAGCGGAAAGATCCTTGTCAACAAGAAGGATTATCAGAAATATTTTACCCGTCCCGTGTTGCAGATGATTGTTCAGCAGCCATTCAAGCTGGTGGCCGTCGAAGGACAGTTTGACGTTCAGGCAACGGTTAAAGGGGGAGGGCTGTCGGGTCAGGCAGGAGCTCTCAGGCATGGGATTTCCAAGGCGCTCCAGCTGTATGAACCGCACTATCGGCCGTCACTCAAGTCAGCCGGTCTTCTCACTCGTGATCCTCGCGTGGTCGAGCGAAAAAAGTATGGCAAACGAAAAGCCCGCAAAAGTTTTCAGTTCTCGAAGCGTTAACATAGTCAGGCGTATCCGATATTCATGGTCTATGTTCGATGCTGACCTGATTGGGACCACTCGGTTCCATTCCCGGCGAGAAATCCTGAGCCCATCGAAGATACGCTCAAAACCACGGGTTCGGTGGCAACCTTTACGTGGCCGCGCCAACGCGGTAAGTCGGAAGGTCATGCGGTTTTGCTGAAAAAATTTTGCCATGGCCATTGGGATATTTGATTCAGGTCTTGGAGGCCTGACTATCTTTGATGCCATTGTCCGTCGTCTGCCGGAGGTCGAACTAATCTACTTTGGTGACAACCTGCGAGCGCCGTACGGCGTTCGATCGTCGGAAGAAATCTATCAGTACACTCTTGAGGGTGTAAAAGAGTTATGGGGAAGGGACTGCCAACTTGTCATCCTGGCCTGCAATACGGCATCGGCTGTCGCCTTGCGCAGACTTCAGGAAGAAGTTGTGCCGGCCGACAGGCGAGTGCTTGGAGTTTTTGTTCCGACGATTGAGGCCATCGTCGAACGTGCCTGGGGAGATAGCACTTCTCCCCAAGAGGTGTCTGTCAAGCGGGTGGCATTGTTTGCCACTCCAGCCACGGTAGCCTCCAGAGCCTTCCAAAGAGAACTGGCATTCCGAGCGATTGGGGTCGACGTTGAATCGCAGCCGTGCGGCGGATTGGTGGACGCCGTCGAAAGCGGAGATTTGATGATGGCCGAGGCGTTGGCCAGGAGTCACGTCGATGCTCTTTTGCGACGAATGCCGAATCCGGAAGTTGCCGTCTTGGGCTGTACCCATTATCCGCTGATACTCGACACGTTTCAGGAGGCTTTGGGACCGCAGGTCAGAGTGATCAGCCAGCCAGCCCTTGTGGCCGATAGCTTGGTTGATTATCTAGGGCGACATTCATGGATTGACCACCAGAAAGCCAGCTCGACATTCCTGACTTCGGGCGATTCAGGTTTGGTTTCAAATAGAGCGACACTGTTTTTGTGCCGCCCCGTCCGATTTGACACACTTTAAACCAGTTTGGAATCAGGATCATGAACTCAAGGACGATCGCGATTATCGGGGCCAGCGGTTATACTGGCGTCGAATTGATCCGAGTTGCGTTGGGGCACCCGCGCCTTGCGATCGCATCTCTGATCGCCGACCGCAATGCCGGCAAGTTCATATCGGAAATATATCCGAGTCTTGCGAGTTTCAACTTGCCTCAACTCGCGCACATGGACGAATTCGATCCTAGCTCCGTTGATCTGATTTTTTGCGCTCTTCCGCATACGACAAGCCAGAAGGTGATTAAGGAGCTGTTCGGCTCAACCTTGCTGGTTGATCTTTCTGCTGATTTTCGACTGAGGGATCCCGCCGAGTATGAGAGGTGGTATGGACACATCCATGTGGCACCCAGCATCCAGAAAGAGGCAACCTATGGACTGACCGAGTTCTATCGGGAGAAGATCAGGTCTTCGCGGCTCGTGGCCTGTACGGGTTGCAATGCAGCGTCAGGTCTTTATCCGCTGGTGCCTTTGGTTGAGGAAAAGGCGATTGATCTGCAGGATATCACTCTTGATCTGAAGGCGGGCGTTTCCGGTGCTGGTCGTGTGGCCAAGCCGAGCACGATTTTTGCCGAATTGTCCGAAGGCTGCCAACCTTACAATCCCGTTTGGCACAGACATCTTGCCGAGTTTGACCAAGAGTTGGGTTCAAGGTCTGATACCCCCGTGAAAGTGTCGTTTACCCCTCACTTGATCCCGCAAAACAGGGGCATATTGACAACAATTTACGTGAAGGGAAATCCGGACACGATTCATCAGATATTGTCTCAGAGATATGCCAATGAGCGGTTTATTCACGTTCAACCGATGGAGACACCTGTTTCCACTCGACATGTAAGAGGCTCGAATCTGGTTCACATTTCTGTGTTTCCGGACCGCATAAATGGCCGTTGCAAGATCTTCTCTGTCTTGGACAACCTGACCAAGGGGTCTTCGGGCCAGGCCATTCAGAATGCCAATCTGATGCTGGGCTTGCCAGAAATGGAAGGACTCCAATTGGTTCCATTGGTTCCATAACGTATGCACAGTTTGAAAAAAAAGAGGCGGGCACAGTTCATTGTATTCCTGTCCGTGCTGCTAGCCATTGCTTCGGTTCTAATCGGTTACGGGTTTCGGGAAGGCATTTCCTTCTTTCGAACGCCGGCTGAAGTTTTGGCGGATCGCCCCGATCCTGGAGAAGTGTTTAGAGTGGGAGGACTGGTTGAAAAGGATTCCGTCGAGAGGGCCCGCTCCACGATTTCATTTCGCCTGACCGATGGGACCGCATCATTGCCCATCACTTACACGGGGATCTTGCCTGACCTGTTTGCTGAAGAACAAGGGGCCATTGCACTGGGGAGATTTGACGGATTTGTCTTTCGAGCAACAGAAGTACTGGCCCGACATGACGAAAAATATATACCAAGGGAAGTGATTGATGCCATGGAGGACAAGGGTATTTTGCAACCCGTGGAATAGTTCGTTGGACGCGTTTCTGCAGTCTCCGGCTTGGCCTTTCCAATTTTAATTGACTTAAATCGATCAATCCATGATTTCCGAGCTGGGGCATTTGGCCCTCATCACCGCTCTTCTGATTGCAACGGTTCAGTTCTTGGTTCTGTTTATCGGTTATTTCAAAAATTTGGGAACCTTTCTTCAATTGGGATCAACCCTTGCGACCACACAGTTTGTTCTTGTGGCTATTTCCTTTGCGGCTCTTACGACGGCCTTTGTGAGTTCGGACTTTTCGCTAGCCTTGGTCGTGCTGAATTCGCACACACTGAAACCGCTCCTTTACAAAATCACTGGCGTGTGGGGCAATCACGAAGGGTCAATGTTGCTCTGGATACTGGTTCTCAGTTTATATGGCTTCCTTGTCGGCATGTGGGGCCAGCAGTTGCCGCTCCGTTTCAAGGCACTTGTGCTTGCGATACAGAGTTTGCTGGCATGTGGCTTTATGTCCTTCATCCTGTTCACCTCCAACCCTTTTGCACGACTTGCTGTACCTCCTTTCGATGGTCAGGATCTCAACCCGCTTCTGCAGGATCCCGGTCTCGCCTTCCATCCTCCCACGCTTTATCTGGGCTATGTTGGTCTTTCGATAACCTTCAGTTTCGCGGTCGCCGGTTTGATTTATGGAAACATTGGCTCGGCCTGGGCACGATGGACTCGACCATGGACACTGGCATCATGGATTTTTCTGACATTGGGGATTGCCTTGGGGTCTTGGTGGGCCTATTACGAGCTGGGCTGGGGCGGATGGTGGTTTTGGGACCCGGTTGAGAACGCGTCCTTCATGCCTTGGCTCATCACCACGGCACTGCTGCACTCGACCATTGTTCTTGAAAAACGAGAGTGCTTTGGTCGTTGGGTCATCTTGTTGGCTATCTTAGCCTTTTCCTTTTCCCTGATTGGAACATTTCTGGTCAGATCCGGAATCATAACCTCAGTCCACGCTTTTGCCAGTGATCCGACCAGAGGGATATACATTCTGGCGCTCTTACTCCTTTTCAGCAGTGGCGGCTTTTTTCTATACTTCTTGCGAAGTCAAGTGGCGCAGCAAGAAGGGACATTTGAGCTTCTCAGCAAGGAGATGGCACTTCTGACCAACAACCTGCTGTTGATTGTCTCTACGCTTGTCGTTTTGCTTGGAACTTTCTGGCCTCTGATCGTGGAACTTCTCGACGGCAACAAGATATCGGTTGGTCCACCGTATTTTAATCTTGCGTTTACCCCTTTCTTCGTTGCTTTGACGTTGCTTCTGCCGTTTGGAGTTCTGTTTGCGTGGAAGAAAGCGAGTATGCCGAGAACCTTGCGAGTGTTAAGACCTCCCATGCTATTTGCAATGTTCGTGGGCGGTATCGTGTTTTTTGTTCAAAGTGACGATGGAATATTGGGGCCTGTCGGCTGTGCCCTTGCCGTCTGGTTGATGCTAGGGTCCATCTGGGAACTGGGTATCAGGACTGGCTTTGGCAAGCATAAACTTGTTCGATCGATTGAGTGGTTCAGACGCTTGCCCCGCCCCGAGATTGGGAAAGCGCTTGGGCACATCGGTTTGGGGTTCACAATTTTGGGAATAGCCTCAGTTTCATCTTGGGAACTGGAGGATATACGGATCGCCGTTCCGGGTGAAAGCTACGAAATCGGTTCCTACGATTTTCGGTTTCGAGGTGTGGCCGAGGTTGTGGGTTCCAACTATCTGGCTCTTCAAGGGGATATTCGGGTTTTTCGTAATGCAACCGAAGTCGCCATCTTGAAGCCGGAAAAGCGATTTTATCCGATTGCTCGAACTACAACCACCGAAGCAGCCATTGATATGGGACTTTTGCGCGATCTTTATGTTGTTCTGGGGGATCAGAATGAAGGTCGGGGCTGGGTCATCCGAACATACATAAAACCTATGGTCAACTGGATCTGGATTGGCGCTATCGTCATGGCTGCTGGAGGGGCGATGAGTCTGACAGGTTTTGCGAGGTCAACCGCCACCAACAAAGGCCGTCATATGCATGGACCAGCCAATGCAGGATCAACTCAAGGCCATGTCGATATTGAGCCGTAGCCTGTTATCAATGGCAAGGGGAGGTAAAAGAGGTCATCAATCTGGCTACAATCAAGCTTTTAATCTCCTTGCATCCCAATATTTATCCCATGCAGACCAGAAGTCTTCAGATATACGGGTAGCACTTTAGGCAACAAACGCAACAGATCAAGCAACGAGTGGAATCCTCAAGCGGCAGGATGGACCATGTCTGCATTAAGTTCTTGAAGGTAGTTTTATCTGAGAACTCGAACAGGAGTTTTCGTGAAACCGGGAGAGCCAACTGAAAACGTCATGGATAGAGACAAATGACAAACCGATATTGGATTATCTGTGCTCTGCTAATTATTCCAACCGGGATGCTCGGGGTGGAACCGCACGAGATGCTTGGAAATCCGTTGCTGGAGGAACGTGCGCGAGAAATATCCCGCAATATCCGTTGCATGGTTTGCCAAAATGAAAGCATCGACGAATCCAACGCCGAACTGGCAAGCGACATGAGAATCCTTATTCGAGAAAAACTGGTGGAGGGTTACACCAATCAGGAAATATATGACTATGTAGAGGAGCGGTATGGGGAATTTGCCCTTCTGACGCCTGTTCTCAGCGCACAAAACCTGATCTTGTATCTATCAGGGCCCATCTTGTTGATTTTGTTCTGTCTGAGTGCAATTCGGCAAGTTCGGCGAAGGAATTCACTATTGGCACAAAACGACAATGAACTGACGGCAGACGAGACAAAAGAACTGCGGAAACTTGTGGGTCAAGACACCTCGCACAGCTAGATGCAGCTCAAGGCTGAATGGCAATCAATCAGAAATCAGAACTGGAACAAGGCATGAAATACGAGACCATTTTGCAGACGGTCGAAGAGGACATTGTCCGGATCAAACTGAATCGTCCTGATGTACGGAACGCACTCAACTCAACCATGCGAGTAGAATTGACACATGCGATCAGAGAAAGTCAAAAACTTGGCAAGGTGCTGGTTGTGACCGGGGAGGGCAACGCATTCTGCTCCGGACAGGATATTGGCGATGAAGTCAGCCTGAAAAACGTTGATCTCGAGGAGGTGCTCCGGGTCGAGTATTATCCTTTATTTGAGGCCATTTTGAACTCCGACATTCCGACATTGGCTGCCGTTAATGGCTCAGCAGCGGGTGCCGGTGCCAACTTGGCCCTCTTGATGGATATCGTGATCGCCACGGACAACGCTTATTTTCTGCAGGCTTTCTCACGCATAGGATTGATGCTGGATGCGGGTGGAACATGGGTTCTTCCCCGAACTGTTGGAATGGCCAAAACCCTAGGCGCAGCCATGTTTGCCGATCGAATTTCTGCTGGCGATGCCAGCCGGTGGGGCATGATCTGGGAAGCCGTGCCCGATGACATTTTCGAGGCCCATTGGCAGGCACGAGCGAAACAATTGGCCAGCGGACCTACATTGGCCTTCAAGCTGTTGAAGAGCGCCTTGAGAGAGTCCTATAACAACACTTTGAAAGAGCAATTCGAACTGGAAGCCAAACTTCAGGGTGAACTAGGTCGATCAAGGGATTTCCGTGAGGGAATCCTGGCCTTTGTTGAAAAAAGACTGCCGGGTTTTGAAGGTCGATAAGTGTACTCAGTCGCCGGCCCGCAATCGGCTGAAGGTTACTGCGAGTAAAACAGCAGACGAGCCCAGCTTCTTATCCCCTTGTGAAAGGAACGGATGTCGTACTTTTCGTTGGGTGAGTGCATGTTGTCATTGTCTTTGCCGAAGCCCATGAGAAGGGAGTTCATTCCAAGTATGTCCTGAAAGTGGCCCGCAATCGGAATGGAGCCGCCGCATCCGGCGTACACGGCTTTTGAATTGAACTCTTCGGACAGCGATCGCCTGGCAAGATCAAACATGGGATGGCTGGTTGGCATTTCGCAGGCCTTGGCCATGCCATGCTCTGTGAACGCAACTGAACAATCCGGGGGAATGCGATTCGTGACAAATTCCTTGAAATGGCCAAGAATCGCGGCAGGGTCCTGATTGCCGACGAGGCGACAACTGACTTTTGCACTTGCCTTCGAGGGAATAACCGTCTTGAAGCCATCTCCTGTATAGCCTCCAACAACACCATTGATTTCACAGGTCGGTCTTGACCACAGCATTTCGATCGGAGTTGCGGTCCTTTCGCCCGCCGGTATGGATAAACCGACTTCCTCCAAGAACTGGCTGTGATTGAAGTTCAGATTCTGCCATTCTTGCGTCAGTTCAGATGACAAGACAGGCACGCCCTCATAAAATTCGGGTATCAGTACACGGCCATCACCATCATGAAGGTCCGCAAGAATCTTTCCCATGATTCTCAGCGGGTTCATGACCAGGCCCCCATACATTCCCGAATGCAGATCCCTGGAAGGAGCCGTGATTTCAAATTCGACAGCCATCAACCCTCGCAGTCGCGTGATGATGGCGGGGATTCGGGATTCGTGGAGACCGGTATCGCAGATCAGGGCCAGATCGGCTTTCAATTCCTCTTTGTTATCCTGCAAGAATGGTATCAGGGACGGTGAGGCTGATTCTTCCTCGCCTTCAAAGAGAATGGAAAAGCCCTGAGGCAAGGTACCGGTCAGCTGCTTCCAATATCGACAGGCTTCAATGAAGGTCATCAGCTGACCCTTGTCGTCTGATGCCCCACGGGCCTGAATGGCCTTTTCATTGCCAATGGTGACAATTTGCGGTTCAAATGGCGGGTATGTCCACATTTCAACGGGATCAACAGGCTGAACGTCATAATGGCCGTAGAACAGGATTCGAGGCTTGTCGGAACTGCTATGTGCAACGACCATCGGGTGACCGGCCGTTGGGCGTGCCGAAGACCTGAATCCGATCTGATTGAGCTCAGTGACCAACCACTCAGCCGCTTCAATGCAATCGTTGCTATATTTTGGATCGGTCGATATAGACTGAATTCGAAGCAGTTCCATGAGTCGGTCAATGGAACGATCCAGGTTGGCGTCAATTGTGGCCAGCAGTTCATCCAGTGTCATGCCTGTTCTTCTTTCCTGAAATTTGAGGGTGCTTGATAGATCGCTAATGGACTGGGTGTTCCGCTTTGCGTGAAATCCATCCTCCTCCCAGAACACGGGAGCCGGTTGATGCATAAAACACGCAGGCCTGCCCCGGCGCAATCGCCTTTTCTGGTTCTGCCAGTTCAATCAAGGCTTCCTTGTTGGGCAGCGGCAATACGAACGCTGGGATGGTTTTGCTTGTCGAACGAACCTTGACATCCAATTCCCAGGCCTCACGCGTGTCAAAGGCGTGATCTCCAAGCCAGTTCACGTTGTTTATTGTGAATTTGAACGTATCCAAGGCCGACCGTGGCCCGACAACAACCCTTCGATTTTTCGAATCCAGCCTTACGACGTAGAGAGGTTCGGTGGAATGATTCACTCCAAGCCGCCGCCGCTGTCCAATCGTGAAGTTTGAAACTCCTTCGTGGGTAGCGAGGATATTGTCCTTCATGTCGACAACATAGCCGGGCTGCAATGCATCAGGATTGTACTTCCTTACGAGTTCGGCGTAATTTCCTTCGGGCACGAAGCAGATATCCTGACTGTCGGGCTTTTGAGCGATGGAAAGACCATATCGAAGCGCCAGCTTTCGAGTTTCTTCCTTTGATGCAATCTCGCCTAACGGAAATCGGAGATACTCCAGCTGCTCTTTGGTTGTCGTAAACAGAAAGTAGGACTGATCCTTGCCAAGGTCGGCAGCCCGATGAAGTTCGGGACCATCGCATCCCATGAGTCTCTTGATGTAGTGGCCCGTTGCCAGGCAGTCGGCGCCAAGGTTCTTTGCCGTTTGCAAAAGTTCCTTGAACTTGACTCGCTCATTGCAGCGTATGCAGGGGATAGGCGTGTATCCATTGGTATAACTGTCGACGAATTCGTTGATGACCTGCCGCTTGAAAAAACTTTCGTAGTCCAGAACGTAGTGTGGAAAATCCAGTTCGGCCGCAATTCTCTTGGCATCATGAATATCCCGCCCCGCACAGCAAGCCCCCTTGCGATTAACGGCGGCACCATGATCATAAAGCTGCATTGTCAGCCCGATCACCTCATACCCTTGATCGTTCAGCATGGCCGCTGTGACGGAACTGTCAACGCCTCCCGACATGGCAACGATGACTCGGGTCTGTGCCGGGGGCTTGTTGATGCCTAGGCTGTTCAGTTTTAGTCTTGGATTGTCAGGCATCGAAGCTACTCGGTTCTAGAGAAACAAGTCATACAAAGTGTACAAGAACCAAATTGGCAACGAATCTGATTTTTCCAATACTATTCCGTGCTAATATGCCTTTGCGAAATGCTGGAGATGTGGTGCTCAACTTGGTTGAGTGAGCAGAATTTAACCTTAGACAATGGATCAAGGAATTGAAACTACAGGGGGACTTTCTCTCAGCTGACCAAGGATCGGAGCAGGGCGCAAGGCAACTCATCGATGAACTGACCGCGACCCTTAACCAGGCAAACCGGGCGTATCATGAACTGGACCAGCCGATAATGCCTGACTACCAGTTTGACCGGGATCTTCTTGAACTGCGACGACTTGAAGAGCGGTATCCCAAATTCAAGCACCCCGACAGTCCGACAAGTCGAGTTGGAGGCCAGCCAACAAAAGGCTTTCGCAAGGTTAAACATGAATTGACAATGCTATCCTTGGACAATGCCTTCGACAACGAAGACATGCTTGAATTCGAGGATCGAATTCGTCGGTTGCTCAATTTGGAGGAAGGCTCAGGCCTTGAATATGTCGTTGAACCCAAGATTGACGGCTTGGCCATTTCGTTAACCTACAAGAAAGGCATTCTCGTTCAGGCCGCCACAAGGGGAGGAGGGGAAGAGGGTGAAGATGTCACTGAAAATGTGCTGACCATACGCCAAGTTCCCCAAATGCTTCGCGGAGACGTGCCAGAATTCATGGAAATTCGCGGCGAGGTTTTCATGTTCAAGGCTGACTTTGAGGAGTTGAATGCTCGGCAGATGGAACAGATTGAAGCGGCTAAAAGTGTCGATAAAAAGAGCTCGATCAAGACCTTCATCAATCCGCGCAATGCAGCGGCTGGGGCACTGAGGCAACTTGATGTGGAGCAAACAAAAAACCGCAAACTATCGTTCTTTTGTCACGGCTGGGGCGCGTTGTCTTCTCCTCTGGCTCAATCTCAATGGGAAGCATTGAACCGGCTGAGGGACTTTGGTTTGCCGATGGTGGAGGGCAGAAGTCTATGCACGGGGACCGACGAAGTGCTGAGATTCTACGAGAGGATTCTCAAGACACGACCTGATTTCAGTTATGACATTGATGGGGTTGTCATCAAGGTGAACAGCCTAGCCTTGCAAAGAAGGTTGGGTAACAGCTCAACCTACCCAAGATGGGCCATTGCCTATAAGCTTCCTCCGGAAAAGGCTTGGACTGTATTGAATGATATCGACATTCAGGTCGGGCGGACGGGGTCGCTGTCGCCGGTCGGCAAGCTTGAGCCAGTGATGGTCGGTGGCGTGACGGTTTCAAACGTCACCTTGCATAATGAGGATTACATCAAGGGTTTGGGGTCTGGTGATGAAGTAATCCGCGATGGAAAAGACATTCGAATCGGAGATACGGTTGAAGTTTATCGAAGCGGTGATGTCATTCCCAAGATATCGGACGTAGATCTAACCAAAAGACCGAAGACTTCGATTCCCTATGAGTTTCCAACGGCGTGTCCGATCTGTGGCCGACCCGCTATCCGGCCCGAAGGGGAGGCTGTGTCCAGGTGTGTTGGTGAGTTTGATTGTGAAGCTCAGGTGCTCGGCAGGCTCAAGTACTTTGTCTCAAGTGAGGGATTAAATTTTGAAGGGCTGGGGGATACCCTCATGGAGCAATTTTATGAACGGAAATTCCCTCATACTGGTCGGCGCTGGATCCAGAGTCCCGGGGATATCTTCAAGTTGCAGCGCAATCTGGCAAACGAGGGTATAGATCTCACGGGGGAAAGAGGCTGGCAGGAAAAGTCTGTTCAGGGATTGTTTGCTGAAATCGACCGAAAAAGGAAAGTTCGATTGGCCAAATTGCTAACAGCCCTAGGAATCCGATACCTCGGAGTCCAGAATGCCCAGCGATTGGCGCAGCATTTTCAATCTTGGGATAATCTTTCAGCAGCCATGATTGATGAAAAAAATGGCAAAACCTCAGCTATTCAAGAACTTTGCAATCTGGAAGGTTTTGGTGGAGTGATGGTCGAATCTCTGATCGCGACCTTTGCAAATCATACATTTCGGCAATGGTTGGCGGACTTGATTCCTGAATTAAGCATTGAACCTGTTGAGCCGCCTCAGTCTGAACAATCGCCAATTTCGGGATTGGCCGTTGTGTTTACGGGCAAGCTAGAACGGATGACGCGGATGGAAGCCAAGATCCAAGCCGAATCTCTGGGGGCTAGAATCTATAATTCAGTCAGCAAAAACGTTGATGTGGTCGTTGCCGGGCCTGGTAGTGGGAAAAAGTCCCGAGACGCCACCGATCTCGGTATCAGAATCGTGACTGAAGACGAATGGCTGACAATGATTTCCGATTAGGAAGGACGCTTGGCCGATAATTTCTGCTTCATTATGGCATGTCAGAAACAGAGGCAAAAACGAACCGTGACCTGATTATTGGTGGAAAGTTTTGGTTGGTTGCAGTATAGGTTCTGAACCACGTGAGCCTTGGGTCCAATCGACCTTAGAAGCGGTTTGTGACAGGAAAGAGGTGTTTGTTTTCCGGTGAACGCCTTATTATCATGCGGGTTTACTGAATAATCAATTGGTGTTTGGTGTTCCATGTCTAGCGCAAGCCTTCCTGAGTATTTGTCACAAGGTGAGGTTGCACGGTTGTTCCCGGTTCTTTCAAATACGTCCAAGGAAGGGCGGGCTACGTCCATTACCTTGGCTTGTATTTCGAGGATTGATGAACTCGGTCGTGAATTGCTGTCGAGTGCGAAGCAAAGAGTCGGAACCAGTGCCCAAATTGATTCATATACGGAAATAGTGCCAGCCAGCTTGCCAAATGGCATGAAGGAAAGACCAGATGGGCTTATTGTTCTAAAAGTTGGGTCGCGTGTGTAGAAAGCATTTGTCGAGGCAAAAGTAGGCAACGCCACTCTTGACGATGGTCAAGTCGAGAGATACCGTGCTTTAGCAAAGGAAAATGGTGTTGACTGCCTGATAACCATTTCCAATCAATTTGCTACTGCTCCTACCGTCCATCCTCTGGAAAGTGTTCGAAAGAGCCGTTCACGGATTCCAGTTATTCATTGGTCTTGGATGTTTGTCCTGACGACAGCGGAACTCATCTTTCATCGCATTGATAAAGCCCAGTGTGATCAAAGAATGTTGCTCAACGAGCTTCGCCGATTTTTGGCACACCACAGTTCCGGAGTTCAAGGCTTTACCCGTATGCCTCGCGAGTGGGCTGATATCAATCGCTTGGTCGCAAGTGGGGGCAGCATTTCCCCGAAGTCTGCAGAAGCCATGGAAGTGATGCAGGCCTGGCATCAAGAGACCCGTGATCTTTCTCTCATTCTAAGCCGGTTAACGGAAGCCGCAGTTTCAGTCAGGCTCGCCCGAAAGCACGCCCAAGATCCCAATCTGCGGCTTAAAGATGAATTGTCAATTTTGAACAAAGAGAACCAACTTCGGCTATCGTTGAAAATTCCGAACGCTACCGCGCCTCTCGATGTCGTTGCCGATTTGGCACGGCGTACCATAGATGTTGGCATGACCTTGCGTGCGCCCGAAAACAAGAAATCCACAGTAGCCCGCATCAACTGGCTATTAAGGCAGATCAAACACGACGATTTATCAGATCTTCACGTATGCATTCAATGGCCAAGAAGGAGTGCAGACACATATCATTTGGTTAACGACCTTTTGAATGATGTGAACATTGTAGGAGCAGGCAAAGAGCATTTGGCCCCGGTGAGTTTTCAGATTTTTCATTCCAAGCGTTTGGGCACCCGTTTTACTCAACTATCGAATTTCATTGAAGATCTTGAAAATCTAGTGCCTAGTTTTTACGGGCAGTTTGGCTCAAAATTAGTCGCCTGGAAAAGGTCTGCACCTTTGTTAAGGTCTGGGAATTCCGAGCCTGAAGACGTGTCACCTGAGGCAATATCAGCCGATGCCGACCTGGATGCTTTCGAAGCATAACTCAGGATAAAGTCACAATTGCCACGGCCTTCAAAGACAGGAAGCAAATTGGATTATCGAATGCGTTATATCGTGCAAAGGAAAGGCATGGCGGCTAGCATTTCGTTTTAGCCTACGACACTTATTTTCCTAGGTTTATAGGCCAAGATACATCGTGCTTTGTTGAATGGCGAACCGGTTTCAGCAATGATTGTGGAACTACCTGCAACCCATGCAGCAAGAGAGGTCACGAAGTTCGAAAAAATCATCCTGTCTAGCGTGAAAATGGGTATCGCTTGTTTTTGTGCTGTTAGTTCAGAGCGGGACAGCAGTTGTCGATTTGGCAAAATGCGTTCAGTGTGGCATCCAAAACAAGCAATATGGAGGCATGACGATTTTTGTAGTAACGGGCTGGCAAAAGCACTTTCAATTCATTGAAAGGCTCATCAGGAGGTGAAGCCCCGTGCTTTAACATGTCGGCCAACTGGTCTCGGGCCTTCTTGATTTCAGTATAGTTTCGACCGACAATCTGCTTGCCGACGATTGCAGCGGATGCTTGTCCAAGGGCACAGGCCTTCACATTCTGGGCAAAGTTACAAATTCTTCCTTTGTTCACCTTCAACTCGACGGTCACGGTCGAACCGCAAAGCGGTGAGCGTGCTTTGGCCCTAGCATCAAAATCCTTCAAGCTTTCACAATTTGGAACGCTGGCCGCCAACTGGAGTATCCGCTGAGAATAGAGTTGAACTACCTTGTCATCAACATCCATTGAAAGCCTTCTCCCACTGCCAATTCAGTGTTACGCAATGTCGAACAGTATCACTAAGAGAAACAGTGCCTCGCGAACATAGGGAGAATCTATAGCAGATTTCCGTAAATAACAAGGTGGAGACTTGGGTCGAAAAGTCATCAAGGAAGAACACGGACCGTGCGCTCGGTGATGACCGTTGATTACAAGATGACAGTTGCCTATCAACAAACACCGGCACGGTCTTTTGTAATGATTGTGCTTGCGTTCATGCATATTGGGCGGCCCATGCGAATCATGACTCCCGACCTGCCATCTCGCTAAGTAAATCCGTGTGGATCAACGACGTCTGGTAATCCTGCAAACAGCCTCTTGCCAGTTTCTCTAACCGGTCACCGAGCGTCGTCATCAATTTGAAAGCTTGCCGGCAGGGTACCACGATCATGTTGCGGTCGTCTTAAGCCTGAGGCCATCATCGCTTGTTCCGGCAGCTCGCCGGTTCACCGTTTTGTCGAATGGTTGCCTCCTCGTGCCATGCGGGTTCGAATACGGCCTAGCCAGCGGCTGGGAGTGTCGTGGCTATCGCCATAACGCTAAAACCACCCCCTGCGGGAGCGAGTCTCCAAGCTTCTGAACGTGTGCGTTCTTGAGGCCGGTTCCACCGAACGCCATGGTGGTGTCTCAGTTTGAATTATTGAACCATAGAAATCACGATCATGTGGGGAAGTAGTACGTAAATTATATTCAAACTGAGACACTACCAACGCCATCCGAAAGTTGCAAGAGCATTTGTTTTGCAAGGCGACAAAAAATCGGTTTCGGAAATTCGATCTCCTAGGTACGCGTGTGCTCGCCTCCGGACTTCGGCAACCTCAGGAGTGTCCGGTGGGGCAGGACCGCCACTTTTGCCATTATCCCAGCCCGGCGCATGACCCCATCCACCAAGACAGTCCGATGGTATCATGCATGTCGGGATGCGTGAACACCAGAAAAGGCTCAATCTTCGTACAGCCGTGATTGATCGCGTACCGTGCGAGACTTTCATCTGAGCCGGCCACAACATGCCGTTGAAACCGGGGGTGTTGCACATATGCGACAGTTTGCCGAAAAATGACTTGGAACGGCAAGAAAGAGTTGCAAATCCCATGGGGGGGGGTAGTTAATGGGACCATATACAACTTTTTGGACAATGAAAAGGGAACAATGACCATGACAGAATTGATTTCGATTTGGGGCAGACGGGGCCAGCCTGCACGCGCCCATGAACGCGAGGGGGGGGGTAGATGACCTCTCGGTTCGGTCCCTCGGTGGACCGGCCTCAGGCCTTGCGACCATTGGTGTACTGCTTGCGGGACTGGGGATATTTGTAGCCTCGCCGCATTCCGTTGCGGCTCAAGGGACGTGCACGAATGCCGAAGATCCAGGCACACCGCCTGTTCCGGCTATTCTGACCCTTGACGACACCAACCCATACACGAGTGGCATTGCATGCAGCGGACTGAACAAGGGGCTGAAGCTGGATTTGAACGGGGCCCAGATCGGTACGAGTGCAACACCCATCGGCGCAACGGCCCTTGATATTGACGCCGAAGGGGACGGCGACAATGACGTTGTGGTCATGGGTCGCGTGACAACAATCCATTCGAATGACTATGGCATACGCATGACGCGTGACGGGGCCGGCTTGCTCAAGCTCGAACTGGAAAAAGGCAGCACCATCACGGCTTCGGGTACCGCTTTTGGCATTCAACTTGAACACAAGGGGAAAGCCGGGAGCGGGGTAGTGACCAAGGGTATCCGCCTCATATCCGCGGCCACAATTGACGTGTCGCAGTCGACGTATTATAGGAAGGCGGGCATTTATGCTCAAACGAATGGTGCCCCGACTAGCACGACGATTCCGATCACGATTCATCTCACCGGTGGTTCCATTCGTGCGGAGGACACCGCCGCGAACACTCATCAGAAGGGCCTTGGTGTGGATGTTGTGCAGTATGCCAAGGGTGACATCACGATTACGGTTGACCCCGGGGTGATGCTCGGCTTGGAGGATAAACCCATTGGTGCGCGTGGCATTCACGCCAGTATGGAGCCCGCAGGTGTTGGCACGATCACGATCACGCACCAAGGCCATATATATGCCACGCACGGGATAGATGCATTTATGGATGACCCCAAAAGCGGGAGCGGGATCAAGGGCGACATAGTGATTGAGACGGGGGCGAACAGCAAGATTGTGACGAACCTCATAGGCGAATCGCCGGACACGACACACGCGGCCAGTGGGGCCTATCCGTATGGAATCCATGGCAACATTGAGGGAGACGCCCGCGTCGGTACCGTCACGATCATCCACAGAGGCATGATCGACGCGGCTGGATACGGCATTGGGGCGAATGGCCGGCAAGCCGCAACGGTTACGATGGAGAAGGGTAGCCGCATCACGGCGAAGGAGATAGGGCTCGATGTAGGTTCCTACGGCAAGGTCACGGTCACCCACGGAGGCCTGTTGATCGATGCAGGCGGACAGGGCATTAGGACGGCTGGCACTCAAGATGTCAAGGTTACGCTGAAGGCCGGCAGCCGTATCAAGGCGAAGGAAGACGGCATCTATGCCGAGGATTCCGGCACGGGTAAGGTCACGGTCAAGGCGGAGAAGGACAGCTCGATTGTCGCCGGGTGGCACGGCATTCTGGTTCGCCATTCCGGTACCGAAAAGCGCCCGTTTCATGTCGCTGTCTACGGTACGGTTACGGGCGGCGACACATGCACCGACACGCAGACCGGCCGTGACAAATGCGCGGGCGTGTATGTGCGGAGGAGCACTCAAACCGGCGACAAGGTCGGGGGCGGCACGATCGTGATTGGTCCCTGGGCTCATGTCAAGGCGACCTCCGGCGTGGCCATCGAGGTCGATGGCAAGGCGGGCGATGTCGCGGTGATCCTGGAGCAGGACGAGGCGGGTGTCGTGGGTCATGTCAAAGGCCAGATTTTCCATCCGAAGGGTGCAGACCGAACTCCTCGGGACAAGGCCGTGGAAGGAGAGGTAACGATCAAGACCCGCAGTGCATCAGGGACTGAGACAGAGTTGAAGGCGGACGATGCCACGAAGGGAATTGTGTATCGCCGTGGCGACCGGAGGGGCGTGTATGAACAGGTGTTCAAGGCCCAGCTCACGGAGCTTGACGATAAAGAGGGCTACCGGTTTGTGGATGACACGACGATGGACCTGCGTCTGTACAGCCATCGGGCGCGTCTGTATGAGGTGTTGCCGTCGGTGCTTCTGGGTCTGGTGGAGCTGACGCCTTACAGCACGCGCATGGCGGTGCCTCGCCGGACCACCGGCGACGAGGAGGTCATGGTCCAGAGCAGCAAGGGTGAGCATGTGGTAACTCCGGGTTCCCGCACCAGTGTCTGGGTGCGTCTGGCGGTTCGCGATGGGGAACGGATGGCCGATACATCGACGACCGCAACGGACTTCTGGCGTCAGTCTCTGGCGTGGGATGTCAAGCAGACCGACTTTGAGGCGGGTCTGGAGGTGCCGACCGATGATCGTCTGGTGCTGGGCGTGAGTGCCCACTACCGGCAGAGCGAGGCCACCGTCAAGAGGGGTGGCACCATGGAAGCGAGCGGCACCGGTGTGGGCGTGTCCCTGACCTGGACGGACGACAGCGGGCTGTATGTGGACGGCCAGCTGAGCTACACCCGGTTCTTTGATATCGCGCTGACATCCAATCGCCAGGGCGTGATCACCTCCAAGGGTGGTGGCAGCGGTCTGGCGTTCGGTGTGGAAGTCGGTCAGCCGATGAGTATAGGGGGCATGGCCGTGACCCCGCGTGGGGGTCTGTCCTGGTCATCGGTGGACATGGACGCCTTTGACGAACCGACCACGATCGATGGGGCCGGTCTGGTCACCCCGGACAGGGAGCAGAGCGTCCAAGGTCGTGTGGGTGTCTTGGCCGAGCTGGGTCCCAAGGATGCGAACGGTCGGCTGTATGCGTCGCTGGATCTGGAGCATGAGTTCTCGTCCAAGCATGCGGTGATGGTGGCCGGCACTCGGCTGGCGACCGAGGTGAAGCCGATCTGGGTGCGGATGGGCGTGGGCGGGGCGATGTCTCTGGGCAGCGGCGACACGACGCAGCTGACGGGGGATGCCTTTTATGCAACAGCGGGGAGCGACAACACCGACTTTGGGGGCGGAGTGGCCGTGACCTTCCGCTTCTGATCGGGAGACAGAAGGCCGTCGGGTATGTGTCGATGCCGTTTGTCGGCATCGGCACAGGCCAGCGGCTGAACCCTCCCAGCCTTGCCCCAAGCCATTCCGTCATGTGATCGTCCCTGTGACCGGGAGTGTGATTGGATCGAACTTCCAAACCGTTTTGAACCTTTGAGGTTGACCTGCCATTCCGTTGTGCGCATCCGGGTGGGACAAGACCGCCAAGCGGCCTTGCAAGCGAACTCTAGCCAATCTCTCCAAGTTGTCCCCCCCCCCTCCTGTTTCATCGTGAACCTGAAAGCGTTCTTGCAGGGGATGCCGTACAGGCCTTAAAAGCGGCGATGACATCCCGGCCTCAAGCCCCATGGGCGTGAGGCTGCAACCCTAGGGCCTGCTCCGTCAGTTGGATATGGAGATTTTCGTTGCTTCACACCGCTCCTACCAACAGGCCTTGGTCACTGCCGTGATTGTGACTTGGATTCTGAATACGCAAGCCAAGCTCTCCACGGCCTAGTGGTCAGTTTTAATCATTTGCTACTAACATTTCAGAACTTGGTAAGATCGCCATGCGTTGAGGTCCATATGACTGATCGGATCAGCTTGCCCTCGGTGGGGTCGGGATCCGTTCACGAGCAACAAAGATGTTGGAATGACTGAAAACAGTCGCTTACACATCACCAGAATTAAAATCTTTTGTTTTTTACTGACCACTAGGTTTGTCGCCGGACAGTCGGATCAGCAACCCGGGACAATAGCTAAATTTGGATTCGACCGATGCCGCTGAACTCCATACCGCCTATTCAGCCTTTTCTGCATATGCTGGTGGGTAACGCGTTTTTATCGTTTGCGTGTCTGCTTTGGTTGCGTGACAATCGAACATCAGGTGCCGCAAGCTGATGCCGGGTCAGTGACACTCGCGACCGATGCCAATAGAATGTCGGCAATGATATCCAGTTCTTCTCGTGTCAGATGTACGGGCAGGCGTACATCGCACGCTTTCATCAGCATGTCGCGTGTCTGGGGCAGGTCAAATTTTTCGGGCAAGAATTGCCAGTTCCAGAAAGCTCGAGCATTGTCTTTACTCAAGCCGAATACTTGAACCTTTATGCCGCGCGTTTCGGCAACCGCCGCAAATGCACGTGTTGCAGCTTCATCCAGCCCAACCAGATTGAATTGTATCGAATCCGGGGCTCGTCGCTCGGGTTTCAACGGAACCGGAACATGGATATGAGGCGAGACGCTCAGACGACTAGCCACATGGTCGTGGTTAGCCAGACCATTACGTGCCCGACGCTTCAACTCAGGGATCTGAGGACGAATAACGGCCGCGCTCAGGTTGTTCATGCGTAAATTATAGAGAGGTAACTTGTTCTGCCAGTGGGTAAAGGCTTGTTCTAGATCAGGCGAGTTATCGCCATCTGGACCTTTATGTTTTTTCCAGTTGTGCTCATAAGCCCCCGACATGATCACGGCGCGTGCAATCAGATTGGTATCGTTGGTGATCAGGATGCCACCCTCACCTGCATTGATCATCTTGTAAGACTGAAACGAGAAGCAGCCCACTTTGCCGATCGCTCCGATATTGCGGCCATGCCAGGTGGTGCCTAGTGAATGTGCAGCGTCTTCAATAACTGGAATGGCGTGTGCATCACATAGATCCATGATTGCGTCCATGTCGGACGTGTGACCCCGCATGTGACTGATGATAACGGCCTGTACGCTGCCAAGCTTGACAGTGAAGTCGGTCATGTTGATGCGATAGTTCTCACCCACCTCACAGAGAACTGGAACACAGTTGGCATGCACAACAGACGACGGAACTGCTGCAAAGGTAAATCCCGGGATTAAAACCCTTGTTTCACGGGGTAGCCCTAACGCCTTAAGTGACAAAAAAAGCGCAGCTGAGCAGGACGACACGGCCAACGCATATCTTGTGCCCATCAACTCTGCAAATTCGGCCTCAAGCAGGGCTACCGGCGCATCCTGAGGTGCGGTGTATCGAAAAAGATCGCCGGACTGCATCAAGGCATTAATTGTTTCTCGTGCGGCAGAAGGGATGGGTTCGGCATTATGAACTTCGGGTGGAAGCGTCATGTTCGGATTTCCAGAATTTTATATTTTCAAACTTCCTGACTTCAGGGTCAATGCGTTTCATTTGATACGAAGGGATTATATTCCGAAATTACTTCCCGCTTCACTCCGACTGACAAATCTTAGGTCTAGAGAGTTTGACGCTTTGCAGAACAGCTTTCGACGCTCGGACGTAGGCAGGTTGTACAAACCAAACCTCACAGGATAATTTCCAAGGTGGTGTTTTCCGGCCTCTCGAAATCGACATCATGAATTTCTGATTCGGTGATACCTTTAGCGCCTGGGTTTGAGTTTCTTGCGTGAACAAAAGTCTCTGACCATGAGAATCCTAAAAATCAGTCAGGCCTACGAGGTTATCATCAAGTCCAAGCATGGCGCGTATGGAGTCATTTGAGTGGCCACGGCTCCACAAGGCCCGCAATGATTCGGAATCACTGCGCTTGGCCAAGCGTTTTCCACTCCGATCGCGGATCAATTTATGGTGATGCCAAAACGGTACGGGCAGGTGTAGCAACTCTTGCAACAGGCGGTGAATATAGGTAAACTTGAATATATCCTCGCCTCTGGTGACGTGTGTTATGCTTGAAAAAGCATCATCAATCACGACGGCCAGATGATATGATGCCCCGACATCATTTCGAGCCACAACAAAGTCGCCATGCTCATGAATAAGCGATTCGGGTTCAAGAGTGTGCTTACCGTGGAAGCGGAAGCCAGTCTCCTGAAACGCAAGCCTCGGAAATTGTGCGGTTCCTCCTAACAGTTCAACAGCCCTGGCCATGTTTAGCCGAATGGCTTCGCGAGTGCCCATGTCGGCCATCGTTCTGTTTCGGCACGTTCCTGGATAAGTCGCATGCTTGAGTGAACTGCCCTTTTGGTGTTGAGGGGCTTCAAGGGCTGCCCGTATATCCTTGCGGGAGCATTTGCAGGGATAGCATATGCCGAGGCGAATCAGCTCCTCAAGACCTTTTTGATATGCTACC
This sequence comes from Paracoccaceae bacterium, assembly GCA_965116235.1. Lineage (GTDB taxonomy): Bacteria > Pseudomonadota > Alphaproteobacteria > Rhodobacterales > Rhodobacteraceae > MPNP01. Next base: position 2,524,610 of record OZ220496.1, on the reverse strand, counting down.
TGTCGCTCCGACTGATAGATGACCGGCTCCTCCCAGCATATCCCCAATTGCTCGAGGTCTTCAAAGATTGCCTGCACATATTCCGGCTTGGATCGATGATGGTCAAGATCTTCAATTCTCAGCAGGAAATCGCCATCCGCTTTCTGACTGTTGGTCCATGCGGTCAAGGCCGAATAGGCATGACCCAAATGCAGGTAACCGGTCGGTGAGGGCGCAAATCTATCCCGGTACATGACCGACAGGCGGACGGATCATCGAATCTCCTGAGCTTGCATCAGGTCTCATCGGGGACGTCCGCCTCAATTTCAGAGTCGGAATCTTGCAGTTCCGGCGGCGATATTCGTGAGGCATCAATTTTGGCCACGGATACAATCTCCGAACCTTCGGGTAGACGCATTATCCGAACCCCACCAGCCGCTCGCGACCGGTATGAGATCTCGCCAGCGCCACATCGAATGACCTGTCCTTGATCAGTGACCAAAATAATCTGATCATCCAGTGACACTTTCATAAATGCGACCAGGCCTGACACTCTGTTAGCTTTGACACCAAATCCGCCGCGCCCCAATTTGGTTGAAAATTCGTGGCTTGAGGTCAACTTGCCGGCGCCATCATGGGTGATGATCAGAATTGTTTCATCGGTATTAGCCAGAGCATTGTCGTCGGAATCATCCTGGAAGCGCTCAAGCAGGGGCAGCTCGGGTACATCTGATTTGGCAGGAACCGCTTCATTGGCGTCGGTTCTTTTTCTCTTGAGATAGTCAGCGCGCTGTTCAGGACTGGCCTGTGTGGCCGCGACTTCAACCACGCTGATGACAGAATCACTGTTTCGTAGTCGGATTCCCCTGACTCCAAGTGATTTGCGACTCTTTATTTCTCGCAGCAATTTGGATGAAAAACGAATGGCCTGCCCCAATTTCGTTGCCAGTATCAGATCACTCTCATCACTGGCAATGCAGGTGCCAACTAGATTCCCCTGACCTTCAACACCGTAGGCAATTTTCCCGGCAGAGGTGATTCGCTTGAAATCGGACAGTCGCGACTTTCGCACGTTTCCCTGTGAATAGGCAAAGATCAAGTTCTTGCTGGGATCATCAAAGTCTTGCACGGGGACCATGATGGTATCGGCCACGGAGACGCCGCTCGCAACCTTCAGGATGTTAACCAGCGGTTTGCCCTTGGTTGTCCGGCCACCAAGAGGAAGGTGCCAAGTCTTGATTTTGTAGGCAAGTCCATTGGTTGCAAAACAGAGCAGTTCATCGTGTGTGTTGGCGACGAAAAGCTTTTTGACGATATCCTCGTCCTTGGTGTTTATTCCCGCGAGCCCCTTGCCTCCCCGGAGCTGCTGGCGGTACTCGTCAAGGGGAGTTCGCTTGACATATCCTTCGTCCGTGATGAGAACAACCATTTCCTCCTGAGGGATCAGGTCTTCGTCATCGATTTCCTCGTCAACATCTTCGATGCGTGTTCGGCGTGGAACGGCAAATTGTTCGCGAACTTCCCGAAGTTCATCGGCAATAATGCCTCGGATTCGCTCCCCTGAACGCAGAATGCCGAGGAAATCCTTGATCTGCTCCGCCAGCTTTTGCAATTCATCGGTGTTTTCCTTGACGCCCATTGCCGTCAATCTTTGCAATCTTAGGTCCAGAATTGCCCGAGCCTGAGTTTCTGACAATCGGTAGGTGTTGTCGGGATTGATCGTATTCAGCGGGTCATCAATCAGCCGAATGTATCCCGCAATTTCATCAGCTGCCCAATTCCGGTTCATCAAGGCTTCTCGAGCATCACTAGGCTGCGGTGAGTTGCGGATGATGCTCACCACTTCGTCCAAATTGGTGATGGCAACAGCCAGACCGCAAAGCAAGTGACTGCGGTCTCTGGCCCTTCGGAGATTGTGGGCGGTTCGCCGAGTGACAATCTCTTCCCGGAAATCAATGAAGTCGCGCAGTATTTGAGTCAGGTTCATGAGTTCCGGCCTACCCCGGTTCAAGACGACGACATTGCTGGATATGGATGTTTGCAGCTCCGTATGACGCCACAACTGATTCAGAACAACTTCAGGCGTACTGTCACGTTTCAGATCAATGACGACACGGACCCCAAGTCGGTTTGACTCGTCCTGAATGCCCGAAATCCCGATAACCTGCTTCTGTCGAACGACATCCACCATCTGTTCAACAAGTCTTGACTTGTTGATCTGATAGGGAATCTCATCGATGACGATCTGGGTCTGATCCTTTTTGCGAGTCTCAAAATGGGTTTTGGCTCGAACGACAATTCGTCCCCGACCATGCAGATGGGTGCTCATGGAGCCCATGCGCCCCATGATGATGCCCCCTGTCGGAAAATCCGGACCGGGCATCAACTCCAATAGCCGTTCATCCGAGACATCAGGATCGGCAAGGAGTTCAAGGGTGGCATCTATGACCTCGCCAAGATTGTAGCATGGAATGGTACTGGCCATGCCGACGGCGATACCGCTTCCACCATTGACCAGGATGTTGGGAAACCGGGCCGGCAGAACAACCGGTTCACGATCCTTGCCGTCGTAATTGTCCTGAAAGTCAACTGTATCCCGGTCTATATCCTGCATAAGTCGCTGGGCAACAGGCTCCATCCGAATCTCGGTGTATCGCATGGCGGCCGGATTGTCACCGTCCATGGAACCGAAATTCCCTTGGCCGTCCAGCAGGGGGAGGGACATGGCAAAGTCTTGGGTCATTCGTACCAGGGCGTCATAGATGGACGCGTCGCCATGCGGATGGTATTTGCCCATCACGTCGCCGACTGGCCGGGCCGATTTCCTGTAGGGCTTGTCATGAGTGTTGCCAGACTCATGCATGGCGTAGAGAATGCGTCGGTGAACGGGTTTCAACCCGTCTCGCAGGTCGGGAAGAGCCCGCGAAACGATAACGCTCATCGCATAATCAAGGTAGGCGGACCCGAGTTCGTCCGTTATCGAAACGGTCAGTATTTCGTCTTCGGGCGTGTCCGAGAAACCATTGTCGGTATGATCGTTGTTAGTCAATTGGAATAATCCTCAAGTCCATCATAGGTCGGGAAGCCTGTATGTGACATGTCTGAGGGTTTCATATCCCGAAACCGGGCATGCCTGTACGCTTCCTGAGAGTATACTCATCTCGGAAGAAAGTGGAATCTGCCAAACCCTGAACAGGAGTCTAATTCAAGAGCGGTGATTCGGAAGAGGAACATTCCGTTCTGCCTCGAAACTTCCACGTTTGCTCCAGATCAGGCTTAAAAGGGAATGTCATCGTCACCATCGTCACTTGGGCCATGCTCAGTCATCTTGTCGTCGATGGGCATATCGGTCCCGCCGCTCGGGCGAGATTTTTGACCTTTTGACCGACTCTTGTCCGAAGCCGTCGTTTCTGCACTCGCCCCGTTACGTGAAGATTCACGACTTGCGAAATCTGAATCGTCGCTTTTGACGCCTGATGACCCGAGGCCAAGCTTGGCAAAGGTTCCGTGATTGTGTCTGACAGCGACTTCGGTGAAATACTGGTCCGCGTGTTCGGCATCGAGAAATCTTTGACGTTCCAACCGTCCGTCAACGAAAACCACATCCCCTTGGTACACCTCGCCTTTCAATTTTTCAATGAGTGGCTTGCTGTAGACCCCGACCTTGTTCACATAGGCTCGCTCTTGCTTCTCACCCGTTGTGGAATTAATCCATTTGTCGACTGTTTTCACGGTGAAACTGCAAAACTGGCCGCCCGACGGGAAGTCCCTGATTTCAGGGTTCCGCTCGACTGTACCCACGAAAATGACCCGAGTGGACCCCAAGCCGGCACTAGCGGCTTCATCCGATGAAGAATCCGAATCTATCTTGGCCAGCGAGCCATGGAAGGGACGGACCGAAATTTCCGTAAATTCCTGCTCTGCACCCGCTTGATCGCGATAATTTCGAGTTTCCATTTTTCCTTCAACATAAATCAGGTCGCCCTGATGCACATCGCTCTTTATGGCTTCGACAAACGGCTTGACGGTGACTGACACTCGACTGAAATGGGTCGTTTCTTGTGTTTCTCCTGAGACTGGGTGGAGCCATCTGTCGGTTGACTTGACCGTTAGATTGCACCCTTGACCCCCCCAAGGGAGTTCCCTAAATTCAGGATCTCTCTCGACAACCCCTAAAACAATGACTCGATTCACGGTATCATCTAGCATGGCTACAAATCACTCACACGATCAAATTATTAGGCACCGAAATCTACGTCCAGAAAGCAAATCCGGGGCTCAACGAGGTCAGCCGACATCACAGCATCCAAATAAGCATTTGAAGAGCAAAATCAACAAAACATAGACTCGATATAACCCCAGATTAGACATTTCTTAACCGATCAATCCATACGCACGAGTTCAGCACATTATGTCCAATTTAGATGAAATCCGGATCAAGGGTGCCCGCGAGCACAATTTGCAAAACATTAATCTGACAATTCCGCGGAATGAACTCATCGTTTTTACCGGAATGAGCGGTTCAGGCAAGTCATCGCTTGCGATGGACACTATCTATGCGGAAGGCCAAAGACGCTATGTGGAAAGCCTGTCGGCCTACGCCCGGCAGTTCCTCAACATCATGGACAAGCCCGACGTTGATTCGATCAGCGGACTCTCGCCTGCAATCTCGATCGAGCAGAAGAAATCGTCGCGCAATCCTCGCTCAACAGTAGGAACGATAACTGAAATCAACGACTATCTTCGCTTGCTGTTTGCCCGCGTCGGCGTGCCCTATTCACCGACAACCAACCGTCCCATTACGGCCCAGCAGGTATCGGACATGGTGGATCAGTTGCTGCAACTGGAAAAGGGAACGCGTTTTTCGGTTCTGGCCCCCATAGTGCATGATCGCAAAGGAACCTTTCACCATGAGTTGATGGAGTTGAAAAAGCAGGGTTTTTTGCGCGTCAAGATTGATGGGGTCATGTTGACTCTTGATGACATACCGGCGCTCAAGAAGAACTTTCGGCACTCGATTGACTTGGTAGTCGATCGTCTGATGGCCGATCCCCAATATATGGAGCGGTATGCTCAATCACTTCGCATCGCCCTGGATCAAAGTGGCGGAACGGCCGTCATCGAGTTTCCGGATGAAGGTCGTGAATCGATCCTCTTTTCCGAAAACTTTGCCTGTCCGGTATCCGGCTTTACCATCCCCAAGATCGAACCCCGGCTATTTTCTTTCAACGCCCCTTTGGGGGCATGCCCGGCGTGTGACGGGCTCGGATACAAGGAGGGCTTTTCCCCAGACCTGATCATGGGGAATGAAGCCAGTTCCATCGCAAGTTCCCTGGCGCGTCTTCCTGTGTCGAACTGGAATGATTTGGAAGCCGACATGGAAATACTGTTCCTGACATTCAAGCTGGGTCGCAACACGGCTTGGGAAGACACGCCCCAGCTTTTTCGGGATATATTCTTTTTTGGCGGACAGTTGAGTTACGAGAAACTGGAACGCCAGTTGAGTCGGGAAGGTTACAAGAAAGGCTCACCCCTTCAAGAAAATTACAGCTTCCCCGGCCTTTTCAACTTTCTGTATCGCATCCATAGCACGACCACATCGTTTGCTCGACGGTACAGATTGGAAAAGCTCATGGCCCAAAACACCTGCGAGGCATGTAACGGCCAGCGATTGAACAAGGAGGCGCTGTCTGTTCGGATTGGGGGAGTCAATATTGCCGAACTGTCGGATCAGGCCATCAATGAGACGCTGAATTGGGTGAAGGCGGTACCAGAGGAGTTCAACAATGAAAAGCAGCAAATTGGGCTTCCGATCCTGAAGGAAATACAAGAGCGCCTCATGTTTCTCAATGACGTTGGTCTGGGCTATCTGACGCTCTCACGCTCTGCCGGAACATTGTCCGGTGGAGAAAGTCAGCGAATTCGACTGGCCAGCCAAATCGGTTCAGGCCTTACCGGTGTTCTTTATGTTCTAGATGAACCGTCAATTGGTCTCCATCAAAGGGATAACAGACGACTGTTGAATACCATCGAAAACCTTCGAGACAAAGGGAATACCGTTATCGTCGTCGAGCATGACGAAGAAACCATCCGGGAAGCCGATCACATAGTCGATATGGGCCCAAGGGCCGGCATTCATGGAGGACAGGTCGTGGCTCAGGGCACTGTGGCCGATATCGTGGCTACACCCGAATCGATCACCGGTCAATATCTGAATGGACAAAGGCATATTCCGGTTCCGGCAATTCGGCGGAAGATCGGTCCGAAAGACCAGAAAATCAAAATCATAGGAGCTCGAGCCAACAATCTGAAGTCGGTTGACGTTGAGATACCGCTGGGCAAGTTCGTCTGTGTCACAGGAGTTTCGGGAGGTGGGAAATCGTCTCTGGTATTTGAAAGCCTTTACAAGGGATATCTAGGGAAACTCAAAAGTTACAAGAGGCTCGAAGGGCAAGAGTATATCAGAGACATTGTTCACATCGATCAAAGGCCGATCGGCCGAACCCCACGATCAAATCCTGTTACGTATACAGGAGCGTTCAATCCTATCCGGAAATTGTTTTCAGAATTGCCGACATCAAAGGCTAGAGGATATTCACCCGGCCGGTTTTCCTTCAATGTCGCAGGTGGACGATGTGAAGCGTGCGCTGGAGACGGCGTGAAAAAAATTTCGATGCACTTTTTGTCCGATGTCTATGTCACCTGTGAAAGTTGCGGCGGTCAGCGGTACAATCGGGAAACACTGGAGATCAAGTATCGTGACAAGTCAATTGCGGATTCACTCGACATGACCATTGAAGAGGCCAACGAGTTTTTTGCCAACATCCCGGCCATCCGAAGACGCTTGGAAACTCTGGAGCGAGTTGGGCTCGGATATTTGAAGGCGGGTCATCAGGCACCATTGCTTTCGGGGGGAGAGGCACAGCGCGTAAAACTCGCCAGTGAACTCGCCCGGGTCCAATCAGGGCAAACGCTGTACTTGCTCGACGAGCCGACAACAGGACTGCATTTCGAGGATATCAAGAACCTGCTTGAAATACTTCATGAACTGGTTGATCATGGAAACACGGTCTTGGTCATTGAGCACAACCTTGATGTAATCAAAACCGCAGACTGGATCATTGACATGGGTCCCGAAGGCGGGGCCGGAGGAGGGCAGGTCATCGCAACCGGTACTCCTGAGGACGTTGCGTCGTGCGCAAACAGCTTTACCGGTCAGTTTTTGGTGGACATGCTCAAGAACGGCTTGCCAAAAGCGGCCTAATCCAAATTCTTCAGCACATGGAGCATGACGGCTGAAAAGTCCATGTCTGAGTAACCAGAATCCGCCATGTTCTGGTAATATTGAAGTGCTTGAGCCCCCATTTCTGTTGTGCACCCGGCTGATCGAGCCGCGCTTTGGGACAGTTTCAAATCCTTGAGCATTAGACTCGTCGCAAAACCAGGTTTGTAATCCTTGTCGGCTGGCGATAGGGGACCAACCCCGGGAACTGGGCAGTAAACATTGTTTGACCAGCTGAAGCCCGATGATTGAGAAACCACATCATACAACACGCCAAGATCAAGCCCCAGCTTCTTGGCCAAGCCGTATGCTTCACAAGTAACAATCATCGTGGTTCCAAGGATCATGTTATTGCAGACTTTCGCAATCTGCCCTGAACCGGACGGTCCGCAGTGAATTACCATTTTCCCCATGATTTCGAAGAGGTGCTTCACCATCGCAAAGGCTTCGAGGGTTCCGCCCACCATAAAGGTCAGTGTACCATTTTGGGCCCCCACACTCCCGCCCGATACCGGTGCGTCAAGAAATTCAATGCCCCGAGCCTTCGCCTGCTTGGCAACGCTCAAGGCCACGTCATGCTCAACGGTTGAGCAATCGACAAGAGTCGATCCAGACTTCATCACCGGCAAAACATCTCCCGCAACCTCTGTCAGGGCCTCTCCGTCAGGAAGCATCGTCAAAACGATGTCCTTGCCGGACACAGCGTCCTCCGGCGTTGCACAACTCATGACGTTGACTGGGGGTGAGGCAACAATGTCGTAGCCGCCGACCTCAAAACCGGCCTGGCCGAGATTGCTGGCCATTGGCGCCCCCATGTTTCCCAATCCGATAAAACCCAATTTCATATTCTACTCCCAGATTAGAGCTTCATGGCCAAGAGGTGCCAGCATAAAGGCGACATCCTCGTCCGAGACCTCGGCCACCGAGTGATGTCTCCACGCCGGTTCATAATCCTTGTCAATCACCCGAGCTCGGATTCCTTCCAGAAAATCACCATGTTCGGCGGCCCGATAGGTAAAGCGAAATTCTTGGTCCAGGGCCGTTTCAATGCTTGAAACGGTTCTCTGATCCTTGATCAGCTGCAAGGTGCAAGCCATGGACAAGGGGGAATTCGCGGCAAGACGTGCAAGCAATTTCTGGCTCCAGGGAGTCGCATGGCCTTCAAGACCAGCCATGATTTCCGGCAGCGATGATCCAAAAATGGCATTGATTGCCGCTACTGTGTCGGGATCAAGGTCTGAAGGTGGAGGATGAGACTGGTACTGACTGATCAGACTCGGATTACCCGTCGCAACAAGTTGTGACTTGAGTTTCTCCCATTTTTCGGCCGCTACAAAACGGTCGGCAAAGCCACAACGAATGGCATCGCCAGGATTCAAGCGCACACCGGTCGTTCCCAGAAATTCACCCAGGAAGCCCTCGTTCTGAGCCAGGATGTAAGATCCTCCGACATCCGGAACCAGCCCGACGGTACATTCCGGCATGGCAACCCGGCTTGTTTCGTTGACGATGCGATGTTGGCCATGGCAGCCGATCCCCACGCCCCCGCCCATCGTGAACCCATGCAGAAAACTGACAATGGGCTTGGAAAAGCTGTGAATCTTGGCATTCAGGCGATATTCCATGCGCCAAAAGTCGTGTCCATAACGATAGTCTTGCTTCAGACCGGACCAATACATCTGAGCCAAATCACCACCGGCGCAAAAGGCTCGGTCACCAGCGGCATCGATGAGCACAAGATTAATGTTCCGATTGTCCTGCCACTGGTCAATGGCTGCTTCAATCTGCCGACACATGTCAAAAGTCAGGGCATTGAGGGCGTGGGGCCGATTCAGCGTGATTCGTCCCACATGGCCTTCCTCGCCTATGAAGATGTCCGCCATCAGCGGGCCTCGCGCATGATGTCACGAAATACGATAGTGCGCATGATTTCGTTCGTTCCCTCAAGGATCTGATGTACACGCAGGTCACGAACGATCTTTTCGATGCCGTAGTCGCGCAAATAGCCATAACCGCCGTGCAGTTGAAGGCAATGATTGGCAACTGTCGAGCATGTATCGGTTACATACTGCTTGGCCATGGCGCAATGCCGGGTTGCATCCGGGTGCTGTTGATCCAATTTCCGTGCCGCAAAACGCAAAAGCTGCCGCGCCGCCTGCAGTTCCGTCATCATATCCGCCACACGAAACTGAAGAGCCTGAAATTGATCGATCGTTTTGCCAAAGGCCTTGCGTGTCCGCATATATTCAAGGGTTTGATCAAAGGCTTGCTGTGCTCCTCCCAATGAACAAGCCGCGATATTCAATCGCCCACCGTCCAGACCCGCCATTGCGTACTTGAATCCCTGACCAGTCTCCCCCAGCCGGTTCACGTCTGGAACGTGACAGTCATCAAACTGTACCTGACGAGTGGGTTGCGAACGCCATCCCATCTTGTCTTCCAAGCCACCAAACGACAATCCTTCGGCGTCTGAATCCACAATGATGGATGAAATGCCCTTGGGACCCTTTTCTCCCGTTCGACACATGACAATGTAAGCGTCCGAATAACCGCCGCCGGAGATGAAGGATTTGGTACCATTCAAGACCCAGTGATCATCGACCCGACCTGCCTTGGTTTCCAAGGCCGCGGCATCGGAACCGGAGCCTGGCTCTGTCAAGCAGTATGAGACAAGGCAGTTCAGTTGATTGACCTTCGGTAAATAACGTTGCTTGAGCGAGTGGCTGCCAAAGGTGTCGATCATCCACGAGCCCATGTTGTGAATTGACAGAAAGGCGGCAACCGATGGACACGCCCTAGCCAAGGCTTCGTAGATCAAGATGGCATCCTGACGACAGAGGCCCGAACCCCCATACTCCTCTGAAGAGCACATGCCACCCAGGCCTAGTGGACTCATCTCCTGCCAAAGCTTTCGGGGAATCGTGCCGTGATCTTCCCATTCGCGAGCAAAGGGAGCGATATGCGTTTCGCCAAAGTCCCGGGCCATTTCATAAATGTCCTGCTGTTCTTCGGTGAGTTCCAGGTCCATTGTCAATTCCGCCAGCTTGTCAAAAGGGTTGGGGGTGAATTGTCTATCCGATTGTAGGAAAATTCAGTTTTGCGCCTTCCTTGATGCCACTGGGCCAACGTGAGGTAACGGTCTTGGTTCTCGTATAGAACCGGAATGCATCCGGTCCGTGCTGGTTGAGATCCCCGAAGGCCGATTTTTTCCAGCCGCCGAATGTGTGATAGGCTAGAGGAACGGGAATCGGAACATTGATCCCCACCATGCCAATGTTTGCACGATTGGCGAAGTCTCGGGCTGTATCGCCATCTCGGGTAAATATCGAGGTGCCGTTGCCATACGGGTTGCTCATGACCAGATTCAAGGCCTCTTCATAATTGCTGGTCCGAACTGTGGACAGGACGGGACCAAAGATTTCTTCCCGGTAAATGTCCATTTCGGGTTGCACTTCATCAAACAGATGCGGTCCCACGAAGAAACCGCTTTCATAGCCCTGCAGCTTGAATTGGCGACTGTCCACGACAAGTTTGGCCCCCTGTTCAACACCGGATTGGATCAGTCCTAGCACTCTTTGCTGGGCATCCCGGGTAATAAGGGGACCAAAATCCATATCGTCGCCGGCCGAGTATGGTCCAACCTTAAGTGTTTCAACCATGGGAATGAGTTTTTCAATCAGTCTGTCGGCGGTCTCTTCACCGACCGGCACGGCCACAGAAATGGCCATGCAACGTTCTCCAGCAGCTCCATATCCCGAACCAACCAGAGCATCAGCCGCCTGGTCCATATCGGCATCCGGCATGACAATCATATGATTCTTGGCTCCGCCAAAACACTGAACTCGCTTCCCATGACGGCATCCCTGGCTGTAAATGTACTCAGCGACTGGCGTTGAACCAACAAAACCGATGCCGGAGATATCCGGGTGCTCAAGAATGGCATCAACGGCAACCTTGTCACCATTGACGACCTGCAAGACACCCTTGGGTAGTCCGGCTTCCACCATAAGCCTTGCCAGTATCAAGGGAACGGACGGATCACGCTCGGAGGGTTTCAAAATAAAGGCGTTGCCGCATGCGATGGCGGGAGCAAACTTCCACATGGGGATCATGGCCGGAAAATTGAACGGCGTGATGCCGGCAACAACTCCCACAGGTTGTCGCATCGAGTACATGTCAATGCCTTTTCCGGCACTGTCCGAGTACTCGCCTTTAAGCAAATGGGGAGCACCAATACAGAACTCGACAACTTCCAATCCTCTTTGCACATCGCCGCGAGCGTCAGGAACAGTTTTGCCGTGCTCGCGAGACAAGACGGTAGCTAATTCCTGCATGTCACGCCGGAGCAAGCGGACAAATTCCATCATCACACGACCCCGGCGTTGCGGCGAACTCGAGGCCCATTCAACCTGTGCTTTCCTGGCGCTCCGGACGGCTGCATCCAATTCTTCGGCTGAAGCAAGGGGAACCTTGGCTTCAACTTCACCGGTTGCCGGATTATGTACATCGCCGAATCGATTCGACGTACCTTCAACGTTCTGTCCATTGATGAAGTGATGGAGTTCTCTCATGGCTTTCCCCTTTTGTTTCTTTTCAACATCTCATTTGTCTTGTCAAATTTCACCAAGCTCAGGTATGATGGACTCTGCAAGTTGCATCGTGATCATGAGACGAAGAGAGTCTAGCAAATAATTTGTTCTCCAATAAGGTGAAGTTTCAACAATCCTTTTTGATCAATGGGCTCGATATATGAAAAGCCATTGTGTGGCTGGTCGTAGGTTTAGAAAGGAAAGATTGTGTTAGTCAGTCAGATTTTAGCCGCCAAGGAAAAAGAGGGAGTCATATCCATTGGCCCTCAGGAAGAAATTACGCAAGCCACGCGAATGCTGGCGACCCACAAGATCGGGGCTCTCATCGTTCTCAATGAAGACGGGCATTTGGCCGGCATAATATCAGAGCGGGATATTGTGCGGAGTATTGGTGTCGGCGGAGTCAGTACTTTGGCGCAGAACGTCGCGAAGTTGATGAGCGCTCAGGTTGTGACTTGTACGATTGACGAAACGGCGGATGAAATACTGGACAAAATGACTCAGGGTCGCTTTCGACATCTTCCGGTCGTCCAAGACGGTCAGGTCATTGCCATGATCTCCATTGGTGACATCGTCAAGGCTCGGCTTGAAGAGCTGGGTCGGGAAAAGCAGGCCCTGGAAGATTATATTGCCCACTGATCGATATTCACGACCATAGGGAGACAAACTTGAAAGTCGGGTTGTACGCCGGAACTTTTGACCCCGTCACATACGGGCATCTGGACATTTTTCGACGTTCATCCTACCTTGTTGACAGACTGGTAATTGGGGTGGCAATCAACAGCGAGAAAAAGCCCCTCTTCAATTTGCCGGAAAGAGTTGATCTGATCCGCCATGAAATTACCAGTCTTGTTCCCAAGGCAACCATCGAGATAGATGTTCATCCTTTCGAAAATCTTCTTGTTGACTGCGCTCGGGAGGTCGGAGCCAGCATTATCATTCGAGGTTTGCGGGCCGTATCCGATTTTGAGTATGAATTCCAGATGGTCGGCATGAATCGGGTTTTGAACAAAAATATTGAAACCGTTTTCTTGATGGCAGATGCCAGAAATCAGGCGATATCCTCAAAGCTCGTAAAAGAAATCGCTTTCTTGGGAGGCGATGTGTCGCAGTTTGTTTCGCCCAACGTGGATCAAGAACTCAAGCGAAAACTCGACAGTGCCCCAGCACAGCCATGATTTGGACAACGGCATATTCGCGTGGTCATCACGCATTTTCTATTTTCAGGTTTTGTGAACGTATGCGAGGTAGTGGCAGGAGGTTCGATCGGTGCAAACGATTAAAGTCATTTTTTTAACCCTGTTGATGGGGAGCATCAGCGTAAACGCAGGAGAAGACAGAGACGTGTTGATACTAGAAATAGCCGGTGAAACTTCAGGAATCGTAAAGATTGAACTGTTCCACGATGTGGCACCACTGCACATTGAGCGAATTGTCGGGCTGGCTCAGTCCGGAGCTTATGACAATGTCGCCTTTCACCGGGTTATTGACGGTTTCATGGCCCAAACCGGTGACGTTCAGTTCGGCAAGGTGAACGGCGACAACTTGAGCCGAGCGGGCACAGGCGGGTCGGATATGCCGAATTTGAAGGCCGAGTTTTCGGCATTGCCATTTCGGCGCGGTACAGTCGGCATGGCTCGTGCCCAGGATCTTGATTCCGCCAATTCACAATTTTTCATCATGTTTGAAGACGGTTCGTTTCTGAATGGCCAGTACACGGTAGTTGGACGAGTCATATCCGGCCAGGATGTCGTTGATTCCATAAAGCGGGGGAAGGGCCAAAGCGGTGCGGTTACCGATCCGGATTACATTCGGGCGGCTTCAATTGAATGACAGTCATTGCCGTGACGATAAATCCGTGAATCAACATAACAGGAATTGGGGGACAACGTGAACAAGCTGCATCAAATCCTGACTGCTGTCATGACCGTTGTGTGCCTGCTTGGCGCGGGGAGCGCCCTTGGCCAGGCCGAGCAATACAAAGCGGAATGGCCCGATACTAATTTTGACCTGCTTTCAGTCGAACTGGAGGAGATTTTTTCAGGTGGTGTCCCCAAGGATGGGATTCCGGCCATCCTCAATCCTGTTATGGTTGCGCTTGAGCAGGTAGACCTGACTCCCAACGAAGGCGTCATGACACTGGAACTCGCGGGTCAGCCTGCACGGGCCTATCCGATTCGATATCTCCTGTGGCACGAAATCGTCAATGATACGATCGGAGACACATCCGTTGCCGTCACTTTTTGCCCGTTGTGCAACTCGGGTGTGTTTTTCGATCGCCGGCTAGCGGATGAGATACTGACCTTTGGCGTTTCGGGCAAGCTCCGAAACTCGGACATGGTCATGTACGACCACAACACCGAGAGTTGGTGGCAGCAGGCTACAGGAGAAGGCATCGTCGGCCATTTTGCGGGATATGAACTCAAGATGTTGCCGGGTTGGACCGAAAGCTGGAAAGAATTTGCCGAACGTAACAAGAACAAGGGTGGACTGGTCATGTCTGAACCCCGGTTCAACCGCCCTTATGGTCAAAATCCATACGTAGGATATGAATTGAGTCCGTCACCCATGCTCTATGTCGGTGATTTTACACTTGCCAACATTCAGCCCTTGGCTCGAGTCATCCGGATTGGGAACAGAGCATGGCCTTTGGAACGAATCATTCTGGAAGGAGGAACCGTTCAGGAATTGGGACTGGAGATATCCTGGACAAGTGGACAGGTTTCCGCTCTAGACACACAATTTGTTGGGGATGGCATGAATGTCGGCACGATCCGGGTCAAGGACATTGCATCGGGTGGCGATGTTCCGTACGATCCCATGTTTGCCTTTGCGTTTCAGGCCTTTTTTCCCGATGGCGAACTGCTGTTTGAAGCCCCGAATCAGTCGGAATCGTCACCTTAGTCCTCGAACATGACTTGGGCGTGACGCTTTCGACCTAGAGAGAGCTTTATGATTGGGCCCATGCCCTGAACCAGAATTTTGCTGGTATCGATCTCAATCTGGTTGTTGATTCTGACACCTCGACCTAGAATGTTGCGTTTTGCTTCCTTGCCCGATGCAACAAACCCCAGGTTCAGCAGCGCTTTAGTCAACGGATATCCTCCATCTGTGCACATGCTCTCAGTAACAACGAGTGTTGGGAGTTCGGTTCCTGTGTTGCCCTCCCCAAACACTCTGGAAGCAGTCTCATGCGCCTTGTTCGCGGCCTCTCGACCATGCGTCAGAGACGTGATCTCATTGGCTAGGATGATCTTGGCTTCGTTGAGTTCAGCATCTCGGAGTTTGCCCAGTCGGTCACATTCATCAAGGCTCAGTTCAGTATAAAGCTTCAAGAAGTGACCAACATCGGCATCATCAATGTTTCGCCAATACTGCCAAAAGTCATATGGTGAATACAGGTCAGCATTTAGCCAGACTGCACCACCTGCCGTTTTGCCCATTTTTTTACCGTCAGAGGTCGTCAGCAGTGGGGAGGTCAATGCAAAGACCTGACGATTCAACAATCGTCGCGTCAGATCAACTCCGTTCAGAATATTGCCCCACTGATCCGAACCGCCCATTTGCATAAGGCAACCATTTCTTCGAGCCAGTTCAAGAAAATCGTAGGCCTGAAGAATCATGTAGTTGAACTCAAGAAATGAAAGCGACTGTTCCCGGTCCATTCTTGATTTCACCGATTCAAATGACAGCATCCGATTTACCGAGAAGTGTCGTCCAATGTCTCGGAGGAACTCTATGTAGTTGAGGCCATCCAGCCAGTCCGCATTGTTGGCCATGACAGCATCGGATGGGCCTGAACCAAAAGTGATGAATTGAGCAAACACCTTCTGAATTTCTTGGATGTTTGCGTTGATTTCATCGGCATTCAGAAGAGGTCGCTCGTCGGCACGAAAGGACGGATCCCCGACCTTGGTTGTTCCGCCGCCCATGAGCACGATCGGTTGATGGCCGGTTTTCTGCAGCCATCGAAGCATCATGATCTGAATCAAGCTCCCGGCGTGCAGCGATTTGGCCGTTGCATCAAAACCGATGTAGGCCGGGACTATTCCTTTCAGAAGCTGCTGATCCAGTCCTTCTGCGTCGCTGCAGTCATGAAAGAACCCTCTGGTCATCATGGCATTCAGGAAATCGGATTTGGGAACAAAAGCCATCGTCAGCGTAACTCTCTGTCTGCAATTGCCCGAAAAAACACTCGGAACCGGGAATCATATGTTGGTTTGTATCGTAATGGTTGGATCATAGTTTTTGAACGAGAAAGTTTTGAGGAAGCTGAAAACTCGCTTGAGCGCTGTATCCGCGCCGTCCCAGAGATTTCAGGTTTTTCGTTATGAATGGCGGTGTCTATGATCAGCATGAGCATTATTTGTACAATTTGCCCATTCGGAACCGCTTTTTCACTTGGATTTGTTGAATGAACCCTCCGCACTTGCAGCCTCAATGGATCGTCGGCTGCATGTCAGGTACATCGATGGACGGTGTAGACACCGCTGAAATAATGACAGACGGGCTAACAATTTTTGCTTTGGGGGAGGGTAAAGGCCACAGTTTTACACAATCCGAACGTCGGATTCTGTTGAACGCACTTGGCAAATGGCCTGGTGAGAAAGGCGTGGATGAAGCAGCCAGAATTATCGATGATGTTCACATCCACCTGATCAAGCAATTCAAGCGGGCGAAACTGGTGGGATTTCATGGCCAGACGCTGATCCACGATCCGGTCAATCAGAGAACGCACCAAGCTGGCAATGGGGTCAATATTGCCAACAAGGTCGGGTTGCCAGTGATCTGGAATTTTCGTGAACAGGATATGATGAATGGCGGGCAAGGGGCGCCCCTAGTGCCCTTTTTTCATTTTGCCTTGAGTCAATTTTTAGGGTTTGACGATTTGACGGCTTTCATCAATATCGGTGGCATTGCCAATATAACCCTCGTCGAACCCGGTTGCCAATATCCAGAGAGTGGGGGAGTGATTGCCGCCTTTGATTCGGGTCCGGGCAATTGCCTCATGGATCAATATTGCCAAACCTATGGTAACAGCAACTACGACACGAATGGGCATTGGTCTCGAAACGGTACGTGTGATCATACAATTGTCGATCAATTCATGGCCCACGAATATTTTTGCAAAATTCCTCCCAAGTCGGCCGATCGACTTGATTTCAATTTTTTGCTTGAACAAGTTCGGAAGTTGTCGTTTGTCGACGGGCTGGCGACCCTGACAGAATGTACGGCCTTGTCCATCTCTCGGGCCGTGCGATCGTTCCCCTCCATGCCCAAAAGGGTTGGAATTTGTGGTGGTGGGGCCTGCAACGGTTACTTGATGGAGAGGATAAGGGAACTGTCAGGAGTTGAAATCGCACGGGTGGATGCGTGGCAACTGGATTCAAAGTATCTGGAGGCGCAGGCTTTTGGATATTTGGCCGCTCGAAGCGTAAACAATCTTCCGCTGACAAGCCCGGCTACAACCGGATGCAGAACACCGACAACGGGGGGAACACTATCTATTCCCCATTCAAGGGATCGCAGCGGGAAGCCCGATCACTAACAAGTGTGACATCGGCCATGCCAATTTTATTATAAATGTATTATAACATACTGAAATTAAATGCTTTTTTTCCTAAATATACGGCGGAATCTCGAAGTTTGTCTTCGATACGGAGCAACTGGTTGTACTTGGCCGTACGATCAGATCGCGATGTAGAACCCGACTTGATTTGCCCGCAGTTGGTTGCAACAGCCAAGTCGGCAATTGTCGTGTCTTCGGTTTCGCCCGAACGATGAGACATGATCGTGGTGTAGCGGTTCCGATGCGCCAGTTCAACGGCGTCCAGAGTTTCGGTCAAGGTGCCGATCTGATTGACTTTTACAAGAAGAGAGTTGCCGCATTTTTGGGCAATCCCTTCTGTCAGGATTTCTGTGTTCGTAACAAACAGGTCGTCGCCAACCAGCTGACATCGTGTTCCCAAGACTTCCGTAAGGTGTTTCCAACCCTCCCAGTCGTCCTCGGAACACCCGTCCTCAATCGAACAGACGGGAAATTTCTCTACCAATGAAGCCAAATAATCGACATTGTCTTCAGGGGAGCGACTGATGCCTTCACCGTCAAAGCGGTACAAGCCGTTTCCAAAGTACTCTGATGCCGCGCAGTCTAGGGCAATGACCATATCGTCACCAGGTCTGTATCCCGCCTTTTCAATGGACTCGACAAGCAGTTCGAGGGCTGCGACCGACGATTTGAGATTGGGTGCGAACCCGCCTTCATCACCTACGGCAGTCGAATGATTCCGAGCATCCAGGATCATCCGCAAGTTATGAAAAACTTCAACACCCATGCGCAGGGCTTCCCGAAAGGTCTCAGCTCCCACTGGCATGATCATGAACTCCTGAATGTCTATTGAGTTGTTGGCGTGTTTGCCTCCATTGATCACATTGAACATCGGAACCGGCAATATCTTGGCATTGCTGCCGCCGACATAGCGATAGAGTGGGATATCAAGACTATGGGCAGCAGCCTTGGCAACACTTAAAGACACTCCCAGGATGGCATTGGCACCCAGTCGGGACTTGTTGGGTGTTTGATCCAAATTTACCAGCAGCCAGTCTAGGCCGACTTGATCAAACGGATTCAGGCCTCGAAGGTGCTGAGCGATATTATCGTTGACATTGGTTATGGCCCGAGACACTCCCTTGCCCAGATAACGTGTTTTGTCACCATCGCGCAATTCGTGCGCTTCGCGCGTTCCCGTGGATGCTCCAGACGGAACGGCTACCCAGCCCCTAGAACCGTTCGACAGGATGGCCTCAACTTCGACAGTCGGATTGCCACGACTATCCAGGATTTCCCGGCCATAAATGCTGGTGATCTCTATCATGATTTCCTCATTGAAATTAACCCGTGTTGTCCAGCTGTTAACCCGCTGTCGCCGGACTGGCAGGTTTGACGAAAGGCTTCAATCAATCCGCCGGAAGGTAGACAAATCATCCCCTACAATCCCTGACGACAGAGACAAGATAGATTCAGATGAAACGGGAATCATTTACCTTTCAATGGAACGCCGTACAACTCCAGACGGTGCCCGCAGAGTATGTAGCCCAGCCGTTCAGCGATTTGTTTCTGAAGACACTCGATATCCTCATCGACGAACTCAATCACTTCTCCCGAATTGATATCAATCAGATGATCGTGATGCTCCTGATTGGCCGCTTCATATCGGGCCACGCCATCGCCGAACTCGAGCTTGGTGATGATATTCAACTCGGCCAGCAAGTTGACTGTCCGGTAGACGGTAGCAATCGAAATCTTTGGATCGATCCGATTGGCCTTCTCATAGAGTTCCTGAATGCTGGGATGATCCGATGAACTCTCCAAGGCATCAACTATGGATCGTCTCTGATCGGTCAGACGCAGCCCAAGATCTTCGCATTTTGATAAAAGTGACTTGACCAAAACTATCCACCCCAACTACCTGCGCTCCAATATATGCACGAGAGGCTTCGATTTTAAAGTGCCAAGGGACAGAACAGCAAAGGATGCCCACGACTTTGGCAAGCGACTGACAAATAATGCTTGGCCAATCCTGCTTTCACGGGGAATGAAGTCAATGCAAGGGCAGGGTACAATTCAAGTTCCGCAAAAAGTTCGGGTGACCACCTCATCCGGTTTTGGCATTTTAGTTAAATCGCTCCATTCAGGATTATTCTCATAGGGGGTCGATAATGCTTTTGCCAAGGTATTGAAGCGCAGAAAGTCGCCGTTTATGGCTTCGGAGATCGCCAACTCAATCTGATGATTGCGGGGGATGATTGAAGGATTGCTGCGTTGCATGAGAGCCTGCCTCTCACGATCATCGATATTGGACTGCCCAAGCCTGTCTTTCCAGTGTTGCAACCAGTCATCGAAGACATTGGATTGTGTAGAGAGAGGAGCAAACAAATCGGAATTGATGACGGCGAGTGGATTTTCCGAGAGTGTTCGGAAGGCCAATGTAAAATCACACTCGGCTGCTTGGAGACTGGCCAGAAACCGGCTGATCAAATCTTGGTCCTTGGAATCAGGTTCGGCCAAACCCAGCTTGGCGCCAAATACCTGCAGCCAATAGCAATTGAAGCGTTCGGGGAACCGGTTGATGGCTTCCGTAGCCTGCTGAATGCCATTCTCCTTGTCGTCGCTGATAAGTGGAACCAGAGTTGTAGCCAGCTGGGCCAGATTCCAGTGCATGACATGAGGCTGGTTGCCGTAGGCATACCTTCCACCATGATCAATGGAGCTGAACACCTTCTCAGCTTGGTAGACGTCCATGAAGGCGCAAGGGCCATAATCGATCGTTTCGCAGGACAGTGACGTGTTGTCCGTGTTCATGACACCATGAATGAAACCCACTCCCATCCACTGGGCGACAAGTCTGGCCTGGCCGTCAATGATGGCTTCCAGAAGTGACAGGTAGGGATTCCGTGTTCTCCTCAAGTGGGGATAGACGCGATCGATCAAGTAGTCGGCTAAGATCTTGACGGCATCGATATCATTTCGAGCAAAAAAATACTGAAATGTTCCCACCCGGAGATGACTTCTTGCCACTCGGGTCAGGATGGCACCGGGAAGAGCCGTGTCGCGGTAGATTGTGTCCCCCGTCAAAATTGCGGCCAAGGCTCGTGTTGTGGGTATGCCCAGATGATGCATGGCTTCGGAGACGAGGTATTCGCGGATGACAGGTCCTAGCCACGCTCGGCCGTCCCCTCGACGAGAAAAGGGTGTTGGTCCCGAGCCCTTGAGCTGGATGTCGTATCTGATCCCATCCGGGGCATCCAGTTCACCGAGCAAAATGGCCCGCCCGTCCCCCAGGCTAGGAACCCATCCCCCAAACTGGTGTCCGGCATAAGCCATGGCAATCGGAACGGCATTATTGGGCAGACTATTGCCGGACAGCACATCAACCCCATCGACCGTTTCCAGCATGGCCGGGTCGAGCCCTAACTGTTGGGCTAGACTGGAGTTAATTTTGATTCGGCTGGGATCGGATACCCTAGTCGGATTGACAGGGGCGTAGAACCGCTCTGGCAGTGACGAATAACTGTGCTTGAAGGCAAACATGGATTGATTACTGCAATCGAATCCTACGGCAATCGCTTCAGTCGTTCACCAAGAATCTCAAAAAACCGGTCGCTGTTTACATTCCCAACGAAAAGGGCATTGGCTGGTCGGTCTGTCACACCCCACCAGTCCGCAACGGTCATCCCGCGAGTCAACTCCGACTGGGTTTCAATTTCAACATTGATGAAACGCCCTGAAAACATTTCAGGTTCGATTAGGTACGCAATGACACACGGGTCGTGAAGAGGTGCTCCATGCGAGCCGTACTTGTCCTTGTCGTAGCGCTCAAAGAATTCGGCCATGTTGGCAACTTCCTGCCCCACCGTATTGCCGAGGTGGCGAAGGCTTGCAATACGCTCAGGGGTCAACAGCACCTTGTGCGTCACGTCAAGCGGCATGACTGTTATCGGCACCCCGGAAGCGAACACGATTTGGGCCGCTTCCGGATCCACGTAAATGTTGAACTCAGCTGCGGGCGTGACATTCCCGACTTCAAAGTAGGCTCCTCCCATGAGAACTATTTGCTGAATGCGATCGACAATGTCGGGGGCCTCTTGCATGGCAGAGGCAATGTTTGTCAAGGGGCCGAGGGGGCACAGGGTGATTGTGCCCGCATTGTTGTCACGAACGGCATTGATGATAAAGTCGACAGCGGGGAGCCGCTGAAGGGGGCAAGCTGGTTCAGGTAGATTCATCCCGTCCAGTCCGGTTTTGCCATGGACATGTTCGGCTGTCGTCAGCGTCTTGACCAGGGGTTCGGCCTTTCCCTTGAAGACGGGCATTTGCGGAAAACCGGCCAGTTCACATACAATGCGGGCATTTCGTTCGGTCAAGTTCAATGGAACATTTCCTGCGACGGCAGTTATGCCCAGAACGTCCAGTTCAGGACTCGCCAGTGCCAGCATGATGGCGATGGCATCATCCTGCCCGGGGTCGGTGTCAATGATGATCTTTCGCTTTATCTGCATGCGTATTCGTCCTTCAGGAGATCATCCCAGCCGGCTCATTCTGCGTGTCTAGCCCGTCAACTTTTGAGCGTAAAAATTTTCTGAGTGCCTGTTCTGGATCCACCGAAAGACTGCCCGCAACTCTTGTCAGCTCATACAGCAGTGCTCCGACCAAGGCTGAAACATCGGAAGTTTCCGGCCAAAGTTCAGACTCTTCTTTGCCAACTCCTTGAGCCCGATCTTGCACGGCAATCAAACTTTGCGTCAACCACTTGAGATCCGACACTGTGGAATCGTACTTGTGAACCTTTGAAGCCAGCGCAAGGGCGGGCAACCCCCAAGTCAGCCTGCCAGCGATCGAACCTTTCGTTCCTGCACCTTCGGCCTCTTTCGAATTCTCCCAATTCAGCCGTTGTTGCTCGGCTGTTAAGACTTTCTTGGCATCGGCAAAGATATGGGGATGTCGCCGTACCATTTTGTCAGCGGCCCCATGCGCGATGGAGTTTAAGTCAAACAAGCCTTCCTCCTTGGCCAATTGAGCGAAGAAGACAATCTCGAACAGTAAATCCCCCAGCTCCTCTTCCAGATTGGCCCATTGCTGAAACTCGACAGCGTCAACAACTTCATAAGCCTCTTCCAGAAGAAATGGCGCTAGGGTTGCAAAGTCTTGCTCAAGGTCCCACGGACAACCATCATCCTTGTCTCGCAACCGCCGCATGATCTCCAATAGCCGCTGAATACCGTCATCACTGGTCAGGCAGATCTCTTGGCTCCGGTCATGGTCTGGAAGACATTTCTTCATCTTATACAGGTAGGGCTTTCGGACTAAAATGTAATGACAGGAAACTGATATCGTTCATTGGCCATGGGGAAAGGACAGATGCAACACCGATTTGAGATGCGAGAGGGAAGGTCGTGCCAAAATCAAGGTGGATAAAAAGTCGTATTATTGGCCAAATCAACACAATGGGTTTGATTGTCGTTGATGCAATTGCTATTGAAGGCTACTGATAGGGAGAGTGTGGGAACCTTTCTCAAGTTGAACGAAAATGAATCGGAGGATTTTTGTATGAGATTGATGTTGTCGGCCATGTTGGCCTTGAGTGTGTCATGCCTTGCATCGGCAAGTTTCGCTGCCTGCGATGCAGGAGAGATGGTCATCAAGTTTAGTCATGCAACCAATGTTGACCGCCATCCAAAGGGTATTGCAGCGGCGCTCTTTCAAGAAAGAGTCAATGACGAAATGAATGGCGTGGCCTGCATGGAGGTGTTTCCAAACTCTAGCCTTTACAATGACGATGCGGTACTGGAGGCCATGCTGAATGACGACGTGCAGTTTGCCGCTCCGTCACTGTCGAAATTTGAGCAGTTTACCAAGCAGTTTCGGATTTTTGATCTGCCGTTCATGTTCAAGAACATAGAGGCCGTTGATGCGTTTCAGCAGTCCGAGACCGGGCAGGCGATGAAGAACTCTATGGCACGACGGGGAATTTTAGGTCTGGAGTTTTGGCATAATGGCTTGAAGCAGTTTTCGGCCAACAAGCCGCTGATCGTTCCTTCCGACGCGGAAGATCTGAAGTTCAGGGTTCAGAATTCCGACGTTCTTGTGGCTCAAATCGAAGTTCTCGGCGGCTCACCGCAGCCAATGGCATTCAGCGAAGTGTATGGAGCGCTTCAAACTGGTGCCGTTGATGGTCAGGAAAATACATGGTCGAATATCTATGGTCAGAAGTTTTTCGAGGTGCAGGATGGCATTACAGAGACCAATCATGGCATCATTGACTATCTTGTGGTGGTTTCGGTCGATTGGTGGGACGGTCTGGACGCGGATGTTCGCAATCAAATTGCGCAGATCCTCCGCGAAGTCACCGAGCAGCGGAATTCGGAGTCTTTCGCCGTGAATCAGCTGGCCAGACAGTCAATCATTGATTCGGGAGGAACCGTTCGAACGCTGACCGATGAGCTGCGAAATCAGTGGGTTGAAGCGATGAAACCGGTTTGGTCACAGTTCGAAGACCAGGTAGGAGTAGACAATATCGCTGCCGCTCAGGCCATCAATGCCATGTATTGACCCATCGCTTTACCGGCTCAGCAATGGGCCGGTAGCACTTTGTTCCGATTGAAGGCCGAATGAAATGTTAGGGTGCGTTGTCAATCGGATTGAAGAAGTGGGTATCGCTCTGATACTTGCTCTCATGACCCTGATTACCTTTGTCAATGTTGTTTTGCGCTATGTCTTTAACGATAGCCTGATCTGGGGACTGGAGGCAACCTCTCACCTGTTTGCCTGGCTCGTGCTGTTTGGGGTCAGCCATTGCTTCAAGCTGTTTGCTCATCTCGGGGTTGATGTCGTGATTGTTCGGGTTTCACCGCCTCTACGGAAAGCATTCGCACTGATTGCCGTGGGGCTATGTCTGGCCTATGCCTTTTTCCTGCTGAAGGGGGCTTGGGACTATTGGGCTCCGTTCATGGGGTTGTATGAAACCACGGGCCGCTGGTTTCCGACTGGCATTGACTGGACGACCCGCGATCGGGCCTGGTATGAAACGATACAGATTCCGATGCTGGACTTTCTGCGATTCTTCGAGCCTTTGGTTAATCAGGGAGAAGCATACGAAAAGTTGCCTCGATTTATTCCTTATGTAATTCTCCCGGTGGGGGTAGCGCTGCTGTTCTTCCGACTGGTTCAGGCGGCCATTGGAATCTGGACAGGAAAGATTGACAAAATCATAGCAAGTTACGAGTCGGAAGAGCTTGAATAAAAATCAATGTCGGTCTTCCTGCTCTTTGTGCTCATCATCGGCCTTCTGGTTCTAGGGGTCCCGATAGCAGTTTCACTGGGGTTGTCTTCGATCCTGTATCTGTTGCTGCTGTCGGATACGTCCCTGGCCTCCATTGCCCAGTCAATTTATCAGGCAATGGCCTCGCACTATACCCTTTTGGCCATACCATTCTTTATCTTGGCCTCAGCCTTCATGACGACCGGCGGAACAGCCAGAAGGATAATACGTTTTTCAATTGCCGTTGTCGGCCATTTTCCAGGAGGGTTGGCCATAGCGGGGGTATTCGCCTGCATGCTGTTTGCCGCTCTCTCAGGCTCATCACCTGCAACGGTCGTTGCGATCGGATCCATTGTCATTGCCGGCATGAGAGAGGTCGGCTACTCGAAAGAGTTTGCGGCCGGAATCATTTGCAATGCCGGTACGTTAGGAATTCTCATACCCCCGTCTATCGTCATGGTCGTCTATTGTTCGGCCACGGACGTGTCCGTCGGTCGCATGTTCTTGGCCGGCGTAATACCCGGCATCATGGCTGGTGTCATGCTCATGGTTGCCATCTATCTTCTGGCCATTTACAAGAACCTGCCCAAGGGCAGCTGGCTCGGCTGGACTGAAGTGCTTGTTTCGGCCCGAGAGGCCAGTTGGGGCCTGCTTTTGATCTTCATTATCCTCGGCGGCATCTATGGCGGGGTGTTTACACCTACTGAAGCGGCTGCGGTTGCAGCTGTCTATGCCTTCGTGATCGCCAATTTTGTTTACCGAGATATCGGACCTTTGAAACGGCCTGACGATGGCACGACACTTGATGTTTTGACCCGGTTGAAGTCTGTCCTTGTCGTGTTCTATCATAAGGACAACGTTCAGACACTCTATCAAGCTGGCAAGTTGACGATAACCCTGCTGTTTATCATCGCCAACGCATTGATATTGAAGCATGTGCTCACCGAGCAGCAGGTGCCTCAGCAGGTGGCCGAAGCCATACTGAAGAGTGGCTTTGGCCCAGTCGTATTTTTGATACTTGTGAACATCATCCTTCTTATCGGCGGTCAGTTCATGGAGCCGTCTGGTCTCATCGTCATTGTTGCTCCCCTTGTGTTCCCGATTGCAATTGAACTGGGTATCAATCCCCTTCACCTTGGCATCATAATGGTCGTCAACATGGAGATCGGAATGGTCACGCCACCGGTTGGACTGAACCTTTTTGTGACTTCAGGTGTGGCAAGAATGCCTGTATTTGATGTCATCAAGGCCGCTTTCCCCTTCTTGGGGATATTGTTCATATTCTTGATCATAGTGACCTATATCCCGGAAATATCCACTTTCCTTCCAACTCTGCTCATGGGTGAAGAACTGATTACCGGCTGATTTTTCTGAATTTCAGACCGTTGCTACGCATTCCGAATTTGCCGTTTCGACTTGTGATCCAGTCTGGTGGTTAAGGATTGTCATGACATCTGACCGGTCCAGTATATCGTTCTACAAATGGAGTTGAATCACGTTTTGAAGTCAACAAGCTGAATGGCTCCACAGTGCTGTTCAACGGGCCATCGCGTGTGGGTTTTTTGTCACCGGTTGGCTGCCCCAGTGGGCTCAAAAACAAGTTCGGGAAAAACAACTTCCCATTGATCACACCTCGGGGGACAATGGCATGCGGGATCAGACATCTCTTGGGTTCTGCTAATGATAGCGTATACTTTTGCAGACTTGAAAAGCGTCCCGGCAGGCGGTTCGAACGACTTGGCAAGACCTCCAACTGCATGTCCTTCACGGTCAAGAAGTATCCATTTTCCGTTCGATTTTACCTGAACATCGAGCGGGTCGTCGATTGACAATCCGGCGATGGCCTGATGAATCCTGCACTCTGGATGCCTTCGACCGGCAAAGCCCAAATCGACTTCCTTGGGGGAAGGGCGCAAATGATGATATGTAGCTTCAATGGGACAAGGAGGTAGGATAGGAGCTTGTCGAAGGATTGTCGAAGGATGATCGACAAGCAAATTGTGAAAACTGCTTGAATTCTTCATGCAGGCCAAGGTCAGGGTCTGACGAGCCCGGGTCATGGCTACATAGTACAAGCGACGCGGTGCATCAGGATCTTCTTTAGAAGGGTCAAATCGACTCCACTCTCCATCCAGAATGACCACATGATCAAATTCAAGCCCCTTGGCACGATGGGCAGTCAGCAGCAGAAGTCCCTGCTGGTTCCGTCGAATTTCACGCCCCCACTCGGCCAGCCATTGAAAAAAATGGTTGGCCGGAATTTCCTGACCTCCAGTTTCCTCAGCATGTTCATTAATGGCCTGACAAATGAGATCAATCCATGGATTGTCAGACTGTTCATCAACCCATGAGCGCAAGAATTCAGTGCCAAAAAGCTTCCGCCTGCGGGACTGAATCCATCGAATGAAAGCCTGGGTTTCTCTCAACTGCCAAAAGCCTGGAATGTTCTCGTCGGCCATTTGAGCCTGGATTTTCTTCGCTTGCGGATGCAATTCACAACAGGCTCTGAGCGGTCTAAGATCTTTCCATTCGCGTCCGATGATGGCACAACGTGACCAGCACCAATCGTTGGAAAGTTTTGAAAGCCGTACCAGTTCAGCAATTACATGTCGGGCTTGGTCAACCCGGCTGGTTCCAGCGGGTAAAAGTTGCACTTGCCCTTGCGAAACCGGGTCAGTTTTGGTCCATTTGCCGCCTGGCAGATCCTTAGCCCGTGTTGCGTTGACCTCTATCGTATTTTCGGCTTTCATTCGATTATGGGCAGGCTCAATGATCGCATTGGAGGCTTCAATGATGTTTCGGGTTGAACGGTAATTGGAGGTAAGGTATTTCAGATTTGGTCCATAATCATCCTGGAACTGGCGAATGTATTGCACTGATGCGCCTCTAAACGAGTAAATGTTCTGATCATCATCGCCTACCGCAAAGAGGGTAAGTTTGCTTTCGTCGTCATTCAGTTGCCGTCCCGCTATAGCTGAAATCAATTCATATTGTTCGGGGCCAATGTCCTGATACTCGTCAACAAGAATCCACCGGAAGCCGGAGAGGAGACGGGAGCGGAGTTCGTCGATTTCCTCTGGCAGACGACCCTGACCGGTGAGGAGATCAATGGCCTGTCGCATCACTTCCTGAAAAGATTTCTCGCTGAGTTGATCGGAGCGACCGTCGAAGCTGGCTCCAGCAAGCCGCATGGCAAAGGCATGGCAGGTGAGTACAGTTATGCCCAAACCATCGTTGCCAATAAGTTCTTTCAAGCGTCTTCGAATATCGACGGCGGCGTGTCGATTATAGGTCAGGGCCAGAATTCCGCGCGGGTTTTCCCTGCGGACGCGTACAAGCCAGGCAATACGATGAACAAGTACGCGTGTTTTGCCGGAGCCAGGCCCCGCGAGTACCAGAACATTGGTTGCTTCTCTTTCATCGGTAACAATATTTTGCTGAACAGGGTTGTCCAGCTTGTCGACAATTGTACGCCAAGATTCAAAGGTGGTTTGCCGACGGACTTCCTTCTCCTTGCCGGGCAGCCACTTTTCAAGAAATTCGTTCTCGTTCAACTGGAAATAGTCGAAAGCAAGACTTCGAGCCACCCGCATCGAATCCAGACCTTTCGTTGCATACTCCTCCATGACATGTATCTGCCGAATCTGACCATCGTAGTGATCTTGAAGAGGTGCAAAATCCTCTTTTTTGAACCACCGCCTTTCCCGTGTATCCATTTTAATCGTCATAGCGGGACGAAACACGGCCAGTCCCTTGTTAAGCCGAATCACCTCCTGTTCATGAAGCCAAAGCAAGGCGCGATCAAGGAGCTTGTTCGGATATCGGACCTTGCTCTTGAGCGACAGATCGGATTGGATCACATGCAAGAGATTGCCAAGAGTGGTCTCGGCTAGGAGATCCAACCCCCGAACCCCTTGGGGCAAGCATCCGAGGAGATGATCCAGAACACAATTCGCCGCTTCACGACGAAGATTGGCCGTTATTTCAAGTTCTTTCCAATTTCGATTCAGGGTTATTCGGACGGTTTCCGTATCCGGCTTGTAGACCGAGAAACTTCCCACTGCTCCGTCGGCCTCACCCTTTCCATCGTGGGATATGCTGCGAATGATACGATACAGTCGTTCCGGAAAAGGGTCTGTCACCCCCTTGTCTCGCATGATCTGGGCGGCCACACGCAAGATAAGGGACGATGTTTCGCCTTTACTCAAGTCGGGCGCTTGCTCACGCATGCAGTTGATCAGTTTCTTTTCGAGAATGGTAGCCTCGGTAAGGCGGTTTTTTGACGATTGCTTGATGCCCGCATGAACAAAAGCGGTCAGAACTGTATCATTCGAGGCAATGCCAAGCCGTTCGAGGTCATAAAGAGCCGTGCGTACACCCTCTGCGCTCAGACCCGATACTCCCATCAATTTGTCGGTGCTAATACCCTCGTCGGCATCGGCCTCAATCATGGCAGTGGCAATGTTCAGCAATTGATTGCGATAATTCGCGGTGATGCCAGCTTTCGTCAGCCTGGCCTTGGCCTCATTGCACGAGTCAACGCGGAGCGAGGAGGGGAAAATCGTGACAAAATTCTCTTCTCGGGTCAATATCTTGCTCTCTTCCAGCCAGGCGACAGCTGTTCGAACACGCGTATCATCCGTGGCTGAATCGCGCTCAAAATGATTTTCATCGTCTTCGCTCAGTATCTCACCCGAGGTAGCGACTATGTTGCCTTGAAAACGTTCCTTGCGATCAAGATTGCGCAGGGCCCGGAGAATTCCATGAATATCGCGTAGACTTAATCGCGAGTAAGCAGACATGCTAAACTGTCGTTCCACGTCCTTGTCAGTATAAAACAATACACAGCGAGCGGGTTCACGGTCTCGTCCCGCCCGTCCGGCTTCCTGAAGGTAGTTTTCAAGCGAACCGGTTATATCGGCATGGATGACGAGGCGCACATCGGGCTTGTCAATCCCCATTCCGAACGCGTTGGTTGCCGTTATCACGCGCAAATCACCCTCAATAAAGCGCTTCTGTACATTCTTCTTGCGCTCTGGGGAGAGTCCCGCATGGAAGTACGAGGCATTCACTTTCTTTGTGCTGAGATACTCGGCAACTTCTTCTGTCTGTTTGCGAGTTGCACAGTAGATGATAGCTCCTCCAGAACTTTCAGCTGGCAAGTTGATGTCCAGATTTTGGTGAATGTGTCCGAATTTTTCGGCTGTCGAAGTACGAATGACCTCAAACTCAAGGTTTGTGCGATCAGTACCGCCGTTGTACACGGCAAGTTTAATGCCGAGTTGCTTGCGGAAATGATCCGTGATGTCGTCTATCACATCCGGCTTGGCCGTTGCCGTCAGGCAAAGTATTGGGGGAATTGGCTCCTTGCCTGCTTGCTCCCGGATAAAGCGTCCGACATAAAGGTAGTCTGGTCGAAAGTCGTGCCCCCAGCGCGACAAGCAATGGGCTTCGTCAAGTATCCATGCGCCAATTTCGCGTTGCTCCAAAGTGCTGCGCAGTGTCCGTGAGCGCAGTTGTTCAGGTGAGATCAACAGTATTCCGGCTTCTCCAAGCCGAACGCGGTCCAGATTGTGAGCGCGTTCCGGCATTGACAAAAGTCCGTTTATGGTAACGCAACAATCGATGCCCTTGGCCTCCAGCCCGGCAACCTGATCGGCCATCAATGCAACTAACGGCGAAATCACGACCGTAAGTGCTCCAGTTTTGGTATAACGCGAAAGGGCAGGGACCTGATAGCATACCGACTTGCCAGTCCCTGTTGGCAGAATTCCCAAGACATGCTTGCCGGCCATTGCATCGTCAACGATGGCCTTTTGTATCGAACGACCGTCTTTGGTCTCCGGCTTAGGTCTGTATTGATCAAAACCAAACCAGTTCTTGAGTTCCTTTGTGGCATCGTGATGTGTCCGGCACCATGTGCAATCCGGGTGTGAACAAGCTGTATCCCGAAGCTTTTTCAATTCATTGCCAACATCTGGAAACTGGTGTCGAACCCACGGGGGAACGACAGAATTACACCCGTCCCCTGCAACCGAAAGCCAGGCAAGGATATAAGACAATGACCAGTTAAGTTCCTCGACCCTGTTCAGCATTTGCTGAGCCTGAGTCATGCAGGCTAAGTCGTCAAGCCTGCGCTTGACTGTCGCTATGGCTTCTTCCTTTGTCGGCCTGTTGGCATTGCGAAGTTTCGAGAAAAGGTCGTCAAGAGCGCTATCGATTTCGCTATGTTTGGGAGTGCACAACCAGTGCCAGGAAGCAAGCAGGTCCTTGTCAGTCTTTTCCAGCATCTGGCACTGCTCGTCAAATACGTTCAGGGCCAGCCGCGAATCCAGTTCGGGATTGTTGATCTGTCCGCGCACAAGACCTCCGTCCTGATAGTGCTTCACCAATTTGTGGTAGGGATTTCGAGGAAATGCAAGTGGGCTTAAGCGCAGCGTGTCAATCACGGGCAATCGTAGTAAGGTCAGACCTGGATTGGCTGCCTCAAGAAGCGGCATGTCAAAGGCGACAATATTGTGTCCAAGCACAAAGGATGCCCCGTCTGCAAATCGGTCGAGTTCGCCCAGTCTTTGAGCTGCATTAACCCCAGAAAGAGTGAGACTCTCACCCGTATCAGACCGAACCGCACCGATCGCATGAATCCGTTTATCCTTCCCTTTTCCGACTTCAAGGTCGAAGGAAACAAAATGCGACGAAGCGTTCAATTTCATGACGACTTGATCACGTAATTTCCGAAGGTAGAGGCATGCCTACCACAAAGACTTTAACAAGCCCTCTCACAGGAGATTCGCTTTGGCGGCGCCCCAAACTCATTCCGGGCCCGTTAACCATTCGGAAAGAAGCATTCCAAGATCGGTGTTGAAAAGGATGTGAGGAAATGAGTTTACCCAAGCCTGCCATAAGCATGACATTTCATCGTATAAAGCGCGTAAGTTCAAATTTCGAACCGGCCCAAACTTAAGCACCTTCAGTTCAAAAAGCAACTGCCCTCATTGCCGTGAGAATCTTGATGGCATCTATTGGCAATTCTTATCAATTTATCTTTCTAAGCATTCAAAAATAAATGAAATACTTGAACTATTCCGAATCCACCAGCAGATATCAGACCTCCACATCATATCTGTTCCAGTCGGCAAACTGTCTTCGAAACCAAGTTCGTTGTCGTTTGGCGTATTGCCGGGTCGCGATGACGGTTCGTTCCTTGGCGGTCCAGAAGTCCCACTTTCCCATGAGATATCCCGTAAACTCTTTGGCTCCAATCGCCTTGGCAGACGGCAGATCAAGCTCAAGTAGCGGCAAGTTTTTGAGACATTCCACGAGAACACCGTCCTTGATCATCCGATCGACCCGGGTTGCAATTCGCTCTCCAACAAGGTTCGGGTCGACTTCAAGCAAAACAGTTTTGGTATCATCCAGGTTGACCATGGGCTTTGTGTTGAGTTTTTGCCATGCTGCCAAGCCCATGCCGGTCGATTTGAGCACTTCCCAGGCCCTTTGCACTCGTCGAGGATTGTTCCGGTCCAAGGCTGAAAATGTTTCCGGGTCGCTGGTCTGGAGTCCCGTCAGCATCAAGTCAATCGCCCCCTCCCGAAGCATTTTTCGAGCTGTTTGCCTTATGGAATTCTTGATGGGGGGAACAGTTGTCAAACCCGAAGTGAGGGCTGTAAAGTAAAGACCCGTGCCACCAACGATAATTTTGACCGATTGCTGATGTTGGGACAGCAATGATTGGACCTCCGTCAACCATTGACCAACGGAGTAGGTTGACCGGCAAGACTGATGACCATAAAGGAAATGGGGAGCGACATCGTGATCCTCTTCACTCGGACGAGAGGTCAAAACGCGCCAACAATCATAGACCTGAAGGGCATCAGCGTTGATGATGATCCCGTCATGCTGGGCGGCAAGATCAAGGGCTAGGCCTGATTTACCCGAGGCCGTCGGTCCTGAAATCAGGACTGTAACACACCCCTTGGGAATGTCAATTCGCTCGCGCATCAAGAATAACCCGATTTCAATCGATTGATATTATCGCCAACTGAAGTTAGTTAAAGGGCGGAACATTTCCCGGCTAAAATTGGCGTTTCTCTCATCACAGGAGGTTCAATTGCCTGTAACCAGCTACAAAAGGGTGCTCTTGAAGTTGTCGGGGGAAGCGTTGATGGGTCCATCACATTTCGGGATTCATTACGAGACCCTCTCAAGATTGGCCGAGGAGATAAAGGCCGTCCATCAACTTGGCGTTGAAATCTGTCTTGTATTGGGAGGCGGCAACTTTTTCCGCGGCAACATGGTGTCCCAGCAAGGAATCCCAAGGACCACGGCGGACCACATGGGCATGCTGGGGACCGTTATGAACGCCTTGGCCATGCAGGCGAAACTAGAAGCCATTGATGTAGATACAAGAGTCATGTCAGCGATCCGCCTGGACGAAATGTGTGAACCCTATATCATGCGCCGTGCCTTGCGACATCTCGAAAAGAAACGGGTGTGCATCTTTTCAGCCGGAACAGGCAACTGTTACGTAACGACCGATACGGCGGCCGCTCTTCGGGCCAGCGAACTCGAATGCGAAGCCGTGTTCAAGGGAACAAAGGTTGACGGGGTGTATGACAAAAACCCTGAGGTGGACAAGACTGCCGTGAAATACGAGGCCATTTCGTTTGAGGAGGTCATCAAGCAGGATTTGAAGGTCATGGATACATCGGCCATCGCAATGGCACGAGACAAGCAGATCCCCATTGTCGTTTTCTCGATTTTTGAGCGCGGAGCGATGGAAAGGATCATGCAGGGCAGAGGGGACTGCACCATAATCAATTCTGTCTGAACAATGTTTGTCGAAACAAGTTGGAGCGCACATGGAGGATTTTGAACTGGACCTTGACGAGTACGAACGGCGGATGGAGGGGGCTGTTACGTCGCTTCGACAAGAATTTTCAGGGTTAAGAACAGGTCGGGCCTCGGCTTCAATGGTCGATTCGATTGTTGTCAACGCTTATGGAGGTCAGATGCCTTTAAACCAATGCGGTTCGGTCAACGTGCCCGAACCGAGGTTGCTGTCAATTGCCGTTTGGGACAAAACCATTCTGAATGACGTCGTGCGAGCCATTCAGGATTCCGGCCTGGGTATCAATCCAGTCGTCGAAGGCACCGTCATCCGGCTTCCCATACCTGAACTGAACGAAGAACGAAGAGCCGAGCTTTCGAGGGTTGCATCGACTTACGCCGAGAACGCACGAATTGCCTTGCGCAACATTCGACATGATGGAATGGACGAACTCAAAAAGGCCAAGTCCGATGGGTTAAGCGAGGATGAGTTTAAGTTGTGGTCGGATGAAGTCCAGGAATTGACGGACAGGTTTGTGGAAAATATCGATGTTGCCTTGGAACGGAAAAAGTCTGAAATCATGGCCATCTGAGAGTGCATGACCAATGGAGTCCAAGGCCGCTGTCAAACTTGATGTAAAGAATGCACCTGCCCATGTTGGCCTCGTCATGGATGGCAATGGTCGATGGGCCAAGAAGAAGGGTTTGCCCCGTCTCGAAGGACATAGGCGCGGAGCAGAACGCTTGCGTGACGTAGTCAGAATCTGTCCGGAACTGGGCGTGCAGTTTCTGACAGCCTTTGCTTTTTCAACAGAAAACTGGAAGCGCGGAGACGAAGAGGTCAGCGGTCTGGTTGATCTGTTCCGCAAGTATATGGGTTCTGCTGCCAAGGAGCTGATCAACAATGAGGTAAAAATCAAGTTTATTGGTGATCGCTACGCTTTTGATCAATCCCTGATTGATCAGATGAACCAGCTTGAACAGGCAACGCAGAGCAAAAATCGGATGGTTCTGACCATAGCCATCAATTACGGTGGAAGAGATGAAATTGTTGCGATGGCACAATCGGTAGCCAAGCTCGTGGCCAAAGGACAATTGAATGTCCGTCAGATCGACCGCACCATCTTGGGTCAGCACTCATTTACGCATGATATCCCTGACCCTGACCTGATCATTCGGACATCAGGGGAAACAAGAATTTCAAATTTCTTGCTCTGGCAGGCGGCGTATTCCGAATTGGCTTTTGACGATACTCTCTGGCCTGAGTTTACCCCCGAAAGATTCCGGCACCACGTAGTGAATTTTACTCGAAAAGAGCGGCGTTTTGGAGCTCTGGCCAGTGGCAGTGAAATCCCGATTTGACGACCTGGCCCCTCGCCTAGTCTCGGCACTCGTATTGGTTGCCGTGGCTATGTCTTCCTACTGGGGCGGATTTTTTCCCTTTGCTCTATTTGTCTGTGCCGTTGTTGGTCTCATGTGCTTCGAGCTTGGCCGTTTTCCCTTGGCAGTTCCGATCGCCCAAAACGTCGCGTGCGCGTCATTGTTTAGCGGAGTCGGCGGATTTCTCCTTTCCTTCGGGTCAAGCCTGTTGCAGTTCGGTGAACATTTTGTCTTTCCATACTTTTTGTTCCCGGCTATCGTAGCAGGATCTTGCCTTGTCTGTCTTGGGGTCCGGTCAGTCAGATTCATTGGCGTGTTTGCAGTGCTGGTTTATGCCGGCCAAGGGCTGGTTCTCTTGTATTCATGGTGGCCTGAACTTGTCATTGTAGTAGTGCTGAATGTCATTGGGACCGATGTGGGTGGGTATTTTGTCGGCAAGATCATCGGCGGGCCAAAGTTTGCCCCGAAAACAAGCCCAAAAAAAACGTGGTCGGGAATTCTGGGAGGCTGGATTTTTGGAGTCGGTGCCGCCTGTTTCTACTGGTTCTACTTTGAATTGGAATCAACGGTATCAACCATCCATCTTGTCTTGATTCTGCTTTGCCTTTCCTGGACTTCTCAACTTGGCGATCTAGGTATTAGCGGCCTGAAGCGAAGGGTCGGAGTCAAGAACAGTTCGGAACTGATCCCGGGGCACGGCGGCTTTCTTGATCGGTTTGACAGCTTGATTGGGGGCGGCGTCTTTGCCTATTTGCTTTATATGATGGTACCTCCACGATACTGACAAACCTAATTTTTGGACTGGCTGTGATGGGATATCTGCAGGATTTATTAAGTTCATTTCAATCGGTGCTGGCGTTTTTTGTCGCCATCGGCGTTGTCATATTTGTTCATGAACTCGGTCACTACATGGCAGCCAGATTCTGCCGGCTGCATGTCAGTGAGTTTTCCATCGGTTTTGGCCCTTCGCTTTTCCGCTTTGTCGATCGTCATGGAACAATATGGAAGTTTTCCCTGATCATGCTGGGAGGGTATGTCAAGATCCCCAATGTCGGCGATCTGTATCAGGACCGTGGGAACGATTTTGAACCGCGCCCGGTTCCTGCCCCTGAGCCATCCATCAATAAGAAATTGCTCACTGTTGCCGGCGGACCGGTCTTCAACTTCATTCTTGCCACTGTACTCTTTGCCGGGATGATTACGTTTGAGGGGGTTGTCAAGGAACCCATTGAGGTGCAATCGGTCAGGCCGCTCCCGGAAATTTTCGACAACGAATTGCAATCCGGAGACATCGTCCGGGCGATCAATGGCAACAGCATGGCGACGCTATCCGACTTTTACGTTTACGGGTATGAGGCAGATTCTGCATCGGTCCAGATTTATTCCATTGAACGCGGAGGGCAGAACCTTGAGGTGGCTGGCCCCTTCATTTTTCCCCCGATACTGGAGCAGATAAATCTTCAATCGCCGGCAGAGAAGGTGGGTCTGAGAGCTGGGGATGTGGTGCTTGCCGTGGATGGTACTGAAATCCAGAAATCGTCGGACTTAAATAGCGTCATTGCCCGTTCGGGCACTGAGCCGATGGATTTTGTCATTTGGCGGGACGGTGAAGTTATGAATTATCAGATTGCCGCCGAATATCAGGACATTCCACTGGGGTCGGGGGAATTTGAACGACGACCTATCATCGGCGTCACTCTGGGCTTGGCATTTGTACCCGCTACTTATGTTCCGGGGCCTCTCGACTCCATATGGATTGGCATGGTTCAAACGGGATCAATCATAGTGGGCAGCATTCAGTCGCTGACCAAGATAGTCACGAACGAGATCAGCTCGTGCAATCTTCAGGGACCTATAGGCATTGCCCAATTGTCAGGTTCAGCGGCCAGTCAGGGTTTGGACGTCTTTCTGTTTCTGATAGCCGTCCTGTCAGCCGCCATCGGGTTCATAAACCTGCTTCCTATCCCTGTTCTCGATGGTGGGCATCTGTTGATATACGGCTATGAAAAAATTACTGGAAATGATATTGGTCAGAGGGTAAAGAACTTCTCCTTCATGGTGGGGTTTGCGTTTATTATCACTATATTTGCCTTCACTATCTACAATGATTTAACGTGTTGAAAATATGCATGAGACCTTTGCCAGACAGGGAAAATTCTGAACTTGGGACAATTCGTTTCGGGTAGAACGGATTTCTGTATTCCTTGGTTTTTGGCGGTAAGCTTTCCGGTGTGCGTGCTGTTGGCAGTTGGAGAAGAGACTTGGCGATTTTTTCGAGATTGAGCGTACCTGTATTCGGTACGATGTTATGCTTGTTGCTAGCGCTACCGGCGTTGGGACAATCATATCGTTATGAACGGATTGATGTGGTTGGCAATGCTCGGATCGATACCGAGAGCATAATTCGCATGACGGGACTGCCCGAGGCCGGGACTGTTTCGGCCGGTGAAATCAATCAGGCCTTTCGAGCGTTGTCAGACAGAGGCGTGTTTCAGGATATTTCCATTGTTCCCCGAACAGGCGTCTTGGAAGTTGCGGTCGAGGAGTATCCGACGGTTAATGAAGTCCGGTTTGAAGGCAACAGAAGGATCAAGGACAAGGATCTTGAGGCCGTGATCTCCACCAAACCCCGGCAGGTCTACCTGCCTTCCAACGCGGAGAATGATGCCGCCACCATATCTTTGCTGTATTATTCCCGGGGTCGATTTGCCGCTTCGGTCAATCCGGTGATTATCCGGCGTCGGGACAATCGCGTGGATCTAGTCTTTGAAATTGCCGAGGGGCGCGTTGTCGAGATCGAGCGGCTCAGTTTTGTCGGCAACAGCGCATTCTCCGACCGCAGGCTAAGGCGGGTGCTAGGTACCAAGCAGGCCACATTCCTGCGGGCCTTTGTCCAAAAAGACACCTACCTTGCCGAACGTCTGGAATTAGACAAGACATTGCTCAGAGACTTTTATCTGGCCAACGGGTATATCGACTTTGAAGTCGAATCGGTCACGCCCGAACTGACTCGGGAGAGGGATGCCTTTCTGATCACGTTCCTGGTCAATGAGGGACAGAAATATTCCTATGGTGAAATTACCGCTTCCAGTGACATTGAGGAGGTGGATCCCGAACAATTTCTTGAGGTTTCGAGAATCAAGACCGGGAGGACCTTCTCACCGGTGACACTGCAGGATTCTGTCGGTCGGCTGGAGTTTCACGCCACCGAGCTGGGTCTCAACTTCATCCGGGTGACACCCCAGACGCAGATCAATGACGACAACACCATTGATGTCAACTTTTTCATTGATCGTGGACCAAGAATCATTGTTGAACGCATCGACATAGAGGGTAACACGACGACTCTGGATCGGGTCATTCGACGCGAATTCCAGACCGTTGAAGGGGATCCACTGAATCCGGAAGCGATTTCGCGGGCCGAGGCCCGAATTCAGGCCTTGGGCTTTTTCAATCAGGTGGAGGTCACCGCACGCGAGATATCGCCCACTCAATCCGTCATTCGGGTCGATGTTGATGAGGCCTTGACCGGAAGCCTCTCCTTTGGGGTCGGCTACTCCAAGGAAACAAAGTTTTCCGGCAAGGTCAGCGTGACCGAGCGCAACCTTTTGGGCCGCGGACAGACTCTCACCTTCTCCCTGGAAGCGGGATCCGATTCTCGTGATGCCTATGTATCGTTCTTTGAGCCGCGCTTGTTTGATCAGGATATCAGTTTCGAGGGAATCGTGGGGTGGCGCAAAAACAGTCAGAACGATGATATCGTTAACGTGGACGAGTTTACCCTGTATTCCAGCATCGGCTTTCCCTTGAACGAGACAAGTCGCCTGAATCTGAATTTTGGCTACACCGATTTTTCCTCTACCATCTATGGTGGCTCATCGCTGATTCTGCGCAACGATGTCGGCCCCGATGCCAAGCACGTCACTCGCCAGTTCAGTTTCGGGTACAGTTATGTGTTCAACCGTATCGCGCAAGGGTACTCACCAAACAGCGGAATCGCCGGACGGTTCAGCCAGACGGTTTTCTTGGCCAACGGCTCGCATAACACGCTACGCACAACGGCCTTGATTACGGCTCGTTCATCGCCCTTGGGTTCCGACTGGGTTTTCTCCGGTACGCTAGAAGGCGGTGTCGTCCAGAGCAATGGTGCCGGAACAAAATTGATCGATCGATTTCAGACCAACAGCAAGATCCTCAAGGGTTTTGCTCCCTATGGGATTGGCCCTCGCACCCTAGCTGACAGCAAGGCCCTTGGCGGCAATTATTTTGCTGCCCTCCGTTTGGAGGCCCAGTTCCCCCTGGGTTTTGCCGATGATGCCGGGGTAACGGGTGGACTGTTCTTTGACATGGGTTCCATTTGGGGACTGGATCAGAAGGTTGATATTCCGGCCTGCAGCACCTGTACTCCGGCACGAGAGAATGACTTGCTGGTAGACGATTCGTTCAAGTTGCGGTCGAGCGTAGGATTCTCCATCTTTGTCGATACATTGGTCGGGCCACTGCGACTGAACTTTTCCAGACCTGTCAAGATCTATGACGGCGATAAGAAGCAGAACTTTGAACTCACGATATCGTCCTCCTTCTAAATGTCTCGACTGTTTCGCGGAGCAGTTCTCGGGATTGTCCTGAGCGTGGGTCTGGGCCCAGATACGGGTCTGCCCCAAGAAGCAGGGAAAACCCGAAATTTTTATCTTCCCGTTCTGCCTCAAGAAGTCGTGATCGATATGGATGTGCTCTATCGAAGTTCGGAATATGGTCAAAGGGTGGCGGCACAGCTTGCATTGGTGCTGGCCGACTTGAAGCGAGAAAACGATTCAATTACGCAGAAACTGATCGAACAGGAAGGGCGATTGGCAGACATGCAGCAAGATCCCAGTTTTCTTGAATTGGCCCAGGATTTTGACGACAAGGTCGTCAGAATTCGTATTGAACAAGATCAAAAGGAAGGCTTGATCGACAGTTGGGAGATCATTCAGCGAACTGATTTTCAGAGCATTGTCCATCAATATATGGACGAATTAAGCCAAGCTATAGGGTTCCGTCTGGTGCTGACGCAAGACGATGTATTCTGGTATTCGACCACTCTGGACATAACCGCCGTATTGATCGACTACATCAACGGTCAGATTGGCGATGGCACCCGGTTGAGGTCGTATTCTGATCCTTGGGAGTATGCCCAAATTGAACGCTCGGCTGATGAAGGCTCGCAGCCCGCCAATGGACAGTAATGGATACATATGACAAAAATGGTCGAAGAAATTCTGGAACTCGCTGACTTGTCAATGATCAAGCGGATGATACCTCACCGGTATCCTCTTTTGCTTCTTGACAAGGTGACTCGAATCGAGAAATGGAAAGGAGGAATCGGGCACAAGTGCATAACCCAAAACGAACCCCAGTTTCAGGGACACTTCCCGGACAATCCAATCATGCCAGGCGTATATGTGCTTGAGGCCATGGCCCAAACTTCAGCCGTAATAGTCAACTATACCCTGGACATGATTGACAAAAAGCTCGGTATCTATCTGGTTGCTCTTGATGAGGCCAAGTTTCGCAAGATGGTTGTTCCTGGCGACAATCTTGAACTGCACATGAAGGTCGTCCGGCACCGAGGGCACTTCTGGAAATTCCAAGGCACGGCCATCGTCGCTTCGACTTCTGTAGCTGAGGCGGTCATCACCGCCGTTTGGGAATCGCTTGATGAATAGCAGGCCGTTGTCTGATCCAACAGTCCGGATCCATCCGACAGCAATCGTCTCTTCCACGGCTCAGGTAGGTCGAAACTGCGTCATTGAAGCTTATGCGTCCATTGGTGACGAGGTAGTTTTGCATGACGGCGTTCATATCAAGCCTTTTGCCACGGTCACGGGGCGGACCGAAATCGGCGAGGACACCACTGTCTATCAGTATGCCTGCGTAGGCGAGATTCCTCAGGACTTGAAGTATGCGGGCGAAAAAACGCGCCTGATCGTCGGCAAGCGCAACAGCATTCGGGAAGGTGCAACGCTGAATACCGGAACCACCAATGGCGGAGGGCTTACGTGCGTCGGCAACGACTGCCTGTTCATGACGGGGTCGCATGTCGGTCATGACGCTACGGTAGGAAACAATGTAGTCTTGGCCAATCAGGTCGCGCTTGGGGGGCATAGCATTGTCGAAGATGGGGTACGAATCAGTGGTCTCAGCGGAGTTCATCAATTTGTACGAATCGGTCGGGAAGCCTTTGTTTCAGCCGTGACACTGGTTCGGCGTGATGTGATTCCGTTTGGTTACGTCGACAACCCGAAGGGAGAGCTGACCAACATCAACTATACGGGATTGATTCGCAGTGGCGTTCCGCGAGACCGGATCAACGAGTTGAAGGAGGCCTTTTTGTTTATCGGCAACTACAGGGGGACATTCATGGAGGCCATCGCGGCGATACAGTCCCGATATTCCAGCGACTCTCTGGTTCAGGAAATCGTTCGGTTCTGTCGCGCCGACAGCAAGAGAGAGTTTCTCATGCCCAAGCTAAATTCCGGATGAGGTTTGCCATTGCCTGCCTCCTTTGTCATTGTCGGAGGTTTCGGCCCCCTACCGGAACTTGTTTATCGTGCGCTCGCCAAACAAGATATCAAGCCTCGAATCTTGTCTCTTCCCGGCTCAAATCATGCCTATCTTGATCCACATTGCCGCTTCGTCGGGCTGCAGAATTTTCTGACCGAACTGAATATCTGCAAGGCGGAAGGAGCAACCGACATTGTCCTGGCCGGAGGTGTGAATCGTCAGGCCGTGCATGTGGATGCGGCCGTGCCGGCACAAGGCGACATAAACTTGGCAGCCGGTGATGACAGGGTCCTCAGAAACTTCATTCAACTCATTGAAGGGTTGGGTTACAAAGTGTGGGGACTGAATGAAATTGTACCGGATATCATAGACCATGCTGGTGTCCTGACTACAGCCCTGCCAGACGAAGTTGACGAAAGGGATGCTGAACGAGCCGAAGACATTGTTGCCGCGCTCGGTCGGGTCGATGTCGGACAGGCTGCCGTCATCCGGCATCAAGTTTGCTGGGGTATCGAAACAAGTTTTGGCACCGACTGGATGCTGGAGTCGCTCAAGGGGTTTTTCAATGTTGCCGGGCCAGAAGCCAAGCCTGGCGGATTGCTTTACAAGGCAACCAAGCCGCATCAGGACCTACGAGTCGATTTGCCCACAATCGGCCTGAGAACGATAAAATTGGTCGCCGAACTGGGATTGGCCGGCATCGTTGTCGAATCAATGCGAACAATCATACTGGACAAGCCAAAGGTCATCAATCAGGCCAATTCCGAAGGACTTTTCATTTGGTCAAAGGTCAAGAGTCCATAACTCTCAAGCGAGTATTCGTCGTTGTCGGCGAACCGTCAGGCGATCGGCTTGCAGCTGAACTTATGGCTGGGTTGATCACCTACTATCCCAATTTGGAATTTCATGGCGTGGGTGGCCCCTTGATGTTAGAAAACGGTCTCAAGCCCCTTTTTTCCTATGAAGAATTAACCGTCATGGGACTGGTTGAAGTTCTGGCCCACTACCCAAGACTTCAACGACTGAAAAATGGGGTCCTGAATGCAGTCATTCGGGGACATTACGATTTGGTGATTACCGTTGACAATCAGGACTTTTCCATCCGGATCGCCAGAGGGTTGAAAAGCCGCGGATACACGCAGCCTCTAATCCATTATGTCTTGCCGACCGTTTGGGCCTGGCGTCCCAAACGAATATTGAATATCAGGAAATGCTACGATCATGTCCTGAATCTGTTTCCGTTCGAAAATGAAGTGTTGCGCCAGAACCAGGTATCAAGCACTTTTGTAGGTCATCCCATAACACGCGTTACACCACCATCCCATGAAGAGGTCAATGCAGCTTGTTCAGTGTTGAGGCTGGACCCGAACAAGGACATCCTGCTGGTGCTGCCCGGTTCGCGAAGAACAGAAATCAGGCGCTCAATTCCGGTATTTTCGGAAGTGCTCCGAAATCTGTTGCGTGATTATCCAGCCTTGCAGCCGGTTTTGGTTGTGGCTTTGAACATTGCTGACGATGTGATTGATCCGCGCAATGGCTGGCCGGAACAAGTCAAGCTTTTTGACCCCCGAACCGTTTCCACAGCCGCTGTCGAAGGATGCAAGCAAGCGCTGTTCATGCGCAGCAAGCTGGCGATGGCCGCTTCGGGAAGCGTTTCTCTTGAATTGGCGGCGAGCAATACGCCGATGGTTATCGGTTACGATCTGAACAACTGGCTCTCGCGTGCGATCATCAAGAAAATGTTGCTAATCAAGACCGTGACGCTGATCAACCTGATTACCGGAACCAAGGTTGTTCCGGAATGCCTGGGAAAAGATTTCAATGTGTCGAATGTCGACAGGGAAGTCCGTTGTCTTCTTTCCAATCCGGAGGCTGTCCACAAGCAACTGGATGCCTTTAAGGTCGTCATGGACAAGCTGAGTGCATCAAGTTCAAAAGGCGAGAACCCTCCAGCCAGGGCTGTCAGAGACTTCTACGGACAAAACGGAAGCCGCGATCGATGACTGTCATGTCTGTGCGTTTCCCCAACCCATTTCATGATTTCGGCGACTCGGTAAATTCCTGCACTTCAGCCTTGGAAATCGACTTGAGCACGTTCGGATCCATGCCGAGGACATGATAGGGAGTGCCGGCGGCAGCCCAAACAATGCTGAAAGTCAGAAGAAGCGGATCCATGAAGGAGCGAACGGGTTCTGCATGGGCAAAAGGAGGAACCCCGCCAATGACGAAGCCGGTCTTACGCCGAACAAGGTCCGCTCCGGCCAACCGTACGGGCTGCCCCAGCAATCCCTCAACCTTGGTCATGTCAACTTTGTTGATTCCAGACGTGATGAACGCTGCAACCTGATCGTCGCCTGGCATGTGCAAAACAATCGACTTGCATATTTGGCTGAGTTCACAGCCAATCGCTGCAGCGGCCTCGTGAGCCGTTCGAGCGGTCTCAGATGTCTTGCGCGTCGTGAATTCGACCTTATGCCCTTCCAGAAAGGCAACAACCCTGTTAAAACTCCTGCTCAACGGTCTTCTCCTAAAATGTATCCATGACCACGCCATGGCAGCAGTTTGCGATGGGCATGGAATCTATTGGTGTCAATTGATAATTTCTGTGGTAAGAAAGCGACCGTCTGGGCACAAGTTTTTTGATATACTGGGTATTTCAATGCCCGTGCCCTTCCTGAGCCTGATAATTTTCAGATCGGCAACGAGGTTCATTTCGGGATGTCCAATGTCCTTGTCATGCCGCAATAGCCAAAGGCCGTAATTCGAATGTTGGAAACAGCAGCTGATTCTTCACTGATTCATGACGTAACTTTGTCCGACCGCTATGATCTTGGCAAGGATAAAGTTCTGCTGAACGGCACACAAGCGCTGATTCGGATGTTGCTCAACCAGAAAACACGCGATCGAGAGGCCGGTCTCAATACGGGAGGTTATGTTTCAGGCTATCGGGGTTCACCCCTAGGGGGCGTCGACTTGAACATGTCACGGGAGAAAGATCGCCTGGCCGCAGCGGATATCATATTTCAACCTGGCCTCAACGAGGATATCGCTGCCACCGCCATATGGGGTACACAACAGGCCGAACTCAGGGGAGAGGGCCAGTTCGATGGAGTTTTTGGCCTTTGGTATGGCAAGGGGCCCGGAGTTGATCGGTCCGGCGATGTCTTTCGTCATGCCAACATGGCGGGCACCTCCCGGCATGGGGGTGTGGTCCTGGCTCTAGGAGATGATCATACGGGAGAGAGTTCGACTACGCTGCACCAGTCGGATGTCGCCATGCTCGATGCGTACATACCCGTTCTTGCGCCGGCCGGAGTACAAGAGATTCTTGATTATGGAGTGATTGGA
Organism: Paracoccaceae bacterium; assembly: GCA_965116235.1. GTDB lineage: Bacteria > Pseudomonadota > Alphaproteobacteria > Rhodobacterales > Rhodobacteraceae > MPNP01. The sequence continues at coordinate 2,479,839 of OZ220496.1, read as the reverse complement.
TATGCCCTGTCTCGGTTTTCGGGCAATTGGGTTGGTCTGAAATGTGTCAAGGAAACAGTTGAATCCACTGCAGTGGTCGATGCCAACCCTCACCGGCTTGAACTTCGAACACCCCAGTTCGAAATGCCTCCGGGCGGCCTGAACATTCGTATATGGGATACTCCACAAGAACGTGAATCGCGCATCATTGATCATCGGCGCTATGCGGCAGAAGCCTTTGCTCATGTCAACAGCCTTGACCGTCGAATGACCGGCAACTCCAAGGCCAAGGTCGGGCTGGTAGCCGCCGGCAAAAACTGGCTGGACCTTCTTCACGCCCTCCAGTTGCTGGGGCTGGACGAAAGCACACTCGAAAGTCTTGGGATCACCACCTACAAGGTGGGCATGACCTGGCCTCTGAATCAGAAGGGGATCATGGAATGGGCCGCAGGTCTCGAACTGATTATCGTCTTTGAAGAGAAGCGCAAGCTCATTGAGGCCCAAATCAAGGAAATCATTTTCAACCAACGAGACCGTCACAGGGTTTTCGGCCATCGAGATTCTCAAGGCCACATACTGTTTACCGCCAAAATGGAGCTCACCCCGGTGATCATGGCCAAGGGTCTTGGCCGCGTTCTTGACGAAGAGGGCTTGGCAACGGACAGGCTGAACGCAGCCCTTGCCCAATTGGAAGAAGAGACTCAAATGAGCAATTTGCCCAGCAGTGTCTCTCGTGACCCATACTTTTGTTCAGGTTGTCCCCATAACACTTCAACCCGAATCCCGGAGGGGTCCAGAGCCTATTCCGGCATCGGTTGTCACTATATGGTCCAATGGATGGACCGCAACACCCTGGGCTTCACGCACATGGGAGGCGAGGGGGCCAACTGGATCGGCGAGGCACCATTTTCCAAAACAGGCCATGTCTTTCAAAATATAGGCGATGGAACCTACAACCACTCCGGATTGCAAACCATTCGGGCCGCAGTCATGTCCGGTGTCAACATGACCTACAAGATTCTTTATAATGACGCCGTGGCCATGACCGGTGGACAGATCAACGACGGCAATCTGACGGCCAGTCAAGTGACAAGCGAACTCCTTGCCATTGGCATAAAAAATGTTGCCTTGGTCTACGATGAAAAGGAAGCGGTCGATCGGACCCAGTATCCCGCTTCCATAGAAATCCATCCGCGGGAACATTTGAACGAGGTCCAAAAGAGGTTCCGGGATATTCCCGGAGTGACGGCCATCGTCTACTTGCAAACCTGTGCAGCCGAAAAGCGGCGGCGGCGAAAGCGTGGAAAGTTTCCTGCAATCTCCGAGCGGGTATACATCAATACGGACGTGTGTGAAGGATGCGGTGATTGTGGCGTTCAGTCGAACTGCGTATCCATTGTGCCCGTTGAAACTGAACTGGGCCGCAAGCGAGCGATCGATCAGTCTACGTGCAACATGGACTTGAATTGTGTCAACGGCTTTTGTCCATCCTTCGTCACATTAAAAGGGGCCATCCCCAAAAAAGATGCTGTGCAAAAGATTGCCATCCCCGATCTTCCCGAACCCCGACTTCCCACAATCAACAAAACCTTCAACATCGTCATTACCGGTGTTGGCGGAACCGGTGTGGTTACGATTGGCGCCGTGCTCGGAATGGCTGCCCATCTTGATCATAGAGGGGTTGGAGTCATCGAGATGGCTGGATTGGCACAAAAGGGCGGGGCGGTCTCCATCCACTGTCGCATCGGCCGTGACATTGCGGACATTACGGCGATTCGAGTCGCGCATGGCCAGGCCGATTGCATTATCGGCGGTGATGCAATCGTGACCGCGTCTTCCGATACCACCAACCTGATGAATACCAACCGCACGAAGGTGGTTTTGAACAATTCGGTAATCATGACAGGGGATTTCACCCGCGACACCGAATTTGCGATACCTCTTGCCGCTCTGGTTCAAAGAGTCAAGTCTGCGGTCGGGTCGTTGAATGTCGATACGTTTGATGCGTCCGGCTTAGCTACGTCTCTGCTGGGTGACTCGATTTATTCTAATACGCTGATATTGGGTTTCGCTTGGCAAAAAGGATACATACCGTTAAGTTTTGAGGCCCTGACCCGCGCCATCGAGTTGAACGGGGCCTATCCAGACGAAAATATTCAGGCTTTTCAGATCGGGCGGTGGCTGGCCAGCGATCCACGAGCGGTCGAGGCAGTGAGGTCGCCCGTAGCGGATGATTCGGCATCACGACTCACCGACCCCATTCAGTTTCGCAAGAATCACCTTGTCGACTACCAGAATGAAGAATTGGCCGATCAGTATGCGCAAGATGTCGAACGCTTTGACTCTCCGGCACTCAAGGAGGCCGTGGCCTTGAGCTACCACAAGGTGCTGGCCATCAAGGATGAATATGAAGTGGCCCGGCTACATCTGAAAACCCTGGAACGAACGCAAGAGAAGTTCGAGCAAACCCAAAGCGTCACCTTCCACTTGTCACCACCTCTGTTTGCCCAAAAGGATGTCAATGGTCGACCGAAGAAGTACCAGTTTGGCACTTGGATCATTCATGCCTTTCGTCTTCTTGTCCGAATGAAGCGACTCAGAGGAACACGCCTGGATCCTTTTCGTAATTTGATCGAGCGCAAGTTGCAAAGACAGTTTTTGGCAACGTACAAGGAAGACATGGTCTTGCTCCGCAGATTCGACCGCCCCGAAGTACCCGACGAAGTCATGGAGCTCGCCAGATTGCCGCTCCAGGTCCGAGGATTTGGTCCTGTTTGGGAACAGAATTACGAAGCGGCCATGACCAGAAGAACGGAACTGCTTGAGGTGATTCGGCACAAGCATGGCCACGCGTTGAACAGTTAGCCGTCATCACATTGACAACGCGTTCAGGAATCATCGAGTTGTCGTCTTTGAATTTGAAACTCCCAATGATGGCCGACTTGAACATAATCAACAAGTCGGTGCCCATGTTCTTGGCAAAAGTGAGGTATATCGATCACGGCCGCGGGGTCATCAGCAACAACAACCAGCGATTCACCCGGCCGCACTTGACGGATTCGCTTTTGAAGCTTCAGGACCGGCAACGGGCATAACAGACCGAGAGCGTTCAGCCTATGAACCATCACGACCACTCGGGCTCGATAACCAGAATTTGAATTTTATTGTTGATAACCATGCGTACGATACGTTCTGTTGTCCATCTTGTCTCAAGCTGAGCGTTATCAATGTTTGGTGTCGAAATATACGATTCCGGAATGACACTTTCCATTCTGGTAGCATTCGGCGCCGGGATGCTGAGTTTTCTGTCGCCCTGCATCTTACCGATTGTTCCTCCCTATCTGGCATTCTTGAGCGGCCTGTCCTTTTCTGAAATTGAGGATCACAGAGCGCGCGGGCACATAATTTGTGCAGCGACTCTTTTCGTGTTAGGGCTTTCGGTCGTTTTTCTGTTTCTGGGCTATTCGGCTTCGACCCTTGGGCGGCTGTTCATTCAGAACCAGATACTGTTTGGACAGGTAGCGGGCGGCGTCATCATCGTTTTTGGACTGCATTTTCTCGGCCTGTTTCGAATTGCTGCCCTGGACCGTGAATACCGTTTCACCATCGATCGGTTCGGCGGCAAATACCTTGGCGCGTTTGTACTAGGATTGGCGTTTGCATTTGGCTGGGTTCCTTGCATCGGTCCGCAGCTGGGAGCCATTCTGTCGTTGGCAGCCCAGGAAGATTCCGTTGCCAGAGGAACGGCCCTTCTTGGGATTTATGCTCTGGGGCTTGGGCTGCCGTTCATTCTTTCCGCGGCATTTATCGGGCATTTTATCCGGTTTTCACATCGCATGAAGCGTCACATGGCTGTGATTGAGAAGACGATTGGCTTGATCCTGATTGGAGTTGGTCTTTTGCTGCTGACAAATCGCTTTACCCTGATTTCGTTCTGGTTGATTGAAAACATGCCGTTTCTGGCGTTGATGGGTTAAATGCCCTCGGGGCATTCACGGATCAAATCCTCATCCTCTTCTGTGCTGGATCGTAAAGCGGCCGGCGACTGGCGGTGGCCTCGACTCTTGCGCCAGCAATTTCAATCTGGTAATTCGAGCGAAGCAAATCATCTGCCGACTCGCCATCCGCTAGTGGCACATACCCAAGCCCGACTGCTGCACCAAGGAAATGACCATAACTGCCTGAAGTCAGATATCCCACAATCTGAGTGTCTCTGACGATGGGTTCATTGTGGTAGAGCAGGGGACCGTCATCTTCGAGCAAAAACTGAAGCAAACAACGGTCAAGGCCATCGTTCTGCTTCCTCAGGACAGCATCGCGCCCGATAAAATCCGGTTTGGTCAAATTGACCGCAAAGCCCAGTCCGGATTCTAGAATGTGGTCCTCCGGTGTGATGTCATGCCCAAAGTGCCGAAAAGACTTTTCAATTCGGCAACTGTCCATCATGTGCAAGCCGCATAGTTTCAAACCCAGTGATTCGCCGGCTTGGACAATGGCTTCAAAGACATGCGGTGCCATGTCGCTTGGTATGTAGATTTCCCACCCCAGTTCACCCACGTAGGAAACTCTGTGGGCACGGGCAGTGGCCAATCCGACTTCGATTGTTTGCGCGGTCCCAAAGGGAAAGGTTGAGTTCGAGAAGTCGTCAGACGATATTGCTTCCATCAATCGGCGTGAATTGGGCCCCATAAGAGCCAAGACCCCCTCAGCCGCCGTGACATCGGTAATCACGACATTGTAGCCCGTAGCGAATCTCTCGAGTCTAGTCTGGTCCGCATGCCGCGTGGCAGCCGGAGTGACCATAAGAAACTTCTGCTCGACCAGACAGCAGATGGTCACATCGGCCTCTATTCCTCCTCTGGAGTTCAGCATCTGTGTATAGACAATTCGGCCCGGAGGCACCGAAACGCTGGCTCCGCAGACGTAATTCAGGAACTGTTCGGCATCCTTTCCCTGAATCAATATCTTGCCAAACGACGACATGTCATAGAGACCCATATTGGTCCGAATGGCCCAATGCTCGTCTCGCCAGTTGTCAAACCAGTTTTGCCGCTGCCAGCTGTATTGGTATTCCGCCACCTGATCCTTTCGGGCAAACCAGTTGGCCCGTTCCCAGCCGGCCAGTTCGCCCATGACAGCACCATGCTCCAGAAGCTGGCGGTGAAAAGGGGAGCGTCGTATCCCGCGGGCCGAAGCCTTTTGACGAAACGGAAAATGATCGGCGTAGAGCAGCCCCAATGCTTCGGATGCTCGATGATATAAATACGTCTTGTTTCCTTGGAAAGGCTGCATGCGGGCTATGTCGACATCGCCCAGATCAAAGGGCTTCTCACCATCATTCATCCATTGGGCTAATGCCATCCCCGCCCCACCGGCTGACGCGATGCCAACGGAATTAAAGCCACAGGCCAGAAAGTAATTGTCAAGTTCCGGGGCTTGTCCCAAGTGATAGGCATTATCGGGAGTAAAACTTTCGGGCCCATTGAAGAAAGTGTGGACGCCCGCTGTTTCGAGCACGGGAATTCTGTGAATGGCCTTTTCCAGAATTGGCTCGAAGTGATCGAAATCTTCGGGGAGCTGATCGAATTCAAAGTTGTCAGGAATACCACTCATGCCCCATGGCTTGGCGATGGGCTCAAAGGCTCCAACTAGGAGTTTTCCTGCATCTTCCTTGTAATAGCTATGCTCATCGGGCACTCGGAGGACCGGTAGCTGGGTCAGGCCTTCAATGGGTTCGGTCACGATGTAAAAGTGCTCACAGGCATGCAGTGGGATGTTGACTCCAGCCCATCGGCCCAGTTCACGTCCCCACATGCCGCCACAATTGACGACATAATCGCACTCGATTTGCCCGCTGGCCGTTAGGGTTTCCCATGTTACAGACGTGACCTGGCGCCCATTTTTCTTGAAGCCTGTAACCTTGGCGTTCTCAAAGATGCTGACACCCATCTGGCGCGCTCCTTTGGCCAGTGCCAGGCAAATGTTGGACGGATCCCCCTGACCATCAAGCGGCAAATATACGGCGGCCTTGACATCCTCGGTGTTGAGATAGGGGTATTTCGTCTTGACCACAGAGGGGGATATGTCTTCGATTTCAACTCCAAAGGCCCGAGCCATGGAGGCCGATCGATAAAGTTCCTCCTTTCGATTTTCCGTCAAGGCAATGGTTATGGATCCGGTACGCACGAATCCCGTTGCGATGCCGGTCTCTTTTGGCATGCTGCTGTACAGCTCTTGCGAATACATGGCCAACCGTGTCATATTGGCCGTTGCTCGCAGCTGAGCAATCAAGCCGGCCGCGTGCCAGGTTGTTCCGCTGGTCAGTCGTTTCCGTTCAAGAAGTACAACATCCTTCCATCCTAACTTGCCCAGATGATAGGCCACAGAGCATCCGACACTACCGCCGCCAATGATCACGGCCGAAGCTTGAGCCGGAATAGAATCCATAGTCATGAAATCTCAATTCCCCCAAAGCACGATACTGCTTGTCTAAGCTCGTAACCTTTGATGATCCGGGTCGAAGACGGCTCGGCTCCCTTCCACTCGAGCGGCATACAGAGTGCCAAAAATTTCAACCTCAACAAGCGTTCCGGGCGTGGCCAAGTCATGTCGAAGCATGGCCAGGGCAATATTCTTGTTGACTCTATACCCCCAAGCTCCAGAAGTCGTTTCGCCAACAATTTCACTATTGAACCAAACGGTGGACATATAAGGGGTATCGAATCTGTCCTGTTCAACCGACAGAGCTACAAATGTCCGGTTCTTCCCGCGTTGTTTCTCAATTAACAGGGCCTCTTTGCCAGGAAACTTACATTCCTTGTTCAACTTGACGAAGCGTTCCAAACCACTTTCGAACATCGAATAATCGGTTGAGAGGTCGCTCTTCCAGTTACGAAAGCACTTCTCGATCCGGAGCGAGTTCAAAGCGTACATCCCAAAAGGCTGGGCACCTTCAGCCAACAGGGCATCATAGATGGATGGAATGCTCTCGTTGGGGGCGTGTATTTCCCAACCGAGCTCGCCGGCAAAACTGACTCGGACCAACATGGCCCTGTGGTTCGCAACGTTTGCGTTCTGGATGCTTAGCCATGACAACTCACAATCGCCATCCGACAATTTGACCAGACACTCACGAGATTTCGGCCCCGAAACAATCAGCGTTGAAAACTGTTCGGTCATGTCGGCAAGATCCAAGGAGGTAGGAAGAGCATTTCTCAGCACGTCGCAGTCATGCCATTGAGCTGCTGCCGCGCCAATCAAGGTAAAGGTGTCGACATCATGCCGCAAGACGGACATTTCAGTTACCACGCGCCCCTTGCCGTTAGCGAAGTAGGCCAGATTCATCTTCCCGACGGTCGGAAGTCGACCAGTGATCTGTCTTTCCAGCCATGTGCTGGCCCCAGTTCCCTTCAGCGTGAATCGGCTGAAGCCCGGCAAGTCAAGCACGCCCACAGCTTCACTGACAGTTCGGCATTCCTCCCTGATGCGCGGTTCCCACGGTCCCTTGCGCTCCCAAGTAAGTGTCGAAGATTCTATGACATCGTCGTCATGACAGGCAAACCAGTTGGCCCGTTCCCAGCCGTTATAGGACCCCATCTGTCCTCCCAAAGCCAATATCTTCTCGTGAACTGGTGACAGTTTCCTGTTTCGACTGGCGGGCCATTCATGATATGGGTAGTGAATGGCATACTCGTTGCCATAAACTTCCATGGCCTTTGCGACGCAGTATTCATGATCGGCGTACTGCGTAAATCTTCTTGGGTCGCATGACCACATGTCCCATTCCGTCTGCCCTTCAACAATCCATTCAGCCAGAACCTTGCCCGCTCCTCCTGCCTGAACAATTCCAAAGGTAAAGGCGCAGGCCTCGAAAGCGTTCTGAACACCGGGCATGGGTCCAATCAGGGGGTTGCCGTCCGGAGTGTAGGGTATGGGGCCATTGACGACGTTCCGTATGCCGCCGCTGCCTAGAACGGGAACTCGCCTGCAGGCATCGTCAATGTAGTGATCCAGCCGTTCCATGTCGCTTTCGAACAGTTGAAACGAAAAGTCCTCGGGCATGGGATCCGTTGGTGTTACCCAGTGGGCCTTGCAGTTGCTTTCGTATGGTCCCAGGTTCAAGCCATGCTTTTCTTGTCTGAGATAGTATGAGGTATCGACATCGCGGAGGAGAGGCAGCTTTCGACCTTCTTCCTTTGACCACTGGACCAGTTCGGGAATTTCTTCAGTCAGTATATATTGGTGACTCATTGTGGCCATGGGAACTCTCCGCCCCCCGAAGGGAAGAAAAAAGTCACCGACCCTTTGAGCATAATAGCCGGCGGCATTGACCACGATCTCGCATTTGACGGCTCCTTCTGAGGTGTGCACGACCCAGTCACTGTTAAGTCTGGCCACTCCCACGGCATGGGTGTTTTGACAAATTCGGGCTCCGAGCGCTCGGGCTCCTTTGGCCAAGGCCTGCGTCAGTTGCGCGGGATCTATGTCACCATCGTAAGGATCAAATAATGCCCCCCTCAAATCGTGTGTCTCAATGAAGGGGTATTTTTGCTTAATCTCATGCAAATCCAAGATCGACAAGTCCATTCCCTGATACTTTCCCATCCCGCAGGCCCGGGAGAACTCCATCATACGGTTCTGAGTGTGAGCCAGGCGAATGGAGCCTGTGACGTGATAGTTCATGGGATAATCGGTCAACTCGCCCAAGGTGCGATAGAGTTCGGACGAGTAGCGCTGGATATTCATGATTGACCAGCTTGGAGAAAAAGTTGGGACGTTTCCCGCTGCATGCCAGGTTGAGCCGGCAGTAAGTTGATTCTTTTCCAGCAGCACCGCATCGTGCCACCCGACCCGTGCGAGATGATACAGGCACGATACCCCAACTGCTCCACCACCTATGATGACAACTTGGGCACTTTCGGGAAGGTCAGCCATGGTACATCTCAAGAATTGCGTTGCGCGTCCTTATGAATGTAAAGTTGTCTTACGCCGATTAATGAAGCAATAGCTCGGCCCTGTGAAACTTGCAAGGACGCCCAAACAGATCCGGAAAGAAAAAAGTCCAAGGTCAGGGAGTGGATTATGGCAGTTTCCTCGGGCCAAGCATCTTTTCAGGGCGAACAACTTGATCAAACTCGTCCGGTTTCACGTAGCCGAGTTCGAGAGCGGCTTGCTTGAGCGTCAGACCGTGCTTGTGAGCGCGTTTGGCCACTTCCGTCGACTTATCGTAGCCGATAAGCGGCGACAGGGCGGTGACCAGCATCAATGACTCGTGCATCAAATTCTTGATACGAGCTTCATTGGCCTTGATGCCATCAACACAGTTGTGGACAAAAGAATTGATCCCATCCGTGAGCAGTCGTATTGACTGGAGAACATTGTAAGCCATCATGGGCTTGTAAACATTGAGTTCGAAGTGCCCTTGGCTGCCTGCAATGCCGACAGCGGCATCATTGCCGATCACATGAGCGCAGACCATCGTCAGCGCTTCGGTTTGAGTGGGGTTGACTTTCCCCGGCATAATCGAAGACCCCGGTTCATTCTCGGGCAGGATGAGTTCGCCAAGCCCACAGCGTGGACCCGACGCAAGAAGGCGTATATCATTAGCAATCTTGAACAATGAAACAGCTATAGTCCTCAGCGTGCCGGAGAGTTCGACCATGGCATCATGGGCTGCCAAGGATTCAAACTTGTTCTGCGCCGAGACGAATGGAAGTGAGGTTATCGCGGCTATGTTGGCCGCGACATGCTCGGCCCATCCCTCAACCGTGTTGAGGCCCGTGCCAACAGCCGTGCCCCCTTGGGCAATTTCATAAATGTCGACAAGGGACCTGTTCAGTCTTGACAGCCCTTGCTCAACCTGCCGTCGATAACCTGAAAATTCTTGACCTAGGGTCAGGGGGGTGGCATCTTGGGTATGTGTTCGGCCAATCTTGATGATAGCGTCGAATTCCTGACATTTTTTGTCCAGAGCATCATGCAGGCTGTCCAAGGCGGGTACCAGCCGGTGTGTGACTTCCTCTGCCGCTGCGATGTGCATGGCCGTTGGAAAAGTGTCATTGGATGACTGGCTCATGTTCACATGATCGTTGGGATGGACCGGCGATTTCGACCCCACCACTCCATTCATCCGTTCAATCGCAAGATTTGCAATAACCTCGTTGGCATTCATGTTGGACTGGGTTCCTGACCCGGTTTGCCAAACCACAAGCGGGAAGTTGTCGTCCATTCCGCCATCAATCACCTTGTCGGCCGCCCAGACAATTTGGTTGCCGACACTCTTGTCCAGAAGCCCATACTGCATGTTGGCCTGGGCGCACGCTTTCTTGATTATGCCCAAAGCTCGAACAATGGCGGAAGGTTGTCTCTCCGTGCCGATCGGAAAGTTCATGACTGAACGTTGTGTCTGCGCACCCCAATATTTGTCGGCCGGAACCTCCAAGGGCCCAAAACTGTCCGTTTCAACTCGTACTTCATTCATGTCGACACCAATGTGGTTCTGCTTTGCGGAGCATGGTTGCCGTGAATCATTTCTTGCGAAAGCTGTCCAGACTGACGACCTTGCCGGCTTTGTCCGGAAGCCAACTGGAAGTTTCTGGATTCCGGGCTTGCGGCTCTGATGCATCGAGGACATGAGGTGATGCTTCAAAACCGAATCGGGCGGCCTTGTCAAAAAACCTGTTGATGCAGGAATAAGGGAGATAGAGCCGTTCTGGCGCATTCTCAAAATTCAGTGTGACCCAGAACCCCTTATCTTCGGCCTGAAGCCTGTCGAACCAATTTTCCAGAATTATCACCATCTCGTTGCTGTGCCGAGACTTCAGGTGATCATCCATCACCACGCCTGCGGCATGCGGATTCAATGTGACGACGATGCCGGGATGTCGGGGTGCCCCTTCATTGCTGACAACCGTCAGTGCATTGCGGATGACGCCATACATCGCTTCTTGCAGCAACGACGTATAATCGATTGTGCTGGACTTGTACTCTTCGGAAGCCAAACCGATTCCTTCTCCCGGTCACAACGAACGATAATTGCATGACTTAGAGTAGCCTTATTACCAATAAAGAGACGGCGTTTAAATTAAATTCAAGACAATCGAGTCTGTGCTCGTCGGGCTCTTGATCTGTCGTTCTTGCTTCCAGACGAAGGGAGAAGCGCAAACTGATTGCCCGGTTTCTGAACAGGAAGCAAACTCGCAAGTTTCCGGGCACCGGGCAAGATTTCAAGAACTGCTGGAGAAGGGAAGCGCGGGCTTCTGTTGCCAGGTGCCCGCAAACCCCGCTACAGCAAGTGCTTTTGCCGTAGAGTCTGGTTCCCGTATGGGATCTAGCTTACGCAGCTAGGGCATACGGAGCACGATTGTCATTGGCAATTGTGCAGAGTGGACCGATAACAGCGGTACCCCACCGAGTGAAAGCCAACACCTTTACACGTTCGTCGATCCTATTTCGGCCCCGCAGAAGTCTGGTGGAGCCGCCGGGTACCGCCCCCGGGTCCGATCCGGTTATTCCGTGCGCATTTATCACCATAGTTCCCAACGGAACACGTTCTATGTGGAGCAGTTCACAGTGAAAGTCAAGCGGCAAGCAAAAATATCAGCTGACTGGCTCAACCTGACAGAAGGGTCACAGGTCAACTTGCGGCCCTGTCGAGTTGCAGGAACTCCGCTGCTCCCGTCCCGTGGTTCAAGATCACCAGTGACCATGATTGGACATGCTTGACCAAGGTTCTTGAGGGGTCAATGATTCACCCTTTTGAAGCAGTTCAATCGAGATGTTGTCGGGCGAACGAACGAAGGCCATGTGTCCATCGCGTGGCGGTCGATTGATTGTAACACCGTTTTCCGCCAGAATTCGGCAGGTTTCGTATATGTCGTCAACGGCGTAGGCCAAGTGGCCAAAATGTCGGCTGTCCGAGGGAAGGCCTTCATCCCCGTCCCAGTTGTAGGTCAATTCAACTGGGCATTCCGGCTGGTCGGGAGGGGCCAGAAAAACTAAGGTGAAACGGCCGTCAGTATTATCGATTCTCCTGATCTCTTCAAGACCAAGCAACTTGTAAAAGCCAATGGATTTTTCCAAATCCTTCACTCGCACCATGGTATGCAGATACCGAACCATAATTGCCTCAGAATTAATATGTTAACAATCAGTGGTTGGATAATACTTCTAACTTGGAGAAGATAGAACTGAAATATCACGCGACATGGCACACTCACCAGAAATTGAAGAGACAATCACGGCATCAAGGGAAGACAAAGGCACGACTTTGCGTAGCATCAGCGAAGGCTTGGAAAATGCACTGTACACGATGTATCCTGTCCTTGATCACGGCTTCGTCCGCGTGGTCGATTACATGGGAAACGATTCGTCAATCGTGCAGGCCGCACGCGTGTCGTATGGCAAGGGTACCAAGCAAGCTCGCAGCGATGAAGGCCTGATCCGTTATCTTATGCGGCACCAGCACATGACTCCGTTCGAAATGTGCGATATCAAGTTGCACGTCAAGCTGCCGATCTTCGTTGCTCGTCAATGGATCAGGCATCGCACGGCTTCAGTCAACGAGTATTCAGCCCGCTATTCGAAACTGGATCAAGAATTTTACATTCCAGAGCCTGAATATTTGCTGGCTCAGTCTTCAGCAAACCGGCAAGGTGGAGGAAAGCCGCTCAGCGAGAAGGAAAAAGACCAAGTGCTGAAAACCTTGATCAAGGACAGCAGCCGGGCGTATGAGCATTACGAAGAGATGCTCTCAGACGACAATCAAGACGGTTTGTCACGTGAACTGGCGCGAATGAACCTTCCCGCCAATATCTACACCCAGTGGTATTGGAAGATTAACCTGCTGAATTTGTTGAAATTCATTGCCCTGCGGGCTGATGCACATGCGCAGAGGGAAATCAGGGTTTACGCACGGCAGATTGCTGAACTGGTTCAATTGTGGGTTCCCGTAACCTATCGGGCTTTTGAAGACTACTGGCTCAATGGAGCGTCCTTCTCCAGACAGCAGGTGAGTCTGCTGAAGGCAATGAACAGAGGCGAACGGGTCGCTTATCAAACTTCGGGGTTAACGCAGCGTGAATGGAACGAGTTTTGTCAAATACTTGATCTAAATATCCAAGAATAAGCAAGATTTGAGATTGGATATGCAAAAGATCGACACGATTGACCGAAAGATTTTGATGGCTTTACTCTTCAATTCTCGTCAGCAGCTGGAAAAAATCTCAAAGAATGTGGGAGCCTCAAAAACTCCGGTCTGGGTCCGCATCAAGAAGCTTGTTGAGCGGGGAGTCATCAAGAATTTTACCATCAATGTCGATTTTGAAAAACTCGGTTTTGAAGCCTGCTTTTTCGTCTTGATCCGTACATCCGAACATGAGGCCGAATGGCAACGCTCCTTTCTGAAAGCCGTCAGGGAACGTCCTGAGGTTTTGGAAGCGCATCGGCTGGCCGGAGACATCGACTACATTCTCAAGGTCCGGGTCGAGAATGCCAAGGCTTATGACAAGTTCTACCAAGCCCTAATTCAGCAGGTGAAAATCTACAACGTGACAGCCTTGATATCCATGGAAGAAATCAAGTCGTCCAACCAGCTCGACTTGACATCTGTTTCGTCCTGACAGCCGGGTCTGTTCGCCATGATGACAGCCCGGCAGATCCGAATCAAGAAACTGTCCCAAAAGGCACAGAACAGAGGCACACGGGAAACGTGTGAGTTGATTGGTTCGTTCGCGGCCAGCTGCCTGGAGGGATTTGACGACCCGAAACTTGATGCCTTTGAGGCACTTCTGGAAATATCGGATCCAGAAATAATGGATTCGTTGATGGGACTATGTGCTCCGCCCAGTTCTCTGTCAGAACTGTTTGACGAAATTGCACTCTGGGTCGATGTCGAATACGCCGCACGGCGGCAAAGGCCTTAAAACTGGACACGGAGTTTCGAACTTCAACGGCTTTTCACGAATTTATCCACATTTTTCTTGTTTTCTTGACCATTTCATCTAGAATTAGCGTTAATTCACGTGAACGTGTACACATGTTGATTCGCGAGCAGGAATCTAAACTGGTGGCCAAAATTCAATGATCAAGAAACACGGGCTGCAGGCGGTATCCTTTGGTCGAAAGCGGAAAGAGTCATCGGGCCGGTCTGGAACAAGGCCGGTTTGGGATGGAACTTTTGACAGTCATGATTTCGTTCTGGGCGATGCCATGCGAGGGCAAAGAGCCAGTCTGGGCCGCTCGCTGATTGACGTCAACAAGGAAATCGGCTTGCCGCCCTACATTGTGCTCGCCATCGAGAAGGGCGATTTGGAGGCATTTAACAACCCCCGGCTTATCGGCAGCTATGTGCTCCAGTATGCCAAATATCTCGGCATGGAACCGGAACCTACGTACAGTCGGTTTTGTGCCGAAACGGGATATCGTCGTTCCAGGAGTGGAATGATTGCGACCGTCGATGATTCTTTTGCCGGCAATTTGCCGCACCCGACGGGTAAATATGTCAAGGCATGGAACATTCTGGCTGATTTAACGGGGCGTGTTCTATCCTACGTATTCAGGGGCGAGTTTTTTGTCGGGTTTGCATCGGTATCCCTTGTCATGGGATTGCTGGCTGGTGGAGCGTATCTGTCCTGGACTCTATATAGTCAGATCATAGTTGGTCCCCACGCGACCGCAACGGTGCAGGACACTTCACTGATCTCAAGCGCCGGTGAAAACCCCGAATCGGTGGAGGTTCCATTTGTTCGGAAGCAAGAATTGGGATTGCCGCAATACGAGAGGCTTGACCCCATGATTGACATTATTCCGACAGGATATGGCAAGGCAAATGTTCAGGAATCGGCTTGGGAGGGGCACGACAGCATTTTTTCGGTCTATTCGCCTCCTGATAAGGAAATGGAAACAGAAGAGGATGTCATCGCGGCGTTCCTGGAGGATTTTACTGCCATCCAGCCCGCTGATGACAAGATTTATCTGGTCTCGAGTGAAGCGGCCTGGGTTAAGGTATATCAGGAAGATGGGACGGTTCTTCTGGAGCGGACGCTGATTCCTGGTCAAGCCTATGAGGTTGTTGAAACAGGCGCAAGCAGAATTCTCCGGACCGGGAACGCCCGGAACTTGTATTTCGTGTACAGGAACACGGTCTATGGTCCAATTGGTACAGGCCATGTCGTCGACAACATAGCTCTGGCCCCTGCCGATTTCAGTTCCGATTATGACGTGGCCACCATTGACTCGTTCCCGGACGAGGTCCAAAGAACCCTGCAGGCAAAAATAAACGCCGACCATGCGGGAGTAACGAATAATTCAGAGTAGAGTCTTCAAACTCTGAATATCGATCACATCGTCGTCAACTGATCAATGTTTCAAAACGACATTCGGCCGTGGAGGAATATTCCTCGAAGGAAAACGCGAACAGTGTTCGTCGGCCCTGTTCCTGTTGGTGGTGATGCACCAATCAGCGTTCAAACGATGACGAACACGCTCACGACCGATGTTGCCGCAACAGTCGGGCAGATCAACCGTTGCGCTGCGGCTGGAGCCGACATCATCAGGGTATCGATCCCGGATGAGGATTCTTCCCGAGCTTTGAGAGAGATTGTTCCAGAAGTGTCCATACCGATTATTGCAGACATTCACTTCCACTACAAGCGAGCATTGGAGGCCGCCGATGCGGGTGCGGCCTGTCTTCGAATCAATCCGGGAAACATTGGCAACAAAGACAGGATTCGTGAGGTTGTTCAAGCTGCCAAGAGCAATGGATGCAGCATCCGAATCGGTGTCAATGCCGGCAGTCTTGAACGCCATTTGCTAGACAAACATAGGGAGCCGTGCCCTGAAGCCATGATCGAATCGGGACTGAATCATATCAGAATCCTTGAAGATTGCGGGTTTACGGAATACAAAATCAGTTGCAAGGCATCAGATGTTTTTCTTGCCATCGCGGCATATCAAGGTCTGGCCCGCGAAACCGACGCTCCTTTTCACCTGGGGATTACAGAGGCCGGCAGTTCGTTGCCGGGCACGGTGAAATCTTCGATCGGCATGGGAAGTCTTCTCCTCGGTGGAATCGGTGACACAATCCGCGTCAGCCTTTCGGATGAGCCTGAGGTGGAGGTCAAGGTCGGTTTTGAAATCTTGAAGTCGCTGAACTTGCGAACAAACGGGGTCAACATCATTTCCTGCCCAAGTTGTGCCCGTCAGGGCTTTGATGTAATCAAGACAGTGAAAATTCTTGAAGAGCGACTCAGCGACGTAAAGACCCCCATCAATTTGTCCATCATTGGATGTGTTGTCAATGGACCCGGAGAAGCCTTGATGACCGATGTGGGCTACACCGGAGGCGGAAAGGATTTCGGCATGGTCTATCTGGCGGGAAACAGTTCGCACAAGATTTCGAACGAGCAGATGATTGACGAACTGGAAGGTCTGGTTCGCCAGAAAGCTCAAGAAATCGAATCTCTCAAAGGTCTTTCATAACTCTTCGTGCCGATATTGTACCAAATTCATAAAAAACACTGCCTGGTGCGGCAGTCCGGAAAACGGCCGAATTTCATGAGTCCAAGCCAGTTCCCCTGGCATCGCGGGCTTGAGACAAGATTAAGGCCCTTCAGGAGACGAGCTTGATACCTTCCAGAGACAATTCTCCTCACGTGCCTCTTGAACGGCTCAAAAAGATCCAGACACGCTATCTGTCGCTTCAGAACCAGCTGGCCGAGACACAGGACACGGAGGAGATCATCCAGCTTTCAAAAGAGTTCAACAACCTCAAGCCGGTCGTTGAAAAAACTGAGCGATACAAGCGCATTTTGGCTGAATTGGCTGACCTGGATGAATTGCTTCAGGATTCAGAAATGAAATCGATGGCAGAGGAGGAACAGGCCAAACTGCTGGACGAGCTAGCCATTGCAGAAGATGAACTGCTGATTGAACTCTTGCCCAAGGATGCCGATGACGAAAAGTCCGTAGTTTTAGAGATCAGAGCAGGCACCGGAGGAGAGGAAGCGGCGTTGTTCAGCGGTGTGCTGTACCGCATGTATGAACGGTATGCCGAAGCCCGCAAGTGGAAATTTGAACCTCTTGACGTCAGCGACTCAACTCTGGGTGGATTCAAGGAAATCACTGTCACAATAGAAGGCAAGGGGGTATATGCTCGACTCAAATATGAATCGGGCGTGCACCGGGTTCAAAGGGTACCTCTCACTGAAGCAAGCGGTCGAATCCATACTTCAGCAGCTACAGTAGCCGTTTTGCCGGAAGCACAGGAGATCGACATCAGCATTGAACCTGATGATATCCGAATTGATACCATGCGCGCAAGCGGGGCCGGTGGGCAGCATGTCAACAAGACAGACTCGGCGGTTCGAATTACGCACATTCCAACAGGCATTGCCGTTATTTCGGCTGAAAAATCCCAGCATATAAACCGGGTCAAGGCCATGAAGGTGCTCCGTTCTAGGCTGTATGATCGAGAGGCTGAAAAATTAAGAGGAAAACGAGCCGCTGAACGAAAGTCGCAGGTGGGCAGCGGCGACCGGTCTGAGCGCATCCGGACATACAACTATCCGCAAGGTCGTGTTACGGACCATCGCATTCAACTGACTCTGTACACCTTGGAGAAGTTTCTAGAGGGTGAGCTGGACCCGATCATTGAACCCCTGATCACCCACGACCAGGCCCTCAAACTGGCGAACATGGCAACCTGATGGAACCGAATACCAATCCGCTGAAATGGGCCAAGCGCCAACTCATCGAGGCAGGAGTCGACACTCCTGACCGAGATGCCATCAGACTGTTTGAGCATTGCCTGCAAAGACCGATTTACAGTTTTCAAGCCAGTGAGTTCATGGCGCTTGACTCTGAAACCATCGGGACCTACCGCGAGATGATACGGCAAAGATGCCGACGGACACCTGTTGCCAAGATTGTGGGTTACAAGGAGTTTTGGAGTCGGAAGTTTGCCGTCAATACGCATGTGCTCGATCCACGTCCAGAAACGGAGACACTCGTCGAACATGCCCTTGAGGAAGAATTTCAAACCGTATTGGATCTGGGTACAGGAAGCGGATGCATTCTTGTATCACTCCTTGACGAGAACAAAAAGGCTGTGGGGGTTGGAACGGACATCTCAAACCCGGCTCTGCTCGTGGCTCGCGACAATGCTCGAACGCATGACGTTCACGACAGAGCTTTGTTTGTCCAGACGTCGTGGTTTGCGGGAATCAAAAAAAACGGATTTGACTTGATTGTTGCCAATCCACCTTATATAACTGCCACTGAGTACAGTGAACTGTGCCCGGAAGTTAGATTTTACGAACCCGCGATTGCCTTGAAACTTGGACATGATGGTCTCGAAGCATTTCAAGAAATAGCGAAAGGTGCTCATCACTATCTGAAAGAAAATGGAAGGCTCGTCGTGGAGGTTGGTTACCGACAAGACCGAGCCGTAAGGGAAGTCTTCAGATCCGGTAAACTGACGCATGAGCACACTCTGACTGACTTGGATGGGAGAAACAGAGGTTTGGGTTTCCGCAAGCTGCGGCCATGATGTCTGTAGCGAATGGCCCATGTCCTCTCATCGCTGCCACTCGACTGTATAACCGAATCAAAAAGAACTGAAACTTTCAACTGCAATGGTCGCTGACAAGGATTTCGTGAAAGCGGGCATGAGAGTTTGCCGTGATGGCAACAAAACCTTGAACGGAAAGGATAGAGGGATGAAAAAAGATGCGAAACAGTAGACCTCCTCGAACTCGCGGTCGGTCCAGAAAAGGGTCTCCATCGAACACGACCAACAGAGTGTTTGAAAGCTCAGGCCCCGATGGCAAGGTCAGAGGCAATTCACTCCAGATTATTGAAAAGTATCAGGCAATGGCCCGTGATGCTTTGCTGGGGGGAGACCGAATCGTTGCCGAGAACTACACGCAACACGCCGAGCATTACATTCGATTGCTAGAAAAGCAAAAAGAAAACGAGAACTTGCGAAGCAACGCGGCTCACTCCCGGCAGGTCAATGGGAAGAAGGCTCCCGTTCAAGGGCTTGAAGCGCCCGTCGAAGCCGTCGAAAAAAAGCCGAAGCCGGAATCTAACTCACTGATTTGAACGAATTCAGATCAATCCAAACCGTTCCCTGAACGGGTCACAGCAAATTCTGAAATAGCTTCACGAAGCTTGAAACCGGTATTTGTTCAGGCCGCATGTTAGGGCTAAGACCCGATTTCTTGATTGCATCATCAATGTCCGCGGACCGAGATTTCAGGCTGGTCCGGATCATTTTGCGCCTGTGTTGAAAGCATGAACGAACAACGTCTTGGAACAACGGCATCCTGTCCTCCGGGATCGGTGAGGCTTTTGGCGTCAGCTGGACCAGAGTCGAATTCACCTTGGGAACCGGTGTGAAGGCTTGTGCGGAGATGGACATGATAACTTGGGGATGACTCCGGAGCTGTGCCAGGACTGAAAGACGACCGTAAGACTTGCGGCGCGGCCGAGCCACAATACGGTCTGCCACTTCCTTTTGAAACAGGAGAGTCAAGCTTGACCAGAATGGCGGCCAGCATGGAACCGTAAGCCAGTTGATCAGGAATTTCGTTCCGGAATTGAAGGGGAGATTGCTGAAAATTCGGATAGGATCGTTGCCTAATGTGCGGTAATTGAATTCCAGCCCATTCATGCAGACATGCTCAAATCTGTCCCCATAATGCTTCCGGATATCACTCAGTGCCGGACCAAACCGTTTGTCCAGTTCAACGGCGATCACTCTTTTGGCTCCATGATCCAGCAATGATCGAGTCAGTCCACCTGGTCCGGGCCCAATTTCAACGACAGTGCTATCATGAAGACTGCCCGCCGACTGAGCAATTTTGTTGGTGAGATTGATGTCACAAAGATAGTTCTGCCCCAATGACCTTCGGGCTGTGAGCTCGTATTTGGCTACCACATCCCGAATTGGAGTGAGGGAAGCGCTTTGTTCAGACATTCCCGTATCGGCTTCGGGCAAGTTGACCCGCCAGACGTATGGCTTCTGTCAGACTCGACGCGTTCGCCACGAACTGGCCGGCAATGTCCAGAGCTGTGCCGTGATCGGGTGAGGTGCGTATTATCGGCAATCCCAGAGTCACGTTGACCGTTTCATGAAAAAAAAGAGTCTTGATCGGAATCAACGCCTGATCATGATACATGCAAAGAATAAGGTCACAACGCTCTCGCATCTCGTCACGAAACAATGTGTCCGCCGAAAAGGGACCTTGAAGAGTTATTCCCTTGGCATTGAACTCCTCTATCACTGGAATCATGATTGTTTGTTCTTCGGTGCCAAACAGTCCTCCTTCGCCGGCATGAGGATTAAGGCCGGCCAGATTTATGACAGGGTCAGACACGCCAAAATCATTCTTGAGTGCGTCGATGCAGATCTCAATGACTGCCCTCAGCCGCGCTAGAGTCAAAGCTTGGGGAACTTCAGCCAGCGACATGTGTCCTGTAACCGGAACAACTCGAAAATCCTCGCAGGTTAGCATCATGGCCGTTAAGGGCACATCGCATAAATCGGCCAGGAATTCGGTATGGCCAGAAAAATCCTTTCCTGCGGCATGTCGAAACACACTTTTGGTGATTGGGTTTGTGCATATGGCGGCCACATCCCCCTGCGTGGCCAAACGTGCAGCAGTCTGGATTGAACGGACGACTCCCGGAGCATTTTCGGGCCGTACATAGCCGGGCTTTGCATCCTCGGGAAAGGATTGGTGGAGGAGTGGCAAGTTTCGAGTGAATGCATCCCGGCATTCGCGGGGTGATGCGATTTCGACAAAATGATGCGAGCCGATCCTGGCGGCCAGATGATTGCGATCGGCAATGATGAAGAACGGCTGGGAGAATCTCAACTCCTGCCATGCAGCCAGGGAAAGTTCAAGACCAACGCCCGCGGGTTCTCCTGAAGTCAGGGCGACTATGGGATCACTTGCGACGAACAACAGCAGAAGCTTTCAGGTTTTCCAGATAACTGTCAGCAAGCTGATCCAGTCGCCTCTCCTGAAGCTGAGAAAGTATGCCCAGCCGTGTCTCATTGTCAGCGACGTATTCTCGCTTGCACAGCATGACAATGACAAGCGTTCCCTCGTCTCGGGTCACTTGCGTGATCTCGTTGTTGTCAAGGTTGTCTAGTGCTGCTTCAAAGCCGCCCAGTGGCTGTCCGGCCGCAACCCGCAAATGCTCGAAACTTTCAGCCGGAAATTCGCGGGCGGCTTCCTTGAAATCCTTGCAGTTTCGACTTTGTCTGAGTGCTCCACTGGCTGTCGGCTGAGCATCCGCCGTCATCTGCAATGTCATGAATTCAATCACGGTCGGATTGGCCCCCAAGACCTCCGTTCGCTTGTCCACAACAAAAAAGACATAAATTACGTCATTGACCATAAGCGTTTGAGTAATACGACCTGGCGAAGTTGTCTCAATCAGATCCAAGACCTGTTGGTTAAGACCGTCGTAATTCAGCCAGCCCAATCGACCGCCTTGCCGGTTTGAACTGACCGCTGAATAGACTCGAGCCGTTTCCGAAAAGTCGGCGGCCGTATTGATTTGGCTAACAATCTCATTGGCAATCAAGCGACTCTGCTCAGGGTCGTTGGGGTCGACTGGGATGCCAATTTCCATCAGGTTTACAAACCGGTTGGTCTGCTTGAGTTCAAGCTCCAGCCGCTCATCAACCTCTTCGACCCCGATACTCTGGGCCTTTGAAACGAATCGGGCAGCGACTACACGTCGCCAGGCCAGGCCGGCTCGCACGAAATCGAAGTAGGATTCCTTTGTCACTCCGCTGCTGCCTAGAATGTTCAGAAAGCCCTCCAGACTCTGATTTCTGCCACCAGCGTACTCGATAGCACCCTCGAGAATATCGCGATTAGAGATTCTGATATCCAGACGTTCAGCAGCCTGTAGATAGATGCGCTCCTCGACGAGGGCGTTTTCAGCAAAATTCCGCAAGCCTCCCGAGATGCCGATTGCCCGATAGAAGCGCACGCGCTGGTCGATCTCATAGTTGCTTATGGCCGCTCCATTAACTGATATGGCCGTGCCAAACAAGTCCGATTGTGCGGACGATGCCGATGCTGACATCAAGCTTGAGCATATGATGAGAGCCAGCAGTTTCGTCAGTTTCATTTCTTAAACCCTGTTGTCATTGCGGTGTCAGGCAACTCCGGCCCGCGGCCGAAGTCAGACTGGTCAGAGTCAGGCGAATCCCATAGTCCGTTTTCGACAGTGCGTTGGTTGCCGTGGGCAGTTTCCGATTCGCGGTCACCAATATTTCCAGACAATTATAGGCATATACGAAGCCAGCTTCAATTGTTCTGTTGGCAAATCTTGTCAGATCAAGGTCGGCATTCGTGAAAGCGCTCCATCGGTCGCCCAAAGGGACCTTTGCAAAAAGGGACAATGCCTTGGGATCACGCGGATCAGGATCCGACGCGCTCTTGCGGCCCTCGGCCTCGAGCAGATCCCCAATATGTTGATTGTCTATGTCAATGCGTTCGTATGAGATGCCAAACTCATAACTTTTCCTTGAGTAGTAGATTTCGAAATCCGAACGAACCGGCTTGAGATCATTGCTCGTTACCACCAGGGCGTTAAGGTCGAGGTTGGGGCCCAGACTCACCCTTGTCTCGACAACGTAATGTTCTCGCTCTGACTGTTCATAAAACACTTTCCGTCCGGTCGTCATGTCCCTGTGCAGTTCCTTGTAAGTTCGGCCAATGGTCAGTTCAAACTTATTGTCAGCTCCAAAGACCGAGTATTTCACCCCGACATTGACTTCGCGACCATCGCCCAAACCAGGGGTGGGATTGAACTGGTAGGGTGTCACGAGACGTGAGCGATCCAGTTCACGCCAATGCTGCAAGTCCTGCGAACGGGCATAGGGCAGCTTGGGATTGTTCTCGTCAACCCATGCAATCTGAACAAAAGGCTCCAGAACGTGGGTAGCATTCGCACTGGAAAAAATCAGGGGATAATTGAGGTCTGTGACCACGGCGATTTTGGCATGGGTCGAATTGTCAGTGATAGTCCCCGTGTTCCAGTCAAACCCTGTACCCAAGACAAACACGTGATTGATCATGCTGATTCCAGAATCGAATACTGTGATCGCACGTAACTCTCCCAATAAAGAGGCACTCGAGTAGTCGACTTCATCAAGAACATTGTTGATCGACTTTACTTCAGCGGTCAATCCGAGAAATGTGTCGAAAAGGGGCAGCAAATCCGGTGATTGCCAACGAAGTTGGGTCAATGTACCAAGATTGTTGTGTGACACGTTGCCATGGATATCGTCGAGAGGATCAAGCGTGACAAGTCGCAAAGAGGTTCGACCATAATCGGAATTGTTGTCGTATTCACCAAATATCAGGCTGTGCCGATCAGGAAAAACTCCCTTTGGATACCCGTCATTCGTGTCACTTGTGTTCGTACCTAGAAACCTGATCTGATTGTCAGAGTTGACATCCCACGCTCCTTTGACAATGAAATCCTTCTCGATGAGTGAGCGGTCGTTTAAGGGCGCTGTACCGGCCACATCAATCCAGCCGCCGGCGAAGCGGTGTCGCAGATCGTAGCCAAGTCGAAATTTGGCGTTTGAGTTGGCACCAAATGACAGCTCAAGATCGGTAGCAGGACTGATCGAGTGATAATAGGGAACCACTACAGTCAGATCCTCATCACCGCCAAATGAGATTTCGGGAGTCAGGAAGCCGGAGGCATTTCCCATGGATGGGTTGGCCAGAGACAGCCAAGGCATGTAAAACACGGTTTGCTCCCAGATCTTGAACTTGGCATCCTTCAGATAGATGCGCTCTCCGACCTCGTCCGTAATCAGTGCACTGGCCTGAAAATACCATATGGGCTCTTCGCCGGCCTGGCATACCGTACAGGTTGTCACGGCAATATTGTTGAAAACGATGAATCCTTCGGGTGTCTTGTGCTCTTCGTCAGCCACGATCTGCAGGCGTCGGTTATAAAATGCCTTGATGTTCCGGAGTATCATCTCCTGGTAGTCGGCTGAAAGCTGCCCATATTCAGATTTAGCCACATTTCCGGCCTTGTCGGTTACGTGAATGGGCCCGAAAACCTCGAGCCGTTCGCCGTCAAATATAATTCTGGGCGCCTGAATGAGTTCATTGGGGGTGCGTATTTCAACGTCTCCATAAGCCGAGAACGAGGTATCTTTACCGAGGACGATTTCATCGGCGACAACCTCTGTTCCAGTCAATTCTTCGTCGGCCTGGATCGGAGCCGTTCCAAAAGCGCCAGCAAGCAAGAGAGAAGTCAATATCCCTATGCTTTTCACAATGCCGCTGCGAGAGGAACCGCCTGCACAGTCAACACGCAGATGTTCGGAAGGCTTCATGGGTTCCAACATGGCAAGCAGCGTCCTGAGTACGGTTTTTCGTTTGGTCGAAGTACAGCTCAAGCCAGAAGCCGTTCTTCTGACCATTGCCTTTCAATGTAAGGAATGAGAAGTATGACGCCGAGCGATGATAAAGGAAATATCCAGGCCACCCAAAAATTGTTGCCCAATTCCAAATTCAACTGGTAGCACACAAGGCAGTTCATGCCATAGGCCACTGCGAGCAGACTGAGTGGCTTCATGATCTTGGAAAGAAACAGCTTGCGGGTTTGGATCCGGGGCAGGACCTTGATACCAATCACGGTGAAGATGGTCATGGCCACGGGCAGGGGAAAGAGTAGGGCGATCAGGGGAGGTGTTAAGTCCCGACTTTTGCCAAGAGAATTTATGAGATTGTTCAGAAAGTACACGCTCAAGCCGAAGATCACGATCCAAAATGCACCCCAGTATATGTTTTGTTGGTCAAAGTAAGGCAGAAAACAGGTTCCGATGGCGGCCATCAAGGCCACAAGAAGGGGAAGGGTTAGCAAGATGTTGAAGTGAATGTTGTGATCCCGAAACGAAAAGCCCAGATGGTCGAGCCGCCGTTGTATGTTGAAGTAATTCCAGACGTTCGTGTCGGTGGGTGCAGTGAGTCCCTCAATCTCTTCAGCAGAAATATTGGCCAGTATGACTGGAATCTTCGCTTGGGTAAAGGGGGTAACTGTAATGTCCTGAAACTCGTCATCAAATTCACAATAATGCAAGCCCTCGAACCGCCAGGACACGTCGGTGATCGCAATCTTGTCAGCATAACAGATTTCAATGGCTTGATTATTGTGCAGACCTCGTCCTGTTTCGACCTCAGGTTGCACAGAATCCGTCTCTTCATCGGCCGTTCCGTTTGAGCTCAAGGTCTCTAGAAAGATACTGACGTTCTCAAAAGACTTTTCGTCAAAATTGTACCGATCGGCTCGTACAAATGCCGATCGGTTGCCAATCTTGAAGCGTATCCAAATCTGATCCCCGACGTAGAAGTACAGTTTGGGCTCTGATGATGTATCAAAGATTGTTTCATGGAATTTGTTGGCCTCAAGCATCACGGGGTTAAATATCAATATGAAGAACCCATACCCGAGGGCCAGTGAGAAACCGATCAGGGCGTTGGCCACATGATGACGCTTTTGTCCGAGGGCTTCAAAGGCCAAAAATTCGTTCCGCTGGATCATGTTGACTGTCGTGAGCGTTGCCGCAAACAGAAAGATCAGGGGAAGAACATCAAAGACAAACTGAAGTATCAGCAGGGAAGACGACAGAATCCAGATTCGGGTCGAAAGTCCAATGCTTTCGGCCAATCCGCGCGCTGACGTGACTTCAATGAACAGTCCCAGGCTGGCAATCACAAAGAAAACAAGGATGAAGTTTCGAAGAAACCTCCTTAACAGATATGCCTTCAACGTCTTGC
This sequence comes from Paracoccaceae bacterium, assembly GCA_965116235.1. Classification (GTDB taxonomy): domain Bacteria; phylum Pseudomonadota; class Alphaproteobacteria; order Rhodobacterales; family Rhodobacteraceae; genus MPNP01. Next base: position 2,454,028 of record OZ220496.1, on the reverse strand, counting down.
TCTTGAAGTATGTGTATGCTTGAAAATAGCGTAGCCCGGCATGAGCAGAATGCCCAAAAGCATAGGGAGTGACGAGACGTAATAGGTCGAATATGACAGCATTCGGACCTGATCGCTCTCTTCGACGAATTCGCCGAGAAAAAAGCTGCCAAAGGCCAGAATTGTGGCACATCCAACCGAAACCCAGATGTTCCAGCGCTGACTGGTGCCGTAAACGACAGTGACTCCCCCTAGCAGAGCGACCAGAAAAGTGAACAAGACCTTGGCCGCCTTGTCATTGAAATTCTGCAGGAACGTTGCCCGTTCCTGCGGTCCGTCCGTGGAATTGAGCAGCTCGCGCAAGGCGGCCAGCAATCCTCGCGGCAGCTCTTGAGCGGGCGGAGAGGATGTCAGAGGATTCAAGCTGATTTCCAAATCATCATTAAAAACCAGCTTGTAGTTCTGTTTGGTTGCGCTGTTGTAAGTGTAGATGCGTCCCTGGTTAAGGGTAATGATCGGTAGCTCCCTGCTTTCTTGATCCGTGTACTCGATTGTTCCCTGCTCAGCCAGAAACGTGATCGAAACGTTGTCGTTCATCGTATCGTTCATATGAACAAAGATATCATTCAGAGTCCCATCCTCAGACGTCCTTTCAACAAAAAGCGTGACGTTGTTGGGAAAAACAAGAAACTTGCCCGTTTGATGGTCGTGTACCGTGATTTCGTCTTCGACACTGTTCGCAAGCTTTTGGATCTGAACTTGGCTCAGCGGCCGCAGTTCAAACTTGAGATAAACGTCCGCAGCGAACATGAGCAGGGCAAACACGACAAAGGGCATGACGGCCAAAGCATTTCGCATGCCAATGGCCTGCATGCCGTGAAGCTCATTGTTTGACTGAAGCCGAAAGGCAAAGAAAATGCTGGTCAGAAACACGACAAAGGGAAAGATTCTGTCTACCGCGATGATCAGCGTGTAGAGCAAGTGTTGAAGCAAGCGGCCAGGATCATGGCCGAATTGAAGGATTTGTTCCAGATTCCGGACCACGAGATTGGTCCAGTTCAGCCCGCTCCAAACGGAGATGAAAAAACCGAATAGCAGCAGGATTCGTATCAGGGTGTATTTGATGACTGTGAGTGCCATGAAATTCAGATTTCGGGTTGGACTGGTCATTGCCGGAGATATATTTTACCGTGAAACGAATAGCAAAATTGCTGTATTTCTTGTCCTTTAGAATTGGAGGCAACAGATGGGTATGCCAATCCCTGTCAACTTTGTGAAAGCCACCGCGGCCAACCTCAGCTATATTACAACGTCCCGGGACCAGCTTGTTCTGTGTATCTCACATGATGGTCAATTGAGTGTCGACCTAGAATTCCTGGACAAGTCGTTTCCCGCCCTGTCGCGTTGCATAACGTCCGAAAACTTCAGCAAGTTGAAGGATAACGAGCAACTCGTCATCAACTTTCCGATCGGGCTTGAAACGGACAAGGTGGTTATTCACAAACTGCCCGCCGACCCAACGCCAGCCACTATGCGTGAAGCAGGCGGAGCAATCGGTGAACTGGTTCTGAACAAAAAAACCTTGGTTCATGTCGGGGCGCCTCACACCGCTCACGTGGCTGAGGGGATAGCCCTCAGAGCATACAAGTTCAACAAGTATAAAACCGAAAAAAAGGATGAGAGCTCCACGGCTGCAGAGTGTACGGTCTTGTGCAGGGATGCTGATAAATGTGAAGAATCATACAAAACTTTGGCCTGCGGAGTAGAGGGAGCTCACTTTACGCGGGATCTGGTCAATGAACCGGCCAATTCTTTGACAACGACAGAGTTCGCCCATGAACTTCAGGCACTGGAAAGCATGGGGCTGAAAGTCAAGGTTCTTGATGAAGCCGAGCTGGCCTCGATCGGGATGCGAACCTTGCTTGCTGTAGGGCAGGGTTCTGCAAGTCCTTCCAAAGTTGCCGTCATCGAATGGAATGGGGGGAAGGGCAAGCCGTACGCTGTCGTCGGAAAAGGTGTATGTTTTGATACCGGTGGAATCTCCCTTAAACCGGCCAAAGGGATGGAACAGATGACGATGGACATGGCAGGGGCCGGTGTTGTCGCCGGAGTGATGAAAGCTGTTGCAAGAGCCCGAGCTGGGGTCAATGTTGTCGGCGTTGTCGGACTGGTTGAAAACATGCCGGGTGACAATGCCCAACGACCCGGTGACATTGTGAAATCACTCAAGGGCGATACTGTCGAAGTGCTGAATACGGATGCCGAGGGCCGACTGGTCTTGGCTGATCTTCTGTGGTACACGCAGAAACGCTTCAAGCCAAAATGGATGATCAATCTGGCAACGTTGACGGGGGCCATAATCGTTAGTCTGGGCCATGAGTACGCCGGCCTGTTTTCCAATGATGACAAGCTGACTGATAAATTCTTGGCGGCCGCTGAGTTGGCGGGAGAAAAAGCGTGGCGTCAGCCTCTGGATGATGCCTACGACAAGCAACTGGAATCTCGCCTTGCGGATATGAAAAATATTGGAGGGCAGTATGCCGGGGCAATCACAGCCGCCCAGTTCTTGCAGCGATTTGTCAAATCTGACTGCCCATGGATTCATCTCGACATTGCCGGAGTGGCTTTTCCTCCCAAGCCCGGCGCTGTCGCTCCCAAGGGTCCGTCCGGCTGGGGTGTTCGATCCATATACAACCTCATTTGCAGCACAAGTTGAAAACGTGGTTGCAGTGTTCTTCTACAAAACTGACGGCGCGGTCGAAAAGCCTATCCTGTCGCTGCTTGAGAAATCCCGAGCGAACAAGTGGCGGGTCATCATCAAGTGTGGATCACCCGCTGAAACTGATGCTCTTTACCAGCAACTGTGGCATCAGACCGGAAACCGATTCATTGGAGTTGGCAAGGCTGGGGATGAGTTTGAAAGTGAACATACCGTTCTCTTGAGCGAGACGTTGACTGATGTCAACAAGCCGGACGTTCTTGTGCTTCCGGGATATAACAGCGTTGTGCCCGATGACGTTGCCAATTATGCCCGGGTCATGGTAATCTTTGATGCAAATGATACCGACCAGCTGGCGGCATCACGGAAGCTTTGGAAGTCGTTCAGCACACGAAAATTTCCGATGAAGCTCTTCGCTCAAGAGAATTCATCATGGGTGCTGTCCCACAGCATCAATGATGCTTGAACCAACCTGCCGTCCGAACAAAGATAATTTCGCTCCTATGGAAAAAATCAAAACGCACCTTATTTCTGTCTCGCTTTGTGGACGAGTCTGGTCCTCAAGCCGTGTAGATATTCATTGAGCTGACCGGGATATATCATGCAGGAGCGTACACTTTCGATTATCAAACCCGATGCCACACGACGCAACATGAGCGGCAAAATCGTGACCATGCTGGAAGAGGCCGGACTTCACATTATTGCCCAAAAGCGAATTCGATTGACAGAAAAGCAGGCCAAAGACTTTTACAGCGTTCACCGTGAACGACCATTCTATGCCGAACTGTGGCAATTCATGACCTCGGGCCCGGTCGTGGTCCAGGTTCTGGAAGCCCCGAACGCCATTCAGCTCAACCGCACGGTTATGGGCGCCACGAATCCCAAAGAGGCAGCCTCAGGAACCATTCGCAGAGAACTGGCGGTTTCCTTGACCGAAAATTCAGTGCATGGATCGGATAGCCCGGAAACAGCCCGACAGGAAATTGCCTTTTTCTTTGCTGAAACTGAAATTGTCGGTTGATGCAGTCGCATGAACAAAATGCCACGGCAAACTGCCGTTCCACTTGAAGTGAAGACCGATGGAATTAAGTTGTTCCTCGGCTACGGGCCTGTAGCTCAACGGTTAGAGCAGAGCGCTCATAACGCTTTGGTTGGGGGTTCGAATCCCTCCAGGCCTACCAGCGTGGCCGTTCGTCCATGGCGGCAGCTTGCGCAGGCAGTTTGATCGTTACCCTCAAGCCACCCAGATGTGGGCTTTGGTCGAGTTCGAGTGTGCCATCATGTTCTTTGACTGTGCTGGACACGATCGCCAATCCCAGACCTACGCTTCCCGACTGATTCAAATTTCTTGAATTATCGAGTCGAGTAAAGGGTTGAAGAGCTTTTTCACGCATGTCTTCGTTGATTCCTGGGCCATTATCCTCCAAGACAATGATCAGATTGGCCAACTCCCAGTCGATGCTCAACCGGCCTCGTGAAGCATATTTGGCTGCGTTGGACAGAAGGTTTTCCAATAACCGCCTGAATCCGACGGGACGGCAGTAAAAGCCCGGGCTTTCAAGTATTTCATCGGCAATCTGCCTATCAAGATCAAAACCCGCTCGCGTGGATCCATCAACAATCTTGTTCACCAACCTGGGAAGATCAATTGACGCAATGGGTTCAGGCTTTCCTGAAGAGGTAAAGTCCAATAGCTGGTCTAGCATGGCGTTCATCTGGGTGATGTCATCGACCATGGACTGGCGCAAGTTGGAATCGTCGAGCAGTTCGGCTTCCAGCATCAAGCGAGTCAACGGGGTCCGGAGGTCATGACTGATGCTGGTCAGCAACAGGGTTCTTTGCTCAATCTGCTCATTGATGCTATCCCGCATGGCAATAAACGCACCGATGGCACTCCTCACTTCGGTTGCTCCAGTGATCGACAGAGGATATTCCCGACCTTTTCCAAAGGCTTCGGCCGCACTGGCAAGTCTCTTGATGGGAGCAATTTGATTGCGAAGAAATTGCATCGAAATGAGACTGAACAGGATACCCGTAAATAGAATCAGAATCAGGAATTGGTGAGGGTTTGACGGTGACAGAACCTGCCGGGGAACCTTGACTTGAGCCAATCCATGCCGGGTCGCAACTGTGATGTTCAGTGTCTTGAGACTATCTACGGTCAAGTCCACGGAAATTATTGAGGCATTGCTGTTCTTGAGTTCAGCCGAAATGATCAATCCGGACAGATCATAGAACACCCTTTTATCTTCGGATACGATGTCCTGATCATTCAGATATTCGAACTGCATGCCAAACTGGCTTGCCAGGGCAATGGCGGCAATCGAGCTATCCTTGGCGCTGTCCATGGTGTTAATGGACGAGAGGATTTGTTCAAACTGGGGGCGAAAGTTGGCGACCATCTGCCGTGTCACTCGGTCAAAGTGCTTTTGCACGAAGAAAATCGTTCCCAGAACGATCAGAAGGACGGCCGGAAGCAGAATAATAAGATAAAACCGGCCATCAATGCCGTAGGGCAGCAAGGACTTGATCTTTTGGCCTAGTGAAAACCGCTGATTGACGCGGGCCTGTTTCAGAATCATGTCCGTATTGAGAGAATCGCTCATGGGGAGGTTTCAGTTGCACCTTTCAGAAAAGTCGAGTCGCTGAACGAACCTAAAAAGGCCATAAGTCAAGCCATTATAGCACGTCCCATATCCTGACAACGGATTAAAATTCCCTCCGGTTCGTTGATTTTCGCGAACAGGAAGACTACGTGTGTCTCCTGTCATTGTATGTATCTCAATGCTTCTTCCGGCGTAGCTCAGTGGTAGAGCAGTTGACTGTTAATCAATTGGTCGCAGGTTCGAATCCTGCCGCCGGAGCCAGACAGGTTTAGACAAGGAGAGCAAACGGTGAAACATCGACAGATTCACCGGGCTTGCGGGGCAAGCCAGATTGTTACTGGACCGTCATTGACAAGCGACACAGCCATGTCTGCTCCAAACTGTCCCGTTTGAACGTCAAGTCCAAAAGACTGAACGGACTGAGTGAAATCGTCGAAGAACTTCCGTGCAATCCTAGGCGGTGCAGCCGCCGAGAAACCGGGTCTGTTACCTCGGGATGTATCAGCGGCAAGCGTAAATTGACTCACGACAAGAACCTCACCTTCAATGTCCCTCACAGACAAATTCATCTTGCCAGCCGTATCGGTAAAGATCCGTAGGTTGGCCACTTTTTTGGCCATGGAACGAATCGACTCGTCATCATCGTCCGGGGTGGCACAGACAAAAACCAGAATTCCCTTTTTGATTTTGGCGATCAGTTGGCTTGCGACCGAAACTTCGGCGCTTTGTACTCTCTGGACGAGGCAAAGCATCGTCAACTCCTTGAAAAACCGTGCGGAACCCATGTTTGCCGTCAGAATCCTACCCGAAGGCACAGATTATTGAAGCAAAAAAATCAACAGGAAATACAGGGCCAATTGTAATTTGAGAAGCGGACAACCTAATAACCGCTTGCAGGTTTATCCAAAATAGTTGAGGAGTCAGTTTTGACGTTGGACAGATTTTCGCAGCTTGCCGATGATTTCGCTTTCCTCGACGCCTGGGAAGAGCGCTACGGTTATATCATCGATCTTGGCAAGCAGATGCCTCCGCTTGAAGACGAGTTCAAGGTTCCCGCCACAAAAGTTGAAGGATGTGCAAGCCAGGTGTGGCTAATAATCTGGACCGAACGGTCCGGCCTGGATCATGAGAACCGATTTCATTTCAAGGGCGACAGCGACGCCATTATCGTGCGTGGATTGATTGCCATTCTAAGAATCCTGTTTGATGGCTTGACAGTTGCAGAGGTGGCAAGGATAGACGCTCTGGAGCGATTGCAAAAACTGGGTTTGGATTCCCACCTCACTCCCCAAAGATCGAATGGACTGAGGGCCATGGTGGATCGGATACAGGGTAAGGCCGCTGACGAATTGAGTGTCGTGCAACCAAACTGAAACCTGGGACATGTACCGAATGAACTCGTTGTTTGATACCCTGCTTGAGAGTCGAGGCTGGATACTCGCCGACGGTGCGACCGGAACAAACTTGTTCGACATGGGATTAGGCCCGGGTGATCCACCGGAACTGTGGAATCTCAGTCAACCCGACAAGATTGCTGCACTCTATGAAGCGTCAATAAAGGCCGGTTCAGACGTCTTCTTGACCAATTCGTTCGGCTCGAATCGCCTGCGATTGAAGTTGCATGATGCAAGCCATCAATGTCACGAACTCAACCGACGAGCTGCGGCGATAGGCCGCGAAGTGGTCGAGCGCAGCAATTCGCCAGCGCTGATTGCTGGCGCAATGGGACCAACAGGAGAAATCATGGCCCCTCTCGGCACGCTCACATATGAGATGGCCGTGGAAGTCTTTCACGAACAGGCTGATGGGCTGAAAGAGGGGGGTGTCGATCTGTTATGGATTGAAACGCTGTCCTCACAGGAAGAATTTCTGGCGGCCCAAGAGTCCTCCAGTCGGGTCGGGTTGCCGTGGTGCGGAACCATGAGCTTTGATACTGTCGGCCGGACAATGATGGGTGTCACGCCCAAAAATTTGGCGGATATTGTTCACTCATTGGATACGCCGCCGATTGGATTTGGCATCAATTGCGGTTCGGGAGCCTCTGATTCCATCTTGACGCTGATGGCCATCGTCAAGGAAAATCCGTCCATTCCGATCATAGTCAAGGGCAATGCCGGGATTCCCCAATTCGTCGATGGCAAGGTTCATTATTGCGGGTCCCCCACAATCATGGCCCATTATGCCCAACTGGCCCGAAATTGTGGTGCCCAGATTATCGGGGGATGTTGTGGGACGACAGCCGCACATCTAGTTGCGATGAGAAAGCAGCTGGAAGGGGGTACAAAAGGGTCTGTTCCCACGCTGCAGGAGATCATTGAATGCACCGGCAAACCCAATTTTGATCCACTGGCACAGCCGAAGGAAAGACAAAGGCAGGCTCGGCGCCGCAAGCGTTGAAATTTTTGCCGAGTGCCAGATTATTTTTTGTGAACAATTTAATTTGCGTGTATTGGAACCATTTCTGAATTGGTTGCGTTCAGTTGATTGGGAGGCATGTGATGGCCGACGAGCAAGATGACGACATAGTTCTCGCTGAATTGCCTGATGACGAATTGGTTCTCCAGATGCACGACGATCTCTATGATGGTCTCAACGATGAAATCGTTGAGGGGGTCAACATTCTGCTTGAACGAGGCTGGCTGCCATACAAAATCCTCACAGAGGCTCTGGTTGAAGGGATGCGTATTGTCGGAATTGACTTCCGCGACGGCATTCTTTTCGTGCCGGAGGTTTTACTTTCTGCCAATGCCATGAAATCCGGCATGGGGATACTGAAGCCGCTGCTCGCAGAAACCGGGGCTCCTCGCATGGGCAAGATGGTTATCGGCACCGTAAAGGGAGACATTCACGATATCGGCAAAAATCTGGTGTCAATGATGATGGAAGGGGCAGGCTTTGACGTTGTCGATCTCGGTATCAACAACCCGGTTGAGAATTATCTTGAAGCCATCAACTCGGAAAGCCCTGACATTCTTGGCATGTCAGCCTTGCTGACAACGACCATGCCTTACATGAAAGTCGTCATTGATCGGCTCAAAGAACTTGGCATTCGTGATGATCTGGTTGTCTTGGTCGGCGGTGCGCCGCTGAACGAAGACTTTGGCCGAGCCATAGGGGCGGATGCTTACTGCCGAGATGCAGCAGTGGCCGTTGAAACTGCAAAGGAGTTTATGGCTCGCAAGCACAACCAACTGATGGCATCCTAAGATTGCAAGTTCAGTCCCGAACCGAAAGGGGAAGCCGGGGGCTGGTTCTCGACGAACCGCTAACACGCATCCATTCAAGCGATCAGTTATCTGCCATGGCTGATAAACAAGATAGGTCCCGGTCGGCATCCAGCAACAAAGTACTTTTGCTGGCTTGTGGCGCCCTTGCCAGCGAGATACTGGAACTCATCCAGATCAACGGATGGACTCATTTTTCCCTTCATTGTCTGCCGGCCAAGTTGCACCTTTACCCGGACCAAATTCCTCAAGCAGTCGAAGAGGCTGTAAAGCAGCATCGCGATGATTATCAGAGCATCTTCATTGTATATGCGGACTGTGGAACAGGCGGTTTGCTTCAAAGGAAATGTCAGGAACTGGGTGTGGATATGATACCTGGACCCCACTGCTACGCGTTCTACAGAGGTGTTGAGCAATTCAAAAAAACGGCCGAGACAGAACTGACCGCCTTCTATCTTACCGACTTTTTGGTTCGACAGTTTGAGGCCTTCGTCATCAAGCCATTGGGCCTCAATCGACACCCGGAACTGAAAGAGGTTTACTTTGGAAACTATACCAAGCTGGTTTATCTGGCCCAGACCGAAGACGAGGAACTGGACCACAAGGCAAGGTGTCAGGCCGAATATCTGGCTCTAGAATATGAAAGAATTTATACAGGCTATGGAGACCTTGCCATCAGCCTGTCAAAAATTACATGATGATCAGCCTAGAGTTTCCTTTGAACTCTATGGCCCTGCCAGTTCTACCTTTCACTTGATTTTTGCAGGCGACCATCATGAATTCCTTTGAAGACAGAAGAAAAGCAGCCGAAAAAGGTTTCGAACTTGATCAGGCTACAAGTTTCAGGATTGATGTACGGGCCAACAAGCTGCTAGGCACTTGGGCCTCTGAAAAGCTCGGTCTGAGCGGTGACGAAGCGGCCAATTACGTTCAGGACGTCATCAAATCGGATTTCAAGGAGGTCGGCCGCGAGGATGTATATCAAAAGGTCATTGCGGACCTGGATGGCATCGTGGACGAAAAAAGTGTCCGCGAGGTGGGTGAAAGACTGTATCAGGAGGCCCGCGAGCAAGTTCTCGCCGAGTGATTCGTTCCCCGTTCATTCAATCTGACCGATGGTGCGCTCAAAAATCCGGTCAATGTCTCGGGTATGAGCCCACGGCTCGAGGAGTCGAGCCAGTTGGTCCGGATCAAGACATTCCTGAATCCGCTTGTCTCCGGCCAGTTCGGTCAGAAAATCCGAGTGTTTGTTCATGGTCCGGAATGCGGTCTGTTGAACCCAGCGGTAAGCGACGTCTTTTTCAATACCTTTTTCAATAAGGGCCAGCAAAACGTTTTGCGAGTAGGGCAGACCCCTAAGCAAACCCATATTGGCCAGCATCTGATTTTCGTTGACTGACAATCCCGATACGATTCGAATCAGGCGATGAAGGGCAAAATCGAGGGTTATCGTTGCATCCGGACCAATAAAGCGTTCAACGGACGAGTGGGACATGTCCCGTTCCTGCCACAGAACGACATTGTCCAATGCCGGGCCCACACAGGATTTGATCATTCGAGCCAAGCCAGTTACATTTTCCAGCAAAATTGGGTTCTTCTTGTGCGGCATTGCCGACGACCCTTTCTGATCAGCCGAAAAAGGTTCAGCAATCTCGCCAATCTCGGTCATCTGCAACTGGCGAAGCTCAACGGCCAATCGTTCAATTGAGGCCGCAATTACGCCCAATGTCGCGAAATACATGGCGTGGCGGTCCCTCGGTATGACCTGGGACGAAACCGTCTCGACGTTCAGCCCCAGCTTTTGACAAACATATTCTTCAATGCGAGTGTCCAGATTCGAGTAGTTCCCCATGGGACCCGAAACCATTCCAACCGTCACCTCTTGCCGGGCTCTGTCCATCCGCTCCAGGTTACGCCGAACTTCGGCGCACGCGCGTGCCAGCCGAAGGCCGAAGGTTATGGGCTCGCCGTGGACACCATGGCTTCTCCCCATGCAAGGCGTATACTTGTATCTGAGCGCCTGCAATTTGAGCGCCTCGTGCAATTTATGCACCTGATCGCAGATCAGTTCAGCGGCGCGAACCAGCTGGACACTGAAACAGGTGTCCAGAATATCCGATGACGTCAGGCCATGATGATATCGTTCATTGGCAATCTGAGGACAGATCTCGGCGACATACATCTGAAATGCTATCGACTCATGATGCACGGCACTTTCAATCTCCCTGATCCGGTCAATGTCAATCGTTTCGGGTTGAGAGTTCCAGAGAGCTCTTACGATAGCTGCATCCATTTGACCCAGCTCGACCCTGGCCTCGCAGGCATAGGCTTCGATTTCATACCACAGCCTATACCGGTTTGCGTCGGACCAGATCGCGGCCATCTCGGGTCGGGAGTATCGGGAAATCATTGGAGTAACCTCAAACGGGGCCAGCGAATTCAGTCTTCCGAAGCCGTTCGTCCGCAGTGACAATCGAAAGACTAGGACCTTGTCGATGGACGAGGAGATCAATCACCGGTCGTGAATTTAATCCTCTCCTCGATATGGATTCTGGTATTGAAGGGCCATGTCCCAAGGAAAATAGATCCAGGTGTCCTGACTGACTTCAGTTGTAAAGATATCGGCATAGGGGCACCCCTTTGACTTGGCGTAGACCGTACAATAGGTGGCTTTGGGAAAGTGGGACCGGATAATCTTGAGGGTTGACCCCGTGTCAACCAGATCATCGACTACCAAGATATCGGTGCCATCTCCTATCAGCTGGGAGTCGGGATACTTTAATATTTCTGGCTGGCCAAGTTCCTGATGATTATAACTTTTGATCGAGATTGTATCCAGCGTGCGGATGTTCAGTTCTCGGGCAACGATCATTGCCGGAAACAGTCCCCCTCGTGAAACGGCCAGTACAGCCTTGCATCGGCCAGTCTTCTCATCGTTGTCCAGCCGCCAGGCCAGAGCTCGTGAATCGCGATGGACCTGATCCCAGCTGACATGGAATCCCTTTTCATTGGGCAAAAGATTCATTTGCCTGACTGTCCGGTCACGGTGGCGATATCGGGTGCATCAACTCGTTTCATCCCCACCACATGGTAGCCCGAATCAACATGCAGTATTTCGCCGGTTACGGCTCGACCCAGTTCTGACAGCAGATACACGGAAGCATGTCCGACATCTTCGGTCGTGATATTTCGTTGCAAGGGCGAATTCAGTTCGTTCCATTTCATTATATACCGAAAATCGCCAATGCCCGATGCAGCGAGGGTTTTAATGGTACCGGCCGAAATGGCGTTGACACGGATCTGCTTGCGACCCAAATCGGCGGCGAGATACCGGACCGATGCCTCCAAAGCAGCCTTGGCCACGCCCATCACATTGTAATGGGGCATGACCTTTTCAGCACCATAATAGGTCATGGTCAGCAAGGAACCGCCGTTGGGCATCATCTTTTCGGCTCGTTGAGCGACGGCCGTGAAGGAATAAACGGAGATGTTCATGGACATTTGGAAATTATCCAGCGAAGTGTCTACATAGCGTCCTCGTAGTTCATTCTTGTCCGAGAAGCCAATTGCATGCACCACAAAGTCCAAGCTGTCCCATGCCCTGCTGATTTGCTCAAAAAGGCCATCAAGCGAATTAGGGCTGCCGACATCGCATTCAAACAGCATATCCGAATCAATGGATTGAGCAAGGGGCGCAACCCGGCGGAGCAAGACTTCGTTCTGATATGAAAAGGCAAGGGAGGCACCCTGTTCCGAGCACGCCTTGGCAATGCCCCAAGCGATCGACTTGCCATTGGCCACCCCCATGACAAGGCCACGCTTTCCTTCCATCAACCGCATAATCAAACCCAATCCGAAAGACTTCAGTCACTCGACATGTGAACGTAAAGAATTTTCCAAAACAATCAATTTTACGTGCAATGTTACCGTCGGAGATTACGTGATCAATACGGGACAATTGGAGAAAAAGTGACTGACTGCCCAGTAATGCACGAGGCGCACAACCCTCTGGATATCGTTGAGGAATGGTTGCAATATGCCCAAGATGCAGGCATACCCGATCACAATGCGGCGGCCGTTGCCACATCCGATAAAACGGGTATGCCCAATGTTCGGATTGTATTGATAAAGGAAATTGATCGTGAAGGGTTGCTCTTCTATACCAACTACGCAAGCGTAAAGGCACAAGAGCTGAATCACAACAAGGGAATTGCGCTCTCGGTTCACTGGCGAACGCTCAAGAAGCAGATCCGAGTGCGGGGAAGCGCTGAAGTTCTGGAAGCTGCAAAGTCGGATCGATATTACCATTCACGCCCGTTGCAAAGTCGCTACAGCGCATGGGCTTCACGACAATCGCAGATTTTGGAGTCACGAGAGAAGTTTGAGGCCGAAATTGCACAGATCGCCAAAAGGCATGGTGATCATCCACCCCGACCGGAGTTTTGGGGTGGTTACCGAATCGTTCCCAGTGAAATTGAGTTTTGGACTGAAGTTGATTTTCGCCGTCATGACCGCTTTAAGTGGCAGAGGAATCCGTCAGGATGGACGGTATCACGGCTCTATCCCTGACTTGTTCTTAAACAGAAGAAGCAACCCTCGGTGGCAGGAAAAAGCATTGATCAGACGATTGCTGGCAGTAATGTTTCTTGCATCGGTCATGCCTCAAGCGACTGTGGCGGACTGCTCCAATAACTATGTTGAAATCATGAGCGACCACGGCATCAGTCGGTTCAAGATTGAGATTGCAGACACCAACAAGACACGCCAGCAAGGCCTGATGTTTCGTGAAAACCTTGGGGTGACACAAGGCATGCTGTTCATCTTTGAAACTCTTGGCAACGTCAGCTTTTGGATGAAAAACACGCCGCTTCCGCTGGATATGCTGTTCATTGATGCCAGAGGCGAGATAGTACGCATCGAGCATCAGACCACGCCGTATTCCGAAGATGGGATTGACGGCGGCAGTCCGACCATCTTGTATGTTTTGGAAGTCAACGGCGGCACGGCCAGACGATTTGGCATACAGCCTGGCGATGTCATCCGGCATCCCCGAATCAATCAGGATTTGGCCGCCTGGACTTGCAATGATTAGGATGGGGGCAATATGAAGACCATCCTTTGCCATTTCGGGGCGTAGCGCAGCCTGGTAGCGCGGCAGTTTTGGGAACTGCAGGTCGTTGGTTCGAATCCAATCGCCCCGACCACCGAATCAGTTTTCACGAGAGAAATCAGTTCTCGAGAACTGGTACCTTCTACCGCGTGCCATTAATTTTCTAAAATCACCAAAATTAGATTTAGCCCGTTAGGCAAGGTGGGGCGTGATAGTTAGACCTGCTGTTCAGCACGAATGGGTTTGGGAGTTTTCCACAGATTGTGTTTCACTGATAAATTTTATATATTACCTCACCCGCCTTGCAATCTGCACCACCCCATATGTAGTTGCAACTTGGCCACAAAGCCACAACATAGATTGAATGCGACTAGGCGGGGTTGGGTTCGACAAGTCGAAAAGCAACCATGAAATCGAGAGGGATACGGGGCAATGAAGGTGGGTCGTTTATACACGGAAGCAGGCAAGTCGCCATATGAGGGCATTGCGTTTACAACAACCGATTCGCAAATTCTCAATCCCGATGGAACTGTCATCTTTTCGCTGAAAGGCATCACCGTTCCGGCTGGTTGGAGTCAAACGGCTGTTGATGTTCTTGCCCAAAAATACTTCCGCAAGGCAGGCGTTCCCAAGTGTCTCAAGCACGCGCACGAGGCCAATGTTCCCGATTTTCTTCAGCCCAGCGAACCAGATCTTGAGGCCTTGGAAGCTATCCCCGTTGAGGAACGTTATGGCACCGAAAGATCGGCCATTCAGGTTTTTGATCGCCTTGCCGGGGCTTGGACCTATTGGGGATGGAAGGGTGGATATTTTTCCTCTGAAGAGGATGCCGAGGCCTTTTTTGACGAATTGCGATACATCTTGGCCACACAAAAAGCGGCTCCCAATTCTCCGCAGTGGTTCAACACAGGACTTCACTGGGCCTATGGAATTTCCGGCGCCGGTCAGGGACATTACTATGTTGATGCGAAAACCAAGGAAATTCGGAAATCGGACAGTTCCTATTATCGCCCTCAGCCCCACGCCTGCTTTATCCAGTCGGTCAATGACGATCTGGTCAGTGAGGGTGGCATCATGGATCTCTGGGCCCGAGAGGCGCGACTGTTCAAGTTTGGCTCCGGGACCGGTACGAATTTTTCGAATCTTCGGGCCATGAACGAGCCTTTGGCCAGCGGTGGGAAGTCAAGCGGGCTGATGAGTTTTCTTGGCATTGGCGATCGGGCCGCGGGTGCCATCAAATCAGGGGGCACAACTCGGCGAGCCGCCAAGATGGTGATTTGCGACATTGATCACCCGGATATTGAAAGCTTCATCACTTGGAAAGATCGCGAGGAGCACAAGGTGGCGTCCCTGGTGGCTGGATCAAAAACTATTTCAAAGCATTTGAACCAGATCTTCAAGGCCGTCAGCAATTCGGAATTGCCGAGACTGAAAGCTACTGACCCCATTAAAAACCCGGAATTGCGAAAGGCTATCGTCAGGGCTCGACACGCCATGATTCCTGATGGATTCATCAATCGCATACTGCAGTTTGCCAGGCAGGGCTACTCATCGATGGAATTTGACATTATCGATTCGGACTGGCAGTCGGAAGGGTATTCAACCGTATCAGGCCAGAACTCCAACAATTCGGTTCGGGTCACCGATGATTTCATGAACGCCGTCAACAATGATCAAGGCTGGGAGCTGACATTTCGAACCACGGGTGAAGTGGCCAACAGGGTACGGGCTGTCGATCTCTGGGACCTGGTTTCCCAGTCGGCCTGGTCCTGTGCCGATCCCGGGATCCAATACCATGACACGATCAATGCTTGGCATACCTGCCCGAACAGCGGACCGATCCGTGCATCGAATCCATGTTCGGAGTACATGTTCCTTGATGATACTGCGTGCAATCTGGCCTCGTTAAACCTGCTGAATTTCTACCGGGATGGCAAGTTTGATTCGAATGAATTCGCTCATGCCACACGGCTGATGACCATTGTGTTGGAAATATCGGTCTACATGGCACAGTTTCCATCAGAGCGAATTGCTGAACTGTCGCATCGCTACCGAACGCTGGGGCTGGGCTACGCGAATCTTGGCGGCCTCCTTATGAGTATGGGTGTACCGTATGACTCCATAAAGGGCCGGGCCATGTGCTCGGCAATCACTGCCCTGATGACCGGATTGAGCTACAAGACCTCGGCTGAAATGGCTGAAGAGCTTGGGCCGTTTCCAGGCTATGAATCAAATTCCGCCACAATGCTGAAAGTGATTCGTAACCACCGGAATGCTGCACTGGGATCGAATGCAGGATACGAGGGACTGAACATCAAGCCCGTACCGCTGATGGGCGATTACTGCTCGGACAAGGAACTGGTCGAGCGCGCCGTCAGTGCTTGGGACTCGGCCCTTGAAAGTGGAAAAAAGCATGGGTATCGAAATGCTCAGGTATCGGTCATCGCTCCTACTGGAACGATTGGTCTAGTCATGGACTGCGATACGACAGGCATTGAACCGGACTTTGCTCTTGTCAAGTACAAATCTCTTGCGGGTGGAGGATTCTTCAAGATTATCAACCGGTCTGTTCCCCCGGCCTTGAAAGCACTCGGTTATTCTGACTCTCAAATTCAGGAGATTGTGGATTATGCTGTCGGCACGGCACGGTTGAAAAATGCACCACACATCAATCTGGAAACGCTAGAAAAGAAAGGGTTCAAGAAAAAAGAGCTCAGTGCGCTGGAGGAAAGCCTGCATTCGTTCATGGATATTCGATTTGCCTTCACGCCTGACCGTTTTGGCAAAGGATTTTGCGTCGAGGTGCTCGGCATACCTCTGGAACGGTTATCGGAACCCGGGTTTGACCTGCTGTCGGAAATTGGCTTTACCCCTGAGCAGATTGAAGCCGCCAACGAATATGTGTGTGGTGCCAAAACTCTTGAGGGTGCTCCTCACATCGAGAACAAGGACCTGCCTGTCTTCGACTGTGCCAATCCAAATGGCAAAAAGGGCAAGCGATGCCTGAGTTATACCAGCCACATCGAAATGGTTGCGGCGGCCCAGAGTTTTATATCCGGTGCGATTTCGAAAACCATCAATTTGCCTGCAAATGCTTCAATTGATGACTGCAAAACAGCTTACAAGCTTTCCTGGGATCTCGGCGTCAAGGCTGTGGCATTATACCGGGACGGCTCAAAACTCAGTCAACCCCTCTCAACGCAGATGGGGGACTGGTCCGAGCTCGCTGATACGATAGAGCTGGAAGACACCGATCCGACTTCGAAACTGCTGACGTTGTCCAAGAAGCTGGTTGAACGCCGCGCACTCTCTAACAGACGGAAAGGTTATACTCAGAAGGCCATGGTTGGGGGGCACAAGGTGTATTTGCGTACGGGCGAGTATGAAGATGGAAGCCTCGGGGAAATTTTTATTGACATGCACAAGGAAGGCGCCAGTTTTGGAGCCATGATGAACAATTTTGCCATTGCCATCTCCATCGGTCTTCAATACGGAGTTCCCCTGGATGTTTTTGTCAGGGCCTTTGAAGGAACACGCTTCGAGCCATCCGGCTTTGTGGCTGGGAATGAAAAAATCAAATCGGCGATGTCGATCCTTGATTACATATTCAAGGAACTGGCCGTAAGCTATCTGGATCGCCAAGACTTGTCCAATCTGCAGGAGGAACCGCTAGAGGAGGAGGCCTTCTCCCGGATCAGTGATGCGACTGATGGGCGAGAACCGCAGTTGATGGCCAGCGGCGGCTCCGGAATAGGGCATTCGGTAGCCAGAGGAGGGCAGGTTATATCCATGCAAACCTTTAGAAGCAATGGTGAAGCGAATGCCACCAAGGCATCCTCGGATGGCTACTCGGGAGATGTCTGCGGCAACTGCGGCAACTATACGCTTGTCCGAAGCGGTACCTGCATGGTTTGTCGAACGTGCGGGTCAACTTCCGGTTGCAGTTAAACGCAGGGGGCATCCAGAGCCGGTTGGCGGATGGCGATTGCACCCCGATCTGAGGGGTTGCAATCTGGCAATTGGGTGCTTCTCCAGGTTCGTGATTCTGGGACAAGTCGCCGTTACGGGGTTTCTGCGCCTCGGGCTATTCCCACGACACCGGTACGAGCTATTTCGACCAGTCCCAAGGGTTGCATCAATTCCGAAAATTTATTGATTTTCTCTGTAACGCCTGTAATTTCAAAAATAAAACTCTCCAGACTTGAGTCCACGACCTTGGCCCGAAATATGTCGGCCAGCCGTAGTGCTTCGACTCGATGATTGCCTTGTCCCCTGACTTTCAGCAGGGCCATCTCCCTTTCAACCGATGGGCCCTCGGTTGTCAAATCATGTACCTCGTGAACCGGAACGATACGGTTTAACTGAGCCTTGATCTGGACGATGACTGAGGGCTTGCCTCTTGTCACAATGGTAATCCTTGACAACTTGCCGACATGATCAACTTCCGAAACGGTCAAGCTTTCAATGTTATATCCCCGGCCAGAGAACAAACCGATGACTCGTGCCAGTACACCGACCTCATTGTCAACGAGAACGGTGAGAGTATGACTTTCTGTCTTGTCTTGCACCGGGTTTCGCAAATCGTAGGCGGATTTGCGCGAGGTACCCTTCTTGATCTCTAATGAACTCATTCCCTTTATCCCTACACAAGAACTGAACCTTCGTCGCTGACGACCGTGTTATCCTCGGCTGATCCACCAACATCAAATATCATTTTGTTGTGCGGTTCTCCTGAAGGAATCATCGGAAAGCAGTTTTCATGACGAGTAACCAGACAATCGACGATGACCGGACCGTCATGTTCAACCATGGTCTCGATGGCGTCATCAATCTGAGACGGATCCGACACCATGATTCCTTTGCACCCAAAAGCTTCGGCCAGCTTGACAAAATCGGGCAGGGCCTCCGACCAGGAATGGCTATATCGTTCACCATGCAAAATTTGCTGCCATTGGCGAACCATCCCCAACCTCTGGTTGTTGATTATGAACTGCTTGACTGGCAAGCCATACTGAATGGCCGTTCCCATCTCTTGCATGTTCATTAGCCAGCTAGCGTCCCCAGCCACGTTAATGACAAGGGAATCTGGGTGGGCGACCTGAACGCCAATGGAAGCGGGCAAGCCGTACCCCATTGTTCCCAGACCGCCCGATGTCATCCACCGATTTGGATCATTGAAATGCATGAACTGAGCAGCCCACATCTGGTGCTGCCCTACATCCGTGGTTACGTATCGGTCATACCCCCGGGTCAGTTCTTCCAGACGCTGGATGGCGTATTGCGGCTTGATTACCTCCGACGTATTCTGATAGGACAGGCAGTCCTTCTTCTTCCAGTCCTCAATTTTTCGCCACCAGGCATCAACTTCAACCGAATTGGTCCTGCTCCCCCGCTTTCGCCAGCGTGACAATATCTGTTCCAGAACCGATCCAGCATCGCCCACGATTTCAATCTCGGTGGGTATGACCTTGTTGATGGAAGAGCGGTCGATATCAATATGTGCCTTGACTGAGCCTGGGCTGAAGTCGCTCACTCGACCGGTAATTCTGTCGTCGAAACGCGCTCCGACATTGATCATGAGGTCGCACTCGTACATCACAATATTCGCCTCATAGGTGCCGTGCATTCCCAGCATTCCCAGCCAGTGCTTGCCGCTGGCAGGGTAGGCGCCAAGACCCATCAAGGTTGAAGTGACTGGAAAACCGGTTTCATCGACGAGTTCCCGCAGCAGCTGACTTGCCCTTGAGCCTGAATTGATGACACCACCGCCCGTGTAGATGACGGGCCTTTCCGAAACTTCAATCAAACTGATCAGATAGTCAATTTCAGTCACGTTACCCTGAGTCTGAGGTCTATATCGGCTTCCATGAGAGGCGGCAAGGGGTTCATAGATGCCCTGCGCAAACTGAACATCCTTAGGGATATCGACCAGGACCGGTCCGGGGCGTCCATTGGTCGCAATATGAAAGGCATCATGGATTGTGTTCGCCAGTGTATCCGTGCTCTTGACCAGCCAGTTATGCTTTGTGCAAGGGCGGGTAATGCCAACTGTGTCTGCCTCCTGAAACGCGTCGTTTCCAATCATGAAGGTTGGCACCTGACCCGAAATGACCACTACGGGGATGGAGTCCATCAAGGCGTCCGTCAAGCCGGTTACAGCGTTGGTGGCACCCGGACCCGATGTTACAAGCACCACACCGGGCTTGCCAGTAGATCGGGCATATCCTTCGGCGGCATGCACCGCTCCCTGTTCGTGTCGTACCAGATAATGCCGGATAAAATTCTGATTGAATATCTCATCGTAGATCGGCAACACGGCACCGCCTGGATAGCCGAACACAACATCCACCTCATGCTCTTTCAGCGCCTCAATTACGATTCGTGCTCCCGACATTTTGGGAGTGTCCGGTGGGGTTGAATTTGCTTCTGACATTGTCTTCACTTTCTGCACACAAGGAACGTCAAATGCCGGATCCATTTCCGCAACCGATGAATTCTGCACTTGGTGTCCCGAAACGTTCTCCGCCAATATAGGCATTCTGCCTTAAACATCCAAAGCCGAGCAAGGCCCAAGCCGATGGCCTTCCCAACTTAGTCCGAGCAATTTATTGATTTAGATATTCGGTCAGCTCGCGTGAGCCGCCCACATAATGCCCATCGAGCCATATTTGCGGCACTGTTATGGGCGTCTTGGGGCCAACGATTGGTTTGACTCGAGCAATCATTTCGTAGAGGGAAGAGGGTTCCTGTACCACGTCGTGGTAAGCATATGGGATTCTTGAACTGTCAAGCAAGGCCTTGGCACCTGAACAATGGGAACAGGTCCTTTTGCCGTAGACGTGACTGCCCGCTACGCTGGACTTGCCAACATGGGACTTGATCACCGCTTCGGTCAGCACGCCACGATTGAGAGCATATCCCTGACTGATCAACCGGCCATCAACCATGATGATGGGAGCATGCCATCCTCCCTTCACCAGAGGTTTCCACCACTCGCTGAGCCATTCTTTGATATCAAGTTTTATCGAAATGTCCGCGAGTTCGTTTTCGATGGTATCCCTGATTATGTCTACCGACAAAGTGCACTCGCCGCACGGGATCTTGACCTTGAACGGGCCCCAGGCTCCGGCCCATCGAAAAACCGTTATATTGACTTGATTGGCATCTTGATTCTGCGGCATCGAATTTCACAGTACCTGATTTGCTTTGATTCAACGCAGGATAATCCAATCGGGGCTGTAAATCAAGGGCCAAAATAAGCCCGGCATGGTCGCAATGCGAAAGCCTTTTGGCAAATTTTCCATGATCTCTTCAAAATCAGCCATACTGCAAACCGAAAAACGGTCCGAATTCTCTATCAAAACATTTCTGGGGACCAACGATGTTGATGTTTCCGGATCGGGTTGAAGTCAAATCGACATCAGCGTTGTGGTCCCTTTGAGGTCAGCACTGATTCGACTCCGGCAGCCGGCAGTTGTTAGAAGATTTTGCGGTCGCGGCCATCCCTCCTGCAGTGCGCGATGCAAAGTGGTTATATCCATGTACATGAATGGTGTCGGAGCCGACCGCTCCTCCAAGTTAATCAGCGGTGACGAAATGTCCGTCTCGCTCAGTTCGAATTGTGGTGATATAAGCGGATGACAGCGCCTGCGGCACGAAAGTTCCTGCACATCGCGGCGTCCCCAAGTATCGAATCTTGCGTTCGTTGCATGAAATTTGTGCATTTCTCGGTCGTGATCAGCCGGATTGCGCTTGGCGTTGCCCAAAACGAGAATATCATCAGTGCCCCCCCGAACCACAACGGGCCACGATATCAATGTCGCCTGCTCCATATGGATATTCCGTCGCAATCCTGAAATCCAAACCTCACCATTGCCAACCAGTCCAGCGGACCGTTGGATCTGGGATGAGTACTGTGTAGAAAAGGGTTTAAGTGAGAAGCCTGAAAAGCCAAACCCGCAAGGCATCGCGGGTTTGGCAATTTTGAAAGATTTAGGTGGATCCGGCTTTTCGTTGATCCATGAACTGATCAAACTCTGCTTGGTCCTTGGCTCGCTTCAGGTTGTCCAAAAACACTGCAAAGTCTCTTTGCTCTTCTCTCAAGCGACTAAGCGTATCTTCCTTGTACTTCTCAAAGACCTCATTTTTGGTTGTGCTAAGGCCTTCACGACAGCCTTTAAATTTTGAAAATCGACCCATTCGATTACTCCAAATAAGAAAAAACAAAATGATTAAACCGATTGGCCAGAAAAAGATAAAGGCCAGCACCATGAGGGCTATCCAAGCCAACTTGCCATGGCCATCCATCCAATCGACGAACTTGTTGAAAACTCTGATCACTTCATTACCCATCATTTGCTCCCTGGTTGCTAGAAGTCGAACAATCACGACTCCGTACAATCGTGATCCCTCCAACAATTGATGTAAATACCTTTTACATTTACGCACTGTAGATAATGCTTGGACAACAGACTTCAAGACGGATGTTAAGATTATTTACATTTTCCGGCTGAATCTGGTTCAAGGCGACAGAAATCAAGCCTGGTACGGTTATTCGTCGCCCAAACCCAAGCCACGAAGATAAATGCTGACACCTGTGTCAAGAATGTGGTAGGTATCAAGCCGTTCTGTGCCTCCCATCGTTCGCCGGTCAAAGAGTTCAACGACACCGTGGCTTAAGGCCCAAATGTGTTCACAAACGAGGTCTGTAGGGGGAAAGTCACGGGAGGGAGATTGGGCGACGAGCTGGTCAACAATCCGTTCAAGATAACTTTTGGCTTTCATGGAGGCCGCAGCCAATTCATCCTTTGCATCCAGATTGACGCTGGATTCGAACATCAAGATATAATAGCCTTGGTGCTTACTTGCAAATTTGAGGTAAACACGCCCTGACTCCCTAAGGGCTTGCCGGGGATTGTCCCTGAATTTTTTGTGAGCCTTTTCCAGCATGGTGCCAAACTTCAGGAAGCCTCGAAAGGCAATCGTCTGGAACAAATCATCCCGTGACTTGAAATGGCGATAGGGAGCGGCCGGTGATACATTCACGTTTTTAGCTATCTCGGCCATACGGAATGACTGCGGTCCGATATCTTCGACAAGCTTCAATGTCGCGTTGACGAGCGATTCTTTCAGATTGCCGTGATGATACAAACGCCGCTTCATGATGTCAGGACCACTACTTCGCTCCGGCTCGTTCGGGTTGGGCTTTTACCAACTCTGTGTCGGTTCCGAACGGAGTTTGCTTCATTCCACCGCCCTCGCATGAGCCGACCCTTGCGATGTCAAACTCTGTCGTCTGATAGATTCGGTTGACCCAGTTCGAATACAGCAGGTGCCCATGACTTCTCCACCTATTAACAGGTTTGGCTTCGGGATTGTCTTCGGCGAAGTAATTCGCTGGTAAATTGGCATTGAATGCATCAGCTTTTCGATCTCTCATGTATTCCTTGAGAAGAGTGTCCGTGTCGTATTCGAAGTGATTCATGATGTAAAGAGCCGGGTTTTTGAGATCCTCAATCAGGCACGGACCCGTTTCCGGTGAACCCAGAAGTGTCTTCAGATGGGAAGAGCGGTCGATATCGTCTTGATCAACCCCAGCCCAGCGACTGATCGGAACGATGATCTCGTCTGAAAAGCCTTTTAGATATGACGATGCTGCAGCGTAATTGTGCATCGGATAGCAGCCGGATATTTTTTTCTCGAAGTGTACCTTTGGTGTTTGGTGCCAGTAGTTCATCATGGCCATACCGCCCCAGCAGATGCCGAAAATGGCATGAACGTTCGCTAGCGACCAGTCAAATATTTCACACAATTCATCCCAATAATCGACCTCTTGAAACTCCAGCAGCTCAATGGGAGCGCCGGTGATGATGAAGCCGTCAAATTTTCGGTGCTTTACCTCTTGGAAAGTCAGATAGAATTCTTCAAGGTACTCCTTATTGGTGTTCTTGGATTCATGAAAGGTCATTCGGATCAGTGTGAAATTCACTTGAAGAGGGGTTGAACCGACTAGCCGGATAAACTGTGTTTCAGTGTCTTCCTTGTTGGGCATCAAATTGAGCAGGCCAATCTCAAGGGGTCTGATATCCTGCCTCAGGGCCCTGGATTCAGAAATGACTCGGACGCCTTCATTCCTCAGCAGGGAGAATGCTGGCAGACCATCGGGGATCACTATTGGCACGGCGACTTCCTATCGTTACCCAGCTTCTTGTCTAGCTCCTCGGCAATCAGATCTATGAACTGCCCCGCGTCATGCAACTTTTTTACGACATGGCAATTGATGCTGATACCCCAGTTTGCAGCCATGGCCTCGTATCGAGGGATGCGTTGGTTGATCAGTTTTCTGTACATCGTGCGGCTAAAATCGTCGGGATCAAGTTCCTCAACTTGCAATCCCCCTAGATTGGCATCAAGAAAATCAGGTCGATAATACATGGGCTTGGGCTTTTGAATGAATCGTGTCACCAGTTCTTCGTTCAAATCTTCCGTTGATTCAATCCAGATGGGTAGCATGCACCCGGCAAGAAAGTTCATGAGGCTGTCATTCGGATTGAAAGGATTGAGCACCTCGCAGATTGAGCCGCCCGTGTCGCATACAAAGCTCTCGTAACCATACAACTCGCTCGCTCGCTTGATGAAGTGCTCTACATCTCGGAGAGATTCGATTTCTCCCTTGTGATGGATAGCTTGTCGGCGTCTGAACTCAGCGAGAGGAAGCCCTCCTTTTTCCACTTTTCCCAGCTTGCCGATATACGTGGATAGCGGGTCAAGATTGTTGAAGGCAATGTTGGAGCCGATATAGATCGAGTCTGACTTAAGCAGTTTGGCCAAGAAGTCATTTTTCATGGCTTCAAGCTTGAAGTTATCCACGATGTGTTCACCAAGATATCGGGTCCCGATCCGGTAATCAACGGAATAGTGATACCATTCTCCGGAATTTCGCAGCATGTTCGAGACAAAAGTCTTGCCGACACCGGACATGCCGAACAGCATAACCATTTTCCTATCGGACTCGAGCCAGTCCTTTCCAGATTTGTAGATCATACCTGTGATTGCCCGTCGAATCCCTGATGAATCTTTTCGCCTTTTAATCAATAGAATAGAATATCTCTGACAGTCATTCAATTTTTGCCAAAGCATGCCATCAACGCTATACAAGTGCCGAGTAGCTGGCTTGACCCGAAGGCTATTTGCAGACGCTTGCGTTAGCAAGGCCGTTATCCCGACTTAGAAACACACCATGAGTTCGACACAACTGGCATTGGTTACCGGCATCAGCCGGGGTATTGGCAAAGTTATAGCTACCGCACTGATTGATGAAGGATACAAGGTTATTGGGTGTAGCCGTAGCCATCCGGATGAAATGCCTACCAAGGGACTAACCTGGAAGGCATTAGACGTATCCGAACCCCAGGAAGTATCAAGTTTGCACCGATACATTGAAACCAATCATGGTAATGTCTCGCTACTGGTGAACAATGCCGGCATCCAGATCGAAAAGAATGTTGTGGAAAGCACTGACGAAGACTGGGAGAATTTGGTCGGAGCTAACTGCAGAGGAGTCTTCAACATGTGTCGCGCCTTTATTCCAATGATCGAAAGGGAAGGGGGAGGTTCAATCATCAATATTGGCTCCATCTCTGGAGACAGGGCCGATCCGGGATTGGCACTTTACAATGCCTCGAAAGGGTTTGTTCATTCACTCACGCGATCGATTGCCATCGATCATGGCCCGAAAGTGCGTTGCAATGCCATCTGTCCAGGATGGATTGCAACCGATATGGCAAGTGCGGCTTTTGCCGTGGCTTCCGATCCTGACAGGGCCGAAGCCGATGCCATTGCTCGACATCCTGTCGATAGGATGGGCCAGCCGGTGGATATTGCCAATGCTGTTCGCTGGTTGGCTTCCGCTCAGGCGGAATTCATGACCGGCCAGTGCATAACAGTTGATGGCGGCCTGACTGCAGCCGCTCCAATTCGGCCGGACTTGTTTTGATTAATGTTGAGGTGCAAATTAATTCGGGTGTTATGAACAACACGAACTCACGAATATAACAAACGCGTTTCAATCGACCAGTTATTCCAGATGGAATTATACTGAAATCTGATTGAGACCCATTCGATCGAATGGTACCATCAATGAAACGATTGTCTCATCAATCGACAGTGCCAATGTTTTGATCAAGGTCGAGGGACCGCAACAGCTCAACGGCCTCCTTGAGATTTTCTTTTGTCGCTTTACGGGATTTGCGTCTCCGCGTTTCCTGAATTGCCGTGACATTACCCTTATCGAAATAGTCCCATTCATCACGCAGGAAAACAATGGTTGCGGCAAGTTCAAGAATGATGCCGGATACCTTTGTTATTTTTTGGATTAATTGCTTAGCAGACCGACCAAAATAGTCAGGACACGCCGCCGGATCTGAGCTCCTATTCTTCAATTGGAAAATTGCATAGGGCACTTCGTACCGTCCAAGATCTTCCTCGAAAGTGACACGCTCATCGTCGATCGCGTCATCTAATCCTTCCGAAAGATCAAAAGAGTAGGGACCGTAGCGATGATATGTAAACTGGATGTCAAATCCGATGCCGCAACGTTTGAGAAGGTAAGCCTGTTTCTGCAACCGAGTTCGCCCAGCCAGTGTACCATCGTTCAGTGCAATCAGGTTAACTACAATATCTGCACTATCCGTTGAACTCATTTTATTTCCTTCAGTATTTCTTCCAGTTTTTTGACACTATCCGCATCAGGAAGACATGAGAGCAAGGTCGAATTTTATTGGCTCAAGCATGGACCCTTCATTGACCGCGCAAAAACATTAATCGGCGGCATTTTGATGATTGCGGCTTTTGACAAAAGCACAACCGCATTAAAGGTTACTCCCACTCAATCGTGCCAGGAGGTTTTGAGGTGATATCGTAGGTCACACGATTGATGCCCGCAACCTCATTGACAATGCGATTTGATGTATCGGCCAAAAACTCATGCGTAAAGGGAAAATAGTCTGCGGTCATTCCGTCAACGCTGGTCACAGCGCGCAGTGCGCAGACATGTTCATACGTTCGGCTATCACCCATGACACCAACAGTCTGAACCGGCAGAAGTACGGCAAATGCTTGCCAGATGTCGTCATAGAGTCCGTACTTTTTTATTTGATCAAGGAAAATCGCATCGGCCTTTCTTAGAAGATCCAGACGGTCTTGGGTGACATTGCCTAAGCACCGGATCGCTAATCCAGGTCCAGGGAAGGGGTGCCTTCGAATGAACTCGCTCGGCAAGCCAAGTTCCTTGCCCAAAAGGCGAACTTCGTCCTTGAACAGTTCCCGCAGAGGCTCAACCAGTTCAAATGGCATGTCGCTGGGTAGTCCTCCAACGTTGTGATGCGACTTGATGGTTTCACTCGGTCCCCCGGAGTGACTGACGGATTCGATCACGTCTGGATAGAGCGTGCCCTGGGCCAAAAATCTGTGATCGGTCAGCCTAGTCGCTTCCTGATTGAAGACATCAATGAAGGCCGCACCGATGGTCTTCCTTTTGCCTTCCGGATCACCGACTCCTTCAAGTCGTGCCAGAAACGATTGGGATGCCTCAATGCTGACGAAAGGTATGTTGAAGTGCTGCCTGAAGAGAAGGGTGACCTGTTCGGCCTCGCCTTGCCGCAACAGACCATGATCGACAAATATGCACGTTACCTGTTCTGGCAGGGCTTGGTGAAGCAGCAAGGTGGTAACCGACGAATCGACTCCACCGGAGAGGGCACAAATCACTTTTCCGTCACCCACCTGCGCTTTCACCTTCTGAATCATTTCCTCCTTGAATGACCGCATGGTCCAATCGGCAGAAAATCCGGCAATGTCAATGAAGTTCTGCAAGAACTGAGTGCCATGTTCGGTGTGATGGACCTCGGGATGAAACTGAACGCCGTAATGGTGTTTTTCCAAGTTTGCAACTATAGCATAGGGGCTGTTCTCGGACTCAGCAACGCCCGTGAATTCTTCCGGGAGTGCGATGACTCTGTCGCCATGCGACATCCACACCGTTTCCGTCCCTTGAGCAAACAGATTGGCAAAAAGCTTGATTGGTTTCTGCCCACTTGTCGGATACACTCTCGCCTTGCCGAATTCCCTATGAGTTCCTCGTTCAACGCGTCCGCCAAATTGGGCCACCATGACCTGCTGGCCATAGCAAATGCCCAATATGGGAATGCCAAGATCGTAGATGACTGCGGGGGGCTTGAGGTAGTTACCCTCTATAACGGAACTCGGGCTACCGGAAAGTATGATCGCCTTGGGTTGCTTGGCGACAATGAAATCGCTGGAAATCGTCTGACAGGGATGAATCTCGCAATAGACCTTAAGTTCCCTCAAGCGTCGGGCAATCAGTTGTGTAACCTGGCTGCCGAAGTCAATGATCAACAGCAGTTCATGATCGAATGCATTCATTTTATGTCCTTGCGAAAGTGCCCGCCACCGTAGGAAAAAAGTTTCACTGAAGTCGGTTCGGTTGTATGTACATTACAACGCGCTGATGAAACCAAGTTACTCGTTACGGAACGGTTTGCCACACCGAAATTCATAACATGATCATGCGAGGGAGAAGATGAAGGAAAAGCCAGCACCCGAACGGAGGAAACGCTCCGGTGGGGGAAGCCGACGGCGCAGTGAGCGAATGGCCTTGAAAATTGAGACCGCCAAGTTCATCGAGCGGACGTTGCCCAATCTGGACTTGTTTGCGGATGAGGCACTGGAACTGATCGAACATAATGCCGAACTGATTCTGGAGGAAATTGGATTTGATTTCCCGGACAATCCGGCGGGGTTGACGCTCTGGCGTAATTCCGGGGCAGATGTTGATGGAGAAAGAGTGCGTCTTCCCAAGGGATTGGCTCGCTCGTTGGTAAGGACCGCTCCCCGTGAATTTGTGCAACATGCCCGCAATCCCGAAAAAAATGTTTTGATTTCTCCGACCACGCTAGTGTGCGCTCCAGTTTACGGCCCACCCTTTGTGCGAACGCTGGATGGAGGACGGAGATATGCAACAATTGAGGACTTCCGGAACTTTGTCAAACTGGGCTACATGTCCAAATGGCTTCATCACTCGGGAGGCACCGTCTGTGAACCCACCGATTTGCCGGTCAACAAGCGACATTTGGACATGGTGTATGCTCATGTCCGTTACTCGGACAAGCCTTTCATGGGTTCCGTTACCGAACCCTCGCGAGCCGAAGATTCAATTGCCATGGCCAAGATCGTCTTCGGCGATGAATTCGTCGAATCGAACACGGTTCTGACTTCACTTATCAACGTCAATTCACCCTTAACCTTTGATTCGGTCATGATGGGGGCGCTTGAAGTCTATGCTCGAAGCAAGCAGGCAACCATACTGTCTCCATTCATCGTGGGGGGAGCGATGGCACCAACATCCGTTGTCGGGACTTTGACTCAAGTATTGGCCGAAGTTCTTGTCGGCATCGCCTACAGCCAGCTGATTCGTCCCGGGGCACCGGTCATATTCGGCACCTTTGTCACCTCCATTGACATGAACTCGGGAGCTCCAACCTTTGGAACGCCGGAAGCCACAAAAATTCTGTATGGGGCTGGTCAACTGGCCCGAAGGATGGAGCTGCCATTCCGCTCTGGCGGGGGATTGTGTGGCTCCAAGATCCCGGATGCCCAGGCCGGATACGAGTCGGCTGTCACCCTTCAGGCCAGCCTTTTCGGCGGAGTGAACTTTATGCTTCACTCCTGCGGTTGGCTTGAAGGCGGACTCGTGTCGTCATTCGAAAAGTTTGTCATGGACGATGATCAATTGGGAGCGCTCCATCAATTGGCCGGTGCAATTGACATTTCGGAGAATGGTCAGGCTCTTGATGCCATTCGGGAAGTTCAGCCCGGGGGGCACTATTTGGGTTGCCAGCACACCCAGAACAATTTCAAGACGGCATTTTGGAAGACAGACATTCTGGATTACACACCGTTTGAGACCTGGCAAGAGGCCGGAGAAAGAGATACTCAAACCCTTGCCCGAGACAGGGTGGAGTATCTGCTGAAGAATTATCAGGAACCGTCCCTGGACACGGCGGTTAACGAAGCGTTGAACGAGTTCATGGCGAAGCGCAAGGCTTCGACAGCTGACTCCTTCGTTTAGAACATTTCAGGACAGGTAGACCCCAGAAACGAATTTCTGGGGTCATTGGTTCTTTTGACGATTACGAGGTGAACTCGTATCCTCTTTCACCATGAACGGTCATGTCTAACCCGGTGACCTCTTCCTCATCGGCAACGCGCATGGGGATGATCCAGCCAACCACCTTGACGATGATCGTCGTCATAACCACCGTGAAAACACCGACAATGACAACGGAGCCAACCTGAGCAACCCAGCTTGCATCAGCATTGAAGACCGCAATCATGATGGTGCCAAAAATGCCGCCGATGCCATGCACGGCAAAGACATCGAGAGTGTCATCAATTTTCAGGACATTCTTCACAAGTTCGACGCCATATTGGCACAGTACGCCAGCAACCGCTCCAATAAAGAGAGCCTCAACCGGACCCACGAAACCGGAAGCGGGTGTTATGGACGCCAAGCCAGCGATCGTGCCGGTCACCAAGCCGACCAGGGAACATTTGCCAAAACGAATTCGTTCCAGCAGAATCCAGCTCAATGATGCCGCCGCCGCCGATATGTGCGTGACCGTCAAGGCCATTGCCGCACCACCGTCCGCTGCCAGTTGGGATCCGCCATTGAACCCGAACCAGCCGACCCAGAGCAGAGCCGCACCCATCATCACCATTCCGGGTGCGTGGGGAGGCTTGGACTTGTCCTTTCGAGAGCCAAGAAAGAAAGCAATGACGAGCGCGGCCAAACCGGCTGTCTCATGGACAACGATGCCACCGGCAAAATCAAATGTGCCGACTTCTTCTCCATAGATGCCGCCAGCCGCCAGCATGCCGCCACCCCAGATCCAATTGGCGACCGGTGCATAGCACAGAAGCATCCATGCTCCGGAGAAGACCAGAACGAAGCCAAAACTGATCCGTTCGACATAGGCCCCTAGTATCAGGGCAGGGGTAATGACCGCGAATGTCATCTGGAAGGCAAAGAACAAGACTTCGGGAATTGTTCCGGCGAGAGTGTCGGCCTCAACTCCCATTAGAAAGACTCGCCCAAAACCGCCAAAAAGAGACGAATTGCCTCCTCCAAAAGCGATTGAGTAGCCGATGACCAGCCACAGCACGCTCATCAAACATGCAATTGAGTAGCACTGCGTGAACACGCTGAGAACGTTTCGGGCTCTTACAAGGCCACCATAAAACAGGGCCAGGCCGGGAAGAGTCATCAAAAGCACTAACGCGGTCGCAACGATTATCCACGCTGTATCTGCTCCAACCATAATTATCTCCAAACAAAAGTTACATACAATACGAATGAATTGATTTAATCAGGCGTTCTCCCACTGATCCGCGCCCCGATCCATCACCGCCCCACCTTGGAGAGCGACAAATTCGTAAAGACACGTTACGCCTATAACTTGATGCGAGCCTAATAGCACCGGAACTGTCGCATCTTCAATGCGAACACATGCTTCCGGACAGTCCTTCCATCAAGCAGTTAACTAAACCGAATGAAATGGGCATGAAAAATTCCATCCCGAGGACGCATAATAGCACAACCACGAAAAAAATAAACCCGGAAACAAGCCCGGCTACAAAATCATCCAGAACTATTCCTGCCAACCCGCCCGAACGATCAAGCCAACCGATCACGGACGGCTTTCGGATATCGAAAAACCTGAAGCCGGCAAACAGCATGAGAAGCGAACCTACATAGAGCCATGCCAGTGTTGGCAGCAAGGGATCCAGAAAGGGAAGAGACTTCAGTGTCTCAGTGTGAAATCCTTCTGCCGCCCGCGTGCAGTATAGAATCAAAGCCAGAGGCCAGAGGCCTGTTAACTGGCCGATAAACTCGTCAAGTACGATTTCGGGCGGATCGGCAGAATCAAAACCGGGTCGGGCCCATCTGACGAGTGCCATTCCCACGACTAGGCTGACAAGCACACACAACAGATAACTTGGCAAAGAGACATGCAGCAGAATGACGCCGCCAAGGGCGGTTGTTGCCAATGATGCCCACGTTCCCGGCGCTTTGGGCAAATAACCGATCCCAAACAGGGTGATCACGAGCCGAAGTGGGTTAATGCGCATTATCGTCGGATCGTTGCGAGAAGGCCGGACCGCTGCTGGCTGGCATCAAAATGACCAATCTACATGCCGAACAAGGTATCGTTCTTGACGATCGTGGCCGTGGCCAAGGCCATGATTCCTTCCCGGCGACCCATGAAACCCATTTTTTCTGAGGTCGTTGCCTTGATGTTGATTCTGTTTGGCTCGACGCCAAGCAGAGCGGCAACTCTATTTCGCATGGCTTCGCTGTAGGGCCCAATTTTCGGTTCTTCGCAGACAAACGTGCAATCAAGCGAAGTCAGCCGAAAGCGATTTGTCTCCAGTTGCTCGCGGGCGTGGGACATGAAGATGTCCGAGTTGACATCCTTCCACTTGTCATCATTGGGTGGAAACCAGATTCCGATATCCCCAATGCCGAGGGCCCCATAGATGGCATCGACAATTGCATGCAAACCCACATCGGCATCGGAATGACCGACCAGCTGCTTGGAAAAAGGGATCTCCACACCACACAAAACAACCCTTTCGCCATCCTCGAAAGGATGAATGTCTACTCCCTGACCGGTGCGGACATCAAAGTTTTGACCACTCATGTTTCGTGCAATGCCGAGATCTTCCCGGGTCGTGATTTTGACATTTGCGCGTTCTCCTTGAACCCATTGTATCGAAATGCCGGCTTGCAAGGCAATGGCAGCACAGTCCGGAGCGTCGCCCGATCGAGCCTCGTAAGCCCGATATATTGGATCAAACCGGAAGGCTTGGGGGGTTTGAACCAGAACCTTTTCATCGCGAGTGACGATACGTTTCAACCTTGATTTGTCTACAGTCCATAGGGCATCGGAGACCGGCGTTATCGGCACGACTCCTTCGGCCTTTTGCAAGGCTTCGATTATGCGGGTGATGAGGGCACGGCTGACAAAGGGCCGGGCCCCATCATGGATCAGGACATGGGTCGAGCCCGAATTGGCCAAGGCAGCCAATCCGGCAAAGACCGAATCTGTACGGCTTGATCCTCCTGTCGCCAACTGTACTTCACGCTTCAATCTTGGCTGAATGAGTTGCCGGAACAAGTGTCTGTGTTCTTCAGTTACAACGACGACGCAAGATGTGATCGACGGTAAGTCCAAGAAACGGTTGATGGCTCCCTCCAGAACGAACCGGGTCCCAATTTTTTGGTATTGCTTTGGAGGATGAATGCCCGCGCGCTGGCCTATGCCTCCGGCGGCGACGACAGCATCAATTTTCATGCATGAACTCATTGCGGCCTGCAAGCACATCCTTCAGTGCAGATTTGATATAACTCGCATGGCAAAATATGGATGAAGGTGTCAAAGTCATTGTTTTCAATCACGTGCGAGTTGCCGGAAACTTTGGCGCCATGGCAGTCGACCCTATTATGCCATTATAATTCAGTAGCCAATGCAATGAACAGTCAGAGTCGAGAAAGCTTTTGAAATCAGTCAGGACAAGACTTCCGGTTTATTTCTCGTGGATGGCCCCCAAAATAATCCTGGGGATGTTTCCCATTCTGGTAGGAGCCACCATCTTCGTTTGGGAGAAGGGGGATATCGCGGCCTTGGAGTCAATCGGAATCATACTGATTGATTTCGTTTACCTGATCACGCTTATCGCGTTTTTGCTCTACACGATTGTAAAGAAAGCCAGCATCCGAAGAAACCCCGATTTGAAATCTTCCCTTTATCTGACCTTAACCAAGGCTTTTGCCCTGGTGACAATTCTTCCGTCAACCATGCTGGCCGGCATAGCCAGTTTGGGTATCAATATCGGCCTGACCGGTGATGTCGCCTACAAGTTTTTCGATGAAGTGCAGGTGGCCGGCGACACCGTGATTTCCTATTTTGACATCAGGGTCGAAGAGTTGAAAACCGACAGCATCAAGTTGGCCACGCAACTCAATAGATACTATTCCGTTCAACCCTACATTGATGTTGGTGAACTGAGAAGGTGGTTTCAAAGCCTGACAGTCGAGACAGGTTCCGGCAAGTCCTTTATCATCGACAGCAACTGCGAGATCGTCGTTCGAGGAGCCCAAAGCTATCTCTATGATTTTACCAAACCCCCAGCCAATTACATGGGGGCTTTGGCTGCCCAAGATGATGGTATCGCGTCATTCAGTTCCTGCGCCGAAGAGCTGGACCGAGAAGCGTTTCCCAACTTGACGTATTCGGTTGGTTACGACCGATTTACCGCTGTTGTGCTTGTCTACCAGTTGCCCGATTCCAATCAGCTTCACGCCTTGACTCGACTGCGGGTTCGTGGCGATCAGTATCTTCATCTCACAATCGAACTGATTGAAACGCTTGTAGATCTTCAGCAGTCCGTCGCCAAGGATTCGGTTGTATTTACCGGCAAGGTTCCAGAACTCATCCGGACTCTGTTCAATTTTTCCATAATTCTCCTTGCCGGAGGAGCCCTTCTTATCTTCATCGTGGTTCCACAGGGTTTGATTTTCGCCAACCGAATAAGTCGGCCAGTCAAGAATCTAGCCCAAGCCGCTCGGGAGATAGGTGAAGGTAACCTTCAGGCCAAAATTTCAACCGAGGGGTCGGATGAGATTGCCTTGTTCAGCCGAGTTTTCAAGGAAATGGTTCAAAAGTTGGACCGCAGCATCAATGATGAGATCAAGGCCCGCAACACGGCTCAGAGTCTGGCGAGAGAACTTCGCGAGGTGTTGGCAAACGTTACTTCTGGCGTGATTGGTTTGGATACCCATCAGAATGTCATCTTCATCAACAAGTCGGCCTTGCAGAAACTCCGGCTGTCGACATTTCTGCCCACTTCGGACACGGGTGAACACTCACACTTGATGCATTTGAGCGAGCTCGTGCCCGAATTTGTGCCGATTCTAGATGGATTGGCGCACTCGAGCGACTCGACGGCCAACGCCAAATTGCAGCTGACTCGGGACGACTATATCGATCATTTCCTGATCAAAATTGCCAAGCGCAAAGACGACAAGGAAACTCTTGAGGGCTTTGTCATCGCCTTCGATGATGTTACGGAATTGGTCAATGCCGAACGCAAAGCGGCTTGGGCCAGCGTTGCCCAGCAGATTGCCCATGAAATCAAGAACGCCTTCACGCCTGTTTCGGGCGCGCTTGAGTTACTGCGAGATCAGGTCGGAACCAAATTTGACGAGAACCAGATCAAGCCCATCGTGAAGTATGTCGATATCGTCGAGGATTCGATGCTCGGACTGTTGCACATATCCAAGGAATTTTCCGAGTTTGCCAAGTTGCCGGACCCGAAACTGGAAAGCGTCGATCTGTATGAGGTCTGCGAGTCCGCCCGAAATGCCGAACTCCACCGTGGCGAGGAAATCCCCATCGAGCTAATCAACAATCTTGAATCCAACCATGCGCACATTGACCGAATCCTCTTTCGCCAAGTTATGATCAACCTGTTGAAAAATT
Organism: Paracoccaceae bacterium; assembly: GCA_965116235.1. Classification (GTDB taxonomy): domain Bacteria; phylum Pseudomonadota; class Alphaproteobacteria; order Rhodobacterales; family Rhodobacteraceae; genus MPNP01. The sequence continues at coordinate 2,418,770 of OZ220496.1, read as the reverse complement.
CCCGTGAAGGCATATGTGCTCGCAAGAGACGAGAAGCCGAAACGCCTTTCGATCCCCTCATCCGAATACTTCTTGAAGACGAGAATGGTACAATTCGAATCAGCGTCCTGGACAATGGCATTGGTTTTTCGAAGAATGTAAGATTCAGCGAGTACAAAAAGCCCTTTGTGACCTTCAACAAGGAAAGTGGAAGCGGCCTGGGTCTAGCCTATTCGGATCGAATTGTGGAGGGGCATAACGGAAGACTGAGACTGGGCATTGCTCCCCTGTTCGTCGGCGATACGCACCGGGGGGCGCTGGTGACGATTGATCTCCCGCGACTGGGGAGATTTGCCGAATCAAAATACGAAATCGCCTGAGGCCAGTCCCAATGGATTACATTTTAGTTGTTGACGACAATTCGAAGATACGGGACATTTTGTCCGAACTTCTTCGGAACAAGGGATATGAAACCCGCGAGGCTGACTCCGGATCATCGTGTCTGGGACAATTCGCTGCAGCAAAACCGAGTCTGATACTGTTGGACATTCGACTGAATGATCCCGAAATGGACGGTGTGGAGATTCTGAAGAGAATCCGCCAGAAGGATGCCGGTACCCCTGTCATAATCATGTCAGGTCATGGCAACATCGAGATTGCTGTCAAGGCAATGCAGATTGGCGCCTTCGATTATCTTGAAAAGCCCATTCTGACCGGGCGTTTGCTGAACACCGTCAAGAATGCCATGGAGTTGGTGACTTTGCGACGGCAGGTTTTGTACCAGTCCAACCCCGACGGCAGACCAATCCTGCTGGGATCATCACCCACCTTTCTACGCTACAGGGAGCAGCTGGATCAGGCCGCCAAGTCCATGAAGGCGAGTGTGCTGCTGAAGGGGGCTCAAGGGACAGGAAAGGAAACGGCCGCCCGACTCATCCACACCCATTCGCACTACTCCAACGGCCCATTTGTCAGCGTGAACATTCCCTTGATCGCTGCGGACATGATCGGGCCAGCCTTGTTCGGCATAGTTTCCGAACACTCCTCCGAGCAGGGCTACTTCGACATGGCCGAAGGCGGATGTCTCTATCTGGAAGAGATCTCGGCTCTTCCCCTTGATGTTCAGCGTCAGCTGACAGAAGTCTTGGCTCAAGATCAATTTTGCCGGGTGAACGAAAAGGCCGTACCCCAAGGGGGCCATCGCTTCAATGCCAAAGTCATCGCTTCAACCAGCAAGGACCTGTCCTGTCTCACCGACAGGGAAATCTACCCGCCCTTTTTGGAAAGGGTGTCTAATCATGATATCGCGACACCATCACTGTCCGACATCAGGGACGACATTCCCCGGCTGGCCGATCATTTTATTGCCAACTTGCACACGACCCATGGCTGGCCCAAGCGTGAATTGAGCAAGGATGCCTTGCAGTTCCTTCTTTCAACCAAGTGGGATGGCAACGTCCGACAACTCAAGAACATTCTGGAAAGGGTAATGATCAACAATCAGACCCAAAAGCCCATCAGCCTGAACGAGCTGGTCCAGTCGACCAGTGAACGACAGGCCGACTTTGCTTCGATCATTTCGGGCAAATATCGTGATCTGTCCCTGAAGGATGCACGGCAAGAGTTTGAAAGAGAATACATCATGACCCAGATCAAGCGCTTTGGCGGAAACATTTCGCAGGCCACGCAAATCATCGGCCTATCACGGTCAACTCTCCATCGCAAGCTTAACCATCTCGGGATATCGAATCGGCTGGCAACCGAAGATGACGAGGTCGCTGTTGATTCAAGGGCGACGTCCCATGACCCCAAGCGCCCGAACATGGTCTGATCGGGATTTGGCCGCATCATGAAGATTCTTGTCATCGGAGCCGGCCAGGTGGGTGTCCAGATATGCAGGTATCTGGTTCATGAAAAAGATTGCACCATTACCGTCTTGGATAACAATGCCGAGCACATTGGTCACATCACCGAGAAATTTAATATCAATGGCGTGGTGGCCGAGGGAAACTGCCGGGCCGATCTGGAACAGGCTGACATTCACAATACCAACATGATTGTCGTCGCCACACCATCAGATGACCGCAATGTCATGATTGCCTATATTGCCGAAAAGATCGTGCCGGACATCTTTTCCATCGTTCGCGTTCGGAACCAGAATTATCACAAGTTCATTGAACGATCACAAGGCGGCTTTGTCAATGTGATCATCAATCCGGAAGGAACCGTTGCAGATACGGCTCAGCGACTGATCCAGTCGCGTCAGCTGATTTATTATCAGGACCTGTTTGATGGACAGGCTCACATCATCGGAATAAAGCTGACTGCAAGCAGTAACGTCCTCAATACGCCCCTACGCCAACTCTCCGCTTCCTTTTTGGGTCTGAAGACCCACGTCGTCGGTTTTCGTCGCAATGGAAAACTGGGTTTGGCGGGCTCGGATGACAACCTGGTTGAAGGTGACGAGGTCTATTTCGTTTCCGCCCATGATGATCTGGAACGCACCCTCGAGATCTTCGGTGTGGAGAAGTCCCCGCATCTTCGGGTCATTGTTATCGGCGGGGGAAGGGTTGGCATGGATTTCGCGCGCATGCTTCAGATGCGGCAGTACATTCCGACAATCCACATCATTGAAAAGAACGCCGCGCGTGCCGAGACGCTGGCTCAGAACCTGATCCAGTCAACCGTGTTTCAAGGCGATGGAATGGACAGCGAACTGCTGGCCGAGGCCGGCATCCAAACGGCTCAGACTGTTGTGGCCTTCACGCAGGATGATCATACCAACATGCTGGCCCTGCACCAGGCGAAGAGGCTCAATCCGAAAATTACGACTGTCGGCTTGCTGAAGGACATCTCGCTGACCCAGCTCGCCTACTCGATGGGTATCGACATCATCGTGAATCCCCAAACGACCACCGTGTCCCGCGTATTGTTCAGCGTCAAGCCGCTCCCGTTCCAGCAGGTGTACATTGTGGGTGAGGACGAGGGCGAGCTCAGTGAAATCAAAATCGGCAAGTCATTCCACTTTATTGGCAAAAGGATCAAGGATCTGAAACTGCCGATGCTCGTAGGTGGCGTCTTTCGCGATGGGCAGACCATCGGCTTCACGCCGGAAACGACAATCCTTGAGAACGACCGACTAATTCTTTTCATGCTGGCAAAGGACGTGAAGAAAATAACGCAATTCTTCAGTGCTGATGGTTATTAGCGCCAAGGTCAGTTTCGTTGCACTCGCGACGCTGGTTTCCGGCGTGTCCATGATGTTGCCTGCCATCATCGGCGATATCCATGATGAGCATGATGTTGCCCGAATATTCTTTTATCAAGGAATAATGACCATTGTCCTTGGTCTGTTTCTTGGCATTGCAACCTTTCGATCACACCTTCAGTCCTCCATTCGCCATGACATTCTGGAGATGGCCTCCATATTTCTCCTTCTCCCCATGATTCTGGCCTGTCCCTTTTTCACGGCTGTAGAAGACTTTTCACTGATTGACGCTTACTTTGAGGCCGTGTCGTGCCTCACGACAACCGGAATTTCACTGTTGCCTGACCATTTCGACGGAGCAAAGGCCATTCACTTCTGGCGCGGATTCATTGCGTGGATAGGCGGCCTTGTGGTCTGGATTCTTGCCAGCATCGTGATTAAGCATTTTGGCCTCAATCTGCTGGAACAGCTGAGCCGAGCGAGCGGCAGCGGCCATACTGCTGCCAATCTGGGCATATTCGCTGAAGATGAGACACCGATCATTCAACGAACGTTTCCATTAATCCTCTTCTATCTAGCTGCCACATTGATTCTGTGCGGACTCTTGTTTTGGCTGGAACAGGACCTCCTCAAATCTGGATTGATGGCCATGGCGACACTGTCCACAAGCGGCATTGTCCTTGCCCATGGAACTGACTCAATCAGCATTTGGAGTGAAGTTGTCGTGGCCAGCTTTCTAGTGCTAGCAATTTCGCGATTGTTCATGCTGTCCCGAGGAGTCCAGACAGCGGTTCGCAGCCTGCCAACCGATCCAGAGGTTCATCTTGCCGGCCTGATCCTTCTCATCGTCATTGTTCTGGCTCTCGTTCATGATGGACCTGGCCTGATCAACACTTATAACGTCAGTGGCGTACCCCAGATCATTCAGTTGGCTTGGGGCAAGTTCTTCACTTTTCTGTCATTCCTCACGACCGCCGGATTTGAAAGTCAATTCTGGTCTGGTCGTGAACCCGCTCCAGCTTCGAGTCTCATCAGTATGCTGCTGATCATTCTTGTTGTCGTCGGCGGCGGCATCGGCACGAATGCCGGAGGCATCAAACTGTGGCGACTGCGCATATTTCTAAAGCATATCGGTGATGAAGTGTTCGCGATGCTTTACCCATCCGGTGTGCTGAAAGACCGGCAGACCAAATCATCGACGCCTCGATCCGGCTGGGAGGATGCCTGGATAATGTTCACCCTGTTTTTTGTCATGATTGTACTGCTGTCACTAATCCTGGCCGCAGAGGGATTTGCCTTCGATCTGGCCCTGACCGCCTCCATTGCCATTTTGTCGACCGCTGGCCCTCTGGTAGACGTTCTGTATGAAGGGCAGGTCTTTGCCTGGCAGGAGGTCACCCCGATTACCAAAATCATACTTTCACTCGGTATGGTCATCGGACGATTGGAGGCCGTGTTACTGCTGTTCATGCTGAGTCCGGGATTCATCAAGCGATAAAATGAGAAATTGGATCTGGGCCGTTCTTTTTGTTTACAATGGCAGGAATTGCTGTATCGTCCCTGAGGCAGGAAAAACCGGCACAATAACGACAAATCACGGAAGTAGGTTTTATGAACAATAACCAGAATAGGTTACAGGATGCCTTTATAAACACAATTCGCAAGGAGAAGTGCGGGGTTACCATTTTCCTTGTCAATGGCGTCAAGCTGTCGGGCATAATTTGCTGGTATGATCGCTACTGCCTTCTCTTGCGCCGTGACAGTCAGGTCCAACTCGTCTACAAGCATGCCATTTCAACGATCATGCCCACTGAAAACATACTCATCGTTGATGATGACGTCGTCCTGAACAACCAAAACAGCTAGACCTATACACTCAGGATCTCCATCATCGGTATCAGCCATTGGTGAGCTGTCATCCGGAAAATTTTGTGTGCGTGGTCCTTAGACATGCTTGAAGAGACAGTTTTGGCACCATGATTCTTGTCGAAACGGCCTACCTACAGCTGTTGAGCATTGAATCGGATGGCACAGACTCTGAGATACAAGAGGCCATGCATGGTAAGGTGCTCACTGCCTGCAAATGCAGCAAAACTGTAGTTGTCGATGAACCCAGACTTGTGCGCGCGAAGAACTGGATCGACATTGCCGTATCGAACGGTCATTTGCTTGGCTACGAGATTAAGAGTGTCAGAGACGCTCTGATCCAACTTCTTGGCAAGTTGGGTCAACACCGCACGGCCTTTTAGAGATTGACGACTGTCGTTGTGCCCAATCTATGGATATGGTTCTGTCGGTTGCTCCTAAGTAAAGCGTCATCAACGAGGGACCAAAGATTTCAGAAGGGCAGCCCTGGACCCCGGCGGCTGATGGATTTGCGTTGGCCCACTTACCACGCGCGAAGAGAGCATCGAACTCCCTGCCAAGTTGAAGGCGCCAAAAAGAGATTTGAATAAACCAAGGAAACAGCTTTATAAGACTATTGCCCGTACATCGTTCGCTGATCTGGTCGCTTGGATAATTCAGGACTCGTAAAATCTGGAGAACCGGTTTATAGCTGGCATGTACCTATCACTTTCCTGCAGATCCCGGAAGAATATGAGGCAAGTCAAGGAATCACGGCGAAGCTATAGATCAGGCTTGAGGATATTGGTGCCAATTGAGTTGGCGCGCACAAGGTCCAGATTCATGTACATGGGAATGTACTTGTTCTGCATAAAGACCGAGTTCAGATCATCATAATTCTTCGAGAACGGATGTCCACTTTGGCCCGTTGGAATGATGAACAGTGACCCATCTAAATCTGCAAAATCGTAAATTCCCCGGTATGTAGGCCCATGTGTGCTGGCTAGGGGATTGTCGCCTGAACCCAGAGTTTGGGTGCGGAAGAGGGTGTCGTTGCCGCCTGCACCTGGATTCGTGATGTTCACAAGCCAAGAGAAGATCGGCTGTGTTCCCAATGCTTGATGGGCATGTCTGATTTCGTGGGCGTCACCCCAGCGCCACAAATGGATGTCTTCTCCATAAAGGGAGGCCAGTTCGATAAGCGTGTCTTCCAAGGCCAGTGAAGCGATATGGTTGCAATCCTCTTGCTCTTGGGTTTGCATGATATCACACCAGCTTGATGCCCCCAGATGATCTGTAAATACGCGTTCCAAAAACTCAGCATTGGGACGAGCATAGTCGTTGTAGATTGAACCCAGTTCATCCTGGACGACGTATTGGAAGGTTGTCTTGACCCATTGCGAGTATATCAAGGGTTGGGGCTTGTTGGCATCCATGTCGCCGACCCAGTTCTTCAACAGCTCAAGGGCTGATCGCTTGAGCATGACGGCTGTATCGGTTGTACCATTTGTGGCTGTATACCAGAGCTCGTGGGCAAAAAGGGGTATCAGTGTTCGAGCCGTTTCCGAGATCAGGTCCGTTTGAGTCTGGACAGTACTTTCCTTGCTGTGAATGGTTCGATCATTCAGAATGTTCGAGATGCGCTCAATCCGTTTTGTATCGCCCCACCTGAAACTGATGTGGTTGGGAAAGTTGGCTTGGACCGGCTGATTGTTGGTGTTTACCAGAAATCGGCTGGGAGGATTGATTTGGCGTGGCAGATCTTCGTGTGACACGTAACCCAGCCATCGATTGCCATATTTCCAACCGGCCGCCGGAAGCCGCCCTTGCGTTTCATGGAATGGATTCCTGTTCGGTATGGAGCCCGTCATCTGGTAAGCAATGTTCTCGCCGTCAGTAATGAATCCGTTGAGGCTTGGCGAGTGGATCAGGGACAATGTCTCCAGACCCTCGTCCAGTGTCTTGGCAGTCATCAGCCTGAGACCGGCCGATACAGCTGTGTTATGGGAGTTCAGCAGTGTCCAGGCCAGCGACACGACATGATCTCGAGGCGTGATCTGATCCAGGTCAAAGAAATGACCAGGAATCACGGGTCCATTTTCCGTCCAGATCAATTGAATTGTATCCGGATTATCCTGCCCTTTGACCCTTATGGAGGCAACCTTTAAATCAAAGTTTTTGTAGCCCGTCGGCGTAAGGTATCGGCTTGAGTTTGAGGGATCCAGTTTTTCGAAGTACAGATCCTGCACATCCGCATACGAACTGGTCAGTCCCCAGGCAAGGTTATTGGTTCGACCAAGCACGATGACGGGAACGCCGGGGATGGTGGCGCCAATGACGCCTCCCTTGGCCAGTTCCAGGCGAGCCAGATACCAAATTGATGGAGCCGTTAAGTCCAAATGCGGGTCGTTAGCCAAAATTGACTTGCCCGCAACAGTTTTTTCAGGGGCAAGCACCCAGGCATTCGAGCCGTTGAAGGACAGGCCTAATGAATGTGAAAAGCCGTTCTCGTCCGTATTGATCGACAAGGATGTCTGAAATTCATTCCCCGAGCGTGTTGGAAATTCCGACATGAAGTCTGGAAGAAGTTCGGGATTGAGGTCTCGCAAGGCTTCCGGCCCAAGTTTGTTCACAATTTTCTGGCCCAGGACTTCGCTGGTCAGATGATTGGCCAGACTCACCGATTGCAAGTTGGATACGGCCAAGCTGTCGACCGGGGCCCATTTTTCGAACCGAAACGGAAATACCAACCGTTCTGGTGCGCCATGGCCCCAACCATGCTGCGCAATGATCTCCAGCCAGGCATTGACGCCTCGTGAATAGGCTTCCAACGCTGCCAAGGTCTGGGCATCCTGATGCACTAGGGACTGATAGGCCAGCCCATACAGATCATACCGCCGCATAAGTTCGTCGACTCGTCGAGTCGCCTTGCCGAAGACTTCCGACAGTCTCCCTTGCGAATAGCGCCGCAGCATCATCATTTGCCAGAGCCGATCTTGAGCATGGGCAAAGCCTAGGCCAAAGAAAGTGTCATGATCGGTGCCGCCGATGATGTGGGGAATATTGAAATCGGTACGGATGATTTCTACCGAAGACGTGATTCCATTAACCTGAAAGGTTTCGTTGTAATCGGGCAAAGAGCGCGTGATCAAGTAGTAGAAGGCACCGGCCGCAAGGCAGATGAGGGTAATCATGACGATCAGGGGGCGGAGTAGCCACCGAAAGATGAACAGCATGGGCAATCTGGTGTGCGAGTGTTTGGCTCAAGTTTGACTAGATTATGATTATTGGGGTAAAACTATCAAGTTATCAAAGCACGATGTCGATTGGCAGAGTCGTATCGGTCCAGGCTGATGCGCGGATGGGTGCTCATGACAAAATGATTGGTTGAAAAAGGTTGGATGATGGCAAGGGTTGCATTTATTGGATTAGGTGTCATGGGATACCCCATGGCCGGGCACTTGAGCAAGCAGGGCCATGAAGTGCGTGTCTACAATCGTACCCCTCAAAAGGCTGAAAACTGGGCCACGCAGCATTGTGGCGATGTGGCTGCGACACCGCGGGAGGCCGCCACCGACAGAGAGTTTGTCTTCGCCTGCGTAGGCAACGACAGCGACCTGCACGAAGTATGCACGGGCGACAAGGGTATTTTTGCAGGAATGCCAAAGGGTTCAATTTTTATTGATCATACAACTGTCTCGGCCCAGATTACCCGAGAACTGTCTGCAATGGCTGAAAAGAAAACCATCGGTTACGTTGATGCTCCCGTTTCCGGTGGACAGGCCGGAGCCGAAAATGGCGTCCTGTCCATCATGTGTGGTGGCCGTCCGGACACCTATGAAAAAGCGGAAGCAATCATGCAGTGCTATGCTCGCATCTGTCGGCGAATGGGTGAAAGCGGTGCAGGGCAAATGACCAAAATGGTCAATCAGATTTGCATTGCCGGCTTGTTGCAGGGACTGGCCGAGGGTTTGAACTTTGCCCGTCATGCCAAACTTGATGGCCACGCGGTTGTTGAAGTCATTTCCCAGGGAGCGGCGGGTTCCTGGCAAATGGAAAACAGGCATGAAACGATGCTTCAGGAAGAGTTCGACTTCGGATTTGCCGTTGATTGGATGCGAAAGGATCTAGGCATCTGTCTTCAAACGGCCGAAGAAATCGGAGCCAGCCTGCCTCTTACAGCTGTCATTGACCAGTTTTACAAGGAGATTCAGAATCTGGGTGGTGGACGATGGGATACATCAAGCCTGATTCAACGCCTCCGTCACCTAGATCCGAAGTAGGTATACCCCGCTATTCGATCTCGTCGTAAACCGTTCCATTCAGCGACACTCCCAGCATCAAGCCCTGTTGACCAAACACCACGCCGATAACATCGGATTTCGAGGATATGGTGTCCGTACCACGAAAGTCGCTTTCCTTCAAGACGGACGCTTCGGCATTGACTCCGAATTTGAATCCATCCGACGTCAGGAATCTGTTCATGGCTTCATCAGTCATGAAAAAAAGGATGTGCGAATATTGCTGGGCACCAAACTGAAACCCGTAATTGGCTTGGGAAGAGGAGTAGTACTCAATGGTCTTCTCGCCGATTCGGAATGCACCTTCTCCATAGGCTCCTCCGAGCAAGAAGCCAACCTTGGTCATCACGGGGATAACCAGCATCCCCTTGGCGTTCTTGATCAGGCTTTCCGAATTGGGTACTTCTTCCAACAAGTAGAGAATCGCGGAATCAACCTTTCTCTCGATTTCCAAAAACCGGTCACTGGCAACAAGTCCGGCCGGCGTCATATAGATACAGACGACCAGCACGAGCCATAAGGAAGAATGTCCTGCTCGATTCGACATCATGCCTCCTAACAAAGCTAAAGTGATCTTACCTATCCATTCGTGATCTTGGATTTACCAAAATCGGTGCCCAATGTCATCCGCGAATCGTGAATGCAACCATCAAGCCTTTGTGTCATGTTGAGCATGGTCTAATGCCTGAGAGTTCGGGCAACATACGGAGCAAAGTAGGTCAGAACCCCGCTGCATCCTGCCCGCTTGAAGGCGTGCAGTGTTTCAAAGATAACGGCATCGGACGAAAACAAGCCTGATCGAAGTGCTCCCTGGATCATGGCATATTCACCGGACACCTGGTAAGCCAAAACGGGCACGTTAAAACTGTCCGCGACCCTACGACAGATGTCCAGATAGGGCAACCCCGGCTTGATCATTACCATGTCCGCCCCTTCTTTCAAGTCTCTGTGAACCATCCGCAAGGCTTCGTCCGAATTTCTGTAATCCATCTGATACGTTCTCTTGTCCCCAACGAGCAACGGGCCAGACCCCAATGCATTCCGAAAGCCTTCATAAAAGTCGGAGGCATACTTGGCTGAATACGACAAAATGACCACATCGCTGAAGCCGTTGGCATCCAGGGTTTCGCGGATTATGCCGACCCTTCCATCCATCATGTCGGAAGGTCCCAGCACATCGGCACCTGATTGAGCGTGACTCAGGGCTTGCCGTGAAAGACATTCCAAGGTCAGGTCGTTGTTGACCCGTCCGTTCTCAACAATTCCATCATGCCCGTGAATATTGTACGGATCCAGCGCGACATCAAGCATGATGCTGACCTCTGGAACTTCCTTTTTGAGAAGACGCGTGGCTCGATTCACGAGGTTATCAGGATTCCATGCATTGCGGCAGTCCGCTGATTTTTCGCTCTTGGCAACACAGGGAAAGAGGGCAACAAAGTGGATTCCAAACTGGACCGCAGCCTTGATTTCACGGATGGCTTCTTCGATCGAATAGCGAAAAACGTCCGGCATCAGGTCAATCGGTTCCTTTTGTCCCTGACCTTCACAGACGAATACGGGCCATATCAGGTCGGATGCTTGCAGGGAGGATTCCTGTACCAGCGATCGGATGTTGCGGTTCTGTCGGAGCCTTCGCGGACGGTAAAGAGGATGCGGAGGAAAAACGACTTCCTTCATGATTGCACTTTCCAATAAAAATTCTGATCCCAATATAGGTTACTCTCACCAGATTCATACATTGAGAACTTGACCAGGCCTGATTGAGATATCCCCGCATGTTTGTGTCCTGCCGGAATGAGTTGCCTTACACCTGATGACCCGCTCCGTTTGACTTCAAGCCGTGCCAGTATAGAAAATCTGCCTTCCCCCTGTTCTCCGGTAATTTATTATGTTTCCCGATCCCTTGTTGCCCCCAATCGAGATCACTGAGGCTCCCGAAGGGCATGATGCCAAAATTCTGCTCGACTTCATGAGTCATTATGAAAAGCCGCTGATTCATGTCGCCCGAAACGCGAGCCGGCAGAAAGAATTCGCGGCCGCCGTAAAATTTTATTCCCCCGCGACCCGAACCTTCGAGTTTCCGGCATGGGACTGTCCTCCATACACCCGTATATCGCCGCACCCAAATGTCGTGGCGCAGCGCATTCATACTCTTGGCAACGCCTCGCGGATAAACCGACTCAACCCTTTCATCATTCAGACAACAGTAAACGCCATCATCCAGCGCCTGCCGCCCACGTTTCTGTTTCAGAATTCTCTCTTCAGCCTAAGACTAGGCAGTCAAATCAATACTTCCGAGCTGATCCAGCACCTTGGGCTCATGGGGTACCGCCAGGTCTCAAGCGTTCTGGATTCAGGCGACTATGCCTTAAGAGGAGGAATCATTGACGTTTTTCCACCCGGATACAGCAATCCGTACAGGATCGATTTTTTTGGGAATCAGGTTGATGGAATCCGGGAATTTTCAACAATCTCCCAGACCACAATCGCTCACCATCAAGCCATTGATTTACTTCCCATCTCGGAGATTGTCCTGGATCAAGATTCGATCAGTCGCTTTCGCCAAAATTTTCGAGCCAGCTTTGGCGGCAGCCCCGAGGACAAATCGATTTATCAGGCTGTCTCCAATGGCCTCAAAGTTCAGGGGATTGAAAACTGGCTCTCCTTTTTCTACGACCAGACGGACTTGTTGACTGACTACTTCCCGGAAGCCTTCGTCGTTTTCGATTTCGAAGCTGACAAAGCGATTTCCGACCGGTTACAGCTAATCAATGATCTTTTTCTGCAAAGAAGCGAAAGTGATCAAGGCAGTTCCGATTTCACGACGAGGTATTACCCGTGCCCGCCAAGCAAGAACTGGGTCACGTACGAGAACCTGTTAAAGTCAATTCCTGCCGCGAACTACGGTTTTGTCAATCCATATCCGGGCTCACGACATCCGAGGTACATTGCAGGCGGTGGCCGTTACCTTACACCCAAGGAACATGTGACCACATCGGCCTCGACCAGGTTTGCAACCTTGGTGAAGGCTATCGCCAAGAAAAATCGGCAGGCCAACTTTCTCGTTGCGTGTTGGACGGATGGTTCGCGCGACCGGATCAGGCAATACCTGCTGGACGAAGAGCTCACAAATCTAAGCCTTGTCGATAATCTGCGTGAAGGGCCGAACACAGGCAACAGGATCATGCTTACTGTCTGGCAGCTTCCATGGGGCTTCCGGACTGACAGTTTAATCGTTATCTCCGAGCAAGACATTTTTGGTCGACAGAGCAAGTCAATCGCTCGAAAGAGACAGACCGCAGAAAGGTTCTGGCAGGAATTCAATGGCTTGCAAAAGGGTGAGCTGATCATTCATGAAGACCATGGAATAGGGCGCTTTACCGGTCTTGATGTGGTGCCCATCGGTAACCTCAGGCATGATTGCCTGACACTTGAATATGCCGGTGGCGATAAACTCTACCTGCCCGTCGAGAACATGGATCTCATCACTCGACATGGCCAGAGTGAAGCCAGTCTTGACAAACTGGGCGGTACCGCGTGGATTGAGCGAAAAGCACGAATTCAGGAGGATTTGTTCAAGATAGCGGATGACATCATTCAGACGTCAGCAACCCGAAAAATTAAGAAAGCACCGATACTCAGGCCGGAATCGAAAAGTTGGGATCTGTTGGCGGCCGGATTCCCATTCCTCGAAACAGACGATCAGCAAACGTCTATCGCTGACGTACTCACAGACTTCGCCAGCGGTATCCCCATGGACCGGCTGATATGCGGCGATGTCGGTTTTGGCAAGACCGAGATTGCCATTCGGGCCGCTTTCGTGGCGGCCATGGAAGGCAAGCAGGTCGCGGTACTGGCGCCGACCACGCTGCTTGTTGAGCAACACCATGAAAAGTTTCTTGAAAGATTGTCTAAATTCCCGTTAATCATAAAAAAGTTATCTCGCATGACGCCCAAAAGGGAAGAAGAGCAAACCCTCAAGACATTGGCAAAAGGTTCGGTTGATATCGTCATTGGCACCCACACTCTCCTGGCCGACCGAATTCAATTTGCCGATTTGGGCCTGCTGGTTATCGATGAGGAACAGAGCTTTGGTGTGGTCCAAAAGGAAAAGCTCAAGAAACTTAAAGCGGATGTTCATGTTCTGACCCTGACGGCAACCCCCATACCCCGAACCCTGCAGTTCGCTCTTTCGGGACTGAAGGATATTTCTCTTCTCACGACTCCGCCTCAGGGCCGGATGGCCACCAGTACTTTTGTCACGGAGTTCGATCCGATTTTGCTGCGGCAGGCGTTAATCCGAGAACAGCAAAGAGGAGGGCAGAGCATTGTCCTGGTCCCTCGGATCATGGATCTCGACAAATATGAACAGTTTCTCCAGGATAATGTCCCTGAAATACGGTATGTCAAAGCTCATGGCCGGATGCGGCCAAAGGAAATGAAGAACGAAACAACCAAGTTTTTTAGCAACAATTGTGATGCGTTGTTGGCCACAACGATCATATCATCGGGAATCGATGTACCCACGGCCAACACGATCATCGTCTGTGATGCTCATCGATTTGGGTTGGCCCAGCTTTATCAGATTCGGGGGCGGGTAGGACGCTCGAACATCCGAGCATACGCCTACATTACCTATCCGCCACGAACTAAGCTGACGGATCAGACACTGAATCGATTCCGCATTTTTGCAAGCCTGGATTCGCTGGGGGCGGGATTGGCACTGTCTTCACATGATCTTGAGATGAGAGGCGGCGGCAACTTGCTGGGTGATCGGCAGTCCGGACATATCAGGCTTATCGGCTTTGAATTGTACCATCGGATGCTTGAGGAAACAGTCGCAAAATTGGAAAGTGACCAAAGAGAAGAGCAGGAGATACAAGCTGACGAAGCGTGGGCACCGAAGCTGAATTTGGGTTTTGAGGCTCGAATTCCGGAAACATACATTGCCGATCTTGACACCCGCCTAGGAGTTTATCAAAGGCTGGCCGCTCTTTCCGACAAGGTGGATCTTGAACACATTGCCGCTGAACTCGTTGATCGGTTTGGCCCGATGCCCAATGAGGTAAGGCTGTTTATCCAGATGCTTGTCATCAAAGGTTTATGCAAGAGGGCGGGGATCAACCGGCTTGAATGTTCCGACAATGGGCTGACACTCTGGTTCAACCAATACGAATGCGTGGATCCAGTTGCATTGACGGAACTTGTTCATTCGCACTACCAGGGCGGAAAGATTTTTGAGGACCGATTATTCCTTCGTCGTACCTGGTCGGGTGAAAAGCAAAAGCTTCAGAGCATTTTGACGTATCTCAACATGATTCAAAAATCTCAGGAGCAAGCGGTTTTTTACCGTTTGCCTCGCGATGAATCATTGCCATAGCACCGTCCAGCCACTACTAATGGCCATGGATGTGCCCGTGACCTGCTCCGAACTCGGTGAACAAAGATAAGCCGCCATATCGGCAAGCTGTTCAGTGGAAATGAACTGCCTTGATGGTTGTCGGACCAGCATGACCTCCCGGATCACTAGATCGTGATCCATGTTGTGGACTTTCATCAGATCCTAGATTGGGTTTCAACCAGGGGCCGTCCGAACATATCTTGGACAAATCACATTACAGGTGATGGCTCTTCAGCTGTTCCCAAGGCAAGGGCTTTGGTCAAGCCGATTATCCTATGCTTGGCAGCGACAGAGGCCGATTTGAAGGATGATACCAACAATCCGTGAATCAAGCGTATGTTGATGATTCTGCCCCAACCTCTGGCTTGCATCTGAGGAAGGGCGGCGGCTGATGTCGGGAATGCCGCCGACAGGTTGACGCAATGATTTCATTCCATTTGTCGATGGGCATTTCGTCAATCGGGGGCACAAACTGAACCCAGCATTATTGACAAGGATATTTGGAGCTGGAATCAACTACCAGTTTCTTGCTTCATTGGGGTAAGCGAGATTGGCAGGGCAATAACGGCATTCTCCATCCCATGCTCAAGAGGGCGGGTTTTTGGGTCAGATTGCGGTCGTTCGGCAATTTCGTGAAGGGATTCAAAACTAACTTGTTGCCCAAGTGAGCAAATTTTTTTGCGATGCCCAAGCCGATTCACGAGTTGGAGCCGGCAATCAAAACTCGCTCGTCCTTGTCGAACATTGCAACCATCCAACGTTGCGACGCCGACTGAAGCCGGCTCGCGACAAGCAATCCAAAATTCTATATTCTACCAGATATAGATAACTTTTGGTTCAGCAATACCCAACCTATAGTGATAGACTATCAAATGGTTATGATATAGATTTTTGCTAGATTTTGTAGCATGGCATATAATTGGGGCTGCGGGGGCGGGGTTGAACTCGCTATCCTTTTATAAAAAAACGCCCGCCGTTAGGCGGACGCGAAGTCATTGAGGCAGGTTTCGCACAGACAGAAACCTGTCGAGCAGTAACGTCCATATATATTGTTTCAAAAAGTTTTCAACACTTTTTTTTACAATCGATGGTATCACTAGATAATTTAGTAATCTATCTCGCCCATGATGCGAGTATTGGCTCCATTTCTTGTTCGCTTTTTAGGCGGGCTTGTGATTTCCCTTCTGCTAGTGCAGTGGGTATTTGCTCAGCCCCAGCACGGTATCGCCATGCATGGTGCCCCCAATCTCCCGGCCGACTATGTGCATCTTCCCTATGCCAATCCTCATGCTCCCAAGGGGGGCACAATCAGTTATGGCTGGGCCGGCTCGTTTGATTCTTTAAACCCGTGGATTGTGAAGGGGCGAGCCCCTTGGGACATTCGTTCCCTTGTATACGAGTCACTCATGGGACGAAATTGGGATGAACCCTTTTCGATCTACGGGCTTCTGGCCGAGACGATCGAAACCAGCCCGGAACGAGACTGGGTAGAATTCAGGCTTCGTCCGGAGGCCAGATTTTCCAACGGCAATCCCGTAACAGTCGATGATGTCGTCTGGTCCTTTGAAATCCTGGGGACAAAGGGTCATCCGCGTTATCGCACTTTGTGGAACAAAATTGAGTCAATCACCGTGACCGGTGACCGGTCCGTTCGCATCCAGTTCAATGTTGTCGACCGTGAAATACCCTTGATCGCCGGTTTGAGACCCATTCTGCCCAAGTCGGAATGGAGCGGGAGAGAATTTGATGCCAGTTCGCTCGAAATACCGGTCGGCTCAGGCCCTTACCAGTTGACAGAATTCGAACCCGGACGCTTTGTCAAGTTTGCCCGCAATCCCGATTATTGGGGGCGGGATCTGGCGTTTAACCGAGGGCGTCACAATTTCGACGAGATTCTCTACGAATATTATGGCGACGGGGGAATCGTATTCGAGGCGTTCAAGGCCGGTGAATTCTCCACGTTCAGAGAGTTCAACGCTGAAAAGTGGAAGACCCAGTATAACTTTCCAGCCGTTGTTGCGGGCCAGATCGTCAAATCGGAAATCCCCAATCAGCGTCCGTCGGGAATAGCGGGCTTTGTCTTCAATACTCGCCGCGACAAATTCAAGGACTGGCGGGTGCGTGATGCCCTGATACACGCGTTCAATTTCGAATTCATCAATCGGACGCTGGTCGGCGGTGACCAGCCACGAATGACCTCATACTTTTCCAACTCGGTATTGGGCATGGAATCGGGCCCAGCCCACGGAAAAGTGAGAGCGCTCCTTGAACCCCATAGGGATCAACTGTATCCCGGGGCCATCGACGGGTATGTTCTTCCGGTTTCGAATGGCTCGGAGCAGAATAGGGCAAACCTTCGCAAAGCTGCCAATATTCTTGCGGAGATTGGGTGGACAGTTGACGATGAGGGCCTTTTGCGCAATGAGGTCGGACAACCGTTCGTGATTGATCTGGTCCTGGTCCAGGGGTCAAGTGAAACCCTGACCATCGCGACCATTTATGGTCAGGCTTTGGAGCGGCTTGGCATCAAGTTGAATATCACGGTGATCGACAGTGCCCAGTACAGGGAGCGTGTGCACGCCTTTGATTTTGACATGGCTTGGTACTCACGAGGCCTGTCTCTCAGTCCTGGAAACGAGCAGTATCTCTACTGGGGTAAGGAGGGAATCAACTCGCCGGGAAGCCGCAACTGGATGGGTATGGACAACCCTCCAGCCGAGGCCATGATCGAAAAGATGCTTGCGGCCCGAACGAAAGAGGATTTTATTGCGGCCGTCAAGGCTTTGGACCGAGTGCTGACAAGCGGCCGATACGTTATTCCCTCCTGGTTTTCTCCGGTCTCACGAATAGCGCATGTCAAGGAATTGAAGTTTCCCGATATCATCTCGATCTACGGCGACTGGATTGGTTTCCAGCCCGATGTTTGGTGGCACGAGGAGTAGGCGCCAGCAAGTCGGGTTTGTCGGGTGGATAGACAATGCCCGCCGATATGACCAGTTTGATTGCATCTTCTATGGTCATGTCCAGGACTATGATTTCCGATTTCGGCACGAATAGCAGAAAGCCCGATGTGGGATTGGGAGTTGTGGGCACGAAAAGTCCAACCAGAGTTGAATCACCCCGCGACTGTTTTCGTATCTCGCCTTTAGTTGGACGAGACAGGAATGCGACGGCCCAGATTCCCTTGCGGGGATACTCTATCAGACATGCTTTCTCGAAAGATGAGGTCGATTGGCTGAGCACGGTCTCCGAGATATGTTTTATTGAATTGTAAACATTCCTGACAATGGGGGTTCGGTCAACTAGCCGTTCTCCCCAACCCAGAACCGTTCTCCCAACCAGCCCTTTCATCGAATAGCCAACCAAGAGGGTGAAGACGATGAAAATGATCAACCCGATCCCTCTGATCTCGACCAGGATGTAGTTCGTCGGATTGTAGCGGGCTGGAATGAATGGGAGCACCCATGAGTCGATAATTCCTACCGCGGTCCAAATGATGTAAATGGTTAGGGCGATGGGGGCTATTATGACCAAGCCGGCGAGAAAGCTTTGCCGGATGCTCGTAAAGACGGCGCCAATGCCCGATCTTTTTTTTCGAGGTTTTTTTACCATGCTTCCAAGGCCATCGCTTATCAAACCGTCAAATTGACATCAAGAACCTGCACTTCAATATACCATTTGCAAGGCACGCCCCTGTTTTGTTGTTGGAATGAGGTGAACCCCATACTTTTTCTGTGCGAGGGAAGATTCATGAATTTTGCGTTGCCGCCACGGCTTTTCCATTCCCTGCTTTTTCGAATGCAAATTCTCGGGCTCGTTCATTGAATCTGGCGGTTCGAAGCATATGTTAGCTCCCCATTGAATACACAGACGGGATGGGGTTCAACGAGTTTGAATCCACCGGTTGCATGTTGTCAGCGTCCCGTCGAGGAATAAACCGGAAAGGAAGACGATGAGCAAACCTGATTTCACTTTGAGAACACTTCTCGAGGCTGGCGTTCACCTAGGTCACCAATCCCATAGGTGGAACCCCCGAATGGATCCATACATACATAGCAAGAGAAACGGCATTCACATCATTGACTTAACGCAGACCGTGGTCTTGTTTCGAAGAGCATTGAAAGAAATAGAGGAAATCGTTTCAAAAGGAGGAAGCATGCTCTTTGTTGGTACCAAGCGGCAGGCACAGCTCCCAATCGAACAGGCCGCCAAGCGAAGTGCTCAACATTATGTCAACCACCGCTGGCTAGGGGGCACATTGACCAACTGGAAGACGGTTTCAAACTCAATCTCCAGACTTGAAGAACTTGACGAGAGAATCAAGGAGGGACTAGACGGATTGACCAAAAAGGAACGTCTTGGGATGTTGCGAGAACAGGCAAAGCTGCAGGCTTCTCACGGGGGTATCCGAAACATGAAATACCTCCCGGATATATTGTTTGTTGTTGATGTCAAAAAGGAAAGTCTGGCCGTCGCTGAAGCAAACAAGTTGAATATTCCAGTGGTCGCCGTTGTGGACACAAATTGTCCGCCTGAGGGAATTACGCACGTAATTCCAGGCAATGACGATGCCACACGCTCAATTAACCTGTATTGTGAACTGATAGCCAAAGCAGCGCTTGAAGGCATGAACACCCAAATGGGACAGGTCGGATTTGACATGGGAGAGAAGGGTGATGGGGACGGTGCATCCGTCGTTTCTTTGGCAAAAGAAAAAGATGATCACCCGGCTGCAAAGCCGACCGAAGAAAAAGATGGCAATGGTGAATCGGTTGCATCACCGGTCAATGAAGACGGTGTTGGCGCTGACGCATCCGATGCATTGCAAGACAAAGGTGGGGACGTTGACGCGGGCGCATCCGATACAACTCAGACGAAAGAAGAAGGCGCTGAGACCAATTCATTTAAAGCATCACAGACCAAGGAAAAGAGTGACCCTGAACCCGAGTCTGAAGTGAAGACGAAAGTGGAGAAAAAATGATCGGAATGTCGAATTTATATTTTTTTCCAACATTTAGAAAAGCTAAATAACAAATTGAGAAAGGTCTGAACATGGCGATCACAGCTGCTATGGTAAAAGAGTTGCGGGCCCAGTCGGGAGCCGGGATCATGGACGCAAAGAACGCCCTCCAAGAGAATGATGGCGATCTCGAAGCCGCCATTGACTGGCTACGCTCAAAAGGAAAGTCCAAGGCTGCCAAGAAATCATCTCGCACCGCTGCCGACGGACTTGCAGGGGTGTTTATCGACAACGGTACGGGCGTCATAGTTGAAGTGAACTCGGAAACGGACTTTGTAGCCAAGAATGCCGAGTTTCGCGAACTCGTCGACCTAGTCCGCCGAACGGCGATCAAGGTTGATAACCTCGGTGATCTGCTGAATGCCCAAGTCGACGACGAAAGCGTATCCGAACTGATTGCCAGTAAAATTGCTTCACTTGGCGAGAACATAACTATTGCGCGGTTGGAGAAGATTGCTGGAGAAAATATCGCAAGTTATGTTCATGCGGCGATTGAGGACGGCATGGGCAAGATTGCCGTTTTGGTTATCTATGACGGGCCAAAATCTGAACTGGGCAAGCAAGTCGCCATGCACGTGGCCGCGACCAACCCGATTGCCTTGTCCGAGGAGGATGTACCAGCCGAAAAGCTTGAGCGCGAAAGGCAGATATTGACCCAAAAGGCCCTCGACGCTGGCAAGCCTGCAGGTATTGTCGAACGGATCGTCGAAGGTGGAATCAAGAAGTTTCTGGCTGAAGAAACCTTGATCAATCAAAAGTTTGTCATCAATCCAGATCAGACAGTCAAAGCGGCAACAGCTGATGCGGAAATAACCATCAAGGGCTTTGTCCGGGTGCAGGTCGGCGAGGGAAGGTAGTCACCGGCTGGCAAATTGGCGCAGACACCACTGTCAAGCGGCTGTGTCCAGATAGTCGACCATGGCCCGGATGGCCAGTAAATATACCATCGGACCCAACCCGAAAATGCCGCCGACCACGACAGGAGACAAGTGGGATTGGTGTCGGAATCCTTCGCGTTTATAGATATTGGACAGGTGAACCTCAATCACTGGCAATCGTACGCCTAGAATTGCGTCTGCAAGAGCAATTGAAGTGTGGGTGTAAGCTCCGGCATTCAGTATTATACCCTTGTACTTTCGTTCTGCATCCTGGATGCTGTCTACAAGAGTTCCCTCGTGATTTGACTGCAGAAATGCGACTTCCACCTTGAGCTCCTTAGCCAGTTCCTGACATTGGCCATTAATCGCTTCAAGGGTTGAAGAACCATAATGCCGTGTTTCGCGAGTTCCCAGCAGATTGAGATTGGGACCATTGATGATCAATATGGAAATGATGTCACCCTGTATTGGCAAACGCATTTATGTAACATAATACTTATTATCGGCCTTTTTGACCAGTGAATCTGAGACGGTCATGTTGAAGCCTATATACTTGGCATGCCCCCACCTTTCCAGCCACTTTCGGACAACTCGCGACAAAATTGCGCCTGCACTCATTACCAGCGAGAATGAAAAATGAACACCGGGACGAGTTTTGTGTGAAAGCACGGCCGTTCTAGCCGAGCGAGTAACCGGTTCCACGAATGGTGCGAAGCAGATCGCGTCCACCGTGTTTACACAAGGATTTTCTCAAGCGGCCGATATGGACATCCACGGTGCGAACCTCGACATGAATGCTTCGTCCCCAGATCCGGTCCAAGAGCTGGTTGCGAGACCAGACCCGCCCCGGTCTCTCGATGAATGTGGCCAGCAAATTGTATTCCGTTGGACCCATCTTGATGATTTTTCCGTCCCGATAAACGCGATGCTGTTCGGAATCAAGAACGATGTCTTCGTAAGATACCTTCTGCCCAACCGAGGACGGTCGAGTTCGCCGAATATTGGCCCGAATACGAGCAATGAGCTCCGAAACCAGAAACGGCTTCACCACATAGTCATCGGCACCAGATTCCAAGCCGCTAACACGGTCTTCCTCGTCTTCCCGGGCTGATACGATGATAATCGGAATGTCTTGAAACTTCTTGGATGACCGAATATACGAACAGATCTCAATCCCGGACAGATGAGGCAACATCCAGTCAAGCAGGAGAATGTCTGGTTTCCGTTCCTTGATCAGAGCCAAGGCCGCCCGGCCATCAGTAGCCTTGAGAACATCGAACCCGGCCGCTTCGATGTTGTATGACAAGAGCTCCATATGCGACGCATTGTCTTCGACAATCAATACGGATGGGCTGGGTCGTTCGCTCATTAGCTCGGTTCAGTCCGACAAATCGTATGAGGTTGAAACGAGTTTAGGACGCCCATCCTTGGGAATCGAGCCCGAAACCATGTAAATTACCTGTTCGGCGATCGCCGTTGTATGGTCCCCTATCCTCTCAAGATTCTTGGCAATGAACAGATAATGCATGGTTGATGAAATCGTACGCGGATCTTCCATCATGTGAGTCAGGTATTCTCGAAAGAGCGCGTTGTACATTTGATCGATTTCTTCATCACGAGCGATTATTTCCTGGGCCTGTTCAAGATCCTGCTGCATGAATGAGTCCAGCGATGACTTGATCTGTCTCTGAACGGCCTTCGAAAGACGCTTGATGGAACCAGAATTCAAGTCTCCGGTTGTTGCCCCTTGGACAATTTCTGGAGTTCTCTTGGCAATGTTGCGGGCATAGTCGCCAACCCGCTCCAGGCTGGAAGCAATTTTCATGACGGCAATGACTGCCCGCAGATCGCTGGCCTGAGGCTGTCGGAGGGCCAGGACCTCTATGGCCGCGACTGTAATCTGCTCTTCAAGCCGATCAATGCGGTTATCATCCACGATAACTGAACCAGCTTTTTCAATGTCCTTGCGAATCAGCGATTTGGAAGCCTGCCGCAAGGCATTCTCAACCAGTCCCCCCATAATCATGATCTGGGTCGTAATTTTCTCCAGTTCTTCGTCGAATGCAGCATGTATGTGCTTGGATTCCATGCTGTTTCCCGTCGGCCTAGCCAATACGCCCGGTGATATAACTTTCGGTGCGCTCATCTTCGGGGTTGTGGAATATCTTTTTTGTGGCATCGTGCTCAACGAGACTGCCAAGGTGAAAGAAAGCTGTCATCTGGCTAATTCGGGCGGCCTGCGACATGGAGTGGGTTACGATAACAACGGAATACTTTGTGCGGAGTTGATCAATAAGGTCCTCGATCTGGGACGTAGCAATCGGGTCAAGTGCTGAACAGGGTTCATCCATCAGCAAGATTTCAGGTTGCGTGGCCACGGCTCGGGCAATGCACAGCCGTTGCTGCTGTCCCCCCGACAGGCCGGTACCCGGTTCCCCAAGCCGATCCTTCACTTCGTCCCAGAGAGCCGCACGGGTCAGTGCACTCTCAACAATCGCCTCCAATTCAGTCCGATTATTGGCCATACCATGAATTTTGGGCCCGTACGCTACGTTGTCGAAAATCGACTTCGGAAAGGGATTGGGCTTTTGAAAAACCATCCCGACGCGGGCCCGCAGATGAACCGGGTCAACAGATCGGTGGTGTATATCTTCGCCATCAATCTCAATGCGTCCTGAAACCAGGCAGTTGGGAATGGTATCGTTCATCCGGTTGATACACCGCAGGAAGGTGGATTTGCCACATCCCGAGGGGCCGATCAGCGACGTTACAGTCTTGTCGGGAATATCGATGGATACGTCAAACAATGCCTGCTTGTCGCCATAACTGACACAGACATCCTTGGCCAAGACCTTCTTGTTGTCAACATTGGCCGAGGCTGAAGCGCCATTCACTTGCAAATCCATTGCATTCCTCACATACATCCTACGCTTCTATAACTAGCAGCGTCAGCGCAAGAATTGTAGAGAATTTGTGTTATAGTTTTATGACATTTCTCCAGCTTTCGTAAGGGGCAGCAAAACGGTGAACACACTGCCCTCGCCGTCTTGGCTTTCAATAAGCAGACGTCCACGATGACGGTTGACGATGTGCTTGACGATGGCCAGCCCCAGTCCAGTGCCCGACATCTCGCGCGACCGGTGCTTGTCCACCCGATAAAATCGTTCGGTCACGCGAGGGATATGGATCGGATCAAACCCTCTTCCTCGATCTCGGACATCAACGCGAATGAATGACTGTTCAGGACCGCACCGGTCAATGTCACATTCAATCCATACCTTGCTGTTCTTCGTGCTGTATTTGATGGCATTTTCCAGCAGATTGTTGAAGACCTGTATCAGCTGATCCTTGTCCCCGTGAATAAGCAGGTCTGAACATTCACAGTCCACGACGACTGGCACCTCAAACCGTTGCGAGATATGCCTCATCGAGTGCTGCGATATGTCGATGATTTCCAGAAGATTGACGGGTGTGGTGGGTGGCAAACGTTCGCTGGCCTCGACTTTTGACAGCGAAAGAAGATTGGTGACCAGACGTCTCATCCGATCAGCTTCGTCGGCCATGATCTTCAGAAACTTTTCCCGAATTTTGCGGTTGTCCCAGCTTTCGGTGCTCAAAGTTTCAATGAACCCTGACAAGGCCGTGAGAGGAGACCTCAGTTCGTGGCTGACATTGGCTACAAAATCTCGCCGCATCTCTTCGGCTTCGTCGATGTATGTGACGTCGTGGAACGAGATCAGCAGCACAGGCTGTTCTTCCTGATCCAAATGCAACCGCTTCACCTTGAGATTCAGCGAGATTTCGAATTCATTCCGGATTTCCGATATGCGGGATGTAACTTCGCTGTGACCGTTCACGACCTGCTGTATGCATCCCATGGCTTCAGGCTGTCGCAGATAGACATAAAGTGATGTGCCCTCAAGCTTGGCATTATAGAACTTTTCGGCCTCTTCATTGGCGACCAGTATCTTCATGCCGTTCCCCACTAGCATCAAGGGAACGGGAATGCCGCTGACGAGCTCGCGGATCACTGGAGGAAAGCCTGACATACCAGTGGATCAATTTAGCGATGCACCGGGAGAACAGGTGTAACTTTTGTTAAATTCAGTTGAACAATCGTTGACACAGTTTCAGCCCTTCAATCAACTGATCGATTTCATCGATTGTATTGTACAGACCGAAAGATGCCCGACAAGTGGCTGAGACTCCCAAATGATCCATCAGCGGCTGAGCACAATGATGTCCGGCTCGGACCGCTATCCCCTTTTGATCCAATATGGTTGACATGTCATGGGGATGGCCGACACCCTCGAGATCAAAAGAAAAAATTGCGCTCTGCTTCTCAGGCGCACCAAATAACCGGAGCCCGTTCAACTCCCTAAATCGCTCCAAGGCATGGTCACGCAGCTGATTTTCATGAGCCTGAATATTGTCCAGCCCCAGACTTGAGACATAATCCAGTGCCGCTCCCAACCCAATCATTTGCGCTATGGCCGGCGTTCCGGCTTCCAACCGATGGGGAATGGTGTTGTAGGTTACATAATCCTGCGTAACCTCCCTGATCATGTCGCCGCCACCCTTGAACGGCCTAAAGTCATCATGGTGTCGTGCATTGATGTACAGCGCTCCAGAGGCGGTCGGACCATAGATTTTATGCCCCGTGATAACGAGAAAATCGACGTCAAGAGACTGAACGTCGATGGGCATGTGTACCGATGACTGGGAGGCATCAACCAAAACGGGGATATCGGTTTGATGGGCACAGTCCACGATCGATTTCACATCGACGATTGTGCCCAATACATTGGAAGTATGCGTAACAGCGATTAACCGGGTTTTGGGAGTGATCAGCCGGGCAAAGTCCCGCGGGTGAAGATTTCCCCGATTGTCCGGTGAGACCCATTTCAACGCTATGCCCAGCTTCTCGCGTAAAATGTTCCACGGTACAATATTCGAATGGTGTTCCAGCAGCGATAGAATGATTTCATCGCCCGACTTCAGACGTGGCAGCCCCCAGCTGTATGCGACAATGTTTATCCCTTCAGTCGTGCCGGTGGTGTAAACGATCTCTTCGGCCGACTTGGCATTGATAAATCTTCGTATGACTTCTCGGACCCGCTCGTATCGTTCGGTCGCGTTGTTGGAAAGGTAATGCAGACCACGATGGACGTTGGCATACTCATCCAGATAGAAGCGGGTTACAGTATCGATGACCGTCTTTGGTTTCTGGGCTGACGCCCCATTGTCAAGATAAACCAGGGGACAGCCGTTGACCGTCTTGTCCAGAATCGGAAAATCCTTTCGAACAGCCGTGATATCATACGGGGCTGACATCGGGCAAGTATCCTACGAGCAATGAAGAGAGGGCCAAAAAGACGATCATGAAAAGAAAAATGATGGCCAAAAAGACCAGAAGGGCCGACTTGAAGCCGTGAATCACAGAGACGACCTTGCAGTACAGGACGGTATAGTAGACGATAGCTATCGCCGAAAGTGTCGAAGACAGAATGGGTATGACAAGCTCGGAAAACAGGACAAAAAACTGCATGATCAATCCGATGAATTGCAGCCAGGTCAATCCTTTGAGTGTCTGGACAAATGTTCCCGTTCCGCCGAACAGTCGCCCCAGCAGAAGAGTCAGCAACAACAGCACGACAAAACTGCCAAGATTGAACAGAGCCATGCTGAAGGGAGTGTATGTGATTCCCAGCACGGTGCTGACATTCGCTTGCGAAGTGATCAGCACAAATTGGAGATAGGTACCGATCGAAGCGACGATGCAAACGAGCAAAGCCATTGCATACAGCTCGCCTTCGGCCAGCTTGAGTTGCATGAAACCCTGTGTACCCTTCCGCGGTGATCGCAGAGTGAGGAGAAGAAGATCCCGGATCGTTGCGCCCATCAAGTGAACTGTCTTTCCTTGCTGATTGTTGCTCGCTTACGACGTTTCCGGTTCTGGATCGGCTTTTGCAGGCTTCACCAAACTCTTGGCAACATATAGGGCATACAGCCAAAAACCCAAGAACACTGCAAAGATGACCGCCTGTAAAATCCGGTGAACGGTTTCATTCATGAGGACAGCCCACAAGATCCCGTTCATCAATGACATGGGAAAAACGATTAGAAATGCCCAAAACAGTGCAACCCGAGCTCGGCTCCAACTGATATCCCACCCCATGAGACCGACCAGAAGGCGCCCACTCACGGCCAGCACATAAAACATGAACGGAGCCACTATAATCATGCCGAAGAAATTTCCTGCTAAATTTCCGGCGATTGGAATGTCTTGATGAAATGCCACAGCGGATGAATGCAACTTGGGCAGCTGCCCGCAGTAATGCATGACACAGCCAAGTAACAGATAGGCAAAGGCCTTGCCCTCACCAGTTGCTTCCAGTTTTGCCCTGAGAACTTGTCGTGGACGATAATAACTGCTCAATACTTCCCTCAGGAGCATCATCGGCTTAACCGACCAGCGAAGAAGACAGGAGTTCGCTGAGTGTTTCTGTCACGTACTGGTTGTCGAATTCACTGAACACCTCGGCCAGAAAACCTTCGGCCAGTATTGCCACGGCCTGCCTTTTCGGAATGCCTCTGGATCTAAGATAAAACAATGAATCTTCGTCAATGGACCCGCATGTCGAGCCATGCGAGCAAGACACATCATCGGCATAAATTTCCAGTTCAGGCTTAACTAAAAACTGACTGCTTGGGTCGAGCATCAATGCCTGACTCTTCTGATAGCCATCTGTTTTCTGCGAACCGGGATCGACCAGAATTTTGCCCTGAAAAACCCCGACGGCACCATCGTCAAGAACCTTCCTGAAAACCTGTCGGCTTGTGCAGTGCAGCCCTTTGTGATTGATAAAGACCGTATCATCATGATGCTTGGAGCCTCGGCCGGCAAAAATGCCTGAAACGAATGCGTTGCCGTTATTGCCGCTCAGCTCAACAATGTATTCATTTCGGGTCAGTGCCACATTGCCATTATAAGTAAATGACAACAGCGATGCATCCTGGGCCAGCGTAGAAAACTGATGGGTCAGGGTTGTGGCATCGTCGTTGCCATGAAGTACGCGAAAGTGGTGAGGCGACCGTTCTCATCCACTTCAATTTCGGTGACGTGATTGGCTGAAGACCAGGGACTTCCAATCTCGATCAAGGTCAGTTCGGCACCCTTTTCTATCTTGATTCGGTTGTAGAAAAGTTCGGACTTGCCTTGCAGATGGTCGGAATAATCGATAACGACCGGAACAGGGACCGTCTGTTTTGCCAGAAGGCGGAATCCAACTCGGGAATTGTCAATGCAATATCGGGCAAAAGGCCGTGGAATTGGCTTGTCCAAAGACTTTTCAAGGTCACGAAAATTATTCTGAAACCCGCTGTCTTGTTCTGACCTCAAATTGTTCAGTGACCGAATTTCCAAGCCGGGTTTCAGTTTGCTCAGGGATTGTGGCACTTCAACACCTGAATCGGTGACAACCACTTTGTACTGATTGTAATTGGCAAACAGTTCTGCTGTAGCGTGAACCAATCGGGAAACGCCGGAAGGAAGATCTTGCGAATCGCCGGGAGCAATCTCGGCAAAGGGTTCTGGGCGGGTGAACTTCCAGTACTCATCCCCTCGCTTGGGAAAGGTGTATCCGTTGGGCTGATTCATGTTGTGCTCTCTCCAACTCTCAAGTTTGTCTATCGTCCTGAAACAGTGTGGCAAACGATCTAGGTTCCGGAAGCGCTCAAGATATTGGTGTAACCGTTGTTCTCGATTTCCAGAGCCAGATCGGGCCCTCCGGAGACAGCAATTCGACCATCCGCCATGATGTGAACAATATCGGGCTGGATATGATTCAAAAGCCTCTGATAATGCGTAATCACCATTATGGCGCGGCGGGGACTTCGCAGAGCGTTGACGCCCTTTGCCACCTGCTTCATGGCATCAATGTCCAATCCGGAGTCTGTTTCATCCAGGATGCACAGAGTGGGTTCAAGGACGGCCATTTGCAGGATTTCATTCCGCTTTTTCTCACCACCCGAAAAACCGTAATTGACGGGGCGTCGCAATAATTCCGGATCAATCTTCAGATCGCGGGATTTGCTTCGTACCAAGTCCAGAAAATCCCTGGCAGAAATTTCAGCACGACCGCGAGCTTTCATCAGCGAGTTATAGGCTGTGCGAAGAAAGGTCATGTTCCCGACACCCGGGATCTCTACCGGATACTGAAAAGCCAGGAAAATGCCTTGCGCGGCTCGCTCTTCAGGTTCCATGGCGGTGATGTCGTGTCCTTGAAAGGTAACTGACCCGTCCGTTATGTCGTAGCCATCCCGGCCAGAAATGACATAGGACAGGGTTGATTTCCCCGAACCGTTCGGTCCCATGACGGCATGGACCTCGCCCGCGTTCACTTTCAGATTCACGCCCTTGAGGATTGGCTTGTTTTCTTCTTCAAGTTTAGCGTGCAAGTTGTCGATGTTTAACAAATAACCCTCCAATAATACTCTCTGTTTTCTTGCCCATGAAACCGCCGTGTGGGACCCGCCTACGCTGTGCCCCTGCCGCATTTGTCAGACTGTCACTCGTGGTTCGCGTAGCAGCTGGAAGACGCACCGACTTGGTTATCCCACATTCAGCCAAACCAGTACCGGCGCAAGTCTCCACGGTCGACAGCAATTAGCTTGTTGCGGGTTATATTGGGCATAAATGATGACTGGGTAAGAGATATGAGAGCTTGACTCATTTTATCAAGGACACATCAGCCAGACTCTGCTTGCCAGTAGCGACAATTGGACGGCCTGGAAAGGGATTGTCCGAGCGCTCGATAGCCCAGCGATTCTAAAGTTCCTCACCGTCAAAGTAACCGACGGTGTTCGAAGCCCGGGTTACATGCTTCATGTATGCAGACTGAAAGTTCTTGCCGGGCCTTATGGCCATGGCCAAAACCTTGTCGCTGTCCGGGTACTCGCAAATATCCGGATCATTCAGAGTCGAAATGGCCAGATACTTGATCGTAACATCACCGTCATTAATAATTTGGTGTGCCGTGTCTTGACCTCCTTTCGGCGCGGCACACACAAATCCCCTTGAGATAGGAATTTCATCGGTGCCCAGGCGGTACTTTCCCTGACCCTCCAGAATCACAAACATTTCATCATTGCCAAGGTGATTGTGAAACGGAAAAGCCCGCTTGCCGGGATCGACTTCAATATACATGCATCCTAAACCGGACAGCGCCAACTGATCGCCCAAGGGCATAAGACGTCCTCCTAGGCGCTGGGAATCCTGTGGCGTAGCATCGAAAGGGGTTAGCGTGGCAAGATCGACTACGTGCTTATTCATGTCCTGATTCCCCAATCCAATATAGCGGCCGAAAGAGTCCAAGCCTCTAGTCGTTCCGACTAGCGGCAGGCCTCAGCCAACCGAACCTTCCAGTGATATCGCGACAAGCTGTTGTGCCTCCATGGCAAACTCCATGGGCAGCGACTGAAGCACCTCCTTACAGAAACCGTTGACAACAAGGGCCACTGCCGCTTCTTCATCGATTCCCCTCTGGCGACAGTAAAAAAGTTGATCATCGTCAACCTTGGACGTTGTCGCCTCGTGCTCAACCCGCGATGTGCTGTTTTTGACTTCAATGTACGGAACCGTATGAGCACCGCAGCTGTCACCGATCAACAGGCTGTCACACTGTGTATAGTTTCGGCAGTTCGAGGCTCTGGGGTGAACCGAAACCAATCCCCGGTAGGTGTTCTGAGCCCGTCCGGCTGAAATGCCCTTCGAAACTATCCGGGATTTTGAACCGCTGCCGAGATGAATCATTTTGGTTCCCGTGTCGGCCTGCTGGAAATTATTCGTAATCGCAATGGAGTAGAACTCCCCTTGTGTATCCTTGCCACGCAGAATACAAGACGGATACTTCCAAGTGACAGCGGACCCCGTCTCAACTTGTGTCCACATCACCCGGGCTCTGTCCCCTCGACAGTCGGCTCGCTTTGTAACGAAATTGTAAATGCCGCCCTTGCCTTCCTCATCACCCGGAAACCAGTTCTGCACAGTCGAATACTTGATTTCGGCATCTTCAAGGGCCACTAGCTCAACGACGGCTGCATGCAACTGGGCGGTATCTCTTTGCGGGGCGGTACAGCCCTCAAGATAACTGACATAGGAACCCTTGTCCGCAATGATCAGGGTTCTTTCAAACTGGCCCGTGTTTTCGGCATTGATACGAAAATATGTGGACAGTTCCATTGGACATCGCACTCCGGGCGGAATGTACACGAAGGAACCGTCCGTGAATACGGCCGCGTTCAGCGTCGCAAAGTAGTTGTCCGTTATGGGTACGACCGAACCAATATATTTTTGGACCAGTTCCGGATGCCTCTCGACCGCTTCGGAAATCGAGCAAAATATGACTCCCGCCTTTTGCAGCTCCTTCTGGAAGGTCGTTCCCACCGAGACGGAATCAAAAACGGCATCAACGGCCACCGTGCGAGCCTCGGATGGCGAGGCATCGGCACCTTCGACTCCCGCCAGCACCATCTGCTCCTTGAGCGGAATGCCGAGTTTGCTGTATGTTTCCAACAGGGCTGGATCGACCTTGTCAAGCGACTGGGGTCGCTCAACCATGCTTTTGGGTCGAGCGTAGTAATACTGATCCTGATAATCAATGACCGGATAGTTGACCATCGCCCAGGTCGGTTCCTCCAAGCTCTGCCAACGGCCCAAGGCCTTCAGTCGCCAGTCAAGCATCCACTGGGGTTCCTTGTTCTTTTCAGAAATCAGGGCGACAATATCTTCATTCACTCCCTTGGGAGCAAATTCCATTTCAATGTCCGTTTCCCAGCCGTGCTTGTATCGACCGCCAACGGACTGCACGGCTTGCACAGTCTCATGATCGATACCCTCCCTGACAATCGTTTCGTCCATCACACTGAACTCCAAATCATGAAATGCAATCTAGTCAATACCAGCCCTGTATCTGTTCGCATGTCTTTTGTATTTCCGAACCCACGTTTCAGCAAAGCGTTCGATGTCTTCGCGTCTTGTCGTCGGGCCGAGGGATACTCTGATGGCGCATTCGGCCCAATCGCTGGAAACCCCCATCGACTCCAGAACGCCACTTGATCGCAGCTTGCCCGACGAACAGGCTGATCCCGCCGACACAGCAAACCCCGACAGGTCCAAATCTATGAGTTGCAAGTCACTTTTCCAACCCAAGGCGGCAAAATAACTCGTGTTGGGCAGTCGAGGCGATTGCTTGCCGAAAACCGTCAGGCCGGGAACACTATCCAACAAGATATCTTCTAGCAGATCCCGAATGGTGCGCACGGTTTCCCAACGGCCAGCATCAAATTCCTGTGAAGCCTCTTCAACTGCAGCTGCAAAACCGACTATGCCGATGACATTTTCGGTTCCAGAACGACGGCCCGATTCTTGCCCTCCTCCCAGAATTCGAGGCGTAATTTCGGCCCCATCGCTCAACAACAGAGCCCCCACACCTTTAGGTCCGCCAATCTTGTGACCGGAGATGAAGGCCATTTCTGCCTGATTGAGAGTGTTCTTGATGGGCATTTTGCCCACTGCCTGAGTGGCGTCGGTAACCGCCAACCCCTCTGATCGGCCTTGGACAACTCCTGTTTCTCCATTGGCAACTTGCAGACATGTGCGCGACGGATCTTCAACCTTGACCATTCCATCCTCAGATACTTCGAGATGGCCCGTGGTCCAAACCAAAACGCACTCATGTTCAATTCGTGCCGAGTCGAGTCGCCGTCCTTCCAAGGCCAATGCAGCCGCCTCAGTCGATCCGGAGGTAAAGACGACATGCTCAGGCAAGCAACCGCATCGGTCCGCAATCTTGACACGCGCACGCTCGACCATCGCCTTGGCGTGTCGTCCTTCGGTATGGGGCGACGACGGGTTCCCCCACAGGTCAAGTGCCTGGCCTATGGCTTGTCTGACTGTGGTGCGAAGCGGTGCCGAAGCGTTCCAGTCAAGATATACTCGGCGGTCTCTCGACACGATTCTCAAAACCGGTGTTCTGCAAAAGGATAACGGCAGGGCATGGCGAGATTCTGTTGTTGACTATGTCCTTTAGGGTTACTCGATGGAGATAGACGTTCACTTCTGTTGAAAGTCCTTCCCAGAGGCGGTTGGTCAAGGACTGGGCTTGCGTGCCCGATAGACCTCCCGATGCTCCCTTGCCCTTTTCGCTGGCGCTGATGGGTTCATTGACAGCCTCAAGAATGTCGCTGATCGGAATTTCATGCGGTGATCGAGCCAGCCGATATCCCCCTGCGGGGCCACGGCGAGACTTGACAAGATCGGCTTGGCGCAGACGCATGAACAGCTGCTCAAGAAATGTACGAGAGATTTTTTCCCGCTCGGAAATATTAATAACGCTGAGATAGCTCCGGCTTCCCGACAAGGCCAGGGAAGTCATCGCTATCACGGCATATCGGCCCTTGGTGCTCAAAAACATGATCTAAATGTTCGTACGCTATCCATCAGGATCTGGCTTTAACATACTTGACAATCGTTGCCAAGAGCACATTCGGGGCATTTTTCCACCCCTTCAACTCCCGTAGACGGTTCGCGCTCTGTTTTCGAAGGCGAGCACAATCTTCTGCATGGCCTCCAGAAAGACCAAGCCAATGACTTTTTGCACAATTTTCGACCTGAACTCGAAATCAACATGGTATTCAATTTGGCAACCCTGCCCGTGGGGGTGAAAGGACCAGTAACTCCGCAGGTATTTCAGAGGGCCATCCAGATATCGGATCCTGATCAGGCAATCATCCGGCATCAGCGTCACCTCGGATCGAAAGCATTCCTTGAACACTTTGAAAGCGACAATCAAATCGGCCTCAAGAATCCGGCTTCTACCCTTCCCGACCTGATTTCGGATCAAGGCATCGTCACACCAGGGAATGAACTCAGGATATGATTCAATATCAGCTACAAGATCATACATTTGTTCCGGTCGATAGGGCGAGAACCGTTTTTCGGTATGCTGGGGCATTATGTCCTCGGTCCCGTCAACTGTGGTGAACGGCAATGCTGACAAGGATCAGGTTCAAGACGTTCCCTGGAGCCGGATCTCTTTCAGTTTCTTGTAGTCTTCTTCAGCATGATAACTTGACCGCGTCAGGGGACTGGCCGACACCATCAAGAACCCCTTGCCATAGGCCGCTTTCTCCAGCGATTGAAATTCCTCCGGGGGAACGAATCGCTTGATCGGGTGATGCTTGTCGGTGGGCTGCAAATACTGGCCTATGGTCAAGAAATCGACCTGTGCGGAGCGCATGTCGTCCATGACTTGGATTATGGAGTTTCGGTCTTCTCCCAGACCGACCATGATGCCGGACTTGGTAAACAGGGTTGGCGCAATCTCCTTGACCCGATAGAGCAGTTGCAGGGAATGAAAATATCGGGCACCGGGTCGGACCGTAGGATAAAGAGACGGCACGGTCTCAAGATTGTGATTGAA
This sequence comes from Paracoccaceae bacterium, assembly GCA_965116235.1. GTDB lineage: Bacteria > Pseudomonadota > Alphaproteobacteria > Rhodobacterales > Rhodobacteraceae > MPNP01. The sequence goes on along the minus strand of OZ220496.1, from coordinate 2,384,651 downwards.
AATATCCGGCTTGGCATCCAAAACGCAATGAATGACATCGGGATCACACTTCAGAAAATCGGGAGTAAGGATTTCTACGGTGGTCGCAGGAGATTGGCGCTTGATCGCCCGGATCGCCCGCGCAAAATGTTCGGCTCCACCATCTGCGAGATCGTCTCGATCCACGCTGGTAACGACAACGTGACGGAGCCCGAGCTTGGAGACGGCGGCTGCGACTCGGCCCGGCTCGAAAGGGTCAAGTTTGCCGGGCTTGCCGGTCGCTACGTTGCAGAAGGTGCATCCGCGGGTGCAAATGTCGCCCATGATCATGAACGTTGCGTGGCTCTTGCTCCAGCATTCGCCGACATTTGGGCATGACGCCTCTTCGCACACTGTGACCAGCCTGTTCTCCCGGAGAATGTCACGTGTTCTCCGGTAGCCCTCGGAGGTCGGCGCCTTGACACGAATCCAGCTCGGCTTGCGCCTGATCGGACTGGATGGCCTGTGGGCTTTCTCAGGATGCCGGATCTTCGGATTTGAGATATCGTGAGGCAGCATGCTCAATTTCAGAAAAATCAACCTGTGTCACGGTTGCGGACAACTTGAATCTGTATCGTGCCTTTATAGTTCTCTTGTATGACATGGTGAGATCCATGCAGCTTAACAAATTGTGTAGTTAGAGGGAATTTCAAATGGCTAGCCACAAACAATTGACAACAACCGCCGGTGCCCCACTCGCCGACAACCAGAACTCAGTTACCGCCGGTGCCCGTGGGCCACTTCTTCTGCAGGATTACCAACTGATCGAAAAGCTGGCACACCAAAATCGCGAGCGAATCCCCGAAAGGGTTGTTCATGCCAAGGGCTGGGGTGCTTATGGAACCCTCAAGATTACCAACGACATTACACAATATACGAAAGCCTCCGTTTTCGCTCAAGTCGGCAAGCAGACCGAAATGATCGCAAGATTTTCAACGGTTGCCGGCGAGCTTGGGGCCGCAGACCATGAACGGGATGTACGAGGTTTTGCCTTGAAGTTTTACACCGACGAGGGCAACTGGGATTTGGTCGGAAACAACACGCCTGTGTTCTTCCTGCGCGATCCGTACAAGTTCCCGGATTTCATTCATACCCAGAAACGTCATCCCAAAACAAACATGCGCTCGCCGACGGCCATGTGGGATTACTGGTCCCTGTCTCCAGAATCGCTTCATCAGGTGACAATCCTGATGTCGGATCGTGGCTTACCAATTTCGCCCATGCACATGAATGGGTATGGATCGCATGCCTATAGCCTGTGGAACGATGCTGGCGAGAGGTATTGGGTCAAGTTCCACTTCAAGACCATGCAAGGGCACGATTTTTACACGAACGAAGAGGCCGCTGGTGTTGTGGGAAAAACCCGTGAGGGGTATCAAGAGGCGTTGTTTGGGGCCATTGAGGATGGTCAATATCCACAATGGCGCATGTGCATTCAGGTCATGAATGAAGAAGATGCCGCCAACCAGCCCTTCAATCCGTTTGACTTGACCAAGGTATGGCCACACGCCGACTTCCCGCTAGTTGAGGTCGGCATTATGGAACTCAACAGGAATCCAGAGAACTATTTTGCCGAAATCGAGCAAGCTGCATTCAGCCCGTCAAACATTGTGCCGGGCATCGGGTTCAGCCCTGACAAGGTCCTTCAATCCCGGATTTTTTCCTATGCAGATGCTCACCGCTATCGACTGGGCACGCACTATGAGGCCCTTCCGGTTAATCGTCCCCGATGCCCTGTTCATCACTACCATAAGGATGGCCTGATGAACTTCTTCGGTCAATCAACCGGTTCAGTGGATGCCTACTATGAGCCCAACTCGTTTGAAGGACCAAAGGAGAACGGTGCATTTGAAGAACCACCTTTAAAAATTGACGGGGATGCCGATCGATATGACCACAGGGACGGCAATGACGATTATACCCAACCCCGGGCCCTTCATAACTTGATGGATTCCGATCAACGCACACGACTGTATTCAAACACGGCAGAATCCATGGTTGGCGTGCCGCAAGAAATTATTGAACGAGCATTGGGGCACTACGACAAGATCAGTTCTGAATATGGTACGGGTATCCGGGAAGCCCTGAAGCGACTGACCGACTAATTTGGTTCCGCAATTAGCCTAGGCCAGAATGATTCTGAATCTGGTCTAGATCGTGCCTAAGCTCAAGGATAGAAGCAATGTCCAAAATAAAAGTCAAAAACCCAGTCGTCGAAATTGACGGCGACGAAATGACCCGGATCATCTGGGATAAAATCAAGCGTAAGCTTATCTTGCCTTATCTCGACATTGATCTTCTCTATTTCGATCTTGGGATAGAAGAACGCGATCGAACAGACGATCAGATCACGATCGATGCCGCCAATAAAATCAGAGAAGTGGGTGTTGGAGTCAAGTGCGCAACGATTACGCCTGATGAAGCCCGGGTTGAGGAGTTTAACCTCAAGCGGATGTATCGATCACCCAATGGAACGATTCGTAACATTCTCGGTGGGGTGGTGTTTCGATCGCCGATTATCTGCAATAACATACCCAGACTTGTTCCGGGCTGGACACAACCCATTGTGATTGGTCGTCATGCCTATGGTGACCAGTATCGTGCAACCGATTTTAAGTTCCCATCAGCTGGTCGAATCACGCTCAAGTTTAAAGGCGTCGATGGGCAGGTAATTGAGCGTGAAGTGTTTGATGCGCCCTCTTCCGGGATTGTCATGGGCATGTACAATCTGGACAAGTCCATCGAAGACTTTGCTCGAGCGTCCCTCAACTATGGTCTGTCGTTGGGCTGGCCCGTATATCTTTCAACAAAAAACACCATCATGAAAGTTTATGACGGTCGCTTCAAGGATATCTTTCAGGACATCTATGAGGCAGAATTTAAGGACAGGTTTGAGGCAGCCGGCATATTTTACGAGCACCGCCTGATTGACGACATGGTGGCTGCTGCTCTCAAGTGGAGTGGGGGCTTTGTCTGGGCCTGCAAGAACTACGATGGCGATGTCCAGTCCGATACAGTTGCTCAAGGGTATGGTTCTTTGGGCTTGATGGCCTCGAAGCTCATGACACCCGATGGCCAGATCGTCGAGTCAGAAGCCGCTCATGGAACTGTTACCCGACACTATCGGCAACATCAGGCTGGCAATCAGACTTCAACCAATTCAATTGCTTCAATCTATGCCTGGACAGGTGGACTTCATCATCGGGCAAAACTTGATGAAAACGTCGAACTCAAGAAGTTTGCTGCAACTCTCGAAAAAACGGTCGTCGACACGGTTGAGAGCGGCTTCATGACCAAGGATTTGGCACTGCTGGTTGGCCCCGACCAAAGTTGGCTTTCAACGGATGAGTTTCTGAACAAAATTGAGGATAATCTAGCTAGAATGTTCTAGAAAATCCGGACTTTATAGGACAGGTTGAATCGGTGTGCACAAAGCGACAAGGCGTATGACACTAAATTTGATGAAAATCGTGCCGGAGTATTTGAAGAATCACCCGGAACAAAGGTTTACGGCCCGCGACATCGCCAGTTGGATACTCAAAACACACCCGGACGAATGTCGTGAAAAGCAAAAGAGATCTGATAGGATAAACGATGATGCCGGTCTTATAAAGCAAGTGACCGCAGAAATCGGTGCTCACCGCTTACGGTGGGAGGACAACTATCCAGAAATAAAAACCACTGAGGGACGACCTAGAGAATACTATTTTGTCGTACAAACTGACGGCACAGAAATTGGCAATTCGCGGAGCGGTAAAGCAACTTCAACTCTTGCTGAACACGAACTCTATCCGATTTTAAGAGATTTTTTATTTTCAGAACGTAGAATTCGTAGCATGCGCATTGATGAAAAGAAAGGCCGAAATCAAATTAGGGGCGGTAACAAGTGGCTCTATCCTGACCTTGTTGGGATGGAGAATCTTAGTGAACGATGGAATGAACAAATCAAGCAATGCACTGGGGCTTATCCGGTCACACGGTCAAAGTTATGGTCTTTTGAGGTTAAGAAGGAGATCAATCGTTCAAATGTAAGGGAAGCATTCTTTCAGGCAGTTAGCAATTCCTCATGGGCCAATTTAGGCTATTTGGTTGTAGGCAATAGCATTGATGAGGTCAAGAAAGAGCTAGACATGCTTGCAAACCTGCACGGCATTGGCTGCATCCAGTTAGATATTGAGAATCCTTCTGAGAGTGATATCCGTATCCCTGCCAAGGAACGCGATAGAATTGACTGGGATGTAGCCAACAGACTAGCGGAAGAAAATAAAGACTTCTTAAAATATGTCTCACTCATTCGTCAGTTCTGCCAAACCGGAGATGTCCAAGGATCTGCTTGGAAAAATACTTGGAATCAGTCATAATCATACCCCTTTGCAATGGGCTTTCTGCCCTTAAGGAGTCATACGCTAAAGCGTAGAAGGCGACAAAAAATCATAACGAAACAGGGTCAAGTAATAAATGGCAATCTTAATCTTGTTGAGCTATCGTTTCCTTGTGCAATTCTCCTGACAAAGAGGGAATACGTCACTTCTTGGCCAAGAAATTGCAAATCATGGTATCAAGCGAAAATCGCCCTGCTCCCTTGACAACCAGAAACACCAGAAGAAAGATCCAAAAGGCCCGCTGGTCAAATATGATTGAGTCCGCCTTGTTGTCGAACCAGGTCCCAACTGTATCTCCGCTCAAGCCATGGCCATATATGTCAACCCAGCTTTGCACGACAATGAAACCGATCATGCCGAGGGCAGCGAGTTGGGTTGCCAACCCCAGTATGATCATCAAGGGTATCAGGATTTCCGCGTAGGAACCGACGAATACGATCAAATGGTGTACCAAGGACAATTCTGACTGGTTGTACCCGACAGCTTCCATGGCTTGTGGAAAAATTTGTACATAGGCGCCCGGGCTCAAGACAAGCAGGCCCGCAAGACCATCACCGAATTTGGTCAGACCAGACCGCCAGTAAGGGACAAAAAGAACACCCAGAAAGATGACTCTGGCCAACGTTGGAAGCAACCAGTCCGGGATGAATTTCAAGATGTTGCCAAAAATCCGGCTATAAAGCTGAAATAGAAACATGTCCCCTCCTGCCCAAACGTGACCGTCCTGTCATATCATCAGGGTTTTAATATCTTTTTGATGGCTTTCTCGGCAATGAGGAACTGAAAAAGCCCTTGCACGTCAAATTCCCCCTCTCTGACAAACGACATGTCCGCAGCGCGGCCAATGGTCATCTCTTCCCCAAGTGCCTGAAGGAACTCGTATTCGCCGGCATTCAACTCCCGTATTCTCGGATCAAACTCCGGTCGTGTTATGATAAGGCTCTCAGCGTCCATCCGGGGTTTGGGACCGTTATGCATGTTTGCCATCCAGATGCTGTAGATCGGATATTGCGAAGACAGAATCTTGACCGGCGCATTGAACTCGATCTTAGACATCATGAGTTCATCTGCAGGGAGTGAAATCAGTGGTCGGGGATCAAATTCTTTTCCGTCTTCGGCGTGGTAGGAAGTTCGCAATTCGATTTCAAGAGTTGCGACATCCGCTAAAAAGGGAAGATGCTTCACCGGTTCAAAGTCGTGGAGAAAGGCCGGCATCTGGTGGCCATAATACATAAGCAAGGGGGACGATGGAGGATGCTGTCGAGCAAAGACCGTTGCCATCGCCTCGAAAAATTCTTCACCCACCAGCTTCTTGACGACCGGAAAAGCCGCTGCCAAAGCTTCGACAAGGCTGGCTGTAACGTTGTTGCGATATATGGCAAACCGTTTCTTTATATCATCCCCGGCAATCCTTAACCCTTTAGGCACATCTCGAAATGGGTCAAGCACCGCTCCGATAAAGCTGGCCGAGGAAGGGATCATGAGGTATTTGGCCCCAAAGCCGCGAGAACCCTGTTAGCCTTTGAGGCCTCGGCTGAAAGAGTATGCCAATCAGGAATGTCGTTATCCCATTCAATCAGGGTCGGCAACGGGCCGGTGATGCCGATGACATGGGCGTATAGATCCCAGACGGGACCAACCACTTCAGCAGCATGATTGTCAATCAACACCACGGTCCCTTGCGCATCGGTTTCAGGTTCGTGACCGCCCAGGTGAATTTCAGCAACCCGATCCAGCGGAAAACTGTTCAAGTATTCGTACGGATCCCAACCACGATTTGTCGAAGAAACAAAGACATTGTTTACGTCCAAAAGCAAGTCGCATCCGGTTCGAGAGACGATTTCACGAAGGAATTCAATCTCGCCGAAATCACTCTCCTCAAATTCCAGATACGTGGACGGATTTTCTAACAGCATCTTCCGCTGCAGGCTATCCTGAACTTCATCGATGTGATCGACTACCTGCTGCAACGTCTGGCGGGTATAGGGCAAGGGCAGCAAGTCATTGTAATAACTTCCTTCGTGCGTGGACCAAGCCAAGTGTTCAGAAAAAACGGCGGGTTCAAGCCACGAAACGAGACGCTTTAATCGTCGGAGATGCGCATCATCAAGAGGTCCCTCGCCACCGATCGAGAGCCCCACGCCATGACAGGATATAGGAAACGACTTGCGAAGCCTCTGCAATTGGGCGATCGGTCGTCCGCCTTGGCCCATATAGTTTTCGGCATGGATTTCGAGCCAGCCAACATCACCCGAATCTTCCAAAATGTCAGAAAAGTGGATGTGCTTATAGCCGACTCCGGGCTTCGCAGGTAAAGAGCAGGATCTTAAGGAGCAACTCCTGTCGTGCGACATGCCCTTAAGATCCTTGCATGATTGCGCTTAGCTTTCTGGCAGATCGCGGTCCAAGGGCTCCAACGACCCCATACGACCATCGGGAAGTTCCATTTCTGCACAAGTTCCAGCCGGCACCAAGGTCCAAGCGTTACCCTGATAATCGACAGTCGAGCTACCAGCGCAGGTCGTTCCTGGACCAGCGGCACAGTCATTCTCTCCGGCTAGAGAAACGCCAAAGCATTTTTCGTTCTCGTCAGCACTCACCGCCGTTCCCGTGGTGGCAAAAGCGGCGATGACAGCACCTGCAACGGCAACCGTTTTAGCATTCATAGGCATACTATATCTCCTTGAAACTATTGAATCGAATCAACCCCTGTGGGTCAAGCTGACTGTACACTTTCTCGATTGGGATTGTAAGTAAAAATAATGTGAACAGATTCCCTAACACCCTTCAACGATCACAAATTCTCGCTCGGCCGAAACCTCCGCCAGTTTCAATGCCTTCTTGTAGTCCTCTGACGCGTAGCATTGTTCGGCGATCTCCAGACTGTCAAACTCAACGATGACATTGCGGGTTCGACATTTCCCTTCCTTGGCGATAAACTGGCCGCCGCGGGCCAAAAATTTGCCACCAAAATCCTTGATGGCCTTTGTGGCTAGAACTGCATATCTTCCGTAAGTTTCGGCATCACTCACGTCGACACGGGCAATCCAATATCCTTTCATGCATCCTCCTGAATCAAGTCTCTGACCTTGCTTAAAACTGTCTTCAAATCACTCGTGTCCGGACCACCACCACGAGCGAAATCGGGACGACCTCCGCCTCCCTTGCCCCCGACAAGTGGCGTGATTTCTTGGATCAAATCGATTGCGGAGAAGCGACCAGTCAAATCTTTTGTTATACCCACCGCAACAGAGGCCTTTTGTGCAAATTCAGAAACCATCACGACAACACCGGACTTCACTGTCGTCTTTTCTGCATCCATCAGGGCCGATATCTCTGCCGGAGGCAATCCCTTGACTATGCGACCCGAATAGGTCCCCCACGAAAACTCTGTCTGAAAATATTCGCTTTCATCTTTATTGAATTGGCTGGCAAGTCTCTCCCTGTGCAGATTCTCCAGTTCTTTTTTCAGTTGGTTTCGTTCCTTGATCAAGGACGCAACCTTGTCGGGTATCTGTGCCGGGGGTGTCTTGAGTTGCAAGGCAACCTCTGCCAACAGATGGTCTCGGGACCGAAGGTAGTCATACGCCACGGACCCGGTCAAGGCGTCGATTCGTCTTATCCCGGCTGAACTCGAAGTTTCTCCGGTCGTGACGAACCAGCCAATCTCACCCGTCGACTTGACATGAGTGCCGCCACAGAGTTCGATGGAAAAGACAGACCGCCTCACCCCATTTGCCCCATCGGATTTCTGCCCCATGGAAACGACGCGAACCTCCGAATCATACTTTTCGCCAAACATGGCCTGGGCACCGATTTTCAAGGCCTTTTCCAATTCCATGAGGGTGGTCTGAACCGGCGTGTTTTCCTGAATTTTCTGATTGACGATGTCTTCAACCTGACTGAGCTCTTCAAGCGTCAGCGGATGGCCATGCGAAAAGTCAAACCGAAGGCGATTTTCGTCATTCAGAGAGCCTCTTTGTACAACATGACGCCCCAATACCTCTCTTAGCGCCTCGTTGAGCAGATGGGTCGCCGAGTGATTTTTCTTGATTCGATCGCGCCGGCTTGCTTCCACAATCAGCTCGGCGTTCGTGCCGACCTGCACTGTCCCTTCCAGAACCTTGCAGTGATGGACAAAAATGCCCGCAAGTCTTCGAGTGTCCGCTACCTCAAGAAGACCTGTTTCCGTCTTGATGTGTCCTTGATCCCCCACTTGCCCACCCGCTTCAGCGTAGAATGGCGTCTGATTGGCTATCAGGTGGATTTCATGTCCGCTTTGACATTCCGTTACAAGTGTCTTGCCATCCGTCAGAGCCAGAATCATTCCCTGAGCCTGATCAAATTCATAACCCAAAAACTCAGTTCTGCCGTGCTCTTCAAGAAGCTTGAACCAAATCGCGCTTTCCTTGATTTCGCCGGAGCCGACCCAGCTGGCACGCGCACGCTCTTTTTGCTTGGTCATTTCCTGGTCAAATTCAGCGACATCGACCGTCAAATCCTTCTCGCGGAGCACGTCCTGAGTCAAGTCAAGGGGAAAGCCATAAGTATCATAAAGTTTGAAAGCGGTCGCCCCAGAGAGCGATTGACCTGAATCGAGAGCCTTGATTTCTCGATTCAGGATTTCCAGCCCTCGAGACAAGGTGGCCTTGAAGCGCAATTCTTCGCCTTTTATTGTTTCGGCAATCATGTCGCTGTTTTGAGCCAGTTCCGGAAAAGCATTCCCCATCTGATTGACAAGTTGTGGGAACAGATCGTGGAGCAAGGTGCCTTCATATTCCAAAAAGTGAGCATGGCGCATCGCTCGGCGCATGATTCTTCGCAATACGTACCCCCTGCCCTCGTTGGATGGCAAGACTCCCTCAGCGATTAGGAAGGCCGTTGAACGCAGGTGATCGGCTATGACACGATGGTGAGTTGTAGCCGCGCCGTATGGATCAGTTGAAGTGAATTGAGCCGAGATTTCAATCAGGCTTCGGAACAGATCCGTCAGGAAATTGTCGCGCGTTCCCTGCAGCAAAGCGCCGATTCTCTCAAGGCCCATGCCCGTATCAATACAGGGTCTTGGGAGCGGATGCATGGTCCCGTCTTTGGTTCTATCGAACTGCATGAAGACCAGGTTCCACATTTCGACAAAGCGTTCGCCGTCTTCATCGGGAGATCCAGGTGGCCCGCCTGGTACATCCTCTCCGTAATCATAGTAGATTTCCGAGCAGGGTCCGCAAGGTCCGGTATTGCCCATCGACCAAAAGTTGTCGGACGTTGCAATCCGAATAATCCGGTCATCCGTGAATCCGGCAACTTTCTGCCACAGTGCAGCAGCCTCGTCATCATCGTGATAGACGGTGCACAAAAGGCGATCCTTGGGAATGTCAAACTCTCTCGTAATCAAGTCCCAACAGTAAAAAATGGCCTGTTCCTTGAAGTAGTCACCGAACGAAAAGTTGCCGAGCATCTCGAAAAAGGTGTGATGTCGGGTCGTGTATCCGACATTGTCCAGATCGTTGTGCTTGCCACCGGCTCGAATGCACTTCTGGCTGGTTGCGGCGCGCACATAGTCACGTGTTTCCAATCCGGTGAAAATGTTCTTGAATTGTACCATGCCTGAATTGGTAAACAGCAGCGTGGCATCATTCCGGGGGACCAGCGGTGAACTCTGAACAACAGAATGATCGCGTTGCTCGAAGTACTTCAGGAACGCTGCACGAATGTCATTCAAACTTGTCATTTTCTGCCATCCAAACCTGCCCAGACCTCATCAAAAGCTGGCGGCGGCGTTGCCTCTGACGGATGAGCGGAATTCATCGCCAAGAAGATTAGTCGGAAGCGGCCTTTAATCCACACCGATCTCGGATCTTGTTCTCGATTTCCAGAGCAACGTTGGGATTCTCAGTCAGGAAGTTGACGGCATTTGGCTTGCCTTGGGCCAACCGCTCGTCATTATAGGAATACCACGAACCCGACTTTTCAATCAGATCAAACTTGGTGCCAAGATCAATCAGTTCACCAGCCTGTGAAATGCCTTGGCCGTAGAGTATATCAAATTCCACCTGCTTGAAGGGCGGGGCCATCTTGTTCTTTACAACCTTGACCCGTGTTGTATTACCAACGACTTCATCGCGAACCTTGATGGCTCCAATGCGCCGGATATCCAGCCGGATCGAAGAATAAAACTTCAGGGCATTGCCTCCGGTCGTCGTTTCCGGCGAGCCAAACATGACGCCGATTTTCATGCGGATCTGGTTGATGAAAATGACTATGCAATTCGAGCGATTGATGGAACCGGTGAGTTTGCGCATGGCCTGGCTCATCAAACGCGCTTGAACTCCAACCTGAGAGTCTCCCATTTCACCCTCAAGTTCTGACTTGGGCGTTAGGGCCGCGACCGAATCAACCACGACAATCGAAACTGCGCCAGAACGAACCAGGGTATCCGTTATCTCAAGAGCCTGCTCACCGGTGTCTGGTTGGGAAATGAGCAGCTGATCCGTGTCAACGCCAAGCTTCTTCGCATAAGCTGGATCAAGGGCATGTTCGGCATCCACAAAGGCCGCAATGCCACCTTTTTTCTGCTCTTCGGCCACGACGTGAAGAGTCAGCGTGGTCTTGCCGGACGCTTCCGGACCATAGATTTCAACAATTCGGCCTTTGGGCAGTCCTCCTATGCCAAGGGCAATGTCAAGGCCGAGCGAACCCGTCGAGGTCACTTCGATCGCCTGATCGATATTGGCCTCACCCAGCTTCATGATCGCGCCCTTGCCAAAATTTCGTTCGATTTGGCTCAACGCGGCGTCAAGGGCTTTGTTTTTTTCCATCTTGTGCAATCCTGATTGAAGGGCTTTGGCCAACAAGGCCAGGGTTATGAATGCGAGACCACCTCGTAGCCTTTTCCAGCCTTTTCCAGAAGCCCTATTGTGGGTCCCAGGATATGGCCGCCAGAGAAGTATATGGTATCGGTTGCAATCTTGTTCAGGGTTCGTGTTCGGACTTCAACGCCCGTTTCAGGGTCCAGATCAAAGCCGAGTTGAATAGTGGGATCCTGCAACTGAACATCTTGCACGACAAACAGATCGCTGACATAGATAAACTGCGTGCCGGCGGACTCGACCCGAACGCCCGAATGACCGGGCGTATGCCCATAGAGTGCCTCAAACCGGATATCGCTGGCGATTTCTCCGTTGCGTTTCAGGGTTTTCAGATTGGTGGAGTAAGCGGCAATGAATTTGTCGGCAATGTCCTTCCATTCGGCCAGATCGGGATAGTCAAAGCTGGGGTTTGTCCAAAAATTGTATTCGTTCTCGTCGATGATGATTTCGGCATTCGGAAACGTCGGTTTGCCATCTTCATCCAACGCTCCACCGATATGATCTGGGTGCAGGTGCGTGAACACGACCGTAGATATTGACGCGGGATCAAACCCGATCTCGGCAAAAGCATCTCCAATATGTCCGGCTACATCACCGAAAAGGGTTCCGACTCCGGCATCGACCAGTATGTTCCGGCCATGATCGGGCTCAATCAGACAACAATTGAATCGCGTTTCAATTTCTGTCTTGTCCCTTTGAGCCAGCAACGTGTTGATTTCGTCTTCAGTGTTGTTGGGAAAGAGATCGTATCCAAAAACGTTCTGTCCGTCATTCAGGATCGTTACTCTGGTGTTTCCGATCCGCTTGGTACAAGTTCGAGCCATTTTGTCATCCTGTCGGTTGCGGTCACTCGTCGGTTCACAGTCAGGTCCTGAAGTATGCCTCCTGTCGACAAAATTCAATCAACGGCGGCGGAAAAGATTGGCCCGGACAAATGGCCTGACCAGCCTCATTACCCCCTGAAGCCAAGACATACGACATATTTTTCTGAGCTTTCCTTGCGGCTAGCACCCGGCTTGTATGTATACACGCGTTCAAACGACTGCTTGAGACCACGCTGAAGATGATGATCGGCTCCCCCTTCCAACACTTTTGCAATGAAGAATCCGCCATGTAAAAGAATGTCCTTGGCCAAGTCAAAGGCCAATTCGCAGAGAGCCACAATTCTCAGATGATCGGTCTGCTTGTGACCTGTGGCCGGTGAAGCCATGTCCGAAAGTGTTCCATCTATCTTGTCCTTGATCAAATCCTGCCCCAACGCCGAGGTGTCCAGTTCAAATGCATCCCGTTGGACAAACTCAACCCCAATGATGGGATCAATCGGATTGATATCGACCGCAAAGACCTTTCCCTTCGGCAAATTACAGGCCGTTCCTGCCGAATTCGTCAGCTGGGCCGCAACCTGAGACCAGCCGCCAGGAGCGCATCCCAAATCCAGAACGTTCATGCCCGGCTTGAGACAGTTGAACTTCTGGTTCAGTTGTACAAGCTTGAATGCCGAACGAGACCGATACCCTTCCCGCTTGGCCTGACTGACATATGGATCGTTAAGCTGCCGCTGGAGCCAGCGGCTAGAACTGACTGTCCGACCCTTTGCGGTCTTCAGCCTGACATGCAATTTTCTGTGGCCCATCACCAGCGGCCGCCGCCTTATTCTTTAGTGCAACAAAAAAATGGTTTTGGTATTTCAAAGTTGCAAAATAATACCAATTATGACGGGTTTCTACACCTGACCATGTAGCATGAGTGGGGAGTGCAAGGGATGGGAGATCCGCATGACTGAGCTGGTGATCGTGTATTGGCGGGACATACCGGCCCAGATAATCGTCGGCAAAGGCCGGAAAGCCCGAAAAAAGCAACTTTCGAGCCGTTTTGAAGAGGCCATCGACCGATGCGCCATGAAAGTCGGCGCTACCGGTACAGACAGTTATCTGTCAGAATGGCGAAGAGGGGTTCCGATACCAGTTGATGGTGACCCCGACGAAATTGTCAAGGAATATGCCTCCAAGATCGAAAGCCAGTTTGATCGGTCCCGATTAAAATCCTTGATCGACAATTCGGGTTGGCAGCCATGAATCTGCTGAAGGGCTTTTCGATTGAGGTCATGCCCAAGACGGCAGCTAAGATCGAGGACTTCAGAGCCCTTCTTCCCGACAAGACCCTAATATACATCGCGAATATCGAAGGTACGCCCGTCGAGGACATGCTGATGACGGCTCGTCGGCTGAAGGATCAGGGGTTTTCCGTGATGCCCCATCTGACCGCCCGAACCGTTCTGGACACGATCAGTCTGGACACCCTCTTGAAAAGATATTCTCATGAGGTCGGCATCGATCAACTGCTTCTCTTGGCTGGCGGTACCCGACGACCTTACGGTGCCTTTGCCAGTTCTCTTGACCTGCTTGAAACAGGACTTTTTGACCGATACGGATTCACATCCCTTCATTTTGCCGGTCACCCCGAACGAAACAGGGACATTGATCCAGCAAGGGGTACGGAAAATGCGGACAAGGCCTTGATGGCCAAGCAAGATTTTGCGGAACGAACAGACGCTGACGTTGCACTGGTCACACAGTTTGTGTTCGATCATCAAGTCGTTGTTGACTGGATCCGCCGGATTGGTGCCATTGGGATTGATCTGCCCGTATGGGTTGGGGTGGCGGGCCCTGCCAAACTTGGAACCTTGCTCAAATATGCCGCCGCTTGTGGCGTCGGTGCTTCCATCGGAGTACTGCAAAAACGTGCCCGTGACGTGACCAAGCTGCTACGCCCTTTTGAACCGGATGACATTTTGAACGCTCTGGCCGGGGATTTGAATTCTGCTCCCCTTACCCAGATCAAGGGTATTCATTTCTTTCCCCTCGGCGGCATCAAATCCTGTTCGGACTGGATCAATGACAACCGGCATCGGTTGTCCGGCTGACTGGAGGACGCAGTGCCAAGAACCTTAGTACAATCACGTTCGAAAACAGTGATCATCGGCTTCGAAGAGCCTTTTTGCGTCATTGGCGAGCGCATCAATCCGACCGGAAGAAAATCGCTTGCAATAGAACTGGAAGCCGGTAACTTTGAAACCGTCAAGAAGGATGCCCTTCAGCAGGTTGAGTGCGGGGCGACGATGCTGGATGTCAACGCCGGGGTTGTTTACAACTCGAATCCGAATCCAAATGAAACGGAGCCACCGCTGATGCAAAAGTTGCTGAAGCTTATTCAGGAGCTGGTTGATGTGCCGCTTTGCATCGACAGCTCTGTTCCTGATGCCTTGGCGGCCGGGCTTGCGATATGCGAAGGCCGTCCTCTTGTGAACTCGGTAACCGGTGAAGAGGAGCGGCTGGAAACCATCTTGCCCCTTGTCAAGAAGCACGATGTTCCGGTCGTGGCCATTTCCAACGATGATTCTGGAATATCGGAAGATCCGGATGTCCGATTTGCCGTGGCCAAGAAAATCGTGGAGCGGGCATCCGATCATGGCATTCCATCAAATGACGTTGTCGTGGATCCTCTGGTGATGCCCATTGGCGCGATGGCCACGGCTGGCAATCAGGTATTTCGGCTGGTTCGGCGACTGCGGGAAGAATTGTTTGTGAACACAACCTGTGGTGCGTCGAACATTTCCTTTGGCCTGCCCAACCGACATGCCATCAATGCCGCCTTCCTGCCCATGGCCATTGCCTCGGGCATGACATCCGCCATCATGAATCCCATTCGTCAACTGGAAATGGATGCCGTTCGGGCCGCCAACCTGTTGTCGGCAAATGACCTCAATGGTTCGGTCTGGATCCGGTTCAACGCCCCACCAACGGCTTCGGCCGAGGGTCAAGGGCGAGTTCGGCGAGGGCGCCGGCGACCGCGATAGGACCTGAAAGCCCGCAATACCGCCGAACGGGGAGAAATGACTTGGCTAGCAACGATCCACTAATTGTCTTTTCCCCGTCCGGAAAAAGGGGTCGGTTTCCAGTTGGAACTCCTGTTCTCAGCGCAGCGCGCAGTTTGGGAGTCGATCTTGACAGCGTCTGCGGCGGACGAGGCATTTGTTCGCGTTGCCAAATCACTCCTTCGTACGGCACCTTTCCCAAATACCAGATTGTCTCCTCGAAATCCTCTCTGTCGGACTGGAATGAAATTGAAGAACGCTATGACCGGGTGCGGGGTTTGAAGGCAAGTCGAAGACTGGGTTGCCAAGCCAAGATCATGGCCGACATTATCGTCGACGTACCACCTGAATCCCAGGTTCATAAACAGATTGTCAGAAAATCGGCGGATCTAAGCCCCGTCACCATGAATCCTGCAATTCGACTTTTTTATGTTCAGGTCGAAGAGCCGGATATGCATCATCCTGAGGGGGACCACGAACGAATTCTCAGGGCTCTTGAAGATCAGTGGAGTCTGACATCTGTCGAACTCGATCATGCTCTGCTTCCAGTCTTGCAAAAGACGCTGCGTGCCGGAGACTGGTGTCTCACATTGGCCATTTGGCAAAGTCACCAGTCGCACGGTGCACGAATAATCCAGATGTGGCCAGGGTTTTACGACAAGAACATCTATGGTCTGGCCATTGACCTGGGTTCAACAACCATTGCCCTTCATATCTGCGAACTGCGCGGCGGTGACGTTGTAGCGTCAACGGGAATCATGAACCCTCAGATCCGGTTTGGTGAAGACCTCATGAGTCGCGTGTCCTATGCCATGCTGAACCCGGATGGCGACAGGGAATTGTCTCACACCGTCCGGAATGCTCTTGACGACTTGATCGTATCCACGGCTCAAGACCACGACATCGCGCTGGATTCAATCGTGGATATAGCGGTTGTATGCAATCCCGTAATGCACCATCTTTTGCTTGGAATCAATCCGATCGAACTTGGTCAGGCCCCTTTTGCCCTAGCCGTCTCATCGGCTCTCAACATCACGGCCGCACATCTTGATCTTGCTTCGCTGAGCTCATCCGTTCCTGTCTATATCCTGCCCTGTGTTGCTGGTCATGTTGGCGCCGATGCTGCCGGTGTCATTTTGTCTGTCGCCCCACAAGACTCCGAGGACAAGGTTTTGGTCGTTGACGTTGGCACCAATGCCGAAATTTTCTTTGGCGACAAGACCAATGTTCTGGCGTGCTCTTCCCCAACCGGCCCTGCCTTTGAAGGGGCCCAGATATCATCGGGACAACGAGCAACTCCGGGAGCCATTGAACGCGTTCGTATCGACCCCGAAACCAAAGAGCCCCGATTTAAGATTATTGGGAGTGACCTGTGGTCCGATGAGGACGGTTTTGACAATGCTATCCTGAGCACCGGCATAAACGGCATTTGCGGTTCAGGAATCATTGAAGTCGTCGCTGAAATGAGGCTAGCGGGCATAATTGACGAATCCGGCTTGATTGGATCACGCGAAGACGTCGGTTCTGAACGAATCATTCAGGATGGTCGAACTCATTCATACCTCCTATACGAGGACAAAAGCAACGACACCACTCCCATACTGGTGACTCAAAATGATATCCGTGCCATCCAACTGGCAAAATCGGCTCTCTATGCTGGTGCACGATTGCTAATGGACCAATTTGGCTCAAGTCAGGTTGACAGAATCGTATTGGCTGGAGCGTTTGGGTCGCACATTTCGGTCAAGCATGCAATGGTACTGGGAATGATACCGGACTGTGCATTGGATAAAGTGATATCGGCGGGCAACGCCGCCGGTTCAGGTGCTCGGATAGCCCTGTGCAATGTTGAAGCTCGGAAGCATGTCGAACAGATTGTATCCCAGATCAAAAAGATTGAAACGGCCATTGACCCCATGTTCCAAGAACACTTTGTGAACGCCAATGCTATCCCCCATGCAGTTGATCCGTTTCCAAATCTTGGCCAAGCTGTCATCATCCCTGATACAAATTTCCAGCACAAGCAAAACGGTCGAACCAGAAGGCGCAGGCGAAATACCTGAGAGTCCCTTGCAAGCATAATCATCGCACCCCAGGTTTACGATCTAAACTGAACTTCTGAAACTGATTTTTACACCCCCTAGACCGAACACTGTTTTCACTTTGGAGGGGGGGGGCAACTGGACAGGTTTCAGGTGATAGCCCGCCCGGAAACTCAAAGGCTCGCTCCTGCCGAGATGTCATCGCGTCGCAGGGCGCATGGCTTCCGTTCGTCGGCGGGAACTGCATGTGAGCCAGCGTGGCGCGATGTTTCATCAGGTCGGTAAAGTGCGGAACCGGTGGGCCGGTGGGAACGCATCGAGTAAACGCCTTGCACCGTACGAAGATAGGACCGTCAGTGCCAAAACCGGTTGTCGTAACAGAATGGCGGGTCAATCATAAAGGTTCAGATCGGTTCGGAAGTCAGGTCTAAAACGGGTCATTGATTCTCAGCCCAGGCCTTGCTGGACTATCCAAGCGATTATTATCTGGGTGGCAGGTTGTAGCGCAACCTATCCTTTGAATCGATGAATCTGCTTGAGAAGACCGTTCAGGGACGGGCTGAATCGACTCCCTTCCATTTGTTGGCAACTTATATGAGGATACAGCTGTGTAGCCAGAACCTTGCCGAGTTCGACGCCCCACTGATCAAAGCTGTTGATGCCCAGAACGACTCCTTCCACGAATACCCTGTGCTCATACAAGGCAATGATCTGGCCCAGCACGTAAGGGGTCAATTTTTTATATACCAAAGTGGTCGAGGGGCGATTTCCACGAAACAACCGATGCCGATTGATCTTTCCATCTGAAAGCCTTGAAGGATCATCAGGACTTCCAGTCATCAACGCTTCAGATTGAGCAAAGCAGTTTGCGACCAAGTAGTCGTGATGATCCCGGAGTTCGTCCTCGTGACCGCAGGCGCCAACCAGAAATTCACACGGCGTCACCTGGGTTCCCTGATGTAAATGCTGGAAAAACGCATGCTGGCCGTTTGTACCGGTTCCTCCCCAAACGACAGGTCCGGATTGTCGAGGCAATTCTTCATTGATGATGGAGACCGATTTGCCGTTGGATTCCATCTCAAGCTGTTGAAGGTAGTAGGCCAAATGTTCCAGCCTCTGTTCGTAGGCCATGACGATCCGAGTTGGATATCGACAGATTTGCCAGTGCCAAAGCCCGACAAGGGCCAGCATAACCGGCAGGTTTTTGGCGAGGGGTTCGCTTAAGAAGTGGTCATCAATGCTTTTCCCGCCGGCCAGAAACAGCTTGAAGTTCTTTTCTCCAAGGGCGATCATTGCACTCAACCCTATGGCAGACCAGATCGAGTATCGTCCTCCAATCCATTCGCCAAAGGTAAAGATTCTGTTCTTTGGAATGCCAAATTCCTTGCATTTGACGAGTGAATTCGAAATGGCGGCAAGATGGTTGCCAACGTCAGTTTCACCAATTGCACTGATCAGCCACTGCCTTGCTGTTCTGGCATTGGTCAGGGTTTCAAGTGTAGTAAAGGTTTTGGAGGCAATCAGAATCAAGGTCGTGGCAGGATTGAGATCAGCAATCGTATCAGCCAGGTGAGCCCCGTCAACATTTGAGACAAAGTGTACCCTTGGTCCATCGGCATAAGGGCTCAGGGCTCTTGTGACCATCCGAGGACCAAGATCTGATCCCCCAATTCCAATATTGACGATATCCGTGAATTGGTAAGTTCTGGACGGCCTCACCCTACCCTCGCGGACTGATTCGGCAAAGTCAAAACATGCTTTTTGCTGTGCGTTTCTCACTTGGCGAATATCGGTATCATCAACAAGCAAAGTGGAATTCAGACCGTCTCTTTCAGCCGTATGGAGTACAGGTCGGTTCTCCGTGATGTTGATTTTCTGGCCCGCAAACATTGCATCACGATACGATCCAAGATTTGAAGCTCCAGCCAGATGGAGCAGCAGATTTTTCGTGGGCCTGTCAATGTTGGTCTTAGAGTAGTCGAAATACAGACCATCATGCTGAATGGTAAAGTTCTCAACTCGAGTGGATTCGAGATCAAACAGGTCACCGATTCGACGCGTGGTGATTCCTTGCCAGGCTTGCTGCAACGCGTTCCAGATCATTGATTACTCAATGCAGTGAAACGTGGCGGCAGGAGCGATAAAGCTGACAGGGACGGCACGATCATCGAGCCGATGCTTGTTCTTCTCAAGAGCAGCTCGTTTGGCCGAGCCTTTGAACAGGACGTGCGTGCGCTTTGAGGACTGGATAACGTTTAAAGACAGGGTAACGCGTGCTTCCGGCTGGCTTGGTGCTGAAACCCGAACAGCGTTAGGGGCATTGCGTGCGATGGCCTTTGGCAGTTCTGGGGAATCAGGAAACAGGGAGGCGATGTGAAGGTCCTCTCCCATACCGAGAAAACAGACCGATATGGGTAAGGCAGACTGAACCATTTCATCCGTTCCATCGATCTTGGTGTCGGGGGAATACAATGAAATCAAGCGTGACTTTTTTGCCTTGCTTCGGATCAATGTATTCCGGATCATTCGTTCGTTGGAGCGTTCCGAAGTGCTGGGAACACAGCGCTCATCGGAAGGAATGACAACTATATTTGACCAGTTCAGCTCTTGTTCGGCCAAGATTTCAAGGACTGGTCCGGGAGTGCTTCCCCCAGGCACAACTAGACTGGCTTCCCCCTTTATTTTAAGTACTTCCCGCAAATCGAACGCGACGGCTTTTGCAACCGAACGTGCCCAGTCTGTCGTGCTCTTGTATTCAATCAAAATCAAACTTCTATCTCCCGCCAGCGACGATGGTCGGCATTGGTCAGCATATGAACCTCCTCCGGCCCACTTGTTCCTGGATCATAAAGGCAGGGCCGGGTATTGGCCGTTCGCCAGTTCTGGATTACAGCATCCGTCCAGCCCCATGCCGCTTCCACTTCATCCCCTCGCATGAACAGGGTCTGATCACCCCGGATTACATCCATGATCAGTCGTTCGTAAGCATTGGTCAACTTCCCGACTTCACCCGGAAGAGACTTGGCAAAACTCATGTCAAGCGGAACTTGAGCCAGCCTCATTCCACCTGGGCCTGGTTCCTTGATGGTAACCCGCATGTTGATACCTTCATTAGGCTGCAAGCGGATTGCCAGTACGTTGCCCTGTATCTTGGAATGTGAATCGAATATCACATGGGGGAGATCCTTGAAATACACGGCTATCTCGGACACCCGGGCCCGAAGCCGCTTTCCAGTTCGGATATAAAATGGTACACTGGCCCATCGCCAGTTCGACAACTGACACTTGAGCGCTATGTAGCTTTCAGTCGAGCTTTGAGGGTTGCCTATGTCCTCCAGGAAACTCTTGACCGTTCCCTTCGGACCGTATTGACCCAGGACAATATCTTTGGCCTCAGGGACTTCCAGAGACCGGATGACCTTCAGCTTTTCATCGCGAACCACATCCGGCGAAAACTTGGATGGAGGCTCCATGGCCACAAGGCATAACAGCTGCATCAGGTGATTTTGGACCATGTCACGCATGGCACCGGACGAATCATAGTACCCTCCGCGTCCTTCAACACCGATGCTTTCGGCGACAGTGATCTGGACATGATCGATATACTGAGAGTTCCATAGAGGCTCAAACAGGATGTTGGCGAATCGGAGAGCCATCAAATTCTGGACCGTCTCTTTTCCGAGATAGTGATCAATGCGGTAAATTTGCCCCTCCGTGAACACTTTGTCCAGAAGCTGATTGAGATGGCGAGCGGACGATAGGTCATGACCAAAAGGTTTTTCAATGACTATCCTTGAACTGTGTCTGACGAAACCGTATTGAGCCAGCCCATTGATTGTCGAACCAAATACGTTCGGCCCTACGGATAAATAGAACGCGCTTGTCCTTTCCCGCCTGAGTGATTGATGCAGAGAACTCCAGTTTTCGGATTGTGAAGCATCCAGAGGCACATAGGAAACCAGTTCCAGAAAGCGGCCTAGCTTGTCGGTGTCACACACCGGGCTTGAATTCCGGGATCGGATCGCGTCCGCAACGATATTCTTGAACTCATCCTGGGACAACTTTTTCCTTGCAACTCCAATGACACTTGAATCTTCGGGCAATTGTCCAACATGAAAGCGGTTGTAGAGTGCCGGGAAAATTTCCTTTCGGGCCAAGTCTCCCGTGCCACCAAAGAGGACCAGGTTGAAGGGTTCGACAGGTATGATCTTGTACACTTGCTTAGCCGGATATTGTCCGAAACGATTGAAACTGGTGACTGGAAACTGCCGCCATTTTAGGCTCGCAAAGGATGCCGTGATCATGTAGTGGGAAACTTGGCCATTATTACCCTTTCCCTTTCGTAATTGTTGGGCATCACCAATTTTTCTATTCGGCTGTTTAACTGTAAGATGGCTTTCTTGAGACCGATCTCTTGACCCTTAAAACACGTGACAAGCAAGATGGACACTGTGACCAAAGCAAGTGACGAATCCTTCGACCGATTGATGGATGCCCCGATTGGCGCTCGCTTTGCCAATCGAAAATTTGCAGCGGATGGCTCGACCAGAGCGTCGGTGGCACTGACTGACCCTCGCACCCTTTGGTTCAACACTGGCACATTGTGCAACATCGAATGCCAAAACTGTTACATCAAAAGTTCTCCAACCAACGATTCTCTGGTCTACATCACAACAAGTGAGGTCGCATCCTTTTTAACTCAGATCAAGGAACGAAAGTGGCCCATATCGGAGATTGGACTGACGGGCGGCGAACCCTTCATGAATCCTGATATGCCGGCAATCATGAAACTCATTTTGGAAGGCGATTATGACCTGCTTGTCCTGACTAATGCCATGCGGCCAATGATGCGTCCTCATATTCGCCTACAACTTCTTGAGCTAAACGAAAAGTTTTGCAATCAGCTAACACTGAGGGTATCGCTCGATCATTTTGACGAGCAAAAGCATGACTCTCTGCGGGGTGCCGGGAGTTATGCCCGGTCCTTGCAAGGCATGGACTGGTTGCGAGACAACGCGTTTCACATGACAGTTGCTGCGCGACTGTGCTGGGACGAAGATGAGGATTCAGTCCGTGCCGGCTTTGCCCGACTTTTTGCCGAAAGAGCCTACGCCATAGATCATGACAATCCTTCGACTCTGGTGCTGTTTCCTGAAATGGATCTTCAGCATGACGTGCCGGAAATCACCGAAGCATGTTGGGCTATCCTCGGGAAAAAGCCGGATGAAATGATGTGCTCGTCCTCGCGTATGGTGGTTAAGCGAAAGCACGCTTCAAGACCCACGGTCGTGTCGTGTACGCTTCTGCCGTATGCAGAAGAATTTGAACTGGGGGAAACGCTGGAGGAAGCCGAGCAATCGGTCTACCTCAATCACCCCTATTGTGCACAGTTCTGTGTTCTTGGGCAGGCCACCTGCAGCCCATAATTTAAATGACTCGATCTGTTTCTGCCAGCTGGAAAGCGGTTTACAAATGGGCTTGCAAGACCTGCTGCACGAGACCTAAATCGACATCATCGGCGACAAACGCCTTGCCGATGCCCTCGACGAGAACAAACTTAACTTTTCCATCCACGGCCTTCTTGTCCTGATGCATGGCATCGATGATGGCCTCCGCCGTGGGCAATTTGCCCCTGATCTGCCGTGCCGAGTGAACGAGCCCCATTTCTTTCATATGATCCACGACTCTTGATACGTCTTTGCGAGGACACAGTTGACGCAGGTATGATAGTTCAAATGCCAACTTGCAACCAATCGTGACCGCTTCACCGTGAAGGAGTCTGTCGCTGTAGCCGGTCAGGGTTTCGAAAGCATGTCCGAAGGTGTGCCCCAGATTGAGCAGGGCTCTTTGACCGCGTTCCTGTTCGTCTTGGCTCACGAGCGAAGCCTTGATCTCACATGACCTCGTGACGACCCGATTCAGTGCGTGCAGGTCTCTGTTCCGTATTTCGGTCGAGTGTGCCGACATCCAGTCAAAAAACTTTACATCGCCGAGCAATCCATACTTCAAGACTTCGCCATAGCCAGCCCAAAAGACCCGCGCCGGAAGCGTGGTCAGCAGTTCCAGATCCACCAGAACCATTTTGGGTTGATAAAACGACCCGATCAAATTCTTGCCCCGAAACGAGTTGATACCGGTCTTCCCCCCAACCGAACTGTCGACCTGAGCCAGCAAGGTGGTTGGAATCTGAACGTAATTGACACCCCGCCTGACAATGGCCGCGGCAAACCCGGCCAAATCACCGATAACTCCACCGCCGAAGGCTATGACAAGATCGTTTCGTTCAACTTCCAGCTTGATAAGCGTTTCAGTCACTTTTTGCAGCGCGTCCCAGGATTTGGTTTTCTCGCCGGGATCAAGCACAACGGGGTCCCAGTGTATGTGGGCCTGCTCCAGAGGACAGGTCAGTCTGTCAAGATGCAAATCGGCAATGACGCTGTCCGTGACGATGACGACCCTTGGGCGCGTCAGAAATGGCGCCAAAAGTTCACCAAGACTATCCAGCAGCCCAGGCTTGACATGTATGTCATAGGTTCGCTGGGCCAGATTCACCGACACCACGTTTCGATCCGAACCAGTATCTGCGATTTGTGACAAGGTATTTACCTGAGAACCGTTGTTGCTATGCTTGTCGCCAATTGGGCAATTGACTCATCATTATCCGTACAAAACTTGTACCGTGCCTGATTGTATTTTTTCTCACGTTGTTTTAGTAAATTACGAATTTCCAACAAAGAATTTTTTTTCTTGAGTAGCGGTCTTGTCTGACTTGCTGCGGTGCGGGCATGAATGCTCTCGGGGGATGAACACAGCAGTATGGATATGCCAACCGAATCAATGATCCGGCAATTTCGCTCAAAACAGTAGGCTCCACCACCGACGGCGATGACTTTGGGACATTTCACGAAGACATCCGCAATGACTTGGTGTTCCAGATCCCTGAAGGCTTCTTCCCCCTGAGCATCAAAAATTGCGGCAATGTCCATTCCGGCCCTGTCCTCCACGACTTTATCGGTGTCAACAAACTCGACATCGAGCATAGCGGCCAGTTTCTGGCCGATGGTGGTCTTGCCGACTCCCATCATGCCGACAAGAGCCATCGGGCGATCAAGAATGGGCATCTTGGCATTCTGCATACGATCACTCAATCAAATGCTTGTCATGGATGTTCAGACCTAGTGCAGTCATGAGGCCGGGTGCCTGACATGGACGACGCTGTTTGCTTTTTGATGCCCATAATTATATCAAGAACGGTATAGCAACTTCGGGTAGATTCCTGGTAAATCAATGTGGCGACTGCTGTTAATTGTCCTTGTCTTTCTTGTCATTGCCCTCCTCGGTCTTCTGGCATATTCTTACTGGGGTGACTTGGCTCCCCCGAATGACAGGATTGAAATACCCATTGAGGTTGATGTCGATTAGTCGCCTGTTGCTGCTGCCCATTCTGCTTGTGTTGTCGGCGGGAGTTGGTTTGGGTCAGATCGATCCGGACGATGGGGCCTCTGGCGAGCATGACTTTGGCTTGCAGTCTGCCGGCTCTTGGGGAATCACCCAAGAGATTCTGGTTGATGTGAATGTCGATGCCGTCGGCTTGATTCCCAGTCGTGTTTCGGGTCTTCCAAACAACCTCTGGAAAGACTCGAAAACGGACGAACTTGTGGACAAAGTTGCCCGACTTTCCACGGATCTGGTTCCCGAGGCTCTCGAATTGCTTTATGTACTTCTGCTCGCAGAAGCGAATCCTCCCAAGGATTCCATTGGTGATGGAAAACTCTTTCTGGCCCGCATTGACAAGCTGATTGAGTTTGGCGCTCTTGATCATGCCAATGTCTTGATGGGACGAGGAGGAAGAAGCGCCAAATCCTTTTTTGACCGGCGATTTGCCATAGCCCTCTTGACCCAAACGGCTCGGACACCCTGTAGCGAAATCTCTGCGGACCATTCCACTTCAGCGGATTATTCACAACGCATTTACTGCCTGGTTCGCCTTGGCGACTGGAAAACGGCAAACATCGTATTCGAAATTTCACGGATGCTCGGCGAGTTTTCTCCCCTTGAAGAGCAGATCATTTCGATTTATCTCTTTCCTGAATTGGCGTTCAGCATGGCTGGAATTGAGTTCGAAGAGTTGAGTCCTCTCAGTTTTCGCATGCTCAAGGATAGCGGCTATTCGTATAGTTTCCAGAATGACAACAACACCTTCGGGTACTATCTCAAGGACTCGAACGCTCCTTGGCAGACCCGCCTTGCAGTTCATGAGAGCCTGACGAAGAGTCTCGCCCTTCCCTTTGAAACCCTCCTGGTCGCTTATGCTGAAGGTGTTCCGCCGGCTTCCGGTGGCGTGTGGGATCGCGTCATGGCCATTCAGGCCCTTGAATCGGCCTTGCAGTTTGATCGCACGGAGGAAATCAAGAACCTGTTTATGGAAGCATACACCCACATGAATCATGCCGGGCTCTCGGTTTCTTTTTCGAAATATTTTGTTCCTCGGGTTTTCAACCATCTCATGGAGTTTGGTAAAATTGCGTCAGACTTTTTCGTGCCGGTCATCATCAGTGAACTATCCCCCAACCAGAGGAACTTGCTGGCACCGATGACTCGTGAGGAAAGTTTTTATGTCGCCTTGAAGTTTGGCCAATTTGAATCTGCCATTCCCGGAACGGCATTGCAAGAGTCCATACTGGCGGGACTGACGGCTACTTCTGTCGAGGGGCCCTTGGGCGATCTAGTCAGCCAAGGCAGGATCGGTGAAGCCTTGTTGGAAGTGTTTGGCACGTTGCAGAATGCCAACCAGACACCCCCCGGGGAAATTCGATCGTCATTGGCCGCCCTCACTGTTCTAGGGCTGCAAGTGCAAGCACGTGAAATCGCCCTCCAGATCATGGTGATTGAGAATGAAAAGTACCTGCTCCGATAACCTGATTGACCAGTTCATCGAAATGCTGGTGGCCGAGCGAGCACTGGCACGAAATTCAGCCCAAGCTTATTTTCGGGATCTGAAGGGCCTTGATCATTACCTGGGTGAGAACAGTACCATGCTGGGCGAAGCCACTACCGACGATATCACGAACTATTTGAATCACCTGGGCACCCAACGGCTATCAAAATCTTCTCAGGCTCGAAAGCTGTCGGTGATTCGTCAGTTTTATCGTTTCCTCGAAGCGGAAGGTATACGACAAGACGTTCCGGGAGACAAGCTGAAAAGCCCCCAAAAAGACCGATCACTTCCCAAATGCCTCTCGATTGAGGACATGAACCGTCTGCTTGACGGGGCAAGGAAGCATGGCAAAAACGACTACGAACGAGCAAGGAATTCATGCCTTTTTGAATTAATGTATGCAACAGGCATGCGCGTATCCGAACTGGTGGAATTGCCCGTAGTGTCTGTGCAGGGACATCCGGAATGCATCATTGTGACAGGCAAGGGTTCAAAGGAGCGACTAGTCCCGCTTTCGAACACGGCCAAGAAGGCTATTGAAGGCTGGCTTCGGCAGCTTGAAAAGCGGCAGGCAGCAGGTAAACGAAAAACGTCCTCATCGATTTACCTGTTTCCATCCGGCCGCGGCCATGGGCATTTGAGCCGGGTTCGAGCATTCACGCTCATTCGTGAAATTGGTCAGTCCATCGGAATGGCGCCAGACCAGCTCTCTCCTCATGTACTTCGCCACTCGTTTGCAACACATCTGTTGACCAATGGAGCCGATTTGCGGATTATTCAGGAACTGCTGGGCCATGCAGAAATCGGAACGACGGAGATTTACACACACGTCGTGGATGAGCATCTCAAGAACACGGTTCTCCAAAAGCACCCCCTCGCGAGCAAGAGCTGATTGAATTTGCACTCACTCCGACCGCCTGCAGAATGAATGATATCCGAGATCCTAAGCACGTGAAAGAAAGTCTGTCATGCCAGTCGACAACATCATAGCCTATTCGGCCTTCATACTGCTTCTCATCATCCTTTCAGGAATTTTTTCGGGTTCCGAAACGGCCTTGACCTCCGCCTCTCGGGGCAAACTGAAGATTCAGGCCGAGCGCGGCAACAAGGGAGCCCAAAAGGCGCTGAAGATTACCAGCAACCGAAAACGGCTGATTGGTGGTGTGCTGCTGGGGAACAACCTTGTCAACATATTGGCTGCATCCGTTGCCACGAATATGTTTGTGGCCATTTTTGGCGACAGCGGCGTGCTGATTACAACACTTGTCATGACGACTGTTCTGCTGATTTTTGCTGAAATCCTTCCGAAAAGCTACGCGATTGCTCGACCCGAACTGGCAGCCCATAAGGCATCCCGCGTGATCGCTCCCTTCATCGTCATTTTTTCGCCGGTCGTCAGCATCATTGAGTTTTTTGTTACCAAGATCTTAGGGCTGTTGGGCATCGCTGAAAACAAGTCGGATAGCATCGAGGATGTCCAGGAAGAAATAATTGGCCGCATTGAACTCGAGATTCCATCAGGCATGTTTGACCGAGAAGACCAAATGCGTGTATCGGGAGCTCTGGACTTTCCCAATCGGACTGTCGAAGAAGTCATGCGCCATCGGTCCGAGATCGAAGTGCTCAATTGCGATGACAAGTTTGAGAGTATTCTGGCTCAATGCCTGCAAACTCCGCACTCAAGATTGCCGGTCTATCAGAATCAGCCGGAAAACATCATAAAGATAGCGCATGTGAAGGATCTGTATCGCAACTATTGGAAAATGAAGGAAAATGAAACCTCAGAACCGACAGATGGCAGGCGCTGGCATGAAGACTTGAAAGACCCGTATTTCATTCGTGAAACGACTCCTCTTGGAGTTCAAATGCAGGACTTTCTTGACAAGCGAACACACTTCGCTCTAGTGGTTGACGAGTATGGCGCCATTCAAGGTTTGGTTACGCTTGAAGACATTATTGAAGAGATCGTCGGTGAGATTGTTGATGAGCACGATCCTGAAACCGTTCCGGAACTGATTGAAGAACGAGCCGGTCAGTATCGGATAGACGGCTCCGTAACGGTTCGAGAAATCAATCGACAGCTCAATACCGAATTCCCGCAGGATCAGGCTGTTACAATCGCCGGACTGTTAATTTCCAAAATCCAGCAGTTGCCCGAAGTCGGTGAGATGTTCTCCTTTTTTGGATATCAGTTTGAGGTGCTGGGCCGGGTCCGAAATCGGATCACCGAGTTGCGAATCACCAAGGACGATGCGGCCCACCCCAAATAAATTTTGGTTCTGGGGCTAGTATTTCGTCACCTCACTGTTGAAATTCGTGATCCAGAACATAGCTTTCGTGCTCAATCATTTATCAAGTTTGGCCTATCATTATGCGTTTTACGATTCCGTCCATTTGCCTGGCTCTCATTGTGTCCGCTTTTCTGGCCTTTGCCATCATTGTCAATGCCCAGACCAACGACGATGAGGAGACACCGGCAACAGAGAGTGAAAGCTCTGAAAGTTCAGAGATTGATCCGGTAACGATATCCACCACCTCTGGAAGTTTGCAAACGGGAACTCCAGTCCCGGAGCAAGTGGGGGATTGGTGGATAATTTGCGATGATGGCGGTGGCGTTGAAGAGAATCGGCGGTGCATCATGCAGCAGAGAATCTATACGGCTGAGGGAGCCCAGGCCGCCCTTGCCGAGGTTTTCAAGATTGAAGGCGACCCTCTCATCAAGGCTGGAATGAGCATTTTGACTCCGCTTGGAACCAATCTTCGACAGGGTCTGCGGTTGGTAGTCGATGAGGGCAGGCCCGAGAAGCAGTATCAGTTCAGTTTTTGCCTGTCGGACGGATGTCTGGTTGAGGCGGCCATTTTTGGATCCGAGATCGAGACCATGAAAGAGGGCGAGGTCCTGCACATGACGCTTAACGCGTATAACAGCGACGAATCCTTGAAGTATGAGATTTCGCTTCAAGGATTTACTTCGGCCTATGATCAGTTGTGATTGCAACGCCCCGTTTTTGACAATTGAGTCGCACTGAACGAACACATCCTTGGACGATGTTCTGCGGTGCGTGAAGCGCCTTGGCTCGGTCTCCCGTTGTCGTGATTAGGCATGAAGTGGGGCCTATGCGGGCTATTGCTGTAGGGACGTTCTTGATAGGTCGACTACTGACGCCAAGCCAGTACCAAGTTTAGAATCGAGTGCGTGCGCCAAGTTCTGTTGCTTCCGCTTTCCTAAGCCATCGTGCCTGCGGTCCGGCTTTGGTTGTAGATGTTGCAAAAGCGCTGGCAAGGGAACTCATCACGATTCGTTCCTGCCAGCATGATCTGACGGCGTGTTGTAAAAGCCGCTTACATCCGAGAATCAGCATTGCTTTCCATCTGTATTCCCTGCTTTGCAGCGTCAGTGGCAGGTGCCGTTCGTGATTGTTTCAGTTGTCCTGTTGCTTGTCAATGCTTTCTGAGAACTTGCCAACCGCCCCATGTGACGTGTCTCGCCAAGGCTTGAAACTGGCCTTCACATGGAACGCAGAACAAGAACTGCGTTCAGCCCGCCAAACGCAAAGGCGTTCGAAACCGCCACGCTGACTTTCTTGGCCCTCGCTTCGTTGGGGACAATGTCGAGATCACAATCGGGGTCGAACTCTTCATAGTTTACCGTCGGCGGAACAATTCCCTTCTGGAGAGCCATTGTACAGGCCAGCAGTTCAACGGCTCCCGTTCCTCCAATCAAGTGCCCATGCATGGATTTGGTTGAGGATACCATCAGGTCGCGCGCATGATCCTGAAAAACCTCCTTTATGACAGCTGTTTCAACCCTGTCGTTGACTGCCGTACCCGTTCCATGAGCGTTAACGTAAGTAACATCTTCGTAATTGATCCCCGCGTCATTCAGCGCTCCGGCCAAGGCTCGTCGTGGACCATCATTCGACGGCACGACAATGTCCTCTGCGTCCGAGGTCATCGAAAAGCCGACAATTTCAGCCAGGATGTTAGCGCCCCGCTCCCTGGCATGCTTGAAGTCCTCAAGCACGAACAGGGCGGCGCCTTCACCCAAGACCATTCCCTTTCTGTTGCGTGAAAAAGGTTGACAAGCTTTCGTCGACATCACTCTCAGAGCTTCCCAGACCTTGATGCCGCCAAAGCAAAGCATGCATTCGCTTCCCCCGGCGATCATGCACTTGACCATGCCGCTACGTATTAAATGATATGCGGTCCCGATGGCATGGTTGGAGGACGCACACGCTGTGGCGACTGAAAACGTGGGGCCTTTCAGTTTGAATTCCATTGAAACTATACTGGCGGCAGCATTGTTCATAAGTTTTGGAACAACGAAGGGGTGAACACGATTCTTTTGTTCCTGATAGACCTGCTTGTAACTGCTGTCCAAGGTATTCAGGCCTCCGGCAGCCGTACCGATAACAACGCCGGTCTGTACAGCCAGGTCAGAGGCAAATTCGACTCCTGACTGAGCAACTGCCTCTCGTGCTGCAAACAGGGCAAACTGAGTGTATCGGTCATAGAGTGCAAGTTCTTGGCGATTGAAATGCCGTTCGGGGAAGTAGTTCTTGACCTGCCCGCCGATTCTGACCGAAAGCCGTTCGACATCTTCGACATCTATGGGGGCAATCGCACATGTGCCTTGCTGAAACGACTCCCAAGTTTCCCTGACCGACTGTCCCAGAGGGTTGAAGGTTCCCTGCCCGGTTATGACAACTCGTCGCATCTAGGTCTGAATGTCTCCGCCCAGAACCAGCTTCTCTACGGCCTTTATGATGGAGCCGACGCTGGAAATATCCAGTTCGCTCTTTTCTGGATAATTGGCATCATACGGTATCTGGATACCAAAATACTCCTCGATGGCAAAAATGGACTCGACCACTCCCAACGAATCGATGCCCAGATCTTCCAAGGTTGCATCCAAGGTGACATCGGACACATCCAAGACTGCCTGTTCCGCTATGATTTCGATGACTTGGGCACAAATTGAATCTTCCATGAGCAACGGGACGAATGAGCAACACTACTACCGATCAAGCCGATTCACCCTGAGTTCCAGATTTCCAAGCTTCTCTACAAGTTTCGGCAACTTTCGGACAGCCTTATAAATGGCAATATTCTTTTTCATTTCAACGGCCGGTGAGCCCATCATGATTTTTTTGGCCGGAACATTGGTGAATATCTTGGTTGCCCCCCCTGCAATCACATCATCCCCGATCACTATATGATCCTTGACGCCTGTCTGTCCGGCCAATACGACCCTGTTGCCAATTCGGGCCGAACCGGCAATGCCGACCTGACCACACAACAGGCAATCACTTCCGATCCGAACGTTATGGGCAACGTGAACCAGATTATCCAGCTTGGTGCCATTACCGATCGTTGTCGAGGACAGTGTCCCGCGATCAATGGCTGAGCAGGCGCCGATTTCAACATCATCCCCAATCAAGACCGAACCCAGCGAATAAACCTTGTGGTAATCGGACTGTGTGTTGCGGATCGTGGAACCCAAGGTTTCCCTCACATCGTCAACGGCTCCTTCAGTTGCCGTTTCATAGGAATATCCATCGCTACCGATAACCGTGTTCGCATGACAAATGAAGTTGTTGCCAATCTGGATGCCGTGTCCGATGCGGACGCCCGCGTGAATTGTACAGTTGGAGCCAATCCGGGTGTTTCCATGGATTGATACATGATCGCTGATTTTTGCCCCAGAACCGATGTGCACGCCCCGGCCGATGTAGCAGAAGGGACCGATACTTGCGCCATTACCGATCTGCGTCGAACTGTGGAGAATGCTGCTTGCATGAATTCCCGGCTCGAATTCAAAATCCGGTTGAAAGAGGTGGGTCGAATGGGCCATTCCCGTTCGGGGATTCCGGACAACAATGACTGATTTCAGTCCAGCATTCTGCCAATCGAATTCGTCATGGATGATGGCAACTCGTGCCCTGCTCTGCGACAGTCTCTCTAGGTACTCCCGTTGAATGGCGATGACCAGATCGGTGGGTCGAGCCGCTTCAAGACTTGCGAGTCCCTCGAGTGTGATTGTTGAATCTCCACACACCCTTCCCTTCAGGGCTTGGGCAATCTCTGCGACTGTGTATGACGGCATGCTGCACCCTTGGGCTTGACCGAGGCTACGGCTGGGGAGCCTGGACGACAATCATTTCCGTGGTCCCATCGACGGCCATGCGGGGAACGGGTGCGTTCAAAGCCGCAAAGATCAATTCGTCTCGCCGGTAGACATCAGAGCGATAATGGATATGCCCGTTTTCGCCAACCCAGGCCGTTTTGTAGGTAATGTGGACCGGTATGCGGCTCTTGAGATGAACCTCAATTTCGTTTTCGGTTCCTTCGGTAAAGTAGACGAGTTCATCATAATCGTGGCCCTCCTTTGCCAAGAGCAGACGAGCAAAATCATGCGCATCTTGCAGGCGAATGCAACCGTGGCTGTGAGCTCTGTAATTCCACGAAAACAGCTCTCGGACAGGGCTGTCGTGCAGATAAATGCTATGACGGTTGGGAAACATGAACTTTACCCCACCTAGCGGGTTGGTCGGGCCCGGAAACTGTTTGGCCCGATAAGGAAAGTCCTGAGGGGTAAACCGGGTCGACAGATCAATGGCCAACCGGTCTATCGTTTCGCCATCGCTATCATAGAACTGAATGTTCGCTTCCGCCGACAAATCTCTCCGAAGCGCTGGAAAAATCTCTTCCGTGATAATGGAGACCGGGACATTCCAGATTGGATTGACCACGATAAACTCCATCTCGCGCGAAAATTCCGGCGTTTGCAGACCGTCCTCGTTTTTGCCTACAACGACCGTCGTTTCAAATTCCAGTTCGCCGCCATCGAAATATCGCGCCCGGAACTCAGGAATGTTGACAATCACATATTGAGAGCCCAAAGAACGGTTCATCCAGCGGCTTCTTTCCAGCGAAGCAACAACGCTCCTCAGCCTTTCTTCCGGTTCGACATTGACTGCCTTGATGGTTGAAGTGCCGGCAATTCCGGTCGGGATCAGACCATGATCACGTTGAAACATTCGAACAGCGTGTCTCAGAGCCCTGTCAAAACTGTTGCTGACGGAGCGGGAAAGATAATTCATGCGGATCAGACGATTTCGAAGTTTGACCACCTCGTCTCCTTTGTCCCCCGACTTGAGTTCAGAACTATCCACCAGCTCACCCCATCCTCCCTGATCGATGGCGTTTTGAAGACGTATCAACTCCTTGCGCAAATGAGCGTAGTCCATGGATTGGGGGGCAAGTTGGGACAGGAACTTCCCCGGCTCATTTTCGACCATTCCACTCAGCAGATAGTCGGCGGGGACCGTCTTGAGCTTTCGAACATCGATCGCTTCTGACACATCGCGCGGATCAAGCCATCCGGAACTTATCGTGTGCGCGTAATCCAGATACAGTTTTGTGAATGCCAACTCCGCTTTCACGACTTCGTCTGGATTGTTCATGTCGACGACGATATCCCACAAGCCGTCTGATTCAACTGCATGACTCGGAAGACCGTGCGTATCCAGTGTAGATATGGCTGTTCGCAAGGCATTCAGTCGTTTCTGCACTGCCGGGTCGTCTCCAATCCAGATAGGGGCGTAGTTTCGGTGCCGGTAAAAGTCGGCAATGTGCTTGTCACCTGAAATCTGCGTAAAAAAGCGCAACTCCTGGACCGAGGGAAGGCCTATAAAGGGCTCGGCTCGGGCTGGCAGAGAAGACGTTGCTACAACGACAGCAAGAAATACGGTGACAAAACCCGTGCAAATGCGTGATTTTTTCATTATCGTCGATCGAACTGTGCCTTGTTGCCTCGTCGAGGAACTTACTGATCTGAAGCAGACATATCAAGTATTCCACCGATCAAAAAGTTACCAACGGTTCTTGTTTTTTTTCCCAAAACTGATAGTTTCCGTGAAAAATGAAATAATTGTTTCCCCTCAAGAGCAGGTGAAATGGCAGATTTGGAGCAGTAATTGGGTAGGTCACAGATTGATTTTGCTCGGAGGAGTTTTGTTGCTTCTCTTGGGGCAGCGGTTGCCGTGTGTGCAGCGCCAGTGTATTCGCGGACGTCGGGATATGTCAAGGGAGCCGGTCAATACCGGCGGCTGGTCATGTTCAGTGGGCAGACCCACGAGGATATTGATATCATCTACTGGGTTGATGGACAGCCGATTCCTGAGGCCGTCGCTGAAATTAACTGGTTCATGCGCGACTGGCGTGAAGGTGTTGCGTACGAAATGAAACGGGAGAACTTGTACATACTCTCCGCTGTTCATAATCTCCTGGAAACGGGAGAACCCATGCAGTTGCTCAGCGGCTATCGAACACAAAAGACCAATGACAGGCTCCGACGTCAGAGCCGTAGCGTCTCGCGCAACTCTCTCCATCTCAAGGGCATGGCCGCCGACATTCGAGTACGAGGATTCAGGGTAAACACTCTTGCCAAGGCTGCCCGCGCCTGCTCTTATGGGGGCGTTGGGAAGTACTCTTCAAGCAACTTCGTTCACATTGACTGTGGCGAGGTAAGAACCTGGAACGGTTAAACCCATAATCAGCTCCCGCTCACAGTATCCTGTCAAGGACGAATCGTTCCTTGGCCTTCGACCCAATATTTGAAGCTTGTCAACTGCTCGGTTCCAACCGGGCCGCGTGCATGAATCCTACCGGTTGCTATACCTATTTCAGCACCCATTCCGAATTCTCCTCCATCGGCAAATTGGGTTGACGCATTCCGCATCAGAATGGCGGAGTCAAGATGGGTAAAGAACTTTTGGGCGGTCTGATCGTTTTCCGTAATGATCGCATCGGTATGGCTGGAACCGAATGCACTAATGTGTCCTATGGCTCCGTCCACACCATCAACGGTTTTAACCGCAATGATATTGGCTAAAAACTCTTTCCCAAAGTCGTCTGAAGCGGCCAATCTGACTCCAGCAAGTCCAGAAAATTCCTGACTGGCTCGCACTTCTACACCCTTTGACAGCAGCTCCTTGACAATCGGTTCACCCTTTTCCACCCGGACGGCCTGGTCAATCAGTAGACACTCAGCGGCTCCACAGATTCCTGGACGTCTAGTTTTTGCGTTGATAGCGATTCGAATGGCCTTTTCAAGATCAGCATCTTTGTCAACAAAGACATGACAAATGCCTTCCAAATGAGCGAATACTGGAACTCTGGCCTTGTTCTGGACTAGATCGACCAGACTTTTTCCACCCCGCGGTACAAGTACGTCTATGTACTGGTTCAAGCTCAGCATTTCGTTCACCGCAGCTCGGTCTCGAGTTGGAACGATTTGCGACCCTTCCAATGGCAGGCCGGCAGTTTTCAAACCGTCGACAAAACATGCATGCAATGAGCGCGCCGTCTGATAACTGTCTGAACCGCCTCGAAGAATCGAGACATTGCCGGATTTCAGACAGAGTGCTGCCGCATCAATGGTAACATTTGGCCGTGATTCAAATATGACACCGATGACTCCGAGCGGCGTTGAAACCCGCTTTATCGTCAGCCCGGACGCTTGTGTCCAATGGGCAAGAACCTTGCCAACCGGATCGGGCATCTCCGCAATGGTATCGAGTGAATTCGTCAAGCCTTCTAGCCGGTCGGGTGTCAACATCAGCCGGTCAAGCATGGCGGCCGGCAAGCCCTTGCGTGTCCCATTGACCAGGTCGCCGTCATTTGCCGCTAGAATCTCTTGCTGACGGCGACGGATCATTTTGGCTGTGACCTTCAAGGCTTCATTTTTGGCAGCGTTCGATGCCAAGCGCAAATCTTCTGCGGCCGCCCAAGCCTTTTGGCCCATCTCTCTGATCAGCGTTTTGATATCCATGGTCAATGCCAAATATTGAAAACAGGTTAGAACTAAACGGACATGTCGTCCTTATGAATGAGGGCCGACCGTCCAGGAAAACCTAGTATGTCATTTATTTCATGCGACTTGTGCCCCATAATCTGCCGGCTTTCGTTACTTGTATAGCGAATCAGGCCTGAACCCAATTGTTCGCTCTTTGACGCTATGATTTCAACGGCATCACCGCGCCCAAAATCCCCGACCACCTTCATGACACCAGCTGGCAGCAAAGATTTGCCACGCTGTAAAGCCTCTTTCGCTCCGGCATCAATCATGATTTGCCCCTTGGGTTTCAGCGAGGCAATCCAGTGCTTGCGGGCAATGCGTGGACTGGTCTGTGGCTTGAACCATGTGTGGTGACTATCGGATAGAAGGTTGGCGATGGGGTTCAGATGAAAACCGTTGGCTATGACCATGGCACAACCGGCTTCGGTTGCAGTTTTGGCGGCCATGAGCTTGGTTTTCATGCCGCCACTTGCCAGTTCCGAGCCTGTTTGACCTGCCATGGCAAAGACGCTCGCGTCAACGGCATTCACTGTACCAACTCGCCGGGCGTCTGCAAACACTCTTGGGTCCCTGTCATAGAGTCCGTCAATGTCCGAGAACAAAACGAGCACATCGGCTCCGATCATGATTGCAACCTGGGCAGCCAGTCGGTCGTTGTCGCCAAATCGGATCTCGTCCGTCGCAACCGTGTCATTTTCATTGATGATTGGTATCACTCCTAGATTCAGTAACGTCGTCATTGTTGCTCGTGCATTCAGGTACCGCCGCCGACTATCGCTGTCGTCAAGAGTTAGCAAAACTTGCGCTGTCCTAATGCCATATGGTTGCAACAGCTCTTCGTAAGTTCGAGCCAACCGAATTTGGCCGCACGCCGCGGCAGCTTGGGTGTGTTCAAGCGACAATTGCCTTTCAGCAAAACTGAGCAAGAGTCGCCCCAAGGCAATCGAACCCGACGATACAATCGTGATCTGCTTGCCCTGCCCGACAAGATCATTGATTTCGGCGGCCAAGGACTCCAGCCACTCGACTCTAACTTGCGATTTATCCCTGTCAACAAGGAGTGTCGAACCAATTTTGATGACAATCCTGCTGGCTTGCTCGAACACCTTCAAGGAGTCCATCTTGCCCCTTTCTCCTCTCCACGGTCTTGCTTCTGTCGCCGTACCCTTTCGACACTCCGTATCAACTCATCCACACAATCGTCCAGACCCACTTCTGCCATAGTCGATATGGCTAGAACTGGATGGTTGCAGATTTTTTGCAACTCATGCATCAGTTCCTGGCCAATCTGCCTGTCGACAAGATCAGTCTTGTTGAGGGCGATGATTCTTGGCTTTGATTCAAGACCTGTGCCCTGATTGTGCAGTTCTTGATTGACCACCCGGAAGTCCTGGACGGGATCCGGATTGGAACTGTCGATCAAATGGAGCAGGCATGAACAGCGTTCAATATGACCCAGAAATCGTATACCTAGCCCCCTTCCCCGGGTTGAACCTTCGATGATGCCAGGAATATCGGCAATGGTGATTTCAATTCCTTGACGTACCACTGTTCCAAGTTGCGGGCGCAATGTCGTAAACGGATAATCGCCGATTTTGGGGCGAGCTCTGGATACTTTTGAGAGAAAGGTGGACTTGCCTGAATTGGGCAATCCAGCTAGTCCGACATCCGCTAGAATCTTCAATCGCAATATGACGGCTAATTCTGTGCCCGGCTGACCCTGATTGGCGACCCGGGGCGTTCTGTTGGTCGAGGATTTGAAATGGTAGTTGCCAAATCCACCATTGCCGCCCGGCGCAAGGGTTATCTCCTTGTCGAGTTCAATCAAATCGAAAAGTTGGACCGACTGAGTTTCATCAAGGATCTCTGTACCTTGCGGAACCTCAATAACAATATTTTTTCCCTTGGCTCCCTGCTTCTGCCGGCCCATCCCATTTTTGCCATTTTCGGCAAAATAGTGCCGACGATACTTGAATCCTATAAGAGTATTCAGATTGTCGACAGCCCTGACGATGACATCGCCGCCGTTACCGCCATTACCGCCGTCTGGACCGCCAAACTCGACAAATTTTTCGCGGCGAAAACTGACCGCTCCGTGACCTCCTGAACCAGATCGCACGTAAATCTTGGCGAGGTCAAGAAATTGCATTGGATTACCGCTGATAGCCCGCAAGCCGAACTTAGAAACCGGTCCTCACGTTATGCGTCATATCAAGAACTTCGGGCGGCTGACAAATCCGTACTATCGAAGCGAAGTCTTCGTGGGGCAGCATGAATAAAGCAAGAGCGAATGCAGACTGGCCGATTACTGGGCCACGACAGAGATAAAGCTTCTTCCTTTGTAACCTTTCGAGAATGTTACCACACCTTCTGAAGTCGCGAAGATCGTGTGATCCTTTCCTGTCTGAGTGCCTTCGCCAGACCAGAACTTATTCCCCCGTTGTCGGACAATGATGCTTCCCGGCGTGACCTTTTCGCCGCCATACCGCTTAACTCCCAGTCGTCTACCAGCCGAGTCTCTTCCATTTCGGGATGATCCACCCGCTTTCTTGTGTGCCATTTCTTACACTCCCCGCCAAACGATTCAAATCTGAACCTAACTGCTGACTGCCTCTTCAATGCGTGATTCCGGCAGGCCAGGAATACTAATCCTTTGCGTTACAAACACCGTGGACTTTTGTCGATATCCCCGTTTCCTTTGTGAAGAATTTTTCCGGCGACGCTTCTTAAAACTGATCAGCTTCTTTGTTACGAGTCGTTGTGAACGCAAGACGACAGTAGCATCCGGGATAAATGGGTCACCAAGGACTGTTTGATCAGCTCGACCCATGAGTATCGTGTCAACGATTTTTTCAACACCCGGTTCAACTTCCTCCAGGTCAAGAATGGCACACTTGTCCCCGACCTTGACTGGATACTGCTTGCCGTTCAGGGTAAAGACCGCTGAAACCTCGGGATTCAGAACAGTCAAAATCGTTGTGGGAGTCGGGTCTTCTTCCCGCGTACCCTCGTCTTCAGGGATTTCCGAGGCATCCTTTTCAGAACTCGCTTCCAGAGTTTCTTCCACGTCTGCTTCATCATGCTCGGCGACGCTGTCCGGCTGACTTGCTTCCCTTACTTCTTCCATAGGCCCTCTTACCGTGATCAATTGGTAACCGCTTCAATCCCAGAAAAACTTCTGCATGGTCTTCTATCCGTTCCGCCAACCTATACACCGGATCGTCTGGCCCCGAAACATTCAAGTCATATTGACCCGATCCATGGTTTTTCAACTCTCATCGGCAAAATAACTTGCCGGTCAGCGTCTACCAGGATCGTTCGAATCTGCTACGCAGGAAGATGGCAAGAGCGTTCATGGAAATCAGAAACATCAGCAGTACCAAAATCGCGGCTGAAGTTCGACTGACAAAACCTCGTTCGGGACTATCGGCCCAGATGAATATCTGGGTCGGCAATGCCGTCGCGCTATCCAAAGGTGATCCAGGTGCTGA
Organism: Paracoccaceae bacterium; assembly: GCA_965116235.1. Lineage (GTDB taxonomy): Bacteria > Pseudomonadota > Alphaproteobacteria > Rhodobacterales > Rhodobacteraceae > MPNP01. The sequence goes on along the minus strand of OZ220496.1, from coordinate 2,345,178 downwards.
AGTGATAAAGGCATTCATGCCAATCAACAAGAGTGGAGCCGTTTCACCAAGAGCCTGCGCAAGCCCGATAATGGTACCCGTAAGAATTCCCGGCATGGCAAGAGGCAAGACGTGACCAAATACCACCTGTTGCTTTGAAGCCCCAACGCCAAGGGCAGCCTCCCGGATACTCTGTGGAATGGCTTTGAGAGCAGCTCGGGTGGCGATGATAATTGTGGGCATGGTCATTAGGGCAAGAGCCATGCCTCCCACGAGCGGCGCCGAACGAGGAAGCCCAAACCAGCCGATAAAAACCGCCAGCGCCAACAGTCCAAATACGACGGATGGCACGGCGGCGAGATTGTTGATGTTCACCTCAATAAAGTTGCTGATCCGATTCTTGGGCGCAAACTCTTCAAGATATATGGCAGCACCAATGCCAAGCGGAAACGAAATTAGGAAACAGACAAGCAAGGCCCAAAAAGAGCCGACCAAAGCCCCCTTCAGGCCAGCAAGCTCAGGAAAGCGGCTGTCAGCACGAGTAATTAGGCCCCAGTTGATCGGGCTTGATATAAGACCCTTGTCCTCAAGCGTGTCAAACCATTCGATCTCCCTGTTTTTCAACCGTCGAAACTCTTCCGGCGTGTCTCTCTTGATTGTGTTCTTTCGCAGTTGATCATAAGGATCTGAAACAGGTACCTTGAGTTTGATGGTGGTACCAATAATGTCCGGGTTTGCGACAACTTTGTCACGCAGGTCGAACTGCGCACCATTGCTAAGAATTTTGTCGAGTGCTCGCCTATCGGCAACACCCTCGATTCCCGGGAGGTAAACGGCCAGAGATTCCTGAAGCACCTTTTTGAAATTGCCGCGGGGCAATCGTTCCGGGTCAATGACTTCGGGATCGACGAAAACGGAAAATTTGATATGAGTCTGGGTAAGTGCCTTGGTTCCTGACAGAACAAGAGAGGAAACAAGTATGAATAACATGAGAAAGGCAAATACGATTGCCGCCAAGCCAAAACACTGCAGGATGACTTGCTGACGGTTCCGGCGAACCAGACTGCTTTTGACCAGATCTGAAATATCCAATGCCGTTGTCCTCAATCACTCGGGATTCATTCGTAAATTTCGCGGTACTTTTGAACAATCCTGAGGGCGAAAACGTTGATCACCAGTGTAATCAGAAAAAGCATCATGCCCAAGGCAAATGCAGCTAGCGTCTTGGGATTGTCAAATGAGGTGTCGCCAATCAGTAGCGTAACGATCTGAACTGTGACGGTCGTTACGCTCTCAAGAGGATTGATCGTCAGCTTGGCGATAAGACCCGCCGCCATGACCACGATCATGGTTTCTCCGATGGCTCGGCTGACGGCTAGCAAAACCCCTCCGACAATCCCGGGAATGGCCGCTGGAAACAACACCTTGAGCATGGTTTCGGCCCGAGTGGCACCCAGAGCCAGAGAGCCGTCCCGAAGTGTCTTTGGAACGGCTGAAAGGGCATCGTCGGCAAACGAAGATATGAATGGAATGATCATCACTCCCATCACAATGCCTGCTGCAAGTGCAGTATTGGGAGCAATATCCAGGCCGACGGCATCGCCAAAATCGCGAATGGCCGGAGTGATGACCAAGATGGCAAAAAAGCCGTATACAACTGTTGGAACACCAGCCAGAACCTCAAGAACGGGCTTGCTGAACGCCCGTATCTTGGGATGTGCAAACTCATTCAGGTAGATGGCAGACATCAACCCAACCGGAACTGAAATGAACAAGGCGACAGCCGTGATGACCAGAGTCCCGACAATGACCGGGATAAAGCCGAATGCTCCCTTGGCGGCGACTTGATCTTCCCGCATCGGAATCTGAGGTTCCCAATTGATGCCGAAAAGAAATTCGCTGATCGGCACCAAACTGAAGAAGCGTATTGTCTCCAGCAAGAGTGAAGCGATGATGCCAACGGTCGTGAATATCGCTGCGACCGAACAGGCAATCATGAGCCACGAAACAATTTTCTCAACGCTTTGTCTGGCCTTGAATTCCTGCTTGACCCGAGTTCGAGACCAGACAAGCAACAATAGACAAGCTGCCAATACAACAAGGATCAATAGCCAGTCGGAAAACACATGGAAACTGGCATAATTCTTGGCTGCCGCAATTTTCCACGGCTCCGGTTCGCCAAAGACCTGGCCACTGGCCAGGGAATGAATTTCGGCCATCAGCAATTGCTTGGCGCCAATATCCAGACCTGCTGTATGATCCTCTGAAAGGGTTTGGTATACGATCTGATCCAGCACGGGCTCCTCAAGAGCCAGCCATGCGAGGATCAGGATGGTCAGCGGAAAAAACAGTGAAAACAGTGAAAACAGACCATGATAAAGGGATATGGAGTATAGTTTTTCTCCTTGGTTGCGAATCGCGTTTGCCGCCTGCACATTGACGACATAGCCCACCAGGGCCAAGACCAATACAATTGCAAACGGCAGAATTGTCATGCGGCACCCCGAGACACCGTGTCCTGCCGCCTGAAGAAACTCAGGCAGCAGGCGGATTTCATGCTTATTTCGGATCCATCGTCTTACCGTTTATGACGTTGTCTTGCAAGGTTGCTCTCGCCTCGTTATTGAGTGTCACCAATCCCCTCTCGGACAAGTAACCACCCGGAGCCAGAGCATCCTCGTTCATGTATTCTTCAATGAACTCTTGAAGGTTTGGAATGACACCACGGTGAGCGTTCTTTGTGTAAAAGTACAAAGGCCGTGAGATTGGATACGACTTGTCACCGATGGTATCGCCATCAGGGGCTACTCCGTTCACATTGACCGGCTTGAGCGTATCAAGATTTTCGAAGAGAAACGAGTAACCGAAGATGCCCATGGCAGTCGGGTCGGCATTCAGACGCTGAACAATGAGGTTGTCATTTTCACCCGCTTCAACAAACGGTCCGTCCTGACGCATCCGGCTACAATTTTCTTCGACCCAGTCTCCATCCTTGTCCTTGGCATACTCCAACTCCTCGCATCCCACATGCATGGCCAGCTCAACAAAGGCGTCACGAGTCCCGGAGGTCGGCGGGGGGCCATAGGCCAGAATTTCCTGATCAGGAAGGCTGGGGTCGATATCGGACCATTTCTGGTAAGGGTTTGGCCCCCAGCCCCCATCAACTGGAACTTCAGCGGCCAGCGCCAAGTAGATTTCTTCCAGTGTCAGATCCCAATTGAAGCTACTGGAACGAGAAACGGCGATTGATAATCCATCAAAGCCGATCAGGGCTTCAGTTACATCCGTAACGCCATTTCTCTGGCATAACTCATATTCAGAACCCTTCATGGCTCTTGAGGCCCCGGTGAGATCCGGATAGGCAACGCCAATGCCGGCACAAAACAATTTCATGCCGCCCCCCGTGCCGGTGGATTCTACTGTTGGAGCCGGCGCACCGGTCATGTTGGCAAACTGCTCAGCGACTGCCTGAGTATACGGGAACACTGTTGACGACCCAACAATTTGTATCTGGTCACGCGCATAAAGGGCAGTGGAACTGGCCAACAAGAAAGCCGTGGCAAGCCCGAACTTAACAACTTTAATCATCTCTATTCTCCATTAGTGGTTTGATAGTCGTGAAGACGGACAAGACATAGAGAAGCTTCTTTTTAAAATTGCTACAAAATTATTACACTTTTGTGAAAGCGTACAAGGCCGAACCACGTCCGTTCTGGGCTGGCTTATCTCAAGAAGGAACCAAATTATTATTTATTTCAGGATACATAAAAGACTTTAATAAGAAAATTAAATTTGTGTTTTGAGGTTGGAATGTTCAGGGTGCATGCTTAAGTCCAAGGACTGTGGAGAGGTGCCGGAGCGGTCGAACGGGGCGGTCTCGAAAACCGTTGTACCTGAATGGTACCCAGGGTTCGAATCCCTGTCTCTCCGCCAACATTTCAATTCTTGGTTTTCCGCTGTTTCCTCGATGCTTTCAAGCCTTTGTCGATCCCCTACTTCCTTAAGGGGCTTATAAAGATAACTTGACACGATGATTTTTACTCAGTGGGAGTGTCATTAAAGCGAGGTTTTACGGGGACAACTTCGGAAACTTTGGCTCGTACCTTGCTTTGCCAAGAGAATCTGTCTCGAACGGAAGGTCGGGCCCATCTCGTCGTCCGTACAAGGTCTAACTGAAGAAGACGACGACCGGCTGGGCCGGCGGCCATGATGTTGAAAAGGACTTTGTCAAGTTATCTTCATAAGCCCCTTCCTTAAAGGTATAAACTGCGTATGTCCGCGGAATGCGAACACCCAACAAGATCATTTTGACTTTCTCAAAATGCCGCGTCATTTGAGGTGAATTATGAGCAGGTCTTGTTCGTGACGAATCTCAGCTCAGCGATGGTAATTTCTCCTAGCGGCGACCATCACAGGTGGGCATGAGATAACCCAATCTTACCGCCATACAGTCCAAAATACTGGCCGAAATCAAGCCAGCCAGCTCTCATGACACTTTAAGTCCAGCCAGATGATTGTCCCAGTAAACGGCTTGGCTACGATTATTGAATTGGCCGGAAAGGCTTGTCGTTGCAAATCCCCCTTGTTGCGGTGATACACCACACACTCTATCGACAGTTTCTTGCGATAGTACGGTTTTCTCAGTCGCGTCAACGATGATCAAAGAATTTCCCCGGGGAGACGAGAAGGCGACCCTCTTCCCGTCAGCGCTGCAAGTCACTGATCCAACATAGTTCGACAGGCTTGCAACATGAGGCAAGTTTCCATTCAGAAAGTTGAGCCCGTCATCCGGACTGCAAACCGCAATCAAGGGAGCTGCAGTGAACTTATCGCCTTCATACTGCCCACCCAGCCACACTGAACGTTGATAGTCAACGGCCATGTGTCTGAGCGAAAGACGCCGTACGGTTTGCGGTACATTGAACTTGGCAACCCGATCACCGTGTTGTCCATCAATAAACGCTATTGATGATTGCATGTCATGCAAATTGAGTTTTGTCCGTCCTGTATCGGGATGGGTAAGAATTCCGCCATTGGCCACGCAAAGCGTACGTCCATCCGGCATCAAGATGATCTCGTGTGGCCCGATGCCATGCGATGGCACGTTTCCAACCCTCGAAAAGCCTTTGGCTGTATCATAAATGCCAATCCGACCCTGACCGCTGTCAAAATCATTTTCTGTGGCAAAGAGAAGTTTTCCGTCCCATGAAAAGACTCCGTGCCCACAAAAATGCGTATGGGATGGCGACTTGAACAAGATTGGCTCTTCTAGCGAATGCACATGAATCGATAGAGCAAAATTTCCGGGCCGACGGGCGAATGCAACCACCCAGTCCGATGTCGTTGAAAACGCCATCCCATGACCCCGACCCGGTATCGGGTAACGAGCCAGAATATTGCCGCCTTCATCAAGAAGGGCAACGCCGTAATTCTCCTTGTGATCCATGTAGGCACTGGCAAAAAGACTGCCCTGCCTGTCGGCAGCTTCGACAAGACAAGCAAATGAACTTGTGGCAAAAACCGATGTGCCGAAGCCGGCCAACAAATCACGACGGGAAACTCTGATCGGCATCAATCACCATCACCAAATGAAAATCCCGCCGCAATGCCGGCCGCCGTGGCAAATTCATCGTTGAGACGTTCAATCAGAAAATCTATGGTGTGCCGAAGATACTCAATCTGGTTCCGTCGATCGGGATCAGCAAGCAGGTCGGCAATGGGAGCGTCAAGACTTTGGGCCGTCTTGATGCTTTGCTCAAACTCAAACCGGACTGTATCACCAAGGTAAAGAGCGCCTTTCGGCAAAATGGTTTCAATCCGGCTTTGGGTAAACAGTTTGTCCAAACCCTTCAGGTTGGCAGCGATTGACATCATAGTTGCCTTGGATCGCCAGAGTGCTGCCGATCTAGGGCGATCACGATTCGGATCGTCCATTAAAAACACGTCGATGCGCGTATCCCGGATGGCTTCCAGACCATGAATGATCGTTCCAATTACAGCATTCATGGCCTCTCTGTCTGTTCGAAAGAAAGTGTTGGCATCATTTGGCACGCTCCATTTGGCACGCAAGTTTTCATCCTGTTCCCATGCTTGGGCAAGAGTGGTAGCGACCTGAAAGAGGTTTTCGCTCACACTGCGGGCAAATTGGCACCGAAATGGATCTCCAGTTGCCAGGGCATCGGCATCGTTACCAAACAGGAGAAAGTCAATTGCTCCAAGCCCTTGCAGGGCCACGCTCTTTTTTTGCAAGGTTACAACATCAAGAACGGTCTCATCCTGTTTCGCCAGAGCCGTCTGAACCTGCCTCAATCCTCTGCTTTTACGATCGGGAAAGTAAAAGAAACGCTCCAAACGATTATGACTTAATATTGGTCCAACTCGGAACCATTCGATCGACGACCACGCGTCAACAGTGACCTTAAATGCCTTTCTGGCATGGTTCAGTTCGATTTCCCCGGGCGTGATGCACAGGCTAGAAAGCTCTTCAGTCAAAATGCGTGTTTTATCGGCTAGATGCGCATAAGACGGCACAATGTAGTTGTCGAACGTACTGAGCATGACAAGACGCTCACGTTCGCCAGCCAAAGCAGTGTACCCCATAGAAACGCTAACCAGACAAACGGCAAATAATGATCGCATCATAAACTCTCCAGAAACCGAATTAATGCGTCTCGTTCGGTTTGGCTCAGGTCACTAAATCGCTGTTTCGAATTCTCGGCCTCTCCACCATGCCAAAGAATTGCCTCCACCAAGTTTCTAGCCCGCCCATCATGCAGAAAAAAAGTGTGGCCGCTGACAGTTTCTGTAAGACCAATGCCCCACAGTGGTGGTGTGCGCCATTCCTGTCCATTGGCCACCCCGACAGACTGTCCATCGGCAAGCCCTCCACCCATGTCGTGCAGGAGAAAATCCGAATACGGCCAGATTAACTGAAAGGACTGAGCCGGATTTTGGCTGTCCCGTCGTGTGACAAATTTCGGTGTGTGACATGAAGTGCAACCACTTTCATAAAACAATTCCTTGCCTTTCAGTACCTGCTCGTCATTCACATCTCGGCGCACGGGTACAGCCAAATTTTGAGAATAGAAGGTCACAAGATCAAGCACTGGATTGGGGGCTTCTGTCTTGCCTAAGTGCTCTTGCACCCCCGTTGGATACGACAGGCAGTCCTCCTGCCACTCCGTGCAATCGCCAAAGGCATCGGGACGCTCCGGTGTTGATATGCCAATGTCCCCGGCAAAGGCGCTCGCGCTTTGTGCGCGGATGGATGCATTCTGTGCTTTCCAACCGAAACGTCCAAGAGTGATTTCATCGCTTGAGGGGTCCCGAACCAGGGCAACACGCCCAGAAATTCCATCGTCATTCACGTCATTAGGGTCCGCGAGCTCGATGATGTCGACCGGGTGAATGGCCTCAATCAATCCCAGCCCAATCATTTGATTGGCAATTCGCGGTGACAGCGATGTTCGAGGGTGCAGGGGACCATAGGCCAGGTCAATGATGTCGTAGCTCGGCTTGCGGAGTGAAACCACGGAACCATCCGCAAGCTTCACGGAATGCTCCGTGTAAAATAACTTCATTCGACCTTCGGATTTCAGACCTGGAACGGCCAAGTCCTGCAATTGCTTTCCATAAACGGGATCCGGAAAGTTGAGAACTCGCAAATTAGCGAGCGCATCCGTTTCACCGTCTGTATGGGCTGGGCGAGCCAATCGCAGAAACATCGAGGTAACGTCTTTATCGCCCTCTGGTGGATGGCCACGTCCATCTTTTATGTGGCAACTTTGGCAGGCTCGGGCATTGAAGAACGGGCCTAGACCATCGGACGCGTGGGTTGAGGAAGGAGAAGATACCCAAAGTTTGCGAAACAGAGCATTGCCAAGCTGGAAAGTTTGTTCCTCTTCAAAAGTCAGATTGGCCGCGAAATGAGAAAAGGCATCCCGGTTCACTACCTTTCGGGACGTTCCCGCGCCGCCCTGCATGGCTTCAAATTTTTCGGCTTGCGAAAAATCTTTGGTGGGTAGTGTAACAAGTCGTACTCGCGCGAGATCGGAAGCGGACAGATCTGTTCGCTTGGATAACCGATCGTCAAGCGCTTGTGCTCGAACGGCGCTTGTGCCGTGGAGCATCGAACAAAGCAAAAAAACTGTAACGATTGGACCACACGCTCGCCATGTTTTTTGTCCAAATCCCATCATCTGTCTGTTTTAATCCCGGAGGAACAGTCTATCTGTCCTCCAGAATTCGTTGCATCACTGAAATACCGCGTTGGGGTTATCCAAACTGTCAGACCTTTCCAATTCAATCGCACCGAGATCAAGCGACGCAACGACTCGTTCAATCGACTTGGTTTGCTTGACCAAGGCATCAATGGCATTCTGCACAACGGTGTTGCCGGCATCATTGCCCGAAGCAATCATTTGGTCATAGGCTTCACCATTTTCCGCGCGGCTGACCAACGCTTCCATGGCGATAATGGTACTCTGCAATTCTGATCTGAGTTCAGAGTCCAAATCAACATTACTTTCTGCGACCAGATCGGCAAGGGACGGACCGGATAGCGTCGTACCATCAATCCTTTCGTATATGCCCAGATAAACGTTTTGAATGCCAACGGCATCATAATAGTGCGAATTGTGGGTATTGTCTGAGAAACAGTCATGCTCTTCTTCCGGATCACCGAGCAGTAGCCCGAGTTTCATTCTTTCACCAGCCAATTCTCCATATGAGAGGGAACCCATACCCGTCAGTATCGTCTTCAGGCCTTCCTGCAAACTGCTATTTTCAAGTGCTTTTCGAGCTTCTCCAACGGTGCTCCAATTCATGACCATCTCCTCTAGATCCGATACTAGAAGTTCGGCGGCTACAGCCAGATATTGACGCCGACGATCACAATTGCCATTGGTACAGTTTTCGAGGCTAAAATCCGTGTAAGGGCGATTTCCAGCCCCACTCTCCGTGCCGTTCAGATCCTGTCCCCACAGCAAAAACTCAATGGCATGATATCCTGTTGCGACATTCGCTTCTATGCCGCCGGCCTCTTGCAACTCGTTTTGCAGCAAATCGGGTGTGATAACCGTTGCATCAACGGTCTTGCCATCAACAACCAATGAGGTGTTGGCGATCACATTCACCGTATAGAGCGCATTGTCATCACTTTCCATCCCATAACTGGCGTCAACGTAATCAATCAGACCTTCGTCCAGCGGCCACGCATTAACCCTTCCTTCCCAATCGTCAACAATACTGTTGCCAAAGCGATAGACTTCCGTTTGCTGGTAGGGAACGCGGGCAGTCAACCAAGCATTTTTGGCTTGCGCCAAATGATCGTGCGTGGGTGCGGCAAGAAATTCATCGATATATGCCTGCAGCTCTTTGGCCATAACGAGTGAATCAGTATACTTTGCATACGCCATATCGGCATAGTGCTCTATGACACTCGCAGCTCTTGTTTCGGCTTTCAGACTCATTGATGTGATACCGATGATCGCAAATATCAGCGCTACAATCAGATTTACAGGTCGCTTGGTCATTCGTTAAACTCCTCTTTGGTTAAAATTGAAACTTCTGGATTGGTAGACTGAATCAATCAGTGGCGTTGAAACGTATAGTTGATACAAGTTCAGCGTTCGCTGTAAGTAAAAGCAACCGGTCATCGTCTCCGTTTCTCTAACTCACAAGCCTCTTCTGCAATCCTGAAACGACACAAAGAGGCCTTGTTTTCTAATTTTTCTAAACCTGACTGAAATAGTAAGGATTAAGAAACATCGTGTCAAATGAAAAGTTGATTATTTTAGTAAGGATTAAATGGGGGCTCTACACCACTGGTGTCGAATACGCGACTCATTGATCCATTGCGTCGACTTGCTAACGGCATAATCGACCCAAAATAAGGGGCTTATGTATCTAGCTTGAAAGTCAGATTCTTAATGGTTGCATGTGGTTTGGGTTCGTACTGAGACTATCAGACATAATCCTGACACCAGTCCGGCGGGCCAGAACGGCATTCTAGATTTCAGGTTAACGGTATAAGCCCCCAAAATAACGGCAACGGTCACTCTGGATTGGGAGGTCGATGATCCAAAATCCTGTGATGTCTTGAAAGGTCGATATTCGCTGACACGCTCCCTTCAATCACGCCGAGCTGGCACGGGAGAACTGCTTAGAAAAGTCGGGGGGGGGCAATCCTACGCCCCCCCCCCGGATGCAGGCTCCCATTGGCGAGGCCTTCCATAACGTTAAGTGGACCGCCTCCTCGTCGAACTGCGAACAAAATTTTGCTGCTGTAGGCCTGAGTATCTGCAGTTGTCAGGAATTTATCTGGCTGAAAATTTGCACCCCCTTAGCCGCCGTTCAAGGCAACTCGGACCGCCAATTCATCAACGTGAAAGGCAAGACGAACTTCTTGGGGTCCTGCGCAAGAAGGCCGTGAGTGCAACGATTCTTGTCAATGACTTGGTCCGAGAAGCAACCGACAGGCGGGGTTATGCCGAATCGAGCAACTGAATGTTTGCCGCTGAGGTCTTGCCTTTATTCGTGACCAACTCATAAGAAACTTTCTGACCCTCGTTCAAATGATGCAGACCCGCCCTCTCCAATGCACTGATATGAATGAAAACGTCTTTTGAACCGTCCTCGGGGGCAATGAAACCATATCCTCTGGTCGTGCTGAACCATTTAACCGTACCGTTTGCCATAATTATATCCTCTAGCGTTAAACTTTGAGAGCATTCGCCCGGCACAACCACACCATGCAGATAACCGGTTTACTCTCATCCAGACGCTCAGAATTGCCAATTCAGGGCAAACCACTGACGGACCCAAGCAGGCCATGCCATCCTTGGACGGCAGCATTTCAACAAGAGCAAGAAACTCAAGGGCACATGTAGCCTGCACAACTGCGAAATTCAAGAAGTTTCATAGTTTCATTTGCCAATGATGTATTAATGGGCATTGGGGTTCGCCGCTTGGAGCCGCTTCTATGCTACTGGTTCAGCGCCTTGGACAGCAACAAGGACAACGCCTGGATTCAGTTAAAGAGTCTCTCAAGGCATGTTTTATGACATCCTGTCGGAGAGACTGCCAATCCACTGATTACACTGCGGTACGTCTCACATGGCATATGAATATCGCACCTCTGCAAAATTGAAGCGTTGAAATGACTTTATCTCCTGATGCTCAAGACAAATCGTATTGTGCTGGTCGATTTTGTTCCCTTCCCTGAAAGATTTTATCGCGGTTACAATTCAGACCAGCAAATGAGAATGAGGCTCCGATTGCTTTTGCCCTTGCCAGATGGAATGGATTGAGTCAAATTTTGCCATATGGGCACCGAAAGACAAGTCATGTCCCAGGAACTCATACTATCCAATGGAATTTCGTTCAGAATGCGTCGGTGAAGCGGAAACCAGCAACGTGGATAAGATTTAATGAAACGCCTCTTGGACACTTCATGTAGCCCTTACCATTAGGCTCAGATCAGTTCTATTATCTCGATTTAGAGAATCTCTCGAATGCGTTGGATAGCTTTAAGGATGTTCTCGGTTGAATCGGCATAGGAGAACCGGACATATCCTTCACCCCATGAACCGAAAGAGGTACCAGCGACCGTGGCCACACCGGCTGCATCCAAAAATCGATCCTGTGCATCTTGAGCACTCATGCCCGTGCTCCTAATGTTGGGAAACGCGTAGAAAGCACCAGCTGCATCAGTACAAGTTATTCCCGGCAAGGAATTAAGTTCACGAACGATAACTCGACGACGAGCATCAAACTCTTTAACCATTTGATGTACTGCATCCTGAGGGCCTTCAAGAGCGGCAATACCGGCGTATTGTGCCGCCGCGTTCACACAGGAATGATCATTGATGCACAAGCGTGTAACGTGATCCACAGCGGCATCAGGCCAGACGGCATAGCCAAGCCGCCATCCAGTCATGGCGTAGGTTTTTGACCAGCCATCCAGCATGATCAGCCGGTCGCGAATCTCCGGGTATTGCAACAAACTCACATGCTCACGCCCGCCATAGAGCATGTTGGAATAAATCTCGTCCGACAGTAATGCAACATGCGGATACTTGGTCAATCCGGCAACTAGTTTGTCGATTTCTTCTTTCGGAGTTACGCCACCAGTGGGATTGGCGGGCGAATTGATAATGATGAGGCGCGTTCGTTCACTGATCTGTTCGAGCACCCCCTCGGCGGAGAACGCAAATCCATTGCTTTCCTCAAGAGCAATGGGTACCGGAATGGCACCCGAATAGTTGATGACGCTTTCGTAGATTGGAAAACCGGGATTCGGATACATTATTTCCACTCCAGGTTGACCGAAGAGAAGCACCGCAAAGAACATGGTAGGCTTTCCACCTGGCACGACAACGACATTGTCTGGGCTTACCTCAACGCCGTGACGACGATTAAGATCAGCCGCAACGGCCTCTCGGAGAGCAAGGATGCCGTTGGCCGAAGTGTAGCCATGATGGCCATCACGCAGGGCCTTGATTCCGGCCTCAACTATATGATCAGGGGTTTTGAAGTCGGGTTGGCCAATACCCAGATTGATAATGTCTTTCCCTTGAGCCGCAAGTTGCTGAGCACGCGCCAAAATAGTGAACGCAGATTCGGTTCCAAGCCGAGACATGCTGTCGGCGAAGATCATTCTAGACAACGCATTTTCTCCTTATTCTCTTGCGGATTTCAAAGTGCGAGTATATACAAGGTCCAGCCCAAAAGGACAGGTCAAGTTGAACCAGCGCTCTCTGTGCTGGAAGACAGCCAGAAACCCATGTCGCGACGGGCCAATGAACTTGTTCTTCAGGGTTTGAACGGCGTGTCAAGGCACATGAATAATGATCTGCCCGGCCTCATGCATAAGGGGTTGGCCGTTCATTGGTTCCGTCAGGACCTGCGGCTTAGGGATAATCCGGCACTCTTGATGGCATCTCAGCATACAAGTGTCATGCCGATTTATATTTTCGACGAACACAACGAAGGTGAATTTGCGAGAGGGGCCGCTAGCCGGTGGTGGCTGCATCACTCATTGCACGCGTTGAATCAGTCGCTACGGAAGAGCCTGTCCTTTTTTCGTGGCAATTCTTTCGATGTCATTGTCGAATTGCTCTTGCGTCACCAAATTGACGCCGTTTATTGGAACCAATGCTATGAACCTTGGCGATTGCAGCAAGACCGACAAATTGAAGATGAACTGAAAACCCGAGGGATTAAAACGGGCGGCTTCAATGGTTCTTTGCTCTGGGAGCCAGAGGAGATCAAAAATTCAAGTGGTCAAAATTACAGGGTATTCACGCCTTTCTACAATCAGGGATGCCTGAAGGCCAAAGAGCCCCGAATTCCCTTGAAACGGCCACAGTTCCTCAATTTGGCACGGGACAGCAACCAAGCCACGACATTGGATGACCTCGGATTACTGTCACGCCATGGCTGGAGCCAGAAACTGATTTCACACTGGACCGTCGGCGAAACCGGCGCACAGGCCCAACTCAAGCGCTTCTTGGAAAACGGGCTTTCCAATTACCGCGATGGACGAGATTTTCCGGCGAAACCGCACGTGTCCCGGCTTTCCCCGCATTTGCATTTCGGTGAAATTTCTCCCCATCAGGTTTGGTACGCTGTACGCTCAGAAAGTGATCAGCAGAACGCTGAGCACTTTTGTCGTGAACTTGGCTGGCGCGAGTTTTCGTACAATCAGCTTTACCATTTCCCCAACTTGCCCAAGAAAAATCTGCAGAAAAAGTTTGATGCCTTCCCGTGGACTGAAAATGAAAGACTTCTCGTTTCATGGCAAACGGGACAGACCGGAATACCAATCGTGGATGCCGGTATGCGAGAACTCTGGCAAACTGGCTACATGCACAATCGCGTACGGATGATTGTCGGATCATTCCTAGTAAAAAATCTTCTTCTTCACTGGCGACACGGCGAACTTTGGTTCTGGGATTGTTTGGTTGACGCCGATTTGGCAAACAACAGTGCAAGCTGGCAGTGGATTGCGGGTTGCGGTGCTGACGCCGCACCCTATTTTCGCATTTTCAATCCTGTAACTCAAGGGCTGAAGTTTGACCCGGATGGAGAGTATACAAAAAGATACGTGCCCGAGCTGAAGGCTCTTTCGATCAAATACTTGTTCTGCCCTTGGGAGGCTCAGGAAAGCTTGTTGAATGTCTTGGGAATAAAGCTTGGTGACACCTATCCACGACCGGTTGTGGATTTAAAGGAATCTCGAAACATGGCTCTTGCGGCCTTTCAAACGATCCGCTCAGGCTAACACAAAACTGCCCCTCCCACTCTTGCGGTTGGGCAGAAATTCTAGCAAGATGCCGTGGTGTTCTTTCTGGCTGTGATCAAGTTCAATGACGATAGCCCCTGCAAAGACCACTCATTATCCTCGCTGCCATTCTTCCCATACCTTGTATGCTAAGGATTTCATGTTCATGACCTTTGGATGGGCGGTCCGCTCAGAGCGGAGGTTCCATTCCCCCCCCCCCCGGCATCTTAACGATGAGGAACGATTGGGTTCAGACGGCCACGCGTATGCCCGCGACGATTTCCATGGGACTCTTGATGACCCGCATGTAATCGATTGGATGGAATGCTTCCGCTTGAGGCAAATGGATTCCGGCCGTTTAAAACGGTTACGGTATCAGTATAGTGTTATTGTGATAATTGAGTTCCTGTTTAAGATGAATGGGAAGATGATTCCAAGCCGGAGAAAGCAATGAAAAAAATCTTGATCAAACTTTTAGCTGTTGCCGTTGCCGTGACTGTTGCCAGCGAGTCTTTTGCTGTACAATGGGATGTCTCCCTGTGGGGTCAAAGGCGTGCCTTTACCGAGCACATCGAGAAACTGGCTGAATTGCTAGCGGAGAAGACCAACGGCGAATTTACCCTGAATATTTCATATGGAGGATTGTCGAACAATCGGGAGAATCTCGACGGAATTTCAATTGGTGCTTTCGAGATGGCCCAATTTTGTGCTGGATATCATGAGGACAAGAATCCTACGATCACCGTGCTGGAGCTGCCATTTCTGGGTGTCCAAAACTTGGAGCAGGAAGTCGCCGTGAGTCATGCTGTATATAGCCACCCGGCAACGGTTGCTGACTTGGCAAGATGGAACGCAAAACTGCTCATGACCTCGCCCATGCCGCAATACAATATCGCTGGCGTGGGAGAACCTCGCGACAGCGTTGAATCCTTTAGGGGAATGCGTGTCCGGGCCACTGGCGGGTTGGGCGAGGCATTTAAATCCGTTGGTGCCGTTCCGACATCTGTTACTGCCTCAGAAGCTCAGCAGGCCATGCAAAATGATCTCGTGGATACGGTAGCGTTTGCCCAGCATGCACACCTTTCGTTTAAAACAATAGATCTGGCCAGCTGGTGGACAGAAAATCTGAATCCGGGAACGGTCAACTGCCCAGTCGTCGTGAATATTGATGCCTACAACGACCTCAGTAACGATCATCGTGCCGCTTTGGACGGTTCAATTGACGAGGCCATAGAGCACTATCTCGAAAACTACGGCAATCTGCTGGATCAATGGGAACAAATTCTGGTTGAGAAAAATGTTCAAAAGGTTTCAATTTCCGACGCGGAACTCGCCAAGTTCCGCGATGCATCAAGTGGTATCAGCGCTTCCTGGATAGAGAAAATGTCAGCTCAGGGCATTCCGGCTCAGGAACTGTACGACCTGGTTCAAGGCACCTTGGCAGATTTGCAGTGAACAGTCCGTGAGTTGCCGGGGAATCCGGCGACTCCCCTCCCCCCTGATGCCATGTCAAGTTCGGTCGTACCCTCCGATAACTCTCTCATATCCAGAATTGACAGGCTTTACCTGTCCGTTGAGAAAAACTTTACCGTATTGAGTGGCGTCATCGTTTTTGCCCTGATCTGCCTGGCCACAATCAATGTTCTAGGTCGGAAACTTCTCAACCTGCCTCTTCCTGGGTTTGTTGACTGGGTTGAACAATGCATGATCGTCATTGCCTTTGCGGGTCTGTCTTATTGTCAGCGCGAAGGGAGTCACGTAAGGATGGAAGTCCTAATTGGAAAGTTGCACGGCCGCAATCTGTGGCGCGTAGAGCTGATATCGACAATCGTGCTTCTGTTGATTGCCACTGTTCTGATCTACGGCACATGGTTCCATTTTCTTCGGAGCTTCGACTGGGGAGCGCCGAATTGGAGTCGTGACAGCACAATTGACATCGGATTGCCCATCTGGCCGGCCAAACTTCTTGTTCCGGTCTGCTTGAGCCTGTTCTGGATACGCCTCCTTCTGCAAGTTTGGGGCTACGCCCGCGCTTTGAAGTTGAAATCTGATCGACCGGTTGCCGTACCAACGATGCAAACCGTGTCCGAACAGGCCGCGACCGAGGTCGAGGGTTGGGACGAATCCCCCAAGTGATTGACCTGCAGCAATTCCTTGAAGGCTATAGCCCTTTCGAAATTTCCATTTGGGTTACAGCCTTTCTTTTCCTGCTTGTCGTCATTGGCGTACGAGTCGCTTTTGCGACCGCCCTGACAGGGTTTATCGGGTTATGCCTGTTTTTCATCCAAAAGCAAGGGGTTGACAGGGGATTCATAACGGCCATTAAACTGATGGGGCAAATTCCCCACTCCAAGGTTTCTTCCTATACCCTTTCACTGATTCCGGCCTTCATTGCCATTGGCTATCTGGCCTATTTCGCCGGCTTGACGCGGCATCTGTTTGAGGCCGCCAAAAGGTGGGTCGGCTGGTTACCGGGCGGACTTGGTGTGGCAACCGTGTTTTCAACGGCCGGCTTCGCTGCCGTTTCAGGAGCTTCCGTGGCTACCGCCGCCGTTTTCTCCCGCATTGCCATCCCGGAAATGCTGGCCCTGAATTACAATCGGTCGTTTGCGGCCGGGGTAGTGGCCGCCGGTGGAACCTTGGCCTCTCTCATACCCCCGTCAGCCATTCTGGTGATCTATGCAATCATCGTCGAACAATCAGTCGGCAAGCTTCTCCTCGCCGGTTTCCTGCCCGGGGCGGTATCAGCGGCAATCTACGCCCTTCTGGTCATAAGCATGGCCGTCTACAAAAAAGATCTGGGACCTCCCGTCTCAGGATACAGCTGGTGGCAACGATTGGAAAGCTTGCCCCAAACCCTTCCCATATTTCTGGTTATCTTCATCATCATCTATTCCATCTACTTTGGTTGGGCCACCCCCACCGAAGCGGGAGCTTTGGGGGCTTTTGTCGTCTTGGCCATGGCCCTGTGGAAGGGCATGCGGTGGCAACAACTCAAAGGAGGGCTTTTGGAAACGGCCAAGCTCACGGCCATGATATTCGCCATGATCTGGGGGGTGCTGATCTTTGTTCGCTATCTCGGCTATGCGCAACTTCCTCAGGAATTCTCCCAATGGATTGGCAATTTGGACCAACCACCCCTACTCACACTGTTGATCATTTTATGCTGCTATGTCATTTTGGGGATGTTCATGGATGCCATAGGCATGCTCATTCTGACTTTGCCCGTTGTTTATCCCGCGGTGATTGCCCTGAATGGTGGAGCCGATGTCACCCGCGAAATGTCGAGCTTTGGCATGACTGCCGAAGAGTGCGGCATCTGGTTCGGAATAATTGTCGTCAAAATGGCCGAGCTCTGTCTTATCACGCCGCCGATCGGCCTGAATTGCTTTGTGGTTGCCGGCGTGACAAAGGAGTCGAATTTTCCGATTTCGGTACAGGAGATTTTCAAAGGGGTGTCGCCTTTTTTTGTCGCTGACATCATCACGATCGGAGTGTTGATCGCTTTCCCCGTAATCGTGTTGTGGCTCCCGGCATTGCTGTAAGGTCATGTTTGACTTCAATCCCAACTTCAAGCGTACAATGAACTCGCCTGTAATGGAAGCCGGACGGTGGGCAAGCGATATCCGGACCCGAACGAACCTGAAACGACTCAATTTGGCGCAAGCGGCTCCTGCTGGCTGCCCTCACCCCGAACTCCGTGACGCGATTGCCCAGGCTGCTCTCAGAGATCCAAGTGCGAATGCCTATGGCCCGGTTCTGGGCGATCCGGAATTGCGGTGTGAAGTTGCACACAGGTGGTCACGACTTTACAACGGTTGCATGGATTCCACCCAAGTTGCCATAACGTCCGGCTGCAATCAGGCTTTCACGGCGGCCATTTCGGTTTTGGCACAAGCGGGCAACGCCGTCATGATTACCGCTCCATGGTATTTCAACCACAAAATGTGGCTCGACATGATGGGCATTGAAGCCCGAATTCTGAATCTGAACGAACATTTGCGGCCCGACCTGAAGCAAGCCCGAAAATTGTGGAGTGACAATCTGAAGGCCATAGTCTTGATTTCACCCAACAACCCATGTGGCACCGAATATGATCCCGGCCTGATTCGGCAATTTTATGAGTTGGCCCGGGAGCACGGCATCAAGTTGATTCTGGATGAAACCTATCGGGACTTCATCTCCCCGGAAACCAGACTCCATGACCTGTTTGGCGATGCTGACTGGCCACACACACTCATTCACCTCTATTCGTTTTCCAAAGCGTACCGCTTAATGGGCCATCGTGTCGGGTGCATGATTGCCGGCGAAGACATTTTGACTGAAGTTGAAAAGTATTTGGATACGGTTGCGATCTGCCCCAATCAGCTGGCCCAGACTGGCGCATTGTATGGGCTGAAGAATTTGGCGTCATGGCTGGCTGAAGAGAAGAAAGCCATCCAAAATCGCGCCCGGGCCATCAAGTCGGGCTTTGCTCAGATTCGGGGCTGGAAGCTGCTATGTTGTGGTGCTTATTTTGCCTATGTCCGACATCCTTTTGCCATGAATTCCGAACAGCTTGCCAAGATGCTGCTGCGGGATGCCAATATCCTTCTGCTGCCGGATACGATGTTCGAGAACAAATCGTCGGAGGAAAGTATCCGAGAATACGGAAAACACGTCAGGATAGCCTTTGCCAATGTCGATATGAACGACATCGCCGAGTTGTTTCGAAGGCTCCAGCAGTTTACCCATGCCAACAAGCCCCTGCTGGTCTGAAATGCCGGAACATGATGAGCTGAAATCGCTCTTGAATTTCAATCGCTCAAGCCTAGTTAATGGCACTGACTTTCCAACTTCGAGGTATTGATGGCAACACGTCGGCGCAATAAGGCCATGGACATTTCTGTCTGGATTCTGCTCGGTCTTCTGGTATTGGGTCTGATGGGGTTCGGAATCGGCAACTATTCCGGCATTGCGAACACCATAGGCAAGGTGGGTTCAGAAGAAATCACCGTGGATGAGTATTATACCGCTTTGCAAGATGCAACCAACAACCTGGCTCGTACGCTCGGCACTGCCCTGTCCTACCAAGACGCCATAGCGATCGGTGCGTCACAGGAGGCATTGGCATCCATCACCCGGGATGCCGCAATGGATGACGAACTCCATGAAATCGGGCTGTCCGTTGGCGATGAGGCCATCTTCAAGACCATTACCGACAATCCCGGCTTCCAAGGCGTGGATGGATCATTTGACCGAACTCTCTATGAGCTGACCCTACAGAACAACAATACGACCAAGTCCGAATATGATGAAATCATTCGCAAAGAGTTCACCCGCAATCTGCTTCTCCGCGCCATTGCAGCAGGAATCGAACCGCCCCAATACTATCTCGACAAGTCAGTAGAGCATGCATTCCAGCGTCGAACCTACCAATGGGTCGAAATTACCGATGCGTTTTTGACCCATCCCGACCCGCAAGGGACAGAGGCTGAGCTCCGGCAGCACTATGATGCAAACCCGGATGCCTACACCTTGCCATCAACGCAAGAAATCACCTTCGTCTGGCTTTTGCCCGAGATGCAGGAAAATTCTCTGATCATTCCCGATGAGGACTTGCTGGCCTTGTATGAAGCGTCCAGTGAACTTTACGACATACCTGAAACCCGCGCTCTCGATCGCCTGATATTCGCCAATCCAAAAGCGGCACAAGAAGCCTTCGATGCCGTCCAAGAGGGTACGAAAGAGTTTGACGATATTGCAGCAGAAAAAGGAATCTTGCCCGAGGATCTCGATCTTGGTCTTGTCAGCTATGAAGAGCTGCCCGACAGTGTCGCCGACATGGTGTTCGGCACTGATGAACTGATTGTTGTCGGCCCCGTCGAGATCGAGCTCGGCACCGCCCTGTTCCGGATCAATGCTATAGTTCCACCGCAATACACTCCATTTGAGGATGCCAAGGAGGAGTTGCGAAGCCGGAAAGTGGAGGAGATGGCCCAAGACATGATCAGCGACAGCATCGAGACCTACAACAACATCTTGGCAGCTGGAGCGACGCTGGAAGAACTTGCTGATGAGACCGAACTTGTTCTTGGTCGGATTTCCTACAGCAGCCTTTCCACCGACCGGATAACCGATTTTGCCGCATTCAGGACGGCCGCCCGGTCACTGACAGAAGATTCATTTCCCGAAATCATTGAGCTTGACAATGGAGGGGTCGTGGCGCTGCGACTGGATGCGACCAAGGCACCTTTCCTTCAACCCTTTGACGACGTCCGGGAACAGGTCGTTGATGACTGGGGGACTGGCAATTTGCTCCAGCAAAAAATTGATCTGGCTGAAGAGAATCGAACGGCTCTTGAAGCCGGAGTTGAACTGGGAAAGATCGGCTTGGGCCAGGTTATTATGGTCGTGGAGCAGACCCGTCTGGAAGCACCGGAAAACACCCCCGACTGGGTCCATGAAGCCGCCTTCGAACTTGAAAGTGCCAATACGGCTACCGTTGTCAATGACGGGGACAGCGTCATGCTGGCGCTTCTCACCGACATTCTTCCGGCTGACCGGCAAGACCAGCTGCTTGCGCAAGCCCTTCCCCAGTTTGAGGTTCAGCTGAAGCAAGGAATGAGTGTGGACTATTACAATCTCTATACCCAAGAGCTGCTCAATACCAAGGAGTTTCTCTTGAATGATGACATCATCAATTCAATACACGCGCAACTGCAGTAGAGGCTGGCCATGGATCAATCCTCGTTCAAGGAGTTTGAGAGCCAGTATGATTCGCAAGTCAATCAGGTTTTGTTTGCTAAGCTTGCGGCGGACCTCGACACACCTGTAACCGCCCTCCTCAAACTCACTAGAGCCGAGAAATACAGTTTTCTTCTTGAATCGGTCACAGGAGGAGAAGAACTCGGACGCTATTCCATCATCGGACTTGAACCGGATTTGATTTGGCAATGTCGGGGCGAAACGGCTTGCATAAACTGGATGGATGGCTTCGAACCCGACTGCAGGCTGCCCCAGCAGTCCAATGATCCTTTCGGGTCGCTCCGGAATTTGATTCAAGCCAGCCGGATCGATCTCCCCGAAGATTTGCCGGCCAGCTCAGCCGGTCTTTTTGGCTTTTTGGCGTATGACATGATTCGCCTGGTCGAGCACCTGCCCCATGTCAATCCGGATCCCTTGGGAACGCCGGACGCCTTGCTCGTCCGTCCTTCAGTCGTGGCCGTACTGGATGGCGTCGAGGGCGAAGTCACCCTGGTCACGCCTGTGTGGCATAATGCCAAAATCTCGGCCCAGAGGGCTTATGAACTCGGACAGGCACGGTTGCGAAGTGCTAAAAAGCGGCTAGAACAGCCTTTCAACTATTCAGCGACACGAATCAAGAGAACTCCTCTGCAGAACTTCCAGCATGAGGTGACACGCGAAGCGTACATGCAGATGGTCGAGAAGGCCAAGGACTTCATTCGAGCGGGTGACATCATCCAGATGGTACCCAGCCAAAGATGGTCGTTGGAGTTTGATTATCAGCCGTTTGCCTTTTATCGGGCTCTCCGAAAGACCAATCCGTCACCTTTCATGTTTTTTTTCAATTTCAATGGATTTCACGTGATCGGAGCTAGCCCGGAAATCCTTGTGCGGGTCGCAGACCGGCAGGTTACAATACGCCCGATCGCTGGAACCCGACCGAGAGGTCGGTCGAAGGAGGAAGATCAAGCCTTGGCCGACGAATTGCTCGCCGATGAAAAAGAGCGAGCCGAGCACCTCATGCTGCTTGATTTGGGACGGAACGATGTCGGACGGGTTGTCAAGGTCGGGACCGTCAATCCGAATGAACAGTTTGTCATCGAGCGCTACTCCCATGTCATGCATATCGTGTCCAATGTTGTCGGGGAATTGTCCGAGGATGAAGATGCCCTGTCGGCCCTCATGGCCGGATTGCCGGCCGGGACCGTGTCCGGTGCACCCAAGATCCGGGCCATGGAAATTATTGATGAGCTGGAAAAAACGAAACGTGGCATCTATGCTGGCGGCGTCGGATACTTTTCAAGCAATGGCGAGATGGACATGTGCATTGCCCTGAGAACGGCCGTGATCAAGGATCAGACACTTTATGTTCAGGCGGGAGGCGGTGTCGTCTTCGACAGTGACCCGGCTTCCGAGTGGCAGGAAACCGTGAACAAGTCGATGGCCCTGCGCAAGGCAGCCGAAAACACCTATCGGTATGTATTGGAACCGATCAAGACGGACAACTGAGACTGCAAAACGATGCTCAAATGTACTACCTGATCGACAATTTTGACAGTTTTACCTTCAATCTCGTCCAGTATCTTAGAGCTTTGGGTGCGGAGTTGCGAGTTGTCCGGAACAATGAAAGACACCCCGCCGATATCATCGCCGAAGCGCCCGACGGGATCGTCATGTCTCCTGGGCCCTGCGGTCCAGGAAAGGCTGGCATTTGCACCGATCTGACCTTGGCGGCAGTTCAATCCAGAACGCCCCTCCTTGGCGTGTGTCTTGGACATCAAGTCATCGGTCATGCCTTGGGCGGTAAAATTATCCCGTGTGCTCAGATCGTTCATGGTAAAACAAGCCAGATTTTTCATTCCAGCACGGGCATCCTCGAAGGCGTCCCGTCACCTTTTCTTGGAACGCGATATCATTCCCTCATTGTCGATCGTCAAACGCTTCCCGAATGCCTAGAGGTCAATGGGTGGTTGGACGATGGCACAATCATGAGTTTCAGGCACACCGGCCTGCCCATTTACGGTGTCCAGTTTCACCCCGAAAGCATAGCCTCGGAGCACGGCATGAAAATCTTGAAACGGTTTTTGAATCTGTCCGGAAGCAGGCCAAATGGCTAAAGACATAAAAGACTACATTGCCATGGCCAGTAATGCGCCCCTTTCTCGTGCGCAAGCTGAGGCGGCGTTCAATTTGCTTATGTCGGGCCATACCACGCATTCCCAAATTGCTGGCCTTCTCATGGCCATGAGAACCCGTGGCGAATCGGTAGACGAATTCGCGGCCGCAGCCGCGGTGCTGCGCAAAAAGTGCATCGGCGTACGAGCACCGAAAAATGCCATGGACATTGTCGGTACAGGCGGTGATGGGAAAGGAACACTCAACATATCGACGGCCACCGCATTCGTGGTGGCGGGGTGCAACGTCCCCGTCGCCAAGCATGGCAACCGCAATCTCTCGTCGCAATCGGGCGCCGCCGATGTTCTCGGCGCCTTGGGCATCAATGTCATGGCAGAACCCGAAACGGCTGAAAAGGCAATCAATCAAGTTGGCATCGGCTTCATGATGGCACCTATGCATCACCCGGCAATGAAACATGTCATGCCAGTTCGGCAGGAACTCGGAACCCGGACCATCTTCAACATTTTGGGACCTCTAACCAATCCCGCACAAGTCAAATACCAGCTGACGGGCACCTTTTCCCCGGAACTTGTCGTACCTATGGCCAAGACCCTAGGCGAGCTGGGCTGCCGCAAAGCCTGGATAGTGCATGGAGACGATGGAACCGACGAGATTTCCATTGCGGGCAAGTCCCGCGTTGCGGAATTGTCCAACGGCACGGTGTCGGAAACGGAGATTCATCCTGAAGATGCCGGCCTTGCAGTTCATCCGTTTGCCTCGATCAAGGGCGGCGACCCGCAATACAATGCCCAAGCCATCACGAAACTGCTGGCTGGAGAGATGTTTCCCTACAGGGATGCCGTCCTGCTGAACGCCGCCGCAGCCTTGGTGGTGGTCGGTCGAGCCGTGCACCTGAAGGACGGCGTTGAAATGGCCCGCGAGGCCATCGACAGTGGTCGTGCTCGGCAGAAACTAGACGATCTCGTGGTCTGTACAAACTGATTTGGCCGTGTCATCAATCCTTACAAAAATTCAAGCCTACAAACTTGAAGAGATTGCTCACCTCAAGTCTTCAACCGGTTATAAAGCCCTCGAAAGGGAAGCCTGTGCCCAGCCGCGCCCTCGAGGGTTCACGTCGGCTCTGAAGCGAAGAATCGCGACCGGTTATGCCATCATCGCTGAAATCAAGAAGGCCAGCCCATCCAAAGGCCTGATACGTCCACACTTCAATCCCGTCCAGTTGGCTCAATCGTACGGCCTCGGCGGAGCAACATGCCTATCCGTCCTGACCGATGCTCCTGGCTTTCAGGGACAAACGAGCGACTTGACCGAAGTCGCCGGTGCTGTGTCCATGCCAGTCCTTCGCAAGGATTTCATGCTTGATCCCATCCAAGTGCTTGAAGCAAGAGCGTTACGGGCAGACTGCATCCTGATCATCATGGCAATGGTCGACGACGCCACCGCTCAGTCCTTGGAGCAAACGGCTCAGGATTGGGGCATGGACGTGCTCCTTGAAGTGCACACTGAAGAAGAGCTTCATCGAGCGCTACAATTGCAATCAAACCTGATCGGGATGAACAATCGCGACCTCCACACATTCACGGTGAATTTGGATACCTCCCGAACACTCGTGAAACTTCTGCCGGAAGAAAAGATTGCCGTATCAGAGTCAGGGATATCAACCCCCAGCGACCTTGACTCCCTGGCCGAGGACGGAATCAAATGTTTCCTGATTGGTGAAAGTCTGATGCGTCAGGGTGATGTTCAGCAGGCTCTTGAATGTCTTCTCGCAAGCCCCCAAGAGGATGGTGCACATGAATGAGCTGACGCATTTCAATATGCAGGGAGAAGCCCAGATGATCGATGTCACCCAAAAATCGGTCTCGGTGCGTGTGGCAAGGGCCGGAGGAAAAATACTGATGAAGCCTGATACCCTTGATCTGATAACCAGCAACAAGGCCCGGAAAGGCGATGTTCTCGGCACTGCCAGACTGGCTGGTATTATGGCAAGCAAACAGACTGCGTCATTGATTCCTTTGTGTCACCCTATCCCCATCAACAGTGTCAGCATGGAGTTCACGCCCGTAAAAAACCCTTCCAGCATCGAGATTGTGGCGACCGTGACCTCCACAGGGCAGACTGGAGTTGAAATGGAAGCCCTGACAGCGACATCAGTGGCAGCCCTGACCATCTATGACATGGTCAAGTCGGTCGATCGAGGAATGATTATCGTCGATGTTCGACTCCTGTACAAGGAAGGGGGGAAATCGGGCCGATATGAGGCCACATGATCGCAGTACAAGATGCCATAAACCGCTTGATCGAGCTTGCGCCTGCAACTGAAACAGAAGAAGTTTTCATTGGCGACGCGTCCGGTCGAGTTCTTGCTGAGGCCGTCATGGCTCAACGAAACCAACCTCCATTTAACACCTCGGCCATGGATGGTTTTGCCATCAAGGAGAACGATGCCCAAAGCGGCAACTCACTGACTGTTACCCGTACAATCCCGGCTGGAGCCTCAGTCCCCGATTTTGTGACACGCAATGGTGAGGCGGTTCGAATCTATACTGGCGCGCCTGTACCCAGCGGTACGGACCGAATCTTGATTCAGGAAGATGTACATGATCATGGAACGAGGATCGTGATCAAGGATGAATTTGAACGCCATTCGTTTGTGCGCTCTCTGGGGAGCGATTTCAAGAAAGGGTTTAAAGTCTCTCCTCCACAAGTCCTCACCCCCAAGCTGATCTCGCTTTTGGCAGCAATGAACGCAGCCACTGTCAAGGTATATCGTAAGCCTCTTGTGACCATTGTTCCGACCGGAGACGAGTTGGTCATGCCCGGCCACATACCTGCTTCGCACCAGATAGTCGCGTCCAATATCTTTGGCTTGAAATCCCTGCTTGAAGCCAACGGATGTCGGGTGAGCCTTCTACCCATCGCAAAAGACAATGCCCAATCCGTCACTTCAATTCTGAAACTCGCTGCCGAGTCCGATCTAGTTGTGACAGTGGGGGGCGCCTCCGTAGGAGATTTTGATCTGGTTCAGGACGGGGCCAGTCAACTCGGATACGCATTTTCGTTTTATAAAATTGCTATGCGTCCGGGCAAACCTCTGTTTGCCGGCCGCAACTCGACAAATTTGCTGGTTGGCTTGCCCGGCAATCCAGTGTCTGCATTGGTTTGCGGGTATGTGTTCCTGATCCCGGTCATACAGACCATGCAAGGGCTTGATCCCACGGGGTTACAACGTTTTTGGGCTCGGCTCAAGACCCCCCTGGCATCAAACGGACCCCGTGAGCATTATGCGCGGGCGGTGGTCGACCACAGCACGGGGGAGGCAGTTATTGCGGTTCACGAACGCCAAGATAGTTCATTGTTGAAGGTGCTGCACGAATCTAACGCCCTGCTGATTCGAAAACCTGGTGAGAGAGCCAAGGAACCAGGCGAGCGGGCACAATACATCAATCTAAGTTATCACCTTGGTTCTTGATTCAAAAAAGCTATGTCTTGGTCTAAGGGGTGCCAACCCACATGACGAACCATGCCCCGCATCATGCAACCTCAAACGAGCCGAGTGTCCAAAATGAGTGTCGTCACCCGATTTGCTCCCTCTCCTACAGGACATCTTCACATTGGAGGGGCCAGAACGGCCCTGTTCAACTGGCTTTTTGCTCGATCAAACGGGGGCAAATTCCTCTTGCGAATAGAAGACACAGATCGAGTTCGATCAACTCCAGAAGCAACAGAGGCCATCCTAAAAGGATTAAGCTGGCTCAGACTGGACTGGGATGGAGATCCCGTCAGTCAGAATGAGCGGCAGTCTATTCATCGCCAAATGGCCTATAGACTGCTGGAATCGGGACATGCCTACAAGTGTTTTTCAACACCCGAAGAAATTGCTGACTACCGCAATACAGCCAAGCAAGAAGGGGCTCCAACCTTGTTTGCCAGCCCTTGGCGTGATATCGCGCCGACCAACCATCCCAATCGGTCTTTCACCATTCGGCTGAAAACCCCGACCGAGGGTCAGTCCTTCGTCGACGACAAGGTCTTTGGCCGTGTAACCGTCAATCATGATTCACTTGATGATTTCATACTTCTCAGATCCGATGGTACGCCCACGTACAACCTGGCTGTCGTCATTGACGATCGCCACATGCGAGTTACGCATATAATCCGGGGCAATGATCATCTGGCAAACACCCTCAAGCAGAAACTCGTATATGATGCCTTTGAATGGCCATGCCCGGTGTTTGCTCATGTTCCGCTAATTCACAATGAAGCCGGAAAAAAACTCTCCAAACGCGATGGAGCCGAAGGTATCGAATTCTTCTTTGACAACGGCATCATCCCGGAGGCCGCCTGTAATTTTTTAGCTCGCTTGGGCTGGTCCCACGACAATACCGAATTTTTCCGGATGGAACAGGCCAAAAAGTGGTTTCGCATTGAGGACTTGCGCAAGTCTCCGGCTCGATTTGATCCAAAAATCTTGAACACGATCTCGGGTTTGCATCTGAAGAACCTAGAAATCGATGTGCTATACCAGCACCTCGTGGATTTTGTCGGAAGGAAGTATGATGTCAAGATTGATCATGAAACCGAGACCTGTATCCTGAAAGCCATTCCGTTACTCCGCACGAGGGCCAAGACTCTGGTCGATCTGTGGAACGAGATGGCATTTCTTCGGCAAAAGCGGATAGACTATGGAAATAGTCCTCGACATATTCTGGACCAAATCCATCGAGAAGCGTATGATGTCTACCTGGTCGGAATTCAGAAAATCGACTGGACGCGTCCAAGCCTTGAAGACTATTCAAAAGACCATGGAAACAAGTATGAACTCGGGCTTGGTCAGGTTGTTCAGCCTCTGAGAATAGCCTTGACCGGCAAAAAGAGCTCGCCCAGTGTCTTTGATCTTTTTATGATTTTGGGCAGAGACGAGAGTCTCAGGCGCTTGCACGACCTGAAGACGCACCTTCGGAATCA
This sequence comes from Paracoccaceae bacterium, assembly GCA_965116235.1. Taxonomy (GTDB): domain Bacteria; phylum Pseudomonadota; class Alphaproteobacteria; order Rhodobacterales; family Rhodobacteraceae; genus MPNP01. The sequence continues at coordinate 2,317,082 of OZ220496.1, read as the reverse complement.
CTAACGTCAGGTCTACGGTCGCTCTCACGAGGTTCGTTCGGTGCCAGGCTACCAACCGGAATCGTATCAAACCCAAAGCGGCATTTGCAACACCAACCACTCTACGAACTCAACCCTGCGTAGAAGCCAACGAGCATTAACCGACCTTGGCCAACAGGCAGTCCCGAAGCTCCACCTGGTAGACCTTCAAAACCTTTTCCGGTTCTGTGCTGTGCTGGTAAGCAGTGGCTCGGACCGTACGCTGAAAATCGGCATCATCAGTAAAGTGCTTTTGAACGTACGACACGCATAGATCAAAGACTTCAAATTCCTCTTTGCCAGCAGTGTCCCCTTCCAGATTCGGTGCATGGATTTTTGCCCACTCGTGTGCCGACCCTGTCGCAGAAATCGCTCGTCCAAAATCGTTCAATTGAATTGGGCTGCCTGACTGCACAGGGCTCGACTGATAAAACAGAATCATCTTGATATCGGCCCGGATTTGATCCATGTCATTTCGAACATCCGTTCGGACTTGATCAATATTGTTCCGCAGCTGATCCATGTCATTTCGAACATCCGTTCGCAGTTGGTCCATGTCCGTCCGAACATCCGTTCGCAACTTATCCATATCAGTCCGAACATTGGCTCGCAGTTCGGTGATGTCAGCCCGCATTTCATTCTGTCCCTTCGTGAGGGTATCGAACCTGGAATCAACGCCTCCAGACCACCGGGCCAATTTGAAAACCCAGACGCTAAGCGTAGTCAGAACCGTAACAATCGCCCCCGCTCCAATCCACCACGATGTGTTGCCAACCCATTCCAACTCTGTCATGATCTGTTCTCCTCGCCCTTCTATATGGGTCAAATAAGGTTGAACCGCCTATTTGTCAATCACTATCGCTCCTATCCGCTGGGCTCTTGCTTGGTGTGCAGCGGACCAACTACTTGAAAACAGTCACTTTATCGCGGCTCGATATCTTGATTGCGATTCATTTTCGAGCCTTCGTCTCAGATTTAAATGATTCGCTGTTGATCCTGCAAGAACCAATCAAGCGATCTGAAACGGTCTTTCAGGTCAAGCAAAAGACGGTAGGGCGGAGGCTCTAGACCGGTAGCATGAAAACATGTACTGGGTATGGTTCAGATTACATCATCAGTACATGCAAAAAATTATCAGGCCATGCCGCTTGCGAAATGCCGACAATTGCCATAAGTTGTTGGGCAGCGGTAATGCTGGCAGCCGAAAAGGTAGCCTTGACACAGTTTGACATTCCGGGCGCATAGTCACGCTGGAGAATGCCGCCCCAAAGCGTTTTCGAACATGCAGTTTGATGCAAAGTGTCCAGTTGGTGCTTATCCAGACTGTGTTTATAGGTCGACAAATCACCAGTACGTAACGAGTGAGAGGGTTGAACGAGATGACAGAATCCAAGCAAACGGCACAATTGATCTTGAATGACAAGACCTACAAACTGGATGTTTCGTCCCCTACTGCTGGACCGAAGGTCATTGATGTTCGAAATCTGTATCGTGATGCCAAGGTGTTCACCTATGATCCAGGATTCACTTCGACTGCATCCTGCGAATCCGAAATTACCTTCATTGATGGAGAAAGAGGCATTCTGCAGTATCGAGGTTACAAAATCGAAGATCTGGCCCTGCACTCGCATTACCTGGAAGTATGCTTCCTGCTCTTGTATGGCCATCTCCCCAATGCTGATGAACTCGATAATTTCGAAACCCGTGTGACCATGCACACGATGGTTCATGAGCAATTGATCAACTTTTTTCGCGGGTTTCGTCGCGATGCCCATCCAATGGCCATCATTACGGGTGTCGTGGGAGCTCTCTCGGCGTTCTACCACGATTCCACCGATATTAACGACCCTCAGCAAAGGGAAATCGCCTGCATTCGCATGATTGCCAAACTTCCGACAATCGTTGCCATGGCCTATAAATACTCTGTTGGGCAGCCGTATGTGTATCCCAGCAATGCTCTGGACTATCCGTCAAATTTTCTGAACATGTGCTTTTCGGTCCCGGCAGAACAATATCGCATACATCCCAAAATTAGCCGGGCCATGGATCGCATTTTCATGTTGCATGCCGACCACGAGCAGAATGCATCGACCTCAACTGTCCGGCTGGCGGGTTCTTCGGGTGCCAACCCCTTCGCCTGTATCGCGGCTGGAATTGCCTGTCTGTGGGGGCCCTCGCACGGTGGTGCAAATGAAGCCTGCCTCCGCATGCTCAAGGAGATCGGAACACCGGATCGAATCCCCGAATATCTGAAGAAGGCCAAGGACAAAAGCGACCCGTACAGGCTCATGGGATTCGGGCATAGGGTCTACAAAAATTTTGACCCGCGAGCCTACATCATGAAGGACTCGGCGGACGAAGTGCTTGATATAGTTGGAAGCCACGATAAGCCGATACTTCAGGTGGCCATCGAGCTGGAGAGAATTGCCCTTGAAGATGAGTACTTTCAGTCCAAAAACCTGTACCCCAACGTTGATTATTACTCCGGCATTATCCTTGATGCCCTCGGCTACCCAACTTCCATGTTCACTCCAATCTTTGCCCTTTCTCGGGCTGTCGGATGGATTGCCCAATGGAAGGAAATGATTGCAGACCCGATCCAAAAGATCGGCCGGCCAAGACAGAAATACATCGGCGCAGTGGATTTGGACTACATTCCCATCAAGGCCCGCCCGTAGCGTTTTATCCTTAGGCCGAACTTCCCAAGCTGAATCTCTGCAACCTTGCAAGAACAAGCACCATTTTTACTTTGGGATGGTGGCCGGCTGGACTGGTTTCAGGTGTTGCACACGCCCGGAAGTTCCAAGGTCCGCTCTTGCAACGGGGGCAGTATCATCGTCAGTTCGGCAAGGCGCAGAAACAGATGGGGTCGCCGGTACCACGACCGATGACCACGCCGGAAGGCCGTCATCATGGAACAGACGGGATTGCCCGGTCGTGCACATGGGCCATTCGACATATCGGGCCAGCATGGCACAGCCAAACATGGATGCGTCCACGACAAGCCCGATGATGAGACCGGTTGTACCTTCCGATCCACGGTGTTCAGACTTCCGACAGCGTGATCCCCACGAGGCCGTCGCTTGTTGGACCGCACGGTCTCATCGGTCATGTCCCCGGCCGGCTGAGCCGACAGGACCTGAGGCCGTTCAAGGTTGCTTCGGCGCGATGCTTACAGCCCTTTGACACCCGGTGAGTCCGCTGGCTCGCATGTGAAGGTCACGTGCGGTTTCATCCTGTATCGATCCTGACGGAGGCCCGCCGCCGGCCTGCACCGATGCCGACAACCCGCCGGCCTTCCGTCTCCCGATCAGAAGCGGAAGGTCACGGACAGACCGCCGCCAAAGTCGGCGTTGTCGCTCCCCGCTGTTGCATAAAAGGCATCCCCCGTCAGCTGCGTCGTGTCGCCGCTGCCCAGAGACATCACACCGCCCACGCCCAGACGCACCCAGGTCGGCTTCACCTCCGTCGTCAGCCGGGTGCCGGCCACCATCACCGCATGCTTGGACGAAAACTCATGCTCCAGATCCAGCGACGCATACAGCCGACCGTTCGCATCCTTGGGACCCAGCTCGGCCAAGACACCCACACGACCCTGAACGCTCTGCTCCTTGTCCGGGGTGACCCGGCCGGCCCCATCAATCGTGGTCGGTTCGTCAAAGGCGTCCAGGTCCACCGATGACCAGGACAGACCCCCACGCGGAATCACGGTCAGGCCCCCCATGCTCATCGGCTGGCCGACTTCCACTCCAAGCGCCAGACCGTTGCCGCCACCCGTGGAGGTGATCGCACCGACCGCACTGTTGGCCGACACCATCGTGATATCAAAGAACCGGGTGTAGCTCAGCTGGCCGTCCACATACAGCCCGCTGTCGTCCGTCCAGGTCAGGGACACGCCCACACCGGTGCCGCTCGCCTCCATGGTGCCACCCCTCTTGACGGTGGCCTCGCTCTGCCGGTAGTGGGCACTCACGCCCAGCACCAGACGCTCATCGGTCGGCACCTCCAGACCCGCCTCGAAGTCGGTCTGCTGCACATCCCACGCCAGAGACTGACGCCAGAAGTCCGTTGCGGTCGTCGATGTATCGGCCATCCGCTCCCCATCGCGGACCGCCAGACGCACCCAGACACCCGTGCGGGAACCTGGCACCGCCACATGCTCCCCCTTGCTGCTCTCGACCATGACCTCCTCGTCGCCGGTGCTCCGGCGGGGCACCGCCATGCGCGTACTGTAGGGCGTCAGGTCCACCAGACCCAGAAGCACCGACGGCAACACCTCATACAGACGCGCCCGATGGCTGTACAGACGCAAGACCGGAGCCGACGCAACATCCTTGAACTGGTAACCATCCGTGATCGTCTCGAGCTTAGCCTTGAACACCTGTTCGTACACGCCCATCCGTTGGCCACGACGATGAATGATCGCACCGGGGGCAAGAACCGTCTTACTTCCCGACACCTTGAACTCGAGTGTAGAACGGGTTTTTTCCCTTTTCGCTCCTTCTACAACCGTCGCCGGGTTCAGGATCTGGCCTTCGACATGACCCACAACACCCGCCTCGTCCTTCTCCAGAATCACCGCAACAACTTCGGGCTGGTCATCGTCAGTCTTGGGATCCACCTCGATGGCCACGCCGGAACTCGCCTTGACATGGGCGCGGGGACCAATCACGATCGTGCCACCCCCTTTCTCGTTCGCGCCTAGCGCGACTATGCTGGCTCTCCGGATGCGCACGCCGGCACATTTTTCACGACCGGTCTTCGTGTCGGTGCATGGGGTGCCACCACCCATGACCGTGCCACGAATGGTGAGAGTAAACTTGTCTTTGGCCGAGCCGCGCTTGTCGATCATGATGCCATACCGGTCCGCCGTGATCACGCTGCCTTCCTTGGTCTCGACCGTGGCCTTGGCACCAGCGTAAACGCGGGCACGGATGCCTAGCCTCGTCGCCGTGATGCGGCTGCCCGCCTCCATCGTGATCGATACGGCCGTGTAGGCTTGCGCATGAATGCCTGCAGGCAATGTACCCCCACCGGTTTCTGCACCCGCCGTGATCTTGCCATAGTGGTTGATCTCGATGGTACCGGTGCGGCGTTCGTTAAGGTAAGCCGCAATCCCATACCCGCTTGCCACAATCGCGCTGTCCGCTCCCGTCTCAATCGTGATGTTGCCCCCGGCTGGCGTGTCGCTAGGCTCTATTTTTATAAAGGATGCAAATATCCCAAACTTGTCGGCGTATATATGCCCTGAGTGCGTGATCATGAGGTTGTCGTCGCCCTTGGGAAAAATCGTAGCATCAATGCCTCGGTTGCCGATGGATTTGCCTTCCATGCCGATCATCACCCCCGGGTCCACCGTGATGTCGACTTTGCCCTTGGCTTGCTGAATGACTCTGACGCCAGTTTCTAAATTAGAAGTGTCCCCCGCAAGAATGGAACCGCCCTTGAGATGGATCGTGATCGGTATCGTCGTGCCATCGGCTGCACCCTCGGTCGTAGCAGTGATGGCAATCTTCCCGGTGGGGGCTGTCGACTGCGACACGTCAACGTCGGCACTCGACACGAGGTGGATGCCCTTGGTCACACCATTCGCGTTATTGGTCTTGGCTTCCCCCGTGTGCTTGAGATAAATGCCAGTGCTCACCTCGCCCTTGGACAAGGCGGCATTGATTTTGCTGTCCGGATCCAACTGCAACTTGAGCCATCCTGTCCCGTTCCGTACCAGGCCTATGCCCTGCAGATTGGAATGGATGACTACCTTGCCCATGACCGTGACATGGTCGTCTTCGGCACCCTCCGCATCAACGTCAAGACCTATTGGCTCAGTAACCGGGGCGGCGCTTGTGCCGATCTTGAAGTCATCCAGTGTCAGCTCTAGGCCGTTGGTAAGTCCCCGGCACCGAAGATGCTTGCCGTACGGGTCGGTCTTGGTCACCCTCGGCGGCTTGCCATTCGGGTCGGTCGGAAGCGTCTCCTCCGTCCCGTCACTCAGGGTACAGGTGCCCTGGGCCGCTGAAGGTTGGGGCGAGGCGACAAGCATCCCGAGCCCGACAAGCAGCGCTCCAATCGTCGACAGCCTGAATGCCGACCCGACGCGGGGACGGGTCGCAAGGTCATCTACCCCCCCCCCGACGCGTTCACAGGCAGGGGCCGGATGGCCGCGTCGGCCCCACAGCGAAGTCAATTTCGTCATCATTACTCCTGTCTCGTTATCCAAAAATAGAAAATAGAACTCAGCAACATTAAATGCCCCCCCCCAAGATTTGCAACTCTTTTGTGACGCTCCGGTTCATTTTTCTCCAAACTGTCGCATGCCTGCGACACCCCGGCTTCAACGATGTGTTGTGGCTTACTCAGGGGAAAGCCTCGGACGGCGCACGAGTGATCACGACTGCACTAAGGGTTGAGCCTTTTTCGGCATTCCCGCATCCCGCCATGTGTGGCCCTGTTGGGTCGTGTTGGTGGATGGGGTCATGCGCCGGGCTGGGATGACGGCAAAAAGTGACAGCACTGTACCGCCGTTGCCGGATATCCCTGAGGTCGCCGAAGTCCGGAGGCGGACACACGCTCCCGCAGGAACTACTCGATTCACACATTTCCAGTGATGCCCTATCCGAGTTGGATGGCCTGGAATTGATACCGCCCGCGCAACATGACCACCGGGCCCGGTTTCCCATAATATCCGGTCCCGCCACCGAGACGGGCGCACACCCAGGCGGCAAAGGCCAGCGCACCCCGTGGATGCGGGTTCTTTGGCTTGTCGGTCGGACCCTCAAGCGAAGCGGATACGGCCTCCAGGACCGGTTGATCCGGCGCCTCGAAGACATCCTTGAGCGGGCGTTGGCCGGCATCATCCCGGTCCGGCACGAGTGGCCGGCACGATATCCCCGCGATAAACGTCCGGGCGCACAGCGTTTGGAAGGGTGCGGTTTCCACCGACACGTTTGCGATGTCGAAGCCTTGGGTCTTGAGGGTCACGCACGCGAAACGCACGCCCATGCGGGCCGTGCGCTTTTTTTGCCCGGGTCGCGCGGACCATGCGACCGTATGCTCCGGCTGCGGCCGGCCCTCAAGGCGGGAAAAGAGCTTGCCGGTATCATCGCAAAGACAGCGGCCATGGGACGCCCGGATCCGCAAGTCCACGCCTTCCGGGCGGCCGGCGAACATCTCGAAGATGTCCGCTTCACGGGCGGCGACCACCGTGACATACGCCGCTGCGTTCCGAACGGTGGCACTTGTTTGCATGGTTTCCAGCCAGCGGTGGCTCTCCTTGTCGCGAAGCGGCCGGTTTTTGGGCGGCTTCGGGCCGCCGCCAGAGCGGTCAATCAGCTGCATGTCGACCGCGCCGAGCAACGTGCCAGGTTCCGCCTCCACGGCGATCGTGGCAGGGCCGACAAGGCTGTTTCCCGACCCGTCATCCCGAAAGCTCGTCGTGTCTTGAATCGCCAGAATAGGCCAACCGTCCACGCGCCCAGACGTGGTCATGGCGGCCTTGTCGACGATCTTGTTCACGGTCACCTTCCCGTTCCTCAAAAACCGGCCCAAGCGGACTTCGCCGGCGCGATTGCCACCGACACCCCGAACCGAAACACCACGCGGACCGACCTCAACAAGACGATCATGAAAAACCGTTCGGCCGGATCCAAACGACGATCACCACAATGCGAACTCGAGTTGTGCATATCTACTCCTCCCACCCTGTAAACACAAGACAGAAGATAGAATCGACAGGACAAACGGCACATTTCAGACACCAATTACGCCAGCGGGAAAAGATGTGTGCATACAGTAACGCAGGAGGCGGGGTTGTCGCCATGGCAATCGCGGCAATGCTTCCAGCCGCTGGCGGGGCTGTATTCGGTCAACATGGCACGAGACGGCAACCGATCGGCGAAATGGCAAACCAGCATGCTGCTGAAACGGACAATGATAGTTTCCAAGCCCAAGGCAGTGGCACCTTGCCGGCCAGCTTTCAGATTGGTGATGACGCTTGGTAGCGGGTCGAGATTGATAAGAGGCTATTTGCGGAACTGCCAGGCATCTTTGTCCCAAACGGATTTCCGCCGCTTGATGGTGGGTCGGGAGTAATGATCCGGCATGGTAGCGATACGCATGAACGCACGCACAAGGATTGCAAACGACCGTGTTGGTGCTTGTTGACGAGGAATTGTCTGTACATGGATAGTTTGGGCAGAAAAGTAAAGCCTAAACCTTTTCAAGCCGGCCCGCGTGATGGGTTGTGATCAATCACAAAGCTTAAATCAGTTCGGAAGTTGGGTTTAGGACATCACCTGCTCCGGACACGACGGCGACGCGTCTTAGTCCCCTTTTCTTGCAACCCTTCTAACAGGACTTTGGTCATCGGGTGATCCGGATATTGCTTTCGATAGTGATCCAGAAGCTGCCTGATGCACGTGACGGGATCCTCTCCTGCCGGCACACCCATGGCCCAGTCGAAAAAAATTGATCGGCACTCCCTCTCTTCCAGCGATTCCATTCTGTAGGATTCAAAAATTAGACCGCGAGGATCGACGGGATGTGCATGCTTGGACAATTTTACACCCGCTGCAAATGCTTCACTCTATTTTCGATAGAAGACGATTGACCACCTGCTGGCTTCTTGCACGGTCATCCTGCAAGTTTTGCGCCAATGAATCGATTGAATTGATGCCCGTTTGCTGAAGCAGGAATTCCTTGATGCCGGTGCCGGCAGTGTCACAGTTGAAATCACCCTCAACGGTAAGTCTGAGTGCCTGATTTACTTCATTTAATCTTTTATAGCCTTGCTTCAGGATCTCACTGTCTTCAGAAGTCATCCAACCAGTCTGACGAGCGGCATCAATTTGTCCGTTGACGCTCCTGTCAACACTGCCGGCCAGCAAAGCACCGGTCTGAGCAATCAACTCAATATCAAGCATCCTTCCCTCTCCGTGACGTACTTCCCAAGTGTCGTTGACTACTGGCAAGGATACATTTTCAGCCAAGCGCCCGCGCATATCCTGAACATCTGTCACGACCTGCCTCTCGTTGCTCGGTCGTGCGATCAATTCTTCACGAAACGATTCCAGTTCGATCGCGAGCTCATGCTCGTCAGTCAGGGCACGTGCTCGAGTCAGGGCAAGATGTTCCCAAGTCCAGGCGCTAGTCAGCTGGTAGTGCTTGAAGGCTTCCAGTGATGTGGCAACTGGTCCCTTGCGACCCGATGGTCGTAGACGCATGTCAATATCATACAGCTGCCCCTCGGCCATATGCGAAGACAGGGCCGAGACCAGCGCTTGCGTTAACCGGGCATAATATTGACGAGTTGAAAGGGATCTCTTCCCGTCGGAGCGCTCCTGATCCAACGGGTCATAGATTAGGATCAGGTCCAGATCCGATGTACACGACATGTTCTCAGATCCCAAAGACCCCATGGCAAGCAGGGTGAACCCCCTTCCAGGCGGGTGGCCGTACAGAGCACTGAATTGTTCGACGACATGGGGTGTAGTCGAGAGAATGACAGCATCTGCCAAGGCCGAGTACAAACGGCCTGGCTCCATGCCTCCGATCAAACTTCTGAGATGATGAATGCCAACCTTGAATCGCTTTTCATGGACCCATCGCCGAGCTTCCCTTAGTATCATTTCGTAATCGTTGGATACACTCAACTTCTTGGTCAGCTCTTCTCGAAGTTCCGTGATTTCAGCCAAGGGCTCAAAGAAGTCCGATTCCAGTACAGCATCCAGAACTCTGGAGTTGCGTGAGAGATAACTGGCCAGTTTGGGAGCTGTCGCGCAGGCATCGGTAAGCAGTTCCATGAGTTGCGGATTGGCCTCAAACAGCGAAAACAGCTGGACGCCTGACGGCAATCCTTTCAGGAAACTGTCGAACTGAAACAAGGCTTCGCGCGGATTGCTGGAACGCGCAATTCGATTGAACAGCCGAGGACGCAGGCGGTTAAAAATCTGATTGGCTCTTTTAGTCCTGAAAGCCGGCAAATTACGCCAATGTTCAACACAATCCCAGTCTGCCTCTTCCATGAAAGAGGAATCGAATTGCTCTTCGTTCGCTTCATCCGACTGCAAATATTTGCCAGTGATGTCTTGAACAGCCTTCAGGGTATCCCGAACCTCATCCAGAAACACGTTCGGATCCGTTTCTCCGCATAGGGCAGCAATGCGCTCGATTTCATGGGGTGTTCTGGGTAATTGGTGGGTCTGGGCATCCCGTACCATTTGTGTGCGGTGTTCCCACGTTCTGAGCCGATCATAGCACCGGGTCAGAGTCCGAGCCGCCTCCTCATCGACCCAGCCCTTGCTGACCAAAGCCTTCATGGCCCCCATGGTATCACGAACTTGCAGGGTTGGGTCCCGTCCCCCAGCCACCATTTGATAGGTCTGAACAAATAACTCGATCTCGCGTATGCCTCCCTTGCCCAATTTCAGATTGTATCCATGCAGATTGTTCAAATCGCCGGATCCAACATTTTCCCAGATGCGAGACTGCATTTCACTGGTGTCTTGCACAGCGGTGAAATCATATTGCAGGCGCCAGATGAAGGGGTTGATTCTGTGCAGGAATTTGCGGCCGGCTTCAACGTCTCCTGCACATGGTCTTGCCTTGATGTAAGCCGCTCTCTCCCATGCCCGGGCATAACTCTCATAGTATCGTTCGGCTCCACCCATTGAAATGCAAACGGGATTGACGAAAGGGTCCGGTCGCAATCGGAGATCCGTACGAAAAATGTACCCCTCGGCAGCCACCTCTCCCATCAGTCGGGCAAATTTGCGGGTGACCTTAATAAATTCCGCCTTTACTTGGCTGAAGCTGTTCAGATCATGCTGGGTTTCGTCGTATAGCACGACCAGATCAATATCGGACGAGTAATTGAGTTCTCGACCACCCATCTTTCCCATGGCCATGATGACCATGCCCCCATGAAGATCATCGAAATCGGTCGATTGCAGCGCAATCTTGCCCTTTGCAGCCGCCTCCTTGACCAAGACCCGAAGGAGCACATCGCAGGCAAAATCGGCAAACCGTGTCAGGGCAACGGTGATTTGTCTCAGTTCCCAAGCCCCTCCCAGGTCGGCCAGGGCCAACAGCAAGGCGATCTTTTTCTTCCTTTGCCGCAATTCATTGGCAACTTGCCTGCTGCTTTTCAGTGGAAAGAATTGGCACAGCTCGTCTACGACATCCGTTGGATCGCGTTCGGCCAAAGCGTCCACCCATGATCGTTCACCGTGAATGATAGCCCTGAGGTACGGGCTACAACTTGCCGTGTTGACCAACAACTTGCCGAACTCCGGATAGGTACGCGAAATGGAGCCCAAGTCGGTTGTTACCGCCTCCCCTTCGAAAGGAAGCGGGATTCGATTTATGGCCTGACCAAGATGCATCATTGAGTTTTAATCGGCGTCAAGTTTGCATGCTCAACGTTAATAACTTTTACCGTGCAAGAATAAGACATTTTCTGTGTACGGTTGAAATTTAAGGCCGCAAATTCACATCTACTCCCTGTATGCGGCATTCGCCCGTTCCCCTGACTGCTTTTTCCGTTGAGGCCGATAACATGTTGGATTGGGACAAGGTTCGAGTTTTCCGCATTGTGGCCAAATCAAAAAGCGTCCTTCAGGCGGCAAGCACCTTGGGGCTTCATCAGTCTGTCGTCAGTCGGCGGATCAGCTCTTTGGAAAATGATCTGGCAACCAAACTGTTTCACCGCCACGCCCGGGGGATCATCCTGACCGAACAAGGAAACATCCTGCTGGAGGCAGCTGAAAAAATGGCCCAGCAGATGAATTCAGCGCATTCGCGACTCAATGATTTCAAAGACACGGCAAAAGGAGAACTCCGGATTACCACCACGTTGGGGTTTGGAACTCTTTGGCTCGGGCCCAAGTTGCCCGTATTCTTCGCAACAAATCCTGATATCAACATTCACCTCCTGCTCGACGAGATCACGCTGGATCTGCCAATGCGCGAAGCGGATGTGGCCATCCGCATGAAAGAGCCCTCGCAGGCAGACCTAATTCGTCGCAAGCTCATGACGACCCGTATGGGAATGTTTGTCAGCACACAGTATGCGAGTGCCCACAAGTTGCCCGAAACTTTGGAAGAGCTGATCAATCACAGGCTCATCAGCCAAAACTATACGAGTTTGGTGTCGCCGGCGGCTAGCGAGTACATACGGGAAATCTTCAGCTACAACTCATCAAGCCTCATGATCGTCAACAACTATTTCGGAGTCTATCAGAGCATCCTCAATGATCTGGGGGTCGGAATTCTGCCAAACTACGTCTTGGAAGAGGTGGATGACATTGTCCCTGTTATCCCGAAAACTCTGTCTAACGAGATCCCGATTTATCTGGCATATTCCTACGAGCTCAGGGATTCCAAAAAAATCTTGGCCTTTCGGGATTTTGTTCTGAGTGAAATCAGGCTCAAGTCCCGCAAGAATGTTGTGGGCAACAGATAACCGGCTTGGTGGCTTGAATATCGCTGTCGCGTTCTTTACCCCATGATCAAATGCACGTTCACATCCGGCGTTTAATTGTAGCCAAACCTGTAAAATAGTCATCATTGTGGTTATATTGTCGGTCAAGACGAGCGATCGTGCACTCGTGAATCATTCGAGGATGTCGTATAATTGCCTGTAACCCAGACTGAACTTGAAGATTTGCTCCGGACGGCCTTTCCCAATGCCAAGGTTGTCGTCACGGACTTGGCTGGCGATGGAAATCATTACGCCGCAGAAGTTGTCGATGAAAGTTTTCGAGGATTAAGCAGGGTTCAGCAGCAAAGGGCGGTGTATAGTGCCCTCAGGGGCAAGATGGATGGTCCGGATGGTGAACTGCATGCCTTGGCATTAACAACTAAAGCACCGGAGTAAACATGAACCAGGAACAAGCAAAAGCAGACATTGCCAAAACCGTTGACGAAGAAGATGTGGTTCTGTTCATGAAAGGAACAAAACAGAATCCGCAATGCGGCTTCTCTTCAAGGGTTGCGGCTGTCCTGGGTTACTTGGATGTTAAATACCTTGACGTGAATGTCCTTGAAGATCCCGCCCTGCGCGAGGGCATCAAGGCTTTCTCCGACTGGCCGACGATTCCGCAACTCTATATCAAGGGGGAGTTTGTCGGGGGATGCGACATAGTGACGGAGATGATCCTTTCAGGCGAACTCGATCAGTTGCTGGACCAGAAAGGGATCAGTTTCAACCGAGTGGCTGCCCTGACCATCCGAGAGCAGAACAAGTAGGAATCCTTTCTCCACGCCTCAATTCGATAATCCGATTGAAGCATGCCAATCGAGAAAACGCCGTCAAAGCGCCTCCCGACTGCTTCATTGAGGTCGTAAAGAGGTTCGAGATGGCTTAATGCCCGGTTTCAATCGAACGCGTCAGAGCTTCCACCTTCTTGGTGATCGCTTCGAGTCTTTTTTGGATTGGTTCATTGATCAGCGGTTGCTTTTCCAGAGCGATCAATGCATCAGCGATCTGAATACCAGCGTGAAGAATCTTGTTCATATGGCCGACATCGGGATGTTTGACATTGGCTTTATCCAGCTCCGCCTGAAATTTTCCCGAAGCCGCCATGAGAGCCTGAACGTCATCCTCCGAACAGGTCACGGCCAACCGTCTTGAACCGACAGTCATATAGAGCTTCAACTCGGAGCCTTTCGTTTTCACGTCAGTATCCTGCTTACTTCTGAGATGATTTTTGTGAGGTCTTCCATGTCCTTGGTTCTTTGCTTGTCCTGATCGACCGTTTGTTGCTTGAGTTTCTGAATCTCCTGTATCAATATCGATTCTCTTTGCAAAAGTTCATCCACCTTTTCTTGGAACTCCTGAATTGCATTCTGCCTCGCCGTCTGCGAGGCATGTTCCAGTTCTTGTTTAATGCTTTGGCTGAGTGCCCTCTCCTGATTCAACTGGACCTCAATCTCTTCCAGTCTTTGATCATACGCGCTTTTATGGTTTTCCAAGCCTTCTATCAGCTTGCTGAGGGCTGTTTCCAACCTGTCAACGCAAACCGATATGCTCCCGGTCATGACGCTTGATACTTTCTGTCCAGAGATTCCACTGTTAGCTACACGACATTCTGTCTTGCCGGTATTTATACCACCCAAGCCGAATTTTGAATATGCAACGCTCATAACCTCACAGTCATTGATTGCCAACATGATTAATGAACAGGCCAGCCGATGGCAGGGCATGTGCTCGCTACAACAAAGTTGACCCTCCGTCGACTGTACGGCATTGGTTGATGCCGCAAGCTCTTTAAATCCTGGATTGCAAGTGCCAAGTCAGCTGAAATGAACTTGCACTCGGCCGCCTGAGTTCAGACCGATGGAGAGGTTGCATGCTGTCGCGGTGGACCGGAAGCGGCCTTATGCACTACAACACAATCCTTGTGCAGCAAACTAATTCGGTCACGTTGTATTCTTTTTGCAAAATTTTCCATATTTATGAATCTTTGCGTGTTAGAGCATCATCGCCATGAAGCAAAGAAACGGGATGATGCTCGGGGCGGATTTAGCACATATCTTATTTTTGGCTCTCTACTCATCGTCATAGACAAACTTACTTCCACTTAATGCACTGTTTGGCTTTTTGCCGTTGGAGTCTCTATGGAGCTTGATCACCTGAAATCTTCTTTCCCCGACCACTGGGACCTTGCGACCGCCGTTCGCGTCTTATCAATGGACGCCGTCCAAAAGGCTAGTTCCGGTCATCCCGGCATGCCATTAGGGATGGCTGATGTTGCGACGGTTCTCTTTCAGGACTTTCTTAAGTTTGACGCTTCTGAGCCGGGATGGCCGAATCGTGACCGACTGATACTTTCGGCTGGTCATGGCTCAATGCTGCTCTATTCATTGCTTTACCTGACGGGCTATCCCCAATTCAACCTCGAGCAAATCGAAAATTTTCGGCAGCTCGGGTCGCTAACAGCCGGACATCCTGAATATGTTCCGAATTCGGGAATTGAAACAACAACCGGACCTCTGGGTCAGGGGGTGGCCAACGGCGTCGGTTTCGCTATTGCCGAAGCGCATCTGGGCAGCCGGTTTGGTGCGAAAATATTTGACCACCACACATATGTCATAGCGGGGGATGGCTGCCTGATGGAAGGCATCAGTCAAGAAGCCCTTACATTGGCTGGAAGGTTGAATCTGTCCAAGCTGATCGTGCTTTGGGACAACAACCAGATTACAATTGATGGAGCGCTAGCCCTTAGTGACACCACCGATCAGCTCCAGCGCTTTCAGGCCAGCGGGTGGGATACATTTGAATGTGACGGACATGACCCGGATCAGATCAGGGTTGCGCTCACCCAAGCCCAGACATCGAGCAGACCGGTCATTGTTTCATGCCAGACCGTCATCGGTTTTGGTTCGCCGGCCAAGCAGGGAACGGCCGCGTCGCATGGATCCCCATTGGGAGAGGATGAAGTTGCTTCCGTTCGGCAAATCTACGGCTGGAATCATGCTCCTTTTGTTATTCCTGCGGATATCAAGCGCCAATGGGAGCAAATCGGTCGGCAACATCAGGCCATGCGGCATCAATGGGAAGAAAATGTTCAAGCCTTGAACCAGAAAAGACGAGGCGAACTCAATCGAGTTCTTGATCGAGTGAGCCATCCCAAGCTACCAGGATTGATTCGCAGCCTCAAGAGCGATGTGGCGACCGAACTCCCCAAGGTCGCAACCCGGAAGTCATCTGAAACCGTACTCAGGCATCTCACGCCTGCCGTCCCTGAGTTATTCGGAGGGTCTGCCGATTTAACCGGTTCAAACAATACCAAAACATCGACCTTGGGGGTTTTCGACGACATCAGCAAAACCTCTCGCTACATCCATTACGGCATCCGGGAGCATGCCATGGCTGGAGCGATGAACGGAATGGCTCTCCACGGCGGCATTCGACCCTATGGAGGAACATTTCTGTGCTTTGCCGATTACGCCCGCCCTTCCATTCGGCTCTCGGCCCTCATGGAAATACCCGTGATCTATGTCATGACACATGATTCAATTGGCTTGGGCGAAGATGGACCAACCCATCAACCCGTTGAACATTTGAACATGCTACGAGGAACCCCGAATTTGCTTGTTCTTCGACCCTGTGACACTGCTGAGACTGCCGAAGCGTGGGAGATCGCTCTGTCACAAACCTCCACACCTTCCGTTTTGGCTCTTTCAAGACAGTCATTGCCGACATTGAGAACTCGCTATACGATCACCAACTCCTCGGCGAAGGGCGCTTACGTTTTGGCCAATTTTGAAGGCAACCGAAAGGCCATTTTGATCGCAACGGGATCCGAAGTCAGCCTAGCCGTGGAAGCCAGAAAGATTCTTCAGGCCGAAGGAATCGGCGTCCGGGTGGTGTCGATGCCCTGCTGGGAGCTCTTTGAGCAGCAGGATGAAGCCTATCGCCGTAAAGTTTTGCCCCGAGGCCCCGTGCGGGTTGGCATCGAGGCCGCGGTTAGAACAGGATGGGACAAATGGCTTCTGGGGGAAAGAGGAAAGGAAAGCAAAGCCGCGTTTATCGGAATGTCCTCTTACGGCGTTTCGGCGCCAGGCCAACAGGCCTTTGAGCATTTTGGCATTTCCGTTCCGCGTATCGTTGAGAGCGTCAAGTCTCTCGTGGGTTGACGGCACTACTTTGACAGTGTGGCTTAAGCGAAGGCAATAAATTTTCGAATTTGGAAAGGAAGTAAATCATGGCTATCAAAGTAGGAATCAACGGCTTCGGACGGATCGGACGCTTGATCCTGAGAGCGCTCGTTGAATCGGGCCGTACAGACATTGAAGTGGTTGCCGTCAATGATCTGGGACCAGTTGACAAGATGGCTCTCCTGCTTGAATTTGACTCCGTTCATGGACGCTTCAAGGGTGCTGTATCGAGCGAAAGCGAACGCCTGGTCATCAATTCAAAAAAAATTCTGGTTACGGCCATACGTGAGCCCGAAAACTTGCCATGGCAAGATGTGGATGTTGCGTTGGAGTGCACGGGTCGATTTACCAATTATGATGATGCCGCCCGCCATCTCAAGAACGGCTCCCGAAAAGTTTTAGTTTCAGCCCCGTGCACAGGTGCTGACAATACTGTGGCCTATGGCGTCAACCACCGAACCTTGAGTCCGCAACAGCGAATTGTCTCAAATGCCTCTTGCACGACAAATTGTCTGTCTCCGGTAGCCAAAGTCCTGAGCGACGCTGTCGGCATCAACAAGGGCTTTATGACAACCATTCACTCTTACACCGGCGACCAACCGACATTGGATGCATTGCACAAAGACCCCTATCGGGCTCGCGCCGCTGCGATGTCCATGATTCCGACTTCCACGGGGGCCGCTCGTGCGGTTGGATTGGTCTTGCCCGAACTCAAGGGCAAGCTGGATGGAGTTGCCATCCGTGTTCCAACCCCGAATGTGTCGGCTGTCGATTTGACATTTGAGGCCCGCCGAGCTACCTCGGCAGAGGAAATTAACGATAGCATAAAAAGTGCCGCCGATACATATCTGAAGGGCGTATTGGGTTATACTACGAAGCCTAATGTATCCACAGACTTCAACCATGACAGCCATTCCTCAATCTTCCATATGGACCAGACCAAGGTCATGGACAGCACCTTTTGCCGTATTCTCTGCTGGTATGACAACGAGTGGGGGTTCTCAAACCGGATGCTTGATATCGCCTCCGAACTGGGAATGGTTTCCTGAGAAGTGCTGGAACCGACTCGATACCCGGCTTACAAGAACCTGATTTCTCTTTTCGGCTTAGGGCAAGGTGATGGTCACAGTCTTGACCGGTATTGACGACATGGATATCGGGGGCAAGCGGGTTCTCCTGCGAGCCGACATCAATGTCCCTATGGTTAACGGGAAAATCACCGATGTGACCCGCATATCAAAGATTGTTCCCACTCTCCGCCTGATCCTGTCAAAAGGAGGACATCCGATAATTGCTTCACATTTGGGACGCCCTAAGGGCCACTACTCTGAAGACCTGTCCCTGCGTAATTTGGTCAGCACACTTGAGACAATCGTTGAGAAAAAAGTCAGCTTCTACCCCGATATTCTTGACTCTTCTCACGTGACACTGACTGAAGGACTGTCCTTGCTTGAGAACCTTCGTTTTTACCCGGGAGAGACGATCAATGATCCCGAATTTGCTCGTCAACTGGCCAGTTGGGGTGATATCTACTGCAACGACGCCTTTTCAGCTTCGCACCGAGGTCATGCTTCCATAGTTGGCATTCCCGAAGTCCTCCCCTCTGCGGCCGGTCGGCTTCTACTCACCGAGATCAGCAGGATCGACGAGATTGTCGATGGCCAGAGACGCCCATCGACCGCCTTAATTGGCGGGTCTAAAATTTCAACCAAGATTGATGTGCTAAAAAATCTGTGTCGGAAGGTTGACAATTTTGTCATTGGCGGTTCCATGGGAAACACCTTCCTGGCGGCCCAAGGGTTCAACATTGGCTTGTCGCGGGTTGAGACAGACCATGTCGAAACGGCACTGGAAATACTTGATCGTGCGGCCACACACAATTGCAACATCATCCTACCCGTGGACGCTTGTGTAAGCACGAGCATCGAAAATTCGACACGAGCACGAAATACCGATATTGAAAACATTGAACAGAATGAGGCCATCTTCGACTTGGGTCCTCGAAGTATCGAAGCCATTCAAAAGATTCTTGGCGCCAGCAGAACCGTACTGTGGAATGGGCCACTTGGAGCATTTGAACACAAGCCCTTTGATCAATCGACAAAAGCTGTAGGAGAATACATCGCCTTGCGTACACAATCTGGAGAAATACGGTCAATTGCCGGTGGAGGCGATACCATATCCGCTTTGGCTGAACATGATCTGCTTGATGGGATAGGATTCGTGTCTACGGCTGGTGGTGCCTTCATGGAATATCTGGCAGGAAAGATCCTGCCCGGTATCAAGGCCCTGATGGCCACCCCTTCAGCTCGTTAAGTTTTTGTTGCATTTTTATTCCGACTGAATAAAACACGGCCAGAACATAACAATTGAGCAGTCATTCCGATGTTTACTCTGAGTTTGTCCAATTTGATTGGATGGTGTGTCGTGATCGTTCTGGTGCCGATATGCGTCTACTTTACCAACGATATCATCCATGGCAAGAGAGGACTCATAGCCCAGATCAAGCTCAGGGACGAACTGACCGAGCTCAATGTCGAACTAGAAGAGCAACAAGTCGAAATCCAGAAGATCAAGACCAAGCTGAGTCAGCTCTCGGTCGATAATCTAGATTTGGATTTACTGGACGAGTTGGCCCGCAAGAAACTGGTTTTCATTCATCACGAAGAAGTCATCATTCACTGATTCCTCCAGGTCCTAACCGTCATGATAGACGCTGAACAATCGTGACTTCAGGTAGACTGAGATCCACGCAAGTGAGAAGAGCACGATTCCTATGGAAATGATGGACGGTCCGGTGGGTGTGTCCACGAGATAAGACAGGCCCACTCCTAGTATGACTGATATACACCCTATCAATACTGAAAGAATGGCCATGAATGAGGGATTGGTCGCAAAAGGTCTTGCCGCGGCAGCCGGTATAATGAGTAACCCGGATATCAGGAATATGCCAATGATCTTAATGGCCAGCGCCACCAAAATTGCGAGGGCCATGTTTATGCCCCAAAGATACCACTTTGGGTTGATACCGGCCGCGTAAGCGAGTTCTTCACTTAAAGTGGCCATCAAGAGCTTGTCCCACTGGGATATGATATACGCCAGAATCAGTGCTCCGCCTGCCCATATGATAAAAACATCAGAAACCGAAACGGCCAGTATTTGACCAAACAGATAAGATTCCAAATCAAGAGTCTGGGTTGGAACAAGCGATACCGTCACGAGCCCCAAAGCCAGTGAGGCATGTGAAAAAATTCCCAATATTGTATCGGATCCGTAGGCTTTGTGGGCCGTGATTGTCACGCAAATGGCCGCTGCAAAGGCCATGAAAAAGACACCGACATATATGGATATGTTCAAAAAGAGTGACAACGCAATACCGAGTATGGCCGAATGCGCCGTTGCGTCACCAAAATATGCTGCATTCCTCCATACAACGAAGCACCCAATCGGTCCGGCTGCAAAGGATACCGCCACACCGGCAAGAATGGCCCGTACAATGAAGTCATCAAGCATATGAAATTTTCACCTCGACACAATTTCTGCCTGCCAAGAGGCAAATATAACCCCATGCAATTCAGTATCAACAATAGCCCTCTCGAGAGAGAGCCGAATATCCTGCGTGAGCTGAACACCCCAGAAAGCCAGAAGGAGCAGTTTAAACAAGATTTACATACATTGGTAGCACCGTGTTCAAGAGGATTTGGTTTTTCAAACGCGATCTCTTCGGCTTCAGTGCCGACTTGATTTATTCTATGCCGGTATTGGCCTTGACAGGCGATGCATTTCCAACAGACACAAAACCAGCCCGATAAGACTTGTCGCCATCCGTCATGGTGGCCAGCAAAACCCTGTACGAGGCCGGGATCCTTTGCCCAATCGGGTCAGTATTCAACATCCAAACACGTTAACGTCCGCATGTCTTTGACCGCTGCACCAGCGGCCTGACTCACGACAGTGGGGCGCATATTGCGTATCGGAGTCACAAGGCAAGTCGAGTTAGATCGGGGCGACATATCCCGAATCCACGCCCTGATGTCGATGTTGTCCTCATCCCATATAGCTCCCCTGTCGCAATTCGGTTCCGTCATTCGGTCTCATCAATCTTCACGATCCCGCTCAATTTGGGGCTTTGGGCCTCAAACGCCTTGCGGAGCTTGTTGACCAGAAGCCAAGCCGACTTTTGAGTGATGTCCAAGTCGCGGTGCATCTTCATGCTGGATAAGCCTTTCGAGTTCGTTTTAAATAGGCATACGGCAACAGCCCAGATCTGATAACCCAATTTTGACCTGTGCATCGGGGTTCCAGTCTTGACGGAAAAGAATGGCTTGTTCGGACATTCTCGGCATCGATGGGTCATGCTGGGATGCCTGGCGTGACACTGAACATTGAAAGACTCGCAATGTGGACAAAAAGGCCCGTCCGGCCATTGCTGTCTTTCGAACCAGGCTCGGGCGACATCATCGTCAGGAAACATCTTGATTAATTCTGGAAAGGAGATGCCGTCTTGGCTTTCTTTGCTGGGAGCTTTCTGAGACATTGTTCTGCCTTGTTCAAAAATCCTCGTTGCCAACAAAATATTTGTGTTTTGCTAAAATTACCTCAGATCGATGCTTGAAAAATGTTACTAATGTATATAAGTGGGGTCGGATGAAATCTGCTCCATCTTGCCTAGCCGTTGATCTTGCCATAGTTGCCATTGGATTCTTCTGCTTGTTCAAGAACTAAGTTGCGGGCTTAACTAAAGAAAGGTAGTCCCCTATGAAGTGTCTTACAAAATACATTCTCGTCTTAACCCTGCTTTTGCCCTCCGGAGCATCTTCTGAGACTTCCGTTAATGTAGTTTCAGATATAAAGCCTGTCAATTCGCTTGTGCTGATGATTGTGCAAGGGGTTGCAACAAGTGATGTTATCATCGGAAGCGGGTCAGCACACCATTATCATTTGACTCCCTCCGTTGCCCGTAAGATTGCCGATGCCGATGTCATTTTCTGGACCGGGCCCGAAATGATCGTAGGGCTGAACGACGTAATCCAGGATTTGTCCTCACCTTCAGTGACTGTCGTATCATTATTGGCTGAAACCGAACACCTGCTTCTCCCGCGACGAGAACTTCAAGAGTTTTTTGACGACGAGGAGGAACACGAACATGGCCATAAACATGAGGAAGCCCACGATGACCACCATGACGAGCATGGGCACGAACATGAGGAAGCCCACGATGACCACCATGACGAGCATGGGCACGAACATGAGGAGGCCCACGATGACCACCATGACGAGCATGGGCACGAACATGAGGAGGCCCACGATGACCACCATGACGAGCATGGGCACGAACATGAGGAAGCCCACGATGACCACCATGACGAGCATGGGCACGAACATGAGGAGGCCCACGATGACCACCATGACGAGCATGAGCACGGACATGAGGAGGCCCACGATGACCACCATGACGAGCATGGGCACGAACATGAGGAGGCCCACGATGACCACCATGATGAGCATGAGCACGGACATGACCACGAACACTTTGGCTTTTTTGATCCGCATGCTTGGCTAGATCCATCGATAGCTCTTGAATGGTTGAAAATTATTAAGGACACCCTTGTCGAAGCTGACCCTGAGCACAAGTCGGCGTATGAAGCAAATTTTTCACGCTGGTCCAAGGTTTTGATTGATTTGGACAGCTCAAATGCAGCAAGATTGTCAAACATTGATCCCAAATTCATCGTTTACCACGATGCTTACCAATATTTTGAAAACAGGTATGGTCTGGAACCTCTCGTAGCATTTCTGGATCAACACGGAAGGATATCGGGGGCCAGACACATCAGCCGTTCAATTGAACAATACGGTACCTTAGAAGAGAGTTGTATACTGGTTGAGCCCATCAGCAATCCAAACCTGATTGCCACAGTTGCCAAGGGAAGTAACGTCGAATTGATCAAGGTTGATCCAGCCGGGTCCAATCTGGAAGATGGTCCAAATCTTTACATCGAGTTAATAAACGCCTTGGTCGATGGCCTTGTCAATTGCCCCGAATAGTCTTGCCGTTTTTGAACATCGTTCGGCAGTGATGCATATCACCTCTGAAGGAGTTCCAAGCTGCCTAGGCCACAGATATGTCAACGGCATGCTTTCATGGAATTGATCAATTTCAGAAATGTCAGCAAAAAGTATGCTGACGACTATGTTCTGAAGGACGTCAATCTCACCTTTAACAAGGGCGATTTTATCACGGTCCTTGGGCCTAACGGGACGGGGAAATCAACCCTGCTGAAGTTGATCATCGGCGCGATTTCCCCAACTTCCGGCAAAGTCAAGATCAAGAAAGGGGCACGCATCGGCTACGTGCCCCAGAAGTTGAACATAAATAGCCTGATGCCACTGGACGTATACAACTTCCTTCGGCTTGGACAACATGTCAATCAGGAAGAGATTGACATCATCGCGTCCGAGACGCGCATTTCACATCTCCTGCATCAACCTGTTCTTGACCTGTCGGGAGGACAAACTCAAAGAGTGTTGTACAGCAAGGCGCTTCTCTTCAAGCCACAGATACTGGCTTTGGATGAACCCACCCAAGGCATGGATAAAGGCGGTGAAGTCAAGTTCTATCAGCTTGTTAGGGCCTACAAGAAACGAACAAATTGCATGGTTATCCTGATCAGCCATGATTTTCATGTTGTCGCTTCCCACACCGATTGGGTCATTCGTGTCAGTGAATCAAGGTGCAGCAGGCATGGCCCGGAAACCTTCAAGCAGATTCAGGAATTTTCGCAGTTCACAGCCGAATATCGAATTGCCGAATTCGGTTCATGAATGACAATGAACTTAATGCACGACGGGGGAGAGCAAACAGCTAGTGGTCTAACATTATTGAACTGATGGATAGAGCGAATGCAGCTTGATGCACGCCTCGGCCGCTGTAAACCGCCACTTCACCGGACGCGGGTCAACGTCTCCCGGTTCGCCAGACGCCGGGATAGACATTGACAACTCAACACGCTGACCTCGCTCTTCGCGATGTTCAGCCAACTCCCGTGCTTGGGCGTGTGGTGCACCTCAAAGCGGCGGCTCAGCCGCCGGGCCTCCTTGGGCGGATAGACATGATACCGGCTCGACAGCTTGTGCGTGTTCCGGTTGTCCATCACCAGCACGATCTTCCGGTTCGGAAAGTGCACATCCGCCAGGTCCGCCAGCAGGGCCGCGAAGTCCGCCGTGGTGCGCCACTCGGTGACCTTCACATGACGCCAGCCCAACAGCGGGGCACACACCACGAACTGGTTGGCCGTGCCGTTGCGCTCATACTTGCAGTCCACGCGAGCCGGCTGTTCCGGTGCCATCGGCACCGCCTTTGTCAGTTGCTTGGACACTTCGTCCCCGCACACCCGGACGGTATCGTCGTCGAAGTCCCGGTGGTAGACATCCCGGACATCCTCCATGGCCGCCACGAAGTCGGCATTCTCCCGGGGTGGAATACACCACCGATGAGACCGCCCCGGCTTCAAGGCGTTTTTTTTTAATGTGCACCGCACCGTTTCGGTCGCGATGCGGTCCACCACGTCCATGTTCAACTACTAGTTCTTAGCTACGCCAGCCCCGAACTTAAAGTAGAAACTGAAGTGGACGGAAAAATTGAACTTTCACAGCCAGACCCACCGGTCACGTTAGCGAGTTGCTCATCACTCATCGCTGCGTTCGGGTCCGAAGGAATTACAAAATGTACAACTTCTTCGTTATTCGCAACAAACACGGCCTCCATCCCTTCCGGACTTTCGCCGCCGAAGTCACTGAAGGCCCTTTCCCGTGCCTGATCTCCCGGTCGGTTAAGCCTGTCCAGCAGACCCGGGTCAAGGTGACAGGATTCTGCCAATTCCGTTATCTTCTTGAAACTCTCTGGCGACCTGACCAGGGCCTCGGTTTCGGGTGAGAAACCCTGCAACGAATTAACCCCCATCATCTCATACCTACCTTTCATACCAAAACAACTCAAACTCAAAGTGAACGTTAACTGATTTGAGGATTAATTGCAACACAAAAACGCAGGTCAGTCACTCTTTCTGGTGGCTGATTCACCTCGTTCTGCCCGAATTACCACCTGTCGATAACGCAAACCAGCAAGTGAGGTGTGCCGGGTTCATTTTCGGTTGAGGTATCGCTCCAACAGCGCGCCATTAGTCAGCATCGTGGGCTCTCCTGAGCACTGGATATGTACGGGGTCGATTGCACACGTTCAGCCCCAAGACTTCAGGATACGATGTGCGACCGGCGAGAGCATGGTACTGCGACCAAGGGGTGGAGTGATCCTCCTCGACAGCGACGGATGCCAGTGATGATGCATTCGGACCATAAGATTGCCTGCACGACAATGTTGTATCATTTGCGCACGAGGAAGCATGGCGGTGCGACTGGGAAAAGGCCTGGATGCAAGGTTCAGGGTTAACGCCTCAAATTACCGTCCACATGGCAGACAAAACCAACCCAGCCGGCATTAAACTGAACTTCCAAAGCTGCTTTTTTGTAACCTTTAGAGAACAAACATGATTTTCACTTTGGAATGGCGTCCAACTGGACAGGTTTCAGAGGAGGCGCACGCCCACGAACTAAAAGGCCCGCTCCTGCAAGGGGGTCGGGGTCGTCGTCATGTCGACGGTCACATCGCTCCCGGCCGTCGGCTGGAGCCAGATTCGGGTCAGCGTGGCGAGATGCTTCATCAGGTCAGCAAAGCGCAGAACTGGCAGGCCGTCGGGCGTGGAACCGTCATCGTGGGCCATTCCGAAGGGACCGCCAGGCCGCTCGCATGGGCCATTGACATAATAGGCCAGCATGCACAGCAGAACATGGGCTCGCACACGATGGGCCTGACGATGGTAGACGGGCCGGACCTTCAGGTCCACGGTCTTGAGGCTTCGAAAGGCACATTCCATATAGGCCAGGCGCTTGTAGGACCGGACGGTCTCATCCGCATCCATGACCTTTTCCGGCAAGCGGATCCGCACGACATAGATGCCGTCCAGGGCCTCTTCCTCGGCCATGCTCGCGGCCTTCCGACACCAGGTGAACCCATCGTCCTGGATGGTGATGGTGAAGTGCTTTCTCATCTTGTGCCGGATCCGGATGGGTTCCAGACGCCGGGTGATGGCAGCGATGCCTTGGAGCCGCCGGTTCGGGCGTTGGGTCGCCGCCTCCACGCGGCGAATGGCCTCTTCGGTGGCGTCCAGCAGGGCCTACCGCTTGCAACGACGCTCGTCGGCCAGCAAGGGATTGCGGCGCACGATCAGACGTTCACCAGGAAACAGCTCCTCGCAGGTGATCTCCACCAGGTCCCGTTCATCCAGCAAGGAGGGCTGCAGCGTGTCGTTGGCCACCCGCTTGCGGATCACCGGGGCCCGCATTGCCCCGATCCAGTCGAGACCGGCCGGCTCAATGTCGTCCCGGATCCGCGCCTCGGTCAACATGCCCCGATCCCCGACGATGACCACCCGGGTCCGGCCAGAGCGGTCCCGGACACGATGAACGGCCGTGGATACGCTCGCCGGATCGGATGTGTGGCCGTCACACACCTCCACCGCCACCGGTCGGCCTTCGCGGTCGCACAGAAGCCCGAACTCGATTGGCCTCTAGCCCGTCTTGCCGTCCCGCGAATATCCGTAAGCGGCCAGATCGCACTGACAGCCCTCCATCCACACGGATGTCAGGTCCCACAGCACCAAGGCGTCGTCCGCAAGATGCCGCTGGGCCAGACGCGTTTCAATGCGCCCCTGACGCGCCACGAGCCAGTCCATGGCGGCATAGAGCTCATCGGCCTCGATCGGGCCCAGATCCAGCAGGGGACCCAAGCTGCTGGTGTGGCTGTCGGGCGACAGACCTGGAGACGCGGCCACATGACCGTGGGGCCACGAGGCCGGGATCGTCATGGCCTCCGGCAGGGTCTATACGCTGCCCCCCCCTGTAGACACGCCTTCAAGTTGGCAATGACGCTTGATGGCAGCTTGGAGAGATTGGCCAGAGTGCGCTTGGCGTCCTTGTCCCACCGGGATTCCCGCAGTAGGACGGCGGGAGGCGAGTTGCGATTGGGCACGGTTTCGATATACAGGAACACGGAGAAAATGATGGAAAAAGAAAAGGCAAGTGTTTGTGAATAAAAAAATTGTCAAGAGGATGGACAGGTTATGACGGTGAAAACGGCATGGGAAACCGTTGCAGAACACCGCATGGCGGGGTCAGGCGAATCTCAAAGGATCAAATCGGCTCGGAAGTTCGGTTTAGAAAAAGGGGGCACCGTAGGGCCTGTCCTCTCGTTGCACACTCGCAGCAGAATGATTTGATCGGGTGGTGCCCGCTCACTGACAAGATTTGTCGGGCTCGCTTTGAGCATATTCCATGCCCGCTTAAAATTTGCTATGCTTGGGCTTTGAAATGATCCTTTGTTTTGCTTCTGGTTAGGTTAAACTTCCTTCTGACACAGTGCTGGAGGGTTGATTTCAGTCTGATGGCGGCCAAGTGCCGTTGTACTACGTCAATGGAGTATCATAGTGGCAACACGCAAAAAGCAGGATGACCAACCCGTCGAATCCAAGAAGGATTTGCTGGAGTATTACGAGAGCATGTTGCTCATTCGAAGATTTGAGGAAAAGGCGGGACAGCTTTATGGCATGGGACTGATCGGCGGATTCTGTCATCTTTACATAGGCCAGGAAGCCGTTGTTGTAGGCTTGGAGGCTGTTGCCGAGGATGGCGACAAGCGCATTACCGCTTACCGCGATCATGGTCATATGCTGGCCTGCGGCATGGACCCCAAAGGCGTCATGGCAGAGTTGACCGGACGAGAAGGAGGTTTTTCAAAGGGCAAAGGGGGATCAATGCACATGTTCAGCCTCGACAAGAACTTCTTTGGCGGACATGGTATTGTCGGAGCTCAGGTGTCCTTGGGAGCTGGCATCGCCTTTGCCGACAAATATCTCGAGAATGACCGCATCACCTTTACCTATTTCGGTGATGGGGCGGCAAATCAGGGCCAAGTCTACGAGACCTTCAATATGGCCAGCATCTGGAATTTACCGGTCATTTTCGTGATCGAAAACAATCACTATGCGATGGGAACCTCCCTTACTCGGGCCTCGTCAACACCGGATCTTTACACCCGAGGGAGCGCTTTTGGGATTGACGGTGAGATAGTTGACGGCATGGATGTACTGGACGTCAAGAAAGCTGGCCAGAAAGCCGTTGACCTGTGCCGAAAAGGAAACGGCCCCTACATTCTTGAAATGAAAACATATCGCTACCGTGGACACTCTATGTCCGATCCGGCAAAGTATCGGACCCGGGATGAAGTTCAGAAAGTCAGAAAGGAACAGGATCCGATCGACACTCTTCGTGAAACCCTGCTGAAATTCAAGATCGCAACTCAAGAAGAACTCAAGTCGATTGACACCTCAGTCAAGAAAGTGGTCAACGCCGCGAGCGATTTCGCTCATAAAAGCCCTGAACCTCACCCCGACGAACTTTGGACAGATGTCTATGTGTAACCGGGGCTTTTAACCCAACACCAGCGGGATAAAGGAACAGTACATGGAAAATCAGATTTTGATGCCAGCGCTTTCCCCGACCATGGAGACGGGCAAAATCGCCAAGTGGTTTGTCGCGGAAGGTCAGGAAGTTGCTAGCGGCGACATTCTGGCAGAAATCGAAACCGACAAGGCCACCATGGAGTTCGAGGCTGTCACGGAAGGAGTTATTGCCAAGATCTTGATCCCGGAAGGAGATGAATCCGTCAACGTCAACACGCCTATCGCCCTGATCGTTGAGGAGGGTGAAGACACCGAAGCAAAGGTCAGCAAAACGCCAGCTATATCGCGATCATCTGTCAAAACAGATGGCAAGCCGTCAGCACACCCGATTGAAGAGGCTTGGGACGGTCCAACCAAGAAGCTTACCGTACGTGAAGCGTTGCGTGATGCCATGCTTGAAGAAATGCAACGGGATAAAACCGTATTCCTGATGGGAGAAGAAGTGGCTGAATACCAGGGTGCATACAAGGTCTCGCAGGGACTTCTGGATGAATTTGGACCCAAGCGAGTGATTGATACGCCGATCACTGAGCACGGATTTACTGGTATCGGAGTTGGAGCCGCTTTTGCCGGCTTGAAGCCCATCGTCGAGTTCATGACGTTTAACTTTGCCATGCAAGCCATTGACCAGATTGTGAACTCCGCTGCCAAAACCCTGTATATGTCAGGTGGGCAAATGAAAACCTCCATTGTTTTTCGAGGGCCGAACGGAGCGGCGGCTCGTGTTGGAGCACAACACAGTCAGGATTATGCGGCCTGGTATTCGCATATCCCTGGATTGAAAGTCGTTCAACCTTATTCGGCCGCTGATGCCAAGGGGCTTTTGAAGTCCGCCATCAGAGATCCCAATCCAGTCGTTTTCTTGGAAAACGAAATACTCTACAATCAAAGTTTCTCGGTGCCAGACAAGGATGATTTTACCTTGCCGATTGGCAAAGCCAAGATCTGGCAAACTGGAAAGGACATTACCCTTGTCTCATTTGGGGTCGGAATGAGCCACACGCTTGAGGCCGCGAGAGAACTTGAACGGTTAGGGGTCGATCCCGAGATTATTGATCTTCGAACGCTGAGGCCTATGGACACTGAGACCATAATCGAATCCGTTCAGAAGACCAACCGGTGCGTAACCATTGAGGAAGGCTTCCCCGTATGTTCGATTGGCAATCGCATCAGTTCGGTCTTGATGCAAAAGGCCTTTGACTGGCTCGATGCCCCGGTTGTCAATTGTACGGGCAAGGATGTTCCCATGCCTTATGCGGCAAATCTTGAGAAACTGGCCTTGGTATCAGTGCACGACATTGTCGCTGCTGCCAAGTCTGTCCTGTATTTGGAGTAATTGACCCTATGACCACCCAGATATTGATGCCGGCCCTTTCACCGACCATGGAGGAAGGTACCTTGAGCAAATGGTTTGTCAAGGAAGGTGATGCTGTCGAACCCGGCGATCTTCTGGCCGAAATCGAAACCGACAAGGCGACCATGGAATTCGAAGCGGTCAGCGAAGGGACAATTACGAAACTGTTGGTCGCTGATGGAGCCACCGGTGTCAAAATCAACGCTCCGATTGCCGAAATTGACTCGGACGATGGAGATATGACCAAGGCCGGCGACACATCCGAGGAAAAATCTCAGCCTGAAACTCAAGTGATCGATATCCCGAGGCGGCAGCCTGTATCACAAGCTCCGTCCAAGAAGGAGTCTGGAGAGCGCATTTTTGCCTCGCCGCTAGCTCGAAGATTGGCCAAGAACCACAATATCAAACTGAGTTCAATCAAAGGATCTGGACACAATGGTCGTATCATCAAGCGCGACATCGAAAGTTGTCTCGAACAACCTCCTGCAACGCCTGATCAGCCCCACACTGTTGCTTGGGAGCCCTTGTCCATGGACCAGGTGCTCAAGATGTATCAAGATCGGGAGTTTGAACTTGTCGAACTTAAAGGCATGCGTTCAACCATTGCGACGCGACTGACAGAGGCCAAACAGACGATTCCTCATTTCTATCTCCGCCGGTCTGTAACTCTTGATTCGCTGTTGGACTTGCGAGCCCAGATCAATGATCATCTCAAGAACTCGGGCGCCAAGATATCCATCAACGACTTTATCATTGCGGCCGTTGCCAAGGCTTTGCAGTCTGTGCCTGCAGCCAATGTAGTCTGGGCTTCAGGAAAAGTCCTGGAGCTGTCATCATCCGACATAGCCGTGGCCGTGGCTGTTGAAGGCGGGCTGTTTACCCCAGTCATCAAGGATGCCCAGAACAAGTCACTGACCCAACTGTCTTCGGAAATGCGGGATCTGGCCGCGCGAGCGCGTGAGCGCAAACTGCACCCGATGGAGTATGTTGGCGGGTCAGTTACAATTTCCAATCTTGGAATGTATGGAATTGAAAATTTTGATGCCATCATCAACCCACCCCATGCCTCGATCCTGGCTGTTGGTGCCAGTTCGAAAAAAACAGATGTCAATGGCGATGGTGACATTATCGTGACGACCAAAATGTCTGTCACACTGTCCGTTGACCACCGAATGATTGATGGGGCCATCGGAGCTGGCTTCCTGGACAGGATCATTCATTATCTTGAGCATCCGCTTGCCTTACTGGTTGATCAGAATTAGCCTGCAATCGGCCTCACCCAAAAAGCCTGATCTCTAGCCGAAAGCCGGAGATTCTTAGCTTAAGGGACTTACAGCTGAGCAGAACGATATACCCTCATAGGGGCTGATTTTTCTTGGGGCTGGAGTAACTAAAAACTAATGTTTTGTGCAGTTATACCAGGCACGTAGCTGTTTCAAGAGGTCTCCGTGGTTGCCGCCGTTGAAGCGCCACTCACATTCCTTGAGAAACCCGTAAGAATGATCCGGCTTGATCCCGTTGTATTGGCGTCGGATCCGCTTGGCCGGGTTCCAGAAATTTTCCATTCCGTTGATGGGATTGCGGTCCTCAGCAAAGAGTTTGGAGTGGTGGATGCGACGGTGATGAAAGGTGGAGACATCCCGGGCGTTATCAGCCTTGAATGTGTCGGTATAGACAAGGCTGTCGGGCTCCACCTTCTCTTTCATGATGGGCACGAGCGTCTCGGTGCGGACGTTGGGACTGATGGCCGTATACATCTTGTCACCCCGCTTCAGCCGCCCAAACACGGCGATCTTGCCACCGGCTCCACGGCCCCGTTTGCCTTTGCGTACACCCCCAAAATAACTGTCATCCGCTTCCATCTCGCCACACAAGCGATAGCTCGGCAACTGGCTGGCGCAGGCCCATGACAAAGCGGATCACGGTCTTCGGCTGGACGCCAACAATCACCGCCGCGGCCCGAGCCGTACTCCCCGCCACAAAAGGTTCAATCAAGCGTCCTTGCTGACGCGGTGTCAGGCGGCTTTTTCGGATGGACATCAGAGCCATTATATAACCCCGCAGAGTTCTTAGCTACTCCAGCCCCTAATTTAACAATGGTTTAGGGAAAGTTAACGCTTCACATCGCAGCCAAGTGGCTCACCAAAAGTCAATTAAAACGTAAAGTTGTTGCTCAATTTAAAAGCCTATGCTATAGTCAACGCAGGAGGTGCTTGCCATGGCCGCAGCCGACAACGTTATCCACCTTCCGAGACCGGAAGGCTTGCACGACCCGTCAACGGAGTTGGGCTGGTGCATTCGCATTGGGAGAAACGATCATCTAACGATGCTCGACCTCCCTGTCGAGGGCGAGAAGCGGATTTTCGGGGTGGTTATCGACGCGCAACACTCGCACCGGCACCGCGAGTTACGTGCGGAAGCCTTGAAACGCGGCTTTGATGTCATCCTCGATCCAAAGACACATCCATTGGCTATGGTTGGTGGGCATACACATACGCTGAGCGGCTTGCCGTGGGCCGAGGACCGCCCCGCACCGCTTACAGGATTTTGAAGGTTCGGACGGCATCATGCGGGCCGCAAAAATGGCTGAGTTCGCTATCAAGAACGACTTCACCCAACTTCTAGGCCCGACACACTTCCTGCAAAACCATACAGACCCATGGCTCACACACAATACTCGCATGATGGAAAAGACGCGGCAGTTTCTGGATCAGGAAAGTTCGGATATCGAGTTGATCTATCCTTTATCTTTACCAATAGATGTCCTGCACACCCCTGCCTACCGCCGCACTGTGATCGCCGCACTGAAGGACGCGCCTTTCGATGCGCTCTGGCTAAAAGTCGATAACTTTGGCGGGGACGCATCCGGCGACAAGACCATAGCTTATATCGAGGCTTGTCGCGATTTTCATGCTCTGGGTGTACCTATCGTGTCTGACCATGTGGGCGGCTTACCCGCGCTTGGCCTGATAGCATTCAGCGCTGTTGGCGGCATTTGCCACGGGGTTACCTTAGTGGAGCGTTTCAACTCGTATTCTTGGCGCAAGGCGCAGCTTGGAAATTCAGGCAGAACGCCTCAAGTTCGCGTCTATATCGAGCGCTTGGAAGCCCACCTTAAGCCTGCTGAAGCTAAAGCCCTTCTGAACTCGTCAAGCCGTGTGAAAGGGCGTTTTGGATGCACTGATACTCATTGCTGCAACGGCGTACAAGGACAGCTGGCACGGCCTGCGCAGCACTACATTCACCAACGTAGCCGTGAAGTCACCGAGCTGAGTAACACCCTGCGAGCATCCGAGTTCAAAGCTACCTCGACAACACGGTCAGAAAGGTGTCAGACGACGTTGCTGCCATCGCAGGTTTTGGCAGCGTCTCAGATGAACTTAAAAAGAAATTCGCAAAGAAGAACAAGTCTATCGGAACCTTCCGCAAGGCCATGGCCAATATGGCTGAAGCTGATCGATTGGAGTCGGCAGGACAAGTACCTGAGCGTCGGGAAGCCTGGCGTAAAACAAAAAAGCAATAACAGGCCGGAAAGGAGAGACTGCCAAAAATGACAAACGCCGTAGCACGAAAACTGGACTTCATGAAAGACAAGGGCGCGCTCAAGCATGTTGATATCGCGCAGCTTCTCGACGCACGACCCGAGACCGTTTCGCGCTGGAACCAAGGCAAAGCCTACCCGCGACGCAGCAAGGAAAAGTCGCTTCTTGAGCTGGAATACATCATCGACCAGCTTTCAGACTTCTATGAGCCAAACGAAGCACGGCAATGGATGTTCTCGCGGCAAAAGCTGTTGGAAGGGCATTCCCCTGCCGAGCTGATCCAAACTGGCCAGATTGATGAGGTCTTGCGCTTCGTCAATCAAATCCGAGATGCCGTGCATCTCTAAGGGCCGCTTGAATGATCCACGACCCCGAACTGATTGATAAACTGGCTGGTTTTCCGACTGAGACGTTTGACGGGCGGGTGTTTCGGGCGTCTGGGGTGAGCCGAGATCCAACTGCATCCTCATCGAGTGGCGGACGCTGGTCCCCTGTGGATGTCAACGTCCTTTACACAAGCTTTGAGCGGGATGGGGCACTGGCAGAAGTCGTGTCTTACCTCTCTATGCTGACGCCTCTGCCGGACAAGCCGCTCCGCGTCCATGAAATCCAAACATCTACGAACAAGACGCTGCGCTTGGTACGAATGACGCTTGCCGAACTCGGGGTAGATATGACCCACTACGGCACGCGCGACTATGCCGCCGCACAGCAAATCGGCGCTGCCGTGAACTTCTTGGGGCTGGATGGATTGATCACACCTTCCGCCCGTTGGAACTGTGACAATCTGACGATCTTCTCCGAAAACCATTCTCTGGACAAAGCTCTTGATGTCTTGAAACACGAAGACGTTGCTTGGCAGGGGTGGGCTAAGGAAAATGGGTTTTTGTAGAAACGTCTCAAAATAACAAGGTCGGAAACGAACCAACTCCGGCATGCACAACTCTGAATGTCAGCTATAGCCCCTACGTGTTGAAAGCTCTCACCTGCAGCGAATGGCCGGTTCCCGCCCCCAACACCGAAGAGGAAGCCTTCAGCTTCGGGTAACTTGCCCTGCACAGGAGCATAGTATTTGCAAATTGAGCCTAGACTATGGAAGTATAAGAAAATCATGATACCGGGTCGGAATTTCTGCCGAAATCTCTACCTGATCCTTTATCGTTTGGAGAATATCAATATGGCTGACCTATTGGAACGTATTCCCGTGGACGATGATTATCTGGTCGCCTTGGGTCGCGCAACCTACAATTTTGCCTATCTGGAATGGGGAATTATCTGGTTGGCAGATACGTTGCAGCCGGAATTTCTGCACAATGCTGAGGGAAAGACGGCTGGCCAAATCGCAGAGGAATTTTGCAGTATTGTTAAGGGACTTGACAATGCCGACCGTGACAAGGTCCAACTTCAGAGAATCGCCGACGATTTTCATAAAATCATAGCTGATCGAAACAGCCTCATGCACAGTAATCCGTATACTGCATATCCAGACGAAGAACAAAGGCTACTGTACTCTAACAAACCTCGTCGCGAGGACTGGACTATTGAAAAGATGAAGGACTTTTCGTGTCGTACTGCAGACATGAGCATAAAAGCGGGAGAATTACTTCACAATGGACGCCTCCAACAATATCACGCTACCAAATCCGGGTAAATACAGCGTTCCCACTTATGTCTGAATCTTGAGGGTACGGGTTCCCAATGTGGCTGATTTGTGATTCACCTTCCGTGAGGAGGATGTGTGATGAGCAATGCACTTTCGATGGATCTGCGTGTTCGCTTCAAGCGCCTGATGGAGGGGGATGAAAGCGGCGGCAGCAGGCAGAGTTCTTCTGCTCAGCCGTGCGACAGCCGCCCGATGGGGCAAGAAGGTTCGCAAAATGGAGAACCGCTGGAGCCTCGGCCATCAGGTCCGCGCACGGGGAGCGGCAAGCTGGAGCCCTGCATGCCGTTCTTTGCCTAACTGATCGAACAGGATCCCGACATCACGCTGGCCGAGCTGCAAGCCGCCCTGTGGGATGCCCGTAAGGTCAGATGTTTCAGCAGCGGAATCGACGCCGCGCCACGCCGCCAAGGCTACACATATAAAAAGGGAATTATATTCATTAGTGCCATTGTCTCATTGAGATGGGATACCTGGTAAGTGAAATAAAACTAGAGAAAACCGACTGAGAAGGTCATTCCGATGCCTCTGGCCGGTTATCAGCCGGCATGGGCAGACATGGAAGAATCTTTTAGGCCCAAAGCCAAGATGAGCAAGCTCCGGAAAGCATTTTTTTTGCCGGTGTCATGTGATGACAAGGGCAAGGCTGATGCCTTGATGCCAAAGGAACAATGGCACTGATGAATGTAATTCCCAAAAAATGCACATTCAAGGGAGGGAACGCGCTTCTCCAAAGCGCCGTAGAGACCGACCGCAGTGGTGTGTAGTTTTTGGGGGACGCAGGCGACGCAGGAGCCTGCTCATCCGATAGTGCAAAACTCAACCGGCAGGAGTTTCGGCACAAATTGGCGCGCAAAATCTATCACGGGGATCGTGGTGAAGTCCGAAATGCACTGCGGCAAGGACAAGAAGAACAACTCGGCGCCCTTGGCTTGGTTCTGAACGCTGTCACCCACTGGAACGCAATTTACATGCAGGAGGCGATAGCAAAACTCAGCAGTGAGGGCCTCGCAATCGACCCAAGCGATATCTCGCGTTTGTCTCCAGTCCTCTGGCGGCATACTAACTTCCTGGGCCGATACGACATCAGCCTCCCGGAAAGCATTGCTCAAGGAAAACTAAGGCCTCTCAGAGACCCTACTTCCGCGTGGGACTTTTGAAAAGAAAAATCAGCCCTTATGAGGGTATATCGTTCCGCTCAGCTGTACGTCCCCTTAACAGCTGGGATGAAAGTATTGAACCATGGTTCGAGACGGTTCTGCACAACCGGCATCGCCAACGACACGAGCCGGAATGCCGGCCACAGTCTTGCAGCCCGGTACGTCATTGAGCACGACGGACCCGGCTGCGACTCGTGCACACCGGCCGATCTTGATGTTGCCTAGGATGATGGCTCCGGCCCCAAGCAAAACTCCTCGTGAAACCTTGGGATGTCGGTCGCCGTCCTCTTTGCCGGTACCTCCGAGGGTCACCGAATGCAACATGGAGACATCATTGCCCACGACCGCTGTTTCACCGATGACAATCGAGTGAGCGTGATCAATCAGAATTCCGTGACCAATAACGGCTCCTGGGTGAATGTCTACGCCAAAGATTTCCGATGTGCGCATCTGAATGAAATAGGCAAAATCCTTGCGGTTATTGATCCACAGCCAACGCGCGATGCGATAGCTTTGAAGAGCCTGGAACCCCTTTAGAAATAGCAAGGGCTGGTAAAAGCTGTTACAGGCCGGATCCCGATCATACACGGCAATCAAATCTGCTCGAGCTGACAGACCAATCGACGGGTCGTTTTGATACGCATCATCCGCGACTTCACGCAGCAATTGCTCGGACATCCCCGGTGAAGCCAACTTGACCGAAAAGCGAAAGGCCAAAGCCTTTTCCATGGTTTCGTGGTGTAAGATGCAGGAATGAGCCAAGCCCGACAGCAGAGGCTCGTTCTTCACAATCTCTCCAGCCTCGTTCCGAAGTCTGTCCCAGACAGGATCAAGGGGCACGACTTCCTTCAACACATTGGCCACACGACTATCCCCACTTGCAATTGAGTTCATCAGTCCATCGGTTGGGTGACCCACATTTAAGTTTGTTCAATGATTTTTGTAGATCCGAACTGTCAGTTGTCATCTTTCAAACGCCGCCATCGCTGTACATTTTTCTGATGAGCCTGGTAATTCTTGGCAAATGCATGTCCTCCTGACCCATCCGCGACAAAATAAAAGAAGTCGCTCTCTTCCGGATTCAAGGCAGCATGGATGGATGCCTGCGACGGGTTCGATATCGGACCAGGAGGCAGACCCTTGCGGGTATAGGTATTGTAGGGCGTGTCTTTATCCAACTCGCTTCGGCGGAGCCCCCGCCCGAGAGATCCCTGACCATCCGTAAGACCATAAACCAAGGTAGGATCCGCTTGCAAGGCCCAGCCGTGTCGCAACCGGTTGGCAAATACCGAGGCGACCAGATGCCTTTCTTCAGGCAGGCTGGTCTCCTTCTCGATAATGGAGGCTAGGATCAAGGCTTCTTCCGGGCTGTTGAGCGGCGTGTCTTCGGCCCTGTTTTGCCATTCTTTTTCCAAAATTCTGGATTGGGCCAACCGCATCGTATCAATCATCGACTGACGGGTGTCATTCAAGCGAAACGAGTACGTATTCGGTGATAAAACCCCTTCTTCTGGCAGCGGCTCGACTGTACCCTGAAAAAATGGAAGCAAGTTCAATCCCGTGACAATCTGCCAGCTGGTCAATCCCTCAACAACAGTGAGAGAGTAAACAACAGCTGAGCTGTCAAGAATGATATCTTGAACTTGAAGCGGAATGCCTTCATCAATCTTGGCATCAAGAACTGTCAGATACTCTATGGTTCCGGGTGCCCGCTCTCTCAAACGAACCGCCTGGCCGCCCCCGGAAATGATTGCCTGGACCCTGTATCGGTCGGCCGCAGTACCGGGCCGGGTAAGCACATTTAAAACCTCTTCCGGCGAGGCTTTTGCCGGGATCTCGAAATGGCCGAATTGGACCCTGGAACGCTTGTTCTTCACAAAAGTTCCAAATTGGAACACGAGACTGCTACCAATGACTCCCTCGGAATGAAGCCGGTGGGCCACTGAGGTCAGGTTTTCTCCTCGAGTCACCGAGAAAAATGTTGGATTGGTCAATGGCCCTTCATGCCCAAAGTCCAAATACATGTAATATGCACTGCCGGCAAGCAGCATCACTATGATTGCACACAGGGCAAACAGGGCTGACAGAAAATTCTGCAGCACCGAATCACACCTTGCTGAATACAAGGGTTGCGTTGGAACCGCCAAAACCAAAAGAGTTCGACAGAACGTGGTTTATTTCTCGGGGGCGGCTCTCATGGGGCACAAGATCAAACCGACCGTCAACAACGGGATTATCAAGGTTTATGGTCGGTGGAACGACCTGATCTCTGATCGCCAGAACTGTGAAAACGGCTTCCACGGCACCGGCTGCTCCCAGCAAGTGTCCAATCGATGATTTCGTTGATGATATCGAGACTTTTTTTAGACCTTTTCCCACTAGCCTCTCAATGGCCGAAAGTTCAATCGTGTCGGCCATGGTAGACGTTCCATGGGCATTGACGTAATCCAGTTCCGTCGCCTCTATTCCGGCCATGTTGACGGCCATGGTCATGGACCGAAATCCGCCGTCGCCATCTTCGGCTGGCGCCGTTATGTGCGATGCATCACCCGAAAGGCCATATCCAGTCAGTTCGGCATAAATGGTTGCCTTGCGTCGCCTTGCGTGCTCATACTCTTCTAGCACGACAACGCCGGCCCCCTCGCCCATGACAAACCCGTCCCGATCCTTGTCAAAGGGGCGGCTGGCTCGTTCCGGACTATCCCGCCAGGCTGTCGACAACGCCTTGCAGGCGTTGAATCCTGCAATTCCCAATTCGCAAATTGGATTTTCCGACCCACCGGCAATCATAACATCCGCCCAATCATCTCGAATTATCTTTGCAGCATCGCCGATCGCATGCGCTCCCGTTGCACAGGCGGTCACGGAGGACTGGTTGGGCCCTTTGAAACCATGACGAATGGATATCTGACCCGAGGCCAGGTTGATTAAAGATCCCGGAATGAAGAAGGGAGAAATCCTTCGAGGTCCCTTGTCCCTGAGCAACATGGCCGTATCGGCGATTGATTGCAAACCTCCAATGCCGGAGCCAACGATGACACCGGTTCGAACCTTTCCTGCTTCGCTGACCGGAGACCAGTCGGCATCTTTTACAGCCTGACGTGTGGCAATCAAGGCATACAAGATGAAATCATCAATCTTTCGGCGCTCGCGAAGAGGCAACCAGTCCTCCTCAACCAGTCCATCGGGTTGATTCCGTGGAATCTCACATGCATAGTTCGTGATCAGGTGAGAGGCTTCAAACTTCGTGATTGTACGGCTGGAGCTGTTGCCGTCAAGCAATCGGCCCCATGTCGGCCCGACGCCACAGGCCAAGGGGGTTACCATACCCAATCCGGTAATTACCACTCTTCGCAAATTTCCTGCCCCCACGTTCTTGTCGTTATGCGCCCGGTTCTGTTCCAAGCGGCCCGACCGGCTGCGAATGAGTGCCTGATCCTACAAAATGTCTTCAATGCTAAGTCGTCTGTTATACAAGGCCTGACCGACAAAAACACCCTGTACGTTGTAAATCCCGGTTAATCTTTTGATATCCTCCTTGGTTCGCACGACTCCACTGGCAATGACTGGGCTGGTAGCTATCTGGGCGAGTTCTGTCAACTGCTCCAAAGTGCTTTCAAGATCATCAATGCTGCTGTCCACGTCGGTAATGACTATGCCGGCCAGCGGGATGTTGTGATAGGCATGAACAAAATCGTGCGGAGCGATGGCTCCGGTTTCCTGCCAACCTTGAATCATGACCTTGCCTTGCCAGATGTCCAGAGCTAGAACCACCTGGTCAGGATAGAGCTTGGCCATCTCCTTGACTGCATAGGGATTGATTACGGCAAGTGTGCCGAAGACGATTCTCCCCGCTCCAAGCTCGATCCAATGTTCCGCTTGCGCCAAGGATCGAATTCCACCACCCAGTTGAACAGAAATTCCAGCCTGTCGGATTATGTCTGTTATTAGTTCCTCGTTCCGAGTGGAGCCGCTGATGCCGTCCAAGTCCGTGACATGCAACCACGCTGCACCCGCCTCGGCGAACTCCTTGGTTGTATTCAAGGGGTCATGATGCCAAACAATGGGTTTTGACAAATCACCCCGCTCAAGGCTGACACACTTGCCCTCCAGTATTTGTATCACGGGATAGACTATCATGCTGGATCCGTGGAACCCCACCCCTCATGTTGTCGCTGAACTGCCGGCTGCCTTCGCCATGTAAGTCTCGCGGGCTCACTGCCGGCATGCAACCTGCTCCCCGCAAGGAGAAGTTCGTTGCTCAGGAAATGTCGAACAACTCTTTCGCTAACTTTTTTGGGCCGCCTCAATAAAGTTGACAGCATCTTCGAAGGTATTGATCGATTCCGCATCCTCATCCTTGATTTCAATGTCAAACTCTTCCTCGAATGCCATGACCAATTCAACGGTATCCAAACTGTCGGCGCCCAAATCCTGAATGAATGAAGCAGAGGGAACCACAGCCTCTGCATCCACTCCCAGATTTTCGACCACAATCTTGCGTACCCTTGCTTCGACACTATCCATATTGAACTCCTTTCATAGCAACAAACGCGTACAATCGGCCCAGAATCATCGCCGACAAAACAGCATGACCCTCTGTCATGCCAGCACGTCCGAAATTGGAACGATCCAACTTCAACTCACTGTCACAGAGAGATAATTCAAACCCAGAAAATTAAAGGGCCATCATTCCGATTCGATCAGATCATAGCCAAACCGCCATTGATGTGCAAGGTCTGGCCAGTGATATAAGATGCCTGGTCAGAGGCCAAAAACAGTACCCCGCTGGCCACATCCTCGGGCTGGCCGATTCTGTTCATCGGAATGGTGCTCGCAATCGCGGTTCTTTGGTCTTGGGTCAGCTTGCCGGTCATCTCGGTGGCGATAAACCCGGGAGCCAGACAGTTGACCGTGACCCCGCGGGCGGCCACCTCTTGGGCCAACGACTTGGTAAAGCCGACCATGCCGGCCTTGGAGGCCGTATAGTTGACCTGTCCGGCATTGCCGGTGTGTCCCACGACCGATGTAATATTGACGATGCGACCAAACCTGCCCTTGATCATGGATCGGATCAGGCCCTTGGTAAGGAGCATGGCCGCGACAAGATTGACGTTCATCACTTCTTCCACCTGACTCTCGCTCATCCGCAAAAACAGGTTGTCCTGGGTTATGCCAGCGTTGTTGACAAGTATGTCTATTGTCCCAAATGCTTTGACCGACTGCTCAATCAGCGACTGGATCTCTGCCTTTCGACCCAGATTGCATGGTACGGTGGCAACGCAACCACCACCGCCCGCCAGTTCATCCTTGAGTTCATTTAGTCGGCCTTGGCGGGTGCCCGAAAGGACAACATTGGCCCCAGCCTCAACCAGAACTCCGGCAATGGCCGAGCCGATCCCTCCCGA
Source organism: Paracoccaceae bacterium (assembly GCA_965116235.1). Lineage (GTDB taxonomy): Bacteria > Pseudomonadota > Alphaproteobacteria > Rhodobacterales > Rhodobacteraceae > MPNP01. The sequence goes on along the minus strand of OZ220496.1, from coordinate 2,275,708 downwards.
TGCTCCGGTTACAAGAGCGCTTTTTCCCTTCAAGCTGATTTGCATAGAATTTATGCCCTTTCCCGTGTTCGGTTCAGTGCATCAAGATCAGATGCCTTTCGGTGTTCATCCGAAATTGGCATGGCTACCGATGACGAAATCCGTTCCGTTCCATTTGATCGTGTCTTCAGCCTTGTCAAGCTATCAGCCCCGTACAAGATCGAGAGCCTTTTCGATCTGGTCCGCATTACCGGCTGAAACGCAATTTATCGACCGCGTTGTTCGTCTCATCAATCCGCTGAGGACGTTTCTGGGTCCGATTTCAAGGCAGCGGGTCACGCCACTTGACGCGAAGAGCATCATCGTTTCTCTCCATCTGACTCGAGCCGTGATCTGTCTGACGAGAGATTCCTTGATAAGCTCTGCTTTGTAAATCGGGCTGGCGCTGTAATTGGCGACAACGGGCCGAGTAGGATCGTTCACCGCGACCGGCTTCAGGGCTTCCCGCATCACTTGCTGGGCGGGTTCCATCAAGGAGCAGTGAAATGGGGCCGAAACTTGCAGCATGACCACCCGTCGGGCCCCACTGTCAGTGGCAAGTTGGCAGGCTCGTTCGACCGTGGCAGCATGGCCTGACACTACAATTTGCTTTGGATCGTTGTCATTGGCAATCTGACAGACCTGATTTTGGGCAGCCTGGTTCACAATTTCCTGGACCGCTCCGATGTCCAGACCCAAAATCGCCGCCATTCGTCCCTCGCCTACCTTGACAGCATCCTGCATAGAGCGGCCCCTCAAGCGCAGCAAGCGTGCCGTTGCAGTCAGGGTCAGCGCTCCGGCCGCACACAATGCCGTATATTCACCCAAGCTATGACCCGCCAGAAAGTCAATCTTCTTGATGTCCAGCCCTTCCGCTTCCAGAACCCTCAATGTGGCCATTGATGTCGTCATCAAGGCCGGCTGAACATTCTGCGTCAAGGTCAGTTCATCGAGAGTTCCGTTCCAGATCAGATTCGACAGATTTTCCGACAGGGCCTCATCGACTTCCTGAAAGACCTCTCTGGCCACCAGATAATGATCGGCCAGACTCTTGCCCATGCCGATTTCCTGTGCCCCCTGTCCCGGGAATACGAGTGCTGCTGTCATGACAAATCATCCGTGATGAGAATTGACGCGGAGACGAAAAAAAGTTGCAACTGTCTGGACTTGATCCATTTGAGGACTACATCTAGTCCTTCATGTGCCCGGTTGAAGATGGTCGGGGACATTTGGATGTCGTTTTCAGTTATTTTGCGACTTGCACTCGTTTTGAAAGGTCTTGATGCTTGTGCGTGTCGGCTGTAGTGATCGTGAGGTTGTAGATGCCCCTTTATGAGCATGTCTGCATTGCCAGACAGGAATTGTCAAATCCCCAGGTTGACGGCCTTTTCGGAGAGATTGAAGGGGCGCTCGTTGATCTTGGCGGCAAGGTCGTTGACAAGGAGTACTGGGGGGCTCGCAAGCTGGCCTATGCCATCAAGAAGAACCGTCGGGCTCACTATCTGTTTCTAAAACTGGACGCACCCGCCGAGGCGGTCATTGAGGTCGAGAGAAAGCTCCGCATCAATGAGGATGTCCTTCGATACCTGACGATCAGGGTCAATCAGCATTCGACTCAGCCGACCCCGATAATGGAAACCAGCACCTGAATTTGCGAAGGCTAGGATTATGGCTCGACAAAGCTTTTTTCAAAAGAGGCGTACGTGTCCCTTTTCGCGGGATGACTCGCCCACAATCGATTACAAGGACGTCAAGTTGCTTCGTGGCTTCCTGACCGAAAGGGGAAAGATCATACCCAGTCGCATATCGGCGGTCTCGTCTGGCAAGCAACGGGAGTTGGCCAGCGCAATCAAACGGGCCCGCTACCTGGCTCTGATTCCCTATACCCACAAATAGGAGGCCGGATCATGGAAGTCATTCTTCTTGAAAAGATAGCCAATCTCGGGCTCATGGGTGATCAGGTCAGGGTCAAGCCCGGCTTCGCCCGAAACTTTCTTTTTCCACAAAAAAAAGCCCTGAAGAATACAAAGGAGAATCGTCAGTACTTCGAGAAATATCAGATCGAGATCGAGGCCCGCAATCTTGAACTTAAGAAGGAAGCCGAAGAGGTTCTGGCCAAAGTTGATGCTCAGGAGTTTGTCATCGTCCGGCAAGCGTCGGAAACGGGTTCACTGTACGGGTCCGTAACCAAAAGGGATATCGCCGACACGTCAGCCGAGAGTGGCCTGTCGATTGATCGAAAGCAGATTGAGCTGGATCGACCCATCAAGGAAATCGGCCTGCACAGCGTAAAGGTGCTCCTGCATCCGGAAGTTATCGCCACAGTCATCGTCAATGTGGCGCGGTCCGCGACAGAAGCCGAGGAGCAATCCCCCTCAACAAATCCGGAAGCCTCCGAGGACGCCATTGAAGAACCTGTGGAGACCGATTCTGCTGCCCCCAGTCCCGTTGCGGACGAAACCGCTTAACCTTCTATCTCGCTTTGGCCCAAACCGAAAGGCCTGATCGTGATTCCGGCGCTTTCCAGGGAGCGTCTCACCGCTCGGGCGATTTGAATCGCTTCGCGGTTGTCCCCGTGCACACAGATTGTTTCGGGAGAGATTGCGAGCTTATCCCCACTGATTGACTGAATGTACCCTTTTTGAACGGCTTCAAGCATGTTGACGGCACACAACTCGGAATCCAGCACCATGGCTCCAGGCTGAGACCGACTGACCAATGTTCCATCCGCATTGTATGCGCGGTCCGCAAAAATCTCTCTAGCAATCGGGATGCCCAATTCCTCGCCCGCTTGCTGCTGCCGGGTTCCGGCAATGACAACGATGATAAGCTTGTCTGATAGGCTCATGACTGCCTCGTACAAGTTCTTGGCCAACTCCAGATCACGCGAAGCCATGTTGGCCAAGGCACCGTGAAACTTGACATGTCTGACCGTGGAACCGATTGATTGCGCTATGCCCAGGAGGGCACCAATCTGATAGATGGCCTCAGCCTTGAGCTCATCTATATCGTAGCCAATCATTTCTCGGCGACCAAAACCGGCCAAATCCCTGAATCCTGGATGGGCCCCAATGCCCACGCCATTGACTTGGCATTCCGTGCACGTATTGATCATGTGGCGTGCGTCTCCAGCGTGGAAACCGCAGGCGATATTGGCGGAAGACACAATTCTCAGGAGCTGCGAATCAAGACCCTTTGTCCAAGGGCCAAAACTTTCACCCAGATCAGCATTCAGATCAATCGACTTTCTTTCATTCACCGCTTATAACTCCACTGACTAGATTGAATTGAAGAAGGTTGGACATCATTTTTGGATCTCGGACGAGAAACTTCAAATGCTTGGCCAGATCAGCGATCCTAGCCTGAAGCAGCCGCCATTCCACGATCGCCTTTTCCCGGCTTACAAACTCGAAATGAAACCGTTCCCCGGGCTGAAGCTGAGCAACTTTCATCAAATCCGCGCCTATGACCGTGGCAATCCTTGGATAACCCCCTGTTGGCTGGCAGTCAGCGAGCAGAATAGTTGGAATGCCATCGGCTGGCACCTGTATGTCACCTTCTATGATGGGATCCGACACTAGCGTCCGACCGTGCGAAGCCTTGATTCTGAATGCTTCAGTTTCAAGTCTTGCCCCCATTCTATTTCGGTTGGATGTCATGGCAAACTCCCTGCTGACAAGGGCCTGAAGATCTTTTTTCTCGAAACAGCCCGACTGGGGCCCAAGCATGATCCGGACGGTCTTGGAACCAAAATACTCCGGCTCGGGCAACGTGCTTGATTGTCCGATCTCGGTACGGTATCGAGGCGCTATTATTGTACCCGCTTCCGGGCTTTCTCCCAAACCGGATGCCCTGTGGGTCGATCGCGATCCCAATACCTTTGGTATATCGACTCCCCCCATGAAGTGCAGATAGCTGTAGATGCCGGACAGTCTCTTGCCTATTGTCAATATCTGACCCTGCTTGATCTTGAATGAGGTCCGCCAGCTTATTGGCCGGGAGCCCACAAACACTTCCATCACTCCTCCCGAGGTGGCCAGCCAAGCATCGTTGAGACACTCGAACTTGCCGCCTCCCAACTGCAGTTCAAGAGCCGCGGCATCACTATCATTGTTCAGCAACGCCTGTCCTTCGGCCAGCGCATACTTGTCCATGGCCCCACCGGATGAAACGCCATACCGCTGAAAGCCTGATCGCCCTTGGTCCTGAAAGGTAGCAGAACCGTGGAGTTCAAGTATCTTCACGCTCATCGATCGAAGACCATAAACGTTCGATATCTGTTGCGGATGTCTCAGTTGCCGCGATTGGATAAAAACATATTGAATCTCCGGGACTGAAAAGGAACGGTCTTTTCTTCTCCGGTCGGAAGCCGACTACGGGTGAAACCCCTATTCTGTGCCAGCCCGTTGGTATTTCAGTTGCCGGGAATACCGTCTGTCTGTTCGCGACCAAGACTGAACCGGGTGGCACGCCGCCGCTGTAGGTGTTCTTGCGCGGTATGTCATACTCCTTCGGCAACTCGGCCAGATATGTCAATCCCGGTGAGAACCCCAAGCAGATCACCCTCAACTTGACACTCGAATGCAATTCAATTGCCTCGCGCTCACTCAATCTCATCAACTGGCATAGATTGCTCAGATCAGGTCCACTTGCTCCACCGTAAACAACAGGAATCCGATAGCTGCGGGAACGAATTTGAAACCCTTGAAGATACTCATCCCCTGCCAGCAATTGTTTGCAGAAGTCCTCCACCTCGTAAATGTTTGCACTTTTCGGGTCAGTATGGATCAGCAAAGATCTCAGAGCCGGAACAGTCTCCCTGATGCCGGCATGACCCTTTGATCTAACGTAACTATCGAAAGCCAGAATTTTGTGACTGATCTCGGGCGATGGGTTGCTATGGAAAATTGCTAGCAGCGAGCACTCGCCCATCGGCAGCACAGCCGGAAACTCAAGATCATCAATGGAATACAGGTTGGGCTTCATCAACTTTCCGAGCCAAATTCGTATTCGCAAAGCCCCCGTCAATTTAGTGAGAAAAAACCCGGGGATTATGTAGCGGCTGATGGAAAAAGTCTCTAATTTTCGTACGGATCATTTTATCGGATCAACCAATACTCTTTCAAGCCTCCGACATCTTGAATTCAAAGCCCTTCAGCTTACATAAGATTTAATACTATAGATTTGATGCGTTGTGTCAATCGGGTATTTCACAGACCAGTAATTCCCCTTAAGGACATAATCAACCGAAATAGGATGGACTGTCACGAATCCGAAGATGTTATGACGATTTACCAAGACAAAAACCGGCCATTTTGCGTGTCGTTTTCCTGGTAACCACCCGCTTTCTCTCACGGTTGGAACACGGTCTGCCTGTCTGCTTCAGGGAACGCGGTGCGTCGCCGTCTCGCCTCAGACTTTAGCCTGAACACCCGGAGCACTCGCTGCCCTCCCCCGCTTGCGTCAGGGCGGCTGAAACAACTGACAGCACTGCTCCACAATCATGTCGATCAACATCGCCAGGGTGATCACCATGTTGGACAGGTGCCGATAGCCATGACCAGAACGAAATCTAGTTGGTCGGCCTCATCAGCGTATACTCTAGTGGTTAAATTGAAACAAACAGCTCCTATTATTGGTCGGATGTCCGTCCCTGCTTTCAGCCGACACTTATGGCGGGACCCTTCATTCCACTGACACGGAGCTGCTCATGGCCAAGTCCACCCGTTATCCTGTCCGCCGCCGACCGCCAACGCCTGGAAGAGGTCCGCGACCATCCGCAGTCGCCTCAGAAGCATGTCTGGCGAGCCCGCATAATCCTGACACTGGGCGCTTAAGGCCCTGGCCCATGAGACGGGCGTGGCCATGTCGAGTGTCCGCACCATTTTGCGCCGGCACCGGCTGTACCCCCATCGGGTGTCGACCTTCAAGGTCTCCCGCGACCCGGCCTTTGCCCAGAAGATCCGTGATGTCGTCGGTCTGTATGTGAACCCGCCGGACCATGCGGTCGTGCTGTCCATCGACGAGAAGCCTCAGATCCAGGCCTTGGGGCGCACCCAGAAGCCCTTGCCCATGACCCCGGGACACACCGCGACCCGCACCCATGACTATGTCCGCCATGGCACCACATGCCTTCTGGCCGCCCTGGATGTCGCCACGGGTTGCGTCACGGGCCGCATGACCGAACGCCACCGCTCCGAGGACTTCGTCGCCTTTCTCGACCATGTGGCCGAAGGCCTGGACGCCGACAGGGATGTCCATGTCATTCTGGACAACGTCTCCTCGCACAAGTCGGCCACGGTTATGGAATGGCTGGCGGATCATCCGCGCTGGCACTTTCACTTCACGCCGACCTCGGCGTCATGGGTCCATGCGGTGGAGGGCTTTTTCTCGAAACTGGCCCGCCAGCGGCTCAAGCATGCCATCTTCAACTCGCTGGCGGAGTGCATCGCAGCGGTGGAAGGGTTCATTGCCCACCATAACGAACATCAGGCTCGTCCCTTTCGGTGGAGCAAGGCGCCAAAGGACTGGGTGCAGTCCTGGAAAAATGGGTATTATATGATTAAATCAAACCATTAGGAAGCTGACCGCAGCATCATTGGGCGCCTTCTCCTGGGTCTCATAGACCATCACTTCATTATTAATATTCACCCAGCCAAATAGATTGGCATGATCGCCCGGCTCGTCCACGATGATATATCGAAGGTCATGCTCGTCCAGATGCTTGATATCAGATCCCTTGGACGCCAAGCCGTCATGTCGGATGCTCACGCCGAAAGTCCGCTACAAACCGCAAACCCGCCCGGTACTCGCAGTCATTCTTGACCCATAGCCACGACCGATCATCTCCGGAGCCAGAAGAGACACCGTCTTGTAATCGGGATACACCAACACTCCGGTAAGTATCAGATACGAATAAGACACCGTGCCATCGCGATGGGTCTGGGTCTGACAGTTGTCGCAATGAATGGTGTCGGACTGAAGGGGGCCATCGATCGACATCCGATAGTACCCGCCGAACATCGTGAACCCCTCTAGACCCTGCCGCAGCAGAGAAGGGTCATGAAACACTGACCCACCACGGATCCACGGCGTCCAGACGCTTGCATATCATACATGGTTTGAGCAGGCTGAACGAGCAGAGACTGCACGAAGCCCCATCATGACCGATGAAAATAGTCCGACGTCATATCGGCATCTGATTGCTGAATCTCAAGGAAGTATCAAAAAAACAAACCCCATTAGGTCAAGTTTCTTGACCCCTTCATGCCTGTTCGTTAATTCTGTGATTTCCTAAATCCATAGGATATTATTGATGAAAATAGCCCCGAATCGAAGGTGGAGTCGTGAACAGGAGGACAAAAGTTTAATGTGGCATTGGGATCAAGGACGAATGTCATACTTCCAGTATGATGCCTTGAGGAAGATAGCTTGCTTTGTCGCGAAACATACGTGGACACGAAGCGATCCTAATCGCATTCGCGATGAGACAGGATTGTCATTTGCAGCGCCATCGACGCACTCGCCATGGCGAAATTACTCCCGCATTTTCAAACTATGTCTGTTAATCAGTGAGAATGATGGTAGGGTTATTCCTACGCCTGTTGCACAGCTTCTTTCGCAAGCAGGTGCAGTCACGTGCGACGAGTATCTGCATTTTCTAGTTGAAGCTACAACAGATCCATCACCAGCCCTTAAAGGCTGGGACATCATTTCCGCCTGCAAGACAGTTCGATACCCCCTTTGTTTTTCGCTCAAATATCTTATGGCGAAGGTTATTGACCTAAACGAGCCGATCACATCAATCCACGAGGTGATCGGTGCCTACATACATAGTGAATTTGTAGGCACAGAAAACGTCACTGCATTTCTAGACCTAATGCACAATTGTAGCGCTTATGTGCCTATCGGAAGGAGTGCAAACCCACGGCAGGCACGTGAAAGCATTAAGTTTATTTCCCAGATTTCATATCTTCACAGTGATGGGGGCAACATCATCACGTCTCTGAGCCAAAAAGACGCGTTGAATATGTTTCAAGGTATTCGTCCTATATCTGGTCCTCATGAGGCCGATGGCGGTTTAGAAATTCAACGGCTTGCGGCCTTGTTCGATGGCGGCGAGCGTAATCTCTTCAACTACAAAACACCAAGCGGTTCAGACGAACTTTATGACGGTTTCTCTGAAGGCAGTAAGGCTAAAAAGATGCATATAGTCATTGAACGCAACTCAAAACTGCGAGCTTTTTTCTTCGACCGTATGTCAACAACCGTCTGTGACGCTTGCCACATAGACACAAAGAAAAAGTACCCTTGGACAGATCGCATTCTTGACCTTCACCATATCCTGCCACTTTCTTCAGGGACACGAGTGGATTCCAAGACGGGTACAAAACTGGAGGATTTAACTCCTGTTTGTCCGACTTGCCACAGGGCAATACATCGTTTCTACGATTGCCACCTCAAAGCTGTAAAAAGGCAAGACTTTCTTAACGAAAAGGAAGCTCACGATGTCTATACCAGAGCGAAAGGAGAGATAATCAAGGGATACTCCAATGCTTGATGGTACCGCAAACCAAGCAGTGACGCCCGTATCTTCTCAAAAGCAAAATGAAATTTTTGCATTTGCAGAGCGAGAAAGAATAGAACTTTCTGAAGCCCTTTCTTACTTTGGAAACACCATTGATGATTTGACATACCAACGCTCTCATGAAGAGGTCTGGACTGGTAGTATGCCACGAACTCTAAATGATTTTAGAGGATTCGAGCACAAAATACCAATAGTCAGTTTTTTTACCGGTTGTGGTGGTATTGATCTTGGTTTTGAAACAGCCGGTTTCAAACACTTGGCTGCTTTCGAATTCAATGAGCTGTTCTGTAAAACGCTTCGTAAAAACCGACCCGAATGGAGGGTTTTTGGACCTCCAACTGATTCTGGTGACATATCAAGAGTCTCGGAGGTAATTGCTGCACTAGAATCAATTATCACAGTAAATTTTGAAGGTATTTTCGCGGGTGGTCCACCCTGCCAACCCTTCTCCATTGCAGCCAACCAGAGGTTCTCTAAGGTAGAATCCAATTTCAAGCGCGTTGGTTTTAGCAATGAGAAGAACGGCAATCTGCTCTTCGACTATGTGTCTATCATCAAGCACTTCCGACCTGCATGTTTTCTGATAGAGAATGTTCCAGGATTACGCGATCTAGACGGGGGAAAACAACTTTCTGAGGTGATCAGAGACTTAGAGGAATTAGGGTATGAGGTTCAATCGCCTACTGTCCTCAATGCGGCTAACTATAGCGTTCCCCAATTCCGAAACCGCCTATTTGTGGTTGGAACACGGACCAGAAGGACGGTGATTTTTCCAACCCCAGAAGAAATAAAGTATGGTGCGGGCTCTGTGCTCCATCAGAAGCAAGGAAAAGCCCCAAACACTGAAACACGGTCTCACAAGCTAAACTCCGTCATGAGATATACGCTTCTAGATTATGGCCAACGCGACTGGCTCGGACGAGTAGATAGATTATCTCCCTGCCGACCATCAAAGACGGTGATAGCAGGTGGAACAAATGGTGGAGGCCGTTCGCATTTGCATCCTGAAATACCAAGAACGCTAAGCGTCAGAGAGTGTGCACGACTGCAAACTTTCCCGGATAATTATACTTTCGTTGGCTCAACAGCTCGGCAGTTCACCCAAGTTGGTAACGCGGTTCCTCCTGTACTTGCAGCACAACTCGGACTATCGCTTGCACAGTCTGTTTTTGGTATTAATTCGGATTTCTAGACCTCAGGGTCGTTTTTGTTTGTTTAATTCTGGACTGCTATTTGACCATGTCAGAATATCGGCCGCGCAATAAGTTTAAGAGTGAAACGGTGTGATTCATTGATCCGGCCGATGTAGAGCCGATATCCCTCGTAAGTTTGGCTAATCAGCAGCTACGAAATCGTCAATACCTTGGAACACCTTCCAGAGGCGATCAATTTTTTTGTGCTCTTCAAGATAATCAGCATAGGCCTGCTGCGAACTACCTAAAAGTTGGTTATAAAACAGTAATCGAGCATCCAACGCGGCTAGCTGTTTACTAACACTTTTTGGGTCATCATGCCATTCTGGAGGTGGAGTTCCTACGAGGCATATTATATCAAGAGGCCAGTCAGAGTAGTCCGTCTTCCTGATTAACTTAATGGCACCTGAGCGATACTTGCGTATTTGCCTTGTGAGTTCGTCTACGGATGTTGAGACTGAGCCGCGTTTCAACTCGATTATGACATGTCGACCTGACACTGTTCGATAACCGATGTCAATCCTTCCCTTTTTTTCGTCGGGTGTTAGTTCGTCGCTGTTGGATTGGAGAAATTTGGCGATACTCTTCTCTGCTCCCTCTGATCCCTTAACTCTTTCCCATCCAGCATCCAACAGCCACAGGTGATCAAAGATGTGGTCGCGAATGACGGTTTCCTTTTTGTCTGCGTTCAATTTTGTCTCTAGAGCAGTTATTACTCCAAGTCTGAGCTTTACGATCTGCCCATAATAGCTCAACTGCAAATCGTCAATATCATTAAAGACAGAAAGAATCGGCTTGATATCTTCGTTGGTAAGTTGGTCTAGGTAATCCAACTGTTCCTTGCGCCGGTAGCTCTCGAAAGCGAGTATGGATGCCTTCAGCAACTCGCGTTTTTCGGTTTGTTTCCCGGTGCGCATGGTGTTCAACCGTCCTATCCATCGCTCAGCTTTTTTCTTGGTGTCTCCGGTCAGTTCCTCCAGCCAATCCGAAACCTCGGGTATATCCCGTGTCAGTACTCGGGCACCGTCCCTGCGGCGCCAGTCACTCCAGCAACCTGCAACGTTTCGAAGCTCTTGATGGATAATTTTGAGTAAGGCTTGAAAACGCGGATCATCAGCCTTTAAGGCTTGTCGGCTACTAGTAGCAATGTCCTCATCATTGTCTCGGTCAAGATCATTGCAGTGCAACTCACCTACAACATAGTCAGCGTATATTTCCTTCTCACCGAATCCATCCAATATGTCTTCGTGTGCTTGCTTGCCACGCATGAAGACGGCGATTCGGTTGAGGTTCTCGTTCTCGTCGTCCTTCAGAAATTCCGGTCGCTTGACCGTGCCAATCCATCCAGTAATTTCTATATCGCCGGTATTGATGGCTTGGGTTCGGTCGACGGATTCTCTTTCTTGAGATAGATTCTTAAAGAACGGCATTAATTCTGACTGATCACCATATGTCCAAAGATATTCAATACGCTCGTAATACCCCCTATCACTTGGTTGAACCTGTGTACCGTCAACTACCACCTTAAAGTCATGCTTTGGCCCTATAACTGAGAAACGACGCGCCAATCGTTGGCGGAGGCCTTTTTGGGTAAGTTGACTTGTGCGTCGTTGTAGATCGGTAAGCTTTATTAAAGTCCCCTTGAGAAACTGTTTAGGCCAATCATCTAGCTCGTCCGGCTCATAGCCAACGCCGTCATTTACTTCAATGCATTTCTTGATTTTCTTCGCGTCCATCGCGAACGCAGTTTTCTCGCCATCTTTAATCGTGTAGACGGAAACTACTCGGGCAATAGAGAATGAAGACAATTTACCAATTCCCTTGCGTCCCATCGGATCACGCTTCCGAAGCGGCGTTCTGGCGCCGAGTTTAATGCGCCTACGATATCCGATCTCTAGAAATTGATTCACAACTTCATCTCGAGTCATCCCGATGCCATTATCCTGAATTGAAATGGTGTTATTCTTCTGGTCCAAGCAGACAGAAACTTCGGTGGCATCAGCATCCCAAGAATTTGCCACGATCTCCGATAAAACTGCCGGGGTCGTACTGTAAAGATTCATTCCCAAATGCTCCAAAACATTTAGACTGATCTTCATTTCAAGTGGTCGCTTCATTTGACGGCCTCCAAGTGGCGTACGATGGCTTTTGCTATTGCACGAGCGAGGTTAACAGGCACAGCATTACCGATCATGCGACCAAGTTGCTTGAATGTCGGAGAATCGCCTTTAGGTACAAAAGTATAATTACGTGGGAAGGTTTGCAGTATTGCGCCCTCGCGCAAAGAGAGTGCACGATCTTGATCAGGGTGCCCAAAGCGACCGTTTCCAAATCCATAGAACTGTGTTGTGAGTGTTGGTGCTGGGCGGTCCCAACGCATACGGCCGTAAACAGCACCATAGCTCTTTCCAGTATTCTGTCGATGGCATACTGCAATCAATTTCTTGTCCCAATCTCTCCAAGTGCCACCGGGGGTCGATGACCTAATACGCTGCAGGTTTAACTGGGACATCCGGCTGGCTCGGTGCAGAGGGTCATCATCGTCCACACCCCCAGCCTCAAGTTGAGGCATATCGCTAATGACGTCTTTAACAGTCAAATATTCATCCGATGAATAAGTCGGCTCCGGCAACTCTGGCTTACCATGCCTGGAAGCAATAAGCACAAGACGGGCCCGCGCTTGGGGCACACCAAATTGTGGACACTTTGCAACCATCCAACGCACAGTATAGCCACTATGATTCAAAGTGTTAATGAATCGGTCAAAGATAGCACCGCTCTTGAATTGCAATACCTGTGGAACGTTTTCCATTGAAATAACGTCTGGTCCGACAGAGACTGCCAATCGGCCAAAATCTTCCAGCAGCTTCCAGTTAGAATCCTCGCGACCCCGCGAATAAAGTGAAAATGGTTGGCACGGTGCACACCCAACAAGAACCCGTGGTAATGATTTGGGAAATTCTGCGTTCAATTCTGTGGCTTCAATTGCTGCAATATCAGCCCTTATAAACGGTGCATCGTTGTTTGTCTCAAAGGGATATCGGCAACTTTCGTCGATATCGTAACCGCAGGCAACAGAAAAACCTTCCAGAAAAAAACCATGCGATAAAGCACCCGCCCCACAAAACAAATCTATTACCCCAGCTGCTGGTTGATGCTTGACTTTCATGTAACACACGGCGGTTCTATCACCCATTATCTGAATGCCCTCGTCGATCAATTAGATCGTATCTTTAACCTTGGTAATGTACGCAACAAGGCCCTAACCCTCAAGATAACATTGCATTTCAACCGGACGTTGCTCAAACCTTGATGGTAAGTCGAGTACTCTGGGCCATCTTCACCTGAATAGGAACACCTTCTCCCAATACTCTTAGATCTTCATCATAACTGCTGGAAATACAATGCAAAAAGTAATACCCTTTTATCATGAAACACTACACTTCAATCATGGTCTGTAATATGTCTAGGCAATGAACTCATAAATTAAAAGGAACTTATATATCTAACTCGATAGTCAGATTCTGAGTGGTTCCGAAGCTTTATGTGAACAAATTTACCGTGATGTTGTGGTACAACTTCATGCGGGCTAAGCCCTTGAGATACGAGATATACCGGCAAACGGCAAAAGCTCGCTTTCGCCACGACACGCACGAACAGTCCCGCGTGGTTTGCGGTCGTAACGAGAAGTATCGGACGCAATCCCCTCACAGTCCAGCGTATCGGCCTGGCACCCTTGATTTCAAGTTAACGATGTAAGCCCTATTGTATTTCAGCCGACATTCGGTAGCCTGCCCGCGACAGGCCGGCGAGTCTCAACGGTTAGATCTTTGTTGACGAGAAACACCGTCACGTTGAGTGTAGCGAGGGCGGGTGCGATGTCGTCTATCAACTCGCGGTGGCCAGCGTCTGAGGGTACCGCAAGTGCCGCTTGATGCCTATCGGTACTGACAATGGAAACCACCGTGTAGAGTGCTCTGGAGACATGACTGCGCTTCTGCCCCATGTCGAATTCTTGACCGCGTCTGGCACTCTTAGGATCGCTTGACGTGGCACCTTTGGCCTCAACAACGAGAGTTGCCCCGTCCTTCGCCGCCAGAATGTCGTGACCGCGCTGTTTGGTGCGAGCGCTGGCTGTGCTTATGATGCACCATCCGCGTTGCTTAAGATGGCCCACCACAGCCTCTATAACGTTATCCTCGTACAGCATCATGGCGTTCATCCGTTGTCTCCGAGTACGGGTGAGCGATCCTCGAACCGCTTCGGGTAGGCTCGGGCAAGAGCACGGCGAAAGCCGTCCCAGTTCAAGGCGGCACGTATGATGGCTATGACGCCGATTAGGTGTTTCCGGAGCTTCGGATGGCCTATCTCGCCCGCCAACTATTGATGGTGCGTGTGGTGGAAGACGGTCCCGACCGTCACGCCGAAGCTCGTCTTGTACTCATAGCAATGGTGGTGATGCGGCGTACGCTTTTCCAAGCGCACGATGCAGTCCGCCTGATAGGGAAACCGCTCGAAAACCTGTATGATGTTCGTGGCATTCCGTCCTTTTGGTCAGCCGCGTTGATGTCTTCACAACAACACCAGCACGGCCCCGGCTGGACGAAACGTCTATACCCCAGTCCAAGAAATTCCGTTTTCAATTCCAGTTATTTATTGTCATCTACGACACTATCAGATAATCACTGGATCTCAGATTTTAACAGGAAAATGGTACCGATTGATATAATTCCCAAAAAACGTCATCAAATGAAATTTTTGCTAAACTGCATCCGCCATAGTGTCTATGCGCGGGCAACAAATGGCTGAGGGAACACGCCTCAGAGCAAGGGAAAATGGAGGTAAGGAAAGCATGAATCAGAAAGTCGTTCATCCATCACGAGAGTTCGTTGCCAAAGCGCTGATTGACGCCAAGTCTCACGCTCTGATGCAGGAAAAATCCATCTCGGACCCCGAAGGATTTTGGGCTGAACAGGCCAAGCAAATTGACTGGATTACTCCCTTTACTGTGGTCAAAAATGTCAATTATCATTACCCGGACGTGTCGATCAAGTGGTTTGAGGATGGCCAGCTCAATGTTTCCGCGAACTGCATTGACCGCCATCTGGCCGACAGAGGTAATCAAACTGCCCTGATCTGGGAACCGGATAACCCCGAAGATGAAACCAAGTTCATCACCTATCAGGAACTTCATGATCAGACCTGTCGGATGGCCAACGTGCTGAATTCTTTGGGCGTCGGCAAAGGGGACCGAGTTGTCATCTACTTGCCAATGATACCGGAAGCCGCGTATGCCATGCTGGCTTGCGCCCGCATAGGAGCAATTCATTCGATCGTCTTTGCCGGGTTCAGTTCAGATGCTCTGGCCAGCCGCATTAATGACTGCCACGCCGAGGTGGTGATTACGGCCGATGAAGCCCCGAGAGGAGGACGAGTGACACCCTTGAAGTCCAACGCTGATGAAGCCTTGGAATCTTGTTCAGATACAGTGAAGCTGCTCGTTGTCAGGAGAACCAATGGCGACGTTGCCTGGGATGAGAACCGTGATCTTGATTATTCAAAACTATCTCAAGAGGTATCGAATGAGTGCTCTCCCGAGATCATGGGAGCCGAGGATCCGCTCTTTATCCTGTACACATCAGGTTCCACTGGAACGCCCAAAGGCGTAGTGCACACTTCCGGCGGATATCTGGTTTATGCGGCAATGACTCACAAATATGTCTTCGACTATCAAGACGGCGATGTCTATTGGTGCACGGCTGATGTGGGATGGGTCACCGGGCACACCTACATTGTCTACGGCCCCTTGGCCAATGGCGCAAAAACTCTGATGTTCGAAGGTGTTCCGACATATCCGGAGCCGGATCGATTCTGGCAAGTATGCGACAAGTTCAGGGTCAATCAATTCTATACCGCTCCCACGGCAATTCGAGCCCTGATGGCGCGGGGTGACCAATGGGTCGAACATTGTGACCTTTCCTCGTTGAAAGTTCTCGGCACTGTTGGCGAGCCGATCAATCCCGAGGCCTGGAATTGGTATAATGAAAAGGTCGGAAGACGGCTATGCCCCATCGTTGACACATGGTGGCAAACAGAAACCGGCGGTCATCTCCTGACATCAATCCCCGGCGCCATGCCGGCCAAGCCGGGGTCGGCTACAAAACCATTCTTTGGAATCAAGCCGGTCGTTCTGGAACCTGAATCAGGAAAGGTAATCAAGGATACCGTTGCCGAAGGCGTTCTGTGCATGGCCGACAGCTGGCCGGGTCAAATGCGAACTGTCTTCGGCGATCACCAGCGCTTCATGGAGACATACTTTCAGGCCTATCCAGGATACTATTTTACCGGCGATGGATGCCGCCGGGACGAAGACGGTGACTACTGGATCACGGGCCGTGTCGACGACGTTCTGAACGTTTCCGGACATCGCATGGGCACTGCCGAAATTGAGAGTGCTCTGGTCGCACACACGACAGTCGCCGAAGCCGCTGTCGTTGGCTTCCCCCATGACCTGAAAGGTCAAGGCATCTATGCCTATGTCACCTTGATCGCCGGCCACGATTATACCGATGCTCTCAAAAAGGAACTTGAACTTTGGGTTCGCAAGGAGATCGGTCCCATTGCCAAGCCGGACAGAATTCAGTGGGCACCCGGGTTACCCAAGACCCGTTCGGGAAAGATCATGCGCCGTATTCTGCGCAAGATTGCCGAGAATGATTTCGAAAACCTCGGCGATACTTCCACTCTTGCCGATCCTGCGGTTGTCGATGATTTGATCCAAAATCGAGTCGAGTAAGACTCCTTGTGAATTCAAGAACTGATGAATTCCCGAAACATCACGATTGCCCCGTCCATTCTGAGTGCCGACTTCGCCAATCTGGGGGCCGAGTGTTCCGCCCTCCAGAAGGCTGGCGGCAATTGGATTCACGTTGACGTCATGGACGGGCACTTTGTGCCGAACCTGACCATTGGACCCGCCGTTGTTTCGGCTTTGCGGAAATATGTGCAGGGCATAATCGATGTACATCTGATGATCACGCCAATTACCGGCCTCCTGGACGCTTTTCTGGATAGCGGCGCCGACATCGTCACCATTCACTGTGAGGCCAGCCCGCATCTGCTCAGGGACATTCAGACCATCACGGCATCAAACGTCAAGGCCGGAGTCGCCATTAACCCCGGGACTCCGGTGACAATGGTGGAAGAAGTGCTTGATCTCGTTGATCTGGTCTGCGTTATGACCGTCAATCCGGGTTGGGGTGGACAGAAATTCATATCAAGCCAACTGAACAAGATCGCAAGGCTGTCCGACCTGATCGGACCGAGGGATATCCATCTTCAAGTCGATGGCGGGGTGACGGTTCACAATGCCGGCGAGATTGCTGCTGCCGGAGCCAACGTGCTCGTGGCCGGCACATCCGTCTTTGCTCATGGTCACCCCGATCAACCGGATACATACAAGGCAAACATAGATCGTCTGACTTCAGCCGCACTTGGTTTGCATTCCGCCCCAGCATAGTCTACCATGTAAGATTTTGGAGTTTACAATGGCTGTTCGACCACCCGTGTGCGAGTTTGGCTGGCAAGCGAGAGATTTTGAGTTGCCATCAACCGATGGCTCAGTCGTTTCTCTGGACGACCTGACCGATGGAACGGCTGTCCTCATCATGTTCATTTGCAATCATTGCCCCTATGTCATTGCGGCAATGGAACGGCTGGCATTCGACTGTCGCGAACTTATGACGGTCGGCGTCAAGATTGCAGCCATCTGTTCAAACGACGCCACGACCTACCCCGCCGATTCATTCGAAAGAATGACTGAATTTGTCTCGGCCCACAAGTTGCCTTTTCCTTATCTGCATGATGAATCACAAGCTGTTGCCAAGGCTTACAACGCGCAATGCACACCGGATTTTTTTGGTTTCAATTCGGATCTTGAACTCAACTACCGCGGACGACTTGACGATGCCGGAAGCACCGGTTCATTGAGTGACCAAAGAGACCGTGATCTGGTCATCGCAATGAAGCAAATCATCGCCACTGGCAACGGCCCGCGACATCAAACTCCTTCAATCGGCTGCTCCATCAAGTGGAAAGGGCATTAACCTCTCTTGATTTCATAGTCCTTCAACGGTCTGCTCTTCACGGATAATTCGAGGCTGAATTGCACGTCCAAGTCGTAATTGTTGGCGGCGGGCCGTCCGGCCTGTTGCTGGCTTCCAAGCTTGCCGCCCAAAACATCGAAGTTCTTGTTTTGGAGCAAAGAACCCGGCAATACGTTCTTTCGCGGATCAGAGCCGGTGTGCTGGAAACCGGTACGGTCAACCAACTGGTTGAAATTGGTCTGGGAAAGCGATTGTTGCAAGAGGGTCTGACTCATCACGGAGTCTATCTCTCAAACGGTTCCGATCTCTTTCGCGTCGACTTCAAGAAGCTGACCAGAAAATGGGTGACCGTCTATGGACAAACGGAAGTTACCCGGGACCTGTACAAGGCCTTGGATCAGAATGAGGTTCACATTCTGCATGAGGCCAAGGTACAAGGCATCCAAGGACACGAAGGCCAAAAACCCCGCGTCCACTTTGAGCATGCTGGTCAGACCCGAACGGTTTCCTGTGAATTTGTGGTGGGCTGTGATGGCTTTCATGGCATCAGCAATAAGACCATCCGGGCCAATCGGAGTCCGTTGAACCATGTCCAGTTGCCATTTGGCTGGCTTGGAATACTTTCCGAAACCCCTCCGGCGCGCGAGGAGCTGATCTATAGCCGAAGCCCAAGAGGATTTGCCTTAGCCTCAATGCGGTCGCATGCGTTGTCACGATATTACATTCAAGTTCCTGTTGAAGACAACGTGGACAACTGGTCCGACGAACGATTTTGGAACGAGTTGAAGTTGCGGTTGCCAAGTGCTGTCAGTGATACCATGACCACGGGAGATTCCATTGAGAAATCCCTGGCCCCGCTGCGAGCATATGTGGCCAATACCATGCGAGACGGGCGGCTGCTACTGTGTGGTGACGCCGCTCATATCGTGCCCCCAACCGGGGCCAAAGGCCTCAATCTGGCCGTTTCGGATGTTTTTTATGTTCACGAGGCCTTGATGCGTTACTATGAAGACAACGACTGGCAAGCCATTGAGGAATACTCTTACAAAGCCCTGACAAGAGTCTGGAAGACGATGCGTTTCAGCTGGTGGATGACCACAATGCTTCACCCGACATCATCGCAATCCGATTTTGACGAGAAAATAATGGTCAGCGAGCTCGCCCATTTGCAGGACTCGCAGCACATGCAGGCCGTATTCTCGGAAAACTACACCGGTCTTCCATACTCATAGAGAGAAACCGCCAACTTTGCAGTTGGTGAACCGACCGAAGGTCGTTGCCAGGCCGTTCTGTCAGGCGTTTGGCATGCGCTGAGGAAACTTCCTCCGGGCACAGTCTTGTCACCTCACGTCGACAATGCGTCCCAATCGTTTGGTGCTGGCTCGTCTCGATGAGTGCCGCCAGCGAGTAGGCACCGTATTATGACCGGAAAACTTCACTATCCTGATTGATTGGCTCAAGCCTGCGGCACCATGCCGCAACTCAACCCTGAATGGCAATCTCAACCATGGCCGTTCGATGTTCCCGGGTAACGACTTCGATTCCCTGCTCCAGCGTGATCGAGAGTTTGGCATAAGTATCGACCCGACGTGCCCATGATCGGCAACTTTCAGCGATTTTGCAAAAATCCGGCGAAGGACTCAGGGAGGTCAACGGCATCTTGTTGAGTCGGGCCGCACAACCGTCCGGGTACATGTCTAGAACCGACTGACGAACCGCTCCCCATTCTTCGTTGTTTACGATGATGACCAGAATGGGAATCCCAAGCGCCTCAGAAACCTGATGACACACCACCGGATTGGAAAAAAGATATGATCCATCCCCCATCATTGCGACAATCAGCTTTTCCTTTTTTGCCAGCTTTGCACCCAAGGCGGCCGGGAACGACCACCCCAACCCACCTGAATATGGCTCCTGAAACCAGGAATCACGGTGCGTTCGACCAAGCAGGTCCAGATTGGCTCCCAGTTCCGAGAAAACGGTCGTGTCACTTCCTTTCAGCAATTGACCGAGAACACAAGACACCGTATCCTTTGTCACCACTCCGCTTGTCTTGCCTTGCAACAGACAGGCTGCTCGGCGTTCTTGGATTTTTTCCACCTGCCTGAACTTCACTACCCGTTTCCTGATTCTGGTCTTGTCGACACCATCCTTTTGCTTACGCATCTCCTGATCAAGTAAAGCGACCAAGTCAGATGCCTCGCCGGCCAGCGAAAGGTCAGAACGAAAATTGCGAATGGGTGTTTGAGCAAACAATGGGTCCGGACCCATGTGAACGATTTTTGCGTGGGACGATACGGGGTGTCGGTCGGGCCACCACGGTGCCATGGAATTCAGGACAATGACCAGATCAGACCGGGACAGCCAAGGGTCAGGATCTGAGCCGAGATAGCACGGATTGTCCGATGCCACCGCCAACCCCGTTGCCCACCATGAACACACGCCAATCCCGAACTCTTGAACCAGGGAGTTCAAGGTTGCAAAGGAGTCTGTACCCTCTGTTCCTCTCTGTGCGATCATGATGGGGAACTTGGCTTGTGCAATCCATTGGGCCAAGGTTGCCAGTGCCCGGGGTGCAGGTGCAGTGCTGTACGGCGCAAACCGTGGAGGCGTCCAACCCCACGACCACAGAGCGTCCATGCTCAGCACTTCACGAGGCAGGGACAGATATACTGGGCCTTTCGGCGTTGAATTGGCAATCGAATGAGCACGATCGATCAACTCCACGATTTGTTCCGGAAAGCGCAGCTCATATTCCCATTTGCACACCTCCCGAATCATTGCCGCTTGATCAAACATTTCCTGTCCCCAACCAATCGGCACTGTTCGTGAACCCAAACGCCCGTGTTCGGTCACCGGCGTTCGCCCCGAAATCAGGATGATGGGCACATTTTCTCTTGACGCATTGATTGCTCCAGTCGCTGCATTGGACAAACCCACGTTTGTATGCAGTATCACCCCTTGGGGTTGGCGGGTGAGCTTGTAGTTGCCATAAGCCATGCCCATTGCAGCGTGTTCATGAGACACGATCATGACTTCTGGAAGTTCAATGCCCTGCTTTTGGGCCTGTGCAATACCCTCAATGATCGGCGGAAAGTCCGTGCCGGAGTTCGCATAAACGCAATCAACCCCCAGAGCCTTCAAGCGTGGGAGAATCAAGCCTCCGACCGAAGTCGTTCCATCGAGCCGCTGCGGTGAAGAACTAACTGACATTCGCACCTGTCAAACTATTGCCTGCTACTCGCTGCATGTTGGCCATTCAAGTTCAATATCCTGATCCAGCGAGATGGGCAGCATGAAACGGCCTAATTTCCCAGCGATGGGAGCCAGAGAGTCAGAATCGGAAGAGTGAACACTATCCCGACACGAATGATCTCAATGCAAAAGAACGGAGCAACCCCCTTGAAGGTTTCGATCATCGGCACGTCCTTGGCCAGGGAGGAAATGACGAAAACATTCAGGCCGACGGGTGGCGTGATCAGACCCAATTCGACGACAATCAAGGCCAAGATTCCGAACCATATCTTGAGTTCTTCGGTGCTCATGCCAAAACCGGCTCCTTCGGCCCCCTGGTAAATGCCGCCATTGATCTCAATAAGCATCGGCCAGAAAAACGGGATGACCAGAAGGATCATGGATAGGCTATCCATCAGGCATCCGAGGATGATCAGGCCGAACAGAATCAGAATCATGACTCCCATGGGGGAGATGCCCAAATCGATCATCCATACCGCCGCAGTTTGAGGAAGGCCTATTCGTGCCAAAAAGATTTTCATCAACTCCGCGCCAAGAAGAATGAGGTAAATCATTCCCGTAGTCGAAACAGTTTCCTTGACCGCCTCGATTATTCCATCCCATTGCAGCTGCCGGTTGATCAGGCCATAAGCAAAAACCAGAAAGACACCAACGGCCGCACCTGGCGTTGGATTGTAAAATCCTAGGAACATGCCTCCAATGACCGTCAGGAATATGATCAGTACCGGTACAACTCCTCGCGTGGCAGCCATGAACTCGTCGCGCTCAACGGCCGACCCTCGTGGACCGGAGCCTGGTACAAACAGGACGTATCCGGCCACGGTGAGGATGAACAACACTGTGGCCAGCAATCCGGGAATGATGGCCGCCAGAAACATCGAAACAATGTTGGCCTCGACAATGATAGCGTAAATTGTCAGGACAACGGATGGCGGAATAAGTATTCCCAGCACTCCTCCAGCGGCAACGGAACCGGTTGCCAGAGCATTCGAGTACTTGTATTTCTTCAATTCAGGCAGGGCCACTCGACCCATGGTGCTGACCGTGGCCAGAGAAGAGCCGCACACAGCCCCAAAGCCAGCGCACGACGCGATGACGGCCATGGCTGTTCCCCCTCGCAACCAGCCGAACCAGGCATTGCCTGCTCTGAACAAGGCGGTGGACAAGCCGGTTTTGGATGCCATGCACCCCATAAGAACAAACATGGGGACGACGGTCAGACTGTATTTCGAAAATTGAAAATAGGCCAGAGTCTTCAATTGATTGAGGATCAGCGCGGGGCCGTTGACGAGCGCAATCCCAACGCCGCCCACCAGAATCATGGCATAGGCAATGGGCAGCCTCAAACCGATAAGGAGCACCAAGACAACCAAGGCCATGATGCCCAGAGTTATGGGATCCATCAGGTGGCCTGTCTGGAAAAAAGAGTCAGTATATTGTCCTTGAAGGTAATCGTGGAGGCCACAAACAGGAGCATCACCGACAAGAGGACGGGAACATACGGCATCCACATGGGTATGAGCAGCACAGCACTCGTGTAATCGTAGTTGTAACGATCGACCATGCCCTTGTACATCCACCACGCCAGCAACACGGCGAAGGTCATTGCAACAACGGAGGTGATCGCTTCAACGGCTTTCAGGAAGGCAGGAGAAGCTCTGGAAGTGAAAATGTCAGCTGTAACGTTGGCATAGTGGAGCTGGCAATAAGGCAAGAAAGCAAAGACGCTCACGGCAACACCCATCTCGGTCAGTTCGACATCGCCCGGTATCGGATCTCCGAATATGCCTAGAGCAATCGATGCTGTGTTGACGAGCACCACGGCCAATAGGAGAATACCTCCTCCTATTGCCCAGTAATGTATCAGGGATCGGGTGATTTTCTCAATCGCTGTCATCCCGACCTTCTTGAGAACCGATCAGTGGCTGTTGGCCGCCGTTGCCGCTCGTGCCTTGGCAACCAGATCGTCTCCATCGATCCCTTTTTCATTGACTTCAGAGACCCATCGATCCACTACCCCGGAGAGGGCGGCATTGAATGCGTCGGTCTCCTCTTGGGTCAGAACAATATGTTCATTGCCGTTCTGAACAGCCATATTGATTCCAAAATCATCGCTGGCTCGCCAAATGTCACCAACCTGACCCCACCAGTCTTTGCCCGACGCATCCCGGAACGCCTTTTGAACATCAGCCGGCAAGCCATCCCATCTTCCCTTATTCATGGACACCTGAAAGGTGGTCGTGCCAAACCGAGTCATATTGGTTCCTTCAATCTGATACTGCGTCTGGTTATGCAACTGCAGCGGGGGAATTATCTCCCAAGGGATGAATGCACCGTCCACAACTCCTTTCTGAAGTGCCGGAGGCAGGTCAGGCACAGGCATTTGCACAGGATTTGAGCCCAAGGCTTCAATGATCCAGGCTCCTGTCCGAGTCGGAATCCTCATGTCCAAGCCGGCCATATCGGCCGGAGACCGCACCAGCTTGTCTTTCATATGGATGCCCTGACCCGCATGAACATGCAGGAACATGACTTCAAGACCAACATATTCGTCCTTGAACTCGGACTCGAACAGATCATACATGGCCAAGTTCGCGGCCTTCGGGTCGTTGACATAGACAGTTGGCAGTTCCATGACCTCAGTTTTAGGAAACAGCCCGGGAGTGTAACCGTTCACGGTCCAGACCAGATCGACAACCCCATCTCGGGCTTGAGAAACCAGTTCTGGAGGTGTTCCTCCCAGACTCATAGCAGGGAATATTTCAATTTTGATGCGCCCATTGGCGTTGGCTTCGACCTGTTCGACCCAAGGTTCAAGCATCTGAGTTTGAGCCGGAGCCTGTGCGCCGAGCAAATGATGCAACTTGAACGTGTACTCCTGGGCGAAGAGAGCCTGACTGCTCAAGCCCAATGTCAGTGCAGCAACAGCATATAAGAATTTGGTAACTTTCATACTTCCTCCTAATCTATTCGGCCTCCAACTATATGTCTGATTTGTGACCTATTCAAATTGAATCTTAACCTCGGCACCGTCAATTTCGGGCTCCGAGTCGATGATCTCTGGTGGAAATCCCCTTCCCAGAATTTGGGTATGAACCTGATCTTCGTACAGCCTTATGACATTGGGAGACCATTCCTTGGCCCCATAGGTGGCTTCCGCCTGTTTGAAGACACTTACCAAAAGTGGTGACAAGTTCAACTTTAGCCCAACCCGGTCGGCCAAGTTCTGGAACAGGCCAACGTCCTTGACAACCAAGTCCATGGTAAAGTTGATGTTGCGACTGCCATTCAGAATAACCTGACTTTCGGTTTCATGGACAAAAGAGTTGCCCGATGAAATCCGAATGGCTTCATAGGCCATATTCAGGTCAATATCGTTCAGTTTTGCCGTTGCCAGAGCTTCACAGATACTGAGCAGGTTGGCGGAAGCAAGATAGTTGGTCAGCAGTTTCAACACAGTTGCCGACCCCAGGTCTCCCGTATGCAGGATCTTTCTTCCCATCTTGGTCAGAATCGGCAGAATTTTTTCGAACATCTCTCTTTTGCATCCGGCAAAAATGGATATGTTGCCGCTTGCAGCCCGGTGACATCCACCGGACACGGGACAGTCGGCAGCCTGTCCCCCGATTTGTACGACTTGACCTGCAACCCGCTTGAGTTCAACTTCATCAGTCGTGCTCATTTCACACCACATCTTGCCCGCTGAAAATCCTTCCAGCACCCCAGCCGGCCCCTCCATAACCTCGGTGGAGACCTTGGGCGATGGCAGGCAGGTAAAGAGCACATCACACTTGGTTGCCACTTCAGCGGGCGAAGAACACGGCTCGGCTCCAATGTTTTTAAAGTGGCTCACGGGTTTGGGGTCAATGTCAAAAACCTTGAGACTGCAACTGTTTCGAATCAAAGATTCGGCCAGTTTACCACCTACGTTCCCCAAACCGATGAAGCCTATAATCTCGGGCATTTTGACTCCTCAAGGACAAATTGATCAAGATGCTAAATTAGCCAAGAATTGTGTGAAGTTCCATGATGGCTATGTGTATGTCCGTAAAAGCCCAAGCCGGAACTCATATGGTCAGGACAAGGCTGATGTCCAAGAACTTCATGACCAATCCAGTGCGACCCGTTGCCTTGTCATGACTCACTCGGGGATCATTCTGGGACAGAAAAATGATTTTTCAGCTTTGTTTCTCAATCCGAAATCCTTCATGATCTTCCAACAAGTCGAATGGAATATCCTCTGCAAGCGGACAATCGAGCGACAGTTTGGTTGCTCAAAAACTCAGGCACAGGAAACTGTCTTCTGGAAGAGCATGGAAAGCAAAAAGGGGATGGCGGAGGAGGAGGGATTCGAACCCTCGGTGGAGTTTGCCCCCACGCCGGTTTTCAAGACCGGTGCATTCGACCACTCTGCCACCCCTCCGCAACGAATGAGGAAGCTGGACCAACCCGCTTCCAATGAAAACTGCCCCGCCACAAAGCAGAATTTGCTTGCTTCCCCTTTGCAATTGAGAAAATTAAGAACGACACTTGTGTAATTGTAGATTGATGCTGTATTTAAATTGCATGAGACCAATACAACGAGCGGCTCGCATGCAGGCCGGAAAGATGGCCTTGCACGTTCCGTCTAGGTTTCTCGTGGTTTGGCTCGTTGGCCTCGTGCTGACTTTTCCCGCCGGAGCATTTCAAACGAGCAGCAAAAATGCCATCATTGTCGACGCAAGCACCGGAGTTGTGCTGTTTGAAAGGGATGCAGACACACCCGTGCCTCCTGCCTCCATGTCCAAGCTGATGACACTGAACGTCGTCTTTGAAGCCTTGAAGAGCGGTCAACTCAGGCTCGACGAGAAACTGCGCGTTTCAAGATATGCGATGAATCATTACGGTGGTTCGACCATGTTTCTGGATACAACCGACCATCCCACCGTTGAAGAACTCATCCGTGGAGTCGTTGTGCTGTCTGGCAATGATGCGAGCGTTGTGCTAGCCGAAACTTTGTCGCCCGACGGAACCGAGCAGGGATTTTCTCGCCTGATGAATGAACGGGCTGAAGAGTTGGGGATGGCAAACTCCAACTTTACCAATTCAAACGGCTGGCCAGACCCCAGCCACATGATGAGTGTTCGTGACCTTTATATCTTGACGAACCGCTTGATCACCGAGTTCCCGACATACTACCGATACTTTGCCGAAAAAGAATTTCCGTTTGATGGCCGAGCTCCAAGCAATCGGTTTAACCGCAACCCCTTGCTGAAGGAGAATGTTCTGGGAGCTGATGGTTTAAAGACGGGATATACGCGTGAATCCGGGTATGGTCTTGTCGGGTCGGCAATTCTGGATGGAAATCGGGTTATATTCGTTCTGAGCGGGCTGGAATCCGCCCAGATTCGGGCTCAGGAAGGTCAAGCCGTGATCAACTGGTATAACCGGCAGTTCAAGAAGGACACACTGTTTCACGCCAATGAGAAAGTCACTGTCGCACCAGTTTGGATGGGGTCAGTTGATGAGTTTGAAGTGGGTGTGGCCGAAGACCTAAAGGTCATATATCCAGTGAATTCGAATGCAGATATCAAGGTCAGGGCAACCATTGACGAGTATCCGCAAGCGCCCATTCGAAAAGGACAGGAAATCGGCCGCCTCCAAGTTGACATTCCTGAACTTGAAGTAAGTTTTACCTCTCCTCTCATCGCTCTGACCGATGTGGATGAAGCCGATATCCTGAAGCGGCTTTTGACGACAGCACTGACCCTGATGAGACAGGCAGTTCCGGCTTTATAGCCGTTTCGGACCATGCCCGTTAACGGTTTGTTTATCACCTTTGAAGGCGTCGACGGAGCCGGCAAATCAACTCAAGCCAGAATCCTCCAGCAAAACTTGCACGACAAGGGCTATAAAACTCTGCTGACTCGTGAACCCGGCGGACCTGTAGGCGGCGAGCGTATCCGGCAGCTCTTGATCGAGAAATCAGAGTTCAAGTGGTCAGCCCTGACTGAAGTGCTTCTATTCTTTGCCGCCCGCAACGACCATGTAGAAAAAATGATCCGGCCCGCTCTGTCCGAAGGCAGGATCGTGATTTGTGACCGCTTTACCGATTCGACCCGGATATATCAAGGAAGGGCAAGTGCCGACCATGCCGCGATCATTGACTCATTGCAAAAGCATGTCATTCGGCTTGACCCCGATCTGACCTTCATTTTGGCAATCGACAGTGAGGAAGCCATCGCTCGTACCCAGGAGCGAAGTGATGAAGACTGGCGGCTTTCACAGTTATCTAGGGATGAAATCCGTGAGATCATACTGAGGTTCGGCTGTCTTCAGGCCGAGTATCCGAAGCGCTGTCGTGTCGTTCAAGCTCTGAGGCGACCACACGAAGTGGCACAACAGATATTGACCCTAACATTGGACCGGCTCAGTGAACGAATCGCATGAACTGGAATCTGATCAAGCAGCTGGAGCCCCTCACCCTAGGTTGAGCGAGAAGCTGATTGGCCAGGTCACGACCGAACGCAAGTTCCTTCATGCCTTCAACCGGCGGCGGCTGCATCATGCATGGCTGCTATGCGGGCAAAAAGGCATTGGAAAGGCCACCTTGGCCTGGCGAATTGCCAAGTTCTTGCTGGCCAATGGAAGCACTTCAAAGCCGGGTATTCATAATTCACTTAACATCGAGCTAAATCCGGGCCTGCAAGCCAGAATTCGAGCCTTGTCCGAACCGACCTTGAAATTGCTTCGCAAGCAGGTTGATCCCAAAACCCATCGCGTGCGAAAAGATATCACCGTTGACAGCGTGCGGGACACCGCTGAGTTCTTTGGTTACACCTCGCCGGATGGCAAACCGCGTATCGTGATCATTGATTCAGTCGATGACATGAATGACAATGCCGCCAACGCATTGCTCAAGATCCTGGAAGAACCACCCGAAAAAACATATTTTTTGCTGATCTCCCATTCTCCCTACACTCTGTTGGCAACCATCAGAAGCCGCTGCCAGGTCTTGAAATGCAACCTTCTGCAACCAAGTGACCAGCTAAGGATTCTGTGTCAGCCCGGAATGGAATTGGTTGACAAGGAAGCCAGCAGTCCCGCGATACTGCTTTCCAACGGCTCCGTTGGAAACGCCCTGCGGATCGTCAATTCAGAAGGAATACGGCTTTATCGGTCGATCGTGTCGCTTTATGATGACTCCCAGAAATTTGACTATGCAAGAGCTCACGACGAAGTGCTCGGTTCAAGGCAAAAGGAAACCTCTGATTTGGCCGTTTACCTCGTGTATCAGTTGCTCTTCCGCCTGGTCGAAACTGGTGTGCTTGGAACGCTGGACGACGAAGTCTTCCCGGGTGAGCTCGGTGTGCTGAGAAAACTGTCCCCGACGCGTCATTGGGCCAGCCGCTGGTCGAATCTGTATGCTGAGATGAAATTCAAGAGTGATGAGTATGCAAAAGGGAATATTGATGACTACTCTGTATGGCCGGAGCCGTCTGGAATGTGGATGGATGCCACGTTTTTGAACTGCTGACCGATCTGCGCAATACCGCTCAAGACCGCGTCAACGTCTGACTCATGCCCCACGAAAATTATCTCGTTGATTCTCATTGTCATCTCGATTTCCCAGAAATTCTGGATAATCTTGAGCCCGTACTGGATCGAGCGTCCAAGGCTGGCGTCGGCAAGATCGTTACGATCTGCACCCGCCCCTCAAGGCGTGACAAGACGATCGCCCTGGTGGAACGCTACCCGCAAATATATTTTGCATTGGGCATCCATCCTCACTATGCGGCCGAAGAACCACGCATCAGTCTAGATCACTTCCAGCAGCTCACTCGGCACAACAAAATGGTCGGCATCGGTGAAACGGGCTTGGATTACCACTACACAACCGAGACCAAACCTGCTCAGATCAAGAGTTTCATGGACCATATCCAGGCCGCCCAGATGACGGGCTTGCCCCTCATTGTCCACGCACGCAATGCTGATGACGACATGATGAATCTTCTGACCAGTGAATATCGGAACGCCCCGTTTTCCTGCGTCATGCATTGCTACTCTTCGGGAGAGGATCTGGCCAGGGTTTGCTTGGATCTTGGCTTTTATCTGTCCTTTTCAGGCATTCTGACTTTCAAAAACGCCGCCAAGTTAAAAGACCTGTTCAAGACAGTGCCAGCTGACAGGATTTTGGTTGAAACCGATGCCCCTTACCTGGCTCCTGAGCCAGTCAGAGGGACAAGAAACGAACCTTCTTATGTCAAGTATACCGCTGATTGTGCCGCGAAACTGTTGGGAATGGAAAGAGACCCGTTCATGCGATTGACAACTTCGAATTTTCACCATCTCTTTGGCCGGGCACTCTGACGAGATGGCCTCGATAAAATTCACCATATTGGGATGCGGATCGTCCGGTGGGGTTCCTCGTATTGGCCGTCATGGCAGTTATTGGGGACAGTGTGATCCCTTAAATCCCAAGAACCGAAGACGGCGATGCTCATTGCTGGTTCAGCGGATTGCCCGAGACCGAGCGACCAACGTGCTGATTGACACTTCACCCGATTTGCGTGTGCAATTGCTGGATGCCGGCGTGGGAATGCTGGATGCGGTCGTTTATACCCACGCCCATGCCGACCATGTCAACGGCCTTGACGACTTGAGAATGGTCTACCTGAACCGGAGAGCAAGAGTTCCGGTCTGGGCTGACGAGAGTACCTTTTCCTCATTGTTCGAGCGCTTTTCGTACGCCTTTTTCCAACCTGATGGAAGCGATTATCCCCCCATTCTCGATCCTCACCCCATCCAGGGTCCCATCGTGATTCAAGGCGAAGCGGGGCCAGTCAAGCTGACTCCATTCAACGTCTTTCATGGTTCGACAACCGCTCTTGGCTATCGGATCGGTCCTGTTGCCTATACTCCGGATGTTTCGCATATGCTTAATGAATCCTGGAACGAGGTGACTGCCGCCCGATGCTGGATTGTGGACGCATTGCGTCAGAGACCCCACCCCAGCCACTCCCACCTTGGCCAAACCCTGAACTGGATTGAATGTGTACAGCCTGAACAGGCAATTCTGACCGACCTGCATACCGATCTGGATTATCAGGCCGTGTCAAGCAAAACCCCTGACCATGTGCACCCGGCATTTGACGGATTGAGCCTAACCTACGAGATTTGATTTGGGCATTCTCCTTGAAGTCACAACCCCCATCTTTGTCCTGATCGGGGCCGGGTATCTCGTGCTGAAACTCCGCTATTTCACTCCCTCTACTGTTCAGGGAATCATGAAGTTCGTGCAGAATATTGCCCTGCCAGTCATGCTGTTCAATGCCGTTTCCCAAATGGACTTGGGCATGGGATTCAATTTCAATCTTCTTCTTTCATTTTATTTGGGATCTCTCTGCTGCTTTGTTCTGGCCTTGGTCCTGACCTACAAGGCATTCAAGAAAGCCTGGGAGGAATCAGTGGTGGTGGCTTTTACAGCTCTGTTCGGCAATACGGTTCTTTTGGGATTGGCCGTTGTGGGCCGGGCTTTCGGTGAGGCTTCACTGACCGGATCATACACCATAGTTGCGTTTCATGCACCCTTTTGCTTCCTGGTTGGGATAACGACCATGGAGGCCTCGAGGAAGGCTGGAAACCTCAATGGCAAAGTGCTTTTCTCGGTGTTCAACGAGATGGGTAAAAACGCCATCGTTCTGGGCATGCTGATTGGTTTTGCATTCAACCTCCTTAATGTTTCCCTCCCCAATTTCATTCAGATGCCCGTGGACATGCTTTCGGGAGCGGCAATACCTGCCGCCCTGTTTGGCTTGGGAGGAATCTTGGCTCAGTACAAACCGGAAGGCGACTTCAAGGTCATTTTGATGGTCTGTATCGTTACTCTTGTCGTTCACCCTGCCCTTACCTGGATTCTTTCCAACCAGCTGTTTGCCCTGTCCAAACCGCTTGTCCAGAGTGCTGTATTAACTTCTGCGATGCCACCCGGGCTGAATGCCTTCATATTTGCTTCAATGTATGAACGGGGGCGGAGAATCGCCGCCAGTGCAGCCCTGATCGGTACGGTCGCGTCAATATTCACGGCCTCACTGGCCATTTACATTGTCAGTTGATCGCTGACGACGATTGGATGCAGGCCGATGACAACACCGCACAAATGCGGTCAGCACCCCAGCCACCGATCGGATGTTTGAACTGAACCGATCAGCAAGGACAGGTTTTAAGGCACATCTCGGATGTGGGCGCTGAATTGGTGCGGTCGAGAAGACTCGAACTTCCACGGGTTTTATCCCACAGCGACCTCAACGCTGCGCGTCTACCTGTTCCGCCACGACCGCACTAGATATCAGTTTTACGTTGGCTCATGAAGCCCGTATCAATGTATCCGGGCTCAATAATGCCATCCAGCCTTGCATGAACAATCTAAATCGCTGACATATATTGTCAACTCGAGAAGCTTCGGACAAGCACAACTTTTTAAAGCATATTGTCACCGGCAGTTTGGCAACAAGACATGGTTTCCATCATCCGCTCTCAAAAACTGATCGACTATCCGTTCGCCCTTCAAAAAATGGAAAGCCTTGTCGAGGGGATTCAAACCGGCGAGGTCGACGAGGCTCTGTGGTTCGTGGAGCACCCGCCTATTTACACTTTCGGCACGAGTGCACAAAGTTCTGAACTGCTGGCCGAAAACACTTTTCCCGTATATCGTACTGGCCGAGGCGGCCGGTTTACCTACCACGGTCCCGGACAGAGGGTGGTCTATGTAATGCTGGACCTGCGCTTGAGGGGACAGGACATTCGCGACTTTGTCCAAAAACTTCAGCAGTGGGTACTGATTTCGCTTGAGAACCATGGCCTCAAAAGCTCAACGCACTCCGACCGAATTGGTGTTTGGGTGGCTCCGAGACTCAATCCGCAACTGAAAAATCTTGACCAGGAGAAAAAAATTGCGGCCATTGGCATCCGGGTTCGCAAATGGGTCAGTTTTCATGGGATGGCGATTAACGTATGTCCTGATCTGCAGCATTTTGAGGGCATCATTCCGTGCGGAATCAAAGATTTTGGCGTTACAAGTTTCAGGGATCTAGGCTATGATGTGACCTTAGACGATCTTGATGAAACGCTAATCCGAAACTTTCAAAAGGTTTTTCAGTCTGATATTGTTCATCGCTCTGACTTGTGAGCGGATATTCTTCGTTCACATTTTTGAGACCTGAGGGGGTATTTGAAGAACTTCTTGCATGCTTATATGACCCGTCAAGGGCAAGTTATTGCACTATTCAATCTTTTCCAGCAGGACGAATTTCATCCATCCTGCACTGCTTTGTTGACGCTGAGAGGAACTTAATGACCGACATTACAGCCCAAGGTATCGATCACCACAAGGACGAACACTCCGTCAGTTTCTTTACCCGGTGGTTCATGTCCACCAACCATAAGGATATCGGAATCCTCTACATCATTACCGCAGCGATTGTAGGCTTTGTTTCCGTCTTGTTTACCGTCTTCATGCGACTGGAACTGTATGAGCCCGGTGTGCAATACATGTGCATGGAGGGAACGAGCCTTATAGCGGCCGCAGTCGAAGATTGTACACCGAATGGGCACTTGTGGAATGTATTGATCACTGGGCATGGCGTTCTGATGATGTTCTTCGTCGTCATTCCGGCTCTTTTTGGCGGATTTGGCAATTATTTCATGCCTCTCATGATCGGAGCTCCGGACATGGCCTTTCCCCGTTTGAACAACTTGAGCTACTGGCTATTCGTCGCGGGTTCGTGTCTGGCCATCACTTCGGTCTTTGTTCCTGGAGGCAATGGTCAGTCTGGCACAGGCGTGGGTTGGGTTCTTTATGCCCCCTTGTCGACCACAGAAGGCGGCTTCTCGATGGATCTGGCAATCTTTGCCGTCCATGTATCAGGGGCCTCGTCGATTCTGGGGGCCGTCAACATGATTACGACCTTCCTAAACATGCGTGCCCCTGGAATGACCTTGCACAAAGTCCCGTTGTTCGCCTGGTCGATCTTTGTAACCGGCTGGCTCATTCTGCTGTCCCTCCCCGTCTTGGCTGGTGCAATTACAATGCTCCTGACAGACCGCAACTTTGGGACCACCTTCTTTGACCCGGCCGGCGGGGGAGACCCCATCTTGTACCAGCATCTGCTGTGGTTCTTCGGGCACCCTGAGGTCTACATCATCATTGTTCCCGGCTTTGGAATCATTTCTCATGTAATTTCAACCTTTTCCAAGAAGCCTATTTTCGGATATTTGCCTATGGTTTATGCCATGGTGGCCATTGGTGCCCTGGGATTTGTCGTTTGGGCTCATCACATGTATACCGTTGGCATGAGCCTGACCCAGCAATCGTACTTCATGCTGGCCACCATGGTTATCGCCGTACCAACAGGCATCAAGATCTTCTCCTGGCTAGCCACCATGTGGGGTGGTTCGATTGAGTTCAAGACCCCCATGCTCTGGGCATTCGGTTTCCTGTTCCTGTTCACTCTTGGCGGGATTACGGGAATTGTCTTGAGTCAGGCGTCCATCGATCGAGTCTATCACGATACCTATTATGTGGTTGCCCACTTTCACTACGTGATGTCCCTTGGCGCAGTGTTCTGCATCTTCGCCGGCATTTACTACTGGATCGGCAAAATGTCAGGGCGACAATATCCGGAGTGGGCTGGAAAACTTCATTTCTGGACCATGTTTGTCGGCTCAAACCTGACCTTCTTTCCCCAACACTTCCTGGGGCGACAGGGAATGCCTCGGCGATATATCGATTATCCGGAGGCTTTTGAGTTGTGGAACAAGGTATCCACTTTGGGAGCTTTTCTTTCCTTTGCCTCGTTTTTATTCTTCATTGGCATCGTGTTTTATACCTTGTATGCCGGCAAAAGGATTGAAAAGCCAGCCTACTGGGGAGAACATGCCGAAACTCTGGAATGGACGTTGCCCAATCCGCCACCCCAGCATACTTTTGAGGTACTGCCGACAAGAGAGGAGTGGGACCGAGCTCCGGCGCGCCACTGAACTCTGAAGCTGAGAGGTGATTAGGTTCTTCGCTCTCGAGGTCTTGGGGAGAGGATCAGGAAAGGCGGCTGAGCACTATAGGACCCGCCTTTCGGAAGTCCATCTGTCCCAACTGGTAGCGGGATTTCAGGGCTTGCATGACTCGGCCTTTGTCACGTATGCAACACGCTCCGATCTCCTTTATCGCCCTGTCGATTGCCAAAACGACTTCACTTTCAGTCAGTTTTTTAGGCAAGAGGTTTTGAATGACTTCAATTTCCTGTCGCTCGCTGGCAGCCTGCTCAATGGACCCGCGCTCGTCATACAACTGGGCCGATTCCTCTCTTTGCTGCTGAAAGTCAACGATAATCCGGTAAATGTCGTTGTCGGTCAGCCCTTCGAAATTCCCTTCCTTTCGGGCGCTTCTCTCGCGGTCAGTGATGACGGCTTTCAGCAGGCGCAGAACGGCCAAACCCACCTTGTCACCCTCCTTCTCGGCATCAAGGATTGCCTGTGATACTCGTTCTTTCATTGAATCGTTGCCTGGTGGTCCTCACGGAAGAACTAGGAACCATTCAATTCAGTTCAATAGGTCTTGAGTAATCAGGAGCGCGGACTTAAGTTCCATGCGTAAAAACGAACAAGTCGATCTCCATGCCCGTGCCAAATAACCATATCCAGCCTGACCCCCTGCCCCTGATCCATAGGAGAGCAACTGGCCGGATACTGTTTGCCGATGGATCCGTGATCGCCTGTCAAGGATTTGGAGCCACAGGCATTCAGACCGGAGAGCTATGCTTCAACACATCCATGACCGGCTATCAGGAAATCATAACCGATCCGTCCTATTGCAATCAAATCGTCTGCTTTACCTTTCCTCACATCGGCAATGTCGGGGTCAATCAGCAGGATTTTGAGGCGGCCAGACCTGCTCTTGCGGGAATCGTGACCAAGTGGCCGCCCACAGTCCCTTCGAACTGGCGAAGCGAAGCCGATATAGGCGAATGGTTCAAAAAGCTCAATCTCATTGGTGTCTCGGGAGTTGACACGCGCTTGCTGACCCACAAGATCAGGCGCCTGGGAGCACCTAACGTAGCTCTTCTCCATTCACCGAACGAAACTTTTGATCTTGATCGCGCCAAGGCCATGCTGAGAGCCTTTGGGGGGCTTGAAGGTCTCGATTTGGCCATGAAAGTCAGCTCCAAGGATTCTCTCAATTGGCCGGATTCGCTATGGCGATGGCCCCACGGCTATTCAAGGGTTGAAAACAAATCGTTCAAGGTCGCTGCACTTGATTTTGGAGCCAAGAGGAACATCCTGCGGTGCCTGACATCGATGGGATGTCAAGCCCGAAACTTTCCTTATGATACCGGATTTGAGCAGCTTCTCGAATGGGAACCCGATGGCTTGTTCTTGTCCAACGGTCCCGGAGATCCGGCAGCAACAGCCAAATACATCGTCCCTCTTCTCAAAAAGTTTATCCTGGAAACAAGCCTGCCCATTTTCGGCATTTGTCTTGGGCACCAGATGCTGTCCCTTGCCTTGGGTTGCAAGACGACAAAGATGAATCACGGACACCACGGAGCCAATCATCCTGTTAAGGAAGTCGCCACAGGCAAAGTCGAGATCACGACCATGAATCATGGCTTTGTCGTTGATTCGAATTTACCCGCCGATGTCGAAGAGACCCACATCTCCCTTTTTGACGAAACCAACTGCGGGATCAAGATGAAGGAGCGGCCAGTCTTCTCGGTACAGTTTCACCCTGAGGCCAGCCCTGGACCCCAGGACAGCTTTTATCTTTTTGAACGCTTTGCCGATTTCATGGCCGAAAGGAAGTCACATACAGCCTAATCCCCTTGGCAAAAGAGCCTCGTGTTGATAACGCCACCGGAAGCATTACGTATACGCTTCGAGGGATAAGGACATAAGGCCGAACAAATCGGTTGAGCCATTACCCTTTTACCCTAAGACCAAAGCGGCCATGATAGAGTCGAAGTTGTATTGTCGAACTTGAGTGATAGAGTTAATTCTTCACTAAATTACAGGATTGCATTCAGCATGGTGTTGTCTTACAATTTCGAACTGACTCAAAAAAGCAGGGGCACTTACTGCACCAGTTCCGTAAAATTATGGAAGTTGATCGTTCTTCGTGTTTTCATGTCAAGTGGAAGAGGATAAAGTCCATATTGGCGCTAAGTGGAGGACTATGCCCAACCGAAATTTCAAGAAAGTGGTGGGGTAGAAAAGGGTCGATAGAGTCTCTGACCCCGACTTGGGGGCCAGAAAAAAAGGTCAGTTAGATAGATGCCACTTCTCACAGGGCAAAACCAACCTGATAGATCAATCGGTTCCATCGCTGATAAGGCTGTATTAAAACGAATGTACTGCCGTAACTTGATAGCCACAAAAGTCCTGCCCAGTATATGTCCGGTGGCACGATGATACCTCATCCAATCCCCTATCAGGGAAGCAAGCGTAAACTTGCTCCTGCCATAGCACGTTATCTGCCGTCTGAGATCGAAGTGTTTTATGAACCGTTCGCCGGTTCGGCCGCAATGAGCATTTACGCTGCTTATCATCGTCTGGCCGGAAGATTTGTGATCGCGGATAGTCACGCACCCCTGATCCACCTTTTACGCTCCATTATCAATGACCCGGAGGAAACGGCTGCTGGATACCGCAATTTGTGGAACGGCCAGTCGAGAGGAGACGGTGATTATTTCAACTTCATCCGAAATCGCTTTAATGAAACCAAAAACCACATCGACCTGCTCTATCTGATTTGCCGATGTGTCAAGAATTCGATCCGCTTTAACCACGCTGGGCGTTTTACACAATCGGTCGATAAACGCCGCCTTGGCATGCGGCCGGACAAAATGCAGGCAGCGATTTTTGGTGTTTCAACCGTTCTAAGCGGTTGTGTCGAATTCCGTATCGGAGACTGGCTGGAAACAACACAGGACGCTCGATCTACCGACTTTCTTTATATGGACCCTCCATATCTTGGAACCTCAGTTGGCCGGGACAGACGTTACCATAAGCAAATGATGCTGAACGAATTGGTTTTTGGCCTTGAAAGTTTGCGCAGGCGCCAGATACCATTTGCCTTATCCTATGACGGCACTACTGGAGGTCGCGAGTACGGTCCCCCGCTGCCGGAAGAGCTTGGTCTTACGCGCTTGCTTCTTAATGCTGGCAGATCATCGCAAGCGACTCTCAACGGGCGGAGGGAAAAAACAATCGAAAGCCTGTATCTAACTCCTGGTTTAAACTCAAACTGCCTTCTCACAAAGAGCAGCAATCAAATTAATCTAGCATTCGCGTGAGCAGTTTCTTGATGAAGGCCGCAACGGTGGTATTCTCCTCCTTCGTTCGCTTGTGTATACGCTCAAAGACTTCCACTTCGGATCCACGCCATTCGATATCCACACGCCGGACACTTTCCCCGGCGATGTGTGTGTAGCGTTCCGGGGAGGCCCAAAAACAGGACCGACAAACGGTTTCGTCTTTATCTTCTTGCCAGTTACTGCATTTTTGACAAGACCAAGACTTGGCTCTCTGGCTTGAGGCATCCAAAAGCATATAGGCTTCGAGTTTATCTTAGTCGTAGACTGATTCGCCGATGACTTCGTAAGGCACACGGTGGTCTATCTGGAGATAACGTGGCGCAGACCGTTCACCAGTGAATGCGTCACGACCGCCGTAGCGCTCAATTAGCGCGTCCTTGAACTGCTTTGAAAAAGCTTTACGACCGCCTATACGACCGCGGACAATCTTGTCCGGACTATCAAATCGATAGGCTGCAATCATGCGACCTGTTCTCTTGCTACGCACTCGGAATGATTCTATGGGGACACCATTCTCCCGAGCATCCCTAATAACACGGGGTGGATGGTCATAGCCGTAGAGGGTCTGCAGTTCCTCGGTCGTAACTGCACCGTGTTTTATGATATGGTCTATGGCCGTCCGCGGTCGCTTAGCTGTCACCTTTTTACAAAGCTCCAGAATGTGCGGGTCAATGTCTTGATTCGACATAATGCAGGACAACGGGCGGTAATTGCAAAACTAAGTCCGGCCTCATACCATGACAAACCAAGGAAAGTCAAGTACCGACGATAGGAATACAGCTCAATTTTTTTCCTGATCGACGAGTTTGCCGGCCGAAATCCATGGCATCATGCCTCTCAAACGCTCTCCCACTTCCTCGATCTGATGAGCATCATTGACCCGTCGAGTGGCCCTGAAGGATGGTTGGCCTACTGAGCATTCGCGCATCCATTCGCTGACAAATCGGCCTGACTGAATGTCATTGAGAATATTCTTCATGCGCGCTTTGGTTTCATCACGGGGAAGGACTTTGGGACCCGAAAAATATTCTCCATATTCTGCCGTATTTGAAATGGAGTAATTCATGTTGGCGATACCGCCCTCGTAGATCAGGTCAACGATCAGCTTGACTTCATGAAGGCATTCGAAATAGGCCATTTCCGGTGCATAGCCGGCCTCGACCAAAGTTTCAAAACCCAGTCGAATCAATTCGACAAGGCCGCCGCACAGAACGGCCTGTTCGCCAAACAGGTCGGTTTCGCATTCCTCCTGAAAGTCAGTTTCAATTATTCCTGAACGCCCGCCACCAATGGCCGCACAGTATGAAAGAGCCGTTTCCATTGCCTGCCCGGTTGCGTCGTGGTGAACGGCGACCAGACACGGTACGCCTCCGCCTTTAACGAATTCACCCCTGACCGTATGGCCCGGGCCTTTCGGAGCAATCATGACAACATCAGTGCCCGGCTTGGGGTCAATCAAATTGAAGTGAATGTTCAGGCCGTGGGCAAATGCAATTGCAACCCCTTCACGCAGGTTGGCGTGTACATGCTTCTTGTAGGTTTCGGCTTGCAATTCATCCGGCATTGTGAACATGATCAGATCACACCATGCGGCGGCCTCGCCGATCTCCATCACCTGTAAACCTTCCGCTTCAGCCTTGGCCATGGAACGTGAGCCGGAACGAAGAGCGACAACTATATTCTTTGCTCCCGAATCGCGCAGATTCAGTGCATGAGCATGTCCCTGAGATCCGTATCCCAGTATGGCTATCTTTTTGTCTTTTATGAGATTGATGTCACAATCCCGATCATAATACACTCGCATTTGACACTCCTTACTTGTTCATCACTCCAGCTGAGCACACAAAACCACCCGTTTTGATTCAAACAGGCTCAGGATATAGTTTTGGGCACGCCCAATACTAACCCCCTACGATTTTTGGATGTTCGGGCGTAGCTCTCAGGCACGTCGAGTCGAGCTCGACTGTCCCAAACCCTTGAGCATGATCGATCTCTTAATGATCGGACTTGCAGCGATCCGGTTCAGTCCAAATCGCCTCAAGCCAGAAAGGGGTGACCATCGCGCCTGAGAGAATATATTAAGCCCCATGACGCCCCCTAGCTGGGCAATCGTGTCCGGGTATCTTTGCCGATGATATCGCTTGAGCAGCGATGTCTCTCCGGGATCAGTTGACTGGGTCATGACGGAAATTAATGATTCAACGTCCCCAATC
The DNA here is from genome assembly GCA_965116235.1 of Paracoccaceae bacterium. Classification (GTDB taxonomy): domain Bacteria; phylum Pseudomonadota; class Alphaproteobacteria; order Rhodobacterales; family Rhodobacteraceae; genus MPNP01. The sequence goes on along the minus strand of OZ220496.1, from coordinate 2,235,991 downwards.
GACAGATTTAACCCCTGTGCTCCGATGGGTGGTAAGACGTGAGCCGCTTCAGCTATGAATGCAGTACGCTCGGCGATCAGTTTGCTGATGAGTCGACATTGTGACGACCACAACTTGATCCCAGAGTGAACTTGCAACTTTCCCAGGCGTCCCAACGAACGCTCTGTGGCTCGTTTGGCCAATTTTTTGCTGTTCATGCCCTTGAGTTTGAGACACTCTTGCGGGTCGTCCATCCAAACAACGGATGACATCGTCTCACCGGGATAACCCGGATGAGGAATAAAGGTAAAAGGCCCCCCTCGAGCGTGAATTTCAATTGCCTTGTTCTCGTGCTTCACGGGATGGGAAACATCAAAGGAGGCAATATTTTGGATGAAATCGACCGTTTGCGACTTGATTCCGAGAATGGTTCTGATGGGAGACTTTCGACCATCAGCCGCGATCAGCAGTTTGGTGGAAACGCTCTTCCCGTTCGACAGGGTCAGAAACATTCTGTCTGTCCGCGACCGGGCATCCACAACGCGGGTCTTATCAAAGACTTGAACATTCGCAGTATCTGCAATTCGGCTTAGCAATGAATGTCGCAAGGCCGAATTCTGGACAAAGACACCGAATCTGTCCAAGTCTATTTCGTGCGCTTTGAACAGAGTTGTCCTTGGCCCGTCCGGGTTGTCGTCAACGACCTCCAGCTCTGAAAAAGGTCGGCCGTGCTGGGCAAAAAAAGGGCTTAGGCCCAAGGTCTCACAGAACCGAATTGAAGGGTCGAACAGGGCCGTGATTCGATTATCCCCGTGCTTGGTCTTGTCCTGAGACCTCAAGGTTTGAACCGGATCACAACAAGCTACACCGAGGCCCTGACCAGCCGATGCCAAAGTCGCGATGAGGCCAGCCAATCCACCGCCAGCTATGAAAACGTCACACTCAATATCAACTTTCAACGTATCGCCCCAAACTGAAGACCTGCCTTGGATTTGGGCAGCAAATATTCGGGATAAGTCGACTGACGATCTTTATGCCGCCCTATCGGGCCTGAAGTATGTGATCGCCGATTTCATTGGCAATGGTTTCAATCTTGTCCGCACTTTGCCCTTCAACCATGACCCGGACCAGCGGCTCGGTACCAGATTTACGGACCAGTACCCGCCCCGAATTGTTCAGTTCCTGCGTTGCCTTCTTGATGACCTCTTGCACTGTGTCGGTTGTCAGAGGATCAAATCCGTTCTGTATTCTGTAGTTTTTCAACACCTGTGGGATGGGCTCAAAAACTCGGGATACTTCACTTGCCCGCTTCCGCGACTTGACCAAAATGGACAGAAACTGAAGAGCTGTGATGAGGCCGTCACCCGTGGTGGCATAATCAGTCAGAATGATATGGCCGGATTGCTCTCCACCCAGATTGTAGCCCCCCTTGATCATCGCTTCCGTAACATTGCGATCACCCACAGAGGTTCGAACCAACTTGATCTGGGACTCATTGAGGTGCTGTTCCAAGCCGAAATTAGACATCACCGTAGCCACAAGGGTGTTCTTTGCAAGGGTTTGACTCTTGGCCCTGTCCTTGGCCAGCAAGGCCAGAATCTGATCACCATCGATGATACACCCCAACTCATCACACAAAACGACACGGTCTGCATCACCATCTAGTGCAATGCCTAAATCGGACCGGGTTTCCTTGATCTTGCTTATAAGACGACCCGGCTCGGTCGAGCCACAATTTTCGTTGATGTTCAGACCATTGGGCTGAACACCGATCGGCACGACCTCAGCGCCCAGTTCCCATAGAACCTCCGGCGCAACGCGATATCCTGCGCCATGGGCGCAATCCAGGACAATTCTCAAATGATCCAGACGCAAGCTTTTGGGAACCGTGGTCTTGGCGTACTCGACATAACGACCCAGGACCCCATCGATTCTTTTGGCCGAACCTATGTCTCGGGGTTCAACCAGCTTCAACTCGCTGTCAATCAAGCCTTCAATCTTTTGTTCTTGGGTACGGGACAGCTTGAAACCGTCTGGTCCAAAAAACTTGAAACCGTTGTCCTCGTGAGGGTTGTGTGAAGCTGAAATCATGACACCGAGATCAGCCCGCATCGAACGCGTAAGCAAGCCGATGGCCGGAGTCGGTATGGGCCCTAGCAGCAAGACATTCATGCCCATTGCGGTCAGCCCTGCTGTCAGGGCATTCTCGAGCATGTAACCTGATCGTCTTGTATCTTTTCCGATGACAACCCGATGATTGTTCCTATCGTTGATACGAAAATGTGAGCCGACCCCCATGCCAATGCGTAGCGCTCTCTCGGCCGTCATGGGAAAGGTGTTCGCCGTCCCACGAATCCCGTCCGTTTGAAAATACTTGAAGCCCATGAATTTTGACCCGGTCATCCGGGTTCAAGAATAGAACATTTCCAGAAATGTTCTGATTAAAACAAATTTTCAGACGATCTCAGTTGGCGTAAAACTTATGATTGCCAACCGTGACCGTATGCCTGAAAATGTCGCTCCACTTGGGTTTAACATGTAGGGAGTGAAAGTAGGTTGAACCCTGAGTAAGAGGGCGATAGTTATCCGTGATTGCATTATGAGCGACTTTCATCACTTTTGCATAGGTGTCAGTCTCATGAATGCTGTCCGGCTTGCCGTCACAGTAGAAGCTGAATTGACACCGATTGCGCGTAATTCCCCCTTGTGTAACCACACCGCAAATCGTGTTGGGAAATTTCTTGGAGTTGAGCCGGTTGATCACAACCTCGGCTACGGCATACTGACCTGCCAAAGTTTCCCCCCTTGCTTCGAAGAATATCGCGTCAGCCAAGCACTTGAAACCCTCAACGCCATGCTTTCCGCCATAACTTCTGCCGAGCGGCGCCTCGAAGTTCAACCCCTTGCCGGTCAAATGAAGGTTCAATGCACGATCACCTTCAACTGGTGCCAGAAACCCGGCTCCCAGAGACTTCGTTGACATCGTGCTGACACCTTCGTCATGATCCGATTGACGTGCCAGTTCCGCCACGGATACGGTTTTAAGGGCCCGGACAAGATCATGCCGGTATCGCCATACGGGAACTTGAGCCAGGCGGTCAGCCACAGATGGCATCGAAGCATGCGATTCGACGACATCAGCCTGATCGTACAATGCAAGTCCGGAATCGTTCTCGCTAGACTGCGGAGCCAAACCATCGACCGCTAACCGTTCCGCCGCTTCCGTTCTAAACTGATTCGAGCCCAGACTTGCAAGCACAAACCCTGACACAATCGGGACCAATGCCATCCGCCGCAGGTTTCTAGTCTTCAAAGATGTCATACAACTCACCTGTTGTCATTAACAGCCCAACTGCTCGACTTCTTTGTCTAGGTTCTACTGCCTATCGAATTTCACCAATTAATTCAAGTGACTGGATTTTCAAGAAAAAAATCCGGATCTCCCACTAATGACCGGAGCCCGAAGAATGCTGGGGCCATTTGATCGCACACTGAGCTGCTGCCAACCGGGCAATCGGTACACGGTAGGGAGTGCATGACAGATAGGAAAAGCCAGCCTCTCGACAGAAGCGGATTGTGTCCACATCCGCGGAGTGCTCGCCACAAATTGAAACCGCCAGATCCGGCTTCTGCTCTCGTCCACGCTCAATCGCCATCTGGAGCAACTCACCGACACCCTCGCGGTCGATTGAGGCAAACGGGTCGGATGAGATCACCTCTTTTTTCAAATATTCATCAATAATCTTGGCCGCATCGTCCCGGCTGATGCCATACGTCAACTGGGTCAAGTCATTCGTGCCAAAACTGAGAAAATCCGATTGTTCCGCAATGTCGCCGGCCCGCATGGCCGCGCGCGGCGTTTCAACCATCACGCCAATTTTGTACTTAATCGTGAAACCCTTGCTGGCTTGAACCTCAGTTGCGACGGATTGGACCAGATCCGTGATGATTTCAACTTCTCGGTTCGTCGACACCAGCGGTATCATAATTTCGGGGAAAGAGTCCATGTCACCTTCCTTGAGTTCAGCGACGGCTTCGAAAATCGCCCTGGCCTGCATCTCGTAGATTTCAGGAACAATAATTCCCAGACGTACCCCGCGGAGCCCGAGCATCGGATTGAATTCTCTCAATTCCTCGCAGCGAGACATGACCTGGCTTACGGGAAGGTCGAGCGCGTACGCCAGTTCCTGCATCTCTTCGCGGTCGCGGGGGAGAAATTCATGGAGAGGCGGATCAAGAAGCCGAATGCAGACCGGTTGGCAGCTCATGGTCTTGAACAAGGCATAAAAATCGGCCTTCTGCATTGGGAGCAGCTGTCTGAGAACCAGTTTTCGTTCTTCGGGACTGTCAGTAAAGATCATCTCCCGCATGGTGGTCAAGCGCGATTTGTCAAAAAACATGTGCTCGGTACGGCACAGACCGATTCCTTCAGTCTGAAAACTCTTGGCCACATTGACTTCCTCAATGGTATCCGCATTGGCTCGGACTCCGATATCTCGCAACTCGTCAGCCCAAGACAGGAATGTATCAAAACTTGCATCAAGGCTTGGTCGCACCTTGGCCACATGACCTTCAACGACGATACCCGCCGAGCCATCGATGGTAATAATGTCGCCTTCCTCCAACCGTTTGCCGCTTGTGGTCTTGAGACATTTTTCCCGCGCGTCAAACTCGAGTTCGGCCACAGCCGAAACGCATGGGACACCAAGACTTCTGGCAATAACGGCCGCATGGCTTGTCAGCCCCCCTCTTCCGGTCAACACGCCTTTGGCTGTATGCATTCCCCTGATGTCTTCCGGTCCTGTTTCAAGTCGTACGAGAATGCAGGAATGACCCATGGCCCCCTGTTCCTCGGCCGCCTTGGAAGAAAAGACAATCACCCCAGAGGCCGCTCCAGGGCTGGCGGCAACTCCACGGGACAAAATTCTTGAACGATCAAATTCAGCCAGGCGAGTATGTATTGCTCGCGACAAACTCTCCGGATCAATTCTTTGCAACGCCTGTGGCTTGTCAATGATGCCTTCATTGACGAGTTCGACGGCCAGATGAATTTCGGCCTCGACACTCCTGGGAGTGGGTCTGTAATCGATCACGACCGGAGTCGTTTCACTGGTAACGAAGGTGATGTCAAACTCATCCTGCAGTTCATGTCGGAGGGCATTGTGATACGTAACCAAATCGGTCATAAAGGCCTCCTCCAACCCATCCCCTGATGCTTTGAATTCTTTGCCCTCCTCTTTTCGAGGATCGTGATACTTGATTTGATGACAAGACAGACCGGAACTCTTCTGCATGTTTCGACTCTTGCCGACCTTATGCAGACACTTGTTCGGCGAATAGACCATTTGCTGGACCAGAATTCCAACTCCTGATTCCTGCGGATATCCTTGTGCCTGCCGAAGCATTTGAGCCGACGAACTCTCCCAAGCCCTGGCCATATACCGTATGCTGTTCAAAAGTTGAACGGCGCTGTCCTGCGGGTAGGGTTCATGGGTTTCCTGATAAAATATATTACGACATATATTTATTTTTTCTTTTAATTTACGATTTGTTACAAGACATTCCTCAAAGATTTCAGAATCCAGCTTGAATACCTTGAGCGAATAGTCGAGAATGGAACGCAGATAGATTTCGCCTGCAAAATCCGCACCTATTCTCTGTACAAGAGCCTGAAAGATTTTTTCAGTTGTTCCGACATTGATCAGTGTCTTGAATCCTGTCCATTCACCCAATTCCGGGCTGGGACGAAGGGCAAATATCGTGTTTGGTGGAAATTGCCTGAGCAAGTCCTGAACTCCGAATGGTTCGCCCCTGTTGATGGATTGGACCGATGGAATGGACACTGCAGCGGTAAGGGGTGTCGCAATTCCCATCCTTGGCAGATGTGACAGGCGGAGTGCCTTGCCACCATAACGCGCGCGACAGAGCCTCGTGTTCTGGTCGATAATCCTGAAATCCATCGATTTTCAACTCTTAAATGCCGTAAGTGACGTGGCTTATGCTCTCCGACGAACCAGGCTGAGATCCACTTCCCCGCTGAGCGGTTCACAGACCTTGCTCAGCAAGGTCAAGCGATTGTTTTGGATTGCAGCTTCATCGGCCAAGACAGTAACATTGTCAAAGAAATCATCCACTTGAAGGCGCAGGCTTGCAACCTGTTGCAACTTGATCCCAAACTTGTCGGGACCGGCCTTACTTCGGCCTTCAAGTCCCTGCAGCATGTTCTGGATGACACTTAGACTGTTGTATAACTTCTTCTCATGCACTTCTTGCAGGAGATTTTCAGAAAAACTGAACGATTCTTCGAAAGTAGAGATGTCCGCCCCTGAATTGTCGGCATGATTCAGTATTTTCGATATCCTTCGATCAAGATGCAGGAGGTCCATTCCCGGCTTTGTCTGCAAAAATGCCGTGAGTGTTCGGATGCGCCCTGTCAGCGAATGCAGATCATCACTGTTCGAAGCGGCTAGGCAAGCATTGATGAGGTCGTTGTCGAACCCAAATTCTTGCTTGGCATAAATTCTGTATCGAGCATGAATGAAATCGATGGCACCCTCCACAGCGTCATCCAGACTGCCGGGAAGTTGAATGACCAGCCCACCCCGATTCAGGTGATGCCGGATTGATGACCGTACAACCGTTCGGAGTTCAAAACCTTCAATCTCTTTTTCAGTCAGGATTCTGATAACCCCGATAGCCGCCCGTCTCACGGCGTTGGGATCACCCAAGCCCGATGGTGTTTCGCCAATCAGGGTGAAGCCAACCATGTGGTTGATCTTGTCAGCCAAACTGACCACAAGACCTACATTTCCACTGGGTAGCCGACCGTTTTGTGTAATTGGATGATAGTGATCTTCAATGGCCCGGCCGACTTCAGGCGGCAAATTGGCCCTGTCGGCAAAATGCCGCCCCATGATTCCCTGTAGTTCGGGAAGTTCCTTGACGGTTTCAGAAACAAGATCGGACTTGGAGTAAAGGGCTGCCTCATGAACAAGCTTCGGATCAACGTCAAAATCCGCATGACCGGCTATTTCCCTGGCCAGGCATACAATTCTGTCAACCCTGTCCTTTTGTGATCCAAGTCGATCAAAATAGTTTACTTCCTCGAGTTCTTTCAGCGTACTCTGAAAGCCGTGCCGAGAATGGGATTTGGTATCCAGATCAAGAAAGAACTGGGCATCGGCCAACCGTGATGACAAGACGCGTTGGTTGCCGGCAAGGATTGTGGCACCGCCGTCAGCGGCTATGAAGTTGGCCACCGTGACAAAATTCGATATCCGACCGTCCTTACTCCTAGCCGACATAAAACGTTGATGTTTTTTCATCGTGGTGTACAGGACACTTGGAGGAAGATCCTGAAATCTCTCCTCAATCTCGCCAACCATCACGACCGGCCACTCGACCAGACCGGTTATTTCCTCCAGCAGTTCATCATCCAACTGCAGTTCGACATCCATGGACTGGCACATGGCCTGGGCATCATTCAGTATGATTCTCTTTCGTTCCTCGGGGTCGACAATGACCTTGGACTCCTTGAGCTTTTCTACGTACGATCCGTATGAACTGACCTCAATCCAACCCGGCTTCATGAAGTGATGTCCCATCGTTCTGCTTCCCGAACAAATTCCAGCAAACTCAAAGCGCACCTTCTCAGGTCGGCCATCCGTTACGAGCAGGCACAGCATTGATCTGATGGGGCGGATCCATTTTGTGCGATGGCTTCCCCAGCTCATGGATTTGGGCAAGTTCAAGCTGGCAAGGGATTGCGTAATTATCGCTGGCAGAAGCGACACCACCGGAGACCCCGAAATGCTTTGAATCAGGAAATAAAAGTCGCCATTCTTGGTTGAGCGGATTGCCAGGTCATCCCGAGATATATTGTTGGACCGTCTGAACCCCTCGACCGCTTTATCGGGGGCGTTGACTCGGGGTCCTCTCTTTTCTACAACCTTGTCTTCGCTTTTGGCAGGTATGCCCTGCAGGTGAAAGCCTATTCTTCTCGGCGTCGAAAAGATTTGGCTATTACCATAGCGCAATTCTGCTACCTTCAGATTCCTTTCAACCTCCCGTCTCAACTGATCGGCAAGATAAGTCTGCAGGTTCGATGGAATCTCCTCCGAGCAGATTTCAACGATCAGTTCTGGCATCTGGGCTGTTCCTGTCTTCACTTTCGCTTGTGGTCAGCTCTTCAGCTCGCAAGTAGGCATCCGCACACCGTCTTGCGAGTCCTCTCACTCGACCGATCATGGCTTGCCTCTCAGTCGGAGACATGACCCCTCTTGCATCCAATAGATTGAACAAGTGCGAAGCCTTTATGCATTGATCATAGGCCGGATGTACCATGACGACATTTCTGCCGATATCTGAATCGAAGTCCGTTTGTGACAATATATCCTGGCATTGGGTCTCGGCATCCTTGAAATGCTGCAATGTTATGTTGACATCGCAAATATCGAAATTCCACCGTGAATACTCAGCTTCCGGACCCCGAAACACATCACCGTAAGTTTTGCTTCGATCTGTGCCAGGCTTGTTAAAAGGCATGTCCATGACATGCTCGACATTCAAAACGTACATGGCCAATCTTTCCAGCCCGTAGGTGATTTCTCCTGACACCGGAAAGCATTCCTTGCCGCAGATCTGCTGAAAGTAAGTGAATTGTGAAATCTCCATCCCATCGCACCAAACTTCCCAGCCTAGTCCTGCTGCGCCGAGAGTCGGGCTTTCCCAGTCATCCTCAACGAACCGCAAGTCATGCAGAGATGTATCAATGCCAATCGCTGCAAGGGACGCTAGATACAAGGCTTGAAAGTCATCGGGTGATGGCTTGATTATAACCTGATACTGATAGTAATGCTGCAACCGATTCGGGCTGTCTCCGTAGCGACCGTCAGTCGGTCTTCGCGATGACTGAACATAGGCTGCCGCCCACGGCTTGGTGCCCAATGAACGCAAGGTTGTAGCCGGATGAAACGTGCCGGCTCCCACTTCCATGTCGTAGGGTTGCAGAATCAGGCACCCTTTGGAAGCCCAGAAGCTTTGCAAGCTCAATATAATATCCTGAAAACAAGCCGGTTGGGAATAATCGGTCTGAAGCCATTGTCTTGACATGTCAAATACCTGCATTTCGACCTGTATTGCAGTCAGGTTCGATCAATTAAGTTTTTCAGTGCCCAACAAATGAACATGCACGATTGTCGCTCGCAATCATGCGCCACGTGAAAAGACGCTTTCAGATTGTCCTACCAATACACACATTGAAGCGGGAAACACGTCTTTTTTACACTGTCAATGCATGCCCTCTCTGCGTGCGCATCGCATGGCCACTCATCACCCTGATAAGGACGAAAAAGCGCATCAATCTGCCTTGATCGGGCGTTTCGGTGGGGACAAACGTGACATATGTGAGTGAATGAATTTGCGAAATCTTCGGAGGCAGGAATACTTGGCAACCTCGGCTAAATGGATTATCTTGATTGAAATAAGATAATATGATGAACTCCAGTTCAACCGCACAGACGGGACTAAATTACAATCAGGTGCAATGAAGACGCGTTTATGTAGCCGGCTTTTGGCCATCCTCTTGTTTGGCACCCTTTGCTTCGGAGAGGCTGTTGCACAGTCAGCTTATGCATGGCTTGAACTGACCAGTTCAAGAGATCTCGATAAAGCCACAGCCATTGCTTCCGACATTTCTAAGCTTGAGCCTGAAGTTAAGATTTTTCGAACGATTCTGGGAAGCTATGCAGTGGTCATAGGCCCTCTGACAGCGGAAGCAGCCACTGAAAAGATCGGGTATCTCGATTCGGTCCTGAGCGATAACCCCGAAATCGACATACAGATTTCGAACGGATTCAAATACATGGAAGAGTTGCCTTATTCGACCTTCAGAGTCGAAACTTCCCCAAACAACCAGACCGAACCGAACCGAGTGGCCCAAACGCCTCACGCTGAAAGAATTCCCAAACCGATTGTTGACCGAAACAATTCTGCGTCTGAGGCGGAGGTTCAGAATTTGAACAATGGTGTAACCAAGGAGTTGATGCCTGTTGGTGAAGGGCCCTTGAACAATAAAAAAATAACTGACGACCAAGCATTGCCGGAAAGGACTTCAGACGGTTCTGCAACGAATGTGCTGACCTTGAATCAGGCTTTTGAATTTGAGGGAATCCAGGAAAATCTTGAAATCCAGCTTGGATTGAAGCTTCTGGGCTTTTACGGCAACCTCATTGACGGCATTCTTGGCAGCCAGTCGGAGCAGTCTATCAGGGATTTTCAGCGATCCTTGGGACACGAGGAGACTGGACAGTTGACCGATAAGCAAAAAGCGATCCTGTCCTCTGAAACCAAGCGTCTGATCGGATTTACCCAACTCCGGACCGCAATCAACCGAGAACTGGGCATCCGGGTAGCAATTCCTACCGGGGTTCTAGGTTCAGTCGAGATCAATAGCCCTTACGTCAAGCTAACACCCAACTCCCATCGGAACTTCAACATGGTGCTGTTCAACTCGACAGGCGGTCCGGACGGCTTGAATGCATTGCATCGAGGACTGTTGACACACGCGAACATACCGGACGAAAATTCCACGATAACGAGCAATAGATTTGACATTCAGTACACCAGTTCCGACATCCATTATCACGCTCGGGCAAGATTATTTGGAGACCGCGTTCGGGGAGTGATAATTTTTTGGTCTCCAGACCAGGACAGCTGGGCTTCTCCCGTGGCTGAACTCGTCGCTCACAGTGTGCTGGAATCCAGTGCCAAAGTCAATCTCGCACTTCTTGAGGAAAAACCCGCCCGGCGTCAGCTCGAAAAGGTATTGCGGGTTTCTCCGCTGGCCGAGGCGAAAACAACCCTTTCAGGATTTTATGTCAACTCCGATGGTCTGATCTTGACCAGTTCGAACGGCCTCGCCGAGTGCACTCAGATCACGGCAGATTTTGACACGGAAGTCCGGGTGCAAATCATGGATGACGATATGGGATTCGCGTTGCTGGCAGCACAGAAACCCATCGAGCCATTGGCTTCGGCGACATTTGAAGCGCGGCCTTCTCTTCCAAACTCCGAGTTGATTCTTGCAGGATATTCATTCGGCAGTGCTTCCAGGCGCGCGCTTATCAGTGTGGGAACCAATGGCCAAAGTACAATACCAAGACCCGACGAAGCGAATTTTGTTGCTCAAGTCTCAGCAACCCCAGAGGATGTTGGCGGACCCATTCTGAACAGCTCTGGTCTAGTGGTCGGAATGTTGACCAACAAGACTCCCTCGGGCAAAATTTTGCCACCTAGCCACCACATTGCCTTGAGTTCCGTAGCCATTGCAAGCAATTTGGCCGATCACAACATACTTTTTCAGTCTCGAACTGGAGACCCGATCATAGAATTGAACGCGATAAGCAGACATGCCCGCGACATTACGGTTCTGGTTCGCTGTTACTGAGACGCCTGTGAGATGGCACAGTTTCGAATGCCCATTGTCCGAAAGTAATCGAATCCACACACCTCGGCATGAAAAGACATAAACGAATTATGGTCCTCGGGGTATTTGTTGCCGACGCAACCTTCCGTGCTGACCGATTGCCGGCTATCGGTGAAACACTGATCGGGCAGGAATTCGATCTGGGGCCTGGAGGAAAGGGGTCAAATCAGTCTGTAGCAGCAGCTCGGCTAGGCTCGGACGTCTCCATAATCGCGAAATTGGGCCGTGACGAATTTGCTAGGATGGCATTTGAGTTGTGGAACAACGAAAGAATTGAACCCCTAGTTCTAACGGATACAGCCAAGGGTACTGGAGCGGCCTGCATCTACGTCGATACCAGCCGGGGCAATAACGCGATTATCATTGTTCCGGGTGCTGCCAAGCACATCAGTACGAACGATGTTGAAGGATTCAGAGAAGAAATCGAGTCCAGCTCAATTTTCTTGACACAGTTGGAAACCCCATTGGAGGCTACGGTCAGGGGGCTAGAAATTGCTCGAAAAGCGGGTGTGACGACAATATTGAACCCAGCCCCGGCCATCCGGCTTGACCGAAAAATCCTGACTTTGTGTGATTATCTCATTCCTAACGAAATTGAGACCGAAATTCTGACGGGAATAAAGGTGAACTCCATTGATGATGCCAAAACAGCGGCTAAACGACTTGTGTCGCTTGGCAGCAAAGCCAATGTCATAACCTTGGGGGAAAAGGGCGTTTATTTTTGCTCTGACGGTATCGAAATTCACGTTCCCCCGGTTCGAATCAAAGACGTAGTTGACACGACAGGGGCTGGCGATTGCTTCTGTGGGTCATTTGCCCATGCCCTGCTAAACGGCATTTCTCCAGTTGAAGCTCTCAGGTTCGCGTGCCAGGTTGCCGCGATTTCAGTCACCCGGCCCGGAGCAGCCAAGTCCATGCCCACCGCGGAAGAAGTCGAAGATTTCATCAAGCATGTTGGTTAGTTTCCGACACGAACAAATCACCGGAATGCCACTTGAGCATTTTCATCAAAAAGATATCATGCTTTCCATCAGGCCCAGTTGCTCTTGAGGTTTGGATTGTCTCGCAAACCGGTTTACACACACCACCGCAAACTGCTCTCCGAACCCGAGCAGCGGACACGGTTTTTGGAAGAGTTGCTTGTGGCCAAAGGGCTGGTTGACCCCGCCACCCTAGACCAAATCATCGACACGTACGAAAACCAGATTGGACCTATGAATGGGGCGAGGGTTATAGCCAAAGCGTGGACTGATGCGGCCTTTCATTCTGATTTGCTGAATGACGCAACTTCGACTCTCAAGGATCTGGGCTATTATGGTCGTCAGGGAGAACATGTTGTGGCTGTTGGAAACACTCCTGAAATTCACAACATGATCGTGTGCACTCTGTGCAGTTGCTATCCTTGGCCATTATTGGGGATACCGCCCACATGGTACAAGTCCGACGCCTACCGAAAACGGGCTGTTCGAGAACCCAGAAAAGTTCTGGAGGAATTTGGGGTTCAACTTCACGCTGGTCAAAAAGTCAAAGTCTGGGACAGTACCGCTGAGATTCGATATCTCGTTGTCCCAATGATGCCAAGGGAAGCTTCCGGCCTTTTCGAAGACGCTCTTGTGGGATGGGTTTCGAGAGATTCGATGATCGGCACAGCGCTCCCGAAAGACCCCGACAATGTTGATGGTTAAACCGCATGACATGGGTGGTATAAAGTCTGAGGACTCAATACCCAATACCGATCAGACCCGGATATTTGAAAGAGAGTGGCACAAAAAGGCTTTGGCACTAACTTTGGCTGCCGGGGGTCTGGGATACTGGAATCTTGATCGGAGCCGCTTATTTCGTGAAGCTTTACCGGAGCAGGATTATAGACGTCTCACCTATTACGAAAAATGGCTGGCAGCGCTGACCAACCTACTGGTTGACAGCAATCTTCTCAACGAGCGGGATTTTGACACTGGATTTCACGAGATCAAGCCCGGTCATTGTCCATGCGTTTCCCCAGAAACCATGGCTCACATGATCAGGGTCGGCGCTTCGACAGAAATGACGGGTATGGATGTTGCATCTAGATTCAGCCTTGAACAACGGGTACGAACCATCGACGAGCCGCAGAACCGTTTTGTACCCGACGGCCATACAAGATTGCCTTCGTATGCGAGTGGTCGCGTCGGCATCATCCGGGCGAATCACGGATTTCACATTTTTCCGGATTGTCATGCTCATGGGCTGGGCCCAAATCCTGAACCGCTTTACAATGTTGAATTTCTTGCTGGTGAATTGTGGGGACCGGAGACTGATCATCCCGATGATAAAATCAGTCTGGACTTATGGCAAAGTTATCTGAAACCTGCATGAGTAGGGAAAAAAGCGGTCTGACCTCCGCTCCTTTCACTCACCCATGGCACGCCCGATTGTTTGCCATCACCGTTCTGCTGAATGAGAACGGCGCTTTTTCGTGGCAAAGATGGACAGACCATTTTTCTGCTGTTATTGCGGTGAAGGCCAAAGAGCTTGCCACTGAAGACGACTACTACCAACTGTGGCTGGCTTCATTGGAAGGGTTGCTGGCTGAACAGCAGATTGTTGACGCCAATCAGTTCAAGGACTTCAGCCTTCGTCTTAACAAGCGTTCGACGTGAAAATCCCAATCGAATTATTATTTCTACCCTGTCTTTATTTTCCGATCGGGGTTTATAATGTTCAGCCGCTAGTCGTGTCACGCATGACACTTTAGCCGATCGATGGAGAGGTGGCCGAGTGGTCGAAGGCGCACGCCTGGAACGCGTGTAGGCGGGAAACCGTCTCCAGGGTTCGAATCCCTGTCTCTCCGCCACGTTTCGGAAAGCCCGACCGTCTTACGCATGGCCGTGCTCGACCAGACGGTGATGTCAACCGATGAGGTTTCAGGGCCTGCCTTCCCGGCGACCCGAAATGCATGATCCGTTCGTCAGGCTGTCAGCATTCCAAGACACCGTATGCAACCAGCAGACTACATCGAAGAGTCAAATCAGAAAAATATCGGAGAACCAGTCGTTGTCCACTTAGAATGGCCCTGTAGCCAACCATGGTCACACCACCTTGGGCAAACCGAACGCGGATGTCCAAATGCCTGATCGCAAGATCCTATCAAATTAGTATCAAATGATTAAAACGGACCACTAGGGCTTTTCAGACTTGACCTCCCATTCTCTTCATTGATAAAGTCAACAGCTAGATCGATACCATTTATTACGCGACCATCGCCCTTATCTAGGATATAGCCCCCGAAGGGAATCACTTTCTCCTTGACATCAGGGCTTCGGTAGATCGGTCTCGGTCTGGATCTTGTCCTTCGATGCTTCCGCCTGGGGTGCGTCCGGCGTCTTCGGCTCCTCCAGTTCCGTCTTGCTTCTGTCTATCGCTACCTTGGGTTCGGGCAGCGATGCCGGCGGTTTCGTCCTTGGCCGGGGCGGTGGGAGGATGCGGATATCTTGACCGGGCCTGGTCAAGGCGCTCCTGTAGAAGGGGCCAGCCGGCACGCATCTCGGCGGCCATGTCGTTGAGGTCCAGGGGCAGGTGGCCGGCGGCCTGGATGCGGGCCCGATCTTCAGGCATGAAGACAGGCGAGACGAAAAGCAGCGTGCGAGGAAGGTCGCACATCTCCCGGATCTCCTGGCGGATGACGTGATCGGGGTCGTTCTTCGACACCGTGCCTTGCGCCATGAAACCCTTGACCCCCTGCTCGAACTTGTCTACGTCATGCTCCCCGCTGTTGCGCTTGGCATTGCCGAGTATGAGCAGGTCCCTTGGGCTCCGGCGGTCCGCCTCCTGCTTGCAGCGCGCCAGCACATCAATGTCACCCTGATCCTGGCCCTTGGGAGAGGGGGCATTAGCGCCAGCATACGATTCCCGGACATGCGGATGGCCCAGCAGCCAGTCGCTGGTCAGGTGTTCTAGAGCCGTGCCCTCCAGCGTCTTCAGTGCCTGGATCATGTCCTGGACCTCCGGCGGCTTTACCCGGGCGGCCCTGTAGCGCGGGACAAAGATGTCGGGCGCGAGGGCGAGTTGAAAGAAGGTGATGCTGTCATTCAGCCGCCAGCGTTGCGGGTCGCCGCCGGCATTTCCGATGAAGCGGGTACGTTTCTGCACGATCCGCGTGTCTTCGGCCAGCTTGTGCAAATCCTTGCCGAGATCGCCCGCAGCCGGCATGGGCGGATCCAGGGTTATCTTGGCGTGGCGGGCGGCGTTCGTGACGCCGGTCACAATGTTCTGGGCGGTCACAAGCGTCCGGGGGTCGCGGTTTGCCCCCATCCAGATGATGGCGTCGCACAGGGCGTCCGGCAGCTCGATATAGGCCTTGCTGTCCCAGCGCTGACGGGGATACGCTGGATCCGGTCCCGCTCGTGCCGGACGAACTCTTTGTACCAGATCTCGTCCTGAGCCCGGTCCCAAGCCTCGTCGCCACTCGGCGGTTCCCAGCCCTGATGCAGGCGTTCGGGGGTGTTGGGCCCCCGGGCGAAGCGCTCCCATTCGCGTGGCATGCCGTCATAGGCGGTCCACAGTGCCTGGAAGCGGGCCGGCCGCCGGTCCCAGCCATGCACTTGGGCAATGTCCATGACGGTATCGATCGACCAAGGCATGAGCGGCAAGACATCGAAACGATCCTGCAGAGGCGCAGTGGCATTCTGCAGCTGGGCGAACTTCTGCTGGTGAGAACCCATCAGGACCAGCTTGCCCGGGGCCCGGTCCGCCGCCGGGACGGTGCAGCGCGACAGATTATCGATCAGCACCTGCAGGATCGTGGGCATGTCCGTCTCCAGTATGGCATGCACCTCGTCCAAGCAAACGATGATGTCCTTGCGGACCAGATGCCGTATGACCCGAGCGATTTGATAGTCATCTGCATGCTTAGGCTGGCGCGGGGGCATGTCACTGAGCAACGGCTCCATGCCATACTGGTCCAGGCCCCGCTCCAAGGCCTGCAGGAAGCGCGCATTCGTCTCCCTTAGGTCGGTTGCGGCCGCCGGCAGGGTAACGACCAGCAGACGGTCCTGCCAGCCATGTTGCGCCACGACATGCTCCAGCAGCGTGTTCTTGCCGACGCCGCGGCGTCCGCCAATGCCGACCGCCACGAAGAAACGCTGCTCGGGGTCGCACTCGGCGGGATCAAGCTGCAGGTAGCGAGCCAGCTCTCGGCTTTCCTTCTGGCGACCGTAAAACCCCCATTGGGCCATCATCGTCCTCCCCTCGTGCATTCTCCGGACGTGCTGACATCACATATGGTCATGGTCCGCCATCATGTCCAGACCCGACCGCTGGAGCATGCCCCGGTCTGAACATGATAGGATACTCAATCCGTTGTCCGTTTCATGTCCCTCGGGCGCGGGCTGACAAAGGCCGCTTGAACGGCTTCGCGATTCTCAATATGGTGTCCCGCCTTGCATTGGCTCAGGATAATGATACAGGCATGTCGGACCACGGCATGTCATTCGCCGTTGGCCTTCCCAGCACTGAGAAGGGAGATGGGGTCCTCGATCCGTCTTGCGGGCGCGGCACCACGCTTCATGCTGCGAGGCGTTGGAACGGCCGTGGATTGGTGGTGTCACTTCCAATCTTTCGGCAGGATTAGTTCGCCATCGGCTGATGGACAGGCTACAAATGAAACGAAATCAATTTACGATGATTGACCCCCGAACACAGCCGAAGACGCTCAGGATTCAGCAAAATGAAATAAGTTTGAGTTCAAGAAATGGGTCTGTGGTGAAACAGGCACCGAAGGTATGTATCACAACCCAGGATCACCCGGAGCCAGTGCGGGTGTGGATGGAATCATCCCGTTCCATCAGGCTGAAAATGGAATGCAACTCCGAAAACGGCTCACGCCATTGTCCCGGTTGAAGGAGGTAAAGTGCATCCGATAGTGTTCGAGCTGTGTCGACAGTTGTGCGTCAACATCGGGATCATGGAATAAAGGCCGTATGTGATGTGTGCGTGTGCTTTGATAAATTCGTGAACACGGTCAGAACCAACCGCAAAAAAGGAACTGTTCGAGATTGGACGGGCTTTGATTTCGTTCAACCTGTCGGTGGAGAAGGTTTGCTTCGCGGAGACCGCCCCAAATTACCCGGTGGTCGGAAAGTTCCAAGTCAGCATTGAGGATAGGCATATGAAGAAACCGAAGCCGATCAATCACCCCAGAGACAATGTTACGCAATGTGTATAATCCCCCTATCAAACGCTTTGCAGGCATCTGAAACCATGCTTCTACTGGGAAGCGCAACGCGCTCTGGGCCAATCACCAATCATGGCTGGACGATGGTCACATGAACAATCTTCCGATCAGGGCGTTGATAATGTCGCACCGGTGAACAGCGCGGTCATTCAGGTACAACCCTGGGGTCGTGCCATTCGCAAGGGTGGCTGGGTCGAGCGCAGAGAAGACGGGCACCCAAGTTGCCCGTGACGACCAAATGAACTGGGTAGCGAATGTGCTTTGCCCCGATGCCGGACCAAGCCCTTGAAGATCAGCGAAACCCGCCCCAAAGAACCGCCGCCGAGCTCGTTCTGACTATCGTTCAAAAACGCCGACCGTTATTGAGGTTGTTTTGTCTTGCGCAGGTAGGGAAGAACCACCTCAAACTCGCCAAAACGTTCCTTGGCATCTTCGTCTGAAACCGCCGGTGTTATGATGACGTCTTCTCCCTGCTGCCAATTTGCCGGAGTTGCAACCTGATGATCAGCGGTGAGCTGAATCGAGTCGATGACCCGTAAAATCTCATCAAAGTTTCGACCCGTTGTCATCGGGTATGTCAGTGACAGCTTTATCTTCTTGTCCGGGCCGATCACGAAGACCGAACGCACCGTTGCATTGTCTGCTGGAGTTCTGCCCTGCGAAGAATTTTCTTCCGATGCCGGAAGCATGCCGTACATCTTTGCAACCTTGAGCTCACTGTCGCCAATCATTGGGTAAAAAACCGAGTTGCCTGAGGTTGCTTCAATATCAGATTTCCAGCGTTGGTGATCCTCGACCGGATCAACCGAAATTCCTATGATCTTGGTATTCCGTTTGGCGAACTCCTCTTTCATGCCGGCCATGACACCCAACTCCGTTGTGCAGACGGGTGTAAAGTCTTTAGGATGAGAAAACAGAATGGCGTAACCATCCCCTATCCAGTCGTGAAAGTTGATTTCACCTTCTGTGGTATTGATCGTAAAATCGGGTGCTGTATCATTGATCCTTAAACTCATGATCATCTCCTTAAGACCGCTTCAGTGAGGATTGACTACTACCCGCTAGAGATATAGGAGCGATGACCCGATAACCAACACCCCGGAACCGAAAGATCCACTAGACGACAAAGAGATTCACTCTTCTGTTGTTACGCCCCTTTTTTTCGACCTTGCCTAACCTGACAGAGCCTATTTCCCTTGTCGAGGCGACATGTGTTCCGCCACAAGGTTGAAGGTCAATGCTTTTCCCATTTCGGTAAATGCGAATGAGCCTGACCTTTCCGGTCCCCATTGGAGGCTTGACCGACATTGTCTTGATCAGATCCATGTTTGCCTGAAGCTCCGAGTCATCAATCCATTCGTGGCTGACCCGATAATCACCCTCAATAATCTTGTTCAGTTGCCCCTCCAACTCCTCCCTGTTCGTAAGAGGTTCGGGCATGGCAAAGTCTAGACGCCCCTTTTCAATGGAAATGGCGCCACCTGTGACTGGCAACGGTACAACGACCGACAGCAGGTGAAGTGCCGTATGCAACTTCATAAACCTGTACCGCCGTTCCCAGTCCAGCTCTTGAATGACCGAGCTGCCAACCGAAATTGAAGCGGCATCACGGTCGATGAACACCTCGATGTCTTCCGCCCCCAACTTGCGAACATCCGTGACGGCCGTGCACTGTCCATTGATGCTCAGAGAGCCAAGATCGTTCGGTTGCCCGCCACTTGTAGCATAAAAGAGCGTTCGGTTGAGGAGCAGACCACCGGCAGGACCAATGCCGACTACGAGGGCCGGCTCCGTTTTTCGATAGGCATCGTTCAGAAAAATTTTGTCGGTTGGCATGGCTTGTGCAAAACTGGCTTAAACGGACGTCTTGACCTGAATGAAATCGTTTCGAAGCCAAATGTCTCTTTGCGAAAACGGAATCTCAATGCCCTCCTCGGAAAACTTAGCCTCAATCAATTTGTTGATTTCAGAACGCGCGCTGATCATGTGGTTGACATCGGTCAATACGGCCCTGATCTCAAATTCCAGCGCGTCCGCTCCAAAACGCATGAAGGCAACGCTGGCCCCGGGGTCATCCGAAACATTTGGATGATTGTTGGCAATGTCGTGCAACAGGGACATCACCTTTTCGACATTGGTTCCGTACGCGACTCCAACAGGAATGACTATTCGACCCAAGCGGCTGCCGAGCGTCCAGTTCTTGACGGCCTGAGCCATCAGATCCTTGTTGGGGACGACAACTTCCGACCGGTCAAAGGTCTCAATAGTGGTCGAACGAACGGAAATCTTCTTCACGATGCCCGAAGTGCCGCCAACTTCAATCCAGTCCCCCTCATTGATGGGTCGTTCAAACAGCAGTATAATGCCTGATATGAAGTTGGCCACAACCTCCTGAAGACCGAAGCCAATACCAACTGACAGAGCACTGATCAACAGGGCCAGATTGGTCAGGTCAATGCCGGCGAGAGTTATGGCAACAATCACCGTGATTGTCAAACCCAGATAACCGATCACTTTGAGCAAGGCATTTTTTGCCTCGACTTCGATGTTTGTATATTCAAGGACGGATTGAGCCAGCAGGAACTTTGCGACCCGGGTCAAAACATATCCGCCAAGAATGACAAGTACAAAGACCATTATGGTTGTTGCCGAAACAACTTGACCCCCTACGTTGAATCCTTCCAGCAGTTGCTGCCAGGCATTGGACAAATCTCGACCGCTGGCTCCCCAGGACATGGCCAAAAGGATGCCGAATATCACTGTGATGATGCAGCCGAGCACGAACATCACGGGGGTGACCCAGCCCCCAAGCTGACTGTTTTCAAAATTTTGGCCCAGAGTCCGATAACCCTTGATGAATATGTCTAAAGCCAGCCAATAGCCGGCACAAACGGCAAGAGTGTAGACAGTTGAAAACAATATGTACTGCGCCAATAGGGAGTAGCCAATTGAAGCCAGAACAATGGACACTGCCGAGATGCCGATTGAGCCGACAGACAGAATAACGGTGAGATAGTACCATATCGTCTTGACACTTCCTTGGCACCCTCGGAGGGTCACCCGAGCCAATTTGAAGAGTAGCAAACCCGCTGCCAAAATGACTGCAAAAAGCATGACCGACCTGACTTCGGGAGTGATGCCGCGGTACGAAACCAGAACATTCAGAAAATAACTGATACCCAATAGCCAGCCAACAGATCGGGCCAACCTATGAGCCGTATTCATCCACGAATCACTTGTGTATGCCATACTGATACGCTGACTGCCGAACAACTCTCGACTTAAAAAGTATACTCCCAAAATCAGGGCGACCGCTCCTGGTATGGCCTGAACGAGGTCGAGAGCTTTGAAATCAAAAAATCCGGTTGAGATCAACGCTCTGACCAAAAGGGCAACTCCAATGGCCGGAAGCAGAAAATCGGACAACAATGACTCGAGACGAGTAAGAAGATTGCGGAGCCCTTCAGGCAATGTTGCATGGAATCGAGTGAATTTTTGGGCAATCCGCGACCGGCCGACAAAGAGACACGACAATCCCAGAAGTCCAAGAATAATGGTCGTCGGAAGATTGTTGAGCGCTTCCACTCTTCGCGGAAAACTTGAAACTGTATCCACCAAATCCTGATAACCGTCGGTCATGAAACTCCAGACAAACTTGATGGACGGCATCCAGTAAAGCGGGTTCAGCGGACTTGCGCTTGCTGTGTAAAACCATTCGCTTGAACGCTCGGCCAGTATGGAATCAATTTTTTCAATCAGGTTGTTGGTTTGTATCAGTATGTCGGTAATGAGTGCCTGCGAGGCCTGTTCGGTCATCAGGCTGGCATTGAGCTGGCTTGTCAGCCTCTCGACCGTGTTCGGGCCGCTATCCGCTTCCGATGTTTGAGCACCTTGCAGAGCCTCCAGTCGCGCCGTAAGGCGTTCGATTTCATCAGCCGCAGTCTGGGAACTGTGCTGAGCCAACTCACGCCATTGGAACAGTTGCTCGCGCAACTCAAGAAACGCTTCGCTCGAGGCGCTTTGACCTCGTACCACCCTTTCCGCTCTGACCGAAAACGGTAGCCATGTTTCCAAGTCGAGAGCTACGTCCGTTTGGGCATGCAAACCATGATTCCAATGGACCGCAAGAACAAGAACCGCCAGCCCAGTTTGAATAAGGTGTTTTATCATGTGCATGTCAGGCCAATCTACTCAAAAACCGTTGGAATGTCTGGCCTTTGGCTTGCCAGCCAAACGGGAATCGGCAAGCCCTGCGAGGTCAAAAACGGGATATCAAACAACTTTGACTGGTACCGCGTTCCATAGTCGCAGAGAATCGTCACAATCGTGTGTCCTGGACCCATGTCCTGAGCCATTCGAACCGCTCCGGCAACATTGATGCCTGAACTGCTTCCCAAGCAGAGACCTTCAAACTGCAAAAGGTCAAACACCATTTGGACAGCTTCTGCATCCTTGATCTGATAGGCGCAATCCAGTTCCAGCCCTTCAAGGTTCTTGGTGATTCGTCCCTGTCCTATTCCTTCGGTGATGGAGGAACCCTCAGCTTTCAAATAACCGTTCTTGTAATAGTTGTACAGAGCGGCACCCATTGGATCGGCAATACCGACCTTGATTCTCGAGTTGTGCCCTCGCAGGCCATCCGCCACTCCAGCAAGAGTCCCGCCTGTACCAACCGCACAGATGAAGCCGTCTACACGTCCTTGGGTTTGGTTCCAGATTTCTTGGGCTGTGGTCTCAGCGTGTCCCCTTTTGTTGGCCGTGTTGTCAAACTGATTGGCCCAAATGGCGCCATTAAGTTCGGTTTTGGCGAGTTCCGTAGCCAGCCGTTGCGAGTATTTCACATAATTGTTGGGATTCTTGTAGGGGACGGCCGGGACCTGAACGAGCGACGCCCCGACCAGCCGGAGCATGTCCTTCTTCTCCTGGGTTTGAGTCTCCGGTATCACGATTACCGATTTGTAGCCTCGTGAAGCCCCGACGAGGGCCAGACCTATGCCTGTATTTCCGGCTGTGCCCTCGACAATCGTGCCGCCTCGTTGCAACGCCCCGGATTGCTCGGCATCTCGGATGATGGCCAGAGCCGCTCGATCCTTGACCGATTGTCCCGGATTGAGAAATTCAGCCTTGCCCAGAATTTCGCATCCAGTCTTCTCAGACGCCTTGTTCAGCCTGATTAACGGCGTGTGCCCGATTGACTCAGCCAAATCAGAACGAATCATGATTCTTGCATTTCCATCCGACGCCCGTTTGATAACGTTGAATTCATAAAAGGCCAGCGGGCACGAATACCTTGCCTTCTGCAATCAGGCGGGCCGTACGAACGACTCCAGCAGAATTGAAGGACAAGTCATCACCCGAGAGGGCATAATCAACCGCCAGCGTCATCAATCCCATGGGATGCTCTATTTTCATTTTAACCGGCTTGGCACCGACGGGCTTAACCAAACCCTCAGCCACGGTCCCGGGAGCTAGGGCACAGGCCGCCAAGCACTGAGAGCCGGTAATGGCCAGCGTGGGATGAGCCGTCCAAGGCATGAAATAGCGGGCCGAAAAATGACCATCATGGCGAGCGGGGGCAATAAGACCTACTTTGGGAATGACTTGGTCCGTGCAATCACCCAACCCCATCATGGTACCAGCGATCAAGCGAATCTCTTCCATTCGCGTGAGCAGATTAGCGTCTTGATCCAGATCTGCGGACGTTTCATAACCTGTGATACCAAAATCCTTGGCCCGGGCAATCATCATTGGCATTGCCACATCCAGACAACTGACCGACACCCCGTTGATGACATCAATTCGGCTTCCCGTAGGAAACATCCGGCCTGTTTTGGCCCCGACAACATTGAGGAAATTCAAGGCAACGGGAGCGGCCGTGCCCGGTACGCCGTCAATGGCCACTTGACCCTGATAGTCGACGGCTCCGTTCGGTGTCTGTACAATCGATTCCACGAGTGCTCCCGTATTCGAAGCCCGTATTCGTACCTTCGTCTGGTCACCCGTGATCGGCACGAGGCCCATCTCGATGGCCGCTGGTCCGACACCCACGAGAATGTTTCCACACGTGGGACCAAAGTCTACCAGCTTCTTGATGACACTGACCTGAGCAAAAAGGTAGTCAACGTCAGCATCGTCGGAGGTCGACCGGGACAGAATGGCCACTTTGGTCGACACTGCGCTTCCACCCCCAATTCCGTCAATGTTTCGGGAATTGCCAGCTCCAATCACCGATATCAGAATATTGGACAGTCGTTCCTCGCCCTCCGGCAGGTCCACGCTGTTGAAGTAGGGTCCTTTCGAGGTGCCTCCCCGGATGTAAAGGAAAGGTATGCCCTTTTGCGTCAGGTGAACGGCCATGGGAGACTAAAGAATTCCTGTAGAAGTCCAGGCGGAAAATCGCGGTTAAGAATGTAGGCAAAGAAACACATGAACAAAATGCCAAGCGACGAATAAAATATGGTCCTGAGCCCATTAAAGCCGGCTCTGAACCTGAAGAATGACAGCAGAAAAACGGCTAGGGCGAGTATGAAACCAACCAGTGAAGTCAATAGCAAAAGCCAGCCGAGCCAGCCCAGTGTTGACCAAAGCCCATAGGGTGCTTTCGCATCTTCTCCCCCCGCTTCACGATCAGCAAATATGGGATCATTTTCCTCGGCATAGACCATGCGCAGCAGCAGAATCAGCAAGGCAACGATCCCGACGGCAGAAACGGTAAGGGGAAAGATCTTGTCGGAAACCAGATCAATCGACCAAGCGTTGACAAAGGCCGCTGTCGTGTAGGCAAGAACAACAAGAAGAAAGACAAGGGGAGCTCGTTTCTTGCCTGTGTTGACCTCGCCTTCTGAAAATATTTCCTTGGCTTGTCGAAGCCCCAAAAATACGGACACAACGGTTACAGCCAATATGACCAGCACGATTGGAGACGCAATGTATTCAAGGCCTTGCTCCAAGCTGCGGCGAAACTTGAATGCCGCAATTTGATGGGCATTGTTTGAATAGTTCTCGGCCTGATATGACAGGACAAAGCCGATCAGGAACGCGGGTCTTGACCAGTCAAAGCGTCGAAGGAATATCCCGAGCAGACCAATGGAGAACAAGGCAATCAAATCACCGAGCGACTGCCGGGACTGAAAGGCCGCAAACGAAATCATCATGAAGAGAAACGGCGCTAGCAGAGTGAATCTTACAGTCGTTATCCGGGCTATGCCGCCCGAAAGTGCAATGCAGAGTCCGGCTCCAAAAACGTTCGCAAGAGCGAGCGACCAAACAATCGTGTAAGTGAGATCCAGATTGAACTGAATCAGCTGCGGACCGGCTTCAAACCCCAGAAGGGCCAATCCGCCGATGAAGACGGCCATGGAACCAGATCCTGGTATGCCAAAAATAAGCGTGGGAACCAACCCGCCACCCTCTTTGGCGTTATTCGAGCTCTCAGGACCGATGACACCTCGGATTTCACCAGAACCGAACCGGCTCTTATCCTTGGTGGTTTGAACCGCATGACCGTAGGCAATCCAATCTACAACCGAACCGCCCAAACCCGGGATTACTCCCACAATGACTCCGATGATCGAGCAGCGAGCGCTGAGCCAAAGGTTGCGCCACCAGTCAATCAGGCCCGTAACCCATCCTGCACCCAGAGATGAATCTTTGGCAATGGACTTGTCCTGGCGTAACAAGGATATGATTTCCGGAACGGCAAAAATCCCCAAGCCGACAATAACGAGCTTGATTCCATCCGTGAGATATGGAATGTCATAGGTTGCCATCCTCAGCGACCCACCCGCACCGGCTTCCCCGATAGTCCCCACGAGAAGCCCCAAGCAAGCGGCTGCCAAGCCCTTGAGCGCCACGCGACCGGCCAGGATTGCCACCATGGACAGTCCGAGAATGGTGATCATCAGCATCTCTGGAGTTCCGAACGCCAGAACCAGGGGTCGGGCTATGAGGATGAAGAAGGTCAGTATCGTGGCCCCTAGCAAGCCACCAAACAAAGATGAGGCAAACGCGGCTGAAAGGGCTCGGGCCGCCTCGCCCTTTCGGGCCAGTGGAAATCCGTCAAGTACTGTTGCCTGACTGGCTGATGATCCGGGGATTCCTAGCAGGACGCTGGCAAATGTGTCTGATGTGGGTATAACCGCAACCAGACCAACCATCAAGGCCAAACCGGCAACAGGGTCCATTCCGTAGATGAATGGAAGAACCAGTGAAAGGCCGGCTATTCCTCCCAAACCCGGGAACACACCGACCGACAGACCGAGCACAACCCCGACAAACAAATACAGCAATTGTTTCGGCTGGAGTACCAGCAGGAACGCATCGTTCAGCGCTCCGAAGGCTGTTGCAAGGATTTCCATTTGAAAAGAGAGGGCGGCATTCCCCTTGATGCAATCAAGAGGAATGCACTGAATCAGCTAGTTCAGCTTGACCCCGTAATCCGTGGCTAGCCAGTCGATGACGAACTGCTTGGCACTGTCTGAGACCCCTGTGCCCAATTCCAGGGTGCTCTCGGCCATGGTGCCGGTCATTTGCGGATAGACACCAAGCCGCGCTGCCGATATTTCCGGAAAATCCGGTCGAGCAATGATATCATCAAAGGCCTTGGTATAGGTCACAATGGCTTCCTCAGTGGCTCCCTTGGGCAGAAACACCATCTTCTGGGCCGGAAATCCGGCAATGAAGAAAGCTTTCCATGCGTCCCAAGCCGGCCCGCTTGTCTCACACGCCGGAGTAGCCGCACAGACTTCCTTGAAACTTGGAATTTCGGGGAAGGTAGGATCGCGGACAACATCCCCGCCGGCATCCAAGGCCCCCCACGTCATCATGGGTACAGCCTGACCATTCTCGACAAGTGGAACGACATTGCTCAGGTAGGCCGAAGATGTTTGATAGTCAATGTTGGCCTCTCCTCTTTCGAACATCAGACGCCCGTCACCTCGTCCCTGAATGCCAAAGACGGGTTCAACTGACATTCCGAGCATTTTCCAAGCCAGGAGCGGAACCAGATCAAGCCGCGTGGCTCCTTGACTTCCCCAAATGAAATCGGTGCCACTCAGTCCTGTGGCATCCATTCCATTCATCATGCTTGCCAAGTCGGGAGGCAGGAAGGCCACGCCACCGGTCCCTGATGCCAGAACGACGTTCCAGTCACCATACTCGTACTTGACCCTGGGGTCGCCGAGCAGATAGGGAAACTGGGTTGAACCTGAAGAACCAAATATCAGGGTTCCTTCAGAATCCTCATAATCCTGATCCTGAAACCAATTGGCCCCCTTCGTTGAGCCTGCTCCCGGCATGAACTCTACGACTACCTTGGGATTTCCCGGAAGTGCCTCACTGAGCAATGGAGCATAAAAATTGGCCCACTTGGCCGAGCCGCCTGATTCTGAAAATGGTATGACAAACTTGACCGTCTCGCCTGAAAGGTCGAGTTCTTGAGCGTGTGCCGTACTGACCATGGCAAAAATGCCGATTCCCCACAACAGAAAAATCGTGGTCAATGCGCGTACTTTTTGTTTTAACATAAGCATCTGCTTTCTCCGATTAAAATTTTGATTCTGTATTCGCTTCAATTCTCAGATGAACTTCATCGGCAAACCTGCCCCCCCCCGTACAGTCACACGGAACTCAAACAGGGGCAGAAAGCAAACGCGGACATCCAGACCAGACTTTCAGGTTAGCGATAAGCGAGAGGGATTCAAGTGAAGGAAAACAAATCAGCAATTCCTTTCAAAGGCCACAATCCCTTGTTTCGTTGCAGTTGCCGACATCACTCTCTCGCCGCTTGAGACGTCCGGGGCACGACTTCAGCGCTGACTGCCGTGCGTTCAGACTGAGCGAGCGTTATTGATCTGTGCCTTCCTTTTCTGCCGTCTCTTGTGAAGGACAAGTTCAGTGTAACCCAGACCCGGACCCTGATTGGACTCGTCAAAGACCAAGTCTGATGCCGCCTTGAAGGCTTCGCCATCAAACCTGGGTGCCATTGGATTGTATAATTTGTCATCGCTGTTCTGCCGATCAACGATACACGCCATTTCCTGCATCAGGCTTTCCACCACTTCGCGAGTGACGACTCCATGGCTGAGCCAGTTTACCACATGCTGGGACGAAATGCGGCATGTTGCCCGATCTTCCATGAGCCCCACATTGTTGATGTCCGGAATTTTTGAGCAACCAACGCCTTGATCAACCCAACGAACAACATACCCCAGAATGCCCTGCAAGTTGTTCCTGACCTCCTGAAGGATCTCGTCCTCGGCCCAACGGCTGGAATCCGCGGCAAGGGGAATGTTCAACAGCGTGTCAATCACGGCCCGTCGGCCATTTTGCAGCAATTTTTCCTGTTCTGCACGGACATCAATGCGCAAGTAATGAGTCGCGTGAAGGGTGGCGGCCGTTGGATTAGGCACCCAGGCCGTATTGGCCCCGGCACGAGGATGTTCAATCTTTTTCTCAAGCATCTCGCTCATCAGGTCTGGCATTGCCCACATTCCTTTGCCAATCTGGGCTTTTCCCATCAGTCCACACGACAGGCCGACATCAACATTCCAGTCTTCGTAAGCGAGAAGCCAACTGGCCTCTTTCAATTGCGCCTTAGGTCTGAATATGCCCAATTTCGAAGAAGTATGTATTTCGTCACCGGTTCGATCCAGAAAACCGGTGTTGATGAAGGCCAGGCGACTTTGAACGCGACGAATGCATTCTTTCAGGTTGACGGTTGTGCGTCGCTCTTCATCCATGATGCCAATCTTGATGGTGTCTTTTGGCAGTTCAAGAATTTGTTCCACGCGTGCGAACACTCGATTGGCCTGTTCAACCTCCTTGGGGCCGTGCATTTTGGGTTTTACAATGTAGATCGAACCCGTTCGGGAATTCAGCCGCTTGCCCCTTATATCGTGCAAAGCGATGAGGGTCGTGCAAAGGGCATCGACAAGAGTCTCGCTGACCGGCTGTCCGGTGGCATCAAGTACAATCCGTGTTGGAACGTGTGCAGCGGTGTTGCGAACCAGCAGCAACGACCTCCCTTTCAACTGCTTGACTGCTCCGCCCGGATCCTTGATTGATTTGTCGCTGGCCATCGACCGAACGAAGGCACGCCCATTCTTGGTGACCTCCTCCTGCAACTCTCCCTTCATGATGCCCAGGAAATTTCTGTACGCTACAATCTTGTCTGCGGCATCGACGACGGCGACAGAATCCTCGCAATCCAGTATGGTCGTAATCGCCGACTCCAAAATGACGTCGGCCACACCGCACGGATCCAGTCGTCCGACCAGATGACTTCGATCAATAACCAGTTCCAGATGAATGCCATTGTGACGGAGCAAAATGCTTGTAGGATTGTCTTCAGCACCCGTATATCCGACGAATTGTGACGTCTCTTTCAGGCGTGTCATCCGCTCATCAGACCGGACCTGAAGCTGGGAATCTCGAACTGCAAACCCTGTTGCTGTCGAGTAGGATCCATCTTCAAGCGGACATGTCCGATCCAGCAAATTCTTGACCCAGACCACAACTTTCTGGCCATGAACCTCGTCATATTGATCCTTTCTGGTCGGGGCACCAAGCGCATTGGTTCCATAAAGAGCGTCATACAGCGAATTCCAGCGTGCGTTGACCGCGTTGATGGCAAATCGGGCATTAGTTATGGGAACCACAAGCTGAGGGCCGGGAATTGTCGAAATTTCGTCATCGATGTTCCTGGATGTAATGGCAAAGTCGGGACCTTCCTCTGCCAGGTAGTCAATGTCCATGAGAAACTTCTTGTAGTCTCTGAGGTCTATTTTCCTATCCCTGGCCGCAAGACACCAGTCATCAATCTGCTTCTGCATTTGAAAGCGAGCCTCTACCAAATCCTTGGTTTCGGCATCAAACTCACTCACCATTCGAGAAAGGCCGGCCCAGAATCCGTCAGACCTTATCCCAGTTCCCGGCAAGGCCTCATTTTCGATGAAGTGGACAAAGGCTTCATCTACTGAAAGGTTGCACTTCCTGATCATTGCCATCCTTGATCCTTTCCGTCAGAGCGTTGCAGGCGAATTGCGGAATGAAGTAAATTCTGCCCGGTTCATGGGCTATTGACGTCGATGATGACCCGACCTCTGACTTGTCCCCGGAGAATGTCCTGGCCCAATTGCGGCAGGTCACCAAGGGTTTTCATTGAAGTTACCTGCTGAAGCTTGTCTCGATTGAGATACTGGCCTATTCGGGTCCACGCTGTAATTCTGGCATCGATTGGCTGCATGACACTGTCTATGCCAAGCAGGTTCACTCCCCGCAGCAAAAACGGGATGACTGTTGCCGGCAGATCGACACCTCCAGCCAAGCCAACGGCGGCAATCGAAGATCCGTACTTCATCTGCCCTAAAACCCTAGCCAGCATGCTTCCTCCAACGGCATCGATGCAGCCATTCCAGGTTTCTTTCTCCAAGGGTCGCCTTGTCGTCTCGGCCAGTTCACTCCGAGGCAAGATATTTTTTGCACCCAGTTCCTTCAAATATTGTTCAGACTCGTGTCGGCCTGTAACCGCTGTGACCTCAAATCCCATTTCGGAGAGCAAAAGCACGGCCATCGATCCCACGCCTCCCGATGCTCCCGTTACCAATACCGGCCCGTTCTCCTTCTGCATTCCGTGATGCTCCAAGGCCTGAATCGCCAGCATGGACGTCAAGCCCGCCGTTCCGACCGCCATGGCGGTGCGAGTGTCAATCGAGGCCGGAAGTTTGACCAGCCAATCGGCTTTGACGCGTGCATATTGAGCATAGCCGCCCCATCGGGTTTCACCGACGCGCCAGCCGGTCAATACCACCTCGTCGCCTTCAACAAAGTCCGGGCTTGATGACTCGACGACAGAGCCGGCAAAATCGATCCCCGGCACGTGGGGATATGCACGAACCAAGCCCCCGCCTGAACCCAAACAAAGACCGTCCTTGTAGTTGATCGTGGAGTAATCGACCTTGACACTCACATCACCTTCCGGCAAGTCGTCGAGGGCAACTGTCTTCACCGAACTTGAGGTCGCCCCAGTATCATCCTTCTCAACCACGAGTGCTGAAAATTTCATTTATGTTTCCTTCATCATGCGAAAAAATGCTCTTTTACAACCGCTGTTCGGACTCCGTCAGGAGCTTCAACGGCTACTTTCGTTCCTTCGGTCAAAAATTCCTTCTCAACCATCGCGATGGCCACGTTGGTCTTGAAGCCGGGAGACCAGGCCGCTGAAGTAACCTGGCCCGCATAACGACCTACGGCTTTCAAGGGCCACGGCGTATGGCAGTCGGGTACTTTGGGACCCCGAATTTCCATGGCCCGGATTTCGCGTTTCCAACCCTCTTGCCAAACCTTTTTTAGCGCGTCATGACCGATACATTTTGGCGTCTCGTTAACGCTGCAGTATCGGGCCAGTCCGCATTCAAACGGCGTGTTCTGGCTTGTCATATCGCTGCCATAGGATAGAAGCCCGGCCTCAATTCGTTCGGCAAGATTGGGACCGCCGGCCCGAACATTGAATTCAGCACCAGATTCCATCAAGGCATCCCACAGGGACAGACCATTTTCGCTCCCGGCGAGGTAAATCTCGAATCCGCCTTGCTTGGAGTAACCGGACCGGGCAACAATGTGCCGCCGATTATTGAATTCCACAGTCTGAAACTGAAAAAACCTCAGCGTTCGAATCTCGTCGCCAAAAACCTTGGCCATCAAGTCGTCGGCTTTAGGGCCTTGCACTCCCAAGGGTGATATGTCCGGTTCAAAGACGTTGACGCGCAGCTTCTTGACAGCCGCAACCGCCTTGACCCAAAGCAGATAATCGCTGTCCGATAGGGAAATCCAGTATTGTGTCTCCGACAGCTTGACCAGCACCGGATCATTCAGCATGCCGCCATGTTGATCGACAACCGGGAGATAAATGCACCAGCCTGGCTTCAAGGTGTTGATTGGCCGAGGTGTAAGCAGTTCTATGAGTTCCGTTGCATCGGGACCATTGACCTCGACTTGCCGTTCACAGGACACGTCCCAGACTTGTACGTGCTCCTTCAAATGAAAATAGTCGCTCTCTTCCGACACAAACCGGACTGGCAAAAGCATTCGATTGTACACGGAGCAGGCCTTGACACCCGATTCGACGACCCGGTCCCAAAACGGGGTCTTTCGTACCCGTATTGTCGGAAAGATAGCGATGCCTGACATGTCGGCTTACCTCTCTGGACCCTTCCAGTTGATCGTACATATTTCGGCCGATCGACCGTCAAGATCCCATACCCGACCAAACGCCCGTACACGACCTTGTCTGGCCGTCGCCACCGTAATGTCACTACCCATCCAATATTGGGTATTGTATACCACAATGTCCTGTCCGGGATCCTTTCCTGGTACCGGAACCACTTCGCCCTGAATTTTTCTGCCGACCTTCAGTCGTCGTATTTTTCCCTCGGTCTCAAAGGAGACCTCAGCCCTTTCAGCCCCGAGAAACTCACTGACCAGATTCTGGAACAGGCCGGTTGTGCCCTTGGCCTTGCCCGTGAAAATCTGAAGCAGGCCATGATACGCCTTGTGAGTGGCCCGTTCATCTATGTAAGCGGCGGCTTTCCAGTTCCCACGGGCCATCAGCCCAGGTATTTCGAGAAGGAGACCGATATTGAGACCGGACAAGGATTCATTCCCATAAAAGCCTTCGGATATTTGTACTCCAGCCCAAGCCTGGCAATATCCTTCTGTCGGTGGATGCTTGCCCAGACTGACAACGCAAGGGCAAAAAACGGTACAATTGCAGTTCAGGATAAGTTCACCCTTGATTGCCCACGGCACCCTGCCCTTGTCCGATTTTTCCGCGCTGGGATGGCGGTTGTCGAGTTTGGCCTGGGTCGTCAGTCGATTGGACGGTCGTGAACTCATCTGATCGCTCTTCAGTCAAAATGATGAAAGGCTGTAATCAAGGCTGAAACCAATAGCAGAACTCCCAGCGGTTTCGAAACATATTTACCCAAGTCCGGCAACTTTTCAATCGTGATCACAACCGCCATCAGACTCATCCAGACAATGTTCATCAAACCGGACACAATGCACAACATCATCAGCATGAAGCAACACCCCAAGCACCAGAGACCGAATCCAAAACCTGTCTGGAACTCTTCCCACAGAGAGACGTTGCCGCGCGCCAAAAAGACGACAAACGGGGATCGGCAATAGGTCAGACAGTTATCCTTGAAGCTCGTGAACTGATAGACGCCCGCAAGTGTGAGCATGATGGTCAAGGGCAGCAGGTTTGCCCCTAGGCCGTGAACAGACAGGATATCCATCCGGTCCAGCAACAGCTGCAGATAAGTCATGCCCAAAGAGTAGGTCAGCCAAACGGCCACGTACCCAAGGATCAGGCACCAAAATCCGACCTTGGACCCTGCTCCTGTTCCCTGCAAGTCATTGTACACTCGCAATGTCGGCACAAAACTGGGCAGCATCATGGCCACCGACATCAAGCTCCACATGCTGAGGAGATAGTGGAATTCGACCTTGTGAGGATGCGTAAAAAGAATCTTGTACCAGAAGCGGGCATCTGAGGCAAAACCAGGGCTGAGCAAGTTGCCGCCCAATACCAGAAGGAGCAGGCCAAGCCATGTCAATCCGATCATCGCGTAGAGAGTCAACCAGCTCACTGGCTGAGCACCGCCTCTGGAGGCTCTGATATTGGAAAAGAAATCAGGCACAGCTCGTCGCTTGCCGAGCTGTTCGGAACAATTTACAGGACAAACTTCTTCGAAAGTTTTGGCGCGGATGACGGGACTCGAACCCGCGACCTCTGGCGTGACAGGCCAGCACTCTAACCAATTGAGCTACACCCGCTTGAAGTCGAACAGGTAACCCAAGTTAAGCCGGCACATCATGATGTCAAGAAGCACCCGGCAAAATGTCTGAGTCCGTGTCGTGTTAGTATTGTCTTGTCTGATTGGCAACCACGGCACCGACATTGTCATGCACGGGAATGGTGGGTGATGAGAGTCTCGAACTCCCGACCCCTTCGGTGTAAACGAAGTGCTCTACCGCTGAGCTAATCACCCTTTTGGCCTGCCTGGTCCAGACAACTAAGACTTGCAGGACGACTAACAAGTGAACTGCTGCTTTTTTTGCTGTCTAAAATAAACTGGTGGGTGATGAGAGAGTCGAACTCCCGACCCCTTCGGTGTGAACGAAGTGCTCTACCACTGAGCTAATCACCCAACCGTAATTTTGAGTCCCGTGCGATTCTAGTTGATCGCCGCCGAGGGCGTCGCTTTCTCCGACTCCAGCCGAATCTTCTCCAGAGGTTTTGGTTTCCGTACCAGAGCAATGTCGAGAACCTCGAATACATTGGTGACGTAAATGATGTTCAGCTGTGACTTGATCTCTTCCGAAATTTCGAACATGTCCCTCTGGTTCTCGGTTGGCAGGACAACCGTCTTTATGCCCCCGCGGATGGCGGCCAGCAACTTGGCCTTGATCCCCCCAATGGGCAGCACGGTACCTCGCAAGGTGACCTCGCCGGTCATGGCCACATCCTTGCGTACCGGAATGCCTGTAAGAACTGAAACGATCGAGGTGAACATGCCGATGCCGGCCGATGGTCCTTCCTTGGGAGTCGACCCCTCCGGAACATGGATGTGAATGTCAATTTGTTCGAAGCGTGAAGAATCCACTCCGATCTTGCCGGCAATGGAACGCACATAGGTGTGGGCGGCAGACACGGATTCCTTCATTACGTCCCCGAGCTTGCCGGTAGCCTGCATCTTGCCCTTGCCTGGGACCATGGTGGACTCAATCATCAGGATATCGCCTCCGGATTGTGTCCAGGCCAAGCCTGTCGCCACACCAATCTGATTCTTGTCTTCCGCGATTGTGTGCCGAAATTTAGGCAAGCCGAGAATGTTAGGCAGATTTTTCAAGGTCACGCTGATCTTTTTGGCTTCATCCTTCTCGATCATGGTCAGAGATTTGCGCATCACCTTTTCAATGGAACGCTTGAGATTTCGAACTCCCGCCTCTCGCGTGTAAGACCGAATGATTTCCTCGATGACACGGTCGCTGATTTTGATCTCGTTGCGCTTTATGCCTTGTGATTCGTACAGTTCCGGCATCAGGTGCCGTTTGGCGATTTGCAGCTTCTCATCTTCGGTGTAGCCATCGATCTGGATAATCTCCATCCTGTCTCTGAGGGGTTCGGGAATGTCATGCAAATAGTTGGCCGTTGTGATGAACATGACTTCCGACAGATCAAAGTCGACATCCAGATAATTGTCATGAAACCGGTGATTCTGCTCGGGGTCCAGTACTTCAAGCATGGCGGCGGAAGGGTCGCCTCGCCAGCCATTCCCCATCTTGTCCACCTCATCAAGAAGAATCAGAGGATTCACCGACTTTTGCTTGCGGAACGACTTGATAATGCGCCCGGGCATGGATCCCACATAGGATCGCCTATGGCCACGTATTTCGGATTCATCGTGCAGCCCTCCCAGCGCGATGCGGGAGAATTCACGCCCCGTTGCCCGGGCAACGGACTGTCCCAACGACGTCTTGCCAACGCCCGGGGGGCCGACCAGACACATGATCGATCCTCCAACATTGCCCTTTCTTTTCTGGACCGCTATGAACTCGATGATTCGCTCTTTGACCTTGTTCAGCCCGTAGTGATCACTGTCCAAAATGTCCTGAGCCTTGGCAATGTCGCTTTGAATGTCCTTGCGCTTGCCCCAAGGCAGGTCCAACAGCCAGTCCAGATAAACCATGGACACCTGAGCCTCGTACCCATGGTTGAAGGACTTGATTTTCTTGATTTCGTTCTGGGCCTTGGTACGGGCTTCTTCGGACAGTTCAGTTTCCTTGATGCGCTTTTCCAGACGTTCGACTTCAGAAATCTCTTCTTCTTCGCCCAGTTCCTTCTGGATCGCCTTGAGCTGTTCGTTCAGGAAGAACTCCCGATGGGTCTTTTCCATGCGATTCTTGACCCGGCTCCTCATGTCACTCTCGAAATCAAGCAAGGCAATTTCGGTTCCGATGATCTCGAGAATGGTCTTCAGTTTTTCACCCACATCCTGAATCTCAAGAATCGACTGCTTGGTTGCAACATCGGCACTTATGGTTGCACTGATCAGGTCTGCAAACTTGGAAGGGTCCCTTTCCTTGGAAATTTGGGCCGCGGCATCGGCATTGATTGATTTCTTCAATGAAGCCAACTTGGTAAAGTTGTTCCGTATCGATTTCAGACACACCTTAAGCTCAGAAGTGTCGTTTAGAATGTCGCGCAAGGGCTCAACCGTTACACCCAGATATTTCTGACCTTCAACCCAGCCCGTGATCTTCACTCGCTCGTGCGCCTCGACCAGAACCTTGAGCGTTCCTTCAGGCAACTTCAGCAACTGCAGGACGTTGGCCCTGACCCCCACTTCATAGACGGTATCCTGATCGGGGCTTTCGGTATCCTGAATCTTCTGTGAACACAACACGAGCTGGGAATCATTCTTGACAGCTTGGTCCAAAGCCGAGATGGACATCTCTCTTCCTACATAGAGGGGAACAACCATATGAGGAAAAACGACAATATCTCGAAGGGGCAGTAGTGGAAAAACGGTGTTATCTGAACTCATATCGCAACCTTGTCTTATCTCTGACACCTAATTTGGGGTGGAGCGGCAAAAATTTCAACTTGTCGCCAGTCGGAAACTGCAAACAAGGACGTCCTTGCCAACAATCTGACCTTTGCAGACCTCAAGAAGTCCCATCAAACAAAGCATTGCCATTTTCCTGTCGCTGTCTGGACACGGCCTGCCAAAGTTCGTTCGGGGCCCATATACAGTCGAGTTGGGGTCTTTGGCATTCATTAATCGCCGCCTGCCAGCTGTCCGGTCAGAAGATAATTTTGACTCAACCGTTCAAAAGTTCCCTGGCGAATTGCACTTCGTATTTTCGCCATGAGGATTTGGTAGAATCTGAGGTTGTGCCACGTCAACAGCATGGATGAAATGATTTCGTTGGACCGGAAGACGTGATGCAAATAGGCTCGAGAATAATTGGTGCAGGCCGGGCAGTCGCAAAACTCGTCCAGACTCGCCTGATCATCGGCAAATTGGGCATTTTTGATGTTCAGAACGCCATGATGCGTGAACGCCTGCCCGTTGCGGCCAGATCGGCTTGGAAGAACGCAGTCGAACATGTCAACTCCCCGGCGAACAGCACCAACAATGTCACTTGGCTTGCCGACTCCCATAAGGTACCTCGGCTTGTCTCTCGGCAGCAAGGACGCCGCGTAATCAAGGACTTCAAACATCGTATCCTGACCTTCACCGACTGCCAGTCCGCCTACGGCATACCCATCGAAATCATGCTGCACCAAACTTGTGGTACTTTCTTCTCTCAATTCCTGGTAAACGGACCCCTGTTGAATGCCAAACAGCGCAAAGCCCGTCCGTTCACCAAAAGCGTCCTTGCCCCTCTTGGCCCACCGCATCGACCGCTGCATGGATGCTGCTGCCCCGTTCTTGTCAATTGGATAGGGCGTGCATTCATCAAACGACATGGCAATGTTGGACCCCAGCATCCCTTGAATTGCGATTGAACGCTCTGGGGTAAGAAAGTGTTTGGAACCATCAATGAACGATCGGAATGCGACCCCTTCTTCAGTGACCGTTCGCAACTTCTGCAGGCTCATGACCTGAAAGCCGCCCGAATCGGTCAGTATTGGCCTTGACCAGTTCATGAACTTGTGCAATCCCCCCAATCGCTGGATTCGCTCAGCTGATGGACGAAGCATGAGATGATAAGTGTTGCCAAGAATCACCTGTGCACCGGTCTTCGCCACATGCTCCGGAAACATGGCCTTAACAGTGCCCGCTGTCCCTACGGGCATAAAAGCCGGGGTATCTATGGTACCGTCAGGCGTACGAACTACACCTGATCGAGCCCGATGACACTCCGCAACAACGTCGAAGGTAAAAGCTGTAGCCACGAGTCAATGATACCTCTCTGCCATTCATGAACGGGCGGTCCAGCCCCAAGCCTTTCAATATCACGCCATGTAAGCGACCGCGAAACCAAGGAATAAAACCCTCTGCCTAACAACTCGGTGACTTAACACTGGAAATTGGCAAATTCATGACTAAATACGTATGGAATAATCAATTTGGCAATGGGTGACAATTCGATGGACAATGAAGGCTTGATGGAAGGCCCGCCTCTGATCAAACCGTCAACTGTTGATCATCCTCTCTATCGCACCGTGGTCAACGCCTGCAAATCGGTTTTTGATCCTGAGATACCCGTCAACATCTACGATCTGGGTCTGATCTACACGATCGAAATCGGCTCCGGCAACGATGTCA
Source organism: Paracoccaceae bacterium (assembly GCA_965116235.1). Taxonomy (GTDB): domain Bacteria; phylum Pseudomonadota; class Alphaproteobacteria; order Rhodobacterales; family Rhodobacteraceae; genus MPNP01. Next base: position 2,197,974 of record OZ220496.1, on the reverse strand, counting down.
ACGTCATAATGACACTCACAGCGCCAGGCTGTCCGGTTGCCGGTGAGATGCCCGGATGGGTGGGTGAGTCCATCGGCTTGATTGATGATGTAGGAAGGGTTGACGTCGAGTTGGTCTGGGACCCTCCGTGGGGCATGGAAATGATGTCGGACGAGGCACGCCTGGAACTCGGTTTCATGTAATTGGGGCGCACGTACCATTCTTTGATTCGATTATGTTTGGCATTCCCGGAAAACCGCCGATATCGCTGACTTCCTCAGCTGTCCGGCAAATTGTGCAACTGATGCAGCAGACCGAAACGGAAGGGTTGCGGATCGGTGTCAGAAAAGGCGGGTGTGCGGGCATGGAATACACCATGGAGTTTGCCGACTCGGTCGACGAGCATGACGAGGTCGTAGAACAGGACGGTGCCAAGGTTATCATTGCTCCCATGGCCCAGATGTTTCTCTTTGGCACCGAAATCGATTTTGAAATGTCCCTCCTTGAGACAGGTTTCAAGTTCAAAAATCCAAACGTAGTTGACTCATGCGGATGTGGCGAATCAATTCGTTTCAAGGACATCTGATAACTTCGGCCTCTTTCGCCTGATCAACATTGAGTGACCGGCTGACCCATGCAAAACATTATCGCTGGAAATTGGAAGCTTAAGGGAACCAAGGAATTGGCTGTGGCATACAGCGACTGGTTTGTCCGCCATCCCCCAGATCATTGCCAAGTCATCGTTTGTCCCACGTTTGATCTACTCCCCGAAATCAGGCCCCTTGAAGCATGCCCCGGAGTGTCGATAGGGGTGCAGGATTTCACTCATTCCGATGCCATTGACAATCGCGGGCTTGGCGACCCCAATGGGTTGCCAAAGCTTGGCGTCAGATATGTCATTCTGGGGCATTCTGATCGTCGTAACAAGTGCCATGAAACAAGCTCTCTTGTTGCCCGGAAGGTCAATATTGCCCGGCATAAGGGCCTCGTTCCGATTGTATGCATCGGAGAGAAAAAGGAAGAGAGGACAGCGGGCCTCACAATCGAGGTTGTGCAGCAGCAGATATGTGAAAGCATTGATCTAAGCACAAGCCCTGAGTCTTTTATCCTTGCGTATGAACCAGTGTGGGCCATCGGAACGGGTGTGACCCCAACTTCAGAAGATATCCAATCCGTACACGCTTTCATCCGGTCGCTTTTGATCTCTAAACTCGGGATGAAGATCGGACATCAGATTCCTGTCATGTACGGAGGATCAGCCGATTCGACCAATGCGGAACGAATCTTGGGGATCGAGAATGTTAACGGACTTCTGGTCGGCGGAGCATCTCTTGATATCCACTCCTTTCGAGCAATCATCCAACAGGCCGGGGCTTGATCCCAAGTTAAAAGTGGATAGCCCGACCAAAAGCGTTCAGGACGCTTTCATGCATCATCTCGGAGAGCGTGGGGTGGGGGAAAATAGTTTCCATGAGTTCATGCTCGGTCGTTTCCAACTGTTTGCCGATCACGTAACCCTGAATCAGTTCTGTGACTTCGGCCCCAACCATATGAGCTCCCAGAAGCTCTCCGGTATTTTTCTCGAATATGGTCTTGATCATCCCTTCTGATTCACCAAGGGCAATGGCCTTGCCATTGCCAATAAAGGGAAATCGACCCACGACGTAGTCGAGCTTCTTTTCCTTGCAGGCGTCTTCAGTCAAACCGACCGAAGCCACCTGCGGATTCGAATAGGTACAACCGGGTATCGAGGTTGCCGTCAGAGCATGCGGTTTTCGCCCGGCGATCAGTTCGGCCACCATGACGCCCTCATGACTGGCCTTGTGTGCCAGCCAAGGGGGACCGGCCACATCGCCGATGGCGTACACATTTTCTACACCGGTTCGACAATGCTCGTCAGTCTGGATGTGGGTACGGTCAACCTTGACACCGATTTTTTCAAGGTTCAAACCTTCAACATTGCCGACGATGCCTACCGCTGAAATTATCGTGTCGAAAGTTTCGACCCGCTTTTCCTTCTTCCCTTCAATCGTGACCTTGCCCCCTGCCTTGGTTCGTTGCAAATCCGTGACCTTCGCTCCTTCAATGATGTTCATTCCCAGCTTTTCGAACTGCTTCTTGGCCAGGGCCGATATTTCCCTATCCTCGACCGGGAGTATGGTATCCAGCATCTCAACGACCGTTGTATTTGCCCCGATAGCGTTGAAGAAACTGGCAAATTCAATTCCGATCGCACCCGAGCCGATCACCAGCAACTTCTTGGGAACACGATCAGCTCGCAAGGCCTCTCGGTAAGACCATATCAGCTTGCCATCCGCCTCCATGCCGGGCAATTCGCGAGCTCTTGCCCCCGTTGCAATAACGATATGGGTCGCCGAAAATCGCTTTTTCGATTCGCCAGCACTGACCTCCAAACTGTTTGCAGATGCGAAACGAGCCTCGCCGTCCACGACCGAAACCTTGTTTTTTCCCAGCAAATGCTTGACACCCCCTGAGAGCCGCTTGGCGATGCCTTTGGAACGATCGATGATCCTGGTCAGGTCGAAGGATATACCCTCAGCACTCAGCCCATATTCATTGGCTCTTTGCATCAAGTGATAGACTTCGGCTGAGCGCAGCATCGACTTAGTCGGAATGCACCCCCAGTTCAGGCAGATTCCCCCTAGGTTTTCGCGCTCGATGACGGCAACCTTCATTCCAAGCTGGGCCGCCCGAATCGCAGCGACGTAGCCGCCCGGTCCGGAGCCAATCACAATCAGGTCATAATCATTATTTGCCATAACATTCCGTCGTTTGAGTGCCTGTCCGAGTTTTGTTCAAAGACCGGACCAAGAGTATGTGACTAACAGCCTCTCACTCTTTGAATTTTTCCTCGATCAATCGTACTGCGCTCTGATAGGCACCCTGTTCCAGCCAGCGGATTTCATCCGGAGTGCTCGTTCTATCAAGTGCTTCATTCCGAAACGGGAAGCGCCCAAATACCTCTATCACGTGCCTATGAGCTCTGGCATGAACAAGGTTTATTTTACCGGCTTCACCCATACGGTTGGCTATCAGATCAATGCAGTAGTCTTGGTCGACAAGATTCTCCGAGTGCATGAATGGCATGTAGAGGAAGATTCTTTTCATGGGCGGGAGCTTCATGTCAAAACCCTTGCTTATCGCGGCCCTCGCAACCTCTCTGGCTTTGTGGTCAAAGGCGAATGATCGCTCATGACCCCGAAACATGTTACGGGGAAACTGATCAAGGATAATGACCAGACCAAGAGCCCCTTCGGGCTCATTCAACCACGGGTCAAGACGGTCGGCAACAGCCTCTTCGTAAAGGGATGCAAATCGTTCGACGATGAGGTCATCAACCTCGTCACTCTGTCTGAACCATTGTTCCGGTTGCAATGAGCCAAACCAGAAATCAACTACGTCCGTATGGGTGCTCATGATTGTTCCTTGGCCTGAGCGGTATGATCAAATCAGTCGCTTATCAGTTCTCGTGCTATGAAGTGGAGGGCAACGCCCAGACTGACGGGAGAGATGCTATGCCCTGCTCCCTTTGACGAGCAAGTATAAACCTTAAAGTCAAACTTTTTCAAATTTTCTTCTGCCAAGGCCATTTCAGAGAATGGCACGACTTCATCATCCTTATCATGCAACAGAAGCACGGGTGGTTTGGAGGTGATTTCGCTGTCATCCCGGATGGGCGTCATAAGTCGTCCGGAAAAGCCAATGACACCCCCGACTGACTCTGCCGCTTCGATCGCGTATTTGAGGGCCAGCATTGTTCCTTGTGAAAACCCAAGCAGAAACACCCTGTCCCTTTCCAAGTCATGCTCTTCAGTCTTCTCGTTGACCAGTTGAGTTAGATTCAGAACCGACTCTTGAAGTGTTCGACCCATCTCGATGGGACTTGAGCCGTCATAGGCCGGGAGGTTGAACCATTGAAACCCGCTAGGTTGAGCCGGACACTTTTGCGGACCATCCGGCGCAATAAACAAGGTGTTCGGAAGATTGGGCTGCAGGTGACTGCCCAGATCCATCAGATCTTTTCCATTGGCCCCATAACCATGCAACAGAATCACGAGACTGTTGACTTCCTTGCTTGCCGGTAAAATTTGCTCAAAATTCAAATCCGTCATTACCGTACACCTTCACGCTCTTTGACCAATCGATAATAAGCCCATAACAGACGGGCGGCCACACCTCGCCAAGGCGACCACTTTTCGGCCAGGGCTCTTAGTTCTTTTTCTGTTGGCCTGCTTTCAAGATCAAAAAGCATCCTTGTCGCCTCTTGCAAGGCCAAATCTCCCGCCGCAATCACATCCCGTCGACCCATGGAGAACATGAGGTAGATCTCAGCTGTCCAAGTTCCAATCCCGCTCAAACTTGTCAAGCGCTCAATGACGACTTGTTCTGACTGCTTGTGCAAATCTTCATAGTCAAGGTTGCGACGAGCCAGTTCGCGAATGTAACGTACCTTTGGGAGAGAAAGTCCACAAGATCTTAGCTGCTCATCCGTGGCTTCAACGACATTTTCGGATTCGGTAAAGCCTCTTTGTTCCAATTTCCTGATGATGCTGTTCGCAGCGGCAACCGAGAGTTGCTGACTGGCAATCATTTCCAGCAGGGACGGGAATCCTCCCCCTCGCCGTCTCAGTGGTATGGTACCAACGCAAACGATGGCTTCTTTCATTTTAGGGTCTACCTTGGCAAGATAGCCAAGCCCCTCGTTAATATCTTCAGGCGAATCTATTGTCGTATCGCTCATGCAAATTTCACCTGCCCAGAACTTAAATTCATTCAAACATGCTTGTAATTGGGCATGTAATCACGCAGTTTTAACTGTCCGGTCGGCATTTTTGAATACCCTCGAAGTTGGGACGGATTCGCTTGAATCAAAGGTCGGGACCATGAGAGACCAATGATTGATAAGCTTTATGAAGGATAGTTTGTGCTTGGCTTGTCACTGACGCGCGAGAAAAGAAACGTTCTCATCCTTGTTTTCATCCAGGCCTTTGCCGGTGCCCAGATGCCCATGGTATTTACCATCAGCGGCTTGGCCGGTCAATCATTGGCCTCCAACTTGTGTTGGGCGACCCTTCCCATATCGCTGGTCGTCTTTGGGTCCATGACCACTGCTCCTTGGTTGAGCCTGGTCATGCAGCGTTTTGGGCGTCGCACCGGCTTTTATCTTGGATGTCTGGGCGGGTTGATGGGCGGTGGACTGGGAGCCTACGCGCTTTCAATAACTTCATTTCCATTGTTTTTGGTCTCATCATACTTCACCGGCATCTACATGTGTACAAATGGCTTCTTGCGCTTTGCGGCGGCGGATACCGCCAGCAAGTCCTTTCGTCCCAAGGCCGTGTCCTATGTCCTGGCTGGCGGCCTGATTGCGGCCATTATTGGCCCTCAACTCGTCAAGGCGACATTTGATATTGGTGAAACGCGGTTCTTTGGCACCTTCATGGCCATTATGGGCCTGAATCTGATCGGCTCAATATTCATAACATTTCTGGATATACCCGTACCAGCCAAGAAGACTGCGACCTCCCCTCAGACTCGAGCCTATTGGGAGCTGTTAAGAACTCCTGCAATTCTGGTGCCGATTGTGTGTGCAAGTGTCTCCTATTCCCTGATGAATCTTGTCATGACCTCAACCCCTTTAGCCGTCGTTGGAACCGGCCACCATTACCACCATGCAGCCGATATCGTATCCATGCACGTGCTGGCCATGTTCATGCCCTCTTTTTTCACCGGTCACATCATTGCAAAATTTGGTGCACAAAGAGTGGTATCGGTCGGCTTGATCATCCTGACCTGTTCCGGAGTTGCCGGACTTTCGGGTGTTGATCTTCATAATTTCTACATCGCGTTGATCCTTCTGGGACTCGGTTGGAATTTTGGCTTCATTGGAGCTACAACCATGCTTCTTGAAGCCCATCAAGAAAACGAGAAGGGAAAGGTTCAGGGATTGAATGACTTTATCGTATTTGGGAGTGTGACGATTGCCTCCCTTGCTTCCGGCACGCTGATGAACTGTACCGGTGGTACGGCTATTCAAGGGTGGTACTCCGTCAACTGGGCCATGGTGCCATTTTTAGCTCTTGCGGCCGGAGCGCTGACCTGGCTGACATTCCATGACAAAAACCGCAAAGCCAAGGGAATAGACATTGGGACTTAGTTCCGGTGACAATTAAAAGACAAGACAAGCCCTTCATCGGCGGAATGCATTCGACTGTCCTGCAGGGGTGCCATGCAACTTGTGCCCGACCGGCTTGAAACATTCTGGGACCATGCGGAGTCTGTCGATTACGCCAGATCCTGAAACCCGGATCCCGTGATTCGGCAACCGTCAAAACTTGAAGTTTCTGCTTTCTTTTGAGAATCCATTTTTCTCGACCTATCCTCCACGAGTCTGACTGAAAACGCCATGAAGCGCTGAGACCCATCGTGTCGAACTCTGTCTTTATTCGAGTCCCGACAATGCGATCAAGCCAATCCTAAAAGTTTGCCGGCCGGAAAGTAAAGGCTTGCAGTGATGTCTCTTGCACAGGCTTGATTCGGTATTTCAGGTCCTATTTGTTGCAGCGCTGCTGTCGCTTTTTCCTTCTGCCATTCAAGTGTTCCAAGACCACCCTGCCATTCACGAAAGACAGGGCCCATTCCTCGTCTCCATCAAAATTGGTTGAATGCGCAATTAAAAACCGGTCCTCATCTCCTCATCGGTCTTTTGAAGTGGCTTGGAAGAAGGCGGAACTGTCTGTTCGAAGATTCAGTCTAGCCCGGACTCGATGGAACGCTTTCTTGTCCGTGCTACCTTGGCAGTTGCATTAAGAAGGGAGGCAATATCCACGCCAGTCGGCCACCGTCTGTACGGTTTTTGTCAGCGAGCAGCAATATTGGGCGTCAAAACGCTGCTCCGGCAAACTCTTGCTTGATTCACAAACCTTCCAAAGCCGTTGTTGTTCTTCCGCATTCAATTGAACTCGATAGTACTTCCTCTCCGGCATGACCGTCACCTCCATCACCATTGGTTACAGCCCACCCTATCATTCGACACGCCCAATGATGACATCGCATGGACTCGTGAAACCAGCAGCAACATTGCCTAAAAGCCTCAGCCGCAGGTCATCCCCATACGGCCTGAACTGTCAATCCTACGACACCGGTACTGCCTCTTCGCTGGCTCTTGACAGGTTGATGCCCTGCATGTGGGTGATCTGTTCGCCGGACGGTGCACCATCATGATCAAGTTTCCAGATAATCGCTTCGACCAAAGCCTCAAAAGACGCCTCAATTATATTGGCTGAAACGCCGGCCGTCGCCCAACGCAAACCGTTCGAATCCTCACACTCGATCACGACTCTGGTCACGGCTGACGTGCCGGAGCCTCTAATCCTGACCTTGTAATCGATCAGTCGCATGTCATTGATATAAACCTGATAGGGTCCCAGATCTTTTTGCAAAGCCTTGGACAGGGCATGGACCGGACCGCTGTCCTTCCCAGAGATGTTCAGCCCTTCGGAAACCGAAAGCTTCCGCTCGTTGCCAATATTGATAATGACGACAGCTTGCGATTCGCTAGGTGTCTCCTTCGCCTTGTTGTAGCCGTCCACAATGATACGAAACCGCTGAATGGTGAAGTACTCCGGCAACTGGTTCAGCGATCGCTTGACAAGAAGCTGACATGATTCCGGCGCCACATCATATGTATATCCCCGATCCTCTCGTTCTTTAATTTCCTCAACGATCTGCTGCAATTTGTCGCCACTGATGGAACTGACGTCTACTCCCCATTTCTCCAGCCACGAACGGACGTGAGACCGGCCGGCCTGATTGGATAACGGTATGATTCGACTGTTGCCGACCAGTCCGGGGTCAACATGTTCATAGGTAGCGGGATCTCTGACTACCCCCGAACCGTGGATCCCTCCCTTGTGAGCAAAAGCGGCGGATCCCACGTAAGGCGCATTCCGGCTTGGAATTCGGTCCAGAATGTCATCGAGATAACGTGAAAGTTGTGTCAGACCCGTCAACCTGCTCCGGGTGATGTTAGTTTGATACAGGGATTTGTATGGTTCCTTGAGAAGTAGCGTCCCAATGACGGAAACCAGATTGGCATTGCCACATCGTTCGCCGATACCATTGATTGTACCTTGAACTTGTCGAGCCCCGGAGTCAATGGCCGCCAAGGTTGCAGCCACCGCGTTCTCGGTGTCATTATGAGTGTGGATACCAATGTTTGCACCCGAAATTCCTGTCTCGATCACGGCCTTGGTCATGCGACCGACATCCCTGGGCAAAGTTCCCCCGTTGGTATCACATAACACGACCCACCGAGCGCCTGCCTGATAGGCTTCCTTAATGCATTTGAGGGCGTAGTCCTCGTCGCTTTGGTAACCATCAAAGAAGTGTTCAGCGTCAAAAATGACTTCCCGCTTGCGTGACTTGAGATGTTTCACCGACTCTCGAATGTTGGCCAGATTCTGATCCAGACTTATGCCCAAGGCTTCCCTGACATGAAAATCATTGGCTTTGCCTACAAGGCAGGCATATTGGACGGGTGAGTTGGCCAAAGCGGCAATGTTGTTGTCGTTGGCCGCCGAATGATCGGTTCTCTTGGTCATGCCAAAGGCGGTGATCTTGGCAGTTTTAGTTGCAACCATGTTCTGAAAGTATTGGGAATCCGTTTCATTTGAGCCCGGAAAGCCGCCTTCCACATAATCGACCCCAAGCTCATCCAGCTTGATTGTCAGATTTCTTTTTTCCTCCGGACCGAACAGAACCCCCAATGTCTGACTGCCATCCCTCAAGGTGGTGTCATACAGATATATTCTCTCCTTTGACATCGTTCTTCCCCTAGCTTTGACGTTTACCCTGACTCCTCGTCAAGTTCCGAGACCAAACGCTCAAGTCTAGCCCTATCAAACTTTCCTTCATCCAATGACCAGCCAGTTTCCCCGCTTCCTGGCCTGTCGTTCACCGTGACACCGCACCGTTCCAGCTGTGATCTGATCCGGTCTGCCCCTGAGTAGTTTTTGTTCTGTCGATAATCATTTCGCACGCAGATCAGTTCATTGATCCAAGCCTGTTCCGAAGAAGTGAGGTTTTCGTCCCCATCACGGTTTTCATGCGTCTTGCCCATTGGATATGCAAATCCCAGAAGGGCCAAAGAACCCTTCAGTCTGGCAACGGCACCTTGACTGGTCAAGCGATGAAGCCTCGATATGGCTTGGGGCGTGTTGAGATCGTCACATAGGGCCGCCAGAAATTCTTCGTCAATTTCTGGTTCGACTGTATCGCTGGCTAACAGCGCCTTTTTCCAGCGGGAAACGTTCTGGTTGGCCTGATGAGCCTTTTGATCCGTCCAGTCGAGCGGCTGCCGATAATGCGTGCCCAGTATGACCAGCCGCATTGCATGTCCAGACATGCTTTGCTTACGCAAATCCTGGATGGTAAAGAAATTGTTGCGGCTCTTGGCCATTTTCTGACCATTGACCCTGATCATGCCATTGTGCATCCAGTAGTTCGCAAAAGTCTCCTTGTTGTGGACACATCGGCTTTGAGCCATCTCGTTTTCGTGATGCGGAAAGCAAAGATCGGCTCCACCCCCGTGCAGGTCAAAGCAATCGCCGAGCAACTGGGAACTCATGGCCGAGCATTCGATATGCCAGCCTGGCCGGCCCCATCCCCAAGGACTGTTCCATCCTGGCAAGTCGTCGTGGGACGGTTTCCACAGGACAAAATCCAAATCGTTCTTTTTGTACGGTGCCACTTCAACGCGGGCGCCGGCCCTCATGTCTTCCAATGATCGGTTGGACAAGTCCCCATACCCATTGTAGGAGCTGACATCGAAAAGGACGTGCGCGGCGGATTCGTAAGCGTATCCCCCTGCTATCAACTGCTTGATCATGTCAATCATGGGAGGTATGAACTCGGTCGCACGAGGTTCATGAGTGGGTCTATCGACTCCAATGAACGCCATGTCCTCGTGGTACCAACGGATGGTTTCATCCGTAACGGATTTGATTATCTTGATCAGGTCCCTCGTATCCCCGGCCTCTTTCAGTTTAAGACCCTTGTCATTGATCTTGTCGTCAATGTCCGTGATATTACGGACGTAAGTCACGCAATCCGTGCCGAAGATATGCTGGAGAAGACGGTAAACGACATCAAACACCACAGCAGGCCTGGCGTTTCCTATGTGGGCACGATCATAAACGGTTGGTCCGCAAACATACATGCGAACGTTGCATGCATCGATCGGCCGAAACGTCTCCTTCTTGCGGGAGAGAGTATTCCAGATTGTGAAATCAGTCATAAAACAAACTCAGACGGCTGCTCCTTCGCGGCCCGAATGAATTTGTATGGAACAGACAACGGGCCGACGGGATGGGTCAGCCGATAATGCAAATGGTAATAACAGTCCGTGGCGTTGTCATGGCACCTACTTGATGATAAGCTTGGCAAAAATCAAGTGCCAAAGTTTTCTTCGCGTCGTTTTATGGCAATTTATTGTTGCCAATCCTTGAAGCCTTCTTGTGTCATCGATTGATTGATCTTTGAAGATAGTTGACTCTTTATGCACATGTTGCATTTAGGATAGTTCGGCTACGGGCACTGCAAAGGGGACGGATTCACGACGTTTCTTACAAGAGTAGGTTTTGCGTGCCATATGCGGTTTGCACCCTGTGTCACGGCGGTGAACCGGTCACCGCGTGAGTTGACTTGAGGGCTTGCTTTCGGTTCAGGAGGTCGTTTGAGAAGCCCACAATGAGATCTGAAAGATGCCAGCAAAACGGCCGACTCGATGCAGCCGCTCGCACGAAAGGTTGCGGAGTTTTCCGTCAGGTGCCAAACGTGCAAGCCTCAAGCCAAGAGCACAAATGAATTAAGGAATTGTCGAAAGAAGTCACTCCGATGAACCTGTTCATAAACAGGACTGGTCACGGGCTTGGAGTTCTGCTTGTCTATGCGATCGGGGCTGGGTTGGACGTCAGGACGACGTGATCCAGATGGATCCATTCGCGAAAAGACTCCGACAGTTGGTCCCAGACAAACAGATCAACCCGAAACGGCAAGTCACTATCGTCGAAAGCCTCGCGCAACTCGGTCACTGCATCGCTCTGGTCTGGGCCGGCAAAGACAACTATGTCCAAATCGGAATAGTCACGTGCATGTAGCCCCGTGCGTGAACCGTAAACCCAACTGGTCACGTTCGGCAAATACCGATTTAGCAGTGTGACAAGCCGTATGCGCTGTTGTTCCGATACGGCCAGATGCGCGACACCATCCAGATCACGTCCCGTCATGCGTGCATGCAGACAGACGGCGTCGTTAATGAAGCCGGGTACTAGAGCCAAACAGGCTTGTGCCTTGTCACCGTCATAATCGTGCGACGTGTCATTGCGTGCATCATTGTAACGCAACCATGAGGCCATGGTACCGGGCAACAGACCGTTTTCATGGGCAAGACGAAAAGTTGGATTTGGACTGTTGGACAACCGATCCATGTCAAGACCAAATTCGCGTCGCCTCAAGTGACGTTTCAGCACTTTCCACAAGCAATCGTAACAGACTTCAAAACGATGAATAACCGATTCAATCACAGCCTCGCGATCCATCGTCATTCGATGTGAATGATTCTGATGCCAGTTGGCGTGCTGTTCACGCAGACGCGCTAGCGAGCGTTCAAATTTGGAATAATCAACAGGATGATTCATGTTCCCAAGGCTAATGTCTGTCGGCATAACATGTCAAGCATACCCTCACGCCATGAACGTAACTGTTCCCTGAAGCCCGGTCGTTCCCGATTTGCTTATGTGCCAAGCAAGGCATACAGTTTTAGCTGGAATTTTGGCTACAAGTTTTGGCCGTCAGGTCCGATCGATACGGCTGATAGAACAGAAAACTAACCTCGCCAAAACCTGCAGTACCCCCCTCAGGGTATCTGTCTTCAACCACTGATCAAACGATCATACGCCGTTCTTTGCAACTTGATATACGGAATATACAAATCCTGTTGATTACCCACCGAACATCAACACGCGGAACTCCCCACGTGTCAACGGCGCTCGACTCCGTGTTTTGCCTGAACACGAAAACTGTTCACTGACATCATCATCGAACCGCACGTTTGTCCCTCGTGTGTCCTCATTCGTGGCACTGAATGCCACCTGCGGTCGTGTCCTTGATAGCTTCATCACGGTTCTCAATCAGAATTGAACTTCATCTCTTGGAGCCGCCTGCATCAGTCTACGCGACACCTGATCAACACAACATATCAAAACAATGTCTAATCCCGGACGAGCAGAAAGCCTCCGAAGTCAGAGCGTCTGATCCCATGCTGAAGTGGTGGGCAGTGGCACAGGGCTGTTCCGTCCGATCACTTATCCGCCATCGTGTCAAGCCTGGACCTGATTTCACGCAATTCTGCCAGAATTTCCTGCTGTTCCCGATAAAGTGCGTCACGTTCCTCGCTAGCTTCAGTTTCATGCTCCCTCTGCATGGCCGATACAATGATGCCGATGAACAAGTTGAGAACGGTAAAGGATGTGCACAATATGAAGGTGATGAAAAAAAGCCAGGCGTACGGAAACTCTTTCATCACCGGGCGAACAATGCCCATGGACCAGCTTTCCAGCGTCATAATCTGAAAAAGGCTGTAGGCCGATGCTCCGACTGATCCAAACCAGTCTTGAAACGCCTCGCCATAAAGCCCTGTGGCCATTACAGAAAACACGTAGAAGACCAGTATGAGCAATACAACGATGGACCCCATGCCTGGTAACGCCGCGACCAGTCCGCCCACCACACGCCGTAGTGATGGAATGACACTGATTAACCGGAGGACACGGAGAACACGAAGTGCTCGAAGGATGGACAGGTTTCCTGTTGAAGGCACGAGAGCGATGCCGACAATTATCAAATCGAAAACCCGCCAAGGGTCACGCCAGAAATCAAGACGATAGACCAACAGCCGAAGCAATAGCTCGACAACAAATATACCCAGAACGAGTCGATCGAGGACAAGTAGCACTGCGCCATGCCTTGCCATGACATCGGCATCCGTTTCAAGTCCAAGGATGATTGCATTGAGAAAAATCACCACAGTTATGGCAAATTCAAAGCGCTGGTTCTCTAGCAGGGATTGGAGCCTTTTCATAATTTCAACCATCAAACTCGTGGCATGGATCATTCCAGGCGTCTTGGCAGATCGAAACTTGTCTAAGCCTGTAAAAATCGGCGTTTTTAACCACGTCACTGGAAGTAAACATCGTCATGCACACAGGGAAAAGTGCGAAACAAATCGTTGTTTTGCCTATTACGGTTAACTTTTGCCAGAAAACCTCTCAATTTTTCATTTGGATCGCTCTACCGGGCCGATAAAATGCAGCCATGTGTAAAAAATATTGCTTTGCGGGCAAGCACTGGTTAAATTCTTTTCAAATTTGGGGTAAATTCCATAGCCATTAGCGTTGTGGGAAAGCAATTTCGAGTTGACACTGCCCTAATTGGTTTGTTCCTGATGTGCCCGGGTAAGTAAGACAGCAGAAGAATGGTTTGAGAAGTAAGGCAAGGATGGTGTTTAGCAGGACGATCGTACAAATCCTCCAATTGTGGATCTGCGCTTTATATCAGGGAACATGAGCCGGGCGCGACGTTTTCATATTGGTGTGCCGATTGCCGTTCCTTCTTCAGCGTTCGAACCGTTGCCATTTTGTCGTAAGTCTTGTATTTCGCTGCAAGAGTCGGTCATTGGGGCTTGCGCGCGGTCAACCGTACTCAAGGGCATATCGAGTTTGCTTTTGCACCAAGACATAAAGATTACGCTGACGCGTGCATACTTCATGGCTCAGAGACTTTGAGAAGCTTGGTCTCAGGCGGAAATGAGCATGTCTGGCCAAATGATAAAAGCGAACAAAGCATTTTTCAGATACAGGGAAAAGAACCAGCATTGCAGCCATAAGTCCCGTACTAGACAAGATATAGTCATAATCGGCAAGGTCTTTGTAACCGGTACCAAAGACCGAGCATCTGGCACGACCAGCACCCGTGCCGTGCCCGAAACCGATAAGGATATCTTTCAAGGGTTTACAGTTGATTGGACTTCACCGGAAGCGGAAATTAGAGTGGAAAATCGCCGTCTGCCGATCACCACCGAGATGTTGCGTTATGGTCAACGGATTGCCGTTCTGGGACTGCCTGCTCATGCGCTCATGCGCACACCCGAAGCACTCAAGGTCGTGGGGCCGGCCGCCTTTGGCTACTTCGACATCACATTCGCCCCAATGAAAGTGGCTTGATGGACACGGTCCGAACCATCACCCGGGCCGACATGGCTGATGTGGCCTTGGGCGGAGCCTTCCTGGGAACCGGCGGAGGCGGGGATCCCTGCATCGGACGGCTGATGGCCGAACAGGCGATTGATGCTCATGGGCCGGTACGGGTCGTGGATGTCGAGACACTTGATGATGACGCGCTGATCGTGCCAGTCGCGATGATGGGAGCACCCACCGTAATGCTCGAAAAACTTCCTCAGGGTGATGAGGCCAATGCCGCACTCCAGTCGCTGGAAGCCGTATTAGGCCGGAAGGCAGACGCTATCTTTTGTATCGAAGCGGGTGGTCTCAATTCCACCATCCCGATTGCCGTGGCTGCGACTGCTGGGCTGCCTATTGTCGATGGAGACGGAATGGGGCGCGCTTTCCCCGAATTGCAGATGGTATCAATGACCATGTACAACATCCACGCTTGCCCGATGGTCATGGCAGACGAGAAGGGCAATGCGTTGGTCCTGAATACGGTCGACAATCTGTCGACCGAAAAATTTGCCCGCGTGATCACAGTCGAAATGGGAGGTGCGAGCATGATCGCACTTTACCCGATGTCGGGAGCAGAGGCAAAAAAAGCAATCTTGCGAGGATCACTGTCGCTTATCACCTCGATCGGGCGGATTATTCGCAGCGAACAGGCTGCAAATCGCAACCCGGCGATTCGCTTGGCTCACGATCTGAAGGGCGTAAGCCTATTCGAGGGCCGCGTCGCCGATGTGGATCGACGCACGGAGGGCGGCTTTGCCCGAGGGCACGTAAAATTCGAGGGGCTAGACGCCTATCAGGGCCAAACCTTTACGCTGAATTTTCAGAACGAGTTTCTGATGGCGAAAAGCGGCGACGGCCTCACGCGTGCCATGACACCCGATCTCATCTGCCTTCTGGACCTAGAGACTGGCGAGCCGATCACAACAGAACAAATGGCTTATGGCTATCGTGTGCTCATCTTTGGCCTGCCCTGCGACCCGAAATGGCGCACTGACCATGGCCTCGACTTAGTGGGGCCAAACTATTTTGGCTATAAAACAGCTTATCAACCCATTGAAGACCTGAACAGAACTAATTGATGGCAAGGAGGAAAGATCTATGAAGACATTTAAATCACGAGTTCTGAGTGCGGTGTTGGCCACCACGCTTTTGGCGGGCCCTGCATTAGCTGATAAAGTAGTGACAGTGAATGCCGTTCAGATTTTCGGCACCATCGATCCAGCGAAAATCAACGACTACACAGAGTATATGGCAGGCGTAAACCTCTACGAAGCACTTACAACCTTAGACGGCTCTGGCACTATCCAGCCGCTTCTTGCAGAAAACTGGACCACCTCTGAAGATGGTCTGACCTGGACTTTCAGGCTGAGAGATGGGATAACCTTCCAAGATGGCTCTCCAGTTGAAGCCAAAGACGTCGTCTGGTCGGTGGATCGGCTTTTGGCGATTAACGAAGGACCGGCCTATCTCTTTGAAGGCGTACTGGAAAAAGGTTCGGTGACTGAGATTGATACCCGCACAATCCAGTTCGGGCTGTCAAAAACCTATGCTCCGTTCCTGACCACAACGCCAATCCTCTTCGTAATCAACTCGGATCTGGCCACCGAGAATGCGACCGACGCTGACCCTTGGGCGCAGGACTATATTGCCAACAATTCCATCGGCGCCGGCGCCTTCATGCTAGACAGCTGGGACCGCGGCGCGGGCATGACAATCAAGGCCTATGACGGATATCACCTCGGCTGGGACAAACAGGGCATCGACGAGGTACGTTTTGTCGTCACGAACGAGGAAGCGACGGTCAAAGCATTAGCAGCCTCGGGCGATTTGTCGATGTCCTCGGACGCCCAAGCGCAAGAAACCTATGACAGCATTGGGGCTCTGGAAGACTATCGGATCGTTGAGTATCCAACAGCGACGAACTTTTACTTCAAGCTCAACAACAGTCGTGCCCCCACAGATGACGTTAACATCCGCAAGGCCATCGCCTATGCAACGGATTATGAAACGATCCGTGATGTGATCCTGCCCGGTGAACCGCTGGCAGGGCCGATGCCACCAATTTTTGCGGATGCTTATCCGGACGACGTGCTGGCACCGACCTTTGATCTGGCCAAGGCACAAGAGTTCGTGGACGCGTCAAAATATGCCGGCCAAGGCCCCATCGATATCGAAATCATGTATGTTGCCGGCCTCGCCTTTGAGGAAGAGATAGGACTGCTAATGAAGTCGATCCTCGACACGATAGGATTTAATACTATCCTCAAGCCTGAGCCTTGGAACCGGATGACAGAATTGGCCGGTGATGTGAAGAGCACACCTGCCATCAATCAGGTCTTTTACGGCGCGACCTATCCATCCCCGGACACTTATTTCTTCACTCAGTACCACAGTCGTGCAGCCGGTACCTGGGCCTCGATGGAATGGGTACAAAGTGGCGAGGTAGATGCAATGATCGATTCTGCTCGTGCAACCTCGGACGTGACCGAGCAGAACGCAATCTACAAGAACCTTCAGCGCAAACTGGTCGAAGACCAGGTGAGCGTTTTTGTCCTGACCCAGCGCAGCCAACAGGCATTCCACAAGTGCCTTGAAGGATTCACATGGGTGCCGATGCAAAGTTTCGAATTCAACTTTCACACAATGAAGTGGGTTTGTGATTGAGCCTGCTCTTTTGACGCCCGGGACAACCGGGCGTCTTCCCTCCTGTTGGAAAACCGTTGCATACTCAAGAGAAATACACCGTTGGGAGAGTATTATAAAACGCACGACAAAACCATGTCCGAACCCTCGATGGCTCCTTCTGATCCAAATTCGAGCCATGCTATCCCAACCGGAAGCCCAAAAACGAAACTACATCCCACGTTTTGTGGCCCTCCCCTCCATGTTGCCAAAATAGGGAAAGCGGGGCATCATAATCATCTATCTCTTCAAACGTGCGATCACCTTGGCGTTGGTCCTTTTGGGGCTGGCGGTACTGATCTTCGTTATTGCCCGGATTGTGCCCGGTGACCCGGCACGGATTGCACTCGGCCCTCTGGCCACCGCCGAACAGGTCGCCGAATTGCAAGAGGAAATGGGACTCCATGAGCCTTTTCACATGCAGCTTTGGACCTATCTTTCCGGCTTGACAAAGGGAGATCTCGGGAAATCCCTGCTGACCTCGCGTCCGGTCATGGATGACATCCGGGCTGCTTTGCCTGCAACCTTTGAACTGGTGCTCTTCACCATCATTCTGCAAATTACGATCTCGATTCCCCTGGGCGTGATGGCCGCTATTTATCGCAATACTTGGGTCGACAACCTTCTGCGTGTCGTGTCACTGATCGGTGTTGTAACTCCGGGTTTCGTGCTGGCGATAATACTGCAACTGGTTGCCGCACATTATTTGGGGTTTTTCCCGGTCACCGGACGTCTAGATGGCGGCATTGATTTTTCTACCAAAATCACGGGACTTCTGCTTATCGATGGCATAATTGCGGGTCGATGGGATGTTGTTTTGGATGCTATGCGCCACGTTTTCCTGCCAGCCATTGCCTTGGCTGCGGCAGGGATCGGTCAGGTCATGCGTATCACGCGCACAGCCATGATCGAAGTGGCAGGTCGCGATTTTGTCGAGGCCAGCCGGGCTTATGGCATCCCCGAAAATGTCGTCACCTTTCGATATATGTTGCGTGTAGCAAGCGTGGCACCGCTGACGATCCTCGGACTTGAATTCGCTTCGCTCATCGGCAATGCCTTCATTGTCGAGTTTGTCTTTTCCTGGCCCGGCATCGCCAGTTACGGAGTACGAACGATCCTGCAAAAGGATTTGAATGCTGTTATCGGCGTCGTCCTAGTCTCAGGTGTGTTTTTTGTGGTCGCAAACCTGACCATTGACTTGCTTCTAGGCATTCTGGATCCACGACACCGGATCCGAGCGAGGCGCAAGACATGAGCCTTGTGATCGACGATCCCGAAGCCCGGAACCGTGGACTTACTTCGCGTCAGATGGCGTTTTACCGCTTTCGAAGCAATCCTCTGGCCATGATCGGCGCTCTGATCGTTCTGAGCGTTGTTCTTGCTGCGATCTTCGCGCCTTGGCTAGCACCCTCACCAGAAAGTGCGCAATCCTTCGTCGATTTTCGCAATCGACATGCCCCGCCAAACTGGCAAAATCCGATGGGCACTGACAATGTCGGGCGCGATGTGTTGAGTCGCGTGCTCTTTGGGTACCGAATTTCACTGGGGCTAGTGGTCGGCGTCCTAGGTGTTGCAGTGCCCTTCGGTATCGTATTGGGACTTGTGGCGGGATATTTCGGTGGTTGGACTGAGACCATCATTATGCGGTTTACCGACATCATGCTGGCACTGCCGCCGCTTGCCATGGCACTTGCGATCACAGCTGTGCTGTCGCCCAATCTGATTAACGCGATGATCGCAATCACGCTCCTGTGGTGGACCTGGCACACACGGTTGACTTATCGGATAGTCAAGGCGCAGATGAACGAAGACTATGTCGAAGCCGCGCGGGTCGCCGGAGCAAGCCACAGTCATATCTTGTTTCGCGAGCTTCTGCCCAACTGCTTTTCTGCTGTTGCAGTGAAAATCTCTCTAGACGCTGGCTTCGTCATACTTTTTGGTGCAGCGCTCTCTTTCCTGGGCCTCGGCGTTCAGCCACCCGCACCGGACTTGGGCACCATGGTCGCCACTGGATCGGAGTACATGCCCGAAATGTGGTGGCAGGCGGTGATGCCAGGGCTCGCAATACTTTACGCGATCCTCGGCTTCAACCTCCTGGGAGACGGGCTGCGCGATATGCTGGATGTCGAGTTGTGAACCGCCTTCTGGATATCCAAGACCTATGTGTCGGGTTTCATAACTATGATCAACACAGGCGCGTCCTTCACAAAGTCACCATGCATGTGAACGAAGGCGAACGCGTGTCACTTATCGGTCAGTCAGGCTCGGGCAAGACGGTAACCATGCGCACCATTATTGGCACCCTGCAGATGCCACCGGGACACGTGGAACAAGGCAGCATCTACTACGCCGACCAGTCACTTCTGGATCTCAGCCCTGCGGAACGAAACCAGTTGAAGGGAACAGGCATTTCAATCGTGCTGCAGGACCCGATGCTGTCGTTCAACCCGGTGCTGACCATCGGGCGGCAGATGGACGATATCGTGCGCTATGCCGATCTCCGTCAGGGCCAAAGTCGTAGCAAGGCTGCACGACGGGTGCATCTGCTTGACACCCTGCACAAGGTACAACTGAAGGACAGCACACGGGTGCTTGAGAGCTATCCAATAATGCTCTCAGGGGGCATGCGCCAACGCGTGCTGATCGGCATGGCGTTGTTGAACAAGCCACGTTTGTTGATCGCCGATGAGCCGGGCACCGCTTTGGATGTGACTACACAGGACGAAATTCTCGCGCTCCTTAATCAACTCGTGGCCAAAGAAGGTCTGTCGCTTCTTTTGATAACGCACAATCTGGGCGTGGTACGTGAGATGGCCGACCGAGTCTATGTGATGGAGCGTGGACATATCGTCGAAACTGGAACGCGGGACGAGATCTTTGATGCACCGAAACATGCTTATACCCAAAAATTGATGGCCGCCGTTCCCCCGCTTTATGGCGACAAGGTCAAGACAGTAACGAATGACGGTGGCTGTGAAACCTTGCACGTTGAGAATGTCTCGAAAGAGTTCCAGACTCGCAGCGGATGGCTCAATCGCGTAACTGGGCACTTTCGTGCGGTTCAGGACGTGAAACTGAGTGTCAAGCACGGAGATATCTTCGGCATCGCGGGTGAAAGCGGGTCAGGCAAAACGACGCTTGCGAAGATGATTCTTGGTTTGACGCCGACTAGTGCCGGATCAATCCAGATCGACGACCACCCAGTGTCTGAGCTGGCGGGAACAAAGGCCTTCCGAAAACTAATCCAGATCGTCTACCAGAATCCCGGATCATCCTTGAATCCTCGCCGCACGGTGGCAGATCAATTGGCTGTGCCACTGAAGTTCATCGGTCAAAGCAGTGCAGAAATTGCACGACGTGTGCCAGAATTGTTGGATCTGGTGGATCTGCCTCAGTTCTATGCGTCGATGTATCCGCACGAGTTGTCAGGCGGGCAAAAGCAACGTGTAGCCATTGCCCGCGCACTTTCGGTCAATCCACGCATTCTGGTTTTGGACGAGCCGACCTCGGCTTTGGACGTACTGGTGCAATCAACTGTGATCGATCTTTTGAACCGGCTGAGGGAAGAGTTCGACCTGACCTATATCTTTATCAGCCATGATCTGAGCCTGATGCGAAACTTCTGCAATCGCGTGGCCATCATGCTGCGGGGCCAAGTAGTCGAAACCGGTCCTGTGTCTGATGTTTTTAATGCCCCCCGGCATCCTTATACGCGTGCCCTTTTGTCGGCGATCCCGGTAATCTCGCCCGAGGAAGAGGCTCAAAAACCCAAAGTCACAAAAGAAGAGCGGGCCAGAGTTCTGGCCACCTCGACCGAATTGGAGGATCGATAATGTTTCGTATTGGTGTGGATGTTGGTGGGACGAATACCGATGCTGTCGTCATGCACGGCGGAAAGATTCTGTCCGGCGTGAAGTCGCCAACGACTCAGGATGTGATGAGCGGCGTCGTCGATGCGGTGACCCGCGCGATGGCCGATGCTGATGTAACCTCCGACGGAGTCAAGGCCGTCATGATCGGCACAACCCATTTCACCAACGCAGTGGTTGAGCGACGACATCTAGCCCGCACAGCCGCCTTGCGGCTCTGCCTACCTGCCGCCCAGTGCCTGCCACCAATGGTGGATTGGCCCGAGGACATGAAAGAGGCTGTTGGTGGTCACTTTTGGATGGCCAAGGGCGGCAATGAATTCGATGGACGCAATATTTCTGATCTTGATTTGACCGAACTGGACCGTATCGCCGCAGAGATCGGCGAGGCCGGAATCAACAGTGTGGCTGTCACGTCGGTCTTTTCGCCGGTCAGCGATGCGATGGAACGCAAGGCGGTAGAGCGTCTGACCGAACGCTTGCCAGAGGCAAGCTTTACCTTGTCGAGCGAGATCGGACGCCTGGGGATCCTCGAACGCGAGAATGCCGCCATTATGAACGCTTCGCTCCGCGCACTTTCCGAGCAAACGGTTACGGCCTTTGGTCAAGCGCTAAAAAAGGTGGGAATGAACTGTCCTTACTACATCACACAGAACGACGGCACCCTCATGAGCCACGGGTTTGTTCAATCCTATCCGGTACTGACCTTTGCCTCCGGACCTACGAACTCAATGCGCGGAGCCGCGTTTCTGTCCGGCAAGGCTGATGCCGTCGTTGTCGATGTAGGTGGTACCACCACCGATGTAGGCGCTTTGGTCAAAGGCTTCCCACGACCGGCGACCACAACGGTCGATGTGGGTGGCGTACGCACGAACTTCCGAATGCCCGATGTTTTTGCCATTGGTCTAGGCGGCGGAACAATCGTAACAGGTGAAGGCGATGCGCTCACAGTCGGTCCTCAATCGGTAGGATACCGACTGACAGATAAGGCGATGATTTTTGGAGGCACGACGCTGACCACGTCAGATGTAGCGGTCGGGTTAGGCCTTGCAAATTTCGGGAATGTAGAAGCCCTCAGAGGCTTGAAGGCGGCGTACCTCTCTGCCGTGAAAGCCCGTACCGATGAGATGTTGGTCAACGCGGTTGAGAGAATGCGCGTCTCGCCCGATCTGATACCGGTTTTGGCGGTCGGTGGGGGATCGATTCTTGTGCCTGAAAAAATCGGGGACTTGTCGGTGATCCGACCCGAGCATTTCTCGGTCGCCAACGCAGTCGGTGCGGCAATTGGCCAGATTTCGGGTGAGGTCGATCGAATATTCTCCCTCGAAGGAATGAACCGCGAAGAGGCGTTAGAGACCGCCCGAAAAGAAGCCACCGACAAGGCCATAGCGGCGGGTGCCAAACCCGAATCCATTGAACTTCTGGATCAAGAGGACGTACCGCTTGCTTACCTTCCCGGCAATGCCACTCGTATTCGCTTGAAAGTTGTGGGGGATATGAATGATTGAAGTCTTGCGTGAAGTAACAGACGCCGATCTTGATGCCATCGAAATTGGGGCGGCCATCTTAGGTACGGGGGGTGGTGGCAACCCCTATATCGGCAAGCTCCGCTGTCGGGAAGAGTTGAAAAGAGGCGGTCATATCCCGGTTATTCCCTTGGCTGAACTGCCAGATGACTCACTTGTGGTCTCGCTCGGCGGGATAGGAGCTCCTGTTGTTGGGGTAGAAAAGATCGAAGAGGGCAAAGAGTGTCTCCGTGCTTTGTATGCCATTGAAAAGGAGCTGGGCGTCAAGGTGGACGCGCTGATTTCAGCCGAGATCGGTGGAGCCAATTCAATGGAGCCAATGCTGACCGCTGCCCAAGCCAGACTGCCAGTGGTGGATGGGGACGGGATGGGGCGCGCCTTTCCGGAAATGCAAATGTGCACCTGGTCAATCTATGGACATCGCGTGGCCCCGGGCGCAATGGCTGACGAAAAGGGCAACATCGTCGTGATCCGTGATACGCCAAATGATGTCTGGCTGGAACGCATCGCACGCCAGGTTGTCGTCGCCATGGGTGCAGCGGCGGGGCTTGCAACGCAGCCGATGCGAGGGAAATTTGTGAAACGCGCTGCTGTTCCGAATACGATAACACGAGCACGCAATCTTGGCCGCGCAGTGCTGGAAGCTCATGCCACAAACGCTGATCCGGTACAGACCGTTATCGATCAAGAACATGGACGACTTCTTATGACGGCCAAGATTGTTGATCTGGAACGCCACCTGAGAGGTGGCTTTGCTGTCGGTCATCTGTCATTGGAAGGCTTTGGTACCTTTGCTAGCGATATTGGTCGAATCGACTTGCAAAACGAGTTCCTAGTGTTTTATCGCAACGATGCAGTCGAGGTATGCACTCCTGATTTGATTGTGGTTCTCGACAGCGACACTGGACTGCCGATCACCACCGAGATGTTGCGTTATGGTCAACGGATTGCCGTTCTGGGACTGCCTGCTCATGCGCTCATGCGCACACCCAAAGCGCTCAAGGTCGTGGGGCCGGCCGCCTTTGGCTACTCCGACATCACATTCGCCCCAATGAAAGTGGCTTGATGGACACGGTCCGAACCATCACCCGGGCCGACATGGCTGATGTGGCCTTGGGCGGAGCCTTCCTGGGAACCGGCGGAGGCGGGGATCCCTACATCGGACGGCTGATGGCCGAACAGGCGATTGACGCTCATGGGCCGGTACGGGTCGTGGATGTCGAGACACTTGATGATGACGCGCTGATCGTGCCAGTCGCGATGATGGGAGCACCTACCGTAATGCTCGAAAAACTTCCTCGAGGTGATGAGGCCAATGCCGCACTCCAGTCGCTGGAAGCCGTATTGGATTGCATGTTTATGCACATGACCCCAACAAAACACCAACAGGATTGGTAATAAAGAACCCCCGGAGGGCAAACGATTCTTCACTCAGATTTGCCATGTTCCGTATACAAGATTTGGATTCACCAAGTTCGGATTGCCGGGTATTTTCGGATTGTCAAACCCGCCGTTATCGTATCATCTAATGCCGGTGAGATGTTTTCAGAGGGACTGAACAAAAGCTGTATTGGTAAAAAAGGTTTTTTTGACCAAAGTTTCACCAAGGCGGTTTAAATTGGAGTAAGTGTTCACTTGAGGCGTAGGAGTAGGGTTTGCCATGAAATATGAAGATCTGGAATACTGGTCACAACGGGCTGGGAATTGGGCTAAAGAGTATTTTTCTGGCTTGAATGAGAAACCGGTACGAGCCCAAGTCAAGCCTGGCGAAATAATGGCCAGACTGCCGGAAAGCCCGCCGGAGAATCCAGAAGATATGGATGTCATATTCAATGACTTCACGGCTCTGGTGCCGGACGGATTGACCCATTGGCAACATCCCAGGTTTTTTGCCTATTTCAACGCGAACGCGGCTCCGGCATCCATCTTTGCCGAACAACTGCTCAACACGATAGCCGCCAACGGGATGCTTTGGCAAACGTCCCCTTCGGTTACAGAAATCGAAGAACGGATGATTCAATGGTTTCGACAGGCGGTCGGGCTCCCGGATCGATTCAAGGGACTCATTCAGGATACGGCAACAACGAGCACCTTGTGTGCAGTGCTGACGATGCGGGAACGAGGACTGGATTGGGAGGGTCTGACCAGAGGCATCGATCAGTCATCACGGCTAAGAATTTATGCTTCGCTGGAAAATCATTCTTCAATTGAGAAGGCCATCAGGGTGTCGGGTATCGGTACTGACAATCTTGTGGCTCCGAAGTTGTTGCCCGATCGCTCAATTGACGCCCAAAGTCTGCGCGACATGATCGTTGCCGACATCGAAAGTGGAGCAAGACCCGTTGGCCTAATTTTGTGCTGCGGGGGAACCGCAACGGGAGCCATTGACAGTTTTGCCTCCGCCATGGAGGTGGCAAAAGAATTCAATCTTTACGTTCACGTGGACGCGGCTTGGGCCGGTTCTGCAATGATTTGTCCGGAATACCGACATTTGTGGGCGGGAATCGAACAGGCGGACTCGATCGTCATCAATCCGCAAAAATGGCTGGGCATGCAAATGGACTGTTCCGTGCAGTTGTTGGCCAATCCCGAGGAACAGGCCAAAACGGTGGGTCTCAGACCCGATTATCTGAGAACTGTCGGAACCGAACACATATCCAATCTCAGTGAACTCACCATAGGTTTGGGGCGACGCTTCAGAGCCCTCAAGATTTGGTTCACGATGCGAGCCTATGGTCTGAACGGACTGCGCACCCTCGTGCGCAATCATGTCAACTGGATCAAGGAACTGGAGAGAAAGTTTGCCGACGATGCTGATTTTGAGGTGTACACAAGTTCACCGTTGGCCCTGTTCGGTTTCCGGTTCGTGCCGGATGATCTTGATGCTAATCAGGCCACAAGCACATTATGCCAACTGATGAATGATGACGGCCGAGTGTACCTTACGCATACCCTGATCGATGGCAATGAAACCATTCGAGTTACAGCCGGAAGTTATCTGACAAGAAGAGAGGATGTCATGATGGTTTATGAAGTGGCGAAGGAAATGGCATCGAAGATCAAGCCTGGCCTCTGCACTCAGAAAGACCTGTAGAGACAGTACGGCAAGCCATGCAAATCAGCGGAAAAGTTGCCCTTGTAACGGGTGGAGCCTCTGGCCTCGGACGGGCCGTGGTGAAAACTCTGGTTGCCAGCAATGCCCGGACTTATTCATGCGATCTTTCAAGTTCGCAGGGTCAAGCGGTAGCCGCCGAATTGGGCGCAGAGTTTCTGGCTCTTGACGTCACTTCCGAAAGTGAAGTCACGGCCGCCTTGGATCAAGTCCAGTTAAATGACAACGGCCCAAGCATTCTGGTCAACTGTGCCGGCATCGCAACCGCGGGTCTGACTTGTGGCCCTCAGGGTCCCCATGACTACCAGACCTTCAAGAAGACCATCGATGTGAATCTGAATGGTGTCTTTAACATGGTCAGAAAGGTCGCGGAAGTAATGATGAGGAATCCTCCCGAAGATGATGGCGAACGCGGAACAATCATCAATACGGCCTCAATCGCTTCCACTGATGGACAAAGAGGGCAAGTTGCCTACGCCTCTTCAAAAGCTGGCGTGGCCGGATCAACCCTTCCCTTGGCTCGTGATTTGGCTACGTTTGGCATTCGCGTGAACGCCGTTTGTCCGGGCATATTCGACACTCCCATGCTTGATGAGGTCAACCCGGCGGTGAGAAAAAAGCTGGCTCGGAATGTTGTCTTTCCAAAACGATTGGGAGATCCCAAGGAGTTTGCCCAGCTTGTAAAGTTTCTGATCGAGTGTCCGTATATCAATGGAGAAAATGTGCGACTGGATGGTGCGCTTCGCATGTCGTGAATTGAACGGCATCAGCGTACCACCAGCAAAGACAAGACCGATCGAGCATTTGCAATGCCGTGTCGCATGAAGATCAGCGGCCCAATGCCGACAAATCAAGTTCACGTCATGATTGAAGGGCCTCTGCACAGACCCAAGAGCGAAAGGAGAAAAACTCTTGAGCCTACGGAAGAAACTCCAGGCCCAAAAGCCTGGCCAGATCCATCTACGACAACAAGACAAGCATCATTCTGTGCAGAGGCCCGCGACATGTATAATTTTGTGACACTATTTTCAAGATTGCCAGACTGTTATTAAGCAGAGTTCTTGGCCTTCATTCATTCGATTCTGGAGAATCACTTGGATATTCATTCCGAACTTGAAAGCATTACCCAGTCAATTTCCAAAAGAAGCCAGGCTTCAAGAAGTGCATATCTTGATCGCCTGGACCGGATGGCGGAACAAAAACCGAATCGGGCTCATCTGTCGTGCGGGAATCAGGCTCATGCCTACGCCGCCATGGGAGCGGCCAAGAAATTGCTGATTGACGACAAGTCACCCAATCTCGGCATTGTAACGGCTTATAACGACATGCTGTCGGCTCATCAACCGTTTCATGACTTTCCAGACTTGATCAAGCAGGCCGCATGCAGCGTCGGGGCAACCGCTCAGGTCGCGGGTGGTGTGCCCGCCATGTGCGATGGGGTAACGCAAGGACAACAGGGAATGGAACTTTCTCTTTTTTCCCGCGATGTCATTGCCATGTCGGCAGCTGTTGCCCTCAGCCACAACACGTTTGACGCCGTCGCCTATTTGGGCGTGTGTGACAAAATTGTTCCCGGTCTGGCCATGGCCGCCGCATCATTCGGACATTTGCCCAGCATATTCCTGCCTGCAGGGCCGATGACTTCAGGGTTGTCCAATGAAGAAAAATCCATCACACGTCAAAAGTATGCCAAGGGTGAAATCACCCGCAAGGAACTGCTTGAATCCGAAATGCAGGCCTATCATGGTCCCGGAACATGCACCTTTTACGGAACGGCAAATTCGAACCAGATGCTGATGGAGTTTATGGGCCTTCATCTCCCGGGGGCATCATTTGTGAACCCCGGAACCCCACTTCGAGAGGCTCTGACCATTCACGGGACAAAACGGGTCCTGGGTCTGACCAGCCTTGGCAACGAATTTACGCCCGTCGGGCAAATTCTCGATGAAAAGGCCTGGGTCAACGGCATGGTGGGCTTGATGGCTACAGGAGGTTCAACCAATCTGGTCATTCATCTTGTTGCAATGGCGAAGG
Source organism: Paracoccaceae bacterium (assembly GCA_965116235.1). Classification (GTDB taxonomy): domain Bacteria; phylum Pseudomonadota; class Alphaproteobacteria; order Rhodobacterales; family Rhodobacteraceae; genus MPNP01. The sequence goes on along the minus strand of OZ220496.1, from coordinate 2,170,451 downwards.
CGGCGGGCATTATTCTCACGCCACAGGATTTCGGTCGCGTATCCGGGATCGTGCCCTTGATGGCCCGGGTGTATCCAAACGGCCTGGCCGACGTCAATCACTTCCATGCTGCTGGAGGGCTAGGCTACATGATCGGTGAACTCCTCGATGCCGGCTTGCTTCATGAGGATGTCAAGACGGTCAATGGTGAGGGATTGTCAAGTTATACCACCGAACCGCAATTGATGGGAGATGAACTGGTTTGGAACGATGGCGTGCAGTCCTCTCTCAACACGAAGATTCTGGCTTCGGCCCAGTCGCCCTTTCAGGTCAGCGGGGGGCTGAAATATCTGAAAGGCAATTTGGGTGAAGGCATCATGAAACTTTCGGCTGTCAGTCCTGAACTTCACCATCTCGAGGCTCCAGCTCGAGTATTCAGCTCACAGGAAGCCGTCAGGCTCGCCTTTAGCCGGGGCGAGTTTAAAACCGATACTGTCATCGTCGTCAAATACCAAGGCCCCAGATTTAATGGCATGCCAGAATTGCACTCGCTCACTCCCTTGTTGTCTGTCCTTCTCGGTCAAAAAATCAAGGTTGCTCTCGTGACTGATGGCCGAATGTCTGGAGCATCCGGCAAGGTTCCGTCTGTCATTCACCTAACCCCGGAGGCAATGGATGGCGGGCTGATCGCCAAAGTCAAGGACGGCGATCGGATTCGAATCGATGCTGTCAAGGGAACCATTGATGTCCTCAGCCAAGACATATCCGAACGGACCGCTGAACCTCCCCCTCAATATGACCACCATGGCTTGGGGCGAGAATTCTTTGACGTTTTCAGACAGCGCGTGGGTGCTTCAAACAGCGGCGCATCGGCTATCATCTAGCGAACGGCAGGGGCAGGACAACCTCAATGAGCGAAACAATTTCATCGATTCTGGCATCGGCTCGGATTATCCCCGTAATTGCCATAAGCAACTTGAAGGATGCGGTACCCCTGGCCAATACGTTTGCTCGCAACGGAATACGGATTCTGGAAATCGTCCTGCGAACTCCCGCTGCCCTTGATGCCATCAAGCTGATCGCGGCAAATACGGATTGCGTTGTCGGCGCCGGCAGCATTCTGACCTGCTCCGATGCTCTTGAAGCCAAGTCGGCCGGAGCTCGTTTTTTTGTATCGCCAGGCCATACCGTGAAGCTGGTTCAAGAGTTCCAGGCAGCCGACTTGCCTCTCCTGCCGGGGGTGTCCACAGCATCTGAAATGATGACTCTCAATGAGATGGGGCTGACACTTTTCAAGTTCTTTCCAGCTGCCTCTTCGGGAGGCATAGAGGCTCTGAAAGCCCTTTCCGGCCCCCTGCCTCATCTCTCTTTTTGCCCTACGGGAGGCGTCACCATCAACAACTTCAGGGACTATCTCGCCTTGCCTAATGTCCGATGTGTGGGTGGTTCCTGGTTGGCATCGGCGCAAGAAATCGAAAACAACCAGTGGGATGATGTGTCACTCAACATCCGGAAAACTCTGAACTTGCTGGGCTAGAATCATAACTGAACCACTGCCGCTTCAGGGCCGAAGCAAATTCGGACCTGTTCTGTGGACCAGATCTTATGGCTTGCCTGATTTGCCGCTCAACTTGATCTTTTTCTGTTTCAACCGCTCGTTCATCAGCCTGTCTCCCTCCGATGTGCCATCGTGGAAGGTTCCAAACCACTTGTCCAAGGGAATTATTCCGTCCGAGTAGTTCACTTCGAAGTATTTGTGATGAAGGTAGTGCGCAAAGCAGTGGGTATCGACAGCTCTATCATCGTCGATCATGACCTTTTCAAAACCGGTATGATCAAGAGCCGGAGACAGGGCGGGATGGATCAGCTGATTCAGGACATGAACGGGATGCGAGGGAACGATCCAGTGGACAAAGATGCTGGAAAAATACAGCAAATGTTCAACTGGATGCATGGAAAGGCCAGACCAAGGACCTGGATTGGAATTCGCATGATGTATCTTGTGAACTGCTCGGTATAAAGGCGGCCAATGGATCAATCGGTGGATGCAGTAGAAGTGAAACTCCCTGAACATCGGGATCAGAAGGAGCATTCCCACAAAAAGCATCGGATTGTCTCGAAAGTTCAGATAGGGGATGTGGCCGTTGGCCATCATCCAGAAAGTGAGAATTTCGTAACCGGACCAAATAGGAAGCCCGCTGGCAAAGCACCAGGTCAGGTTATCCTTGATTTGACTGCGAAACAGAAATGCGGACCCGTCTGTTTCCAGCCAGGCCGGATTGTACTTGAACTCCTGCCCCTGCTTTCTTTGGACATAGAGATGGAGGTGAAAAATACTGTAAAACAGGATCATGAGACCGGCGTTGCGCAAGACAATGATGCTCATCCACCACGGCTCAAAAGTTTTCATTGCCTCCAACGGCGGTGTCAGCACCAACCAGACGATAATGCTGATAATAAAAAACGTTGCGTTCCAAGGGAGAAGATAGCCGGGATACCCGAAAACCCAACGCATCAGTGGTAGGGGCCTTAACGGCCAAGTGAACAGCGGAGCGTATTTTATCTTCTCGAATGGCCGCCAATGTCCCCGGCGGTCTCTCTCGCCAAAAGAGCCTTCTGATATTGATCTTGACTTCATCACCTAACCCGTGCACTCCATGTCAAAACAAGCAAAGTGCCAGCATTCTCAAGCCCAGTGCACATGCATTCCACACGACGGTGTTCAAGGCTGGTCAGCTGCGGCCCGCGATGAAGGCAATCCACCTTGTCATGCTGGCATCATGCAGAACAATACAAACTTCCACTGTGTTTTTGAATGGAATTTGAATAATTGCAAACTGCGTTGTCGCATTAACCTTCAAATCTCCACGACGGATTGCTACGTTGCCTGCAGTTCAATGAAGAATGCAAGTTCCGATAAACGTTCTCCGGTTGTTGGGCCGGAGGTTGGCACGGTTACCCGAAAGCGGGTGCTTGGTGACGCGCATGTCGAACAGGCGAGTGCTGGCATGACCGAATTTGACGCACCCTTTCAGGACTTGATTACAGACGGCGCTTGGGGAAAAGTCTGGTCGCGACCGAATCTGACACTACGCGAAAGATCCATGCTGACCATTGCGCTTTTGGCAGCCCAAGGCCATCATGAGGAACTTGCGATGCATGTTCGGGCAACGGAAAATACCGGGGCGTCCGCTGAAGACATATCGGAAGCGCTCTTGCACGTGGCCGTCTATGCCGGAGTTCCGGCAGCCAATTCGGCCATCAAGATAGCCAAGCAAACCCTGAAAGCCATGGAACAGGCGACAGAGGGTACGGAATGATGACAGCAAAGACTGAAAACGGCGGGTTTTTTCCGCGTGATTTTACACGCCAGCCTCCTGCCTTTACTCCACCATACAAGAGCAGTATCGCTCGTTCGCCCCAAAGAGCCTTGATATCAATCGGCAACACTCTTTCTGAAACCACCGGACCGGTCTTTGGCCATGATCTTCTAGGAGAACTTGACAACGATCTCATCTACAACTATGCCCAATCCGGCGAATCGGCAATCGGGGAACGGATAATCGTCTACGGCCAGTTGCAAGATCAAAATGGAAAGGGCATCGAGGGTGCCTTGATTGAAGTCTGGCAGGCCAATGCAGCGGGTCGCTATCGGCATCCAAAAGAGCGATACCTCGGGCCACTAGATCCCAATTTTGGAGGCTGTGGGCGAACCATCACGGGAGAAAATGGTCACTACGAGTTTCGTACCATCAAGCCTGGCCCCTACCCATGGCCCAATGGCATCAACGACTGGCGTCCTTCCCATATTCATTTCTCCTTGTTTGGCACAGGATTTGCCCAGCGCCTGATCACCCAGATGTACTTTGAGGGCGACCCCTTGATCGATATCTGCCCCATCGTCAATTCCATCCCGGACCCTGAGGCCATCGATCAGCTCACGGCCCGACTGGACATGGACAATACCATTCCAATGGATGCACGGGCCTTTCAGTTTGATATCATCTTGCGAGGAAAGCGATCAACCATGTTTGAAAACCGGCCGGAGGGCAACTGACGTGAGTGTGTCGGGTCGCCAGCACGAACTGTCCTCGCAAACGGCGGGGCCGTACGTGCATATTGGCTGCGTCCCGTGGACTGCGGGGCTGGAACGCATGTATGGTGGAAGCCACTTGGGGGCTGAAATGGTCAACGCTGCCACGAACGGAGAGCGCATTTCAATAACCGGTCGGATTTTTGACGGGGTGCAAACCCCTGTTAAGGACGGAATTATCGAAATTTGGCACGCCGATTCCCAAGGGCTCTTTTGTTCACCATCCGAGAGCCGCGGACAAGCTGATCCAAACTTCTCTGGATGGGGGCGTCAGGCGACGGACCACGATGACGGATCCTTCACTTTTGAAACGATCAAGCCGGGACAGGTGCCCTTTGGAAAAACAGACTCGCTCCAGGCCCCCCACATTAGCATCTGGATTGCTGCACGAGGAATTAATCTTGGCCTGCACACCCGAATGTACTTTGCCGATGAACAGGAGGCAAACGCTCAGGATCCGATTCTGCATAACCTTGAACACAAAAACCGCATCCAGACATTGATGGCGGTGCCGCTTGCCTCCGGCCAGTATCAGTTTGACATCCACCTGCAGGGCGATCAGGAAACCATCTTTTTCGATGTTTAGACAACCCTTCAATCCTGAATCAAGTTCATGACCGTATTCTTGCCTCTGTCTGATGCCATCGACAGGTATCTCAAGCCCGACACACTGATCGCCTTTGAAGGATTTACCCACCTCATTCCATTTGCGGCGGCGCACGAAGCCATTCGCAGCGGCAAGAAAAATCTGACCCTGGTCAGAATGACACCGGATATCGTCTATGATCAGATGATCGGCATGGGATTGGTCAAGAAGATGATTTTCTCGTATGCCGGCAATCCGGGCGTTGGCCTGCTACGTCGGTTGCGGGATTCGGTCGAGCACGGCTGGCCGAACAGGATTGAAATCGAGGAGCACTCCCATGCCGCTCTGGCCAATGCCTATGACGCCGGGGCGTCGGGCCTTCCATTCGCTGTCTTGCGTGGCTATCAGGGAGCCGAACTGAAAGAGGTCAATCCCAACATCAAGCCCATCAACTGCCCTTTCACGGGTGAAAATCTGGTCGCAGTTCCCGCCATTACACCCGACCTGACAGTCATTCATGCCCAGAAGGCTGACGAGAGGGGCAATGTCCTGGTTGAAGGAATTGTCGGTGTCCAGAAACAGGCTCTTTTGGCAGCCAAAAAGGCTCTGGTCACGGTTGAGGAGGTTGTATCCGATCTTGACGCCCATCCCAATGCGTGTCTCCTGCCCTTCTGGACCGTTGATGCCATTTCGGTTGTGCCAGGGGGAGCCCATCCGTCCTACACGCATGGCTACTATGAACGTGATAACGCGTCCTATCTGGATTGGGACAGGATTGCCGGTAACCGGGACCGTTTTCAGGAATGGATGGATGCCAACGTTCTCCAGCAGGACAGTGAAATCTTTAATCGAAGAGTTAAACACTTGAGGTGCTGACGTGACCTACACGCACTCGGAAATGATGATCGTCACCGCCTCGCGGTTCCTGAAGAATGACGATGTCTGTTTTGTTGGCATCGGCGTACCGTCCGCTGCCTGCAATCTGGCACGCTTGACCACTGCCCCCGACATTACGCTGATTTATGAATCGGGAACCATTGGAACGGCTCCCGATGTCCTGCCCCTGTCCATTGGTGATGGCGAGTTGTGCACAACAGCGCTGACGACCGTTTCCGGTGTTGAAATGTTCAAGTATTGGCTGCAGGGCGGATGGATAACCGTTGGTTTTCTTGGCGCGGCCCAGCTAGACCGGCATGGCAACATCAACACAACCGTCATCGGCCCTTACGAACGACCCAGGGTAAGGTTGCCGGGAGGCGGCGGTGCTCCCGAAATCGCCTCGCAATCCCGGCAGGTCTACATAGTCATGAAGCAATCGTCGCGCAGTTTTGTCGAGAAGATCGATTTCTTTACCTCTTATGGTTTTGGCAATGGAGCCGGAGAGCGAAGACAACTCGGGATCAAGACAAAAGGGCCCCAGTTGCTTGTCACGGACAAGGCCATATGGAAACCAGATTTTCAATCAGAAGAACTGACCGTCACGGCTCTCTATCCCGGGGTCAGCAAGTCCGACATGGCCGACAGCGTTGGATGGGCGATACGATACGCTCCTGAGCTGGAAGAAGTCGAGCCACCAACCGTGCATGAACTTGAGATCTTGCGGGACCTGCAAGAGCGAACACGAATGGCACATGCCAAAAAGGAAGGCGCTTGAATGCCTGAAGCCTTCATATGTTCCTATTACCGGACTCCCATTGGACGATTTGGAGGGGCACTGGCATCGGTGCGACCCGATGATTTGTGTGCCGTTGTGCTGAAGCAAATCTTGGCAGCAAATCCAAACATTCCATCCCAATCCATTGACGAGGTCGTTGTTGGCTGTGCCAATCAGGCAGGAGAAGACAACCGCAACGTTGCCCGAATGAGCCTTTTGCTCGCCGGCTTTCCTCACACCGTACCGGGGTCAACGATCAATCGACTCTGCGGGTCCGGAATGGATTCGACGCTGAACGGCGCCCGTCTGATCCAGACAGGGGATGCCGACCTTGTCGTCGCTGGGGGTGTTGAAAGCATGTCGCGAGCTCCCTTGGTCATGCCAAAAGCCTATACGGCTTACTCGCGTGCGGCCGAGATCTTTGACACGACCATAGGCTGGCGTTTTGTCAATCCTCGGTTGGATCGACAATACGGCACTCATTCCATGCCAGAGACGGCCGAAAATGTTGCCGCTGAACTCAAGATTTCCCGCGAGGACCAGGACCTGTTTGCTCTTCGGTCACAACTCAAGGCCGCCAGGCGAACGGAACGGGTGTACATTGAGGGTGAGATCGTCCCGGTTTCTGTTCCGCAAAGAAAAGGCGATCCGATAATCGTTGCGAATGATGAACATCCACGCGAAACAACGATGGAGAAACTGGCCAGACTGCCGACACCATTCCGCCATAACGGAACTGTCACCGCCGGCAATTCCTCAGGTGTGAATGACGGCGCCGCGGCTTTGCTGCTGGCATCTGAAGCGGCAATAACGAAATACGATCTGACTCCCATGGCTCGGATTGTTGGAGGTGCAACCGCCGGTGTAGAACCTAGAATTATGGGGATTGGACCGGTTCCGGCAACACAGAAGCTGTGCCAAAAGCATGGTTTGAACATCGATCAGTTTGACGTGATTGAACTGAATGAAGCGTTTGCCAGCCAGAGCTTGGCCTCGCTGCGAATGCTGGGGATCAAGGACGATGATAGACGGGTGAATCAGTCTGGAGGGGCCATTGCCTTGGGTCATCCTCTTGGCATGTCAGGCACGCGCATCACCGGCTTGGCTGCCATGGAACTTTACCACCAGAAGAAAACATCGGCTCTGGCCACAATGTGCATCGGGGTCGGTCAAGGAATAGCCATAGCCCTGATATCTCCCTGATGTATCTCAATCCTTACAATGCCGGCTTGCTGACGCAACTCCTTGGTGACTCGGAAGTGGAGGAGCTTTTCTCTTCCGAACAAATGTTGAAATCTTTTGCTCAATTTGAAATCGCCCTTGCCCGCGCCCTCAGCGAAGCCGGCCTTATATCCCACGCCGCCTGCGATCATATCTGCCAGAAAATCAAAAGCTTCAAACCCGACAGAAGTGAAATCGAGACACAAACGGCGAAAGACGGCATGCCTGCTCCGGAATTTGTTCGACAGATACGCGATACGATCGATGAGCCGCACAAGGCGGCGTTTCACCTTGGCTCCACAAGTCAGGATTTGATCGATACGGCTCTGATGATGGCCCTGTCGGAATATTCGACGATTCTCTGGCGGCGCCTAAACAGCCTGCAAAAAATCCTGCCGCAACTCGCCACAAGATTCGGTCATGTGACCTTGCAGGGGCGGACTCGCATGCAGGCTGCAAAGACAATCCGGGTCTGTGATCGCATTCGTGTCTGGTCCGGTATCGTCGACACAGCGCTTGCGGAATTTGCATCCAATTTTGGCGCGTGCATGCGCATCCAGCTTGCCGGACCCGTTGGCAATCGAAAGGAATGGGGCAAGGCGGCAGAAGAAATTTGTGCCTGTATGGCCGAGGATCTGGGGCTTGACTTTAGCCCGCATGGATGGCACACAGACCGATCAGCTCTTGTCAATCTGGCAAGCTGGTGCGTAAAGATCGCGGGCGGCTTCGGGAAAATCGGGATTGATCTGGCCTTGATGGCTCAGATGAACGAAGTGAAATTTCAAGGCGGCGGCTCTTCGTCGGCCATGCCTCACAAGGTCAATCCGGTTGATGCCGAGACCCTTGTCGCGATCAGCTATTATGTGAGCACTCTCAGTTCCGGCATGAATCTATGTCTTGTTCACGAGCAGGAACGGTCCGGTTCCATGTGGACGCTGGAATGGATGATATTTCCCCAGATCTGCACCCTGACGGCGAAATCCTCTTCACTGCTGGAAGGAACCCTGTCCAACATCACCCATTTGGGCAAAACGGAGGTGGTCTGACTACCAAATGGTGGAGCCGAGGGGATTCGAACCCCTGACCTTGTCATTGCGAACGACACGCTCTCCCAACTGAGCTACGGCCCCGATAACAATCAGCGATCGCGGATAATTCCACACATGAGGCAAATAGGCACCTCACAGCCATAATCAATCTTTACCTGAGCAAAGACTTAATCGTTGCGTGTGCAGACGAGATTGCGGTCACCGTAAACATTGTCGACTCGGTTGACGGGCGACCAATAACGGTCGGGACGAAACGCACCCACGGGGAAGCAGCCCCGCTCGCGACTGTATGGTCTGTCCCAATCACTGACCATATCTTCGATGGTATGGGGCGAATTGGCAATCGGATTGTTCGCGGCATCAATGGTGCCGTTCTTGATGGCTTCCACTTCATCGGCAATTTCAAGCATGCAGTCGATAAATCGGTCCATTTCAAGCTTGGGCTCCGACTCGGTCGGCTCGACCATCAAGGTTCCCGCCACCGGAAAACTCATCGTTGGTGGATGAATTCCGTTGTCAATAATGCGCTTGGCTATGTCATCAATGGCCAAACTGGTTCCATCCAAGGTCTTGCGGGTATCAACTATGCACTCATGTGCGACAAGTCCGTGATTGCCGGAATAGCAGATCTCGTACTTGGTGCTCAATCGTCGAGCAATGTAGTTGGCGTTCAGAATCGCAATTTTGGTAGCTAGAGCAAGCCCCCGCCCTGCCATGAGCTTGATATAGGTCCAAGAGATGGTCAAGATCAGGGCCGAACCGAATGCACTTGAGCATACCGCTCCCGTGTTTCCCTCACCCAACGGATCACCGGGCAAGAACGGAGCAAGATGCGACTTGACTCCAATGGGGCCGACACCAGGACCTCCTCCTCCATGCGGTATGCAAAATGTCTTGTGCAGATTCAAATGAGCCACATCAACTCCAAACTCCGCCGGCTTGAGGATGCCGACCATGGCATTGAGGTTGGCCCCATCCATGTAGACTTGTCCGCCACAACCGTGAGTCAACGCCACGACATCAGTAATCGATCCTTCAAACACCCCATGAGTTGATGGATAGGTCACCATGGTTCCGGCTATGTTGGGTCCGTGTTCGTCGACGATGGTACGCATGTGGTCCGTGTCAATGGTTCCATCCGAACTGGTCGCAATTTCCACCACCTTCATTCCCGCCAGAACAGCCGAAGCCGCGTTCGTTCCGTGAGCCGATTTGGGAATCATCACAATATTGCGATTGTGTTCACCTTGACTGTGATGATAGCCGCGGATGGCCATGAGGCCAGAAAATTCTCCTTGAGCTCCGGAGTTGGGCTGCAACGAAAAATCGTCAAACCCGGTGATGGCGCACAGCATCTGACTCAGTTCTTCAATCAGTCTCTGATACCCCTTCACCTGGGCGACAGGAGCGAAGGGATGGATATTGGCCCATTGCGGATTGGTGATCGGCATCATCTCGGTTGTCGCATTGAGTTTCATGGTACATGACCCCAATGGAATCATGGTGCGGTCCAATGCCAAGTCGCGGTCGGCAATCTTGCGAATGTATCGCGTCATGGCCGGTTCCGACCGATTCATGTTGAAAACCGGATTCTGCATGAACTCGGTTTGCCGAACAAAGTCAGGAGTTATACTCGATAACTTCGTGAAGTCGGTGTTGGCCAGATCGTCGGCCTTGAACTTGATTCCAAAAGCATCACAAACATTGACCAAGATCTTGTTCGTCACGACTTCATCAAGCGAGATGCCGATCTGCGAGGCGGATATTCTTCGGAAGTTGAGCCCTTTTTCCCGTGCATTGGCCATGATCGTATCGGCGTTTTCAACAGCGACTTCAATAGTGTCGAAAAAACTGATCGACCGAACATTGTAACCCTTCGCCTGCAGTTGGTCCTTCAGCCATGTTGTCTTGCCGTGAACGAGGCTAGCGATGGCCTTGAGCCCTCGCGGTCCGTGAAATACGCCATACATGCTTGCCACTATGGCCGGCAATACCTGGGCCGTACAAATGTTGGACGTCGCCTTTTCACGCCGGATATGCTGTTCCCGAGTTTGCAACGCCAGCCGGAGTGCCGGTTTGCCTCGACTGTCCTGAGACACGCCCACGATCCGCCCTGGAAGCTGTCTCACATATTGCCGCCGAGTGGCAATGAAGGCAGCGTGGGGACCGCCAAAGCCAATGGGCATGCCAAACCTTTGGGCTGACCCCACGCAAATGTCAGACCCGAACTGCCGAGGCTCCTTGATCAGACTCAAGGCCAGAAGGTCGGTCGCAAAAATTGACAGAGCCTTGTTTTCGCTCAAGGCTGCACAGATTTCAGCATAATCGGCAATGTCGCCGTAGGTTCCGGGATACTGGACAATTGCAGCGAAGACCGCGCCTGGATCCAGATCGGTCAGAGGGTCTCCTTCAACGAGCTCGATTCCCAGAGGTGCCGCCCGGGTTCGAATGACCGACTTGGTTTGCGGGTGGCACCAGCGATCAACAAAAAAGTTGTTGTTCTTGGCCCGTGACACTCGAAATGCCATGGCCATGGCCTCAGCCGCCGCACTGGCCTCGTCAAGCAGGGAGGCATTGGCAATTTCCAACCCCGTCAGATCACACACCATCGTCTGAAAGTTGAGCAGAATTTCCAGCCGCCCCTGGCTGATTTCCGGCTGGTAGGGCGTATACGCCGAATACCAGGCCGGGTTTTCAATTATGTTGCGAAGAATGACAGAGGGAGTGAATGTTCCATAAAAACCCATGCCGATCAGCGATGTCACATCATGATTTTCGTTCGCCATACGGTTAACAAGAACCTGAATTTCGGCTTCTGACACCGGTTCACCCAACTCCGGCAAAGGATTGCTTAACTGGTGCCTGGCAAGAAGTTTTTCAGGCAGTACCGTCTTGATCAACTGATCCAGATCGTCGAAACCCACCTCATCCAGCATCTCGGTGACGGCCTGTGGCGTTGGGCCGATGTGTCGCAATTCAGCAAACGCATAAGGATCATACTCGTGCGCATATTTCATTCGACAAGTTCCTGATACTGATCCTGGGTCATCAGCTTGTCATATTGGGTCGAATCACTGGCTTCGATTGTGAAGAACCACCCCTTGCCGTAGGGATCCTGATTGGGCAATTCCGGGGTGTTTTCCAGTTCCCTGTTGATCGCGACAACTTTTCCTGACAGGGGTGAGTAAAGTTCAGAGGCGGCCTTGACGCTTTCGATCACGGCTATCTCATCGCCACTGTCCACTTCGGCATCGACTTCCGGCAATTCGATGAAGACTATATCACCCAGTTCCGTAGCCGCGTGGTCGGTAATTCCAACTTTGTATTGATTGCCGCTCTCGGGTTTTACCCATTCGTGCTCGACCGTAAATCTCATGTCACCCTCCCAACTACTTTCTGACAAAACTGTTCTCGACAAATCTGGCAGCATGCGGCTCTACGGGTTGTCGTTCTCGTCGCCCCTCACAATAGACCACCTGCTTCTTGCGGATCAATTCGGGTGCAAGATACCCCATTGCGACCGGCCCATCGATGGTGGCGCCAAAAGCCCCCGAAGTGACAGAACCGACTTCTGTTCCTCCCGTAGGTCGGTCGTATATTCGCTGTCCTCTTCGTATTGGGACTCGTCCAATTGGCTTGAGTCCCGTGCGCTTTTGCCTGACTCCATCATTAAGCTGCTTCTGCAGCACTTCGTGTCCTGGAAAACCACCAGCTTTTTCATTGCCGGGTCTCCGTGATTTGGACACGGACCACAGTAGCCCGGCTTCAATTATCGTGGTAGAACGGGTCAGATCATTGCCATACAGGCACAGCCCGGCTTCTAGGCGCAACGTGTCCCTCGCTCCCAGACCAATCATGCGAGCTTCATCATCGTCGAGAAGCTGTCGGACGAAACCCTCGACCCCATCATCTGGAAGAGAAATCTCGAACCCGTCCTCGCCCGTGTAGCCGGATCGGGAGATCCACAAGCTGCCAAAGGCAGAAGTCAATTCAACCACATCCATAAAGCCCATGTCCGGAAAATTGGAAATCAATTTGCGAAGCAGCCGCTCGGAGGCAGGACCTTGAACGGCAATCAGCGAACGATGTTCAATCAATTCGAGTTCGCATTGACTCCCGATCTGGGCTTGGAGATAAGCAAAATCATCGTGCTTGTTGGCAGCGTTGACGACCAAAAGCAGATCATTTCGTCTTTTGGCAATCATCAAATCGTCCAGGATGCCTCCATGATCATCGGTGAAAAGAGCGTAGCTCTGGCGCCCGATGCCCAGACTGACAAGATCGACGGGCGTAAGCGACTCCAAAAGCACCGCGATATCGTCAATGCTGTCATCACCTTGAGGCCTGATCACGATCTGGCCCATGTGACTGACGTCGAACACCCCACAGGCCTTTCGAGTATGCAAGTGCTCGTGCAGGGTTCCAGACTTGTACTGGATCGGCATCTCATATCCGGCAAACGGAACCATCTTGGCTCCAAGTTGGACATGAAGAGAAAAAAGAGGCGTCTTGTCCATTTCTTTCTGACATCCCGGTCGGAAACTCAAATTCGTCAGGCGGAGAGCGGTTGGATGATACTCCACTTCAACGGAATCGTTAAGTTATTTTCGGCAAAGACTTTATCAACGGCATGATCTGACTCATGTCCGGTCCCATTTCCTTTCCGGTAAGAGCCAGACGCAACGGCATGAACAGCTTTCTGCCTCGTCGGTCCGACTGTGCAGAGATATTCTTTGTCCAGTTGACCCAAGTGTCTTCATGAAACGGCAAGTCCGGCAACAGCGAGAGCGCCCAGATGACAAAATCCCTGTCTCCATCCCTGATAACCGGTTTCGCTCCCAGTGCAAACACTTGCCACCAGTCCAGCACATCACACAATTGTGTTATGTTGCCCTTAACGCAATCCCAAAGGCGCTGACCTTCATTCGGGGGTATCCCAAGGTCCACGATTCGGCTCTCAACCGTACTGTATGGCACCTCACGAAAAAACTCCGCATTGAGCACCCACAATATCTGATCGTCGTATCTTGTTGGGTTTCGGTTGAAGCTCTTCAACTCAAAGGCATCAATGATTTCATCTTGACTGAATTTGACCGCGATGGCCTGGGAAGAACCGGCAAAAGCCAGCTGGGACAGTATTGGCAGCGCTTCCAGACCAGCTTGTCGCAATTCCCGGATTGCCAACCCTCCAATTCGTTTGGACAGTGGCTCGCCTTCTCTATCCAACAGCAGGGAGTGGTGTGAAAATTTGGGGATCATTGAACCTAGCTGACCGAATATCTGGATTTGCACTGCGGTGTTGGTGATGTGGTCTGCCCCCCTGACAACGTGGGAAATCTGCATGTCATGATCATCGACGACTGAGGCGAAAGTGTACAGATACTGACCATCGGCTCTTATGAGCACAGGGTCGGAAACACTCGCCGAATCAATTGAAACGTCACCCTGAATTCCATCGGTCCAGTCGATCCTGTGACCATCGAGCTTGAATCTCCAGTATCCTTTGGCAGTTTCCCTCTTGCAAGACTTTTCCTTGTCCGAAAGGGTCAACGCTTCCCGATCATAAACGGGAGGCTTGCCCATCTTCAGCTGGACTTTGCGCTTGATTTCCAGCTCTTGCGGGGTTTCAAAACACTCGTACAGCGATCCTTCCTCGATGAGGTGTTGCGTGACTTGCCTGTAACGTTCCAATCTTTGCGACTGCTGCTCGACCCTGTCCCAAGTGAGACCTAGCCACTCCAGATCTTCATATATCGCATCAATGTATTCCTGTCGTGAACGAACTGGATCCGTATCGTCCAGCCTAAGTATGAATTGGCCTGTCGCCTTGCGGGTGATCAAATAATTGAACAAGGCCGTTCGAATATTGCCGACATGAAGATATCCTGTCGGGGACGGGGCAAAGCGGGTTGTCACCATTGTTAGTCTACCAGGTTGTGATCTCGACCGAGGTTGTACAGGTCAAACTGATCGGTTGATTTAAGTGAACTTGTCTGACTTGTTAACCCGTTTTGGCTACCGGCAGGATAATAAGGATGTTCTTGTTTACATTGGGTCCCGCCAGTGATTGACGATGGGATATCGGCGGTCCAGCCACAAGGCCCGACCAGTCAGTCTCACGCCGGGAGCCGACTGATATCTCTTGTACTCCGACTGATAAACCAGCTGCTCGACGCGGCTCACCAATTCTTGTTCGAATCCACTGGCGACAATCTCAGCAACGGAGCGGTCCTGATCGATGAGCATTTCCAGAATCTGATCCAAAATTTCGTAAGGCGGGAGACTATCCGAATCTTTCTGATCGTTGCGAAGTTCTGCGGTCGGAGGCTTCGTTATGATGTTTTGCGGAATGACTGGGCCCTCAGGTCCTTTCATCCACGCCCGATGATGGGCATTCCGCCATCGAGCAGTATCAAGCACGCGTGTCTTGTAGAGATCCTTGATCGGGTTATAGCCGCCTGCCATGTCGCCATAAATCGTCGCATACCCGACTGCCGCTTCGGACTTGTTGCCAGTTGTCATCAACAAATGTCCAAACTTGTTCGACAGAGCCATAAGGAGAAGGCCCCTGATTCTTGATTGCAGATTCTCCTCTGTCAGATCGGGAGACTTATCAGCGAAATGGACAGCAAGCGAATCAAGAGCTGCTGCAAAGATAGGTTCTATGTCGATCTCGCTGAGATGACACCCAAGGTTAGCAACCAGCTCCCTAGCATCGCGAAAAGACGGGATGGAAGTGAATTGCGAGGGCAACATGACGCAGTAGGTATTCTTAGGACCGATTACGTCCACGGCGATGGCAGCCACCAAGGCACTGTCGATTCCGCCCGAAAGTCCGACCAGAGCCGTTGAAAAGCCGCTTTTCTCAATATAATCCCTGACTCCCACGGTGATGGCCCTGTAATCCATTTCATATTCACAAGGGATGGTGGCCAAATGGGGTGAGCGGGCATGCCATCCTTCCGATTGCAATTCAAAATCCACGATCCCGATGACATCTTCGAAGTGTGGCATCTGGCTAGCCATGGCTCCGCCTTTGTTAAGGACAAATGATCCCCCATCCAAAACCTGATCATCCTGCCCTCCAACCATATTCAAGTATGCCAGAGGCAAACCCGTCTCAACGACTCTTGACAACATGACCTGAAGCCGGCGATCATGCTTGTTGCGCCCATAAGGTGACCCATTCGGAACGATTAGAATTTCGGCACCGGATTCGACCAAGGTTTCACAGACATCGTCGTACCAGGCATCCTCGCATATCGGGGTTCCGATCTTCACTCCATTGATGCTGTAAGGACCGCAAAGTGCGCCTGGAACAAACTGTCGAACTTCATCAAACACTTCGCCAAAAGGCAAGTGATGTTTCTGAATCTGGGTCACAATCTTGCCGTCTTGTAGAATCTGGTACGAGTTGAATATCTGTCGATCAATGCACCAGGGACACCCCACGCCAATAGCGACTGACGACTGATTCCATTCAGCCAGCTCGCTCAGATGCTTCATGCAGTCTTTGACAAAGGCGTCCTTGGTCACCAGATCCTGAATGGGATAGCCAGAGAGAAACATTTCCGGAAACACGACGTAGTCTACCCCTGTGTTCTGAAGCGATCGGACGGTCGACTTGACAATTCGAGAATTGGCCTCAAGTGCCCCAACGGTCGGGTTCAGCTGAGCCAAAGCAATCCTGAAATGATCGGTCAATGAACTATCGGGTGTCGAGTGGTCTGGGTATGTCGCTGGAAGTGGAAATGTCCGATCTACAAATGGATGCCTATGGTTTCAAATCCCTTTTGGGTTACATAAAATTTGCTGCCGTCCTTGGCAACCAGACCTTCCCGTACGCAACGCCCCCGACAATCGGATGTATTGACAAAGGAACTGAGATTGTTGTCCTTCACCGCCTGATTGATGTCCCCTGTCTCGAGTCTTTTCTGTCCGCGCTTGTGGAGCAATGTCGCCAAAGCCAAGAATCTGATCTTGGCGGACTCCTTGGTGAAAGAGCGCATCGTGTCAGCAATATTGATTTCCGTTTGTCCGACCTGTTTGCCACTATTGCTTGAGCAGTGAGTGCTGGGGCCAATTGCAGTATCCATGGCCACAAGCTTCTGGGTGACCTTCTGTATTGATTCAAACACGAAATGCTCTGTGCCTGAAATCTCAACTTCAAAATTGCTGCCCTTAAAAGAGTATCTGCTGCTCATCGCCGTGCTTTTCTCCATCGCCAAAAACAAAGTCAATATAAACGAAATATAGAATTGTATAGATTTTCTATAATCCTATAGGAAGACAAGGGCCAAATTCGGTTCTATCGCTTGATCACGAATTGGTTCGCGGCAAGACTCGACCTGTCGGGCAATCCTGAATGTATCGGTTCAGACCATCGGTATCTTGGACAAATCACCTTCTGTTTCAGTTCTCCATACCTGCGTGACCAACTTTGGCAACGGACCGCCAGGGAGGTGCCTGGACGACGTTCTGGCTCAATGGGTTCAGCACCCTTCACTGACTGCAACGAATGATCTCATGACATGTATGGGCAGGCGGAATTTTCGACTTCACGGGCACGGCGGAAAATGCTATAAGTCAAGTCGTGAGGCATCCGGTGCAATCAAGAAGTTGAAGCAAGAGTTCAGTAAACATGAGCGATGGAGCAGTAAGTAAGTTTTTGGGTCGAATCAGCGAGCTGGTCTGTCTGGTGGCAGTATTGCTCATGATCGCGACCGGAGAAAGCCCTGCCCAGACCCGATACGATGGCGACCTCAAGGATGGAATGAAACACGGCTGGGGCCGGCTGACCCTCAGCAACGGATATGTTTATGAAGGCGAGTGGGTCAATGGCGAGAGAAATGGCATGGGAAAGGAAACCCTGCCTGACTTGAAAGTCTATACCGGAACCTTCGTTAACGGCAAGCGTCATGGCAAGGGCGAGATCATTCACCCAGACGGTTACGCCTACAACGGAGACTGGTTTGAGGGAAGCAAGACCGGTTCAGGACTCGAAACTTTTCCGGAAGGAGGAACATTTGAGGGCGAGTTCGTACTGGGAACAAGACAGGGGCCCGGGGTCAGAATCTTTCCCGACGGGCAAGTCATGTCAGGTGTCTGGGTCGACGGCCAGCTCAATGGACCCGGGAGAATCAACTTTCCCAATGGGGCCAGTTTCATCGGCGAATTTGAAGACAATGTTCAAGTCCGCGGAACTTACAGGGCAGCGGATGGCAAAATCTATGACGGCGAGTGGCAGAACGGCAAGATGACCGGCCATGCCACCATAACCTTTGCCGACGGGTCCGTCTACGAGGGCCTCGTTCGCAATGGAATCCAAAGTGGTGAGGGGACTTTGACATTTTCTGACGGAACATCCCTTTTGGGCATCTTTACGGATGGATCCATCAGCGGCGAAGGTCGTTTCACAGACGCTGACGGGAATGGGTATGTTGGCGAGTGGAGCGATGGTGAACTGGTCAAGCTGAATGCCATCCATTATTCCAACGGGGCCATCTATGAAGGCGACATCGTTGACTTGCTGCCCCACGGCAGAGGTACATTTCAATCCCGGGATGGAGCCGTATACAAAGGCGATTGGCTTGATGGCGAGCTGATTGGCCAAGTGCTCATCGACAATTACAAAGGCGGGCAATATCAAGGCGAAACAGACAATGGCAAGCCCCATGGCATGGGAAGTTTCAATACTCCAGGCGAATACGCTTATTCGGGGAGCTGGAAGGATGGATTATACCATGGGCAGGGAAGAGAATCCTTTCCCGATGGCAGTACATTTACCGGCACCTTCTTTCAAGGCGAAAGGGATGGGTTGGGAGAACTCAAACTCGCAGAACTCATCCTTACGGGCAGCTGGACTGATGGCCAGCAACCGGTAAGGGGAAGACTGGCCTTTGCCAGCGGGTTGAGTTACGAAGGTGAAATTCAGCACTTGCTTCCACATGGCCAAGGAGTTCTTTCCTTCCCCAATGGTGACGTATACGAAGGCAACCTGATCGGCGGGTTGCGAGAAGGATCCGGCCTGTTCACTTCTCCGGCAAATGGCTTCCAGTATGAAGGCGAATGGCTTAACGATACAATGACCGGCTGGGCGACCATAAATTACTCTGATGGTCTGACATACACAGGCCATGTTGACGATGGTTCACTCACCAACGGTAAGATGATCTACGAAAATGGCGATGTCTATGAGGGCGAATTCGCCAACGGTCAATACAGCGGTAACGGAACATTGACGACTGGCAACAACCTGTACAATGGCATCTGGGTCAACGGCAATTTCGAAAAGGGCACAGTCAGGCTGATCTACGAGAATGGCGATGTCTACGAAGGAGAATTGGCCAACGGTCAATACAGCGGTAACGGAACATTGACGACCGGCAACAATCTATACAACGGCATCTGGGTCAACGGCAATTTCGAAAAGGGCATGGTCAGGCTGATCTATGAGAATGGTGATGTTTATGAAGGAGAATATGCCGGCAACCAGTATAATGGCAAGGGGAGGTTCATGTCGGGCGGAACAAGCCTTACTGGCAACTGGGTTGACGGCGACCTTGAGGGTGAAGGAACCTTGGCCTATTCTGACGGGTCCGTATTTGTCGGAACATTTGCAGACGGACAGCCTCAGGCCGGAATTTTGACCTATTCTGACGGCAAAGCCTTCAAGGCCGTCTACGATCCAGAAAATTCTGTATTCGTTCTGGAACCCAACTAAACTTTATGGCTTAGGGTATTGCAATTGACAGACATCTTCCCTATCGTTTGCCCCATGAGCCGATTGAACGCATTGCAAATTGGAATGATGGAAGGGTCAGTCCTCCTTCTGCTAGGCCGCCTCTGAGCGTACCATACGATTGGTGCATTCGCTCAGGGGACAATTTGCACCGGCTTCCTCTCTCAACCACTAGCACTCAAAAAGGACTGATCCGATGACACATGATGAACGTCAGGACATGGACACCCTGCTGATCTTTGACACAACGCTCAGGGATGGCGAGCAGTCTCCAGGCGCCACGATGAACCTGGAAAACAAGATTGGCATTGCCCGACTGCTGGACGAAATGGGGGTCGACATTATTGAGGCCGGCTTTCCCATTGCCTCCGAAGGCGACTTTGAAGCGGTTTCAACCATAGCCGAGATTGTCAACAATGCTGTCGTTTGCGGTCTGGCCCGTTCTTCGCCGGGTGATATTCATCGGGCGGGCGAAGCGTTGAAACGGGCCCACAAAGGCCGAATCCACACATTCATATCAACGTCCGACCTGCACATGACATTCAAGTTGCAGATGACCAAGGACCAGGTTCTGGAAGCCATTGACCGGTCCGTAACCACGGCGCTGGAATACACGGATGATGTTCAATGGTCACCGGAGGATGGCACTCGCACGGATCATGACTTTCTTTGCCAAGCGGTCCAGACAGCTCTGGATGCAGGGGCCACGACAATCAATATCCCAGACACGGTGGGATATACCGTACCGAACGAAAGTGCCGACATAATCCGGATGCTGAAAGCACAAGTGCCGGATATCGATCGGGCTGTCATTTCCACCCACTGCCATAACGACTTGGGGATGGCTGTTGCCAATTCGCTGGCGGCTGTCATGGCCGGAGCGCGGCAGGTCGAATGCACGATTAACGGGCTGGGTGAACGGGCTGGCAATGCCGCCCTGGAAGAAATCGTCATGGCCACTCGAGTGCGTAGCGACTTCTTGCCCTATCGGACTCGCATTGATACTACCAAGATTGTTCCTGCGAGTCGCATGGTGTCTGATGCCACTGGCTTCCCGGTCCAGTTCAACAAGGCTATAGTCGGAAAGAACGCCTTCGCTCACGAAGCCGGTATCCATCAGGATGGAATGATCAAGCACTCGGGAACCTACGAAATCATGCGCCCAGCAGACGTTGGCGTCGGGGAATCCAACCTTGTCCTCGGCAAGCACTCGGGTCGGGCAGCCGTTCGCAAGCGATTGAGTGAACTGGGATATGAAATCGGGGATAACCGAATCAACGACTTTTTTGTCAGGTTCAAGCACTTGGCCGATCGCAAGCGGGAAGTATACGACGACGACCTGATTGCGATCATGCGCGAATCTACCGGCCAGGGTAATGATGACTATCTTCGGGTTCAATACCTGAAAGTGGTTTGTGGCTCTGAAACGCCGCAGTCCGCCGCCCTGGAAATTGAAGTCGGCCAGACCCGACACAAGGTGGCCGCAACTGGCGATGGACCCGTGGATGCCGCCTTCAGGGCTGTATCCAAGGTTTTTCCCCACAAGGCCCAGTTGCAACTCTATCAGGTCAATGCCGTAACGCAAGGGACTGACGCTCAGGCAACAGTGACAGTGAGACTGGAAGAGGATGGGATTGCTGTGGTTGGACAATCTGCCGACACGGACACGGTTTATGCATCGCTGAAAGCGTATCTTTCGGCCCTGAACAATCTGGTTCGTCGTCGCGCCGTGGAGATGAACTGGAAGGAATCTCCGTTGCCCGACGCTTGAATCTCTCCGGAAGCATGATACTTGAATCGCAGGTTGAAAGGTTGGAAATGCTTGTGCCTTTTTGACCGTGACGCTATGACTCAACGTTCAGGTTTTGTCCGGTAAATCCACAGACTGATTTCATGTTCAAACGGCTGAGTTCCCTATTTTCCCATGACATGGCCATCGATCTGGGCACGGCCAACACGCTTGTCCATGTCAAGGGAGCGGGCATCGTGGTCGACGAGCCCTCCGTAGTGGCCTATCAGGTCCGGGACGGACGTCGCAAGGTCTTGGCCATCGGGAACGATGCCAAACTCATGCAAGGTCGAACACCCCGATCAATCGAAGTGGTTCGACCGCTACGCGATGGCGTGATCGCAGACTTTGAAGTGGCCGAGGAAATGATCAAGCGCTTCATCCACAAGGTGCACAATCGTCGAGCCTGGGCCAAGCCCCGTATTCTGGTCTGCGTTCCTCAGGGTGCCACGCCCGTGGAGAAGCGAGCCATCCGCCAGTCTGTTCTCTCAGCCGGCGCTCGCAGCGTCGGCTTGATTGCTGAACCTATTGCCGCAGCATTGGGCGTGGGCATCGATTTCGCCAGTCCCCGGGGTAACATGATCATTGATATCGGCGGGGGTACAACTGAGGTTGCCGTGCTGTCAATGGGCGACATTGTCTACGCCAATTCAATCCGGGTCGGTGGAGATTCCTTTGACTTTGCCCTGGTCGGTTTTGTGCTTGAGAAACTGAACACTCACATTGGCCTGGCCACGGCCGAAAGAATCAAGAAAACCGTGGGCATTGCCAGAGTTCCGAATGACGGTGAAGGCAAGACCACAAAATTTCAAGGACGTGCCAATGAGGGGGGACATCCACAGTCGGTCGTGATCTCGCAAAAGATGATTGCGGACGCTCTGCGTGGACCGATCGAGCAGATCCGCCGAGCCGTTTCGCAAGCCCTGCATTCGACTCCACCCGATCTTTCCAGCGACCTGTATGAAACCGGGATCATTATCACTGGTGGAGGCGCTCTACTGAACGACATAGATATCGTCATTCATGAACAAACGAACTTGCCGGCAACGGTGGCCGAGGATCCTCTCACCTGTGTCGTGAACGGAACCGGGTATGCCTTGGCCTATGAGCCCAAGTTGCAGTCTGTTATCGATTATCACAGTTAGGAAATTCACGATCCAACACAATTTTCTGCATTCTGATCAGCCACTCGAACCCTACAAGCGACCACTCAAAAAGCTCCTGCTGTTCTTTCTGATCGTTTTTCTTTTTGGAACCTTTCTTTTCTGGCGACTTGAGGGACCGCGAGCCGAGAAATTTCGATCGGCCGTAATCGATGCCTTGGCACCCTCCATCGAGATTGGCCAGATACCGGGAAACATTTTTTTTGGTACCGTTGACTTCATCCAAAGAATTTCGGACTACAGTGAGTCTGAAGCCACCATCGACACCCTACGGAATGACCTCAAGCGATGGCAAAATTATGCGCTGCGTTTGGAGGAAGAGAACACGATGCTGCGCAAGCTTGTAAATTTCTCTGCCACAGCCGACTACCCGACCATTTCTGCGAGCGTATTGGCGGATACGACCTCACCGTTCCATCATTCAGTTCTGCTGTCTTCAGGCCGTGAGAATGGAATTGAGGTTGGTCTGCCTGCAACTGATGGCGTCGGCGTTGTGGGTCGCATCACCAACGTTTCTCGAACTGCATCCCGACTCTTGCTGATTACCGACTCGTCAAGCCGAGTGCCGGTTACAATCCTGCCCTCGGGCAAAAAAGGAATCATTTCCGGTGACAACACTTTTCAACCCAAAATCGAATTGCTGGGCAACACGGCAAGCATTGAGGCAGGTGACAAGATTGTGACCAATGGTGATGGGGGCGTCTTTCCGCCCGACTTTGCGGTTGGAACGGTCCTGAAGGGTGCCGAAGGTCGGATTCGAGCCATTTTGGCGGCTGATTTAAGCAGCTTGAAAAATGTCAGTCTTGTCAAGTTCGAAAAAACAGTCATTCCTGACCAGAGCACAGATGTCCTGTGGCCTCGAAACGACCGTAATCAAACAGCCGAGTAGCTGATGAAGATCACGTTTCTTTTTGCCGTTTACCCGTTCATCTTCTTCCTTGTCGCCAGCAACTGCATCCTGCTTGATCTGCATCCCGCCAGCCTGTCCACGTCTCGTGAACTTCCGGCTGATGTCTTGTTTTGTCTGGCCGCATCCTGGATACTGCGTCAACCCCATCTCCTCCCGCCACTCCTGATTGGTGCCATCTGGTTTTTCCAGGATGTTGTCTTCGGGATGCCGCTGGGTCTATGGACGGCAATCGCCGTTCTCGCTCTTGAGTTTTTACGGTCGCAATCAAGAATGACACAACCTCAGCCCTTCATATTCGAGTGGCTGCTGTTCAGTGCCGTATACATCGCGGCAACATTCGCCTACCAGCTCGTACTGCTACTGACACTCACCAGCACTCCGCCCATTCTTGAAATTGTTCGTTTTTTGACCGTGACGCTGCTAGCCTACCCGTTGGTTGTAAGCGTAACCAATCATGTTTTTCGTATATTCAAATCACCCCGGTCCAACGTTTTTTGGCGTAGTTGATTCTGCTTATGCACAGCCCGCTAGTTTTCTTGAAGGACAGACTCCCTGAACTGTCACGCCGGGTCGTATTGCTTGGGGGCCTTCAGTTGGCAGCAACGTGCTTCATTGGTGGCCGTATCATTTATCTTCAGGCAATTGACCAAAAAGAATATCAGGATCTGGCTGATTCGAATCGAATCTCTTATGGCCTGATTCTGCCCGACCGAGGCTTGATCGTTGACCGCAACGGCGAGATTCTGGCCCAGAACATTCAGGAATACTGGATTTCTTTGGTTCCCGAAGATGCTGGCGATATCCCTTCGACCCTTGAGAACTTCTCGCACATCATTCCGATCGGTGAGGATAAAATCGATGCCATTCTTCACAAGGCCGACACCGGTCTTCCCTTCATGCCGATATTGCTGGCCGACAAGGTGGCCTGGAATCAAGTGGCTGAAGTGGCCGTAAACAGGCCGGCTCTGGCTGGCGTGGACGTTGACTTCGCCAATATCCGGAATTACCCGAAGGGGGATCTCTTCAGCCACATTGTCGGATATGTCGGACCCGTTTCTCAGGATGAACTGGACAAAAACGAGGGTTTCGAATCCCTGCTCATCCATCCCAAATTCCAGATTGGCAAGACTGGTGTCGAAAAGTACCTGGAACAGGATTTGCGAGGTCAGGCCGGGCATGTCAAATACGAAGTCAATGTTCACGGGCGCAAAATCAGGGAACTTGAAATGCGGGACGCCTCCGCCGGTCAAAGCATTCAGTTGACTCTGGATGCGAACCTGCAGGAATTTGCCTTTGCTCGACTAGGGTCGGAAGTCGGATCGGCGATCGTGCTTGATCTCGACAATGGAGATGTATTGTCGCTGGTTTCAAAACCTTCATACGATCCCAATCTGTTTGTTGAAGGGATCTCCCCGGCCGATTACAGGCAATATCTTGATCACCAGCATGCTCCACTCTTTGATCGGGGCACAATGGGACTGTATCCACCCGGTTCGACCTTTAAGATGGTCACGGCCTTGGCCGGTCTGGAGGCCGGTCTTCTTACCTCGGAAACCCATTACTACTGCAATGGGTCATTCGATCTGTCGGGCGAGAAAGTCTATTGCTGGAAGCGGTATGGACATGGACAGACCGATCTAAAGAAGAGCCTCAGCGAATCCTGTGATGTCTTCTACTATAATTTGGCACTGGAAGTCGGCATTGAGCGGATAGCGGCGATGGCCGATCGCTTTGGGCTGGGCCAGAAATTCGATCTGCCCTTGCCCAATGTCAATCCGGGCTTGATACCGACCAAGAAGTGGAAACTTGATCAGACTGGTGCCCCGTGGATATTGGGTGATACCATCAATGCCGCGATCGGTCAGGGTTTTGTTCTCAGTTCAGTCTTGCAGCTCGGCGTAATGTTTGCCCGGCTGGTCTCAGGACAAGGTCTGTATCCCCGTCTGATCCGTACTGTCAGTGGAAGAGAAGTGCCCGTTCCAGGCTGGAGAGCCGTTGGAGTCAACCCCGATAATCTCGGCAAAATACTGAATGGCATGGATGCGGCCGTTAACAGCCGACTTGGAACCGGATACAACTCCCGAACCATCGATCCCAATTTTCGCATTGCCGGAAAAACGGGTACCAGCCAGGTTCGACGAATGACCCGCCAGCAAAGGCAGGGCTTGGTCCGCAATGAAGACCTTCCGTGGAAATTTCGAGATCATGCCCTGTTTGGCGGTTATGGTCCAGTCGAAAATCCGCGATACGTCGCCGTCGTAATAGTAGAGCATGGAGGCGGTGGCGCTCAGGTGGCGGCACCGATTGCCCGCGACCTGCTCATGTACACCCATTATCAAAGAATTCCCCCTCTAGCGGCATATCCCGCCGAGGTTCACGGAGACATCATTAAAATGTGGGAACGGCTGAATCTGCAGCCGGCTCAGACGTCACCCAAGGGAAAACCGCAAGTATGACCTTTGAAAGCCGGTTCCGCAACCCGCCTCTGACCTTCTGGGATAAACTGGAGCGCTTCGACGTGTTGCTGACCCTGATCATCGTACTCATTTCGGTTATCGGTTTCACGATCTTGTATTCGGTCGGGAGCGGAGCGGCAGAAAAATGGGTTTTTCCTCAACTCATCAAATACCTGCTGGGGTGTGTCCTGCTTCTTGGAATTGCCTTTACCCCCCTATCCTTCTGGAAAATCATGGCCTATCCCCTCTTTCTGTTCAATCTTGGCCTTCTGCTGTGGGTCGAAATTGCCGGATTTCAGGCTATGGGCGCTCAACGATGGATTGACTTGGGAATTTTCCAGCTCCAGCCGTCCGAGTTGGTCAAGCTCACCCTCGTCATGGTTCTTGCCCACTATTTCAACACGGTTGACGAAAGAAACATTTCTCGACTCTCGCGGCTGATCTGGCCTGCACTGCTGATAATCGTCCCGGTTTCAATGGTCATGGTACAGCCTGATCTGGGAACATCAATGCTGATACTGGTGGGCGGAGGCATCGTCCTGTTCGCAGCGGGCGTCAGCCTATACTACTTCGGAGGTGTTCTGCTGAGCAGCATCGGCGGCGTACTGGCCGTCATGTTCAGCCGGGGAACTCCCTGGCAGATACTTGAGGACTATCAGTACCGTCGCATCGACATATTCCTGGATCCCGATCTGGACCCTTTGGGAGCGGGCTACCACATCACCCAGTCCCTGATTGCGATCGGTTCCGGTGGAGTGAGCGGAAAGGGGTTGCTTAACGGCTCCCAAAGTCAATTGAAGTTTTTGCCTGAGACCCACACCGACTTTGTCTTCACTGTTCTGGCAGAAGAACTGGGACTGGTGTGGAGCATTATCGTCCTGCTTCTTTACCTTAGCCTGATTCTTGTCATCCTCTATTATGCTTTAGTCCACCGGGATCGCTTTGGCAGCTTGCTACTCACCGGGATTGCCGGACTGCTCTTTCTCTATTTTGCCACAAACATAGGGATGGTTACAGGCCTTTTGCCGATAGTTGGCGTTCCCTTGCCCCTCATTTCCTATGGTGGATCGTCGCTCCTTACAGTATTAATTTCTCTTGGCCTCGTCCAAAGCGCAATAATCCATGATCCTGCGAGAGGAAAGCGATGACTCTGAACGTCCTGTTTGCGACCCGTGAAGTAAACCAGTCCGAATGGTTTTTGTTCCTCAGAAAAGCCTTTGATGACGTTGAACTCGATGTTTCACTGATCCGGGAAACCAGCTGCCCCGAATCCATCGATTACATCATCACTTCGCCCAATGGGACAGTTCAGGACTTTGCACCCTTTGTTAACCTCAGAGCCATACTCAACCTGTGGGCAGGAGTTGAGAACATGATTCATAATCAGACCATTCATTGCCCCCTCATACGGATGAATGATCCTGGGATGATCGAAGGAATGACCGAGTGGGTAACAGCCCAAGTATTGCGTCACCATTTGAATATGGACATCCATATTCAGAACAATACGGGCCGATGGCTCAAGGATACATCTCCTCCCCTCGCCCGCACGCGACATGTCGGGGTGCTAGGGCTGGGAGTGCTTGGAGGTGCCTGTGCCCAGAAGATTGCCAGCCTTAAATTCAATGTTCTCGGTTGGAGCCGGACCCCGAAAAAGCTTCCAAATGTTCGATCCTACAGTGGTGAGGACGGATTCAATGCTGTGCTCGGGCTTTCAGACATTCTTGTGCTTCTGATGCCCCTGACTCCCCTGACAGAAAACATCATCAATCGTGATTCGTTATGTTTGTGCAAAACAGGAACGGTCCTTATCAACAGCGGCCGAGGTGGCTTGATTGATGAAGACGCTTTGCTTGAAGCCCTCGACAGCGGGCAGGTATCCCATGCAACTCTGGATGTTTTCAAGCAAGAACCCCTGCCACCGTCACACCCTTTCTGGCAACACGAAAAGGTTTCGGTTTGGCCGCACATATCGTCGGAAACCCGACCTCTAACGGCATCGACATCCATAGCCATGAATATCCTCAAAGATCAAAAGGGCGAACTCATGTCGGGCATCGTCGATTTCAGCCAAGGGTATTAGGCAACGAACTGATCCAAGCTGAAATGACAAGCCAAAATCTGTACTCGCATTCTGGGTTAACATTGTCTATAACCCCTTTCACAATCAGCATTGTCGTGAGTTGGCTCGAAGTATTCTGAATCGAGTGAACTGGCGAAGTCCGTCACTTGCCCCAAGACGAGCATCTTGCGACTGTTTTTTTACAGGTTTTCTTGGACACGTCTGGAGATTAATGAATGAAAGTCTGGAATTTCGTTTCACAATATTCTGTCCTTCTGATTGGCGGCGCTGCCGCAGCTCTGGTATGGGCCAATGTTGACTCTCAATCCTATCAACAAGTAGTCGACTTCGTCCTTCTGAAGGAATCGCTGGCTGGCAAGATCTATGGTGATGATCCCGGCCTTTTTTCCCGCAAGCTGACCGTTCACTATCTCGTCAATGACGTGTTGATGGCCTTCTTCTTTGCCGTGGCCGGCAAGGAGGTCTGGGAGGCCATCATCATGAAGAACGGCTCCCTGCGCGGCAAGAAAGCCCTGACTCCCCTATCAGCCGCTGTCGGTGGAATGGTGGGTCCAGTCGCCGTCTATTTGGGAATTGCCCTGCTTCTGGGTTCCGAGACCTACTCGGCCGTGGCCAACGGATGGGCGGTGCCCACCGCCACCGACATCGCCTTCTCCTACCTCGTCGGGCGCGTGATATTCGGAGCCGGCCATCCCGCCGTGCGCTTCCTGCTCCTGCTGGCCATTGCCGATGACGCCGCGGGCCTGATCATCATTGCCGTCTTCTACCCCTCTGGCGAACTGGCTCTTGAATGGCTGCTGCTCTCCGTTGCGGCAATCGCCCTGGTCTACATCCTGTTCAACTGGCTGCCCCGGCATCTGGACCGGGGAGGCAACACGCATGCCAAAACGACCTTCGTGCTGAAAACCTTCTCCTACTGGCCGTATCTTGTCGCGGGCCTCTTCTCCTGGCTGGGCTTCCAGGAGGCCGGCATCCATCCCGCCCTAGGCCTGCTCCCGGTCATTCCGGCCATCCCGCACGCCGAGACGTCGCTCGGCATCTTTGCCGACGAGGAAAAGCATTTTTCCGACCTTCTCAACAAGGCCGAGCATCACCTGAAGATACCGGTGGAAATCATTCTGCTGCTGTTTGGCTTCGCCAATGCCGGCGTGGAGTTTTCGGCCATCGGAACGCCCACATACCTGGTCCTGCTTGGACTGCTCGTCGGCAAGCCGATCGGCATCCTGATCTTTGGCTGGCTGGGCGCCCATGTCCTGAAGTTCGGCATGCCGGAGAGCATGAACCTCGGCGACATTCTGATCATCGGCTTTGTGGCCGGCATCGGCTTCACCGTGGCGCTGTTCGTGGCGTCCGTGGCATTTCCTCCGGGCGACATCCAGGATGCCGCCAAGATGGGTGCCCTGATGAGTCTGGGGGGCGCCGTCGTGGCCATAGCCGTCAGCCGACTGTTCCGGATCCAGAAGATCCATCTGCCACAATCCGACATCTACACACACTAGCGGAGCCATACCATGCACGAGGTCGCGATAAATTGGCTTGCGGAATATCAAATGACGAAGCAAACAGGTAAGATTTAATCACGAATCCACAAAAGCGATTTTGAACGATCTTTCTGCAAGATTATCCGGAGTCGTATTTGGAGTTTGCGAATGAGAGTCTGGAACTTTATTTCACAATATTCTGTCCTCCTGATTGGCGGTGCCATTGCTGGTATCACATGGGCCAATGTTGACCCCCATACCTACCATCACGTGGTCGACTTCGTCCTTCTGAAGGAATCGCTGGCTGGCAAGATCTATGGTGATGATCCCGGCCTTTTTTCCCGCAAGCTGACCGTTCACTATCTCGTCAATGACGTGTTGATGGCCTTCTTCTTTGCCGTGGCCGGCAAGGAGGTCTGGGAGGCCATCATCATGAAGAACGGCTCCCTGCGCGGCAAGAAAGCCTTGACTCCGTTGTTTGCCACAGCCGGTGGAATGGTGGGTCCAGTCGCCGTCTATTTGGGAATTGCCCTGCTTCTGGGTTCCGAGACCTACTCGGCCGTGGCCAACGGATGGGCGGTGCCCACCGCCACCGACATCGCCTTCTCCTACCTCGTCGGGCGCGTGATATTCGGAGCCGGCCATCCCGCCGTGCGCTTCCTGCTCCTGCTGGCCATTGCCGATGACGCCGCGGGCCTGATCATCATTGCCGTCTTCTACCCCTCTGGCGAACTGGCTCTTGAATGGCTGCTGCTCTCCGTTGCGGCAATCGCCCTGGTCTACATCCTGTTCAACTGGCTGCCCCGGCATCTGGACCGGGGAGGCAACACGCATGCCAAAACGACCTTCGTGCTGAAAACCTTCTCCTACTGGCCGTATCTTGTCGCGGGCCTCTTCTCCTGGCTGGGCTTCCAGGAGGCCGGCATCCATCCCGCCCTAGGCCTGCTCCCGGTCATTCCGGCCATCCCGCACGCCGAGACGTCGCTCGGCATCTTTGCCGACGAGGAAAAGCATTTTTCCGACCTTCTCAACAAGGCCGAGCATCACCTGAAGATACCGGTGGAAATCATTCTGCTGCTGTTTGGCTTCGCCAATGCCGGCGTGGAGTTTTCGGCCATCGGAACGCCCACATACCTGGTCCTGCTTGGACTGCTCGTCGGCAAGCCGATCGGCATCCTGATCTTTGGCTGGCTGGGCGCCCATGTCCTGAAGTTCGGCATGCCGGAGAGCATGAACCTCGGCGACATTCTGATCATCGGCTTTGTGGCCGGCATCGGCTTCACCGTGGCGCTGTTCGTGGCGTCCGTGGCATTTCCTCCGGGCGACATCCAGGATGCCGCCAAGATGGGTGCCCTGATGAGTCTGGGGGGCGCCGTCGTGGCCATAGCCGTCAGCCGACTGTTCCGGATCCAGAAGATCCATCTGCCACAATCCGACATCTACACACACTAGCGGAGCCATACCATGCACGAGGTCGAAATTGGTGGGCTGAAATTCTCGAATAGCCAGCCGTTCGTTCTGATTGCCGGCCCATGTCAGATCGAGAGTGAAACGCACTCTCTCATGGTGGCCGAAACACTGGCTTCCATCTGCCGGTCGCTCGACCTGAAATTCGTATTCAAATCTTCTTACGACAAGGCCAACAGAACCTCCATATCAAGCCCGCGGGGTGTAGGCATACACAAGGGGCTGGAAATTCTGGCCCATGTCAGGGAAAGGGTCCAATGTCCAGTCATTACCGATGTTCATGACGCAGAACAATGTCGAATAGCCGCTGAATATGTTGATATCATTCAGATACCGGCATTCCTGTGTCGGCAGACGGACCTGCTCGTTGCCGCGGGCAAAGCGGGCCGTCCCATAAATGTGAAAAAGGGACAATTCCTAGCTCCTTGGGACATGATCAACGTCATCGACAAAATTGTATCCGCTGGCAACCGCAACATTCTTCTTTGTGAGCGTGGCACTTCTTTTGGCTACAACACTCTGATAAACGACATGCGTAGCTTGCCAGTACTGGCTGCGACAGGTTACCCCGTTATCATTGATGCCACCCATTCCGTTCAACTTCCGGGCGGCCGAGGCAGCAGTTCCGGAGGACAAAGAGAGTTTGCTCAAGTCATAGCGCGTGCCAGTGTCGCAGTAGGGGTGGCAGGAGTATTTCTGGAAACGCATGACAACCCAGACCATGCCCCCAGTGATGGCGCAAACATGATCAAGCTCGACGACCTGCCAAAAATATTATCAGTTCTGGTTGAGTTTGACAGAATTGCCAAGGCCAACCCCTGCTTGACAAAGTAACCGATGACCACGCTTATCCCTTCCCCGTCCACTGGATGGAACAGTCTCGAGAAACCTCGCGTCACACTCACCGGCTTTCGAGAGTACGATTCCCGCTGGCGCTACCCGGAAGATATCAATTTGGCAGGGCTGTTCAAAGTGGGCAAGAGTTTGGGCACACAAGCCCAGCGTCTGAACAAGGGGAAGCGCATCATCGTCGGAAATGATTTCCGGTCCTATTCGATCGAAGTCAAGAACGCTCTGGCTCTTGGCTTGATTAGTGCTGGCATGAAGGTCGTGGATATCGGAACGGTGATATCGCCTATGGCATATTTTGCAAGAATCCGACTTGGAATACCATGCGTTGCCATGGTCACGGCATCGCACAATCCCAATGGCTGGACCGGAATCAAGGCGGGCTTTCAACATCCATTCACCCAATCGCCAGAAGAGATGTCCCAACTGCGAGACATCGTTCGGGAAGGCACGGAACAGTCAAACGAGGGCGGGAGTTACCAAACCTACTCGGGCATTGCTAAGGATTATCTTGACCGGCTTTGCCACCGTTATCAATTTCAAAGAAAGCTGAAGATCGTTTGCGCAACGGGCAATGGAACCGCCTCCAAATTTGCACCGGTCATGCTTGAACGCATGGGGCTGGACGTCGTGCAATTGCATACCGAACTCGATTCGACTTTTCCGCATTACAATCCCAACCCCGAATCCATGGTCATGCTTGACGACATGAAGCATCAGGTCAAGTCAACGCAAGCCGATCTGGCCATAGGCTTGGATGGAGATGGCGACCGGCTTGGAGTGGTCGATGATGAGTGTGAAGAAATTTTTTCTGACAAATTGGGCCTGATCTTTGCCCGCACTCTGGCTCAAGCTCGTTCGGGCAGCCGGTTCGTTGTGGACGTGAAATCGACGGGAGCCTACATCCGTGATCCATTGCTGGAGAAAGCGGGAGCACACGTCGAGTATTGGAAGACGGGTCACAGCTACATGAGAAGTCGGACGCACGAATCGGGAGCGATTCTTGGCATCGAAAAGTCCGGACATTTCTACTTTGCACCCCCCGTGGGAGACGGATTTGATTGTGGCTTGCTTGCTACTCTTCAACTTCTGAGGATTCTGGATCTGAATCCGACCCAAACCCTGTCTGATCTCAAAAAGGAACTCCCTCGAACATGGCTTTCGCCGACAATGTCGCCGAGCTGTGCAGACGAAGTGAAATACAAGGTTGTCGATCGGATCAGCACCCGGTTTGCTCAAATCTTTGACCACGGTGGGAAAGTTCTTGGCCAGAGAATTGCTGATACTCTGACAGTAAACGGCATGCGCCTGACCTTGGAGGATGGGTCCTGGATTTTGGTCAGAGCCTCATCCAACACCCCCAATCTGGTTGTTGTTTGTGAAAGCATGCGAAGCAAGAGGCATTTGCACGAATTGCATGGCTTCATTCGTCAGCAACTCGACTCAGAGCCCGAAATTGGCGCTTTCGACCAAGAGCTATGATCCTGTTGACCACTCTGTCTGTTTGATCACGCCAACCAATGGGACAGCATCCACTTCACTTTCGACAGCTCTTGAAACAGTCCGAACAACGTTGCCGAGTAAAAAGAAATCCACATGGAATTGAAGTTGCTGTCCAGTCTAACTAGATCCCACCCGGAGCCATTTTGAAGCATTTTCGTGCCATCTGCCGTTCGTTACTGCGAATCAAGATGTTGGGGTGTCGCCAAGCGGTAAGGCAGCGGGTTTTGATCCCGTCATTCGTAGGTTCGAATCCTACCACCCCAGCCATCAGTTCAACATTTTTGACACTCCTCTCCCCTTCCCTGTCAAGCGGACAAGGCATCACGTGATCAAACTTCGATTCAATGATCCTGAGCAACTTAGGATTCTATCTCATTCGGCATTGTCAGCAGTGTTCTGGTGTCCAAGCCTGTATCACGGATTATGATGAATACGACGTATGCGTATTTGGACACTTTCAAATTCTCGTCGATTTCAAAGAAAGCGAATATTCTTCCCTTCAAGATTCTGACAAATTTTTCCGCGCATATCTGCTTGCGACACACAGAGACAGATCGTTTTATACGTTGGCGATCCAATGGCTCCTAGATCCCGGTGAAGGGTCAGCGATGTACTTTTGGCTCGCTCCGGGTTGCTCGGTACCCATCGAGATAACGTGCGCTGATATTAGCTTTAAACCCAACTTCCGAACCGATTTGAACCTTTGTGATCGATCACACTCCATCACGCAGGACGGTTCGAAAAGGTTTGGCTTCATGTTTTCTCTGCACAGACTATTCATTTACATGACAATTCCTTGCCAACAAGTAACAGTATCGCAGTTTGCAATCATCACGCCTGCGTTCATGCATATCGAGATCATGCCGAACCATGACGCCCGAATCGCCATCGAGCAGCGGAGATCTAGTGGTCAGTAAAAAACAAAAACCCATGTTTTTTGACGGCATGGACTCCATTGTCTGTGTGTGTTAGAGTCGACTTAAAAATGCACATAATCATAACGCGACAATCATTCGCACACGAGGAGCAGTCCATGGCCACATCCCAGCGTACCCCCATCCATCTCACGGCCGACGACCGGCGTTGTCTGGACGCCGTGTGTGCCGATCCTCAATCGCGTCAGAAGCATGTTCGCCGCGCCCGTATCATCCTGGAGCTCGGGTCCGGCTGCGGCCTGGCCGAGACCATGCGGCGGACGCGTTCGACCATGTCGACGGTCTGCCGGTGGTGGGAGCGCTTTCTCACGTTGGGCGTGGAGGGTCTGTGGCGGGATGCGACGCGCCCGCCGGGTCGGGCTCCGATTGCGGCCGACCGCGAGGCCGAACGGCTGCGGCTGGCCCAGTCGCCGCCGGAGCATGCGCGCCCTGCCGGTAAGTCACATCTTCTTTCTTGACATGGTCATGAAGGATGATTCCCTTGGGTTTCATGTCTCTGATGGAACCCCTTCGTTCGACCTTGCTGTCTCCGGCTCACTGGCCTCGCGTGCAGGCGCTGGCCCGGGAGCCGGCCCGCAGTCGTCATGCGGTGGCTCGTCGGGTGTGCGAGGCGTTCGATCTGCGCGACGGGCGGGGGCGTCTGCGCCTCGCCAGCTGTCTGGCCGTGCTGACCGTGCAGGAGACAGCCGGGCATCTGACCTTGCCGGCGGCCCGGTCGCACGGGGGCGGTCATCCGCCGCGCGGTCTGGGGGTGGCCGTGCCGGATCCGGTAGCGGTTCCGGCGGAGGTGTCGGATCTGACGAACCTGCGTGTGTGTCCGGTGGCCACGGAAGCCGACCGGCGCGTGTGGACGGAACTGATGCGCCGCGAGCATCCCTGCGGGGCGGTCATTCATGCGGGTGTGCAGCAACGGTATCTGATCCACTCGGACCATGGGGTGCTGGGGGCCCTGGGCTTTGCCGCCCCGGCCTTGCGGCTGGCCGCCCGCGACCGGTGGATCGGCTGGGGCGACCCGACGCGCGCGGCGGCCCTGAACCGGACGGTGATCGGCCTGAGCCGGTTTCTGATCCGCCCGATGGTCCGCTGTCGTCATCTGGGCTCTTGGGTGCTGAGTGCGGCTCTCCGGCGTCTGGCCGACGATATTGAGGCGGGTTATGGGTTTCGTCCGCTGCTGGTGGAGACCTTTGTCGATCCGACACATCATGCGGGCACGGTCTTTGCCGCGGCGGGCTGAGAGTGCGTGGGCGAAACGACCGGACGGGGACGCTTTGCCGGTCCGGACGCTCCCCGCCGGTCGGTCAAGACGATTTGGATGCGTCCGTTGCGGCGCGACTGGCGGCGGGTTCTGGGCGTGGCGCCGGCGGCCCCGGTCCCTCTGGGTCCCGCCGAGGGGCTGGACGGAACCCATTGGGCCGCCAACGAATTCGGCGATGCCCCGCTGGGCGACCGGCGTCTGAGCCGGCGTCTGGTGACCTGTGCCGCCGTCATGGCCTCGGATCCCGCCGCCTCCTTTCCCGCCGCCGCGCAGGGACAGACGGCCCGGGTGACCGGCTACTACCGGCTGATCCAGCAGCCCGCGTCCTCGGACGTGACCCCCGACAACATTCTGGAGCCGCATCGCCAGCGCACCATCCGGCGTCTGGCCGGAGCCCGGACCGTGGTGCTGATCCAGGACGGCACCGACCTCAACTTCGCCACGCACCCGAAGTGCCGCAACCTCGGTCTGATCGGTCGCAATGCCGGCCGGACCGGAACCCGGGGTCTGCACATGCACAGTTCCCTGGCTGTCGATGCCGACACCGGCATCCCGCTGGGTCTGACCCGAATCGAGTATGATGCCCCCACGGGGGCGGCTGAGCGTGCGGCTCCGCCATGTCGACCTGGTCGTCCGGGCCAAGGTCAACCGAGCCATGGGCCCCCATGAGGCCAGGCTCTTCGAACAGCTGGCCGCCGAACCGCCGGCCGGGTCCGTGACCCTGACGATCACGCACCAGTCGGCCCGCAACGCCACCCGCACCCAGAAGGCCCGACCCGTACGCCCCGCCCGGTCGGCCACCCTGACCCTGCGCTACCGGTCCGTCCGGATCCCGCCACCCCGCGACCACGCAGACCGCCACGCCCCGCCGGTCCCCATGACCATCCTCAGTGCCCTCGAGGAGACCCCGCCCGAAGGCACGCCCCCGCTCGGCTGGACCCTGCTGACCAGCCAGAGCGTCGCCACGCCCCAGGATGCCCAACGGGTCCTGGATCAGTATCGCCTGCGTTGGCGCATCGAGGAATGGCATCGCATCTTCAAGACCGGTTGCCGAGCCGAGTTCCTCAACCACCACGAGGGCCAGAGGCTGGAACGCAGCCTCACCATCAAGGCCGTCATCGCCTGGCGCCTGTTCACTCTCGCTCGCCTCGGACGCGATACACCCGAACTCCCGGCCGGCATCGTCCTGGACGATACCGAGATCACCGCGCCCGCCGACTTCGCCCAAGACCGTTAGCTGACCTTGAACCCCTACACCCTGGGCGGAGCCCTGGTGATCCTGGCCATCCTCGGCGGCTATCTCAATCGCACGAACGACCCGCGGGACCCACATACATGTGGCGCGGCCAGGCCCAGCTGGCGGCTCAGGCCGATGTCTATGAACGCCTGTATCGCATGGGCGTGCTGGAGCGACGGCCGCCCGAACCGCGGCACCAGAAACTGCGTCCGGACAAGACTTGTGACTAACAGGCAGTGCGCGCCACTGGACCTTGCGGGCCCTGGCCGCCCGCATGGGCGACATGTCCTGTGTCACGGTCGGCAACGTGTTGCGGCGTCATCGGCTGTATCCGCATCGGGTGTCGACCTTCAAGGTCTCGTCCGATGCGGCCTTTGCGGCCAAGATCAAGGATGTGGTTGGCCTGTATGTGAACCCGCCGGACCATGCGGTCGTGCTGTCCATTGACGAGAAGCCTCAGATCCAGGCTCTGGGGCGCACTCAGAAGCCCTGGCCCATGACCCCCGGACACGCGACCACCCGCACCCATGACTATGTCCGCCATGGCACGACCTGTCTGCTGGCCTCCCTGGATGTCGCCACCGGGCGCGTGGTCGGCCAGACCAGCGAGCGGCACCGCTCCGAGGACTTCGTGGCCTTCCTCGATCATGTGGCCGAAGGCCTGGATGCCGACATGGATGTTCATGTCATTCTGGACAACGTCTCCTCGCACAAGTCGGCCACGGTCCTGGAGTGGCTGGCCGATCATCCGCGCTGGCACTTTCACTTCACGCCGACCTCGGCGTCGTGGGCCAATGCGGTGGAGGGCTTCTTCTCGAAACTGGCTCGCCAGCGTCTGAAGGACGCCATCTTCCATTCGCTGGAGGAATGCACGGCGGCCATTGAGGCGTTCATGGCGCATCACAACGCCCATCAGGCGCGACCGTTTCGGTGGCGGCGGTCGGCGGCGGAGCTGGTCGAGTCCGGGAAGCGGAGCCGGCAAAGACTGGGTACGACGGCGTGATTGGGGCGACCAATTATTACACACATATGTTTTTTACTGACCACTAGGTAGAATAAGGACACCCGGCAATCCCGCAAACGGTCTCTTGTCAATCTCTCGACTCGGCCACGAATCACCAACCTGAAAGTTGGCCGGCAGGGATACCACAGTCATGTCGCGATCGCCTTGGATCTGAGGCCATCATCACTGGTCCCGGCGGCCTGCCGGTTCGGCGTTTTGCCGATCGGTGAACGCAACACGTCGTTGAAGCTGGGGTGTTGCACATATGCAACAATTTGCAGATAAATGACTCGGAACGGCAAGAAAGAGTTGCAAATCCAATGGGGGGGGGTAGTAGTTAATGGCACCAAACACAACTTTTTGGACAATGAGAAAGGAATGATGACCATGACAGATTTGGTTTCAATCTGGGCTGACCGAGTGCCGCTTTCATCGGCCCATGAACGCGAGGGGGGGGGGAGATGATCTCTCGGGTCGGTCCCTCGGTGGACCGGCCTCAGGCCTTGCGACAATTGGTGTACTGCTTGCGGGACTGGGGATACTTGTAGCCTCGCCGCATTCCGTTGCGGCTCAAGGAACGTGCACGAATGCCGAGGATCCGGTAACGCCGCCTGTTCCGGCTACTCTGACCCTTGACGGCACCAACCCATACACGAGAGGTATTGCATGCAGCGGACTGAACAAGGGGCTGAAGCTGGATTTGAACGAGGCCCAGATCGGTACGAGTGCAATGCCCATCAGCGCCCAGGCCCTCGATATTGACGCCGAAGGGGATGGCGACAATGACGTTGTGGTCATGGGTCGCATTACAACAAGCCATTCGAGCAACCCTGGCATAGACATGACGCGTGACGGGGCCGGCTGGCTCAAGCTCGAACTGGAAAAAGGTAGCACCATTACGGCTTCGGGTACCGCTTATGGCATTAAACTTGAACACAAGGGGAAAGCCGGAACAGTGGCTGAGGGTGACACCAAGGGCATCAGCCTCGTATCTGCGGCCACAATTGACGTGTCGCAGTCAACGTATGTTAGCAAGACAGGCATTTATGTTCGAACGCGGGGTGCCCCGGCGAGCACAACGATTCCGATCAATATCCGTCTTACCGGCGGTTCCATTCGTGCGGAGGATACCGCCGCGAACACTCATCAGAAGGGCCGTGGTGTGGATGTCGAGCATCATGCCCGTGGTGACATTACGATTACAGTCGACCCCGGCGTGATGCTCGGCCTGGAGGATAAACCCATCGGTGCGTTTGGCATTGCCGCGAATATAAAGCCCGCCGGTGTCGGCACGATCGCGATCACGCATCGAGGCGAGATATATGCCACGCACGGGATACACGCATTCATGGATAGTCCCACAAGCGGGAACAACGACGACATTGCAGGCAACATCGTGATTGAGACGGGAGCGGACAGCAAGATTGTGACACACCGCATAGGCGAATCGGCGGACACGACACACACGGCCAGTGGTGCCTATCCGTACGGGATCCAGGCCTACATCAATGGAGATGCCCGCGTCGGTACCGTCACGATCACTCACAGAGGCATGATCGATGCGGCCGGAATTGGCATTGAGACGTATGGCAACCGAGACGTCACGGTTACACTGGAGAAGGGCAGCCGCATCACGGCGAAAGAGCGCGGCATCTATGCAAGTTCCAACGGCAGCGGCACCGTTACGATCACCCACGGAGGCATGATCGATGCGGGCGAAGAAGGTATTTTTGCAGATGGTGACCAAGATGATGTCATGGTCACACTGAAGGCGGGCAGCCGCATCACGGCGAAGGAGGACGGCCTCATTGCCCAGGCGGGCGCCACGGGCGTTGTCACGGTCAAGACCGAGGCGGGCAGCTCGATTGTTGCGGACGATCACGGCATTCAGGTTCGCCATTATTCCGGCACGGCCGAGCCCGATGCCCGCCAGCTTCATGTCGCTGTCTACGGCACGGTGACAGGTGGCAACGCGTGCACCAACACGAATACTGGTCGGAACAAATGCGCGGGCGTGTATGTGCGGAACCGGGCTCAGGACGCTGACGATCCAAAGCTTGGCGGCGGCACGATCGTGATTGGTCCCTGGGCTCATGTCAAGGCGACATCCGGCGTGGCCATCGAGGTGGATGGCAAGGTGGGTGATGTCGCGGTGATCCTGGAGCAGGACGAGGCGGGTGTCGTGGGTCATGTCAAAGGCCAGATTTTCCATCCGAAGGGCGCGGACCGAGATCCTCAGGACGACGAGGTCCGAACTCCTAAGCACAATGCCGATGAGGGCGAGGTGACGATCAAACTTAGCGGAGCCAAGGAGAATTTGGAGCCCGGTGATCATGTTTATCGCCGTGGCGACCGGATGGGCGTGTATGAACAGGTGTTCAAGGCCGAACTCAAGGAGCTTGCCGGTAAAGAGGGCTACCGGTTTGTGGATGACACGACGATGGACCTGCGTCTGTACAGTCATCGGGCGCGTCTGTATGAGGTGTTGCCCTCGGTGCTTCTGGGTCTGGTGGACCTGACGCCCTACAGTACGCGCATGGCGGTGCCCCGCCGGAGCACCGGCGACGAGGAGGTCATGGTCGAGAGCAGCAAAGGGGAGCATGTGGCGGTGCCGGGTTCCCGCACGGGTGTCTGGGTGCGTCTGGCGGTCCGCGATGGGGAGCGGATGGCCGATACATCGACGACCGCCCGGGACGTCTGGCGTCAGTCTCTGGCGTGGGATGTGAAGCAGACCGACTTCGAGGCGGGTCTGGAGGTGCCGACCGATGAGCGTCTGGTGCTGGGCGTGAGTGCCCACTACCGACAGAGCGAGGCCACCGTCAAGAATGGTGGCACCATGGAAGCGAGCGGCACGGGTGTGGGCGTGTCCCTGACCTGGACGGACGACAGCGGGCTGTATGTGGACGGCCAGCTGAGCTACACCCGGTTCTTTGATGTCGCGCTGACATCCAGT
This sequence comes from Paracoccaceae bacterium, assembly GCA_965116235.1. Taxonomy (GTDB): domain Bacteria; phylum Pseudomonadota; class Alphaproteobacteria; order Rhodobacterales; family Rhodobacteraceae; genus MPNP01. The sequence goes on along the minus strand of OZ220496.1, from coordinate 2,130,044 downwards.
CGCCAGGGCGTGATCACCTCCAAGGGAGGTGGCAGCGGTCTGGCGCTCGGTGTGGAAGTCGGTCAGCCGATGAGCATAGGGGGCATGGCCGTGACCCCGCGTGGGGGTCTGTCCTGGTCATCGGTGGACCTGGACGCCTTTGGCGAACCGGCCACGATCGATGGAGCCGGCACGGTCACCCCGAACAAGGAGCAGAGCGTCCAGGGGCGTGTGGGCGTCTTGGCCGAGCTGGGTTCCGGGGATGCCGACGGTCGGCTGTATGCATCGCTGGATCTGGAGCATGAGTTCTCGTCCAAACATGCGGTGATGGCGGCCGGCACCCGGCTGGCGACCGAAGTGAAGCCGACCTGGGTGCGTCTGGGCGTGGGCGGGGCAATGTCTCTGGGCAGCGGCGACACGACGCTGCTAACAGGGGATGCCTTTTATGCGACGGCAGGGAGCGACAACACCGACTTTGGGGGCGGTCTGTCCGTGACCTTCCGCTTCTGATCGGGAGACGGAAGGCCGTCGGGTTGCGGGCCGATGCCGGTTGTCGGCATCGACGCAAGCCGGCGGCTGCAACCCGTCATGGTCCGGCACGAGATGAAACAGCATTCCACCGTCACCGTACGGAATGATGGGTTCACCGGGCGGAGGTGACCTTGGACGGCATCCGTGTCGTGCTGACTGGATACGGTCATGGATGCTGATGAGACCGTCCGGTCCAACAAGCGACTGTCTCGTGTGGACTACGCTGTTTGAAGCCTGAAAACCGTGGATCGGAAGGTCTAGCCAGTCGATCAGCGTCGGGCTTGTCGGGGATGCACCCATGTTCGGCTATGCAATGCTGGCCTGATATGTCGAATGGCCCACGTGTATGATCGGGCAATTTCTTCTGTTCCATGATGACGGCATTTCAGCGCGATTATCAGTCGTGGCACCGGCGACCACCCGACATACGCCCGACGGTTCAAAGCTTTGCCGAACTGACGAAGGTACCGACTCCGCTGCGGGAGCAGGCCCCAGAGCTTCTGGGCGTGTGCATTGCCTGAAACTTGTCCAGCTGGACGCCATCTCATAGTAAAAATAGTAATCGTTCTTGCAAGGTTGCAAAAATTCAGTTTCGGAAGTTCGGCTTAAAAGGCTACGTGAGGCTTCGATGGTCTTCTCTGACAGTTTGTTGAAATTTGGTCCCTCAGGTAGGGGGCTACTGTATGCACACATCTTTTCTCGCTTGCGTAATTGGTGTCTGGAATTTGCCGTTGGTCCTGTCGATTCTATCTTCTGTCTTGTGTTTACAGGGTGGGAGGAGTAGATATGCACAGCTCGAGTTCGCATTTTGGTGATCGTCGTTTGGATCAGGCCGAACGGTTTTTTCATGATCGTCTTGTCAAGGTTGGTCCGCGTGGTGTTTCGGTTCGGGGTGTCGGTGGCCATCGCGCCGGCGAAGTCCGCTTGGGCTGGTTTTTGAGGAACGGGAAGGTGACTGTGAACAAGATCGTCGACAAGGCCGCCATGACCACGTCCGGGCGCGTGGATGGTCTCCATATTCTGGCGATTCAAGACACGACGAGCTTCCGGGATGACGGGTCGGGAAACAGCCTTGTCGGCCATGCCACGATCGCGGTGGAGGCGGAACCGGGCACGTTGCTTGGCGCGGTCGACATGCAGCTGATTGAACGCTCCGGCGGCGGCCCGAAGCCGTCCAAAAACCGCCCGCTTCGCGATAAGGAGAGCCACCGCTGGCTGGAAGCCATGCAAACAAGCGCCACCGTTCTGGACGCGGCGGCGCATGTCACGGTTGTTGCCGATCGGGAAGCGGACATCTTCGAGATGTTCGCCTGCCGCCCGGACGGCGTGGACGTGCTGATCCGGGCGTCCCATGACCGCCGTCTTTGCGATGATAAGGGCTAGCTCTTTTCCCGCCTTGAGGGCATGCCGCAGCCGGAGCATACGGTCGCATTGCCCGCACGACCCGGGCCAAAGAAGCGCACGGCCCGCATGGCCGTCCGTTTCGCGTGCTTGACCCTCAAGCACCCCGAAAACCGACCGATGGAACCGGGTGTTCCCGCCCGCCAGACCGTTTCCATCGTCGAGGCGCAGGAAATCGACCCGCCCGCCGGCTGACCAGCCATCGGGTCGACACGTTCGAACCGGCGCGATGGATAACGCAACTCGACCGTCGGCGCTGGGTCATCGAGCCGGTTTTCCGGACCATCAAGACCCAAGGCTTCGACATCGCAAACGTGTCGGTGGAAACCGCACCCTTCCAAACGCTGTGCGCCATGACGTTTGTCGCGGGGATATCGTGCATGCAACTCGTGCCGGACCGGGATGGCACCGGCCAACGTCCGCTCGAGGATGTGTTCGAGGCGCAGGATCAACCCGTCCTTGAGGCCGTATCCGCTTCGCTGGAAGGTACGACCGAAAGACAAAAGAACCCGCATCCCCGGGCTCGCTGGCCTTTGCGGCCGGGGTGTGCGCCCGTCTCGGCGGCGGGACCGGATATTATGGGAAACCGGGCCCGGTGGTCATGTTGCGCGGACTGTATCAATTCCGGGCCATCCAACTCGGATATGGCATTGCTGGAAATGTGTGAATCGAGTAGAGGTAGGGGGGGCATTCAGGGGTAAAAGGAAGGAACAAACTTCTGCAGGTGCATTGGGGGCCGGCCATGATCCTGCGAAACGGGTCGGGGAGGAAGTTTCACCTTTTCAGGTGTCAGATCTTCATACGGGATCAGCGACAGAAAGTGGCTGATGCAGTTGAGTCGAGCGTGCATTTTCATATCTGCATCAACGACGTACCAAGGAGAAATTTTCGTGTCGGTGTGATCAAACATGTCATCCTTGGCTCGTGAATATTCCTGCCACTTTTCTCGGGACTTCAAATCCATCTCCGACAGCTTCCATCGTTTGTGGGGGGCATTGACCCGGTCCATGAACCTCTTTTCCTGCTCTTCATCCGAAATGGAGAACCAGTATTTGATCAGGATTATTCCTGACTTGATCAGCATTTCTTCGAATTCCGGACAGGAGTGAAGAAATTCCCGATACTCCTCCTCGGTGCAGAAGCCCATGACTCTTTCCACTCCGGCACGGTTATACCAGCTTCGATCGAACAAGACGACTTCTCCACCCGCTGGCAGATGGGCGCAGTATCTTTGATAATACCACTGGTTCTTCTCCCGTTCAGTGGGAGTAGGCAGCGCCACGACTCGAACCCGGCGAGGGTTGAGAAATTGGGTGATCCGCTTGATCACACCTCCTTTGCCGGCAGCGTCTCGGCCTTCAAAGATAACAGCAATCTTGACATTCCGAATGCGGACCCACTCAACCAGCTTGATCAGCTCAAGCTGCAACTTGTACAGTTCCTTTTCATATCGGCATTTGGAAATTTTCCTCACCTGAGAAGATCGCTGACTCGCCTTCACTTGATCTTCCGTCATCTTCAACCCCACGTCGTCTTGGCGAGAGTGTATCCAGAAACCGGGCCGAAGTAAATGACAAATCGACGGTCTGTCAAGAATCCAAGTTACTTGACCGCGAATGCTTCAACTTCGATTTTGAACTCGGGTCTTGAAAAACCCGCAATGATCAAAAGTGTCGAGGCCGGTGGCGGGCTTGTACCCTTGATCCATGTATCGCGTATAGACATGTACGATTTGAGGTACTTCGGACTCGTGAGATAGGTCGAAAGCCTTACTGTATTCGTGCGGTCCATGCCGCTCGCGATCAAAATCGACTCTATGGCTTCGAAACAGAGTTCGGCCTGAGCCTCAAACCGGTCGGGTATGACCGTGTCCTTGCCAATCCCCAGCTGACCCGATACAATAAGTTGGGCGGTCGAATTGCGGAACAGAACCCCGTGGGAGTAATCTGCAAACGGAGGATGTATGTTTGAAGGATTGATGGCCTGTTTTTCCAACTCACTCACTTCCTTCTTGACAGAATTCAACCGCGTGGGTACCTACACCTTTCCATTGAGCCGAGACTTTGGTACCGGCCCGAACGGGAACAGGTTTTATGGGTGAGCCGGTCATTATGATATGACCCGCCTTGATGGTGCTCCCTATGGAACCCAGTTCGTTCAGACGCCTGCAAAGCCAAGCGATTGAATTTGCTGGATGAGACAGCACATCATTGACATGACCCGAGTAGCACTCTCCGTCAACTTTCAGCCCCACCAGAGTCGAATCAAATGGAAAATCTACCGGCGAGTGGCGCTCAGCACTCAGCACAAACCGTGAGGCCCCGACATTGTCCGCCAGAATGTTGCTTATTCCGGCGTTCAGACCAACTCTGGAGCCGACGATTTCAAACGCCGGGACCACTTCAGAAGTGGCATCCAGAACACGTTCCAATGAAACATCCACTCCGTCAAGATCTTCACCCATCACAAAAGCCAACTCGGGCTCCACGAAAATCTGCAAGTTGCCCAGCATCGGAATCTTGGGCTTGCCATGAATGTTCATGGACTGGGTGAGATAACCAAACTCTGGCTCGTCAATCCCTAGAGACTTTTGCACAGCCTCACCTGTGAACCCGACCTTGTAACCGATGAGTTCATCCCCATCAGCCTGATGCAACTTAAGCAGTTCATGGCGGATCATTGCGCCATCCAAATGATTAAGGTGGCCTGCTTCGTTTGGAGGCTTGACCATGGATCTGGACCGAATGCCAGCGTAAATCGCTTTAGCAATAGATTGATGTGAACTTTGAGTTCGTAGTGTTTTCACGACTTCCGTCCTTACTGCTGCTGACCTCAATACAAGAAAATTCTCCTAACGCCAAGCTCGGCTGGCCAATGCGGCTGGATCAAAAGGGTGGCCTCTATCGCATTCAGTCATTCGCCAAAAATTTTCTCCGTTGACAGATACCGAGCCGTTCGACCCTGATTCGACTCTCCTCGTGCCTGCTTTTCCGAATCATCGTCATCCCCCCCCCCGCTCACGCAAAGAGCAAAGTCTCATCGAAACGCGGCTATCCCTTCCATGCCTTTCTTCGGCGTACACCCCAAGATTTACTCCTGTCAGGCCAACAGATCCCTGACAGTCAAGATCTTCATTGCGGCTTCGTTCGTTGATGGCGACTTTTCCACTTCGTTCAAAGTATTTTGGATTTTTCTACTTTGCAGCATATACTCGATTGCCAAACTACAACTTTCGTTTTGGGGATTTCAGTGTTGCCTCGTACGCAGGCGGGGATCCCTTCTTCGGGTTATTTAATAAATTCCACCGCGTTGTGAATGAAAGTTAGCGTGGGTCTAATCATTTTTTACTAACACTATAGAGGGTAATATGCGAATTTCATTTTCGTTTGTTTGTTCATTATGCCTGTTGGCTGGTGCCGCTCATTCCAGCGAACTGACCGAGGTTTCTTTTGGAACCAACTGGTATGCACAAGCTGAACACGGAGGTTTTTACCAATCCGTTGCCGATGGCACTTATGCCGAATGCGGCCTTGACGTCTCGATTGTGCCCGGCGGACCCCAGGTCAACAACCGGTCTCTGATGCTGGCCGGCAAACTTCATTTCCACATGGGGGGCGATCTGCTCCAAGCCTTCAACTCGGTCAAAGAGGGTATTCCAGTGGTTTCAGTTGCGGCCATGTTTCAAAAGCACCCGCAAGTCATTCTGGCTCACCCCGGAATGGCCGACAGTTTCGAAGATTTGAAGAACCTGACCCTGCTGATCGGTGACAATGGCTTTCACTCCTTTTACAGATGGATGGTCGCTCAATACGGCTTCACGGACGAGCAGCGCATTCCCTATACGTTCAATCCTCAGCCATTCCTGGCCGACAAAAATCTCGGCATGCAAGGCTATCTGTCGTCTGAACCTTACGTCGTAGAGACCGAAGGCGGATTCACTCCCATGGTATTTCTGATCGCTGATGCCGGCTACTCCACCTATGCCACGACGATTGAAACCATGGCGGATACGATTGCCAACAGTCCCGATACGGTTCAGTGCTTTGTCGATGGTTCAATAAAGGGGTGGTACAATTACCTCTATAACGACCGCTCGGCCGCCGATGCGTTGATCATTGCGGACAATCCCCAGATGACACCGGACAAGATCGCATACGCCGTGGAAAAAATGCTTGAACGCGGCATTGTTGATTCGGGCGATGCACTCACTGTGGGCATAGGCGCGTTAACCGATGAGAAGGTTGCCGACTTCTTCAACAAGGTGGTCAACGCCGGCGTTATTGAAGGCGGTCTGGACTACAAGACTGCCTACACGACTGAGTTTGTCAACAAGGGCGTCGGAATGGATCTCAAGAATTGATTTCCATATCGAGACACTGTCGGGGGTATAACAGGCTATACCCCCGACATCTTTTGCGGCACACAGGTTTTTGGCAGAAGATTGACTGACGCGTCCAGAACCGACTTGCTCGAACTGGAGAATATCGGCAAGACCTTTTCCGAGGACGTTGTCGCCCTTCGCGACATGTCCCTGAAAATCCACTCTGGCGATTTTATCAGCCTGCTTGGCCCGTCCGGCTGCGGCAAGTCGACGGCCCTGCGCATCATTGCCGGCCTGACCGAGCCAACAGTGGGCAAGGTCAAGTGGCATCAGAAGCACGACAGTGGAGCCATTGGCGTCGTATTTCAGGAACCCACCCTCATGCCTTGGGCCACCGTGGCCAAGAATGTCTGGCTTCCCTTTCGCCTGCAGAACCGATCCTTCCGCAGTGCATCAGAAGAAATTGAACGTTCTCTGGAACTGGTCGGGCTGAAGGAGTTTGCCAACAGCTACCCGCGCGAGCTTTCCGGGGGCATGAAGATGCGCGTTTCAATCGCCCGGGCACTCGTTACAGATCCAAAGATCATCTTGATGGACGAGCCCTTTGCCGCTTTGGATGAAATAACTCGCTTCAAGCTCAACAACGACTTGCTGCAGATCCGTGAAGAATTCGGCTGCACCATAATCTTCGTGACTCATTCGGTCTTTGAAAGCGTCTTCTTGTCCGACCGAATTGCCGTCATGGTGGCCCGCCCTGGACGAATCATCAAGGAACTCAAGGTCGAAGAGCCGTATCCGCGCGAAGAAAGCTTTCGCACATCCCCACAATATGCTTCAGCCTGTCGTATCACGTCGGAGGCATTGAGAGCATCAATGAACGGGTGAAATGCCATGAACAACACTGCAAGTCCTTCTGAAGAATCCAGCTTGCCCGTTTCCGGCTCAAACGGGGTTGTCGACAAGGACGAGTTGAAGAAGAAGCGCCGAAAACAGGCCGAGAAAACTGGCAAGTGGCTGATGCCGCTGATCATCTTTGCCCTGACCATATGGTTTTGGGACTATACGGTCACATCGAACAACATACCCCATTACATCTTGCCGGGGCCGGGACGAGTCGTATCCACGCTGTGGCAGGATATCGACTTTCTGATCGGAGCCTTGGGAGTAACAGTCCAGATTACGCTGATGGCTCTTTGCGTCGCGGTGATCGGCGGGGTTGGTCTGGCAATACTGTTTACGCAATCAAAGTTTGTCGAGATTTCCTTTTTTCCCTATGCGGTTATCTTGCAGGTCACGCCGATCATCTCGATTGCACCGCTGATTTTCATTTACGTTGAAAGCCGCTTTGTCGGGCTGTTGATTTGCGCTTGGGTCGTCGCATTTTTCCCGGTCCTATCCAACACCACCCTAGGTCTCAACTCCGTTGATCATAATCTGCGAAATCTGTTCCAGATTTACGGAGCCAACCGGTGGCAGCAGCTTCTTCATCTGCAATTGCCCTCTGCCCTGCCCTACTTTCTTGGCGGCCTTCGCATTGCCGGTGGCCTTGCCTTGATTGGAGCCGTTGTGGCCGAATACGTAGCCGGCTCAGGGGGCATTGGCTCGGGTTTGGCCTATGCAATTATCGAGGCCGGCTATCGGCTCAACATCCCTCGCATGTTTGCGGCCCTTCTGCTCATCGCGGCGACCGGTGTCGCCATCTTTACCGCTCTGTCATTCTTGAGTCACGTTTTGCTGCACAAGTGGCACGAGAGCGCCTTGGCTCGGGAAAATTAGTGGACCATCTTACCCTCCCTCGTTCAGACCACTGGACTTTGACCAATGTCGGTCTTGTCAAGGTTGATCCACATGAGAAGGCTCGTATTGAGCTGTCTTGCATTTCGGTCAAGAATGGGCGTTTTTGTGACCAACCTTCGGCTACAGTCATAGATGCGAAGGGAAGTCTAGCCCTCCCCCTCTTTGTCGACATGCACACACATCTGGACAAGGGCCATATCTGGCCCCGGTCTCCCAATCCGGATGGAACGTTCAGCGGGGCCTTGGAAACCGTTGGCCATGACCGTGCAAAGAACTGGAATGCCCGAGACGTCTACGAACGCATGACCTTTGCGCTGAGGTGCGCTTATGCCCATGGTACCGGTGCCATTCGGACCCATCTGGATTCCGCTTCACCGCAACATAAGATTTCCTGGCCCACATTCGCCCGAGTACGAGACGAATGGTCGGGTCGGGTTGACCTGCAGGCAGTTACAATTTTGGGCATCGAGGCCGTCGACCATTCGGACGAATTCATCGACATAGCCAATACGGCGGCTAAATACGGCGGCGTTCTCGGCTGCGTCACATACCCGTGTCCAGATCTCGAAAGTCGCCTGCGATGGTTCTTCAATGTTGCCCAGGAAAGACGCATGGATGTGGATTTTCATACGGACGAGACAAAGGACACCAATTCAAATTCCCTCCGGTTGATCGCTCAACTCGTGCAGGAGATGGATTTTGGTCCTGCGGTCAATGTTGGCCATTGCTGTTCCCTGTCACAACAGGAAGCCGACACCATAACGGATACCTTGGAGCAGGTCGCCAAAGCCAATTTGAGTGTCGTTTCGTTGCCCATGTGCAACATGTACCTGCAGGATCGACGGAGGAATCAAACTCCACGCTGGCGGGGTGTAACGCTTGTTCACGAAATGGCCGAACGAGGCATTCGGGTCAGCTTTGCTTCAGACAATACCCGTGACCCCTTTTATGCCTATGGCGATCTGGACATGGTTGAGGTCATGCGAGAGGCCACTCGAATTTGTCATCTTGACCACTCTCGCCAGCACTGGCTGGAGTCGTTTTCCAAGACACCGGCCGGGATATGCGGATTCCCTGAATTCAGCATCACGACCGGTCACAGGGCTGACTTCATCCTGTTCAAGGCCCGCAATCTGAGTGAGTTGCTTTCCCGTCCCCAAGCGGATCGTATCCTGATTCGGAATGGAAAACAGACCCGACGTGAACTTCCCGACTATGCCGAACTTGATTATCTGATGGAGGTTGAATGAACCGAAATATCTCATTGGCCAAAAACGAACTCAAGCACCTGGACATCGTCGATTCGGGGCCAGCCCTGCAAGCGATGAGCCGCGATTTTTTCTGGTATTCGCCGGTACTGAAATCCCGTATGGACCATCTCGTCGCCGACTTTGTCGTATCCCCCCGCAATCGGGACGATGTCATCAACATCGTCAAGGTCTGCTACTCGCATGATGTCCCCGTCACGGTCCGCGGATCCGGTACTGGCAACTATGGCCAGGCCATGCCCCTGGCTGGTGGATGCATCATCCACATGAATCAAATGACCCAGGTCAAGGAGATCGGACCCGGGCGAGTTGTTGCAGAACCGGGATGCCTGCTCAAGGAGCTGGACAAGGCCTGCATTGAGGCTTCACAACAGGAAATCAGAATGTTTTCCTCAACTTGGGCCACAGCATCAATCGGCGGCTTCGTGGCCGGGGGGTCGGGTGGCGTCGGCTCCTGCAAGTGGGGACAGTTGCGCGACATCGGAAACATCATCCGCATTCAGGTCGTGACCATGGAAGAAAATCCGCGAGTGCTTGAGTTTCGAGGGGATGAAATACCCCGAGTCTCTCATGCCTACGGCACTAACGGCGTGATTACTGAAATTGAAATGCCCCTGGCCCCGGCGTATGATTGGATCGGGCTTTTTCTGGCCTTTGACAATTTCATGGATTCGGTCCGGTTTGCAGCGGACCTGGCCAATGAAGACGGGATTCTGATCAAGCTTGCCACACCCATGGAGGCGCCCATTGCCTATGACTATTTCCCGCGGCTCAAGCCCCATATCGTTCCTGAGGCCAACATGCTGGCCTTGATGGTGGCACCCCACTCAATGGATGCATTCATGACTTTTCTGGCACGTGAAAAGCATGCCGTAATCATCTATCGTTCAGATCAGAACGATTGGCCCCGCCATCCTGGTCCGGTGTTTGAATATGCCTGGAATCACACCACGTTGAGGGCCTTGCGCATCGATCCTACCATTACTTACCTGCAAGTCCGATATGGCTATCCCGACTATCTTGAGAAAATTTCGGCTATCCGAAAAATCTTTGGCAGCGAGGTTTTGCAACATTTGGAAGTCATGCGGGAAAAAGGCAAGGTCATGTTTGCGGCCCTTCCCATCGTCAAATTCACCACGGAAGACCGGCTCGACGAAATTGTTCGCGTTCATGAGGAGTTGGGGTGCATGGTGTTTAACCCGCATCGATACACGCTGGAAGAAGGGGGGCGTCAAACGGTTGACACCCGGCAGCTGGACTTCAAGCGAGAGGCCGACCCCAAGGGATTGCTCAATCCCGGCAAGATGATTGCCTGGGATGATCCCAACTGGGATTTCAAGACCATGTATTCCTATCCGGGCATTTTGCCTGCTGACACATGAGGGCTTTTGTTCTTCACGCCCATCCCGTGCCGGAGAGCTTTTCGGGAGCGTTGCGACACACGGTGGTTGATACCCTTGAAAGCAAGGGGTGGGATGTCGATCTTTGTGATCTGTACAAGGAAAACTTTAACCCGATTCTTTCAGCCGAAGAACGGCGCAACTACCACACCGTTCCTGCGAACCAGCAGCCTGTGGCCAGTTACGTTGAACGATTTCAGAGAGCCGATGGACTGTTTCTGGTGTATCCTGTCTGGATTTTCGGTTTTCCGGCAATCCTAAAGGGTTTTTTTGATCGCGTCATGTTGCCCGGCGTCGCTTTCGAACTTGACGATGGCAACCTGCGGCCCGTCAGTTCAAGCATCGACTATGTCTATGCTGTCGCCACTTATGGCGGCACGAGACTCAGAGCGGCACTGACGCTTGATCCGCCCCGCCAAGTCGTCAACAACAACTTTCGTTTTTACTGTCGCCCCAAAGTGTTGCGATATCTTGCTCTGTACGACATGAACAATGCCGACGAGACCAGGCGCCGCAACTTTATCAAGAAGGTCAAGAACGAGGTCACCAAACTGCCGTGAAGGTTCTGATAATTTATTGTCATCCCAACGAGCGGAGTTTCACGGCCGTCGTGAAGGATACTGTTGTTCGGACACTGGCAAAGAACGGGATCGAGTATCGACTTACCGATCTGTATCGTGAAGAATTCAACCCGGTCATGATGAAGGCAGAACATCAGAACTACCTCAATACCGAAACCAATCAAGACGGATTGGAATCCTACATCCAAGATCTTCTCTGGTGCGAAACGTTAATATTCATCTATCCGACATGGTGGTACGGATTGCCCGCCATGTTGAAAGGTTGGCTGGATCGGGTTCTGTTGCCTGGCGTTGCTTTTCACATGCCCACAAGCAATGAGGATATCAAGCCGGGACTTCAACATATCAACCGCTTGGGATTGTTCACCACCGGGGGTGCCTCGAGGTGGCTGACCTTTCTGATGGGTGCCCCCGGAAGGAGGACGATTATGCGAGCCGTTCGTTCCCTGTGTCGTTTCAATGCCAAAAGAGTGTGTGCCGTTCACTATCGAATGGACACTTCAACCGAAGACAGCCGTACAAGGCACCTTGCAAAAGTGCAGGCCCGGCTCAACAAGCTTGTCTCATAGAACAGTCAAACGACAGGGAGTAAAAACTTTGGATTGGTTGGAACTTAAAGCTGGTGACTTTCGTAACATCGACCCAATGAAGACCATAGCCGTGCTGCCGACAGCTGCCATCGAGCAGCACGGACCTCATTTGCCGGTTGGCACGGACACGATCATCGGCCGCGGCATGCTGAACGAGACGCAAAGACTCCTGACCGATGATCTTGATGTGCGCATCCTGCCCTTGCAGGCGATTGGCAAGTCGAATGAGCATATCTGGGAGTTTGGTACATTGACGCTGTCCGCTGAAACGGCCTTGCGAGCCTGGACCGAAATCGGCGACTCTGTCGCCCGCAGCGGCATTCGCAAGCTGGTTATCATCAACTCGCACGGCGGCAATCTGGATCTGAACTCTATTGTCGGGCGCGAACTCCGAGTGCAACACGGCATGTATGTGGTGAAATGCCAGTGGGGCAATTTTGGTCACCCACCTGAACTATACTCACCCTACGAACAGACTTACGGCATTCACGGTGGTGATGTGGAGACGTCGCTTGTGCTTCATTTCAGGCCCGATCTCGTTGACATGACACAAGCCGACAACTTCCGTTCGTCGGCCGAGACATCACCCTTTTCACCTATCGGCCCCATAAGCTATGGATGGATTGCCAAGGATGTCAATCCTTCGGGCACTGTCGGCGAGGCCGCCAAGGCGACAGCCGAAAAGGGTAAGCGGACTGCTGTTCATCAGGCCAACGGTTTTGTTCAACTGCTCAAGCGGCTTGCAGCAGTGGATATTTCAGAGTTCAAGCCCGCAACACAGCCCGACTGACCGTATCTCGGCAATCTCTGTCGGAATAATCGCCCTCAATCCGACTTTGAGTCGTCACTCGTTCGGCAAACTTGAGAGGTAGGTCGCCACAGCGTCCCGGTCGGAGGGATCAGCATATATGGAAAAGGCTTGTGTGACGAGATACATCGATGAATTTTCACTGATTGCGCCCGACCATTCGTCAAGTCCATTGAGGATTGAATCAGGGTCAAGCCCGGCCAGCCTTGGGGCCGGTTTCTCTCCCTCCTTCAACGGATCGGCTCCATAAAATTCCTGACCTGGCTTTTCGGCGAAAAGGAGGTTCCGGGGCGTGTGGCAACTCCCACAGTGCCCTATTCCATTGACCAGATACGCCCCTCGATTCCATTCATCAGAACGGGTTGGATCTGCCTCAAAAGATGCCGGATCGAAAAACAGCGCCTTCCAAAAGAGGTTCCCAAGGCGGAGATTGAAAGGGAAAACCAGGTTGTTGGGGCCAACATCAAAATTAACAGGCTCAGTGGTAAACAAATATTCCTTGATGTGCAGTATATCCTCGATTGACATCACTGCGTAGGCTGGATAGGGAAAGGCTGCATAATAGTGCTGTCCATCAGGGCCTGTACCTCTGGTCAGAGCATTCACAAAATCCGTATCCGACCACTCACCTATTCCGGTTTCCATGTCCGGAGTTATATTGGGCGGAACAAAATAACCGATTGGAGTCTGCAAGGGCGCACCGCCCGCCAAAGTTCCAAATATTGGCTCGTCTGGCTCTCGATTAAGATGACAATCACCACAACCAGCCAAGTGAAACAAGTGCTCGCCCAAATGCGGATCAGGGTCAAAATCCGAGCCGACCGCATCAACCACAGCTTGCTCGCTCACTCTTGCCGGCAGGTTTAGTACCAGAAAGGCAACCAGCAAAAGGACAATTCCTGCGGAACCCAAGATCCCGTACTTCGCAACTGAGTTCAACTTGCTTTAAACCGCTGGACGAGATTGACAGCGAAGAACGATCATTTGTTCTTGCAAAGTCCGATTATCCATTCTGTTGATCAACCAAATTCACAACAGCGAGACCGGTTGGTGGTTACTTGCGGTACATCCGGTGACACACCGAGCAAGTACCCCCAAGCCGGGGGAATGTATCGGCAAATGTTTCTTGACTGGGTGAATTGCCGACATCCCTCGAAACCTGACCAAAATTGTCAATCATGTCCATAAATTCTTCACTTCCCTGAATTGCCTCCCGAGCATCCGAAGTGGCCAGAAAGGAGTTTTCTGGAAACATCACCTTCAGTGACGCTGACATCGCAACGAATGCATCGGTCACCGCCTTCACGTATTCGGGATCATATGCGATCTGCCCCCTTTGCATGCCGCTTAAGGTACGCATATGGGTGCCAATGTACTTCATAATTTGCTGTCGTGCCTCGACATGCTGCTCGGGCGTTTTCGCCAATGATGATCCCACTGGAACCAAGGCAAGGCCAATAATCATGGCAAGAAACTTTATTTTCATGATATCCTCCGATACTCCGCCCCTCCCCACCCGCAAAAACCGACAAAGTGGCAAGAAGCATTCTACATGACTTGGAACCCGAATGCCAGAGCACTTGCCTCTAGCGGTTTTCTATCTGATCAATCAAACTTAGAACCATTTGGCCCATAGCGTTCACAATAATTTGTACTCCTTCGGCATTGGGGTGAAGCTGATCGTCCTGAAAATACTTCATCCTGATCTCGTCATTTGATCCCAATTCCTGAAGCGGCGCAAAAACCCGCGGGAAGAGCAACACGTCGTACTTTTCCCCTAGATCGTTATATATCCTCTCAAACTCCTGCTTGTACTCTTGACCAAAATTTGATGGTGCTTCATGGCCAACCAGAAGTGTAGGCAAACCCTCCTGGGCCAGAATCTCCAAAATGCCAGTCAGATTCCTGCGGGTTTCCTGGTAGTCAATTCCCCGCAGAAGATCGTTTCCGCCCAAGAGAATGATGATACCGTCGAAGCCTTCGACCAAAGTCCAGTTCAGCCGTGCCAGCCCCCCGGCGCTGGTATCGCCGGAGACACCGGAGTTGATGAAAGTGACGTCAGAGCGTCGTTGATGGACCCATTCCTGCATCTGGCTAACCATTCCATCCTCCGGATACAATCCAAACCCTTGAACCAAGCTGTCGCCAAAGAAACTGATCTTGATTTGGCCATGTGATTCCAAGGGAGCGGTGAGAATCAGCATCCCCAATATCCCGAACTTGCAGAAGCCTCTGATCAGACCATATGAACTGAGTTGAATTAAGTTGAGGTTGTAACACATGGATGAAACAGTCCTTTCCTTGGAAGACGTCTATTTGACACTTTCAGGCAATGCTGGTGCCATCAACATTATCAACGGAATTTCCTTAAAGGTAAACGAGAATACAACCTTGGGCATTACAGGCCCGTCGGGATCAGGCAAATCATCACTTCTCATGTTGATGGCGGGTCTTGAAAAAACTTCGGCGGGCCGCATCAGAGCGATGGGTGAGGACATCACCGCAATGAGTGAGGATGAGCTGGCTCGATTCAGGCTCAAGCACGTAGGAGTCGTCTTTCAGTCCTTTCACCTCATACCTACCATGACAGCCTTGGAGAACGTTGCTGTGCCATTGGAGTTGGCCGAATATTCAAAGGCCTATGATCTGGCCGAAGAGGAGCTCGCCCTGGTTGGTCTTGATGAACGGTTCAATCACTATCCCTCACAACTTTCGGGCGGAGAACAACAACGGGTGGCTTTGGCTCGAGCGTCCGTTCGGAAACCGGATATACTCTTTGCTGACGAACCAACAGGCAATCTTGATGCGGCAAATGGTGCGAAGGTCTTTGACCTGCTTTTTGGTTTGCAGAAGAAAAGAGGTGCCACTCTGGTTGTCGTGACCCACTCGAAAGAACTCGCCACTCGCTGCAACCGCATCATTCAGTTGCAGGATGGTCGAATCAAGACCGCTAGTTGACCAAACCGCTCATGTCCCTGAGAATTCCCCTTCTTATTGCATCCCGTGAACTGAGAGGCGGCTTGAAAAGCTTCCGCATTCTGGTTGCCTGCCTGGCTTTGGGCGTTGCATCCATAACCTTGGTGGGTCTCGTGCAATACAGTATCGAAAATGGGCTGTCGGTGGAGGGAGCAAAAATTCTGGGCGGTGATGTCGAACTTGAATTTGCCTACCGCTATGCCGATGCCGAGGAACTGAATTGGATTGAATCCAAGGCAATCCAGGTGTCTGAAGTCGTTGAATTTCGTTCATTGGCCGTTGTCGACGCTGGCGGTGATCTTGACAAGGCACTCACTCAGGTCAAGGGAGTTGACGACCATTATCCAGTATATGGCGATGTTGTCACCGAACCTCCGATGCCCCTTGATGTCGCACTTGATGCCCTCGGCGGTGTCTATGGTGCCCTTATGCCTCAAACTTTGGCGGACCGGCTGAACCTGAGCATCGGTGATCAATTCCGCCTCGGGTTCAATACGTTCGAATTGCGGGCCGTACTGGTCAATGAACCGGACAACACCGGAGGCGGATTTACGCTGGGCCCCAGAACGCTTGTGCGGTTGGAATCCTTGGAGGGGTCGGGTCTTTTGGATCAGGGGACTCTGTTTTCTTCATACTATCGGCTGCAGACGGATGAAAATACAGATCTGGTCGCGTTGCGAACAGAAGCCGAGAACGCTCTCGATCAAGGCTTTGCATGGCGTGACCGACGCAATGGGTCCCCCGGCATACAAACCATGGTCAAACGAGTCGGTGCCTTCCTGACTCTGGTTGGGCTAGCCGGTCTGGTGGTTGGTGGCATTGGCATCTCACTTGCTGTCTCAACCTATCTTGAAACCAAAACCCAGACTATTGCCACCCTGAAAACACTGGGGGCAAATCAAGGCCAAGTCTTTTTATCCTACCTATTTCAGATACTTTGCATGATCGGCTTGGGGGTTTTGACCGGTCTGGCTCTGGGCACACTGCTTCCCCTCCTGCTCGCCAACCTTATATCACAAAACTTGCCGGTACCATTCATATTTGAAGTTAACGGCTGGATTTTGGCTGAATGTGCCCTTTACGGGCTTCTGATCGGTCTGATCTTCTCATTCTGGTCGCTGTCGCAAACAGATGGAGTCAAGCCTGTTTCCCTCTATCGAGAAACTGCAGACGGCACCTCAAGGTTGCCCAAAGCATCGTATCTCGTGTCAATAGGGATTATGACCATTCTCTTGGTGGGTACGGCAGCTCTGACCTCTGGAATTACCCTTGTGACACTCTACGTAGCAGGAGGGGTAGTTGCCACCTTGATCATCTTGGGACTGGCCTCTCAGCTTTCCCGACTGACTGCCCATTATCTAGGACATTCTCGGGTTCTCCGCGGATTGATATCCTTGTCGCTGGCCTTCCGGTCGATCGGGGGAAAGAGCAAGGGCGTTATTTCCTTGACGATGGCTCTGGGACTGGGACTGTCAGTCCTGGCCACCGTTGGCCAGATTTCGAGCAACCTCTTGCGAACTCTGTCCAGCAACATTCCGGACATCGCACCTTCCTATTTCGTTGTCGATATCCAGAATCAGGACATTGCTGAATTCACCTCTCAAGTCAATCGGTACCCCGGCGTATCCGAAATGCAGTCCGCGCCAATGCTTCGAGGCATAATCACCGAAATCAACGGCTTGCCAGCTCGAACAGTTGCCGGTGATCATTGGGTCTTACGAGGAGACCGGGGTATTACCTACTCCGCAGCCCCGCCCGAAGACACACAGATAACTGAGGGTTCCTGGTGGTCTGAAGATTACGATGGCCCGCCCCTGATCAGCTTCGCCGAAGAGGAAGGGGCCGAGCTGGGATTACAGATCGGCGACATGCTGACTCTCAATGTCCTTGGGCGCAACCTTGAGGCCGAAATCGTCAATTTCAGAAGTGTTGATTTTTCAACGGTGGGCATTGGCTTCATTTTGTCGCTGAATCCCAAGGCCGTACAAAATGCCCCTCATACCCACATTGCAACCATCTATTCGGATCCGGAAACTGAAGAGGTTCTGTTTGATGACCTCACCAGTAAATATCCTAACATCACTATGATATCGGTATCTGAAGGCATCGCCAATGTAGCTCGAATTCTCTCTGGTTTGGGCGAAGCCATTATCTATGCATCGGGTGTGACATTGCTTGTCGGGTTTGTAGTGTTGATCGGGGCCTCAGCCAGCACCGTTTCAGCCTATAGCTATGAGGCGGCCATTCTCAAAGTGCTGGGTTCAACCCGTCGGCTGCTTATGTCGACCTTTGCGTTTCGCTCGATCATCTTGGGAACTTCAGCCGGACTTGTAGCTATCCTTGCTGGAATGATCGGCGGCTGGGTGGTCATGACATTCGTACTGGAAGCCGCATACCGATTCGAGCCCCTTTCGGCCATCCTGATTGTCTTGAGCGGCGCGTTGTTCTCTTCAGTTTCCGGACTGCTTTATCTTGCCAAACTCCTGAATGCCAAGCCCTCGACTATCCTGAACAATCAGGGCTGAAATCGCTTCGCGGGGCCGGCATGAGTCTGACTTTCAATGCCTTGGATGTTGAAACCGCCAATGGTGACCCTTGGAGCATCTGTCAGATTGGCATTGCCACATTCTACAATGGTTCTCTGATTGATACCTGGTCAAGCCTGATCAACCCCAATACACTGTTCAACAAATACAACATTAGAGTCCACGGCATCATGCCAGGGGACGTGCTTGACAAGCCAACCTTCTTGGACGTTCAGCCTGAACTTTATGAACGCCTGAATGATACCATTATCGTCAGTCACACCCTTTTCGATCTGAATGCCATGTCCCGATCTTGGGATTTTTACCAAATTGAACGTCTGAATTTCATGTGGCTGGACAGCTGTAAAATTGCCCGGCTGGCCTGGTCGGAAGCGAGGAAGGGTGAGAGCTTCGGCCTTAAACCTCTGGCCAAGTGGCTGGGGATCAGTTTTCGTCATCATGACGCTCTGGAAGACGCAATTGTCGCTGGCAAGATTACCGTTGCGGCTTGTGCGGCGGCCAATTTGAATTTGAATCAACTCGCAGATCTCTAAATCGGCTGAGTTTGTCTTTACTCTATGGACAGCAATGTCGCGATTTAAAATTTGATTCACGACCACTTTCAACGTTTCCGTACTCTCCTACCGGTGTTGAATTTGTGGTCAAACTTCATTGAAGCGTATTGTGTAGTATGTCTTGTACAATGCCCTCTCCACAGCTGCCGAAATCAACCACCATACCGGCTTTACGGCGGACGAACGGGTTGCAGACGTTGAATCAATCATACCTGAGACAAAGGTTCTCGGATCAGGAGACATCCTGATGTGAAGTGGTTGCATAGAACAAATAATGCCGGCACAGCCAAGTGCGAAAAGATATCCCGACCACGGTCGTACCCTACTCGATTCACACATTTCCAGCGATGCCATATCCGAGTTGGATGGCCCGGAATTGATACAGCCCGCGCAACATGACCACCGGGCCCGGTTTTCCATAATATCCGGTCCAGCCGCCGAGACGGGCGTACACCCAGGCTGCAAAGGCCAGCGAGCCACATGGATGCGGGTTCTTTTGCTTGTCGGTCGTACCTTCCAGCGAAGCGGATACGGCCTCCAGGACCGGTTGATCCTGTGCCGCGAAGACATCCTTGAGCGGGCGTTGACCGGCACCATCCCGGTCCGGCACGAGTGGCATGCACGATATCCCCGCAATCAACGTCATGGCATACAGCGTTTGGAAGGGTGCGGTTTCCACCGACACGTTTGCAATGTCGAAGCCTTGGGTCTTGAGGGTCCGGAAAACCGGTTCGATGACCCAGCGCCGACGGTAGAGTTGCGTTATCCCTCGCGCCGGTTCGAACGTTGCGACCCGATGGCGGGTCAGCCGGCGGGCGGGTCGATTTCCCGTGCCTCGACAAAGGAAACGGCCTGACGGGCGGAAACACCGGGTTCCATCGGTCTGTCCTTAGGGTGCTTGAGGGTCACGCACGCAAAACGCACACCCATGCGGGCCGTGCGCTTCTTTGGCCCGGGTCGTGCGGGCAACGCGACCGTATGGTCCGGCTGCGGTCGGCCCTCAAGGCAGGAAACGAGCTGGCCGGTGTCATCGCAAAGACAGCGGTCATGGGACGCCCGGATCCGCACGTCCATGACAAAACTGCTCGGCCGGATCCAAACGACGATCACCACAATGCGAACCCGAGTTGTACATCTCTACTCTCCCCTTGTAAACACAAGACCGAAGATCGAATCAATAGGACCAACGGCCAATTTCAGACACCAATTACGTAAGCGGGAAAAGATGTGTGCATACAGTAGCGGTCGTACCCGGCTGGTATCAGATCAGACTACCAGGACAACTCGTCGCCGGGCGAGGTCGATGCAAAAGAGCAGCATCGTCCCGAACCCGGCGACTCTCAAGTTTCTCAATCAGAAGCGGATGTTCAGTGCGACCCCGCCCCCAAAGTCGGTGTTGTCGTTCCCCGCCGTCGCATAAAAGGCATCCCCCGTCAGCTGCGTCGTGTCGCCGCTGCCCAGAGACATCGCCCCGCTCACGCCCAGACGCACCCAGGTCGGCTTCACCTCCGTCGCCAGCCGGGTGCCGGCCACCATCACCGCATGCTTGGACGAGAACTCATGCTCCAGATCCAGCGACGCATACAGCCGCCCGTCGGCATCTTCCGGACCCAGCTCGGCCAGTACACCCACACGACCCTGAACACTCTGCTCCTTGTCCGGGGTAACCGTGCCAGCTCCATCGATCGTGGTCGGTTCGTCAAAGGCGTCCAGGTCCACCGATGACCAGGACAGACCCCCACGCGGAATCACGGTCAGGCCCCCCCCATGCTCATCGGCTGACCGACTTCTACCCCGAGCGCCAGACCGTTGCCGCCACCCGTGGAGGTGATCGCACCGACCGCACCGTTGGCCGACACCATCGTGATATCAAAGAACCGGGTGTAGCTCAACTGGCCGTCCACATACAGCCCGCTGTCGTTTGTCCAGGTCAGGGACACGCCTAGACCGGTGCCACTGGCTTCCATGGTGCCACCATTCCTGACGGCGGCCTCACTCTGCCGGTAGTGGGCACTCACACCCAGCACCAGACGCTCATCGGTCGGCACCTCCAGACCCGCCTCAAAGTCGGTCTGCTTGACATCCCATGCCAGAGACTGACGCCGGATGTCCTGTGCGGTCGTCGATGTATCGGCCATCCGCTCCCCATCGCGAACCGCAAGGCGTACCCAGACACCGGTGCGGGAACCCGGCACCGCCACATGCTCCCCCTTGCTGCTCTGGACCATGACCTCCTCGTTGCCGGTGCTCCGGCGGGGCACCGCCATGCGCGTGCTGTAAGGCGTCAGCTCCACCAGACCCAGAAGCACCGAGGGCAACACCTCATACAGACGCGCCCGCTGGCTGTACAGACGCCAGTCCCCCGGCACATCCTTGAACTCATAGCCCGCGGGATCTTCAATCGTCGTAAGCCGGGCCTTGAACGCCTTTACATACGCGCCCATCCGGTCGCCGCGTGAATAAACATGATCACCCACATTCAGATCTTCCTTGGCTCCGTCCATGCCCATGCGGGTCTCGAACTTCACCGTTCTGTCCGCGGTGTCCTGAATGATCTTGCCTTTGACACGCCCCACAAAACCATCCTCGTCCTTCTCCAGGATCAAATTGATATCGCCACCCGTGGCATCCATGGGCTCCATCTCAATGGCCACGCCAGATTCTGACTGTACAAGAGCCTGGGCCCCAATTACGATCATGAATTTGCCGTCGCCAGTCGCTTGAATGCCGTTTTTGGCCACATCGATCGTGCCTCCATGGGTGATCATGACCTTGCCGCTGCCGTCGGCATTTATGCCTCTATTCTTTGAAACGATCTTGCTGTTCGCTCCGGTTGTGACCGTAATGTCACCCGTTCCCTTGTTTTCCAGCTGCAAGCCTTCGCCGGCGGCATCGATACTACCGTTGTGAACGACCGTGATACTGCCACTGCTGCTGCCGACAGGGTTATATTCACCGTTAGTTGGTACAGTGGCTCTGGTACACTTGCCATCATCCCGATTACAGATTCCAGCATAGATTCCGTTTTCATAGGCACGCACATTGTCTTCAACTTTCTTGGCCACGATCATGCTGCCCTCTTCCGTCGTGATCGTGATGTCGCCAGAGGCACCGTCGACTTCTGGCAAGCTTTCCGCAAATATGCCAGTATTGGCGTAAATCTTGCCTTCGTGCGTGATCGTGATATTCCCGTCAGCTTTTAGCCGCAAACGAACGAAAATGCCACTGTGGCTGAAGTGCTGGGATTTTACGCCGAGCGTTGTGTCCTTGCCTTTAACCATGATCTCGACATCACCCTTGGCAAAATGAAGGACACCCACACCATGACTTTCCTGACCACTTCTGACATTGCCTGCCATTATGGTGCCGCCATTGACATGAATCTCAATCGGAATCTCCGTGCCTGTCTTGGCCTGTGAGGTGGTAGCAAGGATACCATAAAAGCGGGAGGTCGACGTTGGCTTCGATACGGTAATATCCGCCTCCGACACAATCTTGATGCCTTTTTCCAGAGTCATAGTTGCTTTACCCTTGTGCAGAGCATGCACACCGTAAACTTCACCACTGGTGGTGGCACTGCCGGCGTTGATTATGGTCCCCTTTGACAGTCCGATATCAAGGATTCCATCCCCGTCACGATTCACCTTCAAACCGGTCTTTTTCGAATAGATTGCCACTATGCCCGAGACCTCGACGGCTTCGTCAGACCCGTCCCCTCAGCATCAATATCCAAGGCAATCTCATCCGTCGGAGTATTGCTACTGTCCTTGCTGATCTTAGCCCCCGAGCCAAAAGTCAGCGTCAGTCCTCCCGTCAGCTCACTGCACTCCACCCGATCCTTGCGGCCGCTCAGCTCCACTGTATCCGGTGTGGGGCTGGTGGTGATCGTCAGTCCGGTGCAACTCGGCGCAGCCGATGCGGATTGCGGTGTACCCATGAACACGGCCAGCCCCACAAGCAGGGCACTGATTGTCGAAAGTCCCGAGGCCGACCCGCCACGCAACCGGAGCAGGTCATTTACCCCCCCCCTCTCACGATCATGGGCGGCGTACGGCTAGCGCTTGTACCCGCCTCAATCAAAAAAGTTCTGCTACAGTCATATATCTTGGTATCCAAAAAATCTAAATTTAGGTGTATCAATATATACTTACCCCCCCCCTGCCGTTTGCAACACATTTTTTCGACAAGAGGAAAATTTTCTGGCCACGTGCCTGTCCAACTCAAGGGCTCTCAGACCTCGTATGCATCCTAAGCCGCCCTAGTCCAAGACCGTGGCTTGGAGTGAGCGACACAGCCAGCGTTCAGTGCCAACCGGCTGAAGGCTTGCAATCCGGAATGAGTGATCTGGTTGCAATCGCCGTCGTGCCCAACTGTATCACGGGAACAGGCTGATGGTATCAGAAACGGTCCAAGGGGTGTCAAACGTGTATTCCTCCAAGTTGGGTCCATCACCAATCCAGTCGAATACAATAAATTTGCCTTTGCCCGAAATCGGTGTCAATACCCCATGCCAAACTCCTCGATGGATGTTTACTCCCATATATTCAGCAGAGATGAAAGCTTGAGGCTTGTCGGGCACGCCGTTACGGTCGTGCGCAACAAGAATCAGGAAGTTTCCTTGATCCACTGGAAAAAATGCTTGCGGGCCCAAGGGGTGGCGTTCCATGAAACTGAAGGCATGTGGGAGGTTGTAGACCTTGGATTGAAAAAGGCTGATACCCAGACGCCCTGAACGTTCATGATCTAGGCAAGCCAGGTCCGTGAAACGGCTGCACTGACCTCGGTTGATAGATTGGGGCTTAACCAAATCAAAGGACAAGACATCACCAAAATCGGCAAAGCGTTGAATGTTCAGCGGTATGGGGTAAATTTCAAACAACCAGCAGCCTCAATGATTGCAATCGTTCAGACCGAATGCCCGACGCCTAAAAACTGAGCCTGGCATGCCGGTTGACATCCTTGTAGAGCAGATATCTGAACTGACTCGGCCCACCAGCGTAGCAGGCCTGGGGACAAAAGGCCCTCAGCCACAGATAATCCCCCTCCTCAACCTCAATCCAGTCACCATTAAGATTATATAACGCCTTCCCTTCGAGAATGTAGATTCCGTGCTCCATAACATGCGTTTCCAAAAATGGAATGCATCCTCCGGGCTGAAAGGTAACAATGTTGACATGCATGTCGTGACTCAAGTCACTTGGATCAACAAAACGGGTTGTCGTCCAAGCTCCGTCCGAATTGGGCATGAGATCAACTTGACCATCATCTTCATGGTGAAATACAAATTCGGGCATTGACAGACCTTCAACCGGTTCATACCGCTTTCGGATCCAGTGAAAAACGCCACGCGAATAACCCGTGTTGAACAACTCCCACCGTTCATCCGGGGGCAGGTAGACGTAACTGCCCGGTGACAAGTTGAAAGCTTCTCCCCCACTCAGGGTCAACTCAAGGTTTCCTTCAGTGACCAGCAAGACGGCTTCCGCCCCCGTATCAGGTTCGGGGAAATTGGACCCGCCGTCAACCTCAACTTCCATCAGGTAATGGGCAAACGTCTGGGAAAAACCGGACATTGGCCTCGCTAGCACCCATGAACGAGTCTTTTCCCAGAAAGGAAGTCGACTGGTTACAATATCTGTCAGAGATCGACGGGGGATGACCAAATATCCCTCGGTAAACAGGGCTTTGCTGGAAGTGAGTTCACTTTGGGAAGGCAGTCCTCCCAAAGGATTGTAGTAATATCTGCCTACCAATTCACTACCCCTTCTCGAACTGAACACTCGACAATATAGTCATTCAGCCGTGGCTCTGTGTGTTGAGTTAAGCCACTTACTTATTATACCTTAACGAGATCACCGTATATTGCCCACCCAATCAATGTGCGCTCACATATTGCTGCTCGCCGATAAAAAATGCTCGAGCAAATTATTGCTAGTGGTCAGTAAAAAACAAAAGATTTCAATTCTGGTGATGTGTAATCGACTGTTTTCAGTCATCCCCGCATCTTTGCTGCTCGTGAACGGATCCCGACCACACCGAGGTCAAGCCAATCCGATCAGTCATATGGACTGCGAATGACTCCTATCCAATTGTTGCAACTCACATTTCCTTGGTAGACCTTGCAGTAAAGAACCCTGCCCTCAGGTGCTCGGAATTGCCTCCGTAAATGACTGTATCCCGCCGCTACAGGCGTAAAATGACAAAGCACACAACTTGCCACGCTTTCTTTCGATAAGAAGATAGTCGCAACGGCCCCCGACCCGCTCTCCAGAAGAGCATTTCTGCTCGCAGAAAAACCTCAGTTAAAAACTACCGTCGAAGACCAAATCATCACTCGACAACGAGAACACTGGAAGGGCACACGGCCTCACTTCATTTGTAAAGAGATAAAGCGTGACCAACCTCCTTACCAAATATATCACTGGGTCTACGTAATGAGTATGTTTGGGGCGTTACATCTGTGGAGATGGTCGAACTATGCCTCCTATCTACATGTTTTTGATCCATAGCCGACCGTTGCTGCTTACAACCAATTTCACTGCAGATCCCATTTCGAATGCTATAGTTGACAAATGATAGAGGGTTAAAATTTCTTCCTGCAGATGCTGATCATCCTCAAGGTCGACGACTTCAAGACAGCACCTCCTCGCTTCATTGCGGCCGATCCGTTTGCCGTGACTGCCATGCTGGTTACCTCCAAAGTGTTCGACAACCTTTTTTGCTAGAGCGTGCGAGTCGGGTTGCAACGAGAACATGTACTCCTCCAACCAATTTTGCACAAGTGTATACCCATACGAAATTGATTTTCGAGCTTCTTGAAGCAGTGCGGGTCCGAACGCTCTTAATACCGGTGCCCAAGCGTGTGCTAAAACAGGATTTTTTGAAATATTTGCCTTCGCTTCTTCAAATTGTTCTACGATGGAATGTGCCGAAAACGGACGATCTCCAACTATAAGCTGAGGGTCTGTTGGCCCCAACTGGCTCTGCCGTCCCATGACAATTCTGTCACACCCCAGCGCAATCATTGTACCCGCAGACATCGCGTACACAGGGATAGCCACGTCGATAGCAGAATATTTGCTCCGAAGATAGTCGACGATGGTCTGTGCAGCTTCTGCCAAGCCGCCTGGCGTATGCAGAATCAGGAGCAAATCCTTCTTAAAGTCATGGCCATGAATTCCGGCCATAAAGCCATTAATGTCTTCCATATTGATCGACGTGAAGAGCCCTGGCACCTGAGGTTTCTGTAAGAAACCGGAGGCGTAATATAGAACATTTCGATCACAGCGCCTAGCAATTGCTTCAGCCAATTTCAGTGACTCGCCCGCTACGTAGTCACCCCGCTTGTCTGCATCAACGCGCCTCAATTCGTCCTGAAGATCTGACCAGCTTGGCACATTCCCGATCCTGTATCACAAGCCCTATTGGATTGTCCCAAGCGTATTTAGGCGAATTTTCTGTGCTCGTCTCGGAAATATCAGCCAAATCAGCAACACACATACATTCTTCGTATTTTTGCACGGCTTTTTGGAGAAGTTCAAAAACTTCGACGTCACTAGAGTAGGTATGAGATTGCGAAGTACTACAATCGCAAGGATCTTCTGAGACAGTCACCCTTCCTCCAACGACACCGAAAAATCGGAATTAGACTCATATGAATTTTGAATAATTCTTATCATTGGCAATTTTCTTCACTAAAACTGAAAAATCTTCACTCGGCCTTGCTTTTTGGGAAGCATGACTTTTGAAAAAAGGCAAGCTAGCGGTTCATCCTATTCATTTGATACCTGTATTTCAAGACCTGGCAAGGTCGACATGCATCGTGCAATTTATGAATGATCCGGTCAACTTCGCTTCGGTGGAGTCGGGATTCGCCTATGTGCACCGAAGATTCTGGAGCGACGGAAAACGATCGAGCAAGTAGGGCCAAAATCGGAATCTTTTGTTTTGAACATACCACTAGACGATCTACGCATTCAACCAACAACGAAATCGAAACCGCTTTCCAATCGACCCCTGCCATAATAATTCGTGCTCAACATGCACTCACCATGAAATGTTTGGGGATTATATAGTGCCTGTCCGAAAAGCCATATTTTTTAACCCCGCCCGCCTTGTCACGCCGTCTTGGTCTTGCGAAGAATCGTCCGAAAGGTTAACAAGTCCGTGATTGGGGCTCTGTAGCCGCAATCTTCGTGTGTTTTTCAACGGGAGTATGGGAGTATCGGATGCGCCACTTGATCAAGCCGGCCCAGCTGGGCACGACAGCCATTGAGACACTGATCATCAATCCGAAGTCGCGGGACGACATTGAGGCGGTTCTCCGGGGGTTGCAACATCTGTATGTGTGTCACTGGCCCGAGCTGGAGGTGATTTTTGACGAGGAGTTCTGTCCGGATGTGGACCGGGGCAATGGTCGTCCGGGCATGGATGTCTGGTCGATTCTGGTAGCCGGCGTTCTGAAGCAAGGGATTGATTGCGACTTTGACCGGTTGTGCAGCCTGGTGAACGACCATGTGCTGGTGCGCACAATGATGGGTCATGACGACGGGTTTGCCCGGGACGGCTACGAGTTTCCGACCTTGGTGGACAATGTGTCGCTGCTGACGCCGGCCCTGCTGGAGCGTGTCGGTCAGCTGCTGGTGGCGAGCGGCCACAAGGTGGCACGAAAAAAGCCTGGCGCGCCGCGTTGCGCGTGGAGACCGGGTTGACAGTTTTGGCGTGGAGACGGATGTCCATTATCCGACGGATGTGCATCTTCTGTGGGATGCGGTTCGGAGTCTGGTTCGCATCGCGACACAGGAGGCGCAGCGCCACGGCCTGGCTGGCTGGCGTCAGAGCCGGCATGTGCAGACCCGGTTGCGGCAGGACTTTCATCGCGTACGCACCCGGCGGCGCCTGTGTCGGCGTCTGATCGTGCGCGCCGACCGGACGCGGGCGGAGCTGATCGCGGTCGGCGCGGAGACGCGTGCGAGCCGGATGGATCATTTTCGGGCGTGTGCGGTCCATTTGATGGATCCGGTGGAGCGCCGCCTGCTCCGAGGCGAGACCATTCCTCAGGACGAGAAGCTGTTTTCGGTGTTTGAGCCGCACACGCGCTGGGTAGCCAAGGGCAAGGCGGGGCGACCGGTGGAGCTGGGGGTACCGGTCGGCATTCTGGAGGATCAGCATCAGTTTCTGCTGCATCATGCCATCATGTGGGAAGGTCATGATGTCGATTATGCGGTGCCCATGGTGCAGGCGGCCTAGGCGCAGTATCCGGACTTGCGGGAGTGCAGCTTTGACCGCGGGTTTCACAGTCCGGCGAACCGCCGGGCTCGGGATGCCTTGCGGGACGTGAATGCCTTGCCGAAGAAGGGATACCGCTCGGCCGCCGAGCGGGAGCGGGAAGCCGAGGTGGGGTTTGCCACGGCACGGCGCCAGCATCCGGCGGTGGAGTCCGCCATTCATCACTTGGAACATCGCGGCCTGGATCGGGTGCGCAGCCACGGACGCGACGGGTTTGCCCAGACGGTGGCTCTGGCGGTGCTGGCGGCCAATTGCCACCGCCTGGGGCGCTTGATCCGCCAGCTCGAATAGCCCCATCCAGCACTCGTCCCTTCGGTCTTGACACCCGGATCGGTCGCCCCGATGACCGGCGAAGTATGTCACGCAGGCGGGCCCATGGCCGTATCCGCCGGTTTTGCGGCGGATTTTGGGCTCGGAAAGCCGTTTGAAGCTCCCAAAAGGACATCCGAACGAGGCTTGCAAGACCCCTCGGGATCCGAGACGATGAAACGCCTGGCAAAAATAGGGGGTTTTCTGCCGGGCACTATATACCTGTTTACCCAGAACCCTTTTGCCACCGCCGTCAACTGGTCTCGGCCGGTTTGTACTTCCCGAAGTCCAGTCCTCTCTGTCGGCTTGTCGTTGCATGATAACGTCAGCCATGCTTTCCGAGATATCGTTGCCCGGCTTGAACGCCTCACAGCATCGGGAGCATGACGTTTGGGGGATTGGGGGGAGCCGGCATATCAGTCCCAAAAATCTGAGCCGCTCGCACCGGGTTTGTGAAAGTTCCGTCCGTTCGTCGGCGTTGACCATGGCTTGGCCTCAAACTTCACGAGCGACCGTCGTCTTGTCGGCAGACAAGTTGAGACCGCGGGTCCGGCCGGTTTGACACATGCCAAGCCCAGGCATATGGTCGAGACCGGTTGCCTTGCCGGTATCCCGTGTCTCCGGAATGACAAGGAATTGAGCCGAGAGCCCGTGACTGAGTGGCGTGTCCTTGACGCTCCCATTGTCGATGACCCATGTTTCGAGAGGCGGGCGACCCTCAGGAGGTTCGGTCAGGGATGTCCGGCGGTTGAGAAGCGGATCATGCCTGTGGTCGCAGGCCACGGTTTCGACCCCTTGGCGACAGTATTCCTCTGCCACCCTTCATTCCCGGGTGTCCTCGACCCGGGTTTTGATCGTCACGGATATGGTCTCCGTCCGGTTTCTCGGGTGTACCGGAGCCGATGACCCCATGCGGTTCCGTGTCATGCCAGTCCTTGAATTGGTCGACCGGACAGGCGTATCGGCCATCCTGGCTGACGGGCCCGACCCGGACACCCAAGACGATGGAAGACCGGAACGCCGAATGGATCGCCATGATGCCGGCGGTGTCCTAGATCAGGCCCCGTCGAACAGAGAGTGCAAGGGAGAAAGGACATACTGTCGCAAAAATGCGACACTTGGCATGAAAATGATGTACGCTCCGATAAAACATGTGGCAAATCACATGGGGGGGGGAGAAAATGCCCCGTCGTAATCGTGACTTTCACATGAAACAGGAGTAAGAAATCATGCCGAAGTTGATCATGTTGTCCATGGCCCTGGTGCTGGCGGGAGCCGGTGCCCAGGCCATGGAAGGGGGGGGGTAGACGCCTCCATGGATGACAGCGCTCATGCTGTCGACGAGACGAAAATGGATGTCGCCATGATGGAGGATGGGCCCGAAGTCATGGACGAGGGGATGCCAATGGCCACCGCGCCTTCGGTGGTCTTGTCTGGTGAGGCCAAGATGGGTTTGAAGCGTGTGGACGACAATGCCAGCAAGGACCCGGAGTCCGACAACATCAAGACCGTGGTGGAATACGAGGTGACATTCAAATCCTCGGGTGTGACCGACGGGGGTCTTGTGTTTGGCGCGGCCATCTCGATTGACGAGGACGGCAAGGGAGCTGCCGGCAGTAACGGTGTCAATGAAGCCAGTGCTTACATTGGTTCGGCGGACGGCACCTGGAAACTGCAATTTGGAAGCAACGATCCGGGCATTGATCTGGTCGGCAATGTTGGTCTGGCGGATGCGGACGAGATCTCCGGCATGACCAAGACGGTGATACCAATTGAATACAAGCTCAGCGACGGAACCATGATGCGGTTACGTCTTTTCACCACCGCGCCCCACCAATTTTCGGAATTCAGTGGGGTATCCACGTTGGAAACGAAGCCGAACTCGTTCGCTACCGTTTTTGCAACTCTCGATGCCAACGGCAAATTGACACCCGCTGGCTTTTACGACGAGAAGTCGCGTCCTGTTTCGGGCATCAAGCAAAAGGCCGGCGGCATTGACTACGGGCTGAAAGTGAACGGCACAGCCTTGAATATCGGCCTCAAGGGAACCGATATGCCAGCTCCGCCTCCGGGTCGCACCGCCATGGCCCTGACCGGCACCATCGATTCGTTTTCCTATGCCCTGACCGCTGGCGAGGCTGGGGAAGATGCTTGGTCGGCCGGGATCAAGTATGATCCGGGGGTCTTCTACGTCAGTGCGGGCGCGGATTCCAATGACGTGCTGGCCGTTGGTGCAGGCGGCACCTTTGCCGGGAACACGGTGCAGGCAACCTATGTCAAGCAGGACGGCGGCGTAACCTATACCAGTCATATAACCCTCAACAAGTCGCCGATAAGGGCAGCTACCGATAGCGTCAAATTGGGCACTGATGTGACGGTGAATGAAATGGAGGCTTATGGTCTGTCCTTCGCGCGGGATATTGGAGCGGGGTCAAACATTGCTTTGGCCTATTCCCGACTGACCGACAAGACTTTCACAACCTTTGTCGGCACCAAGCAATGGGAACTGGACTTCACCCATGATCTGGGGGGCGGTGCCAGCTTCTATGCCGGCATTGAACAGGCCAACAAGTCCACGTTCAATAACACCTACAACGCCACTGTCCCGACGCTGAGCGCAGGCCAGTCGGCGGTGCCGACCTTCAAGCCGATCATCAAGAAATCGAAGGTGACCACGCTGGAAGCGGGCATCACCATGACGTTTTAGTCGACCCCGCTGATTATCGAGGCCTGTGCATTCGTCATGCCGGCCTCGATCAATTGCTTGTCGGCTCGCGACCGACTGGCCAGGTCAGACGCTCTCAACTCGGAGAGATCCAGCTTGATCGGCGGTTTCAGCTTCTCGGTCAGTTCGGCCTCAATCGAGCCAAAGACAACCTGCCGCCAGGCCTTGCGTCTGGCGGTGCCGTCTCCGGCCTCGACAAACTCTGCCGGGATCCCGCTGGCGGTCAAGACATGAATCAGGGCTTGCCTGTGCAAGGCAAACAATGGCTGGAGCGGATTGGCTCCCAGCCGAATGGGGCGGTAGTCGCTTCCCGGATCCGGGAGGGTCACCGTGGACACGTTGGAATCGAACAGGACGGCTTGCCCGTGCAGGCGGTTCAGGGTCGGGATTGAGTTTTCACCGACATTCGGGATCCGCAAGATCAAGCCGGACGGTCCTGCCATTTCTCCGACCAGTCTCGCTTCGAGATCGACCAGCACTTTCAGGCTGGTTCGCACTTCTGTCAACGGACTGCACCCCATCGCGGGCCTTCAGGGGTCGGTCGAATGGCACCGATGCACCACGCCTTCGGATTTGATCCTTCGGATCGTAGTGGTGCTGGGTCTGCGGTGGTGGCCTCGTGGGTCCAGCTGGCCGATTCGCTTCCCCCTGCAAGGTCCAGTCCGAGGCCGGTGTCAGCTGAAGCTCGGACGACTCGACCCGGATCAGGCCGACCCATCTCCTCCCCCCCCCCGCTTTATCAGCGAGCGACCCCAGTCCGTCCAAGGTCGTGGGGTCCGGGCATTGGTGCCATTGACCTTGGCCGAAGCGAACGCCTTGTCATAGCAATTGGCAGCCGGTTCGACCGCCGTCAGCCGATTGGTTTCCAGACCGGCGACCTCCCGTTCGAGACTATCGACAACCTAGTCGGTATAGTCTTGGCTCCGCGCCTTGGTCTGGCCAAAGGGCCCCAGATATTCAGGGCCATCACCCCGCCCCACAGGGTCAATTGGGATCGTTCGACCGCGTTGGCCCGTTCGCTGAATTTCTCACAGGTCTTGGCTCCGACACCCAGCTGGGTGGTTTCCAACCGGACGATGCCGGCCACCCACCGGGCCGCTGACTGTCTTGCCCCGGTTGCTATGGTTGTGGTCGCGTGATCGATAGGGCCGCCATATGCCGGTCGGCAAAGGCACCGGGCCTGTACCCTTGACAATGCAATGACCCCTGCGATCCGCAATCGCGATGCTCCTGTCCTTTCGGAGCGTGGGTTCAAGGTCAGGAAAACTGAGCCTATCCGCTTCGTGAACGACCTATCGAGCCGTCAGCCAGTACGGTTCCAGGCTCTGGGTCGCAGAATTAGGGGCTGACATGCCGACTTCCCCCAATGTCCCAATCATCATGTTCCCCATACTGTGAGGCGTTCAAGCCGATCATCGATGTACCGGGAAGCGTGGCTGACATCATCTGTACCGGCCAGCCTGAAGAAGACGGGAACTTCGGGAAGCCCAAACCGGCGGCGATCAAGTGATGGCTGTGACAAAAGGTTTCTGGGTAAACAGGTATATAATCCCCAAATGTTTTATGGAGAAAGCAACTTAAACTTGAGTCGATCGAAACTTTGCCTGAACACGGTACCAGGCAATTCTTTCCACTTGCCTGCATGCTTCGTCAAACTCTTCGTCAACTGACCTGTTCAATCGGGTTGGCATGGATGCCAAAATGTCAGCCTTGGTCGTGTCCTTTACGGCTATGATAAACGGAAAGCCGAATTTTTGTCGGTACTCTGCGTTACATGCCGCAAACAATTTCAGTTCCTCAGGATCAAGGGCATCCAGACCGGCTGATTTTTGTTCTTCAGAAGAACTTCGTCCCAGCTTGCCTTCAACCGCCAGCTTGCCAGCCAAGTCGGGATGGTTTTTCAGTATTTTAAGCTTGTCCTCCCGTGATTCGGATCTGAATGTCCGACAAAGCGCAGTGTACATCCCAACCGAACTATTGTGAGCCGGCCCCAGTTCAAGACCAAATGTTCGAGAGGCAATCCGGGGTGCATCTTCAAATATTCCGCCAAAATGCTCCATGAATTCACTTTTTGTCATGGTACTCGGCTGCAAGGATTTTGCCGGTCCGAAATGGGCATGCCAATGTTCGGCTAGGGCTAGGCGGGTCGGTATCCAAACTCCATCCTTTGAACAAATATGATCAATGAAGCGTTTTAGTCCCGCCATCCGGCCTGGTCGCCCGGCCAATCGGCAATGCAATCCAACAGACATCATTTTGGGTTTGCCCTGTTCCCCTTCCTGGTACAACACATCAAAGCTGTCCTTCAGATAGCAATAGAAATCCTCACCAGTATTAAATCCCTGATTCGTTGCAAAGCGCATATCGTTGGTGTCCAGGGCATAGGGAACGATCAGATGGTTTTGATCGTTGATGGACATCCAATAGGGCAAATCGTCCGCATAGCTGTCTGCCATGTATCTGAAACCGCCGTGTTCAGCGACCAGTCGGACCGTGTTTTCAGAGCATCGACCCGTGTACCAGCCTAGAGGGCGCTCCCCGACAACCTGAGTATGTAGCTCGAGGGCCAGATTGAGGTGTTCGCGCTCTCTTTCGACAGTGAAATCCTTGTATTCAATCCATTTATACCCGTGGCTGGCGATTTCCCAATTGGCTTCCAGCATGGAAGACACCTGTTCAGGCGAACGGGCCAGCGCCGTTGCCACTCCAAATACCGTGGCGGGTATTTCGGCTTCCTGGAAAGCATCGTACAAACGCCAATAACCGGCTCGGGCACCATATTCGTATAGGGATTCCATGTTCCAGTGACGTTTGCCGGGCCAGGGACTCGCCCCGATGATTTCAGACAAAAAGGCCTCGGATCCCTGATCGCCATGCAACAGGCAATTTTCTCCTCCCTCTTCATAATTGATCACAAATTGGACGGCAACTCTAGCCTCGTCAGGCCAGAATACATGTTCGGTCTTTCCTCCATAGCCGTACATGTCCCGTGGATACCTAGCTGTCATGTCTTCTCCCGCAGACGACTTGCCAGATCATTCTTGTACGACCTCCGACCATTCCATTAGCAAATCTCAATAGTGACATTTCATGCGCCATCGTTATGCTATAGTCATTTGTCGGACCGCTACAATCAAATTAACCACAGGGATTTCATGATTGCATCGATTTGGGAGAGAGGGAATGGCCACTGTTGACATTCAATCACCACCTGTCGAGTCTTCTCGCTTGATATTGCCAGCTGACGAAATTTTTGATCGGGCTTCATTTGCCCGCCATCTCAAACCGGGTACTTATTCGGATGAAGACAAGCAGAGTATCAGACAGGAACTGATACGCGAGATCTCCAATGCACTGAATCTGGGCAAGAAAAAAATCAGAGAGGCCGGCCGCTTCGAATACCTCATCTCTCCTTTTGCCGCTTTGAAGCTAGTACGCTCTTATGCGTATATAACCGACTGCATTGTACAACTGGCCATGGACTTCTCGATCAATGTCCTGAACGGCGACAAGAAACTCCAGGAGAGCCTGTCCGTGCTTGGCGTCGGGGGATACGGACGGGGTGAAATGGCGCCCCATTCCGATGTTGACCTGCTTTTTTTGGTTGAGGACAATCCTTCACAATGGGTCAACAGGGTCATTGAAAATGCCCTCTATTTCATGTGGGACCTGAAATTGAAAGTCGGGCATTCCGTTCGGTCCCAGAAAGAGTGCCTGCATTTTGCAAAAGAAGATCTGACGATCAGGACGGCTCTTCTGGAAAGCCGTTTTATCTGGGGACAAAACGATGTTTCGGTCGAGTTTTACGATCTTCTGTGGAATAACCTGTTCAAGAACACCGGTCCCCACTTTGTCGAAGACAAGCTGCAGGAAAGAAACGAACGGTACGAGAGGCAAGGGGGGAATCGGTATCTTCTTGAACCTAATGTGAAGGAAAGCAAGGGCGGATTGCGGGACCTGCAGACTCTTTTCTGGATTGTCAAGTATCTCTACCGTATCAAGGATATCAAGGAACTTGTCCAGCTTGATGTCTTTTCTTATGAGGAGTTTGAGAAGTTTCTGAGTGCTGAATCCTTCCTGTGGGCCGTTCGATGTGAACTCCATGACATGGCCAATAGACCGCAGGATGTATTGCATTTCGATGCTCAGTTCGAGGTGGCCAAGAATCTTGGCTACCGTGACGGGAACGGCCGCCAGGCGGTTGAAATTTTCATGCAGGATTACTTCCGTTTTGCCACTGACGTTGGCGATCTGACAAGAATATTCCTGTCCAAACTGGAAGCCCAGCACAAGAAAAGGGAGCCCGTCCTGAAAGGATGGTTTCGCCGATCCCGCTCAAAGGCAATCAACCTGCCCGCCGAGTACAAGGAGCAGAATGGACGTCTGTCAATTTCCGATCCCGATTCATTCTTGCAGGACCGGCTGAACATGCTCCGCTTGTTCGAGACCGGACTCAAAACCCAGATGCTGCTTCACCCGGACGCGATGCGTCTGATTTCAGCCAATCTTCATCTGATCGACAAGAATTTTCAGAACGATCCGGATGCGAACAGGATCTTCATGGACACCTTGCTCAACTATGGCAACCCGGAGCGGGTCCTGCGCCGAATGAACGAACTGGGGGTACTAGGCCGGTTCATCCCGGAATTTGGCAATGTTGTCGCGATGATGCAGTACAACTCCTATCATCATTTCACTGTCGATGAGCATACCATCCAGTGCATAGCTTTCCTCGCAAAAATCGAGAGAGGCGAGTTGCGGGAACATTTGCCCATCGTTACCGAGATATTGGAAAAGGGCATCAACCGTCGGGTTCTGTATATTGCCTTGCTTTTGCATGATTGTGGCAAAGGCAGTCAGAAAGATCACTCGCTCTATGGAGCGAAACTGGCGAAAACGGCAGCTCCTCGACTTGGCTTGGACCCAAAGGAAGCAAAGCTGGTCAAGTGGTTGATCAAAAAGCACTTGCTCATGTCTGATACCTCGCAGAAGAGAGACCTGGGAGACCCCAAAACCGTGCTGAATTTTGCCCGGGAAACCAAATCCCGAGTCCGGCTCAAGCTTCTGACCGTGCTGACTGTTTGCGATATCAATGGTGTCGGACCCGGAGTGTGGAACGATTGGAAGGCTCACATGCTGAGGGGGCTGTACAAGTACACCTATGCGGCCCTGTCCATAGGCAGTCCGAACTTCCCCTCCCACTTCAACGTCCAGGAATCGAAAAAGGCCGCGAGTCAAATTTTGCAGAGCAAGGATTGGGAACGCACGGAGCAAATGCTGAACAGACACAGCGACTCGTTCTGGCAGAATCTGGAAACAGAGGTTCAAGTCAAAATCATCGAGCTCCTCGAACTGGTTGAAGGAGACGACACGGTATTTGATTTCACGCAAGACGAGAAACGCGGCGCCACGCGAGTTTGCTTTGTCAGAAAGTCCGTCCCTGGCCTGTTTCCACGATTTGCCGGAATTCTGGCCTTGGCCAAGGTCAACATCGTCGATGCGAAATCGTTCATGACCGATGACGGTTATATCACTAGCATGTTTTGGCTTCAAGATCCGAACGGCAAGCCCTACGAAATGATCAAGATTGCGCGCATCAAGAGCCAGATCAGCCGGTTCACCAAGGATTTCTCCATTCTTGACAAAACACTGGACAAGCCGGACATCCTCAAGGACAGCGGTCGGCGAAAGAAGACCGGCAAGCGGTTTGTCATTCCAACTGAGATTACCTTCGACAATGAAGGATCCGATTTGTACACCATAGTCGAAGTTGACACTCAGGACAGGCCAGGATTGCTATACGACTTGGTCAATGCACTCCACAACTCCAGCCTGACAGTCGTTTCAGCCACGATTGCGACATATGGAGCGCAAGCCGTTGACGTGTTTTACGTCAAGAACAAGTCCGGTCTCAAAATTGTGCATCAATCCAGGCTGGACGGGCTAAAAAAGAATCTTATGGCCGCCATTGGCATTTGAACGGCAACATTCAACCCAATTTCTTAAATTGAATCCTTCCCAGAAAAGGTTACCTTGATGGTTACGGATAATTGAACTGTCCATTTTGACTTTTGGAGGATTCTATGAAATTTTACAAGTCTGTGCTCGCAACACTGTCCTTTGCCATGGCTGGAAGCCTGGGCAATGTGGCTCACGCGAACGAGTGCATCGCACCTGCCAATGTTGGCGGGGGTTGGGACTTCACCTGCCGAAGCATTGGCAAGATCATGCATGACATCGGCGCCGTGGACGACCCGATCAAGGTTACCAACATGGCTGGTGGCGGTGGTGCCGTCGCCTATGGCCACGTCGTCAACGAACGCAATACGGATGGCGACCTCATCGTGGCCGCTTCGTCTGCCACGGCCACCCGTCTGGCTCAGAATGCCTATGCCGGCATGACAGCGGATCAAGTCTCTTTTCTTGGAGCGATTGGTGCCGACCCCGGAGTTCTGGTTGTAGCGGCCGACTCGCCCTACATGAACCTGATGGACCTGCTTAATGCGGTCAAGTCTGATCCCTCTTCGGTAACTTTTGCCGGCGGCTCGGCAACAGGAGGCTTCGACCATCTGAAAGTACTGATGGCACTTGGCAAGGCAGGATATGATGACATTTCATCGGTCAAGTATATTGGCCTCGATGGAGGCGGTGATGCCATCACCCAGACCATTGGCGGCTTCACGCAAGCCATGACCGGAGATATTTCTGAGGTTGTCGGCTTTCTCGGCACTGGTGATGTTCGCGTTATTGCCGTGTTCACCGACGAGCGGATTCCCGGCTTCGAAGATATTCCTACTGCCAAGGAACAGGGCATTGACCTGGTGGCCGTGAACTGGCGAGGGCTCTACGTACCCAAGGGAATATCGCAAGCGGATTACGACAAGTGGGCCAATGCCTTGGCACAAGTCGCGGCATCGCCCGAGTGGGCCCAAGAAATGGCCAACAATGGGCTGGCTCCATTCACCAAGGTTGGGGACGATTTCCAGACCTATCTAGCCGAAGTCATCGCTGAAATCCAGACTCTCTCACGAGATCTCGGGGTCATCCAGTAGTGATTGCCGACCGCATTGTCGGGGCCGGCATTTGCCTTGTTGCGGCCCTGTACCTGTACAATGCCGCATTGATTCCCACAGGGTTCCTGCCGGACCCTGTGGGTTCAAAGACCTTCCCATACATTGTTGGCAGCGTCGCTCTCATCTGTGGCGTTCTGATCATGTTTCTGCCTGATCATTTTCCAGCGTGGCCACCCTTGAAGGTCTATGGCAAGCTGGCCGTTGCAGCCGCCATGATGTACCTGTTTTCGATCACCCTCAGACCTTATGGTTTCATCATACCGTCAGCCGTAGTATCAATAGTCCTGAGCTATCTGATTGCACCGAACATCAAGAATGCCATCGTGACCGGGCTGGGACTGTCAATTGGCCTGTTCATAATCCTGAATTATGCCTTGGGCCTCGGTCTGCACGCCTTTGGTGGGTACTAGCCATGGACTTGTTCGCAAATCTTGGGCAGGGGTTTGCCGTAGCACTTACCTTTTCAACCTTGCTATTGGCCGTTTCGGGCTGTTTTGCCGGCACGATCATCGGTTCCCTTCCTGGCTTGGGACCATCCAACGGCGTTGCAATCCTGATCCCGCTAGCCTTTTCACTGGGTCTTGATGCCACCGAGGTATTGGTCTTGATGACCTCAGTGTATTACGGAGCCATGTATGGGGGGCGCATTTCTTCCATTCTTCTGAACATCCCGGGGGACGAGCCCGCGTTAATGACGACACTTGACGGTTTTCCCATGGCAAAGAAAGGCCGGGCAAGCGACGCTCTTGTGCTTTCTGGCGTCGCCTCATTTGTCGGAGCATTTTTGGCCACGATTGGACTGATGTTGCTTGCTCCGATCTTGGCAAGGGTTGCCTACCTCTTTGGGCCGTCTGAATATTTTGCGCTTTATCTCCTCGCTTTTTGTACCTTAGGCGGTCTAGCCTCCCGGAATCAGATCAAGGCTGCTCTCGCATCGGCAATTGGGCTGGGCATCGCCATGATTGGACTCGACAATCAGTCTGGACTGCCGCGCCTGACATTCGGGGAACTGGCACTCATGGATGGAGTGGACTTTCTGGTGGCTATTGTGGGTCTGTTCGCCGTATCAGAGGTTTTCATCTACATTGAAAGCCACGGCAAGAACACGGCGCTGGGGATCAAGCTCGACAAGATCACCATTCCTGTAAAAGACATTGCACGATGCTGGCTGACCATGCTTCGGGCCACGGTCATAGGCTTCTTTGCCGGCATCCTTCCTGGTGCCGGAGCATCTTTAGGAAGTTTTCTGGCCTACATGTCCGAAAAAGCCGTGGCCAAGGACAAAGATACCTTCGGTCATGGGAATCCAAAGGGGGTGGCAGCTCCCGAGTCCGGTAACAACGCCGCGGCAGGAGGGGCTCTGGTACCCATGCTCACCCTTGGAGTGCCTGGTTCAGGTACGACTGCAGTCCTCCTGGCCATTTTGCTCACCCTTAACATTACTCCCGGACCATTGTTGTTTGAGGAAAGGCCCGAAGTCGTCTGGGGATTGATCGCTTCATTGCTGATTGCCAATTTCGTTCTTCTCATCATGAATGTGCCCATGGTCAAGGTTTTTGTCAAAATCCTGACCGTGCCACCGAGCATTCTCTTGCCCGGCATCACCATGGTTGCCTTTGGCGGCATTTACTCCCTTTCAGGCAGCACCCATGATCTGTTCCTGATGATTGTCTTCGGGCTTTTCGGGTATCTGTGCCGCAAGATTGATATTCCTACGGTTCCCATTATCCTCGGGATACTGCTCGGCAACAACATGGAGGACAACCTCCGTCGGGCCATGATTATCTCGGACGGTGACTGGACATACCTGTTCTCCTCCAACATTGCCATTGGCCTCTGGCTTGCCTCTTTTGCCGGCTTTATCGCTCCCCTCTTTTTGCGTCGACTGCTCAAAAAGCCGTCTGTCCCCTCCGACGACTGATGGTTCAGGACGGCCGTACTGCCAATATTCTCGTGCCCTCCGGCGTACTCGGCCTCAAGTTTGATCGTGATGCACTTAGGACCGGTCTGGAGCGAACACCCGACCTGATTGCAATTGATGGCGGCTCGACAGACAGCGGCCCACATTATCTTGGTACCGGTACATCGAAATACTCCGAGGCGGCAACACGGGCTGAATTCAGCACTTTGCTGGAGGCCCGACACGAAGCCGGCATCCCGCTTGTCATCACATCGGCCGGAACGTGCGGTACCGATGACGCCGTCGACTGGATGGTCAACATAACCCGAGGCATTGCCAAATCGCTCAATCTGCGTCTTCGGGTTGCCACGATCAAATCGTCACAAAACAAGGAGCGAATCAAGCAGGCCTATCAAGACAACAGCTTGATCGCCTTGACACATGCTCCGGAAATTTCGCCGGAAATCATTGATCGTTGTACAAATATCGTGGCGGTGATGGGAGTGGAGCAAATCCAGTCTGCATTATCGACAGGGGCTGATGTCATCATCGCCGGGAGAGCGACTGACACGGCTTCAATAGCCGCGCTCCCACTCATGAATGGCACACAGGCCGGAACCGCTTGGCATGGAGCGAAAATTGCTGAATGCGGAGCTCTATGCTCAACTCATCCGCTGAGTGGTTGCATACTTGTTGAATTCTTTGACAGTCATTTTGAAGTCGAACCTCTCTTGGCCGAAGCTCGATGCACTCCCCACTCAGTTTCTGCCCATATGCTCTATGAAAATGCCAACCCGTTCTATCTGACCGAACCCGGTGGTTATCTTGATGTTACCGAGGCTCGATATGAAGCCGTCACGTCCAAGAAAGTCCGGGTTGGCGGATCACAGTGGGTCCCGTCCAAGGAATACACCGTCAAGCTTGAAGGTGTTGGCATTAGCGGCTACCAGACGACCCTACTCGCTCTTTTGCGCAACCAGCGATATGTTCGCAATGCAATCGCTTGGGTCGATGACCTGAAGGACTTTCTCGATGACTCAATCCGAAACAATCTGGGGCTGAGGCAAGACCAGTTTGCCCTTGATTTTCGCTTGATTGGACACAATGGAACGCTTGGTTCGCTGGAAACCCAAACAAACCCGCCCAATGAGATTGGCGTGCTTTGCATCGCAACCGCCGAATCGCAGCAGTTGGCGAATGAAATTGCGAAACATGCAAACCCGTATCTCCTTCACTATCCCCTGACAAGTGGTGAAGAACTGCCAACTTTCGCGTTCCCTTACTCACCAGCTGAGACGGCGAGGGGTGCGCTTTACGAGTTCTATCTCAATCATGCCCTGGTCGTTTCAGACCCGATGGATCCATTCAGGCTCGAGGTTTTTGAAATTAATGGGACAACTCGGTAATCATGTCAGGAAAATTCGGTCCAAGAATGCTGGACCATTCTGTCTTACAATCGACATGTTCTGCCACGACAGGGAAAGTTTCGAGTGGCTTGTAAAAGCCTTGCCTCGTGAACGAGTGGCTCAGATGTATCGGGTTGAGGAAAATCAACTGGAGGTTTTTGCAATTCCGTCTCTGAATGTGATTAAAATCAGCATGCCTCGGCCGCACATTCAAGGAAGCCGTCCCGATAGAGACATGCATGGCGCTCAGTTTGCCGAGCTGCTGATCGAAATGAACATTCCGACTCCTAACTCCTGATTCAGTTTCAACCTCCCTAAGTTTGCCCCCTGTGCTGTCAAGAGCCAACCGGCGAAAATCTTTGTCCATGCTGTTGCATGCCCACGCGTTCGTTCGACAGCCATGTGTACTGGGTCGATAATTCAGATCACAGTCGTGGTTGATTGTTCCCCATTCAAACCCGCGAATACAATTATGATCCAGACTGTCAGATTCAGATATCCGTGCCCCCGACGGCAATTGGGAACAATTGGGCAAACGGGCCGTACCGGCCGTTTCCCGTCGTTTCATTCCCCTCGACGAAGGGCGATCTGGACCACATCTGTGCTACCCGAGGCAAAGCCGGCCGCACTCACCGCGAGATAAAAGTTCCACATGCGATGGAAGTAATCATCAAAGCCCAACATTGCGATGTGATCCCAGTGATCGTTGAAACGCCGACGCCATTCTCGCAACGTACGCGAATAACAGCTGGCGAAGGATTCGCATCCGACCGTCGCAAGACCCGCCGCCCGGGAATGCGAGTACAGCATGTCCACACTTGGCAGCATGCCTCCCGGAAAGATGTATTTTTGAATGAAGTCCGTGCCGGTACGGTACTTTGGAAACAAACGATCGGCGATCGTAATCGCCTGAAGTGCCGCGACGCCGCCAGGTCTGAGTCTGTTGCGTAGCTGGGAAAAGTAGGTCGGCCAGTATTTTTCACCGACGGCTTCAATCATTTCGATCGAGACGATGCCGTCATAGGTACCTCTTTCATCACGATAATCGCGCAAAAGAATCTCGGCACGGTCAGCCAGCCCGGCCTCGAAAAGACGGCGGCGGGCGTGATCGTGCTGCTCCCGTGAAATCGTTATGCCTGTGAGTCGGACACCGCGTTCCCGGATGACATATTCGGCAAATCCACCCCAGCCGCAGCCGATCTCAAGGATTTTGGCATTCGGCTGCAAGGCCAGCCGGTCGCAGATGGCTGCATACTTGTTTAGCTGAGCCTCTTCGAGACTCTCTCGACCGCTGTGAAACACGGCCGATGAATAGGTCATCGTCTTGTCCAGCCAAAGCTCGTAGAAGGCATTGCCCAGATCGTAGTGACGTGCAATGTTCCGCCGTGCTTGCTTGCGGCTGTTGGCATTGAAAAAATGACGCAGCCGATCTCGGAGGCGAAATAGTGCGGTGCCGGGAAAGTGTCGCGCCAGGTTCTCATTGTTCATCAAAATCACGTCCAGCAGACTCTGAAGATCCGGAGTGGTCCACCAACCTTCAAGAAACATCTCGGCAAAACCCATTTCACCCCTGCTCATCAACTGCCGGAAAAAGTTCTTGTGGCGTACGACGATCTTGCCGGCTGGACCCGTCTTCCCTCCAGTGGCCCGCAAACAGCGCCCATCGGGTAGGACAACCTCTATCATGCCGCGTTCGATGCGATGAAGAAGCGTCAAGACAGCCTGCATATACCCCGATGTCCCCCAGCGACGACTTGTTGGCTGCAAGACTGTGTCGGAGCTTTTGGCCAAAGAGGTCACGTGATTCTGTTTGACCTGCCGCCCGCAATAGCGAGCAAGGCAAAATAAAACGAACGCGGGAGAACGGCGAGCAGCTTGAATATGACCGCCATTGGCCAAGGGAAAGCCATTTCAAAATGGCGCCGTTTCATGCCGCTCACAATGCTCTTGGCCGCTTCTTCCGGAGTAACGATGAACGGCATCTTGAAATCATTCTTGTCGGTCAGCCTCGTCTTGACAAAACCGGGATTGCAAATCTGCACCCGAACGCCGGAACCGCGCAAATCGCAACGCAGATTCTGGGCCAGGTGGATCAATGCCGCTTTTGTCGCTCCATATCCCCATGCACTCGGCAAGCCACGATAACCAGACAATGAACCCACCAGCACGATATGACCCGTTCCTCGGCGACGGTATTCTGGCACGCAGGTTGCCAGAATTCGCAAGGCTCCCGTGAAATTGACATCCACCATGGTTTCAAGATGAACAATGTCCGGTTGGTACGCCGACATCGGTTCATAGGCGCCGGCACAATAGATGACCCCGTCTGATTCGCCGGCTTGCCGGCAAGCCTTGGACACAGACGTCCGATCCGTAACATCAAGGGGCAACGCCAAATGACCGCC
Organism: Paracoccaceae bacterium; assembly: GCA_965116235.1. Lineage (GTDB taxonomy): Bacteria > Pseudomonadota > Alphaproteobacteria > Rhodobacterales > Rhodobacteraceae > MPNP01. Next base: position 2,086,186 of record OZ220496.1, on the reverse strand, counting down.
GCGAATCGTATCGACCGGCATCATCTCCTCTACGAGCCGTTCCAGAGAGACATGATCACGAGATGAGGCCACCACGGCTGCACCCTCTCGGGCCAGACACAACGCCAGTTGCCGGCCGATGCCGACGCTGGCGCCAATCAGCCAGAAACGCTGGCCCGCCAGAGCGTTCACTATCCTTTCTCCGATGTCAAGGCGTCTTGGCCGGTCGGCTTGGAGAACGAAACAAAGAGTTCACCGACCTTCAGCCCAAACTTCGACATTTGGGCCTTGTTAATCAGCGTTCCATCATCCATGAGGTAAAACCAATCCTCCATGGCCACAACGATTTCACCCTTGGACCGGGGTACTCGCAGTCGGTATCGCATGGCAGCAGCATTGCCGCACTGCGCTCCTGTAGCCACTCCTTCTACATCATGGGCCGTTGCCGTAAAATCTCTGTCGTTCAAGAAATCAAGATGCCAGCATCGTTCGTCCGTTTCACCGTTGTCATAGTGGAACTGCTCTTCCAACTGGCCCTTATTGCCAGACCAGCGGCCGGTCATTGCAACCGTGAACCGCCGTTCGACCCGCCCCGAAAGCCCAAAGAAGACACCCGCCGCAACCAAGGAACCATTCAAATAGTCCCGCAAGTCAAGAGTCGGGGACTCTCCAGCATACGAATCCACGCTCTGCGAACCGCAGTCAAAAATCAGGCCGTGACCGGGAAAATGTCTTGTCTTCACGTTTGCTCTCCAATTTCATCCACAATAGTAAAAAGCACCACCAAGGCAACCAGCTTCAGGGCACATGGCACAAGCGCGTACGTCAAGGTCAGCGCCAAGAGACCGGACTCTTCCAAGGTGCCGGGTTCATATCCCACAAGTGCGAGCAACGGAAACGCCGTGCCGGCCGCTACGGCCAGCGCCATCTTTTGAAGGAACGTCCATGCCGAAAACACGCGAGCTCCACCTCCTCGAATTTTGACCGCCAACATGGCCGGCACGAGTATCATGTCCGCCCCAATCGCCACGCCTGAGGCCACAACTATGGCGTAAAAGGCGATGATGTCGCCCGAACCCAGCGTGACGACCCCGATGAAAGCCGGAATTGACACGCTCATGCCTATTGCGAGCGTAGCCTTGCGCCCGATTCGATCGGCAAGACGAGCCCAAGCTGGGGCGGCAGTCGCTGCGGCGGCAAAAAACACCAGAAGTATCGGACCCGCCTGCTCTCTCGCAACGAGAATGTCGTCCACAAAGAAAAAAAACAATGTTGATGTCACAGCCGTAGGCAGTGCATTGATCAAGCCAAAGAGAAGAACAGGGATAACACCCGGCGCCCGCAGAGCTTCCTGAAAACCGACTCCAACGGAAGATTCTTCCGATGCAAGCCATTTGCCACGCATCAGCATGAGAACCACGACAACGAAGCCGGTGAAGAAGATCGCGTAACCCGAATAACCCAACGAGGCTCCGTAAATGGTCACCATGACTGCTGGCACTGCGGCAGCAAGGCAAATTCCGGCAAGGCCGCCGACCTCGCGCCAGAGCGCAATTCGAGTGTATCCTCCGCCAGCCTTTGTGGCTTGAGCCAAGCCATGATCGTAAAGGGCAATCTGCAACGCACTGAATCCGCTGAAGGCAACAAGCAGTCCAATGATCAGACGCGGCAACGGCTCACCCCATGACGGTGGTGCGAAGAGGAGAAGAAAACCCACAACCAAAAGCCCTCCAGCAACTCGCGCCCATAATTCTCGCGAGTGCGACCACCTGTCGGCCAGACGCCCGATCAGTGGATCCTGAAGGCTATCGAAAGCACGGGCAGCAAGCAAAACAGCACCTAAAACGGCGAGTTCAACTTCCATCTCGACCGCATAGTAATTTGGCAGGTGAATATAAAGGGGCAACCCGGCGAACGCGAGCATGGCCGCCGTTGCACCTGGGCCTGTTAGGTTGGCCGCAGTCAGACGATATGAACATGAATCAGACATTGCCACTTCTGATCAGCACTTTAACTCCGTGCATCTTGCAGACACATGAATGATCATTCGGATTCCCATTCGCATGATGGATCAAATTCTACTACCTATCTCCAATGGCAAGTGTGGCCCGCCCAACATAAATTCCTTGCCGAACGGGCACATGAAAGACGACCACGGGGTCTGGCCACATGGCAGACCGCTCCGAAAGCAGGAAAATCAGCATTGTGGCTTACCATGTTATGCTCCGTTCGGGTGGCTTCGGTCGTCGCCTGTATCGCACGCCCTTCAGCCAAAGCCGCAAGGCCTGCCAATGTATCAGACCCGTTGTACGGGCCGCACCAAAAGGTCGGCGTAGAAGTGCCAGGGCGAGTTCCCGATCGGTGAACGGAAGGCGATTTCCGGCGATGGTCGTATCCAATCCACCTCCAGCCCCATCGTCGTAAACGATTTGCACCGCGATACGCGACTCATTGAGCAGAAACCGAAAACGGTATTCGCCAACGATGTCGAAGAACGGCGAAACATGAAAGCACTTTTGCGCGATTATCACGCTGTCAGAAGAAATTTCGGCGCCTTTCTCCTCCTTGCAAATGTAACTGTGTCGATCGCCAAAAGTGTTGTGTACTTCGGCGATCACGGCTCGCAAGTTCCTGCTTTTGCCCATAACAAACCAAAAGCTTACAGGGTTGAAGGTGTAGCCGAAATAGCGGGGATGAGTCAGCAGCAACACATCCTTTGCATCTTCAATTCCCGACTTTCGTGCGAGTTCGCGAATCTCTTCAAAGCCCCTGCACCCTTCTACCCCATGATCTGCTGGATGAAGTGACACAAGATTGGAACTTCCATAAGAAAACAGTTTCGGCGAATATCCTTCTGTGCATGCGGCTTCGTTGAGAAGCAGGTAGTCGACACCGTACGAAAATCGATTCAACACTGGTGCACGGCGGGTATGACTTACCCGAGCGCACACAACCGACGACTCAATCACTCCCATGGCGGTGCAATCCCGTGAAAACGGGCGATCTTGACTGCGCTGGCAAAACCATCCTCGTGAAATCCGTTGCCTGTCCAGGCTCCACAATACCAGGTATTGGCCCGCCCCTGTATAGTCGGCAAGGCGGACTGTGACGCAAGCGTTGACAAATCATATTGCGGATGCTCGAATTCATGTTCGTCCAGAATGAGATCCTCATCAACCGGCATGGGAGGATTGAGCGTTGCAAAAAGCGGGATATCTTGGGGAATGCCCTGAAGCGAGTTCATCCAGTATGTAACCGAGGCCGTCTGCTCCGTAGCGCGTGACTTCGCAAGATACACCCAACTCGACCAGCATGCCTGATGCCGGGGCATGAGCCGGTCATCGGTATGAAGAACAATCCGGTTGCGCTGAAATGGAATGTTGCCAAGAATACGCGCTTCCTCTCTGCCAGCATCTTTCAGCAACCTTAGAGCCGTATCGGCATGACAGGCAAAAATGACGCTATCAAAGGACTCGCTAGCCTGACCGATGGATTTGACCTGAATATCCTCTGGACCGCGTGTCACGGCCTCAACCGGCTGACCTGCACGCACTTCTCCCGTAATGTCGGCCGTCATTCTTTCGACGTAATTGCGTGAACCGCCTTGAATCGTCCACCAGCGATGTTGTTTCGTGAATGAAAGCAGACCATGATTGGCAAAAAAACGCACCAGAAATTGTGCTGGAAACTTCAGCATTTCAGAACGAGGTGTCGACCAGATCGCCCCGCTCATAGGCAACAGATAGTAATGCCTAAACCAGAAACCGAACCGACGATGATGCAGGTATTCGCCTAAAGTCATATTTGGGTTGGCTTCCGAGTCTTTAAGAGCTGTTCGGTTGAAGACGGCAATGTCGCGAAACATGCGCCAGAATCCGGGCTTGGAGGCATTGACGGGCTGTGCGAATGCTGCCTTAATGTTGCGACAGCCATATTCCACGGCCCCGTCGTCCATGGAAACCGCAAAGGACATGTCGCTTGTCTGAACCGGTACTGCGAGATGCTCGAACAGTTGACATAGATATGGATAATTGACCCTGTTGAACACTATGAAGCCCGTATCCACCGCCACTTCCCGGCCAGCAACCTTTACATCAATCGTGCGCGAGTGCCCACCCAACCTTTTCTCCGCCTCAAAGAGCACAAGGTCGTGATCACGGGACAGCAGCCAAGCGACGCCCAGCCCGGAAATCCCGGCCCCAATTACTGCAATTTTCTTTCGATGGTTGAAAATTCGGGTTCCAGAAGTCGTTTTGCGCGGGATTGGCTGACGTGTCAAACCATCGTATTGTGCAGCAGTCTTCATGCTCTCTGTCTGCCTGGAATCATCGGCTGGCAAGGTACAAAAACGCTTTGGCAAGGGCTTGATCGGTTGAAATTGTCGGCAGCCGGCATGCATCAACTCGACTCCCGGCATGCCAACTCCATTCGAGCCTTGTCGGCTCGAAACTGATATGGCCCGAGCAGGGGCGGCTTCATGTATTGCAACGGTCCCATGCATTGAGGATGGACGTAAATTGGATGCACTTGACTTCAAGAATTCTGCCAAAGCCCTGACAGGGACATTATCCTGATGCTGTCACGCCATTCGTCGTCTGTTTTGCTCCAGTAAGCTCATGGTGAGCGTGCGATCAATTGTGCCAGATCGAATTTATCTTGCCACTGCCAAACCAAGGGTACAACCGACAATACGCCGACATCGTTTCATACCAAAACAGTAAGAAAGAAGAGAATTTACAGCAATAAATTTTCTGTGTTCTCTGCCATGCCTACTGCTGTCAAACGGCCCAGGCGTCATTTTCACGTTGCAACGGCCAATGCATATTCATGACCAGGCAAGCTAGCATTTTTCGGGTATACAGTAATAACCGGCTGCTTAGCCCGGCAACCCGGCTGTTTTCGCCATCCTTGCTGTCAGGTCAAAATGAAGTGGTGCACCGACTCTCGACCTCAAGAAGGGTTTCAGCCAGGACATGGCCCAATTCGACACCCCGGTCGAGGGGTGACACCTCTGTCCGAGTCACGAATTTTTCCATTCGGTCTGAATAGAACTCTCCTCTCAAAATCAGCTTGCCATCCTCAATTGTTGCCAGACTTCCAACCGGAAGATCACAGCTGCCAGCGAGCGTCCTGAGAAACGATCGTTCGGCCTCGACCACCAATTTCGTTGGTGCATGATTGATGCGGTTCAAAAGGCTGATCATCCGAATGTCATCCGAACGACACTCAACACAGATTGTTCCTTGCCCCGGGGCTGGAAGCATGGTATTCATCGGCACTTCAATCCTAGGCAGTCCTGTGAGTTGCATTCGATTCAGTCCTGCCAAGGCCAGTATCAGGCCATCTATGATGCCATCCTCCCACTTTTTGATTCGGGTCTGAATGTTTCCCCTTATCGAAACCACTTCAACATCATTGTTCGCCCGGATGATCTGTCGGTGTCGGCGAATGCTTGACGTCCCTATTCGTGAACCCTTCGGCAGTGCATCAATGGATCGGGCCTTGTCGGTAATGAGTGCATCAAGCGGGCTTTCTCTTTGCAGATAAGCTGCAATCGTCAGCCCTTCCGGCTGAGCGACAGGCATGTCTTTCAGAGAATGGACACCCACATCGATTTGTCCCTTGATCAATGCGGCTTCGATTTCCTTGCAGAATACGCCTTTTTCTCCCAGCATCCGAAAAGGCTTGTCCATAACGCGGTCACCTAGGGTGGTGAATTCTGAAATCGTTACATCGCTTTCATCCAAGTCAAGCTTGACAAGCAGTTCCCGCCTGACTTCGCAGGCTTGCATCCTGGCAAGCTGCGACGCTCTCGTCCCAATCCTGATTTTTACCGGAGCGCTGTTGTTCATGACCGTTATTTCAAACCTGTCGATACGGCCGCTCATCGACGCAGCCGGTTGATTCTTTCGTTTTTATGGCCATTGATAAAGGCTGAATAGTGCATCAGAGAATTTTATGCAAAACAGAATCGACTTGTTCGTCGCTCATGCAAGACCGCGGTCATAAAATCTCCTCAAAACCTCTTTTAAGAGTCCTCGATGGAGAAGCTCTGCACCCGCCCCCCGTATGGTTAATGCGTCAGGCTGGGCGTTATCTCCCCGAGTATCGAAAATTGCGCAGCCAGGCACGAGACTTTCTCTCGTTGTGCTACAATCCGGATCTAGCCAGTGAGATCACCCTCCAGCCCATCGCTCGTTTCAATTTTGATGCAGCCATCATTTTTTCGGATATCTTGGTTGTACCCGATGCACTCGGATTGAAGGTCAATTTTGTCGAGAGCCAGGGGCCAATTTTAACGCCCGTTCGAAATTGTCGGGATATATCCCGTCTCGGTCCGGCGGAAAGTGTTCGCACGAAACTGGCTCCAATTTGTGAAACGATCGTGAAAACCCGAAAACGACTTCCGGAAAACGTGTCACTGATAGGATTTGCCGGGGCACCGTGGACAGTAGCCACCTACATGATTGCCGGACGAAGTGAAGCTGGACACAAGACCAGCATCCAGTTCTTGAACAGCCAGCCAGGCGATTTTGCCGCCCTGATCCAGAAGATCACCAGCGCAACGATTGAATACCTCTCCATGCAAATTGATTCCGGGGTTGACGTCGTGAAGATCTTTGACAGTTGGGCTGGGTCTTTAGAAGGTCTAGGGTACGAACATTTCGTTACGCAACCCAATCGGCAGATAGTCAGCGCGTTGAAAAAACTGTATCCAGAAGTTCCCATCATAACTTTTCCCCGCTTGTCTGGAAGCCAATATGCTGATTTCGCCAAGACGGTCAAACCGGATTGCCTCGCGATCGATGATTCCGAAGATTTGCGAGCATTTGCGGACCAACTGGGAGGAACCTGTTGTCTTCAGGGGAATCTGTCGCCTCGGACTCTCTTGGTGGGTGGTGCCAATCTGCAGGAGAAAGTCCGGTCGATTCTAGCCGGCATGATTGACCATCCCCACATCTTCAATCTAGGGCATGGCATTTTACCCCAAACGCCCGTTCAGAATGTAGACGAGATGCTTCGCATCATCAGAGGCGAATAGGTGGCATGCTTGTCATTTACCATTGACAAGAGATTTCTGTTAAATCCCCAATGTTCAAACCCTGATCACTCTGGCATGTCATTTGAATCACAGGCGCCGAACTTCACGATCAGCTTTTGACACGACAGGATGGCCTCAGTTCCACTTGGCTATTGGGGGCAGACTCATGAGCACGGCATCCGGATTATGGCCCGAATCCAGGCCAAAGCGGGTTCCGCGGTCGTATATCAAGTTAAACTCGGCATATAACCCCCTGTGCAAGAGCAAGGTCTCCCGTTCTTGAGGCGTCCATTGCTCCGGCTGACGTTTCCGGATCAAACCGGGATAAAACTCCAGAAAAAATCGACCGGTGTCCTTGACGAAGGCAAAGTCCCTGTCCCAGGTGCCTGAATTCAAGTCGTCGAAGAAAATTCCTCCGACACCCCTGGCGCGTTCCCTGTGAGGAACGAAGAAGTAGTCGTCAGCCCATTTCCTGAACTTGGGGTAGTAGTCTTCGGAATGCCGGTTGCAAACTTGACGCAAGCCTGCATGAAACGCAGTCGTGTCCTGTTCATTTTCCAGACAGGGGTTGAGATCTGTCCCGCCCCCAAACCACCAGCGGGATCGAGTTGTGAACATTCGTGTATTGAAATGTATGGCCGGCACTCTTGGGTTGCTCATGTGAGCCACCAGGGAAATTCCCGAAGCCCAGAAGGAACCGTGCTGATCTTCAGGTTCAAGAGCCTGACGCTCTGTCAGGGCTTGTGCCAGCTTTGGACTTAAGGGGCCATACACCGTCGAGACATTGACACCAACCTTCTCAAAAATCTTGCCATTGAGGATCTTGGCCATGACGCCGCCACCCAGATCAAAACCTTCCGGTGACTTTCGATAGTTTCGTGTGCGAACAAAACGCTCTGGACCGGACGCATCATGGAATGTGGCCGGAAGACATTCTTCCAGTTCTTCAAATGACTGACAGATGTCTTCGGCCAACCCCTCAAACCATTCTCTGGCCAAGTTCTGCCTTGCTGCGAGGACTTTGTTCTGCATGCGGTCCAGACTTGAATTCAAAGTTTGGCGCTAGTACTCCTGGCGGGAGTTCAAGGCGGCTGAGATCGTTCCCGAATCCAGATAATCCAGTTCTCCGCCAAATGGAATTCCCTTGCCCAAAGTTGTGACGTTTATGCCGGAACTGTCAATTTGCTCAGCAAGGAAATGAGCCGTTGTTTGTCCCTGCACAGTAGCATTAAGGGCCAGAATGACCTCCTTGATTCCGTGCTGCCTGATTCGCGCTACGAGTCGTGGAATGCCGAGCTCTTCAGGCCCGATGCCGTCAAACCTCGACAAGACTCCACCCAGAACGTGATACTGTCCAGTGAACAAACCCGTTTTCTCTATGGCCCAAAGATCGCCAATCGTTTCAACGACACAGACGATATCCTGCTGTCGTTTCGTATCATGACAGATGCTGCACTGGGCACTGAGGGTCAAATTGCCGCAGATTTTGCAAAAATCGACAGTCTGGGCAAAATTCTCAAGCCCTCGAATCATGGGTTCGAGCAGCAAGGTCTTGTTCTTCAGAAGATGCAAGACGATTCTTTTGGATGACTTGGGACCAAGACCCGGCAGTCTCGCAAACTGCTCAATGAGGATGTCGACCGTGCTTTTCTGCGCCATCAAATGTTCAGGTTGAAGTTCTGAGGCAAATCGTGGTTGTCGACAATTCTTTTCATTCGTTCAGCCGCTATGAAACTCGCTTCATTCTGGCCTTTGACGATAGTGTCCGTAATTAGCTGGTTCAAGTCAGGCAGGAGGTTCGGGGCACAGGCATCCGGGTTAACTTCAACCGCGAATATTTTCCCGCGTCCGTTACAGGAGACTTTCACGTTGCCGCAATCACTTGTTGCCGAAACGACCATCTGATCAATCTCCTTGTTGGCAATTTCCATCTCCTTTGTGATCTCCTTCCCCTTTCGGGCAATCTCGGCCAACTTAAGCGGATTGAACTTGTCCTTGAACATGACTTCTCCTGTATTTGCGTTGTTGACGATAATGAAGTTCCTGTCACTGCCATGACACTGAGTTGGCTCACTGAAAGAGCCGTGAGTTTGGAAACGCCTCGGTCACGCTTTTAACCAACTCGTTGTCTTCAATATCAGAACGAGCCTGTTTCTTCGCCTCCGGTTCGCTTTTCTTTTTCTTGCTTGGGGTTCGAGTTTTTTGTGGTTGGGTGTCCGGTTCGCTTTTCTTCGATCGCAACGTTTTCGAGCTGACCTTCTTCTCACTTGTTTCCAACGGCTTTTCTGAGGGGGCATCTTCTGGGCCTTCGGTTTTCGGCTGGAGCGATTTTTTCTGTGTCTTCACCGGGCCGGGAACGACCGGTTTCACTCGCTGAACCTCCTCATTCGGGTCCGACTGGCCGGTCAGCTTCTCAACCAACTCGATGGGCGTCGGCAGACTGCTGACACTGGTCAGACGCACGATGGCCATCTTCGCTGCCGTCATGGCATTTGGCGAATATGTCAGTTCCTCCAGCACTTTCAGCAACATTTGCCAATAGCGGACCAGAATGGGATAGTTCAACGTATCGGCCAGTGCCTTCCCTCTTTTCCTTTCATCAGCGGAAAAACTGGGGTCATCGAGGGTCTCAGGACTGATCTTTGCCACAGTCAGCCAATGGACGGTATCCGCCAGATCGGTCACGATGGCCTGAGGATCGGCTCCCATGTAATACTGGTTCTGCAATTCTTGCAATGCGCCCGGGAAATCCCCTTTGAGGATCAGTTCGATCAAGTCCAGAGTTCGACCTCGATCCGTCAGGCCAAGCATCTCGCGAGTATATGCCGCCGTTATTGTGCTGCTTGAGAAGGAAATGGCCTGATCCAGCAGACTGATCGCGTCCCGCACCGATCCTTCTGAAGCCCTCACAATCAAATTTATCGCGCCATCTTCAATCTTCACTTTTTCCAACTCGGCAATGTGTCGGAGATGCCTGGCCAGAAGTTCCGGTTCAACTCGCCTGAGATCAAATCTCTGACAGCGTGAGAGAATCGTTACGGGAACGGATCGTATCTCAGTCGTGGCAAAAACGAACTTGACGTGTTCTGGCGGTTCTTCAAGGGTCTTCAGAAGTGCGTTGAACGCACTGTTGGAAAGCATGTGCACTTCATCAATGATATAGATCTTGTATCGTGCGCTGCTCGGCTGAAACTTGACGGTTTCGATGATCTCCCGAACATCGTTGACTCCGGTCCGTGACGCGGCATCCATCTCGAGTACGTCCATGCTGTTGCTCTTGGCTATGGACATGCAATGTGCGCATGAATCACAGGGTTCCATCGTTGAGGTGCCCTGACCGTCAACTCCGACACAGTTCAGGCTTTTGGCGATTAATCTAGCCGTCGTGGTCTTGCCGACCCCCCTGACCCCCGACAGGATAAAGGCATGAGCCACACGACCCGACTGGATAGAATTGCCAATGATGCGAACAAGGGCATCCTGACCAACCAACTCAGAAAAAGTTCGCGGCCTGTATTTTCGGGCGAGAACCTTGTAGGCCCCATCGGTATTGGTCATGCATCAGAACCCATAGGAAAAGTCTTCACGATATATGAATTGCTGGCTATCATGGCCGAAAATATTAACACCCTGGCCGGTGGAACACTATGCTCAATTGTTTTCAGTTTGCGGCCAATTGAATCAGTCGGGTTTACCAATGAAAAGAAGCGAGAGACTGAAAACCAGCCCATCCAAGCAATGCTTACGGCTGCTTCCTTTCAGACCTGACCGGGTTCGCAAGTCGAACGCCTGTTCCAATCTCTCACGCATGAAAGTAGTGTACGGTTTGGCATTCTCAAGAATGTCGCCATGGAGACGCCGAAGAATCTTGGGACATTGTGCCTGATGATTCGTGGACTCAAGTGGAGGCGAACCCAGCCATGAGACTTGCAAAGTCGGCATCCATCGGCTACCGAACCAGCCTTTTGAGACGGTCTGAAATTCGATCTGATCGTGCTCGCGTGAGCGCGTTGATGGTAGACAAGAATTCCCTGTTTCTTCCCATGCACGATTCCCAACCTCTCGTGAATGGCAGACTCTGTCCCCAGTTCGTTTCATTCGACCAGTGCACCCCGGAAAAGTTTGGCGATTGGGTATTCGTCGGCACGGCACACGGAAGGCACTATTTCGTCGTTGATGTTTCGGCTTCCAAACCTGCCTCTTCGACTGACGAACTTGGTCTATTTGACGCTGGTCAGACGACCCATCCGGATTTTCCGGATGGCTTCTTCCTCAATCTCAGACTTGTACTGCCGACCTTGGAGGACTCGCACCTGATCGAGATCGTCTCGACGGGCAAGGCTGTTCTGGGATGGCATCAGACGCATCAATTCTGCGCCCGCTGCGGAACCCAAACCATTGCACAGAATGCCGGCTGGTCCCGGTCGTGTCCCCAGTGTCATGCGGAGCATTTTCCGCGCAACGACCCGGTTGTTCTCATGCTGGTCACGTCGGGCAACAACATCCTTCTTGGCCGATCATGCGGCTGGCCACAAGGACTGTATTCACTTCTTGCCGGCTTCATGGAACCCGGTGAGTCGGTCGAGGCGGCCGTCCGGCGCGAAATCATGGAGGAAGTTGGCATCAGGCTGGGGCATGTCGAATATGTGGCTTCTCAAGGATGGCCATTTCCAAGTGCCCTGATCCTTGGATGTCGAGCCCAGGCACTGCACGAGAACATCACGCTGGATACCACCGAAGTGGACGATGCCTTCTGGATAAGCCGTGAAAAGGTTGCCGACATATACTTCCATGGGCATCCCGAATACATGCTATCCAAGAAAGGCACGATTGCGAACTATCTGATTCAAAATTGGCTTCAGGGCACCTTGTACTGAATCGCAAGCCGCATCAGCCGTCGGCAAAGCGTGAACGGTCAGCCGGATACACTCCAATGATTTTGGTGCAAGAGGTGAAGTACTTCAGTTCATCCAGTGCCAGAGCTACGGCGTCATCCTCCGGATGTCCCTCGATTTCGGCAAAAAACTGGGTGGCATTGAATGACCCTCCGACCATGTAGCTCTCCAGCTTGACCATGTTGACCCCTGTTGTCGCAAACCCTCCCAAGGCCTTGTACAAGGCGGCTGGAATGTTCCGTACGGAAAAGACAAATGACGTCATCATCGTGTCGCCTCGACGTTCGGCCCTGAAATTCCTTGCCATGATGACAAACCGAGTACGGTTGTGCTTCTCGTCTTCAATGTCGCTGGCAAGAATTTCCAGACCATAAAACCGTCCTGCAAGCTTGGAGGCCAGTGCCATCTGCGTTGGTTTTCGTTCTTCCGCAATCAGTCGGGCTGAACCGGCCGTGTCGGTGTAGGCCATTGGTGAAATGCCGTTTTTCCTCAGATAATTCTTGCATTGGCCCAGCAAAACCGGATGGCTAAACGCAACTTTCACATCCTGAATCTGGGTTCCGGGTGTCACCATCGCCTGAATGTTGATATGTTCAAAAACTTCGTCAATAATGAACAGTCCTGATTCGGGAAGCAGCCTGTGAATGTCTGCCACCCTCCCGTAAATTGAATTTTCGACGGGCAGCAGAACCTGATCTGACAGGCCTGAAGTGACCGCTGACACGGCATCCTCAAAAGTCGTGCACGGCAGGTATGTCCATCCCTTTCGGGCGGAACGGCAAGCCTGATGGGAATATGCTCCGAGTTCACCCTGAAAGGCAATGATGCCACTCAAAATTTTTCTCCCGCTATCTTACAAATGACCGAAACCTTGATTACAATTGTCCCGGTCAAGTTAATATGCAGCGTGCTGATTTATTGCCATAATTTCGTTCCGGATGACCCATGTTTGATACGATGACCTCCACGAAAATAGTGGGAGCGCTGTGCATGGCTCTGCTGGTTTTCCTCTTCAGCAAGTGGGCGGCTGAGGAAATCTACCACGTGGAAAGCAAGAATCCCGGTGTGGTCGAACTCATTGCCATGCAAGCCGCTGAAGAGGTTGCCGAAGACGCCCCCGAAGTTGATTTCAGCGAGTTGCTTGCCATGGCCGATCCAGCCAAGGGCGAAAGAGTGTTCAACAAATGCAAGGCCTGTCACAAATTGGCTGAAGGGGAGAACAATGTTGGTCCCCACCTTTTCCAGATCGTGGGTCGGACCGTCGGTGCGGTTTCAGAATTTGGCTACTCCAGCCCGATGGCCAATTTGGAGGGGATCTGGACGACAGACGAACTGAATGCGTTTCTGAAAAATCCAAAAAAGTATCTGCCTGGAACCAAGATGAGTTTCGCCGGCCTGAAAAAGGATCAGGATCGTGCGGACGTGATTACCTATATGGCAGTCCAGAGCCAGCAATAATTGGTTCCGGCTTTCCTTTGATCCCTTCAATCAATTTTGAACGTTTCGCTTGGAACTTACAAAGGCAATTTGCCAAGGTTATTTCCAGCAATGCGGTCGCAGGTCGGTTCGGGCAGCGGCTTCTTAACAGTACGCAAAAGTGGGGTTGGACTTGATTATCTGTTCGGGATGGATTTACACTGTGAAGCAAGGCATAGGCCGAGATTTCTGGATTTGCTCGAGCAAGGTCTTGCTTTGAGAACACTTCCATTGGGTAAGAATCATCTTGCCGGTTTACCCCGGCGAGCCCCGAGTTTATGGGCAAGGCCCATCATGGCCAGAAGCAATTTCAAACCTTCCGTCACTTTAGCAGCGCGAATAACATTCTCTAAAGAAAGATCCCGCTTCAAAGCCGCCGCAGGCATATTCTTGTGATAGTTCGGCCAGAGCGTTTTTAATTTGTCCATGGAACTTCCTTTCGGCGGGTTGTCGTGTTCATGCCCGGCGAAATGACGCAACAGCAAGCCCTCATGATCTGGGTATTGTAATATGGTCATGAATCCTCCTCTACTGAGTATTTTTCGTACTTCGTTGCACCCATGTTTCTCCAACTCGAAGGAATGATCTGTGTCAAACATAATGGCCTTGCCAGCTAATTCCGCTTTCCTGTTCTCCTTTTCAGAGAGGCGGATCGCGTTTTTTGCTAGAAGCATCGGATTGCCAGCAGGTTGAAGATTCCTGATCACTAAGTGAATTGGCAGATCTTCGTCATCTGCTAATCTCTGCAAGAATGCGCCGTAACCCTGTTCGCTTTCCCCTTCGCAACCAAGGAATATTCGTTTCTTCCGTTCGATTGCAGGTGACCTTCTCTTCATCCGATGCTTGGGACTCCACCATAAACCCCGCCGAGATAGTTTTGTAGGAAGTTCTCGTCCCGACGGATACCTTTGATGTCCTTTAGACCATAGACTTCAGTAGCACCGTTTGCTCTCTTCTCGCAAATCAGGACCTCCTCTTTCAGAAAGCCGTCGAGTAGTGAGACCGTATGACAACTCATCCATATCTGAGCACCGTGCGGGTTTCGGTCTACATCGCAGAACCAGCGCAGTATCTCAGGGAGGACAGCCGGATGGATCGTGGTGTCAAACTCATCAATCACGGCGATCCCGCCAGACTTAAGAGCCTGATGGAGCATCGGGTAGATACGGAAAAATTGCTTCGTACCATGACTCTCGTAAAAAAAGGGGATTGGTCCGTCAAGACCGGCATGAGAGAAATAGGCTACGGGATTGCCGTTCTTTGTATGGATATGAACCTGATCGACCCCCAAATCGATGCGTTGGATGTCATGGTTGAGCGCCTTGAGCAACTCAGTATTATTGGCATACATCCGTAGCAATTCGAGCTCATCGAGCTCGAACTTGGATAGTAAAATGTTTGTGTCAACCGTAACAGCAGCTCGCCAGAAGGCCAATGCAAGTTTGTTGTTCAGTTGGGCCAAGGTTGCAATGACGCTTGCGTTATCACGCAAGATCCTCTTCAGAACAGATAACTCCCGCCCCAGTTCCAATACAGGAGCCACCTTCACGTCTCCCGTGGAATCCCGCTCAAAGATCCTGACGAGACGGGAAGCTCCGCACGGTCGATAGTGCAGGCTTTCGCTTAACACCCGATCATTACCTCTAGGCGAGAGTTCAAGCTTATAGACATAGGGACAAGTCGGAGATTCTCCATCCGTGAGAGGGTCTTCACGCCCTGCGAGCGTAACTGAGAGAATGGTCGGCGTGTTGATTTTCTCTTGTGTCTCGAATTTTCTATAAGGCAAATCCCCAAATGGACTATTTTCGAAGCTGTATTGAACGAACCATTTCAGAAACGCTATCGCTCGCAACACGGTGGACTTTCCAGATGCGTTTGCCCCGTAGAGCGCGACAACCCGCGGTGCTCTTTCATCCGAGCAGTCATGGATCCGGACCAGACGTCCCGGTTTATCGGGAACCTTCTTGCCGACCGTCAGGTCGATGACCTGCCGCTCGTGCACGGAGTAGAAGTTCTCAATTTCAATCCTATAAATCATATTCTACCTACAAAGATCGCAATATGTTTATGAAAAAGCGTTTTCAACCATATTTTGTTAATTTTTAGTTTTAGATTATATTTTTTGGACTTTATAGGGAAAAATGACAGGATAATTCTTGCTCGGTGGAAGTCTTATCAAGGCAAGACCTTGCTGGAGCGACCTCAGAAACTTTGATTTATGCCTTGTTCACAATGAGGTTCCATTTTGAAACAACGGTCCAATCCAACCCATCTTCTGCGACAAGGACTTGACAGGGAAGACCACAACCAAGTCGACTAACGACCGCATAGTTGAAAATGGCTCTATCAACTTACCTTCATAAACACGTTTTGTGTTTGATACGGCAGACACTTTCATGTCACTCAGTCTCATAGTGCCACGTGTAGCCTGCTCGATCTTGAATGATCTGTTCCAGATGTCAATCAAGCTCAGTTGACAATATCCCTGCCTGGCAGTTTCATGTGCTCATATTGACAATTCACGTCAAATTGACTGGCAAGTTTCACAGAACAAAACTAATGTTGGCTCCAATGGCATTGGCCGATTTTGCATGGAGTTTACTACGGAAAGGACAAGGTCTTGCGCTTCAGAACATTCATAAAGCTTTTTTCCCATCAAGTTGCGGCCGCATTTTGCGTTATGGCAACAGGCATACCTTCATCAGCCGAAGAGATCATGCCGTCTCATGGCATTTCCAAGTTTGGTGAACTGAAGTACGGAGCGAACTTCCAGCATTTTGACTATGTCAATCCTGAAGCGCATATCGGTGGTGAGTTTTCGATTGCCACTTATGGAACATTCGATTCCATGAATCCGTACAGCCGCAAAGGCAATTCAGGGGGGCTATCTTCAATTTTCTTTGAATCTCTGCTCACTGGCAATGCCGACGAAGTCAGTTCCTATTATGGATTGCTGGCTGAAACGCTTGAATACCCGAAAGATCGAAACTGGGTCATTTTTCATCTGCGTCCGGAAGCACGGTTCTCGGACGGATCACCCCTGACGACTGAGGACGTGCTGTTCAGTTACGAACTTTTTCTGAGCGAAGGGCTGTCCTCATATAGAGTGGAATTGGGCAAAGCGGTCAAGTCAGCGGAAATCGTTGATACTTACACGATCAAGTTCACCTTCAATACCAAAGACCGATCCCCCCGGGATGATATTGCTCTCGTAGGATCATTTCCGGTCTTTTCAAAAGCCTGGTTTGATGCTTCCGGGGCTGTGTTGGACGAATCGCGACTCGAACCGGCAATAGGCTCAGGGCCATACGTTCTGGACGAACTCGAGATCAACAAGCGATTGGTTTACAGGCGCAATCCTGATTACTGGGGCTGGCATGTTCCTGCAATGTTGGGTCATGCCAACTATGATCGCATTCGGCTTGAATACTTTGCAGATCAGGAGGCAGCGTTCGAGGGTTTCAAGGCCGGTGAAACGACGTTCAATGTTGAGTACATCGCGAAAAACTGGGCCACTAAATATGATTTCAAGGCGGTCGAGAACGGCTGGGTCGTGCAAAGACTGCTGCCAGACGGTTCCCTGTCCAATGGACAAAGTTGGGTGTTCAATCTGCGCCGGGAAAAGTTTCAGGACATGAGGGTGCGCGAAGCGATTGGCCTCATGTTCAATTTTGAATGGACCAATGCCACCTCGTTTCATGGCGCATATGACCGCCTGAACGCGTTCTGGGAAAACAGTCACCTCAAGGCCGCCGGACTTCCTACCGAAGGCGAATTGTCGGTGCTGGAACCACTTCGAGAAATGTTGCCCGCAGCAATATTTACCGAACCGCCGATCACTTCGCCGCGATCTAGCCCCGATCGGCGACTTGACAGGCGCAACCTGAAATTGGCTTCGAATCTGCTCGATGAAGCGGGATGGATTGTCAACGAAAGGGGTCAGAGGGTGAATTCTGATGGAACGATCCTGACGGTCGAGTTTCTGGTCGCCACCGCCTCTTTTGAAAGAATCATTCAGCCCTTTGTTGAAAATCTTGTGGCACTCGGTATCGATGCCGCGATCGTGAAGATTGATCCGGCTCAACTTCGGCAACGCGAAAAAGACAAGGATTTTGACCTGACCGTATCAAACTTTCCAATCAGCTACGAGCCCGGAGGGGCACTGCGGCAGTATCTGGGCTCGGAGCATGTCGATGGGGTATTCAATGATTCCGGACTAGCCAACGAGGCCGTGGATCGGATCATTACCCATATTCTTGATGCGAAGACTAAAGATGAAATGGAAAATGGCGTTCGGGCTTTGGACCGAGTGTTGCGATATTTCCGCTTTGTGGTTTTCAACTGGTACAACAAGTTTCACCGCGTGGCATACTATGACATGTATGAGTTTCCAGAAAACCTGCCGCCCTTCTCGCTGGGTCATCTGGATTTTTGGTGGATTGATCCGGAGAAGCATCAAGACCTTGTTGAACAGGGTGCCCTAAGACAATAAGGCCGACCCATGGGTGCCTACATCCTTCGAAGGCTGGCTCTCGTCCTGCCGACGCTCCTCGGCATCATGATCATCAATTTCACCTTGGTGCAGTTCGTGCCCGGGGGGCCCATTGAGCAAATCATAGCTCAAATGGAAGGTGAAGGCGATGTGTTCGCCAACATTGCCGGAACAGGCGCCGACATGTCTAACCAGGGACAGGGTCTGAGTGATGAGCGTTACCTTGGGGCAACAGGACTGCCCGAGGAATTTATCAAGGAGCTTGAGGTTCAGTTTGGCTTTGACAAGCCCCCGCTCGAGCGCTTTCTGAACATGATGTGGGATTACATGCGACTGGACTTTGGCGAGAGTTACTTTCGTTCAATCAGCGTGATTGATCTGGTTCTTGAAAAAATGCCCGTATCGATCTCGCTCGGACTCTGGTCTACATTGATCGCCTACTGGGTTTCCATTCCCTTGGGCATTCGAAAGGCCGTCAAGGATGGCGGCAAATTTGATACCTGGACTTCCGGAGCAATCATCGTTGGCTACGCCATTCCCGGCTTCCTGTTTGCCATCCTGCTTCTCGTGCTGTTTGCCGGCGGGTCGTATCTCAAGATATTTCCCTTGCGGGGGCTGGTATCGGACAATTTCGCCGACTTGAGCCTTCTCGGCAAGATCGCAGACTATTTCTGGCACATCTGCCTGCCGATCATTGCCACCACCATCTCGGCCTTTGCCACCCTGACACTTCTGACCAAGAACACCTTTCTCGAAGAAATCAACAAGCAGTATGTCATTACGGCCCGAGCAAAGGGGTTAACGGAAACGAGAGTGTTGTATGGGCATATTTTCCGCAATGCCATGTTGATCGTCATTTCTGGATTTCCGGCCATTTTTGTTGCGGTATTCTTCAGCGGCTCCCTGATCATTGAAACCATATTCTCGCTTGACGGTCTTGGCCGATTGGGCTTTGAGGCCGCCGTGGCACGGGACTATCCGGTCATCTTCGGAACTCTTTTTGTCTTTGGGCTTCTGGGGCTTGTCGTCGGCATCCTTTCGGATCTGATGTATGTCTGGATTGACCCTCGGATCGATTTTGAAACGCGGGAGGGTTGATGAAAATTTCAGCCCTGAACCGCAGGCGCATCCAAAACTTCCGATCCAATCGGCGAGCCTTCGGGTCCCTGATCGTGTTTTCCGTCCTGTTTGCCCTCTCCCTTTGTGCCGAATTCATTGCGAACGACAAGCCGCTGCTGGTCCATTATCGGGGAGAACATTATTTTCCCATTTTTAATTTTCATGCCGAAGAAGATTTTGGCGGCGAATACAAGACCGAAGCCGTGTATCGGGATATTGAGGTTCAATGCCTGATTCGAACAGGCGGCATTCTCGACTGTGTCTATGAACCCGCATCCATTCTGGCGGATGCCGAGGACGGCTTTGTTGACGGTGAACCCATCTATCGCGGATGGATGATCTGGCCCTTGATCCCCTTCGCTTATGATACCGTTGATGATTTGGGCAAGCCCGCCCCTTCAGCCCCTGATTCCGAACATTGGCTGGGGACGGATGACACGGCTCGAGACGTGTTGGCCCGAGTCATTTATGGGGTCAGGCTGTCGGTTTTGTTTACAGGAGTGGTTACACTCTTGTGTACCGTCATCGGTGTATTTGCCGGTGCCGTTCAGGGCTATTTCGGGGGACTGGTCGACCTCTTTTTCCAGCGCCTGATCGAACTGTGGGGAGCCACACCCTCACTCTACATCATCATCATAGTCGCTGCCATCTGGCAAATGAACTTCTGGCTGCTCGTCATTCTCATGACGCTATTTGGCTGGACTGCGCTGGTCGGGGTTGTTCGAGCCGAAAGTCTCCGGGTTCGCAATTTTGAATACGTACGGGCAGCCAAAGCCTTGGGAGTATCCAATTCTGTCATTATGGTTCGCCACCTCCTCCCCAACGCCATGATTGCCTCTGTTACACTCCTTCCCTTCGTGATCACCGGCACGATTGGCTCTCTGGCCGCGCTGGATTTCCTCGGCTTTGGCCTGCCCTCTTCAGCGCCATCACTGGGCCAGCTGACTTTGCAAGCCAAGCAAAACCTTCAGGCCCCTTGGCTGGGTTTCACGGCTTTTGCCGTTTTTGCCATTCTGCTTTCTCTTCTGGTCTTCATCTTCGAAGGCATACGAGACGCCTTTGACCCGCGAAAAACGTTTCGATGATGGATCCTCTTCTCCAAGTTGCCAATCTCTCGGTTTCCTTTGTTCAAGACGGACGAACGGTAAACGCCGTCCGGGACATATCCTTTGAAGTAGCCCGTAGGGAGACTGTTGCCATCGTTGGAGAATCAGGTTCCGGCAAGTCCGTTTCGGCCCTGTCGACCGTCAAGTTGCTGCCCGAAAGCGCTCATGTCCGCGGCTCGGTTCGATTTGAGGGAATCGAACTCGACAACGCTTCGTTTGAAACGCTGCAAAAGATCCGGGGCAATCGCATCAGCTTCATCTTTCAGGAACCCATGACCTCTCTCAATCCCCTGCATACGCTGGAGAAGCAAATTGGAGAAAGTCTCAGGATTCACCAGGGCCTTCATGGGACAAAAGCCCGCGAGCGCATCATTGAGCTGCTGGAACAAACAGGCATAGACAACCCTGAGTCACGCCTGGAATGTTACCCTCACCTGTTTTCTGGCGGTCAAAGGCAGCGGATCATGATTGCCATGGCTCTGGCCAACAATCCTTCCCTTCTTATCGCCGATGAACCCACCACGGCTCTTGACGTTACGATCCAGGCTCAAATCCTTGATCTTCTCACCGAGCTCAAGGAAACCACCGGCATGGGACTTCTATTTATCACTCACGACCTGAACATTGTCCGCGGCATTGCAGACCGGGTGCTGGTGATGAAAGACGGAGAGATCGTTGAGGATGCACCCCAAAAGCAGATTTTTTCCCGTCCCAAGCATCCCTATACTCAAGCCCTGCTGGCAGCCGAGCCGAAGGGAAATGTTGCGGCCCGGGAAGAGAAACCTGAGGTCTTGCTGGACGTCATGAAGCTGAAGGTCTGGTTTCCAATCAAAAGGGGCTTTCTGCGACGCACGGTCGACCACGTCAAGGCTGTCAACGAGGCCACCTTTTCCGTCAACAGGGGCGAGACATTGGGGATTGTTGGCGAATCCGGCTCGGGCAAGACGACCATAGCGCTGGCCATTTTGAGACTCATCACTTCTGAAGGGGCCATTGCAGTTGATCGCGATCGTCTTGATCAGCTCCCAAGCGACCACATACGCAAGTTTCGGCGACGCATGCAGATTGTCTTTCAAGATCCCTACGGATCACTGTCACCCCGCATGACCGTCGAACAAATCGTTTCGGAAGGCCTGCGCGTCCATCAATCGATTTCGGCACGGGAACGCAAGGACCGAACCCTCAACATGCTCAAGGAAGTGGGCCTGTCGGAAGACATGCTCGAACGTTACCCCCATGAATTTTCCGGGGGACAGAGACAGCGGATCGCGATTGCGCGTTCCATGGTTCTTCGACCCGAACTTGTTGTGCTCGATGAGCCTACATCAGCCTTGGACCGTACGGTACAGGCTCAAATTGTCGAATTGCTGCTCAAGTTGCAAAAGGACTATAGGCTGACCTATCTCTTCATCAGCCATGATCTCCGGATGATCAAGGCACTATCCCACAACATTCTGGTGATGTATCGGGGCAACGTCATCGAAAGAGGTCCAACGGATGAGGTCTTTGACCGGCCGCAGACGGATTATACAAAAAGACTGCTGAGGGCTGCCTATCAGAACTAGTGAAAAACCAGCACTTCGCACTCCACGTCCCGGTGCTTCATCGTTTCACAAACCTTGTTCGCCTCGGCCGCAGTCATCCAGATGTACTGAAGTTCAAACCCGTTGGCAAGTTTCACGATCTGCTTTTTGGCGGATAGCAGTTCTTGGGGTGCCATGAATTCCAGCCTTTTCGACTTGGTATTGGCGTGCTGAGTGGACCAGAACAGACCCAGATTGACTCCGGCATTTCGACTCAAGTCCGCCAATCCATGCAGTGCCGTGAGTTCCATCGGACGATTCGGTATGGGCTTCAACAGCCCAGCGGTCTCATCCTCTTTGGAAATCGGTTCCTGTGTGTCTCCATACTCGGCTACCAATGGGGACGCATCGTCAAGCACGTCCTCAAAGATGGTTTCGGCATGTTCCACGCTGACGACTTCTTCAGGCGGCGGGACATCAGGTTCAGGTCGCAATAAAGGGGCCCCCATTTCGGCCAGCGCCTTGCCATTCAGGACATATTGACCGTAAGGCGGTCTCTTGGGCTTGACCAGCTTGGCACTGGTCGATGCCTTCCTGAATCCGATGTCCATTAATTTAGCGACTTCTGCATTGCGCGTGGCCGCCGTACGACCACCAA
This sequence comes from Paracoccaceae bacterium, assembly GCA_965116235.1. GTDB lineage: Bacteria > Pseudomonadota > Alphaproteobacteria > Rhodobacterales > Rhodobacteraceae > MPNP01. The sequence goes on along the minus strand of OZ220496.1, from coordinate 2,063,896 downwards.
AAACTGTCGTGATGATCCGCGTGTTTCCGCGTCGCGCCGTGGCGACCAGATTGTATCCCGATTTATTGGTGAAACCGGTCTTGATCCCGTCCGAGCCGCCATAACTTTGCAGAAATCGACGATTTGTATTGTAAATATCTCTTCCACTGGCTGTCATCTTGATCTTTGAGAACAGATGAAAATAGTCTGGGTAGTCGTAAATCACATGCCGACCCAGGATTGACATGTCGAGAGCCGTCGAGTAGTGCCCCTTTTCGGTCAAGCCATGGGCGTTGACGAAGTTGGTGTTTTTCATCCCCATAAGCTTGGCTGTTCTGTTCATCCGAGCGGTGAATGCCCTTTCACTCCCCTCGATTGCCTCGGCAATCGCCGTTGCCGCATCATTGGCTGAACGCAACGCCGCTGCCCTTATCAGGTATCTCAACTTGACTTGGGAGCCGGCCTTGTAGTGCATTTTGGACGGCACTTCCCGCGCTGCATTGGCCGATATCTTGACCCGTGTATCCAAGGATATTTCGCCGTTCTCTACCGCTTCAAAGGTCACGTAGAGGGTCATCATCTTGGTAAGAGATGCGGGCTGGAGGATTGTACTGGCCCTCGTCGAATGCAACACCTTGCCGTTTCGGGCATCCATGACAACAGCCGCGTAGGTGACGGCATGGGCTCCTGCAACCGGTCCCAGAGCACCCACCACGACAAATAACAGTCCGACCAGATGCCTGATCGGAGAATCAGATCCTAACATTTTTCTCTGTCCTGCCTCAATTCTTGACGCCAGTGTGGCATCTTGATAATTTTGCTTTTAGTGTGCCTATAACATCGCATTGCTGGAAACGCAAGCCCTTTTCAGCATTCCATTTTAATTTTTGCAAGAAGATTACGGAGCTGGGACACTCTTTCGATTTCAAAAAATCGTCTCATATCCACGGGAAATGTCCCTTCATTTTCGAATTCCCATTCATCGGTGTTGGGGATCAGAACGCCGTATGCCCCTATCTCCAGGGCCGGGATTATGTCGGACCGAATCGAGTTGCCGATCATCATTGTGGATTCGGTTCGAACTCCGATACGGTTAAAAATGCCCTGATAGACATCTTTCGTTTTTTCGCTGACAATTTCCACATGGTCGAACAGATCACCAAGGCCGGATTGGGCTATCTTGCGTTCCTGATCAAGAAGGTCTCCCTTGGTGATCAGCATGACCGTATAGTCATCCTGCAATTCCTGCAAGACTTCTCTCACCTCTGGATACAGCTCTATGGGGTATCGAAGAAGTTCACGTCCCAAATCCAGCATTTGGGCAATGATGGCCGTCGGCACACGGCCTTGGGTTACCTCGATGGCCGTTTCAATCATCGACAGAGTGAATCCCTTGACCCCGAAACCGTAATACTCCAAGTTTCTCCTTTCTGTTTCAAGCAATTGTGACTTCAGGTCTGCTGATGTGGAATACTCCTCCAGCAAACTGATGAATGTGTCTTCGGTCGTATTGAAGTGGGCATTGTTCTTCCACAAGGTATCATCGGCGTCAAATGCAATGGTCGTCAACATGCGGCAATTCCATTTTGGGGATACTTGTGCTATCTTACTTACCTATAAGATGTTGCCGTGATTTAAATGGTGTCGTGTTGAGTTCTGCAATCTTTCTCGGGTCCGCCAGCGGAGATGATTTGATCCCCGATCGGGATGGGGATTCGCTTGTTTTGGAACGAGAGGATGAACTCGTTCAGCGTCCGCCCATGTACAAAGTTCTGCTGCTGAATGATGATTACACCCCCATGGAGTTTGTGGTCTTCGTCTTGCAGAGAATTTTTTCCATGTCCGTTGAGCAAGCCATCAATCTGATGCTCGCGGTTCATACGCGCGGTGTTGGGGTTGCAGGGGTATTTGCCTACGAAATAGCCGAGACCAAGGTCAACCAAGTTCTTCTGCTGGCCCGGGAGCACGGGCACCCTCTCCAATGCCAAATGGAAGAGGAAGACTGACATTACGGTGGTGGGAGGAGCTATATCACCACTTTCTTGCCCATGTCATCAGCCTTGAGGCTCTCACTGGACGGCAAAATCTTTTGACCCTGAGCGGGGTCGGGTCCCTGCGGCTGATTCTCTTTCTCTTGTCGAGCCGCCGCGACGGCTTCATCCAGACTTATCTGCTTGCAAAGACCCAAGGCAACGGGGTCGGTCGGATGAATGTTGCTGATGTTCCAGTGCGTCCGGTTTCGAATCGCATTTATAGTTGTCTTGGTTGTCCCGATCAATTTGATGATTTGCTTGTCGCTCAATTCGGGATGATTCTTGAGCAACCAAAGAATGGCTGTCGGCTTGTCCTGACGCTTGGCAATCGGCGTATATTTGGGTCCCGGTCTCTTTTTGGTCTCCGCCAATGACGGCAACACTTTAAGACTCAGTTCGTAGTTCGGGTCGGCTTCGCCCTTGCTGATTTCATCACGGTCCAGCTGATTGCCCGAAACCGGATCAATTCCCATGATGCCAATGGCGACATCGCCGTTGGCTATCCCTTCCACCTCCAGCAAATGCAGGCCGCAAAACTTTGCGATCTGCTCAAAGGTCAGAGTGGTGTTGTCAACCAGCCACACAGCCGTCGCCTTTGCCATTATCGGTTTCATGCCTTGCCCATCCAGTAGACGCGTTTCCTCCTCGCTCCGGCCGATAAGGGATACGACCGATCGAGAATTCCTCATAAAAGTTACTAGGATTTAGGTGCCTTTTTCGATTTTCAAAGACGCACTACCCGATTGAGAGCATGATTTTTCCCATATGCTTGGACGACTCCATTCTTTCATGGGCCGAAACGACATCTTCCAAGTCAAATACGGAATCAACCATCGGCTTGACTTGCCCCGAGTTCAGATAGGGCTGAACATACTCGCGAAGGCCTTCCGCTATTTGGCCTTTGGCCTGGTCCGACTGCGGGCGCAATGTGCTTCCAGTAATCGTCAGCCGGCGAACCATCAAATGAGCAAAATTCAGCTCAATCTTGGGACTTTTGAGGAAGGCAATCTGGACCAGCCGACCATCATTGGCCAGGACTTTCAGATTGCGGGACATGTAATCGCCTCCAACCATGTCGAGGACCAAATTCACTCCCTGCCCTTCAGTATAGGCCTGTATGGCCTCAACAAAATTTTCTGTCCTGTAGTTAATGGCAAGTTCGGCACCGAGTTGTCGACAGAAGCCGCATTTTTCCTCACTTCCAGCGGTCGTAATCACCCTGGCCCCAAAGACACCCGCCAATTGGATGGCCGTCGTTCCAATGCCGGAACTGCCGCCATGAACAAGAAAAGTTTCTCCTGCCTTCAGCCCTCCACGCGTGAACACATTGCTCCAGACAGTGAAGTAGGTTTCACAGATTCCTGCCGCCTCGGTGAAACTCATTCCATTCGGTATCGTCAAGGCATGATCCTCATGCGTGAGCGAATACTCCGCGTAACCGCCTCCAGGCAGCAAGGCACACACCTGGTCTCCACTTGCCCAACGCGTAACCTTCTCGCCAACGGCGACAACTTCACCGGCACTTTCCAGCCCGGGCAAATCACTGGCTCCCTTAGGAGGATTATACAATCCTGAACGTTGCAGCACATCAGGCCGGTTCACGCCAGCAGCTGCGTTTTTGACGAGAATTTGATGACCCTTAGGTCGTGGAATCGGTCGCGTGGTCAGGGTCAGAACTTCGGGCCCACCGGGCCTGAAAATTTCGATTGCGCGCATTGTTGCTGTCATTGAGATTATTCCTGATCAGTGCCCTGCCCGGAGGGATACATCTGTTTGCTCCGCTCGTGGCTTTTTAATGTACTTTTCCATAGAGTTGAGAATGGGCGCTACCAAAGGGTTGTTCCTAGCCCGTGACTTGTACTTCTCGAAGTTCAGGACGCTGGCAATCTGACGATCAATAAATTCTCTCGTTGCGACATTGTCGTCGGAATCATCGCCAGTGAAGTAAACAAGCGTTGAAGTCAAGACCCCCGACAGGATCATTCGCTTGGTATACCAGTTGTAATCGTCTGAACTGTCCCCCATGAAGTTCCAGATTTTGTTGGCTGTGCCCCAGATCAAGCTCGAACCCAAGGTAACGTTGGGCGGGAGAGAAAAGTAGGCAATGCCCCGGCGAACGAGATTTCTGTCACCCTTTGCAACCGCGACCCTGAGCCAGACCGCATGGGCAATTTTTTCGCTGTATCGCAAGCCTTCCAGATCGGAGTCATGCAATTTTTCAAGCATTTTATTATCGCCGTAGTGATGAAAAAAGACGGCCAGATCATTCACCCCATTGGGAAAGGCCGCATACGCCTCATCGGATTCTACTCCGGCCTGACGAGCCGATTCGACAAAACAGCTTTCCGACCAGCCGTCAAACGGGACGAGCCTTGCTGACTGCTGAAGAATTTGCAGCTTGACTGCGTATGTTGGATCACGGTCTGATCGTGATTGTTCCATTTGCCTATTCCGATCTTCCAATGCGGGTGGCAACCAACGCTCCACGTCGGCAAACGACCATCATATTCCCGTTTGCTGACTCAGCGGCTGTTGGCTTTACTTTCAAGAATGATGGCACTCGGGTCATTCGGATAACAGCTCCACGCAAGGAAGTTTTGAGAAAGCAACTTTTTCCAACACAAAGACTTCTCCTGATGGCTTGGCGGACATTCGTTCTTCTAACGGTCTGAGGTACCAATTGAACACCACATCTATAAACACACTATAAATTCAGCATGCGACAGGTGAATAGTCCCACCGTAATAATCTTCTTTCGTTCCCTCAGTCAAAGACAGACAACTAATCGGCAAGCCAATCGTCCAATCTTTCAAGAAAGCCGGCTTTTAATCCCGCTTGATCTCCTCAATCGACAGTGTCTTAATCCATCCAAGCCAAGCATCAACGATATCAAACCGAGCCTCTACAGAATCTAGTTGTTGATTCAAAATATTAAATCCAATATCGATTTTTGTTGCCAGTTGACTAACACTAATTTTTAGCCGACGCTCACCCGTTCTTCAACACGATCAATAGCGTAACTGCTTGGCATTAGACGTCCCTTGACAGCACCGAATTCTGCTGAGAAGCCAATTCGTCCACAACCAGCTGATCAGATGACGAGGGTGGTATCACAATAAGTTAGTGTTTGCCAGAAAACACTGTTACGTATCCAGTTTCTTTCGCCCCATGATTTTGGGCTGGCGAAGATTATCGGCATGATCCACAATGATATGCATTGGGATCATGCCGATCCCCCATTTTGCGATGACATATGAAGTGTGTCATGCGATGTGCAATCCGACCAGCCCGTCCTAGTCTCGGTGACCATTGCGGATGTGGTCATCAATCCCAAGTCTCACTACGACACGGAGCGGGTGCCGCGCAGACGCGCTATATATGTACACCTATTATCGAAACGAACTGCCTTCCATCTTGGCCGCCGAACTGTTCACGGACGTGAACCGTCGGCTCGGGCGTCCGGGCATGGATGCCGGGCCCATTCGACCTAGATCAACAGAGCAAAATCATAGTGCGACCGCGATCTGGTGCACAATTTCTGCATTGCGGGATACCGGGTTCTCGGCTGGCCACCTCATGAAATAGCCCTCCCTGCTTCCAGGGTATCCTGCACGATTTCATCGTATTCGGTAATCAGCCGGACATCTTGAATTGTTCGGCCATTGGCCGTACATACGTTTGATAGATAGGAGATCAAAAAATGGCTGAAGCATTAAAGAGGCCGGCATCCGGCCGCATTCGAGGAGAGCGTCTTGAGATGCGCGTAACCACTGATCAAAAGCGCCTGATAGAACACGCCGCTGCCCTCCAAGGACGCACTGCAACAGATTTCGTTCTGACAAGCTTACGAGACGCGGCTCAGCGTGCCATCGAGGAGCATCAACATCTGGAGCTTTCGGTTCATGACAGCCAGGCGCTTGTCCGGGCTCTAGTTGAACCGCAGCCGGTCAAGGGGCAATTGATGGACACCGTTCGACGCTATCGTAAGAAAACAGGCGTCTGACGAGTGGGGAAACAGATGATATCCTGCGAGTCGAGATTCTCCGCGCACAACATGGCCGTTTGGAGTTCGAAAGTGGTGTGGAGCCGCTTGATCGATACTTTCGGACGCAGGCTGGACAGGATGCCAGAAAGAAGATGGCAGCACCTTTTGTCCTCATACTTAGGGATGGCAGCATAGCCGGATATTTTACGCTCTCGTCAACGGCGGTGCGGCTTCCGGAATTGCCTGAAGCAATCGTCCGCAAGTTGCCGCGCTACCCGCTGGTTCCGGCGACTTTGCTGGGCCGCCTTGCAATCGATCAGCGCTATCGGGGAAGAGGTTATGGACGGTTCCTCCTTGCGGATGCACTCTATCGGGCGGTTCGCAGTGAGATAGCCTCCTTTGCAGTGATCGTGAACGCCAAGGACGAGAGCGCCAAGTGCTTCTATGAGCGCGAAGGCTTCGTGCCTTTCTTGGACCAGCCACTTAAGTTGTTCTGCCCAATGTCGGATATTGAAGCGCTGTTTAGGTGAAGGAGATGTTCATAGCCGGTTAAAATGCAGAGGCATCCTAGAGACTGATGTTAAAATTTCTGCAGTGCATCGATGCTGATGCCGGTGTCCTTGATTGATCTGATAGCACTGATGTTGTCAGGAAAACGACGTCGGAATAACTGAGCGAGGAAGATGGGGGATTACACAGCACATAACAGAAAAAGCTTCAAATTGTCATGCGGATTATCCGATCGCCCGGCGGCCGCCTCTTTCCGCCATGATTGTCGTGTCTCCAACCGGTTTTTCAGCCCCCGAACCAGCCTTCAGACCGGTTCTGGCCCCGAAAGAAGAGTCACTATTGAAGCGGTGTCATTCGTTCTAACCCATCGGCCGCCCCAGTGTTTTGACAATCATATGATACCCATTTTTCTAGGACTGCACCCGGTCCTCCGGCGACTCGCTCCACCGAATGACCATATCGACAAAGGGCATGAGCGGTCGCTGTGCGAAACCCAAGGTCTTGACATTCGGCACAGCCTGGCCTATATGACATGCACCCCCGAAGACCGTGACCTGTTAGACAGAGCGAATGGAGAGGCCATGGGTCAGATACCCGACACGAAGCCACCCGCATGGGGCTTTTATGGACGCGAAAAGAAGCTGGAAGAGCTAAGCGGCTATCTCCATATTCACCCTTTGAACGACCGGTCGTTCTTTAGCTGCACCGCCATCACCGGGCGCCGCGGCGTCGGCAAGAACGCCCTGCTGGACGAATGCATGACCATATACGACAAGCCGGACCGGCTCATCCTGTTTGAGCTGCCGGGCAACCGGACCCCGGCCGGAGCGAACAGCATCGGTGGACGCTGGCCCTATGACGCCGAAGTCCTTGAGGCTATCCAGATGGAAATGAGCACCTTGGGGATAACCTGGCTTCTGGACGACATGCCGGAGAACTGGCGGGTCAGCCGTCCGTCCACCTTAATATGCAGAATCATCGAGCATCTGGTCAACAAGGACTACATCGTCGCGCTGGACGAGGTGCATAATTGCGGTGATCAGAGTCATCTTCCGGGTGATCTCAAGAAGCTGATTGACCGGCTGAGCAGAACGAAAAATAGTGTTCTATGCGCGACCGGGCAACCGCCTCCGACCGGCCATCTGGTCCTGATGGGCTCGCACCAGCAGAAGTTCCAGAAGATGCGGCGGGGAGACCAGCCGCTGGCGGGTCGCATCCATGCCACGGCCCATCTCCGGCCATGGCGCATGGAGACCATCCTGAATGTGGCTCGCCGGCATAGGTGGGACCGCCGCCCTCGCCGCCTGCTGACCTTGTGGACGGCTTTTGGCGGGCTGCCCCGCGAATGGGAGCGTTTTGCCCTGCTCGCGGGTTCGGATGACCATCTGGCCCATGGCTGGCCGCCCCTGACCGGGCATCATGCCCGCGACTATCGGGACGACCAGGCCTGGCACCGGGAGTTCGTCGCCCATGCCGAGCGTCATCTGCGGGGTGACGCCGAGCAGCGCTGGGACAATGCGGCCTTCATTCATCTGCCGGAGGAGACGGCCGAGATTCTGTGTCTCATGGGGATCGATATCAGCGCGGTCAAGATGCAAAGTCCGCTCGATATCCATGAACGCATGGATCCGGAACTGGTCCTGCCCGTGCGCACCATCCGCAAGGAGCTGAAGTATTTCATGGACTATCTGGATGTCGTCGGCTCCCAGGACATGTATACGGGTCCTAGCGGTGACGAGCGGCTATGGTACATGAAGGACAACACCACGCTTTTCCAGCTGGCCCTGGCCCCAGACCTCTTCCAATCTGCCCGGCGGGCGAAGCGGGACCGGCAAGAGCCGATGCCGGACCCCAGCGAGTCCGTGGCCAATCTGGAAGGCGTCATGCTGGAACGCTGGATAAGTGCCATGCTGGCCTATCATCCCCGCGTGCGCATGAATGTCGGCAGCGCCAAGCCGCTTGATGACGGTCAGGCCGACATTGACGGGCTGGTGCGGTTGGCCAATGAGCCGGTCAAGGGTGTTCAGGCCCATGACCGAAGTCACGACCTGCTGCTGTGCATCAACGCCAAGCGTCGGGGCCGCGATCACAAGCCGGACAAGTTCTGCAAGATTGTCCAGGAGTTCATGGACCCGAAGATCAACCCGGATCCGGACGTCGATGCCATCCGTCGTCTGGCCCGACGGCATCTCTTTGTATCGCCCCATCTCAACCCCAGCCACAAGCAGGCTATCCGGGCGGCCGGGCATCTGGCTCTTGACATGCCCGACTTGATTCGGGAGCTACACGAGGGTTGGCCGCTTGTCAATCAGGTCTTGGCGGAGGCTCGCCGGCCACTACCGCCCGTGGCGACTACCAGAACCGTTCCGCCCACCAAGCCGGACGGCCCCTCATAAAGGGGTGGGACGTTCTGGCCCGACATCAAGGGGGCTCCGGTCTTGACCATCCCGGTCCTGCACGAGGTACATGCACGATATCCCCGCGATAAACGTCATGGCGCACAGTGTTTGAAAGGGCGCGGTTTTCCACCGACACGTTTTCGATGTCGAAGCCTTTGGTCTTGGTGGTCCGAAAAACCGGCTCGATGACCCAGCGCCAAAGGTCGAGTTGCGTTGTCCATCGTGCCGGTTCGAACGTTGCGACCCGATGGCGGATCAGCCGACGCCAATGTACCCGCGGTACGCCGGCGGGCGGATCGATTTCCTGTGCCTCGATGATGGAAACGGCCTGACGGGCGGGAACACCGGGTTCCATCGGTCTGTCTTTGGGGTGCTTGAGAGTCACGCACGCGAAACGCACGTCCATGCGGGCCGGGCGCTCCTTTGGCCCGGGTCGCGCGGGCCACGTGACCGTATGCTCCGGCTGCGGCCGGCCCTCAAGGCGGGAAAAGAGCGGGCCTGTGTCATCGCAAAGACGGCAGTCACGGGACGCCCGGATCTGCACGTCCACGCCTTCCAGGCGATAGGCGAACATCGCGAAAATGTCTGCTTCACGGTCGGCGACCACCGTGACATGCGCCGCCGCGTTCCGAACGGTAGCACTTGTTGACATGGTTTCCAGCCAGCGGTGGCTCTCCTTGTCGCGAAGCGGGCGGTTTCGGGGCGGCTTCGGGCCGCCGCCGGAGCGGTCAATCCGTGGCCTGTCGACCGCGCCGAGCAACGTGCCCGGTTCGGCCTCCACGGCGATCGTGGCATGGCCGACAAGGCCGTGTCCCGACCCGTCATCCCGAAAGCTCGTCGGGTCTGGAATCGCCAGAATAGGGAGACCATCCACGCGCCCGGACGTGGTCATGGCGGCCTTGTCGACGATCTTGTTCACGGTCACTTTCTCGGTCCTCAAAAACCGGCCCAAGCGGACTTCGCCGGCGCGATGGCCGCCAACACCTCGAACCGAAACACCACGCGGACCGACCTCAACCAGACGATCATGAAAAAACCGTTCGGCCGGATCCAAACGACGATCACCAAAATGCGAACCCGAGTTGTGCATATCTACTCCCCTCCCCCCTGTAAACACAAGACAGAAGAGAGAATCAACAGGACAAACGGCACATTTCAGACACCAATTATACAAGCGGGAAAAGATGTGTGCATACGGTAGCTATGTCAGGGGGATGAAGGGTCCAGCCATGCGTGTTGGCTGAAAGCAAGGACAGACATCCGACCAATAATAGGAACTTTTTGTTTCAATTCAAAAACTAGGCAAAATCATTCATGGCCAGAAGCTTAGAATTGATTGCTGTTATCGTGGACTCCGTTTGGCCTGAACAGATTGTTTGACACGCTGCCTTTAAATTCTTTCAAACCCATCTTACATCCTGATTCGGATGCGCCTCCTCGCGAGAGGTTGGTTACGGTTGACAATCAAGGGGTAGATAGTTTTATGCAGGTCAATGTTCGAGAAAACAATGTCGAACAGGCCATCAGGGCCTTAAAAAAGAAATTGCAACGTGAAGGCGTGTTTCGTGAAATGAAGTTGCGGCAACACTATGAAAAGCCTTCGGTCCGCAAAGCCCGTGAAAGATCTGAAGCAATCAGAAGGTCAAGGAAGCTCGCTCGCAAGCGAGCACAAATGAACAGTGGCTTTTGATCCGGCTACCATGACTTCCAGCCTGAGACCAGTTGATGAAATCTGATCGGTATGCCCTTCAGCCTCTTGATCTCGGCGCTCGCTCGACATCATGGTCCGCTCATCTTCGTCCGATACTTCTGCCGAGCGTTGTCAACGACTGCTTGTCTCCCGCCGAAAGGAATTGGCCGGACTTTATGCTTTACCTTTCAATTGGACACAATTGCATGAGTCGTATAGGGACTAGTGCGAGCCGATGAGCGACAATGAAAGGCCCGATCTTGTAACCGAGGCCAAGGTCGAAAAAGCGGAAGAGACCTTGCTGATTGATGTTTACAAGGAAAGTACGCCGTTAACGTGGCTCTGGGCGTTGCTGTGGGGTCCATTCTATCTTTGGTTTCATGGCTTTGTTGTCCTGGGAATTGTTCAGGCTCTCATTTCCTTTCCTACCTTCGGCGCTGGCAACATTGTCGCTCCGTTCCTTGCCTATTACGCGTGGAGGAAACGAGCCCGTCTGAAGGCTGAAATGACCGTGAATGTATCCAAGTTGCGTCGGAGAGGCTGAGTGAATATCCACGCTCAAGCTCATCGGGTTCAGAGATCTGATTCAATCATTCGATACTCTTTTTCCTGAACTTATGGCGCTCGGCTTGCTCCATGCGAATAATCCAGCCGGCTCGGTTTTAGAAGATCAATTGCTCTTGCAGAAGACTTCAAGCGCCTCGTGAACGGCGGCCGAAGAAAGCGGACAGTCAAGCCACAATCGCAACTCTTGCCTTGTGCTGCAGACCTGCAATAGAGCAGTTTGTGCGTTGCAATGAGTAGGATGGAGTGGCCTTTAACTGTTGAATATGGCTAGGAAAACCAGCACGACGATTGATATAATCACTACGTTCTTTGAGTAGATGATAAACTTGCTGAAGTTGTACTGTCGCCCCTTAATCAGCTCTTCCGATAATTTGTTGGATTCCGCAACCATGTAAAAATCACCTCAGATTATGCGTGAACTTGCCATCTCAATACGGTTCATTTAGTCCAAAATTTTCCTTTGGCAACCAGTCTGTTGTCGCTTTCAGGTCGGCCGTCGCCAGTAATTCACCCCATCGATCCGCTCTTTTGCAATCTGATTGTTCAGCCATAGATAGTTCAGGTGAGCATTGGTTTCTGCAAGGGCCAGCCCAAACTCTCGGTCCGGTATCCGTCGCCCAAAAATGGCATCGAAGCAATCGACGGCTGTGCTGGGTCGTATCAAATGATTGGACAGGTTTTCCAAACACGATTCATGATGTTCGATCAGTTCACCAAGTCTGGTTTCAAGTTTTCTGAAGGGTACTTTGTGGCCCGGCAACACGAGAATGTCCTCGTTGGCCATCGCCAAAAACCTTCGACACGAATCCAGCCATTCCTGCAGCGGGTTGGCTTCGGGCTCGCTGGCATAAACACCGGTGTTGGACGTTATGTCAGGCAGAAACTGGTCAGCCCCAATACAAATGTTCCCATCTTCAGACCAGAAAGTGGCATGCGAAGGGGCATGGCCATGACCAATGCGAACTTGCCAATTCCGTTGACCCATCTTGATCCAGTCCCCTTCACTAAGACGCTTGTACCCCAGTGGAATCGGATGTACGCAATCGGCAAAATTAAAGGGGCGTGAGTTTTTGATTTCCTCGAATCGGACATCGTTGATGCCTGACACCTTGACATGTCTGAGAGCTTCCGGCGTTGGTGTTTCTTGTACATCCAGGGTCAGCATTCGGGCAAAAAGCCAAGATACCCGGGTGGCGTAGATTTCAGCACCGAACTGGTGTTTGAACCAGCCCGCCATGCCGACATGATCAGGATGGTAGTGGGAGACGATGACACGCTTGATTGGCCTCCCGGCAAGATGGTCGGCCATGATTTGCTTCCAGAGTTCGACTCCCCTGCTCGAATGAAAACCCGTATCAACAATTGTCCATCCCTTGCTGTCGGCCAGGGCATAAACGTTCACATGGTCCAGGGCCATGGGTAACGGGAGGCGAAACCACAATATTCCGGGCTCAATCTGGACCGGATCAGCACCTGTGGGTTTCTCGGTAAAGGGAAACGACAAACTCATGTATCAAGCCATATCTCGGAAACAAAGTCGATCAAACCGGCATCACCCTGTCTGACTTCCTGGCACAGTGGACTGATATAAGGCACGAATCTGGAAAAGCAAACTTCGGCAAGTGCTCCTTGATTGTTATTGCCGGCGTGGGCATGCAATCTCAGCAAATGAAAATAACCTCCCAGATAAAGAGCCAAAGCACGCGTGAAGGGTTGCGCGCCGGCAATCATTTTGGACCGGGATGACTGTTCAATGATCCATTTCGTTGTGCTGACCACTTCCTGTCCGGCTTGACATAACGCTGAAACATATCGGGCCGAAACCTGCAGATCACTTCGAATGCTTGTGTTCACGTCATCGACGAGTTGGCACACTGTTTCCCCATTCATGCCCAGCTTGCGAGTGACCAGATCATGAGCTTGGATGCCGTTGGTGCCCTCATAGATCGTGGTGACCATTGAGTCTCGCAGGAACTGAGATATTCCGGTCCCCTCGACATAGCCGGAACCGCCATGGATTCGAAGCGCCAGGTCGGAAACTTCTACCCCGGTCTCGGAGCCGTAATATTTGGCAATTGGCGTTAGAAGGGCGGCACGGTCACACCAATAATCACTGCCCGAGACCCGTTCCATGTCCAAGGCATAGGCACACGCTGCACAAATCGATCGACTAGCAAAAATCTGAACCCGCATTGTCGCCAGCATTCTTTGTACATCCGGACGCTCGATGATGGGTATTGACCTCCCGTCACTTCGACCTTGAACTCTCTCCCCAGCATAAGCAAGAGCCTTCTGATAAGCCGCTTCGGCTACACCCACTCCCTGACTTCCAACTCCCAGCCTGGCATTGTTCATCATGGCAAACATGGCCTCCAGACCCCGGCCCGATTCGCCAATCAGCTGGGCCTCAGCTTCTTCAAAACTGACCGCCGCTGTTGGCGATCCGTGCAATCCCATTTTATTCTCAAGGGACAGAATTCTGACGCTATTGGGTATTGTAAATTGCTCTCGTGCATCCGGCAGGTACTTGGGCACCAAGAACAGGCTTAAACCCCTTGTACCCATTGGGGCATCTGGAAGTCGAGCCAGAACGAGATGGCATACATTGGACGCAAAATCCGCATCGGCCCAACTGATGTATATCTTTTGGCCAGTAACATGATACTTGCCATTTTCACCAAGAACTGCCCGGGCTTGTATACTGCCAACATCGGAACCGGCCTGAGGTTCGGTTATATTCATCGTGCCATACCATTCCCCGGACACCAGCCGTGGAATGACCCGTTTCTGTATCTCGGCCGGTGCAAACTTTTGCAAAGCTTCAATCTGGCTTTGTGTCAGCAAGGGATTGAGCCCGAGCGCAATGCACGCTCCGTTGATGAATTCGTTGGCGGCATTCTGCACGATGAGCGGAAGTCCGGACCCGCCATATTGTGGATCGGCTGAGATGCCCATGATGCCCGCATCAGCCAGTGTCTTGTAGCCATCAGCATAACCGGGTGATGTGCGCACCACGCCATTCATCAGGGTTGCTGGATGCAAATCGCCTGAACTCTGGAGGGGCTCCAGCGTGTTCTGGGCTATGGAGGCGACAGTATCCAGGACAAGTTCAATATCTTCAGTGTCGGCATCACCATAAAGATCAGAGTCCAACAGAGGGTCCAGTTTGAGCATCGATTTGAAGATCAGCCTATAATCGTCCATCGGGGCCATGAAACTCATAATGATACCTCGCTGTTCGTTTTGATTTTGGTTTCCGCCATGTTTGAACTAAATACCATCAATGGCGTTCCACTTCGAATGATCTCCTATGACAATCCGAACCCGAAAGCTTGCACCTGAGGCGGAAGGGCTGGAGCAAGCGGCCCAGATCATCCTTGCGGGCGGATTGGTTTCCTTTCCAACCGAAACTGTCTACGGACTGGGGGCCGATGCTCTCAACAGCTCTGCCGTTCAGAAGGTTTTCGCCGTCAAAGGCAGACCGTCCAACAATCCCCTCATCATTCATGCACACAGTTATTCCATGATCACCAAGCTGGTCCATGTCTGCCCCGAGGCCAAGAGGCTGGCCAAGCGCTATTGGCCTGGTTCTCTGACGTTGATTTTGCCCAAGATTCATTCGGCACCGATACCGTCGAATGTCAGTGCTGGAACCGATCATCTTGCGGTTCGGATACCATCCTATGCTCCGACTCTGGAACTCATTGAACGTTGTGGCCGCCCGCTAGTTGGGCCGTCGGCAAACCGTTCTGGAAAAGTCACCGCAACGACCCCCCAACATGTGCTTGATGACTTTGACGGAACGATTGATGCCGTGCTTGACGGGGGGCAATGTGAAAAAGGCCTGGAGTCGACAATAGTGGCATTCGAAGAGGGGCAGTTTCGTCTGCTCAGGCCCGGGGCAATCACGACCGAATCAATTTATCTTGAAACCGGGGTGAAGATTGATTTTGAGTCCAGCACCACACAGATTCTGTCACCGGGAACCCTGTCCCGGCATTACTCGACCGATTCACCCATTCGGCTGGACGTGAATTCCGTTCAGCCCGGCGAGGCCTTCATTGGCTTCGGCAATACACCGGAACCGAGTGACTTCAACTTGTCGGCCACAGGCAATCTTGAGGAAGCCGCCATGAATCTTTTCACAATCTTGCGTGAAGCTGATCAGTGGGTCAAGGACAGGAACCTCGACAGAATTGCCGTCGCCCCCATACCATCCATTGGGCTGGGCATAACTATCAACGATCGATTGAACCGGGCCGCAATGCGTGCTTGAGCCAAATTTCGCCCCTATGCCGTTCCCCCGGATGACGAGAGCAGAGATGGATTGACACCCAGCGAACGAATGGCCGCATCCCACTTGTCATCCGTGCTTGTCTTGAATACAAGTTCGAGTGAACTGTCTCCAACAAGCCAGGAATTGTCCTGAATCTCGCTTTCAAGCTGGCCAGGAGCCCAGCAGGAATAGCCCAATGTGAAGATGTTGCATGACGGACCCTCGCCACATGAAATGTCTTCCAGAATTCCTATATTGCTGGTAACGCCAAAGTTTTCGTTGATGATTTGGGTGGTTTCATACTCCGTTTCGCAATGCGAATGCACGACCATGGCCAGCTCGTTGTCGACAGGACCGCCAAAAAACACCGGGAGTTGCATGTTTTCCAGAATCTCCGGCTGCCCTTCACCAATTGCACGGCCGAACTGCACATACCCAGCCGGCTTGTTGATGATGATGCCAAAGGCCTTGGTATCGTCATGACTCAGCATCAGCACAACGCTCTTTTTGAAGCAGGGGTCTTGAAGTGAGGGCATCGCGATCAACAAGGAGCCGCCGAGATAACTTGACGAGTCCTCCCTTTTCCAGCCGGAACTGAATTGGTCTAACTTGAACGGTGTTTCAAACCTTATCATAGTGGCCATACTCACGTCTGATCAGGATAACTGCAGAATATACACATGTCCGGCAAAAAGATTCCATTCGCAATCGGGCTCATCTCAAGCATATCGATTTATTTGCTGCATTTTAACCCGCTTCACGCAGAATTTATCATACCCAAGGATTTGAGCAACCTTGACGTACCTCACATCCAGCCGGGCTCGACAATTTCCTTGGGTCTGAAGGAAATTGAAAACGCCTACTCGCTCACCGTGCTGGCTGGCTGGCAACATGTTCAAGGAGACCATGAGCATCCCTACATCGGGATCCAGATTGATTTGCAACCGGGATGGAAGACCTACTGGCGACATGCCGGTCCCACCGGACTGCCAATGTCAATTGAATGGACCGAAACAAGAAACCTGCAGAGTTTTTCCATCCGGTGGCCATCACCAACACTCTTTGACCAGTTCGGGGTTCTGTCGATCGGATATGCCAATCATGTTCTGTTTCCAATCCAACTCGAGCCCGTTGATGAAGATCTGGAAATCGTTGCCCATGGCGTGTTGACCTTCGGCATTTGCAAAGATGTTTGCATTCCCGTTTTCGAGCAGGTCGCGATTCACGTGTCCCCTCATGACCGCTTACTCAGTTTGGCCATGCTTGATGCTCTGGCCAGCATACCAACCCCTCTTCAAATGAATAGGCCCACCAATAGCCATCGCTGCTGGCATGAGGAGAATGAAAATTATATCGACCTGTTTGTCGAGATTGATCCTTCTGGCCTGAATCTTGTCCAGCCCGCGGTCGCCGTGCCTGAAGATCCAAGCCACTATTTTTATTTCTACCCGGCGGAACTCAAGATAACCGAAGAGGGACGGTGGCTATTCCACTCCCGCGGAGAGGTCCTGAATCGGGCTGCGGGAAGACCCGACATGTCTCGAACAGCATTCACGATCGTCTCAGGCCACGAAACGGTTGCGTTTACTGGCTGCTGAACGACGACCCTATGTGCCTCAGGCGCCTCACTCCAATGCGGCATCCAAGAAATTTTCGTACTAATCTGCACTGGAAATTGCCATCCGGGCACTCACTTTGCGTACACCCATGAGCATAAAAGGTCTGGATTGGAGATTCAGGCTTGCTAAAACGAGTCCGGTTTATGGCAATAAATCACCTCCAAAGCGTTGGTGAAAAAGCCAAAAGAGCTACTGTCTCTTCACTGTTGGTAGTCCGGTACAATCAAAATGAATGAAACAATGAGGACAGCCTTTGGTTCATCAAACCGAACCGGTCATGTTCGAGCCGATTTGATCGGCGTAAAATGCATGGCAATAGGAGTCGTGAGAAAAAAATCCGGCCCAAGAAGAAAAGGGAATTGTATCTGATAGTGACATTTTTCCATTGGCACTCATACTGAGGTGCCTTCAGCCAGCTATCAGACGTCAAAGCCCGGCATGGAAAAACATGCCCGGAGCCCAGTCGGGCAATATCCGACAGACGTTCTTCAATCCCGTGGCGTTCAAGACGAAGGACAAGAAGTAATGTCAAAGCGAAGGATGGCACTGATATAATTCCCCAAAAAGGGGCACAGGGCACGGTTGTTCGGGGTTTTCGGCAAATTCTGTATCGTAAAAAGTTGTTGCTCGAATTCACGCCTTTCTGGCTCCTACCACTATGCACATGTCAACTTTTATGCTCTGCTCTGCGTTTTATGATGACTCTGAACGCGTTGGCATCTCTATCATCTTTTAAGTCTATATCTGGATAAGCTTTGATCGCTCGTACGATGCCACTACCCAGCCCTCTATAGAGCAAAATCTTTGAGGCAAATGAAGCCAAGGTTGGATTGCGAATATTTGAGTTGCCCATCTTGATGTTCGCGACAGTCAGGTTGTTGGGCAGGTGTCCCGGGCTAATGATTTCAACACGATCAGCAAAAACCAGTACTTTTATTGGCGCTGATATGAAATAATCCCTGTGGATGAGGGCGTTGGCAACCAGTTCTTCTAAAGCAATCCGCGGAATTTCCGGTTCGCCAAGCGAGTTAAACCCCTTCTCGTTTTGAGTGTGATGGATATTTGCTAGAACAAAACCCAACGATTTCTGGAAGACATCCGACAGTTTGCCACCAATATCCTGACTGTCAATGTAATGCTCGTCTGCAATATCAACTCCCGGAAGGGCAACGGACTTTACGATAAAGGCAGGAAGGTAGATCTGGGGGCGTTTTGCAAACAGTAACGTTCCGCAAACATTCAACTGACCATCCTTGGCCAATCTCGTGTTTTCTAAAAGCTGGGTGAAGGAAACATCTTGCTTCTCGATGCCTTCCCCATATTCTCTTTCGAAAAATGAATTAAAAAACTCCCGATCAATCTCAATGTCGGAAGTGTCATTCACCAGAGTTGTATCGGCATGAACCAGTGCAGCCTCTTGAAACATACGCTGCAACTCTTCGCGAGCCGTTACCTTTCGCTTGTCAGAGCCATTTTTTACCCAAACAAAGCCTTTTTCATCCATGTAAGGTTTGCTGATGCCTCGTTTGATACGCACAACAATGACCAGGCCATCTGGAAGTTGAATGTTTTCAGTAGAAGGATGTATCGGCAGCTGAACGTTGTTGGCTGCTGCATTCGAAATGAGCTGATTAATTCGGCTCACATCTTCTCGCGTCAATCCAGATATACTACCATCTTTATCGTTGACTCCGACAAGTATCAAGCCTCCATCGCCGTTAGAAAAAGCGACCATTTCTGTACCCAATGAAGATGGATTATTGACGTTTGCCTTGAATTGATGTCGGCTGTCTTCATCACGCGCGATAATGCTTAAAAGTTCTTCGGTTTCCATGATGCTAACTATGCGTTGCTGAACATCAACATCATAGATGCTGCCACAAGCAACTTCAATCTGGTCATTGAGATACTCACAGGCAATTACCTGCTCTGCATCGCCCAATACCGGAATAATGGCGTTATGGGTGGTAAAGACAAATTACACTTGCGGTTTTAGTTCACGGATTAACTTAATCACATCGTTGTATAACGTCTGGTTATCCAAGTCATCTTCTGGCTGGTCGATTATGACAATGTCATTTTCCCTCTGACTCAAGACAAATAGCATCAAAGCGGAAGCACGTTGACCTAAAGAGTGATTAGCGAGTGACTTGCTGTGATATTCAAGTACGAAGTCATTGGGGACCTGCCAAGTAAGCAATTTCTCCAAATTGTCTTCAAAGTACTGCCAAAAAATTTCGAAGGATCCTTTGAGCATTGATTCTAATTTGCCTTTTGCCGCCCAGCAGCGCCGAAATCACTGAACTCATCCACCATAATTTGCAGTGTGGATTCCCGAATACGACTTCCGCGATACAAATCCCGAATATGCTTGAGCATGGCCCTTTTATTGGGGAATTACATCCAATAGTGCCATTGTCCCATTGGAAGGGGACTATATTGCTGTCGTCGGAGTGGGCATCCCCCTTGTCAATAAGCAGGAAATCCCCAGAAGTATCCATGATCGATGAACGGGTCCTTGTGACCCTGATCCTGCATATTGACATGAACACGATTTGCCAATACCTATAATCTGGGTATCTATAGAAAGTCATCACATCATGACGTTTCGTTGTCCGCAAGGGACATGACATGCCAGAATCTGTACTGCACAATCCATTTCGGCCTGGCTTCGGTCGTCTTCCCCCCTTTATGGGTCCGCGCCTTCAGGTCGAGAATTCCCTGACGGAGATCTGTGACCTTCTTGCCGATCCCGAGCATCCGGATCCCATGGCCCTGTATCTGTATGGGCCGCGCGGCACGGGCAAGACCGTGCATCTTCGTTCCCTGCACGAGAAGCTTCGCAAACGCCGCCATCCAAGCGTTCTGCTCGCTCTGAAAAGCGATCGGGTGGCCACGGCGGCGGGCATGAGACAAAGCCTGTTTCGCCCGCGCATAGAGGTGATCGGCGAAGCTATGGCCGCGCTCGGCGAAGAAGAAATGTCGGCGGATGCTTCCGGGATGAGTGAGAGGGCCTGGGACCAGGCCCGCAAACTCTTGCTGAAGACGCCCTTGGCCCAGTCGTCGCTCATCCATGACATCAGGGCGATGACGGCGCATGAGGCCGAGTTCCGCTTCGGTCTCGGATCCCTGACCTTGACCCTGCCGCAGTCACCGGATCGGAGTGCCAGCGAGTCGCTGGTGGATCTGGGGGCACCGGTGCTGATCACGCTGGATGAGGCCCACATGGTCGAGCCCGAGGCCTTGCGCCTTCTCTTCAACGCCGTGCAGGAGGCTGGGCATGATCGCCCCACTGTCCTGGTCCTGGCGGGCACGCCAGATCTCGTGGAGTGCATCAAGGGGTGTGGGGCCAGCTTTAGCGATCGCGGCCAGAAGATGCCGATTGGCTGCCTGGACGCGGAGGCCGCGTGGGCCGTCATTCGGGAGCCGTTGCGCACAGCGGGCATAACGGCGGATGACAAGGCCATCGGGACCCTGGCACGGGCCGCCGACCGTTACCCATGGTTCCTGCAACTTTATGGTCATGCGGCGTTCGAGCACGTCGGCGAATCGGGAGGCATGCATCTGGATATGGAGGCATGCCGACGGGCCATCGCCACAGCGCACCCTCTTCGCCAGCGTCACTATGCCAGTCTCGCCGCCGATTTCATCCACGCCGACAACCATGACCTGGTGCGTGCAACGGCCCTTGAGTTCAAGCGTCGCAACGGCGTCGTGCGGTATCTGACCTTGCATCAGATGTTGAGGGGACTGTATGGGGATCGGGCCGCCGCTCAGGGACGGCTGCTGCGGCATGTCGGCTTCATTGTCGAGGGCCGCAAGGATGGCACATGGGAACCGGGGATTCCGTCTTTCATGGATTACATTATTCAAGCCACGGAGCCGGAACCGTCCCAGCCCGAGCCGTTAGATCCAGAGCAGCCGGCCGACCCGAAAGACGGCTTCAAGCCGTAGATGCCCAAGCTTGCCAAGGGGGATTATATCCATCGGTGCCATCCCGGTTGTTTGACATCAATTCCAGTCCTTCGTCTCGAACGACCCCGGACTGAAGAACGCCTTCCAGCTCTTGTCGGGCTGTGCTCCGGACAGGCGTTCCACGCCGACCCTTGATGCCCGACAATTGGTTGGAGACACTCGAACACGAATTTCAACGGAAAAATGGCACTAATGGATATAATTCCCTTTTATTGGGGGCTTATATCGCTAACCTGGAATCAAGAATACCCGGTCGATGCCCCTAGCTGGTACCAGGATTGTGTCCGATACTTCTCGGCACAAACAAGACCCACGCCGGAACATTCGAGGGTATTGTAGCAGAAGCGGGCTTGGGTCATTGACCTGTATGTATCGTATCTCAAGGACCGGTTCGGCGTGAAGTTGCCCCGCGACACACAGGTCAGTTCGCTCACATAAAGCCTTGGAACCATTCAAGATCTGACTTTCAAGTTAGGTACATAAGCCCCATAAATTGGGTGAAGACATGGTCAAATTTCTTAAACCTTGGAAGGAGTGGAAGGACTACTGGGATCATGAGAATGGCCATTAATCAGCAAACAAGAACATTGGATAATGACACTCACTCAGGACATACGTCTATTGCTGGTTAATCTTGCAGAAACAAGGCATGTAATTCATGGACAGTCAAAGCCCTATGCTGATGCTCAATACACCTCCACGCCGGTCAATATCATGAGTTTGGCTATGGTTTGTGTTTCTTACTAAAGTCTGTTGGATGAAATGCCGCTGCAGAGCCTCTTGCGGGCTTCGCTCAGATGAGCAATGCCAATCTGAGCCATGTTGGCCTTCAGATCTTCAGCCAAGATATGGATTAGGTGGACAGCCCCCTTGTAGCCAAAGGCTGCAACGGCATACAGAAAGCCCCGCCCCAAGAATACAAAGTCCGCCCCAAGAGCATAAGCTCTGAGAATGTCAAGTCCGCCCGAAATGCCGGAATCAAAAGCCAGTGGGTAGTCACGACCCACCGCCTCTCTGATGAGAGGCAACTGAATCACTGACGCAGGTCCTCCCTCAAACTGACGACCCGAATGATTTGAAACCCAAATTCCGTCTGCACCCTCCTCCTTCAGCTTGACCGCATCTTCGGGATCTAAAACCCCCTTCACAATCAGATCAAGATCCCATTCCTGACGGAGCCGCTTGAAAAAATCCCAGTCGGGATAGCCGCGTATGGCCTTTCCGGCGTGTGTGAATCGTCCTGCTGTATTGACGTCGGTATAACTGTCGACAAACTTCAACCGCGGTATGCCCTCGACTATGACAGCCTTGCACCAAGCAGGACAGATCAGGATCGACAAGAGCAGCTTGGGATTGAGCCTGAATGGCAGTTCGAGAAATGCCCGTCTTTGTCGTTCACGCCGACTTTCACCCGGCACGTCAACAGTTATTACAAGCTTGGAAAAGCCGGCCTCTCGGACTCGACGCAGCATGTCGAGATGGATTTTTCGGTCCTCAGCGGCATAATACTGAAACCAGCCATTTTCCTTGGCCAGGGGACCCACATCCTCGGGAACCGCCGTGGCGACGGTCGACAAGCCAAACGGAATGTTAAATTCATGGGCGGCCTGGGCCAGCATCTTTTCCGCTCCCGGCCAAATGGCTCCCGCCATGCCCACCGGTGCAACCCCAAATGGATAGGAGTATGACTTTCCCATGAATGACCGAGACAATTCAAAGTCGATGGAGCCCTTCAGGATGGTCGGGAGAAATTTCACCTGATCCAGTCCTTCACGGTTACCATACACTCCCAATTCATGTATCCCTGTTCCGCTATCAAGATATTCAAAGGCAAAGTGGGGGATGCGCCGCTTGGCCCTCTTTCGCAAATCGGCGATAGCCGGATAATGAAGGTCCAATCTCATGTTGATCCAACCGGCTGGGCGGGGATGACCAATCGTCCAGGTCCTGTCATGTTGACTTCATGGAGCGAACCGTGATCACTTCTGTCTTTTGTGCTCTTCCAAGCGCGGCATGATCTCGACAAAATTGCATGGCCTGTTTCGAATGTCCAATTGCGGGCGCAAAATGGCTTCCCAAGCATCCAGACAGGCTCCGGGTGATCCCGGAAGAGCAAAAAGATACGTTCCATTCGCAACGCCGGCACAAGCCCGGGACTGTACTGCCGAGGCCTTGATCGCGGAAAATGAGACCAAGGCAAAAATAGTCGCAAATCCGGTTATTTCCTTTTCGTACAAGCTCTGATGGGCCTCAACCGTGACATCGCGTCCTGTCAGGCCTGTTCCTCCCGTCGAAATGACGACATCAATATCGCGAGCGTCAACCCATTTCGTCAACTGTCTGACTATCGTTGCCAAATCGTCTTGTACAATGACGCGTTCACGGACATGATGGCCAGCTTCAATTGCCTTGTCCCGAAGGATCTGGCCGGATTTGTCATTTTCCAGAGTGCGCGTGTCCGACACGGTCATCAGGGCCATATTGACCGGCACAAATTCGATGTCGGATCGCTGATTCACGGTCTAAGCCTGTTTCCCCAGCTGTTGCTTGATTCTCAGAACATCCGTCCAGGTCCGCTTCTTGAAGGCAAAATTTCTGAGCAAAAAAGCCGGATGAACGATCGGCATGATCAAGTAGTCATCATGTTCAATCCAGTTGCCCCGCAACTTTGTTATACCGGATTGATTGATGACGGCCTGACAGGAAGAATTGCCCGTCAGCACCAGAATTTTCGGCTTGATCAACTCAATATGCCGCATGAGAAAGGGCCTGAACATTGCAATGTCCTCTGGTGGGGGTGTCTGATTACCCGGCGGTCGCCAGTTGATAGAGTTCGTGATATAAAGCGATTCGTGAGGCTTTTGATGATGACGTGACAAGCCGGCTTCGGAAAATATCTTCTCAAGGAGTTGTCCCGACTGGCCGACAAACGGCTTCCCTTGAACATCTTCTTCCCGGCCGGGCGCTTCACCGACGATCATGATCATGGCCTCCGGGTTGCCATCGGAAAAAACCAGATTCTTGGCCGTTTTCCGGTAGTCGCACTCCTCGAACTGTCCCAGAGCCTCTCTCAGTTCCTCAAGGGTATTCACCTGAGATACAAGTTCAAGAGCCCTTTGTGTCGCTGTGCTGATAGCGGGCGGCTTGCTTGGCGGTATCAGGGTATGAGGACGAGATGCCTCTGTCGGCGTTGGATGAATGTCAGGTCGTGGCTCTGGCGCTGATTGTAGCGCAATTTTTTCTTGAAAGGATTTCGGGGATGCCAGCCTGTTTATCGACTTCGTGGTAATGGCCTCGTCAATACCAAGTTCAACCTGATACCGCAGCAACTCCCTCAGATCACCATTCAGTTCCATGAATCAATCTGCAAACCGCCGGCTTGTGATTCGTCCGGCCAACAATAAAGTTATTTTTATCCCCACATCATTTTAGTTTATTGAAGGAAATTTGATAGGTTGCTCTTTGCACCGGATACGTGGTTGTTGGGAATCTGAACATAAGACACCTGTTAAGCATTGAAAAACTTTCGGTTCCGACGATTGAGACAATCTTGGACAAGGCCGAGGAATTCATCCAGATCAACCGTCAGTCGCTCAAGCGCCAAGGCCTACTTGAGGGCAAGACTCTGGTGAACCTCTTTTTTGAGAACTCGACACGCACTCAGGCCAGTTTTGAACTGGCCGGCAAGCGCCTGGGTGCGGACGTGATGAATCTCAGCGTCACGCACAGTTCGCTCCGAAAGGGCGAGTCCCTCATTGACACCGCTCTGACCCTGAACGCCATGCAACCGGACTTGCTGGTCATACGCCATCCGCTATCGGGTGCACCGAGCCTTATTGCCGACAAGGTTCATTGCGCTGTGATCAACGCTGGGGACGGAACACACGAGCACCCGACCCAGGCGTTGCTTGACGCACTCACCATCCGCCAGGCCAAGAATACCTTGAGCGGCCTGAAAATAGCCATTTGTGGTGATATCAAGCATTCTCGCGTGGCCCGGTCCAACTTGCTGCTCCTCAGCAAAATGAACAGCACCGTTCGTCTGGTGGGCCCAAGCACTCTTATTCCGTCGCATGTCGAACGCTTTGGAGTTGAGGTTCACGACCAGTTTGAAGAGGGCATTCGGGATGTCGATGTGATCATGATGCTCCGATTGCAGACGGAACGCATGGAAGCCGCGTATGTTCCGTCAATTCGAGAATACTACAGCACATACGGTCTCAATTACGACAATCTGAAATTCGCCAAGCCCGATGCGATCGTGATGCACCCCGGTCCCATGAACAGGGGTATCGAGATAGATGGCGAACTGGCCGATGACATCAATCACTCGGTTATTCAGCATCAGGTCGAAATCGGTGTGGCGACCCGGATGGCCGTCATGCAACTCCTGTGTCAGTCCCGCACCGCTGACGACGCTCTGTGAATGCCATGCTGGTCTTCAGGAATGCGCGCATCATTGACCCGCAAGCCGGTTCCGTTCTGGATGGTGATGTGGCCATTGACGGCGACCGAATCGTTGATGTCCAGGATCGTCCCATACAGGTCCCGGCTGACACCGAATGCGTTGACTGCCAGGGCTTGTATATTGCGCCGGGAATCGTCGACATTGGAGTGAAGATCGGCGAGCCCGGCGAACGACACAAGGAGAGTTTCAGAACGGCGGGGCTGGCCGCGGCCAAGGGAGGCGTCACGACCATGGTCACACGGCCGGACACCACACCGTCCATAGACAATCCCGAAACCCTTGAGTTCTTCGTTCGACGAGCCCAGTCCGCCACCCGCATTCGGGTATTCCCAATGGCCACTCTGACAAAGGGCCGCAGGGGCGAGGAAATCGCTGAAATTGCCTTGTTGCGCCAGGCCGGCGCGATAGCCTTCTCGGACTGTGATCATTTCATCACGAATGCCAAGGTCATGGCCAATTGCCTGAAGTACTGTGCTCAACGCGGGGTGCCCGTCATGGGACATCCGCAAGATCCGTGGCTGACAAAGGGAGCATCGGCCACGGCTGGCCAGTTTGCTACCCTCAAGGGTCTTGCAAGCGTTCCGGCGATGGCTGAACGAATAGGGCTGGAAAGAGATCTGGCTCTGGTCGAACTGACCCATGCCGTTTACCATGCGGATCAGGTTACAACGTCCGAAGGCTTAACCATCTTTAGAAATGCACTCGATCGACAATTGGATGTCTCGGCCGGAGTATCCATTCACCACCTGACCTTGAACGATCTGGATGTCGGAGAGTATCGAACCTTCTTCAAGATCAAGCCCCCTTTGCGGGCCGAAGAAGACCGCCAGGCGGTTGTAAGTGCCGTACAGGAAGGGATCATTTCCATCCTGTCTTCCATGCACACGCCCCAAGATGAGGAATCAAAGCGCCTGCCTTATGATACTGCCGCAAGCGGAGCAGTCGGACTGGAAACGCTTTTACCCGTGGCACTGCGGCTGTACCATGCCGATGAAATCGGTCTGCCCAAACTCTTCGAAGTGCTATCCTACAATCCGTCCCGACGCCTCGGGCTGGAATCGGGACGTATGGCCAAGGGTCACTTGGCTGACCTCATTGTTTTTGATCCCGATCAGCCCTTTGTTCTGGATCGACACACTCTCTCGTCCAAATCAAAAAACACCCCCTTCGACCGACAGACCCTGCAAGGAAAAGTCATCCATACGATGGTTGGAGGGAAACTGGTTTACAGTCGTTAAGGCCAATGGAATCCTTGGATACGCCTGTCTTCGCAATGGTGTTCTTCATCGTCTCGGCCTATGCGCTTGGGTCTGTCTCGTTTGCCGTCTTGATGGCCAAGTGTTTCGGTTTGGGCAACTTGAGGGAAATCGGTTCCGGAAACCTGGGAACGACCAATGTTCTGCGGACTGGAAATCACTGGGCGGCCGGCTTGACCCTGATTCTGGATGTGAGCAAGGGATTTCTCCCGGTGTTGGCCGTCAAGATCATGACGGATGATCCTGTCCTGATGCAAATGACTGGAATGGCCTGTTTCCTGGGGCACCTGTGGCCGATCTGGCATCGTTTCAAGGGGGGCAAGGGTGTCGCTACGTTTTTTGGCCTCACGCTTGCGGTCACACCACTTGCCGGAACAATCGTTGCCGGCGTTTGGCTGGGGATTGCCGGATTATCCCGAATGGCCTCTCTTGCAGCCCTGATCGCCGTTTTGGCATACCCGATTGTTTTGGCCCTTCTGGGTTCCCATGACTATCTTTGGCTGTCAATCCCGCTGACCGTTCTCGTGTGGATCCGGCATCGCCCCAACATCCAACGGATTCTGGCCGGTCAGGAATCCCGAATAAAATTCTGAACTCATACCCGTCATCGGGCTGGTCTTGTTCGCATCTCATTCGATGCTGCAATAGTCGTAGATCGGCTCGAGATTGCCATTCCATTCGTGTGCGACCTTGTCTATCAGCAACTCCGCCGGAGACTGTCCGGATTGAACGGCATCCCAGAGCGGTTCCAAATACTGCGTCTCGTCCTTGCGGTCCCATTGCAAGGAGCGCTCTCCACGATGGCTCAGACCGGAGTGTGCGAGTTTCAGCGTCTCCTGAGCCAGATCCAACAGTCTGACATTCTTGTAAGATCCTTTGAGGCCGCAACGGGCGGCTTCTTCCCTCAACCCCTCGCGCATGTCCTCATCCAGGCTCTTTACCAGCTCCCACGCTCCATCGAGGGCCCTTTGATCGTACATCAGGCCTGTCCAGTAAGCTGGCAGAGCCAAGACATGCTGTCTTGATCCCATGTCGGCACCGCGCATTTCGATGAATCTCTTGACACGAACTTCGGGAAAGATGGTCGTCAGATGATTGGCCCAGTCAGAATCCCTGGGCAAGCGGTTCGGCAGGATGGGCAGTTTTCCTTCTGTAAAGGAACGAAAGGAAAGTCCGCGCGCATCCAGAAAATTGCCGTCTTGCAGCACGAAGTACATGGGAACATCAATGGCATACTCAGCCCAGCGCTCAAAACCGAATCCCTCATCGAACACAAAAGGCAACATTCCGGTGCGGTCTTGATCCAGATCCAGCCAGAACCGGCTGCGTGTAGACATATATCCCGACCGTTTCCTCTCAAAAAAGGGGGAGTTGGCAAACAGGGCCGTCGCCACAGGTTGCAAGGCCAGCGCGACCCTGAACTTCTTGACCATGTCCGCCTCCGAACTGTAGTCGAGGTTCACCTGCACCGTACAGGTTCTGTACATCATGTTGACGCCGAACCGCCCAACCTTGCGCATGTAATCGGTCATCAGCTTATAGCGTCCCTTTGGCAAGACCGGCATGTGTTCATGGGGCCATTCCGGAGCGGCTCCAATAGCCAGAAATTTGGCTCCCATCTCACGACCGACGTGATTGATCTCGTGCAAATGCCGGTCCAGTTCGCTGCGCGTGGCGTGAAGATTGGTGAGCGGAGCGCCGGAAAGCTCGATCTGTCCACCGGGTTCCAAGGAAATGTTGGCTCCATTTTTGGTCAACCCAATCAGGTGCTGTCCTTCGTAAACAGGCTGCCAGTCAAAACTGTCCTTGAGCCCGGTCAGCAATGTCTTGATCGAACAGTCACCTTCGTAGGCAAGGGGTTGTCTTGATGCGGCGTTAAAGCCGAATTTCTCATGCTCGGTGCCAATGCGCCACCGACTCATGGGCTTGCATCCGGCTTCGAAGAAGCCTACAAGTTGCTCGAAGCTTTCAATGACCGTGCCGCCGGCTTGAGGAATGGACATGGCGTGACGTACTGTTCCGTTATTTGAAATGGGACTCTACAGATCTTCCATCGTCGGGTTCAGGGGCAGGCAAGTCAAGCCTGTTCAAAGCCAGTCTGTCTTTGCATACTCAATTCATCCGCGACCGATTCTGATTCGTTTGCTTCAACCCTAGAAGGTTGATCAGCGTGAGAGCCGCAACGGCTGCCGTTTCCGCCCGCAGAATGCGGTGTCCAAGAGATACAGGTCGGACATGGGGCTGGGCTTTGATGACATCGCGTTCCGATTCAGAAAATCCCCCTTCAGGGCCCACCAGAACCGCCAGCGATTCCGTCTCATTGTGCTCGAAGAGCTTGGCATCAAAGATATGGTTGCTTTCGTCACAAAACAACAATGTGCGGTTTTTTGGCCAGTCCCGAAGCAAGTCGTTGAGTTTGACTTGCTGGTCAACCTTGGGCACCTCAAGTCCACCGCACTGTTCGGTGGCCTCAAGGGCTATCTTCTGCAGTCGATCCGTTGCCACACGGGAGGTCTGGGTCAACTCGGTGACCACCGGAACAATTCGGGAGACACCGAGTTCGGTTGCCTTCTCAACGGCAAAGTCAAATCGGGTTTTCTTAAGTGGAGCGGGCAGATACCACACATCGGGTAACCGGGTTTGCCTGGCAGTCCGTTCATGACAGGTCGCAACTATCCGCTTGGCCGCAATCTCACCGACCGAGCATAGCCATTCACCATCCAATCCGTTGAATAGAGAAATCGATTGATCGGTCTTGACCCTGAGAACATTTTTAAGATAGTGAAACTGGCGATCGGTAATGGTTATAATCGTCCCTTTCGACAATGGTGCTTGAACAAATAACCTGGACCGAATCTGGCGATTTCTCATACGCCTGATTTAGGAGCCGACCAAGACAATGCCAATGAAAAATTTTTCTGCTCAACGCGTTGTCGATGCCACGGACTTCAATTGGGCCGAAAGGCTGTCTCCGGCCTGGTTTCTGCCTTATGTTCAGATGTCACGCTGGGACCGCCCCATCGGTTGGTGGCTCTTGCTGATTCCCTGCTGGTGGGGATTGCTTTTAGCCTTGAATTATACCGACCAACCCACCTGGTTTGATCTGTGGATTTTCCTTGGGTGTCTATTGGGGGCCATTTTGATGCGGGGAGCTGGATGCACCTGGAATGATCTGACCGACCATCAACTGGACGCGAATGTTGCACGAACCCAATCCCGCCCTCTTCCCTCGGGCCGGATTGCACGGCCGAAAGCCTACTTGTGGCTTGCCATCCAGAGCTTGTTGGCTTTGGCCATACTGGTCACCTTCAATCCATTCACCATCGTTCTGGGATTGGCTTCACTTGTCCCTGTAGCGATCTACCCATTTGCCAAAAGATTCACCTGGTGGCCCCAGATTTTTCTGGGCATAGCGTTCAACTGGGGGGCATTGCTTGGCTGGGCCGCTCATGTCGGATCATTGAGCCTGCAACCTGTACTCCTTTATCTGGCGGGCATGTGCTGGACTCTCTTTTACGATACAATCTACGCTCATCAGGACAGCTTGGACGATCGGCTGACCGGAATCAAATCCACGGCCCTGTTATTTGGGCACAAGACAAGGCCTTGGCTTATTGGCTTTATGCTGGCAATTATTATTTTGTTGCTTTGGGCCACCTATTACACCTACAACGAGAACCTTGACTGGATAGGTCTGACCGTAGCATTTCTCTCGGTGTTTGCATTCGGGTTGCATTTGGTTTGGCAACTCACCCGATTGGATATCGACTCTCCCTCTGTCTGCCTGCACTTGTTCAGGGCCAATCGAGGGGGCGGTCTGCTTTTCGTGGCCGGTTTGGCGATTTCATTGCTTTTCTGATCATGTTGAGCCAATTCCGTTTGACATTGTCAGGTTTGGGCCCCATCAAGTGGTTTTTGAGCTCTCCCCTGAAACTCATCTTTCTCTTTGGTGGGTGCGGGTTGGTCTGGTTTGTCATGGCCAGCCTCTTGGGCTTGTCACTCCTGGAAAGTCATACTCGGAGAGCCTTTGCCAAAATCCTGGCGCAGCCCAACAATCAATGGTTGACTGTTACACCTGACGGAAGCAATGCAATTTTGACAGGCCCAGCTCCCAGCCAGCTTGAGTATTTGAGCGTTATGGCCCAAGCCGAAAGTGTCCTTGACCGAGCACGGATCATAAACCGAATAGACGCACCCGAAGATTCCTACGTGCATGAGAAGGCATACGCGATTCAAATTCTGCTTGAGGACAACCGTGTATCCGTATTTGGTCAGTTCCCCAATGGAGATTCTCATGCCCGGCTGATCCGTGATCTGAACAGGATGGCCGTTGATCAATCTTTGTCAGACCATAGTCACAGTAAAAATCTCGAACTCGAAAAAACCTGGAAGCCTGCGCTGGAATTTGTACCGCACATACTCAAGAACTTGAAATCCGGCGTTGTCGCCGTCGCCGGCAACCGCATCGAGGTCTCCAGTAGCTTGAATACGCAAGCGCTCAAGGACGAAGTCATTCAGGCACTGACCGATTCAAAACCCGCAGATGTAGAGTTGCAGCTAGAGATTACCGCGCCCTTGCACATCATCAGGCCGTATACCTTTCACATGATTTTTTCGCCCGATGGGCATGAAGTCAAGAGTTGTCATTCCGAGACTGTAGACGGGCTGAGCGAACTGGGAAAGGTTCTCGACAGCCATTCGACCGAGCATGAGGCTGTCTGCAAGCTCGCCAGAGGCCAACCCGTTGATGACTGGCCCGAGCTCATCGCCAATCTGATCAATGCCTTGGCTGCCATGAGCAACAGCGAATTAATGGTTTCTGACCGATCCGTATCAATCGTGTTCAGTCCCGATACCCCCAAAGGCCAGCTGGATGACATTGAAGGTGTCGTGAAGGACATAATCCCTCATGACTTCATTATGCGGGTCGTGACGGCTGATAACGCTCAGGAAGTCGAGAAAGACCTGCTTGTCATCAAGGAACCAGACGGATTGGTTTCCGTTTATGGAAACGTTCCAGATCAACTGACACAAAACCTGATACTCGAACTCTTGGACTCCTACCTTTTACCGGAGCAGGTCAGTGATTTCTTGACAGTGTCGGACGAAAGCAAACCGCTTGATCTAGACGCGCTGGTTTCCGGTTTGCAGGCATTCGAGATGCTTTATGCGGGTACCATCTCCGTCCAAGACGATCTTATTGCCGTCGAAGGGACTGCATTGACCCAGGATGATCGAAATCGTATCAAAGCCATCGTGACATCAGTACATGGTCCCGGAAACTTTTCGTTGCGTGTAACGGTTGACGACGAGATACGTCTTGCCGGCTTGCCTTCGCTGAATGAATGTACTGCCCGTATCGATCAGGTCCTGGCTGAAACGAGAATCACATTTGATTCTGGCTCCAATGAAATCAATGAAGCGACGGCAGGGACGATCAAGGCCCTGGCGCCAGTCTTGCAGGAATGTCTTCACTTCAAGTGGGAGATTGGAGGGCATACTGACAGTTCCGGACGAGCCAGCAAGAATCTTCAGCTAAGCCAGGACAGAGCCAACGCGATACTGTATGCCATCAACCTTGAGGGCGTGATCAGTGATAACCTTGTGGCCGTGGGCTACGGTGAAGAATTTCCGATCGCCAGCAACAACACAAGGGAAGGACGAGCCGAAAATCGGCGCATTGTCATTCAGCACATTGCGGACGACAACAACTAACTTTCAGCCAGTGCGGATACATGGGTAGAATTGAGTTTCTTTTGTTTTTTGCATCATTTGCCGGCGTCATGTTTGCCTTGGGCTGGGTTGGAGCCAAGCTGCACGTCAAGCTATTTCAGTCCAGCATGAACGATGAGGACAAGGCACTGAAAGGATTCAACACCTACCTGAGCCAGATTGAGCTGGAACGGGACCAAGCGCGACATGAACTGGAAGAGACCAAGGCCATGCTGGAAAATGACATCGAAGGGCTGAAAGAGGAAAACAGCCAGTACCTTGAGAGAATGCGGTATCTTCAGGATCGAGTGTATCAACTCGAACAAGGCCAGCAAAGATGAGATTTTCCCTAATCTTCTGTCCATCTCCCCAGCGCGGTTTCGTCCGAATCGTTGCTGGCAACCCATTCGGTCCCGGTCTCGGCAACTTCCTTTTTCCAGAATGGTGCTCTTGATTTAAGGAAATCCATCAGGAATTCAGCGGCTTCAAAGGCATCCTTGCGGTGTTTCGACGCTGTAAGAACCAGAACGATTTCGTCGCCAAGCTGCAGCTGACCGACCCTGTGTATCACCTTGCATCCATCCAAGGCCCATCGGTTACAGGCTTCGGCCATCATCTTTCCGATCGCCTTTTCCGTCATCTCCGGATAGTGCTCAATGTAAAGATAGCACAGATTTTGAGCCGGATTGTTCCTGACAACGCCCGAAAAACTGACGACGGCCCCAACTTCTGGGCATGTCTCAAGAAGCTGCCTGTATTCTTCAGCCAGTGAAAACGGTTCTTCCTGAATGGCAATTTGCATTGTTAGCCGCCCGTCATGGGAGGGAACAAGGCAATTTCAGCGGCACGGCCAATTGCCGTGTCGAAATTGCCTAACTCCTGATCGACAGCCACCCGAACCGACGACAGGTCCGAGAAGGCAAATCTGTAGCGTTCATCCCGAGCCCGCAATTCCTCAATGAGTTCCCTGACATTCTGGGATTCGGTTTCAATTTCTTCTTGGTCGACTCCGACCCTCTCTCGTATCCACGAGAAATACAATATCCTGACCATTACCTCACTTCCAAAAGCCTCATGCCATTCCGAAAATAACCCCATCCCGTTACCAGCGAGTGGATGCCAGACAGCCAAATCAGACTGACACACAGCCACTCCAGCGGCCTTGACGACCCCAAGTCGCTGCCACCGACCAGAACACCCGAAAGGAAAACAGCCACTATGGTGACCATCTGGAGAGCCGTTTTCAGCTTGGCCAAAAAAGTGACTTCCATTTGCACCTTTTCGTTGGCCAGAAACTCTCTCAGTCCAGTGATGAACAACTCGCGAAACAAGATGATGCCAATGGGCACGATTGTCCAACTGGACAGATTGTAGAACACAAGAATCAGCAGAAAGGCGTTCATCACGAGAATCTTGTCGCTGATCGGATCAATGATTTTACCGAGCATGGAGACCATGTTGAACCGTCGGGCTATCATTCCATCAAGAAAATCAGTCGCTGCAGCGATGGCAAACAGAAGAACGGCAAAAATGTCGGCTTCAGGTCGATCCAGAATGAGAAAACCTAGCGTAATGATCAGAACGGCAAGAAGACGAAATATCGACAGATAGGTTGGCATCGTTATCTTCATTTGGAACCCGCAATACTGTCTGACCAACCTACCGGAAATGATCAAAAATGACCTCAGCCAAAGATGCCGAGATGCCATCCACGGCCTTCAGGTCTTCAACAGCGGCCTGAGCCACGGCCTTGGACGACCCGAAATGCGACAACAGGGCACGCTTGCGCCGAGACCCTACCCCCGGAATATCCTCCAGAGATGAGGTGCTCATGGACTTGCTTCTTGCCGTGCGGTGAGATCCAATTGCGTAACGGTGGGCCTCATCCCGCATTCTCTGAATGAAGTACAGCACCGGGTCATTGGCATCAAGTTGCTTCTTGGGTGCATCGACAAAGTGAAACGTTTCGGAATCGTGTCGCCGGTTGGTCCCTTTTGAGATGCTCATCAGTCTCACGTCCTTGACGCCGAGTTGATCCAGGATCTGACTGGCGGCAGTCAACTGCCCTTCTCCACCGTCAATGACGACCAAATCCGGCCACTCGCTGTCACCTTGCCGTGAACCGTCTCCCAACAGCCTCTTGAATCGTCGGTTGAAGACTTCGCGCATCATGCCATAATCATCCCCCGGAGTCAGATCCGCGTTTTTGATCTTGAACTTGCGGTAGGACGATTTAAGATACCCTTCCTTGCCAACAGCAATCATGACCCCATAGGGATGCGCCCCCTGAATATGGGAATTGTCATAAACCTCGATTCTGTTCGGCGCTTCGGGCAAATCAAAGGCTTCCGCCAAAGCCGTCAAAAGGCGCTTCTGGTTGGCCAGTTCTGACAGCTGCCTTAACAAGACCTCCCTGGCATTACGGATTGCATTCTCAACCAGCATGGCCCGCTCACCTCTTTTGGGTACAGTCAATCTGACTTTCTTGCCAAGCTTGGAACTCAAGATGGGTTCCATGAGATCCGGATCTTCAATGTTGTGAGACAGTATCAATTCTTTCGGCGGTGTCTTGTTGCCATAAAACTGACCGATAAATGCCTGAAGGATCTCTTCCTCCATGGCCCCTTCGCCTGTTTTGGGAAAAAGGGCCTTGTTCCCCCAGTTCTGGTTGGCTCGAATAAAAAATACCTGTACGCAAGCCTGACTCCCTTCCCTGTACAGGCCAATCACATCGGCTTCTCCCACTGATTGAGGATTGACTCCCTGAACGGACTGAATCTGGGTAAGAGCCTGTATCCTGTCGCGCAGTGCCGCCGCCTTTTCAAATTCAAGCATTTGGGCGGCCAGTTCCATCTGGTCTGCCAACTGTTTCTGAATTCTTGATGATCGGCCCAGCAAGAAGTTCTTGGCATCTTCCACGGTCGCGGCGTACTCGCCTTGCTCAATGTAGCCGACGCATGGCGCCGAGCATCGCTTGATCTGATATTGAAGACATGGGCGGGTTCGATTGTTGAATGTCGAATCGGAGCAATCACGAAGCATGAATATTTTTTGCAGATGGTTTATGGTGCGGTTGACAGCCGTGGCCGAAGCAAAGGGACCGAAATGCGTCCCCTTGGCTTCCTTTCGTCCGCGATGCTTGCGAATCTGGGGAAAGGCATGTGCGGAGAGATAGATTGTCGGGAAGCTCTTGTCGTCCCTCAACAGCACGTTATAGTCGGGCTTGAGCTGCTTGATGAGGTTCTGTTCCAGAAGCAGCGCCTCGGTTTCGGTCTTGGTGGTCAGAAACATCATTGACCGAGTCAGCTGGACCACTTTTTCTATGCGCCGCCCCATGCTTGACGGGTTCAGGTAGCTGCGAACCCGGTTTCTCAGGTGGCGTGCCTTGCCGACATAAAGGACTTCTCCGCTCGCTCCAATCATGCGATAGACACCCGGACTGCCATCCAAGTTCCGCACGTAGTGGCGAATGCACTCAATGCCCGACAGGCCGGACTTCAGACCGTCTTCAGAAGCAATATCACCGGTGTTCGATTGAACGTCCATCAGTTCATTCCTGTCCGTCCGAGCTAGCGGTCACAACTGTTGTCAATAGTCTTCACCAAAGTACTTGGGATTCCAGGTCAGATGCTGTCCACCATCAGGACAGATCAATTGACCTGTAACAGATTGGGCGTCAATAAGATAATTTAAGGCCTGAACCACCTCTTGCGGGCTCGAGCCGCAGCGCAAGATGGTGTTGTATTTTTGACTTTCGAAGTGCTCCGACGTTTGAAATGACGCCTTTATGGCTGGTCCCGGGCCGATGGCATTGACTCGTACCTGCGGTGCCAGAGCAATGGCCGCGGATCGGGTAAAGGACCACAGAGCCATCTTTGCCAATGTATAGGAAGCAAAATATGGTGTCGGCTTCAATACTCTTTGGTCGACAATGTTCACGACCAATCCCAAAGCCCGGGTCTCATTCTCATCCTCTTGACTTGCTTTCGGCAACTGATTGACAAAGTCCCGAGTCAGGAAGAATGGGGCCTTGAGATTGGTGTGGACGTGTTCATCCCAAGTTTCAAATGTTGCGGACTGAATTGAATCGTTCTTGAAAATTGAGGCATTGTTGACAAGCAGGGTCAAGGGACAACCCAGTTCGCTGCATGCCCGCGGCACAAGATTCTGGATCTCGTCGTCTTGAAGCAGGTCCGCTTGCAACAGCACGGCCCGAACCCCAAATCCAAGCAATGACTTCAGGGCCGTTTCGGCCTCATGTCGAGAGGCGTTGTAATGCAAGGCGATATCGTACCCTCTTTTGGCAAGAGACATGCACATTGCTCGACCTAACCGGACCGCGCCTCCCGTAATCAAGGCTGCAGGTCTCCTTTTGCCGTCTTCTGCGATCACCAATCCCGTCCCTCAAGAGTAATGAGTGTCTCATATTCTATCAGGAAATGAGAGCCGCAATTCCAAAATCTCTTGAATTGGCGGTGTCTCGGTCTGGAATCGGATTCACGAACCTTCCCGGTGGTTCCGTTATCCTCCGGTGCTCGGCTTGCGTCACGATTTTGGAATCCTGTTCCATTGACTGATACCTTGTGGAGCAAGGGACAAACATCTTGCCAGACACTGTAGGTCGCACATCACAACCAGCACGGTCTGCTCAGGACGACGAACCAGATACATTTCGTCTCAGCCTCAAGGAGGGACCGCGGCGAATCAAAAACAGAGCAAAAAGAGCAATGAGAAAACGCCGTCAGGAAGCGTACCCAATACCGGCATCCGCGCACCGGATGCTATCTGCCTCGCAGACTCTAACCTCGCCAATCAACGAACCCGCACATTACAGGCTGTATTCTTGCCGCCGAGCCGTACCAAGCTCTTGCTTGATCGCAAGGCACTAAAGCCCTACCCTGTCAAGCCAGAATGATACGGTCGTCGGACGGATCGATCGATTGTGACATCCTCCCCCCGACGACCATCAGTTTAGAAGCGGAAAGTCAAGGCCACACCGCCACCAAAGTCCGTGTTGCCGCTGCCCGCCGTCGCATAAAAGGCATCGCCCGCCAGCATCAACGCATCATCACCACCCAATGGCAGCGAACCGCCAACACCGGCACGAATCCAGGTCGGTTCCGCTTCAGTCTTGAGCCGAGTGCCCGGAGCCGACACTTCACGCTCCGACGAAAACTCGTGCTCCACATCCACCGACGCATACAGTCGCGTGTCTGCATCCGCCGAACCCATCTCGGCCACAACGCCGACACGACCCTGAACGCTCTCCCCCTTCTCCAGAGCCACCCGACCGGCACCGGCAATCCTGGTCGGCTCGTCAAAGGCATCCATGTCCACCGACGACCAGGACAGACCCCCACGCGGGGTCACGGTCATGTCGGCCCAACTCATCCGCTGACCCACTTCGATCCCGGCGGCCAGACCGCTGCCTCCAACCGTGGAGGTGATCCAGCCATCGGCATCGGAGGACATCATCTTAATGTCCGAGAAGCGGGTGTAGCCCAGCTGGCCGTCTACATAGAGGCCATTGGCATCCGTCCAGGTCAGAGACACGCCCAGACCCATGCCGGTCGCCTCCACCTTGCCGGTATTCGCAACTGTCGCCTTGTTCTGCCGCCAATGCGCGTTCATGCCCAGCATCAGGCCGTCATCAAGCGAAATATCCAGACCTGCCTCCAAGCCGGTCTGTTTCACATCCCACGCCAGAGACTGACCGCGAAAGCCCGTGGCCGTCGTTGATGTCTCCGCCTGACGCTCGCCATCACTGGCAGCCACGCGTACCCAGACCCCGCTGCGAGCCTGGGGTATCGTCACGGATTCCCCCTTGGCACTCGCCAGAGCGGTCGTTTCACCGGTGGTCATGCGGGGCATGCCCATCCGGATGTCGTAGGGGGTCAGTTCCATGAGATCCAAAAGCACCGAAGGCAGTACCTCATACAGACGCGCCCGTCTTGAGTACAAACGCCGCTCTTCTCCTGACGATGGGACAACCTCAAACTCATAAATTTCTTTTGTGGCTTTTTCGTCATGGTCGACTTTCTTGAGCTGAACCTTGATCAGCTTATCATACACGCCCACCGTTTCGCGGCGATCGACATAATCACCATCCTTCAAAGGATCGCCGCCCGTGGTCTCACCCTCCCTGCGGGTCTCGAATGTCAGCTTGGTCAGATTGCTGTCGGGATCCAATCTTGTTTCCATCCGACCCTCAACCCAGCCGACGGTACCATACTCGTCCTTTTCCAGAATAATTTTTGTATTCCTGTCCACCAGGATAGCCTTGCCCTTGCTATCGCCCTCGTCCATCGTCTTTATATGACTTCTAGGACCCAGAACAATCTCAAATGTGGCTGTTGTAGTACTTCTTACCGTATTACTCACTCTGATGCCTGCATCTTCATTGCCTGTGCCTTTCACGCCAATTGTTCCTCTGTGGATGATCTTGGTTATACCACTCGTGCTTGGAACCTTAACAAAGATACCGCTTTTCATCGCAGTAATCTTGCTCTTCGCCCCGGTGGTGACCATGACTTCACCTGCCCCTAAAGTCTCCGCAGACAGACCATCTCCAACGGCGTCAATGCTACCTTTGTGTTTGATCGTGATTTTGCCGTTGTTGCTTGCTTTGTTGATCAAAGCATATATTCCGACCTCATTAGGGTTCATTCCCTCGTTGACTTTCTTGGCCACGATCGTGCTACCCTCAACCGTCTCGACCGTAATGTCGGTCTTAGAGGTGCCAGTGGCTCTCACCAATATGCCGGTATTGGCATAGATTTTGCCCGCGTGCGTAATCGTGACATCACCCTCAGCACCAGGCGCCAAGCGAGCGTAAATGCCAGCATGGCTGAAGCCCTTGGTATCCGCGCCAAGCGTTGCCCCCCTTGCAACCTCGATCTTGACGTCGCCCTTGGCATAGTGATCGACACTTACGCCACGACTCTCTTGGTTATCTGCGGCGTCACTTGCGATTATGGTACCTCCCTTGACCTCAATCGTGATCGGAATCTCTGTTCCTGTATTAGCGCTAGCGGTTGTCGCATGTATGCCACTAAATTCACAGGGCTTGCTTCGACAGGCTTCCGTTGTCGGCTTCGATACGGTAATGTCAGCCTCCGATTCAATCTTGATGCCGTCTTCGATTTTCGTGCTGGCTTTACCCTTACTCCTGACATAGACACCGTAGGTCTGACTGGTGGTATTCCGGCCGGCGTTGATTGAACCTTTGAGTTCGACCGTGATTTTGCCATTACCATCAACGGTGATACCACTTCCTACCGAGGTAATCTTGCTCTTCGCCCCGGTGGTGACCTTGACGTTACCCTCTCCATTGTTTGGTATCTCGACGGCTTTGTTGTCACTAGCACCTTCCGCGGTCGCTTCGATTGCACCGTCGAGTTTGACCGTGATTGTGCCCTTGCCATCTGCATAAAGGCCTGTCCTCTTCGAGACAATTGTGCTCTTCTCTCCTGTCGTGACTGTGACTTCACCTGTTCCTGAAGTCTTCGCATACAGGCCATCTTTAACAGCGTCAATGCTACCTTTGTGTGTGATCTTGATTACGCCGCCGTTGCTTGCGTCTCTAATAAAAGCATATATTCCGACTTCCTCAGTCGTTCCCGTGTGGACTTTCTTGGCCTCGATCATGCTGCCCTCATCCGTCGTGATCATGATGTTGGTGACAGGGGCGTCATTGGCTTCTACCCTTATGCCGGTATCGGCATAGATCTTGCCAGCGTGCATGACCGTGACATCGCCCTCAGTAGTAGTAGTACCAGTACCAAGGCGAGCGTAAATGCCAGCATGGCTGAAGCGCTTCTTATCCGCGCCAAGCGTTACCCCCTTTGCAATCTCGATCTTGACGTCGCCCTTGGCATATTGATCGACACTTACGCCACGACTCTCCTGGCTATCCGCGGCGTCACCTGCGATTATGGTACCTCCCTTGACCTCAATCGTGATCGGAATCGTCGCTCCTGCATCAGCTCCATTGGTTGTCGCATGGATGCCATGAAACAACCTGGTGGCCGTTGTCGGTTTCGATACGGTGATGTTAGCCTCCGACACAATCTTGATGCCATCTTCAAGAGCCTTACTGGCATCCCCCTTATGTCTGGCATAAACACCGTAGGTCGCACGGTCGTTACTCAGGCCGGCATTGATTTTGGTATTCTTCAACAGTTTGATTTCAAGTACTCCAGTCCCGGCACGCCCCACTTCTATACCGTTCTTGTTCGAATAGATTTCAAACTCGCCCGAGACACTGACAGGGTTGCTTCCGGCACTGTCGCTGGCAACTCCAGCATCAATTTCCAGTGCATCTGCATCTATCGCGCTACCGGTACTGCCGATCTTGGCATCCGAGCCAAAAGTCAGCGTCAGTCCATTCACTAGCTCAGTGCATCTCACTTGGGTCGTGCTACCGCTCAGTACTACTGACGCCGGAGGAGTGCCGGTGAGCGTCGGTGTAGGCGTCCCCTCGCAATTCGGATTCGACTGAGATGACGCGGAGTTTGGCATACCCATAAACATAACCAGTCCCGCAAGCAGAACACCGAATGCCGAAAGTACCGAGACCAACCCGCCGAACAAACGGGTCGGATGGTTTCCTACCCCCCCCCTAAAGTTAGTGAGTGATGCGTGGCTAGCACCTAATCCCTTACCAACCGAGAACAATTTCGTCATAATCACAATTCCTACTCGAATTTCAAAATCTAATTTCAGGGAGATTAGATACTCTTCTCCCGTAATTTGCAACCGTATTTTAGCCGATAGAGTTAATTTTCCTTGAACTGTCGCATGTTTGCAACACTCCGAGCATCCTGACCATCTCATGCCGGTATCATGACAGCTATGATGATCATCCAAAAGACGCTGCCGAGGGCAGCCAGCGCCGATACTTAATGGATGTCATTCA
Organism: Paracoccaceae bacterium; assembly: GCA_965116235.1. Taxonomy (GTDB): domain Bacteria; phylum Pseudomonadota; class Alphaproteobacteria; order Rhodobacterales; family Rhodobacteraceae; genus MPNP01. The sequence continues at coordinate 2,022,510 of OZ220496.1, read as the reverse complement.
TTTCGGAGGACGTAATCCCGCACCAGAGTGAGCGCTACCAGTATGTACAGAGAGTCCGACAAGCGTCGGAATTCAGGGCTGCAGCCATGCTACCCGCGAGGCAGCTTTCGTTCGAGCTGAAACGTCATGTTGGCCGGATGGCCCGACAGTTTGACAACAACGAAGTGCCTGGTCATTCGATGATGAACCCAGACTTCGATAACCTTGCCAGGAGAAATTCAGACGTCGACACCGCCCACGAATTGAACATTATCAGAAGGACATGTCAGCAACAATTGTTACTGAATGTCAGGCGACTGAACCGAATATCTTATTTTTCAATCCTTTGCTCTTCCTGCTCACCAGTGGCGAACTTTTGCATCCAATTGATACTTGTGGGGACACTTCTGTGAAACGATAATGATTAACAGTCAAGAAACTCCCGATCTGCCCGCACCCCAAATCTTCACAGATCAATGTTCTCGTTACGTCAGGACCCAACCGGTCATGCTGGCATTGTCGCTGGTCTCGGTTGGCGTAACAATTTCCCAATTGGGTTTGGAAAATGAAGTTCACAACGCGTATAATCGTTTCAACAACTGAACTCCGGTTTGACCTGCTTCACCCTGTTCAACTCCAGGAATCAGAATATGGATTACACTCTTGGCATTGATGTTGGAACCTATGAAACCAAAGGGGTCATTGTCGACACCCATGGGCAGGTTGTCGCATCTGCAGCCAAGCCCCACAAGCTCATTGTTCCCAAGCCGGGATGGGCCGAACACAGACCGAAAGAGGACTGGTGGGATGACTTTGTATTTGTCTCAAACGCGCTGATTGCGGAGGCACGGGTTTCACCCACATCCATCAAGGCTGTCGCGACTTCCGCCATTGGCCCATGCATGCTTCCGGTTAATCAGGACGGGCATCCCCTGATGAACGGCGTACTTTACGGCGTTGACACCCGATCCACCCGGCAAATCGAGCAGCTAAACCGGGAAATTGGCGAAGATGCGGTTTTTGATCTCTGCGGAAATGCCTTGACCACCCAGTCCGTGGGACCCAAAATCCTGTGGTTCAAGCAAAATCATCCCGATCTCTGGTCGGCGACGTCCAGGATTCTGACTTCGACAAGCTACATCGTTCTTCAATTGACGGGCAAATACGTCATAGATCACTTCACAGCCGTAAACTTTGCACCTTGGTATGATATCAATCGTCTGAACTGGTCAACCAGACTGTCCTCGGAAGTCTCGACCCAGATGCTGCCCCAGCTGGCCTGGTCAAACGAAATAGTCGGGCAGATTACTGACAAGGCAGCGGACGAAACAGGGCTCAGTGCTGGCACGCCTGTCACCTGCGGAACGATTGATGCGGCTGCGGAGGCCATCAGCGTCGGGGTTCACGACAATGGCGACATGATGATCATGTATGGATCAACCATCTTCATAATCGAGCTTGATCAGCATCGAAAATCTGACCCGCGCCTGTGGTATGCCCCTTGGCTATTCGCAAATCAGTTTGCCGTGATGGCGGGGCTATCCACTTCAGGAACCCTCACGCACTGGTTCAGGGACAACTTTGCCAGAGAGTTGTCCACTGACAATGCCTTTGAGCTTCTCCATGACGAGGCAGCGCAGTCTCCTGCCGGAGCCAATGGTCTAATATTTCTCCCCTACTTTTCCGGTGAACGAACTCCGATCCATGACCCCAATGCCAGAGGAGCATATTTCGGATTGAATCTCACCCACAACAGAGGAGACATGTATAGAGCCTTGCTGGAAGGAATTTCCGCCGGGACGCGTCATGTCCTGGATACGTACACAGAGATAGGGGCCTTTCCGAGGAAGGTACTGGCTGTTGGAGGGGGAACAAAAAACAGGACATGGCTTCAGTCAACTTCGGACATGGGCAACATCGAGCAGCAGATCTGCCAACACTCCCTCGGCGCGTCCTATGGCGACGCCTTTCTTGCGGCGCTGGCAATTGGCAATGTCAGGGCAGAAAGCATCTTTGACTGGAATCCCGTGGAAAGAACAATTGTCCCCTGTCCTATCGCGGCTTACGACGAAATGTACCCCCTCTTTCGAAGACTTTACGTGCAGACCAGAGACATTGCCGCCGAAGTCAGCGCAGTGCAAATGCAATCAGGCTGACTTGCTATCACAGACCGAAACGAGACCAGATCGCGTGGATTCTCAGTTCCTCCAGGACAGTTTCGACCAGTTGTGATCCCAATGAAGAAAAAAACCGCTTTTTCTTGGCGTAATGCAAGAACCTGACCTTGTCGCCGTACTTTTCTTTCATGACAGGCATCAGATGCCCTATGTCATCGACCAGGCCCAGTTCCTTCCCTTTGTTCCCTGTCCAAAATTGACCCGTAAATATCTCGTCGTTGCCGATCCTGTCACCCCTTCGGTCACGAACATAGCTAATGAACTGATCATGTATATCGGCCTGAATGTCTTTCAGAATTGAGATGTCCTCGGCAGCTTCGGGCAAAAACGGATCAAGTATGTTCTTGTTCTTGCCTGCGGTATGAACCCGTCTTTCGACCCCGATCTTCTTGATCAGGTCCGTGAAACCAAAGCTGGAGGAAATCACGCCAATCGATCCGACAATTGAACTTGGGTCGGCATAAATCTCGTCTCCTGCTGCGGCCAGCCAATATCCCCCCGAAGCGGCTACATCTTCAACGAAGGCAATAACGGGAATGCTCTTTTCTGTCGCCAGATCCCTAATTCTGGCGGCAATTAACGAACTCTGAACCGGTGAGCCACCCGGCGAGTTCACGACAAGCGCCACGGCACACGGTTTGCCCCTCTTGAAAGCCTTTTCAATGTATGGAGCCAGTGAACTGTCACAAAGCTGTGTCGGACGCAAACGCCCTCCAGACGCGATGATTCCCTCCAAGCGGATCACGGCAACCACTGGTCTGGATTTCTTAAATGGGAGCCTGAGCCTGAATCTTGAAAATCTGAACCTTCTTGTCGACAATTCCCCAACCTGATTCATAATCTGATCCAATCCTTTCAAACCATCAGCCGAACGACTTTGGCCAAGAATGAACCCGGTCCACATCGGCACAGCTTATGCCGATGATGAACTCTTTGTCTCCGGTTTCAGTTTCTGGCCAAAATGTCTTGGCAAGTAGATATAGTATTCCGGGTGCATCCAGCCACCCTTGACCATGGCTCGGATTCCATGCCCGAACCTAACTTGCGACTTGTCCAGGTATTTGACCCATCCATGCTGATGCCTTTCGGCATAAACGAAAAACAATTTGGTCACCTTTTTGCTGGTGCAGTTGACGAGCAGTTGCATGAGTCGTTCGGGGCAGAGCGAGTCGAGATTCCTGAAAATCTTGTCTAGGATATCGAACCTGTCGCTCTTGGGCAACTCGTCCAGTTCTTCAAGAATTGCTCGTTCTGGTGTTGATAGTTTATACGGCCAAGTTTCCCCTTCATCGTTCGGCACTTTATAATTTTCTCCGCCTTTTGCTCCATGAATCCCCGTCGGCATGTTGGCAAAGAGTTTTGTCTTTTGCAATCGAATGGGAAGCTCAACTGAAATTCTTTTGATCCATGGTGGCTCAGCTCCATAACACTGAATCTGGCGATTGTCGCCCAATTCGACATTTTCAGTCAATCCGTTTGCTTCAAGAGCACTCAACCCTCCCAAGTGAAGCTCGTAATCCATGATTCTGGTCACGGAAGCCAAAACGACTTCCCACGGCTCCAAGTGCTCAATCTGCCATTCACACTTGCTTGCCAATGGTCGACGGTATACCCCTTGAACCTCACGAACGACCCAGCCCTGCTTGGCATAGGAGTAAACGGTTTTGGCATCAATGCCTTTTCCATCCAGCCAGCCGGTGTCGGCAAGATACCCGGGAGGGACAGTGCTCAACAAGAACTTCAATCTTTTTCTGCTGTGAGGCTGTCTCATCACCATAACCTTAAGCCATCAAATCACCCAGAAATTCCAGTCACCTTAAAACCTCAAGAAGCGCTGACGATGAGTCCGACTGCTGTCAGCGCATTTTGGGCCTCGCTTCAGCCTCCCAGACCCATCAGATCAAGTGTTCAAGTCGCTAAGGAAGCATGACTTTTCAGCAAATTGGAACTGGTCCGGTGTCTGAAGGGTACCACATACTCAAACAGACACGCAGAAAATCTATATGTCAACATCAATTTTTACACTCGAAGAAAATAAGTTACACCAAGTGACCGGTCAGGCTCAAACCGCTTGCAAGCAATGGCGTTGCTTGCGATTGCTTCAGAACTTGAATCCTCTTGTCGAGGCAAAGGCAGGTTTTACCTTTGTACGGAAAAAGGTCTTGGATTCTTCTGTGCATGCTCGTCGTATATAACAATTCTGTGCCCTACTTCTTTCCCTGATATTTGTGGACACTGCAAAAGCTGGATGTGCCATAGAGGAAGAAACACAGGTAGTAGCGTTCATGGCAACTGATACAGACATCTACGACATCATGATCATCGGTGGCGGTGTCAACGGATGCGGCATCGCTCGGGATGCAGCAGGGCGGGGCCTTAAAGTTGGACTGGCTGAGATGAATGATCTCGCATCAGCAACCTCTGGTTCTTCAACCAAGCTCATACATGGTGGCTTACGCTATCTGGAACACATGGAGTTCCGGCTAGTCAAGGAATCGCTCAAGGAGCGAGAAGTGTTGCTCAAGGCCATGCCGCACATTGCTTGGCCATTGCGATTTGTTCTGCCCCTACACCCGGCAATGCGGTTCGACGGACACACACCTGTTTCGAGGGTCCTCACCAGACTTATGCCTTGGCTTGAAGGTCGACGCCCCAAATGGGTGATACGACTTGGGCTATTTCTTTACGACCATTTTGCCGGGCGAAGCATCCTGCCGGGCACCCGTACTGTGAACTTGACCCAGGATCCCGTAGGTCAGCCTCTCAAAGATACGTTCCGGAAAGCTTTCGAGTACTCCGACTGCTGGGTTGATGATGCTCGTCTTGTCGTCCTCAATGCTCGAGATGCACACAGGCATGGAGCACATATCATGACGAGAACCAAGGTTGTTCAAGCCAGCATTGACGGCGGCAAATGGATCCTTACACTAAACACGAACGGCCAAACGAAGACTGTCCAGGCCCGGAGCATTGTCAATGCCGCAGGACCATGGGTTGATGATATCATGGGTACCAGCAGAACCAAACGTATCCGCCTGATACGAGGAAGTCATATCGTAACGCGTCGCTTGTTTGACCACGACAAGAGCTATGTTTTTCAGGGTTCTGACGGCAGAATTATCTTTGCCATCCCATACGAAACCGACTTCACCCTGATTGGGACAACGGATGTCGAGCACAAGGACATGAATGTAGCTCCATATTGTACTGACGCCGAACAAAATTATCTGCTTGGCGTTGCGTCACAATACTTCAAGTTGTCTCTTGCGCGCGGTGACATTGTCTGGACCTATTCCGGCGTGCGACCTCTTCTCAATGACGAAACATCTTCGGCTACCCAAGTGACAAGGGACTACAAACTTGAAGTTGATAGTGATTCAGGTGCCCCAATCCTGAGTGTCCTAGGTGGAAAGCTCACAACCTATCGCAAACTGTCCGAAACTGCTGTTGACAAACTTGTTGCAATACTTGGCCATGACGCAGGATCTTGGACAAAAGGACGTGCGCTTCCTGGAGGAGATTTTGCTTACGACCGAATTGACCAGTTGGTCGCCGAATTGCGAGAGGAGTTTACCTTTTTGGATAATGAATGGTCACTTCGGCTTGTTCGTGCTTATGGCACTGAAGCGAAGACTTTGCTAGCAGGAATCAGTACTGCCGAAGAACTTGGTCGTGACTTTGGGGCAACGGTTACGGCAGCAGAACTGAATTGGGTAATAGCCAAGGAATGGGTTCTAAGTGCGGAGGACTTTCTTTGGCGACGCTCCAAACTTGGTCTTCGGGTCAGTGTCAATCAGGTGATGGAGATGGACTCTTATATCGCGCAGGCACTGTCGGGTGCTCCAGCCCTTTGCCAAGCCGAAGAAAACTGAATGGCACGGTCAGAGCCTTGAGCGTCCAGTGGCTCGCATGCACCGGCGGCGGCGCCATGGCCGTCTGGATCACCTCGGCCACCTTCTCCGGACTGATGGGCACACGACCAGGCGGGCGGGTCTTGTCCCGCCACAGACCGGCCATGCCGGTCTCCAGGAAGCGGTCCCACCAGCACAACACGGTGAACTTGGACACGCCAGTGCGACGCACAGTCTCGAACAGGCCATGACCCGCGCCCAGCGTCAGGATGATGCGGGCTCGCCAGACATGCTTCGGGGGCGACTGCGGATGGTCGCGGACCTCTTCCAGGCGTTGGCGGTCGGCGGCGGACAGGATAACGGGGGGGGGGCGTATGGGCTGGGCCATGAACCGTTCCATGTCAGTGGAATGAAGGGTCCCGCCATCAGTGTTGGCTGAAAACAGGGCCGGACATCCAGCCAATAATAGGAACTGCTTGTTTCAATTCAACCACTAGGAGCGACTTGTTCGGCTAATCGGGTGACGGTGTCTTGCCGGAAGTCACCACCATGCACGGCCTGGATCAGTGTACCATCTTGGGATTGTGGACAAGCAGAACACACATCGGCAGGTATCCCTGTATGCTACCCTACCCAAAAGAACAGCTGCCTCTTGGCGGCACGCTTTGCCATCCACTGCACTCCTGAGCATGGAAATGGGCTGAACATCACTAGTGGTCAGTAAAAAACAAAAGATTTCAATTCTGGTGCTGTGTCATCGACTGTTTTCCGTCATTCCAGCATCTTTGTGGCTTGTGAACGGATCCCGACTACACCGAGGCCAAACCGATCCGATCAGTCATATGGACCACAACGCATGGCGATTTGACCAAGTTCTGAAACGTTAGTAGCAAATGATTAAAACGGACCACTAGGATTGTTGACCGCGTTGTGTCAGTCATGCCTGAACCGGCGGGTTCAGGATCAGGGGACGTGGCCGTCCGAGACGACGGCTTGGACAGAACGAGTCTTTGTCACAGTTCGCAGTCCAACCCTGCAATACCATCGCATGCACGATCGGGTCGCCGGGTGAAACCGATGCACAAGACGGCATCACCACGCACCCGACGGCCTCAATCCTCCCGACTAGAAGCGGATGTTCAGTGCGATCCCGCCGCCAAAGTCGGCATTGCCGCTGCCCGCCGTCGCATAAAAGGCATCCCCCGCCAGCATCGTCGCGTCCGTGCCACCCAAGGGCATGGCACCACCCACACCCAAACGGACCCAGGTCGGCTTCACCTTCGTCGTGAGCTTGGTTCCCGCCGCCATCACGTCAAACTTAGGCGAGAATTCGTGCTCCACGTCCAGCGATGCATACAGCCGGGTGTCCGCATCCGCCGGCCCCAACTCGGCCAACACGCCCACACGAGCCTGAACGCTCTGCCCGTCATCCGGCGCCACCGTGCCCGCACCCGGCAACGCCGCCGGTTCCGCAAAGGCATCCATGTCCACCGACGACCACGACAGACCCCCACGCGGGGTCACGGTCATGTTCGCCCAGCTCATCGGCTGACCCACTTCTACTCCAACCGCCAGACCCGTGCCGCCGCCAGAGGTAATCAAGCCGTTGCTGTTGGACCTCACCTCAATGTCCGAGAACCGGGTGTAGGCCAACTGGCCGTCCACATACAGGCCACGGTCATCCGTCCAAGTGGCCGACACGCCCAGACCCACGCCGGTCGCCTCCACGGTGCCGCCCATCTTGACGGTAGCCTTGCTCTGCCGATAATGGGCACTCACCCCCAACACCATATCGTCATCAGTCGGCAGGTCCAGACCGGCCTCAACAGCCGTCCGCTTCGCATCCCACGACAAAGGCTGAGCCCGGAAGCCCCCGGTCGTCGTCGCCGCATCCGCCCTGCGGTCGCCCTCGCGGGCTGCCAGACGCACCCAGACGCCCATGTCGGAATGCGGGGCCGCCACGCGCTCGCCTCGGGTGCTTTCCACCATGACCGCCTCGCCGCCCGTCAGGCGGGATGCCGCCATGCGGACGCTGTAGGGGGACAACTCCACCAGACCCAGAAGCACCGACGGCAGCACCTCATACAGGCGGGACCGATCGCTGTACAGACGCCGGTCCATCGTCGTGTCATCCTCAAACCTGTAGCCCTTACCTTCATCAAGCTTCGTGAGCTGGGCCTTGATCACCTTGTCATACACGCCCGTCGTCTCGCCACGACGATACACAATGCCGTCCTCCTTCAGTTCTGCCACGGTTCCGGATACGGTGCGAGTTTTGAACGTGAGCGCTGACCGGGTGCCGGCGGTCACTGCGGTGTTGGCGTTTATCGCCGGATTGAGGATATCCCCCTCGACATGACCCACAACACCCGCATCGTCCTCTTCCAGGATGATGGTTACTGGGCCCGCATAGGCGTCCACCTTGATGGCTTCCATGGCACCGGAACGGACATGACCCCACGGACCGACCGTGATCTCGCCGCCCTTGCCGCCGGCCGCTGTCCTTTCGCTTGCTATATGTATGCCGGCATATTTGTCGCCGCTTACGTACTCGCTACCTCCCACGACCGTACCGCGAATCTTGATATCGAACTCACCCCTGCCGTCATGACGGACCCGAATGCCATGTCTCTTGGCCGTAATCGTGCTGCCTTTCACCGCCGTGATCATGATGGCTCCCGTGCCGGTGCTTACCCGGTTGGTCGCAAAGATGCCTTCATGATCCGCCGTGATCGTACCTTTGTGAGTCACCTTGACCGTACCCGCGACACTAGCTGTTCGTACTGACGCATTGATACCCGATTTGTATGTACCAGCCCCCGAGGCCGTAATCGAACTGCCCGCTCCGGTCTCAACCTCAACGCTGCCTGTACCTGTGCTTCTAACAAACATCCCGCGCCAGGCGGCATCAATCTTGCCGTTGTGGGTGATCTTGATGTCACCATTTCCTTCCATTAATGCGGAAATCCCGTCATGTTCGGCATCAATCTTGCCGTTGTGAGTGATCGTAATGGTCCCGTTGCGACCGGCTTTTTGATAGACTCTCGCGGAGATGCCTATGCCCAAACTGTTCTCAGCATTGGGAATAGTATCGGCGTCAATCACGCTGTCGGCTCCCGTCGTGACCGTGATGCTGTCACCCTCTACGTTGGTCAACCTGAACCCTGCTTTATCGGCATCAATCTTGCCGTTGTGTACGACCGTAATGTCGCCTCTGCCATTCGGCTCTTTCTGGAGATCGACACCATCGGAACCGCCTTTAATCGTGCTGTCCACTGAAGTTTTGAATGTGATATCACCCGTTCCATATTGCGCAAGCCAAACTCCGGTCTTGGTTGCGTCTATGGTACCGGCCTGAAGATCAACCTCCATATTGCCGGTCTTTCCACTTGCGAGATTCACCAAAATGCCGTGCTCGCTTGAGTAAACCGAGCCACGGCTCACGACAGTAATGCTGCCATCATTATCAGGCCTAATATAGAGAGCACCCTCACCACTTGCTACTCCGGTTGCCCGCGAACTCGCACTCGTGCCGATCTGGGCCTTGGTAGTATCGAGAGTGAATGTCAACCCCTGTGTCAGGCCAGTGCATTTGACCTGAGTCGCCACGATGGTGGTGATCGTTACCGTCGGCGGGGTTCCGGCACCAGTGGGCGTGTTTGTACATGTCCCTTGCGCCGTTGCCGGAATGGGAAGGGACATGAGTGTTCCCAGTCCCACACACAGCACTCCGATCGCCGAGAACCTGGAAGCCGGTCCACCATGGGCCGGGGGTGAAACGTCATATACCCCCCCCCTTGCACTTACGGGCAAGTGCAGGCTGCCCCTTGCCCCTATTCCAAATGGAAAGCAGTTTCATCATGATTCTAAACTCCTGTCTGCTAAGTTGGGCACTAATTAACCTTTTCTCACGCCGTTTGCAACATGTTTTTGCCATGGCATGAAGTTAGATTGAACGAGTGTGTTGAGTCTGTCAAGCTGGCAGCGGTGATCACCCTGTCCAACGATCAGAATACTAATCTTCATCGTCGTGTTTGATGTAGGCCGAATAGCTAGTAGTTGAGCATTGTTGAATTGAGAGTTGAAGAGTGAGTGTCGGTGTCTTGTCCATATCCACGGCTCCTTGTCATGACAATCGACGGGCGGGGCGGGGAAGAACCCAGAGCCCGATCTTGTTCGAGGCTCACGGATCTGAATTACAGTCCAGCAAGGCTCACGTCCACCCTTGGTCGTGACATGACCAATGCGCCTTCCTAACCATCAATACAACAATGTTCAACCACTAGGCTACATCTTCGGAGCCCGGCTCAAGAGCCAGCCGGCGGCACTGCGGGCCGAGATCCTGGATGACGCGAGCTACGCGCCGCTGGGCGGCGGGGTTCGGGTCCGGTCGCTGGCAAGGATCAGCACGACCGTGAGCGCGGCATCGCCAGGTGGCGACACAAACTAGGTCAGAGTGCGACGCCGAAGGCCCTGCTGTGCAACTCCAGATACAGTCGCTTCCTGAAGGTGACCGGCACCGCCACGGTCTAGGGCGATCCCGAGGCCGTCGTCGCCGATGGTCGCCACGGGGTCATCACCAACCTTCCGAACACGACCGGGGCCGCGACCATCCTCGATCGGTACCGGGGGCTTTGGCCAGTCGAGGAGACCTTCCGCGTCATCAAGCACGACTTGCGCGTGCGGCCGATGTTCCACTGGACCCGCGCCGCATTCGTGCTCACATCGCCATCGCCTTCATGACGCTGCTGTGCGTGCGGCATCTGCAGTATCGTGTACGCCTGCAGCAGGGTGTCGCCATGCCGGCCGCGGTGATTCATGGGGCCCTGACCCATGTTCAGCACAGTGTGCTGGAGGATCCGCAGACGGGACAGCGCTATGCGATACCCTCGGGGCGGAACGCCGAAGCGCGCAAGCTGTACCGGGTAATGGGACAGACCCATGATCCGATGCCACTGGAACTGGAGGAACTGACGGGGCGCAAGCGACACCCAAAGTAGTGCCTTTTTGGAGCGGCCATCCGCATGAACGGGGGAGCAAACCAGACTCAACCGGCGAAGTCAGGCAAAGATCGCCTTGTGGCGACCTAAATTATTGGCTGTATATATACATCGCGTTCTATAGAGTTATGACAAAAATGGTTGCGGGGACAGGATTTGAACCTGTGACCTTCAGGTTATGAGCCTGATGAGCTACCTGACTGCTCCACCCCGCGCCAATTCAACTCGAAACAAACGCACATCAACATCATGAAATTGCAATACTGCAAACGTGTTCCCATTTAGTTTGGCAGCGACCTACTCTCCCACGCCTTGGGACGCAGTACCATCGGCGCAACGGTGCTTAACCACTGAGTTCGGAATGGGATCGGGTGTTTCACTCGCGCTATGACCACCAAACTAAAGGGGAACACGTCAACCAAGCCTTTACACCATACCCAGCTTTTACTGGATCATAATCAAGCCGAACGGACAATTAGTACCGGTCAGCTGAATGCATTGCTGCACTTACACTTCCGGCCTATCACGTGGTGGTCTGCCACTGCCCTTCAGGGAAACCTTGTTTCGAGGGTGGCTTCCCGCTTAGATGCTTTCAGCGGTTATCCGTTCCGTACATAGCTACCCTGCACTGCGGCTGGCGCCACAACAGGTCCACCAGTGGTACGTCCATCCCGGTCCTCTCGTACTAGGGACAGCTCCTCTCAAGTTTCCTACACCCACGGCAGATAGGGACCGAACTGTCTCACGACGTTCTAAACCCAGCTCACGTACCTCTTTAAATGGCGAACAGCCATACCCTTGGAACCTGCTTCAGCCCCAGGATGAGATGAGCCGACATCGAGGTGCCAAACGGTGCCGTCGATATGAACTCTTGGGCACCATTAGCCTGTTATCCCCGGAGTACCTTTTATCCGTTGAGCGATGGCCCGTCCACATGGAACCACCGGATCACTATGGCCGACTTTCGTCTCTGCTCGACTTGTCAGTCTCGCAGTCAAGCGGGCTTTTGCCATTATACTCTGCGAGCGATTTCCGACCGCTCTGAGCCCACCTTTGCACACCTCCGTTACTCTTTGGGAGGCGACCACCCCAGTCAAACTACCCACCACGCACGGTCCCGGATCCGGATGACGGATCGCGGTTAGACACCAAGAATGTCAAGGGTGGTATCTCAAGGGCGGCTCCACCAAGACTGGCGTCCTGACTTCCATGCCTACCACCTATCCTGCACATCACAAGCCTGATGCCAATGCGAAGCTGTAGTAAAGGTTCACGGGGTCTTTCCGTCTAACCGCGGGAAGCCTGCATCTTGACAGGCAATTCAATTTCGCTGAGTCCACGTTGGAGACAGTGGGGAAGTCGTTACGCCATTCGTGCAGGTCGGAACTTACCCGACAAGGAATTTCGCTACCTTAGGACCGTTATAGTTACGGCCGCCGTTTACCGGGGCTTCAATTCGATGCTTGCACATCTCCTTTTAACCTTCCGGCACCGGGCAGGCGT
>OZ220496.1:0-2005000 GCA_965116235.1 Paracoccaceae bacterium | reverse complement strand
GACGTTCGAGTAAAATCCATACTCTCTCGGATTCTGCATGTTCCAGGTCGTCTGGGGCATATCTTCGGTGAAGGATATCCTGACGATCGACTTGATTGACTTGAATCCGTACTTCCAAGGAACAACCAGTCGGATGGGGGCGCCATTCTGGTTGGGCAACATTTCGCCATACAAACCGACAGCAAGGATGGTGAGCTGGTTCATCGCCTCATCCATTCTCAACCCTTCCCGATATGGCCAGTCGAGAATTCCTCTTCTCTGCCCCACCATCTCATCGGGCCGAACCAGTGTCTCAAAAGCCACGAACTTGGCTTGACTATCCGGCTCGCTGTCTCGTATCAACGCGCTCAACTCAAATCCAATCCATGGCACAATCATCGACCAGGCCTCGACACACCTGAGTTTGTATATCCTTTCCTCCAAAGGATATCGGGCCATCAACTCATCGACAGAATAAATTCCCGGCTTTCGGCATAGCCCGTCAATCGCAAGTTCCCAAGGTTGGGTCGTCAGGTTATGGGCATTCTTCTTGGGGTCGCCCTTCCTTGTGCCAAACTCATAAAAATTGTTGTAAGTCGTTATGTCCTCAAACGAATTCGGCTCCTGATCTGTTGACAAAGGACTCTTTGAAAAATCGGGCAAGGTGTATGGAACATCCGCCAAAGCCTTCACTTGGGTCGCCAAACCGAGTGACGCGACCCCTCCCGCCACGACCTGCCTTCGATTAAGCCAGGCGAATTTTGAGGTTACGTCCGAGTACCTGTATTTTGACTTGTATCTCGTTGCCATCTCAAACCTTTCCTCGCTCTCAGTTTCCTAGAACCACGTATAGCAGCACCAGTCCCATAATCAAAGTACGCCACAGAGCCGAATTGACACTTTTCCGTGATGCTTGAACGGGTCCATGATCAGATCAAGGCCCCCGACTATGGACCCGAAGCGTTTATTGTTTGGTTTGTGACTTTAGTGCAACGTTTTTGACAAAGGTTCAATTCTCCTTGTCGTGAACATGCGCTGATTATTGAAGGTGATTCCGTGAAGCCTGTCGTGGGATACCGTTACTTTTTTCCCTTCGCTGATCTTGCCCAAAAGCATTTGCTCAGCCAATTTGTCAACGATGTTTCTCTGCACGACTCGTTTCAGTGGTCGGGCACCGAAGATTGGGTCAAACCCTTCCTCAGCCAGCCACTCGCGGCAGTCGTCGTCAATCACGATTTCAATGTCGCTTTGCATTAGCCGGTTGGCCAGATCGGCCATCTGGATATCAACGATCTTGACCATATCGTCATGCGAGAGCTTACGAAACAGAATGATCTCATCCAGCCGGTTGATGAATTCGGGGCGGAAGAAGTTCTGGACTTCATTCATGGCAATTTCTGTAGCTTTTTCATGCGAGTATTTTTCACCCAACTGAGAAATCTCAGCCGTTCCGAGATTGGAGGTGAAAATGATGATCGTTTCCTTGAAGCTCACCTTCTTGCCGTGGCCGTCCGTCAAGGTTCCCTCATCGAGCAGTTGAAGAAAGAGATTGAATACTTCCTTGTGGGCTTTCTCGATTTCGTCGAACAAGATTACCTGGTAGGGTCGCCGCCGGACGGCTTCCGTGATCTGTCCACCGTCTTCATAGCCGACATAACCAGGTGGGGAACCAATCAAGCGGGCGACTGAGTGCTTTTCCATGTACTCAGACATGTCAATTCTGATCATCGCCGAGGGATCATCGAATATAAACTCTGCCAGAGCTTTGCAAAGTTCCGTTTTTCCTACCCCTGTTGGACCCAGGAACAAAAAACTTCCAACCGGGCGATTGGGGTCGGTCAGGCCTGTTCGGGATCTTCTTACGGCATTGGAGACAGCTGTAATGGCCTCGTTCTGAGAAATGACCCGCTTGCCGATTTCGACTTCCATGCGCAGGAGCTTTTCCTTCTCCCCTTCAATCAGTCTTGAAACCGGTATGCCTGTCCACTTCTCGACAACGTTGGCAACCATTTCCGCCGTCACCTTGTCTTCACGTCGCTCCGAACCTTCGTATTCAACGAGTTCCTTTTCGCATTCTGGGATCACTCCATACTGGAGACGGCCGGCCTCGTTCAGATTGCCGTCCCGAACGGCCTGCTCCAGATCAATCCGGGCTTGATCCAGTTTCTCCTTGACCAGTCGAATCTTTGAGAGCCTGAATTTCTCTTCTTTCCATTCTTCGGTCAGCTCTTTCGATTTGCTTTCCAGCCCGACGAGTTCTTCCTTCAAGGAATCAACCTTGCTGGCGGAAGTAGCATCATTTTCACCTTCAAGAGCCTCAATTTCAATCTTGACTTGTACAATCCGCCGATCCAGCGCATCCAGTTCATCCGGTTTGGAATCTATTTCCATTCTGAATCGACTCGCGGCCTCGTCAATCAAATCGATGGCCTTGTCGGGCAATTTCCGGTCAGTTATGTAGCGACTTGACATCTTGGCTGCGGATACAAGAGCATTGTCTGATATCCCGATGCCATGATGGAGTTCATATTTCTCCTTTATGCCGCGCAGGATGGAGATCGTGTCTTCAACGGTTGGCTCTTTGACATAGACGGGCTGGAATCGTCGCGTGAGGGCTGCGTCTTTTTCGACGTGCTTGCGATACTCATCCAGGGTTGTGGCACCAACACACCTCAAGTCCCCTCTAGCAAGAGCGGGCTTCAACAGATTTGATGCGTCCACTGATCCCTCGGCCTGACCAGCACCAATTAGCGAATGCATCTCATCAACAAACAAGATGTCTTCACCGACCGATTCCGTGAACGCCTTGATGACCGATTTCATTCGTTCCTCAAATTCGCCGCGAACTCCCGTCCCGGCGATCAGAGCGCCCAAGTCAAGGGCCCAAAGTCCTTTCTTGAGCAGGTTCTCCGGCACATCTCCATTGACGATTCGAAGAGCCAGCCCCTCGATGATGGCGGTCTTGCCGACTCCTGGCTCTCCAATCAGAACCGGGTTGTTTTTGGTTCGGCGACACAAGACTTGAATGATTCGACGGATTTCTTCGTCACGTCCGATGATTGGATCAATCTTGCCCTGTGCAGCCTTCTCGATCAGGTTTTCACAGTATCTGAATCTTGGATCACTCTCGCCATCAGCCCGGAGCGGACGGCCACTGATCAGATCACTGGCCGGGGAAGGAACCTCCCGCAAAGCCTGAAACAGGTGATCCAGATCATCCTGATTGCCCTTTTGCTGGGCCAACTCGACCGTTCTCGACAATATCTTGTTGAGATTGGTGCTCAATCGAACATCCTGACCCTGACCCTTGGGCATTTTGGCAAGGATATCCTGAGTAACCTTTCCGATCTGGTCCGGGTTCCCGCCCAGTTGCACGATGTGATTCTTTACCTGCTGGTCTTTAACGATCACATTCAGCAGATGCATCTCTGTAATGGTATCATGTCCCAGCTTTCTGCCAAGTGAAGCTGCCTTGTTGATTAAGTTCTCGATTTTTTTCGAAAGAATGTTTCCGTTCATGATATCACCTCGGATCTCAAAATTTCGTTTATGTGGGGTAGTCGCAGGGTGACTTGCACGTAGGGCGGATATCGGACAATTTCAAGTATTTCTCTGGCCGTTTCAAACCCTTTTCCCGGATGAAGCGGCCGCAATTTGCTATAGTGCATCTGTTTGATTTGCTTCCGACTTGAGACCGATGAATCACCGTATTATTGTCGCCCTGGATTTCAGCAGACCTGAAGACGGCACTGCCCTCGTTGAACAGCTTGGGGATGCCATAGGGTTCTATAAAGTTGGAATGTCGATGCTGGCTGACGGGGGCATGGAATTTTGTCGCGACCTGAAAAAGAAATGGAACAAAAAGGTCTTCCTGGACCTCAAACTCTTTGATATCGGCAATACCGTCTGTGATGCTGTCAAGAGCCTGGCTTCGCTGGAAGTAAACTTTCTTACAGTCCATGGAGACCCGCACATCGTTGAAGCTGCGGTGCGGGGAAGAGGAGATTCCTCAACAAAAATTCTTGCTGTAACCGTTCTGACATCAATGGACCGAAACGATCTCGACAAGTCCCTTTATTCTCCCGGAAATTTGGATGACATCGTCTTGCAAAGAGCCAAAAACGCTCTCGCAGCCGGAGCCGATGGAGTTATTGCCTCGCCTTGGGAAGTTGCCAAAATTCGAGCATCAAGCGCGGCTCAGGAAAAGTTGATCGTGACACCTGGAATCCGCCCGCAGGGGACATCCACAGACGATCAGAAACGTGCGGCCACGCCGGCGCAAGCGATAAAGTCTGGAGCCGACTATCTGGTCATCGGCCGGGCCATTACATCATCATCCAATCCGATTCAAGCAGTAAAAAACATTGTTGGGTCGATCTCACCCTAGAATCTACAAACACAAATGCCTTCATTGTGCCGTTCCTGCGAGTTTGAGTTCAATGCTGGCATCAACTGCCCCAAGTGCCGATCACCACTGATCGTGTCGCACCCTGAACTCCATCGGTTCATGATCGCGCATGTCGATTGCGATGCCTTTTTTGCCTCGGTTGAAAAAAAGCTGAACCCCGAGCTGGAGAATAAACCCGTAATCGTCGGTTTCGGTCAGCGAGGCGTGGTATCGACGGCCTGTTATATTGCACGAATCAAGGGAGTGAAGTCCGCCATGCCAATGTTCAAGGCTCTTCAACTGTGCCCTGATGCCGTCATCGTCAAGCCACGAATGGGAGCCTATGCCCCATTATCGCAACAAATCAAGGCCTACATGGAAGAGATCACGCCCTTCGTCAATTTCGTATCTGTCGACGAGGCCTATCTTGATTTCACCGGAACCTATGAAACGCATAATAAATCTCCAGCCCGTCTGCTGGTTGGATTGACAAAAAGGGTTGAAGCCGAGTTGGGACTAACCTGTTCGGTCGGCCTGTCCTACAATCGCTTCCTGGCCAAAATCGCTTCGAATCTCAACAAGCCCAAGGGATTCGCCGTTTTCGGCAATCCTGAAATTGAGACTTATCTCCCCACCTTGCCGCTTTCCGTCATTCCAGGAGTCGGCAAATCTTTCCAGAACAAGCTTAATCAAAGGGGCTATTACGCTCTTGCCGATATTAAAGACGCGGATTTGAATCGGCTGGAAGACCTGTTTGGTTCATACGGCACACGGCTATGGCATCTGGCGAGGGGAATCGATTACAGACGCACCAAGGCGACCCGAACCATCCGCAGCATTTCCAACGAGAGAACCTTCATGCAAGATATTGGTAACTTGGACCGGTTGGAGGGACATGCCTGGCGATTGACGGTAAAAGTCTCCGACCGGGCGAAGGAACGAAACTATGTTGGCAAAACCGTCGTTCTCAAATTGAAGCAAGCCAACCATAAGCTTCTCTCCCGCCAAACGACCTTCAAAATTCCAACCAATCTCTCCAGCCAGATGTTTCCAACCATTTACAAGATGCTTGAACAGATGGTCGATAGAGGACCCTTTCGCCTTCTGGGAATTGGACTAAAGGACCTAATGGACATTGAGAAGGCTGACCATCATGAGGTATTATTCGACCCCGATGAAGCCATGGAAATCAGAGCCGAACTGGTTGGAGACGAAATCAGGAAAAAATTTGGGCACAAGGCTCTGATCAAGGGGCGGGAATGGAAATAGACACCCCTCCGGCCTGATGATTTGACCCTTTGGCAGGCCGGGCCGGGAAGCCAGATTGAAATCGGAACCGTCTTGCACACATGCGCCTGAAATCTCAAACCTTCGTGCACAAAGGCGGTCATGTCCTTGATCTGATTGGGCAGTACAACCTGATATCCAGGTCGAGATCGTTGCCTCATACATAATGTACATTCTTGCTTGTCAAGCGTGAATGATACAACAGCACCACGATCGAATGTATTGTCCTCGGCATCTGTCATTGACAGGTCGTCATTGTCAATCCATGAATCGGTGGACAGAACAAGCAACTCCCGGGACAGAATGCCTTTGCCGGGTCGAATGATACGACCGCCGGAATGGACCGATGTCAGCCGATGACACTCTCCCGGCGGCCGTCAGTCTAGAAGCGAAAAGTCAAAGCCACACCGCCTCCAAAGTCCGTGTTGCCACTGCCCGCCAGCATCAACATGTCGTCACCACCCAATGGCACCGAACCCTTAACACCCGCACGAACCCAAGTTGATTCCGCTTTGGTCTCAAGCATGGAACCGGGAGCTGGCACCTTATGCGTGGGTAAGAACTCGTGCTCCACCACAGATGCATACAGCCGCGTGTCCGTGTCCGCCGGACCCATCTCAGCTACAACACCCACACGACCCAAAACCCTCTCTGACTTCTCCGGAGCAATCCGGCTCGTACCCCCAATCCTCGCCGGTTCATCAAAGGCATCCATATCTGCACCAACGACCACTAGAGCCCCACAAGCGGAGTCACAATCATTTCTGCCCAACTCATCTGCTGACCCATTTCAGTCCCGGTCACCAGACCGCTGCCTCCATCCGTGGAGATGATCGTGCCTACACCCTCGTCGCGGGACATCACTACAATGTCAAAGAAGTATGTGCACTCAACAGGCCGGCCTATAAGAGCCATCGGCGTCCGTCCAGATCAAGGAGAGACCCAGCCCCGTCCCACTCGCCTCCATCGTACCAGCCATCGCAACCGTTGCCCTGCCCTGCCGCCAATGCCGGTTCACACCCAGAGCATCAGACTGTCACGTGATGAATGCCATTCGTTTCAGGGGCGTGGGAATGACGGCCCAGCGGCGATGAGGTGACCGACCAGTCAGTGTCAATGAACACAGACCTCAAGAGCCTTGCCGAGGAAAATTCAAACTGAAAGGCTACCCCATTTTTGAGTTCCGTGTGTTTGAGGGCAAGCTCAGCTTTATTCGAGTTTCGGGGGGAATGAATCGAGGCCGGCATTTCATGTTTTTCTTCTTCCATAATGTAAACCGTATACCAGTTGTCCAACATGTCTTGAGACCGTGACACTTACCTTTCGCCGGCAGTCTCATGACCGCGGCTTGCTCTGGACAAAGGAGCCTGACAGCCAGCCTACGACACTGTTCCCATGATTTTCTGCTTCTGACAAGTACGGAACACCTAGGTCACCGGGCCAAGACGTCCCATTTGTGCTATCGACGGGTGCCAAACCGAATATCGCACGGCAATTCAGCGGTTGGAGGGAATGACTGACTATTCTCCATCAATCATTGAATGATGCCGGGAACTCCATATATCTCCTTAGACCCAGCAAGATTTTGGACGAAAAATTGTGATTGGGGCGCGTAGCTCAGTGGTAGAGCACTACGTTGACATCGTAGGGGTCACTGGTTCGAACCCAGTCGCGCCCACCACTTCTGATGGGCTGGATGAAATCAAGGATTGAGGACATGAAAGTAAAGAATTCGCTCAGGTCGTTAAAGTCTCGTCATCAGCAGTGCCGGGTGGTTCGCCGTAGAGGACGAGTCTATGTGATCAACAAGCACCAAAAGAGATTCAAGGCCCGACAGGGCTAGCCGGCACTGCTTCAGATTGCGCTATTCAAACTTCCTTTGATCCTCGATCACGAGACCGTCATTGGGCAACGACCCGATGTTGACGATCTCAATAGTCACACCCAGCCTCAAGATCTCCCGCATGGAGTCTTGGAACGCCGATTCGTTTTTTTCGGTCGTTTCGAGTTTGATCGTTAACGCATCCTTTTCGTTTTTCCTGGTAACGACAGCCCGCAGCTTTCTCACTTCCGGATGTTTGTCCATGAATGATGACAGTTGCTCCGGTCGAACGAAGAGTCCTTTGACCTTGGTTGTTTGATCCGCTCGTCCCTTCCAGCCAGACAATCTTAGATTGGTACGGCCGCAGTCGCTGCAACCATCGATGAACGACGACAGATCTCCCGTTGCGAAGCGAACGAGTGGAAAATCGAACTTCAGGGTCGTCACGACCACCTCGCCAACATCACCAAACTCCACGGGCGTGCCCGACCCCGGACGAAGGATCTCGACAATCACGTCTTCATCAATGATTAATCCGGCATCGGGAATCGTCTCATAGGCAATATTGCCCACTTCAGCTGTCGCATAGTTCTGCAAGCATTTGATACCCCGCTCTTCGTAGGCTTTGCGCAGGGACGGAAACAACGGTCCGCCGCCGACTCCGGCTTTCTTGATCGAAGACAGGTCAATCCCCATCGAATCGGCCTTGTCCAGAATGACCTTCAGATAGTCAGGTGTTCCGGCATACCCAGTCGTGCCGACATCACGGGCCACGATGACCTGCAATTCCGTATTGCCTGTTCCGGCCGGAACAACTGTGGCCCCAACTGCTCGGGCACCACTTTCAAAAATATGTCCAGCGGGCGTGAGATGATATGAAAAGCAGTTTTGAACAATGTCGTTTTTGTTGATTCCGCAGGCGTGAAGAAAACGGCCTACTCCCCACCAATCCTTGGCAAAACTCCCGGGTTCGTAAAGAGGGCCAGGTGATTGAAAGATGTAGTCATGGGTTTCGACACCGCGTGTTGCCAGCCCGCCGAAAGGGGTGCTTTCCTTTTGGAGTTTCGCCATCATGGACTTCCGAAGAACCGGAAGCCTTGTCAGGTCTTCAATCGTTTTGACAGTGCTTACAACGCCTTCAAAGGACCGTTTATAAGCCGGAGAATCGATCACGGCATGACTCAGCACTTGCGTCAGCAAGGCATTGTTGGATGCCACTCGCTCGTCCATGGAGCGGATTTCCTTCGTATCAAAATAGTTCACTGAATCTTTCCTAAACCCAATACCTGCTTGCCTTTTGTCGGCAATCTTTGAATCTCTCCCCTGACTTCCATTTCAAGCTTGACCGAAACAACGTGCCAACCCAGCGAACCCATATCTTTCAGCTCATGTGACTCAAGCCTTTCCTGGACAGCCGCAGTCAGTTCCGCAAAGTAAATCGGGTTCTGCGACACAATGTCGATGATGGCCTGCCTTATGCAATCAAACTTCCATTTTGGAATCCGAGTCACACCCTTCTTGTCGGGTGTGGGCGTTCGACAGACGACCCGTTTAACGGCTTTTAGCTCAGCCACCGCTTGCGTCTTCGATAACTGCGCGTATCCCGAAACGACTTGCGTCCGGTTTCGGTCATGCCAAGATAAAATTCCTTGATGTCCGGGTTTTCCCGCAAGACACTGGATTTGCCATCCATGACGATGCGCCCGGATTCCAGAATGTATCCATAACTCGAATATTTGAGAGCCATGTTCGTGTTTTGCTCGGCAATCAAAAAGCTGACCTTTTCCTTCTGATTGAGGTTTTTGACTATTTCAAAAATTTCCTCGACAAGCTGGGGTGCCAGCCCCATGGATGGTTCATCCAGCAGAATCATCTGAGGGCGAGACATGAGTGCCCTTCCGATGGCGCACATTTGCTGCTCGCCGCCGGACGTATAGCCGGCTTGCGACCTTCGTCGTTCCTTCAGCCGGGGAAAGTATTCATAGACCAGCTCCAAATCCTGCCTGACCGGCTTCGTGCCATCACGTCTTGTAAAGGCACCGGTCATGAGATTTTCTTCAATCGTCAGATGCTCAAAGCAATGTCGGCCTTCCATCACCTGAATAACCCCCATCCTGACAAGGTCTGAGGGGTTTAGGTCCTGAACGGTTTTGCCATCATATGTGATGCTTCCTCTCGTCACCTCGCCCCGCTCCGAGCCCAGCAGGTTTGATATGGCCTTGAGCGTTGTTGTCTTGCCAGCTCCATTGCCACCCATGAGAGATGTAATTTCCCCCTTGGCTACCCTTAGGCTTACGCCTTTCAGGACCAAGATTACCCGGTTGTAGATGACCTCAATGTTGTTGACCGTCAAAAGGTCGATGGGATTGTCCGACGCGTTCATGCTAGAAGCAGGTCACAAGGAGGAGCGCAGGTCACAAGAACCCAAGCTCCTCGAACTGTTGATCAGCAACGCGATGAAAGGTTGTTCTCGGCTGCATAAGCGGCCGAGTCAGCCTCGATCAGCGGGGCGATTACCTCTTGGTCAGACACGATCAGGTCGGAAATAATGTGCCATTGCTGGTTGATTGCATCCCACTGCTGTACCATGCCTACGCCATTGCCACCATGATTGGTGCATGATACCTCAAAGGTCGGCGCAAACCTTGGCATTCCCCAGGCGGCCATAACCTCTTCAGTCATGACCAGATTTTCCATGCCATCGCGCATCATGATCGGCGTGATGTCACCGACGCCATGAATCGCTTGAGCCGTCTTGATGGCCTCGGCCAGCAACATGGAGTTGTAAAGTGCCCGGTTGTAGTTGACGGTTCCGATACTCGTTCCGTCCCCTGCTGCCAATCCTTTGTCGTATACATAGGTTTGCAGGTCATCGTAAATTGGCATGACAGACCCCGTCTGATGGAAAGCCAAAGACTTGTAGCCATGAGCTCTTTCGCCGGCTGGAGTGACATCATTTTCTGACCCTGACCACCAAATTCCGATAAAGTTCTCCATCGGAAACCGAATGTTCGCAGCCTCCTGGACGGCAACAGAGTTCTGCACTCCCCAACCCCACATCAATACGTAGTCAACCTGATTGCGACGAATATCCAGCCACTGGGATTTCTGCTCCAGCCCCGGAGGATCAACCGGTATCAACGACAGATCATAGCCATGCTTGGCCGAAAGTTCCTCCAGCGTCCGGATCGGTTCCTTGCCATAGGCCGAATTATGATAGATCAGGGCAATTTTCTTGCCACTCAAGTCACCGTCATTCAGGCCAAGAAGGTACTTGACTGCGATGGATGCACCGTCCCAGTAATTGATCGGGAAGTTGAAAACCCACTCAAAGATCGAGCCGTTTTTGGCCGAGGTCCGACCGTAGCCCATCGTGTGCAGTGGAATTTGATCGACGGTAACCTTGGGAATGAGCTGGTAGGTGATACCCGTAGACAGCGGAACATAAACCAGCGAGCCTTCGCCTTTGGTCGACTCGTAACATTCGACGCCCTTTTGGGTGTTGTAACCCGTTTCACACTCAATGACGCGAACAGGAACGCCGCCAATGCCACCATCGCGTTCGTTCAGCAAGGTGAAAAAATCAAAGAAACCGTCTGCGATCGGGATTCCCCCGGCAGAATACGGTCCCGTACGATAGCTCAGCCAAGGCAAAACCAAATCGGCCAAAGCCGGCGGTGCCGCCATTGAAACCACTGCAGTGAGCGTAATCAGCATCTTCTTCGTCTTCATATATTCCTCCTTTATTCCGATGACTTGCACATGTGCAACCAAATCAGTGCGGGTATGGCCACAATCTGAGTTTCTCCTTGCCCAGTCGCCATAGCTGGGCCAATCCGTGAGGCTCCAGTATCAGGAACATGATGATCAGGCTGCCGACAAAAATGAACTCCAGATGCGTGGCCAAGGCTGCATCCCAACCCATCCAGCCGACCAGCAGATTCTTGATCAAGACCGGAAACAAGACCATGAAGGCGGCGCCGACAAATGAACCCAGAATAGATCCCAGTCCCCCTATTATCACCATGAACAATACCAGAAACGACTGGTTTATGCCAAAAGCTTCCGTCGCTTCCGCGGCTCCAAGGTATACGGCAAAAAACAGGGCTCCTGCAATGCCTATGTAAAATGACGAAACGGCGAAGGCCGACAGTTTCGACATCAGCAGATTGATGCCAATAATTTCAGCGGCCACATCCATGTCCCTCGTTGCGCCCCAACTTCGGCCCAATGCTCCACGGGTCAGGTTTCGAGCCGCCCACCCCAAGGCAAAGGCAAAGACAAGACAGATCATGTACTGAGCCCAGGGGCTTACATCGGCACCGGTTACCGCAATGCCGAAAACCGTTCGTTCAGGAGCCGATATCTGACCCGAGGCCGAGTAATTGTAAAACCACGGAACCCGGTTAAACAGCCACACGAGAAAAAACTGTGACGCCAAGGTCGCCACGGCAAGATAAAAGCCCTTGATTCGCAGTGAAGGAACGCCAAAGACAAGTCCGACGGCCGCGGTAATCAGTCCCGACAAAAGAATGCAAAACACGATGTTAAGGTCGGGAAAGGCTGTCATGAACTTGTAGCAGGAATAGGCTCCCACAGCCATGAAACCGCCGGTTCCGAGTGAAATCTGACCACAATACCCCGACAGTATGTTGAGTCCCAAGGCCGCAATGGCCCAGACCAGAAATGGTACCATCACGGCACTGGCCCAGTAATCGTTGATCACCGTCGGAACGACGATGAAGGCCACAGCCAGAATGAAATAGTACGCGTACTTGTCCAGACCAATCCGAAAAGTCTGGGTGTCATCAGGATAGGACGTCTTGAAGTCTCCAACCTCGCGGTAAAACATGCTCAGACTCTCTCAATGATTTTTTCACCAAACAGCCCCTGTGGCCGAAAGACCAGAAAGACGAGAGCGACCACATAGGCAAACCAGTTCTCGGTCGCCCCGCCAATGAGCGGTCCGACCAGAAACTCGAAGAGTTTTTCGCCCACCCCGATGAGCAAGCCTCCAACAATGGCGCCAGAGATTGAGGTGAGTCCGCCAAGCATGAGCACCGGGAGAGCCTTGAGAGCCACGAGGGAAAGGGAGAATTGCACGCCGGACTTGCTTCCCCAGAAAATGCCGGCTATGAGAGCCACAAAACCGGCCACACACCAGACCACAACCCAGACCTGCTGCAGTGAAATACCGACCGAGAGAGCCGCCTGATGATCATCAGCAACCGCTCGCAGGGCTCGACCCATCTTTGAGTACTGGGAAAATATTGTCAGACCAGCCACCAGAATGGCCGCGCAAATGGCGGCCGTAATGTCCAGCCGGTCAATAAAGAAGCCGTAGCCCAGAGAATCGAATGTGAACCGTTCCACCGAGTCCGATATCCCCATGGGCACGCCAATATCGAGCTTCTTGATGTCCGCACCCCACATGAGGTCGCCAAAACCTTCCAGAAAATAGGCCAGGCCAATTGTTGCCATGAACAGTATGACCGGATTTTGATTGACCAGCCGACGCAGTATTAATCTTTCAACCAGCAGGGCCAGCACCACCATGGCCACCAGCGTAAGAAGCAAGGCAAGAATAGTCGGCATGTTCCATCCAAACCCGTGAATGCTGGTTCCAAACACCGTGTTTATGAGATGTTCAAAAGGAACGATTCCCTGCTGCAGCCCGACCAATGTCAAGGCCGCAAAAAGGACCATGACGCCTTGCGCATAGTTGAAGACTCCCGAAGCCTTGAAAATCAGCACAAACCCGAGAGCCACCAGCGAATACAGGACACCGGCCATCAAACCGTTCAATGATACTTCCAAGGCGAATAAAAATGTCTGCATTAGCGCTCTTCCATTTTAGTGGGCGACTCCGAGATAGGCATCAATCACGTCTTGGTCACTGCGAACCTTGGCCGGCACATCATCCGCTATTTTCACCCCATGATCGATGACGACAACACGATCGGCCAGATCCATGACAACACCCATGTCATGTTCAATCAAGGCGATGGTGGTTCCCAGATCTTCATTCACATCCAGGATGAAGCGGCACATGTCCTCCTTCTCTTCATTGTTCATGCCGGCCATGGGCTCGTCCAACAGCAGCAACTGGGGTTCAGCAGCCAAGGCTCGAGCCAGCTCCACTCGCTTTTGCAGCCCGTATGGGAGTCGACCAACTGGAGTCTTGCGAATCGATTGAATCTCCAAAAAGTCGATGATCCGCTCCGCTATGATACGGTTTTCTGTTTCTTCTCTTTCAGCCTTGCCCCACCAGAACAGCTGGGTGAGAAGGCTGGACTTCATGAATGTGTTTCGGCCGGTCATGATATTGTCCAAAACGGTCATCCCTTCAAAAAGCGCGATGTTCTGAAACGTACGGGAAATTCCGAGATGGGCAATCTGATGCGGTCGCATTGCGCGACGCAGTTCGTTTTGAAACCAAATCTCACCCTCTTGCGGTACATAGAAGCCGTTGATGACGTTGAGCATCGACGATTTGCCGGCACCATTCGGGCCAATGATGGCCCTTATTTCCCCTTTCCTGATGTCAAAGGACACATCTTCCAAGGCCACAACTCCTCCGAATCGGAGGGTGACGTTCCTGATGTCCATGAGCGGAGTATCCATGCTACTCTTCACTCGACAAACCGATCATCTTCACCCTATCCGCCAAAAGCCGCGTCGTGGCTGTCCGAGGTATCAACATCCGTAATCTTGAGACACGCTGAAACCGACCCCTTTCGACCATCCTCGTAGGTAACCTCAGAGGTCACGCCGACCTCACGACTTCCATTGTAGAGAGCGGCAACCAGAGTGTCATACTTTTTTTCGATAATACGTCGCCGAACCTTGCGGGTTCTCGTCAACTCCCCATCGTCGGCATCCAACTCCTTGTGAAGGATCAGGAATCTTCTAATTTGGCAACCGGACAGATTGGCATCCTTGGCCAAATCGGCGTTCACCTGACGAATGTTGTTTTCAATGATCCCGTTCACCTCCGGGTGAGCCGTAAGCTCTTGGTAGGAACCATACACGACGTTGTGTCTTTCAGCCCAATTCCCGACAGCAACCAGATCAATATTGACCAGTGCCGTGCAGAATTCCTGTCCGTTGCCAAAAAGGACGGCCTCAAGCACCTCGGGGAAGAACTTCAGCTTGTTTTCCACGTATTTGGGAGCGAACAGTCGACCGTCTTGCAACTTGCCGACATCCTTGGCTCGATCAATGATCTTTACATGTCCGGATTCCGCGTCAAAGAAGCCCGCATCTCCAGTCGCGACCCAATCATCGCTATCCTTGGTCGATGCCGTGGCTTCGGGATTCTTGAAATACTCCCTGAAGGCGCCCGGTGACCGGTAAAAGATTTCTCCCGTGTCATCAATCCTGACTTCGACACCCGGACACGGGGTTCCGACCGAGTCGGATGCGACTTCATTGTCCGGCTGCATGGCAATGAAAACCGATGCCTCGGTTTGGCCATAGAGCTGTTTCAGATTCACTCCAAGGGATCGATAAAAATCAAATATCTCGGGCCCGATTGCCTCTCCGGCCGTATAGCCGACCCGAACCCTGCTCAGTCCGAGAACATTCCGCAGTGGGGCATAAATCAGCAGATTGCCAAGCTGGTACAAAAGGCGATCGCCGACAGAAATCCTTTGGCCAGTCAATATGGGAATTCCAGCCATCTTGGCATGCTTGAGGAAAAAGTGAAACAGCTTGCGCTTGATGGCGCTCGCATCCTCGATCCGAATCATGGAGTTGGTCAGGAGTGATTCGAATATTCGAGGCGGAGCAAAGAAATACGTGGGACCAATCTCTCTGAGATCTTGCATCATGGTCTGCTGGGATTCAGGGCAGCAAACACAGAATCCTGTCCAGTAGGACTGGCCAATGGAGAAGATGAAGTCTCCAATCCACGCCATGGGCAGATAGGCAAGAACGATGTCCTTGTCCGTGATCGAATCAAAATCTGTCGAGGCTTTCGATGCAAAGATGATGTTGCGATGGGTAAGAACAACTCCTTTCGGATTGCCGGTTGTGCCGGACGTATAGAGAATGACACAGACATCGTCGGGTGTAATGCTCTGCCGCCGAGCTTCCAGTTCGGCATAATGCCGGTTCTTGTTCGCGGCGAAGTTTTTGTGAATGTCAGCAAAGGACACCAAGTGAGCGTGATCGTAATTTCTCAGCCCCCGGGGGTCGAGATAGACAATGTTCTTCAGAGACTTGAACTTGTCTTGCTGCTCAAGAATCTTGTCAACCTGCTCCTGATCCCCAGCCACGGCAAGGTTGGCTTCGCAATGACCCAGCACGTAACCGATTTCCTCACCAACTGCATCCTGATATATCGGAACCGGGACGGCTCCAATTGTCTGAGCCGCTACAGCGGACCAGTACAGTTTGGGGCGGTTGCGACCCAGAATTGCGATGTGATCGCCGCGCTGGACGCCAAGCGAGAGGAAGCCTAAGGCAATTTCTTCCACCTGATGCTGCACGTCTTCCCAGGTCCAGCTCTGCCAGATGCCGAACTCCTTTTCCCGACTGGCTGCCTGTCCAGCAAGTCGCCGGGCATTCCGAGCAAGCAAGCTGGGTATTGTATGATTTACGTCCTGATCCATATCTTCATGCCAGTCGCAAAGGCACCGCAGAGCCCACAAGCCGTGCATCAGACCGCGATTGCATCTTGAAGACAGGACTCATTTTTCAGCCTGCATCAGACCGGACGAGTTGGCTTGCTGTCAATCCGAGCCGCGGCAAACTTGAACTCCGGGATCTTGCCATATGGGTCCACGGCCGGATTGGTCAGGACATTCCCGGCGGCTTCAACAAAGGCGAACGGAATGAAGATCGTGTTGTGTGGTATATTGCGATCCTCTCGAGCTGAAATGCTGATCTTGCCGCGTCGGGTCGCGACGGTGATCATGTCACCTCTACCGATGCCCAATCGCCGCAGAGTGTTTGGATGCAAAGAGCAAAAGGCCTCGGGCTCGACGGCATCCAAGACCCTTGATCGCCGCGTCATCGATCCCGTGTGCCAGTGCTCCAACTGTCGCCCAGTGATCAAAATCATGGGGTATTCCTGGTCCGGGCTTTCGTCTGGAGCGACAATGCTGGCGGGCGAGAATCTGGCCAAGCCGTCTTCGGTCGGGAAGCGGTCCCCAAAAACAATTGCCTGCCCTGGATCGGTCGGGCTCAAGCTCGGATAAGTGACAGAATTCTGCCTCGACAGACGTTCCCAGGTAATGTTGTTCAGGGATGGCATGGCCTGTTTCATCTCGGCAAAAATGTCTGATGGATGCGCATAGTTCCAGTCAAGGCCAATCCTTTTCGCAATCTCGTTGGTGATCCACCAATCTTCCATCGCTTCGCCCGGCGGTTCGACAGCTTTGCGGCCCATTTGTACCTGACGATTCGTGTTGGTAACAGTACCGTTCTTCTCGGCAAAGGCGGAGGCGGGAAGAATGACATCGGCATAATTGGCCGTCTCGGTCAGAAAGATGTCCTGGACAACCAAGAACTCCAGCTTGGCCAGTGCATCTCTGGCATGAACGACATCCGGATCGGACATGGCCGGATTTTCACCAAGAATGTACATGGCCTTGACCTGATCCTGGTGAATGGCATCAATAATCTCGGTGACCGTCAAGCCAGCGGAACCGGAAAAGTCCCTGGCACCCCAGATCTGCCTGAAATGCGCACGGATCTCGTCCTTTTGCACGTCCTGATAGTCGGGCAAGAACATCGGGATCAAGCCGGCGTCCGAAGCTCCCTGGACATTGTTCTGACCCCGGAGCGGATGAAGGCCGGTGCCAGGTCTGCCAACATGTCCACACATCAGAGCCAGCGAGATCAAGCATCTTGAGTTATCCGTTCCATGAATGTGCTGCGATATGCCCATTCCCCAAAAAATCATGCCGGCATCGGCACGCGCGAAGATCCGAGCCACTTCCCTGATGACGTCGGCCTCGATCTTGCATACCTTTGACATCTTCTCTGGTGCAAATCCCTTCAGATGCTTGCGCAGTTCCTCCCAATTCTTCGTATGCTCGTCGATGTAATCGTGATCGTAGAGCTTTTCTTCCACAATCGTATGCATCATGGCATTCAGCAGCGAAACATCGGTCCCAGGATGGAAGTTCAGCATGTGTTTGGCGTAACGCTTGAGCTCGCTTGATCGCGGATCCATCACGATCAGAGTCCCGCCTCTTCTGGCAAACTGCTTGAAATAGGTTGCCGCAACCGGGTGATTTTCTATGGGATTGGCACCGATAATAATGGCCACATCAGCATTCTCAATTTCGTTGAAGGTTGCCGTGACTGCTCCGGAACCAATGTTCTCGATCAGGGCTGCAACCGATGACGCGTGGCACAGTCGCGTGCAATGATCAACATTGTTGTGTCCAAAGCCTTGCCGAATCAGTTTTTGGAATATGTATGCCTCCTCGTTGGTGCACTTCGCTGATCCGAAGCCGGCAATCGACGTCCCTCCATGATCATTCTCGTATCGGCACAGCATCTGCCCGGTCAACTCAAGAGCCTCTTCCCAAGTCGCTCGGCGAAAGAACCGGTCGTGATTTTCTGGATCGACATTCAAGCCCTTGGCCGGTGCATCGCCTCTTCTGACCAGAGGATGGGTCAGTCGATGAGGATGCGCGATGTAGTCATAGCCAAAGCGTCCCTTGACACACAAACGCTGTTCGTTGGCCGGACCATCATGCCCATCGACATATTTTATGACATTGCCGTCTATCTTGAGCGAAACTTGACACCCCACCCCGCAAAAAGGACACACGCTGACGACGTCCCTGTCATAAGCCTGACTGTCGCCAACCTGATCGTCATCCAGCACGGTAGCAGGCATTAACGCTCCAGTGGGGCAAGCCTGGACACACTCACCACAGGCCACACAGGTCGACTGTCCCATGGGATCGTTGAAATCAAAGACAATCTGTGACTTGCGACCTCGGCCAGCCATGCCGATGACGTCATTCACCTGAACTTCCCGACAGGCTCGTGCACAAAGGCCGCAGTGAATACAGGCATCAAGATTGACCGCCATGGCCAGATGCGTTGGGTCCGTTGTCGGGACCATGTGAGGCGAGAGTTGGGGAAAGCGAGAATTATCCAGCTGCTGATCGATGGCCGTGGAAAAAAACCGGGACGATTGATCGTGAGCTCTATCCCGGTCCGGCTGGTCAGCCAAAAGCAGTTCCATAACCATCATGCGGGCCTTCATGGAACGGTCGTTGTTGGTTATCACTTCCATGTCTTCGGTTGGCTGCCGAATGCAGGAAGCGGCCAAGGTGCGTTCACCCTTTATCTCTACCATGCAGGCCCGACAGTTGCCGTCCGGTCGATAGCCCACCTCATTGGAATGGCACAGATGCGGGATTTCGTTGCCCTGACGGTCGGCAACCTCCCAAATGGTTTCACCGGCCTCGGCCTGAACGGCCTGCCCGTCCAGAATGAACTTGATCGTTTCCGTCATAACGTCCTGATCCTGATGATCCCGTTTTGCCCTCGGCAGGATAATCTTTTCTCTCGCAAAATCAATTGATCACGCACCCCGACAGAGAATTGGGATTGGCCGTGGTGTACTTCACCTCCGCCATCGAGCCTAGCATTTCAGTTGGAGCTGCGGCATTGACCACCTGAAAATGCTCGTTCTTGCCGATCAACTGCCCAGGATGACGCCCTTGTTTCTCAAAAAGCACATGGGAGGTTTTCCCCACTGAATTGACCAGCGACATCTGCTGCTGCTCCAAAAGCAGCCTTTGCAATGTTGCCAGGCGGGCTTTCAGCTGATTGCCATCAGCCAGCTTCCGGTCTGCTGCTGGGGTGCCGGGTCGAGGTGAATACCGGAACGAGAACGACTTGACAAACCCAACCTGCTTGACAATTTCGAGAGTACGTTGGAAATCTTCTTCCTCCTCACCCGGAAACCCGACGATAAAATCGCCTGAGACGGCAATATCCGGTCGGTAGGAACGCACGGTACGAATGATATCCACATACTCAGCGGCCGTATGTTTCCGATTCATAAGTTTCAGTATGCGGTCTGAACCGGACTGAATCGGCAGATGAAGGTAAGGCATGAGTTTGGGACAATCACGGAAGGCAACATTTAGATCCTCCGACATGTCGTTGGGGTGTGAAGTTACAAACCTGATTCGCCACAAGTCTGGAATTTCGGCCAGTTTCCAGATCAGATCTGCCAAGCTCCAGCCTCCGTTTTTCTGCCTTTGGTCACGATAGGCATTGACATTCTGCCCCAGCAAAATGACTTCCCGGCTGCCCGCCTCAACCAGAGCTTTGGCTTCAGCGTACACTTCATCCACCGGTCTGCTATACTCCTTGCCTCTCGTGTAAGGGACTACGCAAAAGGTGCAGAACTTGTCACATCCCTCCTGAACCGTCAGAAAGGCCGACACGCCCTTGGAGTTCGAGCGTCGTCGAGGCAAGGCTTCAAACTTTTCGTCCTGTTCGAAGTCAAGAGCAAGCGACTTACCATCCCCGCTTTCGGCGACCATTTCCGGCAGGCGGTGATAAGCTTGGGGTCCGAGAACCATGTCAACCATGGGCTGACGACGAACTATCTCTTGACCTTCAGCCTGAGCCACACAGCCTGCAACAGCAATCCTGAGGTCGGGATTCTCCAACTTCAGCGGCTTCAGTCGGCCCAGTTCAGAGTAAATCTTCTCCGTTGCTTTCTCCCTGACATGACAGGTGTTCAAAATGACCAGATCCGCACCTTGCTCCGACTGGCTCTCCTCGTATCCTGAAGGAGCCAAGGCTTCGATCATTCTTTCGCTGTCATATTCATTCATCTGACAGCCAAAGTTTTTTACAAACACTTGTTTCTTGGGCACGCGCTTATCCGACATGGTATATACGATCATTCAGTGAGGGGCCAGCAGACGATAGCGGCTCGCGCGTCAGAAGAAAAATCCGGTGGGCAGCCGGCAATTCGGCAAGCATCTGGTCGGACGGGATTGCTGGATCACTGGCCAAACCTATCCGGATGGAGTTTCGCAGCACATCCGGAACTCGCAAGGCCTTCCGGCCAAATTCGTCGATCAGGACACATCTGCCACCCGCTACGGTCTGGCGAAATGCTACAGACATGTCGCTTCGCATCGTAATCATCACTCGTTCATCGGAAGGCACGACCACCCCTTTTCATCATGCACCATATAGAGGAGTTCACGTACTTTTTTCAGCCATGGAATAAATTTATAGCTGTCTCATGAATCATTGAAGTCACTCGACCGAGAAGCTCTTCGTTCTCGGAACAGAAAACCGGGTATCTTCATGAGCTCGGCCGGCGGTACGGAGAAAAGCCTGTCATTGATCGAGTGAAGGAGAATTCATAGGCTTTCATTGGAAACAATCCATTCGTCCCTAAAGTCATTGACACACAGACAAAGCAACAAGATCATTTGCGGATATCTTCCCTGGGGTTGGCCGAAACAGTGCCCACAATTGTCGACGAATGACCGCGTCTTGGCAAATCCAATGCACCCGCGTTGGACTGGCTCAATAATGATGTTGAACACAATTCGAAGACGCCGGCGGAAGCCAACAGGGGCGCATGAGCGATACACACTTGAGTTTGCAAGGCTCAAAAGACTCGTGCCTGAAGAAACTGAAAAGAATTTTCCTTCAAGTCCTGATACAGGTCATCAGGCTGCATCCAGCAGCATTTGCATGACGGGCCACCCCTTCCACAACTCACGGGCCATGGCTGGGATGTCCATGCGCAGGAGCGGTGATGGTGCCTTCCGGCCTTTGCGATCAGTCAGAGCAACCAGCAACCCGGTTTGCCCCGGACCAAACTCCGGCGAAATGAGTATATGACAGCGTCGCAGCTGAGTCAATTCTTTGGCTTCTGTATTGTCCCAAGCTTCGAAATGTCTGATGTTCCGGCTAAACTTGTCCAAATCAGATACGTGGTCGCTTGGCTTGCGCTTTGCAGTGCCAAGAACAAGAATGTCTTCATCACCTCCTGGACCAATACGAGCCAACACGTCAATGTCACCTTTGCGTTCGCCCGGTGAAACGCCTGTTTCACACCACTGTGTCAAAGGATGTGCTTCAAGCCAACCTGCCGTCAGACGCTCCAGCATGATGCCTTCCAGCGTTTCAAGTGCCATGATCGGTTCGTTCGGAAGCACATCGCCACCGTCGTCTTGAAACATCACCCCATATTCAAACAGATCCTGAAAAACGCCCGTCTGAAACAGCGTGGTGTTGTCGCTGAGCACCCAAGAAGGATAGTCAACAACGCGGCCTTGACGTCGTACCATGGCATGATTCCATCCCAGATCCGTCAGCGTTCGGTGTAACTCTGTGTCCATCATGTCACCCCGCAACGCCTTTGGCACTCGACCCACCTGAAGCTTCCTGTTAGGATGGCGTGCCATCCATATGAATATGTTGCGCATGAGTTCGGGTAGTTCGATGAATGCCTTGGCATCCCACCAATCTGCTCGATTGTTCATTAATAGAGTTCGTTCGGCATTGATAAACTCCTGCCGCCAAGCCCGATCCTCCACCTTTTGCTCATTCTCCGTCTCTGCTGCTCGAGCGGGAAAGACATGCAGATTCGTCTTGTCCTTGTCTTGAACAAAACGATGCCAGAGGCGGGGCATGCCGCCAAAAGCCGTCCAAAGAGTCAGGAATCGCCCCGGGCGGGTCATCCATCCATGCTCTTCAGCCATGGCCATGAGTGTCGGAACGCGCCAAGGATGCAGCAGGGTCTGGACAGGAATCCGTCCGTGCAGTGGCTGATCCGACTGGACCATACGATAAAAGTGCTGTTGATGCGAACCCATGCACACCAGTTTTCCGGTTGGTACGGGTTCGCCGTTGCGTCGAAGGTTCCGACCATCCCAGCTGTCTAGACGATCAATCATCGTCTTGAGGGCAGAAGGCAGGTTGGTCTCGCGCACATTGTGAAACTCGTCGAGACAAACGATAAGGCCCTTGTACAGAAGATGGCGGACAACGTCAGCAAACCGGAATGCGTCCATGCAATGCTCCCCGCGAGCGGGCAAGTCTTGCAATAGGTGCTTCACGCCGGATGAGTTGATTTCACTCATCAACGCCTGCAGACAGGCATGCTCGCCACCCTTTACCGGCAATTCGACAACCAACAGGTCTTGTAGGTCGCCATATCGCCGAACGGTCTCTGCCAGGAGTTCGTTCTTGCCAATGCCACGGCGGCCTGCTATGCCGAACGCATCGAAGCATCGCTCCGCCGGTTTTCTGTCCAGATCAAGTCTTTTCTTGAGCTTCTCGATTTCGGTCCGGCGACCATAAAAGCCCCAGCGCTTTGCTCGTGTCTCCTTGATGCGATTCATGATGCAATCCTTGATGTTCCGGGAACCATGTCCATCATGTCATATTACTGGCTTTGCAAGCCACGAATACGCGCAACGCAACTTTATGCGACCAGGCAAAACCAATGAATTGCCAAAAACATTCATTGCTGTTCTTCAGGTATGACGCCCTGAGGAAAGTAACGCAATGTGATTATCAGTATCAAGCCCATCGTCAGCAAGCGCATATGGGCGGCATTGTCTAGAAGGTGGGACTTCAACGGCCCCTCGTCCCTTAGCCATAGGGTCAGGATGTCAAGCAGCCAGTGTCCAACTGGCTCCGATTCAATCCAGATGAACCAAATCAGGAAGCCGCCAAATACGGCCCCCCAATTGTTGCCCGATCCCCCAACAACAACCATGACCCAAATCAGGAACGTGTAACGCACGGGATGATAAGTTGTCGGAGCAAATTGGCCATCAAGCGTCACCAGCATCGCTCCGGCAACTCCGACCACAAATGATCCCAGAACAAACACCTCAACTTTTCTTGCAACTACGTTCTTGCCCATGGCATGAGCTGCAACCTCGTTATCCCGGATGGCTCGCATCATTCGGCCCCAAGGAGACCTGAGGGCCAGTTCAAACAGCAGAAACAGGATGATGAGAACAACGAGAAACATGAGGGAATAGCTGACCTTGATCCACAGATTCGAAAAAGTTATCGGGTCAGCACCCAGCGTTTCGGCAATGTTCTGAAACCATGGGGCTGACTTCAGATCCTTTTCATTTGGAACGGGACGGGACAGTCCGACGACGTTTTTGACTCCGCGTGCAAGCCAGTCTTCATTCTTGATGATCAGAATCAGAATTTCGGCAATCCCCAGGGTTGCAATCGCCAAGTAATCAGAGCGCAACCCAATTGTTATGTTGCCAATCAGCCAGGCAAAATAGCCGGCGACAATTCCCCCGATAACCCATGACAATATTATTGGAAGCCCCAAGCCACCAATATACCCCATGAGAGCCGGATCAATTTGCTCAATTGCACCCGCCGCTGGCTTGAACAGAAAATCTGACGCCAGATAGACGGCAATGGCAATGAGACCAGCAATCCAGAAACGATATTGTGCCTTCCCCAAGGTTACCAGAATGATCAATCCACCGCCTAGGAGTACAACAAGCATGCCCAACCATACATTCAGGGCACCGGCTTCCCAGGCTGCGGCAAAAACCGGTTCCGAGATCAGCACGGCTGCAAGTCCGCCCAAAGCCGCAAAGCCCATGATTCCGACATTGAACAAGCCCGCATAGCCCCACTGAACATTCACGCCCAAGGCCATGATGGCCGAAATCAGGCACAAGTTGAATATCTGAAAAGCCACGTTCCAGCTCTGCAACAGGCCGACTCCCAGCAGCAGCAGTCCCATGAATCCGAAGCAGAGCGTCTTCTTGTACCTTGTCGTATTGGTCATGCCGTTCGACTCCCGAATATGCCCGTCGGCTTGATCAGCAAGACCAGAACAAGAATGAAGAAGCTGACGGCAATCTTGTATTCAGTTCCCAAAATCTGGACCAGAGTGGACGGAGCCATGCCATCCGGCAACAGATATGCAAAAAATCGCTTGTAGGCGTAGGTCAGGGTAATTTCTGAAAACGCGACGATGTAGCCGCCAACGAAAGCCCCCAAAGGGTTGCCAAGTCCACCAACAATGGCAGCAGCAAAAATGGGCAACAGCAGCTGAAAGTACAGAAATGGCCTGAAACTCTTGTCCAGACCGTACAGGACTCCGGCGATAGTTGCCAGACTGGCCGCGATAAGCCAGGACAGCATGACAACTTTTTCTGGATTGATACCCGACAATCGAGCCAAGGCCTCATTGTCCGAATAGGCTCGCATTGACTTTCCTGTCCGCGTTCGATGCAAGAACCAGAACAGGCCGATCGCCAGAATTAGGGTCACAGCCACGGTCAGAGACTGGCTGACCTTGATTGACAGACCTTCCTTCAGGCCTAGAGCGGCCTTGAACTCGCGGGCGCGAACCAGAAATCGGGCCCCATCCGAAAAAAGCTGGTCATCTGGCCCAATCACGAGCCGAATTGTTCCCTGCAAGAGAAACATCACTCCGACCGAGGCCATCAGAAATATGATTGGGGAGGCATTCACCCGACGAAAATGAACATATACCGTCTTGTCGATGCCAATCACAAGCAATGCGGTCACCGCAACGCCCAGAGGCAGTACCAACAGGGCGGTCGGCAATGGATTGATCGAAATGCCAAAAGACTGAGCGAGCCAGGTGAACAGGATGGTGACCATGGTTCCGAAAGCCATGGTATCGCCATGGGCAAAATTCGAGAACCGCAAGATTCCATAGACTATGGTGACGCCAAGAGCTCCGAGCGCCAACTGGCTTCCATAGCTCAAAGCCGGCACAAGCACAAAGTTGGCAAGCAACGTCAGTGCGTTGAAAATGTCTGTCATCAACCTTATAGCCCCAAGAACGACCGCCTGACTTCCTTGTCAGCCAGCAGCTTTTGACCTGAATCCGTATACCTGTTCTGCCCCTGAACAATGACAAAGCCGTAATCCGCTACGCTGAGCGCCTGATGGGCATTCTGTTCACAAATCATCACGGCAATACCCTTTTGGGCCACGTCAACGATCTTGTCAAAAAGTTCATCCATCACAATGGGCGAAACACCCGCCGTCGGTTCATCCAGCAACAGGACCTCGGGCTCTGTCATCAGGGCCCGGGCAACGGCGACCTGCTGGCGCTGGCCACCCGACAAATTTCCGGCATGCTTTTGCTTCATGTTGCCCAAGGCCGGAAAGAGCGCGTAGATCTCCTCCAGTGAACGAGAAATATCGTCCCGCCGCAAGAAGGCGCCCATTTCCAGATTCTCTTCGACCGTCAGATTGGGAAAGACGTTCTCGACTTGGGGAACGAATGCGACCCCCATGGCTACCCGGTCCTGTGTCGACAGCAAGGTTATGTCCTGTCCCTTGAATTCCACCTGGCCTGATTTCAACTGGATCAAGCCCAGCAGGGCTTTCAAGGCCGTCGACTTGCCGGCGCCATTGGGACCGACAATGGCCGATATCTTCCCTGTCTCGGCCTTGAGGCTGCAGTCTGTAATGATATTTGGTCCTCCGTAACCGCCAGTCAGATTGCGTCCCTCAAGAAATGCCATTATCGTGTGGTCTCTTCTTTGCCCCGTGCCCCAAGGTAAGCATGTATCACGTCCTCATTGTGTGTGATCTGGCGCATGGTTCCCTGGGCCAGGATCTGGCCTTGCGCCATGCAAATGACGGGATTGCACAGAGCCCCGACAAAATTCATGTCGTGCTCAATCAGACAGAATGTGTAATTCCGCTCAACCTTCATTCGTACGATCGCTCTGGTAATTTTTTTTAACAGGGTTCGGTTGACCCCGGCACCCACCTCATCAAGGAATACGATGCGGGCATCAACCATCATGGTACGGCCCAGCTCCAGAAGTTTCTTCTGACCGCCTGAGAGATTGCCCGCCACCTCGTCAACAACATCTTCGAGTTCAAGAAAATTGATCACCTCATCGACTTTTTGGGAGATCATTTTTTCCTGACGGGCGATTTGCTTCCGATTGATCCAAGAATTCACGATCATCTCTCCCGACTGAAGGGCCGGAACGACCATGAGGTTTTCGCGCACGGACATGGTTGCGAACTCGTGCGCTCTTTGGAAGGTTCTCAGAACACCCTCAGCAAAAAGCCTGTGGGGCGGTTGAGAGGTTATCTCCCGGTCTCCAAGAAAAACCCGACCCGAGGTTGGAGGATACAACCCTGTAATGATGTTGAACAGTGTCGTCTTACCGGCACCGTTTGGACCAATCAAGCCCGTTATGCTCCCTTCCTCAATAGCGAAGGAAACACCATCGACGGCAACGAAGTCACCGAACTTCTTGGTCAGATTTTCTGTTGAAAGGAGCACATTTCAAGAGAAGCTGACCCGGGATAGCATCATCCTCCCGGGCCGTGGACGGACCGGATTACCTGAAGTCGATCACTTCCCACTGATCACCGACAATCTCCAGCTCCTGATAAACTCCCGATGCCTCGCCGGGTTCAATCAGTTCCACTCCTGAAGCACCGACATAATCAACGTCGTCGCCTGCGGCCAGAATCTCCAAGGCCTTGGCCAGTTCGCCGGGATAGATTGGTTCGCCGGGTCCATTGGCGACTTCCATGACCTTGCCCTTGAATTCATTGCCGTCCGCCGAGCCCGCCGCTTGCATCGCCAGCAGAATCAAGGCTGCGGCATCATATCCCTCGCCGACAAATGGGCCGGTTCCATCAAGGTCAGCCATTGACGCCAGTTCTACAAAGGCATCCTTGAAATCGCCGGGAGCTCCGGGCGATTGCCCGAACGAACCGTCCAGCTCCGATCCGAATCCCTCAAGAAAATCCGGTGAATACATTCCATCGGGCAAAACGAAAGTGTCAAAGGAGCCGGCATCCAAGGAACCACGGACTATCTTCTTGCCATCCAAATAGTAACCGGCCACAACCAAAATTTCGCCGCCAGCAGCAGCCAATGTTCCGACCTCGGCGCTGTAGTCCCCCTTTTGCTCATCATGCGAGGCATTGATTGTGATGGTACCTCCCAAACTTTCGAATGCTCGCGCAAAGGCATCGGACAACCCCTTCCCGTAGTCATTGTTGACATAGGTAACAGCAACGGAACCATAGCCCCTGTCGCTGATGATGTCGGCCATAACCTGACCTTGGCGTGCATCCGATGGTGCCGTTCGGAAAAACAGGCCATCATCGTCGATCTGAGAGAGTGCGGGAGAGGTTGATGCCGGCGAAATCATGACAACGCCATTGGGAATGGCCACGTTTTGCAGAGCCGCAGTTGTAACTCCCGAACAGTCCGACCCCATGATCGCATCGACCTGATCCGAGGTAACCAGTCTCTCAGCTGCAGCTGTGGCAGCGGCCGGGTCCACGCACGTGGCATCAGCACGAACCGGAACCACACTTGACCCGTCAAGGAAAGCACCGGAATCGCTAACTTCCGATATGGCCAATTCCGCTCCCTTTGCAATCGGAGGCACAAGGCCCTCTATCGGTCCTGTAAAGGAAAGCAAAACGCCAATCTTCACCTCATCGGCTTGGGCGAATGAAAAACAGGCAAAAAACATCACGGTACTCAAGAAAATTTTCCGGCTCATTTCAACCTCCAAAAAAACTGACCATCCCGTTGCGTGCTATTCCGACACGGAACAAAACACCATAGTGTACAAGTATAAGCGTTTTGGAAAACTTTTTCCAATGGAGAATGCGGGCACAAGAAACAATCGCGTCAAGCACGCGAACGACTCTGAAGCATCGTGTGCGTGCATCATGCCAACCCTCTCCCGCGATTGGAGCAAAACACCATCTGCGATAGACGGGTCAGCCAACCCCCTGACCCAATTGCCCGTTGACAGAAGCCCGATTCAAGGGAGCAAGGTTCGGGACATGTCATTCTTTCCAGCCCAGCGACACAAGATTACCTGAAACCCACCACCTGCCACCGGCCATTTACAATCCCAAGCTCTTGGTAGATTCCTGTTGCATCTCCTGGTTCCATGAGTTCAACTCCCGAAGCGCCAACATAATCAACGTCGATTCCATCGGCCAGAAGCGCCAGAGCCTTGGCCAGTTCACCGGGATAAATTGGTTCTCCCGGCGCGTTGGCGACTTCCATGACTTGACTCTTGAACTCGTGTCCAACCGATGATCCCGCCGCTTGCATCGCAAGGACAATCAAGGCGGCCGCATCGTATGATTCGCCAACAAATGGTTCGTTGCCATCAATGGCATGTTCACCTGCCAATTGGACGAAAACGTCCTTGAACTCTCCCATTGCTCCGGGGACCTGTCCGAACGAACCGTTCAGATCAGATCCAAATCGCTCCGGCAGGTCGGGCTCGTACATTGCATCGGGCAAAACAAAGGTGTTGAAGGCATCAGCGTCGATGGTTCCACGGATTATGTCGCTTCCATCCTGTCCGCTGCCGACTACGACGAGGGCTTCGCCTCCCGCAGCGGCCAGCGCTTTCACTTCGGCATCATAGCTTGCTTTTTGTTCTTCATGTGAAGACACGATTGTAACGACGCCTCCCTTGCTCTGGAACGAATTCACAAAAACATCCGACAGTCCCTGACCATAAACGTTGTCTGCGTATGTCACAGCAACAGAATTGATGCCTTTCTCCGCAACGATCTCAGCCATGATCTGACCTTGTCGTTCGTCGGAGGGCACAGTTCGAAAAAACAGACCGTTGTCCGGCATTTGTGACAGCACGGGGGCGGTGGATGAGGGCGAGATCATGACGACACCATTCGGCACAGCGACATTTTGCAAGACGACAGTCGACACGGCTGAGCAACCCGCTCCCATGATCGCACTGACCTGATCAGCCGTTACCAACGCGTTCGCCGCTTTGATTGATGCTGCCGCATCAACGCAGTCAACAGCGGCGCGAACCGGAACAACACGGATTCCACCGAGAAACACACCTGAATTGCTGGCTTCAGATATTGCTATCTCGGCACCTTTCGCTATCGAATGGACAGGTCCATCTGGCGAATCACCGAAATCAAGAAGGATACCGATCTTCACCTCCTCGGTTTGGGCCAATGAAAGGCATGAGAGCAGCATTACGACGCTCAGCAAAAGTGTCCGACTCATTACAACCTCCAGAAAAACTGATCTTGCTGCCGTACCCCGACCTGACCAAGAACGCAAGGTCCTGTGACAAGACTACCATATCGTAGCCCCGTTTTCCAGTCAGGAAAATGGCAAGATGCACCTCCGTCTACGGTTCAGGTTCCGATTTGCAGCTGACTTTTTCTGCACTGCCTCCTGGTTGTCGAGCAGCAAATTTGACTTGTCTGGAACCATGAGCGGGCCGACGTGCAAAACTTGCCTCAATGATGATCCAAGCTTATTGGCCCGCTGGTCCGGAACAACAGACAACCGTGCCGGAAGCTGCAAAATCTTGCCCGGAATGGTCGACACCAAGGGCGAATACGACTGATAGATCAGTCATCATGGAGCGATTGTCCAATTGGCGGATGCACGCCCGGAGGCCTCACAAGACATGATCTTCAACCTAGGATGCTGACGAGATCTTGGCGAACAGGGTGTCAAGCATTGTCTCGTAACAGTTCTCAAAGCCGATTTCCCAACCAGAAATCCTGTTGATGAGCATCATTCTGAGACTGAACCCTTCTGTCAGTCCAGCAAAATCATCTCCTGCCACCCGAAAATCCAGCGTGGTCAGGGAAGACAGGAAGGTGTCCGCATCCGGACCGCAGACGGAAACATAATTGTAAACGTCGGAAACGAGCGCGAAAGAGATTGGGGCGGCATTTTCCATCGCCTTGAGCTGCTTCAGCCAATGGTTCTCCTGATTCAGGGCAAACCGGAAATAATAATGCTCGGGACCAATCCAGTACAACTCGCCATCATCCGTTTCGGAGCGTGCATTGGGACCATCGGGTGTGGACATGCCGGCTAAATGCTCGTTGACCAGTGGCTTGGTCAACATTCCCCTGATGTCGATCAGCCCTTGCAGGGGAAGCTTCTTGAGTACAACATCCAAAGGCATGATCAGCCTTTTAACCTGTGACCCTTGGGATCGTAGAAACAAGGTTCGCAGACTTCGGCATTCACTACCTGGGCTGGTGTTTTGATCGTCACAATCGTACCCATTCGGTTTCGCCCTTCTGCCAGCAATGCCAAGGCAATGTTCTGTTGCTTCGCTACGCTCCAAACAGCGGCAGTGACATGTCCTTCCACCTTCGGCGTACTGTCGTCAGACACTATTGGCGCACCCTCTTCGAGCAAAGAATCCGATTCCAGCACGTTCAAGCCAACGAGTTCCTGGCGCGAGACTGTCGAGGCACGCTTAAGCGTCACCGCCCTTTTGCCAACGAAGTCATCCTTCCTGGTCGACATGACCCACGCCA
Source organism: Paracoccaceae bacterium (assembly GCA_965116235.1). Classification (GTDB taxonomy): domain Bacteria; phylum Pseudomonadota; class Alphaproteobacteria; order Rhodobacterales; family Rhodobacteraceae; genus MPNP01. The sequence continues at coordinate 1,974,203 of OZ220496.1, read as the reverse complement.
TGCCAAGATCGAATGGATCAACCGTTCCATCCACTTCATGTCCCATGGAAAGGAAACCCTTTTCGACTCGCAGAACATGGTTGGTTTCTGAACCGATCGGGGTAATGCCGTATGCCTTGCCTGCATTCAAAATGCTTAGCCAAAGTTCAAGCATATCCCTCTTTCTGACGTTAATCTCGAAGGACAATTCCCCAGTGAAGCTGACCCGAGCCACCCGTGCTTTCTTGCCGGCAACAGTACCTTCTCGTATTCCCATGAACGGGAACTTAGAAGCCTTTACATCAATATCGGTTCCCAGCTCTTCAAGGAGTTTTCGTGCTTCAGGCCCACAGATGGTGGCATTCATCCATTGAAGGGTCAGATCAGTGATCTTGACGTCATAATCCGGATAATCCAGGTTCCGATGCTTCGTGAGATGTCGATAAACGGCCTCCACATTGCCAGTTGAGGTTGAGAGCAGAAACTTGGACTTGTCCAGCCTGAAACAGATCCCGTCGTCAAGGATCAAGCCATCTTCAGTCAACATCAATCCGTACCGGCCCTGCCCGGCATCAATGGTATTGACGTCAATCGTATAAATTCGCTCAAGAAAGATCGCGGCATCTTGACCGCGAACCTCAAAGGTTCCCAGCGGTGAGCCATCGTATATCGCGACCCCATTTCGAGTGGCCTCGGCTTCCCTATTGATAGCCATTTGCATGGTTTCCCCCGGCTGCAAATAGTACCCTGGCCTTCGCCAGTTGGCACCAGCTTCGTACATGACCGCACCGTTGTCGATGTTCCACCGGGTAATTGGAGTAGTTTTATAGGGTCGCACGATGGGGCCTGACGGCATTCCAAGTGGACCAAAAGTTACAGGTGACACAGGCGCTCTGTAATTGATGAGGCCTATCTCATCAAGCGATTTGCCCGTTTGGCGAGCCAAAATGCCAGAAGCGTTGACGTTGCCTGTCTTCCCCTGGTCCAGCCCCATTCCTAATGTCGTATATCGTTTCAGCAGCTCAATGTCATCATAGCCTTCACGAATTGCCAGCCTCATATCAGCGGTGGTAACGTCATTGACAAGATCGACAAAAGCCTTGCCTCTTCCTGCGCACTCGACTTCCCACTTTGGTTCAATCCGGTATGCGTCTTCGTCTCGATGATCATCGGCAAACCCTCCGTTGTGAGTGTCATAACCCGATTCTTTCAGCACTTGAACCGCTTTGTTACGACTGTCTCGGAGGACTTTTGAATGGTTGAAACACCCAGCTGCAGAACCGATTGAGCTTACATTTTGGTCACTCGTGTTCGGCACGAAAGCGGCTGAATTCTCATCATACTGGAGAGTACCTCCAGACTGGACCCATAATTGCACGGAAGGATTCCAGCCACCCGAGACCGCCAGCAAGTCACACTCCAGTTCAACGTCACGACCTCCAGAAGCCGGTGCAACTGTTATGCTTCGAACCCCGTACGACCCTTTCACATCTTTAACAACGTGGTCCGGAAAGTAATTCTCGACTCCATCCAGGACCAAATCACTTGCAGTCCCGCCAGTTCTGGTATCAATAACTGCAACGACTGACCTGCCAACATCGGCCAGTTCCTTGATCAGACCGTTTACCCCGTTGTTGTTGGTAAACACCGCTATCCTGTTGCCCGGAACCACTGCGTATTGATTCAGATATCTTAACACTGCCGATGACAGCATCACTCCAGGGCGGTCATTGTTCTCGAAAACCAGCATCCTTTCAGTTGCTCCGGTGGCCAATAAAACGTTGCCAGCCCGGATTCGCCACAGGGTTTCATGTCTCGCCTGCGCGCTAAAGTCCTGTTGGTGGGCAAGAACCAGATTATGGTCCCGATATCCCCATGCCATAGTGCTGGTCAGGACTTTAACATTGTTCTTGGCTGACAGCATCTGTCGCGTTGACTGAACCCATTCTTTGGCCGTTTGGTCGCCAGCCGGCTGGCATTGAAAATTCCGGCTTCCGCCCAGTTCCGGTTCCTGCTCAAGCAATATCACTCTTGCCTCGGTTCCCGCTGCAATGCGAGCCGCCTGCAATCCTGCTGGCCCTCCCCCGATGATCAATACATCGCAATGAGCGTTCTGGGTCCTGAAGCAGTCGCTGTTTTGAGAAACTTTGGGGGCGTTGGCCAGACCGGCCATTTTGCGGATCATGGGTTCGTAGAACCGCCAGCTTGGGGCCATGAAAGTCTTGTAATAGAACCCCGAAGGAATGATGGGAGACAGCAGCTGGGTTAGCATACCAAAGTCAAGCCTGGCGCTTGGCCAACAGTTGACGCTTCTCGCTCGCAAGCCGGACTCAAGTGCAACTTTTGTTACAGGTTGATTGGCCGAACCTTTAGGGGACAGCAATTCGACAAATGATCCCGGCTCCTCACTTCCACAGGTAAAGATGCCTCTTGGTCTATGATACTTGAAACTCCGGCCGGTCACGATAATCCCATTGGCAAGCAGGGCCGAAGCCAGGGTATCTCCTCCATAACCCCTGAGTCGCTTGCGGTTGAACACGAAGTCGATTTCGCAAGTGCGGTCGATTGCACCGCGAGATTCGAGCCGCCATCTATTGTTCACTGGCATTCCGAACTGCAATGATCCGGTGATTCCGAGTATCGCGCGTAGCGACAAGAAAAGATCCGCATCCTCTCCTGTGCCACCAATATTCCTGAATTTCCCCAACGGCGTTGTGGGGCACGGTCAGATACTCCAGAAACTCCTCATCACTTGCCTGACTGACGACCTGTCTTCTTTGCGGGCGCCAGGGTCCACAATAATCAAACTCTTTTTCATCCCTATGGCCGCAAAACGGACACTCTATAACCAACATGCTCTACACTCTCGTTGTTGTACCCGCTTCCATCAGGTAATCCAAGGAACCGAAGCGCTCAAGGGTAAACGCTCGGGCCAGTTCATGAGGTTCACCTTCAGCAAGCAAGTGTGCGAAGGACAGGCCACCGGCAGGAATGGCCTTGTATCCGCCCCACCATCCAGCCGTGACGAACAACCCGGGAATCTTGGTTTTCGAAATTATTGGCGAACCATCGGGGGTGATATCCACGGTTCCACCCCATTGCCTCAGGAGCTTCAGCCTTTGGAATGCCGGGAACAGTTCGAGCATGGCTGAAACAGCCTGTTCAAAGACAAGCTGGTTTATGCCCCGACGAAACGATTGGCCCGGGTCCGGTGCACCTCCAATAACCAGTTCACCTTTAGCCGTTTGGGAAAAGTAAACACCAATGTCGGGGCAATTGACCACAACATCGATCAGGGGCTGTATGGGTTCGGATACGAATGCCTGCAAATTGAAGGAGCGCAGAGGCAGCTTCAGGCCCAGAGTTGTGGTCAGTTGCGTCGTATGTCCAGAAACGGCGACGGCCACCGTGTTCGCCTTGATGACCCCTTTGGGCGTTTCCACTCCGCCGATGGAACCATTGGAGTCGACCTTCAGCCTTGTCACCGGCGTATGCTGGTGTATTTCAATCCCTCTGGCAGCAGCGGCGCGCGCATAGGCCCAGGCAACGGCATCATGACGATTGACCGCAGCATCGGTATGAATCATGCCCGCCAGAACCGGCAAGCGAGACCCTTTGCCTCCGCCCGTCAGTGAGGGAATTCTGCGGCGAATTTCAGCCACGTCGACTGGCTCATAGTTCGCTCCAAACAGATGCATGTTGTACATGCGACGCTTGATTTCACGCAACTTGGGATACGTCTGAATGATGTCGATCATGGTCCGCTTCGAGTGCATGAGATTGAAATTCAGCTCCCTGGACAAATTCTCGTACATGCTCACGGACTTGACGTAGAATGGAATGCTTTCAGGTCGGAGATAGTTTGATCGAATGGTAACGGTGTTGCGAGCGACATTGCCGCTGCCCAGCCAGCTTCGTTCCAGCACGGCGATGTCAGACACGCCATGATTGCGGGCCAGATAATAGGCCGTTGCCAGACCGTGTCCCCCGGCGCCAATGATGACGATATCATAGGACCTTTTTAATTCCGGCTTCAGTAGAACGGGTTGCCACCGGCCATGTCCGGAGAGCGCGTTGCCGATGAGTGAAAACAGCGAGTATCTCTGCAAGGCGACTACCTGAACATTTTCCTTTTCTTCATCTGAAGACGCCTCGGCCCAACCTTGGGTACAAGAACAGCCGACTCCCTTGGCTGAATGCTTGTTCCATGGCTCACGAGTAATATCCAATCGTGTCTCCCTCAGTGGTCACTCCCAGTCCGTTCAGCAGGCGATTGACATAGTTGAAATAACCGACGATTTGATTGGCCTCAAGTATTTGACCGTCATCCCAGCCGGCGACCTTCAGCTTGTCCACATCATCCTTGACCATTCCTGAGGGGTTGAGGGTCAGTTTTTCAGCATAAGCGAGCAGCTCCAGCTCACTCCCGATGAAGGCCGAAGGCAAGTTTCTTGAAAGCATTGCCTTTTTGATGAGTTCCGATCTTTCGGCAGAATCAATCAGGATCTGGGCGTTGGTCCAGTGATTGGCGAAGGAATACTCGCAGCCATTAAGCAATGAAACATAGCTGCCGATTGTCTCTTGCAACCAGGTCGGCAGAGTGTTTGAATCATCGTGCAGGACTGCCTTGTACAACTTGACATGGCCAATCATGGTGCTGGGCCTGAGTGAATGAACACGCATGACATTGTCAATTGTTCCGTGCGGTGTTCGAGCCAATTCGAAGGCTTTGACCAAAGCCTCTGCAGCCTCATTCTCGGCAACCATGTCAATCCAGGACGACATCAAAACTCCTTCAACCCAATAATCGATTCACAATCACGGCGTGCTGGCCTATCAAAGGTTTTGTATCACAAGCCAATTCGCTTGTCGGGATGACTGAACAGTTCCCTGATTGTCGGATACGTGTCCATAACCTCAAGAAATCCGGGAATGTTGTGCGGAAACCACTCGCCATTTTGGCACACTGTGACACCATCGACCGTCACGGTTGGGTCGATCACGTTCCATGATATCTCACCCGGAGGTTCATTGCCGCAGGTATGAAAATGCAAGATTCTCGGATTGCCAAACGTTCCGCTGCACCACAAGGTTGGCTGGTCTGCAAGTTCAACCGGTGCGATGTTTCCAGGATGTATGCCCGAATGCCATGAAAACACGCGGTAGGGATCAACGTCAAATCGGTTTGCAAGGTAAAGAAGGTGATCCTTTGCCTTCTTCACATCCTGTTCAGAGCCCTCAAAACCGAGCATGCGATTGCCCTGAAAGTTGGCGAAGACCGTGTCATCAAACTTCAGATGATAGTTTGGGTAGTAGTTGCAGCTTGTTCCAATGAGGAATGGCAAGGCGACTCGGCCACTGTATGATTCAGTTGAGATCGGCGCGTGAACTACCATGGGAAATCGGACAACACGTACGTCGCCCACAATTCTGACAAGCGGATCCCCCGTGCCGCTGAAATTGGTTCCTCGTGGACAGGTCACTCTCACGTGCAAAGCCTTGGAGTAGAGGTCATCAAGTTTCTCGGCAATGGCACAAAGACCCTTTGAACTTCCCAGTCCAAAACTTGAAAAAAGTCGGGATGATTTCGAGGCGTAGTTGATGACTGTCTTCGAGCTTTCCGGAAAATCCTGGAACCGTAGTTGATCCGCGAGCCGAGCAAAAAAAACAACGACATCCGCTTCTTCCATCCACTCCTGCGTTTGAGCGAGGATAACTGGGTTTTCGGCCCGAAAAGGGATTTCGACGACTTGTGTCTGACAGCCCTTGTCTTGACAGAACTGGTTTGCCAACCTGACGGTTTCCAAATCACAAAAGCCGTAGTGGGCCTCCTCATGAATTATCAGAATCTTTTGCCCTTCCTGGACATTGGCACATTCCAAGAACAAGTTGGCTAGCTCCGGTCTTTCATGAGATTGCGCACCCATTAACCATCCCCTCCTATGGCAAACGCCAAAAAAACTACAACTCTCAATCTAACGTGTTAAAGTGATGACACCAAGATCTTTATGTTGAATATCAATACTTAATTGGTTGAACTCGGATACTTGGTGGTAGTTTCCGCAAGCAATGTTCGAGCCGATACGGAGCAAACTATGTCAGACGAGGTTTTGACCCCGATTTCACAAGCCATGAAGGAGGGGGTCCTCACGCGCAGCGAACTTAGGGAATTGATGCAGAGAAACAATACGGATGGGCTTGTCCATCTGTTCTTCTTCCTTCTGGCTCTTGGTGTTTCGGGCGTTTTGGTGTGGTTGGCAATGGGGACCTGGTGGGTTGTGCCGGCCATGTTTCTCCACGGGTTTCTTGTCGTTCATCACTTCTCGTTGCAACACGAGTGTTGCCATTACACTCCATTTCGAACGCGTTGGATCAACGAGGTCGTTGGGCATTATTGCGGGTTTGTTCTGATCATCCCCAACAAGTTCTTTCGTTATGAGCACTGCAATCATCATACCTATACGCAACAGCTGGGTCGGGACCCGGAACTCATAGAGCTGCCCATCTCATTGGGCCAGTATCTCCGCTATGTGTCGTCATATCCATACTGGAAGGCTAAATTCACCGAGCTGTTCAATCACAGTCTCGGTCGCATCACGGAAACTGAGAAGGAATTTGTCCCGCCTGAGGAACAGACAGCTATCATCCGGGAGGCTCGAATTTATCTGCTTGGTTACACGCTGATCATGCTTGCAAGTGCAATCTTCAACTGGTGGGGCGTGCTGTGGCTGTGGTGGCTTCCCATGTTCATGGGCGAGCCTTTTATGCGCATGATCAGAATGGCGGAACATGTCGGCCGGCCGAATGTCAGCGACATGCGACAAAATACGCGGTCCAGCCTGATCTCCAAACCCTTGAGGCTTCTGTGCTGGAACATGAATTATCATGCCGAACACCACTACGCTTCCTCGGTCCCCTTTCATGCCTTGCCCCAGCTTCACAAGAAACTCAAGGGTTATGTTTACATCGAAGAAAGAGGTTATTGGGGTGCCCATCTCGACATATTGCGACAAATGTTTGCCTTCAGACCATCGGTTGGCAAGAATTCGGTTCCCTAGATGGCACGCAGTCAGACCTGGGTTGACATCATTGCTGTTGCCAACCTCGAGAAAAATGGTGTGACCCCAGCCAAGTTGGGTAGTCTTGATCTTGCAATATATGATACGGCCGACGGAGTTTTCGTTAGCTTGGCCCGATGCAGCCACCAAGGCGCCAACCTGTGTTATGGATACTTTGATGGAAAAACGATTGAATGCCCCCTGCATCAGGGTCTGTTTGATGCCCGAACCGGCACTCCGCTGGCCGCACCGGCAACACGCAAACTCAAGATGCTTGCCGCCCGAGTCTCAGGCGGAATGGTTCAGATTTGCCGGTAAAGCCTCATCGAATGACTTAAATTGACAGGAAAGTGAAACAGATGTTCTTAAGAAACGCTTGGTATGTTGCCGGCTGGAGCAAAGACTTCAAGCATGAACTCAAGGCCGAGACTTATCTCGACGAGAGCATCGTGTTTTACCGAAAAACGGATGGCACTCCCGTGGCCCTTGAGAATGCCTGTCCGCACAGGAAAGTCCCTCTTTCCATGGGGCGTATCAAGAATGATAGCGTCGAGTGCGGCTATCATGGCCTGACTTTTGACTGCTCGGGTGCATGTGTTGCAGCCCCAACCCAGCCCGACAGCATTCCCCGGCGAGCGCGAGTGAAATCCTATCCCGTCGAAGACCGCTACAGATTATTGTGGATCTGGATGGGTGACCCCGACTTGGCCGATCCCGACTTGATTTTCCCGATTGAGAATTTTGACAATCCGCAATGGGGCTGCACCGACGGGGGCGTGCTTGACATCGACTGCAACTACCTCTGGATTGCCGACAACCTTCTGGATCCGAGCCATGTGGCGTGGGTACATGTAACCTCTTTTGCCGGCGCCGGCACCGAGGATCAGCCCCTAGAGGTCGAGAAGACTCCTCGGGGCGTGATCGTCTCGCGGTGGATAAGTGGCAAAATGCCGTCTCCCTATTATGCTGGCCTTGTCAAGTTTGAAGGCTCCTGTGACCGACTGCAGCACTATGAAATGTGCTTTCCGGCAATTGGACTCAACAAGTCGGTATACACCCCTGTCGGGACCGGTGGCAAGGGCAAGATGCCCGTTCCAGAAACGTTTGTCAACATTTCCTACAATTTCATGACCCCTATCAATGGAGAGCAAACGCGGTATATCTGGTTCCAGCATCGCAACACGGACCCAGACGTCGACACCATATCAAGGCAGATGAATGATGGGGCCTACATGGCCTTTGAAGAAGACCGGGACATTCTCGTTGCCGTGCACAAGGGCATGTCGCACAAGACCACTCCAAACCTGAACCTGGGTCTTGATGCTGGAGCTCAGTTGTTCCGCCGATTGCTTGACCAGCGCATTCAAGACGAACAGAACGGCGAATAGGAACGAAACGGGCCAAAATTCGCGGACGAAAGCCGATTGTAGCCAAGCCGTGGGCCGAAACAGGTGACCAGCGGCGAAACAGGACTCAAAACGGCCAGTATTTGTCCCGAGAAATCTTCAAGAAACCTCCTGATCAGTGCCAATCTATCTCGCTTCGATCGATCATATCCTTAGGAGAATTGTTGTAAAGCAGCCCGTGACACTTGACATGAAGTGCCAAATTTGCTATCTTGGCGAACACCAGTGATCTTGGGTTACAGAGACAAAAAGACCGAGCAATTTGCGAACGGTGAGTTGGTGAAAACTTTCCAGAGTTTTGTTGATTAAGCAGAGCGGCGGCTCGCTGTTCTCAACGCGGCAAGGTCTCTTGATGATCTTCGGATGATGCGTAACAACAGGCTTGAGGTGGTTCGTGGCGATAGGGCAAGACAATACTCCATTCGTATCAACCGACAATGGCGTATCTGTTTCATCTGGCCTGACACGGATCCCGGGCCATTCAGCGTTGAAATCGTAGCACTAAAGGAAACGAAGAAAGCCATGTTCAAACGTACGGTACATCCCGGCTTGATTCTCAAAGACGAACTCGATGAGCTCGGCATCACTCTCACCGAATTCGCCAATCAGATCGACGTGCCCGTAGACTCTGTCTTGCAAATCATTGGCGGCCATTGCACCATCACCGGCGACACAGCTTTACGCTTTGGCCACTGGTTTGGAACTGACACACAGTTTTGGACTAATCTGCAAGCTCAATTCGATCTGGCCGTGGCCCATCAGAAGACCGGCGCAGCTATCGAAAAGCTGCCCACGCGCACAAGTTTTGCAGAACGAAAGCAAGGGGATCAGCCTAGGCTGGTTTGATTGAGAAGGTATGGCCTCAGGCGTGTGGATAGCTCCCGACTTCAGACGGTTTTGTCTTGCCTGAAAGTTGAAGACCCAACTATAGCAGCACTTTAAGTGCCGTCTCAGGCCTCCAAGGGGGTTTGGAGCATCCTTGTAAAAGAGATTAGCAAGCCCGATTCTGGCCCTGTTCTCTCTTCATGTTCGTTCGTCGCAAGAAAATGCCTGCGGGACGCATCAAGACCCAGATCGTGCAGTTCATGCGCATCCGCGACAGGGTCCGGCAGAAGATCTTGCATCTTGGGGGTGCCTAGTACATAAGTGTCACCCGCATCATCCATGAACTGATGCTGACTCAGATTGCCTAGCCCCTGTCCAAGCGGATCATCGTATGCGAATGTTATGATCGTGGCACGATGACCGATCATCCGGATCGTGTCTATCGCAGCATGGATGGGCTGGACAACCGACCAAACATTTGACAAGCCCATCCCGTCACAGGTCAACAACTACCCGCCCCTCTTCTTGAGCCGCCCGGGAGCAACATACAAGCATCTTGGTTTTCTTCTCGCTTGAGGACAAGACATAGTCCCGATGTTCAATCTCGCCGTCAATCACGTTGACATGACAGACGCCGCAGATTCCATCCGAGCATTTTGTGTCGATGAATATGCCATTCCGAGTCAGGACATCAAGCGCGGTCTCCTCCGGTTTTACTGTAAGAACCTTGCCCGAACGTGCCAGCTCCAGCTTGAATTCAAAGTTTTCTCGTTCAGGGGGTTCGGGCACAACAAAGAATTCGCGTGCCAGCGAATCTTCCGGCCAACTTTTGTCCAAGGCGTACTTCCAAACCGCATCCATATACCGTTCACTGCCGCAGGTGTAAAGTTTGAAACCATCCTCAAAATCGGGTATCACCGCATCAAAGTCGATACGCCGGTTCAAGTCTGATGGATACGCAATCACCTTCTGTGACCAGCTGTAACCTGAAAGTTCCTTAGAAAAGGCGTATTGCCGATGGTTTCTCATGCTGTAGTGCAAGGTAAATTCCTTGCCGATCGCGTGAAGCCGGTGTGCCATGGCTATCAAGGGTGTAACCCCAATCCCGCCACCCATCAGAAAATATCGGCAGCCATGTTCATCAAGCTCAAAGTGATTTCTTGGAATTGATATGCTAGTCTTTCGCCCCTTCCGAAAGATCCGATACATCAGGTTCGATCCGCCCCGGCCGTCCACCTCATTCTGGACAGCCAAAATGTACTTCGAATTGTCGCCTGGATCCCCGGCCAAGGAGAATTGGCGCTGAAATTCGGGGGCGACCACTACGTCAATGTGAGAGCCTGGGGTAAACTCCGGAAGTTCATTCCGGTCGGTCCGTTTCAACTCGACCTTGAACAAATCTTGGGAATAGTCCTCTCGATCGGTAACCTCGACCTGAAAAACCGGCGGATTGTCATCGGGTGGACTCACCGGCGGGGCCAGCCCTTCCGTCCTGTCTTGCTTCAGTCTTTCCTTGTACTCATCAGGAGTGAGCATCTCCCTGTAACGCCTGATTCCTTCTTCCCGGTCGAGCAGGTGGACTATTGGATAGGGTTTAGGCATTGCATCGGCTGGGTATACTGCAAGCGTCTGATCCTCGTACTTGAGGTCAAGATCTTTTGTCAGCCCTCGTTCATTTGTCGCCTGAGCCTCAACGTAGCCACCGGTATTTCTGTCCAGTTCAATATCCCACCACCACTTCTTGATCTTGTTGATGCTGCCTCGGTCAACAAGATCATCGAGTTTGGCCAATGGCTTGGCCAGCTGAGGTATGTTGGAGGCAACCCATCGGAACGGAGTCTCTGCAAAAAGCCCCTCAAGGTTCCAGGGGCAGGTTTTCATGCAACGACCGCACATCCCGCCAGCAGTATTGGTCAGACGGTAGCGGGCACACTTTTCGGCATCCGATTTCCAAATCTCGTAACCGTTATACATGAGCTTTGGACCCGCCGTAATTGCTCCCGAAGGACACTCTCGGGCGCATTTGTTGCACGAGTTGCAGAACTTTTGCAGCCCAAAGTCTATTGGCTTGTCGTGTACCATGGGCATGGAAGTGGTAACGGCACCTGATTTCAGCCTTGGGCCGAGGTAAGGATTCAGGATGACTTCGCCAATCCGACTCACTTCACCCAAACCGGACAGCAACAACAAAGGGGGTTGCAGAACTTCACTGTCGAGGACCGAGTGAACACGGGCCGAATACCCCATTCGTCTTATGTGTTCCGCGATAACGCCCCCGATAAGTGAAAAACGGAGATAGGCCCGCATGGACTGGGCTACAGAAATCCAATCATCCCCCGAAGCTCCCTCCATTGTATCAAAACCCTGATCGAACAGCATCGAAACCGAGTTGTCATGATAGGGTTTGAGTTCATTGCCCCCGGCATCATGCGAGTAGTATGCCCAATCTGGTACCCGCGACAGACCAACGGCATCCGTTGTCAGGTAGTAGCATGCCGCCTTGATGTTGTCGGCATTCCGCACGGGGTCGGTCGCTTCATCCCTCACCGGGTTTCGGGCGTCCCCGAACTGCAGTAGCAACAGAGCCCCAAGAGCTCTTCGAGCACAAGCTCCAATAGGGCTTTTCATCACATAATATCCGCCCCTCGCCGCTTCCTGAACGGACTTGCCCATGTCCCCAAACAGAGCTCGAGCAAAGAAATCGGCCCGTTTGGGGAATCTCGGCACTCGGACTTCATCAATGAAAGTTGTCGGACGATCAACTCTCTTGAGAGTCTCAAACGGAAAGGGCCCCAACCGAAACTCCCGGTGTTGAAACGGTATTGCCGTTTTATCGCTTTTGTGAGTACCCCGACCGAGTTTCCAAGACAGTTGTCCACTCATGGGGACCTTGCCCCGCGCATCACACATCAAGGGCTGGTCCGGCATGAGTTTCAAGCTAGTGGTCACGGCAGCCAATCCAAATCTTCTGCCAACAAATGGATTTACGAGCCGTCCATTCTGCAAGTAACACAAGCCGCTTGAAACGGCCAATCTGTTCAGGTCGACATCAGTGGTTGTCACGGAATGGCTTCGGGCGGAGTATCCCATCAATCTCAGATAGTTTGCAATGACAACCGCAGCATTGGCTGTCAGCAATGCCGCTCGCTCGGGCTGGGTGTTCGTTATCCACTCGGTTCCCGGCTCTTTGGGTCTGGGATCTCGGGTAAATTCGACCAGCATGATCACGGCATGGGTATGATGGTCTACCGAACCGTAGCTTTTCTTGGTTGCCTCAAGAATGTCGGCATAGATGGCATCAACTCCGGCCGCGTAGGTCGATGGCTGGCCGGCTTCCAGCTCTTCTCGTATTCCATCGATCATCGGATTGTATCGGGGAGTATCCAGACGATGGGCATCATCCAGGGCGCATATCCCAACCATTGACGCATCAAAATAGTAACTTGCAGCCTTCAAATGCTCGGCCCGCTTCTGTAAGTTCTCGGGGATTTGGGCCCTGACGGGATTCGTATGTCCATCTCGAACTGTGTCAAGCAGGGCAACAAAGCGGGCAATTGCAGGTGAGATGGACAAGGGATTATCGCTGTCAAAGTTGACAACTTCGGTCTCAGGAACAGCCGATATATCCGGAACAGACGGCACTCGAGCCAGCCTTTCCAAGGGAAATGGACCCAAATGAAATGGCCTGTCTCGGGTCGAGAACAATCTCATGTTAGCTTTTGAAAACCGCAAATACGCAAAGCAAGATCGATCTTACGCAACCGGAGCGGTCATTTGCAACCATCAAGAAGCGAATTCTTCATCGTGCCGATCGCCCGGGCAGTTGGCCGCGGATGCATATACCTTGCCCCTTCCTATATGGTTCGGTCATAATTTGCAACATTATGTTATAATTATATGATATTTTGCATTATCATTGCATAATTTTCAATTATCTGTTATTATGGGTGCATGTTAAGCAACACCGATCAGCAAATTCTGAAGGCCATCCAGGATGATGCTCTGGTTACGGCTCAAGAATTGGGTCTGAGGGTCAATCTGTCGGCATCTCAAGTCACTCGGCGACGCCATAAACTTGAGGCTCAGGGGTATATTGCGAAATTTTCCGCCCTTCTGAACCCCCAGCAATTGGGTTTGAACGTCCAATCTTTTGCCGAAGTGACCTTGCTGAACCAAAAGAACTCACTCAGGCAGGCATTCGAGCAATTCGCCACTGAAATACCCGCGATCGTCGGCATCTGGCAGTTAAACGGAGATCCCGATTACCTTATTCGGTTGTTCTGCCGGGACATCAACCAATTGAACGAACTGCTCTATGAAACACTCCTTGAGCACGAAAGTGTCAGCAAGATAGAAAATCAAATCGTCATGAAACAGCCCAAAATCGATATGTCTCTCCCCTTGCCTGAAAGCCCGAAACGAAATGAATAACTTTTTGGTCCAGGCGACGATATACCTTGCCGCAGCCGTCGTAGCCGTTCCGGTCGCCAAGCGCATCGGGCTGGGATCGGTCTTGGGTTATATAGTTGCCGGTGTGATAATTGGGCAGATTTATCTGCTTTTTGGCTTTGGGGCCTCCGATTTTCACGGTGTGGCTGAGATAGGCATCATTCTGCTTCTCTTTGTCATCGGTCTGGAGATTGAACCCAGAGAGCTTTGGCGAATGCGCGACAAACTCATTGGCTTAGGCGGCCTCCAGATTGGCCTGTCGACCTTTGTGCTTGCCCTGTTGTTCCGGCTGCTGGATCTGGGCTGGGGAACTTGCATTGCCCTTGGCATGACCTTTGCTCTGTCGTCAACCGCCATGGTGCTGCAGACCTTGTCAGAAAAAGGCCTGACCCAAACCGAAGGAGGGCGCAACTCCCTGTCGGTCCTCTTGACCCAAGACGTGGCATTCATCCCTATGCTCATCATCATACCTCTTTTGGCCGGAGGTACAACCAATGTGCCCGAAACCGACAGTGCCAGTGATCAGCATGGTCAAGAGGCTCTGGACATACCCATGGCCTTCATTGAGCAACTCCCACCTTGGGGCAGCGCGGGATTGACCTTGGTGTGCATTGGCATGATCATTGCCTTCGGGTATTTCGTCGTTCGTCCCTTCTTCCATTACATCACCTCGTCCGGACTGACCGAAATATCAATGGCTGCAACCTTGTTCGTCATTGTGTTTGCATCCCTGTTGATGACGGTAGTCGGCTTCTCGCCAGCGCTGGGAACCTTTTTGGCTGGGGTCGTCTTGGCCACTTCGGAGTTTCGTCATGAGATGCGTTCACACATCGAGCCCTTTAAGGGGCTTCTGCTTGGCCTGTTCTTCATCACTGTCGGCTCCGGCATCAATTTTTTGACCCTGTTCGAAAATTTTTTCTCCGTTTTTGGCCTCGCTTTAGGCGTCATTGCCGCCAAAGTTCTGGTCCTGTATGCATTGACCTTCGCATTCAAGATTGTCGGGCGCAATCGCTGGCTATTCGTTTTGGGACTGGCACAGGCTGGTGAATTCAGCCTGGTTTTGCTTGTCTTCATGTTGCAGACTGGAGTGATCACAAGTTCTCATCAGGAAATACTGACCTTGGTGGTCACAATGTCAATGGCACTGACGCCAGCCCTGTTCATCGCCTTTGATTACATAGTCCGCCGAATGGGAAACCAGGAAGAACAGCTGACTCAGGACAATCCTGAAGTTGGTCCGATCATTATCGCCGGGGTCGGTCGGTTTGGTGAAGCCGTCAATGAGTTTGTCACGGCCTCCGGTCATAATCCGGTCATACTGGACAACAACTTCTCCGCCGTGAAAAAAGTGCGCTTGCTTGGACACAAGGCCTACCTTGGCGATCCATCCAGGCCCGAATTGCTGGAAGCCGCGGGCCTATCCGAAGCCACGGTTCTTGTCGTGGCCATCGATCGGCGTCAGGAGATCACCGAAATTGTGTCCTACGCAAGACGCAAGCGCCCCGACTTGTTCATCGTGGCTCGAGCAATAGACAGAAACCATGTTTTCGAACTGTACAAGGCGGGAGCCAGCGAAATTGTTCGAGAAGTCTTTGACAGTGCGCTCCGTGCCGGACGCAGTGTTGTCGAAAAATTGGGAGTGCCGCACGAGGAAGCTGGCGTTCGAGCCAACATATTTTTTGAATATTCAAGGCATATTACCAAGGAACTCGCCGCGGTCTGGAACCCCAAAGTCCCAAACGAGGAAAACGACGTCTACATGAAGAAACTCAAGGAGCTTAACAGCCTCATTGATGTATCAATTGGGGTAGGAAAAAAGGGAAACGAGGCTGCAAAACCCCAAACGACTGAGGCCACGAGACACGAAACCATGGATGTTTCGCAACAAAACGAGGGAAACCAGTTGTCGGAACACAATGACAAGGAACCAGAAACTGACGTCACCTTGAACACGGAAAAAAACGTGTCCACAGCTTAGGTTTTGTCTGAGACCTTGGCTTCAGAAAATGTTGCCATGCCGCCATAGCAGGCAACGGCAGATCTCAGAATATGCGCGGCGACAGCAGCGCCAGACCCTTCCCCAAGCCTCATGTCCAGTTTTAGAAGAGGGGTCAGACCCAGTTGATTCAGAAGTATCTCATGGCCCTTTTCCGCCGAAACGTGACCGGCTATGGCGTGCTCAATCAGTCGCGGATCAATCCGGTAAAGCACAGCCGCAGCAGCCGTGCAGATGAAGCCGTCAAGAATGACCGGAATTCTTTTCATTCTGGCACTCAGAACGGCGCCAATGATCGCAACAAGCTCCCGTCCTCCCAGGCATCGCAATACCTCCAAAGGGCATGAGAGAATATCTGTGTACCGCTTCACCCCCAGTTCAACGGCGTCCCTTTTCAACTGTAGAGCCTGGTTTGTAATACCTGTTCCCAACCCGACCCAATCGTCAACTGCTCCCCCAAACAGAGCATATCCCAAGGCTGAGGCCGAGGTTGTATTGCCTATTCCCATCTCACCTGGTATGACGAGGTCGTAACTATCTGATACAACGTCCCAGCCAGCGAAGAATGCCTCGCATACCTCTTCTCCGGTCATCGCTGGCTCGAGAACGAAGTCCCGGGTTGGCCTTTCCAGATCCAATTCGACAACTTTCAAGGTGGCCGGCAGCAACCTAGCAAGCTGATTAATTGCCGCACCGCCGGCGCGAAAGTTGCTGACCATTTGAGTTGTAACCTTGGATGGATAGGCCGACACTCCGCGCACAGCGACCCCATGATTGCCGGCAAAAATGGCAATCAGAACAGAATCGACGGACCTTTTTGCATTTCCTTGCCAGGAACTGTACCAAATGGCCAGTTCTTCCAATCGACCCAGAGATCCGACTGGCTTGGTCAATTCCCTGTTGCGACGACTTGCCTGCTCAATGTTCCGTTCGTTGCTGGAAGTCAGTCGATGAACAGAATCATTGATAAATTCACTCAAGTGACTGATTGATGTCATAATGGCAGTTTGTGCGTTTCGAGAACTTGGATATAATTGGCGTGGCGCCATCATACTTCGAAAATCCCTCCCGTCTGCAAGCAATAAATGGTTGATCAAAAGTTCACTTCCCGCTCAGGACATTTTGTGGATGGCTTTCTTTGTGCGGTCAGCTTCTTCACTCGATGGCCAGTGCGCGCAACAGACGTACCCTTGGGTCAATCCGTTTGGGCTTGGCCCGTAGTTGGCGGACTGCTTGGCCTGGTTGTTGGTCTTATATGCAATCTATTCGCCATGCTTGGCGTGCCTGAGGAATTGCTGGCTGCCATTGGACTGGCCTTGCTTGTCGTGTTCACTGGCGGTCTTCATGAGGATGGGTTGGCTGACACCTTTGATGGAGTTTGGGGTGCACGGAACAGGGAGGAGAGGCTCCGGATCATGAAGGATAGCCATATTGGCACCTTCGGCACGCTAGCCCTGATCCTGTCCATACTCCTGCGCTGGGGGTGCATGACTCATGTATTCGGCTTCGGTTTTATTGTCGAGGCGCTGCTCGTCTTTGGCGCGGTGTCCCGTTTTGCCCCGGCGCTTGCTATCAAATTCTTGCCGGCTGCCAGAGATGATGGACTGGGGGCCATGGTTGGCCGAGTTCCGAATGGATTACTGCTGGCGGGAGGAATCATAAGTTCGGTATTTGTCTTCCTTCTGCTTGACGCGATATTTGTCCTCGCCTTGCTTGGAGGTTTCACACTTGTCATACCTACTGTCATTATTGCACGGAAGGCTATCGGTGGTTATACGGGAGATATCCTCGGTTGTATTCAGCAGGCAATGGAAACGGGCTGTTGGCTCGGATTGATGATTCTTGCCAATCAAGCGTGAAAATCTCTCCCCACAGTGGCATTTCAGGCAGTACAGGCAAACTCGCTTTCAACATCTGGAACATTTCAATCCGGTTGCACATCTTGTACATCTCCGTGTCATTCGTAATGGCATGGCAGCGGGTGATCCGTTACAGAATGGCCTCCTGTCGGGTGATCTGAGCTCGAATTCGGTTGACATCGCAACCCCTGGTTTCAATCACAAACTGTTCTGGCTCGAGGTTGGATGAAGGGCACTGCAAACGGGACCAACTGCGGCACCTGCAGCACTGAAACACCTTGATGCTCAGGGCTTTGTTGACCCAAATCCCCTAAATGGAGTCAGGACAATGGAGTATGACTGCTTGACTTGCTAAATCCCCCCCCTACACTTGAAAAACCTTACAATTGAAACGGTTTGATAATGATGACGAGGTGCGTGCCGATGAACGAGTGCCTCAAGGTGCTAGGTTTTGAGTTGGCCGGAGGTGTTATGGCAGGATACAGTGACCAGACGGGCGATTTTTATGGGCACTCTGGTTCTTTTGACCTCGCCGCAGTAAACATGAGTGTCTTTGAAGTCAGCCAGTCTCTCCGTCGCAGGACATTTTCATGCCGTGAATACACTGAAAACCTGATAGCCTGCTGTGAAGCCAACGCAGGGCTTAACCCATTCGTGTCCCATGACTGGGATCGATTGCTTGAGGATGCAGACGCTGTGGATGGTCAAGGAACTGCTGGCAGTGGGCTTCATGGCATACCCTTGGCATTCAAGGACAATATCAACACGAAACGTCTTTCAACAGGTGCCTCCACACCCTCTCTCAAGGGATTTTACCCCTCTTCCAATGCCCCAGTTGCCAGCCGGCTGTTTGATTCGGGTGTCCTGCTGGGAGCCAAGGCCAACATGCATGAACTGGCTTTGGGAATCACCACCAACAACACGTATACGGGACCGTCGCGGAACCCTTATGATCCGGCAATGATTCCGGGGGGATCCAGCGGCGGGACCGCGGCAGCAGTCGCTGCACGAATGATGCCGGCCGGAATTGGAACCGATACCGGCGGATCGGTCCGGATACCGGCAGCACTTTGTGGCATTGTTGGATTTAGACCGAGTGTTGGCCGATACCCTCGCGAGGGATTGATACCCGTTTCACGCACGCATGATACAGCTGGACCAATGGCCCGCTGCGTGACTGATATTCGGATACTTGATGCAGTCATGGCCCAGGTAGAACAGTCTTCAAGGCAGATCCCGCCAAGCCAAATCAGGCTCGGAGTTCCACGTCAACAGTTCTACCACAACCTCGAAGCAGACGTTGCAAGCGCAACAGACTGTTTGCTCGGTTTATTGTCGGATGAAGGAGTTATCCTGGTCGAGGTTGACATTCCGGGGTTAGCGGAATTGAGTGCCTCCACCGGGGTTCCTGTTGTATTGTTTGAGTTCGTCAGGGAACTCGCTCTATTTCTTGATCATCATAACGCAGGAGTCTCCGTCTACGACTTATTCGAAGCTGTTGCAAGCCCGGACGTGAAGTCAGTACTGTCGAGCCAAATGGGCAAGAAAGCCGTGCATGAAGCAGAATATAGGCGGGCTTTGGATGAAGACCGTCCCCTCCTGCAGGAAGCCTACGCTTCCTGTTTCAAGGAACACCGCTTGAACGGACTCATCTTCCCGACAGTGCCATTGTCGGCTCGTCCGGTCGGCGACGACGAACGGATCGAACTGAATGGCCAAAGGGCTCCAACCTTCGCTACGTACATTCGCAATACCGAATCAGGAAGCAACGCGGGCTTGCCTGGAATCTCTCTTCCAATAGGATTGACCGCAGCTGGTCTGCCCATTGGAATTGAAATTGACGGACCTTTCGGTTCGGATGAATCAGTTCTCGCCATGGCGACTACGATCGAACAGGTGGTGAACTTTGACTCCAGACCGAAATCCTTGCAATCTGTATCCAAAAGGAGGACATAAAATGGAACGCAGAGAAATGATCAAGGCTTCGCTTGCTGCTGTTGCAGCAGCTGGCTTTTCACCAGCACTGATGACGAAGACTGCGCGAGCAAACGAAACACTTCGGGTCGGCGTGTTTATTCCGCTTTCGGGTCCCGCCGGCCTGTTCGGCCCTTCAAGCCAAAACAGCACATGGCTTGCAGTTGAAGAAATCAATGCGTCAGGGGGCATCCTTGGCCACATGATCGAACCCGTATTTGCAGATGTCGGGGGCGGTACGGCCGAAGCGACAAAGGCGGCCGTGGAACTTTGGAAGGGTGAAGGCATCAAAGTCTTCATCGGTCAGCATGACAGCGGGGTTCGCGGTGCACTTACCAGCCTCTTCAAGGGTGAAGTCCCTTACGTTTACACGCCTGTTTATGAAGGCGGTGATTGCTCAGGCGGTACATACCTTCTGGGTGAGACACCGTCCCAGCAAATTGAACCGGTTATTCCGTGGGTTGCTTCCGACAAAGGTGTTGGCAAGTGGTATCTGATCGGCAATGATTACAACTGGCCCCGGGATACAAATACCGCGGCCAAAAGATATATTGCGGCGAGCGGTGGTTCGGTGGTCGGCGAAGAATACCTGCCCTTTGCCGTCGACAATTTTGATTCCAATCTGGCAAAGATACGGGAGACTGGAGCCGATGCTGTCCTTATCACGCTGGTCGGCGGCGATTCAGTTGGTTTTAACAGGGCCTTCGCCAGTTTTGGTCTGTCAGACTCGGTGCTCAGGTTGGGAACCCTGATCGAAGAAAACACCCTCGCTGGGATTGGGGCTGAGAATTCTGCCAATCTTTTCTCATCGGCGGGCTATTTCAGCAATATCGACACGTCGGAAGCCAAGATGTTCAAGGACTCTTACGTCGCTCGATTCGGTGCCGACGCGGCCATACTTAACTCAATCGGAGAATCATGCTATGAAGGCATGATGTTTTTGCGAGCCCTGGCCGAGCGGGCGGGATCATTGTCTGCGGCAGACATGGACAGAGTTGCCGACGGCACCACTTACTCCGGGCCACGAGGAACGGCAACAATGAAAGACCGACATGTGTCGAAGGACATTTATCTTGCCGAAGCCGTCGAAACAGAGTTCAAGGTCATCATGACCTTTCCGGATGTGGACGCTGGCAACAACTGCGCGTAAGGAGTTCAATGCCCACGTTGGATCCGAGTAGCCCGTGGAACTCTTAGGTACCTACGGACTGAACTTCCTTTACATCGTTGCGGTCCTGAGTCTGGTTGTCTTGGGTCTGGCTGTGGTGTTCGGGCTGCTCGGTGTCATGAACATGGCGCACGGTGAGTTCGTGATGCTGGGGGCGTATTGTGCCGTCATCGTGCAAGAGGCTGGCATGCCCCTGCTCTTCGCGATTCCGTTAGCGATTATAGTTTGTGTTACCATCGGCCTGATGGTGGAATGGTCGATCGTTCGTCATCTCTATCGGCGTCCATTCGATACATTCCTTGCCACCTGGGGACTGGCGGTTCTATTACGCGAGGGGGTCAAAGCGGTTTTCGGACGAGAATACAAAAGCGTTGATCAGCTGGTGCCAGGCACAGTTGATGTCCTTGGCGTTGCCTATCCAGCCTATCGGCTGATACTCCTTGCAGTGATCGCCACCATGTTCACAGTCATATTCATCTGGTATCGACGGAGCAATACCGGCGCTCGTATCAAGGCGATGGTGACCAATCCGACCCTGGCCAATGCTGTCGGCATCAACACCGTGCGTCTGGCTCGATGGACATTTGTCTTTGGTGTGACCACTGCTGGCCTCGCGGGAGTCATGCTGGTACCACTGGTCAGGATCGAACCCTACATGGGTCTGGACTATCTTCTCTCTTCTTTCTTTGTGCTGGTTGTAGGAGGCTTGGGCACCGTAGAGGGCATTCTCATCGGAGCGGCCGTAATCGGCGGGTCCGACCTGGCCGTATCGGCAGTTTTTGACAAGACTGCCGGCTACATCAGCGTTTTGATTATTTCGATCCTGTTTCTCTGGCTGCGTCCGTATGGCATCTACGCTCGTCGGTAGCCTTGCAGCTTGCCTTGCACTCGGATTGGTACCCTTTGTCTGGGGCAGTTTCACAGCATACGAATTAGGACTGTACCTGATATACGGTATGGTTGGCCAAGGCATTGCTCTATGCTGGGGACGAACAGGCTTTTTGCCGCTGGGTCAGTCCCTGTTCTTTGGGGTTGGTGCCTATCTTGCCGGAGCAATGCTTCTCAACTTTGGCAACAATCTGGCAACACTGGCAATCGTCATCATCGCTGCGACTCTTTTACCTGCACTCTTGGCTGGTTGCGTGGGTGCCTTGGTGTTTCGGAGACAGATCGGATCTGGCCCCTATTTTTCGCTCATTACCCTCGCCCTGGCAATGCTGAGTTTCCAACTTGCCAACTCTATGGAAGGAATTACGGGAGGCTTCAACGGAATGACCGGAATCCCTGATCTCCTGCCCTCTGTGGGCAGGTTTGAAGGGCTTTATCTGGTAATCGTCGGATGTCTTGGACTTACAACCTTGGGACTCGGATACTTGTTGCAAACTCCATTTGGTCAACTGCTCTCGGCCATATCGCAAAACGAGGAGCGATTGCAATTCTTTGGTTTCGATACAGGTCTGCTCAAGGCCATCGCTTTTGCCGTGAGTGCGGGAATTGCTGGCTTCGCTGGTGCCTTGTTTGCAGTTCACCAAGGCATTGTAACCCCTCAGGCGGTCGGTTTCCTGCTGGCCGCAGAATTCGTGATCTGGACCGCAGTCGGCGGCAGAACGAGCCTGGCCGGCCCAATTGTGGGAACCGCCGCCATCGGCTTTCTGGCAACCGACTTGCGCAACGACTTCCTCTACTGGGAAGTCGTTGTTGCACTCGTGTTTATCGTTGTCGTACTGAAATGGCCCACGGGCATGATTGGCATGCTGCATTCGTTCCAGCAACGCGTAGGCTGGGTTCCGGTCTTCAGCACTCAGAGAAATCGCAACGCATACTTGCCAGCCTCCGGGGACAAACGTTTGGTAAACCTGCAGCTTTGCAATGTATATGTGAACATGGGATCGGTAAAAATTCTCGATGACCTTGATCTCACTATTGATTCAAATAGAATTCATTGCCTCATTGGGCCCAACGGTGCCGGCAAGACATCGGTGTTTAACGCCCTGACAGGAAAGTTGCCGCTGGGTTCTGGTGACATTCGCTGGGCAGGTCGTTCGATGACTGGAATCAGGGCCTATCAGGCAGCATCGATTGGTATTGGCAGAAAGTTTCAGGTTCCGTCCGTCTTTCCATTGCTGAGCATTGCCGAAAACATTGACATCGCAATCTGGGCTAACCGGATACGGCCAATCCAGCTTCTGGCCATGTCACCATTTCGCTGGAGAACACATTTTCTGGACCGTCTGGAAGAGTGCTTCACTTTTTTAACGAACTCGGACGAACTGGCCGGAACGCTCTCTGTCGGGGAGCGGCAGATGCTGGACTTCTCTCTTACAATGCTGACAGAGCCCGATCTGGCACTGCTGGACGAACCCTGCGCCGGACTATCGGTGACCGAGGCTGCCAAAATGACCGATGCAATTTCGCAGCTGATCGGAGAATTGGGTGCAACGGGAATAATTATAGAGCATGACATGCAAGTGGTCGAACGTCTGTCCGACAGTGTCCATGTGTTGCATCAGGGTCGGCTTCTTGCCAGCGGACCCATGGCAGAAGTACGCCGTAATCCGGAAGTGCAGGCGGTTTATGTAGGAGGGAGCAGAGCATGACCACCAGCCTCCTTGATGTTGGAGAACTTTCAGGTGGATATGGGGAAGTAACCGTCATCCGACAATTCACGGCATCCGTCTGTGCCGGCGAGGTCGTATTCATTACAGGGCGAAACGGCGTCGGAAAATCGACATTGGCCAAACTGATCGCAGGTCATCTTCCTCCCTCCTCCGGCTGGGTTAAGTTGCTGAACAAGGACTTGACTTCAATTTCCGGTCACCAGCGTCGCAGCAATGGACTTGGATACGCGCCACAGGAAAATGTGGTGTTCAGCGATCTAACAGTCCTGGAGAATCTCGTTCTACAGTACAGTGACCGTTCCCTTGATCGATATCCAGCCCTGTTCGAGCAATTTCCGTTTATTACCCAACGCCTTGAACAAAAGGCAGGAACATTGTCAGGAGGGGAGAAAAAGGTGCTTTCGTTCTGCCGTGCGCTAGGCGAGGACACCCGTATCGTACTGCTTGATGAACCCACGGAGGGAGTGCAACCTGAAAACATTGAACGCATGCGTCATTTCATAAGCGAGCAGACCGAGGCAGGGCGAGGATTTCTCATTGTTGAGCAAAACTTGCATTTCATGGAGAACACGGCCGACAGAGTTCACCTTCTTGATCATGGAGAGTGCGTCTATAAGACTTTCAAACAGTCTGGACTACGAAATGAACTCGCATCAAGGCTAAAAATCTAATAGTCCAGCACCAGATGGTATCTAACTTAATTAGGGGCTTATATACCTGACTTGAAGTCCTGAAATTTATCCATGTCGTCCGGCTTCAAGATTCTTCACTCAAGACAGGCCTTCACTCATGTCATGTTTCATTTTCTTTCCTGCATAAGGATCCATCATTTGTGGCAAGTTGGCAGGTTTCCCGTCAAGATGCTCGGGACGGCGCGTTTCGTCAAGCCTGGACAGGAAAATCTGTGACCCATGCCCCGTTCTGGTCACCCTTTTCCCTGCGTATTGACATCCCGACCCTTCATGCCCAATATGGTATCATAGAAATGACCGATCTGTCCGGCGCCTTCCCTGAACCCCGCAAATAGACAGAAAAGGATCTGTATCGATGATCTCCGAACCGCACGAAAACCCCTTTGAGCCGGGCTTTGGTTGCCCGCCACCCTTTCTGGGTCGCCGTCCAAAGGTCGAACATGAATTTGATGACGTCATGCGAAGACTGGGTCGGCCGGAAAGTCCGAAACCTCGGGCCCTGTTCCTGTATGGCCCCCGGGGCACGGGCAAGACCGTGCATCTTCTCTCCTTGCACGACCGGCTTCGGGAACGCCGCCATCCGAGCGTTCTGCTCGCGCTGAAAAGCGATCGGGTGGCCACGGCGGAGGGCATGCGACAGAGCCTGTTTCGCCCGCGCATAGAGGTGATCGGCGACGCCATGACCGCGGTCGGCGAAGAGGAGATGACGGCGGATGCGTCCGGGGTGAGTGAGTGGGCTTGGGACCAGGCCCAGAAAGTCCTGATGAAGACGCCCTTGGCCCAGTCGTCGCTCATCCATGACATCAAGGCGATGACGGCCCATGAGGCTCAGTTCCGCTTCGGTCTCGGATCCCTGACCTTGACCCTGCCGCCGTCGCCGGATCGGAGTGCCAGCGAGTCGCTGGTGGATCTGGGGGTGCCGGTGCTGATCACGCTGGACGAGGCCCACATGGTCGAGCCCGAGGCCTTGCGCCTTCTCTTCAACGCCGTGCAGGAGGCCGGGCGTGATCGCCCCACGGTCCTGGTCCTGGCAGGAACGCCGGATCTCGTGGAGTGCATCAAGGGGTGTGGGGCCACCTTTAGCGATCGCGGCCAGAAGATGCCGATTGGCTGCCTGGACGCGGCGGCCGCGCGGGCCGTCATTCGGGAGCCATTGCACACGGCGGGCATAACGGCGGATGACAAGGCCATCGGGACTCTGGCTCAGGCCGCCGACCATTACCCATGGTTCCTGCAACTTTATGGCCATGCGGCGTTCGAGTGCGTCGGCGAATCGGGAGGCATGCATCTGGATATGGAGGCATGCCGACGGGCCATCGCCACAGCACACCCTCTTCGCCAGCGTCACTATGCCAGTCTCGCCGCCGATTTCATCCACGCCGACAACCATGACCTGGTGCGTGCAACGGCCCTTGAGTTCAAGCGTCGCAACGGCGTCGTGCGGTATCTGACCTTGCATCAGATGTTGAGGGGACTGTATGGGGATCGGGCCGCCGCTCAGGGACGGCTGCTGCGGCATGTCGGCTTCATTGTCGAGGGCCGCAAGGATGGCACATGGGAACCGGGGATTCCGTCTTTCATGGATTACATTATTCAAGCCACGGAGCCGGAACTGGAAACGCCGGCCGGGCCGGAAGCGACAGATGCGGCGACCAAAGACGATTTCAAGCCCTAGATATGCGGCCAGACTTCAAGTCAGGTATATAAGCCCCTAATTTTAGGGCTGATCGCCGAGAGCTCTGGGAGTGGCCTCGCAAGGTGCAACAATGAACTCCAAAATCCGTCCAATTCGTGAAGGGCCGCCACAGCATTACTCGCTTTCCACAGTTAGTGGAGGAAATAACGGGAGTGACTTGGATGCTCGCCTCCGAGAAAACGAGATAAAACTTACGCGAATTGAAGAACGCGTGGACGGCATAAAAGAGAATATGGCTACGAAAAATGATATTACGAATTTAAAGGGCTGGATATTGGGCGGAGTGATCTCAACCGCGCTTGTGGCGATGGGTTTTGCAGCGATCGTAATGAAAGCGTTTTTTTAGGGGATTATAGACCTTGTTAACATTTTTTGGAATGTCACTTGAAATAATGTTAACAAGGTATAATATCTTGTTAACAAAGATCGTGTTTGAAAAGGATAAGTCCATGTGTCAAAAGGCTCCCGGCAAGGCATTCCGAGAAGGCATTTCCATCAAGAAGCTGTTCAAGATGTTTCCCGACAATGATACCGCTCAAGCCTGGTTCGAAAAGCAACGCTGGCCGGACGGGGCCTATTGTCCGCATTGTGGCTCGTTCAATGTCCAATGCAATGCCAAGCATCCCAAGATGACTCATCGATGCCGGGATTGTCCAACCAAGCCGTTCTTTTCGGTCAAGACGGGAAGCCTGATGCACAAGTCCAATCTGGGTTATCAGGTCTGGGCCATTGCCATATACCTTTTCACGACAAACCTGAAAGGGGTGTCCAGCATGAAGATGCACCGAGACCTGGACATTACCCAGAAGTCGGCCTGGTTCCTGGTCAGCAAGTTGCGCAAGGCGTTTGAGACTAACGACCCGAAACTGACCGGCATTGTCGAGGTGGACGAAACCTATGTCGGTGGCAAGGAAGGCAACAAGCACGCGTCCGACAAGCTCCGCAAGGGACGGGGAACGGTTGGCAAGACAGCAGTAGTCGGCATGAAGGCACGAGCTTCCAAGCACGTGATTGCCAAGGTGGTTCCGAATACGACCAAAGAGACCTTGCAGACTTTCGTCAAGGACAACACGGAAGAGGGAACACAGATTCACACGGACGAGAACAAAGCCTATCAGGGCTTGGAAAACCATGAGACCACCAATCACGGGGCGGGCGAATATGTCAAGGGCCAAGTCTACACGAACGGCATCGAGTCATTCTGGTCGATGTTCAAACGCGCTCACAAGGGAACCTATCACAAGATGAGCGCCAAGCATCTGCATCGGTATGTCAGCGAGTTTGCCGGGCGTCAGAACATGCGCAAGATGGACACTTATGAACAAATGTGTTTACTGGCTCAGGGAATGAGTAACAAGACGTTGACCTATGGCGAGTTGATTCAGGATAAGGGTGAAGGACTGGCCAACCTGTTTTATGTGGATTAAACGAGAGAAGATTATGGTGAAAAATCGAACTGTCTTTGCTAAAGATTGTCTGGATGTGTTGGAGAACTCGATACCTGAGAAAAGTGTTGACCTGATTTACCTTGATCCTCCTTTCAATTCCAATCAGCATTATAATCTTCCATTCAAGGGAGAATATGCCAAAGACTTCAAAGCGGTTATGGCTTTTGAGGATACTTGGACTTGGACAGACAAAGAACAAGAAAATCTTGACCGTCTGAAAATGGATGGGGGGGGGTAGACAAATTACTTGCAGATATTGTCGGACTATCCAAGAGAGTTTTCAAAGAACGACCAAATCAGAAAATATCGACTTCGGCCTATTTGCTCAATATGGCCATTCGCTTGAAGCCCATGAAGCGAATTTTGAAGGACACGGGGAGCATTTATCTTCATTGCGACCCCACGGCCAGTCATTATCTCAAGCTGCTTATAGACGCTATTTTCAACCCGTCAAATTTCCGAAATGAAATTGTCTGGCATTATGGGGCTTGGACAAATGCAGCTCAGTTTTTTCAAAGAAACCATGACCTGATTTTATATTATAGCAAGACTGAAGATTATACATTCAATCGAATTATGGTCCCTCGACAGAATCCGGCTCCTTACAACATACAAGGTGGCAAAGTTAACCAGTTGCTAATTTACAGAAAAGATGAAACACCAGACCATGTGATAAATGATGCAAAGAAGAAAGGTAGAAAAATCATTGAAATTGGTGAAGAAGGTATGAACGAGCATGATGTTTGGACTTATCTTCGTTGCCGAAAACTTGATAAATTACCTCCACGATCAAAAGAACGCACCGGTTATCCCACACAAAAGCCCTTGGCTTTGCTAGAAAGAATTATTGAGGCAAGTTCAGATAGAGGACATATGGTTCTTGACCCTTTTTGTGGTTGTGGCACCACGCTTCATGCTGCCGAAAAGTTAGGCCGGAAGTGGATCGGATGTGATATTTCTAACTTTTCTGCTGGCTTGGTTCGTAATCGCCTGATGGACAAAATGAACATCAGTCGAAATCAATTTACAATGATTGGCCCTCCAAACACAGTTGAAGACGCTAAGGATTTGGCCAGGCGTTCTCCATTTGAGTTTGAAAAATGGGTTTGTGGTGAAATTGGTGCTAGGGGCATGTATCATAACCCAGGGTCACCTGGAGCCGATGCGGGTGTAGACGGTATCATTCCGTTTTATCATGCCGAAGAAATGGGTAAAAAAGCTGAAACAGCTTATGCTATTGTTCAAGTCAAAGGTGGCAGAGTAACAGCCGATAGCGTTCGAGCTTTGTCAACTGTTGTGGACCAGCATGAACAAAATGGAGTAAGAGCAAAGTGTGGCATATTTGTATGCTTTGACAAATTTATGAACACCGTGAACAACAATCGAACCAAACGAACCATAAAAGACTTGGTAAAAGATTTTGATTTCATTCAGCCCTTAAGCGTAGAAGAACTGATACGTGGAAAACGTCCAAATTTACCATGGGTTCAAAATGTTCCGAGTCATCATTGAGGATAGTCACATGAAGAAGCCGAAGGCAATCAATCCAATACCGGTCACGATACCCCATCACGCATATCAGCCCAGCAAGGCTCAGCAGACCGAAAAGGTTCACATACCAACAACGCCAGAGAAGCTGGCCAAGATGGTTCTGAAGGAATACAAGATCAAGTCTGAAAAGTCCTAGCTCTTAGGAACCCCGGAGACAATGTTAACAAGGTATATAATCCCCTTTTTTTAGTTGTAGGTACAAGATTAAGGATTCCAATCGGTTAAGCCTCCATACATGTCTGTTTTCGACCGTTTAATGTTTTCGTCGTGTGACGATGTGTTCAGCGGTTCCCCTATTTTTGATACCCCAGTTAGACCTTTTGCAGAAAGCTTGAAGTACCGTGATCCATAACCCTGTAAGGTTCTGAACGCAGTTGCTGAATAATTGCATCGAACTACCGGACCAACACTTTTACCGTCTCATAGATTTCTAAGACAAATAAACCTCTCATGTTGGCAAGAGCAAGTTTTTGCCCATCTTGGCGATGAAGTAAATTGGGCAAGACCAAATCCAAGCATGACCAAACTCAAAGCGATTCGGAAAATAGGACGTTAAGATATTATCCCGAACAAAATAGTTATTGGCATTGATCCGTGATTCCGAGTTGACAAACAGAGAGCGTTGATCACTTGCGATGCCACATCTCCAAACCGGTCAAGCTTATGCGACAGCTTCTGAATACCCGGCAAGGCTTGAACTCTACTCAGGACGTCACTGACGAAAATTTCTTCTTCAATGAATGGTGCATTGGACAAGATTTCAGGCCGGTTGAACGCTGAAACAAACTCTCTTCACGATTGCAAATCCAGACCAGGTTATGATATGCCAAGGCTTGAACAATAATCTTGCCCGGCGGTTATACTGTTTACAGGGATTGGATAGATGGAGACATGAACTCGTGAAGTTCGTCAACCCGATTTTTCCCTACGAGAAGGTAGTCCCTTCTGGCTCCAATCTTCCGAGTTAAAGGTCAACAACAATGTCAGCGTCCCCTCCCAACATAGTAATCATCATGGCGGATCAGTTGGCGCCTCAGTTTACGGGAACATACGGCCATCCAATTGTTCAAACACCTCATCTGGATCAGCTGGCTGAAAGAGGCGTGAAGTTCAATGCAGCCTACTGCAATTCTCCTCTGTGTGCCCCATCCCGTTTCAGTTTCATGTCAGGACAACTCGTCACCCGTATTGCTGCCTACGACAATGCCAGCGTGTTCCCTTCGACCGTTCTGACTTTTGCCCATTACTTGCGAATGATGGGATATCGAACCTGTCTGTCCGGCAAGATGCATTTCGTCGGTCCAGATCAACTGCATGGCTTTGAAGAACGCGTCACGACTGACATTTATCCGTCCGATTTCGCCTGGACACCGAACTGGGAGCTCCCGGACGAACGCATTGACAAGTGGTATCACAACATGGACCCCGTGTTTGAGGCCGGATGCGCAGCCTCAACTTTCCAGATCGAATATGATGAAGAAGTGGCCTTCTTTTCCCGGCGCAAGCTTGCCGAGTATGCCCAGGATCCGGACAATCCCTTCTGCCTCGTTGCCAGTTTCATACATCCGCACGACCCTTATGTGGCAACACCAAAATGGTGGAGTTTGTACGAGGGGGTGAGCATAGACCTGCCGCATTTCAACCCCAGCCTTGAGGAGCAGGATCCTTTTTCCAGACGAATAATGACCGGAATTGAGGCTAGCCAGAAAGTGATCACAGAAGAAACTGTCAAAAATGCCCGCCGGGGATACTACGCTAACGTCTCTTATGTTGACAGCCAAGTGGGCATGATCGTGCGCACACTTGAGGAAACCAGGCAATTGGACAAGACCATAATCATCGTGACTTCGGATCATGGCGAGATGCTGGGAGAGCGAGGGTTATGGTACAAGATGAACTTCTTCGAGAACTCGGCTCGCGTTCCGTTGCTTATGGCGGGTCCCGATTTGGCCCAAAGGGAAATTGACAGCATCTGCTCACTAGTGGACATGCTTCCCACGCTTCTCGACGTTGGCGTCGACAGTGGTCTCACACGACCTGAACTTGCCCACCCGATTGATGGGCGATCCTTGCTTCATCTTGCCGCTGGTGGCCCTGAAGACGAGGGCAAGGCCATCGGTGAGTACTGTGCTGAGTTAACCCCGTGGCCAGTCTTCATGATCCGACAAGGAGAGTACAAGTACATTCACTCTGAAGTGGATCCTCCCCTCCTTTTTAACCTAGCCCAAGATCCGCTAGAAACGGTCAACCTGGCCAGTGATATTACGTGCAGAAATGTGTTGCAAAATTTTCAGGACGAGGTCCAGTCCCGATGGCAAGCCGACAGGATAAGGGACGATGTCATTGCCAAGCAAAAGCAACGCCGAGCGTTGTATGAAGCATTGCAAACAGGCCAGATAACCCACTGGGATTACAATCCGCCGCGTGACGCGAGCCAGGAATTTGTCCGCACCCACTTTGATCTGGATGTCGCATTGCGAAAAACCCGAGTGCCCTGAATGTTTGTACACGCTTAATTTCAAGGAAAGCCGATGTCCGTTTACTATCAGAGAAACCATCAAAGAGCCTTTGGCACCTTTCCCCTTAGGAACGATGATCTCAGAGCGGCTGTAGCAACCGCTTTGGACGTTGGTTATCGGGCCTTTGATACAGCCCAGATGTATCAGAATGAAAGCACATTGGGTGAAGTGCTTCAGTCCTCAGGCATTCAGAGAGATGAACTGCTGATTACAACAAAGGTTCAGAATGCCAATTTTGATGATTCCCTATTTCTCAAATCGGTCGAGGAAAGCCTAAGAAAGCTTCGTGTTGACAGTGTTGATGTATTGCTTTTGCACTGGCCGCCCATGGGTGGTGATGTCGTTCCCTCGCTCAAGCTTCTTCAAAAGGCCCATGATCTGAAGCTGACAAGAAATATCGGAGTATCAAACTACAATCTGAGAATGTTGAAACAGGCCACTCGGATCCTTGACGTTCCAATTTCAACCAATCAAGTCGAATACCATCCCCTGCTCAGTCAAGGCAAACTTCTCGCCGGCGCCACTGAACTGGGAATCCCTCTTTCCTCTTATTGCTCGTTGGCGCGCGGAAAGATCCTTGAATATCCCATATTGGCTGATATTGGCAAGAGGTATGGTAAAACCGCCGGTCAAGTCGCTTTGCAGTGGATCCTCCAGCGGGGCGTCTCAACGAACGTCATGTCAACCAATCCAGAAAATATAAGGAACAACTTCGATGTGCTGGACTTCGTGCTGTCTTCAGTTGACTTGGCAAGAATTGACAAACTGAACCGGGAGAATTGCCGGATAGTGGACAAACACCTCGTTCCTTGGGCACCCGATTGGGATTAGACCGAACTTCCGAAACCGATTTTTTGTAACCTTGCAAGGATAAGCACTATTTTTACTTTGGGATGGCATCAGCTGGATAGGTTTCAGGTGATACGCGCCTCCAGGAGTTCAAAGGTCTGTTCCTGCAGCGGGGTCGGTGTCATCGTCAATTCGGCAAAACGCCAAACCGGCAGGCCGCCGGGACCAGTGATGATGGCCTCAGATCCAAGGCGGTCGCGACATGACTGTGGTACCCCTGCTGGCCAACTTTCAGGTTGGTGATGACGCTCGTGGCCGGGTCGATAGATTAGCAAGAGACCGTTTGTGGGATTGCCGGATGTTCTCATCCTACCCGGAACTCCGTGCAGGTCGGGCGTCATCGTTCGGCATGGCCTCGACATGCATGAACACAAGTATGCCTATTGCAAACGACCATGCCGGTGTTTGTTGACAAGGAATCGTCATTGGCATAGACAATTTGTGCAAAGAAAAAACGAAGTTCAAGCCTTTGTAAACCGTCTCGTGCAATAGAGGGGGGGGGGATTGATCACAAGGAATCAAGTCGGTTCGGAAGTTGAATTTAGGCCTCCTGTCACGTCTTAACATATCAAAATACAGAGACGTACCATGGCTGCCCTTCATCTGGACAGCTTAGAGTTTCGTTCCCTTGGGTTCCGGCTTGGCTGTCACCTTGTCAAGGATACGGCAACTCTCGCTGTCTGCTGGAGCGAGATCCCGGGGTTTCTTGCCGACCCGGTTCTTCGCGTCGGGATTGGCCCGGGCGTCCAACAACAGCTGCACCGCACACGCACTGTCTTGTCGAGCCGCATGATGGAGCGGCGTTTCGTTCCGCTCGTCGCCGGCATGGACATCGGCCCCGGCCGCTAGCAGGGCAGCGAGCGACTGTTCGGCATTGTCATGAGCCGCGAGATGGAGGGGAGTGCGGTACCATTTATCCGGGGCCTCTAAGGAGGCTCCCGCCTCCAGCAGTTCGGTGACCAGTTCGGGCCAGCTGTCTTGCGCGGCTATGTGCAAGGCGGTGCGCCCCCAGGCATCGTGCCCATTGACATCGGCATCCGTCTGCAAAATGGCTCGCACCATGTCCAGCTTGCCGTCCAGAACGGTGCCATGCAAGGGCGGAGCGGTGCACAACACGGCAAAGGAGCGCAAGGACGGGATCGGGCATGTGTACGTTATCCCTCGCCCGTCAATTTGGTCGATATCGATCAGCCCATCACGCAGCATGGCGGTCCATGTGGGCGGGTCTATATCTTTCCAGTCCCCTTTTTGCCAAGCTGCCTTTATGCTGGCCGTGATTTGGGTCAGCGTGACCGGATCACGCCCGATCCCAGCCATGACATGCCCAATCAGTTCAGGGGCTTCGGGCCACTCCTCCATGCGGGTCCAGTAATAGCCGATACGCTTGGCGACAGTCATCCTCTGGGCCGCCAGCACATCGACTGCGTTCAGATTACCGTTCGTCGCGAGCAGCTGTGTGCCCAGCACGCTCAGGCCGTTTTGCAGATGCTTGGGCCAACCCTTGGACCAGCGATAGAGAGTGCGTTCCCACAACTTCTGGGCGGCGGGCGTAGCCTGAATGCCGAAAGCCGTAATGAACTTTTGCGTGGCACTTGCAATTTCGTCTAACGTCAGTGGCTTTAGACGCGTGATTGAATCATCCGCTTGACGCAACAAACCTAGCTTCTTGAGAACATGCTGGCTATTGGCTAGTGGTTGAATTGAAACAAAAAGCTCCTATTATTGGTCGGATGTCCGTCCCTGTTTTCAGCCGACACTTATGGCTGGACCCTTCATTCCACTGACACGGAGCTGCTCATGGCCAAGTCCACCCGTCCTCCCGTTATTCTGTCCGCCGCCGACCGCCAACACCTGGAAGAGGTCCGTGACCATCCGCAGTCGCCTCAGAAGCATGTCTGGCGGGCCCGCATCATCCTGACACTGGGCGCGGGCCATGGCCTGTTCGAGACCGTGCGTCGCACGGGCGTGTCCAAGTTCACCGTATGGCGCTGGTGGGACCGCTTTCTGGAAGTCGGCATGGCCGGTCTGTGGCGGGACAAGACCCGCCCGCCCGGTCGGGCTCCCATCGCCAAGGCGAAGGTGGCCGAGGTGGTTCAGACGGCGATGGCGCCGCCGCCGGAGCATGCCAGCCACTGGACGCTCAAGGCCCTGGCCCGTGAGACGGGCGTGGCCATGTCGAGCGTGCGCACCATTTTGCGCCGGCACCGGCTGTACCCCCATCGGGTGTCGACCTTCAAGGTCTCGCGGGATCCCGCCTTTGCCAAGAAGATCCGTGATGTTGTCGGTCTGTATGTGAACCCGCCGGATCATGCCGTCGTGCTGTCCATCGACGAGAAGCCGCAGATCCCGGCCCTGGGACGCACCCAGAAGCCCTTGCCCATGACCCCGGGACACGCCACGACCCGCACCCATGACTATGTCCGCCATGGCACCACGTGCCTGCTGGCGGCCCTGGATGTCGCCACGGGTTGCGTCACGGGCCGCATGACCGAACGCCACCGCTCCGAGGACTTCGTCGCCTTTCTCGACCATGTGGCCGAAGGCCTGGACGCCGACAGGGATGTCCATGTCATTCTGGACAACGTCTCCTCGCACAAGTCGGCCACGGTTATGGAATGGCTGGCGGATCATCCGCGCTGGCACTTTCACTTCACGCCGACCTCGGCATCATGGGCCAATGCGGTGGAGGGCTTCTTCTCAAAGCTGGCCCGCCAGCGGCTCAAGCATGCCATCTTCAACTCGCTGGCGGAGTGCGTGGCGGCGGTGGAAGGGTTCATTGCACACCACAACGAACATCAGGCTCGTCCCTTTCGATGGAGCAAGTCGCCGGACGACTTGGTGCAGTCCTGGAAAAATGGGTATCATATGATTGAAACGGACCACTAGGCCTGCGAGCACGGGAAGAATTGCCCGCCCGTTGCTGCCTGCTTCCAGATGTTGCAGAATATGGGCCGGCTCGTCATCCGGTCCTCCCGGAACGGTTTGTATCTCATCGATCATAAGCAGGATGGTGCAATCCTCTGGCAGCCGGGGAGACGCGGGTTCGACTGTATTTGGCTTCCCGAGACGAAGGCCAAAGAGGTTGATGTCCTGCACGATACTGAGCACATCACGGACCAAGACGCGCACTTCCTCGTTACCGACACGATCCAGAACGCGGGTCATGCCCTCTTGCAACTGCTGGCTGACCTGCGTGACCGACAGTCGCTTCGTGTTGCTGATGACAATCGGAATGACCTTGTGCGCGGCGTCTCCGCTCGCGAGCCAGGCCATATATCGAGCCGTCAGTTCGTCCAGCAACGACGTTTTGCCAACGCCCGGTGCTCCCTGAACAAGCTGCATCAGACCCTTGGCGGGATGCCCAGTGGCCCTCTTGTCCTTGCTACGCACGCTGACAAGTGATAGACATTCCGCTATGCATCGGATAGTATCGGTGCGCCCGACAAAGAACCGGTTATGCTGACGATCCCGAGCCACGATAAAGTCCTTGATGCCTTGGACGTCGAACCCCAATTCGGTCGTCTCGTCGTTCATTCCATCGTCTCCGGTATCGGCACAGATCATTGGACTGCACTCTCTGGCGGCACTAGCAAAACCGCTATCTCTGGGAAGCGCCCGTGACTAAAGGTAAGCTTGGGATATACTCATATTAAGCGAGTGACGGTCATTTGATGAGCGGTATGCGGTCGCCTCTGACCTCTTCTTAAAGTTGGGTTCTTTGGGGTCGGGCGATACCGTCACCTTGGCGAGTATACGGCTTTTTGCCATTCAAGGGAGCAAGATCGCCGGGCCATCCTTTCGAACTGGCTGCGAGCACGGGAATTGGCCTTGGCCGCCAGCAACATCCGGATAGCCTTGCGATGCTCCGTTAGGCCGATCAGATGAAGCATTAGGCCGCGCTGCCCTGGATGCGGCTTCAGCTGGCGGCAGGAGGCGAGGCGCCAGCCAGCATGACAACAGCACCGGGCTTTCATGTCTGAGCGAGCCTTTGAACTTCTGGGTGTAGGCATCACCCGAAACCTGTCCAGCAACACGCGCTTCAAAAATGGAAAGAGCGTTCGGTATTGAATAAGTTACAGAAAATCAACCTCGAAAGTTCAATTGGGCGAATCATTTAATTGGCCGGTGGGGCAATCACTCTAAGTTTCAGAACCGGGTTTTTCGGAGAAGTACTTCTCCATCTTGCCCTCCTCAAACTCATGCGATTCAGCATCGGGAGGCGGGTCCTTCCTTTCAATGATGACCGGCCACATCTCTGAATATTTGCGGTTGAACTCAACCCAGTCCTCCATCCCGGGTTCAGTATCGGGGCGAATGGCATCCACCGGGCACTCGGGCTCACAGACTCCGCAGTCGATACACTCGTCCGGATGAATGACGAGCATATTTTCACCCTCGTAAAAGCAGTCAACCGGGCATACCTCAACGCAATCGGTATACTTGCAGGCAATGCAGCTATCAATGACTACATAGGTCACTATCGTACCTCAGTCAGGCAATTTCAGAAATCTATCTCGGGAAAATCAACTACTGAGCAGTGAGGTAGTTCGGAGGGCTAGCCAATCAACCGCCACCGAAGAATTTTCCCGACCCGTCTGATCATGGACTGCGGTTCAAAGTTTGTCCTTTAGCCCTAGCAAAGCAGCAAACGGATGATCGGGATCTATCTGTGTCACGGCTTCTTTTCTACGGGGTTTCCGAGCTTTGGTCGCATGCTTTCTGTCTTTATCAAGCCGCCTTTTTGATTGCGGCGATTTACCGCCAAATTTTTGTCTCCGGAACCGATCATCGGAATACCGTTCTTCATTCTCTTTACTTTCAGTTGGGGCCGTTTGTCCCTGAGGTCTCCTCCTTGGCTTCCTTGGAGGCACCCACTTGAAAGTGTAGAACACCTCCGTCTCTCCAGTTTCAGCGTCAACTGGATCTAAGGCCTCCGTTTCCATACTGTCGTCATCGGAACCCTGCTCTTGTGCCGTCGTACCAACAGGCTTTGAGGACACATCGGCATCGACCTCTTTCATATCGCTTTCCTGAACCAAGGACACGGCCTGATCCGTTGCCCTTTCAGCCTCAGGAGCCGGCATTTCCTCCGGCTTGGCTGTCTCACCAGCCTCAACGTCATCCACTTTGGCGGGCTTTGCTTCAGGAAATTCGCCCGAGTCCGCAATTTCTTGATGAGCCGTGCTTTTTGTATCATGATCGTCGGTCAGCGCGGCCGGAGACGATTTTTTCTTTCTTTCGCCCGTTGTGACCTTGTAACCCAAATCTTTCATCAGGCCGGCAAATCTTTCAAATGACAGACCTGTCAGGGATATCATGGCCGGATTGGCCTCAAATCCCTTGCGGCTGTCCTCAACCCGAATGAGGTTCATAAGCCTCTCTAAAATATCCACGCGGACGGCTAGGTTGCCAATTTGATAGAAGCCGCACAGGGGAAAATAACCCTCCGGCTCCGTGGCGGCGACCTGGTAAGTTGTCAAGCCGGGCTGGGGAGGAGAACAAAACTCCTTGAAGCCATAGTGTACGGCCCACAGGATCAGGCGCAATCGAGTGGGATGCGGCTTAACGGAAGTGACTTCAAATATGGTGAATTGACCAAACCGAATGCCATGGTTTCGGAGCAGTTTCCTCTTGTCCTGATCCAGTTCACCCACCTCGGCACTCACTGCATCTCTTCTCAAAACACCAAAGGCTTCGATCATGCGAAAGGCGAAGCCTTTGACATCCCCTTCAAGTGTCGTGTCATTCCTCAGTTCGATCAGGTTCTTCAATTCGTCCGTTATGACATGACTCAAATAAGCATCAAGACGAGACCTTATCTTGTCCCGATCATCGCTTGACACCTCGTCATCGACGCATAGCTTGACGTGAGGAAAATAGGGATCCTGGCTTTTTTCCAGCTCACCCACCAGATTGCCAAGCCACAGGATTGTTCCATTGTCTGAAAGCGAGAACTCGCCATTCGGAGCTTTCGATACCTTGTTCGCAAGGTGTGTATACCGGGGAGCCAAAGCCGCCGCCGTAGCCGTTTTCAAGGCTTTTTCTTCCTCTGGAGATTTGCCGATGGCCCGATCAAACCTGAACCCTTTCAAGGTCCCGATTGTCAAACCGTCAATAACGATTTCACCATTGTTGGATACTGTCGACACAAATTGCTCCTTTTTCTGCAAATTCTTCATTAATACACTGAACCGCGTGTCAATGAACCGAGTGGTCAACTTCTGATGCAAGGCATCGGAAAGTCGATCTTCGATACTTCTCGTCTTTTTCCTCCAATACAGAGGATCTTCAAGCCAATTAGACTTCTGCGCCGCGTAATTCCATGTCCTGATGGCGGCCAGCTTGGCTGAAATGGCATCAATTCCTCCAGCCAGACTTGAAATCTTCGTTAATTCCTTGTTGAACCAATCCTCGGGTATGAACTCACCATCATGAACGAAATTATAGATGGATTTCACGATCCGGGCGTGACTTTCGACTCCCAAGCTCCGGTAGTCGGGCAGTTGACAGACTTCCCAGAGAAGGGCAACATCCGTGAAACCGCCAACTCTTCTCATCAGGTCCGTATCATCCATCACTTGCTTGAGAGCACGG
Organism: Paracoccaceae bacterium; assembly: GCA_965116235.1. Taxonomy (GTDB): domain Bacteria; phylum Pseudomonadota; class Alphaproteobacteria; order Rhodobacterales; family Rhodobacteraceae; genus MPNP01. The sequence goes on along the minus strand of OZ220496.1, from coordinate 1,935,522 downwards.
ACATCTGCCGATTCGCGAGCACGTTTCAGCTGACGCGTGGGGCTTTGAGCCGACAGGGAGAGCAGCAGGATTTGGGGCGACCGAAAATCCAGATCGGAGTTACGCCACTGTAAAACATGCAAGGGCTTGAACTGTCCGGCTTCGATGCTGAGAACCGTCCCCGGGCTGATCTCCTCGCAGTCAGCGGTGACTCCAAACGTACCGTTGCGTCTGTAACGCCCGGCCCGGCCGGCAATCTGACCCAATTCGTTCGGTGCCAAGTGGCGATAATCGTATCCATCAAACTTTGACAGAGAGCTGAATGCCACGTGATTGATGTCCAGATTCAAGCCCATGCCAATGGCGTCAGTCGCAACGATAAAGTCGACATCCCCATTTTGATACAGGTCAACCTGAGCATTGCGAGTACGAGGGCTCAAGGCTCCCATGACAACAGCAGCACCACCTCTTTGTTGCCGGATCTGTTCGGCTATGGCATATACCTCCTCAATCGTGAAGCCAATGCAGGCCGAGCGGGGCACCAATCGTGAAACTCTCCTGTAACCCGTATATGTTAAATCAGAAAATCGATTTTTGTGCTCAAACATTACATTGGGAACCAGCGATGCAATCGCGGGCTTCATCGTGTCTGAACCCATAAACAGGGTTTCCTTCACGCCCCGAGCATTCAGCAATCGATCCGTGAAGACATGCCCCCTTTCCCAGTCGGAGCAAAGCTGAATTTCGTCGACTGCCAAGAAATCGGTTCCTATGCCTACGGGCATGGATTCAGTCGTGCAAATCCAATAGGCCGTGCGATTGGGGACGATTCTTTCCTCACCGGTTACCAAAGCCACCACCGATGGTCCGCAACGAGCCACGACCTTGTCATAGACTTCTCTGGCAAGAAGCCTCAACGGAAGGCCCATCATGCCATTACGATGCTGGAGCATGCGTTCTATGGCATAGACGGTTTTACCAGAATTGGTTGAGCCCAATACTGCGGTTATGTTGCTCTTGCGGGTATTATCGATCACAACGAAATGTCAAACCCGAATGCGCGTGTCTTGAATCAAGTGCAACGGCGGAAGATTGGCTAAGCCAACTGGTCCTGCAAGGTCTTCTGCAAACGCCGAATGGCTTCCTTGACGCCCGCCCGATTGGGAGAAAGTGCGTAAACTTCAAGATAAACCCTGAGGGCCTTGGCATATTCTTCCTCGCGCTCGTAAATCATTGCCAACCCGTTCAAGGCTCCAAAGTGTCGGCTGTTCAATTCCAATGTCTGAGCAATGTCAAACACCGACAAGTCAAATTCCTGCATCAGGTAATGAAGTGTGGCCCTTGTGTTCCATCCTTCAGCAAATTCTGGCTTCCGTTCAATGACCCGGTTAGCATAATCCAGCGCCAATTCATAATTGTTCGACCGCATGGCGGCAATCGATTTTGCCAACAGCCTGTTCACTTCTTCGGAACCGGAGTCCATCCATATCAACCGAATCCTTCTTTCGATCAATCTTGTTTCGGCTCGGTCGCTTTGCTGGAGGTCCAAAAACAACCGGTCCACGGCTGAATCATCGCTCCAAACCGCAAACGGAAGCATGATGGTAGCCACAAAGACCACGGCGGAACGTTTCCAGATCATGGCCTTCTGTCCAGGCAATGGAACCCCGCTGGTTTCGATGGCATTCTGGCTCCTCGTACGCTTTGCCATCTTTCCTAAAACAAGCATCGAACTCTTGTCGATCAAAATCGGCGTGATTTGTTCGTGATCATGTTTAGCTCTCTTGCATTGAATGCCGCTGGCATCAGTGACTTTTGAATGCTCTTGGGATTCGAACTCAGCATTTCACTCGTTTTCGACTCTCAAGATTCAGACATCAGGATTTCAAGTTCCAAACCGCCGCTTCAAACCCAAAAATCGGTGAGCGGGTCACCTCATTGGGCAGTACGCACACTATCATTTTCTCTTGCATGATAACATGTTGTCTTCGTTCAATGCGCCAACAAGTGCTCAAGATTTCGTTTGTCATGAAGTTGGGTCATGTCCAACTGTCGCAAAAATGCGACACTTTTCCAGAAAATGAAGCGACCATGACAAAAATGATTGAAACTACCGAAAGGAGGCCGTAGTTCTTCCCCTCAACTGAAAACTTGAACATGCAAACAGGAGTACAAGTCATGCAAAAGTTGATTGTCATGTCCATGGTGCTGGCGCTCGCGGGAGCGTATGCCCATGCCGACAACCATGATGGGGGGGGGTAGCCGCCTCTATGGATGACAGCGCGACCGCTGTCGATGAAGCTGCCATGGATCCGTCCATGGCCGATGCGACGATGGATGTCGCGATGATGGAGGATGTGCCCGAGATGCCGGCTGAGGAAGCGCCGGCGGCCCCGTCGGTCGTGTTCTGCCCGGGCGGCTGTGAGGCCGTGATGAAGATCAAGCGCGCGGACGACGACAGCAGCACGGATCCGGAATCGGACAATGTCAAGAGCGTTGTCGAGTATGAAGTGAAGTTCGGCTCATCGGGCGTGACCAGTGGAGGTCTGCTGTTTGGAGCCGCCATCTCGATTGACGAGGAAGGTACTGGAGCGGCGACTGCCAATGGTGTCAATGCGGCCAGTGCCTACATTGGTGCGGCAGATGGCACATGGAAGCTGAACTTTGGCAGCAATGATCCGGGTATTGACTTGGTCGGCAACATTGGTCTGGCGGATGCGGATGCCATATCGGCCAAGACCTTGGTGATCAAGCCGGTAATGATCGGCACTGCTTTGCAACTGAAGCTGCCCGCAATGGCGAGTGCAGAAACGCTAGTAAGCCCTGAGACGGAACTCGGGGATACAAAGGACGAAAAGGACGCAGCAATAAAATCGAACATTCAACACATTGTGAGATACTTCAGTGGTCAAATTGATGGCTATTTTACGAATGTTATGACTGCCACAGAAGCGTCGAAAATCGCCAATTGGCAACCGATTTCTGCTCCCAAGGGCACGATAGAGGCTGAGCGAGTTGCTGCAACTGTGACTGGCGGCACTGAAATAACGGTTGTCGTGGAAGGCGTAGGTGTAAAAACTGTTGATCCCACCACCGGCACGGTGAATTATTCGGATAATCTCGTTCTCTTACATCAGAATACTTCTGACGCTGTCAAATCGGCTACAGAAGCCACTTCTCGCACGGATATTGGCTTGAGCGGCAAGGTGGGTTCGTTCGAGTATCGCCTGACCACAAGCCAGCCTGGCGATGATGCTTGGTCATTTGGTGCAAACTACAAGGCTGGTGGAATCACCGTGGGTCTAGGCATGGACAGCAACGATGTCACAGCCGTTGGTCTTAAAGGCGAATTTGGCGGCAGTACAATCAGTGGAACCTATGTCAAGCAATCCGGCGAAGACTATACTGGAGCAATTGCCGGAGGAACCCAAGCCGCACCGACAGTTTACGCTGGCATGTTGTCAGTGAACGAGTGGACTGCGATGGGTGTCAAGTTCCATCAAAAGATTGGCAGTGGTACCAGTGTGGCTCTGGCTTACTCAAAGAAGGATGACAAGAACAAGAATGCTGACGGGATTGTAAGGGATTCCAATAAGGCTGAGTTGGACTTCGAATATAGTCTTGGTGGCGGTGCCACGTTCTTTGCTGGTCTCGACAGGCTAAGCGAGGATATGGCCCACTATACCGTAGCTACCGGAGTACCTGCGGCGACCAAGAAGACTAGGAAGACCACCACGATTGAAGCTGGGATCAAGATGACGTTCTGATCAGGACTGCGTTCAGTTTAGACAGGGGAGTCTTCGGGCTCCCCTTCTTTTATGCGGATATGAAGGAATATGCCTTGACGCAATCGTCTCACAAGGTTGCAAGCAAGTGAAATCCAACCGGATAGACCCTGCCATACTATGCCAACAGCATTGGCTATGCCGCAACGAATGTCTTTCAATTCTGCCATGACAACTTATCTTGATCCGACATGCTCTCAAAACCGGGATTTGAGTTGGGTATAGTTCAACGGTGTGATGTCCAAACGATTGGCTATATTGGAAATTTTACGCTCCAACCCAGAGATTGGCGTGAAGGTCAAGGTCATTATCGATGGGGAGGGAGCATACGTGTTTGATGGCAATGATATCGTCGCTAGCAACGATGAAAGAGAATGCACGATTGAAGGAACGGCTGCAACATTCGAAGCCGTCATTCATGGCGAGCTCAGCCCGACAAGTGCTTTTTTTGAAGGTCAGATCAAGGTTGCAGGAGACATGTCTGTGGCTCTGACCCTTGGAAACCTGCTGACCAACCAGTAAATCGAACTTCCATTCGTTAAGCCATCAGCAAGTCAGCCCGCGAGTAAAATCACCCGGCAGAGACTTATTGCAGGTAATCCAGCCAAGGACGCTGTTCGGCGATAATGTGATCAACCATCCCGGGAATACCCTTAGCACTGGTAACGACGGGATCCACCAAAAGGGCTTGAACGACCAAGTCCTTGGACTCTTCCAAAACGGCTTCCGCTGTCAAGTCGTGAATACCTATCTGATTGGTTAGAAGACCTGTTATTCCGGCTGGCAGATCAATCGAAACTCCTTGTATGCCATCCGCATCAATCATGGCGGGCACTTCAACAGCAATCCAGTCCGGCAGGTTCCTGATGTAACCCCTGTTGGGGATATTGACGGCAGCTTCCTCGTATGGTCTGTTGGTCAGCATCCCCTCCATAATTGGCACCATCCTTTCCCTGATTTCGTCCTTTATGGTTGCCTTGCCCTGTCCAAGGAAGTTTCGATAGTAGGTATAGAAGTCAAGGATGCCCCGATGATCCGATACATCGTAGGCCCAGCTAATATATTCACCAAAGTGACTGTCGGTGGTAATGGGCAGAACATCGAAATGCTTGAGTATCTGAGCAAATAGCCTTCGGTCCGACCATTCGCGCACCTCCTTGATATGGCTCAGATCAATGTTCATCCAGCCTTCAGTTTCAACGTCATGACCCGTTGCCCGCGCGGTAGTCAGAATTTCGGAATATCCCGGTTCTTGGGCAAAGTACGCTGGTGCCCGCTTCCGAACATCATTGTAGGCATCCGAGCCGCCATCAATATATTGAATGGCTGACAGCACCGAAAAGTGGTTTAACCCCCCTGCCCGATAGAAAATGTTTTCCCTGGGCTGCTTCAGGATATCGGGCAAGTGCCGTTCCAGAGAGGCGATTTCGTGACACATGCCTATGAACTTCAAGTCGGGATATTTGCGATAAACCGTTGTGCAAATGCGACTCATGGGATTAGAAAAGTTGAAGATTGTCGCTTCAGGAGCCACATCGGCCACTTTTTGACAAATCTCCAAGATAGCCGGAATGATTCGCAATGAGTGAAAAAGTCCTCCCGGGCCGCCATTCTCGCCGTAAACCTGACGTACTCCATACTGCTGGGGTATCTTCCAGTCCATGTCCCACAACTTGAAGCGATCACCGATCTCGATCATGATGACCACAAAGTTTGCCCCTTTGAGTGCTACCCGAAGATCGCTTTCAACGCTGACTGTCTGGCTCAGTCCCCTGGCATCTATGTGGTCTTGAGCCAATTTTCTGGTTTTCTCGACCGCAACGGGATTGATATCGTTGAACACGATCTCGGCGTCGGCCAGGACCTGACTCTGAAAAATGTCGCCCAGCAACTGGGCGCCAAATTGGATGCTACCGGCACCAACCAGCACAATTTTTGTCATGGAAAATATCCTGAAGAACGATGTAAAGAGTTGGAAACGACAAGGGTCAGAGACAATGCCTAACGCACTGGATGGCCCTTGGTATCAAACCGATGTAGTTGCTCGGTCTGGGGTTTCAAGCCCACTGTTTTGCCCAACTCAACGGCTTGTCTTCCTCCACATCGAACGATCAGAGGTTCGTCAGAGCCAATGTCAACGAACACGTAGGTGTCTGAGCCGACATCCTCGGCATGCACCATTGTGCCCGACCAGACGGGGTCGGTGTCAGTCATGTCAATATGTTCCGACCTGATGCCAAGAGTCTCACAGTCAAATTCGTCGGCGAAACGGTCCTTCAGAAAATTCATCTTGGGCGAGCCGATGAAACCGGCCACAAAGATGGAATCCGGCTTTTCGTAGAGCTCTGACGGGGTTCCAACCTGCTCAATCATTCCATCCCGCAGAACGCAGATGCGATCTGCCAGAGTCATGGCCTCGACCTGATCATGGGTCACGTAGATCATGGTTACATCATCCATGTCGTGATGAAGCTTGGCAATTTCTAGGCGTGTTGCCACGCGCAAGGCAGCGTCCAGATTGGAAAGCGGCTCATCAAACAGAAACACTCTGGGATCTCGAACAATTGCCCGTCCGATCGCAACACGTTGCCTCTGGCCGCCCGACAACTGCTTGGGCAGCCGATCCAGGAGATGTTCAATTTGCAAGAGTCTGGCGGCTTCCTCAACGCGCTTCTTGATGGCTTCGGTACCCGACTGGGCAAGCTTCATGCCAAAAGCCATGTTTTCAAAGACATTCATGTGGGGATACAGGGCATAGGACTGAAAAACCATTGCAATGCCCCTTTTCGAAGGAATGACGTTGTTCATGACTTCACCATCAAAGGTCATTTCTCCGCCCGTAATGTTTTCAAGTCCGGAAATCAGTCGCAGCATGGTGGACTTGCCGCATCCCGATGGCCCGACGAAGACCATGAATTCACCCTTCCTTATTGTCAGATCCACACCCTTGATCACTTCGACGGCCCCAAACGACTTGATCACATTCTTGAGGACTATCTCGGCCATAAAAATCTCCAAATCTAGCCTTTGACTCCACCTGCGGTCAGGCCGGCAACTATCTTGCGCTGAAATATCAATACGAGAACAACCAGAGGCACCGTCACAATGACCGATGCAGCCATTATCGGTCCCCACGGAATCTCCTGTTCGGAAGCCCCGGACAGCAGTGCGATCGCGACGGGAACAGTACGCTGGGTCTCTGAGATGGTAAAGGTCAGAGCGAACAAGAACTCGTTCCACGCGCCGATGAACGCAAGCAATCCGGTGGTAACCAACGCGGGCCACAAGAGAGGCATAAAGACCTTGGTGATGATGATCCAAGGAGTTGCACCGTCAATGATGGCGGCCTCCTCGATTTCAATCGGCAACTCCCGCATGAATGTGGTCAGTACCCAGACCGTGAACGGCAGGGTGAATATGGTGTAGCTGAGCACCATGGCCCAAGGCGTGTTGTAGATTCCCAGAAAGCGGACCAGCTCGAACAGTCCGGCCAGAACGGCAATCTGGGGAAACATGGAAACTCCCAGAATGGTAACCAGGAGCAAGGCTCTTCCCCGGAATCGAACTCGACTCAACGCATACGAGGCTGTGACCGCAAGAAACAGAGCCAGCAACACGGTCACGCCAGAGATAAAGACCGAGTTGATCACGCTGCGAACGAAGTTCCGCCCCGTCATGACCGTCACATAGTTCTGAAAGGAAAAGTCGACCGGAAAGTAATTGATGCTGAATATGGCTGTTCCCGACTTGAATGAAGTCAGAATGGCATAATAAAATGGAAAGATGGCAACGACGATGATCACGACCACGATCGAATAAAACGCAATGAGCCTTATCCAGTCTCCCGAAGTTCGTGTCATTGGTTTCCTTCCCCACTCAGGTTCACTTTGCCAAGCCAGATATAAAGTGTTACAAAAATGGCGATGATGGCGAACAGAAGGGTTGACTGGGCCGAACCGTAGGCAAACTTGTCAAAGTCGATCAGATTCTCCCGACTAATCACCGACATGGTCTTTGTGGCCTTGGAGTTGGGAGTGAGGACATAAATCAGGTCAAAAATCCGCAAGGCGTCAAGCATCCGGAATATGACGGCAACCATCAAGGCCGGCCTCACCAGAGGCAAGGTTATCTTCCAGAACACTTTCAACGGATGGACCCCATCGATTCGCGCCGCTTCGTAAATGTCTCGAGGAATCATCTGCAACCCCGCAAGACACAACAGTGCCATGAATGGAGTCGTTTTCCAAATATCAACAATCAGGACGGCTGTCATCGCCGTATCGATGGAAGCTGTCCAGGCTATTCCTCGTTCTAGGAAACCAAGCCGGATCAGTATGTCGTTGATGATACCAAACTGATCATTCAGCATCCACGCCCACATCTTGGCGGAGACGATCGTTGGAATTGCCCAAGGAATGAGGATGGCGGCTCGAACCAGACCGCGACCTCTGAACTCGGCATTCAGCACCAACGCAATCAACAAGCCGAATACTGTTTCAAATAATACCGATATGACCGAAAACCTGACCGTATTCCAGACAGCATTCCACCACGCGGGATCAACAAGAGTTCCCCGCCAGATCACTCGTCCCGAACTTAACTCCCGGCGGTTGAGATAGTTGTCAAAGCCGATCCACTCACCTCCATAAAGGTTGGTCAGAGAGGTGTTGGTGAAGGAAAAGTAGATTGTTCGCAACAGCGGCCAAGCCGCCACGCAAAACAAGGCTACAATCATTGGGAACAGAAAAATGAAGGCCGCCCTTCGGCGTTGGGCCTCCAAATCCAGTTCCTTGCCACTTTTCATCATGAAGATCAATCGAGCCAATCCATCAGGTCAACATCCTTGCCGATGATCATCTAAAGGCAGGCCAGGCTTGAGCACAAGCCTGGCCACTGCAGTTCAGTACTGTGGACGATTACCAGCCCGAACCTTTCAGCTCTTCAAGCTCCAGTTCCAGCAGTTCCAGATTTTCAGCTGCGGTGCCATCGCCTGAAAGAGTGTTGTGCACGGCCGACCAGAACTTGGCCGAGACTTCGTTGTACTTGACCTTGGTCGGAGCAGACGGTCGTGGCACGGCCTGCAAGAACACATCTTTCCATCGGGGAATGATTGGCTGCTCCCTTGCAACGTCTGCATCATCGTAAAGCGCGATGATGGTCGGGAGGTTGGATGCCATCAATGTCCGCATTTTCTGGGCCTCAGGTCCAGCCAGATAACGGGCAAAATCAATTGCCGCCTCCTGATTTTCAGAGTATTTGGACACCGCAACATTCCAGCCGCCCAAAGTGGCAGCGGAAGTATCATGCCCTCCTCCGGTTGGAAGAGTCGTTACATCAAAGAGCCCCTTGACGGCCGAATCATCACTGTTGCCCAATGAATAGGCATATGGCCAGTTGCGCATGAACACGGCATTTCCGGTCTGCCACACTCCACGCGCTTCCTCTTCCTGATAAGCGAGAACTCCCGGAGGGGAAATGGTCCCGGGCCAAGTTGCGGCCAAATCAAGTGCGGCGATGGCTTTCGGGTTGTTGATGGATATCGTTCCATCCGGTTCAACGATTTGTCCGCCGCCAAAGGATTTGACCCACTCCAAAGCGTCGCATGTCAGACCTTCATAAGCATTCCCCTGCCAGACAAAGCCCCAAATGTCCTCGTTGCCTTCGGCTCTTTCGGCATCCTGAACCTTCTGGGCAATTTCGGTCAACTGCTCCCACGTGGTTGGCACAGGCTGTCCATGCTTTTCCAACAGATCCTTGCGGTAATACAATGCGGGTGCATCAGTGAATATTGGCAATGCAACAAGCTTGCCATCAACCGTTTGAGATTCGATAATTGAGGGAAAATGTAAGGGAGCCAAGTCTTGGGCATGCTCGGTCAAGTCAATGAACTGTTCGGCCAGCTGAGGTGCCCAAATAACATCTGTCTGGTAGATATCGATGTCTGCATTGCCCGCTGCAAGCCAAAGTCTGTACTGACCGAACTGGTCGGTCGTCGAGGCTGGCATCGGAACCAAGGTTACGGTGTGTCCGCTTGCCTCTTCCCAAGGTTTGGCCAAAGCCTCAAATACTTCAATGGCATTGCCAACGGCACCAGAAACGTACCGAAGGTCTGCGGCTGAGGCCATGACTCCACTTACGGCTACGATCAGGGCTGCAAGCAGGGTTCGAACGGTTGTCAATTGAAACGATCTCATACTACTTTCTCCACTTATATTGTCTGAAATATCCAATCCCATCAGGGCTTGAACCACGAACCCGCACCTCACGTCACTAACCGGCGCATCGCTCGTCAGTCTTGCATTGGAATAGAGTTCATTGGTACAAATCAAGTCTTAGGGTATGTCAATTGTGTTTAAGGTGTCAAGTTATATTTGCCACCGGTTTCAGCCAGGATATTCTTACTGACATTTTCGCCGGAATGCCGGAGCAAAACCCTGATAATATCCGAACGCGTCCGTTAGCCAGAGTTTTGCCGATTTGAATCCTGTGCGTACAGCCCCTTTTTTTCATGAGGTCATAAAGCACCCGCAACATGTTGAAGCCTGTTGGCTAAACACTTCAGATGGAGTGCGAATAAGAGTTGCCGTCTGGCCTGGGGGATCCGAAGGGACTGTCATGGTGTTGCCTGGACGCACCGAATTCATAGAGAAATATGATCATCTGGCCTCAATGTTGTGCACAAGTGGCTACACGGTTGTCGTGAATGATTGGCGCGGTCAGGGTCTGTCGGACAGACTTGTCACAGATTCAAGCATGGGTCATGTCACGGATTTCAAGGATTATCAGACCGACCTGAACACTATCGTTGATTTTCTCAAGGCGCAGGCAGTACCCGAGCCACTTTTCCAGATTGCCCACTCAATGGGCGGATGCATAGGATTGCGAACCTTGCATGAGGCTGACCATTTCAAGGCCAGCATATTCAGCAATCCCATGTGGAAAATTGCCGGTTCCAATTGGACTGCCAGGACAACGGCACGATTCATGAACTCGATGGGATGGGGAAGCCGATACGTTTTCGGAGCGGGTCCCCAAAACTATCTGAAGCGGGCGAATCCGACCGCCAATCAACTGACGACCTGCCCCGACACCTTTCGTTATCTTCGGAATCAAATCAACATCAAGCCGGAACTCAACGTGGGCGGACCGTCCTGGAGATGGGTGAATGGTGCATTTCGCGAGTCAATTGACCTGATGAGACGGCCTCCCCCTCAAAAATTGGCTCTGGTCTTGACTGGCAATCATGACACGGTTGTCGATAACGATACCATACGCCAATATTGTTCTGGATGGGCGTTATCGAAATTGGTTGAAATCAACGAGGCAAAGCACGAAGTGCTGATGGAACGAGCCCCGTTGCGTGACAATGCCCTGAACATGATCGTAGAATATCTTGATCAATTTTAGAAAGCGATTTCATGATGCCCAAAGGACGTGACACAGAACCCATGGTTGCAATGCAGATCAAGGAGCTGGGCAAGGGACTGGTAAGAGTCCAAATTCCTAGACCCCAACCGAAGCCTGGAGAGGTACTTGTCACGGTGAAGGCTGTTGGCATCAACTTTGCCGATCTGCTGATGGCTGAGGGAAAATATCAGGAAAAGCCCGACATGCCCTTTTCTCCGGGCATGGAAGTGTGTGGCGTCGTCTCTGATAGGGGCGATGGCGTTGAAGATCTTGAGATTGGCGATCGGATAGCCGGCTTTGGATCGCACGGTGGATTGGCTGAATATGCCTGCCTTCCGGCCAAGCAGTGTGTCAAAGTGCCAGAAAGCATGTCCGACGAAGTTGCCAGTGGATTCATCATCGCTTATGGCACATCGCATCTGGCTCTACGCAACAGAGCCCGTTTGAAACCCGGTGAAAACCTGCTTGTCCTGGGTGCTTCCGGAGGGGTTGGGCGAACCGCAGTCGAAATTGGAAAAATTCTGGGAGCAAACGTTATTGCCGCGGCGAGCAGCGAAGCCAAGCTTGAAGAAGCCAAAGCCGCCGGAGCAACGCACCTGATCAACTCGACAACTGACGATTTGCGTGATCGAACCAGGTCGCTCGGCGGGGCAGACGTTGTCTATGATCCGGTTGGGGGTTCGCTGTTCAAGGCCGCCTTGCGATCCGCCAATCCAGAGGGTCGCATTATCCCCATCGGATTCGCTTCAGGCGAGATTCCATCCGTTCCGGCCAACATACTGCTTGTCAAGAATCTTGACGTCATTGGCTGTTATTGGGGAGGCTATCTCCGCTTCAAGCCCATTGTCATGCAGAAGAGTCTTGAAGAACTGTTCGACTGGTTCACTCGGGGCCTGATCCAACCCCTTGTCAATACGGTTCTGCCGTTGGACCAGGCCAACACGGCACTGGAAATGCTGAAGACTAGACGGGCAATAGGAAAAATCGTCGTCAGTGTTGCAGCGTAGTTCACCTTTTCGTGATCAAAGAAACCGCTTTTGCAACATTTTGGTCATGCCGTGATGTTCGTCGGTTCTTGAAATTTCGGCTGGGCACTCTATCATCTGGTCAGGATATTTCATTTCACGATTTCTTTGGAGGAACAAATGAATCAGTATCAGCTACCTGGAGTGCAAGGGTTAGGTAGCCGCACAGCGCAGATTGATGAAGGCCTCAGGGCCCATATGAGTAAAGTCTATGGGTTGATGTCGGCGGCCATGCTCATCACCGGGCTGGTGGCGTATCTGGCAAGCACAAGTCAAGCGCTCATGGTCGCTATTTACGGAAGTGCCTTGCAATGGGTCGTCATGTTGGCTCCGCTGGGGGTCGTTTTCTTGCTTAGCGCTCGAATCGGCAAGATGTCGGTGGCTTCGGCCCAAACGACATTCTGGATATTTTCCGGCCTGATGGGACTTTCGATCTCCTACATTTTTCTGGCTTACACAGGCATATCCATCGTTCAGACCTTTCTGGTCACCGCCATAGCCTTTGCTTCGCTCAGCATTTACGGATACACGACGAAAAAGGACATTAGCGGCTGGGGCGCCTTTTTGATCATGGGCGTGATCGGCATCATCGTTGCCGCCATCATCAATCTCTTCATCGGGTCGCCGGCTCTGCAATTTGCCATTTCAGTCGTCGGTCTCCTCGTTTTTGCCGGGTTGACGGCGTACGACACTCAGAGAATCAAGAACGAGTATGTGCACATGGCTACGGCTGGGCAAACCGAATGGCTGGCCAAGTCGGCGATCATGGGTTCACTGAGTCTGTACCTGAACTTCCTGAACATTTTCCTCTTGCTGCTCTCCTTGTTTGGCCAGAGGGAATGATCGCATGACAACTCTTTAGATTGCAGGCGTCAAGAACATGAAGGCCAGGTTTTCATCTGGCCTTTTTTATGGGAATTATATACCTAATTTGAAGTCCTGAAATTTATCCATATCGTCCTGCTTCAAGACTCTTCACTCAAAACAGACCTTCACTCATGTCATGTTTCATTTTCTTTCCTGTATAAGGATCCATCATTTGTGGCCCGTTGACGGGTTTCCCGTCAAAATACTCGGGACTGCGCGTTTCGTCCAACCTGGACAGAAAAATCTGTGACCGGGATATCCGTTCTGGTCACCCTTTGCCCTGCGTATTGACATCCCGTCCTTTCATGCTTAACATGAAAAGGCACGGGACTATGCCGGACCGGCCGTTCATTCCCTCAACCTGTATAAATGGGCCGAAAAGGATATATATCGATGACCTCCGACCCTCACGAAAACCCTTTTGTGCCAGGTTTTGGGGAGATGCCCCCGGTCATGGGCCGGCGTCCAGAAGTGGACAAGGCTCTGGCGGATGTGGAGCGCCGCCTAGCCCGACCGGAAAAGCCCGGACCCCGGGCCCTGTTCCTGTATGGTCCGCGTGGCACGGGCAAGACCGTGCATATTATTTCCTTGCACGAGCGGCTTCGGAAGAGCCGGACTCCTAGCGTTCTGCTCTCGCTGAAAAGCGACCGGGTGGCCACGGCGGCGGGCATGCGCCAAGACCTGTTTCGCCCCCGCCTGGAGGTCATCGGCGAAGCCATGGAAGCACTGGGCCAAGAGGATATGCCGGCGGCGGATGCCGGGCTCCTGGAGAGTGCCTGGAAGAAGTTTTGCTCCTTTTTGGAGACGACGCCCTTGGCCCGGTCGCCGATCATCCATGACATCCGCGCGATGACCGCCCATGAGGCCCAGATCCGCCTCGGGCTCGGGACCGCCACCTTTACCATGCCGACCGCGCCGGATCGGAGTGCCAGCGACTCGCTTGTGGATCTGGGGCACCCGGTGCTGATCACGCTGGACGAGGCCCACATGGTCGAACCGGTGGCCTTGCGGGTTCTTCTGAACGCCGTGCAGCAGGCCGGAGAGACCCGACCGGTTGTCCTGTTGCTGGGCGGCACGCCGGATCTCATTGATCAGCTTGAAAGCTGCCGAGCAACCTTTTGGGAGCGGGGTCGCTGTCTGCCTCTGGGTCGCCTTTCCCAGGCCAGCGCGACCGAGGTCCTGGCGGTTCCCTTGCACCAGGCCGGTATAACGGTCGACGGGCCGACCCTGGAGACGTTGGTAGCGGCCACGGATCATTATCCCTGGTTTCTGCAGCTTTATGGGCATGAAGCCTATGCGGTCGTCCAAGAAAAGGGCGGACGGCAGCTGGAACCGGCCCTTGGGGACGAGGCTATCGAGCGCGCCGGGCTCTTGCGCGAACGGCATTACGCCCGCCGCCGGCGGGAGTTACGCACCCCGGAGCAGAGCCGGGCGGCCCAAGCTGTTGCTCAGGCCTTTCGGGATCATGACGGCGTCATGGAAGCCCCTCAGCTGGAAAGGATGCTGACCGCCCTTGATACGGATGTACCGGGCCAGATGGAGCGCCACATGCGTCATGTGGGGCTCATTGTCGAGGGGGTGAAACCCGATACGTACGAACCCGGGGTTCCCTCCTTCATGGACTACTTGCTGCGGGTTCCGGACCCGTCGCCGGCCGAGCCAGAAACGACGGATGATCCCACCAAGGACGATTTCAAGCCCTAGAGATGCAACCGGACTTCGGGGGCAATGAAGTTGATAGGCAACATTGCCCATTCGTCTCTTCAAGTTAGGTATATAAGCCCCTTTTTTATAGAACTTGCCCCTCCTCGACGAGCTTCAGTACTTCTGACCGGCGTGGTCTCGAAGCCTGATCGATGGTCAGGAATTGGCGGACTTGGTTGCCGGCAACAGTATTCTGCCAAACGCTCCGCCCAGGCCCGATAGAAAAACTGTCGCTGTTTGCGACCGGCACCGTGTTGCAGGGGAATCGCATCAGCCCCTTACTTTATCTTGCCCTCTTTGTATTCGACATGCTTGCGTGCCACAGGGTCGTACTTCATGACCTTCATCTTGTCGGTCATGGTTCGGGCATTTTTCTTGGTTACGTAAAAATGACCCGTGCCCGCCGAAGAATTGAGCCTTATCTTTACTGTCGCTGGCTTTGCCATCGGTAACTCCTGTCAAGTTTCTGAACAATCCTCTGCAACTGCCTGTCTGCAGACTTAGACATGCGTTCCCGTCTTTCAACCATTTGCTGTTGCGGAAAACCTGTAAGCCGGATTTTGTTCAGAGCCACAGGCTCGTCGATAGTCATTCATCTTGATGAAAAGTTGCCTTTCCATTCGTGCTGCTTACCATAACTGCAGGCCAAAGCCACCCTGCTCCGAAGAGCGTTCAGTTTAACTTAGCATTGCTCCGGGCGGGGCTTGCCTGGCCTTCCTTGTTGCCAAGAAAGCGGTGGTCTCTTACACCACCCTTTCACCCTTGCCAGCATCTGAAAATCGCTGGCGGTACGTTTCTGTGGCGCTTTCCCTTGGATTGCTCCAGCCGGGGGTTACCCGGCACCCTGCTTTGTGGAGTCCGGACTTTCCTCGCGACACGCCGTCGCGCGACTATCCGGTTTTCCGCACCATTCAAGGTAGGTCATGTCAGGGCAATTGTCAATCAGGGGCTGGAGCTCCATTCGACCGACAAGCGATGCAAGCTGCCAATCCGGTGATCAGCGCCATATCCACCTCATCTGGTTCACCAGCATGATACGGTCGAAATCGAGCCCGAAATGCGTTCAGAAGATGCTCTCTTGCCGGCTTACCATTCTTGTGTTCCGGCAATGTGTAGCCGAAACGTGAAGCTCGGTCCAGAAACTGCTGCCAACTGAACTTGCTCCCGGTGACCTTGTCAGGCCAGATAGACACTCCAGAGACAGCCAATAGTCGCCAGTCAAACCTCCGACCCGGATCCAGCTTGCGACCGATCGCCATGTCTGAATGGCCAATGACATTCTGGACCGGTATCTTCCACTTGATCATGATTTCCCGGATCAACCGTACGAGGATGGACATTTGCCTCATTGGGTATGGACAGTGGCCGGAGTTCGCCAGTTCGATTCCAATGGACCGCGAGTTCATGTCACACTGGCCCTGCCACCATCCCTGACCAGCGTGCCACGCCCGATTCGCTTCGGCTACCAGCTGAAAAATACGGCCGGTTTCCGATATCAGGAAGTGGCACGACACTTCGTATTCAGGTTCACAAAGCCTGTCCAGAGCCTCATCACAGCTATTCATGGCCGTATAATGAAGAACCACATACTCGGGCTTGAGGTTGCCCCGGCGGGAGCCAAAGTTGGGTGAGGGTCGCCAGATTTTGACGAGTTCACTCATGCGGATTACTGCAGCAACTGCCTGTACTTTTCCGGATTCCAGGCACAGGCGAAGCCGTCACCATCGGGATCCAGCTTGAACTCGTCCACCTCTGGGCCTCCGTTTCGCAGAAATTGTTCCTGAGCTGCATCGCTGTCAATGAACTCGTCACATCGTTCAAGATATACGGTCCGGTTGAAAAAGACCACATTGCGCTTGTACAGCACGGTTCCCGGAGCATGTTCGGTCTCAAGCGCATAGCTGATGACAATGGACTGCCCTTCGCCATCGTCGAATTCGACCGGCGCATGAACGATCAGTTTCGTCTGGTTGTTTTGAATTCTCTGCGCATCCGACTCAATCGTTTCCCGTTCGGTGACAGCCTCAAAATCCTGCTCGTCCGAAACTGTACGGCCAAACTCATCCACACTTTGTGATGGCTTGTTCGCTTCACCTTCGGGTTTCAGTTTGTCGCTGTCCTCAACGCTTGTCTGCGGGTTGGTTTCATCAGCGGATGCCACAACGGTTTCCGCAGGTTCCACAGGTGACTCCGGATTGTCCTGAGGCTGATTCTGGGGAGATGACAATTCCTGTTCTTCACTTCGTTGCTGAGCGAGAATCTGCTCTATTTCATCGGCGATGATTCGGGCCCACTCGTCACCGTAACCTTCGCCCTCTTCCTCGGTCACAGGCTCTATGTCCGTGATCGGCATTGTCGAGGGTTCGCTCCGGGTCGCCTCTTCAGAACACCCGGCCAGAATTGCCAACAGTCCCATCAAGGCCAGAGTCAAGCAAATGCGAACACTTGTGTACACGTCCTACTCCCACCAGATTGACGGCTTATGGTTAAATTGAAGACCGTCTTCCAGCGTTTGAGCCCAACACAGCAACTCGCCCTCTTTCCATGGTTGTCCGATGAGTTGCAGTCCTAGTGGAAGGCCGTCGTCATCAAGTTGGGCCGGCACTGAAATACCCGGCAGGCCAGCCAAGTTGACCGTTACCGTGAACACGTCATTCAGATACATCTGGACGGGGTCTTCGTCGACCAGCTCGCCAATGCCAAATGCAGAACTGGGAGTTGTCGGTGTCAGTATGGCCTCAATGCCGTCGGCAAATGCATTTTCAAAATCTCGCTTGATCAAGGTTCGCACTCTTTGAGCCCGTCGATAGTAGGCTTCGTAAAAGCCTTGGGAGAGGACATAGGTTCCAATCATCACCCGCCTTTTGACTTCCGAGCCAAATCCTTCGGCCCGGGTCATCTCGTACATGTCAGTTATGTCTGAATCGGACTTGAGTTGAGCTCGGTAACCATATCTCACCCCATCGTAACGGGCCAGGTTGGATGAGGCTTCAGCCGGGGCGATGACATAGTAGGCCGGCAGAGCGTAGCGGGTATGGGGCAAGGAAATCTCCACAATTTCAGCTCCGGCCTCCCGCAGAAGTTGTGTCCCCTTGTGCCAGACACTTTCAGTTTTTCTGGGCATGCCGTCAATGCGATATTCCTTTGGGATGCCGATTTTCTTTCCCTCGACGCCGTGCTTCATAACGCGGCTGTACGGTGCAACATCTCCCGCATAACTCGTCGAATCCTTGGGGTCATGGCCGGCAATCGCTTCCAGTATCAATGCCACATCCTCTACTGACCGGGCCAGCGGCCCGGCCTGATCAAGGGAAGAAGCAAAAGCCACGATTCCCCATCGAGAACATCGACCATAGGTGGGTTTCATCCCGACAGTTCCTGTGAAGGCAGCAGGTTGCCGAATCGATCCTCCAGTATCTGTACCCAAGGCACCGAGGCACAGACCGGCCGCAACCGCTGCAGCCGAACCGCCAGACGACCCTCCGGGAGTCAGGTCCTGGATACCGTTTTTCTTTCGCCAGGGATTGACGGTCGATCCATAGGCCGTGTGTTCGGTGGATGAACCCATGGCGAATTCGTCCATATTGGTCTTGCCCAGGAATACTGCACCACAATCCTTGAGCTTCTGCGTCACTGTCGATTCATACTCGGGGCGAAATCCTTCCAGTATTTTCGAGGCGGCCTGTGTCGGTGTGCCCTTGACACAAAACAGATCCTTGATCCCCAAGGGAATTCCACATAAGGGAGAACGGTCCCCTTGCGCCAGCCTCTCATCTGCCGCCTTTGCCTGTTCCATCGACCATTCGGGATCAACCCAGCAAAATGCGTTCAGCCGATCCGCTTTCTCAATCCTCGCGAGGCAATCTTCGGTGACTTCCTGGGCGGTTACCTCGCCCTTCTGCAACATGGACGAAATCAGGGCCAGGCTTGATCGTGAATAATCCATCTATTCAACAACCTTGGGCACGGTAAAAAAATTGTTCTCGGCAGCCGGCGCATTGGACAAAATCCTTTTGGCATCCTGACCCGACGTCACTTTGTCCTTGCGTAACCTTATCGCCATTGGAGTGACCGAAGACATGGCTGGTATATCGCTGACATCCACCTCGTTGAGCTGTTGCATGAAACCGAGTATGGATGACAACTCTCTGGCAATGGCCGGCAGATCGCTATCATCGACATGGATTCGTGCAAGGTGAGCCACCTTTCTCGCTTCTTCCAGACTTAAATCCACCCGAACCCTTCCCGTACCGTCCTAGGTCTTGATCAATCCGTTCTTGAACATCTTGTCGCGCAGGACGATGATCATCCATGCCAACATGATCGAATTCAGAACGTGCCACACCCAATGCGTACCTAGAGGATTGACTTCGCAGAGCGGTTCATCGACAGTTCTGAATCCTATCGAGACAGATAATGCCAAGACGCCGATAAACAACTTGTAGCCGACTTCTTTGTCGATCCATAACATGATGATCCCATATAGGAAAATCAAAAGGGCGATGCTCGCATAGGAGGCAGAAGATTCAAGAAAGGGCATCAATTGCCCAGCTACCCAGCCAACCGGAACAAGGGAGCTGAAGGCAATCACCAAAAGGACGATAGAGTAAAGCAAAGAAAGATGGAAAAAGTGTCGATGGGCTGCATAGATGTAAGTGAGTACGAAGAGGGCGATGAAGCCCACATCCACCATTGCTCCCCACGGTGTGGCGAAGGTGTGAAGCAGGCCTGAACCCACCCCAATCAGGAACAGCAATGCACACAATATCCGCGTCACAGTTCCCGGATACCCCTTGAGCCAACGCCAGCAGAGAACGGCGGCGATCATGAAAGCCAGATTGGTCAGGGCATTGAAGGGCTCGTCCATGAGTCCAGGGAAGACCCGCTCGCAGTAAAGATCGATGAAGTTTTCTGGTTCTTCCATGGTCTGTAATGCTAACCCGACGTTCTTTTGCGGGAAAAGAAGCAACGAATCAGACCGCGGGCTTCCATTTCCATTATTCCACCATAAACCTCTGGTTTCCAGTGGCAACTGCGATCGTTAAAGATTTTGGGGCCATTGTCCACTCCACCAGATTTTTCATCCATGGCACCATAGTACAGTCGAGCAATTCGTGCTTGTGATATGGCACTGGCACACATTGGGCAAGGTTCGATTGTTACGTAAATTGAGCATTCGACAAGTCGTTCGTTGGCAATGATTCGACACGCTTTTCTGATTGCCAGGATTTCTGCATGGGCCGTCGGGTCCTTCAATTCATTAACCCGATTGTGGTCGCCAGCCAATATATGTCCTTCTGGATCAGCAACAACGGCTCCGACCGGAACTTCCTCCAGCTTATATGCCTCACCAGCGAGCCTCAAGGCCTCCTGCATCGGTGATGGAAACGCAATTTCAGTCATCGTCTCGTCATCATATGGCTTGAACTGGTGCGATCAAGTTCACAATTCCGCCGACCAAACCTGTCCACGAGAGTTCTATACCATTTCTGTTGAATGCTCTAATGTTGTTCCCTGAGACAGAACTGCATTGGGAGAGTTGCTCCCTATGAACTCAAGGTCCGTTATTCGGCTCCAATATTTTGCTTATTTCAACGTAACTGCTTACGTTGCCTGCTGCATTCAAGACCATCTCGTTCCATCGTTCAATCCTGCCTTCTCTGCGTTCAACGTGAATCATCGATGACAGCCTCCGAGTCCAAATCCCGCATCGCCAAACGATTATCCCGCTCAGGAGTGGGATCAAGACGCGACTGCGAAAGACTTGTCCAAGCCGGACAGATCAAGATCAACGGTGTGACGGTCATCAACCCGGCAACAACTGTCACGGATCAAGACACCATTGAATTTAATGGCAAGGAACTGCCACCGATTCAGGGTACGAGGCTTTGGAAGTATCATAAACCTGCCGGTCTGGTCACAACCCGACGGGACGAGCGAAACCGACCAACGATATTTGACCATCTGCCGACGGGGCTGCCCTATGTCATGCCGGTCGGGCGATTGGACATGAGTTCGGAGGGGCTGCTCCTGCTAACCAATGACGGTGAATTCAAGCGCTTCCTGGAATTGCCGGCGACCGGTTTGAAGCGACGCTACAGAGTCCGTGTCCGCGGCAATCCCACAACTCAAAAAGTCAGACGGTTGGAAACCGGGATCGTCGTTGGCTCTACCCAATATGCGCCCATGACGATAACCTTGGATAAGCGGTTGGGTGCGAATTGCTGGATGACGATCGATTTGCAAGAAGGAAAGAATAGGGAAATTCGCAAAGCCTTGAGTGCGTTGAGGCTCGAAGTGAACCGGCTTATCAGGATATCATACGGCCCGTTGGAGTTGGGAACACTGCAAAAGAGCCAACTGCTTGAAGTCGATTGGACTGCAATGGCCAAAACGTCTGTTGGTCGTCGCTGGACAAAAATGTCGGAAAATGAATTTCTGGCCAAACAGGGACCGTCCGAACAACGCCGAAAAACAAGCTCAGCCGCCGAATCGAACCGGCGAAAGAGGCCATAGCTGCACGGACACGTTCCGGTCAAGCCTCAAGGACCGGAGTCGAATTTCTTTTTGGCGTTGGAGGGGAACATCTTGCTGGGCAGGAGTGAGGAATTGCGGGCCGGGCAATTGACCAGCATCAAGGGCACAACTTACGCTGATTTTTGATTGTATAACAGACTCAACATCCAATATCGTAATACAGTTGATGACGTGTTGTCGGCCCTAGGCGGAATTGATTTGTGACCCTCGAGCGATGTTGGACGCCTGTTGGCGAATCGGGTAATTGTTTCGCAGTTGAATGAGACACACAAGATACATATCGATTATCGGAGCTATCCTGGTCGGCTTGTTGCTGGTTGGGTGCAGTTCTTCGCCGACCAGAAAGTTCAACAACATCAGTGATGAAAAACTCGCTGAATATTATGCCAACGTAAAATTGAACTACCTGAGCCAAGGTTACCTGAAGGACGAGGAGGAGAGCGACGCAGTATATTTCAATGCCGAAATGTTGGCGAAAAACTTCGAAGACATTGCCTTGTATAACGAATACGTCGTCGAGAAAGGCAATTACGTGGCTTCAGCAAAACCGTCAAAGGTCAAGAAATGGCGGCAACCCATTCGAATCAGATTGATCCATGGCCCATCCGTTCCGAATGAGAGACGTCTTATGGATTATCAATTGATTTCGGCGTACACTGACCGCTTGGAATCCCTGACTGGCCACCCGATTGAAATATCGGGTTCAAATCCAAACTTTTACATTTTGATCATGAGCAACACCGAATATCGGAACTCTGCCCGGCTGTTGCGGAATGAGATCCAGAAACTGCCTAGATCGGTCGAAAGGGCCATAACGGAAAGTTCGCCAGAAATCCTTTGCTCGGCCTTCACCCTGCTGAGAAATTCGAGATCCTCCGAGTTTGTCCGGGCCATCATCATGCTCAAGGACGAGCACCGTGACATCATGCGCGAATCTTGTGTCCATGAGGAAATTGCCCAAGCCATGGGCCTGGTCAATGACAGCTTCTTGGCTCGACCGTCAATCTTCAACGATGATGAGGAATTTGCCCTCCTCACTCGCCACGATGAACTTTTGCTTCAAATTCTCTATGACAGTCGAATCAAGATTGGCATGAGTATCAGGGAGGCTCGCCCTGTCATCAGGGAAATCGCCAGAGAGTTGGTAACCGACTGATCCCTTTGGTAAGCACTCATTCATTCGGAACTCATATATTTTGGGGCTTATATCGTTAACTTGACAATTGCATCATGACCGAATGCGTTGCACGACAGTTCATAGGAAAAACGGGACGTGATGACGATTATGGTTTGCATCACCCTTTTGTCCCCAACATATGCAGCCCGTCCGTCGCCGTGGTCCCACCCGACCGTTCCTTCACATCTTCGGCCCCTAGGCGGCGAGGCCTGGGGGCGTGCGCACCGCATCGTCCGCCCAACGCGGACGGGTCGTCAGGGTGAATGGCGTTCATCCGTGCCGCATCCGGCCATTTCGGGTTCTGCAGTGATTGCCGCGCTGGCGGCCATGGCCCGGCGACTTCGCTCGTTTTCAACCGCCTGACGAAACAGCAATGCCGTGTCCAGGGCATTGCTGGGATCGGACAGCACTTCATCGCTGTGAAAGGCGACCTCATACCGATTGACCAATTCATCAACGTCCGCCGTCATGGCGTCCGCTCGGGCCAAGAGCGCGTCGGCAATCTGGTTGCCATAGTTCTGGGTCAGATGTACCAGATCATGCAAGTCCCGAGGTGCGGTGCGAGCACCCAAAGCCTCCAGCTTCTGGGCGTAAAGCGTATCGATCCGGTACGTCCGGATGCCATTCACGATCTCGACCGCGGCCGAGTCGGAGATGCCGCGCAAACTGGTCTCGAGCTTGAGCAGCCGGTCCGTGTCATCATGGGACTGCGGATCCCGATAATGGACCTTGAAGCGTTGCACCGTTGCCGTGTCCTTGGCCCGGATCAGGCGTGTTGTCTCGACCCCCGCCTTCTTCAGTCCCGCGAGCAGGCGCCGTTCGAGATTCAGCTTGCGGTTCGAGTCAAAATCCAGATCCGCGGAATGGCGCGACCCGTCCCGGGTCAGCAGCAGGGCCGCACCCCCCTTTCAGGACATAGGGCGTATCCTGCAGCTGTTCGGCTACCCAGCGCATGACCTCCTGATGTCGCCGCTGGGCGTCGGTCAGTCGTACTGGATGGTCGGCAACCATGCCGCATGCACCTCCCGGGACGGGCCGTGAAGCTGAGCACCCAGTGGTCCCAGATAGTCCTGGACCAGCGTTGCGACCTGATCTTTTGTGTCCAGCCACTGGTTGATGACGCAGACGGCCGCTATCCGGGGCGTCCGCCCCTGCAGCAGCTCAATCAGGGCCAGATCGGCTATGGCCCGATAGTGGTTGGCGACGTAGACGGGACCGTTCAGCAGTCGGACCTTGTGGCGGGCCAACTGACGGGCCATGTCGCGAATGCCTCGCCGCCCCCTGCCGGTAAGTCACATCTTTCTTCTTGACATAGTTATGAGGTATGATGACTTTCGGTTTCATGTTCCTGATGGACCCGCTTCGTCCGGCCTTGCTGTCTCCGGCTCACTGGCACCGCGTACCGGCGCGGGCCTGGGACCGCCCGCTCCACCGGCCCCCGCCACTCTGGGCGGAGCCCTGGTGATCCTGGCCCTCCTCGGCGGTTATCTCCATCACCCGAACGCCCCGCCCCCGGGACCCCCATACATGGGGCGTGGCCCGGCCCCGCTGACCGCTCCGGCCGATGTCGACGAGCGCCGGTCCCGCATGGGAATACTGGAGCGGCGACGGCCCGAACCGCGGCACCAGAAACTGCGTCCAGACAAGACTTGTGACTAACAGGCAGGCCGCCCCAGCGCCACCGTGCTGTCAACGGTCGTGCCCTCACCGGCCAGATTAACGCTTCTGGGTGCCTGATCGGATCGCCAGAAAAACATGGCATCGAAGTGCCAGTCACCCGTATCTTCGCCGGGTTCACGCAGATTGAGCGCCCAATTGAACGAGACATACCGCCCGGGCGTTGTCGGGGGAATGACCACCGGCTGCAACAGCACGTCCGGGTTGGGCTTCGTGATCATGGCGGGCATCCTTTCATTATAATAATCACGCATTCATGCCTGCCAATAACGTGTATCCGTCCTGGGCTTAAATCAAGCCCCACCCTCTTTTTGGGAGCTTATATGCCGAACTTGAAAAGCAGATTCGGAACGGTTCCGAGGCTTTGTCTGAACGAATTAACCTTGATGTCGCCGCGCAGGGCCCGGCCCTTGAGATACAAGACATACCGGCCAACGGCACAAGCCTGCTTTCGCTACGCCACGCGCGAATGGTCCCGTATGGTTCGCGTTCGTACCGAGACTATCAGGCATAATCCTGACACCAGCCCGGCGGACCGGCAGGACATTCTTGATTTCAAGTTAACAATATAAGCCCCTATATCTTGTGAGCCACGAATCAATTCTGTGCTTGTTTTATTGGTATCACTGGCGTGAGTTCCTCCCAGACACTCTACACTTGCAATGCGTTTAAGCAAAGTATTGTGACCAACATGCCGGGCATACGCAAACATGGAATTGTCTCTACTTTTGGCAATTTCGCTCTTGTACCAACTGAGTAGCAGTGCTATATACAAAATATCTTTTGGGTATAGTCCACGGGGGAGGGTGAAGCGAATGCTTGAGTACATCGAAAATCCAGCTGTGTGGATCATAGCCGTTCTAGCTGTCTGTACAGTTTGTGTCCGACTTATTACATGGATCAATTCAGTCAACACGGATCGGAAATCCTTTGAAAAATCCATAGACAAAATGGATAAAAGGATAACTGAAATAGCGGATAGGATTGATATCAAGATCACCCAGATAAACGACAGAATACACGATGTTGTCCTATGGAGCCGGCAACCATCTAAAACAGTGCATATGGATAGTCCCCTTTCACTCACGGATTTGGGTGAACGGGTAGCCGAGCATCTCAATTCGTCCGAGATTGTTGATAGCCTGGTCGAAGACGTTTATGAAAAGGCCAAATCCCTGCCGCCCTATGATGTACAAAACTTGTGCTTTTCCTACGCTAGAAACTGGACTCCGCCAGACGAAATGGCATTGCGTATAAAGGACAGCGCCTATCAGCACGGCATCAGCTGGGATGAAACGGTTGAGGTCATCGCCATTCAGCTCCGAGACCGCGTTCTGAAACATCAAGGCCAAGATACACATGGCAACAAGGAGCAACAGCTCGTCGCATGAGGCATAACCTCAAATGTGAGATCACCCCCATCAATATGGAGAAAAGGGGCCTGATTGCCTAAAGCGACAGTTCAATCGGCCCGTCACAGCCTCTGACCAAGCCGGGGTCAAACCGGACCGGTTGGGGCGGGTTTGGCTGGAAGTACCTCACTTGGAGCAGAAACGGCCAGCATTAGTGACGGTCAAACGCTTACTGGTGCCATTCCAGATTTGGCGACAAGGATCTTCATGTCTGAAACTGGCAATTGAATGAACCCTGCAATCAAGGTTGGATACCAACCGATTGACGTTTTGTAGCCCAAAACACGAGAATTGAGCTGCAAACACCGTGTGGGCAACATCACAGGTTAAACGGCTCTGATCATGTCGGTTGCCTTTTCAGCTATCATGATCGTTGTTGCGTTCGTGTTGGAAGATACCAATCTGGGCATGACAGAAGCATCAACAATCCTCAATCCTTCAATACCACGACACCTCAGGCAAGGATCAACCACGGAATCTTCATCTCCACCCATTCGACAAGTACCGGCCGGATGGTGATCAGTCTTTGCATGGGAACAGGCAAAGTCGAAATAGTCCTTATCGGTATGTACTTCGGGACCGGGCAACACCTGACGCAGGACGAAGGCGTGCAATGCTTCCTGGCGCATGATTCTCTGGGCCAGTTTCAGTCCTCGGATCGACATCACCCGATCGTGGGGATCTTCCCAGTAATTTGGATCCAGCAACGGCCCCATCGATGGGTCGTCGCTCGCCAAACGAACAGTGCCACGGGACCGAGGTCTCAGGTAGGCAGAATTGAGCGTAACCCCCGAATGTTGCATTTTTGCGACACCGGCTTCAATGCCGGAACCCAGTCCCAGATGAAGCTGTATATCGGGGTATCGTTCACCTTCTCCGACATACCAGAATCCGCCAGTTTCGAAAAGGCTTGAGGCAACGGGACCACCCTTGGTCAGCAGATACTGCAGTCCTGCCAGCGCGGACCAGTACCACTTGGCATATTTGTCGTAGGTGTGTTCACCAGTGCACTCCAAAACGGTGAAGACATCCAAATGATCCTGAAGGTTGGAACCAACTTCAGGCTTGTCTAGAACTACGTCTATTCCAACGGCTCTGAGATGATCGGCGGGGCCGATTCCTGACAGCATCAGTAGCCGCGGCGAACCGATGGCTCCAGCAGAAAGAATGATTTCCTGATTCGCGTACGCGTGCTTAACCTGATTGTCAGCAGCCACTTCAACACCATAGGCCTTGCCTTTTTCCACCATGACACGCAAGGCTTGAGTTCGGGTACGAACCGTCAGATTTGGCCTTCCCATAGCAGGTTTCAGAAAAGCGACAGCGGCTGATGATCTTGACCCGTTGTGTTGAGTGAGCTGGTAATATCCGACCCCATCCTGACTTTCCCCGGCAAAGTCATAATTGCGTGGAATGCCTAACTGCCTTGCTGCCTCGAAGTATGCTTCACAAATCGGCAGGGGCGAGGTTGGCTGACTGACACTCAGCGGGCCACCCTTGGCATGATATCGGTTGTCAAAGGTGTCATTGTTTTCTGATTTCAAAAAATATGGCAGCACATCCGCATAGCTCCATCCCGTGCATCCAAGCCGACACCACTCGTCAAAATCGTGTCGATTGCCACGCGTGTAGATCTGTGCGTTGATAGTCGATCCGCCCCCTAGAACCCTGGCTTGCGTAAAACGGATGATCCTGTCATTCATGTGTCTCTGGGGAACTGTATGCCAGCCCCAAGAGCCCATGCCCTTGGTCATTGTGGCAAATCCGGCCGGTATTCGGTAGAGCGGGTGGCGATCTGGACTGCCCGCTTCGATCAAAAGTACGCTTGTATCCGGATTTTCGCTCAATCGAGCCGCAAGCACACACCCGGCCGATCCACCACCGACAATAATGATGTCGTAATCCTTCGTCACTCCAGTTACTCCCGTGGCCTGTGCATGAATAACCAGCCTTTCATCGGAGTCACCGTATCGCTGGCAAACTCAAACTGGCCCGGTCCAAGCGATACAAACGCTTTTTCGACATTGGTCGGCATACTCCAATGACCAGCCGGGACCAAGCCGCTTTTTAATTCGTGAAGTGTGCTTGTCTTCGACTCCAGCTGTCATTCGGTGATCTGCAACCAAGCCCTCGGGGTGAATGGCCTTCAGTCGATCCTTTCTTCGGTGTCGGGATCGAAAACGGTAATTTTTTCCATATTGATGGCAAGAGTAACATTCTGCCCGGCTTCGACTAGGGTATCTGACCGCATGCGGGAAATGCATTCATGACCACCCATGGCAACCATAACGAATGTGTCGGAGCCAGCCGGTTCGGTCACAATTATCTGATTGGTAACATGCTCAATTCGTTGGGCATTCCGGTCGGCACTCTCGATGTCGGTTATAGCCTCAGAGCGGATGCCAAGGATTACCGACTTCCCATCACAATTGGTCAAGGCTTCAGAAGGTTCGGGAAACATCAGGTGGGCAATCTCATCCATTCCCGTCGAAATTTCGGCAAAAAGACCATCGGCCTTCCGTGCCATTTTTGCCGGTATCAGATTCATGGACGGAGATCCCATAAATGTTGCAACGAACAGGTTTTTGGGCTTATCGTAAACTTCCTTCGGGGTCCCCAACTGCTGGATATACCCGTCATTCATGACGGCAATACGGCTTGAGAGGGTCAACGCCTCAATCTGGTCATGGGTAACATAGACAATCGTCGTGCCCAATTTCCGGTGCAGTTTCTTGATCTCGGTACGCATGGTAACACGCAGCTTTGCATCCAGGTTGGATAGGGGTTCGTCGAACAGGAACACATCTGGATTACGCACCAGAGCCCGCCCCATGGCCACTCTTTGGCGTTGTCCACCGGATAGCTGTCCGGGCTTGCGAGCAAGCAGCTGATCAATCTGCAGCAATTTTGCCACATCTGCCAACGCGCGTTCACGTTCTGGCCTTGGAACCCCATGCATCTCCAGGCCAAAGGTCATGTTCTGGGCAACTGTCATGTTGGGATACAACGCGTAAGACTGAAATACCATGGCTATGTTTCGTTTGGACGGATGCACGCCGTTGACCACTCGGTCTCTGATCGCAATTTCGCCGGTGGTGATGTCTTCCAGCCCGGCAACCATATTCAGCAACGTGGACTTGCCGCAACCTGAAGGCCCAACCAAGACCAGAAACTCACCCTCTTCTATGTCAATGTTGATATCGTGCAGGACTTCGACAGAACCAAAGGACTTCGATACATTGTTGATGCTGAGAAAACCCATCGTTTTATCCCTTTATCGAACCGGCCATGAGTCCTCGAACGAAGTAGCGACCGGCAACGATATACACGAGCAGCGTCGGAAAGGCAGCCAGTATGGCTCCAGCGAAATGGACGTTGTACTCCTTGACGCCAGTTGAGGACTGCACAAGGTTGTTCAAGGCCACCGTCATCGGTTGACTGTCAAGATCAGCAAATGAAGCGCCAAACAGGAAGTCATTCCAGATGTTTGTAAACTGCCAGATTACGCTGACCACGATTATGGGACCAGAGCTTGGCAGCAAGATTCGCCAGAAAATACGAAAAAATCCGGCTCCATCAATCTGAGCCGCCCGGATCAGTTCGGTTGGAAAAATCTGATAGTAATTCTTGAAAAAAAGCGTTGTGAAGCCAAGACCGTAGACCACATGCACCAGCACCAGCCCGCTTGTGGAGCCTGCCAATCCAGCAATGCCAAGCACCCGGGCCGTCGGGATCAGAACGATCTGGAACGGAATAAAGCAGGCGAACAGCATGAAACCAAACAAAATGGTATCACCCCTGAATCGCCACTTAGTCAGAACATAACCGTTCAATGCACCCAGAATGGTCGAAATGAAGACGGCGGGAACCACCATCTTGAGCGAGTTCCAGAAATATGGCTTGAGACCCGTCGGCTCGACACCAACCTGTGCCGAATTCCAAGCCTTTAGCCATGGTTCCACTGTCCAGACTGCTGGAAGGGCCATCATGTTGCCCCCCGTAATCTCCGACAGGGGTTTGATCGAATTGAGTACCATGATGCCAAAAGGCAAGAGGTAGAACAAGGCGAACAGCAACAGAACCAGATAGATTAGCATACGTGTTGCACGCCCGGTGCGGATCACGGTATCCTGCGTGGCTCCCGTCATCACTTCTTTTCCCGCAGTTCGGCGTAGAGGTATGGTACCATGATGGCAGCGATTGTCATCAGCATGATCACGGCCGAGCTCGCTCCTATTCCCATTTGGTTGCGGGTAAAGGTGTACGAATACATGAATGTGGCCGGAAGCTCAGTTGCCCGCCCCGGACCGCCACCTGTCAAGGCAATGACAAGATCATACGATTTGATTGCCAGGTGGCTGAGAATCACGAAGGCAGAAAGGAATATGGGACGCAGCTGCGGAATTATGATTCGGCGATAAAGACTGAAGTTCGAGGCTCCATCTATTTGCGCCGCCTTCAGTATCTCGTTGTCGATGCCCCGTAGACCGGCAAGAAAAAGGGCCATGACAAAGCCGCTTGATTGCCAGATGGCCGCAATGACGACCGTATAAATGGCAAAATCACGATTCTTGATCCAGTCAAACTGAAAACTTTCCCATCCCCAAACATGCATCGTATTCTCAAGACCGATGCCGGGGTCTAGAAACCACTTCCACGCCGTTCCTGTGACAATGAAACTTAGTGCCATCGGGTAGAGGTAGATGGGACGAAGTACCTGTTCACCACGAATCTTTTGATCCAGCAAGATGGCAAGCAACAAGCCGAGAACGGTGCAAATGACGATATAACAGAGGCCGAATACAATCAGATTGTTGACAGCGATATCCCAGTGGCGCAGGCGAAAAAGCTTTTCGTAGTTTTCCAGCCCGACCCAGCCGAAACTGGGCAGAATGCGGCTGTCGGTGAATGACAGGTAAACTGTAAAGAGAATGAAGCCGTAAACAAATAAGATGATCAAGGCGACTGATGGCGAAAGAACCAGCTTAGGGAGCCAATGCTGCAAACGTGTTCTGAAGTCCGCTTGCGTGATGGCTTGACTGCGCAACCTTATATCGCCTTCAATGCTTTGCGGGGCGGGATTACCCGCCCCGACATCATTTCGTTATTGGGCAATATCAACGGCATCCACCAGTTCTTCGACTGCGGTGGCAGAATCATAATCGCCATTGAAATGGGCCGTTATTACATCGTAAAACGCGTTCTTCACTGCCGCACGATTGGCGTGCCCATGGGCAAGCGAGCCAAAGAGATTGCCAGCTGAAGCCGCAGCAGCCAATTCCGCCATGCCCTTTTTGCCGCAGGCATCAAAGTCGGCATTGGAGACATCAGTACGAGCCGGGACCGAGCCCTTGACCACGTTAAACGCCGATTGGAACGAAGGCGACATGATAGACTTGGCCAGTTCCGCTTGATCGGAAGCCGCAGCACCCTCAACGCCAAACATGGCGAACTGATCTGAATTGAAGGTCACTGTGCCCTCTGACCCCGGCACGCGAAAGCACAGAAAATCTTCCCCGGGCACTTGACCAGCATTAATAAACTCGCCTTTGGCCCAGTCGCCCATAATTTGGAAGGCCGCCTCGCCGTTGATCACCATGGCGGAAGCAAGATTCCACGCCCGGCCAGAAAAATTGTCATCGACAAAGCCCCTGAGTGTCGCCATGCGATTGAACGTTTCGACCATAGTATCCGAAGACAATGCCTCTGGATCAAGGTCAATGAAAGCCGCCTTGTAGAAATGCGGACCTCCGGCTGACATGGCCACACCGTCAAACATGGTTGTCTCCTGCCAAGCTTCGCCACCATGGCCGAGGGCCGTCAGTCCGGCGTCTTTCACCGTCTGCATGGCGGCAACGAACTCATCCCACGTTGTCGGCTGAGCGATGCCGAGATCGTCCATGATCTGCTTGTTTGCCCAGACCCAATTGGTGGAGTGCACGTTGACCGGGGCCGAAATCCACTTGCCGTCATGCTTGGCAAAATACTGCAATGCTTCCGGTACGACATTATCCCAACCTTCCTCAGCTGCAACGGCATTAAGGTCGGCCAATGCACCTTCCTCGGCCCAGTCGAGAATATCAAAACCCAGCATCTGGACTGCAGTTGGAGGATTGCCAGCCGTCACACGGGCACGCAACACTGTCATTGCACTTTCTCCCCCTCCTCCAGCAACAGGCATGTCATTCCAGCCAACACCCTTGCCTTCCAGATCCTCCTTGAGCACGTTAAGGGCGGCGGCTTCACCACCTGAAGTCCACCAGTGCAGAACTTCAACATCTCCAGCCAGCGTCATGCTGGCCGACAAAACCAGGGCCGAAATCGCCGAGGTCATTTTCAACATTATCTTACGCATGGATTTCCTCCTCATTTTGCGTTGTTCCATCTACTTGCTGCTGACTGCTCAGCGCAAGTTTTTACAACCAAGGTCACCCCCTCTGCCAAACTACGTCAGCGTGGCTTTACCTTCAGGAATCTACTTGATCCATTTGTGCGGTACTTACATGCTTCAGTTCGCTGTTCAAGTCGTTCGGCGGAAAACTGACGACAATTTGTTACTCATTGGCCCGTGAAATCGGGTTTTCTCTTGTCTCTGAACGCATTGACCCCCTCAGCCTTGTCGTCGCTTGCGGCAATCATGCCACCAGCCATGGCTTCAATGCAAGCCGCCGTGTTTTCACCGGCTCCACTGTGGATCATTTGCTTGACTGCCTCCGTTGCACAACGGCTATTGCCTGCAACGGTTTCAAGCCATTGCGATGCCGTGTCGCGGGGAACATCTGATATTTCGGCAACAAAACCCAACTGGCGAGCGCGCTGTGCCGACAAGCTGCGGCCAAATAGCGCCATTTCCTTAACGACAGGTTCGGACAACAGTCGGACCAGCCTTTGTGTGCCGGACCAACCCGGCACAATGCCGATTCCGGTTTCGGGCAACGCCAGTCTTGCTGCTGGATGCATGATACGAATGTCACAAGTGGCGGCCAACTCCAGTCCACCTCCAAATGCATGACCATTGAGCACTGCCATGGTTGGCATGGGCAGGCGAGCCAAACGGTCAAGGATTCGGTGCCCTTCTCGAATCCAGTGGCGGGCAAAGTCTGAGGGAGCAAGCTTCGACCACTCGCCAATATCTGCGCCACTACAGAATGCCCTGTTTCCCTCCGCCGTCAACAGAACCGCACGAACGTCCCTGCGACGTTCGAGCTCTGCACAATGCCTCTCGATGGCCTTTAGCATCTCGCCTGTCAGAGCATTCAACTTGGATGGATTGTTCAGGCGGATTTCTGCTATCCGATGATCAAAATCAAGACGAACCGAATTCACAACTAAAACCTTACGGATTGCTCAGCAAAAGTCCTGCAACGTAAAGAGAAAACTCGCCACGGTCAACATGCAATACATTCATCACTTCATTTTCACGGCTGCAATTCACGCGCCCGAAACTTGCGGTTAATACGACCTTTCGAACAGAAGCCATTGTGAGTATATCTGAACCTGAAACACTTAAAACCGATCTGCATTCATGTCTGAAAAAATCGTACATCTCATCAAGCTGTGTGTGGGGGTGAATTCAGTGAAGGAACTTCAGGACCATCAGCAGGCAAATATTGCCAAAGGCGTTTATGATTATCCAGAGCACCTAACCAAAAACAGGCCAGTTCGCAGCGATGAGATTGTTCGTGGAGGTTCCATGTACTGGGTGATCAATGGGATGGTCCAAGTTCGTCAGAGGATAGTGGCAGTTGAATCACGATTGGACGACAGGGGAGTGAAATGGTGCGCATTGATTTTTGATCCCAAACTTGTTTACACCGAGCCCCTGCCCAAGAGACCATTTCAGGGATGGCGATACTGGGAAGTTAAAATGGCTCCCAAGGATCTCCTGGAACAGCCCGACCCCGATGCCGCAGGCAGAATACTTGGACTGTTGAAAGCCCACGAAATCGATGATGTCAAAATTACCGTCACCCCCAATTACAGTTACAAGTATTCCTGGTAGAGGCCTCGTTTCCAAACGCCAGAATTCGATTTGTCGGTGTTTTACCACGAGACTCGTATCGACGGCAAGTGCTTGAACAACTCCAAATGCTTGGAAAACCTTGTGTTATTGTGAGTTCCACTTGGGAACTTTCGCTCGTTGAAAACAATATAGACAATTACTACGGTTGAAGGCATTGCGCACTTCTAACGCATGTTGGCAAAGTTTCTGTGTCTGCTCCACACGGTTGGGATGTGCCACTTGAAATCTTTCCCAAACAATTGCCTTGTACCCATTGTCCGTATGGTTGGGGCAAGGTTGCAGTGTTGGCGAGATAGTCTTTAGTGATTTAGTGTCGGACGGTTACATAATCCACTTGTTGGAATTTAGGCAGAACTGATGGGAACAGGGCCATGCAAAGCGTGAATCCGGATATTCTCGTTTGGGCACGTGAAACAGCAGCTTTGACACCTTGCGAAGCCGTGCACAAGCTTGGCATCAGGGCCGCACACGGTGTTGAACCATTGGACAGGCTTGCACAACTCGAAACCGGAAAGGTTGCACCCACACGACCGATGTTGGCAAAAATGTCCAAGATCTACCGACGTTCGCTTCTGACCTTTTATCTGAACAAGTCGCCGCCGTCCGAGGATCTAGGAGAAGACTTTCGTACCTTACCGGACACACTGGCAAGTGCCGATACGGCTTTGGCTGATGCCGTTCTTCGAGATATTCGTGTCCGGCAAACCCTCGTACGCAACGTCATGGAAGAGGAAGATGAGGCTCGTGTTCTGGAGTTCGTGGGATCGGCGCAGATTGAGGATGGGGCAAAGGCCTTGGCAGCCTCGATTTCCAAGATGACCGGATTTGAGTTGGCGGCCTATCGCGAATGCTCGAAAATAGCTGACGCTGTTACCTATTTACGTGATCGAGCAGAGAGTGTGGGAGTGTTCGTCCTTTTTTTCGACAATCTGGGCAATTACCGCACGGAAATTTCAGTCGATGTCTTCAGAGGATTTGCCCTGGCTGATAATGTGGCTCCTTTCATTATCGTGAATGCGAACGACTCGAAAGGTGCCTAGGCTTTCACGATCGTTCACGAACTGGCTCATCTGTGGCTTGGATTGACTGGAGTCAGCGGACGTTTGGCCGGGAGACGTTTTGAGAAGTTTTGCAATGATGTTGCCAGTGCGTTTCTCCTGCCTGAAGGTGTTGGCGCTCTCAAGGTGAATGCTAAGACTACGTCAGAGGAGGCCGTAGAACTCATTCGGAACTTCGCCCAACCCCGGAATGTGAGCTCAACGATGGTTGCGTATACACTGCACAGAGCTGAGGCGTTGACTTATGAGGCTTACGAAGGGATTTCGCAAGAATTCCGCACAACATTTTTTGAAGAACGAAAGAGAAGCCGTAGGCGGAGTCGCAGTTCTGGCGGTGGACCACAATATCCCATAATCCGCCGCCACAGGGCCGGTCCTGCACTGGTCAATTTCATCGATCGGATGCTTGGCATCGGCGCGATAACCACCACCAAAGCCGGGAAAGTGCTTGGAGTAAGCGGGCAGAATGTAGACAGTGTACTAAACGCTGAAAGGCTTCAAGACAAACGTTGGGAATGCTTTTGATCTATCTTCTGGATGCCAACACTTTGATCGGTGCCAATCGTGACTACCACGGCATTGACCAGATCCGCGAGTACTGGGGGTAGTTGATCCATTGGGGCGAAAAAGGTTATGTCAAAATCCCGCTTGAGATCTACGAGGAGTTGAATGCGGGTAATGATTCATTGAGTGCTTGGATCAAGATGGAGAAATTTAAAACTGCATTGAAGTTTGAAATGGAGGCGAATATTGATTTGGTCCGTCAAGTTACCGACAAGGGATATGCGCCCGATCTGACAGACGTAGAGATTGAAACAATCGGGAAAGATCCTTTTCTGATCGCTCATGCCCTCGCGGATGCAAAAAACCGCGTGATTGTTACGATCGAGCGTTCACGACCCTCAGCTCAACGTCAGAACCGGAAGTTGCCCGACGTGGCAAGAGAATTTAATGTCAAAACCCTTACAGCATTCAAGTTTGGTCACGAGCTGGGCTTCAGCACAGACTGGCACCGGCGTTAGCATCGATATGTCTAATGCCATCAACCATTTGTAAAAATACTTGCCCATAATGGCGTGATGCAATCGGGCCGATGACAGAATCGGTTCCGTGATTCGGAGCGTCAGTCGACAATGTTCTTATAAGTTTGGAAGACGAGATTTGGCAACCCATTGCCATTTGGGTCCTGTCGAACGCTTTCTAGTGGTACGTGTAAAACAGAAGGTTCCAATTCTGGCGCTGTGCAAACAACTGTTTTCAATTGTTTCAATACCTTTGATAATCGGGAACGGATCCCGACCACACCAAGGCCAGACTGACTCGATCATTCATATGGGATACGACGCATGTCACTCTTACTGAGTCCTGAAACGAGGGTATTAAATGATTAAAACAAACCACTAGCACATTGAATCCGGGGGACCGGTCGAGGCGTGATATTGTTGGGGACGTTCAGCCTACATGGGGCGTGTCCGTCCATATGATTAGACCGGAGCATGGCTTTCACGCGTGACCACCACATCAAAGCAAGTCGAGACCTGGGAGCAGTTGATGATGGGATCACCAACGGCGGTTGGCCTGCCTCTTTTGAAGCCAATCACATCGTTTTTCCAAGATGGAATATTTGCCAATTGAACAAGCTTTCTTCTGGCTATCAATAACCGGCTTGTAACCGCCACAAGATCAATATTCTTCTCAATCCCTCCCTGCCGG
This sequence comes from Paracoccaceae bacterium, assembly GCA_965116235.1. Taxonomy (GTDB): domain Bacteria; phylum Pseudomonadota; class Alphaproteobacteria; order Rhodobacterales; family Rhodobacteraceae; genus MPNP01. Next base: position 1,899,158 of record OZ220496.1, on the reverse strand, counting down.
CGACAGTTCCAGGTTTCAGACGCATGACACCGTGCCTCCGGACTGGTGCCGCTATGTTAACCCGGCCGCATCGAATGGTATCACGGCACTTAATCGGAATTTACCTGTGTACGCAGTCTATTGACCAGTTCTCCTTCATTTATCTCAATTTGCCAATCACGAGAGCGCCACTCTTCTTTTGTTGCCGTTTTGGCGAGTTCGGCCCCCTTGTGTAGATCCTTCAACTGAACTACGCCCCTCGCTTTCTCGTCCTCACCCTGAATAATCGCGATCGGACAATTGCGAGTGTCCGCATACTTCAATTGCTTGCCAATGTTGCGAGTCGTGCCAAGGAATACTTCACTGCGAATGCCTGCCTCCCTCAATTGGGAAGCCATTCGAAAATAGTCTTCCATGCGATGCGGATCCATCACGGTTATCAAAACCGGGCCTGACGTCTTTTGGTCGTGAGTCTTTGATGATTTTGCCTCTATGGCTGATAACAGCCGATCCACCCCGATCGACATGCCGGTTGCCGGCAGGGTTTGGCCGGTAAATCTCTTGACCAGATCATCGTATCGCCCGCCTCCAGCCACTGAGCCAAAACGCCGGCTTCGGCCCTTGTTGTCCTTGATTTCAAACGTCAGTTCAGCCTCCAGAACAGGACCCGTATAGTAGTCAAGTCCTCGAATGATCGACGTATCAATGACGACGTTGTCAGCATAATCTTTCCGGGAGGCTGCCACTTCCATGATCTTGTGAAGTTCAAATACTCCTTCGGATCCAACAGCCGTGGCACCGACAATCGTACGAAGATGATCAAGCAGTCCTCTATTTCCATCTTCGCGGCTCAGGCGCAAGAACTCCACCAGAGTGTCCGCCTGCTCGCCGGACAAGCCGGCGCCTTTGGTAAAATCTCCGCTTTCGTCAAGCCTGCCCTCACCGAGAAGTTGCCTGACCCCCTGCAAGTCAAGTCGTTCAAGCTTGTCCATGGAACGAAAGACCGTACCCCGAATCCCCGGACGAGATTCTGTCCCAGACTCGTCGATAATGCCCGCCACGACCAAAATGCCGTCAAGAATCTTGCGGTTGTTGATCTTGATGCAATAGTCGCTCCGTTTCATTCCGAGTGATCTGAGAATGTCTGCCACCAGAATTATCATTTCAGAATCCGCCGCGACGGAAGCCGTTCCAACGGTGTCGGCATCACATTGAAAAAACTGCCGGTACCGACCAAGGTCAGGTTTTTCGTTGCGCCAAACCGGGCCCATCGTGTAGCGCCGATACGGCATTGGCAATGTGTTGCGGTGCTGGGCCGCAACGCGGGCGAGCGGTGCAGTCAGATCATATCGCAGGGAAAGCCATCGTTCATCCTCTTTCCATGCAAAAACTCCATCGTTTGGACGATCCAAATCAGGCAGGAACTTGCCCAGAACATCAAGATATTCAATGGCCGAAGTCTCAAGCTGGTCAAATCCATAGCGCTGAAACACCTCGGCAATCGTGTTCATCATGCTTCCCCTTTGCCCAAGGTAATCATGAAAATAGTCCCTGAATCCGGGCGGTGTAACCGCTCGGGGACGGGAGTGCTTGCTCTTTTTGTCAGCCTTCGCCATAACCTCAACCTGATTCGATTGCATGTCTCGTGTACAGTGGTCAAAAAAGGTCAAACCGTCTTGACTTCAACAACTCCCCTGAGACCCTTGATCGCCTGCTTGACCTTTTGATTCATCATGTACTGGTCCAGAATCTGTATTCGTACATCTTCCTTGATCGTGTCTGAAAACGGGCAAAAGGCAATTTGAGCCGTCTGTCCATCTGTCAACCCATGGGTATGATCGTCCAAAATGGACTTGACATGTTTGGGTACGGCTGGATCCTCAAAGTATATTCGGACTTCAAGAGGATCAACATCCACGATGGTCTCAATCGGATACGTCTTGTAGACCGAAATCGAAAGCTGGTGGTTGTAAGGCTTGGCCTCCAGGTGGGCGATGACGGTTGTATCCTCGATCTTCGTGTTTTTCGGATCGGAATACTCGCCGGGAAACATGAAGGCTTCAATCTCGCCAGTATGATCCGATAGGGAGAGAATGGCCATTGGTTTTCCACTGCTCGACGTTCGCTTCGCAATCTTGGTTATGATTCCCGCAACCTTTACCTGTCTTTTTTCGCCAAAGTCCGAATTGAAGTTGTCTTTCCACTCCTGAATTGTTGCAATCGGCACCACATCCTTTTTCTTCAGGGTCTGGCTGTACTTCTTGACTGGATGGTCGCTCAAGTAGAACCCCAAGGCATCGGATTCCTGGTTAAGTCGGTCGATTTCATTCCAGTCCTCGACCATCTTGAGGGCCGGTCTGGGTATCGTCACCGTATCGCCAAACAGGCTTGGCTGATCGGTGTTTTCGGCATGTATAGCCTTGGAATAGGCCACGATCAGGCCAAAATTTTCAACAATTTTCTTTCGATTGGAATCCAGGCTGTCGAAGCCTCCAGCCCGGGCGATGTTCTCAAAAGCCGACCTTGACATCCGTTGCAGATTGATCCGTCCGGCAAAATCAAGAATATCGTCGAACAGCCTGTTCCCTCTTCCCTCCTCGATTGATCGGGCTACATCAGCGCCGACACTCTTGATTGCGGCCAGCGAGTAGATGATCTGCCCGTCCTCAACTCCAAATTCGGCACCCGAAGCATTTACATCCGGTTGCAACACCTTGTAATTGGACCTTTCGGCATCCCGGTAATAATTGGATATCTTCACGGGGTCATTCTGATCCTCGGTCATGACGGCCGCCATGAATTCGACCGGATAATGCGCCTTCAGATAGGCTGTTTGGTAGCTCACAAGGGCGTAGACGGCCGCATGGGATTTGTTAAATCCGTAATCCGCAAACTTGGCCAGCAGATCCCAGATTCTGCTCGCCGTAGACTCCTTGACACCCTTGCTGATGGCTCCTTCAATAAAAATGGGCTTTTCACGCTCCATATCCGCACGAATTTTCTTGCCCATTGAGCGGCGGACAATATCGGCCCGGCCCAGCGAGTATCCCCCCATCTGCTTGACGATTTCCATCACCTGTTCCTGATAAACTATGATGCCGTTCGTCTCATCCAGAATATGATCGATGAGCTTGTGCAGTTTCTGGGCCTTTTTCTTCCCATTCTTCACTTCGCAATAGAGCGGAATGTTTTCCATTGGCCCAGGTCGGTACAAGGCGACCAAGGCAATAATGTCCTCAAGCTTGTTCGGTTTCATCATTTTCAAGGTATTGGCCATGCCTTGGCCTTCGACCTGAAACACCCCCACCGTCTGGCCCGAAGCATAAAGTTCATATGTCTCAGGATCGTTCAGAGGAATCTTGTCGATATCAATCTCGATCCCTCGGTGGTTGAGCAACTCAACTGTCTTCTTGATGACCGTCAAGGTCTTGAGGCCAAGGAAGTCCATCTTGACCAAGCCGGCCTTCTCAACCCATTTCAGATCGAATTGGGTCACAGGCAAATCCTGTTTGGAATTGGAATCACTGTAGAGGGGCACAATTTCTTCCAGAGGTTCGTTGCTGATCACGACGCCACCAGCGTGACGACTTGTGTTGCGCGGAATCCCTTCAACCTGCTCGATTTGATCGAACATCTCCTTGATTTGTGGATTGGACGCTTCGGCTTCAGTCAAGACTGGCAGATGCCTGCGTTGATCCTTGAAGGAACGGCGGGGATCGATCTCCGAGGCCCAGCTGTTCAGCAAGTGTCTTGGGACACGCAGGATGCGACCAAAATCTCGAATGGCATTCTTGGCCCCCAATGACCCGAATGTCACAATTTGAGCCACACGTTCGGCTCCGTATTTTTCCCGAACATAGTCAATGACCTTGTCTCGCCCGTTCGGACAGAAATCGATATCAAAGTCGGGAACAGACAGGCGTTCGGTGTTCAGAAAGCGTTCAAAAAGAAGCGAATACCGCAACGGGTCAAGATTGGTTATGTTCAATACATATGCCACCAAGGATCCTGCTCCTGATCCACGACCCGGACCGACCGGAACACCTATCTCCTTGGCCTTGTTCACAAAATCGGCAACGATCAGAAAGTAGCCGGCAAAGTTAATCTGCTTGATGACGCCGAGTTCATACTCAAGCCTTTGCAGATATTCTTCTCTGGCTACAGCCGGTTCAATGTACTCCAACCTTTGCTCTAGCCCCGCGTGGGACCTTTTGCTCAATTCGGCAAATTCATCGTCACAAAAAACTGGCAGCATGGGTTCACCGGTCTGTGCATGATAGCTGCAACGTTGCGCAATTTCGAGGGTGTTGTCGATGGCTTCAGGAACGTCGGCAAACAATTCCGCCATTTCCGTCTGCGACTTGAAACAGTGCTCAGGCGTTAGCAGACGGCCGGGGTCTTTCTGCGACTTGAATCCACCATTCTTGATGTAGTACAGAATGTCCACCGCCTCGTAGTTATCCCTGGACATAAAGTGAACGTTGTTGGTTGCCACCAGCGGCAAGCCGAGTTCATAGGCGATATCAATGGTTTGGTCCTCTGTGGCCCGTTCATTTTTGGCGCAAGTCGAATCGCCAAAGTCATGCCGCTGAATTTCCTGATAGACCCTGTCAGGGAACAGGTCTTTCAATCTTCGGGTGAAAGCCAAAGCATCTGCATAACCGTTATTCCTGAGCAACACTCCAATTGGCCCTTCGCTGCCCCCTGTCAGGCAAATCAACCCATCTGCAAGCTCGCCCAACTCTTGCAGCGTCAAGCACGGAACGAGTTTTTCGGGCTCCAGATACAAAATCGAATTCAACTTCAATAGTTTCTTGTATCCTTGCTCATTCTGGGCAAGGAGAACCAAGGGAACCGTTGTACTCGGATCGTTGGGATTAGATGCGTGAGTTCTGATGCTGATCGGAACCTGCAAGCCATGGATGGGTTGGATGCCCTCGTCAACCAAGGTTTGCGAAAATTCGAGCGCACCAAACAGATTACCCGTATCGGCCAAGGCTGCAGCCGGCATCCCATATTGCTTGCAGGCGTGCGCAATTTGCTTGAAACCCATGTTTGATTCGAGGATTGAGTATCTGCTATGCACCCTCAAGTGAACGAATTGGGGATTGATTGCCATGTTGAAAGCCTAATCTGGTTGAATTGACGTTGCTGGTTTGCCTGTTTGAACGGGAACCGTGTTCGGGCCGAGAAACCACCCACCCCTTCCAGTGTCCAAGCAAGACTAAGGAAAATAGTTCCAAACACAAAGGTTACTTCTCCGCATATCAAATAGTAAAGCAATGGTCTTGTATTCTATGCTAGAAGTTTCGGTTCGACTTGAACTCTCGCGCCATGCTACAGATTCAGAGGAAGTTGGGCGTATTCAAAATGCCACGTGGAAATCTTTTTCTGCAATCCAGTTTATTGCTGGCTGATTCAGCTCAGCGGACGCATGAAACCCATTGAAACGGCGGTGACAGCGAGCCAAAATGCCTATAAACAAAGTCGCAGAATCAAAATCGTTTTCCAACCTGGAAAGCAATTGTCGTTACATCTTTTTACCTTCCAAGTTTGCGATCTTGTGGCACGCAAAGCCGTGTCAGAAAGTGAACTTCTCGATATAAAGCCGTCCCATGAAAGCGTTCGTCATCCCGGAACCGGCCCGAGCCTGCATACCCACCGTTGAAGGTCAACACTTTCCTGTTCGCAGGTTGTATTGTGTCGGTCGAAACTATGCCGAGCATGCCATTGAAATGGGACATGATCCGAATCAGGAAAAACCTTTCTTCTTTCAAAAGAACCCGGAAAATCTGAATCCCACCGGGATTTTTCCCTATCCGCCCAAGTCGAGCGACGTTCATCACGAAATCGAACTCCTGATTGCTCTGCACAAAGGCGGTGGCAACATCCCGGTCGATCAAGCCATGAACTGCGTCTATGGCTATGCGGTCTGCCTAGACATGACCCGTCGAGACCTTCAGGCCGAAATGAAGCGGCTGCGACGCCCATGGGAAATTGGCAAGGCCTTTGAAAATTCGGCACCAGTCGGATCCCTTGCCTGTCGGAAGGAAATTGGTGATTGCGAGGAAGGTCAGATTCGACTTGCGGTCAACGGTGAAATCCGACAGAGCGGCAACCTCAGCCAGATGATCTGGAAGATCCCGGAATTGATTTCCCATCTCTCCGAACTGTATGAAGTTGCAGCGGGGGACGTCATATTGTCTGGAACCCCAGCCGGAGTCGGTCCCGTTTCTGTGGGTGATACCATCGCTGGTTCCGTCACCGGATTGCCTGATCTGCTGGTCAGAGTTACGTCTCCAAAGCAGGGCTGAGGAGAGTGGACCGTGGAGACACGAACCAATGTTCAAGAAATCGCGCGAAGATCGGTGGACTCCGGCTCTTCAGTCCCCTTGTCAAGGGAGCATGAAGACCAATTGGATTGATGCGATGGCCGCCATATATGTTACATACACCAATTTGATTGCCAGCATCTTCGAACTGACTGCATGAAGAGAATTGAATTTACCTTGAACGGAGCGCCGGTTTCGGCCGAGTGCGAGCCCACCACCACGCTTCTCGAATGGATAAGGGAGAATGCCGGGCTCAAAGGCACAAAGGAAGGGTGTAACGAGGGTGACTGCGGAGCCTGTACGGTCATCATCCAGACTCAAGAGCAGGGCACGATCAGGCATGACTCGATCAATTCGTGCATTCAGTTCCTGCCCCAAATTCATGGCAAGTCGATTCTGACCGTAGAAGGAGTTTCCGGCCCTGACGGCTCCTTGCACCCCGTGCAGGAGTCAATGGTCAGGTTTCACGGCAACCAATGCGGCTTTTGCACCCCGGGATTCATCATGTCAATGGTGGCTGCACACCGCAACCGGCAACGGGACATGGACACCATTCTTGCCGGCAATTTGTGCCGATGCACGGGCTATGACTCGATCTACAAAGCAGGCGAAAACTCGTTTGACACGCCGATTCCTCACTGGATTCGAGCGGGTTCCCTGCCAACGCCGGCTCCAGAACATCCACTTTCCAATACTGTCCCTGCAAACCTGAACGATTTTGCCGACTGGTACTGCGACAATCCGGATGCGACCATCGTTGCCGGGGCAACGGATGTGGCACTATGGGTTACCAAGCAACTGAAAGACCTCAGCAAGCCCTGCTTCATAACACGGCTCGCGGAATTGAAATCATGTGTCGTCTCAGACGGTGAATTGGTTGTCGGCGCGACCGTGACCTTGAACGATTTGCAAAGAGCCGTCGCCAAAACCTATCCCTCCCTGAGTCGGATGATCACCCGGTTTGGTTCAGTTCAGGTCCGGAACTCCGCGACAATCGGCGGAAACATTGCAAACGGCTCGCCCATCGGCGACCTGCCCCCGGCCCTGATCGCCCTGGATTCGAAATTGATTCTGCGCCAAGGGTCGTCTCGGCGTAAGATCGCTATGGAGGACTATTTTCTGGACTACGGAGTTCAAGACTGCCGACCGGGAGAGTTTGTCGAAAAGATTGTCATCCCGATCGATAAAGCCGGTTTTCGCTCTTACAAAATTTCCAAACGGTTTGATCAGGACATTTCAGCCGTATGCGGATGCTTCGCGCTTGAGGTTGATCAAGGTCGGATCAATAACGCTCGCATTGCCTTTGGCGGAATGGCTGCAACGCCCAAGCGAGCCACGCATGTCGAACGCTTTTTGGTTGGCCGACCATTCGACCAGACCACCATAAATGAAGCGAAAGAACACTTCCGTCTGGATTATCAACCGATCAGTGACATGCGAGCATCCAGGGAATATCGCCTCAATGTGGCCCAAAACCTTCTTCAGCGATACTATGTCGATCGCGCGAAGCCCCAAGTCCAGATTGATGTCAGACAGGTGTCAGGCTCATCATGAACATCCGGTACAAGTCGTCAGCGGTTCCGCATGACTCGGCCTACCTTCATGTCACAGGCCAGGCTCAGTATGTTGATGACTTGCCAACCCGAATTGATACTCTCCACATGGCCTTTGGTCTTTCTTCCGTTGCCAAGGGAACAATCCAGTCGATTGATTTCAGTGCTGTTCAGTCGGCCGCTGGGGTAATCCGAGTCATCACGGCGTCCGACTTTCCCGGCAAGAATGACGTTTCGCCCGCTCATTCCGGTGAACCCCTTCTCGCCACTGACCGCGTTGAGTATATCGGACAACCAATTTTCATTGTCGTGGCCGACACCTACACCAATGCCCGAAAGGCAGCACGTCTGGCCCACATCGCATACGATGTCGAAGAACCCGTCATTACCATTGATCAAGCCATTGCTGCCAAGAGCCTGCTGGAAACTCCTCTTGTCTACGAAGTGGGCCATCCTGATGAAGCCATGCGGCAAGCCCCGCACCAAATCGACGGTCAAATTGAGCTGGGAGGGCAGGAACAATTTTATCTTGAAGGTCAAGTTGCCATGGCCACACCGCTTGAGGGCGATGGCGTGTTGATTTACTCCTCGACCCAGCACCCGTCTGAAGTGCAGCACAAAGTTGCGGACTGTCTGGCCGTTCCAATGAACACCGTGCGGGTTGAGGTCCGACGCATGGGCGGAGCCTTTGGCGGCAAGGAGAGTCAGGCCACTCCTCTTGCCTGTGCGGCAGCGATCGCAGCTCGGCTGACTGGCAAGCCTTGCAAGCTCAGATATGACCGTGACGATGATTTCATGATCACGGGCAAAAGGCACGACGTGCGTATCAAGTATCAGGTCGGATTTGACGATCAGGGGAAAATTCGGGGTCTCGTCTTCCACCATTATTTCCGCTGCGGCTGGTCGCTGGATTTGTCTTTGGCTGTCGCGGACAGGGCCATGCTCCACATTGACAATGCCTATCACCTGCCCAATGCCCGGGTCGAGTCATATCGGCTCAGGACCAATACCCAGTCGGCAACCGCCTTTCGAGGATTCGGGGGTCCCCAAGGTGTCGCCGGCATCGAGAGGGTCATCGATCACATTGCTTGGCATCTGAACATCGATCCCCTTGACGTCCGGCGGCGGAACTTTTACACCCATCCCAACTCGGGGGTACGGCAAAAAACCCATTACGGAATGACGGTCGAGGACTGCATCATCGATGATATTTGCCTGGAACTGACAAACTCTTCGCACTATCGAGAGCGCCGCAAGGCGATTCGACAGTGGAATGAAACCAGCCCCTATCTCAAGCGAGGAATTGCCCTCACCCCAGTCAAGTACGGGATCTCATTCACTCTGACTCACCTCAATCAAGCCGGCTCTCTGGTTCATGTCTACCCCGATGGTTCGATACATCTCAACCATGGTGGAACAGAAATGGGGCAAGGCCTGATGGTCAAGGTCGCGCAAGTTGCCGCCAACGAATTTGGCCAGCCGCTTCAATCCGTCCGCATTTCCCCTGCCGACACCGACAAGGTGCCGAACACTTCGGCCACTGCCGCATCCTCAGGTACAGATATCAACGGCATGGCCACCAAAATAGCATGCACCAAGATCGTCAAGCGGCTCAAGGAGTTTCTGGCTCAGGAACACCAGCTGCCAGCGGACCAGGTCGAATTTGAACAGGGCTGCTTTCAAGTTCGAAACGAAAGTTATTCCTTCCGGGATGTCGTATCACGAGCCTATTTCAATCGGATTTCACTGTCGGCCACCGGCTTCTATTCCACCCCCAAGATCCACTGGAACCGGATCAAGGGACATGGGCGCCCATTTTTTTATTTTGCCTATGGAGCAGCCGTTTCGGAGGTTGTCGTTGACGCCCTGACTGGGGAAAGCAAAATCATTCGGGCCGACATCATCCATGACGTTGGACAATCGATCAATCCTGCGATTGACCGGGGTCAGATTGAAGGGGGGTTTGTTCAGGGATATGGATGGTTAACGACCGAGGAACTGTATTGGACTGACGACGGGCATCTCAGAACGCACGCACCCTCCACATACAAAATTCCAACTTGCAGCGACCGTCCCGTCGATTTGCGCGTCAAGCTGTGGGAGCAAGGGTGGAACAAGGAACAGACCATCTACAACTCCAAGGCTGTCGGCGAACCACCATTGTTGCTTGGGATTTCTGTATTCCTAGCCATTTCGGATGCCATAGCCGCGATAAAAAGCGATTATCCTTCGCTTGATGCTCCAGCAACTCCAGAACGAATCTTGAACACCATTCATCGGTCCTGATGGCCTTTCCATGTCTCTTGACATAGACAAACTGACCCAGCTTGTTCACAGATGGGGCACGGTCATGAGGGTCCTGATCCTTGATGCCAAAGGCTCTACACCGCGAGAAGTTGGAACCGAAATGTTTCTCTGGAAGACTGGTCAGGACGGAACGGTCGGTGGAGGAGCACTCGAATACAGAATGACGACGATCGCCCAAAAGCGCCTCGTCAACCAATCCCTTGCCCCCATCGTCGTTGATCAGCCGTTGGGTCCGGGTCTGGGTCAATGCTGTGGCGGATCCCTCAAAATGATTGTTGAGGGTTTTGACCGGCAAAGCATTGCCCACATTTCCAAGGAGCTTGAGAAAATCGGAGGATATTGCCGACATGTGGGAAGTTCACAGGCCCAGCCTGAACCGGTGCCTGACGATGTCTTGACTCAGTGCCAACGCTCCGAACAAACCCGAGTGCTATTGGACAAGAGCTGGCTTTTTGAAAAATCACTCTCCAGCCGCTCTCCCCTCTGGATATTTGGCGCCGGTCATGTGGGTCGGGCAATTACCGAACTGATGGCCAACCTGCCGGAATTTGTCATCACTTGGGTCGACTTCAGCGAGGACAGATTTCCACCAGCAGTTCCGCCTGTTGTCACAAAGCTTGTGGCCCAAAATCCTGAACGCCTGACGCCCTATGGCCCCAAACATGGCAACTACCTGGTCATGACCCACTCACATGACCTGGACCTAAAAATTCTTGATGGCTTGCTGAAGATCGAAACCCGATACATTGGACTGATCGGCTCTGCAACAAAATGGGCCCGGTTTCGGAAAAGACTGGCCGAAATGGGCCATTCTGATCGATTGATCCATCATATCCAGTGCCCGATTGGCGATCCAAGTCTGGGCAAGCATCCTTGGCACATTGCCGTGGGCGTTGTGACCGAATTGGTCAAGAACCATTCAGACTTGCGGTCAGCCGATCCCCTCAACTGACTGGCTTCATCTGACGACGCGGCATGGCATATAACGAATCGCCACAACGCACGGATCGTTTACCGATCACTGGTCTCCCAATTCGGGCTGATCCAGACTTCAGCGTTGTCCGCCGGAGGCAGAGACGTTCCGCGGATGATATCGGCCGCTTTCTCACCGACCATGATTGATGGCCCATTGGTGTTGCCATAAGTAACCTGGGGAAATATCGAACTGTCAACGACTCTCAGACCTTTCACTCCAATGACCCTGCAGTATGGGTCAACCACAGCATTTCTATCGTTCACGTGGCCCATGCGGCACGTACATGTCGGATGATAGGCACTTTCCAAATTTTCACGAATGAAGGAATCAATGTCTTCGTCGCTGGTAACACCGGCTCCGGGCTGGATTTCCTTGCCCCGGTACGGATCAAAGGCGGGTTGGGCAAAAATTTCCCGGGCAATTTTGACACAATGTCGAAAATCAATCACGTCCTTCGGCTCGGAAAGATAGTTGAACACTATTTTGGGCGGGGAGTACGGATCGCTGTCTCGTAATGATACCTTGCCCCGCGAGGAGGTTCGCATCGGGCCAATATGAAGTTGGTACCCGTGACCTTCCGATGCCGCCTGACCATCATAGCGTATGGCCATGGGCATAAAGTGAATCTGAATGTCCGGATATTCCACGCCCGGGGCCGAGCGAATGAAGGCACAGGATTCAAAGTGATTTGATGATCCGATACCAGTCTTGAACAGCATCCACTCCGCACCGATCAAGGCCTTTCTTGGCAAGTTCCAGTATTTGAACAGGCTGACATCTTGCCTGCAGGCTTGCTGAATGTACACTTCGGGATGATCCATCAGGTTGGACCCAACCCCAGGTCGGTCGCATTTCACCCTGATTCCCAGCTCGGACAATTCATTGGCGGGACCGATGCCGGACAAGAGCAGTATCTTCGGAGAGTTGAACGCCGAAGCAGAAAGAATCACTTCGCGTCTTGCCTTAATGGTTTCGACATGGCGGCCATTGCCAACCTCCACTCCGGTGGCTTGGATGCCCTCAAAAGTGATCCGACGTACAAGGCACTTCTTCAATCTAACGTTGGGGCGTTTCAGGGCCGGCTTCAAATAGGCCTTGGCGGCCGACCATCGGCGGCCTTTCCAGATGGTCTGCTCCATGGGACCAAACCCTTCCTGCTTATGGCCGTTATAATCCTCTGTGTATTGAAAACCCGCTTGGATACCCGCTTTTTCAAACGCTTCAATCAGCGGATTGTCTCGCCGGCCACGAACCACGTGCAACGGGCCGGAATCTCCTCTCCAAGACGGATCACCGCCGGAGCCGGAGTCGTGCCAGCACTCCAGCCTTTTGAAATAAGGCAATACATCCCTGTATGACCATCCCGTGGCTCCCAATTGCGCCCAATTATCAAAGTCTCGAGCATGACCTCGTACATAAACCATGCCGTTGATGGAGGATGATCCGCCAATGACCTTGCCTCTGGGTGCAGCCAGCCTTCTCCCATCTAGGCACGGTTCCGGTTCTGTAAAATAGCCCCAGTCATACATCTTCATGTTCATTGGATAGGACAGTGCCGCCGGCATGTTAATCAGGGGACCAGCATCTGATCCCCCAAACTCGAGTACCAGAATTCTGACATTCGGGTCTTCTGATAACCTGTAAGCGAGTGCCGATCCCGAACTGCCGGCACCAACTATCACGTAATCCGCATCGTCCATCACGGCATACCCATTTCAAACAAGCGATCGATCCATAAAGAGTTGTCTTCGGTATCAAATAGTGCGTATTTCCAAGCAAGTCGCCTAAGGTTTGAGAATTGCGCTGCAAGTCCAAGTTTCCGAGAATTGTCAAGAACTCACCAAAGTCGATCCGACATTACTCAAAGTCTTGCATCAAAATGGTTCAGATAATGAATTTTCAGCCCGACATCGTGATCACAACTAGCAGTAGAGCGGTGAACGCGGTTCTCGTCCTATTCCCAATTTGACAGTGTACAACGGACACGCCCGCTTCAACAACCGAAAATGCTATTCTTCTTGGCTGGAAGAGTTTGTATCCTAGTGATTTATTTTAATCATATAATACCTATTTTTCCAAGACTGCACCCAGTCGTCCGGCGACTTGCTCCACCGAAAGGGACGCACCTGATGTTCGTTATGGTGTGCAATGAAACCTTTCACCGCCGCTACGCACTCCGCCAGCGAGTTGGAGATGGCATGCTTGAGCCGCTGACGAGCCAGCTTTGAGAAGAAACCCTCCACCGCATTGACCCATGATGCCGAGGTCGGCGTAAAGTGGAAGTGCCAGCGCGGATGATCCACCAGCCACTTGAGGACCGTGGCCGACTTGTGGGAGGAGACGTTATCCAGAATGACATGGACATCCATGTCGGCAGCGAGGCCCTCGGCTACATGGTCGAGAAAGGCGACGAAGTCCTCGGAGCGATGCCGCTCGGTCATGCGGCCCGTGGCGACATCCAGGGCGGTCAGAAGGCCGGTGGTGTCATGGCGGACATAGTCATGGGTCCGGGTCGCGGTGTGGCCGGGAGTCATGGGCAGGGGCTTCGGAGTGCGTCCCAAGGCCAGGATCTGCGGCTTCTCGTCGATGGACAGCACGACCGCATGGTCCGGCGGGTTCACGTACAGACCGACAACATCACGGATCTTCTTGGCAAAGGCCGGATCCTGCGAGACCTTGAAAGTCGAGACCCGATGGGGGTACAGCCGATGGCGGCGCAAAATGGTGCGGACGCTCGACATGGCAACACCCGTTTCGTGGGCCAGGGCCTTGAGCGTCCAGTGGCTCGCATGCTCCGGCGGCGGCGCCATCGCGGTCTGGATCACCTCGGCCACCTTCGCCTTGGCGATGGGAGCCCGACCGGGCGGGCGGGTCTTGTCCCGCCACAGACCGGCGATGCCTTCCGCCTGGAAACGATCCCACCAACGCCACACGGTGAGCTTGGACACGCCGGTGCGACGCACGGTCTCGAACAGGCCATGGCCGGCGCCCAGCGTCAGGATGATGCGGGCTCGCCAGACATGCTTTTGAAGCGACTGCGGATGGTCGCGGACCTCTTCCAGGCGTTGGCGGTCGGCGGCGGACAGGATAACGGGGGGACGGGTGGACTTGGCCATGAGCGACTCCATGTCAGTGGGATGAAGGGTCCAGCCAATAATAGGAGCTATCTGTTTCAATTCAACCACTAGGATATCTCGCGAATCCCGTCCATAAACTCTCTTGCATCCGGGCGCTCCTCTCTTTTTGCCTTGATCTCGATAACGGCAAATCTTCGAGCGAGACCGCCGTGCAGATGCTCAAAGCACACGGCTGCTGGTTCTTGTTCCTGCCTGCCTACGGGTTTCTGAGGGCGATGTTGGGTTGACCAAACATGCTTTTTTGGGCATAATGGGTGCCTATGTGGTCAGTAGAATACCGGTACGAGGATGTGCTTGCCGAGACGTCCGCGCAGCCGCGCGACATCCGGGCAAAGTTTGAGAAGATCGTTCACCTGATCGAGGCCAACGGCCTTGAGCGGGTCCATGAGCCGTACATCCGGCATCTTGAGGGCTAGTGGTTGAATTGAAACAGAAAGCTCCTATTATTGGTCGAATGTCCGTCCCTGTTTTCAGCCGGCACTGATGGCGGGACCCTTCATTCCACTGACACGGAGCTGATCATGGCCAAGTCCACCCGTCCTCCCGTTATCCTGTCCGCCGCCGACCGCCAACGCCTGGAAGAGGTCCGCGACCATCCGCAGTCGCCTCAGAAGCATGTCTGGCGAGCCCGCATCATCCTGACGCTGGGCGCCGGCCATGGCCGGTTCGAGACCGTGCGTCGCACGGGCGTGTCCAAGTTCACCGTATGGCGCTGGTGGGACCGCTTTCTGGAGACCGGCCTCGCCGGTCTGTGGCGCGACAAGACCCGCCCGCCCGGTCGCACCCCCATTAGCAGGGAGAAGGTGGCCGAGGTGGTTCAGACGGCCATGGAGCCGCCGCCCGAGCATGCCAGCCACTGGACGCTCAAGGCTCTGGCTCACGAGACGGGCGGGGCCATGTCGAGCGTACGTACCATTCTGCGCCGGCACCGGCTGTACCCCCATCGGGTGTCGACCTTCCAGGTCTCGCGGGATCCCGCCTTTGCTCCGAAGATTCGTGATGTCGTCGGTCTGTATGGGAACCCGCCGGACCATGCGGTCGTGCTGTCGGTAGACGAGAAGCCGCAGATCCAGGCCTTGGGACGCACCCAGAAGCCCTGGCCCATGACCCCGGGCCACACCGCAACTCGCACCCATGACTATGTCCGCCATGGCACCACAGGCCTGCTGGCCGCCCTGGATGTCGCCACGGGTTGCGTGATTGGCCGCATGACCGAGCGGCATCGCTCCGAGGACTTCGTCGCCTTCCTCGACCATGTGGCCGAGGGCCTCGATGCCGACAGGGATGTCCATGTCATTCTGGACAACGTCTCCTCCCACAAATCGGCCACGGTTCTGAAGTGGCTGGCGGATCATCCGCGCTGGCACTTTCACTTCACGCCGACCTCGGCATCATGGGCCCATGCGGTGGAGGGCTTCTTCTCGAAACTGGCCCGTCAGCGGCTCAAGCAGGCCATCTTCAACTCGCTGGCGGAGTGCGTGGCGGCGGTGGAAGGGTTCATTGCGCATCACAATGAGCATCCGGCCCGACCCTTTCGCTGGAGCAAGTCGCCGGAGGACTGGGTGCAGTCCTGGAAAAATGGGTATCATATGATTGAAACGAACCACTAGCTCTGGGAAATGCGCATGAAGGGCCGGGATACGATGGCCCGGGCCATCTACGTGACCGCCGTGGAGAAACGCATCGTCGTGGTGCGTGTCTTCGCCAAGAAAACGCAGAAGACACCGCGCCGTGAGATCGAAACCGCCCGAGCGAGGGCAAAGGAGCTAGACCCATGACGAAGGAGACAAAAAAACCATCCCCGTACAGGCCTCATTCGACGCATGGCGCAAAGACCCCGCATACATGGCCGAGCTGGCGGCACTCGATGAGGAGTTCGCGCTGGCCGATCAGTTCATCAAGGCGCGGGGCGCAGCAGGATTGACCCAACAGGAATTGGCCGAGCGCATGAAAACTTCGCAATCCTACATCGCACGATTGGAGGGCGGGAAGGAAACCCCATCCACGCGCACGCTCAACCGATTTGCAGAAGCCACAGGGCACCGTGTCGTCATCAACTTTGAGCCGCTTGCAGCTCGGTAGACACATCTGGTACCCATTTTATGGGGTGCTACATGTTTGCATTCGCAACGCCTTGCTCAGTGCCTGGGCTCCATCCACGATGAACAAGTGGCAGCTCTTCGAGTCCAACCCGCGCTCGATCAGATTGTCGAGCCGGGCTTGCACCGGAGCCGCGGTCTCCGTCGATCCCTCGACGACACCCAAAGGAGGCTTTTGCCCGCTATCCCCATGCCGACCGCCCCCGCCGGCTGCATCGACCTTCAGGGCTTCGGCCCGTCATCCGTGTCCGGCGTCTCTTCGGCTGCGGGTTCCGGCTCGGGCGGCATGAGTGCTCGAAGGCGGGGCCATCCTTTCTGCATCTCGGCGGCCATGGTCGGCCAGTCGAAGGCCAGATGGCCGTCCGCCTCCAGCCGTTGCCGATCATCGGGCTGCATGACGGGTGACACGAACAGGTGATGCCGTGGCAGTGTCTGCAGGACCTGGATATCGCTGTTCTGGTCGGCGCCCTGCATGAACCGGTCGATGATCTTCTGGAAGTCCTCTATTTTATGATCGCGGCTGGTGCGCTTGGCGTTGACGCAGACCAGCATGTGGGCTTGCGGGCGCACCGGCTCATCCCAGCCCAGGAGGGCCAGCCCGTCGATGTCGGCCACATGATCCCGGCCGCCGGGCGGCAGCGCGCCCCAGACACTGTTAATGTGCTGGGGATGGGCGGCCAGCCATTGGACAACCAGCCGCTCCAGCATGTCGCCCTCCAGATCCTTCAGCCGCTTCATGGCCCCGTCGGCCACCCGCTCCGGTCCGCTCAGGAAGGAGGATTCCCCGTCTGCGGTCCGGCCGAGAACCCGGATCTGGAAGAGAGTCGGGTGGTCGTCGATGGCCCAGACATGGCTGCGGTCGTCGGCGTGCAGGCCAGTCAGCTGGTTGCGGCCGCAGACCCGGCCGGTGTCGCTCTGCAGATCGTGCAGCCGCTCGTCCAGGATATGGGGCCGGGGAAGGCGCCCGGGCTCCTGGCCGCTGTCCCGCTCGCGGGCGCGCAGTTTCTTGATGATGACGGCGGCCGGCATCATGTGACCGGCGCTTTTCTGGCGGCCCAGGGCGATCAGGGTGGAGCTCAGGGGTTCCGCCAGCTCGATCACCGTCTTGTTGTTCCAGGCCCGCCGGGGATCCTGGCGGATGGCCTCCTGCTCGAAGCGGAGCCAGGCCTGAAGCCAGCTCCTCTCGCGGACCGCCGTCTGGCCTTTCGGTGCTGGCCACTGCCGCAACGGGTCCGGGGCCAGCGCCAGGTCGCGCCACAGCAGAGGAGTGCCGCCATAGGCGGTCCATAGCGTGTGGAGGCGTTCGGGTTGACGGTCCCAGCCTTGATCCCGGGCCATCTCCCAGATGGCATCGAAGGGCCAGGGCTGGAGGGTGCGCTCGATATAGACCCGCGTATGGAGCGGCTGGGACTTGTCGAACATGTCCTGGAACTGCTGCTGGTGCGAGCCCATCAGAACCAGGCGGCCGGACACGCGTTTCTCCGCCGGCGTCGTGGTGCTGCGCTGGTCGTCGATAATCTTTTTCAGGGCGGATGGCAGCCCACTCGGGCGCGCGTGGTGAAACTCGTCCAGCCCGACGATGACGCCGTGCTTCAGCAGGTGCCGGATGATGATACCGCCCCATAAGCCGGAATTTTGGTGTGATCTTCGTGGCGGCAGGGTTCCGAGCAGGTCTTCCATGTCATGATTGACCATGGCCTCGATAATGGCCTCGACGTGATCCTCGTCCTGGTCCCGGACCGGCAGGTCGACCATGAGCAGGCGGCGCCTTTGGGAGCCGGTTGCCTCCTGTTTATGCCGCCGGAAGACCTCCCGCAGCAATTCCGTCTTGCCGATGCCGCGGCGCCCGCCTATGGCCAGGGCCATGTCGGGATCGACAAACGGTTCCTGGTCTAGGCCTAGGCGCTCCGTCAGCCAAGCCCGCTCCTCCCGGCGGCCGTAAAAGCGCCAGTGTCCCGGCCCCTTGCGGT
Organism: Paracoccaceae bacterium; assembly: GCA_965116235.1. GTDB lineage: Bacteria > Pseudomonadota > Alphaproteobacteria > Rhodobacterales > Rhodobacteraceae > MPNP01. Next base: position 1,880,805 of record OZ220496.1, on the reverse strand, counting down.
GTTCATGGCCTTGTCCTGTTTCGTTCATGCCGTCTCCTCCTGTCTGCAGCGCCGCCGTTACCTCTTCAACCCTCAATTCAACAACGTTCAACCACTAGCTGGAGTAACCCAGAAATTTTGGTTTGTACCCAGCTTCACAGTGAGAACCTATCCCGAATCGTTGATCAAGTTCAACCCATCGTCCGGCCGTTGCCTGTGATCAGGGATTATGCCCTACAATCATACAACGATTCCAAATTCAATCATAAATTTGCGTGTGGTCGGTGCAAAAGAGCATCATGGCACCGAATTTAATTCATTGTGATACACTGCTTGACCAAGTCTCGAAGAGACGATGGTACAATTCAAAGCCCCGTTTCCATTTTGTGCGAAGTGACGACACAGAACTCTGGTAAACGGGTGATGCTCACGAACCTACAAGGCTTCACCGGCCTCAATTGCGTCTTCGAACGTCTTCAATCCTGGTCGGGAAGCACAAACCATGACAGCCATGTTTCCGGGCTTATGCTCATTCTTGTACATCTTCATGTGCGCGTCGGGGATTTGGTCCCAAGAAAAGACTTCCGACATGCATGGATCGATTCTTTGTTCCAAGACCAGCTGATTGGCCTGACTGGCCTGCTTCAGGTTGGCAAAATGCGAACCTTGTATACGTTTTTGGTGCATCCAGACGTATCGGGCGTCCATCGTCAGATTGTAACCGGTTGTGCCCGCACAGATTACGACCATGCCCCCTCGCTTGACAACAAAGGTTGAAACCGGAAATGTAGCCTGACCAGGATGCTCGAACACTATGTCGACATTTTTGCCCTTGCCGGTTATGTCCCAAATCGCCTTGCCGAACTTCCTGACTTCAGCGAACCAGGCTTTGTACTCGTCAGAATTGACGACCGGCAACGGGCCCCAACAATCGAAATCCTTTCTGTTGATGACCCCTCTGGCCCCCAGATCAAGAACAAACTGTCGCTTGCTCTCATCGGAAATCACGCCGATGGCATTGGCTCCGGCGGTATTGATCAGCTGTATGGCAAAGGATCCAAGACCGCCTGATGCTCCCCAAACGAGAACATTTTGTCCGGGACGCATGATATGCGGCCGGTGACCAAACAACATTCGGTAAGCGGTAGCCAAGGTCAGCGTGTAGCAGGCACTCTCTTCCCACGTCAGGTGCTTTGGTCGTCGCATCAGCTGTTGCGACTGGACTCTGGTGAACTGAGCAAAGGATCCATCTGGAGTTTCATAGCCCCATATGCGCTGACTGGGTGAGAACATCGGGTCACCGCCATTGCATTCTTCATCATCCCCGTCATCCTGATTGCAGTGGACGACAACTTCATCGCCAACCTTCCAGCGCTTGACCTTGTCACCAACTGCCCAGACGATTCCCGAGGCGTCAGAACCAGCGATGTGATAATCGGCCTTATGCACATCAAACATCGAGATCGGGGTGCCCAAGCCGGCCCAAACGCCATTGTAGTTTACCCCGGCAGCCATGACCAGGACAAGAACCTCGCTACTGTCGATTTCTGGAACATCAACCACTTCGATCTTCATTGCATCTGCTGGCACACCCTGACGTTCTCTACGAATCACCCAAGCATGCATTTGCTTCGGAACGTGCCCGAGGGGAGGTATGTTCCCAACCGGATAGAGATCCTCGTAAACTGTGCTCGTGGGATGGGAAGATTCTTCAACAACGCTCATCGATACACCCGTTAATTGCAAATCAGTTTGTTCGATTGACTCTTTCACTCTAAAAGTAACTAATACCGACTTGCTGCAGTGCAATAATTATTTTGATATTTGGTGGTCAGTCGTGGGGAAAAATGTCACTCCGCAATGAACTTGAGAGTGTGTTTGCAGTTTTCCAATTCGCTTCGTGACTTCCGGCAAGATTCATGCCAGCGTATCAATACCACGCTATGCCTCGGAACTCTTCGGAATCAGGAAGGCATGTGTACGGACTCAGTCGGATCAGATTGGCTTTTAGCCGACGAAGGCCCGCTCCACGACGAAGTCGGCCGGAGCGCTGTTGGATCCTTCTTCAAACCCCTTATCCAACAACAAGGATTTCAGATCCTTGAGAAAGCCCATGGAACCGCAGATCATGCCTCTGTCTTCTTTAGGGTTGAGGTCTGGAAAACACAGGTCGTCAAACATCTTGCCGGATTGAATCAAGTGGGTTATACGGCCGTTTGTCGTGTACCGCTCTTGCGTTGCCGTCGGATAATAAACCAGCTGACGCCGAGCCTCCTCACCGACTAATGGATCGGCCTTGGTCAGTTCAATTAATTTCTGCCCGTATCCAAGTTCGGCGACCCAACGACAAGTATGGGTCAGTACAATCTTTTCGAACTTTTCATAGGTTTCCGGATCTCTGATGATCGACGCAAATGGAGCGATACCGGTTCCAGTCGAGAACAGGTACAATCGGTTGCCTTCACGCAGAGCGTCATTGACAAGTGTTCCAGTGGATTTGGGCTTCATCAAAATGATGTCGCCAACGCGAATTTTCTGCAGATCCTTTGTCAAGGGGCCATCGGGAACCTTGATGGAGTAAAATTCGAGTTCTTCGTCCCAACTTGGGCACGCAATGGAGTAGGCCCGGAAAATCGGCTTGTCAGAACCTGGCAGCCCAATCATGACAAACTCGCCAGAGCGAAATCGGAATGACTTCGGTCTCGTAATGCGGAACCTGAACAGGCGGTCCGTGTAGTGTTTTACTTCTACAACTTCCTCCCGGAAGACTCCCTTGGGAATCACCCTGTCTTGTCTGGTTTTGAGTTCTGCCGAAGTCATGACTTGCAACCGATTAACAACCTTTCGAGCAGTACGGAGACTCAGTGCAACCCGAGGCGATTCGCAAAGGAACCAATTGATCTCGAAGAGTGCGCCGCCATGCTAGCAATGTAGGAAGGTGTCCCTTTATCAACAATGATATCAAGAATATTTAGGAAAATATTCCATCGTTTAACGTCATACGAGATAATCTCATCTGCATATGTCTTTCATTCGTACTCAGATTTGGTCACTGCCGGCAATGCGGTATAGAACCATGCATAAATGGATCAAACTGTTATCGTCGTTGCCGAAATCGAATCCTGGGCAGCCAACCGGTTGATCTTGGAATATGGTAAGGGTCTGATATAATTGCTGCATTGCAGAACAAAGCTTTATGATTTGCTAGGCGTACCATGAGTTCAAAAGACAGGCCCTGGATAATACGAACATACTCCGGCCATTCATCGGCCCGGGATTCCAACGCCCTGTACAAGACCAATCTGGCCAAAGGGCAAACCGGGCTGTCTATTGCTTTCGATCTTCCAACCCAGACAGGTTATGACAGTGATCATCCATTGGCCAAGGGTGAAGTCGGCAAGGTCGGCGTGCCGGTCGGTCATCTCGGTGATATGAGAACCCTGTTTGACGGGATTCCCCTTGCCCAGATGAATACCTCAATGACCATAAATGCAACCGCTCCATGGTTGCTGGCACTCTACATAGCGCTTGCCCAGGAACAGAAGGTGGAACCCGAGGCTCTTCGCGGCACGGTCCAAAATGACATAATAAAAGAGTATTTGAGTCGAGGAACCTACATTTTTCCTCCTGAGGCCTCACTCCGGCTTATGGGAGATGTTGCCACTTACTGCATCGACAACATTCCCAAATGGAATCCAATGAACGTCTGCTCCTACCACCTGCAAGAGGCTGGAGCCACGCCGGTACAGGAGCTTTCATTCGCGCTGGCCACGGCCATTGCAATAATGGATGAAATCCGGCCAAGGGTACCAGCTGAGCAGTTTCCCCCTATCGTCGGACGCATTTCCTTCTTTTTGAATGCCGGCATCCGGTTCGTCACTGAAATGTGCAAGATCCGGGCTTTCGTCGATTTGTGGGATGAAATCTGCCGGACCCGCTATGGGATAACCCGGGACGAATACCGCCGATTCAGGTATGGAGTTCAGGTCAACAGCCTCGGCCTGACGGAACAGCAGCCCGAAAACAATGTCTACCGCATATTGCTGGAACTTCTGGCTGTTACCCTTTCGAAGAGAGCCCGCGCTCGAGCCATTCAGCTTCCTGCCTGGAATGAAGCCTTGGGATTGCCGAGACCGTGGGATCAGCAGTGGTCTCTGCGAATGCAACAAATTTTGGCTTATGAAACAGACCTGCTCGAATATGAAGACCTTTTTGATGGCAATCCGGTCGTTGACGCCAAAGTGGAAGAGATCAAGAGGGAGGCCAAGGCTGAACTGGATCATATCCTGGCGCTTGGCGGAGCCGTAAAGGCCATCGAGCACATGAAGATGCGACTCGTGGAAAGCAATGCCGATCGGGTTCGCAAGATTGAATCGGGCGAGATCCCTTTAGTCGGTGTAAACACATATCAAGAGACTGAGCCCTCTCCTCTCATTGATGACAAAGATACGGTACTGAGCACTCAAATCGACGAACTCGCACACATCAAAGACTTGTGGCGCTGGCGAGAAAACAGAGACGACGAAGAGGTTCAGTCCGCGTTGTCCGAATTGACAGCGGCAGCCAAGTTGGGCAGCAATATCATCCCCCCTTCAATCCACGCTGCCCGGGCAGGAGTCACGACCGGCGAATGGGCGACCGCGTTAAGAGCCGTTTATGGTGAATTTCGAACTCCCGTTGGCATATCCAGCAGCCCGTCAAACAACACGGAAGGGCTTGAAGAACTGAGAGACGCCGTTGATGCCGTGTCCAGAAAACTGGGAACACGCCTAAAAATCCTGATTGGCAAGCCAGGACTGGATGGTCACTCGAACGGGGCCGAACAAATTGCCTACCGAGCTCGGGACATTGGTATGCATATCGTCTATAAAGGCATTCGGCATACAGTGGATGAACTCGTCTGGAAGGCCATTGATGAGGACGTCCATATTATTGGGCTGTCGATCTTGTCTGGTTCCCATGTCGAGCTGGTTGGTGATCTCATGTCTAAACTGGCTGAGCATGGTCGGGACAACATTCCAGTTGTTGTCGGAGGAATTATTCCTGATCAAGATCGGGAGAAGTTGCACAGTCTTGGTGTGTCCGCAGTCTTCACACCCAGAGACTATCACCTGAATGAAGTTTTTCAAGAAATAATCCGTCTGATCACGCCTGAACTGTTCTCGGTTGATGCTTGAATTTACCCTTGTCTTGCCAGCATTGAACTACGTACGAGTATCTTGTCCTGCTTTGATAACTGTGGCCCGTTGTTTCGACTTGTCCAAGATGTCCGGTAGTCGACGGCTCAAAAGAACACATCGTCGCACCGACATTGCATAGGCAACCAGCTTTTGACCTTCGAGTTGCCATTGCTGTCCACTTAGTTCAAGAACTGAACCAAGCCGAGATCAGTTTCATGGTTTCGGCGTGATCGTTGGTTGCATTGGTCGTGGCACTTGTAAAACTCGGCATGCCATGTATATTTGAATCAGCCTGTATGGTGCCATTGGGGGATACGGCATGTCCGAAAGAGTTGCCAATCCGTTCAAACCTGGTTTTGGCCGAACGCCGCCATATCGTGGCCAGCGCAAGACGGCTGAAAATCACTTAAAGAGCATGCTTGCGTCTCTGGCGAATGGCCAACCGGACATCATGGAAACTTGGATATACGGTCCACGGGGCAATGGCAAGACTGAACTCATAACTTGGTTTGAAAGACAGATCTCCGAGCTCGAGACGCCAATAGATCTAATTACTTTGGATCCGAATGATCTTGCCGAACGGCAGGGGCTAATTGACAGCGTTAGCCAGCAACTGGCAACACGGCGAGGCAACTGGAATTTTCTTGAGAATGTCCAGTTTGATGCCAATATCCAACTTCCGGGTGTAGGCGGTGTAGGCATAACGCACGGACCTCGTTTTAGCAGCCGTAATCTTGTCGCTGTCATGACTGCCTCCAAACGCCCCATTCTTATGACCCTTGATGAAGCTCATACCGCATCTCCGGCTGTTTTAAAGAACCTGCTCGATACTCTCCAGCTCGCTGGCAAGATGATCCCCGCTGGCCTTGTCCTGGCCGGCACTCCGGGACTGGAAGATACTTTGCAAGCAACGGGAGCGAGTTATTGGAGCCGGGGACAGACGCTGGCGATTGGACGTCTAGAGCCGGATTCGGCGGCAGCGGTCCTTGCCAAACCTCTGCTGAACGCTGGTTTTGTAACAAAAAGCAAGGCAATTGAACGCCTGGTTCACGTGGCAAATCGTTATCCCTATTTCCTGCAACTTTATGGACGCTCGGCTTTCAGTGCCGTTTTGGACGGAAAGCGACGGTGCCTGGGAACAAAGGAATACGATCAGGGACGCACAGGCGGATCGCATCGGATACTACAAGATTCGTTTGAGAGAATTTGAGGATGCCGGTGAAGAAGTTTTAGCTCGCAACGTCGCACTTGCCTTTCGTGCCCATGACAATCGTCTGACGAACACGCAATTGAATGCGGTGCTAGATGGGATGGATTCCGCGCGAAGGATGGACCGCAAGCAGTTCTTGCGGCACAAGGGATATATATGGCAACAACCGAGCCAAACGCTCTGGGAGCCAGGAATTCCTAGTCTGATGGACTTCATGATCGAACAGACCGAGACTGGTAGCACAAACACCAATGGCACATTCAGTGGCGGTGATCTCCATGACACGAAAAGGACAAATCGCACTTGACGCCGTTGGATTCGTGTGAGATGCCAACCGCATCAAAACACGGCGTAATCACCGAATCTGCTGTCTTGTCAGCAACCAGAGGAAAAAAAGTCCTCCAATCAGGCCCGTAATGACCCCCACAGGAATCACCTGTGGAGCCAATATGGTTCTTGCCAGCAAATCACTTGTCAACATGAACAAGGCACCGAGGACACCGGAAATCGGTACCAGGACCGTATTGTTCCCTCCGACCAGCAATCGGGCAATGTGAGGTATCATGAGCCCGACAAAGCCTATAACCCCCGAGTAAGATACCAGCACTCCTGTCAACAGCGCTCCAACAGCGAAAGCCTGCAATCTGAAACGATGAACAATAATTCCCAGCGTTGACGCTGTCTCATCACCCATCGATACGGCGTTCAGTTTGGCCCCACTAATCCAGAAATAAAGAGACGATGCACCAAGCACAACAAGGCAGTTTGGCAGAATGCTCCACTGTGCAGTGCCCAAGCCTCCAAGCATCCAGTAGACCACCATGTGAGTAGCCTTGGGATCTCCCAATATGATCAGAAAGTTGGCGGCAGCCATGACCACGAACGAGATGGCTACCCCTACCAGCACAAGTTTTGTCGCCGAATGGGTTTGGGTCAAGCTTGAGAATCCGAGTACCATTCCTGTGGCCACAAGGGAGCCAAGGAAGGCGAATATGGGAACCGTAACTTGTCCGAAGATCAGCCCAACATGCAGTATTGCAAGAATGGCGCCAAAAGCGCCACCTGACGAAATCCCTAACAGATGCGGATCAGCCAGTGGATTCCGAGTGAGTGCCTGAAGGGATATACCCACAATCGTCAAGCCCGCTCCAACCATGATCGCAAGCAGACTTCGAGGAAGACGCAACTCCCAAATGATCGCTTGATGACCAACTGGTACGGCGGCGGCAATTTCCCCGAAGGTTGCCCTTGCCCACAGAATATGCCACACGTTCTCTAGGGGAACATGAACTCCACCGAACGAGAGTGACGCAGCAACAACAGCAATGAGTACTGCGACTGACACCAGAAAAACGTAAAGGGGAGTCCGTTTCATTCGGAGATATGCTTGCACCGGAACCCTTGTAAAATCTCAATTATCCCACAGTGCCATGCCGATTTTCTTGATCGCCTCAATGTTTTGGGGGCCAGGCGTAACCTCGCTGTACTCAAGAGTGAGGAAACTCTCATTTTTGACTGCACTTATATCTTGCAAGGCCGGGTGACTGAGAATGAATTCTCGTTTCTGCTCAGCTGTCACTTCCCCATAATTTACGACAATGATCAAATCCGGGTTCCCGGCAACAACTTCTTCGAAACTCACGGTGGTCCAGCTTCGGTCGACCGAATCCATAATGTTTCTCCCACCTGCCGCTGCAATCAGTGCATTGGGCATGGCATACCGTCCGGCAGTGAAGGGGTCGCTTTCTCCACTGTCGTATACGAACACTCTTTTCGGCTTGTCGAGCACATTAAGTTGTGACAAGAACGTCTCCAACTCTTCCTTCATGCCGGTGATGATCTTCCGGGCTTGATCTTCGACCCCAAAAATCTTTCCCAGATTGGACAGGTCATTGTATAAAGCCTCAAGTGAAATCTCTGGCTGGGGACCAAGGTGGATACACGATTCGGTTAACTCGTAGACCTGGATTCCGAACTTGTCCAGGCTCTCAGGGGTCACTTCGCCATTTACCCTCAGGCCATAGTTCCAGCCCGCGAAATAAAAGTCGGCGTCGGCCCCGAGAATATCCTCCTTGGTCGCATAGTCGGGAGAAATCTGAGGGATTTTTGCCAATTTGTCCCGAAGTTGCGGAAGAATCTTTCGCGTCTCTGATATTCCACTGTAACCGACCATCCGGTCTTCCAGACCCAGAATCAACATCATTTCAGTGATATTGGTATCGTTGGACATGGCCCGGCTAGGCTGAGCATCAAATGTCACTTCCCGATCACAGCTTTGAACGGTTACCGGATAGGTCAGAGCCTGAGTGGCAATGAAACCGGCAAGAGTTGCAGCGACGATTGTTCGCAACCGTGTCATGGGTGGTGTCCTAAAGGTGAAAGGAATAGTGGAGTGAATGATTGGGGTTGAGGTAATTCTTGTAGGACGAAACGGAAAACGTATCTGCAATCACCTGTGGTGAAAGGGTGTCCTCAAATCGGCCAAAGCCAACTTTTCGCCCTTTGGCTAGAACCAGTATCTTGTCCACCAGATTGGCAGCCGAATTCAAGTCATGCAGTGTACAGACAGTCGTGATTCCCAACTCTTTGACAAGAGCCAGAATTTCCAGTTTGTGGCGAATGTCGAGATGGTTGGTCGGTTCATCAAGAATCAGTACTTTGGGCTCCTGAGCCAGCGCCTTGGCTACCATGACCATTTGCCTTTCACCGCCCGACAGATTATTGATGGTTCGGGATGCCAGATGGCCCAAGTTTAGATCGGCCAGAATTCGCGACACAGCCTGCAAATCATCACCTCGCCTGGCCAAGCCGTTTTGATGGGGAAGGCGCCCCATGCCAACGACCTCTTGAACCGTTAGAGGAAAGTCGGTGTAACCTTCTTGCAGGACAACAGCGACTTTCTGGGCTACAATCCTGGAGCGGAGCGTCCAGATATCATCGCCATCAATCCGAATGGTGCCGTTGAGGGGCTTGATATACCTGTATAAGAGCCTGAGGAGGGTGGATTTTCCGGCCCCGTTTGGTCCTACCACTCCCAAAATTTCACCGGGCTGAACCGTAAAGCTCAGATCCGAAATTATGCCTGGATTATGAGGAATCCCCCAGGATACGTCCCTTACTTCCAACCTTGCATTTACCATCGCGTTGCCACCCCAGAAATGGAGACCAAAATCCTTATGGTCTTTCGTTCGGGAGATGAACGCAGCCGGAAGCATTTCCTGCCGTCAGCCCATTGCGGAACACCCCGTCCGGAAGACATGCACAGCACGGTAGGTCTCCTGACTCGCGGGTCATCGTGCTCTTTCAACCTTCCCAACTTAACGTCAGTGGCTGTTCCTGAAGACACTCTCCGCTTACAGTTGCGGGGGCAGTTTCGGCCTTGGCGCCTGATGGCTACTCCGCACCGAATTCCCTTTTAATCCCAACCTGTTCGGCTTTCTGGGAACCGTAACCCAAATATATACAACCCGTCCGGGTTGTAAAGTTTGTTTCAACTTTTCCCGGAGGTTTCATTGATGTCTGACGTTCACTATTGATCCCGGCTTTCTGTCGACACGTCCTTTATCTCATCAAGTGAGACCGTATCGTCGCTGTCAAGGGCATCCCCGGAAGAAGCCGGAACGCGGATAACTCCATCTTCTGCACCGTCAGTCTTGGTCGGAAACGACGAAACATCAAGCTCGATGGCATCCTCTACGGCATCTGGATCCTCGCCCGCATCCGAGCTGTCGCTAAAGTAAACTTCGACACGAATGCCGCAAACTGGACACTCGACCGGCTCCCTGAGCAGATCATAGAACTTGATCCGGCAGATTTCACAATAATGCTTTGAGCCTCTTTCATCAGGCATATCATTCCTCAATAGTTGCAATTTCGAGTCTCGGAAGAAACCGGTCTGACAGTTAGGCGTGAATGGCTCCGTCGCCGCAGGCCAAGGCTGCCTCTCTTACCGCCTCTGAATATGTGGGATGGCCGTGACAAGTCAAGGCCACGTCCTCGGCGGATGCGCCAAATTCCATAGCCAGACATATTTCCTGAATCAGATCGGAGGCAGCGGGACCAAGAATATGGCAGCCCAGAATACGGTCCGTATTCTTGTCGGCCAACATCTTGACGAACCCGTCGGCCTGAAAGATCGACTTGGCCCTGGCATTTCCCCGGAACGAAAACTTGCCAACCTTGTAGTTGATCCCTGCCTCCTTCAACTGTTCTTCATGAAGACCAACAGCGGCAACTTCCGGCTGAGTGTAAATGATTGACGGAATGACATCGTGGTTGACATATCCCTTCTTGCCAGCCACCTCTTCGGCCGCGGCAATACCTTCATCTTCAGCCTTGTGAGCCAGCATGGGCCCCTGGATTACGTCTCCGATTGCAAAAACACCTTTTATGTTGGTTTCAAATCGACTGTCCACTTCTATCTGACCATGCGACGTTTGCAGGATCTTCAACTTCTCAAGGCCCAAGCCTTCAGTGTAGGGCTTGCGGCCGGTCGCCACCAAGACAACGTCGGCCGTCTCAATGGCTTCCTTGCCCGTTTTGCGAACCTTGTAAGCCACTTCCTGAACATTTTCTGAACCTTCCACTGACGTCACTTCAACCCCCAACTTGATCGTCAAACCCTGCTTCTTGAGTATTCTTTCAAAGGCCTTGGTCATTTCCAGGTCCATGCCCGGGGTCATTCGGTCCAGATACTCCAGAACCGTGACCTTGGTGCCTAGCCATGAATAGACAGAGCCAAGCTCCAAGCCGATGACACCGGCACCGATAATGGCCATTGTTGACGGAATTGACTCCAACTCCAGAGCACCGGTGGAAGTCACGACATGCTTTTCGTCAATCTTGACACTTCCGAGCGTTGCGGGAACGGAACCAGTGGCAATCACTATGTTGCGAGTGTCATGGACCTCATCACCAACCTTGACCTTTCCGGCCTCGACGATCTCGCCGACTCCCTTGATCCAGTCCACCTTGTTTTTCTTGAACAGAAACTCTATCCCACCCGTATTGGCATCAATCGTCGACTGCTTGTACTTCTGCATGTTGGACCAGTCGACCGAGATTCCCTCGATGTCCAACCCCAGCTTCGCGAAATTGGTGTCGGCTTCGTGCTTCTGATGAGCCGCGTGGAGAAGTGCCTTGGATGGAATGCAACCCACGTTCAGACATGTGCCCCCGAGAGTGGGCCGACTCTCGACGCAAGCGACCTTCAGACCCAACTGTCCGGCCCTTATGGCGCAGACATATCCGCCGGGTCCACCACCGATTACGATCAAGTCATACATGTCACGGTTTCCTCTTTTGATCGACTGGATTCGACGGCATGGGCCTATATTTCCAGCAACAGACGCCGGGGATCTTCAATAGCCTCCTTGACCCTGACCAAGAAAGTGACGGCCCCCTTGCCATCGACAATTCGATGATCATAGGACAGGGCCAGATACATCATGGGCCGGATGACAACCTGACCATCAATGGCCACGGGCCGTTCCTGAATCTTGTGCATCCCCAGGATGCCGGACTGAGGCGGATTCAAGATGGGAGACGACATCAAGGAACCGTAGACGCCACCATTCGAGATCGAAAATGTTCCTCCTTGCATGTCATCCAGAGTCAGCTTGCCGTCTTTTGCCTTGACGCCCAGATCCGCGATGGTCTGTTCAATTTCAGCGAAACTGAGAGCCTGAGCATGACGTACCACGGGCACAACCAAACCTGTCGGTGTACCAACGGCAATCCCCATGTTGACATATTGGCGGAACACAAGGTCTGTGCCATCGATTTCCCCATTCACCTCAGGCACTTCCAGCAGAGCGTTGCAGCAGGCCTTCACAAAAAACGACATGAAACCCAGCTTGATGCCGAACTTGTGCGTAAAGACCTCCTTGTACTCGCTTCGAAGCTGCATCACATTGGTCATGTCAACCTCGTTGTAAGTCGTCAGTATGGCGGCCGTATTCTGGGCTGACTTTAATCGATTGGCAATGGTCTGACGCAGGCGCGTCATCGGAATTCTTTCTTCCAGTTCGGGCGATGACGACATCGGCCCGGGGGGCTGTCCTGATTCGCTTTTTGCGGCACCAAGGGCAACGGGGGCCTCCAAAAACTTGACAACGTCCGGCTTCATGACCCGGCCATCCCGGCCGGAGCCCTGAATCTGACCCGGCTCCACCTCCTCGACGTCCATCAGCCGTCGAGCGGAGGGTGCATCCTGAGTTGCCCTTGACCCGTTGGCTTCTGTCCTGAGTTCTTGTCCATCGACCGGCTGAACTTGCTCTTTCGCCTCTGGCGTGTCGGATGAAGTCTCAGACTTCCCCTCCGATATGACAGCCAACAAGGCGTCAACTTTAACATCGGCACCTTTGGCGGCGACAATTTCCTTGAGTGTGCCGGCTGTTTGAGCTCGTACTTCTATGGCCACCTTGTCGGTATCAAGATCGCAAAGAGTTTCATCCGCCTCGACGGCTTCGCCCACCTTCTTGTACCAGTTGCCCACCGTAGCTTCAGAGATGCTTTCTCCAAGAGTTGGAACCCGAATTTCACTTGTCATTTGTCATTCCTAACGCTTCATCAACCAATCGCTTCTGCTCTTTTTTGTGATTCGACAGCAAGCCGGTCGCCGGGGAGGCGGATGCCGTGCGGCCCACATATTTCGCTCGCCTTGTCCGAGCCTCGATTTTGTTCAACACCCACTCAATGTTCGGTTCAATAAATGTCCAGGCCCCCTGATTCTTGGGTTCTTCCTGACACCACACCACGTCCGCCTGCTGGAATCGTTCCATTTCGGACATCAGGCTGAATGCCGGAAAAGGATACAGCTGCTCGACGCGCAGAAGATAAATGTCCTCAATACCTCGCTTGTCCCTCTCGGCCAGCAAGTCATAGTAAACCTTGCCAGAACACATGACGACTCGCCGGATCGCTTCATCCGGAACAAGCTCTGTATCGGAATTGCCCTTCTGTGCATCATCCCAAAGAAGGCGATGAAAGGATGTGTCTCCGTGCATGTCGGCCAGAAAGGACACGGCCATTTTGTGCCGGAGAAGAGATTTTGGGGTCATGAGAATCAAGGGTTTGCGAAAATCTCGATGAAGCTGACGTCGGAGAATATGGAAGTAATTGGCCGGCGTCGTGCAATTGGCAACTATCCAGTTATCTTCGGCCGACAGCTGAAGAATCCGCTCAAGGCGAGCGGAGGAATGTTCCGGTCCTTGACCCTCAAACCCATGTGGAAGCAGTATGGTCACTCCTGACATGCGATGCCATTTGCGTTCTCCCGAAGCGATGAACTGATCAAAGATGATCTGCGCTCCGTTGGCAAAATCACCGAATTGGGCTTCCCACAATACCAAGGCATTGGGCTCAGAGAGGGAGTAACCATACTCGAACCCGAGTACGGCAAACTCCGACAGCATGGAATCTATGACCTCCAAATGTTTTTGATTATCGCTGATGTTGTTCAGCGCGTAGTACTTTTCCTCGTTTTCCTGGTCAACAAAGGCCAAGTGCCGTTGGCTGAACGTGCCACGCGTGCTGTCTTGACCTGAAAGCCGAACTGGATACCCTTCGAGCAGCAAACTGCCAAAAGCCAGGGCTTCTGCCACGGCCCAATCGCAACCGGCGCCTGAAGCGAACACTTTCTTGCGGTTTTCCACGAACCTTTTCAAGGTTGGATGAAGATTAAAACCGTCTGGGACGCGACAAAGGGCTTGGCCGATCTGTTCGATCACTTCAGGTCTGATGCCTGTGGAACCACGAGCAAAATCATCGGGACCGGTACGGGTTCCGAGATGAGACCAGCGACCGTCCAGCCAATCAACGTCATTCGGTCGATAGTTCTTGGCGGCCTCAAGCTCCTCTTCCAGCCGCTTGCGGAAGCTGGCTTTTTTCTCTTCAATTTCGCTCAGCGGCACCAACTTCTCGGTAACCAGCTTTTTTGAATACAGTTCCAGTGTCGTTTCGTGCTTGCGTATCGAACGATACATCCGGGGCTGCGTGAACATCGGGTCGTCACCCTCATTGTGGCCGAACCGACGATAGCAGAACATGTCAATGATCACGTCCTTGTGGAACTTTTGCCTGAACTCTGTTGCCACCCTGGCGGCATGTACCACGGCCTCAGGATCGTCACCGTTGACATGGAATATCGGGGCTTCCGTCATGAGACCAATATCTGTTGGATAAGGCGAGGACCGTGAATAGAACGGTGCTGTCGTGAAGCCAATCTGATTGTTGACGACGAAATGGATCGTTCCACCGGTCTTGTGCCCAACCAAGCCAGACAAGCCAAAGCACTCGGCCACAATGCCCTGACCGGCAAAGGCCGCATCGCCATGAAGGAGAACGGGCAGCACTTGCGTGCGATCCTCGTCATCATAATGGTCCTGCTTGGCTCTGGCCTTGCCTAGAACTACGGGATTGACAGCCTCAAGATGGGACGGATTGGCTGTCAGGGACAGATGAACCTCATTCCCGTCAAAAGCCCGGTCGGAAGAGGCCCCCAAGTGGTATTTGACGTCGCCCGACCCTTCGATTTCGTCGGGCTTGTAACTGCCACCGTGAAATTCGTGCATGATGGCTCGGTAGGGCTTGCCCATGACGTTTGCCAAAACATTCAGACGTCCCCGATGGGGCATCCCGATGACGATTTCCTTGATGCCCAGGGAACCGCCTCGCTTGATGATCTGTTCGAGGGCCGGAATGAGAGCTTCACCGCCATCAATGCCAAAGCGCTTGGTGCCGGTATACTTGATGTGAAAGAATTGCTCGAGGCCTTCCGCTTCGATAAGCTTGTTCAGGATGGCCCTTCGCCCCTGGGCCGTAAACTGCATTTCCTTGCCGTATCCCTCAATTCTCTCTTTCAGCCACGCGGACTGTTCCGGATCCGAAATGTGCATGAACTGGAGTGCGAAGGTGCCGCAATAGGTGCGCTTCAGCAGTTCAACGATCTGGCGCATGGTCGCCATTTCAACGCCCAGCACGTAATCAATGAATATGGGGCGATCCAGATCATTTTCCGTAAAGCCGAAGTTTGCCGGGTCCAGTTCGGCATGGTAGATGTGATGATGGAGCCCAAGCGGATCGAGATGGGCGATTCTGTGCCCCCTGATCCGATAGGCCCGGATGACCATCAAGGCTCTGATTGAATCCAGCACCTGCCGATGGACTTCGTCATCAGTGAGACCGATCCCGCCTTGATTCGCCCGGGCCCGAATCACAGTCTCCATGCGATGTCCAACCTCCTCTACGTCGAGGGACCATTGGCCATCAAGGGCCGACAGGGTTTCCGTTCGCGGAACCTGAGGCCAGTTGGGTCGGGCCCATGACGGCAGACGACCGCCGTTGGGCGGAGTGGATGTTGCTCCCAGAGAACTGAAGTATTCGCGCCAGGATGTATCGACACGCTGAGGGTTGGTCAAATATTGGCTGTGGAGCCTCTCGATATATTCGACATTGCCACCGGACAGGAAGCTCGTGGCATGATAATCCAAGTTTGAAACCTTCTCAGCCATCGTTCAGCTCATCCTTTAACATTTGCCTATTGCCATCAGAAGGCTAAGCCTTTATCGCTTTCATAACGGCCTCGCCCAAGGAAGCCGGACTGTCGGCAATGACGAAACCCGCGCTTCGCATGGCGTCGATCTTTTCTTCGGCTCCGCCCTTGCCGCCCGATACAACGGCTCCCGCATGTCCCATTCGTCGCCCCGGTGGTGCCGTAAGGCCAGCAATGAACCCGGCAACGGGCTTGACCCGTCCGCGGGCCGCTTCATCCTGGATGAACTGAGCCGCCTCTTCCTCGGTTGTACCGCCGATCTCGCCGATCAGGATGATGGCTTGGGTTTCCTCATCCGCCATGAACAATTCCAAGACGTCAACATGCTCCGTTCCCTTGATCGGATCACCCCCGATACCGACGCAGGTGGACTGTCCCAGGCCGATGTCGGAGGTTTGCTTGACGGCTTCGTATGTCAGCGTCCCGGATCGGGATACGACCCCCACCTTCCCTTTCTTGTGAATATGTCCCGGCATGATTCCGATCTTGCAGGCATCCGGAGTGATGATACCGGGGGAATTGGGGCCAATGAGACGCGTGTTCGAACCTTCAAGTGCCCTTTTGACCTTGACCATGTCTAGGACAGGGATTCCTTCGGTGATGCAGACAACGAGTTCGATCTCGGCGTCAATGGCTTCCAAAATTGCATCTGCAGCAAAGGGCGGGGGAACGTAAACAGCAGACGCATTGGCATTTGTGGCCTCCTTTGCATCATGAGCCGTGTTGAATACAGGCAATCCCAAATGATCCTGCCCCCCTTTGCCCGGTGTCACGCCGCCAACCATTCGGGTTCCATAGGCAATCGCCTGCTCGGAATGAAACGTCCCCTGAGACCCTGTAAAGCCTTGGCAGATGACTCTCGTATTCGCATCGACAAGAATGGCCATTGATAGTCGTCCCTTTTTCGTTCTATTGTGCAGATCGACAAGCCGTCATCGGATGGCCTGCACGATCTTTGTGGCCGCGTCGCCCAGATTGTCGGCGGCGATCACGTTCAGACCACTCTGTGCGATTATGTTTTTTCCCATTTCGACATTTGTACCTTCCAGGCGGACCACAAGCGGCACTTCAAGATGCACTTCCTTGGCGGCGTCAACAATCCCGTTGGCGATGATGTCACACCGCATGATACCGCCAAATATGTTTACCAGAATCCCCTTTACATTCGGATCCGAAGTAATGATCTTGAAGGCTTCAACCACCTTTTCCCGGGTGGCTCCTCCTCCCAGATCCAAAAAATTGGCGGGTTCAGACCCCCGCAGCTTGATGATGTCCATGGTGGCCATGGCCAAGCCCGCTCCGTTTACCATGCAGCCGATTTCACCGTCAAGGGCTATGTAACTGAGGTCGTGCTTTGATGCCTCCAATTCCTTCGGGTCTTCTTCCGATTCATCCCTGAGAGCCAGAACTGGTGGATTCCGATAAAGAGCGTTCGAGTCGAATCCCATCTTGCAATCCAGACACTTCAAGTCTCCATCCTTGGTTACGATGAGCGGGTTGATCTCAAGCAGTTCGGCATCCTTTTCAATGAACAGCCTGTAGAGATTCTGTATCAGGCGCACGCATTCCCGGATGGTCTTGCCTTCAAGCCTGAGAGCGGCGGCCGCTCGTCGACCGTGAAAAGCCTGAATACCCGTTGCCGGGTCTACATTGAAGGTCACGATCTTGTCCGGCTGGCTAGCCGCCACCTCCTCAATGTCCATCCCCCCTTCAGTGGAGCAGACAAACGACACCCGTGAGGTTGCTCGGTCCAGGAGAAGAGCAAGATACAGTTCCCGGGCAATTTCGGCCCCTTCCTCTATGTATATGCGATTGACCTGCTTTCCGACCGATCCTGTCTGATGTGTGACAAGCGTTCGGCCGAGCATCCTCCGCGCTTCGATGGCTGCAGCCTCGACCGTTCGAGTGATTCTGACTCCTCCTCCGGAACCGGCATCCGCTTCCTTGAAGGTACCTTTTCCCCGTCCTCCAGCATGAATTTGAGCCTTGACGACCCAGACAGGGCCATCCAGTTCCGCGGCCGCAGTCTTGGCATCTTCCGCTCGCAGGACGGCCCGGCCTTCAGCCACAGGGATTCCGAACGCCTTGAGCAACTCCTTTGCCTGGTATTCATGGATATTCATAAAAACCTTTCCCTGATCCCATCTACCCAAAGTCGGGAGCACATCATATCAAAGTCGGACGGTCCATGGCATGAAACCGATATTCATGCGCGCGATTATGAACCCAAGCTGGGGTCAATTGACCGACAAGCCTCCAACAGATCCTGAACGGCTCGGACCGATGTCATGAACGCTTCCGTTTCGGCTTCA
Organism: Paracoccaceae bacterium; assembly: GCA_965116235.1. Classification (GTDB taxonomy): domain Bacteria; phylum Pseudomonadota; class Alphaproteobacteria; order Rhodobacterales; family Rhodobacteraceae; genus MPNP01. The sequence continues at coordinate 1,862,571 of OZ220496.1, read as the reverse complement.
TTCAGCTTTATTTCCACCACCCTCTCGACACCCCCTTGACCCATGACGACAGGCACGCCGACATAAAGGTTGTCCAGTCCGTATTGCCCGTCAAGATTGGCGGCACAAGGCAGAATCCTCTTTTGGTCACGAAGGTAGGCCTTGGCCATTTCAATGGCCGATGAAGCCGGAGCATAATAGGCCGAGCCCGTGCCCAGCAAATTGACGATTTCAGCCCCGCCATCGCGTGTACGCTGGATGATTGCATCAAGGCGGTCCTGCGTTGTCCATCCCATGTTTACCAAATCGGGCAGGGGGATGCCGGCCACGGTCGAGTACCGAGCCAGCGGCACCATGGTATCGCCATGACCGCCCAGAACGAACGTTGTTACATCTTTTGCCGACACGCCGAACTCCAGCGACAGAAAATGTCTGAAGCGAGCCGAATCCAAGATTCCAGCCATGCCGACAACCTTGTTGGCCGGCAGGCCGGAATATTCGCGCAAGGCCCACACCATGGCATCCAACGGGTTGGTAATGCAAATTACGAAAGCGCTCGGGGCATAGCGGGCAATGCCCTCGCCCACGGACTTCATGACCTTCAGATTGATTCCCAAAAGATCATCCCGGGACATTCCCGGCTTCCGAGGTACACCGGCGGTGACGATGCACACGTCCGAACCAGCTATATCCTGATACCGAGTCGTTCCCTGGAAGTGGCTGTCGGCCCGTACAATCGGACAGCTCTCGGCAATGTCCAACGCCTTGCCCTGAGGCACGCCGTCAACAATGTCAAAAATCACGACATCGCCCAGCTCTTCCAACGCCACCATATGGGCAAGCGTCCCTCCGATCTGGCCGGCGCCGATAAGTGATATCTTGGCTCTCGACATCATTCCCTCCAATCTAGTTTCAGTTCAGTCGAGTATCAATGGATACCCTGCGATTAGCCTGACTGGGGCGATTCTCCGAGCTTGCCCAACAAGGTCTGGGCCTGTCGAATTGAAGCGTAATCAATCAGCTTTCCATCCAGTGCGGCCGCTCCTCGACCTTCTCTCTCGGCCGTCCGCATGGCGTCAATGATTCGGCGGGCCTTTTCAATCTCCTTGGGTGTAGGGTTCATCGCTTCATTGGCCAAGGCAACCTGGCTTGGGTGAATGGCCCATTTGCCTTCACACCCCAAGGCCGAAGCCCGCAAGGCGGCGGCCGTGAACCCTTCAGCATCGGAGAAGTCACCGAAAGGGCCATCGATGGGACGCAACCCATTTGCACGGGCCACAACAACTATTTTGGACAAGGCATAGTGCCACATGTCACCCCAATGGGTCGCACGTTCGCTGGTCTCTGTCGGATCGGTCAGAACATAGTAGCTGGGATTGGCTCCACCAATGTTCGTTGTCCGGGCTCCCGTTGAGGCGGCATAATCGGCCACACCGAAATGAAGGCTTTCGTTCCGCTTTGAACCCGCCGCGATTTCGGCCAGATTTTGCATGCCCATGGCGGTTTCAATGATGAGCTCGAAGCCGATCCTGTTCGTCATCCCCTTGGCCATCTGGATTTGCGTAACCAGCATGTCCACAGCGTATATATCTGCACTTGATCCAACCTTGGGAATCATGATCAGGTCAATGAACTGACCGGCCTGCTCCACGATTTCGACAACGTCTCGATACATCCAATGAGTGTCCAGCCCATTGATCCGGACCGATACCGTCTTCTGGCTCCAGTCCAGATCGTTCAACGCCTCGATGATGTTTCTTCGCGCCTGATCCTTCTCGTCGGGAGCCACGGCATCTTCCAGATCCAGAAAAATGACATCCGCTTGCGACCTGAGGGATTTTTCAAAAAAATTCGGTTGGCTGCCTGGCACGGCCAGTTCGCTGCGATTCATGCGCGAAACCGTGTCGGGTACTGGCAAGAAGCTCATTCTATCCGCTCCATTCATCTTTCAATTGCGTGATGTCAGACCCAATAATCGACCCTGACATTGCGTGAACATATTTGCCTTTTGCAATGACTTTCAATTGACTTCACCGTCTTGAATGACTTTTTATTTGGAAAAACGGCGTCTCACGTCGAACTCTGGCCTTACAGCCGGACATGAGGAAACAATCAGACGGCGAATAAACAGGATCAATGCAATCAAACAAATTCAACAAGGGCCAGTATCTTGAAGACTTCAGGATTGGACAGGTCATCCACCACGCCACGCCACGAACCATTACGGCCGGTGAACGCGCCTTTTACACAGCCCTCTACCCATCTCGACACGCGCTGTATTCTTCGGATGAATTCGCCCGACAGTGTGGGCTAGAAGAATCACCTGTCCCCGATCTGGTTGTCTTTCATGTGGTCTTTGGCAAAACCGTCTCCGATATCTCGCTGAACGCGGTGGCAAACCTGGGCTATGCCCAAGGCCGCTTCCAACATCCGGTGTATGGCGGTGATACGATTTATGCCGAATCCGAAGTTATCGGCCTGAAGGAAAATTCCAATGGCAAAACCGGAATCGTTTGGGTCAAGACCAGCGGCTTCAACCAGAACGAACAACGCGTTCTTGATTATGTTCGTTGGGTCATGATTCGCAAAAAGAGCTTCAAGTCGCCGTCTCCCGAAACGGTCGTGCCGGAACTGGCTTCAAGCATCAAGCCGGAATCGCTGATTCTCCCCAAGGGCCTGGACTTCTCCAACTACCGTTTTGACTGGGCTGGAGAGCCGTTTCGCCTGCATGACTACGAACCCGGAGAAGTTATTGATCACGGTGATGGAATCACGATTGAAGAAGCCGAGCACATATTGGCAACGCGTCTTTGGCAGAATACCGCCAAGGTTCACTTTGACACGACGGTGAGGAGCGATGGGCGGCGCCTGATCTATGGCGGGCACATGATCTCGATGGCCAGAGCCCTGAGTTTCAATGGTCTGGCCAATGCCCAGATCATCACCGGTCTGAATGGTGGCGTACATGTCAATCCATGCTTTGCCGGCGATACGATCAGGGCCTGGTCGGAAGTCGAGGATACCCATGACTTTCACCAAAATCGAATTGGAGCCCTCAAATTGAGAACCTTCATCACGAAGAGTGCGGCGGGCAAAAAGTATGACGTCTCGGGAAAATACGATGAAAATCTGCTGCTTGACCTTAACTATTGGGCTTTGGTCCCAACGTAGGACGCAAGCGAACAGGACACGGTTCAATACATGAGGGAAATGATTTCTTGACTGGTCTCATCATCAATGATGCTTCCAGCTTCCCGTGCGATCAGTCGGAATGCGTCCGCCAAATTTCGGCTTGGCGCCCTCTCGCCGCCGCATTCGGCTCATGACTGGATAATGACATCACGGTCCCGTTACCCGTTCCGACGCAATCAAGCCGGCCATGATTAAGGAAGAACGGCTGAAACTGGCGATTCAGAAATCGGGACGACTGGCCGATGAATCTCGAGCCTTGCTGGAAAGGTGTGGCATCGACCTGCTGAAAAGCAAGGATCAGCTGTTCTGCACGGCTCAGAATTTTCCCCTTGACGTGTTTTTCGTTCGGGACAACGATATTCCGACTTTTGTGGCCACGAATGCCTGTCACATCGGTATCATCGGTCAGAATGTGCTGCTGGATGAACAGGTTCGCACGTCAAGCCCGCAGTTCAAAGACATACAGACACTCCTCGAATTGGGCTTCGGGCGGTGTCGTCTGTCCATTGCCGTTCCCAGTGCCTGGAATTATCAGGGCTTGCCGGATCTGCGCGGCAAACAGATTGCTACATCGTATCAGGGCTTGCTGGCCCAGTTTCTTGAAACATTCAAGATCAAGTGCAACATCGTCTTGATGCAAGGTGGCGTTGAAGTGGCTCCACGGCTTGGAATGGCGGATGCCATCTGCGATCTGGTTTCAACCGGTACAACTCTTGCCGCCAATGGGCTCAAGGAGGTTGCAATTGTCCTTGAGAGCCAGTCCGTGCTGATTCGCAACAATGTCAGCAATCCGATACAGGAAGAACTACTGGAACGTTTCATGTTGCGACTGAGGGGCGTGCAAGCCGCCAAAACCCGAAAGTATGTAACCCTCCACTGCCCGGTTGAAAGACTGGATGACATCAAATCCATTTTGCCCGGAAGCGAATCACCCACTGTCATCACCCTCCAAGGTCGGGACGACCTTGTTGCCGTGCACGCCGTATGCGACGAAGGCATATTCTGGTGTACCATGGAAGATCTGAAGGCTCGAGGAGCCAGTTCAATTCTGGTTCTGCCGATCGAGAAAATGCTAGACTGAAGAACAGATGCACGATCCCGTACAGCTTGGCTTGACCAACTCGTTGTGCCCTTTGTTGCGACTTCAGGTACTCGCTCGCCCGGTGCTGAAAAGTCCCGAAAAAGCCCAACAACTCCGACAGCTGATGACGGACGCATTGGGAAAGAAGCGGTCATGAACCGGCACGCTTTGCTGACATTCACGCGAGACAGGCTAGTGCCTAAAGCAGACGATATCCTGCAGAATACTTTTCAAGCCTATTGCGAAGGTACTGACATTGGCATTCAGACCAAATCGGACAACACGCCGGCAACCGTCGCTGACCGTGCGACCGAAGAAGCCTTGCGAACCCTGATTTCTTCCACATATCCAGACCATGGCGTCCAAGGCGAAGAATTTGGAGCCATGAATCCGCATGCCGACTGGATCTGGGTGCTTGATCCGCTGGATGGAACAAGGGAATTTCTGGCCAAAATTTCCGGCGGCTTTGGATCCCTGATTGGACTGATTTACAAGGGGAGAGCCGTACTGGGAGCTGTCAGTGACCCGATCAATCGGACACATTGGTTTTCCGATTCGCGGGGTGCGGCGACTCGGACCGACCGGCTGGACAGAAGCGTCGTGGCTTGTACCAATCCTGACGGAATGTTTGAGACGGCTGATTTGCAGCGTGGAATCAGGGCGGTTCAGGGCACGGCCATGGCCATCCGCACCCACCTGAATTGCATCGGTTTTACCGGTGTCGTGGATGGCACGATCGATGCCGTGATTGAAAACAACCTGAAAGCACATGATCTCGTTCCCCTGCTTCCGATCATGCTTGATGCCGGGCTTGTGGTCGTCGATCTTGACGGGAACGATTACGCGAACAGGAGGTTTGACCATGACGATGCCTTTTCAGGCCGATATAGCGTTGTCGCTGCCGGCCATCCCCGGCTGGTCGATGACATTCTGAACTGCTTCGAGCAAAACAGGTTGGAATGATGTCAATTCTGTCCCGGGCTCGACCCGACCTCGTCGCCATGCGTGGCTATTCCTCGGCACGGAAACTGCACGCCAAGACCGAGCAAACAATCTATCTTGATGCCAACGAATGTCCCTATGAACCCTTGGTCGGGTGCGAAGGACTGTCACGATACCCCCAGCAGCAGCCCGAATCATTGATCAACGCACTTTGCCGACTGTATGATGTCTCATCCCGGAACTTGATGGTCGCGCGGGGGGCCGATGAGGTCATTGATGTGCTCATACGGGCATTCTGCCTGCCGTATGACGACAATATCATCATATGTCCTCCAACCTTTGGCATGTATGAGCACTCAGCCACTCTACATGGCATCGAAACCAGACGGGCTGACTTGACGACTGACTTCCAGCTGGACTTGAATGGCATCGCCGAATCGGCTGATGCCAACACCAAAATCGTTTTTGTCTGCTCCCCCAACAATCCAACGGCAAATGTCATGCGGATTGATGACATCATTCAATTATGCCGAAAATTCGAAGACACGGCTTTGGTGGTCGTTGACGAGACCTACGTCGAATTCACTGATTGCGAAAGCATGATCAGCCGCATTGAAAGCCACCCCAACCTTGTAGTCATCAGAACCCTGTCAAAGTCCCATGCTGCGGCCGGCCTGCGATGCGGTACGGCATTGGGGCGGTCCGAGGTTATTGAACTGCTGCTCAAGCTTCTCCCGCCCTACCCTGTCCCGGTGCCTGTGGTCGAGGCGGCAGTTCGTATCCTGAACCCGACCAATCTTGAGCGCCTGGCCAAAAAGCGGAGGGAGCTTCAAGAAATCAAACGCGACTTCATCCCCCAGCTTGAAACCTTGCATGAGGTTGATGAGGTTCTGCCGTCCCAGACGAACTTCGTTCTCATCAGAGTCCATGATGCCCGGGCATTTGTCGCCAGATGCAAGGGTGCGCACATCGTTGTTCGGGATCAGTCGCATCAGCCTGGACTGGCAAACTGCATTCGCATCGCAATAGGAAGCCGCCATGAAATGGATTGCCTCGTGGCGACTCTGAATGGGGACAAGCCGGCAAGCCAGTCCAGCGAGCGTCAGGCTACGGGCACGCGGACGACAAGCGAAACGAGCATTGCTGTTCGTGTTGACCTTGATCGTACATCACCTGTCCTGATCGAATCCGGCCTTCCCTTTCTCGATCACATGCTTGAGCAGGTTGCGCGGCATGGGGGTTTTGCCCTTGAGCTCGAATGTCAGGGTGATCTGGATGTCGAGGCCCATCATTCACTTGAGGACTGTGCCATTGCCCTTGGCGAAGCCTTGCGCCGGGCGCTCGGGACCAAAATCGGCATCGGCCGATATGGCTCACATGAAGTTGTGCTGCCCATGGATGAAGCACAGGCCACGGTGGCTCTGGATATTGGCGGACGATCATATCTTCGTTTTGAGGGCACGTTTCCGGATGCCTATGTCGGCACCACGAATCACCCGCTGCCCATCGACATGGTAGAACACGTGTTTCGATCCCTGGCGGAAAACCTTCAGGCGACGCTCCATGTGGCGGTATCGGGACAAAACACCCATCACATGGTGGAAGCCTGTTTCAAGGGTTTGGGGCGAGCCCTGCGCCAGGCCATCCGCCAAGAGGGTCAGGATATCCCCAGCACCAAGGGGATCTTATGATTGCCGTCATCGACTGCTGTGGAGCGAACATCGCCTCAGTCCAGTTTGCCCTGAAAAGGCTTGACGCCGAAGCAATCCTGACATCCGATCCCCAGATCGTTCGGCAAGCGGACCGGGTCATTCTCCCTGGAGTCGGGGCCGCCGGTGCAGCGATGAGACAGCTGCAGGAAAACCGGTTGACCAAGTGCATTGCATCCCTTACCCAACCGGTGCTGGGTATCTGTGTCGGCATGCAACTCCTATTTGCCGCTTCCGAGGAGGGGGCCTGCCATTTGCTCAATGTCATCCCGGAACGCGTCAGACACTTTACGCCCGAGCCGGAGAAAACGATCCCGCACATAGGATGGAACCGTGTTGATTTCTGCTGCGACCATGTCCTGCTGAAGGAGGTTTGCCAGGGGAGTCACTTCTATTTTGCTCACAGCTACTTTGCTCCCGCCTGCGCTTACACGATCGGCACCTGCTCGCACGGAGACACCTTTTCGGCCATTGTTGCCCGAAACAACTTCATGGGATGTCAGTTTCATCCGGAACGCTCTGGCTCAGCCGGAGCACAGATTTTAAAAAACTTTCTGAACATGCCCACATGATCGTATATCCAGCCCTTGACGTGATGAATGGACAGTGCGTACGCCTGCTCAAAGGCGACTTCAAGCGCCTGTCGATATATGACAGCTCTCCCGTTGATGTCGCTCGACAATTCAGCCATCAGGGCACCGAATGGCTGCATCTGATCGATCTGGACGGAGTGCGAGATCCCGTAAAGCGACAAATCTCCATCATCGATGAGATTATCCAGACCAGCACACTCAAGGTTCAGACTGGGGGAGGCATACGAACACACGACGATGTCACCCGCCTTCTGGCGGCCGGATCGAGCCGGGTCGTCATTGGTTCTCTGGCCATTCAAGAGCCGGATCGAGTCAAGGGAATGATAGCCGAATGCGGATCCGAGAGGATTTGCCTGGCCGCCGATGTGCGCCGGCATGACGATGAATATGTCATAGCCGTATCGGGATGGCAGAAACTCAGCCCCATGACCCTGGAATCATTCATCGCCGACTTTCGGCTGGCCGGGCTACGGCACGTTCTGTGTACGGACATTTCACGCGATGGAACCTTGCAGGGTTGCAATCGCGACCTCTACCGCCACGTGCAACATTTATTTCCAGACATTGCGCTGCAGGCTTCGGGAGGAGTGCAATCCCTTGACGACCTGCGAGCATTGCAGACGGCTGGCGTCATTGTCGGGAAAGCTCTGCACGAAGGGGTCTTCACCCTTGAGCAAGCCTTGGAGGCTGCATGTTGACCAAGCGCATCATCCCGTGTCTGGATGTCAAGAACGACCGCGTTGTCAAGGGCGTTCAATTCAGAAATCACAAGGATATGGGTGATATACTGGAGCATGCCCAGCGCTATGCCGACGAAGGTGCCGATGAGCTGGTTTTCTACGACATTACGGCCAGCAGTGATGGCCGAGTGGTTGACAAGGCCTGGGTACGAAAAGTGGCGCGGGTCATCAACATACCGTTCTGTGTGGCGGGAGGCATACGGTCCGTTGAGGATGCCGAAAAAGTTCTGCATGACGGAGCCGACAAGATATCGATCAATTCACCCGCCATCGAGAGGCCCGAATTCGTTTCTGAGCTGGCGCAGGCCTTTGGAACCCAGTGCGTTGTCGTCGGCATCGACAGCTTTCGTGAAAACGAATATTTCATCGTGCATCAATACACCGGGGATGCAGCAAAAACCCGCAAAACATCGCACGACACCATGGATTGGGCGCAACAGGTTCAAGGGTTGGGAGCCGGTGAAATTGTTCTCAACTGCATGAATCAGGATGGTGTTCGAAAAGGCTACGACATCTCCCAGCTCCAAAAAATCCGGCGGTCCGTCACAATCCCGATCATAGCGTCCGGGGGAGCGGGCAACGAAGAGCATTTTGCCGCAGTGTTTGAGATGGCTGGGGTTGATGGTGCGTTGGCTGCCTCCGTCTTTCATACGCGGCAGTTGCACATCGGCAATCTCAAGCAATCCTTGGCGTCCCGAAACCTGCCTATGCGACTGCAGTGAAACAGCTATGGCATACCGCAAGAAGATCGGCGAATTCTTTCGGACCGAAATGTGCAGCGTATCCCTCGCCCATGCGTTCGCAGGGGCTTTTCAACATCATGGTATCAATATTTGCATCAAAGTGGGCTTAGTGATCTTAACCCCGTGGCGATTCCTGAGATGCGTAGGAGGCTGACAAGGTGATAGAACGTACAACCATGTCCATAAACGTCAATGAAATTGACTGGGAAAAGGCAGCCGGTCTTGTTCCGGCAATCATTCAGGATGCTGTCAATCTGCGGATTCTGATGCTGGGCTTCATGAATCAGGAAGCCCTGCACAGAACCATTCAGTCCAGAAGGGTGACGTTCTATTCTCGATCCCGGCAAACACTCTGGGTGAAAGGGGAGAGCTCGGGGAACTATCTGAACCTTGTATCGATTGCAATCGACTGCGACAGAGATACGCTTCTGGTCAAGGCCGATCCTCAGGGGCCAGTGTGCCACACTGGCACCGAAACCTGTTTCAATGATGCTCCCGGATTGCCGCTTTTGTTTCTGGAACGCTTGAAGGACCTCGTCAAGCAGCGTAACAGCGACCGTCCTCAAGACAGCTACACAACACAACTTTTTGAAAGTGGTCCGTACAGACTGGCCCAAAAAGTCGGTGAAGAGGGTCTGGAACTCGCTCTGGCCAGCGTCAAGCAAGACAGGACAGAAATCCTTGACGAATCCGCGGACCTGATCTTCCACATTTTGGTGCTCCTTGAGAGTCGCGGCCTTAGCCTTGACGATGTATGTCATGTGCTCTTAGAAAGACATGGTCAAGCCACCGCCCGGCAAAAGACCCGTGCGTGATGGCGCGACTGCCTGTCAGGGCGGCACGCAGTTCCGTCATTCCGGAACAGGCTGAAAGTCGGCTTGTCGATCCGGTTGACATGTCGTTTCTGAAATCCTTCCGCCTAATGGGCTCAAATTGAGGCTGGATTTTTTCGACTCCTGTGTTTATGTTTCTGGGGTTAATTGCAAGCCTAAGGAAAATTTGCTGCGGACCGTCATGGCTCATTCAGATTCAAATCGTCCCCTGTCGCCTCATGCAACCATTTACCGGTGGCCACTGAACGCGATCATGTCCATTTTCCACCGCCTGACCGGCGTCGGGTTGCTGGTCGGGTTGATCGTGATTGTGTGGCTTTTCACGGCGGCGGCTTCATCGGCGTCGTATTTCGGCCTGGTTTCCAATTTGCTCAATTCAATTGTTGGAGACTTGGTTCTCATGGCGTGTCTGGCCGCCTTCTGGTTTCATTTTTTCAATGGCATACGGCATCTTTTCTGGGATGCAGGCCTGACGTTCGAAGAAGGGAACATCAGGCTTTCGGCTTATCTAGGACTGGCCGGAACGGCGATAATGACTCTGGGAAGCCTTCTGTATGTCTGGATCTGATCACATGAAGTTTCAGACGGACTTCAGCCGAGTCGAAGGTTTGGGAGCCTCCAAGGAAGGACCTCACCACTGGTGGCTGCAAAGATTGTCAGCCGTGGCCCTTGTTCCGTTGACGCTGCTGTTCCTGTTTCCCTTCATGCGCGCCTTGGAGGCCAGCCACTCAGCCTTTGTGGAGACCTATTCGCATTTTGGCAACGCTCTTGTTGCGGTTCTGTTTTTCTTCGTGTCGTTCACCCACCTCAGGCTAGGGCTCCAAGTTGTCATTGAAGACTATGTGCACGCAAGGGGAGCAAAGACCATTCTCTTGGTTGCCAACACCTTGCTTTGCTGGGGTTTCATGATTGTGGGTATCTTTGCCGTTGCGCGAATCGCATTCGGCTCATTCGGGTAAGAGAACCAGATGGCCGCCTACAACATTGTCCATCACTCTTTTGATGTTGTTGTCGTTGGAGCCGGAGGAGCGGGTTTAAGGGCAACTTTGGGTATGGTCGAGCAGGGCTTCAAGACGGCCTGCATCACCAAGGTTTTTCCGACCCGCTCACATACGGTTGCGGCCCAGGGTGGCATAGCGGCATCGCTTGGCAACATGGGGCCCGACAGTTGGCAGTGGCATCTTTATGACAGCGTGAAGGGCTCCGACTGGCTCGGTGACAATGATGCAATGGAGTATCTAGCGCGCGAAGCTCCCCGGGCCATCCACGAGCTCGAACATTACGGCGTTCCCTTCAGCCGCACTGAGGAAGGCAAGATTTATCAGCGACCATTTGGCGGTCACACGACAGAATACGGTGAAGGTCCTCCCGTTCAGAGAACCTGCGCCGCAGCGGACCGAACTGGTCATGCAATTTTGCATACTCTGTATGGCCAATCCCTGAAACGCAAGGCCGAGTTCTTCATCGAATATTTTGCCATTGATCTCATCATGTCTTCCGACGGAATCTGCCAAGGCGTTGTCGCCTGGAATCTCGAGGAAGGAACTCTCCACAAGTTTTCCGCCAACATGGTGGTCTTGGCAACGGGGGGATACGGGCGCTCGTACTTTTCGGCCACATCGGCCCATACCTGTACCGGGGACGGCAATGGTCTGGTCGCCCGAGCCGGATTGCCCTTGCAGGATATGGAATTTGTTCAGTTTCATCCCACCGGCATCTATGGTGCCGGCGTCCTGATTACCGAAGGAGCCCGGGGTGAAGGCGGCTATCTGACCAATTCGGAAGGGGAGCGTTTCATGGAACGATACGCCCCGACCTACAAGGATTTGGCAAGCCGCGATGTCGTGTCACGGTGCATGACCATGGAAATTCGTGAAGGCCGCGGAGTCGGTCCAGAAAAGGATCATATCCACCTGCACCTGAGTCACATCCCCGCCGAGGTGCTGGCTGAGCGCTTGCCGGGCATATCGGAATCGGCCAAGATCTTTGCCGGTGTCGATGTCACTCGCCAACCCATACCAGTCTTGCCAACCGTTCACTACAATATGGGGGGGATACCCACCAACTATTGGGGTGAAGTCATCAATCCCGTCGGGGGCGACGACAACACCCAGCCAGGATTGATGGCTGTCGGCGAAGCGGCTAGCGCCTCAGTCCATGGAGCCAATCGGCTGGGTTCCAATTCTCTCACCGACCTGGTTGTATTCGGCCGGGCTGCGGCCATACGGACCGGACAAGTCCTGAAGCCCCGGCAACTCATTGATCAAGGCAATCCTGCGGCGGTCGAAGCCATCATTGACCGCTTTGACCGTGTTCGGCATGCCAACGGCGCTCTCCCGACAGCCGAAATCCGGCTTAGCATGCAAAAAGCCATGCAAGAGTATGCTGCCGTGTTCAGAAGTGACGAGACACTCGCGAAAGGAGTTGAGGAAATAGACCGAATCGCTCGAACCCTGGATGATATCAAAGTCACAGATCGATCCATGATCTGGAACTCGGACCTGATGGAAACCCTGGAATTGGAAAATCTGATGATTTCCTCGCTGGCCACCGTGCATTCGGCCTTTGCACGCAAGGAAAGTCGCGGAGCTCATGCCCACGAGGACTATCCGGATCGCGACGATGGCAATTGGCGAAAACATTCCCTTGCGACGATTGATGGTCCCGAAGTTGAAGTTGGTTCCAGACCGGTGCATGAACACCTGCTTGTTGCCGAAGAGGAAGGGGGCATGGATCCGTCCATCATAGCTCCAAAGAGAAGGGTATACTAAATGGCCAAGGTACAATGCGTGGTTGCTTGCCTGTTTTTGAGTTCTCTCATCGGGTGCTCAGCTCCTTCTTCACGATCACAGGATGTCGGGCAATGCGACCAGACCAATCCCGCTGTTACGACTTCAGGCAACATGAAGATGGGGATCAATTCGCATGGAGATGTCATTAATGAGGTTCAAATCGGCATTGGAGTTTCCACTGTCCTCGGAGAAGCCAGCGATTCGGTCTGCTAAGTTCAAATGTGTCTGAAAAAGCATCGAAAAGGCATGATATATGGTTGAGTTAAGATTGCCCAGAAATTCCAGGATACGGGTTGGCAAGACGTGGCCCAAACCGGTTATCAAGGGGAGGTCGGGGGCGTTCAAGATCTATCGGTGGGATCCCGATACAAACGAAAATCCTCGTGTGGATACCTACCACATTGATCTGGACGACTGTGGTCCAATGGTGCTTGACGCCATCATCAAGATCAAGAATGAAATTGATCCTACCTTGACGTTCCGCCGATCCTGCAGAGAGGGAATTTGTGGTTCCTGCGCCATGAACATAGACGGCGAGAACACCTTGGCTTGCATAAAGGAAATTGACAAGACACGATCGACCATCAAGATTTATCCGTTGCCCCACATGCAGGTTATCAAGGATCTGGTTCCCGACCTGTCGCAGTTTTACGCTCAACACGCGTCCGTAATGCCTTGGCTGGCGACCGAAACACCGGATCCGGGTTCGGAATGGAAGCAATCGCGCGAGGATCGCAAAAAACTGGACGGCCTGTACGAGTGCGTGATGTGTGCGTGTTGTTCGACTTCCTGTCCGAGCTATTGGTGGAACAGCGATCGGTATCTGGGACCGGCGGCTCTGCTCCACGCCTATCGGTGGATTGTGGACAGCCGGGATGAGAAGCGGGGGAAACGACTGGATGATCTGGAAGATCCTTTCCGACTTTATCGCTGCCACACCATCATGAATTGCACCAAGACCTGTCCAAAGGGGTTGAATCCGGCAAAGGCAATTGCTGAAATCAAGAAACTGATGCACGAGAGAACCACCTGAAGAATCGAACATGGATTCGCCTGATTCATGTCACGAAGACAACAAGATGGCATCACGGCCGGTAAACCTGGTTCAATCCCTTTGTCAGGCTGTTATCGCGGAAAATAAGGGGGCTTATATACCTAAATTGAAGTCCTGAAATTTATCCATGTCGTCCGGCTTCAAGATTCTTCACTCAAAACAGACCTTCACTCATGCCATCTTTCATTTTCTTTCCTGTATAAGGGATCCATCATTTGTGGCCAGTTGACGGGTTTCCCATCAAAATACTCGGGACGGCGCGTTTCGTCAAACCTGGACAGGAAAATTTGTGACCGGGATATCCGTTCTGGTCACCCTTTTCCCTGCGTATTGACATCCCGACCCTTCATGCCCAATATGTAATCATGGAAATGACCGATCTGTCCGGCGCCTTCCCTGAACCCCACAAATAGACAGAAAAGGATCTGTATCGATGATCTCTGAACCGCACGAAAATCCATTCAAGCCGGGCTTTGGTCGCCCACCACCCTTCATGGGGCGGCGCCCGGTGGTTGAACATAAACTTGATGACGTTATGCACGGACTTGGTCGGCCGGAAAGTCCGGAACCTCGGGCCCTGTTCCTGTATGGACCCCGGGGCACGGGCAAGACCGTTCATATCCGAGAATTTCAGGCCCGTCTGCGCCAGAGCGATACGCCGCTGGCCATGATCGACCTGTCGGCGCGCATGGTCAAGACCGAGAAAGCGATGGAGCAGGCCCTTTTCACCCCGGACATCGAGGTGGCCGGAGGTGACCTGGCGGATGAACATTCCGTGTCTCGAAGCGAGACTTTCCAGTCCCGGATCCGGGACTGGGCCAATAAAATTCCGTCATCGAAGTCCGTCCTGGCGCAGCAAGTAAAGAATATGAAACCCAAGGATATACGAATATGGGCGGGCCTGGGCTATATCACCTTGGAAGCGCCGGACAAGCCGACCATCAGCAGCGCCAAGTCCCTGCAAAGGCTGGGTATCCCGCTGCTGATCACGCTGGATGAGGCCCACAAGGTCGAGCCGGCGGCTCTGGGCCATCTGCTGGATGCCGTGCAGGAGGCGGGAGCCGCCATGCCGGTTGTCCTGATGCTGGGCGGCACGCCGGATCTCATTGATCAGCTTAGAGTGTGCGGATCCACCTTCTGGGAACGAGGCCAGCGTCTGCATCTGGGCCGTCTTTCCCAGGCCAGTGCGACCGATGTCATGGCGGTTCCCTTGCGTCAGGCCGGGATAACGGTCGACGGGCCGACCCTGGACGATCTGGTGGCGGCCACGGATCACTTTCCCTGGTTTTTGCAGCTCTATGGTCATGAAGCCTACGAGGCCGTCCAAGAGAAAGGTGGCCGTCATCTGGGTCCGGTCATCGGGAGCGAGGCTATCAAGCGAGCCCGTCTCTTGCGCGACAGTAATTACAGTGATCGTCGGCAGGAGTTCCGCCCCCCGGAGCAGAGCCGTGCAGCCCGGGCGGTGGCCCAGGCCTTTCGTGACCATGACGGCGTCATGGAAGCCCCTCAGCTGGAAAGGATGCTGGCTGCCTTTGATACGGATGTACCGGGCCAGATGGAGCGGCACATGCGTCATGTAGGTCTCATTGTCGAGGGCGTGAAGCCCGATACGTACGAACCCGGCGTCCCCTCCTTCATGGACTACCTGTTGCGGGTTCTGGAACCGGACCCGCCCGCCCCGGCACCGGCCCTGCCGGAAGCGATGGATGCGGCCACCAAAGACGATTTCAAGCCCTAGATATTCGGCCGGACTTCGGGGGCAATGAAGTTGATAGGCAACATTGCCTATTCGTCTCTTCAAGTTAGGTATATAAGCCCCAAAATAAGCCATCCTCTTTACAACGCTCTGGTGCGAATACTTTCCTGAGAGAAGGAGGGATTAAGAAAATTTCTTGAAATTTTCCCGGATGGTGGTATCCTGCATACCAAGTCAGGATTGGAAAATTGCCAGATGTATCCAGGCCGCTGACTTCAAGAATTGCATGCATCGGACCAGGCCAAGTGGTATGAGGTCCAAGGCATGAGAGCGCTGATTATTTGAATGATACTCTGGCCGTCAATGTGGTGTACAATGTTCGGGATCCTAGAAATGGAGTTGCAACGCTTGTTTCTAGTCTTTTTGAACCCGACAACGACTTGCCGCTTGCTGTTTCCTTGTCCTGATGGGTCCCTTAACACAACAACAAACAATAAGGTAAGT
Source organism: Paracoccaceae bacterium (assembly GCA_965116235.1). Classification (GTDB taxonomy): domain Bacteria; phylum Pseudomonadota; class Alphaproteobacteria; order Rhodobacterales; family Rhodobacteraceae; genus MPNP01. The sequence continues at coordinate 1,846,713 of OZ220496.1, read as the reverse complement.
TCGAATGCGAAGAAGAAAGGCATCAGGGTATTTTGTTGGTGAACAGGTTGTTTATCCCTCGCACGGAGTCGGCAAGATTGAGGATATCATTGTCCAGACCGTGGATAGTTCAAAGGTTGAACTTTTTAAAATCTACTTTGCGAAAGAGGGTCTGACTCTCCGAATTCCAACCAAGAAAGTGACAGAGTTTGGCTTGCGAAACCTGGCCAGCAAAGAAGAGCTCAATAAAGCCCTCACAGTCCTGAATGGACGGGCCAGGGTCAAAAAGTCAATGTGGTCGCGTCGGGCCGTCGAGTATGATCAAAAAATTAACTCCGGTGACATTGTCCAGCTCATAGAGGTGGTTCGAGATCTGCACAAGCGGGATCCCAACAAGGATCAGTCGTATTCTGAGCGGCAACTCTACGAAGCGGCTCACGAACGATTGGCTCGCGAGATAGCTGCCGTTCGCAAGATCACGATAACCGAGGCCGAGGAAGTCATCATTTCCAATTTAAGGCCGAAGAAAAGTACCAAGGTGACGATAACCGAGGTTTCGGCTGCCTAGAATCAAACTCATACAGGTGTCCAATTGGCACCTGTACAGCACCTACCGGTGATGGTACGCGTGGGGAACAGTCCCCAACCCTGTCAAGGCAAAGATTGCGGCGGCAGTTGCAAACTGCAGCCGCATAGTGGAGTGGCTTGATTAGGAAGGTTTCCAGTAGCCGTTCGGTTGGCGGCAAGCTCTGCCGGGATTTGAGCCTCTGCCCACGCCATCGGACCAGATGGAATCGTACCCACGGCACACGAGACCATATTCAGTCCATGATCCTGTCGGGTAAATGGTTCCCGACGAATTGTCATAACTCCACCGCTCGGGCGAGCCGTTTTCTAGTGCCTTTTGAACAGCGTAGTTGTGAGCCGCCACGGCACCGTCTGCACGGGATTGTTGCGCAGGCTGATATTGCTGCGGGGGAGGACTTTGAACTTGCTGGGATTGCGATTGCTTTGCCATGGACTGGGCAATGAGAGCACCCAGACCGGCACCAACCAAGGCACCCTCTTCTTTATCATCATCATTCGAAACGGCCATTCCCAAACCGGCACCAATGGCTGCGCCGCCAAGGGTGGCTGTCGTCGTCTCGTCCTCACACGCTGCCAGGGCCAAAACGGCCAATCCGACCAGCACATAACTTGCTTTCTTCATTATTACCTCCAATGACTTCTTCTTTCGGGTTGACTATAATCTAGACCGCGTTCTCGTTATCGCAATCCATTATAACCAGTTCGAATCCGAAAAACCAACTGTAACGACTGATAAACGACAGTCTGCCATTGTCTGATGGCTTGATTCGGCATGATCAAGGAGTTTAATCTTGATCAGGGTTGCGCAAGCACTCATCAGCGAGTAGATACCGATATGGCTGAAAGAAACGGCATGTTCCTGAATTCACCAAAAATTGACTTTCGTAGTGACACCGTAACCCGGCCAACGCCGGGAATGATTGATGCTATCTGCAGCGCTCCCGTTGGTGATGATGTCTACGGTGACGATCCTTCCGTCAATCGGCTCGAAGAAGAGTTTGCGCTGACAATCGGCAAGGAAAGAAGCGTATTCTTCCCCTCTGGAACGCAAAGCAATCTGGCCGCAATTTTGGCCCATTGCGCCCGAGGAGATGAAATGATCGTTGGCGACATGTATCACACCTACGGGTTTGAGGCGGGGGGAGCCTCGGCCCTGGGAGGAATTTCTTATCGAGCCTTGCCTACTGAAGCCGACGGATCCTTGAACAAGAACGCCATCGCAAGCAATATCAAACCTGATGACCCCCACTATCCCGAAACTCGATTGCTGTGCCTGGAAAATACTGTCTCGGGTTCAGCCATCCCCTTGGTCACTCTCAAGGATTGTGCAGATACGGCACACCAATATGGCCTCAAGGTTCATTTGGACGGGGCCCGGTTGTTCAATGCAGCGATTGAACTCGGCGTACCTGTCAAGTCATTGGCGAATACGGCTGACACGGTTTCAGTATGCTTGTCCAAGGGATTGGGTGCCCCGGCCGGAACCCTGCTGGGTTGCTCGCGAAAAATGGAACGTTCCATACGCCGCAATCGAAAAATGCTGGGCGGGGGCATGCGCCAGGCAGGGCTGCTTGCTGCAGCAGGCATTTATGCCCTTGAACACCACGTGGATCGGCTAAGGGAAGACCATGAAAGGGCCCGGAAGCTGGCGGCCATTCTTGCTGAACTCGCCGATCAGCGCAAAGTTGCCGTGAAACAGTCCACCAACATGGTATTCGTCAAGCCCGACAGCAAGGATCATCAGCCACTAAGAGAGCATTTGCTGGAAAGAGGTTTTCTGGTAACGGACAAGAAGCCGGTCTTTCGCTTTGTCATGCATCTGGGCCTTGATGACGATGATATTGAGCGTTTTGGGGCGGCAATTGTTGAATACTTCAACAGCTGAAAGCAACTATTTTCGGAATACCCTAAACCGGAGTGCATGCGATCTGTCCCGTATCCACAAGGTGAAGTATCTCCACAGTCGCCAAATGACAAGGATAGTCACACCGATCGTCACGAACCCAACTATTCTTATCCAATTGGTGGGAGCGTCGTCCGGTGACGATATCGGCCTGATGCTTGTGACGTTAGGGTAGATGGAAAAGGTTCTGTTCCGAATTCCATAATGGTTGATCCGTACCCAACCTGCCTCCTGCTCTGCCATTTTCTGCGCCTCGGCCTGCAAGTCTCCACTATTGAACTTGAAATAAGGTGGCCAGCCCCAGCCCGTATCCTCGTTGCGATAAACCATCGGTTTTTCATTGACCAGTATGGCATTTATGAAGCGGACATCCTTATTGCCTGTCTCACCTGTCCCACCGCTTACCCAAAACAGCGGATTCGTGCCAACTTCCGTTCGAACCACCTCGGTCCCAACAACCTGGACAACGTCCTGTGACCTTAGGGTGTAGTGAGCCAAGCCGAAAACCACAACCAAGGTCAGGAATCGTAGAAAGTATTTGATGTATTTCATGGCTGATCTTCCATTCAACAAGTAAAGCCGGCCGCCGGAATGGTCAACTGGCCGGTCAGGCACAATCTCATGCCGCAACCTGACCCGCTGATGATACAAGTTACTTGTAACCTATCCAATCTTGGAAGATTATGATAAGGCCTTGGCCATGAGTAAAAAGGATCTCCTGTATCAGGAAATTGACAATCGCGTTGACGATCTGGTTCGCTTGACACAGGAACTGGTGGCGTTCCCTACACTAAATCCTCCGGGCAATTGTTATCGAGAGTGCTGTGAATACATCAACAGAAGACTTCAGTCTTCCGGCTTTGCGACACAACTGCTCCGAGCCCAAGGCATTGTTGGTGACAGCGACACTCATCCCAGATGGAACGCCATTGGCCGTATTGAAGGCAACTCCTCCGGCGACTGCCTGCATTTCAACTCTCACATTGATGTTGTTGCGGTTGGTCAGGGGTGGACCAAGGATCCTTTCGGAGGAGAAGTTGAAGACAACCGGATTTACGGTCGAGGGACCTGCGACATGAAAGGAGGTCTGGCCACTTCGATTGTGGCCGCTGAAGCCTTCATATCAGCCTTTCCGGACTTTGCCGGCGCCATCGAAATATCCGCCACTGCCGACGAGGAATCCGGAGGGTACGCTGGCGTTGCTTGGCTGGCCGAACAGGGATATTTTTCGCCGGACAAGGTTCAGCACGTCATCATCCCTGAACCGCTGAACAAGGACCGGATATGTCTGGGACATCGCGGCGTCTGGTGGGCGGAAATCGAGACCTACGGCAAAATAGCTCATGGTTCCATGCCTTTTCTGGGGGACTGCGCCATACGGCACATGGGGGCCGTCATAAGGGAGATGGAGGATTGTCTTTATCCCCGGCTTGATTCGCGGCACACCGACTATCCCATAGTGCCCGAACAAGCCAAAAAATCTTCGATGAACCTGAACTCGATGCATGGCGGCGAGCCGGAACAGGATGAAGACTATGACGGCTTTTCAGCTCCATGCGTACCGGATCGATGTCGGATTCGGATCGACCGGAGATTCCTGCCGGAGGAAGATTTTGATGCCGTCAAAACGGAGGTTGTCGACATGTTGGACGCCCTGAAGGCTGATCGTCCAAACTTCCAGTATGCTTTGAAGGACCTGTTCAGTGTTCCCTCCGTTATCACCGGAAAGGACAAGCCTATCGTCAAGTCTGTTCACCGCTCTATTGTCGAAGTCTTGAATAGGGAGCCCGAATATGTGATTTCGCCTGGCACTTATGACCAGAAGCATATTGACCGCATCGGCAAGATGAGCAATTGTATCGCCTATGGCCCGGGGATCCTGGATCTTGCCCATCAGCCTGATGAATGGATTGGCATACAGGATATGGTCGATAGCGCCAAGATCATGGCGTGCACTATGGTAGACTTGCTCACCAGAGAATAGTTTATTCAATCAAGATTCAGGAGGACAGAATGAAACCTGGCAATCGGATGTACATCGTAGCTCTGAGCATGATCTTGGGGATCACCTTCAGCCCTGCCCAGTCAGCCAACGACTCCATCACCATCGGAATGCAATTGGAGCCGCCCCATTTAAACCCGACGGCCGGAGCCGCCGCTGCAATTGATGAGGTGGTCTACGCCAATATCTTCGAAGGATTGACGCGCTTCAATCCGGATGGCTCAATCCGTCCTGCCCTGGCCAAGAGCTGGGATGTCTCGGAGGATGGATTGATCTATACATTCCACCTGCAGGGCGGTGTCCAGTTCCACGACGGCAACGATTTCGATGCCAGTGACGTCAAGTTTTCCCTTGATCGTGCCCGGGCCGAAGATTCAACCAACGCCCAAAAGGCCCTGTTTGCTGACATTCGCGACGTGTCCGTCATTGATCCCATGACCGTTCAGGTTTCCCTGAACAACCCAAACGGCCTGTTTCCGGTCAACATGGCTTGGGGTGATGCGATCATTATGGATCCGGCGTCCGCGGATACGGCCGAGACCAAACCGATCGGCACCGGACCCTTCATGTTCAAGAACTGGGCAGAAGGTGACCGAGTCGAAATCGTCAAGAATCCGGATTATTGGGGTGAAGAGGTCGCCTTGGAGGCCGCGACCTTCAAGTTCATTTCGGACCCGACGGCGGCATTTGGCGCCCTGATGACCGGCGATATCGATGCCTTCCCCGCTTTTCCTAGCCCGGAAACTCTGGGACAGTTTGAAGCCGACCCCCGATTCAGGGTCATTGTTGGGTCAACCGAAGGAGAAACCATTCTCTCAACCAACAACAAGGCTGACCATCTGTCGGACATCCGAGTGCGCAAGGCCATCGCCCATGCGATCAATCGACAGGAACTCATTGACGGCGCCATGTTCGGCTATGGCACGGCCATCGGCACGCATTTTGCCCCTCATCACCCGGATTATCTGGATTTAACAGGGGAATCGATGCATGAGCCGGAATTAGCCAGACAGATATTGCGCGATGCCGGATATGATGATGGCCTGTCCTTGCGACTGCACCTGCCTCCACCCTCGTATGCTCGAAGAGGTGGCGAAATCATCGCCTCCCAGCTTCGAGCCGTCGGGATTGAAACGGAAATCATCAACGTCGAATGGGGCGTGTGGCTGGAACAGGTCTTTCGCGGCAAGGATTTCGATCTGACGATCGTGAGCCACACCGAACCGAACGACATCAACATTTACGCGCGACCCGAATATTACTTCCAGTATGACAATGCGGCGTTACAGGCTGTCATCGAAGAGCTCCGGCTGACCTCCGATGCCTCTCGACGCACAGAGCTGGCTCACGAGGCCCAAAGTGTCATTGCCCGCGATTACGTCAACGGATACTTGTTTCAGCTGCCCAAACTCGGCGTTGCCAGCAGCAAGATCGTCGGCTTGTGGGAAAATTCACCCACTCAGGCCAATGACCTGACCCAGGTGCATTGGACAGACTAAACCCAATCGCATGGTCCGGGCAAGCGTTCTGGACCATGCCTTGCTCAGGATGTACCGTTAAGCCAGTGTTCGGGTATACGGGGTGTGGCCGCCAGAAGTTGAAGCGTATACTCGTGCACAGGTGAGTTGAAGACCTCCTCCGTAGTCCCCTCTTCGACAATCTTCCCCTTTTGCATCACGAAAACCCGATCCGTGATGGAACGAACCACGTTCAGGTCGTGACTGATGAACAGGTAGGACAGATTGTTTTTGGCCTGAAGCACGGCCAGAAGATCAAGAATCTGTGCCCGGATCGAGACATCCAGGGCCGAAACGGCCTCATCCAGAATTATGAGGTCGGGTCGCAAGACCAGCGCTCGGGCAATGGCAATTCGTTGCCGCTGACCGCCGGAAAATTCATGAATGTACTTGCTTGCGTCGCTGACTGACAAGCCCACATCAAGCAGGGCCGACATGACCCGCTGCGACTGCTCCGGGCGGGGCAGAGACGCTTCAAGCAGATGAAACGGTTCGGCAACCAGTCGCCCCACCTTGTGCCGGGGATTGAATGAGCCGAATGGATCCTGAAAGACGACCTGCATCTTGCGTCGCAGGGCATGCGGCATTTTGCCTTTGGAGCTGACGGGCAGGCCGTCAATGGCAATTGTGCCGCTGATCAAGGGATCCAGGCCAAGAATGGCCCGCGTCAGGGTCGACTTGCCACAGCCCGATTCACCGACCAGACCCACGCTCTCGCCACGATTGACTGTCAGGTTCACCCCATTGACTGCAATGTTGTATCGCCTTTTGTCGAATGGGCGGGTCTTGGCAATCGGATAGGCTCGGACCGCCTCGGAAACGTTCAGGACAGGCTGTTCCCGGATTCGCGCCTGACGCTCAGGTGCATGACTGGAAGCAGCCAGGAGCATTCGCGTATAGGGATGGTTCCGTTCCTGAAATATTCTTTCGGTTGGTCCGGCTTCAACAATCATTCCGTCTTGCATCAAGGCCAGATTATTGGCCATGTTGGCGACCACGGCTAGGTCATGCGTGATAAGCATCAGCGACATGTGCTCTTCGGTGACCAGACTGTTCAGCAGCTTCAGAATTTGCTCTTGGGTGGATACATCCAGGGCAGTCGTTGGTTCGTCTGCAATCAGCAGCTTGGGTCTCAAGGCAATCGCCATGGCAATGCATACCCGCTGTCTTTGTCCACCGGACAGTTCATGGGGATACAGGTCAAGTGAAAAGCGCGACGGTGGCATCTCCACTCGTGTCATCTTTTCGCGGGCGGCCCGTCTCGCATCGGCTGAGGAATATCCGCCATGAATGATCAACGTTTCCGCGATCTGATCGCCTATGGTCATAACGGGGTTGAGGGCCGTCATGGGTTCCTGGAAAATCATGCCGATGTCATTCCCGCGGATTGAACACATGGCCCTTTCCGGAAGGGCCAGAAGGTCGTGTTCGGCAAAATCGGCCGTGCCGCTCCGTCGAGCTCCCGCAGGCAACAGGTTCATCAAGGCCAAGGCCGTCAGGGACTTGCCGGAACCGGATTCTCCAACGACGCCAAAGATCTCGCCCTGACTCAAAGAAAATCCGACATTCTTCAAGATAGCCTTGCCCCGGATACTCAGATGCAGATTTTGAACTGAAAGCAGTGACACTATTGCTCCGTCTTCAATCTTGGATCAAGGTAATCCCTGAGGCCGTCCCCCAGCAGGTTCAGGCCCAGCACCATCAACACTATGGCCAGGCCAGGAACAACGGCCAGCCGAGCGTCCGTGTAAATAAGGGTTTGGGCTTCGGCCAGCATACGTCCCCAACTGGGCGTGGGAGGTTGTGCACCCAACCCGACATAGGCCAACCCGGCTTCAGCCAGAATTCCCAACGAAAACTGGATGGTTCCCTGCACCAGAAGCAAATTGACGATGTTCGGCAAAATGTGCTCGACTGAAATCCTTGTCTTGTCCTTGCCGGCCACCTGAGCCGCCAGTATGAAATCAAGGGTCCACAGACTGAGGGAGGCTCCCCGCGACACTCGGGCAAATACCGGAATGTTGAATATGCCGATGGCCAGTATTGCATTGAAGGCCGATGGACCAAAGACGGCCGTAATCAGGATGGCAATCACAAGAGACGGGAAAGCAAAGACGAGATCATTGCCCCGCATGATCAGTTCGTCAAGGGCACTCCCTTTCGTGGCTGCCGCCGCCAAACCCAAAGGCACTCCTATCAACAGACCAATGCCAACCGCAACAATGGCCACGCTGATTGAGGTTCGGGCCCCGATCATCAGCATGGAAAGAACGTCTCGTCCATAGTGATCTGTTCCCAGCCAGTAGGTCCAATCGGGCGACCTGAGCTTATGAGCGATCTGCAAGGTTTCGATTGAAAATGGTGTCCACAGGAAGGACATCAGGGCCATGGCCAGAAAGAACAGGGAAACGACTGCTCCCATGATCAGTTGCAAGGGCAGTTTCATCCCCTTCGTCTCAATCTGGGGTCAACGATGGCATACGCCACGTCCACAAGAAAATTGACGACAATCACGGTGAATACCAGCAACATCACCACGCTTTCAACCACGATCAGGTCACGCTGGGTAATTCCCTGAAATATCAGGCGACCCAAACCGGGCAAGAAAAAAACGTTTTCAATGATTATGGCGCCAGCCAGCAAGAACGAGAACTGCAACCCCAGAATTGTCAGCACCGGGATCAAGGCATTCCGCAAAGCATGACGCGTGATCACTCTTCTCTGGCTCAATCCCTTGGCCCGTGCGGTCCGAATGTAGTCTTCATTGAGCACCTCAATCAAGGCCGAGCGCATGACGCGAGCCAGTATGGACGCTTGGGTCAGTGCCAATGCAATCGCCGGCAACGTCAATGATTTCATGCCCAGCCAGAACCCCTCCTCCCAGCCGGAAAAGCCGCCGGCCGGAAACCAGCCCAAGCTAATGGCAAAAAACAGAACCAGCAGCATGGCAAACCAGAAGTTGGGTACTGCAATCCCCATTTGAGTCAGGCCCATGACGGCATAGTCGGCATATTTACCCCGCTTGGCCGCCGCCATGATGCCAACTGGAAAGGCGATCGCCGTCGAAAGCAGCAAGGCATAGATTGCCAATGGCAGAGATACCTTGATACGATCGATGACCAGTTCCGACACGGGCGTACGATAAGTGTACGAAATGCCGAAATTTCCCTGTACCAATCCTGTTACCCATTCAAGGTAGCGGGAAACGGGATGGCCTGTCAGGCCCAGTTCGACCTTCAGAGCCTGGACAGTTTCGGGTGAGGCGTTCAGCCCCAGCATAAATGATGCCGGATCTCCGGGAATGATTTCAATAACGAAAAAGATGGCACCGCTGGCGACGATCAGGCTTAGAACAAGCGACAACAGTCGCGAAAGAACGAATCTCAGCATTCCGCATTCACTTTTGCTTCGCCAGCCCCACGCATGATTTCACCGGCAATCATGAAAAAGCCAACTCCACGGGGCCCTGCATGCCCTGATTCGACACACCTGTCTTCAACTATGCCTGCTATGTACAATTCTCCAGTCTCTTGTCTTCCTGGATGACCTTCCATGCCTGATTAAAGCGTGCCAATTGCAACTCGGATACTCGGACCGCTTCCTGAGGAATGCCCCGCGATTTCAACGCGTCTGGATGAAACTGCAGCACCAGACTGCGCCAAACCTTTTTGATCTCGTTCAGCGGCATGTCACGAGAAACGCCCAAAATCCTGTACGGATCAATGGCGTTGCCTTGCCCGTAATAGTTCAAGCTTTGTCGAAACTGACGACGTGGAAGCCCGAAAATGGCATTGACTCGGGTCAGAAAGCGGCGTTCCTGAAAAGTTATGTCGCCGTCCGAGCACGCAATGTAGATCAAGCCTTCCATTATGTCTTTCAGTTGTGGTGACCCGCTGCCAACCAGCTTGCGTATCTCCAGGGCGTAGTATTCGTATCCAACGGGATTCTGGCTGGCGTAATTGAACACTTTGGCGGCGTTCTTCTTTTCGTGTTGGGGAATCTGAAATATCTCGCGAAACGCCTGAATCTCTTCTCGCACGACACGGCCATCAATCTTGGCCAGCTTGGCACCCAAAGAGATAATTGAGATCGTGAAGGAAATCTTTCGTCGTCGGGCACGGCGGTTGGAACCCACCAGTCCCTTGGTAAGGTCAACCAGATCTGCCGGCTTGAGCAGAAACTCCTTTACTCTTTTCCAATGCCCTTTCATCGAAAGCTCGTTTCAATCTTTGCAAGCCTGCCTGTGCTTCTAACGGTCGGTCTCTTCGCATGCTCTCAGGAACGTGTCTCACGGTTCAGAAATTTCTGCATCACAACCAAGTCAAAATATCGGTTAAACTTATAGCCCACTTCTGGCATAACGCAAATTTCAGTATAACCCACACGTTTGTGAAAATTGATTCCGGCAATGTTTTCACCACTGATCCCGGCAATAAGCGAGTGAACGCCCTTGGCCGCAGCAGCTTGCTCAATACGTTTCATCAATTTTCGACCGATGCCGCGCCCCTTGAATCTGCCATCAACCATGATGGTATGCTCCATGGTTTTCCGATAACCCACACCCAGCCGAAACTGCTGGTACGTTACGAAACCCACAATGCTGTTCGCAACGGCCACAAAAAAAGGGTGATTGAGCTGTCTCTTGCTATCAATCATGACGGCCAACTCCGCGACGGTTTTCTCCTTGCTATTGAAGGTTGCGACAGAGGACCGAATGAGAGGATTCCATAGAGCGACAATTCCCTCCATATCACTCACTTCCACCTCTCTTATTATCAATTCATGCTCAAGCAAGCTCCATTACCTCCGAAGGGATGGCCGCATTTATCTTAGGAGTTCACGCCCAATCCCGGCCAATTCATTCAACTCAACATCATACCTGTTCCATCAGGTCATGGCAGTGATCTAACTTTCTGAAAGCTCAAATTGAATCATATGATTCAAAGGCATGGAATGGTAACTGTGTACACGGAAATTTTCAAACGAAGAGTGAGACACGTCAATGAGCCGAAAGAAAACGCTGTACCTGGCCAATCCCTATGGTTTCTCCCAGCAGCAAAAATCGCTCTTGCTGCCGCACATCAAATCCATTCTTGAGGATCTTGGAGCAGAGGTTTGGGAACCCTTTGAGCGTAACAACCAAGTCGATTTCAGCAAGCCTGGATGGGCCTATCAAGTCGGGCAAGCCGATTTGAACGATGTCCGGGATTCGGATGGCACGTTTGCCATTGTCAATGGCTGCCCTCCCGACGAAGGCGTCATGGTCGAACTGGGGATGGCGATTGCCTGGAAGAAACCCACTTTCCTGTTTCGAGATGATTTTCGAAGGTGCACGGACAGCGAACAATATCCCTTGAACCTGATGATCTTTACCGGAATTCCTGAAAGTGCTTGGGAAGATTACTGGTATACCTCTTTGGAAGAAATTTCATCACCCGTAAAGGCTCTTGTCCGATGGTTGAGCGTTTAGCCACCGTGCTTTTGCATGCATTCAAGCCGAAGAATTTCCGCAAGATTCCCGATCAATGACCCACCTTTGGCATGTGCTTAATGGCTTTCAGCTTATGCTTAAGACCGGATGTCAGTGCAAGACTTTCCTCCATATCCGTTCGTGACAGTTTTGGTCGTGCTCAAGATGCCATCAACTGCAGCACACGTGCCAACCTTTTGTAATAATTGCGGGCGAGATGTACGAAAAACGAACTCAAAACCACTTCGTTCCCCACTTTAACTCGCAGTTTAGTCATGGGCGATAAATCCTCAATCGAATGGACCGATGCGACATGGAATCCGATAACGGGTTGTACGAAAATTACTCATGGCTGTGACCATTGTTATGCAGAACGTTTTGCAGAGCGCTGGCGGGGCATTCCGGGACACCCCTACGAACAAGGCTTTAGCCTCCGCCAGTGGCCATCGCGACTTGATCAACCTTCGCAATGGAGGAAACCGCGAATGATTTTTGTCAACTCCATGAGCGACCTGTTTCATAAAAATGTTGAGCGCAGTTTCATTGATCAGGTATTCGACACGATGGAAAGGGTAGACAGACACATCTACCAAGTTCTGACCAAACGAAGCTCACTCATGAGAAACTATTTACAACGTAGGTATGCCAGTAATTTAGCCCCCAACAATATCTGGTGTGGTGTATCGGTTGAAGATAACACGGCAACTGCAAGAATTCAGCACTTGCGTTCAGCACCAGCAGCCGTTCGGTTTCTCTCAGTTGAACCCCTTTTAGGGCCCATTGGGAACATTGATCTGAATGGGATAGCCTGGGTTATTGTTGGAGGAGAAAGCGGTCCTCAGGCTCGACCGATGAAACTCGAGTGGGTCTTGGAAATTCGTGATCTCTGTAGCCAGGCTAATGTACCATTCTTTTTCAAGCAATGGGGCGGGCACAAGCCAAAGGCTGGAGGTCGCAAGCTAGAAGGAGTTGAGTACAACGAAATGCCCGATTATCAGACACATCAGGACAGCAATGCGTTTCGAGTAGCCCCCTGACAGTCCCCACCACCTATCGAAATGCATCAAGGGGCTATGCTGGATGTTTTGCGCAACTATCCAAGCGAGTATTTCAACAGGTTGAACATAAACTGATCTCGTGGTGTGTATTCAAACTCGATCTTGTTAACGGTCCTTCTGGAAGGGGTCTCTTTCTGGATGAAAACATTGTTGTTCTGCCGACAAGGAGAGGGGACTAAGCCTCAATGTCAACCATCCGCTCTTTTTGCAGTTCCTTAACCCGCTTGGTAATCTTTTCAAAGGCCCGAACTTCGATCTGCCTAATCCGTTCACGACTTACCTTATACCTCTGGGACAGCACCTCAAGAGTGACCGCAGGCTCATGTAACCGTCGCTTGAGAAAAATGTCTCTCTCCCTTTCCTTGAGAACGTCAAGCGCATCATACAAAAGGTTCTTGCGAAACTGGTTTTCCTCAAACTCTTCATAGTCCTGAGCATGATTTGCATTATCGTCAACCAGCATGTCCTGCCGTTCTGTTGTCGACTCATCCATAGATATGCTGACGTTCAGAGAGGTATCCTGACCGGCCACACGGCCGTTCATGTCAACCACTTCCTTTTCGGTGACACTCATCATTTCAGCGATCTTGGTGATTTCTTCCGGCTTGAGGTTGTTGCTGTCCACAACTCCAATGACCTCGCGAGCCTTGCGAAGATTGAAGAAAAGCTTCTTCTGCGAGGTTGTCGTTCCCAGCTTGACCAAGCTCCAAGTCCGCAAGATAAAGTCTTGAACCTGAGCACGGATCCACCAGCCAGCATAAGTTGCAAGGCGAAACCCTTTTTCAGGATCAAATCGCTTCACGGCCTGCATCAACCCAATGTTGGCCTCTGAAATCAAGTCAACCAATGGAAGCCCGTAGCCTCTGTAATTCAAGGCGATTTTGGCTGACAATCTCAGGTGGGAGGTGACAAGTTCATGACACGATTCAACATCGCCATCCTCCAAGAACTGTTTCGCGTACCTGTACTCATCCTCATGCGTGAGCATCGGAAACCTGTGAACCTCTGCCAAATACTGACTCAGGCCATTGTCAGTTGAGGGTACGGGTAAAGACTTGTATGTTGCCATTCCAAACACCACTCACATCTCACTATTCCTAGAACCAGAAACACGTGCCTTACACACAGGCATAGCAACGATCTCTGATTTCGGAATTGTCACCACTACCGAACCCGCAAAAAAAAGATCCAAACGAAACCCCTTTCGGGAAGGCAATTGTAAAGCAGACAGCGACCCTTTTGCAAGGGAATAGGGGAATTTTCCGCTCGTTGCTACCGCTACTCAGACGTATATGGTGCTGGCTAAATCTGATTTCAAGATTGGGCCGAACAGTCAGCTTTTATTATCCGGCAGAATATGAGACGGTGACAACATCCGAAGTTCTCTCTCACCAGCGTCTGAAGCATTTCTGTCAGAATTTCGTCGAACCTTTGCCCTCAGACCCTCGAAATCCAGATTCAGCAGAGTGGTCTTTTAGAGGCGATTTAACTGCACTGCAAGGTCTTTCATGCTTTGACACTTATCAGACAGGGCGCGGTTAGACCAAGACATCAAGGAACATATGTGCGGACACTGACGTGGCAACCAATCTCCGTTATCTTCTTGCTGATATTTTTAGACTTTAAATTACACATCTTGTCACGAACAGGATTCGCCGACTGTCGCAAAAATGCGACACTTTGCGAAAAAATAACCTGCACCAGACAAAAATGATTGAAACTACAGAAAGGAGGCCGTAGTTCTCTCCCTCAACTGAGAACTTGAACATGAAAACAGGAGTAAAAATCATGCAAAAGTTGATTGTCATGTCCATGGTGCTGGCGCTCGCGGGAGCGTATGCCCATGCCGACAACCATGATGGGGGGGGGTAGCCGCCTCTATGGATGACAGCGCGGCCGCTGTCGACGAAGTTACGATGGATCCGTCCATGGCCGATGCGACGATGGATGTCGCGATGATGGAGGATGTGCCTGAAATGCCGGCTGAGGAAGCGCCGGCGGCCCCGTCGGTCGAGTTTTGCCCGGCCAAATGTGAAGCCGTGATGAAGATCAAGCGCGCGGACGACGACAGCAGCACGGATCCGGAATCGGACAATGTCATGAGCGTTGTCGAGTATGAAGTGAAATTGAGCTCGTCGGGCGTGACCAGTGGAGGTCTGCTGTTTGGAGCCGCCATCTCGATTGACGAGGAAGGTGCTGGAGCGGCGACTGCCAATGGTGTCAATGCGGCCAGTGCCTACATTGGTGCAGCAGACGGCACGTGGAAGTTGAGCTTTGGCGGTGTTGATCCCGGGGTTGACTTGATCGGCAACATTGGTCTGGCGGATGCCGATGCCATATCAGCCAAGACCTTGGTAATTGAGCCGGTTAAGGCAGGCACGTTGCGATTGAGACTCCCTGCGATGGCGAGTGCGTCGGAGGTGAAGAGTCCTAAGACGACACTTGACAAAACCGTGAAATCAACCATTCAACCAGTAAAATCCTTCACGGGAGAGGTTGAGAATTTCTTTACAGATCCAGCAGATGCGCCCGCGGCTGCCAAACCACCTGCCGTGACAGATGCCTATGGAGAAGGTGTGGCCGCTTGGATGCCGATTTCAGCCCCCAAGGGCATGTATACGGCTGCGCGGAAGGATCCAACTAAAACTATTCCAGCAGATGGCGATATTGCTCTTCCCGCCATCGACTATTCGCCAAATCTTGTGATCACTCACACGAATACGGCGGCGGCGGTAACGGCGGCCACGGAAGCCACCTCTCGCACGAAGATTGGGCTGAGTGGCAAGGTGGGTTCGTTTGAGTATCGCATCACCACAAGTCAACCTGGCAATGATGCCTGGTCCGCGGGTGTCAAATACTCTGCTGGAGCCATCACCGTTGGTCTGGGCATGGACAGCAACGATGTCATGGGCCTGGGTCTGACGGGTAAAATGGGTGGCAGTACAATCAGCGGTACCTATGTCAAGCAATCCGGAGAGGATTACACTGGCATAAAATACACACCGCATACTGACAGCACTGCGGCTGAACCGAAATGGTCAGCCTATGCTGGCCAGTTGAAAGTCAACGAGTGGACTGCGATGGGCGTCAAGGTCAAGCAGGAGATTGGCAGTGGTACCAGTGTGGCTCTGGCCTACTCCAAGAAGGACGACAAGAATGGCAATGCCATAGCGCGGGATTCCAACAAGATCGAATTCGATTTCGAATATGGTCTTGGCGGGGGTGCGACATTCTTTGCCGGTCTGGACAGGCTGAACGAGGATGTGGCGAAAGTCACTCCGAAGGAAGGCTTGCCAATTGCTACTAAGGCGACCAAGAAGACCACCACGATTGAGGCTGGGATCAAGATGAAGTTCTGATCAGGACTGCATTCAGCTTAGAGATAGGGGGAGCCTTCGGGCTCTCCCTTCTTGCGTTTGGGTATACAATTCGTTGACAGTTTCATATTTTCTGGCTCTGTAGAGCTTTGATTAATTAATTTGGACTACCACTCGGTTTTTTCGAGATATAATCCACGGATGTCCCAAGAGAGAAAACATAGGCCTCCTGCACTTTATCGTGACCGGCTAATAATGACCGACAGCTTTGTCGGTTTTCAAGGTGTACTCTGAGATCTAATTCCTGCCATTTTCATTGTTTCAAGCAAATTTGACAGGTCCTCGGTCAGCGGCAGCTGAAACCTCATAATCTCGCCTGTAATCGGGTGTTTGAATTCCAGGCCAACAGCTCTGAGCGCTTGGTACGGAAAGGCTTGCAGTTCTCGTATTGCACTGTCGTCAGTGTTAGACTGCAAAAGCATGTGTCTGCCATACACCCGATCTCCTAAAACAGGATGACCAACGTATTCCATATGAACCCGGATCTGGTGAGTGCGCCCGGTCTCCAACTGGCATTCAACCGTCGACAATCTGTCTTCCATGAAGGAACTCAGCACGCGAAATCTCGTTATTGCCAGTTTTCCTGCATCTTTGAGAACCTTGAATTTCAGCCGATTATGCGGATGTCGACCAAACATGGTCTCAATGCGGACCATTTCATTCTCTTCAAACGCTATCGTCAGATTCTTCCTTAGCAGGGATTCTTTGGTCGGATGTCCTTGAACAATGGCGAAGTATGTTCGGCGCGCTGTCTTTGCAGCAAACTGTCTTGTCAGTGAATACATGGCCCTGTCTGACTTGGCCACGACCAGCAAGCCCGAAGTATCTTTGTCAAGCCGATGGACAATGCCGGGGCGCATCTGCCCCCTCACACCTGCCAGATTGTCACCACAATGATGTATCAAAGCATTGACCAAAGTATGGTTGGGGTTTCCGGCTCCGGGATGAACGACCATGCCAGCCGGCTTGTCAATCACCAATATTTCGGCATCCTCGTAGACTATGTTAAGGGGTATGGATTCCGGAACGATGCTTGTGCGCTGAACCTGTGGCAGACAAATGTCATAAACCTGACCTTCCAGAACAGTCACGCTCGGAGTGGTAACAGCCTTGCCTTGCAAATATACCTGACCACTCTTAACTAGTTGGGCAATACGGGTACGGCTGATTCCCAATTCGCTTGGCAGGAATTTTGTCAGTGCCCTGTCGAGACGCAAGGGTTCGTGTGCCCCGATTCGCACCGTGATGACATGAGGATCCTTTTTCATGCAAACTGCGCCAGTTGAGTCCACTCAGCCCACGGGCTTGAGATGGTTGAAGGTTCTCGTTGCGGTCTTGACAGTTACCCTGATCGTGGGCTTTCTGACAATAGTTGTCATGATTGTGTTGCGTTTCAACGATATCAATCGACCAACCTTGAACCCTCTCCCGGCCACCATTCAGATCCCCAGCCAGGCAGGTGTCGTGGGCTATACGGAAACACCGGACTGGTATTTAGTTGTTACCAGCAACAATGAAATTTTTGTTTTTGACCGTGGAACGGATAAACTGATACAGACGGTAATTGTTCAGGGAAACAAATGACTGCTCCTCAATTCAAGCCAACCATTGCATAACTGATGAACTTTCCCCAAGAATATTTGGATGAGCTGCAGCGAGCAACAAAGATCTCGAGCATATTGGGGAAGTATGTAACTTGGGACAAGAAGAAAACGAGGGCCTCGCAAGGAGACTACTGGGCCTGCTGTCCTTTCCATTCTGAAAAGACCCCATCTTTCCATGCTACGGACCAGAAGGGAACCTACTACTGTTTCTCGTGCCACGCCAAAGGCAATGTATTCACATTCCTTCAGGAAAACCGTGGCCTGAGCTTCGTCGATGCGGTAAAGTTTCTGGCTCAAGAAGCCAACATGCCCTTGCCGAAACTTACGGGCCAGGAAGAAAAGCAGGCTCAACGGTATTCCGAACTGCACCAAATGAACCGGCTGGCCGCTGTCTTCTTTCAAGACAAGCTTTTTTCCAAGGAGGGTCAATCCGCCCTGGATTACCTTCTCAAACGCGGCTTGAAGCAGGAAACGATCCGTGAATTCGGACTGGGGTTTGCCCCGAATGGCAATCAATTGTTTCAACATTTGCGAGGGATCAATTCATCCGATGACATTCTTGTCGATTCCGGTCTGGCCAAGCGACGCGAGAATGGCACGGGGATATATCCAACTTTTCGCAATCGAATCATGTTTCCGATCAAGAATCGAGGTGGGAAGGAGATTGCCTTTGGTGGGCGAACTATGGATCTCGAGCATCCAGCCAAATATCTGAATTCTCCAGCGACCGACATTTTTGACAAGGGCCGCATTCTCTACAACCTGCATTCGGCTCTTTCGCACCGAGACAAGAACGATCCCAACCTGGTCGTGGTGGAAGGATATCTTGATGTCATAGCTCTTTGTGAAGCCGGGTTTCCTTGCACAGTGGCCCCGATGGGGACGGCCTTGACCGAACAACAGCTTGAAATTCTGTGGCGGCACGCTTCTCGGCCTACATTTGTAATGGATGGCGATGCCGCCGGCTTCAGGGCTGCCAGTCGCATTTCTGACTTGGCGTTGCCCTTGCTTCGTGATGCTCGCGGGGCAAGATTTTGTTCGCTTCCCCAAGGTATTGACCCTGATGACTATGTTCGAAGATACGGCCGTGAGTCCTTCTCAAAACTGCTCGATTCGGCTCAGGAACTTTGGGAATTTTTGTGGTTCATCGAAACAAAATGGCTGGCCGAAACATACGGCCCCTCATCACTCTCGGACCATCGCATTCAGGACAAGCTCAATGCAAACCTGAAAGTCAAATTGAAAGCGATAGAAGACAAAAACCAATGGTATCTCTATACGAGACGGTTAAGGGACCGCTTTTACAAAACGTTCTTCTCTCGGCAGCAACCGGGGCAACTGGATGATATTTCTGGCCGCCATGCACAAGAGTTGCACAACCAAATCTCTGAAATCATCACGAAAGTCGACAGATCGCCATTTTATTTGGCGGAGGCTCTGATTGTCGGAATCCTGGTCAAAAATCTCGAACTGGTATCAGCTTTCACGGAACAGCTCGAAAACTACGATTTTGCTGTCGAGTCCTTCGAGGCAATTAGGTCGGAACTGCTGTTCAGCAGCGTGTCCTCGAATAAATCGGTACCAAGCGCCTCTCAAGAGTTCATCGAAAAAAGTGACCATGGCCAAGAACTGAAAGAGGTTTTAGGTTTGGAGGCTTTGACTGTCTACAGGGAGTTTTCAGGAAAGGCATCAATCTCGGAAAAGACCGCCTTGCTAAAGGAAGCCTTTGAGATACTCCAGGAGATCCGGATGTGCGACAATCTGTCATCAGATGTCATCAGTTCATTTTCCGACGACAACAACGAAAACATCTTCGAAACGCTCAAACAGAACAAAATCCGGCAATCACAGAATTCAGACGGCACGGTTGAAGGTGCAGTCAGCCAGTCGGGAAGTTTGGATCCCCACATTTCGATGCTAGAACAGTACATGGCAGAAGGAGTTCGTGATGAGAGTACCAAGATTGCTGGCATTCACAGGTCCAATTCACCAAAAGGTGTCACCCATAAGGTTCCTGAGGACGAATTGCGGGAACTGCAAAAGCTCGTTCCTTCCTGATTCTCTTTTGACCAGCCGGTCAAAATCAAATTTCCCTGTGGCCTGGCGTTGAAATTCCGACCAGAATCCTATTTACCTCTTACTGCCATATCAGCCGGGTGGGGTTATCAGCAGGCTGCTTGCATGAACAAGGTTAAGGAGGCAACATTCCGACGAACTTGACCAACCACTGGCACTCAAAACTCAAATTGTCTTACATCATGAAAGTTGAAGTATGGGAATAGGCTCGGAGATGGACTATGTTAACGGAAGGTATGAATCCCAGAAGAACGCCGACAGTTTCAGTTCGATGTTCGATTGTCCCGAAGCCGAAGAGATCAACGATGTTGTCAAGGAACTCTGCAGCCATTCTGCAAAAGATGGGCATATCCAGATCTCTGATGTTCGCAATCATTTGACAAGTTACTCCGACGTCGAAGAAAAGCTGGAGACCGTCGCTGCCCTTCTTGAAAGACAGGGCATAGAGGTTGTACGAGAAGACAGCGACTACCCGGCAATCCCCAACGGCAGGACCTACGATTCCCTCAGTCGAGGCAAGGGTATTGATTTCGATGAAACTGCCGATTTTTCGCCCGAGGACGAGCTGGCATTAACCCAAGACATCGCTCAGATGATGGAGAAGCTTACAGGGCTGATCTATTCCCTTCCTATCACCTTCAAGACCCTTGAAACGATATCGGGTCAGTTGAACGATCAGGCTGCCGACTGGGAAAGTTTCGTTGATCTTCAATTCAGCATACTGCGGGAAACGGTCAACTTTTCGGCCCGCAAATTCAAGAACAAGCCGTTTCAGCACACAATCATTCACAATCACGTTCCGACTGAAAAGTACACCCTCAACGAAACGGCCAAAAAGTCGCTCCGGCGAGACCTCAACAGATTCAGCCGGCAATACGCCAGCTTCAAGCAACTGCTCGATAAAAGGTACGACTACCTCAGTGGAACGTCCATCCGGTATACAAAGGCTCAAGCTCGAAAGCTGGTCAGAGAGAATGAGACACTTGGCTCCTCGGCGGCTCGAATTTCACTCAGCTGGCCAATGTTCGAAGCCATCATATCCCGTTTTGACCCGCTGCTTGCTGAACTCGACTCAGCCCAGAGCGACCTTGCGAACCTGATCAAAACAACCAAGTGTCGGACTGTTGATTTTCAGCGTTTCTGGCAAGGCAAGGAACTCCGCCGTGACATTGCAGACTTCGGCGATGAAAATGTTCCGGCAAATATCAGAAAGCTTGTTCTCGACAATCGCGAGCTCTTCGAAAAGGTTCGGGACACCCATGCCAAAATTTGGCATGAGACCGGGCTTGAGGCTGATGAATTTTGTCAGATCGCCGCCTTGATCACCACGACGAATGCCAAGATTGCTGGAGCCAAGCAAACGCTTCGAGCCCGAATGGCGCCCCTGATCGAGCGGTTGATCAACGACAGCAAGCTGATCAACCCCAACACGACAGAGATAATCAGTCAAGCCAACAAGGCTCTGGACGAAGCCTTGTCGACTTATGAATACGATCAGGCTGGACTGAGCCGGTACGTCGATTTAAAGGTTCGCTATGCGCTTGGCCTGACCCTTCCACAGTCACACAATGAAACTGAAAAGGACTTTCAGTTTGAAGACGAGTACGCAAACTTCGACGAATTTGGCGATGAATCCTTTGGTGATGATTATGATCACATGGATGATGTTCCGGTCACCACTGAATCGACATCACGGGAACTTGTCGAAATTAATACACAGAGTCTGCCGGTTGATCGGACGAATGATCCGGTTCGACTGTATTTTCGGGACATGGGGAACGTTGAACTCCTGTCCCGAGAGGGCGAAATCGCCATCGCCAAACGAATTGAGGCCGGCCGCAACGAATTGATCGCCGCCTTGGCGACAAGCCCATTGACTTTCAGGGCCGTTTCCATTTGGTATCATGAAATATTGAGTGGTGATGCATCACTCCGAGATGTCGTTGATCTTGACGCAACCTACCAGCAACTGCAGAAACCGCAGGAACCTGAATTTGAAGACTTTATTGCCGATCATGTCAAGCGCATCATTCTGGAGCTGACCGACGAGTTCAAGCGGTTCTCGAATCTCAGCCTTGCGCGGGTTGCAGCCATGCAGGATCCCGAAAGCGAGTTTTCCAAGACCAGGAAAGCTGAACTCAGGGATCTGCATCAGGATTTGATCGCTCGCTGCACCAATATCAGGCTGAACGATCCGCAAACATCAACTCTGGTCAACAAGATTTGCGAATCACACAAAATTTTCCAGAAAATCGACAAGGATATCCTATCGCTGTCCCGTCAGGAAAAGCTTAATATCCACCACCTCAGAGACCTGCTCTATTCCACTGCCTCCAGCAGCAATTGGCTGAGGTTCGCCGAAAGTACGCTAGGGATTTCCGAATCAAAGGGCTTCGTCGAGCGATTCCAGGATAATTTCGGTGATATTCGCCAGACCCTGCATTCCATTTCAAACCTGACGATTTCCTCGTTTACCGAATCACGCAACTTCATCAAGATCATATCCAAGAACGGTGGCCTGCCAACAAAACTGGAACTGGCTTCAACCAACGAGTTTCACTACATTCTTGCGACCTGCCCGGGTCTCGTGAAGCCGTTGATCGATCAGCTGCGGGTCGTTCTGAGCGGCGATGAAAAATACTCAACCATTGTCGACAATGGCCAGGTTTTTGATGCACTGGTACAGAAAGGCATCATCGGCAATGCCAAAAAGATTCACCACAAAAAGAAGGAACGACTGATTCGGGAGCACTGCCTGAGGGTCTTCAAGGACATAGTCACAGTTTTTGACGAGATCACGAGTCTTCATCAAGCTGCGGATTTCTTGCAGAACAGCACCATGAGAGGGCTGAACGACCATCCGGATCAGAATCTCTACTACCAAAGGCGAACGGTCCTGTTTTCCATGCTCGCCGAACTGCCCCTGAAACTGAACTTCACGGATGACATACATGATCGAATCAAACGGCTGAAGGGCGCGTTTCAGGAACTGCACCAACTTCTTGACGCCTTCGCCCGTGACGTCAACCTGAAGGGAGCCGAGTTCAGCAACTTTCTTCTCAATCTTCCACTCAACTCCGACTGGAGCCAAGCCTGCTCGGAAAAGAAAGGAAAACGCTGGAAAGCACTCAACAAGCGGATGAGCCTGATCAGTGAGATCAATTCACTGCGCGGACGCATTGTCCAGAACTCTTCCGAGATTGGCATGTCCCGCGATGAATTCCGCAAGCGATTTCCAGAAGTCTGGTTTAACGTTCACGGAAGCCTGTTCCCGGACAAGAGAACCCGGGTGATCAACCAGCTGTTTGAACTGCCTCTTACAATTTTTGAAATTTCCTCATGGCAGGAAAAGCTGCGGTCCTCGGCAATAGAGATTGCCGATGTGATTGACGTGCAATCCACCTTTGAAAACTTCAAGTCCGCGTCGGCCGAAGCCAAGGGCAAGAAGAAGCAAAAGGGCAAGAATGGCAGTTTTGACGTTCTGGCCGAGCTCTCAGATGAAACGTCATCTTCTCAGGGTGACGCGGGAGGCAAGGCCAATCATTCGGTTGCTGAACTGGAGGATATCATAAGAGGTCCGGTATTGGCCAAGCTCAAGGCCATTGATCACAAGCTGAAATCCTTTGAGGAAATCAAGACCCGACGCATGCAGAAGGAAGTTGGTGAAATCCAGCGTTTTACCCTCTCGCAGGAAAGAAGATACCAGAGAGAACTTGAAGACCTGATTGAGCTGACCCGTTCCATTTGCCTGAATCAAAAACGGATTGAGGCTCTTGTCGATCAGTTGGCCGGAATCAACAACCGGCGCTTGAAGTTGCAAAAAGAGGTCATCCGCCTGGCCAATCGAGCGCGCATTGATCGGCGCGAATTTATCGATAGCTGGCAAAGCAATGAACTGAACTCCGGCTGGATCGATACCCTGAAGAATAAGACCAGTCGCGGCTGGAAAGAGTTTGTCGCTCGCTATTCGGATGATGTCCGTGCCCTGCAAAATGAGCTGATCAACATCACCAAGGCTGTCGGCTTGAAAATGGGGGACGGCCTCCCCAGACCGCAGGAGTACATCTTGCCGAGCGGCAAGATCGCTGCCCATGCATCGCTTGACTACGACATGGAATTTCTGGCCCTGATGGGGCGGGTCAACAAGGGGGAGAATGAGGCTCAGCTGGCGAAAAAGGAAATGGTTGAGTCCAATCTGCGGCTGGTGATTTCGATCTCGAAGAAATACACCAACCGAGGGTTGCAGTTGCTGGACCTGATTCAGGAAGGCAACATCGGGCTGATGAAGGCGGTCGACAAGTTTGAGTATCGTCGTGGATACAAGTTTTCGACCTATGCAACGTGGTGGGTTCGTCAGGCCATTACCCGGTCCATTGCCGATCAGGCCAAGACCATTCGGATTCCGGTTCACATGATTGAAACCATCAACAAGCTGCGACGAACTAGCCGACAGCTTCATCATGAACTCAAGCGTGAAGCGACGCCGGAAGAGCTGGCTGAGAAATTGCAGTTGCCCCTGCACAAGGTCAGCAAGGTACTGAAAATTGCCCGCGAGCCTATCAGTCTGGAGACACCAATTGGCAATGAGGACGATAGCCAACTCGGCGACTTCATTGAGGACCGCCAGGCCATTCTTCCCCTTGACAGCGCAATTCAGAACAACCTCAAGGAAATGACAAGTCGGGTTCTTGCCGGCTTGACGGAACGGGAGGAAAAGGTGTTGCGGATGCGTTTTGGCATCGGTGAGCCGACCGACCATACGCTTGAAGAGGTTGGGCACGAATTTCAGGTTACGCGAGAACGGATTCGTCAGATCGAGGCCAAGGCCTTGCGAAAACTCAAACACCCGAGCCGAAGCAAGAGGTTGAGACCTTTTATTGAGGACTGATCGCTGATATAGAACTCGTTGCAGACTTCAACAACGTTAAGGTCGAACAATGAGATGTCCCTTTTGCAACGGCATAGACACGCAGGTGACGGACTCGCGTCCAGTCGAGAATCGCACCGCAATCAAGCGAAGGCGCCTTTGCACCAATTGCAACGAGCGATTTACCACCTTCGAGCGCATTCAACTGCAAATTCAGTTTGTACGCAAATCCTCCGGCGAGTTTGAAGAGTTCAGCCGTGACAAGCTACGTCAATCGGTCATGGTGGCCATGAGCAAGCGTCCGGTTGATCTGGACCAGATTGAACAACTCGTATCCAAGGTTGTCAACCAGCTTCATAAGAGAGGTGAAAAGGAAATCAGTTCAAGCGTCATTGGAGAATACATAATGGCTGCACTTGTGGGTTTGGACAAAGTTGCATACATCCGCTTTTCAAGCGTCTACAAAGACTTTCAGAACGCCGATGACTTCGAGTCTTTCATAGCCCAGCTGCGTCCCCCAAGAACCTCCGATTCAATCTAAGGCGATTGTCGGGTACATGAGAGCAAACAGAGTAATCGACCATCTGTTATGGCTGAACGCCCATCGCTGTCATCGCGCCTTGATTAGGCTACTTTCATCAGGCAGTCTTCTCTACGAAACCAGATTTGGGGGACACCGAAGCAAGTACCCCGGGCCTAACAGATCTATCGCTTCGGCGGTTTGGATAGGTGCGGTATAAAACGCACCTAATTTGTGCCGTCCAAGACGCACCAGTTTCAATACTGTCTACCAATGCACGTGCCGATCGGCCGCCATATCAAAGCGTTCTTAAGCTGAATACGGTTGGTTCCTGTTCAATCCTATTGGTGTCAGCGATTGGGGGGGGGTAACACACGCCCCTCCCCGCCTCTATGGCCTTGCAGGGAATTTTTGAGATGTTTTTTGTAAAACCGATCATTGACCGACAGCCGCTCACATCCTTCTATCCCCCACACACACCCATTATCTCGCTGATTGAATATCTGTCAACGAAAAGTCATTGCCGACGTAGAGCGATGGTGCGCTCTGTATTGCTTCGCAAGCGCATAGGCGAAGCAATCACCAAAATTTAATCCACCCCGTATACCAAAACCTTTCCCTTAAATCAGATACGCCTGTAATGCGGTTTGCGCCAAGGGGATGTCGAGTGGAATAATGTCAATCAGAGAGGTTGTCCGGAAATTGTCCAAATCGTTACCGGCGCCCTGTCGACTATTTTGCCTGAAACGACCTGCAAGAACTGTTCCCGTTTCAACATAGTTGACGGCTGAAAGCAAGCGGGGGTGGCCTGCCCCAAGCGCCTCAGAGCAGGAAAGACTCTCTGGCTCGTCAAAAGGAATGGCGATGATAGCTGAACTATCAACAACTATCATTCAGGAAAGCCCAGCTCTTCTGGCGTATCACCGCAGGCTTCGTCCCATTCCTTCTTGGTAATAGGACGGCGGTCATAGTGAGGAGCCCGCTCGCTCACAAAGTTTTTTACGTTCTCAACGTAATCGCTTTGCAACCCTTTTGCCTTCTGGAGTCGTTCCAGACGCTCACGAATGGCCCGAGTGACTGCTTCAGTCATGGTTTCGCCGGTCACACGGGACAACTCCTTGGCCAATCGGTTGGCTTCTTCGGCTTCAATGTTTAGCCCCATGAGGAAAGTCCTTTGTCCTTACTCATCTTATAAGGACAGCATAATCGTGGAGTTTTTCCAGTCCAGAAAATAACTGGCAGTGTCTCAGTTTGAATGCAAATCGTTTATAGTATCTACTTGGTTGCGATTCACAAGGCTCTGTAATTCAGACTGAGACACTACCAAGTAACTTTAAGCATCATGGCTGGAGTCATGACTGTGTTTCTGTATTACCTTATGTTAGGCTGTTCATCTGAGTTGGATTGTCACCCAAGCATAAGGTTAACTTGAAATCAAGAAGGCCAAGCTGATGTATGACCGATGCAGGGATTGTACGCTGTCCTTCTCGGTACGGAAGAATACCATGCTGGAACATTCGAGAGTGTCGTTGTGGAGGTAGACTTCTGCCATTTACCTCTATGTCTTACATCTCAAGGGCTTGTCCAGCATGAAACTGGACCATGACATCAGGGTTAATTCATTCACATAAAGCTTCGGAACCATTCAAAACTTAACTTTTCAAAGGGGACTTATAAAGGTAACTTGACAAAGTCATTTTCAATACCACGGTCGCTGGTCCCCGGCTAGTCACAATCTTCTTCAGCCAGACCTTGTACGGACGATGAGATGAACCCGACCTTCCGTTCGGGACAGATTCTCATGGCAAAGCAAGGCACGAGCCAAAGTTTCTGAAGTTGCTCCCGCAACACCTCGCTTTAAGAACACTCTCACTGAGTAAAATCACAGTGTCAAGTTATCTTCATAAGCCCCTTTCAAAGATATAAACTCAAAAACAATTGGGGGGGGCAGTTCCAAATATAAGTGAACCAAGTCTCCCCCGGAAACAGGAAGTCTAAACCGGTATTACTCAACGAATTGTTTGCTCCAATGCATGCAAAAAGGGGAGCCGGAGCTCCCCTTCAAGCAAATTCTTCAGGAGTTCCTGATTAGAAACTCATTGTGATACCAGTCTCAAGCGTGGTGGTTTTCGTAGTTTGCTTGACCATGTCATCATAGTCACCACCCGTTCTTTGGACACCAGAATCCTCGCTCAGCCGTTCGATACCAGCATAGAATTTCGCGCCGCCACCAAGATTATACGTGAAATCCAACTCAATCTTGTTTGAATCCTCAGGTATGTCATAGCCTTTGCGCTTGTCGTCCTTCTTGGAATAGGCCAGAACGATGTTCGTACCTTCGCTCAGATCTCGCGCAAACTTGACACCCATTGCATTCCAAGCATTGGCTGATGCCGCCCGCGCATAAACGGTAGGTGCGGCTGTAGTGCCACCGACCACGTAACGATTGTAATCATCGCCGGATTGTCGGACATAGGTTCCACCGATGGTATTGCCAGCAAATGTCCCAGTAACATTGGCAGCCAGCACATCGTTGCTGTCGATACCTAAGCCAACACTGATGGCCCCAGCATCGAACTTGGTACCAAGCGACCATGCGTTTTCGCCACTCTCGCCAGCTGTCAGGGCGAAGGTAAACGAACCAAACTTACCGTCCAAGCGGGCATCGGTTCGTCCAGGCAATGTTCCAGTAAGGGTCGAAACAGGCATTCCACCACTGACCGCTGCTGTTTCAACGCCGGCGCTGTCAACAAAAACACCGGTCGCAAAAACACTGCTTATATCGGTTTGACTTCCTGTCTCACCCTCAATTCCAATGTGTGCTTTTTGGTCAGTCAAGAATCCAACGGCTGCTTCCCTCGCGGCAGCG
Source organism: Paracoccaceae bacterium (assembly GCA_965116235.1). Taxonomy (GTDB): domain Bacteria; phylum Pseudomonadota; class Alphaproteobacteria; order Rhodobacterales; family Rhodobacteraceae; genus MPNP01. The sequence goes on along the minus strand of OZ220496.1, from coordinate 1,818,883 downwards.
CTGTTCATGACGTCTAGCTCGCCGCTCATTCCCGGAAGCTTTAGCGGCCGTATTACATTGGTAGAACTTGCTGTGACCGTAGCAGCTAAGAGTTCATATGTTATAGGCGTAATCATCCACGTGGAACCACCTGAAATCGCGTCGGCATCGGCCAAACCGATATTTCCGACAAGGTCAATGCCCGGATCATTGTCGCCAAACGTCAGCTTCCAAGATCCATTTGAAGCACCAATGTACGCACTGGCCTGGTTGACACCATTCGCAGTACCCGCTCCCTTGCCCTCTTCGTCAATCGAGATGGACGCTCCAAACATCAGACCCCCATCGGTCACGCCCGACGAAGAGAAGACCACCTCATACTCGACGACTGTCTTGAGATTATCGGCATCTGGGTCGGTGGCCATGTTGTTGTCCACACGCTTGACACCCATCTTGGCGGAACCCGACAACGCCACCGATGGAGCCGCGGGTGCCTCATCGGCCATCTCGGGCACATCCTCCATCATCGCGACATCCATCGTCGCATCGGCCATGGACGGATCCATGGCAGCTTCATCGACAGCGGCCGCGCTGTCATCCATAGAGGCGGCTACCCCCCCCCATCATGGTTGTCGGCATGGGCATACGCTCCCGCGAGCGCCAGCACCATGGACATGACAATTAACTTTTGCATGACTTGTACTCCTGTTTGCATGTTCAAGTTTTCAGTTGAGTGGGAGAACTACAACTGCCTCCTGTCGGTTTCAATCATTTTTGTCATGGTTGCTTCATTTTCTGAAAAAGTGTCGCATTTTTGCGACAGTAGCCTTTAAACTGAGGGACTTATATCTTTGACTTGAAAGTCAGGTTTTGAACGATTCCAAGGCTTTATGTGAATGAGTTAACCTTGATGTCGCGGTCCAGTTTCATGCTGGACAGGCCCTTGAGATGCAAGACACGCGGGTAAATGGCAAAAGTTCACTTCCGTAACGATACTCACGAATGTTCCAGAACGATTTTCGTTCGCACCGAGAAGGATCGGGCACAATCCGTGCATCAGTCAGATGCATCGGCTTGGCATTCTTGATTCAGAGTTAATGCTGTAATCCTCAGACATAACAGGTAGTCACTGAGTCATGCTATCAATGAAATACTGCGGAGGGACGATACAATCCAGCAAAAAAGTGTTGTGGTGACAAAGATCTGACGTTTAAGACAGGAGAGACAATCCCAGAACATTTCGAAGCTACGGACAGGGGTCGAAGCAATGATTGGTCCGGCTTGGATTACATCGGCTCCTGATCCATATTGTCCCCATCACTGCAACGGTAGCAATCGCAATCAGATAAACTTTACCAAAGATTGGAACCATTTGTTTCATGTCTGCCGCCAAAGACATCTACCACATGAGCCAAGCCCTGCGTCTTGGAAAAAGGGGACAGGGAACAACGTGGCCCAATCCTTCAGTCGGTTGTGTACTCGTCAAAGATGACAGGATCATCGGGCGAGGTACGACTCAATCCGGTGGTCGGCCCCATGCAGAAGTCGTGGCTCTCGAGAGCGCGAACGAGAGTACAGCCGGGGCAACAGTTTACGTATCTCTGGAACCATGCGTACATCATGGTCAATCACCACCCTGCACTTCAGCCTTGATCACGGCTGGAATCAGGCGAGTCGTCTACGCAACGACTGACCCCAACCCTCTTGTTGCCGGCAAGGGACATGCAGTGCTTGAGGACAATGGGATTGAAGTTCACGCTGGTTGCTTGCAAAAAGAGGCAAATCAGCATCATGAAGGATTTTTTCTGACCCTTGCCCAAGGTCGACCGCAAGTCACACTCAAACTGGCAACAACCATGGATGGCATGGTCGCCACCCATACAGGCAATAGTAAATGGATTACCAGCGAATGGTCCCGTCAAAGAGCTCACCTGCTCAGGGCACAAAGTGATGCCATCATGGTCGGCCGTGGTACGGTCGAAATGGATGACCCAACATTAAACCAAAGGATTTTACCAGGGCGAAAAGGCCCTGTCAGAGTCATACTCGATTCAGGTCTGAACACCTCCCGAAACTCCAAAATCAATCAAACTCTTGATTCTATACCAACCTGGTTTTGTCATCTGGAGGATGCAGACAAAGGTCATCAACATGAATGGAAGAACAAGGGTGCCAAGTTGATTGCATGTCCCCAAGATGATAGAGGCCAAATTGATGTGCAATACGCCCTTGGTCAACTGGCCAAGCTAGGCATCACCTCCGTTCTTTGCGAAGGCGGCCCGACGGTTGCAGCCACTTTAATCAAGAGGGATCTGGTTGATCGTTATGTCAGTTTCATGGCCGGCAAGATCTTTGGTTCGGGTTCAATATCAGCCATAGCGCCTCTTGGCATCAGTCGCGTTGATGACGCAGCAGAGTTGACCCTCACAAAGGTGCACAAACTGGATGACAATGTCATGTGCTACTGGTCGAAAAAGTAATTGCCCTCACCCCTTACCCCGTACGTTTCACATCATTATTTGCTATGTCAGGTATCGGTAGTCTGATAAAGTCGCACGTTTCTTCCACTGTGGTTAGCCAAGCATGTTTACGGGAATAGTCACACACCTGGGATCATTGGCCGCAATCGATTCCCGTTCCGAATTGACTCTTCGGATCTGCCAGCACGAAATTGGTCGTTCAATATCGGTTGGGGATTCGATTTCCTGCAACGGAATATGCCTGACAGTCATTCGAACCGACTGCACACCCTCTCCATGGTTTGAGGTTCAGGCCTCACGGGAAACCATCGACAAGACCAATGTCGGAGATTGGAACGCTGGCGACTCAATTAATCTTGAACGACCGCTCAGAGTGGGTGATGAACTTGGTGGGCATATCGTGCTTGGGCATATTGACGACACCGCCCAGGTTGTCAGAACTGAGCCAGCAGGCGACAGCAGAATGTTCACGTTCAGCACCCCAGATGACTTGCAGCCGTTCATTGCAACCAAGGGTTCGGTGGCCATAAATGGTGTGTCCCTTACCGTCAATGAGGTCACAAAGGGCCACTTCACCGTAAATCTCATTCCGCATACTCTAGAAGTCACTTCATTCAACACCATTCACCCGGGAGACACTGTCAATCTCGAGATTGATCCTATTGCTCGCTATGTTCAGCAAATTCTGGCCACAGGTTGTTGCGCATGAATGAAAACGTTGAGGTGAAGGACATATCCCCTATCGAGGAGATTCTGGACGAAGCCCGTAACGGTCGAATGTTTATCCTGGCCGATCAAGAGGACCGGGAAAACGAGGGGGACCTGATCATTCCGGCCCAAATGGCAACTCCCGAGACAGTTAATTTCATGGCCAAGTATGGCCGGGGATTGATCTGTCTGGCGATGACCGAAAAAAAGATCAAGGAACTGGGGCTTCATCTGATGGCCTCGCAAAATTCATCTCGCCACGAAACAGCCTTTACCGTTTCCATTGAGGCCAAGGAGGGTGTTACCACAGGGATTTCTGCTCATGACAGAGCCCGAACAGTTCTGGTCGCCATTGATCCGTTGTCAACCAGCAAGGACATAGCCACGCCGGGCCATGTTTTCCCTCTGCAGTCACAAAATGGCGGTGTTTTAGTACGGGCAGGACACACGGAGGCCAGTGTGGATATTGCTCGGCTTGCCGGGCTCAATCCTGCTGCCGTGATTTGCGAAATTCTGAACGATGACGGCACAATGGCCCGCATACCCGACTTGATTGCATTCTCCAAGAAGCACGATATCAAGGTCGGCACCATAGCTGATCTGATAGCGTACCGCCTGCGCCATGACAATCTGGTTCATCAGGTTTCGGTCAGTTCGGTTGTCTCGCAATTTGGCGGTGAGTGGCTGATGCGTATCTTCTCCGATGAGACCAGCGGTTCAGAGCACATCGCTCTGACCAAGGGTGATTTCTCTGATGAAAAGCCTGTCTTGGTTCGCATGCATGCCCTTAACCCTCTGGCGGACAATCTGAATCTCAGCCCATTTCGACATAACCTTATCCCGTCAGCCATGAAAATTGTTGCCGAAGAAGGACGCGGCGCAGTTGTCCTCTTGCGTGAGTCGGGCATGAAGATCAATGTCAGCACAACCGAGCCGCCGCCCCAAGCCCTGCGCCAGTACGGCATTGGAGCTCAAATTCTCAGCAGTCTCGGCATAAGACAATTGCGACTTCTGACCAATTCCAAGGCTCCAAGAATAATTGGGCTTCAGGGCCATGGCTTAACCATTGAGGGAACCCAGGCGATTCTGGAGAACGATTGAATGAATACATCGACCCGCACTGGAGATAAGGACACCAACAGTCCTCCGCACATACTGGTCGTGGCCGCGCCCTACTACGAGTCCATTGTCGATGATTTGCTCTTGGGGGCGAAGAGAGAACTCAAAAGGGCCAATGCTCAGGTCGAGACGATTAAAGTATCGGGAGCCTTGGAGATACCACCAGCCATTGCAATAGCAAACAGGCTCTACGAGCATGACGGTTACCTCGCTTTGGGTTGCGTTATCCGAGGCCAAACATACCACTTTGAGATTGTCGCTCAGGAATCCGCCCGAGGTCTCATGAATTTGGGACTGCAGGGATTGTGCATCGGCAACGGTATTTTGACAGTGGACAATGAACGACAGGCCGAAGTTAGAGCACGCCCCAACAAAGGCTGGAATAAAGGTGGTGAAGCCGCCAGGGCCGTTCTAAGTCTTGTTTGTCAGTCGAAAGGGGTCGTTTGTCCCAAAGAGACGTTCTGATAGGCAAGTTACAGCTAATCTGGTTCTATAATGAAGATCAAACCGGACAGAGATTCGCGTCGTCTTCTGGCCAAGAGGGTAACACGCCTTAATACCATTCAGGCCTTGTTTCAAATGGAAGCTACAAAACAAGGGCTAGATTCGATTATCTGGGAATTCTTGGAGTGCGGCTCTGGACGCAATATAGGCAGTACAAGACTCGAAAAACCATTGAACAAAATGTTCTGCGATCTACTGCAAGCGGCACTCGACAATCAGTTGACAATCGACAAGTCAATCAATCGACATCTGGCTGAAGACTGGGAACTCGCCCGAATGGATCCCACCCTGCGTGCTCTTTTACGGGTTGCTGCCGCCGAAAACCTATCGAGCAAGTTACCCGTTGATATAGTCCGAAACGAGTATGTGGAAATTGCCAAGGGATTTTATCCGGAAACGGAACAAATTGGGTTTGTGAACGCCATCCTGACCAAAATTTTCCAGCACGAAAAACCCCTTAGTAATTGATCCTTACCTCAGCCGGCTGCCAATCAAGCTATTTATCGACACATGAGTTCAACACTCCTAATGAGGTAAGGAACGTTCGGTTTGAGTGTTATTGGGGGTAGAATCACTGACTTGACTTTCACTGCTCCACAAATTGGTTGTCATAATGCAAGAAGGGGAGCCCGAAGGCTCCCCCCTAGTCTCTAAGCTGAGTACATTCCTGATCAGAATGCCATCTTGATTCCAGCCTCAATCGTGGTGGTCTTCTTGGTTGCCTTAGAACGATCTAGCAAACCATCACCGGCGTCATTAGTCGTCACAGCGTATCGCACCATATCCTCGCTCAGCCTGTCAACACCAGCAAAGAACGTGGCACCACCACCAAGACCGTATTCGAAATCGAACTCAATTTTGTTTGAATCCATGGCAATACCATGAGAATTTTTGTTCTTATCATCCTTTTTCGAATAGGCCAAGGCAACGCTCGTACCACTTCCGATCTCTTGCTTGAACTTAAGACCCATTGCTGTCCATTCATTCACCGACAAATTACCAGCATAGATTGTCGCCCCATCGTCATCACCACTACCGAAGGCTGGTCCAACATAATCTTCACCGGATTGCTTGACATATGTTCCACTGATCGTACTGCTACCCATTTTGCCTGTTAAACCCAAACCCAGGACATCATTGCTATCCATGCCCAGACCAACAGTAATGGTTCCGGCTGTGTATTTGACACCCGCGGACCAGCCATCATCGCCGGGCTGACTTGTGGTGATGCGATACTCAAACGAACCCACCTTGCCACTCAGACCAATGTCAGTACGAGGGGTGGCTTCCGTGGCAGCTGTAACAGCAGCGGCCGTGCCGGTGCTTGTGAATTCCAGTGCTGTAGAATATGTCGTCTGAAGCGTGGCAGCTGTCGATGATATTGTTTCCCCCTTGCCCCCGGTAATACCGGTAGCTGTTCTAGTACCCCCCTTAACAGTATGGGTCACATCAGTATCCTCAGGGAATGTTATCACTGTAGTCGGAAGTTTTCGCATGGCCGTAAACATGCCCTTAGGTGCCGAAATTGGTCGCCAGTTGGCGGTCGCAGTTGCTTCAACATTAGTTGCGCTGGCAGTCACCGTATTGTCAGCTATTTCCGCAAAATAATCATCTATCTCGCCCGTGAAGGACTTGACTGGTTTGATGGTTGATTTCACGGTTGCGTCAAGTGCCGCTTTAGACTCATCCACCGGTGCTGGAGTCGCCATTGCGGGTAATTTCACTCGCATAGTACCTACCATAACCGGTTCAATCAACAAGGTCTTGGCCGATATATCATCCGCATTCGCAAGACCAATGTTGCCGACCAAGTCAATGCCCGGATCATTGCTGCCAAAGTTCAGCTTCCATGTGCCATCCGCCGCACCAATGTAAGCACTGGCCGCATTGACACCATTGGCAGTCGCTGCTCCAGCACCTTCCTCGTCAATCGAGATGGCGGCTCCAAACAGAAGACCTCCACTGGTCACACCGGACGAGCCAAACTTCACTTCATACTCGACAACGCTCATGACATTGTCCGATTCCGGATCCGTGCTGCTGTCGTCGTCCGCGCGCTTGATCTTCATCACGGCCTCACAGCCGCCCGGACAGAACACGACCGACGGGGCCGCCGGCGCTTCCTCAGCCGGCATCTCGGGCACATCCTCCATCATCGCGACATCCATCGTCGCATCGGCCATGGACGGATCCATGGCAGCTTCATCGACAGCGGCCGCGCTGTCATTCATAGAGGCGTCTACCCCCCCCCATCATGGTTGTCGGCATGGGAATACGCTCCGGCGAGCGCCAGCACCATGGACATGACAATTAACTTTTGCATGACTTTTACTCCTGTTTGCATGTTCAAGTTTTCAATTGATGGGAGAACTACGGCCTCCTTTCGGTAGTTTCAATCGTTTTTGTCATCGTCGCTCCATTTTTTCGGAAAGTGTCGCATTTTTGCGACAGTCGGCGAATCCTGTTCGTGCCAAGATGCATGTTCGACTACTGACAATGTGCATGAAAGGATGAAAAAGATTGCATCGTGAAACTCGAAAAATCCTTTGTCGAAAAGGACTTGCGTTGCGACAACCAATAATACAGCAGGGCAATCGTTGGATGATTTTCTGTTCCTGCCGACCGTCACAAACCTTCTATGCCAGAGACACGTGATTCAAGAATTTACACAGAGTACGGGCATTCCGTCGGTTGCTTGTCTGAGCCGAGAAAAATCGATTGCATTCTCAACCGCTCACCCCCTTAATATTCGTGACAGAAGATCAATTGTCCTTCAGTGAAATCTGCACCTCCCACATCATGTCATGATTCTGATTCTTTCTTTTTCTTCGCTCATGGTTTCAGTCGTCCTGATCCAGTTAAGCTCGGGCATCTTAGGTCCGCTTGACGTTCTGTCAGGATTCGAACTTGAATTTACGACAACTCAGATCGGGCTTCTAGGATCATCGCACTTTATCGGCTTTTTTGCCGGATGCTGGATAGGACCGAGCCTCGTCAGCCAGATCGGTCATTCACGAGCATTCGCCGTGTTTGCCGCCATGGGTACATTTGGCATTCTCCTCCATATGACCTTTATCGACCCCTACGCCTGGGCGTTCATGCGCATTCTCGCTGGATTGTGTGTGGCTGGATGCTTCACGGTGATGGAGGGATGGATCCAGGCCAAATCGGAAAACCACAACAGAGGTCGGTCACTCAGGGCCTACCGCACAGCCGACATGGTTGGCGGCATTTTTGCTCAGGCACTCATAGCCTGGCTGACACCAGCCAGCTATGTAACCTACAACCTCATTGCGATGGCCTGCTGCGGTTCTCTCCTGCCACTTGCCCTGACCCGCATCCCACCGCCCAAAACCCTGCCCGGCCTGAAATTCCATCCCCTGATGGCCTATCGCACCTCAATCATGGGAACAGCGGGTGTGATGACGGCCGGCTTGACTTCAGCCGGCTTTCGAATGATCGGACCCATTTATGGCAAGCAAGTCGGACTGACCAATCTCGAAATAGGCCTGTTTTTGAGTTCCTTTCTGGTTGGAGGAGCCTTGGCCCAGTATCCGGTAGGCTGGATTGCAGACAAGCTGGAACGTCGAACGGTTCTCCTCTTGTTGTCGCTCTGTGCGGTAGGTTCGTGCCTGTTTATTCTGCTTGTCGCGGCTGCACATCCGTGGATCCTGTTGGTTGGAACAGCCATCTTCGGCTTTTTTACCTATCCAATCTTTTCAGTGGCTGCCGCTCACGCCAATGATTTTGTTCAGCCTGAAAAAGTGATCGAGCTGAACGCATCCCTGCTGTTTTTCTTCGGCGTCGGCGCCATAATCAGCCCTTACTTTATTTCGGTACTGATCGAACTATTTGGCAGTCTGTCAATGTTCGCCTTTATAGCTGTGGTGCATGTCATTCTAATCGCCTTTGCCATAATTCGCTCACGCATCGGCAATGAGCCCGATCGAAAAACCGATTATGTCTTTGCTCCAAGAACCAGTCTGGCAATTGGTGGGTTGCTTCGGAAGCATCGAAAGCGCAACAATGACCGAAACCATCCTCCTTAGGTTTTTTCATGGCCCGAATACTGATTACCTCTGCCATCCCCTACATTAACGGGATCAAGCATTTGGGCAACCTCGTTGGAAGCCAGCTGCCATCCGATCTGTATGCCCGCTTCATGCGCCTCAAGGGACACGAGGTCATGTTCATCTGTGCGACCGATGAACATGGAACGCCAGCCGAGCTGGCGGCCAAGGACGCCGGCAAGGATGTGGCCGAGTTCTGTCGTGAAATGTACCAGATTCAAAAAGACCTGGCTGATAGGTACCACCTCTCCTTTGACCATTTCGGACGGTCCTCAAGCCGACGCAATCAAGAACTGACACAGTATTTTGCCGGTCGCTTGTTCGAGAACGGGTATATCACTGAGGTCATGGAGGAACAGCTCTACTCCAAGGCTGACAAGCGCTACCTGCCCGACCGATATGTCCGGGGGGAATGTCCAAACTGTGGCTACAGCAACGCCCGTGGCGACCAGTGCGAAAACTGTACGAAGCAGCTGGACCCGACCGACCTCATCAATCCTCGTTCGGCCCTTTCGGGTTCCACAGACCTGGAGATGCGAAAAACCAAGCACTTATACTTGCGTCAGTCGCAGTTCCGCGGAAAACTTGAGGAGTGGATCAACTCCAAGACGGATTGGCCCGTTCTGACCACCTCCATTGCCAAAAAGTGGCTTTTTGATGATGAGGGGTTGCAAGACCGCGGCATTACCCGCGATCTGGACTGGGGCATACCGGTCCGGAAAGGTACGGCTCCCTGGCCGGGAATGGAAGACAAGGTATTCTATGTCTGGTTTGATGCCCCGATCGAATACATTGCCGCCACGGCTGAATGGGCCGATGCCCATGACTTACCGGATAGTGCGTGGAAACGATGGTGGTGCCTGGACAAGGGAGCCGAGGATGTTCGCTACGTCCAGTTCATGGGAAAAGATAACGTCCCCTTCCACACCTTGTCGTTTCCAGCCACGATCATGGGATCTCAAGATCCATGGAAACTCGTCGACTACATCAAGTCCTTCAACTTCCTGAACTATGATGGAGGGCAATTCTCGACCAGTCTGGGAAGAGGCATATTCATGGATCAGGCTCTTGCAATCCTGCCAGCCGACTACTGGCGGTGGTGGCTCCTGTCTCATGCCCCGGAACATTCGGACAGCGAGTTTACCTGGGAGAATTTCACCGACAGCATCAATAACGACCTGGCCAATGTTCTGGGCAACTTTGTCAGTCGGGTTACCAAGTTTTGCCAAACCCACTTTGACCTTGTGGTACCGGCGAGTTCGGGCTGGTCATCCGTCGAAGACGAGTATGCCGCACGGATCAAGACCCGCATGGGAGAATACGAAACCTGTCTGAATGACATTGAGATACGCAAGGCCGCGCAGTTACTCCGCAGCATATGGTCACTGGGCAACGAATACATTCAGGAGACCGCTCCATGGTCCAGTGTCAAGAGTGATAGGGAACGAACCGCGACAGTCATCAATTTTGCGCTGAACCTGATCCACCTTTTTGGAACCATATCCTCACCCTATATCCCGGGTGCATCCAAAGCCATGCGGGATCTGTTTCCGGGCGAAAGCACACCATCCTGGCCCGAGGATGTCGAACTCCGCCTGCAGTGCCTGCAGCAGGGCAATGCATTGACGATGCCTCCAATCCTCTTCCGAAAAATCACATCGCAGGAAAGTCAGGGCTGGAAAAACCAGTTTGCCGGCCAATCCGATTCTTAGAACCTGAAACTGTCTTGGAAGAACATCTCCTCGCTCGACTGCTTCCAAGCTTGTGGGAAATGCCACTCCCCATCTCGGTCCGCTTGATCAACGTCTCCGAAAACCGCACTTACCGGATTGAAACACCCCAGGGACATAAATTCGTGCTGCGGCTGAACCGACCAGGCTACCGAACACTAGGTCAGCTGAACGCCGAACTTGAATGGATGGCCCAAATCAAGTCCACAGGCTTGATCAATGTGCCGGGAGTTTTATGGGGAAAAGACGGTTGCCCCGTTCAAGCCATCCAGCTTCCTCAAACCGGCACTAGCACAACCATGATTCTGTTTGAGTTTGTTGAAGGCAACCACCCCAACGAACAAACCCTTTCCAACAGCCAGTTCCGCATGTTGGGAAGAGTGGCCGCCACGCTTCATGCTCAGACTCAAGGGTGGTCAAGATCCGCTGAACTCGATCGTAATCATTGGAATTTGGAGACCATTTTAGGTTCCGGTTCGGTCTGGGGGCAATGGCAGAAGGCTCCGAACATGACCGCAGACGTTCGGGCAATATTGAACAAGGCCGAACAGTTCCTTGTCCAAAAGATACGCCAATACCATGATGATCATTCAATGTATGGTCTCATTCACGCCGATATGCGTTTGGCCAACATCATCATAAACGGCGACTCGGTGACGCTGATTGACTTTGACGACTGCGGCTTCAGCTGGTACATGTACGACTATGCGGCGTCCGTTTCCTTTTTTGAACTGCATCCTCAGTTGAGTAACTTCAAGCAATCGTGGCTGGAAGGATATCGCTCAATATGCGAACTTGTGTCCGAGCATGAAATCGTGCTGGACAGTTTGGTCATGCTTCGCCGGTTGGCCTTGCTGGCTTGGGTTGGCAGTCATATGGACTCGGATGAGCCCAAGCAGCTTGCCCCCTTCTTTGCCCAGGAAACAGCCCTTCTGGCTGAGCAGTATCTGGTCGATCATTCCTGAAAAGGCATTTTCCGCTTTACCAGTCTCTTCAAGCCAATCCGGAGGTCCGGCTTGGCTTCCAGCATGAGAACGAACACCCCGGAGCCTAGAATCAACACCATGCCCAACCCGGACATCAGTTCTGGAATCTCTTGCCAAAAGAGATAACCCCAAAAGACTGCAAGGATCAACGCGGTGTACTCAAAAGGGGTAACCAAGCCAGCCTCGCCGTGCCGGTAGGCTTGGGCCAGGAAAAAACCTCCTGCTGCGGCACAGATGCCTCCCAAACCAAGGTAGAAGATGGATAGCCCCTCAGTCGGCAGCACCCATCCCCGTGTGAAGAACTCAATTGAAGGATGGCTGGGTTCGTAATATCGTCCATCACCTAAAATCAAGCCCAGCATGATCGACATGACCAAAAACGAAAGTTGTATATAAAAAGACAATGAACTGGCACTCTCGGTGACTCCAACACTTCGGGTCAAAGTGTTGGTGATGGAGTAGAAGACGGCTGCCAGTATCGGCAATAGATAGGTCCATTCGAATCGGCTGGTACCTGGCTGAACAATCAGGAACACTCCACTAAACCCGACCAGCAGTGCGGCCCACCGATAAATATTAACCCGCTCCTTTAACAGGATGGACGAAAGGGCGGTTATGAGCATTGGAGCAATAAAGAATACGGCAACAGCGGTCCCGATCGGCAAGACAACCAGCCCCGCGAAGAAAGTGGCATTGGCACCGACAATGGCCACGCCTCGCGCAATGTGAATGAACGGTCTTTTGGTTCTGAGTTTTCTCAGCCCTCCCTCAAATGGAACGATGACGGCAAGTGTTATCGCCAACCCTATGACGGAACGAATGAAGATGATCTGATGGAGAGGAAAATCGGGGCTGAGCAGTTTGACAAGACTGTCGTTCAGCGTGATGACCACGGTTGCAATCACCACGCAAAATACGGCAAACTTGGGTCTCAAGTGTGTTTCATTGCTCAAATGTGACCTCAATACTTGGTCTGTTAGCGATTTCGGTTTGCAAGTGAAACAGCCAACTGTCCCCAAGACCCAATAAAGCCTCAGAAAGGGACTTATAAAGATAACTTGACAAAGTCATTTTCAATGCCACGGTCGCTGGTCCGACCGGTTGCAATCTTCTTTCGCTAGACCTTTTAAGGACATCGAGAGGGACCCGATCTTCTGTTCGGGACAACTTCTCAAGGTAAAGTAAGGCACGAGCCAAAACTTCTGAAGTTGCTTCCGCAACACCTTGCTTGAAGAACGCTCCCACTGAGTAAAAATCACAGTGTCAAGTTATCTTTATAAGCCCCCTCAGAAAGGTCTTGTTCCCTTACCTCGATGATCGGGAGACCATCCTAGCTTTGAACATGCTCCCGGGAGGTTTCAGAAAGCCGTCTTGGAATTCTCGGCAATTCAATCTGCACTCGGTGTCAAACAGCCAAAGACAAAAGACTTTTCCCGAAAGGGACTCAGCTCCCCCTGACCCATCAGGTTTGATCTTCACCTTCGACAGTCGGTGCGTCAACTGGAACCAAGTCCTCATCTTGTACCGGGTAGCCATCGGTTCCCAATGACGGTCCAAATTTGTTGGCGGCCTTGATGGGTTCCTGAGCGTAGAAAATAATCAATACGATTATACCGACCACGGGAATCAACAATAACAACTGCCACCAGCCGCTTCGACCGGTGTCATGAAGCCGTCGAGAACCGGCCGCCAGAACCGGTATTATGAATACGATCCCCATGGCCGGTACAGCCTGCTCAGTTGCCAAGCAACTGATCAAAAAGAGAATGAGTTGGAACCACCAGAATTCTCTCATTGACCCTCGCCCGGAAAACGTAAAGTAATTCCGCATACAGTGCGAAAACGCTTCAAACATGTTCATGTCTATCCCTCCTTATGTACCAAGCCTACTCCGACTTTGAACCGATGATCTGGAGCCACTCGTTTCTTTGTGCATCATTTGCTCAAAATATTCCGGCTCAATCGCCATAAGGTAATGACGTCAAGACCGATTTTCCAGTCGGTCCCTTTACGGCTTGCGTGTTCACGACTCGCATCTGATCGGAGCCGGAACAATCTTGCATATCGGAATTTTCTGTCGATGAAACGACGCAATGGCCAACACTCCTACAAATGAAAGCCTGTATCGTGAGGCCGTTTCTTGCCACTGAACAAAATCAGTGCGATTGAAACCGTTATCATGGAGTGTATCTTGTATTGAGCGACTATGATCAATTTCAACCAATGCATTCGCATGGCTGGACATTTGACCCGACTCTGACCCGTATTTCCCGTGACCGTTGATTCACCATCATTTCTTTGACGTTATCAACATATTGCCAGTTCCAAACGCATGTTCGTTATTCTTCCTTACAGAGATCACAACCCCACGCGCAAAAAGACGTTCATAAACAAGTCTCTGATCGTGATCAACATAGCAATCTTTATGCTCCCCCTTTTCCTGTCGATGATCAACGATTTTGGGCACTTCATTTCAGCCATTCACGTCGCCCGTACAGAAATACCGTTTACCTCGATTGCCATACCTCATCTGGTGATTCAGGACGGATATTATTCGGCACTGCTCAAGCATGACTACTCCATGATACCGGCCCGCCTGCTAGTCGAAGGCGACCTGTTTTCCGTGCTCAGCAGCATGTTCTTGCATGACGATCTGGGACATCTCTTGGGCAACATGCTTTTCCTCTATGTTTTTGGCGACAATCTGGAAGATGTGCTGGGACCATTCCGGTATCTGCTTTTTTATCTCTTGGGAGGACTGTGTTCGTCCTTCCTGCAAACATCATCATACTTCCTCTTTGACAACATGTCGGGGCTGGAATACATGCATTTGGGGGCTTCGGGAGCCATTTCGGCAGTTCTCGGAGGCTATCTCGTCCTGTTTCCCCGTGCAAAGATCGATGTCTTTATCTGGATTTTTGTGTTCATGTGGGTTATCAAGCTCAGCGCCTGGTTTGTCTTGATCTATACGGTTTCATTTGACTTCATGGCTGTTTATTCGGGAAGCCATGATGTTTCCAACATTGCCCATTGGGCTCATATCGGAGGCTTCCTGTCAGGCCTGGCAATTATCTTTCCTGTCTGGTTAAAACTGGGTGGTACCAAGTTCTGGCGGATGACAGGCGGCAAACCCAATTACCCGGAGACAATCAAAGGTCGAAAAGTTGCCAGGATTCCCCTTGTGAGCCGTTGATCGCTGATCAGTGGACAACCACGACAATCTTACATCCTGAATATGGGTCTGCATGCTTGTTGTTGATGTCTTGTCGTATTGGTTTAACGCAGCGACATCGTTGGGGAATCGCATTAAGCTTGATCATGCTAGAGAATTGTCGATGCTTTTCTTGTAACGAATGACACTGAAGACCATTCAGACAGATCAATTTTTTAGGGGATTATATACATTGTTAACATTGTCTCCGGGGTGATTGACCGGCTTCGGTTTTTTCATGTACCTATCCTCAATGATGACTTGGAACTTTCCGACCACCAGGTAATTGCGGGCAGTCTTCGCGAAGCAAACCTTCTCCACCGACAGGCTAAATGAAATCCAAGCCCGTCCAATCTCGAACAGTTCCTTTTTCGCGGTTGTTTCTGATCGCGTTCATGAATCTATCAAAGCACACGCACACATCACATACGGCCTTTATTCCATGATCCCGATGTTGACACACAACTGTCGACACAGCTCGAACACTATCGGGTGTACTTTGCCTCCTTAAACCGGGACAATGGCGCGAGCCGTTTTCGGAGTTGCATTCCATTTTCAGCCTGATGGAACGGGATGATTCCATCCACACCCGCACTGGCTCCGGGTGATTCTGGGTCGTGATCCATGCCTTCAACGCCTGTTTCACCACAGACTCATTTCTTGAACTCAAACTTACTTCGTTTTGCTAAATCCTGAGCGTCTTCGGCTTTGTTTGGAGGGAGCAACATTATATATTAGTCCCTTTGTCAGCTTGCGTCGGAGAGACATGAAACGGACAACGGATTGAGTACCCAATCATGCTCAGACCGGGGCATTCTCCAGCGGTCGGATCTGGACATGACGGGTGACCGGGGCCATATATGAAGCCAGTACGTCCGGATGAAGGCACAAGAGGAGGACGATGATGGCCCAGTGGGAGTTTTACGGGCGGGCGACCGCAAGCCGGAAACTGGCGCGTCTGCTGGCGATCGATCCGGCTCAGCAGGGTGATGAGCCCCGCTTCTTTGCGGCAACCGGCCTTGGCGGTCGGCGCGGCGTCGGCAAGAACACGCTACTGGAGCATGTCGTGGCGCAGCATGGCCGGGCGGACCGGCTGCTGGTCGTGACGCTGGATGACTTTGGCCGCGACACGATGGCGGCCCACGAGGCGGAGGCCCTCTTTCTGGCCACGATGGAGGAAACGATACGTGAGCGGGACCTGGATCATCTGTGCCGCGACCTGGTCCCGCGCGGCGACAAGATCACCGATGCCGGGCGCCTGATTCAGATCATCCGACATCTGGTCTACAAGGACATGATCGTGGCCCTGGACGAGGTGCACAACATTCTGGGCACGCGCCTGCCCTCGCGACTCATGCGCTTCATCGACGATCAGACCAAGGCCTGTCGGGGCATCCTTTATGCCACCGGCCAGCCGCCACCGACCGGCCAGCTGGTGCTGATGGGCTCGCACCAGCAGAAGTTCGGCCAGTTGCAGGATGCCAAGGCTCCCCTGGCCGGGCGCTTTCGCACCGTGCAGCTCCGCCCTTGGTCGCTGGCCACGGTCATGGACATCGCCCAGGCGCATGGCTGGGATCAACGGCCAGGACGCTTCCACACTCTGTGGACGGCCTATGACGGCATGCCCCGCGAATGGGAGCGCTTTGCTCAGAGCAGAGATGCGCCACCGGAATTGCGTAAGTGGGAGCCGCCCAGCGGTGATCCGGTGCGGGATCATGCCGCCGATCAGGACTGGCGTCGGGCCCTTGTCCGACATGAGCGGGCCGTGCTGGAGCGAGATTCCCGCCAGCGCTGGGACAGCAAGGCCTACGTCGAACTGGCGAAGCCCTTGATCGACGCCATTATCTGGATGGGGCAGAATCGGGTGCCGGGACAGGTCATTCCAGGGCAAGACATTGTCGGGGGCATCGTCCGGGAGGCGCGCGCGAACGAGATCACTCTCGATCCGCCGCTGGCCCTGGGCGACCTCAACGACCGGCTGGAGGCGCTGGAACGGGACACCGACATCGTGCGCCAGCGCCATCACTTCATTGGCCGCATCCCCGGGTTTGCCCGCCCCTGCTGGAGCCTGAACGACAACGCGACGCTCTTTCAGCTGTGCATCGCGCCGGACCTCTTTCCCCCGCGCTACCGGCCGGCGACGACGCCGCCCGGGGAGACCGATGACATGATCCGGGCCCTGGAGACGCTCGAAGGGACGGCGCTGGAGCGCCTGACCGCTGGCTGGCTACTTGGCCATCCGCATGTGCGGGAAGCGTATGCCGGGGCCGAACCGGCGGGGCCCAAAGGCGAGACGCAACCGGATATCGACGTGCTGGCGCGTCTCAAGCAGAAGGCGACGGGTCGCGGTCCGCAGGATCTGCTGGTGCTGGGCAACGCCAAGCGCGACAGCCGGGAGCATGATGTGGCGGCCTTTCGGTGCGTTGTCAATGGGTTCATGGCGCGGGGCCAGATCAAGAAGGATGATCCCGAATACAGCCCGGAAATCGCGCGGGTCTGCCAGCTGCCGCACACGCTCATTTTCGTTTCGCCGGTTTTTCAGCCGAACGATCGGGAGCGCATCCAGGCGGCCGGTCATCTGGCGTTCGACATTGGCGACATGGCCACCGAGAGGCGAAATGGCTGGCCCCTCCTGCATGAGCGCCTGGAGTGGGCCCGCACCGCGGGGCCGGCACAAGAGATCGGCATGGCCCCGCCCGCGCCACCGAAGCCGCGGCGGACCGAAGTCAACCGCCAGGTGGAGGAGCCGCAGCCCCCGGACAAGATGGACGACGAACCGCAGCCCTGATGTTAGGGCGAGAGCGATTTCCTTTGGGGGGGGGTACATCTTTGACAAGGGCGATGGTCGCGCAATAAATGGTATCGATCTGGTTGTTGACTTTATCAATGAAGAGAATGCAAGATCAGGTCTGAAAAGCCCTGGTTCTTCGGAACCCCGGAGATAATGTCAACAATGTATATAACCCCCTAGCAAATGATTAAAACTGACCACTAGATCAAGGTAGAATCAGGTCATGGGAGATAATCCTGGATGCGGCTGACGTTTCATTCACCATATACCGAATGGCTGCCAGGGTGACTATGAAAATGTCC
Organism: Paracoccaceae bacterium; assembly: GCA_965116235.1. Classification (GTDB taxonomy): domain Bacteria; phylum Pseudomonadota; class Alphaproteobacteria; order Rhodobacterales; family Rhodobacteraceae; genus MPNP01. The sequence goes on along the minus strand of OZ220496.1, from coordinate 1,801,003 downwards.
AGCCAACAAAGCCGACGCCAGACGCCCTTATGCAAGTCACCAAGCCCAGACCCAGATTAATCGAATGGCCGTAACAATAACATTGATTCAGTTTGCCGTATTTGCCCTTGTGGGTGCAAGTTTGTGGGCCTTGTGGGATAACCATTCCCGGTTTCAAGCAGAATGAGCCGCAACGATGGGAATACTGGCTAGAGGCGGGACAAATTGACGATGCAATGCAATGGGTCGCCAGCGATGCGGTGGGCGAATTTCTGGTATTTGCAATACTGATTTACCTGGTGTACTTTTTGCTTGGCTGTTGATCCGCAGGGTGCCAAAAGAGTGATTCCTGCAAGCCGGTTCCTTGTCAATGAGTATCTGTGAACCGGGCTCGCCTTTCTGGTCCTGCATATTGACATCACGGCCCTTCATGCCTAGCATGGAAGTACGGAAATGACCCGCCTGTCCGGGCCATTCCCTGAACCCGCATAAATGGACAGAAAAGGATCTGTATCTATGCCCTACGAACATCCTGAAAATCCTTTTGTGCCGGGCTTTGGCGAGTTACCCCCTGTCATGGGGCGGCGCCCGGAGGTTGAACATGAACTTGATGACGTCATGCGAAGACTTGGTCGGGCGGAAAAGCCCGGACCCCGGGCCCTGTACCTGTATGGTCCACGGGGCACGGGCAAGACCGTGCATCTTCTTTCCTTGCACAAGCGGCTTCGGGATAGCCGGATCCCTAGTGTTCTGCTCTCACTGAAAAGCGATCGGGTGGCCACGGCGGCGGACATGCGGCAAAACCTGTTTCGCCCCCGCCTGGAGGTCATCGGCGAAGCCATGGCGACGCTGGGCCAAGAGGGGATGCCGGCGGCGGATGCCGGGGCCCGAGAGAGTGCCTGGGAGAAGTTTTGCTCCTTTTTGGAGAAGACGCCCCTGGCCCAGTCGTCGATCATCCATGACATCAGAGCGATGACCGCCCACGAGGGACAGATACGCTTTGGGCTCGGGACCGTCACCTTTACCATGCCGACCTCGCCGGATCGGAGTGCCAGCGAGTCGCTGGTGGATCTGGGGCACCCGATGCTGATCACGCTGGATGAAGCCCACATGGTCGAGCCGGCGGCCTTGCGGGTTCTTCTCAACGCCGTGCAGGAGGCCGGAGAGACCCGACCGGTTGTCCTGCTGCTGGGCGGCACGCCGGATCTCATTGATCAGCTTAGAGTGTGTGGAGCCACCTTCTGGGACCGGGGCAAGCGCCTGCCTCTGGGTCGTCTTTCCAAGGCGAGCGCTACCGATGTCCTGGCGATTCCCTTCAGCCAGGCCGGGATAACGGTCGACGGGCCGACCCTGGAGGAGCTGGTGAAGGCAACGGACCATTATCCCTGGTTCCTGCAGATATATGGCCATGAAGCCTACAAGGCCGTCCAGGAAACAGGTGGCCGTCATCTGGGACCGGTCATCGGTAGCGAGGCTCTAAAGCGAGCCCGGATATTGCGCGAGATGAATTACTATGATCGTCGTCAGGAATTCCGTACCCCGGAGTTGAGCCGGGCGGCCCGAGCGGTGGCTCAGGCCTTTCGGGACCATGGCGGCGTCATGGCCGCCCTTCAGCTCGAAAGGATGCTGGCCGCCTTTGATACAGATGTGCTAGGTCAGACGGAGCGGCACATGCGTCATGTGGGGCTCATTGTCGAGGGAGCGAAACCGGACACGATAGAACCCGGCGTGCCCTCCTTCATGGACTACCTGCTGCGGGTTCTGGAACCGGACCCGCCCGCCCCGTCGCCGGCCGAACCGGAAGCGACGGATGAGGCCAGTAAAGACGAATTCAAGCCCTAGAGCTTTGGCCGGCGACGGGGCGGGGAAGCCACCGACCCTTGCCCCCTTTGCCTATCCCGGCATTTTCCCCGGATGCGCCTGAACATCGATGACATTATCGATGTGCTTCATCACCTCGACATGCTCATGCTTATTGATGAAATGACTGACAAGGGCGGAGGCCTTAATAGAGTCCCATTTACGAACCATCAGCTTCTTGATCAGATTCGCGAAAGGCGAAGTAATCGCCGTGCCAAGATCATTTATGGTGATTGAGCCAGCACTCGGCCTCGTGAATCGGCCAGCTATGGTCAGCGACCAATTGACCGAGTCGACTATCCGACCTCAACTCATTGGCTCATCGCGCGCAACCCGGCGGGAGAGTGGGGATTTAAGCAGGCTGCTGAAGCCATTGTTGCCAGCCCCGAATGGAATGGTAATATGGGTATATGGGGCGAGGATATGATCCGAGATACGATAATCAGTGAAAAACTGGGAATCGATACGCCACAGAAAAACGTTGCCGCCCGCGTAAATGTCCATCTCCACCGTCAGGCATTCATTGACGTTGATGATTTCAGTGAAATGAACCTTGATGAAGATTGGGAAGATTGATAAATCTGAACAATCCTTGTCGCTTTTCTCCGAGGCAAAACTTAGTGATAGAACCCAACTCACCGCGGGTATTCAGAAAAAACGACTGATCAGCCATTGGGTTGGCCTTGTCTCACTGAATTCCCTCCATTGGACCGTTCACCAACTCGTAGTTCACAGCCTCTGACCATGTCGCCATGCTCGGCATAGCATAATCTGCTGCTGATAATTGTTGGCTGATATTTCACCCGAAGCCAAGGAAAATGTGTTGCCGGCTTCAGTTATCTGTTTACAGGAGTGTCCGATTTATCAGATAAGACAGCTGTATCCCGTAGGATCCGTTCCAGATCTTATACCTAACTCGGCCGAAGCAAAGTTACCACTCTGGTATCGCTCGGCAGGCAGGCTCTGCTTCTTCCGCCTTGCCGTCCAAACTCCGGCCTGATCGTGTAGGTCCTCAGCGCTTCGGAATAGCGGCCATCAAAAGGGTCTGATGTCCACCACTTGCGACTGCCGGACACTTCACCCGTCCAAAGCCCGGAAACCTTTCGATCATAAAAGCCATTGCCATTATCGTCGATCAGAGCATGATGCCGAAGACCTTCAAATCGTATTTCGTCAAACCAGACCCAAACGTATTCGCTCTCCGATATTGCCATTTTCAGGGCCAGCTTGCAGACAGTCGTTTCGCCGCCACTTGACTGCATCGTTTCGGGGTTGACAAAGCCGTATGTCTGACTTGAATCAATGGTTACAAAACCCGTTTGCAGCGGCTGAAATCGCGGAAACGCCGGCTTCAGGACGCTACCGGCCAAATAGTCTGTGTCGTCCTTTTCACCCTTGAGGCAATGAATTCTGCGATCCAAAGCCTTGTAAGTGCAGGTTTTCGTGTCCTCAACCTGACCCAGAATTGAACTGCTCGGGCGTTTGCCGACGGCGGTGAATTCAGGGAGTTCTGTTGAGTCCGAAGCCACCGCTGAAGCTTGGGTGATGGCAATCAGGATCAGGCCTGTAAAGGAACTCCACCAAACTTGAACGTATTGTTTGTCGTACATGATTGTTCTCCGCCAACCAATCTGACACGAACAATCATGCAAACCTGAGAAACTTCCAAGCGGCTTAAGGACGTTAGACGATGATTCATGTCGAAAACCCTGCCGGAAGCAGTTCACTGGGCCGGTTTTCTCTTCTCCCTGATTTTATTTCGGATGAAGCCGAACACGGGCAACAAGAGCATGATGATGGCAACAACCGTGATCGGTCCAGAGACCGGGCGTTCGAAAAATATCCACCAGCTTCCGTCCGAAAGCAGCAACGACTGACGCAATGTCGGTTCGGCAATGGGACCCAGCACGATAGCCAGGACAGCCGGTGCCAAGGGATAGTCAAGAATTCGCAACAAGAAGGCGCACAAGCCGAAAATCAGCATCAGCCAGACATCATATATGTTTTGATAAGCGGCATATGTGCCAACGACCGAGAGCACGAATATCAAGGGAGCCAAGATCGAAAACGGCATCTTGAGAACCTTGAGAAACAGCGGAATGCAGGCCAGATTGACGATGACCGCAATGACATTCGAGATGTAAAAGGAACCGATCAGGGGCCAGACAAACTCCGGTTGCTCGGAAAACAGCAAAGGTCCGGGTTGCAGGCCCCAAATGACCATCCCCGCCAGCAGGACCGCAGTTGTAGGCGATCCGGGAATGCCCAGTGTCATCATGGGCAACATGGCACCCGTCGAGGCCGAATTGTTGGCGGCTTCGGGAGCGGCCACCCCATCTGCTTCTCCCTTGCCAAACTTGGACGGGTCCTTGGATGCCATCTTGGTCACTCCGTAAGCCATCAGAGAACCCGGTGTCGCGCCAGCGGCAGGCAGAATGCCGACAAAAAAGCCCAGAAAGGATCCTATGGTCGTTCCCTTCCAGGCTTCAGGAAACTCCTTTAACGCCTTGAGAACGCGACGCAACGTGATCTGCGCCTCCGTCATCTGAACCGCACCGCGATTCAGGTTCAGCGTCCATAGCATCTCGCCAATGCCATAGACACCGATGGCCAAGACCAGAAACTGAATTCCCCGGCTGAACCATAAGGTCGAATCAAAGAGCAACAGTCGCGGAGCTCCGGAAATGATGTCGAAGCCCACCGACGACATCACCAGACCAAAACAGATCGAGATGATGGTCTTGGGAATGTCGTCACCACCCAACCCAACGAAAGTTGCAAAGGCCAGCAGCATCAAGGCAAAAATCTCGGGATTGCCGAAACGCAAGGCAACGGACGCCAACAATGGTGCCGCCCCGGTAAAAATTATGTTTGAAAGAGTTCCTCCGACAAAAGACGCAATGGCGGCCACAACCAGTGCCTTCTCGGCACGTCCCTGAAGAGCCAGAGGACGACCGTCAAAGGTTGTAGCCACAGCCGTGGAAGCTCCAGGAATGCCGAGCGTGATTGACGATATGGCCCCGCCGTACATGGCGCCATAATAAATTGCCGCCAGAAAGATCATCGGGGACGAAATCGTTCCCGTCATTTCCTGTATGACAAAGGTAAAGGGAAGCAAGATGGCCACGCCATTGACCGAACCCAGGCCAGGCATCGCTCCGACAAACAGACCAATGACGACGCCCAGAAACGCCAGCCCCAGATTGATTGGCTGCAAGGCCGCCCAGACTCCATCAAGCAAGTGAGCTAAAACTTCCATCATTCACCGCAAGTCAATGCCGTCCCGGACATCCTGCGTACATGGACGACAAACCGGCTATAAGAAAATGTCATAGAGAGGAATGAAAAGCGGCTCGGTGATGCCTTTCGGCAAAACGATCCGCATCGCCACATCGAAAAAGAAAAAGCAGAAGATCGGTACGCTTATCGCCACGAGGCCAGCCAGCCATAAAGGATGCTTGCCGAGAAAATAGATGTAATAGAGCAGGAAGATCGGTATGGAACCATAAAATCCTATGATGCCGATGAGCAGGAGAAAAGCCACCAGCCCCCCGCCGACCCATGCGAACATCTTCAGACCATAGTTGTCCAGAAACCGTTCGGTTGACCGGGCTTGGGGAGTTGCTCGCCGGAACCATTTGACGCCGACGAGCATTGAGCATGTCAACATGATCAAGGACAGCCAGAAGGGCCAGAATCCACTTCCTGGTCCTTCATCGTTGACGTTTATTCCGATGTTGGCAAAGCGCACGGCATTGGGGTCCCACGACGGGCCCTCGCCACTTTCCCACATCAGATATAGGGAGAAGAGCGCAATGACTATCGCCGTTGCCAACTCAGCAAGTCGCAACTCACCCGTCTCCTTGACTGACGGCCGTGTCTCCAGCCAGAAAGGCTATTGAATGGCCCCGGATGCTCTCAGGACAGTCTCGTGGCGATCTCGTTGAACAGTCCAATAGTCGGCAAGATTCTGACCGGACATGTAATCACCTAGCAAGGATTTGCTCATCTTGTACTCTTGCCACTCAGGTGAATCGTACACTTTCATGAACAGATCGGTGTAATAGGCCTGAGCATCATCCGACATCCCTGGGGCACCGACCACGGCACGCTGCATGTAGTAGGCGAATGCAACGTCAGCGGCTTCCATCAGAGTGGGAACCTCGGGAAACATCGGCAACCTTTCGTCCGTGAAGGCCACCAGCGGGATCACATCACCGGATTCGTAAAAGCCCAGCGCTTCTGAAGGATTGTTGACGGATGAGTCAATGTTCTCGCCAGCCAGATCCTTCGCTACGGCTCCCCCGCCACTGTACGGAATGTACTTGATGTCCAGACCGAACGTATCATTGAGGAAATCCGTAATGATCTCGTCCTCCTGAGCCGAGCCGGTGCCACCCATGACCCATCCGGAGCCGCGAGCCATGGCTTCATCCAGAAACTCCTGAAAGGAGTTGATGCCCTCATTCTTGTTCACCCAAAGAACAAAGGTGTCTTCGGCCATGCGTCCCACCGGGGCAAACGTCATGATATCGATGCCAAGACCCGGCTGCCGAAGCGGTGTCGTGAAGAATGAATTCAGCGTAACCATGATCGTGTGATCAGGATCGTTTGCAGTGTTCAGCGAAACTAGGGCTTCGGCTCCGGAGCCACCGGTCTTGTTCACGGGCACCAATGGTCGTGACGCCAGGTTGTTTTGTTCAACAATCGATTGCATGAGACGAGCCATCTTGTCGGCTCCTCCACCCTTGCCAGCCATGATAACAAAGTCAATCGGCTTGGTCGGTTCAAACTCTGCACTCGCAGTGCTGACAGCGATGGAAGCAACAAGTGCAACCATACCCAATGTAATCTTTCTCAACATTATTCTTCCTCCCTAATTCTTGCGACAAGAACTGTCGTCGTGTACAAGCCAGCCCGGCTCAAAGTCAAGACTGGCGATTCTCTGGGGTAAAGCCTCAACTTGAAGCTTTTCCTCCGAGTTCCTGACAATGCCTTTGACATCCCGTGGCCGTCCTGTGACAGTGCCAAGCCGTTTCGTTACCATGAACGATACTGGCATCATACTCATGAATTCCAGTTTTTCTAGAACAATCCCTGTATTTGACCTTGATCATCAATGTGAATGGACTCGGCTGCGGGTACGCTTGGCAAGCCCGGCATCGTCATTATGGCACCACAAATGGCAACGATGAACCCGGCTCCAGCTGAGAGCCTTACCTCCCGGACAGGGATTGCATGTCCTGTCGGAGCCCCTCTCTCGTTTGGATCCGTGGTAAAGCTGTACTGAGTTTTAGCCATGCACACCGGAAGGTTCCCATATCCTTGATCTTCCCATAGACGAAGCTGATCCGCAATTTTTTTATCCATTGATATGCCATCCGCCCGGTAAATTTCCTTGGCAATGGTTTCGATCTTTTCCACCAGACCGATGTCGCTCGAATAGAGAGGTTGGTAATTGGCCTGATCTTCGTCGATGATCTCCACCACCTTGCGAGCCAGATCAACAGTTCCGTCTGAACCCTTGGCCCAGTGTTGGCACAAAATCGCTTCGGTGCCGCAGGATTCGGCATATGTCCTGACCGCTTCGACCTCAGCATCCGTGTCTGTGACAAAATGATTGATCGCCACTACGGCTGGAACACCGAACTTTCGCATGTTGTCAATGTGTCGTCCCAGATTTGAACACCCTCTTTGAACCGCATCGACATTCTCGACTCCCAGATCAGCCTTGGCCACGCCGCCATTCATTTTCAGGGCCCGGATTGTGGCGACAATAACGACGGCCTTGGGCGTCAGCCCGGCCTGCCTACACTTGATGTTCAAGAACTTTTCGGCCCCAAGGTCAGCACCAAATCCTGCTTCGGTCACAACATAATCGGCCAGCTTCAGAGCCGTTGTCGTGGCTATGACCGAGTTGCAGCCGTGTGCAATGTTGGCAAACGGCCCACCGTGAACAAAGGCCGGATTGTTTTCGAGAGTCTGCACCAGGTTGGGTTGAACAGCTTGTTGCAATAGCACCGTCATGGCTCCATCGGCATTGATGTCCCGACAGTATACAGGCGAGCGGTCACGTCTGTAGGCCACGATCATCCGTCCAAGCCGTTCCTGCAGGTCGGCAAGATTCCTTGCCAGACACAGGACGGCCATGACTTCGGAAGCCACCGTGATATCAAATCCAGCCTCCCGCGGAAACCCATTGGCCACCCCGCCCAAACTGCAGGTAATCTGCCTGAGTGCGCGGTCATTCATGTCCAATACTCGCCGCCAGACGACGCGGCGCTGGTCAATGTCTTGCTTGTTCCCCCAGTAGATATGGTTGTCGATCATGGCGGCCAGAAGGTTGTGCGCTGATGTTATGGCATGAAAATCTCCCGTAAAGTGAAGATTCATGTCTTCCATCGGGACGACCTGAGCGTATCCGCCGCCAGCGGCCCCGCCCTTCATGCCAAAACATGGACCCAAGGATGCTTCCCGAATGCAGATGGCCGCTTTCTTGCCGATTCGATTCAATCCATCCCCCAGGCCGACCGTCGTCGTGGTCTTGCCTTCACCGGCAGGAGTAGGATTGATGGCCGTTACCAGAATCAGGTTGCCGTCGGCCTGATTCTGAACCGACTGAATAAAATCCGCTGAAACCTTCGCCTTGTCGTGACCAAAAGGCAAAAGCTGATCGGATGGGATGCCAATCCTCAAGCCGACTTCCTGTATGGGGCGCTTGTGCGCTTGCCTTGCTATTTCGATATCGGAAACCATCGCCGCTCTCCTTGCCTGATCTATTTACCACCCAATCGGTCGCCCACGCGGAGCCCGGCCTGGACAATCCACTCGCTCGCAGGGATTTTACCATGACCCTCTGTTCGAACCCGCTTGATCAATATTGCACCGCCCCGTGCCGCCACGACTACTCCATCTTCAAGAATCTCACTGACAACGCCGGCCTCTTCGTCTGATCCAACTATCATTCGAGCATCGTAAACCTTGACAGTCTGGTTGTTGCAGGTGGTCCACGCCCCCGGCTGCGGATTGGTTCCTCGTATCAGATTATACACTTCTTGCACCGGTTTGGACCAGTCAATCTCGGCATCCTTGGCTCGACACCACGATTCGTAGGTGGCTCTGGATTCGTCTTGTTGGACACGAAACGCAGTGCCCGTTCGATACATCTCGCACAGTTCCGTCAGAGAATTGATGGCGGCCGGAAAAATCTTTTTGAAATACACATCTCCCAGCGTATCGTCGGGGCCGATTTCACACTCCCACTGCAGCAGCACGTCCCCCTCGTCCAATCCGTCGGTGGGGTCGAACCAGGAAAACCCGGTCTTGACAGCGCCCTGGATGATTGGCCAATTGATGGAGCTGGGGCCACGATGGAGCGGCAATAGTGAAGGATGAAAGCAGATTGAACCCAGTCGGGGAATGGTACGAGCGGCTTCCGGCACGAAAAGGGTAACATATGCCATGATCATCAGGTCGGCTTGATGGTTGCGCATTTGCCCGAGGGTGGCTTCATTCGCAAAATCAGGCGGCTGATAAACCGGAATCTTGCATTCTGCGGCATATTCCTTGAGCGGATCCACTGGGCGTCCGGGCTTGTCCGGTGCACAGTAGACCGCAGCAACCTCATCCTGACCATCCGAGAGGATCTTTTCAAGGGCAGCCTGACCAAAGGCCTGCTGCCCCATGACAATCAACTTCATGCGATCATTCCCAATCCAACTCCACTACTCGACCTCGCCGACAGCTCCCGATTTGAACACTCGATCCAGTTCCTTGCCGGAATAGCCGAGCACGGAAGTCAAAATCTCGGTTGTGTGCTCGCCCAGAAGCGGCGAGCGTACGACCTCAACCGGGCTGTCGGAAAGCTTGATCGGACATCCAACAGACAAATACTTCCCCCGTTCAGGATGATCCACTTCAACGATTGTACCCGTGGCCCGCAATCCTTCGTCTTCGGCCAGCTCTTGCATGGAAAGAATAGGCCCAACCGGAATGTTCAGGGGATTGCATATCTCCATGACTTCAAACTTGGTCTTGGTCTTGGTCCATGTTTCGATTGTATCAAATATCCGGTCCAATCGAGGGAGGCGAGCTTCCGGCGTGGCAAAGTCCGGATCCTCCTTCCATTCCGGCTTGCCGATCACGTCACAGACCGACTTCCAGACTGCTGCCTGAGTGATGAAGTAAGTGTAGGCATTGGGATCGTCTTCCCAGCCTTTGCACTTGAGGATTCGACCGGGCTGTCCTCCGCCCGAATCATTGCCGGCTCTCGGCGTCGCCTTGCCAAAGGCTTCACCACGGCCATGTTGGGAGTATTCCCTGAGGGGACCTCTTGCCAAGCGTTGCTGATCTCTCAGCTTGACCCGGCAAAGGTTGAGAACGCCATCTTGCATGGGGGCCAGAATTCTTTGCCCGCGTCCGGTCTTTTCTCGTTGTATCAAGGCCACGCAAATCCCTAGGGCCAGATGCAAGCCTGTCCCTGAGTCACCGATCTGGGCTCCTGTCACTAGCGGAACCCCGTCTGCGAAGCCGGTCGTTGAAGCCGATCCTCCAGCACATTGAGCCACATTTTCGTAAACCTTGCAATCTTCATACTTGCCAGGCCCAAACCCCTTGACGGAAGCCATGATCATCCTGGGGTTGAGTTGCTGGACTTCTTTCCAGCCAAACCCCATCCGCTCCAGAGCACCGGGGGCAAAGTTTTCGACTAGAACGTCACATTCGCGGACCAATCGCGAAAGAATCTCCTTGCCGACCTCACTCTTGGTATTGATGGTGATCGACCTCTTGTTGTGATTGAGCATCGTGAAGTACAAGCTGTCCGCATCCGGAACATCAACCAGCTGCTTCCGGGTGGCATCGCCCACTCCCGGTCTTTCCACCTTGATGACATCAGCGCCAAACCAGGCCAGCAGCTGGGTGCATGTCGGACCCGACTGAACATGTGTAAAGTCCAGTATCTTTGTTCCTTCAAGTGCCTTCATGGACAAAATACTCCCCCAACGCCGTTCGGCTCTATTTGTACATCGTCTGTGCCTTGGTTCCCGGCGCATACTCGTTGGGATCAATCCAAACATTCACGACCGCGCATTTGCCTGTCCTGGCAATCGCCTCTCTTGCCCTTCTCAAGGCCGGCTGCAACTCGGCGGCTTCGCGTACCTCCTCGCCGTAGCCGCCAATCATTTCACCAAATTGGCCGAATTCAACGTCGCCGAGCTTGTTGCCGACATCTCCTCTGTTTTGACCGTATTTGGCAATCTGGCCATAGCGAATCTGGTTCATGGCCGAATTGTTGCCCACGACGGCAAGATAGGGAGCACCGAAACGCTGGGCTGTTTCCATGTCAAAGGCTGTCATGCCAAAGGAACCATCTCCATAGAGGCACATGACCTCCTTGTTCGGGTGCGCAAGCTTGGCGGCCATGGCGAAACCTGTTCCGACTCCGAGCGAGCCCAGAGCGCCTGGATCCATCCACTGGCCTGGATTGCGCGGGCGGACGGCCTGGGCAGAAATGGTGACAACGTCACCGCCGTCGCCAATGTATATGGTATCATCGCCCAAGAATTCGTTGATCCCCCACGCGAGCCGATACGGATGGATCGGCGATTGATCGGTCAGGAACATCGGCATCAGCTTTTCGAGCTTGACCTTCTCAATCTTCCTCAGCTCTTTCATCCACTGCTGCCGCAAATGTTTCTTGCCCCGATCCATGCGCCCCGAGGCTGCCGCCGATATGGCGGACAATATAGCCCCTGGGTGACCATTGATGCCAAGGGTAATATCTCTGTTCTTGCCAACTGTCCGGTAGTCAAGATCTATCTGCAGGAGAGTGGGAGCCGTGATCCGTTTGCCATATCCCATCCGAAAATCGAACGGCGTGCCGACGATCAATATGACATCCGCACCCTTGAAAGCGTCAGAGCGAGTTCGATCGAAGCAATGGGGATCGCTCTGCGGCATCATCCCCCGAGCCGCCCCATTCATGTATGCGGGGACATCAAGTGCCCTGACAAAGTCGATGCATTCCGGCGATGAACCCGATGCCCACACCTGCTGTCCAAACAACACGGCCGGTCGCTCGGCATTTGTGAGTATGTCCGCCATTCGCTCAATGTCAGCCGGATCCCCGATTGAGCGCACCGACCCTCGGTAGCTTCCCGGAGCGGGTATTCGGGCCTGCTTGAGCGGTATCTCCGCATCAAGAATGTCTCGGGGTATTTCCAGATAGCTTGGACCGTAAGCACCTGAGAAACATTCGCGTGCGGCCATGGAGACCATGTCGGCAATGCGCTCGGTAGAAAAAACACCTGAGGCGAATTTCGTTATCGGGGTCATCATGTCGACATGGGGCAGATCCTGGAGCGAGCCCATTTTATGCTGGGTCAACGATGATTGTCCGCCGATGTGCAGAATTGGGCTTTCGGAGCGGAACGCCGTTGCCACGCCAGTCACGGCGTTGGTGCAACCCGGTCCTGCAGTGGTTACGACGCAACCCAGCTTGCCGGTCTGCCGAGCATAGCCATCGGCGGCGTGGGCAGCGGTCTGCTCATGCCGGACATCAACAATTCTGATACCCTCGTCAATGCACCCGTCATAGATATCGATTATGTGCCCGCCGCACAGCGTGAATATGGTATCGACACCTTCGTTGCGGAGAGCCTTGGCAACGAGTCTCCCGCCCGAGACTATGCCGGTATCCTGGCTCTTCCGTGCCAAGGTGTCTTGAGACGTGTTCGATGTACCTTGCATTGACCTTACCCCGTGGCCTTCATTTCAGTCTTCGGTATCCAGGTTTTTCCATGTCGTTCGAATGTACTTTTCCAGCCTCAATGTATGCTTTCGGACCAGATCGGCTGCCCGGTCTTCCTCGCCGCATTCAATGGCATTAACGATCTCATTGTGATCGGAGAGCGACTGCTGGGTTCGCGAGGCATCGCGCATAGCATGCCGCCGCGCTGGTTCAATGTGGGAAAAAATATCCTCGCCGTACTTTTGCAGCATGGCACACTTGGAGAGTTCAAGCACCTTGCGATGAAACATGATATTGGCCTCGGAATACACGTCCTGGCTGACAAAATTTCCATCGGATCCCTCGTTTGTTCCCACCAGCCGCAACTCGGCTATTTCCGCAGGCGTGGCATTCGTGCATGCAAGTCTGGCTGCCATGCTCTCGACTGCGGCCCAGACAATGATCAACTCGGCCACTTCCTCTATGTTACGCTTTTTGACAAACACCCCTCTTCGAGCACGAATAACGACGAGGTCTTCGTTTTCCAGTCGAACCAGGGCCTCCCGGACCGGAGTTCGGGAAATGCCCAGCTGCTCGGCAATCTTTCTTTCGTCCAGACGGAGATCGGCTTCCTTGTTGTAGATATCCATCTCCATTATCGCTTCTCGCAGAACCTTGTAGATTCTTTCCTTGAGGGTGAATGTCTGCCGAAGCGGTTCAAGGTTGATTGATGAATCCATTCTACCCCCGTCTAGAGAACTGGTATACCAAAAACAAAATGCCAGACTCAATAACTCAAGATATTTGATTTCTCTTTTGAAATCTAGAATATGGTATATCACCGAATGCTGGCGAAATCAACTCTTTTGGGGGGTTGCGGGGCCTTTACTGGGGGTTAAGGAAAAATCGCTTCCTTCGACCACAGAATTTACTCAAGAAAGACTGATAGGCGATGCCTATCGTACCCGCGGTCTTTCCCAAAGATCCGGCCAGGGCCCTTGGTTCGACAATGCCGCGGCAATCCGTCCGCTCAATTTGTCGGTGGGTTTTCTGAACAAGCCGACTGCATATCGTCTTGAGGAATATCCTGTCACAATCACGGTTTGCACGTCCAATAACGTGGCTAACGTAATTGAAGCGATGGCGATCGACCGGCTGGACATTTCAAGCCATTCACCGGTGAAGTTCGAATTGTGTTCAAACTGAGACACTGACAGTTGGTCAATTCAGTTGACTTGGTATCAGCGAATCACTATTGTCCTCAGCTCAATAAGCGCATTTACAATTTGTCACTATGGGAGATAACGTTATGAAAAGACTAATCTGGGCTGGAGCGACCGCTCTTGTTATGTCGATCGGCGCCGGGAGTGTTTCGGCTGACGTGTCCGCTTGCCTGATTACCAAAACGGAAACGAATCCTTTCTTTGTCAAGATGCGAGAAGGTGCAGCGGCCAAGGCTGCCGAACTTGGAATGGGGTTCAACAGTTACGCTGGAAAGATTGATGGCGACAATGAATCACAGGTTCAGGCCATTGAAACCTGCATTGCCAGCGGTGCGAGCGGGATTCTCATCACCCCCTCCGCTACATCGGCGATTGTTCCGGCTGTTCAGCAGGCACGCGACGCTGGCCTTCTGGTCATAGCTCTGGACACCCCGCTTGATCCGATTGATGCGGCCGATGCAACTTTTGCCACGGACAATTTCCTTGCTGGCGTGTTGATTGGCCAGTGGGCAGCGGCTGCTCTGGGCGACGAAGTAATGAGTGCAAAGGTCGGATTTCTTGACCTGGATGTCAGCCAGCCGACCGTTGGTGTCCTTCGAGATCAAGGATTCATGCAAGGCTTTGGTATCGATATTGGCAATCCGAACAAATGGGGCGATGAAACGGATCCTCGAATTGTGGGCCACGATGTGACCCAAGGCAATGAAGAAGGGGGTCGAAGGGCCATGGAAAATCTCTTGGCCATCAATCCGGAGATCAATGTCGTTTACACCATCAACGAGCCGGCGGCAGCGGGTGCCTATGAGGCCCTGAAGGCCATTGGACGCGAGAATGATGTCCTGATCGTTTCGGTCGATGGAGGTTGTCCAGGTGTGCAAAACATCAAGGATGGGATTATCGGTGCCACTTCACAGCAATACCCACTGCTTATGGCTTCTCTCGGTATCGAGGCTATCGCGGCTTGGGCAGCAGACGGCACAAAGCCAGAAAACACGCCCGGCAAGAACTTTCTGGATACAGGTGTTCAGCTGGTGACAGACCAGCCCGTCGATGGTGTCGCAAGTATCGACACCGATGAAGGCATGAATCTCTGCTGGGGTTGATTCTTACCTTAATCTCTTTTATGACAAGGGAGGAATTTTCCTCCCTTGTTTTTGACCGTGACGACACATGCACAGCGAAAAAGATGAAGTGGTTTCCTTTGAGGAACACAACGCCGGCATAATTCGGAAGATCCACCTTGCCCTGCATCATGCCCCCTCGCTTGTCCCTCTGATCGTCCTGACCACCTCCGTAATTGTTTTCGGCATCCTGCTCGGCTCCCGGTTCTTTTCACCATTCGCTCTCACTCTGATTCTTCAGCAAGTTCAGATTGTTGGAATTGTGGGAGCCGCCCAAGCCTTGGTCATCCTGACCGCTGGCATTGACCTTAGCGTCGGGGCAATCATGGTCCTCAGTTCCGTGATCATGGGGCAGTTCACATTTCGGTATGGTCTGCCGGTCGAAGTGGCCGTAGCGTGCGGTCTGATCTGCGGGTTGCTGTGCGGCTTCATCAACGGATGGCTTGTAGCCGTTGTCAAACTGCCTCCATTCATCGTAACTCTCGGAATGTGGCAAATCGTGCTGGCCACGAATTTTCTCTATTCGGCCAATGAAACCATCCGCAGTCAGGACATTGCCGAACACGCCCCCCTTCTTCAAGTATTCGGCACAAAGGTTACCATTGGTGGGGCCGTATTTACCGGCGGCGTCATCTTCATGGTGGCCTTGGTGCTTGTGCTGGCGTACGTGTTGCGTCACACGGCATGGGGGCGACATGTTCATGCCGTGGGAGATGATCCGGAAGCTGCCAACCTCGCTGGGGTCAATGTCAAGCGCACGCTTGTCTCCGTCTACATGATCGCCGGCTTGATCTGCTCCTTTGCGGGCTGGGCTCTCATCGGCCGCATTGGCTCCGTTTCGCCTACTTCCGGTCAACTGGCCAACATTGAAAGCATCACTGCCGTCGTCATCGGCGGAATTTCACTGTTCGGGGGACGCGGTTCCATACTCGGCATGCTCTTTGGCGCACTGATCGTTGGCGTCTTCTCACTTGGCTTGCGATTGCTGGGGGCCGATGCCCAATGGACATACCTTTTCATTGGACTTCTGATCATCTTCGCGGTCGCCATTGATCAATGGATCCGAAAGGTCGTGTCATGACCGAACCCATTCTGGAAGCGAAAGGCCTGGTCAAGCGATATGGGAAGGTCGTCGCCCTTGATGATTGCGATTTCGAGCTGCAACCGGGAGAAGTTCTCGGGGTCATCGGGGATAACGGCGCCGGTAAAACCACTCTTATCAAGGCACTCTCCGGCGCTGTCACTCCAGATCGAGGTGAAATCTACCTGAACGGCGACCCCGTGCGATTTTCGACGCCCATCGAGGCTCGCGTTGCGGGAATCGAGACCGTTTACCAGACTCTGGCCATGTCACCAGCGTTGGCTATTGCCGACAACATGTTCATGGGACGCGAGTTGCGCAAGGCCGGAATCATGGGGACAATATTCCGCAAGCTTGATCATTCCCGCATGGAGAAAATTGCCCGAGAAAAACTGACCGAACTCGGCCTGCTTACAATCCAGTCCATAAACCAGGCCGTTGAAACCTTGTCCGGCGGACAAAGACAAGGAGTGGCCGTGGCCCGGGCCGTGGCCTTCGGGTCGAAGGTGATTATCATGGACGAGCCCACGGCGGCTCTGGGAGTCAAGGAAAGCCGCCGGGTTCTCAATTTGATACAGGATGTCAAGTCGCGAGGAATTCCAATCATTCTGATTTCTCACAACATGCCTCATGTGTTCGAGGTCTCGGATCGCATTCACATCCATCGTCGGGGCAAGCGTTTGTGTATCATACGACCGGATGAATGGGAAATGTCCGATGCGGTCGCTCTGATGACCGGTGCCATGACGCCGCCCGAATAGGGTGAAAGGCGACTCTTTTCTTCAACTCAAACATCAGGTGTGAACGCTGCTGGGAAAACGATGGGCGGGGGCGGACATGGCCTTTGCTGTTTTCGGTTGCCGCTCTCCGTCTCCCATCGCATGAGCTGTTGATTCATGGCCTTTCCGAAGGGACCAGTACAATAAAGCTGACCGCCTGAGAACTTTGACGGTTTGAATTCAGCCGCTAACAGGGCCTTCGACGGAACCCTGCTGTCAGCTGCAATACCCCACATGGTCCCTGTCTATGCACAGAGGCCATGAACCAAGCAAGCACTTTCGCGTCATGCTCTTGAGACTTTTGTTGTGGATCATGTTGACACTTGATGGGTGTCCGTTACAACATATATTTTATGTATAAAGTAGTAGCAAACATGAGAAAAATGCGATGAAACTTAGGGATTCATGGGCACGCATAATCAGGCAGGATATCATCGGCAATTACGTCTTCAGCGTACAAGATTTGCGAGTCCTCTTCTGGGAGGACTCGGATCGGGGCTTTCAGGCAACCTTGGCCAGGCTCATGGAAGCCGAAGCTTTAAAGCGTGCCGTGCGGGGGATCTATTGGAATCCGACATCCCGGAACTGGGACGGAACAACCTTGGAGCGCATTGCCGGTACCATGCGTCGGAATCATCTGTGCTACATTTCTCTCGAAAGCATTCTGTCCGCCCACTCAATCATTTCCCAGCAAACGATGGATACCATCACTGTCATGACGACAGGTAAAGGCGGCTGGTATCTCATTGACGGTTTGGGTGCAATTGAATTCACGCACACAAAGAAGAATCCCGGCATTATCAGGGACAACCTTCTTTACGGCACAAATTTCTTGCCGCACGCCACGGCGCAATTGGCTTATGAAGAGTTGAAGCGTGTGGGCCGCAACATGGATCTTGTGGACATGGTACTGCTAGAGGAGATCATTGATGAGCAGAACACAAAGCGATTTTCTAGATCTAGTCGACCGCATTGTGATTGGAACGGAACTTACAACAAACCGACCCATCGTAGAGAAAGAAATCCTGCATTATGATATCCTTCGTGCAATGAGTCGGCATGGGTATCTGAAGAATCTTGTGTTTCAGGGCGGAACCTGTCTTCGACTTGTTCACGGTAACGACCGCTTCAGCGAAGATCTTGCTTTTGCCGGTGGCTCGGGTTTTATCCATGCCAGCCTGGCTGGCATGGATGAAGTGATCGCCGAATGCTTAAACAAGACTTACGGACTCCCAACGCATGTAAGACCACCGCGCAACGTGCTGCAACAAAAGGGTGTAGACGTGAGTGCCTGGTGGATATCCATTGACACAAATCCAAACCGCCCAGATCTGCCCAATCAGCGTATCAAGCTGAAAATTGCCAATGTAGCAGCGCATACTCATGAACATGCGCCTCAACTATCCGTTCCTGCCGCCATCGCTTTCTGGCATCCTGTTGCCGGTGGAAATGCCACAGGAAATCATGGCAGACAAGATTGTGGCCTTGGCCAATACGACCTCACGCATTCGCTATCGAGACATCTGGGACATAGGTCTTTTGTCCGGGCGGCTGGATTCTGTGAACACCTTCGCTGACATCGTGGAGCAGAAAATTATGGACTACAGCATCCATGATTTTGATGCAAAGCTTGAGGCCCGCATTCAGTCCCTTCCAGACATTGTCGAAAGCACCGTGTTTCGGGATAGCATGCAGAAACTTTTAATCTCCTCAACCCTCAACCGAACCCTCATGCGACCAGAATTTCGAGATTGGCTTGCGAAAGAGGTTTCAAGCATTCTGGTGCAAACGCATGATGCTCTCTCGCCATCCGATCCAGATAACGTGCGTTGGTTCATGTAAATGCAAGGGAGCGGGGCCTGGGCCGGCGATGTTTGATGCACAATGAGCCTCTGTGGGCAAACTGGCCGTCTTCATGACTCTGCACTATTGCCTATGGAGCTGCCTTTTCGAGAGTGTCCCAATCAAAGGGTGCTTTCTTCTGTCTGACATGTTATAGACATGTCCATCAGCCACGATTTCCCCGACATTCCGGCGTCCAACCAACTTGAATTAGACAGAAAAAATGGTATCTAGTGTCTAATTGCTTCTTGGAGTTTGTAGCCGACGACCATCCGTTGTCGGCCAAGTTGGTCTGGGGGTCATCATGATTAAATTCTCGCTATCCTGCAAACACAACCATCAGTTTGACAGCTGGTTCAAATCCAGCGAGGCCTACGATAACCTTCATAAAGCCGGAATGCTGCAGTGTCCGGTATGCAACACGAATTCTGTTGGCAAAAACATCATGACTCCCAACATAATGAACGGGGAGAAGAATGCGCTGTCCACAGATGCCGAACAGCCAGTCGATATCAGCGAGCCGCTTTCCAAGTACGAGAAGACTCTGCAAAAGCTTAGGCAAGAGATAGAAGACAAGTCCGAGTATGTTGGAAAGAAATTCGTCGATGAGGCACGGCTGATGCACAAGGGGGAAACCGAGAGACGTTCCATTTATGGCGAAGCGTCAACCGAAGACGCGAGTGGCCTTATCAAGGACGGAGTTCCAGTAATCCCCCTGCCCTGGCCGTCGATTTCCAGCACCAACTGACTCATTGCCCAAACAGTACTAACTGTCTGGTCCAGGGCATACAGTTCCCAAGATCAGGTCGCTTGCGACAATTGAAAAGGATAGAATGTCCTCAGTCTCGTTCAAAATGTTTATGCGGGGTTCAACTCCCGCCATCTTGACTGCAGCCGGGCCGTATCGCTAATGGTCAAGATCGTCATGAAATTTGGCGGCACCTCCGTGGCCGACCTGGCTTGCATCGACAAGGCTGCGCATTTTGTTCGGCAAGAAGTCGACAAGCACAACGAGGTCATCGTCATTGTTTCGGCCATGGCTGGCGAAACCAACAAGCTGATTGATCTCGTGCATCACGCATCGCCCGACCATGACCCCCAGGAGCATGATGCCATCGTTTCGTCCGGTGAAAACATAACCTCTGGACTGTTAGCCCTGAGTTTGCAGAAAATGGGCATACCGGCACGAAGCTGGCAAGGGTGGCAGGTTCCCGTCAAGACGAATTCGGCTTATGGTTCTGCTCGCCTCGTTGACATTCATACTGAAAATCTGGCAAGCCATTTTGCCAAGGGAATGAAAGTGGCGGTCGTGGCGGGCTTTCAAGGCATCAGTTCTGACAATCGTGTTACGACTTTGGGTCGGGGGGGATCTGATCTGACAGCCGTTGCCTTTGCGGCCCGGTTCAACTGTGAACGCTGCGACATTTTTACCGATGTCGATGGCATCTACACGGCCGATCCAAGGATCGTGTATCGAGCCCGCAAGCTGAACCGAATCGCGTATGATGAGATGCTTGAACTGGCTTCGATGGGGGCAAAGGTTCTTCAGACCCGTTCGGTCGAGCTGGCCATGGCCGAAAAGGTCCCGGTATACGTGCGTTCAAGTTTTTCCGGGAACCCAGGCACTTTGGTATGCGAAGAGGATGAAAACATGGAAAAACGAACCATTACTGGCGTTGCCAGTTCGAGAAACGAGGCCAAGCTGACCGTTGTATCGGTAGCGGATCGACCCGGCATCGCCGCTCAGATTTTCGGCAAGCTTTCCGAGCGGGGTATTGTCGTTGACATGATTGTCCAGAACATTTCGGAAGACCATCGAACCGACATAACCTTTTCCTGCCCTATCGCCGATGCCAAGAACGCGGAAGCGGCTTTGCTTGAGTGCCAGTCCGAGGGCTTGGTCAACTTTGACAGCATTGTCCAGGACACGGAAGTGTGCAAGGTTTCGGTGGTCGGCATCGGCATGCGTTCGCAATCGGGGGTCGCGGCCAAAATGTTTTCCATTCTGGCCCACGAAGGAATCAACATCAAGGTCATCTCCACTTCAGAGATAAAGATTTCGGTATTGATTGAACGCAAATACATGGAACTGGCCGTTCAGGCGCTGCATGACAACTTTGACCTCCATTCCAACTGGGTCACGCCCCAGGCGGAAAGGATATAGGCTCATGCCTCCCTCTCAGGAGCTGCTGCTTCGACTGAACGACACCCTGGCTGGCGAAAGTGACGGTCAGAAGCGTCTGGATCAGATTGTCGACCTGGTTTCTGATTCGATGGGGGCCGATGTCTGTTCGGTCTACCTGCACCGAGATCCCAAAACTCTGGAACTTTGTGCAACCAAAGGCCTGAATCCGGAATCCGTGCACAAGACACGAATGCGAGTGACAGAGGGGCTGGTTGGTCGTGTTTCACGCGAATCCAGCCCGGTCAATACTCCCAATGCCCCCGATGAAAAAGGCTTCCGCTTCATGGCGGAAACGGGCGAAGAACGGTATTCTTCATTCCTGGGCGTTCCGATCCAACGACTGGGCCAAACGCTCGGCGTACTGGTGGTTCAGACAAAGGAAGCCCGAACGTTTGAAACCGATGAGGTCAATACCTTGGCCGTTGTGGCCACTGTTCTGGCGGAAATGCGCGAGACTGGCATCATCACGGGTGAAGGAAAAGCGCTCTCGGCCCTGCATACCCAGCCTGAAACATACTCTGGCCTTGTCGCGCACGAAGGTTTTGCGGAGGGACAGGTTCTCTTGCACGAACCCCGCGTTGTCATCACCAAGCCTGTCACAGAGGATCCAGAAAAGGAACTGGTCAGGCTGAACAATGCCATTACCGAACTTCGTGGAACTGTCGACTACCTGCTGGAATCTCAACCTCTGCATTCTACTACAGCCGAACAAAGAGAGGTCTTGGAAACATATCGCATGTTTGCCAACTCTTCGGGCTGGCTGAATCGCATGGAAGCCAACATCGGAACCGGATTGTCCGCTGAAGCCGCAGTCGAAAAGGAGCAGTCCGAAGCCCGCGTCCGCATGGAAAAATCGCCCGATCCCTACCTCAGGGAACGATTCCACGACCTGGACGACCTCTTCAACCGGCTCTTGCGCATTCTGACAGGACAAGGTCGGCATATCAAGGATGAAATTCCTGAAAATCCCATCTTGGTGGCCCGCAACATCGGGCCGGCGGAGTTGCTGGAATACGGCAACTGTCTGAAGGGAATTATCCTTGAGGAAGGCTCGGTTGGCTCTCATGCCACAATTATCTCAAGAACGATGGCCATTCCCCTGATCATTCACGTCAAGGGCATAACCACCGAAGCTCTGAATGAAGACACGGTGTGCATTGACGGTGAAAGTGGTCGGGTGCATTTGCGGCCCGACGAGGCTGTAACCCTTTCAATCCACAACCAGATTGAAATGGCCAAGACGGCCAAGGAAGCCTATTCCAGAATTCGTACCGAACCGGCAACGACATTGGACGGACATACCATCAATCTTTACATCAATGCCGGACTGATCGCCGAACTGCCGAATCTGGAGTCATCCGGTGCCGAAGGTGTCGGGCTGTTCCGAACCGAGCTGCGCTTTCTGGGAGCCGCTCGGATACCCACCCGCAGCGAGTTGGCTGAACAGTATTCAACGGTTCTTGATTCGGCCAAGGGCAAGCCGGTTATTTTTCGGACCCTGGATATAGGCTCAGACAAGGTTGTTCCGCATCTGCAAAGGGAAGAAGAGCCGAATCCGGCGTTGGGATGGCGGGCCACGCGCATCCTTCTGGATCGACCGGGATTGCTGAAAATGCAACTTCAGTCATTGATTTGGGGCGCAAAAGGGCGTCCGCTGAACGTCATGTTTCCCATGATCGTGAGTCATTATGAGTTCATGGAAGCCCGAAAGATCTTATTTGAACTGGTCGAAAGAGAACAACGACAGGGCCGAACAATCCCGACGAAAGTGGCCGTGGGAGCCATGCTGGAAACCCCCTCTCTGGCTTTTGCACCGGATGAGTTTTTTCAATCGGCGGATTTCATCTCGATCGGCGGAAACGACCTGAAACAATTCTTTTTCGCGGCCGACCGTCAAAACGAGAAGGTTCGCAGCCGGTACTCGTCGCTTTACATGAGCTATCTCAGGTTCATTCAGTACATCTGTGATCGTTGCAAGAAGAATGGAACAAAGGTTGGATATTGCGGGGAAGATGCCGCTCGACCGGAATTTGCCATCTGCCTTGCAGCCTTGGGTGTTGATTCCCTCTCCATGCGATCAACCAATCTTGGCCAGGTCAAGCACTACCTGCGTCAGGTGAATCTGCAAGACGTCCGCCAACACTTCGATAGGGCCCAGGTCGATAACAGTGTCACCTTCAAGCCATACATAGACAGAATCATGGCCCAGTGCGGCTGCTCAATTGTCTAGGTGCTTGGGCCTACCAAGCATCACGAACTCGCTTTGCAGACCTTTCCCACAAGATCTTCGATATGCCCCGGCGCCATTTCGAGACACAGGACCCGTTCAGGGGAGGTGGGCGGCGGAAAGACGATCGTGTCAATTCTGCGAAAACCAAACCGTTCATAATAGGGTTTGTCTCCGACCAGGATGATCGCTTTCCAGCCTAGTTCCGCGGCGTTGTCGATACTGGTCTGGATAAGGCCAGAACCGACGCCTTCACCCTGCATTATGGGATGAACGGCCACCGGTCCGAGCAGGAGAGTTCTAATTTTTCTGGAGCCGACATCGACGGGCCAAAAGCGAATCGCCCCTAGGATAGTTCCACATTCATCACGAACAACACTGTTCAGTTCTGAGACTGGCTCAATCCCGTCTCTGAACTGATAGCTTGGCAGGCTGAAGCGGCTCGATCCGAACGCCGTGTCAAACAGTGCTTCGACAGCTGGTTCATCTTCGGGTTGCTCAGAGGAAAGTTGAAACATGCTTTCAAACCTGCGGTCCGTTTTAATCGTTTGTTTCCAGCGTTCCCAGATTTGACAAGTCCAGCAAGTTTTGCCCTTTCTGTGACTGATCGATTCGGGTTAGCATGGGGATATAGCATCTCTCTTGTGTATGGAAGATTGTCGAGTAAACGGCACAACAATCGTAATCTCCTGTTTTCATTTGCCTCCGGGATGCCGTGGCATGAACTGGGCAGAAGAAAATCCTGACCCGTTTGCCGCTGCAGTCAGTGATGGTTGATTGCAATGCAATCTCGCCTCCGCATGACAGTGCGTGCATTGCTGAAGAATTCATGCAAAACTTCCCCGGGTCGGTTCACTGAAAAACCCAATGCACATATGAACAAATGGATCGCATTTATCCGGATTTCAGGTTGGACATGCTTCATGGTTTCAATGGGGGCTTATATACCTAACTTGAAACTCTGAAATTCATCCTCATGTCATGCTCAAGGATCAAGGAAAGGAACAAGACCATGAAAGCGCCGGGCAAGAGTTTTCGAGAGGGCGTCTCGATGATGGAACTGGCCGACATGTTTCCCAACGAAGACGCGGCCCGCCGCTGGTTTGAAACCACGCGCTGGGCGAATGGTCGACGATGCCCTCATTGCCACGGCAACCACACTCACGAAGTCAAGAATGCCAAGCCCATGCCTTACCGGTGCAAGGATTGTAGGCGATATTTCTCGGTTCGAACCGGAACCACGCTGGAACGCTCGAAAGTGCCCTTGCGCAAGTGGGCCTTTGCCATTTACCTGTATGTCTCGCACGTGAAGGGTCTGTCCAGCATGAAGCTGCATCGCGACATCAAGGTCACCCAGAAGACGGCCTGGTACATGATGCAACGCCTGAGAGAGTCATGGAAGAACAACGGCCTGGAAGTTCTGGTCGGGCCGGCGGAAATTGACGAGACCCACATAGGCGGAAAAGAGAAGAACAAGCATGAAAAGGACAAGCTCCGCAAAGGTCGAGGGGCGGTGGGCAAGGCGGCTGTCATTGGCGTGAAGGACCGACACACCAACACCGTTGAAGCGAAGGTCATCGACAACCTCAAGAAGGCCACCTTGCAGTGGTGGGTCAAGGAGCGGATCGATTCACACGTGATCAAGTATACGGATGACAACAAGGCGTATGTCGGTCTCGACAACCACGAGTCGGTCAACCATAGTTCCAAGGAGTTCGTGCGTGACCAGGCTCATACCAACGGGATTGAATCCTTCTGGTTATTGCTGAAGCGGGGCTATCACGGAACCTTTCATCACTTTTCGGTCAAGCATCTGCAACGCTATGTCAACGAGTTTGCCGGACGCTACAATGTCCGAGACTGCGACACTATCGACCAAATGGAACACGTTATGACGCACATGATCGGGAAGCGGCTGACCTACAAGACCCTGATTGCGAATCCGCCCGGGTGACATCCCGGTTCTTGTCGGACTCGTCCGGACGCTCGGCCAGTATTCGCTTCATGGCGGCCCCGATCCGGTCAAGGGGTTTGCTCTCCATGGCGTCGTCCTTCATGTTGTAAAATCTTTCACTCAAAACAGACCTTCAATCATGTCATGTCGCATTTTCTTTCCTGTGTAAGGATCCATCATGTTCGGCCGGTTGATGGGTTTCCCGTCAAAATACTCGGGACTGCGCGTTTCGTCAAACTTGGACGGGAAAATCTGTGACCGATACCCCGTTCTGGTCACCTTGGCCCTGCGTATTGACATCCCGGCCCTTCATGCCTAACATGAAAGCACGGGAATGACCGGCCTGTCCGGGACATTCTGTCAACCCATCAATCGCCTCGGAAAGGATGCATGCTTATGACCCGCGCTCTTCCCGACAACCCCTTTGTGCCGGGCTTTGGCGAAATTCCTCCTGTCATGGGCAGGCGTCCGCAAGTGGACCAGGTACTTGACAATGTTACACGACTTCTGGCCCGGGCGGAAAAGCCCGGACCCCGGGCCGTGTATCTTTATGGCCCCCGGGGCACGGGCAAGACCGTTCATATCCAGAATTTTCAGAATCGTCTCCGTCATGGAGCAGCCCCGGTAACCATGATCAACCTGTCCGCTCGAATGGTCAAGACCCAAGAGGCCATGACTCGCGCCCTGTTCACCCCGGACATCGAGTTGGCGGGCGGTGAACTGGCGAATGGGGTGCTGGACGGTCTGGGCCAGGACAAGGCTTTTTCCAAGATGCGGAAATGGGTCAAGAAATTACAGTCCTCGCATTCCTATTTGGCTCAGCATGTGCAAACTATGCGACCCGCGGACATGCGGATCTGGGGCGGGCTCGGGTATATAAGGGTGGAACCTCCGGACGAGCCCGACATCAGCAGTGGCCGCTCCCTGCAAAGACTGAGGGCTCCGCTGCTGATTACGCTGGATGAAGCCCACAAGGTCGAGCCGGCGGCACTGGGCCATCTGCTAGATGCCGTTCAGGATGCGGGAGCGACCCAACGTAGTGTACTGATTCTCGGCGGTACGCCGGATCTCATTGATCAGCTTAGAGCGTGCGGATCCACCTTCTGGGACAGGGGCCAGCGCCTGCCTCTGGGACGTCTTTCCAAGGCGAGCGCGACCGATGTCCTGGCGATTCCGTTGCGTCGGGCGGGGATAACGGTCGACGGGCCGACCCTGGACGATCTGGTGGCGGCCACGGATCATTATCCCTGGTTCCTGCAGCTCTATGGGCATGAAGCCTACAATGTTGTTCAGGAAACGGGCGGACGTCATCTAGGACCGGTCATCGGGAGCGAGGTTCGCAAGCGAGCCCGGCTCTTGCGCGAGATGAATTACGATGATCGTCGTCAGGAGTTCCATACCCCGGAGTTGAACCGGGCGGCCCGAGCGGTTGCCCGAGCCTTTCGGGACCATGACGGCGTCATGGAAGCCCCTCAGCTCGAAAGGATGCTGGCCGCCTTTGATGTGGATGTGCCAGGCCAGACGG
The DNA here is from genome assembly GCA_965116235.1 of Paracoccaceae bacterium. GTDB lineage: Bacteria > Pseudomonadota > Alphaproteobacteria > Rhodobacterales > Rhodobacteraceae > MPNP01. The sequence continues at coordinate 1,774,498 of OZ220496.1, read as the reverse complement.
AGCGGCACATGCGTCATGTGGGGCTCATTGTCGAGGGGGCGGAACCCGGCACGAGAGAACCCGGCGTGCCCTCCTTCATGGACTACCTGCTACGGGTTCTGGAACCCGACACGCCCGACCCGTTGCCGGAACCGCCGACGAAAGGCGACCAAAAGGACGATTTCAAGCCCTAGAGTTTCGGCCGGACTTCGGGGGCAAGGACGTTGATGGGCAACATTGTATATTAGTCCCTTCAAGTTAGGTATGTAAGCCCCTTTCAATGCAAACAGGTTTCAGTGACGTGCAAAACAGAACGCGGGTTATATTTTTCAAGTCAGAAATTTCAGGGTGATGTATGAATGAAACCGTCATGGGCGTAATCGGAGGTTCTGGCCTTTATGATTTCGATACCCTGGAAAACGCCGAATGGATCGAGTTGACAACACCATGGGGCAAGCCCTCGGATGCCATCCTGTCCGGATCCATAAAGGGAATGCAATTCTTTTTTCTGCCTCGGCATGGCCGTGGTCATGTGCATACCCCAAGCAGCGTTCCGTATCGGGCCAATATTGACGCACTCAAGCAACTCGGAGTGACGGACATCATCTCGCTGTCGGCTTGCGGGTCGTTCAGAGAAGACATGGCTCCGGGGCACTTCGTGATAATCGATCAGTTTATCGACCGAACAACCGACCGGGACAAGTCCTTTTTTGGCCCCGGTTGTGTCGGGCACGTATCGATGGCCTATCCAGTCTGTCAGCGTCTGACCGGCAGTTATGTTAAGGGGGTCCGGCAGGTCGGGGTACGCTATCACGAGACCGGGACCTATCTGGCGATGGAAGGACCTCAGTTTTCCACTTTGGCCGAGTCACGATTGTACCGTGATGTCTGGGGTTGTGATGTCATTGGCATGACCAACATGCCCGAAGCCAGGCTGGCCCGCGAGGCCGAAATTTGCTATGCCACCGTGGCCATGGTCACCGACTACGACTGCTGGCATCCGGATCATGGCGAAATCGATATTCCGCAGTTGCTGGCCACACTCAAGCGCAATACGACAAAAGCTCGGGAACTCCTGACATCTCTTCCCGATATCATCCCTTCCAAGCGCGAACCCTGTCCTCATGGATGTGACCGCGTACTGGATCTTGCCATCATTACTCCTCCTGATGCTCGGAGCAAGGCGATGCTCAATAAATTGCGAAACGTCGCGGGAAGAATTCACGGCACGACTGCTTGATCAGCGGTTTTCCTTTCAACCTCCTTGACAGGTTCGAGCAAGACCGTGAATCTGAACGAAAGGTCCAGGGGTCTGCTCATTGTTATCATCGGTGTTCTGGCTTTCGTTCCGGACAGCCTGTTCATCAAGCTTGTTCAGACAGACACGTTGAATCTCGCCTTCTGGCGGTCATTGAGTGCCGGCGGTGTCATCATTCTGGTGTTGACCCTGGTTCAGAAAACGAATCCCCTTGCCGGCTTGTCCAAATCCGGATGGCCCGGCTTTGTCTACTTGGTGCTGATGGCCACATCGTCATTGCTGTTTGTTTTGGCCATTCGGACGACTTCTGTCGCCAACACCTTGTTCATTCTGAGTACCTCGCCCCTGTTTGCGGCCATTGCCAGCCGGATTCTGCTGCATGAACCCCTTAGCCGCAGTCTGATCATAGCCATCGGGCTATCCCTTGTTGGGATTGGATTCATCACTGGCGGATCGATGACTTTGGCCGGAAATCAGCTCGCCGGGGATATTCTGGCTCTGCTGGTGGCCATCATGCTGGCCGTCAAGCACACGGTCGCCCGCAAGGCCAAGGCCTTTTCCATGGTTCCCTTTGCCGGCTTGGCTCATCTGATGTTGGCTTTCGGCCTGCTGATCTTCGCCGAGATCACAATTCCCGATGTTCATGACATGGCCTACATTTTGATTCTCGGTTCAATCTTCATACCGATAGCAACCAGCCTCATGGCATTAGGCCCGAGATATCTCCCGGCTCCGGAAGTGGCACTGATCCTGTTGCTGGAAGCCATTCTCGCCCCACTTCTGGTCTGGCTGGTCTTGGGAGAGCAACCCACTCTTATAGCTCTGATCGGGGGCATGATTGTTGTTTCAGTTCTGGCCGTTTATAATTATTGTCGAATCATGAGGGTTTGAAATTTCCCCCTTTTGATATCTCAACAAACAATCTTGGCCAGGCTTGCAGATTCATGAACTCACACTATCGGGCCGTTGTCATCGGAGGGGGCGTTGTCGGCTGTTCCGTCCTATACCATCTGGCCAAGTTCGGATGGCATGATGTAGCCCTGTTCGAACGTTCTGTTCTCGCGGCCGGATCAAGCTGGCATGCAGCGGGAGGTTTTCACGCACTCAATGCGGACCCCAACATTGCCTCCCTGCAAGCATACACAATTGATCTGCTCTCGGAAATCGAAAGGGAGTCCGGCCAATCCGTCGGCATGCACATGACCGGAGGCCTGACTCTGGCCGGCACGCAGGATCGGTGGGACTGGTTGCAAAGTGCCTATCGCATCTTCCAAACGGTTGGCATTGAAGATGTACGCCTGATCACCCCAGAAGAGGCGGTCGAACTCTGCCCGATCATGTCAATTGACGGCATTTTGGGCGGCCTGTGGGCCGATCGCGAGGGGTACATTGATACCACTGGCACGGTCCAGGCTTATGCGCGGGCCGCAAAAAATTACGGTGCCGACGTCTTTGAGGGGAACCGCGTTCTAGAGCTACACCAGGCGCATGATGGCTGGAAGGTTGTCACCGAAGCCGGAACGCTCACATGTGAACATGTTGTCAATGCCGCCGGGTTGTGGGCCAAGCAGGTGGGGCGAATGGCGAAAATAGAGTTGCCGGTCTCACCACTGGCCCATCACTATCTGCTGACCGAAACAATACCCGAAGTCGCGGCCCTTGACAGGGAACTGCCTCTTGTCGTTGACCTAGAAGGATTCACCTACATGCGGCAGGATCAGCAGGGAATACTTCTCGGCATTTACGAAATTGACCATCAGCACTGGATGATGGACGGGGCTCCATGGAATTATGGAATGGAACTGCTGGAAGAGGATCTGGACCGAATTGAGCACGAGCTTGAGCTCGGTTTTGCCCGGTATCCCGTCCTGCAAAACACCGGAATCAGGAACTGGGTGTGCGGCGCCTTCACATTTTCTCCTGACGGCAACCCTCTGGTGGGTCCAGTCAGGGAAAAACCGGGCTATTGGAGTGCTTGCGCAGTCATGGCCGGGTTCCTGCAAGGCGGCGGAGTTGGCAAGTCCTTGGCCGAATGGATGATCCATGGAGAGCCTGAGGCCGATGTCTTTGGCATGGATATAGCTCGCTACGGCAAGTTTGCCGAAAATCGCGAATACATCCGACAAACCACGGGCCAATTTTATACGCGCCGGTTTGTCATGACCTATCCCAATGAACAATTGCCCGCTGGACGCCCGGCAAGGAAGTGTCCCGCGTATCGCGCCATGACGCAGGCCGGTGCAAAATGGGGTGTCAGCTACGGGCTGGAGGTTCCCCTCTATTTTGCCAGACCCGGCTTTGAAGAAACGCCTTCCCTTCGGCGCTCCAACGCTTTTTCCATCATTCAGAATGAGTGCCGTACCGTCCGGAATGCCGTCGGGCTTCTCGACATAAGCGGCTTTTCTCGCTTCAAAGTATCGGGACCCAATGCCGCCCCTTGGCTAGACAGGCTGCTGACCTGCCCGTTGCCATCCGAAGGCCAAGTGCGCTTGGCCCCGATGCTTTCACCCCAAGGCAAGCTCAAGGGTGACCTGACCGTCTTCAATTGGGGCGACGGCTCTTGGTGGATCATGGGAAGCTATTACCTCAGGGCCTGGCATCTCAGATGGTTCAGCGATCACCCGATGGATGGGGTCAACGTCGAGGACATATCTGACAGCATAATTGGATTCTCAATTTCTGGACCCCAATCGCGACGGGTTCTCGAGAATGTCACACAGAGCGACGTGTCCAACGAATCCTTTCCGTTCATGAGTTGCCGGACCATGGATATCGGCCTTGTCCAATCCAAGGTGGCTCGAATATCGGTGGCCGGAGAGCTGGGGTACGAGTTCAATTGTCACAATTCATCGCATCTCACGCTACGCGAGACCTTGCTTCAGGCGGGGGCGGAGCATGGCATGATCGAATACGGCTACAGCGCTCTGCTGGCTCTGCGTCTTGAAAAAAGCTTTGGCATATGGGGTTGTGAGTTTACTCAGGCCTACACGCCTGCCATGACCAAAATGGAGCGATGGATCGATTGGCACAAGCCCGATTTTATCGGCAAGGAGATGGCCCTGAAAGCAAAAAATGGCCCACCACCCTCTCACGTGCTGGCGACCTTGGAAATTGATGCGCATGATGCTGATGCAAGCGGGTTCGAACCTGTCTGGCAGGATGGCAAGCGGATTGGCTTCATTACATCGGGAGGCTACGGCCATACGGTTGACAAGTCTTTGGCCCTGGCCCTGATCAAACCGGACCTGGCCAAAGCCGGGACGTCCTTGCACGTTCATGTGGTCGGAGTTGAGAGACCTGCTGTCGTCATGGAAGATTCTCCCTACGATCCCTTAGGTGAGGCCATGCGTGGGTAAGAACATGACCACCGCAACTCGCACGAGAAGACGACGAGCGAAAAATCCCAATCTGGGCGGCGGCTCCAGACATGTGGATTACCATAATCTGACCAACCCATTTCCAACCATGGGGGCTTTTGGCGAAGACCGGATTGAGGACTTGCATCAAAGCGCGCTGAAAGTCCTTGAAGAACTTGGGATAAGGGTCTTGCTGCCCGAAGCCCGAGACGTCTTCAAAAAGGGGGGAGCCCTTGTCGATGAAGATACCCAAATGGTTCGAATCGGGCGTGACATTGTTGAAGACAATCTCAAGACTGCACCAACGAGCTTCATGGCTCGGGCTGGCACGAGAGAGAAGGATATCCGAATGGAGCTGGGAATGCTGGCCACGACTCCCGGTGCCGGAGCACCCCATGCCACGGATCTGAAACGAGGGCGCCGGCCTTCCACACTTCAGGATTTTCGTGAACTGATCATGCTGACTCAGCATTTTGATGTGCTTCACATGGTCAATCCGCTGGTTGAGGCTCAGGATATCCCAACCAACCTTCGGCATTATCATGTCACGGAGACTCAACTCACCCTCTCCAACAAGTTTACCAGTGCCTTTTCCCGAGGACGACCGCAAACTCTGGACTGCTTCGAGATGATCCAAAATTTTCGGGGGCTGACCGACAAAGAGTTCCGGCAGGAACCCTATTGCTATACGGTGATCAATACAAACTCGCCTCGTCTGCTGGACATTCCCATGGCTCAGGGCATTCTTGACTTTGCCGAGTTTGGCCAGCTGATGGTGATCACGCCGTTTTGCATGATGGGTGCGATGGCGCCTGTAACGGTTGCCGGAGCACTGACCTTGAGTCATGCTGAAGCCCTTGCCGGCCTAGCTCTCAGCCAGTTGAAGGCCCCTGGAGCACCGGTTTGCTATGGATCATTCACGTCCAATGTCGATATGAAGTCCGGTGCGCCGGCCTTTGGCACGCCGGAACAGTTTCAGGCCAATCTGGGTGCCGGCCAGCTGGCTCGCAAGGTGGGATTGCCATGGCGATCTGCAGCGGGCTGTGCGGCCAATGTCAATGATGCCCAGGCGGCCAATGAAACCCAAATGAGCATATGGAGCTGTCTGTTTTCCGGCTGTACCATGCTCGTTCATGCGGCGGGATGGATCGAGGGCGGACTGAGCGTATCCTTTGAAAAGCTGATCACGGATGTGGAAGTCATGCAAATCGTTGCCGAGTTGTGCAAGCCGACTCCATCGGCTGATGATGATCTGGCAATGCGAGCCTTGGAAGAAGTTCCCCCGGGTGGTCACTTCTTTGGCTGCCAGCACACCATGGACCGTTACCAGTCGGCCTTTTACGAGCCTCTCATCGCGGACTGGTCCAATTTTGGCACCTGGACTGAGCGGGGTGCCAAAGACGCCAGCCAGAGAGCGTGTGACTTGTGGCAACAGATTGTTGCCAATTTTGAACCTCCCCCGATGGACTCGGCGCGCCAAGAAGAGCTTCATGCCTTCATAGCCAAGCGTACGGAGGAAGGTGGAGCATTTCCGGTCAGCTGACAGCATTCAATGGACACGTATTCAGCCTTTTCGCTGGTTGCCCAGGGATTGAAACGGGAGCCGACCTGGAAAGCCGCATGGCGCAAGGCCAAGCCTCAATCCCAATACGATGTCATTATCATCGGAGGTGGGGGGCACGGTCTTGCAACGGCGTATTATCTGGCAAAAAACCATCGCATTACCAACGTCGCCGTTCTTGAAAAAGGGCCCATAGGTCTGGGGAACACTGGACGAAACACGACGACCATTCGTTCCAACTACTTTTATCCCGAATCGGTGGCGCTCTATGACCTGTCACTGCGGTTGTACGAAACCCTGTCCAAGGAACTGAATTTCAACATCATGTTCAGCCAGCGTGGCCTGCTGATGATGGCCCACACGCCGGCCCAGATGGAAGTTTGCAACCGCATAGCCAATGCCATGCTTCTGAACGGGGTCGATGGCGAACTTCTATCGGCCCGTCAGGCCCTGAAGAAAGTGCCGCTTTGGAACCAAGGGGAGAGTGCACGTTACCGCTGTCATGGCGGCATCTTTCAAGGTCGAGGCGGCGTCGCGCGGCATGATGCGGTTGCGTGGGCCTTTTCACGGGCAGCGGACCGGCTTGGAGTCGACATAGTCGAAAATTGTACCGTTGAAGATTTTCTTCTGACCGGGGGCAAGGTTGCTGGTGTCGAGACATCCCTGGGCCCCATCAAGGCACCCCGAATCGGAATAGCGGCCGCCGGAGGAACGCCAGCTCTGGCCCAAAAGTTTGGGATTGTGCTGCCGATTCACAATTATGCTCTGCAGGCGTTTGTCACCGAACCCGTCAAGCCCTGCCTGCACACCGTCGTTCTCTCCTTGGGAACGGGGACCTATGTGTTTCAGTCCGACAAGGGAGAAATTGTGTTCGGAGGGGGCTTGGACCGAATTCCCACGCAGGGTCGGCGCGGGAACCTCCCCATGCAGGAAACTGTCATCTCAGGATTGATCGAAATGTTTCCGGCCTTCAGCCAGCTGAATCTGTTGCGACAATGGGCCGGTGTAGTTGATGTGGTTCCTGACAGCTCACCCGTAATTGGTCCACTTGGTGTTACCGGTGCATACATCAACTGTGGCTGGGGAACCGGCGGCTTCAAGGCCATACCGGCCGGCGGATGGTTATTTGCCCATCTTATTGCCCATGACAAGCACCACGCCATCAGCAAGCCTTTTGATCTTGATCGCTTCCGGACTGGCCGACTCATTGATGAAGCAACCGGTTCGGGAATAGCCCATTAGGAAAGCCTATGCAGATATTTCGGTGCCCATTTTGTGGTCCTCGGGACGAAACCGAGTTTCACTTCATGACCGAGGCGGGCAAGACAAGACCCGAACCCTCGTCTCAGGCCAGTGATGAGGAATGGTCCCATTACCTCTACATGAACCGCTCTCCCGAGGGTTTGACTACGGAGATATGGCTTCACACGCCGTGCGGCGAGCTGTTCATGATGGAAAGGGACACTTGCACGCGTGAGGTCGTCCGAAGTGTTGCATTGGGTACGTGATTCGCTGCCGGACTGCAAGATCAGTCAACCTTGATGTAAACCGCTTCTCCGTCAACCCTGACCTCGTAAGTTTTCAGCTTTTCACACGCAGGAGAGCGTATGGCCGCGCCAGTCCGATAATCAAATTGTCCGTTGTGCATGGGGCATTCAATGACATGATCCATGACCAGACCACCCTCAAGATGAACCTGTTCATGGGTGCACAGCCCGTCGGTACAAAAAAATTCATCGGCCGGACTGCGATAGATCGCAAACGTTCGGTCGCCGAGGTCAAAACGAATCAAGTCCTCGATTTCGACATCTGACACCCTGCAGGCCTGTATCCATCCACTCATCATTCCTCTCCTCAGGCGACGGCCGGCATCGTGTCAAATGGCCTCGTGTAGTCCGGACCGGGGGTGGCAGCGGTCGGAAGTGGCCTCTTAACGTAATAGAGCGGATTTTTCCTCTGCCTGAGCAGAGCCGGTATGATTTCCCGATAGGCCGCAAGCGTACTGGGATATGGCTTCGAGCAATCATGCTTTATCTCTTCATGCAAAGCTGGCAGATTGTAGTAGGGCACCATGGGATACATGTGGTGTTCCACATGATAGTTCATGTTGGAGTAAATGAAACTGAAGAAACGATTGATGATGACCGTTCGGGAATTCAGTCGATGGTCGGGAATATCCTCAGCCAGACCCGCGTGCTGAGTTGTATTGTAAAGACTGTGAAGCCAGGAGCCATAGATGCAGGGAAACACGATCATCATGGCGGGCAGCCAACTCCCGATGGCAACGGACCAAACCAAAGTTCCCGTGATCACGGCCAGATGAATCCGGGCCGTAACGTAGGCCTTGCCACGATCCATCTCGACCAGAAAGGATTTTTCATCTTCAGTCAGATGGCCGAAGGCAAGACGGACCATTATTTTGAACTGCGCGAGACTGGCCGAAAGATAGAAGAAATTGACGATGAACTCGAAAATGCTGGGAGGACGCGGGAACTGTATCTCCGGGTCGCGTCCGACAACGATGGTGTCAGTATGATGCCGAACGTGGCTCCACCGCCATATGTAAGGGTTTTTCCAAACCATGAAGGTGGTCAGATGGTGGAAGAAATCGTTCAGCCATCGTGTACGAAACACGGTGCCATGTGAACACTCGTGCCGCCGACTTTGAGCCCCTGAAGCGAATATCACCCCATAGAACAAGGTGGCGGGTATGGCCCAAACGGCACCCCAGGTGTAGATCATCAATCCTCCTGAAAAGACTAGCAAAAGCAGCCAGAGGCTGTAATCGACAAGGGCCGTTTTATCGGACCGGCGCATCAGTTCCTTCATTCTTTTTCGTGAAACCGGTGTCGAATGCCACTCGCCTGGAGCAAACCCACTGCCAGCGTTGACACCGGTCAAACTGTAATCTTTCCACAAGGCATCAGCCATCGCCCACAACCTCCCTCGTTGGTTTGATGCTTTCTTATTTAGCCCAGTTCGTTCAAGCGACAAAGCCATTCGGAGTTTTTCTATCAACTGTTTCAATTATTTGTAGAATGATTTGATAGTTTTTTATCATTTAAGCGAATGGCCAAGCGGACCCGTCTGAAAGACATCGCTGACCTTGCCGGGGTTGGCATTGCGACTGTCGATCGTGTATTAAACGCACGGGCTCCAGTTTCGTTCAATACGGCCAAACGAGTCCTGCTCGCTGCCGAGCGGCTTGATTACCACTATCGCACGCTCCTGAACCAACGTATCGAAGAGCTCGCCCCGGATCAAAAGTTCGGGCTTATCCTCCAGAAAAGGGACAAGTGGGTCTATCAGACCCTTGCAAAGCTTGTCCAGAACGAAATCCATGACCTGTTCAAGGTTCGCGGAACCCTGACTGTTCAGTTCGTTGACGAACTTGCCCCTGATGATCTTGCTGCCAACATTCTGAGCTTGAAGGATGCAGTTCAGGTTCTTGCAGTCGTGTCCATTGATCACCCCTTGGTCTCAAAGGCAATTGAAGCGAGTTGCAACAACGGTGTACGAGTAGTCTCTCTCCTGAGCCGACTTAACGTCGATGGTCTGAGTGGGCATGTTGGCATTGACGCCATCAGGGCCGGACGCACCGCGGGGTGGTTTGTCAACCTCATTTCAGGGTGTTCGACTGTCGGAATTCTGATCGGATCGCACCGGTATCTTGTCCATGAAGAACGGGTGAAGGGCTTCGAAAGTTACATCCGGATCAATGCACCTCAGATCCAGTTGCGTGAACCCATTTCTTATCTTGACACCGATGCTGGCGCCTACGAAGCCGCGGCAGATCTGTTGCGAAAGGTCCCGGAGCTCACGGCCATATACCACTGTGGCGGTGGTGTCGTGGGCGTGTGCAGGGCTTTGGCCGAAGCCGAGAAGGCCGGCGATACATTCTACATTTGCAATGAAAACAGTCCGCAAGCCCAATCCGGGTTACGAGACGGAACAGTTGATGTGATCATATCCAGCCCCTTGGAAGTCATTGCTCAACGCGTGTCCAAGGTCATGAAGGATGCCCTCGTCGGTAAGCAGAGTCCGGATTCGTTCTCTCCGGTTGATTTTCAGATCATTACTACGGAAAACTGCTAACAGAAGTAACTGCCCGTAAGATTCTCGGGCGTTATGACTTCCACAGGTATGACCCCAGGGCGTCTGACCTTTCTGTTTTCCAGATGAGCGACGAGGGACTTCACGGCCTGCCAGGCAATCCGGCGCATGTCCTGATGAATGACAATGTCCATTTCACCATTCTGGAGGTAAGTGTGTGTCTTGGGAGTCAGATTGTGTCCCAAGAAAATGATTTTGTCGGCCACTCCCATTTCATCAAGTGCCCTGACTATACCCTCATTACCCCCCCCCACATTGTAGATGCCGACCAGGTCGGGCGTTTGATGCACAATTCGCTTGATTTCCAGATAGTTGCCCCTGATATCGTCGAAACCTGAGAACGTGCTGACTTTTGCGGGAGAACAATCATCGGATGCAAGCGAACTGCGGAAGCCTGTCTCACGCTCTTCATGCGCCGTATAGAGTTGGGACCCTTTCAAAACGACAATCTCGCCTTGAGTGCGAATCAGTCGCTTCATGAAAAAGCCGGCCGTACGTCCGGCCATCTGATTATTGACCCCGACAAAACCGACGACTGACGAGTCCTTCATACCCGAAACCAGAGTCAAGCCCGGTATTCGCCGTTCCCTGAGATATTCAAGCGCATTACGAACCTTGACGTCATCCAAGGCTTGAAATGCGACGGCATCAACCCCCTGACCGACACAGGCTTTCAATTTCCTGGCCAAGGAGGCTGGGTTCAGCTTTTCGGTGTAATCGCATTCAACGATCACTTCACCGAAGCCGCCAATATTCTGAAAGCACGAGGCCAGAAAATCGGTTGAGGGGCCAGCATTGGCCGGGAGGAAAACCTTTAACCGCCAAACTCTTTTGTCGGCATCGAGTACCATGCCATTTTCGAGGGCCCTTTTCGCTTGCAGAACCCGTTGGCGGGTCCGTGAACTCACATGCTTTCGATTATGAAGGACGCGGTCTACCGTCGCCGTGCCGACTCTAGCCAAACGGGCAATATCAATTGATGTTGCCTTCTTCGCAATTCCGTATTCCCAACTCATAAGAAACGTCACACCACCGCAGGAACAATCAGCCGGATTCAATCAAATATAATCAATTCACGCGAAAGTGAAGCGATTACTTTACGAACCCTGAGAGAAGCCCCCATAACTGCCTCCATCACCATTTCGGCCCGTCGGGAGAACTGCGTTCCCCGCTACGCCGGACATGATCGCCGGTGAGGTCCGAAGGTGCCCGGGAAGTGAAGGTGTTTCCTTCTTTCCCGCATTGATTGTTCGTTGTGTGTTCACCAGGAGGAAAAAATGAAATCTCTTGTCAAGGTATTCGCAGGCAGCGTGGCACTGGCACTTGTTGCTGTTCCAACGCTTGCCCAAGAGCACAAGCTCAAAATCCAAACCCACTTCTCATCTGAATCGACACCGGGAAAAATCATTGCCCAGTTCATTGACGATGTGACAACCATGTCGGGTGGGGCTCTGGAAATTCAAATGCACTACTCATCCGAGATTGTGGCCCAAAATGAAACCCTTGGTGCGGCTTCGGCCGGTATCTTGGACTGTGACATGACAGGGGCCAGCGGCAACGTCGGAAAAGACGCCGGCTGGCAGTTCGCCGGGGACATCATGGGCGGCTATGATACCCCTTACCAATTCTTGGCATGGCTTGATCACGGCGGTGGACGCGAAGTCGTTCAGTCACATCTCTACGATGCAAACAACATGCATCTGATCGGGTATTGGCTGCAAGGACACGAATCCCTCTCGTCGACCAGTTCCCTCGCCAGCTTCGACGATCTCGAGAACTGGAAATTCCGGTCTCCTCCGGGATTGGAAACTGAAATTTTCGCTTCGTTCGGCGCGGTCCCTATTGTCATGGATTTCGGCGAGGTTCCCAATGCCTTGCGTACCGGACTTGTAGACGGAGCGGACGCGTCCACGCTCAATACCAATCAGTCCTTGGGTCTGTTTGATGTGGCGTCACATGCAACCTTCCCCGGTTTTCATTCCATGCCGACCGAGACACTAAGTTGTAACAAGGATGCTTGGAACGCACTTCCTGAAAGCATTCAGAGGATGGTTGAAGTTGCGCTCAAGAAAGCCGCGCTCGATCTGGCATTGTTGACCGAGATCAAGGACAAGGTCGTCGCCAAGGAACTCATGGCCCAAGGTGTGACTCTCCACGACTGGTCTACGGAAGACCGCAAGCAGTTCCGTTCCTTTGCCCGTGGCAAGTGGATGGAGTGGAAAGAAAAATCCGAGGCTGCGGCCGCTCTTGTGGACAGCCATGTCGCCTTCATGGACGGCTTGGGATTATTCAATTAATCGCTTTTCCTGGTCAGGACTCCGGTTCTGGCCAGGAAATCATGCTCCAGTTTCTTCATCTTGGCAAGTTTCGTGCCCGGGTCCGGTGAGCGAGGGATGGCGGCCGGTGTCGTCCGGAAGTTTATGCGGTGGCTGCTGGCTCCTCCCGACAACGACAGAATTACCTTCCTGGACCGATCGATCACGGTCTTTTCCAAACTGACCATGCTGCTCATTGTGGTCGTGGTTGTCATTACCTTCTTTGAAGTGGTCATGCGTTACGTATTTGGCCAGCCCACATTATGGGTGAATGAGCTGACACTTTGGCTTGGCAGCGTCATTTTCCTGGCGGCCGGTGCCTACACCATGCAAAGAAGGGCACACATACGCATAACGGCCGTTTACGACCTCCTGCCGCATTCTCTCAAGCTGGTCTGTGAGTTCATTGCCCTTTTCGTTCTTCTTGCCTATGCCGGGATGATGATCTATGCCGGCTTTGACACTGCTCTAGACACTCTGCTGCGGTGGGAAAGATTCGGCACTTACTGGAATCCGCCAATTCCAGCCGTCGTCAAGCCTCTGGTTCTGATCATTACGTTTCTGGTTGCGATCCAGGCCGTCAACAACCTGCTGGTCGACTGGTTGGGCTTCGGTCGGAAAAACGAGGAGATGCATCCGTCAGATGAACACAAGGGAACATAGTGATGGGAATTGAAACCCTTTCAATCTTTTTGCTCATCGCGATCTTTTTTCTCCTTGCTGCCGGTGTACAGCTCGGCTTTGCAACTGGTCTTCTCGGCTCAATACTGATTTATCTGAATTTTGGCCTCCCCGGGTTGGGACTCGTCATGCAACGAGTCTACGACCTGGCAATCACATACGCCATCATCGCCGTTCCCCTCTTCATCGTCATGGCTTCGTTGCTGGAAAAAAGCGGCATTGCAAAGGATATGTACAGCGCTTTGAACATCGCACTGGGGCGCTTCCGAGGGGGTGTTGCCATTGTCACAACGGTCATGGCCGTGATCATGGCTGCCATGTCCGGCATCATTGGTGGCGAAATTGTCCTTCTTGGACTGGTTGCCCTCCCTCAGATGCTCCGGCTGGGATACAACAAGTACCTGGCCATTGGAACAATATGTGCCGGTGGCTCTTTGGGAACCATGATACCGCCTTCCGTCGTGTTGATCATCTATGGACTGATTACGGAAACCTCGATCACGTCTCTTTTCACGGCCGCTTTCATACCCGGTCTTATGCTCGCGATCTCCTATGTCATCTACATCATTGTTCGGACACAGCTAAACCCGTCCCTTGCCCCGTTACAGGCTGATCTGGAGATAAGGGAAGAATTGCCCGCGATCAATTCTCGGCAGGAATTCGTCGCCATCATGATTCCGGTCGCCATTGGCCTGATTGCGATTGCTGTCGCCCGCTATCTTCAGCTTGACGGTGTGCAACAGGTGGCCACCTTTATCTTCACCAGCTCCTTTTCCGGCATTTGCATGATTGTCTGGCTCCGGAACAAGACGACATTCCCCATTGCCAAAGGGCTGCTTCCCCCTCTGGTTGTTGTCGATCTCGTATTGGGTTCAATCTATGGCGGAGTAACCGGCATAACAGAAGCCGCAGCGATGGGCGTCGTGTCCTCATTTGTCCTGATCGTGGTTCGGCGGGAAATGAATCTTGACGTTATTCTCCGAGGCCTCGAGCAGACCATGAAGTCTGTCGGCACCATTCTCTGGGTGACTTTCGGTGCCACGGTGCTGGCAGGTGCTTTCAGCCTGTCAGGGGGCAACAAATATGTAGCGGATACCATACTTGGTCTGGATATTGCCCCAGTTGGTGTCATTCTGATCATGATGCTGATCTTTTTGATTCTAGGAATGTTCATGGACTGGATTGGCATCGTTCTCCTGACCATGCCGGTCTTCATTCCAATCATCAAGTCCCTGGGCTATGATCCCATCTGGTTCGGGATACTGTTCAGCGTCAACATGCAGGTCGCCTTTCTCACTCCCCCTTTCGGCTCGGCGGCATTTTATCTCAAGAGCGTAACACCTCCGGAAATTGACCTGGTAACAATATATCGCTCCTTCGGCCCCTTCATCTGCCTTCAACTGCTCGTTTTGCTCATTCTCTTGTTCTTTCCCGAAATCTCTCTCTTTTTGGTCCGCTAGCAACAGAATAAAGGTTCATACATGATAACAGCTGGTGTGATCGGGCTGGGAAACATGGGATCAGGCATCGCCCTGAATCTCGTCAAGGGCGGCATTCCAACCTGGGGATTTGATGTGTCGCCCAAGCGCATGAGTCATTTTGTCGACTTTGGTGGAACCCCGGCAGATGACGTTGTCAGTGTTGCACGGTCGTGTGATGCCGTATTCGTGATGGTGATGAATGGCCAACAGGCCGAGGACGTTATACTTGGTGCAAATGGTCTTGTCGCGAACATGCAGCCGGGTGGAGTCATAATTCTGACGGCAACAATCAAGCCCTCCGAGGCGGCAAAGTTGGGCGAGCGCATGGAGAATTCGGGCATAGACCTGATTGACAGCCCTGTTTCGGGGGGATATGCCGGGGCCCAAGGGGGAACACTTACCTTGATGGCCTCAGGCAAGTCCTCGGCCTTGATCAAGGTTGATTCGGCCCTGCAGGCAATTTCAAAAGTTGTTCACATTGTCGGAGACAGGCCCGGTCACGGTCAAAGCGTGAAGTCTTGCCTGCAATCGTTGATAGGTCCGATTTTTTCAGCCACCTTCGAAACAGCTGTCCTGGCTGCCAAGGCCGGCATCAAGGGGGAGGTACTGTTCGACGTTCTGTCGTCCTCGCCGGCTGGTTGCGGAATCATGCGTACGGCCTTGGCAAACATCATCGATCGCAAGTTCGAGGGAACGGGAAGTCATATTGACACCATGCACAAGGATCTGGGCATATGTCTTGGGCTGGCCGATGAACTGGATGTCCCCATGACAACCGCATCAACCGCCTTTCAACTGTTCAAGGCAGGGCGCTCAAAGTATCCGCAAGGAGACAATTGGGTTATCACCCGCGTACTTGAGGAAATTGTCGGGGTCGAACTGCATCGTGAAGGGGAAGGATCATGAAGCTGGGCGTCATTTGCGATGGTATCAGCCAAGACCTGAAGGTCGCGCTTGATGTCATGGATCAGCACAGTCTTGACTATGCCGAATTGCAATTTGTCAATGAAAAGGAGGTCGGCGACCATACGGAGAAGGAAATCAAGGAAATCAAGCATCTCCTTCGAGACCACGGCAAGCCCGTCTCCTGTTTGTCGCGTCACATTTTTGCCGGACTTACCGCTGCGAATGACCCTGGTGACGAGGCCCATCTCACCCATTTGGACTATCTGAAAAGGGTCATCGAGATGGCCAGAGAACTTGATTGTCCCCTCGTGCGCATCATGTCTCCCAAAAAAGAAGCCATTATCTGGGGCCGGAACGGAGCCGAAAAGTGGAATGTCGCCTCGGGTGCATGGGAGAAAACCGTTCAACTTGTGGCACCGGCCGTCGAAATCGCGCGGACGGAACAGATAACCCTGGTTATTGAAACTGGCAATGGCATCATGATCAATTCGAACTACATGGCTCGCAAGCTGATCGATGAACTGGACGCCAAAGACAGCCTCAAGGTGCTATGGGATCCGGGCAACAACTGCTGGTGTCACGAACTGGCATACCCTGATGGGTACAATGAGTTGCAGGATGGTTATCTTGGGCATATCCACATCAAGGATCTGACGGTCAACACACCCCATGCGACTCTCGAGATCAAGAAAATGGGCGCAGGACAACTCGGGCCGCTGTTTTTGCCGATAGCCAACGCCTTGAGAGCCGACAATTATGACGGGGTCGTTTCATTTGAAAGCGTCTATCATCCAGGCAATGGTGATTTCAAGGCCGGCTTCGATGAGTGCATTGACACTTTCGTCCAGCTGTTTGCCTAATCCTCAAGCCTGCGTCAGCCTGATCGGCCACCGGTCCTGCCGAAACCAAACTCAATCGCTGACATCGACAATCACCCCCGGGTTCATGACATTGCTTGGGTCGAGGGCCTTTTTGATCTGCCTGATCGATTCAACAAAAGCCGGGTCACCATATTCCACCAAATAACTGGATTTCAGGCGCCCGGTTCCGTGCTCGGCAGCGATTGAGCCTCCGCACGCCAGAACATTGCCGTGAACGATGGACCGGACTTCAGATTTTGTTTCAGCGGAATATTGATCGGCTGGCCGCCCCTTGCAAAAAACGTTGTAATGCAGACTGCCGTCCCCCAGATGACCAAAACAGTTGACGGTGAAAGAGTCGAGCAGAGCCAGCTCCTTTTCGGTTTTTACGATAAATTCGGGAATGTCGGCTATGGGAAGAGCAACATCATTGTGTACAATGCTGCCCATGTGTCGACCTGCTTCGGATATGCTCTCCCGCAATCTCCACAGATCGTTACGCTGCCTCCGGGAATTGGCGACCACCCCGCCTGTTACCAGCGACTGCTTGTGGGCCTTGGACATGACTTCAACGAGTTTGTCTTCCAAGTCGAATTCAAGCTCGGAGCCGACTTCAACCAGTATAGCCCAGTCGGGTATGAAACCAAGGGGCGAGCGTGTGCATATTCCGGCCTTGAGCAGAAACTCGAAACTGGTCTTGCTCAGCAGTTCATAAGCTGAAATACACTGACCGAAGTGACCTTGGAACAATTCGAGCAATCGTATGGCCGCTTTCACATCGGTCGTACCCAGCAGAGCTGTTTCTTCCGAGCGGTCAGGGGGAAACAGCTTCAGGGTTGCAGCGGTTATGATTCCCAGGATTCCTTCCGAACCGATCAGAAGGTTTTTGATGTCCAACCCGAAATTGTCCTTGCGAAGAGACGACAGCCGGTTCAACACCTTGCCACTAGGCAGTACAGCCTCTATCCCCAGACATAAATCCCGCATGTTGCCGTGGCGGATCACGTGTATTCCCCCGGCGTTCGTAGCCAGATTGCCACCAATTTGACAGCTGCCCTTTGAGGCAATGGACAGCGGAAACACCCTGTTGACCCTTTCGGCTTCTTGGTGAACCCTTTCCAAGGTACAGCCGGCTTCGACAGTGATCGTGTTGTCGGCGGTGGAGATCTGACGAATCTCATTCATTCTGTGCAAGCTGATAATCACCGGGTTCTCAACACCCGGCAATACCTGTCCACCGACCAGACCCGTTCCTCCTCCATAGGGGACTACGGGCACATTGTAACGATTGCAGAGGGATACGGCGAACGCAATTTCATCGCTCAGGCTGGGTGCCAGAAGAACTCCACCAGCACCATGGAACTGGTTCCTGGGTTCGGACTGAAACTCACCGACCTTATCTGGCAAGACTTCCGGTGGAAGGCTTGCCCTCAGTTGTACACAAACCTGATGAAAATTGTCTGTCATGCTTGCGGTGCAATGGATTCAGGCGGCCGGTCCTCGGCGATCATGGCGAAGATTGGCATAAATGACGTGATTTTGCCATTTGCCGGCAATTTCAAGATAGCTCTGGGCAATGCCCTCATACTTGAAGCCCGCTTTCTCCAGCAGTCCCCTTGAAGGCTTGTTCGTGGGCAGGCATGATGCCTCGATACGACTCAAGTCGAGTTCATGGAAGGCAAAGTGGACTACAGCCGTGAGGGCTTCCTGCATGTATCCCTTGCGAGCGTGCGGCTGACCAATCCAGAACCCGACGATGCCGGACTTGGATGGCAATCCTCGTATATGGTCCAGCGTTATCCCGCCGAGCAGCCCGTCCGAATCATTGGCAAATATCAAAAAGGGAAACGCCGTCTTCGACAGAGATGATTTTTTTGCCCAGCGAACCCGGTTCGAGAAGGCTGTACGAGTCAGGTGATCGGCCTCCCAGATAGGTTCCCAGGGCTTGAGAAAGCCTTGACTGGCATCCCGAAGCTGATACCAGTCCTCATAATCCCGGCTATTGGGCAAACGGAGAAACAGGCGCTCCGTATGCAGTCTGATGCCTTCAGACTTGGCAAACATCATGGTTTCAGGCGACTGGCCAAGACATCCAGGGTCGGAGCATTCTCTATCGGTCCATACAGCCCGATACTCGGTGTCTGGGATTCGATCATGTCGATTGCTGCATCCGTGGCATCCTGCACCGTGACGGACTGATATTTGTCGATGGTCTCTTCAATCGGAATGAAATGCCCGAAATTGCTCAACAGGTAACACATTCTTTCGACTCTGGGCATGGGGTTTTCAAAGCTCATCAGAATCCCGGACTTGATTTGAGCAACTGCCCGCTTGACTTCAGACTCGGTGATATCCTTCAAGGAGCGGGCAATCTCGTCCATGCAGCAATGCGTCAGCTCAACGACCTCATCTTGTCCTGTTATCGCGTGAATGACAAAGAGGCCAGTATCCTTTTGGGCCATGACCTGAGAGGAAATGCCGTAGCATAGCCCCCGCTTTTCTCTGATTTCGGCAAACAGACGCGACGATGAGCCTCCAGCCAGAAGACGAGCGAAAACTTTTGTGGCGGCATCAAACTCGTGGTCAATGGGCGGAGACTCGAAGGCGACGACAAACTGGACCTGCTCGATGTCCTTTGCCTTTCTAAACTCGCCTCCGTGATACTGTCCGGGTGAATAGTCCGGGCACTCCGCCGAGACCAAATGACCGAAGTGCTTCTCGGCCATGTTGACCATCTGATCGTGTTCGACGGCCCCGGCGGAAGCCAATATGAGATTGCTGGGATGATAGTATTGGCCGACAAAACCCAAGATGTCATCACGCCGATAATTGGCGACCCGCTCCAACGACCCCAGAATCGGTCGCCCCAGCGGCTGATTCGGATAAATCGTTCGCTGCAATCCTTCAAAAACGACATCCTCCGGGTAATCCATGTATTGCCTGATCTCGTTCAGAATGACATTGCGCTCCTTGTCCATTTCTTCCGAACTGTACGTTGAATGCAGCAGAATATCGGCCAGCAACTCAACCGCAAAAGGGATGTCCTCTTCCAGCACCCGAACAAAATACGCCGTCTTGTCCTGACTCGTATAGGCATTCAGGAATCCCCCGACATCCTCTATTGACTGCGAAATTTCAATCGCCGTTCGCGTTCGGGTGCCCTTGAACGCCATGTGCTCCAGAAAATGGGCGATTCCGTTCTGATCTTCCCTCTCGTGCCGACTGCCGGCCAATACGTAGATGGCTATGGCCGCGGACTTCAGCCCGGGCATATGGTCAGTCGCAATTCTGAATCCGTTGGGAAGAGTGCTCAATTGGGCATTCATATGCTTGTCCTGTCTCTTATCAGTTCTTGGAGATCGTCAAGCGAATTGGCCGCCTTGAATATTCGCTCCGGTCCTTTCAGTCTGGCATTCAATCGTTCTGGCAATTGCGGCTTGACCCCACAAGCGTCCTTGACGGCATGGGGAAATTTTGCCGGATGAGCCGTGGCCAGCGTGATCACGGCCTCCGAGGCGCCACTTTTCAGTTCTCTTGCCACTTTCACGCCAACCGCAGTATGGGGACAAACAGTTTGGCCGGTTGACAAGAAGGTATGCTTGAGCGTCCTTTTTGTATCGTCTTCGAAACTGCGACCGGCCTTGAAATGCTCGCGCAAGTGTTCAAGTTCAGCAATCCCAATGGTGAAGCCGCCATTTTGCAGGTCTTTCATCTTTCTGACGATGGCCTCGCTGTTTCGTTTCCCGGCTTCAAACAGAACCCGCTCGAAATTGGAGCTGACTTGAATGTCCATTGAAGGGCTGATGGACGCTCTGACGGCTGCGATCTGATACCGCCCGGTTTCCAGTGCTTGAAAGAGAATATCGTTTTGATTGGTCGCAATGATCAGATCCTGGATTGGCAACCCCATCCTTTTGGCCGCATAGCCCGCATAGATATCACCGAAATTTCCTGTCGGAACGACAAAGCTGACCGGGTTTGAGGGTGCACCAACGGACGTGGCCGCATAGAAGTAATATACGATCTGAGCAACAATTCTAGCCCAGTTGATTGAGTTGACCGCAGCCAGATTCATCTCCTTGCGAAACTTCTGGTTCCCAAACATTCCCTTGACTAGAGCCTGACAGTCATCAAAACTTCCGTCAACGGCGATAGCCTGAACGTTGGCCTCGCTCGGCGTGGTCATTTGACGCCTTTGTATATCCGATACTTTCCCGTCTGGATAAAGGATAAAAACATCGACATCCGCCAACCCTTTAAATGCCTCGATGGCTGCTGAACCCGTATCTCCGCTTGTTGCGCCAATTATGACACACCGTTCCCGGCGGCGGTTCAGGACTTCCGCAAACATCCGACTGACAAGTTGCAAGGCAAAATCCTTGAATGCCAAGGTCGGACCGTGAAACAGCTCACACAGAAAATGATTGTCCCCAATCTGTACCAGAGGACATTTGGCGTCATGACCTATTTGGTCATAAGCCTGTGCAATCAGGTCCTTGAGCTGATTCGGGGCAAAGGTGTCGCCGACAAAAGGCCTGATAATGCGAAATGCCGTTTCGGCATAGGACAGCCCCCTAAGATCATTGATGCTGTCCTTGTGAAGTTGTGGCCAAGCCGTTGGCACATAGAGTCCACCGTCGGGTGCCAAGCCCGAGAGAAGCGCCCCTTCAAAATCCAGGGGGTCGGCACTGCCTCTGGTCGAAACGTACTGCAAGGGACTACCGCCTCATTATCGTCTTGCCAGTTTTGCGAAGAATCGAAAAAAACCAGAAAAAACTCATTGCAGCCCAGACAAGGGCCAATGAAAACCAGGTGACTGCATACTCAAGGTGGTCATTGGGAATCCCGTCAGTGGTCACCGGCATTGGAGTTATGGACGCAACATCTTTTGAACGTGTTCGGACTACGATCATTAAAGGTTCAGCCTCAAGTTCCCGCGCCATATCCGGAACCTCTCGAGCAAACCAGAGTGTACCATCAGGCTCGGGGGTAAACCAGCGATCTTTTTCGTTGGGCCAGTGCAGATTGCCTGTAATCTGCACAATACCATCGTTGGTCAGATCCCCCACCTGCTCCGCCGCAACAAATCCGCGGTCCACCAGAATCTTTCTGCCGTCAAAAACCAGCGGTGAGATGACCCGGTACCCCGGACCTGAAAGCCTTTCACTAGTCAAAAACAGCAAAACCTCGGGCCCAATCGTCCCCTCGACCTTGACAGGCAAGTAGTTGTGTTCATTCGGCGAGTAATCGTTTGGAACAAATACGGGCGTGTCCAGTATTCGGGATTCTATTGTGACGAGAATTCCCTGCTTCCACTCCAGTCTTTGCACCTGCCAGGCTCCAAGACTGACAAGAATGGTCAGGCCGACAATTCCCAAGGTGACAGGAAACCACAGCTGCCGAACACCACCCGAGCGGTTCATCAAGCTCTCGAATCAATCAGGTCACACTGGAATTGGAAACACCACCGGTCGTGACAGCGTCTATCCGCCCCAGATATAAACGGCAATAAAGAGAAACAGCCAGACCACGTCAACGAAATGCCAGTACCACGCCGCGGTCTCAAACCCAACGTGCTGGGTCGGAGTGAAGTGTCCCTTCATTGCCCGCAAGAGACAAACAAACAGGAATACGGTGCCGATAATGACGTGGGCACCGTGAAACCCGGTGGCCATGAAGAAGGACGCTCCGTAGATGTTGCCGGAGAACGAGAAGGCCGCGTGGCCATACTCGTATGCCTGAAATCCGGTAAAGGCGAGACCGAGAACAATGGCAATTATGAGTCCGTTGATCAGATCCTTGCGATTGTTTTCATGAGCTATGGCATGATGTGCCCAAGTTGCCGCAGCACCGGAGGCCAACAGGATGAGAGTGTTGATAAGCGGCAGATGCCACGGATCGAAGGTTTCAATTCCTACCGGCGGCCACACGCCACCAGCTCCCTCTTCCATTGGATACATGGCATGCTTGAAAAAATTCCAGAACCACGCAGCAAAAAACATGATTTCTGACATAACGAACAGGATGAACCCGTAACGCAGCCCGATCTGGACTATCGGTGTATGGTCACCGGTCTCGGCTTCCCTGATCACGTTACTCCACCAGGCAATCATGACGTAGGCGATCACCGCCATGCCAATCAACATCAGCCACGGGCCGTTGTCATGAAAAAACAGAACGGCTCCCAACAACATTGCAAAGCCGCCGACAGCTCCCAGAAACGGCCAGAGCGAGGGTTCAATTATGTGATAATCATGTTCTTTCGTATGTGCCATAAGATGTCTCGGAAAAAAGGATGCTTCAGGTTTCAGCGTCTTCGTTTGCCACCCGGTGAAATGTATAGGAAAGAGTGATCGTTTCCAAGTTGCTTGTTTCCGGGTCGTCCAGGATTTCCTGTTCCACGTAAAAGACGACAGGCATTTCCTTGCTTTCGCCTGGTGCCAAGGTTTGCTCCATGAAGCAAAAGCACTGCAACTTCACAAAGTATTCGCCGCCGGTAAAGGGAAAGACGTTGAATGTTGCCGTTCCGGTAATGGTTTCGTTGGTTGGGTTGTGGGCGATGTAGTTGACCGTCTTGCTCTCGCCGAGATTGATCGTCACTTCATTTACCTCGGGCTTGAATTCCCATGGCATGTCTCTCTCCAGAGAGGCATCGAAACGGACGTTGATGGGCCGGTAGATAGACATCACCTCATTGTTGTTGAACTCGGCAACCGAAGTCGTTCCGCCAAAGCCGGTTACCCGACAAAACCAGTCGTAAAAGGGAACTGAAGCCCAAGCCAGAGCCCCCATCAGGAATACAACACCCAGCAATTTGATCACGGTTGACCTGTTGGCCGAGAGATTCATTCTGCCTCCTGCAGCAACGAGTTGCGATATGTGTGGTCAAATCCTTCCAGGAGGTGACCGCCTTGCAATTTGACAATCGTAATCCCGAACACCAGAACTACAAAGCTGACCAAGCCCAGCAACACCCAGAAATTGCGGCTCCGGCGCCGAGCATGGAGTTCATGTTCAGACTGGATGGGCATCACGCTATCTCTGGCCAAGGCACGATGAGGCCGAACAGGTCCTGATAAATGTCTTCCAAGGCGACCCCGGCGAACAAAACGAACAGATAGGTGATGGACAAGCGAAAAAAACGTTTCTCAACTGCATGATTGTCCTGCAATCCGCTCGCGGCATCACGGCCCAGAAGAGCAAAGGCTCCGACAATCAGTCGAGCGTTCAAAAGCAGAACAAGGAACAGAGTCAGTGGCCCACCAATGGAACTGAATGCAATCAGCAGACCGATGGGCATCAAGGAAGCCGAATACCCGAAGATGCTTTTTCGAGTGTATCGGTCACCTCTTGCAACAGTCAGCATGGGAACCCCGACCTTTGAATAGTCTTCCTTGGTGGCCAGAGCCAGAGCCCAGAAATGGGGAGGCGTCCACATGAAGATCAGCAAGACAAGCAAGAGGGGCTCGAAGGCGATTCCATTCGTGGCCACTGTCCAGCCAATCAAGGGAGGCAAGGCACCCGCAAGACCCCCAATCACAATATTCTGTGATGTCGTCCTCTTGAGAAACATTGTATAGACGCAGACGTAGAAAAAGATGGTAAACGCCAGCAACCCCGCCGCCAGAAAATTGGCTGTCAAGGCGAGCATCACGACGGAAAACCCTGCCAGCCACAGACCTAAAAGACATGTCTCATCGGCCGAGATGAGACCCATGGGTATGGGACGCGTGCGCGTGCGCTTCATCACGCTGTCAATGTCTGCATCCCACCACATGTTGAGGGCTCCCGAGGCTCCTGCTCCAATGGCAATGAAGATCAAGGATGCCAGCCCGAGCACTGGGTGTATGTCTACCGGGGCAACGATCAGTCCCACAAGTGAAGTGAATATGACCAAGGACATGACTCGAGGCTTGAGAAGCTCGATCACATGGACGAACCTGATCTCTTGAGGGCTCTGGACAAAGGACACTTCATTCATGACAATTTCGACGCGTCTGCGATGAAAACAATACTGTGCGGTTCAATTGCCGCGGCAATCGACACCCGAACCTTCATGCCTAGGGGACACTGGCCATCAGGAGAGGCGTGTCACCAATTTCAGCCTCGGCGTATTCTTCAACCGCTCGTCCAATCCACTCATCATAGGTTTCCTGGCTCACAACTTTTACCGTGATTGGCATGTAAGTGTGGTCCTTGCCACACAGTTCAGAACATTGCCCGAAATAGATGCCTTCCTTCTCAGGCTTGAACCACAGGCCGGCCAGACGTCCGGGCACGCCATCCTGCTTGACCCCAAACGCCGGTACGGTCCAAGAATGAATGACATCGGAAGCCGTCACATAAAAGACGATGGTCTTGTCGACTGGAATCACCACTGGCGTGTCGGTTGCAAGCAGATATTCGTCCTGCGTGTAGCCGTGACTGGCCAGGGCACTCTTGTCCAGCATGAAGCTGTCAAATGCAAAGCCATGGTCCATGTAATCATATGACCAGTACCACTGGTTGCCCGTGGCCTTGATCGTGACATCACCTTCAGGTATGCGCTGCTGCTTGAACAGGACCGGCAATGAAACGGAACCAATCACGACCAGAATGAGAATTGGAATCACCGTCCAGGTAACTTCAAGCGGCGTGTTATGGGAAAATTTGGCCGGGGTCGGGTTTCTGGATGCGTTGAAACGAAAGACGATGATGGCAATCGCTCCCAGCACGACAGCCAGTATTATGGTGCCGACAATCAGCAGAAAATTGTCGAACCAGACAACATCACGCGCCAACTCAGTTGCAGATCTCTGAAAATTGATCCCATCGGGTATCGGTCCACCGACAATCTCCAGTTCCTGACCAACATCAACGGCCTGTGCCGCCGTTGCACCTGCAAAAGCTGTCAAGCCATACAATGATAATCCGACACTGTGGCGAAATCGCATACTTTATTCTCCGGTTTTCAACAGATCTCGAGGCATCTCATGTCAAAGCTCGTGAACGAACAAATTACCTGCACTGGCAATGTTTCGGGTTGCATTTCAACTAATTCCGACCTTAACTATTTAAATCATCTCGACAACAATTTTTTGTAGCATGCCTGACACTTTCCAGCCTTTTGAAACTGACCTAGAGTACGAGAAGACACTTGCCGCCTTGCAGGATGCCACTGCCGGAGGAGACGATGGGGAACTGTTCTTCGAGCGGATCCGATCGGAAAGCCTGGTGCTTGACGATGGCTATGTCAAGAATGCCAGTTACAATTCACACGAAGGATTTGGGCTGAGAGCCATTCGAGGAGCAACAATCGGTTATTCTCATTCCAATGAGATCAATGCCAAGGCGATATCGCGTGCAGCCGGGATCGTCAAGCTGGCGACCCGAGACGGGCTAGGCCGATTGGCGCAGCCACCAGAAGTCACCAGTCAAGAATTCTACTCTTCTCACAATCCGATCAACGACAATGATTTCGCTGACAAAGTCGATCTTCTTAAAGAGATTGACGCCTATTGTCGCAGCCTGGACAACCGAGTTGTTCAAGCGACGGCCAACCTCTTCAACTCCTGCCAGCATGTCTCAATTCTCCACCCCGATGGCCGTCTTGCGAGCGACTGTCGCCCGATGACACGCATGGTGATTTCCGTGATTGTGGACGACCAAGGACGCCGCGAGACTGGATATACCGGCAAGGGCGGACGTTATTCCTGTCGGGAACTGACCTCGGCGGACACGTGGAAAGGGTTGGCCGACGAGGCTTATCGAATCGCCTGTGTCAACTTGGCTGCTGAACCGGCTCCGGCCGGCGTCATGGACGTGGTTCTGGGTCCCGGGTGGCCCGGCATACTGTTGCACGAGGCGATCGGGCACGGGCTGGAAGGAGACTTCAACCGCAAGCAAACTTCGGCCTTTGCCGGCTTGGTCGGGCAGCCGATTGCCGCAAAGGGTGTAACTGTCCTTGACGATGGCACGCTGAATGGTTGTCGCGGCTCCATCTCGATTGATGACGAAGGCACGCCGAGTCAGGCCACAACCCTGATCGAGGACGGCATTCTGGTCGGCTACATGCAGGATAGACAGAACGCCCGACTGATGGGAAGTGAATCGACCGGCAACGGGCGTCGGGAGTCATTTGCTCATCAACCGATGCCCCGCATGACGAATACTTACATGGTGAACGGCGACGCCACGCAAGACGAAATCGTGGCCGAAATCAAGGACGGCATACACGCCGTCGGCTTCGGAGGCGGTCAGGTCGATATCACGAGTGGCAAGTTTGTCTTCTCTTGCATCGAGGCGTATCGCGTCAAGAACGGAAAGAGAGGTGCCCCGATCAAGGGAGTGACCCTGATCGGTGATGGTCCAACGGTTTTAAAGAGCATTCGAGCGATCGGCAACGACATGGCTCTTGATCCTGGCATCGGCACATGTGGAAAGGATGGGCAGTGGGTTCCGGTCGGTGTCGGGCAACCCTCAATCCTGATTGGTGACCTGACCGTAGGAGGCAGCAGTTCCTGATTGACGTTCTGCCGGTTTGCACAACTTTTTTGCAGATGGCTTGACTGATGTGCAGGTGGCCCCTTTTTTCAAAGTAAATCGCAATGGACCGGATGGAAATTTTGCAACCATGGATTAACCTGCATCTCAGACCCGGTTCGGGAATGATGGAGTTCGATTGCCCGCGGACAAACGCTTCCGATCTGAGTCGACAGGAAAGACATTATTGAGGAAGCTCTATGCCCGTCGTCGTCGTCGAATCGCCTGCCAAGGCGAAAACCATAGAGAAATACCTAGGCAAGAATTACAAGGTTCTGGCATCTTTTGGACACATACGAGACATCCGGAGGAAAAAGGAAGCCGTCGACCCCGATCACGATTTTGCCATTGACTGGGAGATCACGCCGGATTCGAAGAAACGAATCAAGCCGATCGTAGATGCTCTCAAGAAAGACCCGGCGCTCATTCTTGCGACCGATCCTGACCGGGAGGGCGAAGCGATCAGCTGGCATCTTGAAGAGATCCTGCGCAACAATCACAAAAGTCTCAAGATCAAGTCATCCGAACGCATATCCTTTACCTCGATTACCAAGAACAGCATCAAAGACGCCATTCAGTCCCCCCGCAAGGTCGATTCCCATCTGGTTGATGCCTACCTGGCCCGAAGAGTCCTCGACTTTCTGGTTGGCTTCAATCTTTCCCCCATACTGTGGACAAAGTTTCCATGTGGAGCTTCGGCCGGCCGGGTCCAGTCGGTTTGCCTGCGCCTGATCACCGAAAGAGAGCTGGACCGGGAGGCCTTCGAGCCCCGCTCCTACTGGACAATTCTGGCCGATTGCCTGAGCCCCAAAAAGATGCCGTTTCAGTCTGTTCTCACTCATCTGAACGATGAAAAGCTTTCGCAATTTTCTTTTGCCAGCTCTGAAGACGCTGAAGCAGCCAAGGAACTGGTAGCATCGAAAGACCGTTATTGGGTCAAGGAGGTGGTCAGCAAGGACGCTCGCATCAATCCGCCCCCGCCCTTTACGACGGCAACGCTTCAGCAAGAGGCCAACCGGAAGTTGCGGCTGGGTTCGGATGTGACGATGAAGGTTGCGCAAAAACTGTACGAAGCAGGGCATATAACCTACATGAGGACGGATGCCATCAACATGGCGCCAGAAGCGATACAGGAATGTCGCAAGGCCATAGCCAAGGAAATTGGCAACGACTTTGTTGTTCAGCCACAGCGTGTCTACAAGAACAAGGCCAAGAATTCGCAAGAGGCCCACGAGTGCATCCGTCCTACAGCCATGCACTTGGTGCCGGCCCGAGCCAAAAACCTGTCAGCCGTGGAAGGCAAGCTGTATGACATGATATGGAAGAGGACGCTCGCAACCCAGATGAAGGCCTGCGTTGTCAAAAATACCAAGGTCATCTTGGTTTCCGATGATACTCAGGTCTCTCTTCAAGCAACGGGTCAGGTTCCTGTCTTTGCCGGTTTCAAGAAAATCTATGAAGAAGGGGTCGATGAAAGCCAAAGGGACAAGGACCATCAGCATGATCATGTAAACACGGACCTGCCGCCTTTGGCAAAAAATGATGTCATCGAGTTGCAAGCGGTCGATGTCAGACACAGCGAAACCAAGCCCCCTTTCCGATTTACCGAAGCCACCCTGGTCAAGGAAATGGTCAACCTTGGCATTGGAAGGCCTTCAACCTATGCCTCCATAATTGCGACTCTCAAGACCCGAGAGTACATCCAGACCGTCCCCCAATCCAGAAACCTGCAGCCGACCGCGACAGGGCGACTGGTTACGGCCTTTCTCAAACTGTATTTTCCCAAGTATGTCGAGTATGACTTCACGGCCGAGATGGAGAAGGATCTAGATGAAATATCCGGTGGCCGTGAAGACAGAATCAATACCTTGAGCGACTTTTGGAACGACTTCTCGCTCAATGTTGCAGCCGTTTCGGACATCGACAGAAGAACGATCAATGAAAAGGTCAGCGAACTGGTCTATCCTCAATTTGTCACCACAACCGAGAGCGATACGGATTTGTTCAAGTGCCCCAATCCCAAGTGTGACAGCGGAAGACTTGAACTGAAGGTCTTCAAGGGGCGTGCGCCCTATTTCAGCTGTCGGGATTGCAAATACAACCAGCCTTTGGAAAGGGGCAAGGAAGGGACCGTAAGCGAAACCGTACATCTCGGCACAAAGGAAGACACAAACCAGAAAATTTTCCTCAAGTCAGGGCCCTATGGCAAGTATCTGGAACTGGAAAAGCCTGAGGAAACCAAAACCAAACCAAAGCGTGTCAGTATTCCTGAGGGAATGTCGACCGAGGAGATAAATCTGGATGTGGCCATCCAGCTTCTTGACTTGCCACGAACAGTTGGAAATCACCCCGATGACGGCCAGGAGATTACCGCACACATTGGCCGAAACGGTCCCTACCTGAAACACGGCCAGAATTCAGCGTCCATTCCGGATTCAAACCCTCTGGACGCGTTGTCGATCGGAATCAATCGGGCCGTCAGCCTCCTGGCCGGTGAGGGACTGGCCAATGACGACATCGTCGGCGAGCATCCCGAGGGCGGGAGCATACTGAGACGCAATGGACGCTACGGACCTTATGTCAAATGGAAGGGCATCAATGCGACAATTCCCCGAAAACAAGATCCCTTGACACTGTCAGTCGATGATGCGGTCTCTTTGCTGGAACGCAAAAAGGGGGCGGCCACCGGCCAGAATGGGGCGAGGGATCTGGGCCCGCATCCGACTGAGAAGGGTCCTGTCAAAGTGCTGTCTGGACGCTATGGACCTTATGTGAAATGGAAACGCGTCAATGCCTCCATTCCCAAACACCTCGAAGCCGATAGCATAACCCTTGACCAGGCCGTTGAACTGATAGAAAAGAAAGTCCAGAGTCGCCGATGATTGGTGCCTTGAACCACATCGCCATTGCCGTGCCGGAACTGGACAAGGCAGCGTCCTTTTACGAACATGTGCTGGGAGCAAGAGTTTCGGCACCGCAACCAGAACCCAAACATGGCGTGACGGTTGTATTCGTCGAACTGCCCAATACCAAGATCGAGTTGCTGGAACCACTGGGCGATGATAGCCCCATCCAACAGTTCCTGAAACGCAACCCCAACGGGGGAATTCATCACCTTTGTCTTGAAGTGGACAACGTCGCTGAGGCCACGACCCGAGCAAGCAATCACGGCATACGTGTCTTGGGGACAGGTGATCCGAAGATCGGAGCGCATGGCAAACCCGTCATTTTTCTGCACCCTAGAGACTGCTTGGGAGCATTGATCGAGTTTGAGGAAAGATAATCCATGAGCTGGGCTGGAGCGGTTGTCCTGTATCCGATCATATGGTTTCTCTGTTTTTTCCTGTACCTGCAGCAGAGAGTGCAAACCCAGGATGAAAAAGGAAAGGTCACTCACGGAACTCCTCGATCTGCTCCAGCCCATGCCAACATCAAGTCCAAGGCGGTCCGAACGACGATTGCGACGACAATCGTCTGGGGAATCATCTGCTTGGTAGTCACTTATGGAGGTCTGGGGATACAAGATCTGGATTTGTTCAATCGCTGGGGTGACGGCCAATACGGCTAGCAGTTACCAAGAGTCGCATTGTGCTGGATAGCCCGAGGCAAGGGTCAACTCGATTCCGGTGGAGATTCGACCGAGCCATGTTCAATGTCAATACAGACACATGGCAGGTGATATTCCTCAGGCTGATTTTCTGGGTAGAGGTCGAACTGTCAGCCTACGCCCCGTGCACTCCCTGAGATCAACTGGAAACGCCGACAATCCACGGGTTTTGGTTGCCTTGTCAAGTGGTGTAGTGCGGGGGCCATGTGAGCCTCATCCAGCGTGATCAGCAAGGGAGCCCCCAGTCTTTGCAGGTAGCGGCCGCTGCTGCTGTCAGGCTTGTCGGGCAGTTCCAAGGTTAATAGCCTAGTGGTCAGTAAAAAACAAAAGATTTCAATTCTTGTGCTGTGTCATCGACTGTTTTCTGTCATTCCAGCATCTTTGTGGCTTGTGAACGGATCCCGACTACACCGAGGACAAAGCGCTCCGACGCTATTCCATGCTGCAGGAAACCAAGTCCGGCTTGGGGCTTTTCACTCGTCGAGCACGTTTACCCCAATTACGAAGGGAGCCACAACTCGACAAATGTTAGCGTCGGTGTGTAGAACTTTACCCCCTGTCACTTTCGCGGATGCTGAGGCACTTGCAAATGAGCTTCCATCTAATTCAAACCGTGCAGAGCCCAAACTACGAGTTCACTTTCTCATTGTCTGACCGACGGCGGAGGAAGGACGAGTTTGCGTCTAGCTCATTGCTTCGCCGGATTTCAGCCGTGGGTTTAACGCTCTCAGCCTTTCCGCAAAAGCGGTGTTCAGCTTTTCGAAATGATATTCCAACCATTTAATTATTTCGGGCCAAGTCTCCCTGTCATAACTGTCAAATGCTTTGACGAACTTGACATAACACCTCTTACCGTTGTCCTTGCGCAGCCAATCTAGATTCGTTCCGAATTCTTCTTCGATCTCTTCGCGCTGTTTGTGAAGCTCGTCATAAATCCACTTGTTTTCAACTTGCGACTCACGTTTGAGCACAAGTTCAACGCGGGCTTCCTTTTTACCGAAAATTAGGCCGTAGGTACAACCGCGTACATGCGTTTTAAAGTCTAAATGATGTTTTGTGGTCGGTTTGACGTTTTGATAACGGGACAGATCGCGTTCACGGAGGGCTTCAAGGGCTCGCTCCCAAAACTCCAAACGTAACTTTTGCGTTTGTTGCTGAGTACCCAGCGAGGCCTTTTCTTCGGTTTCCTTTGTCGCCATTCCGATCATGAAATCCGCCGCTTCTGGCGTGGGGATGATCTGTTGCAGATCCAAGAAAAGTTCGTCGCGGAAGGTATGGGGGACCACGCGAAAGCATTGTGCCCGAACTCCATGGCCTAGAAGCCACATGACTGTTGATGTTACTTCCTTCCGAAAGTTGGCGGCCACAAACATCACGCGTTGCTGATTTCCCGGGTTGAGAACAACAGAATCCAGCTCTTCCTCTTCCAAGAACGCGCAAATTGATTCTGTTGCGTTGCTGCCCTTGCAATAGCGATCCAGATACTGCTGGAAAATGTTTACGATCTCGGCCTTCTTCAGGCTGGAGCAATAGGCTGCGTACTTGATTGCCTGCCACACGACATCGCGACCGGAATCATCCCGCTTGTTCTCGATGACTACCAACTGTCCATCCTTGTCAAGTGCAAGAAGATCAAGGCGCTCGCGTGTATCAGCGAAGCCGTCAAACTCCTTTTGGATGACAAGCAATTCCTCCCCCAGAGCCTCAGGCATGTCGGCCAGCCATTCCTGAAGATGGTCGCGTTCTCCCAACTGAAGCTTGGAGAACTTTTGCTCTTTGAGGCGGCGGAGTTTGTTCTCTTGACGGTCAACTCGAAACATGGCACAAATATAACTGAGGGGAAATCAGATGCAATAACGAACGCAGACAAGCAGCAATTCTCCCAAAGGGCATAATCAGCCGACGCAGGATGAACTGTCGGGGATCGAGGGGTTTCATGACGATTTGCCGGGATAAAAAGGCCGTTTGAGCGCCGCTTCGCCGGTGACCACCCGCTCACGGCTTGGCCGTGCGACGCTCGTCCGCTTCCAGTGAAATCACATGCAAAGGCACGAGCGATCTTGTTCTATCTGATCTGGCAATAGAGCGATAGTGCTATAATGTTGCAGCTTGGTGGAGGATGGGATATGGCACGGTTTCTGGTCTGGAGTGAGCGGCATGATGAATTCTGGGAAGGTTTTGACCTTCCTGATCTGTCCGCCCCGTTGGACGGGGTTCTGATTGCAGGCGACACGCATACGATGGGCCGGCATCTGAACATCCCGGAGCAAGCTGCCCAAAAATATGACTGCCCGGTCGTGGTAATCTGGGGAAATCATGAGCCGTATGGTTCGATTTGGTCCGAGCTGATGGAACAAGAACAGTGCCAGCTGGCTGAGCTGCACACGGAAGGTCTTGATATCCGAGTGTTGCACGGTGCGGCAACCGAAATTGCAGGTGTCCGTATCATTGGCGCGACGCTCTGGGCGGATCTGAAGCTCTACCCGGCCTTCGATTATCTGGCCCGGGTCGTGGTGCCCGCTTATATGCAGGACTATCGCGCGATCCGCATCGCGCCGAAAACGCTCTTTACCGTTGATGACATGTTGGAACGCCACTGGCAGGACAAAGCAGCAATTTTTGATGCTCTGACCGTGCCACATGATGGCCCGACGATAGTTATGACCCACCATCTCCCCGTAGCGAGCTCGTTGCCCCGTGGCGGACCATTGGCGGTGATCAGAAACGAGCGACGAGCAACGGCTTTGCCTGCGACCTATGGGACAAAATCAGGCCTCATGACATCCACACGTGGATTTGTGGCCATTCGCATGAGGGTGAAGACTGGACAGGCGAAGGCGACCACAGGCCGATCCGATTTGTCATGAACCAGCGGGGATATCCAGGTGAAGAGGCCAGATTTGATCCGGCCTTGGTCATCGAGGTGGAATAGCACCATAGGACCCATCGATCGGGCCGCGTGACAGTGCCATAATACCGTACTGCCCGCAGAAACCACACAATCGCTCGGTATGGAAGGCCGTGTTCGTGCGGCATTTCTGGCTAACGTGTACATCCCCCTCCATCAGACATTGCCCCTCACAAGGCCGGGGAAGATGCAGGCGAAAAACTCCGTCATAAGATCAAGTGTTGGCGAAAATCTGAACCTGTACTTACGCTGATGTCCCCAAGACACACTCTTGATAAATTGCACTTTTATATTTACATTATTGTCATGTCAGAAATCCGGTTTACGCGGGATGAAAACAAGAACGCCTCCAACCAGCGCAAGCACGACGGCATTGCGTTTGAGTTGGCCGCGCGGGTTTTTTGTGACCCTCTGCGTCTGACTCGACAGGATCGGATCGAGGGGTACGAGATGCGATGGCAAACCATTGGTTCCGTTTATGGCGTGACGGTCCTGCTGGTAGCGCATACAATCACGGAGGAAGATGCGGACGGAAAACTGGTTGAAACCATCAGGATCATCTCGGCGCGAAGAGCAACCAGATCAGAAAGGAAACGTTATGAAGAGGAAAGTGGTTAACTACACGCTTGATACGCTACCCGCACTGACCGATGCGCAGTGCAAACATCTTGATGCGTTGGAGCAAATGTCAGATGATCCGGTCAACACGAGTGACATTCCTGCACTGACCGATGCACAGCTCGCAGAAATGAAGCGGGCAGAACTTTACCGTCCAATCAAGCAGCAGATCACCGCCCGACTGGACGCGGATGTGCTGGCGTGGCTTAAGGCTGGTGGCAAAGGCTACCAGTCGCGCATGAATGCCATTCTCCGACGAGCTATGCTGAGTGCAAAAGGCAAATGAGCGAGGAAGGCAAATTCCTGTCGTGTGCAGCCTTGATGGCTCTACAACGAGGTATGGTCCGTCACCGTCGGAACTTAAGGACGACCCTCTCGGATGCGAACTCTCTCCGGGATGGTGTACGACAAGGGAAAATGACGGCTCTTGAACTAGTATTCAGTAAAAAACAAAAACTTATGTTTTTTTGACGGCATGGACTATATTGTTCACGAGCGTTTGAGGCGACTCAAGCATTGACATAATCATAACGCGACCACCCGCACCCATGACTATGTCCGCCATGGCACCACAGGCCTGCTGGCCTCCCTGGATGTCGCCACCGAGCGCGTGGTCGGCCAGACCAGCGAGCGGCACCGCTCCGAGGACTTCGTGGCCTTCCTCGACCATGTCGCCGAAGGTCTGGACGCCGATGTGGACGTTCATGTCATTCTGGACAATGTGTCCTCGTACAAGTCGGCCACGGTCCGGGAGTGGCCGGCGGATCATCCGCGCTGGCACTTTCACTTCACGCCCACATCGGCCTCGTCGGTCCATGCCGTGGGGGGGGGCTTCTTCTCGAAACGGGCTCGCCAGCGTCTGAAGGACGCCATCTTCAATTCGCTAGAGGAATGTACGGCGGCCATTGAGGCGTTCATTGCGCATCACAACACGCATCAGGCCCGACCGTTTCGATGGCGACGGTCGGCGGCGGGGCTGATTGAGTCCTTGAGCCAGGTCACCATCTCCTCGCGACGCGTCGCTGGCAAGCCATCCGCCAGGTTCATCATGATCTCGGGAGACTGACTTTGGCGAATGCGAGCCTGAAAGTCCCGGATATGCACGGTCTTGCCCGTACCCCTGGGCCCATAGAGAAATAGGGGCCGGGGTCCCGGGGTCTTGGCTTGAGTCAGTCGCCAGACTACATCATCAAGAGCCTGGTCAACTTCCGGGCGTTCGCCCATGACGGGGGGGGGGGACGCTCGCCAAAGCCTGGCACAAAGGGATTGTCGGGAAACGGGCGGGGCATCAATATGAGTCCATTCTTGTCGAGCTCATCAGTTGATGGGATGTCAATAGCATGGCATTCATTCCTGACACCACAACTCATAACTGAATTGCCCAGATGTCAATTATTACGGGGACACTACCATTTTCTGACGGCATTTTGAACAAGTGCCGTGAGGCGATAAAATCCATGCACCATTTTGGAGTAGGGGGTGATCAGGAAAAAGGTGAGCACAAAGCCCAAATGTACCGGCAATAGCATGGCAACCAGTTTTGTACCGGTCGCGGCAAACAAGAGAAGACCTGTTGCACTGACTCCAAACAGGAGAAGAATGAAGGCCATTTCGCCACTCCAAACCATGGAGTTCCCGGGTTCCGTGTCAGCCTTGGTTTTTAGTACGGCCAGACCCAAAGTCCCAATACACAGCATTATACCCCCTGGAACTCCAAAAAGTTTTGGAACGCTCCAAAGCGAGTATGGCGCTTCCACGCCAAATCCGTAATGCATTATAGTCCCACTCACAGTGGAGGCAAGACACATCAGAAATCCATACAAAGTCAGCTGGTGGTAGTATCGACGTCGATTGGAAAACCGGTCGTCTTCCTCAAAGTTGCAGCCTTCACCGTGTCCTCCGGCCAGATTTTTCATGGTTCCAACGGCAGCCAGGGCCGTCCGGACATGATTGAATCGCAAAAGGCCGCCACCGACCTCAACCCAATAGCGTCGCAGGGACACCCCAACGGCAAGCAATGGCAAGACAAATGCAGGGGTAAATATAGTGACCATGACTCCGTGCGACATGATGGCGTAGAAACCTTCACCAGAAGTGGGTCGAATTGCACTCGCCAGATAGAACAGAAAAGCCAAGGTCGCCACCAGTACACAACTGACCAAGACACCTGAACGGTCATAAAGCCGGGCAAATGATCTTGGCCACGCCAACATTTGCCAACTCATGTGCCGGACCTCCGATAAAGCCTTGGGGATGTTGAGGGCAAACTCATGGGGTTCCGTGTATTGGCAGGCATAGAAGCATCCACGACAGTCGTGGCACAGATTGGCAAGTTGCGTGATATCACCATCCGAATGCAATCGTTGCTCAAACATGGATGGAAATACGGCACAATACCCCTCACAGTATCTGCAGGCGTTGCAGATCTGGAACTGACGCCTTGCTTCCTCAAAGGCACTTGTCTCGACATAAAGGCTATTGGGCATGTTGAGCTGCTTCCTGTCCTGCACGACGGCCAAATACTGTACCGATGGTCATGCCGAAACCGGCCAGATAACCCTGACCCAAAATAGACCCGGCCATGATTTCACCCGCAGCCCAGAGGTTTTCTACCGGTCCTGAAGCGGTCTGGACCTGTGCTGATTCATCGACTTTCAAGCCAAGATAGGTAAAGGTGACTCCCGGTCGAAGCTGATATCCGTAAAACGGAGGTTCGACTATCGGTCTGGCCCAGTTGGATTTCGGCGGTTCAAGCCCTCGGGTGGAAACCCCATCAAGGTCAGTCGGGACAAAATGACCGTCGCAACAGGCACCATTGAACGTCGCTACCGTTTCTGTCACAGTTGATGGAGGCAGGCCCAATTGCACGGCCAGACCCTTAATGCTGTTGGCCTTGACAGGAGGAAAGACAGAAGGCATGAAAAGATCAATAGAACGGGAATCAATGATGGCAAATCCAACCTGATCGGGTTGAGCCGCAACCAGGCGCCCCCAAATGGCATAACGCTTAGGCCAAACATCTTCGCCTTCGTCATAGAAACGTTTGCCTTCCTTGTTTACGACAACCGAGAAGGGCACGCAGTCAAGCCTCGTGACGATGCCTCCATCAAACTTCGGGGCACGACCATCGATTGCGACCGCGTGACACTGAGTCGGGTCGCCGACGCTCGCAACTCCTTGATCCAGAAGATCCTTCAAAACCAGCCCCCGATTGTAAGGGGTGCCGCGCACCAAAAAATTTTTCGCGGATGGGCCCCACGCCTCGATCAACCAATCAACGTTCGCTTCAAATCCACCTGAAGCGACAACGATGGAACGTGGCTCTATTTTTGTAAGCTGCCCGTCAATGCTGGCGCAAACGCAATTGATTTTTGTACCGTCATGCTCAAGATGGGTGACTTCAGCTTCATAAGCCACTTGAACACCCCAATCCTGTGCCCTCCGAAAATAGGCATTGACAAGGGCTTTCCCGCCCCCAAGAAAAAATGCATTCGTGCGGGTCAGGGACAGTGTCCCAGACAAAGAGGACTGAAATCTTAGCCCATGCTGTTCCATCCAGTGATAGCAACCTTCAGATTCCCGGATAGTCATTCGAGCCAGAGCCTCGTCCGTTTGACCTTGGGTAACCTTGATCAAGTCCTCGAAAAATTCATCCTCTTCATACGCCCCTGTCAGATAGCCAAGTGGTCTCCCGTGCATGCAGCGAAAGTTTCGGGTATGGCGAGAGTTTCCTCCCCGGTACGGTTTAGGGGCACATTCCAAAAGCAAGACCGATACTCCAGCCTCAGCAGCAGTCATAGCTGCACACAGGCCGGCATTGCCACTGCCTACGACCAAAACACCGGGGCGGAGACCAGCATCATTCATGATGACACAGGCCTTCCATCGGCAACTGCAGGTGATTTTACTTCCGTCTGTTCGACAATCACTTGCTTGGATGCCGCAGACATCAATGTCATCAGAAACACTCTCTACTCTTTCTCGTGCTAACCATGCCGTTGGAGATTGACCACTTAATGTCTGCCCTGCCATCCCCGAAGGTCACAAGCCAGTCGCATTTCTGCCTCTGAATGGCAAGGCATGTGCAGCCGTTCTCTTTTTGGCCTTGATGCTGAAAGGACAGGCGGGATCATTACTGTTCGCAAGCGGTAAGACAAGCTGGCAAAAAAATGATTGCAAGGCTAAATGGCCGCAAACTTGTCTTTCCAAGTGGGTAGCATGTCGTCGGGGTCGGCAGTGGCCTCATAAACCCCTCTTGCTATCGCCCGAGAAACACATACTGCCACCCCTGCTCCAAGCTCAAAAAGGATTGCCTCCCTATTCTCCATGTTCTTCTGCCCGTTCGATGCAGCAAACATCAGGTCGCCGTCAAACAAGGTATGAGATGGCACGATTGCACGAGCCAGGCCGTCGTGCGCAGCGACAGCAAGACGGGTCAATTCTGATTGATTCATGTTTGCGTCGGTTGCAACGATGCCAATGGTCGTATTGGCGCCTTGCTTGTTTCCCCAATCATTTCGTTCTGCGTCAAGGCCATATGGGCCCTCTGTCGACATGCCCAAATTGCCAAACTCACCATTCAGTTCAAATGGTGCAGCCCAAAAGTATGGTGTTTCGCCCAGCACGACACTCCCAAGGGCGTTGACTGCAACGACCGCTCCAACTGTATACCCGGAGTCTGTAATCAAAGACGCAGTCCCAAGCCCTCCCTTCAATCCGTGGATCTGGGCACCGGTTCCTGCACCGACCGAACCTATTTGAAAGCTTTCACAGGCATTTTCCAGCGCCGCCATGCCGAGCTGACCATATGGGTTGACATCCCAGTTCTTATCGCCACCATTGAGAAGATCAAACAAAATGGCCGCGGGCACAATGGGTATGTTTTTATCCTCCACCACATAACCCCTGCCTTGCTTCGCCAAGACATTCATAACACCAGAAGCCGCGTCCAAACCAAACGCTGACCCACCCGACAACACCATGGCATCAACCTTTTGAACCAATCGGTCGGGTGCCAGCAGATCCGTTTCACGAGTACCCGGAGCGCCACCCATTACATGAACGGCTGCACAAAACGGTTCACTACCCACCAGTACCGTACTTCCAGTTTTGATAGCCTGATCAGTAGCGTTGCCAACTCGAAAGCCCGCCACATCAGTGATACTGTTTCTCTTACCTGGCTGCATCGATGTTTAATCCCGAACTACAGCACCAGAGTCACTCAGTCTTGCAAAAGCATCAAAACCCAGCAAGCAAACCAAGAGTTCGATAATATTCAAATAAACCGGAATTTCTTCTATACCAACCAGCCACAGCCACTGGCACTTGCTGATCATAAGTGTCAATTCTCTTCAAGAATCTGGCCATAGCAGAGCCCTGAGGCAAAAATTAAAACTCCAAACTCGACACCCTCCAGCGGATTACTGCTAAGGGCAACTTGATGACCAGCGGCTACAATCATTTAGACCATGAAACCTTGTATTTTGAGGCAGACAAACAAGATATCAATTATAACTCATTCAGTAAAGGACGATGAAATGCTTGACCGGACAAACTTGATTTCGATGCTGAAGGATCCAACCCTCCTTGCAACCAACGCCTTCGTCAATGGCGAATGGATAGCCGCGGATGACGGATCAACCTTTGATGTTGTGAATCCAGCCAGGGGTGATGTCATTGTTTCGCTTCCGGATCTTGGCCTGACTGAAACCAGGCGGGGAATTGAAGCCGCTCAGGCAGCCCAAAGGGAATGGGCCGCCAGAACTGCGAAGGACCGTTCTGAGATCGTCCTCAAATGGTACAATCTGATGATTGAAAATGCCGACGATCTAGCAACCATTTTGACGGCAGAAATGGGAAAGCCATTTGCCGAAGCCAAGGGTGAGATCTTTTATGGTGCCTCATTTCTGCAATGGTTTGCCGAAGAAGGCAAAAGGGTTTACGGAGAAACCATCCCTGGCCATCAAACCGACAAGAGACTCATGGTGATCAAGCAGCCCGTCGGCGTCGTGGCCTCGATCACGCCATGGAATTTTCCCAATGCCATGATCGCCCGAAAGGCAGCCCCAGCCCTGGCCGTCGGATGTTCAATTTTGTGTCGCCCAGCGACTGAGACACCTCTCTCAGCTCTGGCTATGGCCGTCCTCGCCGAGCGAGCGGGTTTTCCCAAAGGTGTGTTTTCGGTGATTCCTTCAACCAAATCGAGGGAAATCGGTCAGGAATTTTGCTCAAATCCCATCATCCGAAAGATCACATTCACCGGATCAACGGAGGTCGGACGCATTCTGATACGTCAGGCCAGTGACCAAATCAAGAAAGTTTCGATGGAACTTGGGGGCAATGCACCCTTCATTGTCTTTGATGATGCCGATGTGGATGAGGCCGTCCAGGGCGCGATGCTTTGCAAATACCGCAACAACGGTCAAACTTGTGTATGTGCCAATCGCAT
The DNA here is from genome assembly GCA_965116235.1 of Paracoccaceae bacterium. GTDB lineage: Bacteria > Pseudomonadota > Alphaproteobacteria > Rhodobacterales > Rhodobacteraceae > MPNP01. Next base: position 1,733,886 of record OZ220496.1, on the reverse strand, counting down.
TTACGTGCAGGCTGGAATTTATGAAGAATTTTCCAGGAAACTGGCCGAAGCGACCCATTCACTTGTTTTGGGCGATGGTTTTGGCGATGGCGTTAACACCGGCCCACTCATCAACCAGGCCGCCGTGGACAAGGTAGTGTCGCACATTGAAGATGCGAAAGCCAAAGGGGCTACGGTAGTGACTGGCGGTTGTCAATCAGAACTAGGGGGGTACTGGTTTGAACCCACCGTAATTACCAACGTGACCCAGGACATGATGGTTGCCCATGACGAAACTTTTGGACCCTTGGCACCGATTTTCAAATTCGAAACTGACGATGAAGTTATCGAGCTGGCCAACGACTCAATCCATGGCCTGGCTTCTTATTTCTATACACGGGATGTCTCCAGGGTATGGAAGGTGGCCGAGGCTCTGGAGTATGGAATTGTCGGGGTCAATACCGGCATCTTTTCGACCGAAGCGGCGCCGTTCGGGGGTGTCAAACAGTCCGGTATCGGACGCGAGGGTTCCCGGCATGGAATTGACGACTATCTGGAAATGAAATACATCTGTCTGAGTGTCTGACAGAAAAAGGGACGTTCTGGCTGCTTGAACAAGATTTAGATCCTGTTTCACGCTGATTTGTTTCGGGGTTATCTCGTATGCTGGACCTGACGGCGTGGTGAGTCTCGACTGATTGCAGACCCATATCGGTCGAGAACTGGCGACCGGCGTAGCGTGCACTTGGTGTGCAGGGGTTGTGCAATTATCAAGATGGGGTGTTCCGTGGCAACAGCTAAAGAGGTGGCTAACTGTTTCCTCTCCAAATACAAGAAGCACGGGATAACACCGCTCAAAATACAAAAGTTGGTCTACGTTGCACACGGCTGGCACTTGGCTCTTTATAATAAACCGCTGGTAGATGACGAATACGTAGAAGCATGGCAATACGGCCCGGTGTTTGCGTCCCTCTACCATGAATTCAAGTATCGAGGCCAACTTCCGATCATTGAGTTTGCAACCAAGGTTAACATAGACATGAACGGAACGAGAACCGAAACAACGCCATACATTCCGAAATCAGACAAGGAAACACGGAAGCTAATTGACAGAATCTGGGAAGTCTATAAACATTATACCGGACTCCAAATGTCTGCATTGTGCCATCAGCCCGGTTCGCCATGGGAAATTGCAAGAAACGAGGCCCCCGGCCGTCGCAACGCCCACGTCCCTGACACAAAGATAATGGAGCACTACAAGGAAAAGCTGGACCAGAATCGACAGAAGAATGGCTAATTTTTTCAATGTGGAAGAAAATCCAACTTTATCCCAGCTTTTCGGTGATTCACAACTGATCGCCAGAGACAATCTTTCACTTCGAAAGGCTTGCTAATGCTGGGGTTCGAATCGAACGGCAGCGGATATGGCAACCGGGCTCGTACAGCCGCCATCGTTGTTACAACTCCTGCTGTGCTTCTGGAAATGGTATAGCTTATCTGGCTCGTGCCGCTCGGCTTGATGAGTAAACGGGTGTGCGTTGCTGGAACAGCAATGTGTGGTGTCCAATATCGGCGTGATAGACCTGGCCATCACTTCAAGCGGAATGATATCGACCGTCAACGTATGCCATTGTCATATTCAAGGCACTCAGCAATGGTAGGCAACCAATTTGAGCATTCAGATACGACGAACTCAGTGGAATGCGGGAACAGACTCAAGATTTCAAACCGATTTGAAAGGCCCGTTTGATTCGTGAACGACCGGTTCCAGTTGCAAAGGTCTTTCACCAGAGGCACGCAACACAGCCAAAATTGTACAAAAACGAGAATGCCCGGCACCGAGGCCAGTGCCGGGCATCTGCGTGAAAGTGCTTGGCTAGGCGTTCACTTCAACGGACTTGCCTTCGTGAACGGCAGACCCGTTGGCTTTGCCAGAGCCGATCGAGATTTTCCTAGGCTTGTAGGCTTCAGGAATTTCTCGTTGCAGAGTGATGTTGAGCAATCCGTCAACAAACTCGGCTGAGACGACCTTAACATGATCCGCCAGCTGGAAGTTTCGTTGAAAGCTTCGGAGACCGATTCCCTTGTGCAGGTAGACGCGACCTTCCGGCTCAGGCTCTTTTTTGCCGGAAACCAGAAGCTTGTTTTCACGAACCTCAATCTCGAGATCATCGGAATTGAAGCCGGCAACAGCAATTGAGATCACGTAGTTTTCCTCTGACGTCTTCTCAATGTTGTACGGGGGATAACCCGTTGCTGACGGAGCCACATCCTGCGAGATGATCCGTTCCAGAAGATCCTGGTAACGATCAAATCCAACTGTGGTCTGATAAAGGGGTGCGAGATCAAATCTCATGACTAAATCCTCCATTTGAGCGACTTAATGTTTGCCCTCCAATTGGACGGGCGGTGAATACGAACCTTTCGGCTTCGATGGACCTGAACGTGGCAATCCAACCGAATCATTTCAAGAGTTTTTTCGCTCGGCAGCAAAATAAATTTGCTGTTTCGGCGTCGGGCAAGCTAACGAGGGAGCTCCCGGGAGGCATCCGGCTCCATTGCCCAATCCAAGAGTTGAGCGGTATGCAGGATGGGTATGTCAGTACCCTGTCCGACCTGCATCATGCACCCTATGTTGCCCGCCGCAATGACATCCGGTTGCAGCACCTTCAGAGTACTGACCTTTCGTGTTCGCAACTCGGAAGCTATTTCCGGTTGCAACATGTTGTAGGTACCTGCTGATCCACAGCAAAGATGGCTGTCTACCGGCTCAAGAACTTCAAAACCAGCTTTGGCAAGCAAGTCCTTGGGAGCCGTCTTCACGCCCTGTCCATGCTGCAAGGAGCACGCTGCGTGATATCCGACTCTGATGTTTCTGGGAGGCAACTCGGGAAAACCGATTTCAGTCAAAAATTCCGTGAGATCAACGGCCAATCTGGATACCGTTCTGGCTTCTTCGCTGTGCGCTCCTGACCGGAACATGTAGCCATAATCCTTGATGGTCGTGCCACAGCCGCTTGTATTGATTATGATGGCGTCAGTATTTGCTGCTTCAATTTCACGCTTGAGAGCCTTGATGGCCCTCAAGGCTGTTTTATGGGTGGCCGCCGATTTCCCCATATGATGGGTCAAGGCACCGCAACATTGTTCGCGTAGCACGGCAACATCACAACCTAGCCGAGTCAGCAATCGAACCGTGGCTTCGTGAATTCCCGGATTGATGGCTTGCTGGACGCAACCTGCAAACAGCACAACCCGATATTTCCTCCTGCCCAAGGCCGAAAAAGTGCGGGCGCCGATTGGTGCTGCAGGCCATTGGCTGGGGATGAGCCGAACCATCGCCTGCAGTCTCTTCTCAGGCACCAGATTGACAAATGGCTTGGCCAGTCGGCCCATTATCATGCCCAGGCGAAAAATTCTGGAGTTGGTCAAAACCGCTGCGATGGTCGTTCTGAGCAATCTCTCATAAACGGGCCGATTGTAGGTATTCTCTATATACTCTCGGGCATGGTCAACCAGATGCATGTAGTGAACATCTGAAGGACAGGTGGTCATGCACGCCAGGCAGGATAAGCAACGATCAATGTGCTTGACGGTTTTGGCATCGGCGGGCCGCTGGTTTTCCAGCATGTCCTTGATGAGATAAATCCGCCCGCGCGGACTGTCCAGCTCATCACCCAGCACCTGATAGGTCGGACAGGTCGCTATGCAGAAACCGCAATGGACGCAAGTTCGCAGTATTTCATTTGCCCTTGCCGTCGCCGGGTCTGCGAGTTGCTCGGGAGAGAATCTTGTTTCCATGGGCTGCTAATATTGACTCGACTGATACCGGCTCCGAGCTGGAACTAAAATGAAAGGCCGCGGTTGAAAAGTTGTTTCGGGTCGAATTTTTGTCGAATATAGTCCATCAACCGCTTTTGAACTGGCTCTTGAGGATGAAAAACCGGGATATTTCCATTTGCTTCACCCTGAGATCTTATCAGGGTGGCATGACCGGTAAAATTGCCGAGAATTTGTCGGAGCGGTGTGCCGGCTTGAACTGATACCCACACCAGCCCCCCGCCCCAGTCGTAGAACACCTCAGATTCTACATGATCCCTGATTCTGTTGACCAAGCCCAACGCATCGGATGGTTTGGTTGATATGCGCCACACATCACTCGATATATTCCAAAAGGGCTTGATATCCCGAATGTATTGCCACCCTAGCTCTGTCTTCCTGGGGTCCGACTCGACATTGATCTCGCCATGAAGGGACAACAATTTGGTCAACTCCTGGATCCGATAATTCACCGACTCCACGAATCCTTCAACTCTGATCATTGTGACCGGATTGTCATCCAGCCCTGAAACCAGGTGTGAAGCGCCAGAGACTTCGTAAGGGGAAGCCAGTGCCTTTCGTAGCACTTTGAGGGCATCATTTTCGGACAGATTTTCAATCAGGATTACCGCCGTATGTTCGGGAGCGGGCAACACCTTCAGGGCCACCTCGGTTATAACACCCAACGTCCCATGGCTGCCGGTGAGAAGCTTGGTCAGATCGTAGCCGGTCACGTTCTTCATGACTCGTCCACCGGTTTTCAGAATCTTTCCTTCTCCACTGACAAAGCGCAAACCCAAAATATAGTCCCGACATGCGCCCACCTTTACGCGCCTAGGGCCAGAAGCATTTGTGGCCACCATTCCTCCCAAGGTTGGCTCGCCGGACGTCTGCAAAAGCCCGCGAAGGTCATTCGGCTCAAAGGGCAACATCTGGCCCTTTTCCTTGAGCACGGCTTCAACCGTTCGAAGCGGCACACCAGCCTCGGCAACCAGAGTGAGGGCCCCTGGTTCATACAACGTTATCTGATCAAACTGTTCCAGCCTGATCGGTTCTAAATTCAGGGAAGGACCAAGTCGTCTGGTGGCTCCTCCGACAATCTCGAACGGAGTGTCTCGCTCTCTGATCAGTTCTGCAAGATCGCTTTCATGTCGTTGCGTCAACTGACCCGGCGCTCCCTTGAAGCATCCAAAGGAAACACTTTGGCTGGATTCAACAGCCATTGCGAATCGAAAACATCCTTGATCCGCATCTGGATTTCAAGATCGTCATTGTCGTATTGGTTGATCATGAGATCCCGTTTCTCGACACCAATCCCGTGTTCGCCACTCAGGCAACCGCCTAGATCAACGCACAGGTTGAGAACATCAGCACCCATCTGTTCGGTTTTTTTCAACTGTTCCTGATCATTGGCATCAAACAGTATGAGCGGATGCAGGTTGCCATCACCTGCATGAAAAACATTGGCCACCGCCAAACCATACTGAGCGGAGAGAGTCGAAATCCCGGCCAAGGCTTGGGGAAGCTGTGTCACCGGAATCGTGCCATCCAGACAAATATAATCGTTAATTTTGCCCATGGCACCAAAGGCGGATTTTCGTCCCAGCCAAATTTTTTGCGACTCTTCTTCGGAACCACTCTCACGCACGGCAACGGGGTTATGTCGACCAGCAATCTTCTTGATCTTGTGCAGTTGTGCATCAATTTCTTCAGGCGAACCCTCTACCTCCACAATCAGAAGCGCCTCAACATCCGGATATCCGGCCTGAGCAAAGTCCTCGCACGCTTGAATGCACAACTTGTCCATAAACTCGATGGCAACGGGCAAGATCCCACCGCCAATGATGTCTGAAACGCAGTTGCCGGCCACGACACTGCTGTCGAAGCCAAACAATATGGGTCTTGCACCTTCTGGCTTGGGAATAATTCTGAGAACCGCTTCGGTCACAATTCCCAGCTGCCCTTCCGACCCGCAGATCACGCCCAGCAAATCCATGCCGCTGGCATCAAGATACTCGCCTCCAACTTCCAGAACGGTGCCGTCCATAAGGACCATTTTGACACCGAGCAGATTGTTGGTGGTCACACCATATTTGAGACAGTGAGCGCCGCCGGAATTCATGGCGATGTTGCCAGCAATGGTACAGGCCAGCTGACTGGACGGATCCGGTGCATAGAAGAAGCCTCCCGCTTCCACCGCGCTGGTTACCGAGAGGTTTGTACGCCCAGCCTGGACTCGAACCATTCGATTGTCAAAATCAACCTCCAAGACCTGATTCAGACGGGCAACTCCAATGATGACGCTGTCCTCGGTCGGCAGTGCCCCGCCCGCCAGCGATGTTCCGGCTCCTCGTGGCACTACCGGAACTTCTTCCTCGTGACAGATTTTTAGAATGGCCGAGACCTCTTCGGTGTTTTGCGGCAGCACAACGACCATGGGCGGACAGGAATATGAGGTCAGCCCATCACATTCGTAGGCCTTGGTTTCGAACCGGTCGTGAATGACGCTTCCGGGCGGAAGCACACTGTTGAAACGCGTGATGATCCTGTCTTTCTTTGACAGTACTTCCGGGCTGACCGCAGGCATTTCCATGGTTCGAATCTTTCCAGCTGGCTATTTCTCAAGTTTCTGAGCGTATTGGCGAGGAATTATACTCCATAGCGCAAAACTCCCAAATGGTTCGCTGACACGGCTTCAGGAAGCAGTTGCCATTGTCATGCCAATGCTGATGTCCGAAGTTTAAAGGATCAGACAAGTCACGGCAACCTTATCTGTTGTTTTGCCAAGAGCATGGTATCCCCCTTGCAATGTCAGGAAAGTTTCAAGTAACGAACTCATCTCTGGATTCAAGTTCAGGGTGTGCTGAATGCCTAGGGCGGCAGTGCGAGGTGTACAAATGCATGGAAGCTGTCAGATAGTGGCCAACTCCTCTTCCAGATCGGCCATTTCGGCCCCTCCGGCCATCAGTCGACGAATGTCGCCGCCAGCGAGATCCTGTCTGGTCCCCGCCCCAATGACCTCGCCAAGCGAAAGAAAGGTGTACCGGTCCGCAACAAGCTTGGAATGAATCTCATTGTGGGTGATCAGTATAATCGCAATATTGCCCAAGGCTCTGACACGCTTGATCGTTTTCAGAACCTCCATTTGCTGCCTCTGCCCAAGTGCAGAGGTCGGCTCGTCCAGAATCAGCACCTTGGCGCCAAAGTAGATCGCCCGTGCGATGGCCAGCGTTTGACGCTGCCCTCCGGACATGGTTCCCACCGCCTGCCGCGGATCCGAAATGTCAATGCCGATCTTGATCATTTCGTCATGGGTGATCTGATCCATCGCATCCATCTTCATCAGGCCAAACGGAGCCGGCCCCGAATACATCTCCCGTCCCATGAAGAAATTGCGTGTCACCGACATCAGCTGGTTAAGAGCCAAATCCTGATAAACGGTTCCAATACCCACGGATGCGGCATCTCTTGGAGATCGGAAATGGACCGCACTGCCGTCTACGAAAATCGTTCCCGAAGTTGGCTGATGAACACCGGCCAATATTTTTATCAAGGTGGATTTTCCGGCACCATTGTCACCCAGCAAGGCGTGAACCTCGCCTGGGTAGACATTCATGTCCACGCCGTTGAGTGCCGTGAACGGGCCAAATTTCTTGACTATCCTGTCCAGCCTGACCAGTGGTGAGGCATCATGACCGGCAGCCACGGTCATATTCCCCCTGTTATACGCTTGCGTATGTTCTCGTTGGCAAAGGCTGCAATCAACAGGACAGTTCCAAGAAACACTCGATAGTAAGAACCATCAATCCACGAAATGTAAAACACGGAATTCTGCACCAGGCCAAATATTACCGCTCCAAATATCACGCCGACAACGGAGCCAAAACCTCCGGTCATGACGGTTCCGCCGACAACGGCAGCGGCAATCGCTTCCAGTTCCTTGAGATTCCCTTTTGCCGCATCCGCCGTATTCGTGTCGAAGACCTGACACGCCGCAAAGATGGTGGCACAGAAGGCCGTAAACATGAACAACCCGATTTTAACCTGGTTGACGGGAACGCCATTGGCCCGGGCACTGTCCTTGTTGTCGCCTGTAGCGTAGATCCAGTTGCCCAGTTGCGTCCGGTCAAGCACTATGTAGGCAGCGATGGCCAGACATATCCACCACGCCACTCGCGCATCCAGCCCTCCAACCCATTGATTGCCGATACGGTTGACATTCCAGCCCAGATCATAAAGCAGGGCGAAGAGCCACTTGAAAGTCTCCCCGCCGAAGATGTACGCAAAAAAGTCGTCCTGCTTGAAGTCGGGCAGGCCGGAAATCTGGGTTGAACCTTCATTGAATTCCCGAAAACACACTTCCGTCAGACCGCGCAAAATGAACAGAAACGCCAAGGTTACAATAAATGACGACAACCCGGAGTGAACGACAATCTTCCCAATGAGCCAGCCAATGCACAGGGTCATGACCAAGGTCAGCAGAAAGGCCATAAATGGAGTGGCTTCCCCCAGACCAAAAGGCAGTCCCCATTTCATCATCATGGCCATCGACATGCCGGCAAAACCGATCATCGAGCCGATGGACAGATCAAATTCACCAGCAATCATGAGCAGGGAAGCTCCGATTGCGATGATGCCAAGCTGGGCAATCAGCGAAAGGTTGTTCTTGATGCCAAGGGGGTTGTAGACGACGTCGCCGGCAACAACAGCCAAAAAAAGCAGGATGACGATCATGCCGGAAAAAGCTCCGACTTCGGGGCGGCGAACAAGTGTCTGAATCGGCCCCAATTCACGGCGGCGGTCCGCTTCCCTTCTTCGCTCCGGCATGACCGCTTGTCCCCTCACCCTTTCCTTGTATTCGCCAACATCAACGGAGAGCAGAGTTCACTGCTCTCCGCAAGCAACTTGTCTGCGCTGAATCAGCGATTGACGCCAGCCTGCATTTCAACGGCTGCGGCATTGGACGCATCAACAAACCCGGGGCCAGACGGAATGTTGGAACCTGGAAGCATGCCGGCGTTGCTGTTGTAAAGATGCAAGACAATGATCGGCATGTATCCTTGCAGTCGCTGCTGCTGATCAATCGTAAAGTGCACCTTGCCGTTCTTGATCAGATTGATGACTCCGGGAGTCATGTCAAAGCAGGAAAGATGAACACTCGTACCGACATCATCCACAGCCTCGGCGGCCGCTTCACAGACGTGCGGCCCAACGGCCAGAAGAGCGTCAATCGATGGGTCCGCCTGCAACGCCGCCGCGGTCCTGGTCTTGATTTGAGCAACGTCATTGGATACGTCGATCATGTTCAACTCTTTTCCCATGGCATCAAAGTATCCGCTGCATCGGTCAACCAGAGCGGTGTTGAACGCTTCCTGATTCAGGCACAGAGCATTGGTTGCCCCTTCAGCCGCAGCCCGTTCACCGGCCTTCTCGCCCGCCAGTCTTTCGGGCTGTCCGACATGCATCAGAGCACCAACGTCCTTGTAAGACTCCAGGCCTGAATTGATGGTGACGACCGGGATGCCGGCTTCTGAAGCCGCCCGAATGGCATTGCCAAGCGCCGCTGGATCCGGCAGCGAAACAACCAGCCCGTCGGGGTTGGTGGCGGCAGCAGCCTCAATCAATCGGGCCATGTCGGCCATGTCCCCACTGGGAGCGAAATTATACTCAAACTCAGCTCCAATCGCGGCGGCGGCATCCCGTCCTCCTTTTTCCACGACCGGCCAGAACGGGTCCGTTCCCTGCGTATGGGTTACCATGACGTATCGCTCGGCCATGGCCGTACCGGCAAAGAGCATCGCGGCTACAGCCACTGATAAAATCTTCTTCATGTTTCCTCCTTCTATCAACTTCAGTCAACCAAACCGAAAATCGGTTTTGATTTTGTGTGGGAAGATTTTAAGACCAGAATTCATTTTGTCAATTTCTAAACGGAGGTTTGATCTCATCGCACTCACGATCACCGAGGCGATCACGTGACGAAATAGGCTGGAAGGGTTTAGCCGCCGGCCTGCGCCGATGCCGACAACCGGCATCGGCCCGCAACCCGACGGCTCTCAGTTTCCCAATCAGAAGCGGAAGGTGACGGACAGACCACCGCCAAAGTCGGTGTTGTCGCTCCCCGCCGTCGCATAAAAGGCATCCCCCGTCAGCATCGTCGTGTCGTGGCCGCCCAGAGGCATCGCCCCGCCCACGCCCAGACGCACCCAGGTCGGCTTCACCTCGGTCGCCAGCCGGGTGCCGGCCACCATCACCGCATGCCTGGACGAGAACTCATGCTCCAGATCCAAGGACGCATACAGCCGACCGTCCGCCTCCCCGGAACCCAGCTCGGCCAAGACACCCACACGACCCTGAACGCTCTGCTCCTTGTCCGGAGCAACCCGGCCGGCCCCATCGATCGTGGTCGGTTCGTCAAAGGCGTCCATGTCCACCGATGACCAGGACAGGCCCCCACGCGGAGTCACGGCCATGCCTCCCATACTCATCGGCTGACCGACTTCCACCCCGACCGCCAGACCGCTGCCGCCACCCTTGGAGGTGATCACGCCCTGGCGACTGGATGTCAGCGCGACATCAAAGAACCGGGTGTAGCTCAGCTGACCGTCCACATACAGCCCGCTGTCGTCCGTCCAGGTCAGGGACACGCCCACACCGGTGCCGCTGGCTTCCATGGTGCCACCATTCTTGACGGTGGCCTTACTCTGCCGGTAGTGGGCACTCACGCCCAGCACCAGACGATCATCGGTCGGCACCTCCAGACCCGCCTCGAAGTCGGTCTGCTTCACATCCCACGCCAGAGACTGACGCCAGAAGTCCGTTGCGGTTGTCGATGTATCGGCCATCCGCTCCCCATCGCGGACCGCCAGACGCACCCAGACCCCCGTGCGGGAACTTGGAGTTGCCACATGCTCCCCCTTGCTGCTTTCCAGCACGACCTCTTCACCGGTGCTCCGGCGGGGTACGGCCATGCGTGTGCTGTAGGGCGTCAGGTCCACCAGACCCAGAAGCACCGACGGCAACACCTCATACAGACGCGCCCGATGACTGTACAGACGCAAGTCCCCCGGCACATCCCTAAACTCATAGCCCGCGGGGTTGGCAATCGTCCTGAGCTCGGCCTTGATCACCTGTTCATATACGCCCATCCGGTCGCCGCGGCGATAGACATGATCGCCCGCCTCCAGACCCTCCTCGGTTCCGGATATGGTGCGGGTCTTGATCGTCACCTCGCCTTCCACGGCCTTGTCCCGAGTTCGATCCGCGCCCTTGGGATGGAGAATCTGGCCTTCGACATGACCCACGACACCCGCTTCGTCCTTCTCCAGGATCACCGCGACATCGCCCGCCTTGCCATCCACCTCGATGGCCACGCCGGATGTCGCCTTGACATGAGCCCACGGACCAATCACGATCGTGCCGCCACCAAGCTTTGGATCGTCATCGTCCTGAGCCCGGTTCCGCACATACACGCCCGCGCACTTGTCTCGGCCGGTATTCGTGTTGGTGCACACGTTGCCACCCGTGACCGTGCCGTGGACAGCAACATGAAATTTGCGCTTGTCCGTACCAATATGGCGGACCTGAATGCCGTGCGAGTCTGAGGCAATGGTGCTGCCTGCTTCCGTCTTGACCGTGACAATGCCTGTGGTGTAAGTTTGAGCAATGATGCCGGTCCCCTTCGCCGTGATGCGGCTGCCCGTTTTCAGTGTAACCGTGACGGCTCGGTTGCCATACGTAGTAATGCCAACTCTGGCCGCATCGATCATGCCTCCGTGAGTGATCGTGACGGTGCCGATGCGGTTGTTATTGATATAGGCCCTGATCCCGTCCGGATCGGTCCCACTGGCCGTGTATGTCGTGGCCGCCGATTCGCCTATGAGGTTCGTCACAATCTTGCTGTTCGCGCCCGTCTCAATCACGATGTTGCCTGCAATGTTGTTTCCGCTGCCGTATGTCGACATATCCGCATATATCCCTTGCGTGGCATATATATGGCCCTGGTGCGTGATCCTGATATTGCCGACACCCGCGGACCCTATAAGGGCATAAATGCCAAACGCACCGATGGGTTTATCCTCTATGCCAAGCATCACGCCGGGAGCAACCGTAATCGTGATGTTGCCCTTGGTAGACTGATTGACATCCACACCACGGCCCTTCTGATGAGTGTTCGCGGTGGTGTCCTCCGCACGAATGGAACCGCCCTTGAGATGGATCGTGATCGGTATCGTCGTGCCCTCGGCGGCTCCCTCGGTCGTAGCAACGATGCCCGCCTTGCCGGTGTACAGCGACTTCGACAGGTCAATGTCGGCACTTGACTCAAGATGGATGCCCTCAGTCTTTTCCCCAGCTTCCCCCTTGTGCTTGAGATAAATGCCACTGTCCGCTCTTTCGAGCACATCATCATCATCGGACAAGGCGGTCTTGATTTCGCTGCCCGGATCCAACCGCAACTTGAGTAATCCCTTCCCGTTCCGGTTCAACTGCATGCCAGACCTTTCGGAATGGATTACCACTTTACCCATGACCGTGACATCGTCGCCTTCGGCACCATCCGCATTAACGTCAAGACCTCTTGGCTCAGCTGGGTCGTCGCTTGTGCCGATCTTGAAGTCATCCAGCGTCAGCTTCAGGCCGTTGGTAAGTTCCTGGCACAAAAGCTGCTTTTCGTACTGGCCGGTCTTGGTCACCTCTGGTGGATCGCCATCCGGAACCGTCTCCGAAATCGTCCCGTCACTCACGGAGCAGGTACCCTGAGCCGCAACGGGATGCGGCGAGGCGACAAGCATCCCGAGCCCGACAAGCAGCGCTCCAATCGTCGACAGCCTGAATGCCGACCCGACGCGGGGATGGGTCGGAAGGTCATCTACCCCCCCCGGACGCATTCACAGGCATGGGCCAGATGGCTTCGTCGGCCCCAAAGCGAAATCAATTTCGTCATGATAATCTCCCCTGTCTTGCTATCCAAAAATAGAAAATAGAACTCAGTAAAGTTAAATGCCCCCCCCCAGAATTTGCAACTCTTTTGTGCCGATCCGGTCTGTTTGTCTGAAAATTGTCGCATGCATGCGATACCCCGGCTTCAACGATGTGTCGTGGCTTGCTCAGGTGACAGTCTCGTAAGGCACGTGATCATCGCGGCTGCACCCAGGGTTGAGCCTTTTCTGGTACTCCCGTATCCCGCCATGTGCAACACCATCGGACTGTCCTGATGGATGATGGGTCATGTGCCGGGTTGAAATGACTGCAAAAAGTCAAGTGACGGTCCTGCGCCATCGTCGCCAGACACCGCTAAAGTCGCCGAAGTCCGAAGGTGGGCGTACGCGGCGTACACTCAAGACCGAACGTCCGAAACTGATTTTGTGCAGCCTTACACAATCAAACACTTTTGTACCTTTTGGAAAGCGCTTGACTGGACCGGTCGCAAGAATGCACACTTTCAGAAGCCTGAGACTCGCTTCCGCAGGATCTGGTGTTATCGTCATGGCGACGGTTGCCACGCTCCTAGCAGCCGGCTGGTACCGTATTCAGATCCGCGCGGCACGAGATGGTAGCCGGTCGACAAAAACGACGAACCGGCTGGCTGTGCTAGGAAGGGCAATAATGGTCCCCAAGCCTAGTGGTTTAATTAAAACAAACAGTTCTTATTATTGGCCGGATGTCCGGCCCTGTTTTCAGCCGCCACTTATGACTGGTCCCTTCATTCCCCTGACATGGAGCGGATCATGGCCAAGTCCACCCGTCCCCCCGTTATCCTGTCCGCCGCCGACCGCCAACGTCTGGAAGAGGTCCGCGACCATCCGCAGTCGCCTCAGAAGCATGTCTGGCGGGCCCGCATCATCCTGACGCTGGGCGCGGGTCATGGCCTGTTCGAGACCATCCGTCGCACCGGCGTGTCCAAGCTCACGGTCTGGCGCTGGTGGGACCGTTTCCTGGAGGCCGGCATGGCCGGTCTGTGGCGGGACAAGACCCGCCCGCCTGGTCGGGCGCCCATCAGTCCGGAGAAGGTGGCCGAGGTGGTTCAGACGGCGATGGAGCATGCCAGCCACTGGACGCTCAAGGCCCTGGCCCGTGAGACGGGTGTGGCCATGTCGAGCGTGCGCACCATTTTGCGCCGACACCGGCTGTACCCCCATCGGGTGTCGACCTTCAAGGTCTCCCGCGACCCGGACCCATGACTATGTCCGCCATGGCACCACATGCCTGCTGGCCGCCCTGGATGTCGCCACGGGTCACGTCACGGGCCGCATGACCGAACGCCACCGCTCCGAGGACTTCGTCGCCTTTCTCGACCATGTGGCCGAGGGCCTCGATGCCGACGTGAATGTCCATGTCATTCTGGACAACGTCTCCTCGCACAAGTCGGCCACGGTCCTGGAATGGCTGGCGGATCATCCGCGCTGGCACTTTTACTTCACGCCGACCTCGGCGTCATGGGCCAATGCGGTGGAGGGCTTTTTTTCGAAACGGGCCCGTCAGCGGCTCAAGCATGCCATCTTCAACTCGCTGGCGGAGTGCATCGCAGCGGTGGAAGGGTTCATTGCACACCATAACGAACATCAGGCTCGTCCCTTTCGCTGGAGCAAGGCGCCGGAGGACTTGGTGCAGTCCTGGAGAAATGGGTATCATATGATTGAAACGAACCACTAGGGCGGTTACGGCATGATCGCGGTACCCTGCCAGCTGGCTTTCACATTGGCGGTGACACCGGGCGGCAGCTTGGAGAGATTGGCCAGAGTGAGCTTGCGGGAGCACTTGGCGTCTTTGTTCCGCCATGATCCACGCAGCAGGATGGCGAGTTACGATTGGGTATGATTTCGATATACACGAATATGCGTATAATGACCGCAAAATGCAATGCAGGTGTCTGTGGACAAAAAAGTATGTACCTGGATAGATTATGGAGATGGAACGTGAAACCCTTCCAGATCACCATACGGCGAGGGTCGGAGCGGACGCAAGGGCCCAAATCGGCTCGAAAGTTCAATCCAAACCATCACAAATACACACGGCGCAAACTATAAGCATGCCTGATCAGGAATCAAATGAATGGCTATGCTGGGTGATCGTCAATCAAGTACATGGGGCTCGACCACGCATTAAATCCATCTTCTGTCGTCACCTTGACCCAAACTGGATTATCCTTACCCGGCCTCAAATGAATCATGACGTCGGCATTCAAGGATTTAGACCATGATTGATCCGGCAATCGCAAGACTGAAAGCTTTCTTCCCAAGCCGCCCAGCTCTCGTTCAAAGGGCTCCAGCCCCAGAGTGTCAAGCTTAACGGTCTCTTTCAAGTGGTTGCATTCCAGGACAAGCTTGGAACACTTGATGTTCGAGAGCCTGAGATCAAACCCGACGAAGTTGCCTGTCGTAACCAAATCGAAAATGACTTTATTGTCCTGTTGCAACCTGACCGTGCGTTCGTGATTCCAAACGTTGATCTTGGCCATTCCATCAATGGTACTCCCAACAACCCGCAATGATCCGTGCCAGCGGGTTTGCCGGCCTCGTCCACGATATTCAGCCCCCTCGAAGAAAACCCGAATTCGGCACCCCAGATCCCGCTCGCTGTGCCCCCAAATCCTGGAAACGACTTCGGCACCATTTCGAACCTCAGCAGACATGATTGGGGCATGGCCAACGGCCTTGATTTTGACCAAGGCCGTCGCTTCAGTCGTACCAACGATATCACCCATCATGAAGGTCTTGCTGGAATCAAACTCCGCCTTACCCAATCTGGGGTCGGTCCCGTACACTTTTCCCGGAGAATTCAACAATCCGGACACAGCCAGATACATTCGACAACCGGTTGTACCATAGTGATGTCGCTGTCGCAACGACCGAAAAATGCCCTCTCGACTCAATTCATCCGTCAAAAAGCAGGTTAATCCTCCATAGGCTCCAAACGTGGATGATCCCGGATATGAGGCTCCTGGTCTTCCCTTGTGACCATCGCTGTTACAGACAAGTCCCAAACGATAGCCCAGACGAAAACTGTCCAGCATCAGCCACTCAAACGTGCCCCAATCGGAATGAATCTCCACCGCAGTCCGCAGATGCCGGCCATCAGCCTGACTCATGTCCGAGGGCCGTCCACCGACATGCGAGAAGATGACGCAGTCTTCATCAGCCAGCTGATGAAACAGCTCCTCCGACGAAATCGTAGGTGGCAACGATGTGCCGTCACTCTTTATCAGGGCATTGGACGACCGTCTGATGACGTGGTCGCTGTTGCAGAAGATCACGTTGTGATCACCGCCGACAGGAGTGTTGCCTGACCACTCGTAACCGGGAAAGACGACAAATCTTCCATCATCATTCAGGTCATCGGAAAGGGCATTGATCTTGTGCCAGAACGCATCTGTGATCTGAAAGTCATTGGCCTGATGACACATCACGTCAAGAAACGCCAGGTCTCGGCCAAAGGCAAAATACTCCTCAATTGAATTGACACCGACACTTTCGCCGCTCTGACCGTGGAGGTCGCCCCAGAAACCCGGCAAATCGTGATCTTCGACCACCAAGGGATTCGAAACGGCCAAAGGCTCGCCATCCTGATTTCGGGCCTGAATTCGATACTCTCCGTTGCTAGAAGCCCTAAGATCATTTACTCGCAGACTTCTCATACCGGCGGACAGTTCAACCTTATCCGGCAAATCAATGGATGGTCCAACTGCCTCCAGTTCAAGCAACTGACCATGGAAACAGGCTGGATTGCCCCAAAGATCTTCACACTTGACACCCAAGGAAAAGGGTTCATTGATTCTCTTGTGAGTCGGCAGGACAAGCTTCCATCGTATCCCGGGTCCGGCGACAACCGGTACCCAAACTCTTTGTTCTATGGGAATGTAAAGACCTGTGGCACACGCATCGACCACCACCCGAAACTCATGAACGCTCTCACAGAAAGTCTGCATGAGCAGCCCCGGAGATCCCTGGCTCTGATCACCGAACAGGACCTCTATTTGATCGCCAGGCTTCATGAATCCCTTGTTCAAGGTAATGCGGACATGTCTTTGCCAAGGTCTTGGCATGCCCGCGAGTCTGCATTCAAGATTCAGTTGACACTCGTTTGAAGCCTTCGCTGTTACATAATTGGCCTTGTCCGGATGTTGAGACTGGAACGGACCGCCATCATTCATGAACCTCTGGGCAATGGCAATGCCACCCGTATCATCAATTCCAAGTATGCCAACTTCATAGACCAGTCGAAACTGCTGGTGGCTTCTGACTTCAACCGGCCCGGCGGAGTCCAGCCATGCTCGACCGTAGTCCCTCCCGTTTTTGGTGGGCTTGGCCGAGGGCCACACCTCACCTATCAATCGTTCGGGTATGGGTTGTCTGAACATGATGCCAATCCCAGCCGGGGACATGTCGGATGGTTCGGAATCGCACTTAGATCGACAGCGGTTCGTCGGGCACGGGAGGAGACGAAAAAGCTCCCCAAACCGATTGATCAAAGTTAATGACCGATCCTGTCATCAGACCGGAATCGTCTGAGGCCAGAAAGGCCACGGCCCTCGCAACTTCATCAGGATCAATGAGGCGACCTGCCGGTTGTTCCTTCGCGGCTTCATCCAACCAGTTGTCATCAGCATCATGGTACTTCTTCTGAATCGCATCTTCCCCATCGGAGGCCATCCAGCCAATGTTCAACTGGTTAACCCTGACGTTGTTACGCAACAGGGCAAAAGCCGTATTTCGGGTCAAGGTCGTCAAGGCCCCCTTGGACGCACAGTAAGCTGAGATGAATGGCTGACCGGCATGGGCCGACATCGTTCCAATGTTGACAATGGAACCCTTGACCCCAGCCCGAATCATGACTTTCACCGCTTCCTGAATGAGAAAATATGGCCCACGTACGTTCACGGCAAACATGCGGTCAAACAGTTCCTGCGATGTATCCAGTATGGTACCACGATCGGTCATGGCAGCGGAGTTGACCAGAATGTCAATGCGCTGGAATTCATTTTCGGCTTCGGCGACCAACTGGCGACAATCATCAACATTCGCCAAGTCAGCCCGAACAAACCTGACAGGAATGCCCGTATCTCGGTTAATGGCTGCGGCCAAAGCCTTCCCTTTCTCGACACTTCGACCACAGGTGACGATGCCCTCCACGCCACTTTGAGCAAAGCGCACGGCGATGGCCTTACCCAACCCTTGCGTACTGCCGGTAATCAAGGCAATTTTTCCATCAAGTCGATTCATTGTCCTACTCCTCAATTGAATAACCTGCCGCTTCCAGAATTGGTCTCAAGGTACGATAGCCAATCAGGGCATACTCGAAGGGAGGTGCTTGCGCCGGATCCTGTTCGGCCTCAACGACAAACCACCCCTCGTAACCGGTTTCAGCAAGCAGATGGATAATCTCGCCGAAGTTGATGGATCCATCTCCCGGAACGGTATAAACACCCTTGAGAACGGCATCAAGAAAACTGTCCGTTGAACGATTCAAACGCTCCAGGACGCTGTTCCGCACATCTTTGGCGTGCACATGAATGATCCGGTCCGCATGACGTTTGATGACCTGAACATTGTTCCCGCCAGCAAAAGCCATATGACCCGGGTCAAAGAGAAGATTCACTGCATCCCCTGTATGATTCATCAGAAGATTCACTTCTTCCTCGGTTTCAATGGCCGTTCCCATGTGATGGTGAAAACCGATCGGCATTCCCTTCTCAGTGCACCACTCGCAGAATCTTGTCAATCTTTGACCATAATCCCTGATCTGGGACTCATCCAGCCTGATCTTGCTCGAAAGAGGCCTTGTTCGAATATTCTGTATGGTTTTTGACGTCTCTCCATAGACCAGGCAAGGAGCTTTCAAATCTCGAAACAGAACCAGCTGACCGAGCACCCGGTCCTTCTCGGCTTCCAGATCATTCGTCAGGAGCGTTCCCGAATACCATCCACCACACAGACCCAGCCCATGATTGGCCAGAATGGGTCCGAGTTCGGCACTTTTCTGCGGGAACTTTCCGCCTGTTTCAATCCCGGTATAACCGGCCCTGGACGCCTCGCTCAGACATGTGTCCAGAGACGTATCGCCACCAAGTTCTGGCAGGTCGTCATTGGACCAGGCTATGGGGGCAACCCCTATTTTTGCCCTCATCCTACACCCCGACCCGCTGGCGGCCTCTGATTTCCACCTGTTCTCGCCGGGCCTGCTGAACCTTTTCCTTGTCACTGACCTCCGGCACGCCCAAATCCCAGGACGCGTCACCCGGTGTCCACTGATACGGATCCGTCTTGATGGCAATGATCGTTGTTTTATCCGTCGTTCGGGCCCAATCCAGAGCCGCTTGCAAGTCACTCAATCCGGACACGGTTCGACCCAACGCTCCCATTGATTCAGCATGCCGAGCGAAATCGACATAAAACGGCTTGTCAATCTTGCAATCTTCTATCTGATTGTTGAACGATTCGCCTCCCTTATGATTCTGGAGTCTGTTGATGACCGCAAATCCACCGTTGTCGCAGACCACGACGATCATCTTGTGACCGGACAGCACTGTGGAGTAGATATCAGAATTCATCATGAGGTATGACCCATCTCCGACCAGAACCACAGGTGTTCCTTCAGATCTCATGGCCATGGCCGTACCCCAGCCTGCCGCCACTTCATAACCCATGCACGAGTAGCCAAATTCACAGTCGAACGTATTGGGTTCCTTGACACGCCAACCCTTGGACGTTTCGCCCGGCAGGCCGCCCGCTGCCGTGATCATCCGGTCGTGATTGCCGGCACTGCGATTGACCATTCCGACAACCTGAGCATAGGTCGGCAGGGGAGAGTTTGTCGGCTTTTGCAATTCATCAAGGAGCTTGTTCCACTCACCAAACTCCCTTTTGCCTCGACCGAGCCAGTTCGCATCGGCCTGCCAATCATCCAGCAGGTCGTCAAGTTCGGTCACCGCTTCCAAGGCATCGCCGACCACGGGCCGAGCCTGATGCTTGGTCGCATCCCAGCGAGCCGTATTAATGGACAAAAACCGGGCGGATCGTTGAAATACGGTCCATGATCCTGTAGTGAAGTCCTGCAGTCTGGTGCCCACGGCAACAATCAAGTCTGCCTCGGCCGCCAGGTTGTTGGCTGACGTCGAGCCCACGACCCCGATCGGACCAATATGCGCCGGATGTTCGTGCGTATAGCTCCCCTTGCCGGCAATTGTCTCGGCGACAGGAATTCCCCTTTTGGCGGCCATGTCGCCGAGTACCGCTTCGGCCCCGGAATACTTGACTCCACCTCCGGCAATGATCAATGGCTTCTGGGATGCCCTGATCAGTTCCACCGCTTCAATCAGACTATTTCTATCCGGTCGCGGGCGCGGAATTCTGTGCACAACCTCACGAAAGAACTCTACGGGATAATCAAATGCCTGTTCCTGTGTGTCCTGACATAATCCAATGAAGGCAGGGCCGCAATCGGACGGATCCAGCATGGTGGCAATCGCTTGCGGAAAGGAAGAAATGATCTGCTCCGGGTTGGTAATCCGGTCCCAGTATCGCGTTACTGGCTTGAACGAATCATTCACCGTTGTTGTCGGAGAACCGAAATTTTCAACCTGCTGGAGTACCGGATCCGGTCGCCGATTGTCGAAAACGTCGCCCGAGAGCATAAGCACAGGCAAACGGTTGGAATGAGCCACGGCCGCAGCGGTAACCATGTTGGTTGCTCCCGGACCGATCGAACTGGTTGCAATCATCAATTGCTTGCGTTTCATGGTTTTGGCAAACGCGATTGCGGCCAAAGCCATGGACTGCTCGTTTTGTCCTCGCCAAGTCGGCAAAATGTCCTTTGCACTCTCCAAGGCTTCACCCAAGCAGGTCACATTGCCATGCCCAAAGATGGCGAAAACGCCGGCAAACAGAGGAACCTTCTTGCCATCAACAATGGTGAACTGATTGCACAGATATTGGACTATTGCCTGTCCAACCGTCAGCCTTAAAGTATTTCCACTCATTTCGTTCTTCTCCCATCAAACGGGCTGAAACACTGGCTTGTCATCACCAGTTCCCAGCGAATATTCAACCCTCTTGTATTACGAGGTTAAAGCCGCCTTCGCAAAATATGTCCTGCACTCAATCCTCGTTCCTTTTTCGGCCGCAATGAAATTCGTACAACAATACACCAGTCACACCCCGGGTAAAAAGTCGGCGACCACCATGCTTTGGCATCGGCTCTCTCTTGCCTATCATTGTCGCACCTGAAATTCTGGCAGGAATTTGCCGGCCTGAAATCCTGCTCGCGAACAGTCTTGCACAGATCCAGTTTTCATCAATCCATTCCTACTTGTGTCATCCACTTGCTGAACTCTGACCCTCGTCTTGAAAACGGCCGGGAACAGGGAAATGCTTGATCCGTTTGGATCAAGCATTGTTTGACACAAGACCCGACATCTGACTCGAGCGTCCCGTTACTCTTCAGTTCCGATCGGCTCCTGCCGGCTCGGCCCGATCAATGGTGCACACCCGCCATCCAGCTTTCTCTTTGAGTTTATCAAAAGCAAGCCTGACCCGGAAATTCTCCCCCCGTTTCGGCGAATCCTTGCCAGCGAGCCAAATGACCTGGTTGCTGTCGGGATTATAATCGTCCTGTAAATCCCGACTCGGTATGCAAGCCACGACAATGCGGTCCAGTTGATGTCTTTTGTCCTGAATCTCCTTATATACAAACTTGACAATTATTGTAACAACTCTGTAGATGCGGCCTTCTCGCCGGATTTCCGTTGGCAATCCTCCACACTCCTCTATGTCTTCACCCTTGCGTTTCATCCGAACGCGCATCGATGTCTGAGACATCTGTATGGTGGCAGTCTGATCACCGTTCCGTTTTTCGGCCTTGGCATCCAGCATCAATGCAACCAAGGTCGGCTCTGGCAAAAATACATAGATGGCCTTTTTAATATCCACTTTCCCGTACAGACGGTCCTGGGTACCGGAGACGCCCATTCGATCAATGGCATCACGAACAACGTCCTCGGCAATATCCTGAGGCTGGTCGGTTTCCTTCTGGAATATCTCCAATGCCTCATCCCAATAGTCGCGAAGTGCCTGCACGACCAGTGACATGACTGTATGCTCGACGCGCTCAACATGCTCTTTACGAGGCAACGGTTCGTTCTCTAGCTATTGCCGCGCTGCGGGGATCAGCATCGATTCCTAGCCACGTTCGACCCAGCTTTTGGGCTACGGCTACAGTTGTGCCCGAACCGACGAAGGGGTCTATAACTGTTCCGTCCCGGGGTGAAAAGAGCCGAATGACTCGTTTGGCCAGCTCTTCTGGAAATTCAGCTTCATGACGATCATTGCGATGCACGGAGCGTAATGTCCAGACGCCCCGGGACCCCCACTCGGCCCACTCCTTGGCCAGCAGTCGATCGCGATCATAGGATATTATGCCTGGCTGCCAGAAAACATACAAATACTCAAACTCATCTACTGCCCGGTAGGATGTTGAGTGCCAGCGACTGTTGGTCCAGCACGGGTCCTTGTGCCATATACGGCGGTCATACAGATAGAGTCCGGCAGCCTCCGCCCAGTCAGCAACCATTCCACCAGTCAGCAAAACCTTCGTCTGATGTTCCCGCTTGCCGCCACGCGCATTATTATGTTCAAGTCGCCGCTGAACGGTCTGTTCACTGCAGCCCAGCAGTGCCGCAAGTTCACGACGACCGGCGTAAGGATGACGTTGCTTTGCGGCCAAAACATCCGCTCGGGTTATTCGCTGTTTTTTGCCGCGGATGTTGTCGGCTTGAAAACGGGGCATGGCGGGATCAGCAAAACACAGAATATCAGCGATGTTAACGACCAGAAATCCGCCCGGTCGGAGAATCGATGCGTGACAGGAGATGACATCTCGGACAAGTCCTTGCCATTCGTCGAATGTCCTGTTCTTTTCGTAGGATTTGCCGACATGGTAGGGTGGCGACCAAAAACTGAGATCAACACTGCCAACCGGCAATGCTCGGAGAACATCTCTCGCATCACCGGTTACAATCTGGTTGAATGGGACGTTATCTTTGACAGACGACGCGGATACCGCCTGTGTCAGGGCAGCGGCAGTCACGACTTTACACCCCTTGGTTTGTCTTGCTTCACACCATTCTCGACAAAAAGAATAATTTCAGGTGACGTTAACGTTTTTTCAATCCGAAGCTAAACTGAATGAAAACCTGTCATTCTCGTTAAATCTCCCCCCCCCCCGCCGAGCGATCAGGCTGTATGACCCAAGCGTCAGGGCATCTGCGCCCAAAGTTTAAATCAGACCTAGGAATATTTTGGGTCCATTGCCAAACGAAATCTAGGCGATATCTAGTGGACGCGAAATCGGATACCAGTCGAAATGATCCCGCGATGCCTCAATCTCCCTGCAGGGCTCATCACTTGAAATCAGAAAAAGGTAATCTCGCGCTCGGGTCATGCCGACATACAGCCGGTCCAAGTTGAGTTGCCGTTTCTCCTTTGCCTCGTCGTCAAGAATTTCATCCAGATTCTGTTCGGGCTGAATGCTCTTGTCCTCTCCCAGCCGACGAAAAAGAGAGCTCTGATCCATTTCTGTCAATGGAAAGATCGACTTGCCGACTCGTGGAATGAGAACGGCACTGAACTCCAGGCCTTTGGAACTGTCCAATGTCACCACTCCTACCTGACCCGGATTTCTACCGCTGGAATCGTTCTTGAGATTGACGGCGGCCACTCCCTTTTTGCCCAAGAATTTTATGCAATTATCGACATCTTTCTGCTTGTGCATCAGAACTCCGATTTGGTTCGGCTCAAGTCCCACTTTTCCGGTCAACTGACCAATGATTTCCCTTACCTTGAGCAACTCTTTTTTACCCGCCTGAACCCAGCACGGGGTACACCTCTCGCGCATGTAATTCTTGGGATCCACAGTGGGAGTACCCGGGTCTGACTTATCGACAAGGTTTTGACCTCTTACGGCAGCTGCAGCCTTGGCAATCTGTCGTGTCGTTCTTAATCCGGTGTGAAGGGGCTCTGACCTGCCCCTGAAACTGAGCCCTGCCCATTCCGCTCTGAAGCCGCCCGGATAAATCTGCTGGGCCTTGTCATCAAGAAAAAGCAGCCCGTCCTTGGGTACCGGATTCTCCGGCTTGCCAGCCACCAAAGCACGAACGAGTCGCATTCCCGTCGCTGTAATATCCTGACCTTCGTCAGCAACCACCGAGCGGTAAACTGGCCTGTCATGTGCCTCGGCCCTCTCCATGGCGTTCTTCAGTTGATTGTGAAAACTCGTCGTGCCCTGCTTGGCCATTGCAGCATCCCACGCTTCAAGGCAATTCCAGCATACTTCACGTTCCCTGCGCTTGAATCCCCGCAATCTTCCAATTCGCTGAAAGCGGTCCGTCGCAAGATATTCGTCCTTGGATGCAGCACGCCCCTTTATGACACGTTCAATTTCCTCGCGGATGTACTGTTGCGTACAACTCGTCAGCACGCTTCCTTCAATTTCCTTTCGATAAGCAACCTGAAATGCCTTGTTAACTTCTTTCGCGTCGACATTCCCCTCACCCGACCATCTGCGGGCAATCTGAAACAATGAGAAAAAATCTACGTTGGTTGGAGCGTTGGGAAGGCCCCTGAATTTTTCTCTCAGGCCGTTTACCAAAGTCTTGTGAAAGGCAGTGACCAACATTCTTTCGTCCGGGTTCTCACGGGCAATCCGAGCGATTCGGTGAAGTCCAATTACCGTCTTGCCGGTGCCGGCCCCTCCACAGATCCGCGCCTCCTGGCTGAAAGTGCGGGTTGCATGGTGCTCTTGGTCGGGATGCAAATAAAGCTGCCACTCCTCAAAACTCATCAATTGATCAATTGATTGAGCCCTGTCATCACTCAAATTCTTCCCGTCGGGTGCACTCCCCTCAAAGATCTCGGAATGAAATGCTTGCCTCTCTGACCAACTGTACATCGCATCGTGATGGCCCATGTTGGCAATCATCACCTTTGAGTCCAGATTTGGATGGCCCATGGGTGAATCGATTGCCAAAATGATTCGCAGCTCTTTTGACGCACGTATTGAATAGTGATTCTGTTTTTCCTTGCTTCCCAGTCTCTCAAAGTTAAGCCCAGGATGGGCTGGATTATTCTGAAATTGGTCAAGAGCCTGCTTAAAGCGCCCTTTCTCTCCTTCGGTGTAGCGCTTGCTCTTATATGCTCTGAACGCCTCGCGGCCATAAGCAATCTTCATGGCAAAGGCACCTTGGAGCAAGTGGTGGATTTTCCTGTACAGCTCAAACCGCTATCTCCATCTGCCGCACGACGTTGTCTGGAAACCGGGTCCATCCAAGAGAACCAGACATGAACTTGCAGGATTGTTGCCCGGATAACTGCCAGCACTTGACACGCCATATTAACCGATTTTTTGGGGGCTTATATACCGAACTTGAAGATTGGATTTGACTGGAGGTGCCGACGAGCCAACGCCCATGTGCGGATCCATGACAGAGTCGCCTTCGTCTGTCATCGACAGGACCAGCCGTTCGACCGGCTCGACGGGGAACTGGCACGGAACGGATGCGTCTGTGCCATTCCCGGCGGTCATGACGGCGTCGTCTCGCGGCTGCTTCAATATGGGGCGGCGGCCGATCATGCGGACTCGTTCGGCAAGACGCTGATGCTTTGTGCGGCGGGCGCTGGCTGGACCTTAGGTCTGGTCTTGCTGCATGAAAAGGGCGCATCGCTCGATGCGCCGGACCGGTTTGGCCGAACTCCCATGCATCACGCCGTGGAGAGTGGCTCCGCCAAAGCCGTGGCCTAGCTGCTGCGGGCCGGGTCAATTTTCGGGTGCTGACGACAGCGGGCAAGACCCCATGGGACATGTGGCCCGTGACCTCGAGCGCGACGATATACAGGATCTGCTCCGGCAGGCCGGAAGCGTTGCGGCGGCCCCGCCAAAGCCGCCCGCCCCCTGACCCGGAGACGTCTTCACCGTCGCCCGGCCACACGGCCCGGCGAGCTTGACAGGAGCGGGCAGCTCGGTCATGCCTCGGCGGAAATGACCCGCAAATACCAGCACCGGCGGGACCGCTTCCGCGTCAATCTCACCAGGGCGGCCGGACTGTGAGCTCCCCTCCCCCTCTTGCCTTGCCGCTTGTCATAAATCTCTCGGCGAACTATATAGTCATAGCAGTCACTATAGTCAGGAGGTGAGAAATGCCGCTGTCCTCGCACGATGAACCAAATTGGACCGTCGCGACCGCAAAGGCAAAGTTCTCAGAAGTCATCGAGCGGGCCCAATCTGTGCCGCAAACGATCACTCGAAACGGCAAGCCCAGCGTCGTTGTCGTCTCGGCCGAAGAATGGCAGCGCAAGACCACCCGCAAGGGCACGTTTGCCGCGTTCTTGATGGAGTCGCCGCTCCGAAGTAGCGACCTCGACTTCGAACGCCAGCATGACGAGCCTCGAGACCTGTCGCTGTGAAATTTCTGCTCGATACGAACGTCCTGTCAGAAGTAACAAGACCCCAGCCGGAACTCCGCGTTCTCAAATGGTTGGAGGACCTTGATGAAGATCGTTCC
This sequence comes from Paracoccaceae bacterium, assembly GCA_965116235.1. Classification (GTDB taxonomy): domain Bacteria; phylum Pseudomonadota; class Alphaproteobacteria; order Rhodobacterales; family Rhodobacteraceae; genus MPNP01. Next base: position 1,707,539 of record OZ220496.1, on the reverse strand, counting down.
TACATCAGCGTGATAACGATCGCGGAAATTCGTCGTGGCGTGGCCCTCATGGACGCCGGCCGGAAGCGCGAGGCACTTGAAGAGTGGCTCGCACAGGATCTGCCATCGCGTTTCGAGAATCGTATCCTGCCGGTGGACGAACGTGTCGCACTGGCTTGGGGCGACTTGATGGGAAACGCAAAGCGGAGTGGCCGGGGGATGTCGTCAATGGATGGACTGATCGCAGCCACCGCCATGGCATATGACCTCAGTCTGGCGACACGCAACATCAAGGATTGCGAGGGTTTCAGCGTCAAACTCTTTAATCCTTGGGCCGATTGAGAAATATCCTCATAGCATTTACAACGCCAACCTTAGCGGAAAAAAGGTGAAAGAGCTTGCTCTCCTTTCAATTGCTCAAGAACCATGCCGGCATTGGATCTATCCCAACAAAGGTACTTAATGCGACATAGGATTATGCCTGCGCTCTTACGCGCATGATAGTTTGCCGGCTGGTCTGGAAGTGGCGCGCGATGGCTGAGATTGTCTCTCCGTTTTGTAGTTTTTCCTTCACTTCGGCCTGCTGATCCTCGGACAGGGCCGATGGCCGGCCCAGAGGCTTGCCGGATGCTTGCGCACGGGCAAGACCGGATTGGGTGCGCTCTGCCTGTTAGTCACAAGTCTTGTCCGAACGCAGTTTCTGGTGCAGCGGTTCGGGCGGCCGTCGCTCCAGCACGCCCATGCGATACAGGCGTTCATAGACATCGGCCTGAGCGGCCAGCTTGGCCTGGCCGCGCCACATGTATGTGGATCCCGGAGGCGGATCGTTCGTGCGATTGAGATAACCGCCGAGGATGGCCAGGATCACCAGGGCTCCGCCCAGGGTATGAGGGTTCAGGTTGGTACGACTCCGGTCGAGATCGTAGCCACCCGGCTCCGCCCAGGGTATGAGGGTTCAGGGCCAGCTGGCGGTCCTGGGCGATGTCGGCGAGCACGGTGATCTCGGCGTCATCAAAGACGATGCCGGCCGGAAGTTCGGGTGTGTCGCGTCCGAGGCGAGCGAGAGTGAACAGGCGCCAGGCGATGACGGCCTTGATGGTGAGGCTACGTTCCAGCCTCTGGCCCTCGTGGTGATTGAGGAACTCGGCCCGGCAGCCGGTCTTGAAGATGCGGTGCCACTCCTCGATACGCCCGCGCAGGCGGTACTGGTCCAAGACCCGTTGGGCGTCTTGGGGCGTGGCGACGCTCTGGCTGGTCAGCAGGGTCCAGCCGAGCGGGGGCGTGCCCTCGGGCGGGCTCTCCTCGATGGCACTGAGGATGGTCATGGGGACCGGCGGGGCCTGGCGGTCCGCGTGGTCGCGGGGTAGCGGGATCCGGACGGACCGGTAGCGCGTGTCGGTGCGCAAGCGGGCTTTTGCCCTTGACCGGCAGGTCTCGTGTCGCAAGGACCTGTTTCGTATGAAGTGGCCCCACGACATCACGGTGAATTCGTTCCCATCAAGCCTCGGAACCACTTTCAAGTTAACGATATAAGCCCCATTTTTTGCCGACCCGTTCTAAGGAATGGATTGTCCCGTTCAAGATGGGGGGCTCCAGAACATCACATCAGTGATGATTGCAGAATTTGAAACACGCTCTCAAGGTGATGGGCTTCTACCCTTCGATTTCTCCTCTGATCTTGAGGGCCTTGGCCAATGTATCCTGAGCCATCTTCAGGTGCAGGCGCTCAACCATCTTGCCATCAACCGTTATCACGCCCTTGCCCCTCGCATCATCCTGCTTGAAAGCAGCGACAATTTTCTGTGCATGGGCTATCTCTTCGTTCGTCGGGGAAAAGATTCTATTGGCTGCTTGAACCTGGCGGGGATGGATCAGCGACTTGCCGGTTATCCCCATATCCCTGCCCTGTCGGGCTTCACGCTCGAATCCGTCCTCGTCGTTCAAGTTGTTGAAAACGCCATCAATAACATCGAGCTCGCAAGCTTTCGCTGAAGCAACAATGGTCATGAGCCAAGGCAACAGCAACTCTCGATTCGGGCCGGGATTGACTCCCGTATCCTTGACCAGATCGTTGGTGCCTATAACGTAACCTTGCAGGTCTGGCACACTTTCAGCCGTCTGGGCAATTTGACCGGCATTGATCACCGATTGAGGCGTTTCCATCATCAGCCAGATGCCGATCTTGGGGCTGGATGCAATTTTCTGAATGTCTTCGAAGGCATCAATGACATCAGCACCAGAATTCACTTTTGGAATCAGTATGGCATCTGGTTGGCAAGACCGGAGTACAGCCAGATCGTCAGCCCAGTAAGGCGTGTCTCTACCATTCATTCTCAAGACGAGTTCCCTGTTTCCATAACCGCCTTGATCAAGTTCTCTCCTAACCTTTGCACGCGCTTCTCCCTTGACTTCGGGAGCAACCGAATCTTCAAGGTCAAACAAAATCATATCACAATCAAGGCTTCTTGCCTTGTTCATGGCTCTTTCGTTCAGCGCCGGCATGTACAGCGCTGAGCGTCTCAGTGAACTCTTTTCCATCAGGTCTCTTGCTCCTTTCATTCGGCAATCCGCCTCTGAACGTCTGGCACAGTCTTAATGCGGCTTTGTTGCTCCAGTACGTTTGATCACAGCAGTTGCAGAATTTATCAATGTTCATGTTTCGCCGGTTGACTATGTATCCCAAAGACGACTACATCAAGGGTTGGCCAAGTCCCTCTATCTCCATGACCTTCAAATCTGCAAATAGTCCTTTCGGCCAATTGAATTCAACTGCCAAAAAATGATCTTAGAGCATTTAGACCTGAAGGCAGTCAGCTACTGCATCAGCGACCAGACCATAATCGATGACTGTTCGGTCAGAATTGCGGAATCACGGGTTGGAATCGTAGGTCGAAACGGCTCAGGCAAATCCACCTTGGCCCGATTGATGAGCGGATTGATTCGACCCACTGAAGGACAGGTTCAAATTGGTGGCGTGAATGTCGCAACTGACCGCAAGAAAGCCCTGACGATGGTCGGAATGGTATTTCAAAATCCAGATCATCAAATCATATTCCCGACTGTGGTCGAGGAACTTGCATTTGGTCTGGAGAGTATTGAAGAGTCAAAGGGGGAGGCGCGGGACAAGGCTTTGCGAGTGTTAAGCCAATTTGGCAAGGCCGATTGGGCCGACCGACTCGTAAGCTCCTTGTCGCAAGGCCAGAAACACCTCCTGTGCCTGCTGTCCGTGCTGGCCATGCAACCGCTTGTAATCATCCTTGATGAGCCCTTTTCCGGACCCGATATGGCCACAGTCAAGATATTGCATCGATTCCTGGCTACTATTGAACAGAAAATTGTATTAATAACGCACGACCCCAAGTCTATCGCCAGTTATGACCGGGTGATCTGGCTGGATGAAGGAAAGATTCGGATGGACGGCAAGCCCAACGAGGTATTGAGAGCTTTTGAAAACGAAATGAATCGTCTTGGTGAACTCGATGTTGACTTTGAATTCTCCGGTTAAAACCCCCTTTCATCGAATTCCTGCCGGCCTGAAGATCGGTTTCCTCATGGTTTTTTCGTTGGCTCTGTACCTGTTCGAATCACCCTTGATGCTGGCCGGCGGGTTCTTGTTCATGGTGGTGGCCAACTCACTGTCCGGGGTCAAGTTTCTAAGACTTGCCCTCAAAAACCTGTCTCCCATTTATCCGTTCCTGATCATCATACTGGTCTGGCATCTGTTCACCGGCTCAGCACTTGACGGGCTGATCATAGGTTTGCGTCTCGTGGCCGTTTTTGGCATTGCCAATCTGGTGACCATGACAACACGACTGGACGACATGATGAACCTGCTGAATTGTCTGATCAAGCCCTTCGGCACACTTGGGCTGAACCTGTCTGCAATAGGTCTGGCCATCGGGCTTGTCATTCGTACAGTTCCCAGAATCATCGACCTCACCGGGGCCCTGAGTCTGGCTTGGCGGGCACGGTCAACCCGATCGGCCAATTGGCGCATGATTTTCCCATTGGTTTGCCTTACGCTTGACGATGGCGACAAAGTTGCGGAAGCCATCCGAGCTCGAAGAGTCTTGCCTCGATAACGAATTGAGGTCATTGGTCATGGAAAGGACAATTGCATACATAGCTCTGTTTGCGGCCTTGACCGCAGCACTGGGATTCATTCCAGCCCTGCAATTGGCATCGGGTGTTCCGGTTACGGCCCAGACCCTGGGCATCATGCTTGGCGGGTGCGTCCTCGGTGCCTGGCGCGGTGGGTTAGCCGCGCTGCTTTTTTTGGTTCTTGTTGCCCTGGGAGTGCCTCTTCTGGCTGGCGGCAGGGGCGGTTTGGGAGTGTTCTTTTCTCCATCAGCTGGATATCTTTTAGGGTGGCCCATTGGCGCATTCATCATTGGACTGCTAATCAGACACCTGCCAATTGCGGCACCCCTTTCCCGGGGTATTCTTGCGTCCATTATCGGTGGAGTCGTCGTTATTCATCTGACCGGGGTGGTTGGACTCTCGCTTGTTCTGCAAAAAACCATGGCAGAATCCTTCTGGATCACGATCTACTTTCTCCCGGGCGACATAATCAAGGCCACGATTGCAGGGCTGCTTTACTCGCTGCTGTGCAAATACCGACCGCAAGCACTATTGTGACGAAATGGACAAGAGGCCCCTGCAGCAAGTCATTTTAAACAGGAGTTCCATACGCGGCTTCAAAAGAGATCCAGTCGATCTCAATACACTAAGGAGGATACTTCAGGTGGGTCGCAGTGCGCCAAGCGGAGCCAATCTTCAGCCTGGTCGATTTACGGTGCTAGCCAACAGGCCTTTGGAAGGACTCATTCAAGTTCTCCAGGAAGCCATTGATGACAAGCGTCCTTTCGTTTCAGAATACTCTTACTTCCCTGATCCCTTGCCAGCGCATCTGGTCAAGCGCAAGAGAGACACGGGCTTGGGCTTGTATGAGACGCTCAACATCGATCGACGGGACATCGAAGCCAGAAAAAGGCAGTTCCGGCTGAATTATCGCTTCTTTGATGCCCCTGTCGGAATCGTCGTCAGCATTGAAAAAAGCATGGGAAAAGGCTGTTTCATGGATCTCGGAATGGCCCTGCAGAACATCTTTATTGCCACGCAAACGGAAAATCTGGCTTGTTGCGGCATCGGCGCTCTAGCGAATTACGGCGACTGCGTTCACGCGCATCTGAAATTGCCGGAAGATGAAATTGTCGTTTGCGGGATTGCTATCGGCCACGAGGACAAAAGCAACCCGGTTAACGGCTACAGGACTTCACGAATGGACATTGCCGAATACACGACTTTTCACGGTTTTGACCAAGCCTGATCGTCAGGATCAACAACACCCCTTTTCGCTGGATACGGCCGCTGAACGGCCAGTTTATCACTTGTTCCAAGCCACAAAAAAGGCCTGATCGACTTGAGGCCACAAAGTTTTCCAATACATCAACGCATTGACGCATCTCCAAGATCCTGGGCCAAGTGGTACCAAAGCCTGACGCTGATCTGCAGGCATGAATGCGAACCTTGCCCCCACCATAAGTATTCAAAACCAGCATAATGTACGGTGAGTGACTTTGCGCTGGCTGCCCAGAGCCATCAAAAGAATGCGATGCTTGGGCAAGCATGCAGAAACCCTTGATTAGCATTGTTTCTAGCGCAAGCATTGTGACTTTGTCACCACAATAGCATCGGACATTGAGAAGATAGATTGAATTTAGCGAACTACCGCTTGCGAAGTGATTGCCGCGGGCCAAACCGCGAAACAACCTATCTCTCGGCGAATAGGCAAGTGGTGTTCGCACCGGTTATTTGATCATTATGCGGTCGGCGTTCCAAGAGGCTCCGTGGTCCAGTAATCGGTTGGATTTTCATGCCGTTCCACGTCTGAGCATCATTTGCAAGTCGAAGTGCACGCAGTCGACGTGTATTGTCGTGGTCTGGAAAGCGTTTCATGTATGCCTCAATCCAGCCGAGCGTGAAGTGTATAAAGCCGAAATCCTGTCGTCCGTCAAATGCATGGCCACCGGAGCCTTGGTTGATCCGTGCGTACTTGGCGGCCAACCCCAAATTCTCCATTGCATCAATGGACCACTTGACCGCCGTATGGATGGAGCGTCCGTCACTGGTATGCAATCCGTAGAGATCATGGCCCTGCAAGGATGCAACCTCAGCCATTCCAACGAGTATCGAGACTACAAGATGTGTATACCCGACCGCTCGATAGCCTCGGCTTGATTCCCAAGGGTAGCTGCCATCCCCGCGCATCTGGTGCAATGCAATCCAGTACCGCTCAATTCCCTGTTGGTATAACAAGTCATCACCAACCAGTGCACCCCATCGCATGGCGTTGAAATCACGGAGATAGCGATGATTTGTGTAATTCACGCCCCACCGCTCCTTGAGATAGCTCCTTGAACCATAACCGCGACGATGAGATGGTTGGCCTGAGCCGACATTCTGAGCATAGACCAGCCGATGCAACCATGTCTCGATCTTGCGGCGGCTCTCTGCGTCTGCCCGTCCGCGAAACAATGCGTAGGCATTGATGAGAGAGCCAAGCATCTCCTTTTGCCACCATTGCCCGAGATGATTGTCGTTATCCGGAGCCTCATTGATCAGCAAGGCATTGGCCTCAGCCCAGCTCTCAAGAGCATTAATTCCGATCAAAGCATGGCGCTCACCACCCGCCAAGAATGCTGCCGATGCATTCATGAGTCCTCTTCGCATTTTCCATCGCCTGTCGCTCGAGCATCTCGGGTCATCCCCATCGACGCAACTCACTGCCAGTACCGGTTCAGGAATTCCTCCTGAGGTGAACACATGGCCGTCAGTCTGCCGGCATGCCGGCTTGTTCCGAAATTTCTTCTGATCCTCGGGATGAACAAATGCAGAGCCAATCCGAGAAATCTTATAGGATGACAGCGGACGACCACCGATACTTGAGACATCGACTTTGAAGCAACGCTTTGTGCTGGGTCCGGTCTCATTGTCATTGCAAGTCACAACTTTCTGGCAACGTGCATGTCCCACGCAGGTGTCAACTTGATGCGAGTGCAGGTATGTCGCTGTATCCACAAGCATCCGGTTGTCGATCCACACCTCGTTTCCTGTTTCAAGATAGACTCGACTCCAGTTGCCCTGCCGTTCGGTTTCGCGCAGTTTCCAGCCTGAACCCACCCGACCGAGCCGGCGGGAACCACTTGATGGTCCAACGCGAACTTCGGCCCGGGAACCGGAACGGACCCAGTACTCTGTGATTCCAAAATACTTGTTTGCAACGATGTAGTCGACATGAACCCATGCTTGTTGCTTGTCAGCAAGCCTTACACGACTCCACTCGCCCTCCCTTGCAATTTCAACGAGGCGGGTTCCAGGAGAAAGTCGCTTCACAATGCCAAATGAGGTTCCAGGGCCAGAGCGGGCATTGAGTGTAACGTCTGCGCCTACATAGAATTCATTTGCCTGGGCCATGGGAGCAACAAGCGCAAGCGTAAAGGCAATTAGAAGCAACCGAGCAAGCATGACGAAACCGAACCGGAATTTCATCGCGGCAGCCTGAACAAGATGGGAACGATACGCCTGAAATTCATTGAAGGAGCCTGTTTGAAAATTCAACCTTTTTGGCCTTTGGCAGCGCACCATAAAATGATCCTCTTTTCGGTCTGGACTCCAATTCTATGGACATCCGATCAATTGTCAATTGAACGCTGGGCTGTGGGTGTTTAACAATGGCTGATCGAAAATGGGAACGAATCTCACAGCCGTCCTTAATCGATGTTCGAGGTGTTTCGTGGGCAGAGGATCAATGGTCTATGTGACAGGATTCATCTGTTTTCCTGTCCTCCATTCGTCCCGCTGTTCTTCATGAGCGGGTACGACGACAGATCCGAACCTCACTTGTCACCGTCGGGTTGAGACATCGATACCGGAAGCGGCTGCAACGATTCTGTCTGTTCGATCATGAAATCCATAAGCGACGGAATGCCCGGCTCATGCACGGCCGGAGTATCGGCATCCCAGACATAGCCGCGTCGGCGCAGAAACGCCTTGTGTTCGAGCATGTGCACCGGATTCATTTCATTCAGCACGTCACGCAGCCGACTATCTGTTAAGCGATTCCCATGTGTGCGAAAAGCTAGTGCTATGGCGCGTGCCAACTCCAGTTTTCCAGCCTTTTCAAATTCACGTAGACGTTGCATGTAATAACGCCGCCGTGGCTTTTGCGCTGCCGCTATGGCCGCATCACATTCCTCCGAACCAAATCGCATGCAACCGTTAGTGACAGCCGCATCGAAGGCCGCACTTCCATACAATTGCAGAAAGTAAGGGTACTGGTCAGCAGCCTGTACCAAGCGTTCGACAGAAATCGGATCAACTTCTACATCAGCCTGATCCAGAGGTTTCGAAATCACGTGCGTTGCCGCGTCCACGGACAGACGGCCGATCGGCAATAAATGATCTCGATCCCAGTAACTCGCGCCCGTATCCTGTATTTTGTCCTCTAGACCCGGTGTGCCAACCAGCGTCAAAACTGTTGATCGATGCGTACGACCAACAGTCTGAACCGCGTCCATCAATGTGCCCAGAACTATGGGATCCACTGCCTCCGTGTGTGCTTCGTCAAGCGTTATCAGAAGAGGACGATTCGCGGCTTTCAGAACCATCATCAACTCATCGATATGATTTCGATCACCCTTGCCAATGGAACCTCGGACCGGACCAAAATTGAGTTCGGCCTGAATTGACAGATCCTTGATGAGTGTCTGAAATGACGTGTCCCTTTCACACAGACGCTGAACGACGGCGCCGATCAGTGCATCCGCGGATTGCATGTTGGCCGGCACCAGAACTACAGTCCGAATTCCAGCATCCTGCACTCGCTTTTCGAAATCTGTCAGCAGCACGGTCTTGCCGTTGCCACGCGGTCCATAAAGATAGATAAAGCGAGGGCGCGCCTGGGCCGTCTTCGGCTTTTGCAGGACCGTCAGAGCCCCATTCAGAATCGTGTCAGCGTGAGGGCGAACTCCCATGTAGGGCGGCCGTTCACCAATACCGGGTGTAAACGGGTTGGCCGGAATGCCGGACATGCTAATACTCTCTGCGAACTTGTGACAGTCGTCATTATTCAGTATAGGCCCCACCGTACACTCTTGCAAGATTTTGAACTGATCAAGGTAAACTGAACCCGTTGATCGAGAACCCTGCCAGAGCATGCATTACCATCGCCAAAACAGACTAAACCTTGAACCACCAACCAAGTCCAATACGGCGTTCGAATACTTACGTCACAACCTTGAAACCGATCACTAAATCACCGCCTTGCAAGCAAGCATCCTGCGTTTGAAATTTCCTTATATCTTCACTGGGGAAGATAGTCGTCTGATATTTCTCTTGGCGATTAATCTAACCCCCCCCCTCCAATAGGGCTGAGACGTTTCCGATAAATATGGTCGGGCCATTCTTGACACGGTTGTCATGATTTCATACGGTCATGAAACGAACTATCCTCATGTAAAGACTAGCAACAAGGCATGTCTCGCTCGTCTTCGTCTCGAACCGCCAAAAATCCCTTTGTTCCCGGCTTTGGTCGTCCGCCGCCCTTTCTCGGTCGCCGGGCCGAAGTGGACAAGGCCTTTGACGAGATTGGCGAACTGCTGCGTGACATGAATCGGCCGGCGCCGCTAAGCGTGTATCTTTATGGTCCGCGGGGGACAGGCAAGACCGTGTACATTCGGGCTCTACGCGAACAGATTCGCCAGCGTGCGGAACCCGACATGTTGCTGCGGCTGACCGCTGATCACGTGGCACAAGCCAAGAGCATGCGTCAGGAGCTGTTTCGGCCGCGTGTGGAAATGACCGGTCTGCCGGTCAGCCCGGGTGCAAGCGAGCCGGTGTCGCGTGACATGGGGGTCGACGAACCCCTTTGGTCACGGCTCAAGGATCATCTTCTCGAGTCACCCTTGGCTCGTACAACCCTAGGGCATGCCGTGCGTGACATGACGGCGACGGAAGCGTGGGCGACAGTCGGCTTGGGCTTCGTAACCTTCACCCTGCATGCTGGGCCGGATCGAAGTGCCGGCGAGTCGCTCGCCCAACTGGGCGGACCACTGCTGATCACGCTGGATGAGGCGTATACGGTGACGCCAGAGGCGGTACACCCGATCTCGTCGATCAACTGCACAAAACGGGGGCGAGCTTCTGGAGCCGCGGTACAAGCCTGCCGATCAGCCGCCTCTAGCATGAAGCGGCGCGTAACGTGATTGAGTATCCGCTGCGGGGAGCCGCCATGACGTATGACCCCGAAGCCGTCGCCGAACTGGTGCTGGCCGCCGATCACTACCCGTGGTTTCTGCAGCTCTATGGTCGCGAAGCGTTCAATGCGGTCCAGGATGCAGGCGGTCACCACTTTGGGGCTGCCGAATGTCAGACGGTCATTGAGCACGCTCTCAAGCCACGCCTCCTCTGTTACGACCGCCTGAGCAGCGAGTTCGAAACGGATAACAATTTTCAGCTCGCGAGGACCGTGGCCTTGCACTTCAAGCAGGGTGGCGGGGTCTTGACCCGCATGCAGCTGCACCAAATGCTCACGGAGACCGATCCGGAACGCGCCTTGGAACAAGCGACCCTTCTGCGTCATTCCGGCTTTATCGTTGAGAGAGCCGAACCGGGTACATGGGAGCCCGGAATCCCGTCCTTCATGGACTACATGATACGGACGACGGAACCGGCATCGACTGTCCCCCAGCCTGCGTCATCCTGATTGTCGCCACGGCTCCGAGCACTGCCGCTGAACCTTTATGCATCCAGCCGCTTGCCTCTATCCTCTCCTGTTGTAATAATGTCCGATTCGTCCACGAATCGGGATTGTTTTTGCCCTGCTCGCTTGTGGAGACCCCAGCGACTTGTCCGTTCCCTGCCGCTGTCTATTGGGAAACTGGTGACAGACCCCCTTGTGTTGAGAAAACGGACAGCCGAGAATGACAGATGCGGAATCAAGGATTGAAGAGATCGCTTGGAAACTTGACCCGACTCTTCCTCGCGTAAACGTTGTGCCAAGCCTGCACGGTATTGCGATTGACTATCCAAATCAGGTCTGACATATTCGGCATCGGTGTCGTGACCGACAATTCGGTACTTTTGCAGTTTCCAGAAGCCTTGCTTCTTCAGGTTTGAATCTTTGCTGTTTGGCATTCGTCCACTAATCAACCTTGGTCTGTTTTATGGCAAAAGATCTTGATTTAATCACCATTGGCCGATCCTCAGTCGATCTGTACGGTGAGCAAGTGGGAGGCCGCCTTGAAGACATGCGCTCATTCCAGAAATACATTGGCGGTTCTCCAACAAACATTGCCGCTGGGGCAGCTCGACTAGGTTTGAAAGCCGCTCTCATCACCCGGGTCGGCGATGAGCATATGGGGCGGTTCATCCGCGAGGAACTTGTTCGCGAAGGCGTTGACGTATCAACCGTCAAGACAGACCCTGATCGACTGACCGCTCTTGTATTGCTTGGCATTCGGGACCGAAACACTTTCCCGCTTATCTTCTATCGCGAAAATTGCGCCGACATGGGGCTCGTGGAAGGCGATATTGATCCGGGTTTCATATCCCGAGCACGGTGCGTGTGCGCAACAGGTACACATCTTTCAAACCCGCAGACTTCCGCCGCTGTCATAAAAGCTCTCCACTTGGCAAAAGAGTCGAGGGCGAAGACTGTTCTGGACATCGATTACCGACCCAACCTCTGGGGTCTAGCGGGGCATAACGAAGGAGAAAGCCGATACATTGACTCCGATGAGGTAACCAAGACCATACTGTCGACAGTCGGTCTTTTTGACCTGATCGTCGGCACGGAAGAGGAATTTCACATTGCGGGCGGAACCACCGACACCATTGTCGCATTGCGCGCCGTTCGCCAGCAGACAAGGGCCATACTGGTTTGCAAGCGGGGCCCCATGGGAGCCGTGGCCTTTGAGGGTAACATACCCGATCGGCTCGATGAAGGGCTGACAGGCCCCGGTTTCCATGTCGACGTGTTCAATGTTCTTGGCGCCGGTGACGGCTTCATGGCTGGCCTCCTCTACGGATGGCTGTCCGGAGCTGAATTCCAGACGGCCTTGAAATATGCCAACGCATGCGGTGCCCTCGCCGTGTCGAGGCACGGCTGCACACCCTCGTATCCTTCCTTGGAAGAGTTGCAGTTCTTTTTGACCCATGGCTCCAAAAGCACGGCTCTGCGCAAGGACAGACAACTTGAACACGTTCACTGGTCAACCAATCGTCAAGCCTTGTGGCCAAAGTTGAATCTGATTTCGCTTGAGAGTTCACTCTCGCGACCGGACCCTTTTCAAAGTGCAGAAGCGCTGGAGACGTTCCGGAGGCTCGTCGTCAGAGCCGTCAAATCTCTCCACCGGGAGAACCCAACCTACGGCCTTGTTCTTCCCCGCGAGGGGAGCCGCGATCTGATTGATTTTGCGAACGGGAACGATCTGTACATTTGCCGAATGCCGAATCGGATTCAGGCCCATGGCGACGTGGATGATCCGTCAACCGCTCACGACATCCATTCTCTGTCAGAATGGCCGCGCGAACAGGCAGTGCTTGTCCGGTCTCGTATCGACACCGATCAGTCAGACCTCGGCAACATGCAGGATCACAAGGACCTGTTTGAGTTCAGCCGCAAGAATCGACTGGAATTCGTGGTGGAGCTGATTTTAGGCCCTCGGGAATCCCTCCATGAAGTCCCTGTCAAGCATGTACTTGATCGGTACTACGAAAATCTCGTCTTCCCGGATCTGTGGATATTTGACTCGTCTTGTGCCCCCTTGATCAATGAAGTTGCCAAAGCGATTTCTTTCCATGACAACTATTGTCGCGGATTTTTGGTCAAGCACGGCAAGCGGCCCGGATCTGACGCTTCTGGACCCCACCCAACAGGCTTGCGGGGCTACGTCATTGCATTGGGTGAGCTTGACCAGGTGGCGACCAAATGGTCTACCGGTCGTCTGAACGATGATCCGGCCATCGATGCAATCCGGACAGCCATTGTCCATCTCTTGTCGCCCGACAAGATCATGTCTTAATGCTCTCAAAACCTCAGTCCATTGATTGGTTCTCTATGTCAACACTATTTGTAAAACCAAAATCTGAATTCGGCCATATTCATGATATCACGCCGGCAAATGCGAACTGGGGGTATGTTGGATTTGGCGTTTATCGCCTCAGAAAAGGCGAAACGATCAATTGTGCAAACGGGAAGGATGAAGCAATCATAGTTTTCGTTGAGGGTAAAGCGGTTATTTCAGTCTTGAACGGTCCGGTTCTGGGTGAACTCGGAGACCGAATGAACGTATTCGAGAAGAAACCGCCCCACGCGGTCTATGTGTCGATGAGCAAGGAGTGGACGGCCAAGGCAACGACTGACTGTACGATCGGTGTATGCCGAGCCCCCGGCAAGTTGGCTCGTGAAACCCAGATCATCGGCCCCGATGGGGTTGATTTCATGATTCGAGGGGTCGGAACCAACACCCGGGAAATATTCAACATTGCCATGGAGGATCGTGATGTCGCCGACAGTCTTCTGGTTACCGAGGTCTTCACGCCTCAGGGCAATTGGTCCTCCTACCCTCCGCACCGTCATGACGAAGATGACTACCCCAATATCACCTACCTCGAAGAGACCTACTATCACCGCTTGAATCCAGTTCAAGGGTTTGGATTTCAGCGCGTCTTCACGGACGATGGCCTTCTGGATGAAACGATGTGTGTCCAAAATCATGATGTGGTTCTGGTTCCCAAGGGTCATCATCCGTGCGGCACCCCGTTCGGTTACGAGATGTACTATTTGAACGTCATGGCTGGCCCGTTACGTAAATGGCGCTTCAAGACATCTCCACAGCATGATTGGCTGTATGAATACAAGCCTTGACGACTGCATCGGCACAAATCGTCAGTCAGCCAATACGCAGACTCGTTGCCGGGTTCAGATTGATGCATTCATTTTGCTCATTGCCGAAATTGGCCGGTCGGGATAGAATGGTTTGATAGGACCTGAGAGATGCCTCAGGACAAGTGTCTTGCTATTGTCGTGACCGATCACTTCAAAATTTAGACCTGATGATATGCTAGAACCTGTGTTAGCTCATGCGGACTCCGTGATCGTGTTCCTGGTAATCATCGGCATGTTCGTTCTGTTCTTCAACAATGTCTATCCGATTGAAGTCGTGGCTTTGGGAGGCGTGTCGGTTCTCCTGATACTCAACATCCTTCCTTTTCAAAGGGCGTTGAATGTATTCTCCAACCCGGCACCATGGACCATAGGCTCGATGTTTATTCTGTCCGGCGCGTTGGTCCGAACCGGGGTTCTGTCATCAGTCCTGGAACTGATCCGGAGCATGAGCAAGGTCCGGCCGATATTGACCATCGCGTTCCTGACTTTCTTCGTGATCTTCTCGTCAGCTTTCATGAACAATACGCCCGTGGTCCTGGTCATGATTCCGCTGGTCATACAGCTGGCCAAGGATTTGGGCACCTCCTCTTCCAAGCTCCTGATTCCGCTTTCCTACATTTCGATATTTGGCGGGATGTGCACGCTGATCGGCACATCGACCAATCTGCTGGTTGACGGCGTGGCGCGGAACAACGGGCTGGAACCGTTTACCCTGTTTGAAGTTACGCCCCTCGCCATCATTTTGGCCATTTTCGGCATAACCTACCTCGCCATTTTTGCTCCACGACTGTTGCCGGAACGAGAATCCTTGACCGAATTGATACGCGACCGAAGCAAGATGAAATTTTTTGTTGAGGTCGTCATTCCTGAGGACAGTCCTCTTGTTGGCAAAAAACCCATGGACGTGAGTCTGTTTGCTCGGCGCAATGTGCGCATCATTGACATTTATCGCGGTGGTGAACCCAGCCGCAGCCTTGTCAAGGATGTCGTGCTTGATGTCGGAGACCGCCTAGTGTTGAGAACCTCCGCGACGGAACTGGATGTAATCTTCGGTCAATATGGCTTGAGCAAGTCAAGCGAGGAGACTGAAGACCGCCCCGAGCAGGATTCAGCCAATTTGGGTGCCTCCATTCGCAAGGTGTCGTCGAGAGAATCCCGATTGCTGGAAGTCCTGATTTCGCCGGGATGCCTCATTATCGGGAAGAAGCTGAAGGATCTGAATCTGGACCGGAAGTACAATGTGTATCCCTTTGCCCTGCATCGACCAACCGAGAAGGCTATCCCTCAGTTCACGGAAGTGGAACTGAAAATCGGCGACACCATGCTCATTGAGGGTGCGACTCAGGACATGAGCCGTCTGGCCGAAGACTTCAGACTTGTGGAGGTATCGGAACTGAGCGCCCACCCTTACAGGCGTCAAAAAGCTCCTATCGCCGTTTTGTCTCTTGTGGGCATTGTACTGGGTGCAGCCTTCGGAATGGCTCCAATTGCCCTCTTGGGCATCCTGGCCGTCACCGTGGTGCTGGTTACACGATGCATTGATGCCGAAGAGGCCTTTTCCTTTGCGGATGCTCGCCTTCTGGTCCTGATCTGGTCCATGCTCGGCATTGGCGAGGCCATGCTGGTTACCGGGGGCATGAATCTTCTGGGGTCGTTCTTTTCGTACTGGCTTGAAGGCCTGCATCCATTTTTCATCGTCTGGACCATCTACATACTCACGTCCATCATGACCGAAATGTTCTCAAACAGTGCCGTTGCCGTCATATTGACCCCAGTCGCCATTGGCGTGGGCTGGAGCCTGGGTGTCGACCCCAGAGGGCTGGTCGTCGCCGTCATGATTGCGGCCTCGGCCAGTTTTGCCACGCCAATCGGTTATCAGACTAACACTCTGGTGTATGGCCCTGGGGGTTATGATTTCAGGGATTTCTTCAAGATCGGTCTGCCGCTCACAATTTGCATGGGAATTCTGGCGAGTCTAGTTATACCCATACTGTGGCCACTGAGTTAGTCTATTCATTTGGAATTGAAACGGAATGACTGTTTACATCTTACAACTTGGCAAATACAGTGCAATGAAAGAGGCGAGACGTTCATGAGTGATGCCATCGGGTATAGCGATCCCGTCAGTCAGTTGCATGATGTTGCATTTGAACCCTTCGCCCAGGCTAAAGCCATGCCCAAGAGTGTCTACACCTCGTCCGATTTTCTGGACGCGGAGATGGCCAACATCTTTGCCAAGGAATGGTTTTGCGTGGGTCGTTCGGACGGATTGCCAAACGTCGGCGACTATACAACCCTTGACTTGGCCGGGCAGCCCATCATGGTTGTTCGGGAGAACTCCGGCCAGATTCGAGCCCACGCCAATGTGTGTCGCCACCGCATGTCAACACTCCTGACCGGTTGCGGGAACACGCGAGCAATCGTATGCCCCTATCACGGCTGGACCTACAATCTGGATGGCACGCTACGCGGTGCTCCGGCCATGAACCGCAATGTCAAGTTCGATCGAAGGAATTATTCCCTTCCAGCTATTCGATGTGAAGAATGGTTGGGATGGGTACTGGTATCTCTTGATCCAGGAGCGCGACCCGTTCGCGACAAGCTTGCACGCATCGAGGAGATGATAAGCGACTACGACATGGCGGGTTACCGACAGGTATTTTTTGAGATCTATCAATGGAACACCAATTGGAAGGTTCTGGCCGAGAACTTCATGGAGAGCTACCACCTGCCCGTATGTCACGCGGCCACAATCGGCGGTCTGTCCAAGGTTGATGAAATCGAGTGTCCTGAGGGCTTTGCCGAATTCAATTATCACACGCTCCAGAAGGACGCCTCATTCACCCTTTCGGTGGCCCATCCCGACAACAGGAGACTGGTCGGTGACCGGCGATACATGACCTACCTTCTCGCCATTTATCCCGGCTGGATGATCACTCTGACGCCCGGCTATTTCTGGTACCTGTCCCTTTACCCGCTTGCTCCAGGCAAGGTTCGAATATTCTTTGGTGGAGGGATGTCGAAGGATTTTGCCAACGCCCCAGACTCCCAGAGGCATTTTGCTGAACTGAGAGCACTTCTGGACAAGGTCAATGAGGAAGACCGAGAGTGCACGGAGCGAGTGTTTGCCGGAATGAAGTCCGATTTTCCGGATCCAGGGCATCTGTCACACTTGGAAAGACCCAACTACGAGTTTGCTCAATATCTGGCCGAGAAAATCCCCCGAGGCAATTCACGGACAAATTCTGACAGACACTGCAGGTCATCACCAAGGAACAGCCAATGAGACTATTTACCGAAACTTCTTCCTGGAAGACTGAAGAGCATTCGATTTTTGCCGACTCGGTTCAGCGCTTTTTCAACGATAGCCTGGTTCCCAAAATTGACAAGTTCGTTGCCAATGGAGTTGTAGATCGCAGCTTTTGGGAACAGGCCGGTGAAATGGGCATCATGGGTGGATCGGTAAGCGAGGAATACGGTGGCAGCGGCGGCTCATTTGGATTTGACTCCATTGCCCTATACGAGCAGGGCCGATGTGGCGACACTTCTTGGGGCTATGGGATCCAGTCGATCGTCATCCACTACCTGGTCAATTATGGATCCGATGATCAAAAATCCTTCTGGTTGCCCAAACTGGTGAGTGGCGAAGTTATTGGAGCACTGGCCATGTCTGAACCTGGCGGCGGTTCTGATGTTCAGTCCATCCAGACAACAGCTGAGAAAAAAGGCAATCATTACCGCATCAATGGAACCAAGTCGTTCATTACCAATGGAGGGTCAGCTGACCTTGTCATCCTGACCGCCAAGACAGACAAGTCGCTGGGGGCGAAAGGAACCTCTCTCATACTTGTTGATACCCGGGAGCTTGAGGGCTTTGAGCGCAGCAAGCCACTCAACAAGATGGGGCAGAGAGGTAACGACACCGCTCAACTGTTTTTCGAGAATGTCATGGTGCCGCAGACCAATTTGCTGGGACAGGATGAAGGTCAGGGATTCTATCAGCTCATGCGACAACTGCCTTGGGAAAGGCTATTGATTGCTATCGGCTCGTTGGGAGCCGTTGATCTGGCTCTCGAGGAGACCGTCAAATATGTCAAGGACAGAAAGGCTTTCGGCAAACGGCTGATGGACTTGCAGAATACTCGCTTCAAACTGGCGGAAGCCAAAACCAAGGCCGAGCTGCTACGCTCTTTCATCAATGACTGCATTGAGAGACTTGAATCCGGCAGCCTGGATGCAGCGACGGCGTCCATGGCAAAGTATTGGGGAAGTCAAGCCGCCAATGAAATCATCAATGAATGCCTCCAATTGCATGGCGGCTACGGCTATATCATGGATTACCCAATCGCCAAGCTATATACTGATGCCCGAGTTCAGATGATTTACGGAGGATCAAACGAGATCATGAAGGAACTCATTGCTCGTTCACTGGACAAGTCATAGTTGCCAGAGGCAGGATTCGCTCGTGACCGGCTCCTTTGAATTGCGTTGGATCCCGCTTATTGTTTATGGACACGTTGCCGATACCCCTGTTTCAAAACGGAAGAGTGAGAGGAGTTTTCATGCCTGAACTGATCAATGATGCATCAAAAGAGATTTGGGAAAAAGACCGCCGATACAATCTTCACCCCTTCACCCTCTTCAAGAGTTTTGAAGAGGATGGGGCACTCGTTATCGAAAAGGGCACCGGCAATCGCATCACGGACTGCAACGGGCAGACATACCTTGATGCAATCGGGGGACTTTGGTGTACAAACATTGGCCTTGGCAATGAAGAGATGGCGGAAGCCATTGCTGACCAAGTCCGAAAACTTGCCTACTCCTCAATCTTTACCGACATGGCCAACGAACCTTCGGCCTTGCTCGCGGCAAAACTGGCCAGCCTGGCTCCAGGCGATCTCAACCGCGTTCACTTTGCCACCGGAGGCTCGACAGCTGTTGATAGCGCCTTCAGGCTGATACATTTTTATCAGGGGTGTCGAGGCCATCCTGAAAAAATTCACATGATCGCACGCAAGCAAGCTTATCATGGCTCGACCTACGCGGCGATGTCATTAGGAAACAAACCCTCTGACAGAACATCGCAGTTTCAGTTCATCACCGATACGATCCATCATATTTCGGCACCGGATGTGTATCGCGCTCCGGAAGACATGGATGAAGCCGCATTTTGCGACTTTTTGGTCCAGGAGTTCGAAGACAAGGTCGCCGAAATCGGTCCGGACAAAGTCGGAGGATTTTTCGCCGAGCCCGTAATGGGGGCTGGAGGTGTTCTCGTCCCGCCCAAGGGATACCTCAACCGAATTCGTGACATCTGCCGCGAGCTTGATATCGTTTATGTTTCCGATGAAGTTGTAACCGGATTTGGTCGCCTTGGTCACTGGTTCGCTTCGGAAGAGGTCTTCGGCATCGTCCCGGACATCATTACCTCGGCCAAGGGTCTGTCGTCCGGATACCTGCCGATTTCCGCCGTGATCTACTCGGACCGCATCCATGATGTCATCTCGACCGGGGAAGCACACGGTTACTATCCCCATGGCTTTACCTATGGAGGGCACCCTGTCTGTTGTGTTGCGGCATTGAAGAATATCGAAATCATGGAGCGCGACCGCATTCTGGATCATGCGAAGAAAATCGGCAACTATTTCGGTACAAAAATCGAAGAACTGCGTGATTACCCGACAGTGGGTGATGTCAGGGGAATGGGCCTGATGCGCTGTGTCGAGAATGTGTCGGACAAGACAACGAAGGAGACCTTTCCAGACGATCTGGAAATTGGCAAGCTGATCTCCAATGCCGCGGAAGATTTGGGACTGCTGGTGCGACCCGTCGGTCACCTCAACATCATGTCGCCAGGCCTGACCATTACCGAAGGTGATGTTGATTTCATTGTTGAAAAACTGGGAATGGCAATTGAACAAGTCACCTCCAATCTCCGGAAGCAGGGGATAGAGTGTTACAAGAACAAATGCTGATGATATCAGAAATTCTTGACCTCACCGCCAGCAAGCCGCCTGAAACTTGCAACTCAATCCATCAAGGGGCTGTTCCTTATCCCGTGTTCAACTTTTGCTGTCGAACTCTCTCAGAGTTTGAATCTGTCGGGAAAATCCACAGACTGTCGCAAAAATGCGACACTTTTGAAGAAAATGAAATCGACTGAGGCCCGGATCGTTGAAAACATCAGGAGGTCGGGGTAGTTTGCCCTCACAAATCGTGAACTTTAACATGAGATAGGAGTAAAAATCATGCCAAAGTTGATTGTGTTCTCAATGGTGCTGGCGTTCGCGGGAGCGTATGCCTTTGCCGAGAACCATGGGGGGGGGTAGACGCCTCCATGGATGACAGCACCGCTGTTGACGGTGCTGAAATGGATGTTTCCATGATGGAAGACGTCCCCGACATGCCGGCGGACGAGATGGAAGCGGCAGCACCGTCGGTGGCGTTGTCAGGTTCAGCCAAGATGGGTCTCAAGCGTGTGGATGACAACACGAGCAAGGATCCGGATTCCGATAACATTCAGACAGTCGTCGAGTACGAGGTGACGTTTTCGTCATCGGGTGTGACCGATGGGGGTCTGCTGTTTGGAGCGGCCATCTCGATTGACGAGGAAGGCAAGGGCGCGGATGGCAAGAACGGTGTCAACGAGGCCAGTGCGTTCATTGGTGGTGCGGATGGGTCATGGAAGTTGCAGTTTGGCGACAATGATCCGGGCATTGATCTGGTGGGCAACATCGGTCTGGCGGATGCGGATGCCATATCCGGCAAGACCTTGATGCTGGAAACTGCAAACTACACCTACACAACAGGTAGCGGTACCACTGCGAAAACCCACACGAAGCCACTGAAACTTCCAACTACGATGGCCAATGCGTTGACTGTCCCTCTAACGAGTGTCAAATATCTCGGAAATGGTTGGTACTCGGTAAATATTGAAGACTATTTTTCTGCAGCTCCTACTGCGACCGATGCCAATGAAGTTGCCAATGTTGAGAGTGGGAAAAGTATTTCACTGATAAAACAGAAGACAGGCGGCGTGACATATACGGCTATGCCAGACTCAACAACTGCCACAACTCTCGCGGTTGCTAGTAAAGGTACAAATATGCCGGCCACGACACCGGGCCGGACTGCGATTGCTTTGACTGGTACCATTGCTTCGGTTTCCTACGCCTTGACATCAGGCGAATCCGGTGATGATGCCTGGTCGCTTGGAGCCAAGTACGACGCCGGAGCCATCAGTGTCGGCTTGGGCATGGACAGCAACGATGTCATGGCATTGAGCGTTGGTGGAACCTTTGCCGGCAACTCCATCAGTGGAACCTATGTCCGACAATCGGGCGAGGATGCTATGGGTCTGGGAATTGATGCCACCACAGCGACCGCTCCGAAAATCTATGCCGCCATGGCTTCGGTAAACAAGTGGACGGCCATGGGTCTCAAGTTTTCAAGAGACATCGGTAGCGGTTCGAACATTGCTCTGGCCTACTCCAAGAAGGACGACAAAAATGGTGGTCCCATGCCCATGGATTCCAACCGGATTGATGTGGACTTCACCTATGCTCTTGGCGGTGGGGCGAAATTCTACGCTGAGATCGAGAGGCTGAGTGAAGACATGTACACGGTCGGTACCGATTCGGCCTTTTCGATCACCAAGGGTACCAAGAAGACCACCACGATTGGAGCCGGGGTTTCGATGAGTTTCTGACCGGAAACGCTTCAAGAATTGGCGAAAGGGGAAACTTCAGGTTTCCCCTTTCGCATTATGGATGCGCGGATGCGCGTGAGATCGGTAAACTGAAGCCCACACCTGCCAAACAATCCCGCAGTGGAATCCATGTTTTGTCGTGGTAGGTGAGCGTCCCTGCGCTTAAAGTCTTTTCACACAGGAAATCTCCATTCCACCTGAAGCTGCATCATGGAATACCAAACCACTTTCGGATCAACGTTATTTAGGGTAGTATGCACAAGGACGTAACAATCCTGAAAGGAAGAATGATGCGAATTCGTTTTATTGCCACCCTACTCGGACTGATCCTGTCTGGAACAGCCATGGTTGCTGACATGACTCCGGATCTAGGAGGTCAGGAAATTGTCGTTGTAACCGAAAATGCCTACCCGCCATTGCAGTTCATTGATCCTGATTCCGGAGACCCCATTGGTTGGGAGTACGATGCCATGGAGGAGATTGCCAAGCGAATCAATGCCGAAATCACCTACGAGTACATCAGCTGGGACGCCATGATTGCCGCTGTCAGTGAAGGGCAGTACGATCTGGGAATGACAGGCATCACCATACGCGAGGACCGGATGGAAATGGTTGACTTTTCGGATGCCTATATGCGTTCGGAAATGGTCATGATGGTGCGGGGAAATGAGGACCGATTCAGCAATGCCGAAGAATTTGCGGCCAACGACGATCTTCTGATGGCTGCGCAACCCGGTACAACACCATTTTACGTAGGGGTGTACGATGTTCTGGACGGAAATGAGCAGAATCCAAGAATCGTACTTTTCGAAACCTTTGGTGCCGGTGTTCAGGCTCTTAAAACTGGCGATGTTGATCTGGTCCTGACGGACGGAACAGCCGGAAATGGCTATGTGGAAGCTTCGAATGGTGGCCTGAAAATAATTGGCACGCCATTAGGCACGGAAGATTTTGGGTTTATTTTCCCCAAAGGTTCTGAACTTGTTGAGCCCATCAATCAGGCAATCCAATCCATGAAAGATGACGGAACCATCGATGCCTTGAACATCAAATGGTTTCTGGAATACAAGATGGGTGGTTAATCGCAACCTCCAATGAAACCAGTCGGGAGTCAACTCTGTCCGAATCAGACCTCCCGACGCGTTAATGAAACCGGATTATCGTAACAAGGACGATTTCCCCTGGTGGTTGGTTATTACCGGGGGACTTGGTGTGCTTGCAAGCTACCAGGTACTGGCTGATGATACCTACTTGCAGGTACTGAAAGCCCTATCGACTGGGATATACATTACAATCTTCGTTACTCTCGTCGCTTTTGCCATGGCTTCTCTTGTGGGTCTGCTACTGGCATTGGCCAGCCTGTCGAAGTTGATGGTTCTGCGACAACTTGCCCGTCTGTATATCGAAATCGTCAGGGGGATACCCATTCTGGTCTTGCTTCTCTATGTCGCCTTCGTCTTTGCACCGGCACTTGTTGCCGGATGGAACTACATCGCAGATTTTCTTGCTCTTGACCCCATAAGAACACGGGATTTTTCGTTATTGTGGCGAGCCATTCTTGCCTTGAGCATTGGATACTCAGCATTTATTGCCGAAGTGTTCCGGGCTGGCTTGCTATCCGTAGACCACGGCCAGATTGAAGCCTCGTTGTCGCTTGGGCTTTCTCCATGGCAGCGGTTTCGGCTGGTTGTCTTTCCTCAGGCCATCAAGACCATACTTCCCCCCTTGGGAAATGACTTCGTAGCCATGGTCAAGGACAGTTCCCTTGTCTCCGTACTCGGGGTGTTGGACATCACGCAACTTGGCAAGGTAACGGCAGCCGGCAATTTCAGGTATTTTGAGACCTATAACATCGTCGCCCTGATCTATCTGATCATTACGATCTCCCTGTCCATCATGTTGCGAAGGCTGGAGAAACATCTCCGCAACAGGCCATGATAGCGTTCGTTGTACGCCGGCTGTACCCCACAGTGTTCGGAGCAAATCCGGCAACAGTGCCGTCTCAGCGACTGGTGTCGATGTGCTTCGGGCCTGCTTAATCGGTCACCCAGCTAGTAATTGCTTCAACATCGGGTCGGAGGCGGTCAGGTGGAGCAGATGTTTCGGTGCCAATATGAATGAATCCCGCGATGGTTTCGGCAGGAGCCAATCCCAAAGCCTTTTCCCGAAACTTCTGATCATGAGCCCCAAATCCGGTCAGCCAGTTCGCTCCCCATCCGGTGGCCAAGGCCGCATTGAGAAGTGACAGACATACTGCACCCGCTGAGAGTGTCTGTTCAATAAGGGGAATCTTGGCATCTCTGTTTGGCTTTGACACAACCGCCACGATAAGATGGGCATGTTCAAACACTTGGCAGGCCTTGTCAACGAGAGACGGGTTTTTGTCCAAGCACTTGCCCCTTTCTCTCAGTTCAGACGCGATTCTGGGCATTGCAGACTTTTCCAGGACTATGAACCGCCACGGTTCAAGCTTGCCGTGATCGGGCGTTCTGGCAGCAGCCGTCAAAAGGGTCCGGAGTTCATCTCGTGACGGTACCGGTTGGCAGAGCGTCAAAAAGGACCTTGATCTTCGACCAAGAAGAAATTCCAGCACTTGGTTGTCTGTAGCGGTCATCTAGTTTCCTGTCTCGCAATTTGATTGAAGTATCAGCTTACAGCTTCATTTGCTGAACCTGTGCGGTCAGCCCACCGTCTATGATCCACAGCTGGCCTGAAGCATAACGTGCCTCATCCGAGGCCAGCCACAAGGCCAAATTGGCAATGTCTTCGGGTTCACCCATCGTTTTGGATGGATGCAAGTCCGCCAGTTTGGACTGTAGCGACTGGAGGCTTTCGCTGCCTCCGACAAAACTTTCCATCATTGGCGTATTGACCATCCCTGGACAAATCGCATTGACCCGAATACCTTCGGGGCCATGATCGCATGCCATGGCCTTGGTCAAGGCATGGACGGCACCTTTTGTTGCACAGTAAGCGGCAAGCTTGGGATCGGCAATGAAGCCGTCGTAGGAACCAAAGTTAATGATGCTTGCGGCTTTCGACCGGCGTAGAAGCGGGAGGCAATGCTTTGACATCAAATAGGTGCCGGTCACATTGATGGCAAATATTCGGTTCCACTCGTCAAGAGATGTGTCTTCAATGGTCTTTTCGATTTCGATTCCAGCCGCATTGATCAAAATGTCAACTCTGTTGGAAATTCGATCAACGGATTTGAAGCCGTCCTTTATGGCATTTTCATCCGTGATATCCACCACAAAACTCGGCCATGACCCGTTCTGTGCCTGCTGTACGTCGAAGCCATACACCGTTGCACCCTCATCGACAAACCGCTGACAGATGGCCGTGCCTATTCCCCCTGCCCCACCTGTTATGACCGCTACCTTGTTGGCTAACCTAGCCATTGTGCCGCTCCCACTCCGCGTATGCCTTCAGCACCAGACCGTGAAAGTGGTGCACGGCGTGTTCAGACTTGCCTGAGCCCGAAGGGTCATGCACAATGCGACCTTGGTGAAACGCTGGCGTGCTCATCCCTCTTTGCACGCTTTCGACGAGATTTATGTCTTCAACCTGCAGCACCTCATCGATGTACCTTATGGCCTCCTTTTCGGCCTCGGTCTGATCCGCTGTCTCGAAGAAGAAATCATAGGTCTCGAATGTACGATCAACATCGACAGGTATGATATGCAGCACGATGAAATTGCCCCGACCTGGATACCTCATCAGGCAGGTATTCGGCCAAAGCCACCACACTGCATGATCCTTTACCGTTGCGGCGTCTACCGAGTAGGCCGTGTTGGCCGACTTGCCAGCCTCGGCCATATGGCTTGACCAAATGCCGTGCGTTGTTACCCTGTATGTGTCCATGTCCACCAACGTGCAAAAGTCCTTGTGAGCCGTCGGGCAATGGTAGCATTCCAGAAAATTGTCGACGACGTTCTTCCAGTTGGACTTGATGTCGTAAGTCAGTCGATGGGAAAAAGTGAGTTGTCCCAAGTCGGGTGCCCAGCAATTGATCTCATCGGCGAGTGTTCCAGTCTGTTCAGCCAAGGATGACGCATTCGGATCCAGATTGACAAAGATAAAATTGCAGAACTCTTCAACCCTGATTGCCTTCAAGCAGATATCGGATGGGTCAAAATCTGTCAGCCGTTCGGTGTGTGGAGCTCGAACCAATTGACCGTCCAAATTGTATACCCAAGCGTGGTAGGGACACACAACCCTCTTCGTGTGACCCTCTCCTGCCAAAAGTTCATGTCCACGATGCTTGCACACGTTGTAGAACGCCTTGAGCACTCCTTCGCCTGTTCGCAAAACGACAATGGGATAATCACGAACCCGAACCGTGATATAACTGCCGGGCTGGGCCAGTTTTTCAGCATGACATACCCATTGCCAAGTTCGCCCCACTATCGCCTCCTTTTCGATCGTGAAGATGTCCTTGTGACAATAGTTGTCAGCACTCAGCGAAAAGGATTTTCTTGGGTCTGCGTTCCATCCATCACTGCGTGACGAAGGAGATAATCTGTCGAGCGTATCAAGCATGATAATCCCTCCTGCGTTTTGAAAAAGTCATTGAGAGAATAGTATCTCAAGAAACACATGTAAATCTCATGATCTCCGATTGGAGATTCCGGCGTGAGGGCGAGTTGAAGATGCTGCGTATTGCGTATGCAAAACTGACCGGAATGTCATGAAAGTCCAGCTTGGGACTGAAGTAGCCAAGAACCATGGTTTCATAATGGCTACCATGTACATCCGGAAAAGCGACAGTATCTCAGTTTGAACACGATCGCATAATTCGAACCCCGCACGGTGGAGATGACAGAGTCGCATGATTCAAACCGAGACCCTGCCGGAAAAAGTGGGGAAAATATGTCATGCTTTCACCTAGGGTTCGACGGCAATGGTAGAATTCAAAGCGTCTTGCATAGGCCAGTTCCTTTGGAACCCGGTTAGTGTTCCATCTTATTGAGGGCACGGCTACTCTCGCTGTTGGCAGGGGCAACGTCCCGCGGCACTCTGTCCATCTTGTTACGAACATTCGGATTGGCGCGGGCGGCAAGAAGCATCTCAACCGCCTGAACGCTGTCTTCGCGGGCCGCATGATGCAGGGGTGTTTCACCATCCGTATCGGTTGCGTGGATGTTCGCGCCCGCGGCGAGCAGTTCTGAAATGCTCTCTTCAGCATTTTCGTGGGCGGCCATGTGCAGGGCAGTACGACCCCACTGATCAATCGCGTCCGGTTCGACACCGTGATCAAGAAGTGTTGTGATGACGGTCGGCCAGTTTTCCTGAGCGGTGATATGGAGAGGAGTGCGGCCCCACGCGTCGCTGCTCGCCGGATCCTGCCCCTTTCGGATGGCATCTATCACAAGGTCGGCACGCCCGTGACCCGCCAACTTTAGTAACGTTGAACCCGTCTGCGTGACGGCAAAGGAGTGCAAGGAGGGGATAGGACATGTGTAAACGATCTCGCCGCTAGGCCTGATGCGTCGGTCAATCAAGCCGCGCCGGAGCATGGGTTCGAAAGTCGGAGGCTCAATGCCCTGCCATTCCTCCTTCTGCATAACCGAACTAATGGTGTTACGAATGTGACGAGCGGACACGGGGTCGCGACCCAGTTGTGCCATGATTGAGCCGATCAATTCTGGTTCGTCGTCATGCTCGCCGAAGCGGGTCAGATAGTAACTGTGCCGCAAATTGACGACATTGCGCTGCACGGTCATCATGTCGCACTGACTTAGCTGACCACCCTGGCTGATAAGCATCTCGCCCAAGGCACTCAGGCCGTTTTGCAGGTGCTTGGGCCAGCCCTTGGACCAACGATAGAGGGATCGAGCCCACCGCTCCTGCTCAACCGTCGTTCCCGCAATGCCAAAATAGTCGAAGAATGATTGAGCGGCCTTCGCCACCTCAGCCTTATTCAGGCGTTCCATTGTTTGGGGAGCGCGTCCGCCAATGCGAGATAGTCCAAGACGATCCAGCACCCGGCTGCTGTTGGAGAGGCCGGCGAGGACGGGCAGAATCGGTTGCCCCCGGCTACCCCCTTCCAGATATTGCAGCACGTGGGCAGCCTCGTCGTCGGGCCCACCTAGGACAGTCTGAATCTCGTCGATCAAAAGTAGGACGGCCGTGTTGGGCGGCAACTTCTGTTTTTTGGCTGGTGGGGTATTAATCTGACGGCGATAACGAAACCCGTCGGCAGTCACCGATAGTTCCTGGAGCGAGCCGACGATAGCAGTCAACCCCCACATGAAGCGCCGCAACCGATCATTAGGTCGCTGTCGATTGATCTCGTCTATGGTTGTATAGAGTCGCTCTGCGACATGGGCGGCCGACAAGGCTTTGGCTTCGGGAATCATGACGGGCAGTATGAAAGGAGCGTTGTCGTTGTCCTTAACTCCATCGAGACAATGTTCGTTCAGCGCATCAAGGAGCGACGTCTTTCCGATACCGGGCGGTCCCTGAATGAGCTGCATGCGCCCCTTGGCCGGCCAGACTGACGATGCCGTTGGGTCGTGGACGGCGATCGAATGAGCCGCGCGCATGATATTGCTCATGATGTCGTCACGACCGACGAAAAAAGGGTTGAGCCGGCGATCGTCACTATCGATGAATTCTTGTAACGCAGCTAGCTTAAAGTGCGGGTTCATAAGCGGTATTTCCGATCATACAGACAACAAAATGGTCATACCGTTCGTTGTTACGCCACGCGCATGGAGGATGTCAAATACTGTCCATGCGCGCAGTCCATGTATTGTTAGAGCGGCCGGTGAAAAGTTCGCCGTCCTATTGTCAACCCTCATTCGGACAACTCAGGATCCCGAAAGTGAAGTGGATACGAATCTGGACGGGGGCCCGAAAGAGCGTTCGTCAGGAAGCCAGACAACAAGTGGTACGTTGTGATCTGCGATGCGGTGGCGAAGACCGAGCTGGAGCGAGGCAAGGTTACGGTGAACGAGGTA
Source organism: Paracoccaceae bacterium (assembly GCA_965116235.1). Taxonomy (GTDB): domain Bacteria; phylum Pseudomonadota; class Alphaproteobacteria; order Rhodobacterales; family Rhodobacteraceae; genus MPNP01. The sequence continues at coordinate 1,678,936 of OZ220496.1, read as the reverse complement.
TTGGGGCTGGATCATGCATGTCGCTCAGGTGGCAACGAACGACAGGTATTGCTCCACTAGACGAATATCCGCCGGCTGGAAGCGAAGATACGTCCATACTGACCTCTTAAAACGGCTGTGGGTAGGGCATAAGTGCACGAAATGCCTGCTCAGTCCCTCCAACTTTATTTCCTATGGCCGAGGTTTGATCCAGCGTATGAACATGTGCTTGAAGCGCGAAATCTCCAAGAAGGTCAATCCCCCAACCTCAGTACCCAAACCAACAGTTTTCAGGGTAACCTTCGCTATCAGAAATTTTGGCTGTCTGATACACCCCCTGACACGGACAAAACGCTCCAACTGTCGCAAAAATGCGACAGTTTTGAAGAAAATGAAATCGACTGGGGCCCAGATCATTGAAAACATCAAGAGGCCGGGGTAGTTTGCCCTCACAAATCGTGAACTTTAAACATGAGATAGGAGTAAGAATCATGCCAAAGTTGATTGTGTTCTCAATGGTGCTGGCGTTCGCGGGAGCGTATGCCTACGCCGAGAACCATGGGGGGGGGTAGACGTCTCCATGGATGACAGCACCGCTGTGGACGGTGCTGAAATGGATGTTTCCATGATGGAAGACGTCCCCGACATGCCGGCGGACGAAATGGAAGCGGCAGCGCCGTCGGTGGCTCTGTCGGGTTCCGCCAAGATGGGTCTCAAGCGTGTGGATGACAACACGAGCAAGGACCCGGATTCCGATAACATTCAGACAGTCGTCGAGTACGAGGTGAAGTTTTCATCATCGGGTGTGACCGATGGGGGTCTGCTGTTTGGGGCGGCCATTTCGATTGACGAGGAAGGCAAGGGCGCGGATGGCAAGAACGGTGTCAACCAAGCCAGTGCGTTCATCGGTGGTGCAGATGGGTCATGGAAGTTGCAGTTTGGCGACAATGATCCGGGCATTGATCTGGTGGGCAACATCGGTCTGGCGGATGCAGATGCCATATCCGGCAAGACTGTCATGCTTGAACCCGTGAATTACACCTACACAACAGGTACCGGTAATGATGCGAAAACCCACACGATGCCGCTTAAACTTCCAACCTTGGCCAGCGCATTAGAGCTCAGTGACCTGATGAGTGCCGATGGTGTCTTGACGTCGGGAAATGTTGTGGGTTATTTCAAATCTGGAACGAAAAGTGAAACTGATGCGTTGGAAGCTGATGTCGTTAAGAATGGGAAGCAAATCTCAATCGTAAAACAGAAGGCAGGTGGTAGAACTTTGGCGGCCAAGCCGGCAACAACTGCTACAAATCTTGCGGTTACTCTGAAGGGTACAAACATGCCCGCCACGACACCAGGCCGGACAGCGATTGCTTTGACCGGTTCCATAGCCTCGGTTTCCTATGCCCTGACATCGGGCGAATCCGGCGATGATGCCTGGTCGCTTGGAGCCAAATATGACGCCGGGACTATCAGTGTAGGCTTGGGCATGGACAGCAACGATGTCATGGCCCTGAGTGTTGGCGGAAACTTTGCTGGCAACACCATCAGTGGAACCTATGTCAGGCAGTCCGGGGAAGATGCTACGGTTTTGGGAATTGATGCTACTACACCAACTGCCCCGAAAGCGTTTGCAGCCATGATTTCGGTGAACAAGTGGACGGCCATGGGCCTCAAGTTTTCGAGAGACATCAGTAGCGGTTCGAACATCGCTCTGGCCTATTCCAAGAAGGATGATAAGAGTGGTAATGGCCTGCCCATGGATTCCAACCGGATTGATCTAGACTTCACCTATGCTCTTGGCGGTGGAGCGAAATTCTACGCTGAGATCGAGAGGCTGAGCGAGGATATGTACAAAACCAGTACTACTCCCAACTTTGCGATCACCAAGAGTACCAAGAAGACCACCACGATTGGGGCTGGAATTTCGATGAGTTTCTGACTGGAAACACTTCAAGAATTGGCGAAGGGGGAGTTTCGGACTCCCCCTTTTGCATGATGGTTGCCTATTTTGCACCAGATTGCCCGACATCGAAAATTGTTTCCAACCTTACTTCAAGGTCTACAGCCTCTTTACGGCTGCATAGTGCCATGTTTTACAACATTACGTGGCTGGCTTTGCCGGTCATAGAGTACGTGAACAACAGCGGATAAACGGTTCTATCGGCAGTTGAGGTGGGAAATCTAGGATCGGAGCCTGGCAACCTCGTCTCTGGGTGCATGAGGTGATCCGGGGATTCGGTCCGGCATGTCTGGCATGGGTGAAGTTGTGACGACAAGCAGCACGGTCACCTTGGCACGACCCTCAGGCGGTGTGGCACGCAATGATGTCTGAGTCAGTCAAGGGGCCCGATATTCAAGTTACACGCGATCGCCAATGGTTTCAAACCGCGCCAATACACCTCTTGTGCTGACGCCGGGTCATGCCATGCCTATATGCCCCAGCCTTCGACCAGCGATCATCAAACCGTTTCATGTGCGTGGCCATCATCTGCCTATAATGGTGCTGAACCCAATTTATATCCCCTTCGCTGGAGAAAATCACCTTAGCGTGCGTGCTGCGGATTCTCAGCAACAGCAGCCACAGCACAATTATACCAGCACACCATTTGAATCTCGCAACCATTTGGCTCAAATGCCCAGATATCGTGAACATGACACGAGTCGAAACAGTCAACGAATCCACTGCCAAACTTCCATGAAATAGCCGCTTGCGTAGACCATAAGTGATTTTCACGTAACTGTTACCAATCTGCTTGAAAGAAATCCTCATTTCAGTTTGACAATCTCACATTAGTGTCATACCTTACGATCAGCGTTCTCTTGGGGAGCCTTTGGCTGAGAAGTATCGAGATACTGACCCGTTGAACCTGATCCGGTTAGTACCGGCGAAGGGATTGAGGAGTGCTGGCATGCTCTTTCCTTGAAAACTTTGCCGTCCAGAGTGGGGATACTATGTTTCGAAAACTACTTGTTGCATGCGTCATTTTAGCCAGTTCTTTCACGGCAAAAGCCGAAACTCTTACCATTTACACATATGATGGCTTTGCAAGCGATTGGGGTGCAGGACCTCCGATTGCCGCAGGTTTTGAAGAGTTCTGCAACTGCGAAATTGAATGGCGGGCCGGCGGCGATGCGGTCTTTTTGTTTTCGCTCCTAAAGGCCGAAGGCAACAACACCCAAGCCGATGTCATCTTGGGGCTTGATACCAATTTGATGGCAGAAGCCGTAGAGAATGGAATGGTTGCACCCCATTCGACGACGGCCAAGTACAATCTTCCCATTAACTGGGATAACAGTTACTTTGTCCCCTACGACTATGGGTATTTTGCCGTGATGGTAGATACTGAACTCTTGTCCAAACCGCCTCAAAGCCTAGACAATCTGATCCAGGGCGACTTCGCCGATCAACTCATCATTCAGGACCCCCGCACCAGTTCGCCGGGGATGGGATTTCTATACTGGATGCACTCGGTATACGGAGACGACATGGCTACCGCTTGGCAACAGTTGCAGCCCAACATCTTGACCGTCACACCGGGCTGGAGCGAAGCGTACGGGCTTTTCCTTGAAGGTCGGGCTCCGCTTGTACTCAGCTACACGACCTCGCAGTCCTATCACGAGATATTCGACGAGACCTACCGCTATCAGGCCCTGATCTTTCCTGAGGGACACCAGATCCAGATCGAGACGGCTGCAATCAGTGCTCATAGTGATAAAAAGCAGCTCGCTCAACGGTTCTTGGATTACTTGGTGTCAGACGACGCCCAAACCATCATTCCAACGACCAACATCATGTACCCGGTTGTGGATATTGGTGACGACTTGCCTCAGTCATTCCAAGGTTTGCCTGTGCCTGTCACCACTTTTCTTCTCGATTCTGCTCGTGCAGGGCAAGTCCGCAATGAGCTAATCGACATTTGGCTTGAAAACACGGTTGAATAGACGCTTCCTCCTAAATGGTTGGACACAAGCCGCTCGCATGGCCCGGAGTCGTTGCTCTCGTACTGACTCCGGGCATCGCGATTTTTGCTGTCATCTACCTCTCGCTGGTTTTCTCCGGCGATGAAACTTCGCTAGAGTTCGATGCCTATACCTTAAGTGTCCTTGAATTTACGTTTCTCCAGTCTGCACTCTCTACGTTCCTGAGCGTTCTGTTCGCCGTTCCTGTCACTCGTGCCCTTGCCCGTCGAAAAAGCTTTCCGGGGCGACAAGTGATTGTCAATCTCTTTGGCCTGCCATTGGTGATTCCGGTCTTGGTATCCATTTTTGGCATTCTGGCCGTGTGGGGACACCAGGGCATCATCAGTCATGCCTTGGAACAATTCGGGCTGGAACCGTTAAAACCGGTTTATGGTCTTGCCGGCATTCTGATTACCCATGTGTTTTTCAACATGCCGCTTGTTGTCCGGCTGCTTCTGCCTGTTTGGGACATGATCCCCGGTGAGTCCTGGCGAATTGCAGGAATGACCGGCATGACCTCCGGTGCCATATTCCGATACATCGAGCTGCCGAAAATCCGAGAATCCCTGCCTGGCATTGCCATTCTGGTTTTTTTGCTGTGCTTTACCAGCTTTACGACTGTCTTGATCATGGGTGGTGGTCCTAAGGCGACCACGCTGGAGGTCGCCATCTTTCATGAAATTCGCTCCAATTTCAATGTATCGAAAGCCGTTGTTTTTGCCCTGATCCAAGTCTTGATCTGCCTTGTTGTATCGTTGCTGCTGCTACGGTTTTCGCTTCTGCCTGAGGGAAGTGCGACAGAAAGTCGGACCATTTTTCGCCCGGATTGCCAATCCCTCTTCAGCCGGCTGAACGACGGCGCATGGATTGGCATTGGCTGCTTGTGGATATCAGGTCCGATCCTCGCCACTTTGGTGCGCGGTCTTGACGGTCCAATGGTCAGTGTCCTGACCAATGAAATGGTATGGCTTGCATCGGGGCGAAGTCTGCTGGTTGGCGTTGGTTCCGGCGTCATTGCCATAACCGTTGGGACGCTGCTCTGCATGACCTCACGGGACTTGGCTGTCCGAATGAGGCGAGTGAGCCTGGCCAATCGCATGGAACTTATCGGCAGTCAATCTCTGATTGTATCACCGGTAGTCTTTGGCACCGGGCTATTCGTGATTCTGTCGCCTTGGATATCAGTTTTTGACTATAGCCTTTTTTTGGCAACCTTGATCAATGGCCTGATTGCCGTTCCATTCGTCGTGAGACTGATCAGTCCCGTCCTGAGACAAACGGCTTTGCATCATGACAAGCTGTGTGCAACCTTGGGCCTTGTTGGGTGGAGCCGGATCAGGACAGTCGAGATTCCAACCACAAGGAAAACCATGGCTACGGCCTTTGCGCTCTCGGCGGCGATGGCCACCGGGGACTTGACTTCGGTCATATTTTTCAGTTCCGGTCGGGAGCCAACCCTGTCCCTTCTGCTATATCAAGCCCTTGGCAACTATCGTGCTGATGAGTCTGCAGTCATGTCTCTGTTGCTGATTGCCCTGTGTCTCGGCGTCTATGTCACTATTGAAAGGTTAGGACGTGTTCTTTTCAGGTCTTGAACTGGTGAATGTGAACCACTCCCGTGGGGATTGGACCTTAAGCGTGAACCTTCATCTTGAAAAAGGATCTTTGAACGGCTTGCTGGGAGCGAGCGGTGCCGGCAAGAGCACCCTTCTTTCGTTGATCGCCGGCTTTGAAGGGGTCACATCAGGGCAAATACTTTTTGAGGGTCATGAGATTTCTCACTTGCCTCCCAAGGACCGACCCGTATCCATCATCTTTCAGGAACACAATCTTTTTCCCCATCTGTCGGCCTTTCAAAATGCCCTGCTGGGCTTGAATCCTCGATTGAAAGCGACAAGCATGGAACGGCAGAAAGTCTGCTCAGCTCTGGCAAAGGTCGGACTGCAGGGCAAGGAAGAACGACTGCCAAAGAATCTTTCGGGCGGTGAGAGGCAACGGGTTGCCATCGCCCGGTCTTTGGTCATGCGTCGCCCTGTCCTGCTTTTAGACGAACCGTTTACCGCTCTGGGACCAGCCTTGAGAGAAGAAATGCTGGAACTGGTCAAGAGCCTGAGCCAGGAACACAATCTGACCGTCCTGTTGGTGTCACACGCCCCTGATGAAATCTTGCGATTTGCAGACAAGACGGTCTTTCTGCACGACGGTCAGGTGCTGACATACGCACCAACTCAGCAGGTGCTTGAGCAGTCCACAATTCCGGCCATTGCCAACTATCTGAAATACCGCCAGTAGACGCTCACAGGGGTATGGCAAACTGACCGGGTGAGACCAAATTGTCTTCGGCGGTCCCAACCTTGTTCTTGGCGGTGACGAACGGTCGCCTCAAAGAGCACTTGGCTCCCATGTAAACGTCATTCATCAGGCGTTATTTTGGCGGACCTTTTGACGCCAAATTTCCATTAGCAATTTTCATTGAAAGAACTATTCTTCCCAATGGTTTGTTAGTCAAGTTCCAGCCAGTTTTTGCCTTCGCTGGCTATCAGTGGCTAACGGGAGAGGGCTTGATTGGGAGATCTTATGTCAAACGTAAAAAATGTTGTTTCCAAGGCTGTTCTTGCAGCCCTGACGTTTCTGTTCATGTCGGCGCATGCCGTGTTTTCGGAAGTCGTCATCAAGGTTCAGTCCGTGATTCCGGCCACGGCTGACGAGGTGGTCATGCTGAACGAGTTCGCCGACGATGTTGCGGCTCTGACAAACAATGAAGTGGTTTTCGAAATTCTTCCGGCCGGAGCCGTGGTTGGCGTTGCTGAAACGCTTGATGCCGTCGATGCCGGTCTCATTGATGGTGGCTTCGCCTGGACCCACTACTGGTCCGGCAAGCACCCGGCGGCCATGCTGTTTGGCTCGCCGGTGGCTGGAGCCGGTGTCGGCATTGACAATATCGCCTTTCTGTCATGGTTTTTGTATGGGGGGGGGCACGAACTCTACGATCAGCTCTGGGATGAAATGGGCGTCAACGTCAAGGGATTCATGCTCCAGCCTGTCGGTCCCGAAGCCTTGGGCTGGTTTAAGGAACCCATCAACTCGATGGAGGACTTTCGCAAGTATCGCTTCCGAACCCCGCCGGGCATTCCGGGTCAGACCTACAAGGATATCGGTGTAGCTTCCGTTGCCATGGGCGGTGGTGACATTCTGCCAGCGCTTGAGCAAGGAACAATCGATGCCGCGGAATGGTGTTGTCCAAAACCCGACAGTGTATTTGGCTTTCAAAAAGTCCTGAAGCATTACTACCTGCAAGGTCTGCACCAGGTCGTCGTGAATGCCGACCTTTACATCAACGGCGATGTATATGATTCGCTAACCGAGCATCAGCAGAGAGCCATCGCGGTTGCCGCCAACGCATCTCTGACCAAGGCCTTGGCTTATCGCATTTACGAAAATGGCAAGGCTCTCAAGGACCTGACCGAGAATCACGGCGTCATCCTGCATGACACGCCGGCCGATTATTTTCCGGAATACATGAATGCTGCTCGGGCCACGCTTGAGAAAAATGCCGAAGAGAACGAGTTCTTCGCCGAAGTCTGGAACAGCCAAAAGGAATTTGCCACCATTGCGGTTCCATTCTGGGCCGGAGCTCAAACGTCGAACGCCCAATTGGGCAAGGCCTTTGCTGATTCCCTGAATCAATAAAAGCATCTAATGGGAGAGGAGTTACTTCCTCTCCCTCATTTTCTGCCCCTTCATTCCGGCGAGAGTCGGGCAGTTCTGTAGCCGAACAAGGCGAATCACATGCAAAATAACGCCACCACGCCTGAACTTGATTATCAGGATGAGTTGATCGCCGAAGGTCGAACATCAAAACCCGGAGAAACCCCGCGTGACATGACTCCGTGGATGCGGTGGGTCATATATGTCATTGAAAACATCAACAACTGGGTCGGTCGAATTGGTTGCCTGCTGCTGCTTCCGGTCATTTTTGCAATGGTGTACGAAGTCGTTGCACGAAAGCTTTTCATCGCCCCAACCCTCTGGGCTTACGATACGAGCCGCATGTTTGCAGGAGCCCTGTTTATGGTGGGAGCTGGTTATGTTCTGATGCGCGGGGTCCACATTCGTGCTGACTTTCTCTATCGCAACTGGTCACGGAGGACTCAAGCCACTGTCGACGCAGCACTCTATCTGATGCTTTACTTTCCCGCCATGATCTTCTTCTTTTGGGTTTCGCTGGAATTCACCGTCAACTCTTGGGTCCGCTGGGAGCGAACCATGGATTCAACCCTCATGGCTCCGCTGGCACCGGCCCGGACGGCCATGCCCCTGGGAGCCTTTTTTCTTATTCTTCAGGGCGTGGCTGAGCTTCTTCGTTGCCTTCATGCAATGGGTGGCAACAGAGCAAGAAGGTTTCTCCAGATCATTCCCGTCTATGGAGTCGTGCTGACCCTGATAGTCCTGAGTGTCGTATTTCCGGAAGCCCTTCTTTTGGGCGAGTGGTGGACTGCGTTTGTCAAGGGCACAGGGCTGGCCGACATACCAACCGAGATCATCGGCATCATCATGATATCGGTCATGCTGTTTGCCATATTCGTGGGTTTTCCCATTTCATTCACCCTCATTTTTCTTGGCTTTGTGTTCGGGGCTTGGGGATTTGGTGGAAAACTGGTGTTCTATCTCCAGACCTTCCAGTTCAATGCGGTCATGCTGGAACAAACCCTTGCTGCCGTACCGCTGTTCGTGTTCATGGGCATTGTCATGGAACAGGCGGGGCTGATGGAACGCCTGTTTTCCTCGGTTCAGCTGATGCTGTCAAAAACGCGGGGAGCCTTGTATCTCGCGGTCTTGTTTGTCTCAACCATTTTTGCAGCGGCAACGGGAATTGTCGGTGCATCCGTAACCATCTTGGGAATCATGGCTTCCAAGGTCATGAATCGGTCGGGCTACGATGTCCAGCTTTCAGCAGGTGCCATTACGGCCGGTGGAACTCTCGGCATTCTCATTCCCCCCTCAATCATGCTTGTCGTTATGGGGCCTGTCATGGAGGTCCCTGTCATCGATCTCTTTGCCGCTGCCATCATACCCGGATTGCTCCTGGCCTTTCTTTACGCGGCATACACGATGGTTCGCTGCTGGATGAATCCGGCTCTTGGCCCAATTCTTCCCCCAGAGGAACGGCCGGAAACCTCAAACCACTACTGGCTTGAGGCAGTTCTGGTCATATTTTCCCTGGTCATGTTCTTTACTCTTCTCATTATGGCCCTGTCCGGTTCTCTGACCGGAATATTCCCTTTATCCTGGCTGATCGTTCCAGCTGGCTGGGGCGCCTTGATTCTTGTTGTGGCCAAATGGGTCGGCAAGGTCAAGCCGGCGGGATTTTTCTTTTCGGACCTTTGGTACGAGTTCTTTGTTGGTCTGGTACCCCCGTCCGCCCTGGTCGCCTTTTCCCTCGGCTCAATTCTTTTTGGCTGGGCAACTCCGACAGAAGGGGCCGGTTGTGGTGCAATGGGGGCCATCATTCTGGCCCTGTGCTATCGGAAACTGACGTGGGAACGATTTTATACGGCCTTGATCAAAACGCTGGAAATCACCGTACTCATTCTGTTTCTGGTGGCGGCTTCCAACTTTTTCGGCGCCGTGTTCTCTCGTCTGGGAACACCCACCATGCTCACGGAACTGCTTCTGACTCTGGATCTGTCTACAACCATGATACTGATCATGATCATGGCGCTGATATTCCTCTTGGGATGGCCCCTCGAATGGGTCCCCATCGTTTTGATCATCATACCGATACTGCTGCCGGTTCTCGTTCAGCTGGATGTCAATCTGATTTGGTTTGGCATTCTCGTGGCCGTCAACCTCCAGACGGCCTGGCTCAGTCCACCCGTTGCCCTGTCCGCTTACTTCCTCAAGGGCGTTGTGCCGGACTGGGATCTGATTGACATATACAAGGGCATGATGCAGTTTATGGTGATTCAGCTGATTGGTCTCATATTGGTATTTGCGTTTCCGCAAATCGCCCTGTGGTTACCCGCTCTCATTTATGGATCCTGACGGGGGAGGTTTGTCTCGATGCCTGAAGAGTTCGATTTTGTCATTGTCGGAGCCGGATCGGCAGGGTGCGTGCTGGCCAATCGCCTGAGTGCCAATCCAGCCCATCGGGTAGCCCTTGTTGAGGCGGGCGGCAAGGATAGAAATCCCTGGATTCACATTCCCATTGGCTACTTTCAAACCATGCACAACCCCAATGTTGACTGGTGCTATCAAACGGCACCAGATGCGGGCTTGAACGGTCGAAGCCTGCGTTGGCCACGTGGGAAAGTTTTGGGAGGTTCCTCGTCCATTAACGGCTTGCTGTATGTTCGAGGACAACCAGAGGATTTTGCCCGTTGGCGCCAAATGGGCAATACTGGCTGGGGATGGGACGATATTCTTCCACATTTCAAGAAGGCGGAAACCTTTGAAGGGGGTGGCGATGCCCTAAGGGGCGATTCCGGGCCGTTGCACGTATCCAAGACAAGCCTGTTTCGACCTATCTGCGATTCATGGATCCAGGCAGCCGCAAGCTGTGGATACGAAATAAATCCCGACTACAACGGTGCTACGCAGGAGGGTGTGGGGTATTTTCAGGTTACCACTCACAAAGGGCGCCGTTGCAGTGCGGCCGTTGCTTATTTGAATCCAGTTCGGAAGCGACCGAATCTGAAGATACTGACCCGCGCCCGAACCACGAAAATCGGCTTTGACGGGAAGCGAGCCACTGGAGTCAGTGTTCGAAGTCCCTCCGGTGAAGAACGGCACATCTTGGCGCGCAGGGAAGTCATTCTCAGCGCCGGTGCCATTGGCTCACCCCAACTCCTGATGCTGTCGGGAATTGGGGATGGACAAGCCTTGCATGAATTCGGCATTGATGTTGTTGTCGACCGACAGGGCGTAGGAAAAAACTTGCAGGATCATCTGCAAGCTCGAGTTGTCAACAAATGCAACATACCCACCCTGAATGACGAAGCGCACAGTTGGCCAGCCAAAATTGGAATGGTACTGAAGTACGCATCAACCCGCTCGGGGCCCATGACCATGGCCGCAAGCCTGGTCCACGGCTTTATCAAAACCGGTGATCATGTCGAAACGCCGGATATACAGTTCCACATTCAGCCCTGGTCAGCAACCAAGGTTGGCGAGGGTGTCGAAAGGTTTTCGGCCTTTACCTCCTCCGTATGCCAACTGAGACCGGAAAGCAAGGGCACCGTGCGATTGAAATCAGCAGATCCGATGGACTATCCGATCATCAGCCCCAACTATCTCGCAACAGAGACCGACCAGCGAACCATGGTGGAGGGAGTCAGGATTGCTCGTCGAATCGCTTCTAGCGAACCAGTCTGCCAGCAAATTGACAGCGAGGTCCGGCCTGGATCGAATATCGATTCCTATGAGCAGATTCTGGATTGGATTCGAAATACCTCAGAAACAATTTTCCATCCGACGGGGACGTGCAAGATGGGTCAAGGAGATGATTCCGTCGTGTCGGAACGCTTGCAGGTTCGTGGTGTTGACGGACTCCGGGTTATCGATTGTTCCATCATGCCTGAAATCGTTTCCGGCAATACCAATGCCGCGGCAATCATGATCGGTGAAAAAGGATCGGAACTGGTACTGGCCGACAACTGAGATTCAGTACGAAGTTTTCCAGAACCTTCCATTCAGAACTCAAACTGGAACGGTCAAGACAAAAATGGTGGATCTGTGAATGCCTGAACTTCCTGAAGTTGAGACAGTCCGGCGGGGACTGGAACGGTTTCTGTCTGGCAAGGCCATCCGCAGGGTCGAATTGTTCTGCCGACGTCTCAGACGGGATGTTCCCGAAGATCTGGCCGAGCAGCTCACGGGTCAAAGAGTGGGAAGCATCCGACGTCGAGGGAAGTTTCTCCTCTGTGAACTGTCCAATGAGAGCTGTCTGGTCGTTCATCTGGGCATGACTGGCAGCTTCACTTTCTTCTCATCCCAATTGGACTCGCCCTGGACGGCCGCTTCAATCACGAAACATGATCATCTCATCCTTCATCTTGCCGATGAAGAAGCCGTGGTCTATAACGACCCGAGACGATTTGGCATCATCGATATTGTGCCGTTGAGCAAGCTGGCCGACTATCCGTGGCTGGCCTCGTTGGGCATTGAACCTCTCGGCAACGCGTTGAGCGGTCGTTACCTCCACGACAGGTTCAAGGGCAAGTCGGCACCCGTCAAGAACGTTTTGCTGGATCAACGAATTGTCGCCGGACTTGGCAATATCTACGCCAGCGAGGCTCTGTGGCTGGCCGGAATTTCACCGAAGCGCAAAGCCCGTCAGATATCCATTAAGCGGTTGGGCAAGCTGGCCGACACCATTCGGCAAGTGTTGCACGATGCGATCCGCTCCGGCGGATCTTCGCTTCGCAATTACCGTAGCGTCACAGGCAGCATGGGTTACTTTCAGCACCAGTTCAAGGTCTATGAGCGCACCGAGGCACCCTGCCCCAAACCTGAATGCGACGGAATGATCAAACGAATTGTGCAATCCGGCCGATCGACCTATTATTGTATGCGGTGCCAAAAGTAGCTGTTTGGTCCGTTGCTTGCTGTCTTGGTGAAGGGGAAAATATGGCTTACGAAAATATCAGTGCGGAGATTGCGGCAAAGGTCGGGATCATCACCCTGTGTCGTGGAAAATACAATCCGTTGAGTGCTGCCCTGTTGGAGGAACTGACAGATGCCTTGCAGAAATTTGACCAAGATGAGGATGTTCGCTGCATGGTCATTTTCGGCGGCGATGATGTCTTTTGCGCCGGGGCCGATATCAAGGAATTTGCTGACCAGCATTTTGTCGACCTTTTTGCCAGCAACCGGTTTGGCTCCGAATCCGAAGCCTTCCTGCAGTGTCGCAAGCCGATCATTGCCGGCGTCATCGGTTTCGCTCTTGGCGGGGGCTGCGAGCTGGCCATGATGTGTGACATCATCATTGCCGGGCAATCCGCCGAGTTCGGTCAGCCGGAAGTCAATCTGGGCATCATGGCGGGTCTGGGTGGCTCGCAACGGCTGACCCGAGCCGTCGGGAAGGCCAAATCCATGGAAATGAACCTGACCGGACGCCGCATGAAGGCTGAGGAAGCGGAACGCACCGGTCTGGTGGCACGAGTGGTGCCGGACAAGAACCTCAAGTCTGAAACCATGGCCGTCGCAAAGAAAATTGCCGAGCAGCCGCCCCTCGCGGTTCTGGCCATCAAGGAAGCCGTCAATCAGGTCGATTCCCTGTCATTAAGGGAGGGCCTGCTACTCGAAAGACGGCTCTTTCACTCCCTTTTTGCGACCGAGGACAAGATTGAAGGAACGCAGGCCTTTGTCGAGAAAAGAACGCCCAAGTTTACCGGCAAGTAGTGGAACGAAGGACAGCACTTCCTGACGGGACGATCATATTGTCATCCCTACTTGAAAAAGCCGCCTTTGCCCCTAGTTGACGTCAGCACGACATATTGAAGAATAAGGTATTGAACATGGCCAATTCCCTCCAGGCAAGGAAAAGAGCCCGCCAGTCCGTAGCTCGCTACAAGATCAATCATTCCCGATTGATGCGTATCCGTACCTACATACGCCGGGTTGAGAAAGAAATTGCCCGGGGCGATGGCACAACGGCCAACACGGCCCTCAGAAAGGCCCAGAGCGAAATGATGCGGGGGGTGAACAAGGGCCTGTTGCACAAGGGAACAGTGGCTCGAAAGGTGGCCCGCCTCAATCGCCGGATCAAGCTGCTCGCCGCTTGAATTGCATGATTATCGTCACGCCTTTTTGTTGACCCTGCCGACACTTTCAGCCGAAACGCACTCTTGCCTGGGCCGAAGTAACCGGCACGGCATCAGCCATGCTGGATGGTGAGGCGGTTCATTCCTGTTTGAACCAACCGCTTTTCGTGCTGGAAGCGGCCGCAGGAATGTCGTTCCCGATTCAGGTTTGCATATTCTTCCCCAAAGGTCTTTCGCGAATGCATCGAATCAGTTCATGGATCAGTGATTCGGAAGTTGGGTTTTGATTCGACTCGTGAACCGGTTGAAACGGAATGTGCGATCATTCAGCCTTATATCGCTATCCTTTTCCCGATCGGACTCATTCCACCAATCTTGAGTTCAGAATTGCCCGGCACTAAACTTTTTTTCCTCGCGCAGGCAGAAAATTTTTTTCGTGCTGCCAGCCTGTCATTCTGAACAGGACAAAGGCAGGGTTACAGGCATACGCACCAAATTTTGTCGAGGTGTCCCTGACCTCATTTTCGGTATACTTCTTCACTCGGTAAACCTTTATTTTACTCAGCGTCCTGATTATTGTTTGGAACCTGCAATTCAGGATTGATTTGGTCGTGTCAGAGGATATGGAACGCGCAGTTTTGGATCAAAATCCGGAAACCGTCTGGCAGGGGCTGGTCACGAACGAGGATTCGGCCCTCGTGGATGTGCGAACGCGTTCGGAGTGGGCCTTTGTCGGCACCGCAGATCTGTCTGAAACGGGTCGTCCACTTGTCTTGGTGGAATGGCTTGAGTTTCCCGACATGCAACGGAACCAGACCTTTGTCGAGCAGGTTGAGAACCGATTTGATGGGAACATTCCTGCGATCCTGTATTTTATCTGTCGTTCGGGCACGAGGTCCAAGGGAGCGGCAGCACAGTTCGGTCAAGCCATGGCCGCAAAGGGTCGGAGCGTGCAGTGCATCAATGTGGCCGAGGGATTTGAAGGGGATTTGAATCATGACGGGCATCGGGGGACGGTGAACGGGTGGAAGGTCAAGCAACTTCCATGGCGCCAGTCGTGATGGCCGCAACTGAAACGATGTGTTGGGAGAGATTGTCTAGTGTCAGATAATTGGGAAACCATACGAGAGAGCCTGCTGATACTGCTGGGAAGGGATGTATACAAGAAATGGATCGATGATATCAAGCACGCCAAGGTTGACGGTGAACGCGTCATTCTTTCGGTTCCCAGCCGATTTTCCGGCGACTACATCACGGAACACTACGACCGTGAAATCATCAAGTGCTTCCGGCGAGCCGGCAAGGATGTCTCGTCCGTCAAATATCGGGTTGTACGGCCGGAGCCCGATACCCGCCAAAGAAAACAGAAGCCCCTCTTCAAGCAGACCGTCAGCAAGGGTCAAGGGGGCCTGCGACCAGACCGGAGCTGCAACTTTGACAATTTTGTCGTCGGTGAGGCCAACGGCAAGGCCCACGCGGCGGCATGGCAGATCGCCAATGGCCCCCAGCAAAGTTTCAAGTCGCTCTATCTTCATGGCCATGTCGGTCTCGGCAAGTCGCACCTGCTGCACGCCGTGTGCTGGATGCTGATTGCCCAAAGCCCGAACCTGAAATATGCCTTCCTGACCGGTCAACACTTTTCGGATCATTTCGTCAAGGCCAATCAGAACAGCGTTCTGCTCGATTTCCGTGAACGGCTTCGGTCCGCTGATGTTCTGCTGGTGGATGACATTCAATTCATCTTGGGCAAGAAAGGCACGACTCAGGAGTTTGATTTGACGCTCAGCCATTTTCTGAGCGAGAACAAGCTGATTATCTTGACGGGGCTCAATCCCATCGAGGACATGAAGGAATTTGGCCCGAGAATCAATTCGCGCTTGCAACAGGGTCTGGCCGAGAAGCTGTCTCCCCCGAGCTATGAGTTGCGTCTGGGCATACTTAAGCAGAAGATACTGGATGAGCGACAGAATGGCCTGCGCCTCAATTTTGCCGATGGCGTTCTGGAGTTTATTGCCGACAAGATAGCCGGAGATGTTCGGCGCTTGGAGGGGGCTCTGCAAAGGGCAATTCTGATGGCACAGTATCTGCACCGCGAAACCGTGACCTTCGAAATGACGGAACAGGCCCTGTCTGATGTCGTGTCGTCTCAACGGCCTCCAACCGTGGAAGAAATCATAACGGCAGTGGCCAAGTATCACGGTGTGGGTGAGGACGACATAAGGGGACCCAAAAGGGTTCGCAACATAGTGCGAGCTCGGCAGATGGGCATTTTTTTAGCGAACGAGTTGACTTCAAAATCGTTTCCGTATATTGGTTCCTGTTTCGGTCGGGACCGCACCACGATCATTCATTCGATTAATCAGATTAACAACCTCAGGCAAAAAGACCGGGACATTGAACAAGGCCTGGCGAAAATTCGCCGCAGCCTGAAGGACAGCCTGGCTTGACCGATATTCAGGGACTGATGAGTTTGGAGATGCAGTTATGAAGTTCAGCATACTGGTAGGGCAACTGGACAAGGTTGCCAGTCAAATGCTGTCGATCGTGAATTCCAGCCCGGTATCACCGATTGATGCCTACGTTCTGATCGAAGTGGGTTCTTCAACCGTGAACTTCACGGCGACGGACAGACAGAGCGAGTTGAAGATCACTGTTCCGATACTTGCGGAGAGAGAAGGCACGGCAACAGTCAGGGCCCAGATTTTGAGCTCGATTGCCAAGAGCTTGCCCAAGGATGACGTTTGCGAGTTTGATCTGGATCCGGAGAGAGCCGTTTTGAACGTTTCGTCAGGATCCTCGCATTTTGACTTGCAGACGCTGCCGCCGGACGACTTTCCGAAACTGACGAATGACGATGATTTCGGCCAGTCATTCGCCATCAAGACCGATATCCTGAAAGACCTTCTGGATCGCACCAAGTTTGCCATATCCCGGGAGGAGCAGCGTGTCTACCTGAAAGGGGTTCATTTCAATACTCAGAAGAAGGGACGCACCACCTTTCTCGATGCAGTCGCGACAGACGGCTTCCGCATGGCCGTCGTCTCGACCAAGGCTCCCAAGGGGCTTAAGGACTTTCCGGGAATTATCATTTCAGAAAAGGCAATCACAACCCTCACGCGCGTTTTTGGTGCAGGCGGAGAAATCAAGGTTCAATACAGCGATACAAAAATACGCTTTGTCAGCGATGGAATTCAGTTTACCAGCCTGCTGATCATGAACGATTTTCCGGAATATTCTCGTCTCATTCCTCAAGACACCGATCTCACAATGACTCTCGACTGCGCGGAACTCAGCACGGAACTCCGCAAGGTTCTGACAGTTTCAAGGGATACCAAGGAAGTCGTTGAGGTCAAGATTGCCAAGGACCGTACACACTTGCGCGTGTCATCAATTGGACAGGGCTTGGCCGAAACCGAAGTCGCCTCGGAGTACACCGGTGAAAATGAGCTGGAGCTTCGCTTTATCGGAATTCATCTGTCAGGCATCATTGAAGTCATGGCAGAAGGACAGGCCATCTTTACCTTGAACGAGTCAAATGGTGCCATCAAGATAACAAAGCAGGATGACGACAGCGCCGTCTTTATTGTCATGCCCCTGAAACCCTGACCGTGCCCGCCAAGATACAGGCGCAACTCCAGTCCACGGGTGCCGGTTAGTTCGGCAAGACGTGCGTGTCTGGCGTATCCCTGAACCAGTTGAGCCTGAAAAACTTTCGGTGCTTCAGTGCCCTTGATCTTGCGGATATCGATGGCTCGGTGGCTATCGTGGGACAGAATGGTTCCGGAAAAACCACAATCCTCGAAGCGATTTCTCTTTTGTCGCCCGGACGAGGAATAAGGTCAGCTCCCGCAGCGTCGATCGGCAACCCAGACTCTGACGGACGATGGAAAGTTTCGGCCCGGTTGACGACGGAAACCGACACACCCGCCTGGATAGACACCTTTTACGGTGAAGGGCGCTCCCGCAGTGTCGCGATTTGTGACAAGCCGACACTTCAGGTGAATCTCAACGAGGTTGTCAAGATACTCTGGATATCCCCTCTTATGGACAGAATCTGGGTTGATGGTCCTGAAGGGCGACGGCGATTCCTGGACCGGATGGCCATGAGCCTGTTTCCCGATCACCCCAATCTGGCCAACGGCTACCTGAAATCCATGCGTGAACGAAATCTGCTGCTGCGTGATCACGACAGTCATGGAGCGTGGTTTGATGGTCTTGAGGAGAGAATGGCTGAATTCGGTTCCCTTCTGACCCGGAACCGCAACCGAACACTGGACTGCATCAGGACTTCATTTGTTGACGAAGGCGAAAAGCTTCCTCGTCCCCTCTTGGAACTGATCTATCCCGACACCAAGAGACCCGAAACAGATTTTTCAGACAAGGATTCGCTCGTGCGACTGTGGCAAGCGACCCGCCCTCAGGAATTGCATGCTGGCCGAACCTTGAATGGGCCGCATAAAGCGGATTTGAAAGTCGTTCACTCGACTACGGGAATCCCGGCGCAGTACTGTTCAACAGGCGAACAAAAGATCTTGCTGTTGACCATAGTGATCGCCGGGGCACGAACTCTGGCAAACACATTGGGGCAACCCCCAATTCTACTTTTTGACGAGCTTGTCGCCCATCTCGATCAAGTGTACCGCCAAATCCTGCTGGACGAAGTCAGGCGCATGGATTTACAGGTCTGGATGACCGGGACTGAAAAGGACATTTTTCAGCCCTTCTGCAAGGACTTTGAAATCATTGACATTCACGCGTTGAAGTCAGAGTCGCCTTAAGGTCCCGTTTGTTGCCTTGTGCACTCGCTGCTCAATATCAGCTGAAAGACCTGATATCAGGGATTCGTTGTCCTGAACGCTGTCCGGATAGAACTTTATCCGGAAGGTCAGCGATTTCTTGCCCTCGGCAAACTGGGTCTCGGCCTGTTCGCCGGTAAATTCGTCGAATAAATCCACCGATGCGATGCGGTCGCGAAACTTTGATCCCCCCACTGCTTGCAAGATAGCCTGAGCTTCGACCTTTGTGTCGACAATGAAGGAGAAGTCCCGCTCAATGGACTGCAGGTCACTGGCTTGCATTGGCTCTCTGGATATCTGAGTGTTCCGGGCGAACGGAATTTCATCCAGAAGGAGCGCAAAACCGACCATAGGACCATTGACCTTGCAGGTTCGCGAGACCTTGGGATGAATCTGACCGAACCAGCCGAGAGGTTTTCCGGGGCGCAAGAATATGCCGCCTGTCCGTTCAGAGTGCCATCCATGTCGCTCAAGTCTCCGGATTCGAAACCGCGTTTTTCGCCCGATGGCGTTGAGAATGCGCTCCAAATCGGCCTTGGCATCGTAAATATCGACTCCTCGAGACTGACTGTGGGGTGAAAGTGAATTGAGGGAACCAACCATGATGCCACAAGCCTGAATATTCTGCTCCCCCGGTTCAGTGCCCAGAAATGTCGGCCCGATCTCAAAAAGGCTGAGATCATCATGTCCTCGAGCCTGGTTCTTGACGACCGCCTTGAGCAACCCGGGAATCAGGTCGGGTCGCATTACGTCCATTTCAGAAGAAATCGGATTGTCCAGCTGAACCAGTGACCGATCGCCAGCGAAAAGTGACGCCGACTTGCGATCCACGAAGGAGTAGTTTACGCACTCGTTGTATCCCAGACCTGCGAGCAAGCGACGAACTGTCTGTTCACGCCTTTGCATAGGCGTGAGGGAAGACCGCGACACTCCCGGATCTGGTCTTGGCATGGGGTGACTGACCAGATTGGTCAGAGACGCAATACGAGCAATCTCCTCAACCAAATCAACCGAATCATGCCCTATGTCGGGGCGCCAAGAGGGGACCCGAACCGTAATCCAGCTGTCCTTGAACTTCGGCGCGAATCCAAGCGCTTCCAGAATTTCCACCTGTCTTTCAGCACTTACGTCCATGCCGATGAGACGTTCGACATGCGCCGTGGATAGCGTCAAGGACCGCGAGGTATCCGGAACCTCTCCATCGTAGACTATCTCGGAGATCTCGCCGCCACACAGATCAACGATCATGTTGGCCGCAATCTTTAGTCCTGCTTCGGTGAAATTGGGATCGACACCGCGCTCGAATCGATAGCGGGCATCCGAGTTGACCTTGAGCTTTCGTCCCGTTTCTGCAATCGTAATCGGGTCCCATAAGGCACTTTCAAGAAAGACGGTGGTGGTATCGTCCGTGCAGCCGAAATATTCTCCCCCCATCACGCCTGCTATGCTTGCAGGCCCTTGATCGTCCGATATCACCATCATGTCTTGTTCAAGGGCATACTCTTCGCCATCAAGGGCTGTAATCGTCTCCCCGCCCTGAGCACGGTGAATTCGGAAATTCCCCTTGATCTTGTCGGCATCAAAGACATGCAGGGGACGACCATATTCGTAAGTTATGTAGTTGGTTACGTCAACCAAAGCTGAAATCGGCCTCAGATCAATGGCCTTCAGCCGATTTTGAAGCCAGACTGGGGAAGGCCCATTCTTGATGTTCCGAATGACAAGCCCCATGAACATAGGACATCCCCTGACTTTAAGCTCTTCGTCAATGACCACGCCGATAGGTGATTGAAACTGTCCCTTGATTCTGGAAACCTCTAATGGCTTGAGCGTTCCCAACCCTCGTGCAGCAAGATCTCGAGCAATGCCCCGAATGCCCAAGGCATCGGGACGATTGGGTGTAACGGCGATTTCAATGACAGGATCATTGATCGGGAACACATCCGTGAACCGGCTTCCCAGCTGGGTGTCCTCCGGAAGCTCGATTATGCCGTCACTTTCATCGGAAAGCATGAGCTCGCTTTCCGAACACAACATTCCGTTGCTTTCCTCGCCTCTGATCATACCCTTCTTCAAATCCAGACCGGTGCCCGGAATATGGGATCCCACCGGCGCAAATATACCGACGAGACCGGTTCTGGCGTTGGGCGCACCACAGACAACCTGAAGAGTTTCGCTCGGACTGGATGGTCCCCGTGGCCAGAACTCGACCTGACATACCTTCAGGCGGTCAGCATTGGGATGCTGATGAGCCGACAGAACCTGACACACGGAGAATCTCTCGTATTGCTCTCCGGGATCTCTTACCGACTCGACCTCTAGCCCCATATCGGTCAGGGCTTTGACGATCTCTGTGAGAGAGCCACTTGTGTCCAAGTGGACCTTGAGCCATTCCAGTGTGAATTTCATCCAATCAGATCCTGCCTAAACCCTCTTTCAACCCGACCGATCAAGGTGACTGCGCTTCCCAAACAGGAAAAAAGTAGTATCAGAATGCCAAAAAGTAAGGGGCCTGAGTGCCGAACTTGAGGAACGGAAAACGGAGACGGATGGATGTCCGGCTTGATCAGTTTCCGGTGCCCTTGTCGATTCGCCACAACAACACAACGGAGCGATTGATTTTACCGTACCCCCGATGGGCATAAGATCACGCCCCTCAAAACATCATGAACTCTCTTTCGACCATTCACTTCAAACGGGCTTGTCAGAATGGCCGCAACAGACATGGGTCGAGGAGGATGGTTGGGCAAACCGTCATGGTCATCGTTTCTTCCAGCCGGTTCCACAGCCTTCCTTAAGGTATTGTCTCCATACCTTAATATGTGTAATGAATGCAACTGCTGGATGAGACTCGCTTTGCCAGCCATATGGGAACTGGATTAAGGAGATCTGATCTTGCGACGTTTGCGAAACATAAAGATTGTTGCGACCTTGGGTCCGGCTTCAAGCGACTACACGACAATCCGAAAAATGTTTGAAGCCGGTGCTGATGTGTTTCGGTTGAACATGAGTCATGGTGACCATGACATGATCAGGAAACTGCATTCCATCATTCGTGAGATTGAGACCGAATTGTCGAGACCCATCGGCATTCTTGTCGATCTGCAAGGACCGAAACTCAGGGTTGGCGATTTTGAGAACGGAAAGGAGATTCTTCGGAAAGAAGACACGTTCCATTTTGATCAAGACCCAAAGCCGGGAGACAAAAGCCGGGTGTGTCTCCCCCACCCGGAGATATTTCAAGCGATCAAGGCGGGCTCCACTCTTCTTGTCAACGATGGGAAAGTCAAACTCAGGGTGGAAGACAGCACCGCCGAATTCGCGACCTGTACAGTGATGGAAGGGGGTGAAATTTCCAACCACAAGGGTGTCAATGTTCCCGATGCGATTCTGCCGATGGCAGCACTGTCAAGAAAGGATCGGTCCGATCTTGAGTTTGCGTGCCAGCTCGGCATCGACTGGCTAGCCCTGTCCTTCGTTCAGAACCCAAGAGATGTGGAGGATGCACGGTCTTTGACCAAAGGTCGGGCAGCTCTGATGACAAAGGTGGAAAAACCTGCGGCGGTCGAGCGTTTTGATGAAATTCTGGAAGCGTCCGACGGGATCATGATCGCACGCGGAGACTTGGGCGTTGAACTTCCCATATATACTGTCCCCCCGATACAGAAGCGTCTGATTCGCAAATGTCGTTCAATGGCCAAACCGGTCATTGTTGCCACTCAAATGCTGGAAAGCATGACGACCAATTCGACTCCCACTCGAGCTGAAGTTTCTGATGTGGCCACGGCTATTTACGAAGGAGCCGATGCCGTCATGCTGTCGGGGGAATCGGCCGTGGGACAATATCCGGTCGAATCGATCACGACCATGAACAACGTTGCCTTATCAGTCGAGAAGGATCCCACTTTTCGGGATATCATGAAACGGTCCCGAGGTGGAGACAACAGCACGGTCCCGGACGCCATCACTCTCGCAGCCCGGCAAATTGCCGAAACGACAGAAGTCAAGGCCATCTGCTGCTTTACCCATTCCGGAACAACGGCACGGCTAGTGGCACGGGAAAAGCCGCTGGTCCCAATCATTGTCATAACACCATTCGAAAAGCATGCCCGGAGATTGACGCTGCTGTGGGGTGGTCATTGCGAGATAACCCAGAAAGCCAACAGCTTTGACGATGCCGTGGGCATAGCCACAACCGTCGCCCGGTCCTACGACTTTGGCAAGGGTGATGATCAGGTTATCATTACAGCTGGCGTACCCTTCAATGTTTCCGGTTCGACCAACATCGTCCAGGTGGCCAAGATCGGTACGGATTAGAACAGAACCCGATACCTATACGACAGACTGCAGGAAATCCCGGAATTCGTCCTGCAGGTCTTCTCGTGTCAGGGCAAGTGAAACGACAGCCTTGAGATATCCTATTTTGCTGCCACAGTCGTACCTTTGGCCGGCAAACAGGAAACCGTTGACCGTTGTCCCGTTCATAGTCTCCTGTGCAATGGCATCCGTGAGCTGGATCTCACCCCCCGACCCGGCTCCAAGGGTGGCAATGTTGTTCATGACCCTCGGTGTCAAAATGTAGCGACCGATGACAGCAAAGTTCGATGGTGCCTCACCAGCTAAAGGCTTTTCCACCATGCCCTTGATCGGAATGATATTGCCGGATCTCGGCCCGGGTTCAATGACACCGTAACTGGACACAGCATCTGATGGCACTTCAGTCAGGGCCACCATTTCACCGCCCACGGTCTCGTATGCGTCCACCATCTGCTTCAGCACCGGCTCGTCGGCAACGAAAATATCATCAGTCAGAATGACGGCAAACGGTTCATCAGCTATCAGGTTCCGGGCACATCCAACCGCGTGCCCAAGGCCCAGCGGGTCATGTTGCCTGACATAGGCGATCGAACCGCTTTCCAGATTGGTTCCCTGGATTGTTTTTAAGAGTTTCAGCTTGCCTTTTTTAAGCAGGTGTTCCTCAAGTGCTGGGGCGCGGTCGAAATAGTCCTCCAACGAACCTTTGCCCCTGGAAGTTACAAAAATGAACTCTTCGATTCCGGCTTCCTTTGCTTCATCCATGGCGTACTGAATGAGCGGACGATCAACGAGGGTCATGATTTCCTTTGGAATCGCCTTGGTCACCGGCAAAAAACGCGTGCCAAGACCCGCCACAGGGAAAATGGCCTTTCTGACTTTTTGGGGCATGGCATTCATTCAAATTCTGCTGTTGGTCTTCCAAGAGAGTAGATGGCTGTCAGTGTCTATCAGGAAACTCAACAGTGCATACAACTCTTTTTGTTAGGGGCTTATATCTCTAACTTGAAATCAAGAATGCCCGATCGATGCCCCTAACTGGTACCACGATTGTGTCCGATCCTTCTCGGCCCGAACGAGACCCACGCCGGAACATTCGAGGGTATCGTGGCGGAAGCGGACTTAGGCCATTGGCCTGTATGTCTCGTATCTCAAGAGTCGGTCCCGTGTGAAGTGGCCCCGAGACACGCAGGTCAGTTCGCTCATATAAAACCTCAGAACCATTCAAGATCTGACTTTCAAGTTAGAGATATAAGCCCCTTTTGTTACAAAATCCTTTGCCAACAAAAATAGCCGTCTTGATCGAAGATTCACCTTCCCTCTCGGATATCAGGTAACTGTCGGCATCGTCCGCAGTATACTTGGATTTTCGAATGCGACGTTCAACTCGGCTAGTTAGATTCAACTCTTAGTCATCGGTGATAGGATGCAATTAGTCTCAATTCTTGGGACACTATAGAGTAGTTCCCGCATGGGTCAAAACATCCACACAGAAGTTATGCGAGTTGTAGATCCTGATCAATAATGTGTTATCCTTGACACTAGTGGTACGTTTAAAACGAAAGATTTCAGTTCTGGTGATGTGTAATCGACTGTTTTCAGTCATTCCAGCATCTTTGTTGCTCGTGAACGGATCCCGCCCACACCGAGGCCAAGCCGGTCCGATCAGTCATATGGAACACAACGCATGTCGATCTTACCAAGTTCTGAAACGTTATTAGTATCAAATGATTAAAACGGACTACTAGTTGTACTGAATCAGGCGAAGTCCATCTGGGTAACAACTGTCATGGTCTCCCGAGCTGGCAGCGACACAAACGTCCGATAATAGCACAACTTGAGCAGTTCAATCGTGTGTGTGCATGGGGCCATCAGACGTATTGTGCCTATTGATTCAACATCTGAGTCCAATTGCTTGTGCAGCATACGAATCGCAAGCCCTTGGACTGGATATCCGGAACTGAGACGGTGTTTGTATTCGTAAGAGCCCCGTCCCACACAGGTTCAGACAGATGGCGCAATCAATCTAGGCAGTGTGAGGTGAAAGACTTTTGAATTAGCTGACAATGCACAAGGGGAGCCGAAACTCCCCTTTAGCCGACTTCTTACGCGTTCTAAATCAGAACGCCATTTTGATCCCAGTTTCAAGTGTGGTCGTTTTCTTGGTAACTTTAACCCTACCAATGTTGCCACTCTCAAGACTCCAAGCGGCTTGATCCTGGCTCAGTCTTTCGATACCAGCGTAGAATGTCGCACCGCCACCGAGACCATATTCAAAATCCAACTCAATCTGATTTGAATCTGCAGGTATCGAAACACCCTTGCTCTTGTCATCCTTCTTGGAATAGGCCAGAGCAATGCTTGTACCACTGCCAAGGTCTCGTGTGAACTTGACACCTATCGCCGTCCATTCATTCGCCGATGTCGGTTCAGCATAGACAGTAGGCGCAGTTGCGGTACCACCAAATGCGATACTATTGTAATCATCACCAGATTGTCGGACATAGGTTCCACTGATGGTATTGCCGGCAAATTTACCCTCGACGCCAGCGGCCAGCACATCGTTGCTGTCGATGCCTAAGCCGACACTTACAGACCCGGCTTTGTACTTGGTACCAAGCGACCATGCATTATCACCACTGTCACCGGATGTCAGGGCAAAGGTAAACGACCCCAATTTTCCATCCAACCGAACTGCAGTCCGCCCAGGTGTGGCTGTTAGATCTCCAATACTCAGCACAAAACTAGCATTTGCAGTAGTACCAGTAACTTGCGTTGCACTCAAACCCGTCCCCCTGGGTAACGAAATAGGCATGCCACTACTGACCGCAGGTGATTCATCAGTGCCAGAAGAGGCAAAGTAGCCAACGACAGTCCCCGTTACACTGGTAATTGGCACTACGGTCGACTGCACTGAATTATCGGACACCACAGTTAGCGCTCCAGAAAGCATTAATGCGCTGCTCATTCCCGGAAGCTTGACAGCCCTCACCACAGCACTTGTACCGGTACCGACAGTGTAATTTAAGGGATCAATAATCATGGTACCGCCTGAGATCGCGTCAGCGTCTGCCAGACCGATATTGCCGACAAGATCGATACCCGGATCATTGTCGCCAAACGTCAGCGTCCATGACCCGCTTGCTGCACCGATGTGAACACTGGCCGGATTGACACCAGGCGTTTCATCAATCGAGATGGATGCTCCAAACTTCAAACCGCCGTCAGTCACGCCCGACGAGGTAAACTTCACCTCATACTCGGTGACCGTCTGAAGGTTGTCGCCATCCGGATCGGTACTCAGGCTATCATCTACCCGCTTGACACCCATCTTGGCCTCACCCGACAACGCCACTGGCGGAGCCGCCGATTCTTCAGCCGGCATCTCGGGCACATCCTCCATCATCGCGACATCCATCGTCGCATCGGCCATGGACGGATCCATGGCAGCTTCATCGACAGCGGCCGCGCTGTCATCCATAGAGGCGGCTACCCCCCCCCATCATGGTTGTCGGCATGGGCATACGCTCCCGCGAGCGCCAGCACCATGGACATGACAATCAACTTTTGCATGACTTGTACTCCTGTTTGCATGTTCAAGTTTTCAGTTGAGGGGAAGAACTACGGCCTCCTTGCGGCGGTTTCAATCATTTTTGTCATGGTCGCTTCATTTTCTGGGAAAGTGTCGCATTTTTGCGACAGTCGGCGATCTGTTCATGCCGAGACCGTATGATTTACCGGCTAAAAATGTCAGCAAAAAGATAACGGAATAGGTTACCACATCAATGTCCGTACATATGCGCAGTAACATCTTGGCATCACACCGCACGTTTAAATTTCAGACGGCATGACTGGTTCTCGAACGGCCCATACATGGACTGATGAAATTCTGATCACGGTCATTCTACACTCAACCGAACTCACTGCCGTAGTCGTATCTGCCAGCAGCGGATTACAACAGAGTACTAGATAGCCACAGACATCTTTTCTAGGTTGGAAGTCGGGCGTGGTATATATGGCGTCTTCTTGACATTGACTGCAGATTCAATTATATCAACGCTCAGCACCTGTCATTCGGAAACCGGCCATGACCACCAACGATTCGGCATCGACCGATAACCCCTTCGTTCCAGGCATTGCCAAGCCACCGCCCTTTATGGGCCGTCGCCCGGATGTAGAACGCATTCTGACCAGAGTCTTGAATGGTTTAAAACCGCCGTCAGAATCTATCGACATCACCGGACCGGACTTCCTGTATCTGTATGGACCACGGGGCACAGGAAAGACGGTCCAGCTGAATGCCTTACGGCACCAAATCCGCACCCGGCCCGAACCAGACATTCTACTGACACTGAACGCCGACATGGTAGGTACTGAAAAGGGGATGCATCAGGTCCTGTTTCGACCACGAATCGAGATGACGGGTGTAGCACCGAGCGATTCAGAACCCAATCGCTGGCCAAATCGCAAGGAACTAATGGACTTGGTGCTTGCTTGGATACGGCGCTGGCATCGATCCCATTCTGATCTGGTGCGAGATGTTCAGGCACTGCAGGCGACAGAAGCTCGACTATCAGCTGGATTCGGTTCCATAACCTTGACATTACCAGAGCATCCTGATCGAAGCGCAGGCGAGTCGCTATTACGTCTCGGCGGTCCGGTACTAATCACGCTGGATGAAGCGCACATGGTGGAACCTGCAGCTCTACGCATCTTGCTCAATGCAGTACAGGAGGCCGGCGAACGCATACCCTTGGCCGTTGCTTTGGCTGGGACACCTGATTTGACCGACTGTCTGCATGGCGCAGGAGCTAGTTACTGGGATCGCGGTTATCAGTTGCGAATTGGCCGTCTGGAGATGGATGCAGCCTATGATGTCATAAAACGTCCTCTGTTAGATGCCGGTCTGACCTGTGATTCGGATGCCGTTCTGACACTCATACGCAAGGCAGATTGCTATCCATTTTTTCTGCAACTTTATGGACGCGAGGCGTTTGATGCGGTCCAGACCCGTGGTACCAACCATTTAGGCATGAAAGAATGCCAAGCAGCCATCGCTGCTGCGCGTGACCCACGACGTCGCTATTACGAACGCCGGCGCAAGGAATTTCAAACTTTAGGTGAACAAGCCTTGGCTCGTGAGGTCGCATTGGCCTTTCAGGCTTGCGGCAACGTCATGACTGCACCAGAACTGGAAAAGGTTTTAGACGCCTTGGGAGCAGATCAGGCATCGGAACGAGAAACTTTCATGCGGCACAAGGGCTATATCTGCGAGGGTGCTGTAGCCGGCACTTGGGAGCCCGGGATTCCCTCGCTCATGGAGTACATGATCGAGATGACGAAGCCGGCAACTAAAATCGAAGCAGTTCCGCAAAAACCTCGACCATGATACACCCCTTTTACGCTCACGACATGATTGTTTTGTGTGCACTTCAGACATGCATATTTGGAGCACATGTCCAACGGCAAGAATTGCCTCAGTTTTAACTTCTCCTAATGCTCTCTTGATCTGAGCTTTTGGGTGTCTGCTCCTATTAACTCCACAATCCATTCCACGTCGTCAGGCCTGTCAGCCAAGCTCATGCCCGTGACTTGGCTCACGCGAGCCGTTTGTGCATGAAGGCGGCATGCCAATCGAAACCCAGGCACTCCATCCAGTGAAATATCGAATTATTTTTCAGCGGAATTTGGTACAACTCCCCAATGACACTTCATACACTCCATCTGATCTTGATTTCAGGAGCTCCACGGACTGGCAAGAATCGGGCCGGATCCATGCTAGCAACTGAATTTAACGGCGATCACTTTGCCTTGTCGGACTTTCTGAAAATCGAAACGCACAAGTTCCATGGGCTGGGTAATGCAAACGATATCTTTCACTTTGAGAACAGAAAGGATGTTCCCTGCTGGGAATTTGGCGGCAAAACTCCTCGACAAGCCTACATCGACTATAGTGAGGCGATACTCAAGCCAAAATACGGGCAGGGCTATTTGGGTGAACTTGCTGAAGATCGGCTTGAGTGCAACATTGAAAGCAATATTGTTTCGATCGTATCCGGTGTCGGCTTTATTGAAGAGGTTCGTCCCCTGATTGCCATGGCTGGTCCCTCAGGTACATTTCATGTCAGAATTGTCGATTCAGGCCCAAGCAGCCAAACATTGACGATAGCAGGGAAACCTTGAACCTGAATTCGCTCGGAGTCGCAGAGATCGAATTGAGTAACGAAGACTCAAACGCCTTTTTCAATTCGGTGATGAAAAGCCTGGAAGGCCGGTTTCGAGCGAGTCCTTGATGACCGAACGTCAGGCAACCCTAACTTTGAGTCTTTCACTATTCCCCAAAAACCAGTTTATGATATGGGCTTTTGTCCAATCTTCCTCCAGAGCATCAGCCAGATCCCACCCCGGTGGCCTGTCGGCCCCCGGATTTATCTTTCGGAAGTACACGGCTTCCAAATTCACTTCATTCTCATCGAGGGCGTGGCAAATTTCTGATTGCCAAGTCGTAGCAAACTTTTCTTGACGATCAACCAGCTGGCCATCAGGCTTTTCCAGCAACTTGTCAGCATCAGGCCATAGCAAGAAGGTGACGGATGCACTTCTGTGCAGTGCACCTCTGATTCCCTCGACCAGAGGCTGCCAGTCAACCTTGTTCACGGATCCTGTACTCCCCATGTTGGAAATGATCCAGACTCCAAACTTGTCCAGCGGGAGCATCCGTATTGCGGCATCACGAGTTTTTTCGCCTTCAACCACAAGAATGAGCTGACCGTCCTGAGCCTGCCATGAGGGCAGGTCCTCAAGCCCGTACAGCGGGCGGCCAATGTCCGGTGAAAAAGTGTATTGAGTCCAGCGGCCTCTGATGTGCGGCAACTGTTTGGTTGGGCCATACTGCCAGGTTACCTGGAAAAAATACTTGCCCCCGTCACTTCGGTTGAAACGCAACACCAGAAACAGCGCCTCTCCCTTGATGTTGCGATAGACATGAACATGCGTGGGCGAGTTGGGCGAGATAGTCTCCTTCTTTGGATTGTAAACATTCACTGGCACTCCAACGACCGGAAGTTCCACGTCTTTCGGGATTGGCAAGTCCGACCATGGCTTCATGACTCGTTGTGGAACAGGAGAGCGGCTTTGGGCAGGAAAATCGACCTCGTTCGGAACATATTCTGGCATGTTTGCCAACTCGCGGGCATATTCCACGGCCTCGAGGAACTCGATATTTCGCCACTGCATCAGAAACGTCAGCACATCGCCCTTGACTCCGCACCCTGAGCCGAAACAGATATAGTGCTGTCGCTCCGATTCGTAGATATGGAAGGAGGGGGTTTTCTCTCGATGAAAGGGACATAGTCCCTTGTAGCCATCGGCCGTTCGCTGAAATACAGTCCCCGCTTCCCGAGTTATTGTTTCTCGCAGGGACAAGCGAGCCACAATTTCGTCAATGTATTCCTTGCTGAACTTTGGCACCGTTCCATTCTGCTTGGTTCAAAAAACTTGTCGTGCCACACGAATCCAAGACCAATGATCTGATCGAGGGAACCGCGAACACTACTTGTCTAATAAACTAATGCAACCCCATTTGAAACGGTTGCATCCCCCTATCCGTGACACGGGAAGAACCAAGAATGAAGTTCTCCACCGGGTTCAAGCACGATGCCAGTACCTTGCCCAATTCGGCCATAGCCATTGGGAATGTCCAACAGGGTGGACACCAATTGCTGTCGCTAGATGACATCCCGCAACTGGGCGAGCTTGCGGTTTCTTTCAGCCCGTGCCTGCAAGGCTTGATCAATATCAACCTTGACGAAGCGTGTAGCCCAGTTCGGTTGGAGTTGCCCGATAAGGTCCATATCTGACGAAATCACTGTACCCAGCATGCAATACCCTCCGCCCGAAACCGCATCACGGTGCAACACGATCGGTTCGGTGCCGCCAGGAATCTGAATCGAGCCGTAGGGATAACAGCTGTCCACTATGTTTGACGGGTCAGAACCAGCGCCAAATGGCTGCTCCCGATCAATAAAGCT
Organism: Paracoccaceae bacterium; assembly: GCA_965116235.1. Taxonomy (GTDB): domain Bacteria; phylum Pseudomonadota; class Alphaproteobacteria; order Rhodobacterales; family Rhodobacteraceae; genus MPNP01. The sequence goes on along the minus strand of OZ220496.1, from coordinate 1,648,090 downwards.
CAGGGGGGTTCCCTTCTGAAATCGATAACCGATACGGTCTGCTTCGGGTGCCACTTTCCATACATCCTCAAAAAACTGATCCTTCGATTCCGGCGTAAAACGGTGCCAGTAGAGACCCGGAACGACCCTTAACTCAACTTCCGAATCAATGGCTCGCCGAAGTCCGTTCGGAACGGACCGTCCTTCCTCGACTGTGTGGCCTGACTTGCCAACGGGAATTTCGTCTCCGGCTTGCAAGTTGCGTCCCTCGAACCCGCCAAGAGCACCTAAAGAGTAGGTTGATCGACTGCCTAGAGCGACCGGAACGTCAATGCCTCCTGCGACGGCGATGTAGGCCCTTGCCCCCGACTTCAGAAAGTCGAAAGTCAACTTTTGCCCGGCCTTGACCTTGAATGACGTCCAAGTGTCACGCGTGTCTCCGTCTACTCTGGGAGGGAGTTCGGCACCCGTTACGGCAACCATCGCATCTTGCGTGAATTCCAGTTCCGGGCCCATGAATACGGTTTCGAGCACCGCAGCCCCTTCTTCATTGCCCACCAGCCGGTTTGCCGCTCGCAGGGAATATCGGTCCATGCCACCAGATATTGGAATTCCCAAGTGATAGTAACCAGGGCGACCCAAATCCTGAACCGAGGTCGCCAAACCAAGTTTCGCTACCTTAATTGACATGAAGCTTCTCCCCTATTCTGCGATTGTATGCGTCTATGTCTCTTTGAAACTCGTCCAAGGCAAATACAAAATCTATGGTCTTGGGTTCAAACTTGTTGGCTTCAACCTCTGCGCAATATTCATCGTATGCTTGCCGTTCAATGGGCTTGAACTTGACAATGTCACCGGGATTGAAAAAGACCATGAATTCGCTGAGATAGCTCATTTCCTGCTTGGGATCAAAGATAGGCATGGGCGTAATCCCGAACATCTGATATCCCCCGGCCCCCCGGACTGAGTAGATGCAGGCAAAGCAGCCCCCGTAACCGACCGTCAGCTTGGGCGTGTCCGTGCGCGGTCGCAGGTATTTCGGCACCTCGATCTGTCTGGCCCGCTCAACCATTTGATACATGAATGGAAGCCCTGCAACGAAGCCGACCATGCTGACAAACCATGGCGAACCGGTGTAGGCTTCGATGAAGGATTCAACCGAGTCGTAGTTGTTGATTCGGGCCGCAAACTCAATGTCCGTGCTGTTCGGATCCTGATGTCTTTCCCGGAATCTCATCAGGGTTTCGTGCGTCCATGGATCATTGAAGAACACCGGAATTTCAATCACCCGCGTTCTCAACGTGGCATCGGTTTGTGCCGCTTCAGCCTCGATTGTCTTCAGTTCCGCCAAAAGGTCGGTCGGCCTGATCTGGTCCGGATCAAACTTGATCTGGTAGGAGGCATTGGCCGGGCAGATCTCGGTTACGCCCTTGATTTGGCTTGCCCGCACGGCCTTCGTCATTGACAGACTCTTGAAAAAGGCCTCCAGCGACATCTCTTCACTGACTTCAGCGAAGATGTGGTCATCGCCGCCGAATGAATATCTCGTCCCCATAAGCAAAACCTCCTATCGTCTCTTGTTCTTATGCAAACTGGCCCCTGTCCAGCCAGTCATCAAGGAAAGATGTGTATACGTCCCCTTTTCTTACCTCGGGATCAGAAACCAGGGCCTGATGAATGCTTTTGGTGGTTTCGATGCCCGTGATTTCCAGTTCACCAAGGGCCCGGTTCATGCGCTCAACAGCCCGCAGGCGATCGGAATCCCAAACGATCAGCTTGCCCAGAAGGGAATCGTAGAATGGTGGTATTTCGTAGCCGGTATAGAGCATTGTATCAAACCGAACGCCTGGACCGGACGGAAATCCGAGATTGTCGACCTTGCCCGGCTGCGGCATGAAGTCATTCCTTGGATCTTCGGCATTGATGCGGCATTCAATCGCATGACCACGCAGTTCAATTTCGTCCTGCCTGATGTCCATTTTCCCGTCGGCCGCGATCGAGATGCCCGCGCGCACGAGATCAATACCCGTTACCATCTCGGTCACCGGATGCTCAACCTGGATTCGAGTGTTCATTTCCAGAAAATAATACTCGCCGGTCGCTTCATCGAACAGGAACTCCAGAGTCCCGGCTCCACGGTAACCAACTGATTGCGCAAAGTTCCTTGCACTGGAACACATGCGAGTGCGTATTTCTTCGGTCAGTGGTGCCGCGGGCGCTTCTTCCCATATCTTCTGCCTTCTCCTTTGCAACGAGCATTCCCGATCGAAAATGTGAATGGTGCGGTCACCATCCCCCAAAATCTGAACCTCAACATGGCGCGGGCGGGGAAGGTATTTTTCGACAAACAGGCCACCATTTCCAAAAAAGGTCTTCGCTTCCAGACTGGCCACCGGAAACACGCGCTCAAGTTCGGCCCAGTCATGCGCGATTCGAATGCCTCGACCTCCTCCTCCGGCCGTTGCCTTGATCAGGACGGGAAATCCGATGTCATCCAGAATTGGCTTGGCCTCGTCAACGGTTTCAACCAAGCCGTTGCTTCCCGGTACTGTGGACAATCCACTCTGCTCAGCCAAGGCTCTGGCAACGACCTTGTCGCCGAGTTGACGAATCGTTTGGCCACGGGGTCCGATGAACTTCAATCCGGCCTCTTCGACAGCATCGGCAAAATCGCCGTTCTCGGACAGGAAACCGTATCCCGGATGGACAGCGTCAGCCCCCGATTCTCTGGCGGCCACAATGATGTTGGCTTGACTCAGATAGGATTTCAACGGAGCGGGCGGTCCAATGTTTACGGCATGGTCGGCCATCGCGACCGGGAGCGAGTCCTTGTCGGCGGTTGAGTAAGCCTGGATGGTTCGGATACCCAACTCTTTCGCGGCCCGAATGATTCGGACGGCAATCTCTCCGCGATTGGCGATGAAAAGGCTGGCAATCGGCATGGGGGTACAATTATCCTTTCAGTTCGACGAGGGCTTGTCCGGCCATTACGGCATCTTCGTTTTCTACGCAGAAGGCAACGATCGTTCCGGCCTTGTCGGCCTGAACCTCATGGAAAGACTTCATGACCTCGACCAATCCGATGGTATCCCCGATATCGACCCTGTCGCCCACTTCCTTGTACAAAGGCTCTTCGGGGGCAGGTCGGCGATAAAAGATGCCCGGAAGCGGTGATTGAATGACATTGTCTGACATGTTGCTTTATCTCCCTTCGATGGATTGAATCATTGCGGGTCTACAGTGATCTTACGACCCTGTCCACAGCCGTGGCGATTTCGACGGCATTGGGCGTGTCAGAATGAACGCAGATGCAATCGCATCCAACCCTGACTTCCTTGCCATTGACTGATAGTGTCTTGTTCTCACTGTACGCCATGCGGCATTTCCTTTCGACCTCTTCCGGTGGAACCGGGTCGTGTTGCATCGTGATGATCAGGCTCCCGTCATCGTTGTAGTCCAGATCGGCGTAAAATTCGGCCCAAAACTCATGCCCTCTCATCGTGTAAACCTCCTCATGGCAGGTATTGACCATGCCAAGGAGCGGTACCTGGAATACATCGGCGGCATCGCATACGGCATGAGCGATGTGCTCATCGCGTGCCGCCATCCCGTAGAGGGCTCCATGGGGCTTGATGTGATGCAATTCGCAGTCTTCAGCCTTGAGCATCCCGACCAAGGCGCCAATCTGATAGATGAGAATGTTGGCCATCTCCTCGCGCCCGATCTTCATCTCCCGACGACCAAATCCCTGCAAGTCGGGCAAGGACGGGTGAGCCCCGACCTTGACATCATGAATTTTTGCCAACTGGACCGTCTTGCGCATGTGATTGGGATCTGAACCATGAAATCCGCAAGCGACATTGGCCATTGAAATGAGTGGCATGAGCTTTTCATCGTCGCCAATACGGTAAAGTCCAAAGCTTTCGCCCATGTCACAGTTTACAGCCGGTTTCATTGTCTTCTCCCAGATTTGAGTTGCCCGATGCCTTCTCTGCCCGCTTGCACTTGCACTGGCCTGCGCTGAACGGCCGATTGGGCAATCGCCTCCATGACAGCGACGTTGCTTGCAGCCTGCGCGGGGCTAACCCTGAACATTTTGTGACCCAGGCAACTCAGGGCAAATTCTTCCAGTTCGGTCTTGAGCGTGTCGACTCGGTCCATTTCCATCGTGCTTGACTGTCCATCAATGGTTTTCACCACAACGCTCTCGCTGTCAATTCCGGCAAAGGCGTTCATTCTTGTGCCATACACATTGAGCAAGGAGGTATACGGCGCCGCGAACATGCACCCCAAATACCCCGTCACGCCAGATTCAAACTCGAACAGAACCGACGTTGTATCATCAACATCAACCGCAAGAACCCTACGCTTGGCCTGCGCTGTTACCGCTACAATCGGGCCGGCAATCCAGCACATCAGATCAATCAAATGAATGCCGAGGCCGGCGATTCCTCCCGCCGGGCTTTCTGTCCTGCTGGCACGCCACCACTCCGATGTGTATGACGTTGCACTGGCAGCCGAAAAGTTTGCTTCCAGATGGAGCAACGTACCGAAATCACCCGCTTCTTGCATCTTTTTCAGCCGACCTCCTGAAGCAGTGAAGCGGCGATTGTGGCCAACAGCCAAGGTCACGGGTGCGTCGCGACAGGCCTGAATGGCCTCGAGAGCACTATCATAGGTCAGTGTAAAGGGTTTTTCGACAAACACATGCTTTCCCGCTCGGGCTGCAGTCACAACATGTTCGGCATGAAGGGAATGTGGTGTCGTAAGAATGACGGCATCAATCGTCTCGTCGGCCAGAAGCGTTTCATACGAGGCATGAGTGCCGGTACCAAATTCTCTGGCAAAAGCTTCCCGCTTTTCTGAACTTCGTGAATAACAGGAAGCCACTTGAATGATCTCGGACCGACCCTGAACCGATCGCGCCAGTTCATTCGACCACCAACCCAGCCCAACGGAGGCTGCACGTATCATTTTCAATCCTGAATAGTTGCGACAAGTTTCATGCGATATCGATCAACCACGACAGCAAAGATAAGCAGCAGCCCGATAACGACAATCTGGAGGTACGATTCTATTCGCGCCAAATTCATTCCATTCTGAACCAGTCCTATGAAAAGAGCACCCAAAACGACATTTTCGACCTTGCCAATCCCTCCTCTCAAACTGACCCCGGCGATCACGCACGCCGCAATCGACTCCAAGGGCATGGAAGCACCTATGTTTGCTTCACCGGAATCGAGTCTGGCCGTCAGCAGTATGCCTGAAACAGCGGCCATAAACCCGGAAAGGACATAGGCAAGAAACAAGGTCAGGTTGGTATTTATGCCGGACAGGCGAGACGCCTTGATATTGCCACCCACGGCATAAAAGTATCGCCCCAGACGAGTTCGGTCAACCACTACATACATGCCCAGGATGAGCAATACAGCCACGATGACGGGAATCGGCACGCCATATAATGCACCAAACCCGAATGTGTCGCCAAACTCCATGGGCATTCCGTAGACAGGTATTCCGCCCGTGAGGTAAAGAGCAATGCCAAACCCCACCGAAGCCATCCCCAAGGTCATCATGAACGGTGAAACACCAAAAACGGCCACCCCAATTCCGTTGACAACCCCGATCATGGTCCCCGCGAGCAACCCGGCAATCACGCCGATGGCAATGACCATGAACAATGCTTCGGGCATGATCGAGTATGCTGCTGCCATAGCCATCGCACCGGCAACCGATGTGATGGCCAAAATGGTGCCGACCGAAAGATCGAAGCCCCCAGTCAGCAGGGCAAACATCTGCCCCACGGCAACCAGCGCCAGATAGGTCGATTGGCGGACAACATTGAGAAGGTTTCGTCCAGTCAGAAAATTGTCTGACATTGCCGCAAAGATGATCACCGCTGCAACCAGCAGAAAGGGCAATACGCCCAGCCGGACAAAAGCCCTTTGGATCAGGCGCCATCCTGTTTTGTACGGTTTCCGGCTTACCTCTTCCATGGCGATCTCATAATCACGAACTATGCTGCCTCGCGTCCGAAGCAATGATGAAGTACACTCTCCTGGTTGATCTCTTCGCCTTCAAGTTCGGCTGAAAGACTTCCCCGACACATGACAAAGACTCTCTTCGGCAGGTGTAGAATCTCGGTCAGATCTGATGATATGACGAGAATGGCTGCATTGTTCTTACACAATTCGGCAATAAATTCATAGATTGCGATTCTGGTCCCTACATCAACGCCGACAGTCGGTTCATCAAATACGAAAAGCTTGACCTCACGAGTCAGGCTTTTGGCCAGCATGATCTTCTGCTGATTGCCACCGGAAAACATCTCTGCCGGCCGTTCTATGTTGTACGGCTGCAAATTCATTTTGTTGGCCAATCCGTTTACGATTCTTCTCTCCTGCCGCAAGCGCAAAAAAAGTCCGTGTGCAAACTTCTGCGTCTCCAATGCAGACATTGACACGCTTTCTCGGGCCGACCGAGACATGATCAAACCCTCGTCCCTGCGGTCCGAGGGAACATAATAGAAACCCCGTCTGAGCATGTCTCCTGGTGATTGACCGCGTATATCGACCCCGTCAAACCTGACTTGACCGGAGGCCACATCTGAAAGTCCGAAACAGGCCCGGCCAATTTCCGACTTGCCGGACCCAACCAAGCCGGCAAGACCGACTATTTCACCGGCACGAACTGTCAAGGATACGTTCTGGACAGCTCCATTGCGTGTTGTCAGGTTGTCGATCTTCAGCAGTTCATGGTTGGGACTAAACTCAATCTGCGGAAATATCTGGTCAACAACCTTGCCAGTCATCATCCGTACCAGCTCACCTTCTGACACATCAGCAACTGTAGTGGCTATTTTCTTTCCGTCTCGCAAGACGGTAATGCGGTCGCCAATGCGCCTGATCTCGCTGATACGGTGAGTGATGTAGATGATTCCGACACCCTCGTTTTTGACCAGGCCGATCAAGTCAAAGAGCTGTTCGGTCTCCTTTTCGGTCAACGAGGCCGTGGGTTCATCCAAAATCAGAACGGAGAGCTCTTCACGGAAGGCCTTGGCAATTTCCACCATTTGCTGTTCAGCCCGAGACAGAAACTCGATGCGCTGGTTGGGACGCAGGGCAAACCCCAGCCTGTTCAGTATGTCTGTTGCCTGCCTGCGAGATCTTTGCTTGTTCAGAAGCCCCAATCGAGTGGTTTCAGAGCCCAGAAAGAGGTTTTCCTCCACTGTCATCTGGGGAACGAGTGAAAACTCCTGAAAAACGGCACTGATACCCAAGGATCTTGCATGGTGAACCGAGTAGATGTTCACGGGCTCGCCCTTGAAGTTGAATGCACCTCTATCCGGAGCGATGGCCCCAGCTACAATTGAGATGAGGGTGGATTTGCCAGCTCCATTTTCACCGAATAGGACATGGACTTCGCCGGGCTGGACATCAAAATCCACTCCCTCCAGTGCCAAGGCACCCGAGAAACTCTTGTCAATGCCCTTGAGTTCAAGAAGGGGCGGTCCCATCGCGGATGAGACCTGTCCCCCAGTTTCCGTGTCAACCAATTCAATCAAACCATGATCAATTGACGGTAAAGACGGGTTTGAAGCCGTCTGGTGCCAGTGACGACGACATGTCAACACTGTCGATATTGTCGGAATCAATCACGTAGAGTGCTGGACCGGCGTGCTCGACATAATCCTTGCCCTCTAGGATCCTTACGGCCTGATCAATGGCGACTCGACCCTGAATGACTGCTGAGTCCGTGGGAGCGGCCAAAACCTGCCCTCGCACTATGCCACGATGAACTTCAGGGGTGAAATAATACGCTACCAACTGTATCTGATCAGTCAGCCCACGGGCTCGCAACAGTCCAATGGATGCCGCGATGGTTGGGGAAGTGCCGGCTATGTAGGAAATGTCAGGATAGGCCAGCAGTGTATCTTCAACCAGCTTGGCCTGAATTTCCTTGCCGGTGTCACCGTATTTCGTGTCAACCACCTCGATGTCGGAACCCGCTACAGCTTCCTGAAAGCCGAGATTTCCGGCCTCGACCCATCCCGCTCCGGGAGGGCCAGGAAACCACGCAACCTTGACCTTGCCAGATCCCGCAGGATGAAGGTTGGCCAGGTATTCGCCGGCCTTGTAGCCCATTTCCCCAAAGGAAACGAGTGACTTGGCCGACAATTCAGATGACGAGATGCCATTGATCACGTCAATGACAGGAATTCCCTGCTCCCGAATTTCACTGACGAGATTGTTCAGCCCATCGAATGATATGGCTCCGATCACGACGGCATCAGCCCCTCTCGCCACACAATCCTCAATCTGCGAAATCTGGGTATTCAACTCCGTGTATCCGCCCGCTTCGACAAGTTGCATCTTGACGCCCAGCCGTTCCGACTCTGCGACCACCCCATAGTCGACAGCAAGCCAGTAGGCATCTTTCATATGTGGAAACGAAACGCAAATGTCCCACTGCTGTTCGGCCTTTTCAAGTGGAACATAATCGACTGTAGTGCGTGGGCTTTCCATGTCGAAAGGCGGATCCCACACCTCTATTGAATATGGATACCATTCGTCGGCTGTAACAGCTGTCGCAAGCACAAGCGCAATGACGCCAAAAAGAATTTTTCTCATTTTTTCCTCCCGTTCTCAATGTAATCCGAACACTGGTCCCTCCAAAAGGTTTCGCCTGCTCGGACGAGTTAAAACATGGCAATTATACCACTTTTTCTTGGGGGGGGGTGCAAGACGTATTTTTGTTTGCAATTCTGCACTCTGCGATTCAACGAATGCCGCATGCCTGAAACAGTTGGAACGAAGCCATCACTCGAGACTATGGGGTTATTGAGCAAAGGATCATGCCATGATATTGGAACAGTTGCGTGGTTCGGCCATCCCTCATACTGATGCGGTGGCGTATCTGAAGTGTTTGAGTTCTCGGGATGTCACTGGCCAACGGTTGGGCCATTGCCATGCTGGCCCGAAGATGATGCCTGACAAACCATACGTCCACCGACTTTCTCAACTGGCAATATAGCAGGCTACAGTGGCATGAACAACAAAATGTCCACACCCCTTTCTTGGGAAAGAGTGGCGGTGCTAATGAATCTGCTGCCTGGTCAAAAATTCTTGCTGGCCAAGCGGACGAACTCGCCCGGATCAAAAACATATTTCAAGCAGTAGTTTCCAGCTTAATTGACAGGCGCCGTGTCGTGCCACAAACCTGGCCGGAAATCAGGATTCGTCCATCCCTCCGGAACCGTCCTCGTCCGGCGCTATGCCATCTAGGAGACGGCGGCTGTTGCTGCTGGGAGGTGCCAGATCACGGGCGGTCTTCCCGAACCGGTTTCTCGCTCGCGGATTGGTATGGGCGTCTAAAAGCTGTTGCAAGGCGTAAGCGCTGTCGGTCCTGGCGGCATGATGAAGGGGTGTCTCGCCTCGCTGATCGCATGCATGGACATTGGCTCCGTGGTTCAATAGGGCCATCAGCGCGTGCTCGGCATTTTCATGAGCGGCATGATGGAGGGATGTCTGCCCCCATTGATCCGCTGCCTCGATGGATGCCCCCGCGCCGAGCAATGCGACGACCATGTCCGGACAATCCTCTTGGGCCGCAATGTGCAGGGCCGTGCGCGCCCAAGCGTCTTGCCCATTGACATTGATGTCGGCATCAGTGCCATTCGCAATGGCGTCAATGTCGCTGTCCAGCACCGCGGCATGCAAGGGCGGGCCAGTGCATGTCACAGCAAAGGAGTGCAAGGAGGGGATTGGGCATGCATATGTGGAGCCCCGGGCCTGAATCCGCTCGATGTCGATGAGACCCCGCCGGAGCATATCGTCCCATTCCGGTGCCGGTGTGTCATCCCACACCCCCATTTGCATGGTGTCTCGAATGGCCGCCTCAACCCTCCTGGCACTGACGGGATCACGTCCGAGGCGTGCCATGACGTTGCCAAGCAAGGCCGGGTTTCGCCGTTGCTCGTCGCCGAAGCGAGTCCAGTAATACTGGATACGCTTGGCCCGCTCCATCCTTTGGGCCGTCATGAGATCAACAGCGACCAGATCGCCTTGCGTATTGAGCAACTGTGTGGCCAGCACGCTCAACCCGTTTTGCAGATGCTTGGGCCAGCCTTTGGACCAGCGCCAGAGCGTCCGTGCCCACAGTTGTCGGGTGGCAGGCATGGACTGAATGCCAAACGCCGTGATGAAGCGGTGCGTGGCGGCGACAATCTCGGAAGGCAGCAGCGGTTTCAGGTACGTAATGGAATCGTCCGCTTGCCGCGACAGCCCGAGCCGCTCCAGATGGTCGCTGCTGTTGGCCAAGCCGGCCAGCACCGGCATAATGGCCTGGCCGTTGCTGCCCGCTTCCAGATGTTGCAGGACGGCGGCGGCGGCATCCAAGTCACTCGTTGCCGTCTGGATCTCGTCGATCATGAGCAGAATGGTGCAATTCTTCGGCAGGCGAGGCAATGAGGCTTCTCTTGTGTCGGACCGACCAAGGCGAAGACCAAAGAAATCAATGTCGCGGACAATGCTAAACAGCTTGCGGACAAACACGCGCACGTCCTCGTTGCCGATCCGGTCCAAAACGCGGATCATGCCGTTTTGCATCTCCCGATTGACATGATCGACCGACAGTGTCCTCGTGTTGCTGATAACGATGGGAATAACCTTGTGCGGAATCCCTCCATCCGCAAGCCGGTCAATATATCGATCGGTCATCGTGTCCAGCAGCGAGGTCTTGCCGACGCCCGGTGGTCCCTGAATGAGTTGCATCAGCCCCTTGGCTGAAGGCGTACCGGTCCCGGGTTCATGGCGACGCGTCCGGATCAGTTCCAGACAGTCGTCGATGCGCTCAATGGCATCCTCGCGCCCGACAAAGACCGGGTTGAGTATGCGGTCGCGGGCCACGATGAAGTCGTGCAGCCCCTGGTAATCAAAGGGCTTGGCATCGCTGTTCTCGTTCATTGTCCACTAGCTCCTTGCTCGCCCGGCCCGTCGGCGTGTCAGAGTGTAATGATCCAGACCATCCATGTCAAGCCATACGCTCATCCGGCCATGTCTCAGCTTGCCATTCGACCGGCTGTGAATCCGGACCCTGTGGGGCCTTGCAAGGTGAAATTCATTCCAGCTAAGACACGGCCCAAAATTCGCTTCATGGTGGCACCGGTCCGGTCAAGAGGGTGCGTGGCCATTTCGCTCTACTCCATGGTGTACAATCCATCAGCATGGTATCCAAGTGTTTACGACTCGGATTTCAAGTCGACGGTATAAGCCCCATTTTATTGCGACTGGCCTCTTTTCCTGTTCGATAGCTGTCAAGCCGAGCGAGAGCGACCCGTATGAATGTCCTGTTCGGTTCCCGATTTGGCTTGCATACTTGGATCCTTGGGTCCAGACCCGTGAGTGACTGCTGCCAATATACACTGGCTGGCACTATTGGGGAGTGCCACCTCGCTCGACGTCTTCCCGACTCGGTTGCGAACGTTTGGATTGGCCTTGGCTTCGAGCAACATTCGAACTGCCTGTTCACTGTCCACGCGGGCGACTTGATGCAGGGGTGTTTCGCCCGCAGCGTCGATTGCATGCACGGATGCCCCAGCTTCGAGCAGAGCAGTTGGTCCCTCCTCGGCATTCTCGTATGCGGCCACATGCAAGGCGGTGCGCCCCCACTGATCGACACACTCAAGCTCCGCGCCGTGATCAAGGAGCATAGTGATGCTCGCGGGCCAGCTTTCCTGGGCTGCGAGATGAGGGGGTGTCCGCCCCCATTCGTCCCGTACATCCGGGTCTGTGCCGTTGGCAATCGCTTCATCCACATAGCTGGCGTGACCGTTTAGCGCGGCCCGATGCAGAGGTTTGCCTGTATAGATATCAGCAAAGGAGCGCAAGGATGGGATGGGACATCGATAAGCCATATCGTTGGTGGGCGTAGTGATTTCATCGACGAGTCCCCGGCGCAACATGTCAATGAAGAGTGGCGGTTCGATGTCATCCCAGTCGCCTTTTTGCATGGTGGTACGAATGGCGATGTTGATGGCGCGGCGCAGCACAGGGTTGTACCCAAGCTGAGCCATGGCTTGACCAATAAAGGTCGGCTCATCGCGCAAAGGGCCGAAGCGAGTCTGGTAATAGTCAATGCGATGGGCGATTGCCTCCCTCTGGGTAGCCATTGGATCGACCTTGGTGAGGTCGCCGTCGGTGGCAAGTAGAGCGTCTCCAAGGACGATCAGGCCGTTTTGCAGGTGCTTGGGCCAGCCCTTGGACCAGCGATAGAGAGTACGGGCCCAGCATTTCTGCAAAACGGGAGTGGCATCGAGGCCGAAGTGCGCAACAAAAAGTTGCAGGGCGTGTGCAACTTCGGCCTTGGTGAGTGGCGGGATTGGACGTGTGGCCCGCCTGCCGATACGCGAGAGACCGAGATCATATAGGACTGTGCGGCTATTGGACAGACCAGCGAGGACGGGCATGATGGGCTGACCGTTGCTACCGCTCTCAAGAAGCTGCAGCGCTTCGGCGGCCGCTCCCTTAGGGTCGTCGGGCACGGCCTGAATTTCATCGATCCTGAGCAGAATGGTGCAATCCTTCGGCAGGCGGAGGCGGCCGCTCGCATCGGCCGTCGGGCACGGCCTGAATTTCATCGATCCTGAGCAGAATGGTGCAATCCTTCGGCAGGCGGAGGCGGCCGCTCGCATCGGCCGTCGGGCGTCCGCAACGAACACCGAAAATGGTGACATCCTGTACGAATGACAGAACGTCTCGCAATACCTCTCTTGCCTCGCCATGACCAACGCGATCTATTACATTCTGAGCACCTTGCTGCAGGCATCGATGCACATGTTCGATTGACAAACGTTTCGAGTCGCTGACAACAATGGGTATAGCACGCGCCTTCGACAGCCTGTCATCACTCTTCAGATCTTGAATGCAGCGATGTTCGATCTCACGCAGAATGGACGTCTTGCCCACTCCGGGCGGTCCCTGGATCAGTTGCATCAGCCCTTCGGCCGGATGCCCTTTAGTCTTTGTCTTGCGTCGGTCATTGACTCGCTGAGCCCGCTTCTTCACCCGAGCGATAATGTCTTCGCGCCCGACGAAGAGAGGATTGATGATGCGATCATCGTCCCAATGAAATCGTCGAGGCCTCTGGTATCGAAAGAGCGACGCGATGACGTTTTATGCATGAGCGAGAGCCTGCTTCATTGCGTTGCTTCATATAAGTTTTGTCTCGCTTTGGGTCAATGCAAAAAGGCCTCGTTTGGTATCTGTTCCAGATGATGATCGGGTGTAAAACCGAACAACACCAATCAAGGATTCCAATGGTGCCGCGATTAAAACCGCCGGCAGTGCCTCAGTTTAAAATTCTCTTTTGTACGAACAAGCCCACCAACACAACGGCAATCCATAAGGTTCGGCAATTCAAACGGAGAGACGACCGAGCATTGACATGGGTATTGAGATGATTTATCATCGGTTGCTGACAGCAGACATTCAAAGACCCAACATGACCATCCGCAAGAATCCCTTCGTTACCGGCATTGCCAAGCTGCCCCGTTCCTCGGTCGTCGGCCCCATGTGAACAGAGTTCTTAATGAGGTACTCTGCAATCTGAAATCTACGGATGGCTTGACCACTGACATTGGTCCCGATTTTCTTTATCTATATAGATCGCGCGGCACCGGCAAGACCGTACAGTTGAACACCTTGCGCAATCAGGTTCGTCAACGTCCGCAGCCTGACATTCTGATCCGGCTAACAGCCGATCGAGTCGAGACGGAAGAAGGCATGCGACACGATCTATTCGTTCCGCGGGTTGAGCTGACAGGTGAAAGACTGACGAGCACTGACCCACCCAAAACGGGCGAAACCACCAATCTGACGACCTTATGGATTCGGGTTCAAGACTGGGTTCGGCGGTCTCGTGTCCAGAACTCGATACTCTTGCACCACATTCAGTCCATGAAACCTACGGAGGCTCGACTATCGGCTGGATTGGGCTCGATCACCATGACACTGCCACCCGTACCGGACCGCAGTGCCGGTGAGTCACTGCTTCGGCTTGATGGTCCGGTGCTGATCACCCTCGATGAGGCTCACATGGTGAAGCCGGGTGCTCTGCGCATACTGCTCAATGCGGTGCAAGACGCCGGCGAGTGCATGCCGGTGGCTCTTGCCTTGGCCGGAACACCAGATCTGACTGATCGGTTGCGGGCGGCCGGAGCTAGCTTCTGGAGCCGGGGCCACAGACTGAACATCGGTTGTCTGGAACCGGAGGCTGCTGTTGACGTCATTGAGCAACCGATGCTCGAAGCGGGTCTGACCTGCGACCCCAGTGCCGTGGCCGACTTGGCGGCCGCGGCAGACTACTTTCCGTTCTTTCTGCAACTCTATGGACACGAAGGGTTTGATGCGGTCATGCAAGGCGGCACAGGCCATTTCGATCGGGCGGAATATCGGGTGGCCATAACCGCCGCCCAGAATCCTCGTCGACTCTATTACGAAGAACTCCGTACAGAGTTTCATAGTGTCGATGACCGCACCTTAGCCCGTGATATTGCTCTGGCCTTCAAGTCTCACGACAATGTCATGACCGGGGTGCAGCTGGAGAACCTTCTCGATGCCATGGACCCTTTGCAGGCCAAGGACCGGGAAACGTTTCTTCGACACAAGGGGTACATTTGCGAGGGCCGCGAGCCGGGCCCATGGGAGCCAGGCATTCCCTCGCTCATGGATTACATGATCGAGGTGACAGGGGTGTCATAGCCCTTTAACACCGCCAAGGAATCACTGACCAAGACAGAAACTCATCCCGGATAAATCGAGAGTGTAAGTGCAAACCGTATTCAGGCGAAGACGCAGTCATGTGTCCGGCATTGTTCCAGTTTGAATTCATTGAATTCCGCGCGTGAAAATCAAGGGAGTGGGAGTACTCGCTCCAAGGGCACTTCGAAATCGGTTTCCTACCCCGCTTACAGGATTGATCGTGTATCTTCTGTATTTCATGCAAGGATTGAGTAGTCATGGTAATGGTATAAAACTCAAATTTTGTACAGTCAGAACTTGATCTGGAATACTGCCGAATTCGACTCTTGAACGTTTGATCATGGAGACAAAGAACCTGAACGACCGACTGGTGGGGCTTCTCACGGATCTGGAAATCATTGACCGGCCTGATCAGGTCACCGGTTTCAAATCACTCTCTGGTGGCATTGCGTCCGATGTGCTTGTCGTGGACACTGCAAAAGGACAGTTTTGTGTCAAGTTTGCCCTTCCCAAATTACGCGTAAAGGTGGATTGGTTTGCCCCCATCCATCGCAGCAAGTCCGAATATGAATGGCTTCGGGTGGCCGAGCGAGCCATCCCCGAAAATACGCCCCAAATGTACGGCTTTTCGGATGCGTATGGAGGCTTCGCCATGGAGTATGTTGGCGGTGACAGCTGCTATATGTGGAAACAAAGGCTGTTGAAGGAGCCCCCTGATCCATCAATTGCTCGTCAGGTAGCTGAATCGCTGGGCCGAATTCAGGCGATAGCCAGCCGCGACGACTTTGATGCCGGAAAATTCGATACCAAGGATGTATTTTTTCACATGCGCATTGATCCGTACATCAATTATACCGGCCTTCGGCACCCAGACCTTCAGCACCACTTTCTGGATGCGGCAAAAGTGCTTGCTGATGCATCGGCAACTTTGGTTCATGGCGATGTGTCCCCCAAAAATGTTATGGTCAAGGAGAACCGTGCAATCCTGATTGATGCTGAATGTGCCTCAATGGGCGATCCGGCCTTTGACGTCGCCTTTTGCCTGAACCACTTTTTTCTCAAAGCCATATTCTCTCCGCTGAACAAACTGCCGTTTCTTGAGACAGCCTCGGTCTTTTTGCAGACATATCTCGCGTTTGTGGAATGGGAATCCCCTCAAGCGCTTGATGAACGAGTGGCGACGTACCTGCCTCTGTTGGCACTGGCACGAGTTGACGGCAAGTCACCGGTAGAATATCTGGATTCAGCACAGCAAGGGCAGGTCAGAACAATCGCTATTCCGTCCATCCGGACATCCCAAAACTCATCAAAACACCTGCTTGAAGACATGTTTGAAGGCATTGCCGAGGTCGGGTCGTTTGGTTGATGTCGTAAAAGAGGTCAAGGCCCGCCGCATTTGGGATTCACGGGGCAACCCGACCATTGAAGTCGATGTTCTGACATCTGATGGAACGTTGGGAAGGGGACGGGCGCCCGCAGGAGCATCCAGAGGGAAACGGGAAGCGTTGGAATTGCGTGATGGCGGCAATTTTCTCCAAGGCAAGGACGTTACCAGGTCAGTCAACGTAGTCGAAACGCTTATTGCCGACAACGTTTGCGAGCACCCTCTCGATAATCTCGGGGACATCGATCAGCTTCTTCTTGATCTGGATGACTCAGAACAGAAGGTGAATCTGGGTGGAAATACCCTGGTCGCCGTTTCATTGGCTATGGCTGATGCAATTGCAAAGACCAAGGGAATGCGATTGTGGGAGCTTTTCGCGTCCATGAGCGAATCCAAGCCGATTATACCACTTCCAGAAGTTCAAATCTTTGGCGGAGGGGCCCACGCGTCGCGCCGGATAGACATTCAGGATTTCATGGTCATGGCACCGGGGGCATCCTGCTTTGCCGAAGCTCTTGTCATGACTGCAGAGATATACCATGCAGCCGGAAGCATTCTGAAAAGCAGAGGCAAATTGACCGGAGTGGCTGACGAGGGCGGTTGGTGGCCGGAGTTCAGTGGAAACGAGGACGCTCTGGAAACGCTTGTTGAAGCGATTGAGGCGAGTGGCCTTAAGCCGGGCAATGAGATTGTGATCTCACTTGATATTGCAGCCTCCGAGTTTTATCACGATCACCGTTATCACCTGGGTCTCGACAGGCAGCATCTTCAACCGGAAGGCTGGCTTGACGTGCTCGGTAGATGGATCGAATCCTATCCCATCGTATCAATTGAGGATCCCATGGCCGAAACCGATCAGGAAGGCATGGCCACGTTTACCAAGGCGTTTGGTTCGAGGTTGCAAATCGTTGGTGATGACTACCTGGTTTCGAGAAGCAGTCTCGTTGAAAAAGCCCAGACCGAGGGTGCTTGCAATGCTCTGCTGCTCAAGGTCAATCAGGTCGGTACGGTGTCGGAGGCTCTTGACGCTTTCCGCACGGCTCAGGCCGGTGGGTGGCAAACAATCGTTTCGGCCCGCTCCGGCGAGACGGAAGATACCATGATCTCCCATTTGGCCACGGGCATTGGGTGCGGTCAGCTGAAAGTCGGCTCATTTTCTCGCTCTGAGCGGATGGCCAAGTGGAACGAGTGCCTGCGAATCGAGGAGGAACTGGGTTCCAGCCTCTTTGCCGGAAGCCGGCCACTTGCAAACACATGGTGGACGAATCAGTCCTAAATCAGAATGTTGTAATGCCGCCGGATGTCCTGATCGACCCGTTGCGGGATATATTGAGGATGATGATTGTCCAGAATTTCCTTGGCTCTGGCCTTGGCAATGCTCCGAATGTCAGGGGCACCCTTTTCAGCCCATGAAACCGGTGGGTCGCGGTCCGCGATGCGTGGATAAAAGTAGTCTCTTTGCATGGCCTGCATGGTGACATCGTCACCCAGAAAGTGGCCGGTTCCCAATACGGCATTCGTGACTGCCTCGAAGCCTATCGTGTCATCGTTGACTTCAATGCCCCGAATCATTCGGTAAATGTGTGAGTGCATCTCATTGTCCAGAACAAAGGCCTCGAAGGAACACCCCAAGATTGACGCCATCATGCCTGAGCTTTCAAAAATCATGTTGGCGCCGGACAGACCTGCTGCCAAAGCGGTTATTCCCTTTTCAGCGCCCATCTGAGCATCCACCGCTTTCGCATCACTCATGCTCGAAGCGACACCCGAAGGGAGTCCAAGCCAGTTTGTAATTTGCGCACTCGCCGCATTCATGATCGCCGTTTCGCCCCCGCCGCCGGAAAATGCCCCGGTTCTCAGGTCAACGACAAACGGCCAGTTGGAGAAAACCATCGGATGACCCGGCTTTTGACAGTTGACCATTGCCAGCGAGGCCAGAGTTTCGGCAACCGAGGTCGCCAGAAATCCAGCCGGCGGTGCCGGCGCCGTTGCACCTGACTGGGCCGCGGTAATGCAGTTGACAGGAAAGTTGAACCGCAGGCATTCTCGACAGACATCGACGGCATCCTCGCCATACTTGAAGGGCGAAATAATTGGGCTGATGTGAACAAAACACCAGGGGCGTTGACTGAACTTTTCATCCCCGCCAGATATCATGTCGTACATCTTTGCGACAGGTTCAACATGATTG
This sequence comes from Paracoccaceae bacterium, assembly GCA_965116235.1. Lineage (GTDB taxonomy): Bacteria > Pseudomonadota > Alphaproteobacteria > Rhodobacterales > Rhodobacteraceae > MPNP01. The sequence goes on along the minus strand of OZ220496.1, from coordinate 1,629,777 downwards.
TACAGGAAGAAGGACGTGGCAACCGGCTTGGTTGTTCCCCGCGCCAGAACATAGGCCGTGTTGACATCGAGGTCGAAATTGTCCGGCAGATCGGTGGCCACGCAGCACCGGGCAAACCAGCTTATGTTCTCAAGCTTGTCTTGCAGACGCGTAAAGTCATGAAGATCTTTCAGGGTTGAAGGACGATACAGCCCCGTTTCGAAATCCAGGGTCTGTACGGCGGCACCGCCTGTACCAAAATGTACCGTGTTGCCGCCGACCTCAATGCTCCGGTCGGGGTCCCGCCCGTGGAGAGTGACTGTCTTGGCGGCCATGTCGATGATGTCTTCGATCATGGACTTGGGGAAACACAGGCGTCCTCTGGAATTCAAGAATGCTCCCCGGCGGCAACAAACATCGGAAAGATATTTGGGCACATCACCCATGCCGAGCTCCTCAAGGTACTTGAGGGCATACGAGTAAATGGTTTGAATTTCCGGTTCGGTCAGGGGCTTGAAGCGGCCTCCAACCTGACCCGGGGGAGCCGGATTGATCTCCGGTTCTGGAGCGCTGCGCCTGGCGACCCTTGCTGCTCGACCACCGGCTCGGCTTGCAACTCTAGCCATACTCCTGCCTCCTCTTCAATCAGCAACCAGTCAGGTCGTCTTGGTACTGAACCGGGCACGAAACATCAAAACTTGCCCTTTCAATTTTCAAAAATTTAGCCCGAAACCAAAAAAGTCACAGATTCCTGAATTGTGCTTCAATAATACTATTTGCTCATTTCCAAAACACAATAATCTGGTTTTGCCCTGATGACTGCAACCCCTTTCACCATCCTCTGGATACAAGCCGAAATTTTGGACGAAGCTTTATGAAAGGACGAACAAAAGTTGCTGTCATCGGCGGTGGCATCGCGGGGTGCTCGCTGGTGTATCATTTGACCGTCGAAGGCTGGAATGATGTTGTCTTGATCGAACGTGATGTTCTGACTTCCGGTACAACCTGGCACTCTGCGGCGCAGGTTACCAACTTTGGAACCAATCAGACCATGATCGGTCTGAAATCGCACTCGATGAAACTCTACAAGGAACTGGCCGAGGACAGTGATCACCCCGTCAGCTATAACCGTTGTGACGGAGGCATCCGACTCGCAAGCACGCAGGACCATATGGACGGGTATCACCACTTTGTCTCGTTGGCAAAGGGAATGGGTGTCGACTTTGAGGTCATTGATGCCAAGGAATGCGGCAGGCGGCATCCTTTTCTCTCGACCGATAATCTGCTTGGCGGATTATGGGACCCCTTGGACGGCCACATCGACCCCGCCCAGCTTTGTCAGTCGCTGGCTCGACGGTCCCGTCAGGCTGGAGCCAAAATTTATCAGAAGACAAATGTTGAAGGGCTTCATCAATATTCCGACGGAACCTGGCGTGTCGAAACCTCAAGCGGGAATGTGGACTGTGATGTCGTTGTCAATGCCGGTGGTTACCGGGTCAATGAAATCGCCCGCATGATGGGCACTTGGCATCCCGTCATTTCAATGGAACACCAATATCTCGTAACCGAGCCCATGACCGCGATTAAGGAATTGGGACGGCGGTTGCCTCTCCTGCGTTGCCCGACGGACGACTTTTACTGCCGCCAGGAAAAACAGGGGTTGCTGGTCGGCTTTTATGAACAGGACTGTCAACCTTGGGGGGTCGATGGAATCGACCCCAATTTTTCCAATGCCCTGTGCCCGGACGACCTTGATCGAATTGCCGAAGTGTTTGAAAGCACGGTCAGCCGGTTGCCATTCTTGGCCAGTGCTGGAATTCATACCGTTGTTAACGGGCCGATAACCTATGCAGCTGATGGATTGCCGCTCGTGGGGCCGGTCTCCGGTCGGCAAAACGCGTATTGCATCGTGGGGTTGAGAGCGGGTCTCGGTGAAGGGGGCGGTCATGGATGGCTCCTTGCCCAGCAGATCGTGCACGGCGAAGCCTGCTATGATACCTGGTGTCTGGATCCGCGTCGGTTTGGTCCGTACGCCGACCAAGCCTATACCTTGGCCAAGGCCATTGAAGACTACCAAAACGAATTTCGGTTTCATCTGCCGCATGAGAACAGGCCAGCCGGTCGCCACGCCCGAACAACCCAATTGACACCCGTTCACGAAGAGGCGGGAGTGGAACTTACCCAGATCCATGGATGGGAGAGGCCCCAGTTTTACCTTCCTGAGTCTGACTTTAAAATTACCCCGTCCTTCAGGCGGACCGCCCTGCACGCAGTCGTGTCGCAAGAGGTCAACCATGTGCATGAACATGTGGGAATCGCTGAAATCAACGGCTTTAACCGAATTGAAATCAAGGGGGAAAGAGTGCACGAATGGCTGGACTGCCTTTCGTGCTCGCCTGTGCCCAGGAAGATCGGTAACATTCGACTGTGCTATTTCCTGAATCATCAGGGGATGGTCAAGTCCGAAGCCACAATTGCCAATCTGCGTGACGCCGTCTGGTATGGCTCCGCTGCTGCTTCTGAAATTCATGACTGGGACTGGCTGAATGCTCATCGACCCAAGGACGGGTCAATCCGGTTGAAAAGTCTGGTTGAAGAATTTCAGATCATCTTGATCATCGGTCCCAAGGCCAAGGCATTGATGCAAAAAGCGATTGATGCCCGGTCCATGCAAAAGCCGATTTCATGGGGCCAGGTTCGAGAAGTGTCGATAGACGGGATCAAGGTGGTGCTCTGCAATCTAAGTTACTCAGGGGAAGTGGCTTACGAGATTCATGTACCCCATGACAGTCTCCTTAAAATCTGGAACATCCTCATGAACGAGGGCGAAGAATTCCGTCTTCTTCCCTTTGGGAGCTTGGCCATCGAAAGCATGCGCCTTGAGAAGGGATACAGGCACTGGAAAGCGGATCTGTTGACCGAGTTTGATCCCGTGGAGTCGGGCTTGGGTCCATTCATCAACTGGAACAAGGACTTTATCGGCAAGATCGCCTTGGCCACAAGAGCACAGCATCCTTCGTCGAATCATTTTGTTCAGATGAATCTGGCTTGCGAGGACGCTCATGCCATGCCAGGGGCAAGTATTTATCTTGACGGTGACATCATTGGTACCGTAACCTCAGCCGATTTTGGTCATCGGACCCAAACCAATCTGGCCATGGGATTTGTCAGGGTCCCTCCTGATCAGATCAGAACAAATCTGGAGATTGATCTGTTGGACAAACGGGTTCCAGCCATTCTAGTCGAATCTGTTCCCTTTGATCCAGACAACACATTGAGATACCAATCGACAATAGGATAGGTGTTGACAATCCGAATTATGAATGCTCGGCTTCAGTTTTCAGGCAGAGTCCTGGCAGCAATGTGAGAGTTGAAACCTATGATTCTCGGACTTTCAACTTGCCTCTGACAAGACTTGGCGTCGATGTCCGCGTGATAGGCAATGCTCCGCCAAATTGTGCCTGATTCATCCTTTTCGTCCAAAAAGGGATTCCATCTCGTCCAATTTGAATTCAACGAAGGTGGGGCGCCCGTGGTTACACTGGCCTGAAAGTGGTGTAACTTCCATTTCGCGCAACAGCTCGTTCATTTCATCGACTGTGAGAACTCGCCCGGACCGGATCGATCCATGACACGACATTCGGCTGATCACTTCATTCATTTTTTCGTCAAGTATTTCGACGCCTCTTCCTTCCGCAAGTCCGTCAAGAATGTTCCTGATGAGTGGTTCAACCACCACACTCCCTAAAATGGCCGGAGTCTCCCGGACACAGATTGCACTGCTGCCAAACTGCTCGATCACCAAACCCAGTTCCTTCAGGCTCGGAGCCAAATCGATCAACTCTTCGACTTCCTGGCTCGTCAATTCAACAACGGCCGGCACGAGACAGGGTATCGTCTCCATTTTCTTCGTAGCCAGTTGCTGCTTGAGTTTTTCGTAAACAATTCTCTCGTGTGCGGCATGCTGGTCAACAATGATTATTCCATCCGTGGTTTGAGAGACGATGTAATTCTTGTGAAGTTGTACCAGGGCGGCACCCATCGGAAAGGAGGAGCTTGAAACCTGATGATGCTCTCTCTGGTCCAGATCCTGTTTTGTATAACTCTGTTGTGGCGGCAAATGATCAGCGAGCCCTTCCGGATTGATGGCTGTTCTCATACTTGGACTGAGCGGACCTGAAGATTGTGCCGATGGCCGTTTTGCCGTTTGCCCCTTGAGCCTGTCCAAGAAGCTTGAGGATACAATGGGGGCTGTTTGGTATCCCTCCTTTTCCAGTGCTTCGCGTATGGACTTGACAATGAGGGTTCGGATCAGGGCAGAATTTTGAAACCTTACTTCGGCCTTGGCGGGATGAACGTTGACATCAACCAGTTCCGGAGGATACTGAAGGTAAAGGACGACCAAAGGATGCCTGTTCTTGGGCATGACATCAGCGTATGCTCCTCGCATGGCCCCAATCAACAGCTTGTCCTTGACTGGCCGATTGTTGACGAAGAAAAACTGTGCATTGGCTGCGCCGCGGTGGAATGTTGGCAAAGAGCAGTATCCCTCGATGCTTGCCTCTTCAATGCTTCCTTCTATCGGAAAGACATTCTCGGTAAAGCTGGCGTCAATGAGCCGGTTTAGCCTTTCATTTGAAGGTGCTGCCATACCCCCGGTCGTCGCCCCCAAGGCAAACACTTTCCTTCGGCTGTTGTCTTCAGATTGTTCATGCAATGAAAAACCAATCTCTGGGAAAGCCAAGGCAAGGCTTCTGACCGTATCGATGATTGCTCGTGTCTCGGCCTTGTCAGATTTCAAGAACTTCAACCGTGCCGGAGTGGAATGGAACAGCCTTGTCAGTTCAACCACCGTTCCCTTGCCGAGTGCAACGGGCACTGCCGGTGAGACCTGCCCGGCCCGAACTTCAATCTTGAAGGCAGTGTCGTTCCCTCGAAACCTTGACGCCATGATCAGATGTCCTGCCGCTCCCATTGAAGGGAGGGCCTCTCCTCTGAACCCAAGTGTTCTTATGTCGTCCACATTCACATCCGCAATTTTCGATGTTGCGTGGCGTTGAATGGCTAGTGGCAGTTCCTCATGCGATATCCCAATACCGTCATCCACAACCTTGATGAGAGACTTGCCACCCTTGCCAAAGATGATCTCAATGGTATTGGCTCCAGCGTCAATAGAGTTCTCAACCAGTTCCTTGACGGCAGAAGCCGGTTTCTCAATGACTTCACCAGCGGCAATGCGATTGATCGAATGCTCGCTAAGAATCTGAATTTTGCGATACGAGGTCTGTGTCATTTTGATGCGAGTATACCTTAGTCTCTTGTAAATTGCTTCTGCTGTCTGAAAAACTTGTTTCCAGCCACTTTCGCGAACGAACAAGGTTATACGGAAACTCCCTTATCTTGACTTTGGCATGGCACACGTGTTCACGCCCCGCCATTTGCAGATCATTGAATTATGCAAATAGGTTGGTCAATTTGCTTTTCGCTTTCCCTAAATCAGTAAATTGTCTGTAAGTATTGCATAGATTTTGCACTGAATTTTGGACACTTTGCATGGCAAATGTTGCCCTGACAAGTTTGGCACGAGACCTCAACCATAGAGAGGTTCAGGGTAAGCCAGTCCGGATTGGCCTCATTGGATGCGGTGAAATGGGAACGGACATCGTGGTCCAGACGTCTCGCATGCGTGGCATCAAGGTCGTTGCCATCGCCGAGAGGGCTCCCACGACCGCTTTCAAAGCCCTTGATCTTGTCGCTACCGGCGGCGGACACCACAAAGCGGCAAACTCGACCAACGCGATCAATGCAGCCATTGAAAGCGGATGTGTAGCGGTGACAGAAGATCCACAAGCCCTGTGCCGGAGCGGGCTGATTGATGTCGTTGTCGATGCAACCGGAGTTCCAGAGGCTGGAGCCCGGTTTGGGCTGGAAGCCATCACTCAGGGCAAGCATCTGGTCATGATGAATGTTGAGGCCGATGTGACAGTCGGGCCCATATTGAAGCGTCATGCCGATCAGTCCGGTGTTGTCTACTCCCTTGGCGCTGGTGATGAGCCATCCGCTTGCATGGAGCTAATCGAATTGGCGACGGCGATGGGGCACGATATTGTGGCGGCCGGGAAAGGCAAGAACAACCCCTTGAATTGCGATGCGGTTCCGATTGATTACGAGGCCGAAGCCCGCGCACGAAACATGAACCCGCGCATGCTTGTCGAGTTTGTCGACGGATCGAAGACAATGGTGGAAATGGCAGCGATTGCCAATGCCACGGGACTGGTTCCAGACATACCCGGCATGCACGGTCCGTGTGCAAGTCGGGATGAGTTGTCCAGCGTCCTGATACCAACTTCTCAGGGGGGCGTCCTTTCCGACCGCGGGCGGGTCGACTTTTCAATCGGTCCTGGAGTGGCACCGGGAGTGTTCGTGATCATTGAGGCCGATCATCCGCGCATTCTCGAACGCATGCGCGATCTGAAAATGGGTCCCGGACCTTTTTTTACGCTGTTTCGGCCCTTTCATCTCACCTCTCTGGAGGTGCCGTTGACTTGTGCTCGGGCCGTTCTGTATGGCACGGCCGACATGGCACCCCGGCAGTCACTGACAGCCGAGGTATGTGCCGTGGCCAAAAAGGATCTCAAGCCAGGAGAAACACTGGGTCAGATCGGCGAATACAGCTATCGGGCAATGATTTACAGAGCTGACGACGCTCGGACACGTCGTGCCATTCCTTGCGGTCTTCTCAATCAAGCCAAGATACAAGCGGTCATTCGCAAGGGCGATCTGATTACGCATGACAACGCGCAGATCAACACGTCCACACCACTGGCTCAATTGCGGTCCAAACAGGATCAGGATGCAACGCGTATCCCATGAAGACATCCAAGTCGCGGCGGGAGCGGTCTGCCGGTTAGTCACAAGTCTTGTCTGAACGTAATTTCTGGTGCGGCGGTCGGTGTCGGTCGACCATGCCCCTTTGGTACGACCGCTCATGCATGTCGGTCCCGGGGGCGGATCGTTCCGTCGGTTGCGATCACCATCCAGGATAGCCATGATCCGCACGGCTCCGTCCAGAGTGGTCGGCGACTCGTCGAGCTGACGATCTTCGGCGAAATCGGACAGCGCGGTGATTTCAGTGTCCTCAAAGACCACGTCGGCGGACAGTTCGGGCGTGTCGTGTCCGAGCCGGGCGAGGGTGAACAGAGGTCCGGCGATGACGGCCTTGATGGTGAGGGTGCTTTCCAACCTCTGAGCCTCGTCATGATGGGGGAACTCGGCCCGACATCCGGTCTTGAAGATGCAGTGCCACTCTTCGATGCGCCATCGCTGACGATACTGGTCCAAGACCCGCCGGGTGTCCTGGGGCGTGGCAACACTCTGGCTGGTCAGCAGGGTCCAGCTGAGGGGCGGCATTCCCTTGGGCGGGTCTCCTCGACGGCGCTGAGGAGGGTCATGGGGCGGGTTGGTCTCGGGGCGACGGGATATGGACGAAGCGGTAGCGCAGGGTCAGGATGGCCGACCGCGCACAGCCTGATCGGGACCGGGCCGCGGTCGCCGCGACACGGGGCGCCGTACACCTATGTCACAACCGATCACTTCCTTGTGGCCTTCGATCTGGAGTCGCTGCAGGACTTGCCGGATCGGGAGCAGTTGGCAGATGCGGGTTTGGCGGTGGTATGAACGCGTTCCGCCGGTTTGCACATCCGAAACTAGAAGCCGCTCTTGCTGTCGGGCTTGGCACCGACCGCGTGCAGACGAAGACAGTACGTGCCGATTCGTCAGCAACAGCGATCAGTCCTTGACCGTCGCAGGCATTACATGCGACACACGGAAGCACCATATATTAGGTGCGTTGAACGAATGGATGGGAGCCATGGTGGCGCTCGATCAGATTTCCACACAGGCGATGAATGGCATCGTCCAGCCAGCGCTGGCACTCACGCCGGCCGCTGGTGCAGTGGATGCCTATCGATCCGACACAAGCCATGATTTTTTGGACTCCATTGTTGGGGCACTTCTGTCCACTCCGGCACTCCGGCGTCTGGCCGGAATCAGGTTTCTTGGCGCCATAGACTACGTTCGTCACGGATCTGGACGGGCTGGGCATCGCCGTCGACATAACCGTCTTGAGCATTCGATTGGCGTTGCGTGGTTAGCGGACATTTATGCGCGAGAAGCTGAACTTCCTCATAATAGAAGACAGCTTCTGCTCGCTGCGGCGTTGCTCCACGATGTTGGCCATGGGCCCCTCTCACACACGCTGGAACCAGTGTTTGAGGCAGAGTTTGGCATTAACCATCACGTCATGACACGCCGCCTTATTACTGGTGACGTGCCGTTCGGGCAGGAAATTCCAGAGCATCTTGCCGCCGCTGGTGTGGATTTGGATGAAGTGCTGGCGCTGATTGAAGGCGAACACGACGGAGATATCGGCTTTCTGTTTTCTGGTCAGATCAACCTCGACCGCTCGAGGGAATCAACCGGTGCCGTGCATCCATCGCGAGGCGGCCTGCGTTGGGGAGCTGTGAGAGTATGGTCTGCCGCTGGGCCCACGGTCGAGCATCAAGGATTGAGAGCGATTTCGACGCTTTCTGGCGTCTCAAGCACCATGTCTACAACCTCTTTATTGGGGGCGGTAGGGGAGCTGTCCTTGATGCCGTCTCGCAGGCTTACATGCATTCCAAACTGAAAGAGTTCTCTGCCGATGACTTCCTTTGTACTGATGGCTTGCTTCGCCGTCGGCATCCAGTTTTGTTTGGTTATCTCAGTTCGGTTTCCTGCATTGATCAGAATTCGAGGTTTAAGCTTCCGACGGATTGGCTTTTGCAGGATGTCACGGTCAAGAAGCGCGATTTTTACGTCATGCGTGATGCCACACTTGATGATGTGCGATCAGTCAACTGCCGCTTCCGACAGACCAAGACGTTAATGTCCATGAGTCTGGCCGAACTCCCAACCTGAATAGATGACTGTCATCCAGAAACTAAACGACGCGAAAGCAGTCGACATGGTACTTCAACGAGCGAAAGATAAGGCGGAACGTCAGATCGGCCTTATGCGTGTGATCGCTGGTGAGGTCATCAGTGAAAATCTTGATATCGTCGTTGGTGTAAATGGCAGCGTGGCCCCGCCGAGAGGTGACAAGCGGCTCGGACGTCGATCTCTTCTTTCTCGTGCGTAACGTCGACGTTCAAAGAGCAAGAGATATCCAGAGAGCATTACGCGAAAAGCTTAGAGAGGCCGGCCTCAAGATGCCGGCTAATGATGGGGTGTTCGAGCATCCGTTGCAGGCTTTGTCTGATATTCCGGGTGCACGGCATCGGCAAAATACACGGCTTCATCCGCGCCAAGCTCGGTCATCAGGCGCTCGTACATCGCAATGAAGCCGGCCGGTTTCCCGCAGATGCAACCCGTGGCAGGACTTTCGGTTTGCGATACTCGAACCCCAACCGGGCAAAAAGCTTGATGCAGCCGGAATGCGAATAGCGCAGGCCGAATTCCAATAAAATATGGGCTCTGATCTCAACCGTCGAGCGGCAGAAACGACCAGCCAGCCAATCTCATAATGCCGTCTCCTGATCACAGGCCATGCGAGACTGACCGCCTTTCCAGCCATCAACAGCAAGCGCGTCCCAGCCACTTTCACGGTAAGCCTTGTACCTAACCGCGAACGGTGTCGTCGTCCAAATACAGATATTCCGCAATTTCCTGACAGGACTTGCCATCATCCAGCAAAAGGATTACGTTGGCACATCGGGCAACGCCATGATCTTCGCACTGACGACGAACACAGACCTCAAGCTCAAGGCAGTCTTTGCGGGAAAGAAAACCGGGATAAATCATGCGCTCATGTGAATCCTTATCTGTCCACACGTCAACCCATCAAAATTCGGGTGTCCAAAGACTCGATGTATAACCAACTTCTGTTCGAGGCAGACCGCTATTGGCGCCCTACGAGAGCGTCCACAAGATTTACACAAAAACACCATAATGTGCTATATGATATGTCGTGAATGAAAAACGCAAGCCGACCTATGATCTGGATGCCATCAAATCGACCTTCAGCACGGCCAAGAGCCTCAACGCGACCAACTCGGCCATCCGCTCGGCCGCGCCCCTCGGGTTTGGTAGCGCAGATATCGTCAGGGTCATCCAGACAATTGACCGGCGCGATTTTCAGAAGTCGATGACCTCCTATACCGATCATAGGGTCTGGCAGGGTGTTTACTACGTCCCCTCCGAGGTGGGCGATTTGTATGTGAAGTTCACGGCCAATGTCGTGAGTGAGTTCTTGTTGCTGTCCTTTAAGGAAAAAGGCAATGGCTGATACAATAGAGACCGCACCGCGTTGCCCCGAAACCGGGGGTGCGATGTATCGCGATACGCGTCCGATGATGATAACCTATAAGGACGAGAGTGCGCAATTCGACATGCCTGGATGGTATTGCGATGAAAACGACGAAAGCATCCATGACGGCGTGGATATGAAAGTGTCGGACCGGGCGCTGACCGAGCTGAAGGCCAAGGTTGAAGGCCGTCTGCACGCCCAAAGCCGTTTGGCGCATCCGCAAACGGTTACGAAAGCTGACCAATCCGCTTGGCGGTCTCGATAAGGTTATAAACCCGACAGGCAATGCCCTCGCACAGCTGCCAGCCGAAAGCTCCGCGATCGCAGCCCTTCAGGATCAATTCGACTAGCAGAAGTTGCGTGCCGACACCTATGCGTCATCTTCACTCCAAAAGGCGTTTGAGGATGCCGAAAAGCACCACAAAATGATCCAGTTCAGATCACGCTGACCCTGTTGCTACCTTTTCCTTGATAACTTTGATCTTCTCCAGAAGTTGCATTTGCGTGCCCTTCACGCGCTCAAGGCCCTCCTTTGAAATTTCCTCCTTACCCGGCGCTTCGCTTTGAGGTTTTGGTTCCTTAGGCTTAGTCACCGGCACCTTTGGCATCGACCTTTGCACCGTCAGTTACTCGGACTGCGTCTGCCCCTCAAATAGGGGCGCTGTATAAAAGTGACGTTATCGTCCGATTCGTGCGAACTTTACGGGAACAGTCGCGGTTTCAGTCGGATTTCTGGTCTCTGAGAGCATTGTCGAAGCTTGTTTTGCTGATTTTGAGGTGTGCTGCGGCCTCGCGGACGGTCAATTCATCGCTGATAGAGGTCTGTTCCAGCTGAGTGCAAAATGATACCCTAAGGCCTGACATCACCGGGCTTTCCACCTGTATTCGCCTGTGAGCAAGATATACGCCCATCCGAGCGGTGAGATATGCACCAGAAGGTCTGGTGAACATTCGAGACCGGCACGCTTTCTGGCTGCAACTGCGTGGCCAAGATGCTTGGTGTTTTAATAGATGATGATCGCGGCCAGCAGGTTCACCGCCATGCGGTAGTGTTGTCCCTCGGTGGTTCGGTCGCGGATTTTGCTCTGACGCCCGGTGCGTAGGGCGTTTTTCAACGCATGGTGAGCCTCACCTTTGGTCAGACCGATTTGTGTACGGCGTTGCATGTCGGCGTCGAGTGGCCAATCGACTATGAACAGGGTGCGCTCGATGTGGCCAATCTCCCGCAGGGCAATAGCCATTCGTGCTGACAGGGATATGATGCGAACTTCCTCAACAACCGGCTGGGCGGTATGACACCCGCCGCCATAGTGGTGACGGCGCGTAAGATATCAGGCCGGCTCCTGGGCCAGAGCCTGCCCGCGAGGCAGTAAGCCGGAGACAGCAAGGTTGGACGAATCGGTTCTACCAGGGACGTGAAACCGAAGTCGTCATTTCTCATAACTACGTTGAGAAAAAAATATGACTTGCCTGCAGGGCGCGTCTTGTGCGGTGTGACGAATTCCCTTTACCTCATGGCTGGTAGATGGCGCTAAAATGACCAATCCTACTCTGGGGGGGGCAGCAAGATATTGCCCGATCAAAAAGTCATCCAGCGTAAAAATCTCCGAAACACGGAGGCAGTGATTGGACGCACAGGAATCATGCCTTGAGGAAGCGACCTTCTTCGGCCGTAGGACAGTTCAGACTCAGGGCTCGGTTTCTGTCTGCAAACCATCGGCATTTACCGGTTGGCCAACAACCACGATAGTGAGCTGCTCAGGACGAAACAGCCGCCTTGCCACCCGATTGATCGATGCGAGGTCAAGAGCCTCAACCAGGTCGTTTCGTTCCTGAACATAAGTGGGGGACATGTCATCCCACAACATGGACACCATTATTCCGGCAATGGACTCGTTGGTATCGAATCGAAGAGGATAAGACCCCTTAAGGTATTGCTTGATCGTATCCAGTTCTTCCTGCGTTACACCTTCACTGGCCATTCGGGACCACTCTTCACGAATCGCCGCAACGGCTTCGGCAACCGTCGCGTTGGCCGTTTGCATGCTGCCCGTTATCAGGCCCGTCCCTTTGTAGGACGATAGATAGCTTCCGACACCATAGGTAAGACCAAGTTCGACACGCAGTTTCTTCAACAATCTGGAATTAAAGCCCGATTGACCGAAAATTTGATTCAACACATAAGCCGGCAAAAAATCGGGATCCTCTCGGCCGAAGCTTTCATGACCAAACAGAATAAGCGACTGTGGGGTTGGAAAGTCGATGATCTCGACCTGTGATTCACTGACTATTTCGACGTCAGGTATGGATGCAGGAGCCTCGTTGGGCAAGTCTCCCAGCAAATTGTCAAGCAAGACGCTCAGTTCTTCCTTTGTAATGTCCCCGGAAGCTCCCACGACGACGTCATTTCTGATGAATGCGTGGGCATGCGCACTGACTATGTCCTGCCTTTCCAGAGCCTCAACGGATTCGAGCGATCCCTCTCTTGACCGACGATATGGATGATCGCCAAAAAGGTGGTGGTGGAAAGCATTGCGACCAATCTCTTCGGGGTCGGTCAAAAAAAACTTCAGGTCAGTCAGGAGCTGATTCTTGACCCGTTCAAAATCATCAGGGTCAAACCGCGGTCGGTTCAGTGCCAGTCTGAGCAAATCAACGGACCGGTCAAGGTTCTCAGTGATCACTTGGGCGGATACGCCTATCGCCTGCTTGTAGGTATCAAAGGCGAACCGCGCACCCACTTCACGCACGGCAATCTGGTAGTCCACTGCATCGAGGTCGCCGGCACCCTCGTCCAGAAGGGACGTCATCAGATAGGTTGAACCGGCCTTTGATGCACTTTCAGCTGCGCTCCCATTGGGAAAATAGATCTCAATTGCGACGAAAGGGCTGGAATGATCCTCAACCAGCCAGGCATCGATGCCCTTTGGCGTCCTGATGACCTGAATGTCGACGACGGCCGACGCTTGTGTAGATAACGCCACCAGAGTTGCTATCGACAACAGAAATCGCAACATCAGTTTTCCTTGGCTGGCTCCAGCCAGCCAGTCACCGAAAGTTTCTTGCTCAACAGAAACCGGGCTGCTAAAGCGATCTGCTCTTCATCAACGGCCCGCAATGTGCCATCCCATCTCTCGATCTGCTCAATTGTCAGGCCACTGACCAGACCGGACCCATACTTGAACCCAGCATTCATTGAATCGTCGCGATCATAGATTGCATTGTATTTGATATCTGCCCGGATCCGATCAAGGTGGTCAGGATCGACCGGCCTGGTCGCGAATTCCGCCAGCACTTCATCCAGTTTCGCTTCGGCTTCCGCAAGCGTGTACGCACTGGTTGGCACGAGGTACATGTTGACAATGACCGGCCCTGTGGTGTCTCCTTCAAAACCTGCGGCCGAGTATGTCGCGATATTGGTCAGTTCCAGACTTTCGCTCAGTGCCGAGGTCAGGTCACGCCCTCCGAGCATGTTTGTCATCACGGCGATTGCCGCCAAATTCTCTTCAACCGATGAATACTCCTTTGGGATGAGATACTTCCGGAAGATGTAAGGCGTGGAAACACGAGGATCTTTCATCAGGACCCGACGCTCTGCATTGTGGGGAGGCTCGGCCAACTGGATTTTCGACTCAAACCCTTCCGGACTTCGCAAATGACCAAAATGTTTGGCCGCCAGTTCAAATGTCTTCTGGGGTTCGACGTCCCCGCTGACGACCAATGTTGCGTTTTGGGGATGATAGTATTCTTGATAGAACTCCTTCACGTCGGCCAGCGTGAGGGCCTCGATTTCATGCCGCCATCCGATGGTTGGAATGCCGTACGGATGATTCTGAAACAGAGCCGCTTCCATCTGTTCGCCGAACAGGCTATGCGGGTTTGAATCGACCCGTTCATGGCGCTCCTCCAGAACAACGTCTCGTTCCCGTTCAAAACTGTCGGCTTCGAACAACACCCCCATCATCCTGTCGGCCTCAAGCTCCATCACCGCCTCAAGATGCTCGTTGAAGACTCGGGTCGTATACGCGGAATATTCTTGACCGGTAAACGCGTTGCTTGATCCGCCAAGGCTCTTGATTATTCGATCGAATTCTCCCGGTTCACGTCGCTGGGTACCCTCAAACATCAAATGCTCTACCAAATGGGCCAATCCCGATTTGCCGGGGGTTTCGTCCGACGCTCCGACATCAAACCAGACCATATGATTGACTATTGGGGCTCGATGGTTTTCGACGACGACAATATGAAGACCATTGTCAAGACGAAACTCGGTCACCTCGTCCTGATAATCTTCGGCCCAGGCTGCGCCGAAGATCGCAAGACTCAGTACAATTGAAAAAACGAAGCGAGTCATGATATTGCCCCAAAACGGTTGCGATACAGTCTAGGCAACCGCTCCCGACACGCAATCCCCTCACGGAATTGTGTGGAAATTGGAGAATGCGGATACCTCCGCGCAATCAACGGCCGGAACTATTGGGAACTGCTCAAAGCCCGCAAGCGGCGGACCTCTTCTTCAGGGTCCAGGCTGAAGTCTTCATAGGCCTTGAAATAAACATTTACATTCGCCAGGACCTCAAGCGGCCGACCTCGGTTTTTCCGACGATGCTCCACGTCTTCAGCCGCGAGAACTGTTCTTATTTCCGAATCTACCCCCGAACGACCCACATGAGCCAACAGTTCGTCATCCGCTTGCATGCTTTCGCTGTCGGCACCCGAAACCATTCCGCCGAGCGCCGTCAGAGCGGCGTTCAAAGGCGAGTGTTCAACTCTGTTGACCTGAGATTGAGGAGGTGGCAGTTCGCCCAATTCTGACGGCTTGTCGATTTTGTCGTAGACCACCAGTGCCAGTTCATCTGGGCCTCCACTTGCCTTGAAGCGAACCAAATCCGGATCGTTTCTTCCGGAACAAGCTGCCACGATCAACAGCAATGGGGCCAGTGCCCAAATCCCACTTTTCATGAATTCTCCTGAATGATCTTTTCGCTAGGAAGAGTCCTTACCTAAAGACAGACAATATCATAATCGCTGCCCCTGTAAATATTGCCGTGTCAGCAACATTAAAAGAGTAGGGGTTATTTATACCACAGCAGGTTACATTCAAAAAATCAATGACGGCCCCCATCAGCAATCGATCCATGGTGTTTCCCAAAGCCCCGCCCGTGATCAGGCCAATGGCAAGGATTTCATGCCACTCTCGGGTCGAACGGTAGGCATGCCACAAGAGCCCAAATACAATGATGACGGCGACACTGATCCAGACGAATCTCATGAGTTCGGAACTGGAGTCGAGCAATCCGAAGTTGATGCCCCTGTTCCAGGCCAACTGAAAATTCAATGTCGCAGGAATGACCTCAATCCGGCCAAGGGTTGCCAAATCGATCCCGTAAAGGACAAGGTATTTCGAGGCCTGATCAAGTCCGGCAACAATCAGCGCTATGACGAATAATCTGGCCAATCTCTGCTTCCACTCACTGATCGGTGCGATGCATGTGATCAGGTATCGATCAGTTCACTGATGCTGCGCGGTTCTTCCGCTCGTTCAAGCCTGCGGAACCACCATCGATGAGCGGCTTCTTGTCCCCCCGTAGTGCTTTTGATTTCCAGACGTCTGGTCGTGGCAATTTCATGAGCCCGAGCATTCACGTATATCCCTTCACCCCAACTCATCCGGCCCTTGCCTCGGTAATCGAATTCCCAAAGTTCCCCATTTGTCAGCCTGAGATGCAAGGTGGTGCCGTCCTCAGACAAAACTGGTACAACCTGATAATGAAAATTAAAATATAATGTGTACTCCACATCAATCGCAATACCCTCGCTGTTTGGAAACAAACTATCGGTACCCGAAACGACGACACCTGTGTGACTGACACTGATCTTGCGCTGATGGTAATACCCAAACGCCGCAATGTAAGCATCGTGGATCATGGTGATGCCCGCCGATTCATCATCAATCCCATGCTGAGGCAGAAGCATGCTGTCAGAGAGTTCAGCTGGTCTGGAACTGGCCGCTGTTCCCTTGATATCTTTCTTGCCGTCGAACATCAGAACATTGTGCGACCGCATGAACTCGGCCTGAAATCGAACCTCTTTTTCAAACTGCGCTTTGTATCCGGGATTGGCACAGATGAGCGCGTTGTTTGACATCAGTTCGAAGGCTGACGGCAACGTTCGGGATCGATTGCCAGCAACGTTCGGGTCAGCATGGGCGGCGTCAACAATTACACTGGTCCCGTTCCCGAGAATCTTGCCGTATCCCAAATTGAACGGCTCTTGGGCAAACTGCCCCCGTGTCAGGATCCAGATTGCTCGCCGGGCCTCTTCACCAGAGGTGTCGTGCCCGCCGTTCAGGTGTACCACGCGACCATCTCCATGACACAATCCGTTCAGTTCGTTCCCGAGCGTACGCGACAAGACTTTCAGCTCTTGCGGAATGATCAGGCCTGACTCCTCGTCGAGTTCGATGACCCACGACAGGAGGATCCCCATCATGAGCCATTCCACAGGATTGCAAGGTGTCCTTGATCGGGCCGCCACGAGCAGACTTTTCAACACCTTGGCCAGTCGATCGTATAGATGAAGTTCGAAGGATCGCTCCTTGTTCAGCAGCTTTGCAGCAAATATTCGACCCACAATGACCTCTAACTTGACCGAGTCATCCGCAATCAGAGGTGTGACCACTCTCAGATACTCGACCTGTTGGGAAACGGAGCCAATGATTTTATGCCTTGAGGCATCATCACACCCCGTGAGGAGCAGCCACGAGTGACGTACCCAGGCGATTAGTCGGCGGCTGACTGTTGAAGGATGCCAGCTGATTCCTCTGCCTGGCTTGTGCCGCCCTATCCAATCAAGAACACGGCCCTGGGCAAATGAAGATGCTTCTCTTGAGCCAACTGCAGCCAAGTCGCCTATCCAGTCAAAACCATGAAGCTGGCCCTCCAGTTCCTGACTGGTGATTGGCAAAGCCCATAGGTCATTGTCAGCAATGCGAATTCGTTCACCGTTGAACAGAAATGTACCTTGCAGGAGAGCTCGGCCGATTGCATCCGAACCAAAGGGTCTGGACCGAATGCTTCCCGGCTCAAGATCGGTCGGCACATCGTCACTCACGAAGCGGCCCAACCAGCCCCAGGTCCATGGTTTTTGACTATCCGGTCGCCATGAAAACTCACTCATGCCTGTGCTCTCACGACGTGAAACATCTTTCAACTAACCCACGGCTCGGCGAGATTCAGAAGGTTTCGTCAGATGCACCATGTAAAAACCGTCCATGCCACCCTCTTCAAACAAATAGTCCGGTCTTAGCCGGACACCTCCTTCCCGAGTCATCCAGTCCGGATTCAGACCTGATTCGGCCACGTCAATCTTTTTTGTACTCGCCAGACCATTTTCTACATACCGGGTTACAATGTTTTCTCCCTCTTCCGGAAGCAGCGAACACACGCAGTAAAGAACCACTCCGTCAGGTACAACCAGCGAAATCGCCTTGTCCAGAAGTCTTTCCTGAACCCCGACCAGATCATCCAGCATACCCGAAGAGAACTTGCATGATATCTCCGGATTTCGGCGAATGGTTCCTGTGGCGGAACATGGCGGATCCAGAATGACAACGTCGTATTGTTTTCTCCCATCCCAAGTCAGTGCGTCCTGGCAATGAATATTCGCTGTCAAACCGGTGCGTTCAAGATTTTTCTGCAACATGACCAATCGCTGCCTTGACTTGTCCAAGGCGGTAACCCTTGCCCCAGCCGCCGCGGCCTGCATGGTCTTGCCACCCGGAGCACTGCAGAGGTCGATGACCTCCAGTCCTTTCAGGCCTGGCAAGGATCGAACAGGAAGCGACGCCGCGACATCCTGAACCCACCACGTTCCCGCTTCATACTGCGGCAGTCTGGATATTTGGCCGGGATTGAACAGTCTTACCGTGGCTGGGGCCACAATGCGGCCACCCATTTGGGAAGCCACCTCCTCAATGTCGGCAACACATCTGAACGTGAGGTCAGTCGGCGGATCCATTTCGTGCATGCGCTCGATGCCTTCA
Organism: Paracoccaceae bacterium; assembly: GCA_965116235.1. Lineage (GTDB taxonomy): Bacteria > Pseudomonadota > Alphaproteobacteria > Rhodobacterales > Rhodobacteraceae > MPNP01. Next base: position 1,611,409 of record OZ220496.1, on the reverse strand, counting down.
ACAGCATGACTTCCATAGGCCGAATTCAGCCGTCCCCGAAGTTCTTCGGGCATTCGAGACGGAGACAACTTGCCCCACTCGTCCTGATTGATGAGGGTAACCTTGCGCAGGATCGTGTTGATCAGACCGGCATGGGCTCGGGTACGGCGTGACAAGCGAGCAATTGAAACGGCTTGATCCGCAACTGCATAGGGTTTGACTCCCCATAAAAAATGTTCGACTGTTGCCAGGCGCAGGATGTTCAACGATTCAATCCGTGGCCTCCTTTTCAGAAACCTGTCGAGGATGTGATCAATTTTCTGCCGGTGTCGGAGCACACCCTTTGACAATCGGAGAGCTTTCGCCCGCTCAAATGGGGAAAGGTTCGCCACATGCCGTGGCGTCAAATCAAGATTCCTGTCGCGCTTGAACACCCCGTTGAGCACATCCAGGGCAACTCTTCGTTCAATCAAACCGGCTTTCACAGAACCTCACAATCCGCGACATGAGGCCATGTCAACCTGCAGATGACGCGTCATGTCTCGACCGAACTAATCCCCGGCCATGGTTGTCAAAATCCGAACGACAGCTTCCTGGTCCCATTCGATATCACCCAGCAAGCGGGCAAATTCATGCCCGTCCCGGGTAATCAGCACCGTCGTTGGCAAGCCCAGGGTTCCCATGGAACTTGCGAACTTCAATCGCGAGTCATAATAAGACTCAATGTTGCGAATCCGGGCGTCAGCCCAGAACCGGTCGGTGTCGTTCCTCTGGCTCGGACCCGCGTGCACCGCGATCACCTTGACCGTGCCAGGGTCAAACATTCCCTGCAAATTGTCAAGGGTCGGCATTTCCTTGCGACAGGGGGCACACCAGGTCGCCCAAAAATTCAGAACGACAACCTGCCCCCTGAAATCGCCCAGACTGACCACCTTCCCATCAGGATCAACGAATGTTTCCGTGGATGCATCTCGTAGTTCCTGGTGCACGATCAGAGCTTTTAGTTCCTCGCCTTTCAGGCTGTTGATGGCGGCAAAATCATACTCTCTTGCACCCACTTGATTTGCCAAGGCAAACAGGAATACATAAATCAGCAGGTTCAGGATAAACTTGGACAATTTTAGTTCTCTCACGTCTCGCATGTTCATCAAGGCCGGATCTCATGGGTAAGTATAGTGTCTGGAGTGGCCGTTTCCAAAGCCCGAATGACGAAATCATGCAAAAGTTGAATGCCTCAACGGATTTTGATCATCGCCTGATCGAGCAGGACATTCAGGGTTCCAAGGCCCATGCCCGCATGTTGGGACGACAAGGCATCATCAAGCCGGATGAGGCCGAAGTCATTGTCGACGGCCTTGAGACCATTCTGAACGAGGTCAATGACGGGCGGTTTGAACCCCGAACCGAGCTTGAGGATGTCCACATGAATGTCGAAGCCCGATTGGCTGAGTTGATTGGGCCCATCGCCGGCAAGCTCCATACCGCTCGCAGCCGAAATGATCAGGTGGTCACGGATTTTCGGCTGTGGCTGAGGGATGCCATCGACAGACTCAAAATGCTCATTCACCAGTTGCAAAGGAGCCTGCTTCACCAGTCGGAACAGAACATTTCAACGATCATGCCGGGGTTCACCCATCTGCAATGTGCTCAGCCGATTACCTTTGCCCATCACCTTCTGGCCTATGTGGGAATGCTTCAAAGAGACAGGGAGCGGCTGGATGATGCCCGCAAGCGACTGAACGAAAGTCCGCTGGGGTCGGCCGCCCTGGCCGGCACGTCCTTTCCTGTCGATTCGGAGTACACGGCCACAGTGCTGGGATTTGATCAACCGGTCCGAAATTCCCTTGACGCGGTGAGTTCCCGGGATTTTGCCTTGGAATTCGTGGCCGCGGCAGCCATCTGCTCCACTCATCTGTCGCGCCTCGCTGACGAGATCGTGCTATGGACGAGTGCCCAGTTCGACTTTGTGAGGCTCAGCGACCGGTATACGACCGGGTCGTCAATCATGCCGCAAAAACGCAACCCTGACGCAGCCGAATTGATTCGAGCCAAGACAGGACGAATGAACGGATCGCTGATGACGCTTCTGACTGTCCTGAAGGGCTTGCCACTGGCATATTCGAAAGATCTGCAGGAAGACAAGGAACCTGTTTTCGACGCGGTCGATACCATGACGATGGCTCTCGAAGTGATGAATGGCATGATCAATGACATGAAACCCAATCCTGTCGCCATGACCAAGGCTGCGAGCGTGGGCTTCTCAACGGCTACTGACCTCGCTGACACCCTTGTCAAGAAATACGACCTGCCATTTCGGGAGGCCCACGAAATTGTCGGGAAACTGGTGTTGCTAGCCGAACAAAATTCTTGTCAGCTCGGCGAATTGACCTTGGAGCAGTTTCATTCCGTATTCGCAAAAATTACCGAACAGGAGATCGCAGCCCTTTCCGTCGAGGGTTCGGTTGCATCGCGCACCAGCTGGGGTGGAACAGCACCTGAGAGCGTAAGGCAACAACTTGACTATTGGACGGAGACCCTGAAATGAGGCGGCTGGCCGTTTTTCTGTTTTTGACTCTGGCAATCGCCGCGTGCGGTTACAAGGGTGATGTCGGTTATACTGACGATGCTGGCAGACAGGTCATCGTCGATACTGCCAACGCGATCCTGATCTGACTGACCAGAACAATGTCGTCATTCCACCGTCAAGCATTGAGTTCCTGCCTGACTCTTCATCGACTACCCTAAGCAACGCTTGTTGACAAAATCATGAACTCGTTTGAATTCAAAAACGGATGGCTTCATTGCGAAGACGTTGATATCCGAACCGTTGCGAATGCTGTCGGCACACCTTTCTACCTGTATTCCACTCAGAAGATAAAGACTCAGACGGACTTGATTAAAGCCTCTGTGTCCGACCTGAACGTCCAACTGTTTTACGCCATGAAGGCCAATTCCAATCAAGCCATACTCAAGTTGCTGCTGAACCTCGGAGTCGGACTTGATGTCGTTTCAGGCGGAGAATACAAAAGAGCCTTGGCCGCCGGGGCCGCTGGATCATCAATCGTCTTTTCCGGGGTTGGCAAGACAAGGGATGAACTGGAACAGGCCCTCACGGGAGGCATCAAGCAGTTTAACATCGAAAGCTTTCCCGAACTGCATTCACTTGACGACGTTGCCGGTCGATTGGGGCTTGTGGCACCTGCGTCCGTGCGCGTCAACCCGGATGTGGATGCTGAAACTCATGCCAAGATTTCTACTGGCCGAGCCGAGAACAAGTTTGGCATTCCTATTGACCAAGCCGGCGACTTTTTTCAGACCGCCAAGGCCTTGCAGCACGTAGACCTGTGTGGCGTTGACATTCATATTGGCTCGCAAATAACCTCACTGCGACCATACGCCAAAGCCTTTGGCAAGATGGCCACATTGATCAGGAACTTGCGTGCTGATGGCCACAAGATATCAAGGCTGGATCTGGGCGGAGGGCTCGGCGTCTCTTATCATCCCGAGCATGAACAACCATTCCTCATCGCGGACTATGCCGATCTGATCAGGGATCATTTCGGCAACATTGACTGCGAAATTGAACTTGAACCGGGACGATTCATGGTCGCCGAGGCTGGAGTGCTGGTTTCCAAGGTCATCTATTCGAAAACCGGCAAGGATCGACATTTTCTCATTGTCGACGCGGCCATGAATGATCTGGTCAGACCCACGCTCTATGCGGCCTACCACGAAATCATGCCTGTTGAAGAAAGTCGAAAAGAGAGGCTGTGGCACCCGTATGATGTGGTCGGCCCTGTTTGTGAAAGCGGAGATACTTTTGCCCAAGGCCGGCAGCTTCCAGAGTTCGGTGCTGGTGACTTGCTGACCTTCCTGAATGCCGGAGCCTACTGCGCCGTGATGGCTTCAGAATACAACTCAAGACCCCTTGTTCCGGAAGTTCTCGTGAAGGGGACCCATTGGGCTCAAGTCAGAAAAAGGCCACCAATCGAGGCCATCATTCAGAGAGATCAGATTCCCCGCTGGTTGCAGTAATGCCCTGTCCAATTCTGGATGGCGTGGTTCCCCGAACTTTTTCCTGACTCTGAAAGAATTGTTTTCCGACACTACTTTTTTTACCTATACTTAAATTGTTCACTTCCACGAGTTTAACAGTTTGATAGTGAGATTCTCATCTTGAGTTCCGAGACCCTTGCAAGTCTTCGAAAGCGGCAGCTGGAAGCCAAGGTTGGCGATGAATTTGACAATCTTGATGCCCTTATCAAGGAAGCCGACATTTCGTCGAAGACGAGAGAGACCATCTGCTACAATGCCAGAGCTGTCGTTCACGAGCTGAAGAGGACTGGCCAGGTCGGGTTCCTGGAAGCCATTCTCGCTCAATACGGCCTGGCGTCAAAGGGAGGCATTGCGATTCTGCGCCTTGCCGAAGCTTTGATACGAGTTCCTGATGCCTACACCCAAGACATGCTGATCGCCGACAAGTTGACTTCTGTAAATTGGAGCGAACAAAGGGCACAGGCATCGTCCTTTCGCGTGTATTCTCTGTCGGTCATCCTCGGCCTTTGCAACTTCATCCTTGCCGGCTCCGACCGCCAGGGAGTACTGGGATGGTCACGGAACGTTCTCAAGCGAATCAAGACTCCTTTCATTCGGGCGGCAATTCTGTTTGGCATTCGTCGCATGGCCGGTAAGTTTGTTCTCGGCCGGACAATGAATGAGGCCATGAAGAAAGCCGAAACGGAGGAAGCCAAGGGATTTCTTTATTCCTTCGACATGCTTGGCGAAGGGGCTTATACGCAAGAGGATGCCGAATACTTTTTCGAGGCCTACAAGGCCTCGATAACGGCGCTGGCGCCCCGATGCATTTCTCCGGACTATCGAGACAATCATGGCATTTCAATCAAGCTTTCGGCCATCCATCCCCGATATGAGTGGACGCAAAAAGACAGGGTTCTGGTCGAGCTTGTCGACAAGGTAACAACCCTTTCGATGATGGCCAAAGACGCCAACATGGGCATCAGTATCGACGCTGAGGAGGCAAACCGGCTAGAGTTGTCACTTGAGGTCATAAGAAAGGTATTGAGCCATCCCGAACTTGCAGGATGGGATGGCTTTGGCATTGTTGTTCAGGCTTATGGCAAATCAGCTCCCCACGTTTTGGAGTGGTTATACGAATTGGCCAAGGACCTGGACCGCAAGATCGCCATTAGACTAGTGAAGGGAGCCTATTGGGACTACGAGATTAAGCAAGCGCAACTGGATGGATTGGCTGATTTTCCTGTATATGCCAGCAAGGCCGCGACGGATGTATCCTATTTGTGCTGCGCCAGAAAACTGCTTCGGATGACGGATCGGATTTATCCCCAATTTGCCGGACACAATGCACATACTGTTGCAAGCATACTGGAATTCGCCGACACCAGTCAGGAGTTTGAATTTCAGCGGATCCACGGCATGGGTGAAGCGCTTCATGGACTTATCAAGGAGAGAAGGAAAACCAAGTGCCGGATTTATGCTCCAGTTGGCAATCACCGAGAACTTCTACCCTATTTGGCCCGTCGAATGCTCGAAAACGGTGCAAACAGTTCCTTCGTCAATCAGATGGCAAATCTGAACCTGTCGGCTGAGGAAATTGTGACCGACCCGTTTGCCCTTCTGGACAAGGAGCGAGTTGCCAATTTCAGCCCGGTTGCCCGTCCAAGGGACATGTTTGAACCCGACCGCAAGAACTCGAAAGGATGGGACATCCGAAATCCGCAGGTTCTGGCCGAAATCGAGGCCGAGCGAGAACCGTTCCGGACCGTTCAGTGGCATGGGTTTGACAATGAGACGGAACGCCGGGATCTCTTGGAACCGGTCTCTGTATACAATCCCGCATCGCCTGAAGACTTGGTTGGGTATACCCGGTCGTCAACCCCCAAGGAAGTTGAAGCGACAATTGCTCAGGCACGACCATGGGCCGACTCAAGCACAAAGGAAGAGCGTGCCGAAGTGCTTGTTCGAGCCTCGAACCTCTATGAAGATCATGCCTGCGAACTTATGGCTCTCCTGTGCCGGGAAGCCGGCAAGACGCTCAATGATGCCGTTAACGAAATTCGGGAAGCCGTCGATTTTCTACGCTACTACAGTGCCGAATTGCTCAAGCAGAACAGACAGGACGCCTCTGGGATTGTCAGTTGCATTTCACCCTGGAATTTTCCCTTGGCCATTTTCACCGGACAGATATCGGCAGCCCTGAGCAGCGGGAATGGCGTTGTCGCGAAACCGTCTGAACAGACCGAACTCATTGCCCACAAAGCCGTTGGCTTGCTGCACCGGGCCGGTGTTCCAACCGATGTTCTGCAACTGGTTCGAGGGACCGGTCCCACGGTTGGCACGCAACTGATATCAAATGCCAAAATCACGGGGGTCGCATTTACCGGATCAACACAAACAGCCAAGACGATCCAGCGCAAGATGGCTGACCATCTCAGCCCCAATGCCCGACTGATCGCTGAAACCGGCGGCTTGAATGCCATGATTGTGGACAGCACTGCGTTGCCGGAACAGGTGGTCAGAGATGTTGTCGTTTCATCGTTTCAGTCCGCCGGACAAAGGTGTTCAGCTCTCCGTTTCCTGTACATTCAGGAAGATGTCGAGGACACAATTCTTACAATGCTCTTTGGGGCGATGGACCAATTAAGAATTGGCAATCCCTGGGACTCACGAACAGACATCGGACCCCTCATCGATGCCGCGGCACATGATGCCGTTTCGGCTTATATTCAAAAACAGGCCCGCTTGAACAGAATTCTCAAGCAATGCGATGCCCCTTCGGACGGACATTTCGTAGGTCCGACAGTCATCGGCCTGTCCGGCATAGAAGAGCTGGAGACAGAGATATTTGGACCTGTCCTGCACGTGGCGTCATTCAACCCTGGAGAGCTTGACAGCGTCATTGATGCGATCAATGGCACAGGGTTTGGTCTTACCTTTGGGCTCCACTCTCGTATGGATCAGAGGGTTGACAGGGTCGTGAGCAAGATCCGGGCCGGAAACATCTATGTCAACCGGAACCAGATTGGAGCGGTCGTGGGTTCCCAGCCGTTTGGAGGCGAAGGTTTATCCGGAACAGGCCCTAAGGTTGGTGGTCCAGAACTGATCCACAGTCTTGCGTGTCAACAGTTGCTGTCGCATCCTGTGACACGGGAACCTCATGCTGATCTTGCCGGGGTGCAAAGTCTTCTTGCTTCAGTGCAATGTAAAAATGCGCTGGCCGGCAGGACGGTGAAGTTTCCAGGACCAACCGGTGAAACCAATGTCTTGAATTATTATCCCAAAGGTACCGTACTATGCCTGGGGCCGACCCCGGAAGACAGTCGTGAACAAGCCCGAATGGCCCAAAGCTACGGTTGTGCCGTCGTGCAGATATGCCCTGAGGCCAAAGGGAATCATTCCGTCTCCGGATTTTTACCCCGTGAATGTCTGACCCAGCTCGGCAAGTTTGATGCCGTTGCTCTGTGGAGCACGGAGGATGACCTCAGATCCGCCCGACAGGCCCTTGCCGACAGGGATGGAAAATTTATTCCCCTGATCGTCAACCGGAATATGGAAGAGTTGCTCCATCATGAACGGCTTGTTTGCACTGACACCACGGCTGCAGGTGGTAATGCCACTCTGTTCGCAACTGTGAGGAGCAATCTAGCTTGACTTGAGTCCGGTTCTTACCTTCTGACGCGATGGGAATGGTTATCAACTCTCCGAAGGGTCGAAGTGTTTCAGTCTCCCGGTAGCAGGCTTGGGGGCTGGTGTTGGCGCCCCCTGAAGGATTTCAAGTCCTGTCTTGACCGTCGCACCGATTCCCGGAGACTGCTTGAGAAATATTCTTTTGCGGGCAACGACAATGGTTACACCTCCAAAGTTCAGGGACGTGTTGCAGCAGGCATTCTCGAAGAAACGGCTGAATTTTCCGGGTGTGCCAGTCGATTTGGGCGGTGAGAACAAAGCCGGATGATAGGCGTCAATCTGGAATTTGTGGTGATGGAGCAGCCGCTGGATTTTGGCTAGGGTAAAGGCGCTGTTTTGCCCGTTGCAGCAGAACGGGCTGGCTTTGCTTCGGGCCCATAACCCCATCCTGTTTGGTACGATCAGGATCATCTGACCCTCAGGAGCCAAGCTCCGCCAGCATTCAGCGAGAGGGTTGGAATGGTTTTCGCTGGTTTCGAGCCCATGGAGAATGATCACGCGCTCCACCCCTGATGAGGGAATGGGCCAGTTCGACTCCAGGGTTGGAACGTTGATGTTTGGCTTTTCGGGTGGCCATTTGCTGATCCCCAATTGGTTGGGGATAAGATTGACAACCCGTTCATTCTGGGCAATAAAATGGCTGAGCAATGGTGCGCTGAAGCCATAGCCAACCAGTGACCCTCCAACCGGATCAGGCCAGATGGCCCTAACCTGGTTGTTGAGAATTTCACTTGCGAATCGACCTAGATCCGTTCGGAAATAGAATTTTTCCAATTGAGTTACATTCATGCGCAAGGTAACTACCTTCCTGACCAAACGGTCCTATGCCAACATATAATCGGCCTGGAGGAAATTTCATGTCCATTTCCATAACGACCATCCCCTGTCTGAGTGACAACTATGCCTTTTTGATCCATAACGATTCGACTGGTGAAACGGCTCTGGTTGACGCCCCGGAGAGCAAGCCCATAATTGATGAAATCAGGATCAAAGGATGGAATCTTGATGCCATTCTCATTACTCATCACCATCCGGACCATGTCGATGGCATCCCTGACCTGGTCGAGGCGTTCAATCCCCGAATCTACGGGAATCAAGAGGACAAGTCGAGGTTGCCAAAACTGGACACTGGTGTTGTTGAAGGCGACAGAATTCAGATTTGCGGTCAGAATGTCGATGTGCTGGACGTATCAGGCCATACTATCGGTCATTTGGCCTTTGTCATGGACACGGCGGCCTTCACGGCTGATTCCCTTATGGCTTTGGGATGTGGCCGAGTTTTTGAGGGTACTTTTCCAATGATGTGGCAAAGCTTGTCTAAACTGTCTGCCCTGCCCCCCGACACAACAATTTATTCAGGTCATGAATATACGCTCGCCAATGGTCGCTTTGCCCTGTCCATCGAGCCTGACAATCCCGACCTGATCGATCGTGTCAAACGTGAAACCGAAAAGCGGGACCGGGGCATTCCAACCGTGCCATCCAGCCTGGAAGAAGAGTTGAAGACGAATCCGTTTTTGCGAGCCCGCAATCCTGAAGTCAAGAAACTTGTTGGCATGGACGGGGCCAGTGATGTCGAGGTGTTTTCGGAAATTCGGTCCAGAAAAGACAACTTTTAGTACTCAGGGACATTTGCCCGGCAATTTCCACCAATTGTTGTCGACGTACCTATCGCGTTCATCTCCAATCCCGGGATTGGATACACTATTGGGAACGACTTCGGATCAGTTGTGCCGCATGCAAAACAGGTCTGACTGACATGTGCCGGAGGACCCGGGATCAGACCGATGGCCGCGTCAGCCAGCATCATCTGCAGCCGACCCACCCCCGTGTTCAGTATTACACGATTCAAACCTGCCTTCTGTCTCACATTGGACCCCGAAGCTTCAACACTCCCCAGGCACTGCGCGTTATAGATGCCGTCTTCAGATCTTCGGCCACCACCGGCCTGTGCCGCAACTCACGACTCTCATGATGATGCCGATTCTGGACCCCTCTCCGGGATGGTAAACGACAGGGGGTGAAGGGCGGCTCTTGAACCGGGAAGGAGGCCACCCTGACCCTTGAGAAAGCGATCCAGACATACCGTCCGGTCCCATACATGCAAGCCCGCTGGCGGGCCTTGGCAACCGGGCGAGAGTCGATAGGCGATGGTCGGGATCATGAGGTTGATCAAGACTTGTGTCGGGGCTCGGGTGGGTGACAACTGACGGGGTACGGGCAGCAGCCTGATCTCGAATGTTAACTTTCGTGTTGAGACTGACAGCATAAATGTCTCTCTACTGCAAAAATGCTATCATTGCATGCAATCCCCACTTTGATCCTCAATGAAACAAACTGGCAATGTCAACAAACAGAACGCTATCATGCAGCCCGGAAGAAAAAGCGGTGTTTGCCAGACACATTCTGCAAGCACACAACCCGCTTGATCGTCAAGATATAACCAACCGACTGATTGGGGGCGACTTTTTCACGATTGCCAATTACCTTCCGTCCGGTTTCGCCGACTTGATCATTGTTGACCCGCCCTACAACCTCTCAAAAAACTTCAATGGGAATTGGTTCAGAAAACTCGACGATCACGATTATTCGTCCTGGTTTGCAACGGTCATTGACCGTCTCATCCCGCTGATGAAACCCACCGCCACGCTTTACGTTTGTTCGGACTGGATGACGTCAAACACCATTTTTCCAGTGTTGAAGGAACGCTTGCACGTGCGAAACCGAATCACTTGGGAAAGAGAAAAAGGACGGGGATCAAAAACCAACTGGAAAAATAATACGGAAGACATTTGGTTTTGCACTCTGTCCGAAAGATACTACTTCGACGTGGATGCGGTCAAGCTCAGGCGCAAGGTGCTGGCTCCCTATCGGGCACAAGGAAAGCCGAAAGACTGGATTGAGAGCGATGAAGGCCGCTACAGATTGACGCACCCATCAAACATCTGGACCGATCTGACCGTTCCGTTTTGGTCCATGCCGGAAAACACTCGGCACCCAACGCAAAAACCAGAAAAACTTCTAGCCAAGTTGATCCTTGCCAGCTCAAAAAAGGATGATTTCGTGTTTGATCCGTTTCTGGGGAGCGGAACTTCCGTAGTCGTGGCCGCAAAACTTGCCCGAAACTGGTGCGGTGTTGACATCAACTGGGAATATCTCTGCTGGGCACAAAAACGTCTTGACCGAATTCAATCGGACCCGACTATTCAAGGGTACAGCGATAATGTTTTTTGGGAGAGAAATTCGTCTCCAGTGCAAAAGAAGACAAGGCAAGAGTCACAGAAGCAAGTTCAAGAACAGTGCGACCATGCGAACGAAGCCTGAACGCTACTGCCAGGAAGGCAACAATGAGATGCTGGAAGAATCGAACGATGTCTGAATCTCTCGGAACACTTGTGAACTTCGGATACAATTCAGCAAGGGTCAATGCAGTTTCGTTGTCCATCTGAGCTGACCTGATGCTCTGTGAATATCTTCCAAGCCCGTCGCCCTGGCCCGCCGTGGCACCAAAGAGATCGAATGCAGTGGGAGTGAGGCGATTGAAAAGCCTGCTGCACAAGGACTACAAATCATGAAGATTTGTCTCCAATCTCAGCATCATGTCGTTCGGATCGCCATCAGCACGCCACATAGGACCATGAACCGCGAGGAACAACTGGTTGCAAGCTGTGAGGCAAGAAATACGAATCCGGAACGCTCGCACATGTTCCGCTTCCTCTTTAATCCAGCTGGAATGACACTATGTATCACCGGCACTGAAATGCTGCATGATATCCGACTGCCTCTCAGGTTGATATTGCAGTATCCCCCGCCCACCTGATATACTGTTCCGTATTCGGGATACTTTAGTAGGAGGAAACCACCTTTGCCCAATCTATCTGCTGAACTCGGAGAAGCCATCGGAAAGATTCAGTTGTTTGCACTCAGCAAGGCGGATGAGTACCTGACGCTTGATCACCTGCTTCTGGCGATTCTAGAGGAAAAGATCACTAGTGACGCCGTTAAGGCCTGTGGCGTAGACCCTGACATGATTCGCGCTCGGGTTTTCAAGTTTCTTTATCCGGATGCAGATGCGTCACATTGGGACAGGTTCGAGCCTGACCCCAGTTCCCATGTCGGCAGTCTGAGCCCAACAACGAGTTTTGAGAAGGTCCTGAACAGAGCGACCTATCACGTGCAAGGGGCTGGACGCAAGGATATCGTCAACGGTCTTGACATACTTGTGGCCATTTACTCCGAGAGGCACAGTCATGCTCGCAACGTGCTGGAGTCGGTTGGATTGACTCGCTATGATCTTGTGCGGTATATTTCGCACGGACTGACGCCAGAATCCACGCGTGACGGCAAGAACCCGCCAGAAGAATTTGCCGTGCCCGATCCCAAGGTCCGGCGAAAGGCCATCAGGGTCGAAAAGGTCGATGGCAAGAGATCGGCACTGGGCCAGTTCTGCATCAACCTCAACGAGAAAGCGCAAAAAGGACAGGTCGATAAACTGGTGGGGCGTGAAAGCGAACTCCAAAGGTGCTTTCAAACACTCCTGCGACGAAACAAGAACAATCCTCTTCTTGTTGGGGATCCAGGCGTTGGCAAAACATCCATAGTTGAAGGAATGGCTCGCAAGATACACGAGGGCAATGTCCCGGAGGTTCTGAAGGGTTGCACCGTCTATTCGTTGAATTTGGGCTCTCTCTTGGCTGGAACCCGCTACCGAGGTGATTTCGAGGAGCGCCTGTCCAATATTCTGAATGAGCTTAAAAAGAAACCAAAGTCTGTCCTTTTTATCGATGAGATCCACACGATCGTCGGTGCCGGAGCAACAAGCAGCGGGTCAATGGATGCTTCGAACCTGCTGAAGCCCAGCCTTCAGGACGGATCGTTGAAATGCATCGGATCAACTACCCATAAAGACTACAAGCAACATTTTGAAAAAGACCGTGCCTTGTCACGACGCTTCCATAAGATCGATGTAACCGAACCCACTTCGGAAGAAACCTTGAAGATTCTGAAGGGAATCAAACCCGCCTTGGAAGACCATCACACCGTTCGCTACACGGGTGATGCCTTGAAATCGGCCGTTGAATTGGCTGCCCGCTATCTCAGCAGTCGACGTTTTCCAGACAAGGCCATTGATGTGATTGATGAAGCCGGTGCCTCGAATCGTCTGCGGGTCGACTCCCAAAGGCGTAAAACCATTGGGGTAAAGGAGATCGAAGCTACCTTTGCCAAGATCGCTCGAATTCCGCCAAAACAACTCTCCAAAACCGACTCTGTGGTCATTGGCGAACTTGAAAAGAATCTCAAGATGGTTGTTTTCGGACAAGATACGGCCATCACCGAGTTGACCAATGCCATCAAGTTGAGCCGGGCCGGAATTCGAGATCAGGACAAACCCGTTGGATCTTATCTTTTTGCGGGCCCGACCGGTGTTGGCAAAACGGAAGTGGCGCGACAACTCGCCGATAACCTTGGCATCAAATTGCTGCGCTTTGACATGACCGAGTTCATGGAAAAGCATACCGTGTCCAGGCTGATCGGAGCCCCGCCGGGTTACGTCGGATTTGATCAGGGCGGATTGCTGACCGATGGGGTGGATGAAAATCCGCATTGTGTTGTCCTGCTGGACGAAATTGAAAAGGCCCATCCGGATGTCGCCAATATCCTTCTGCAGGTCATGGACTACGGCAAGTTGACGGATCATAGCGGACGAACGGTTGATTTTCGCAATGTCATACTCATCCTGACCACCAATGCCGGGGCCATGGAATTGTCCAAGTCGGCTCTTGGTTTCGGTCGCGACAGCCGTGACGGCGAGGATCGAGCGGCCATTGACAAGCTTTTTTCACCGGAGTTTCGCAATCGACTGGATGCCATCATCAGCTTCAAGGCCCTGAAAGACAATACAATTGTCCGGGTCGTCCAGAAATTCATCTCCCAGCTTGAGGGCCAGCTGATTGACCGCAATGTCCAGATTGAAATCAGCACTGAGGCCTGTGAATGGCTGGCCAAGAAGGGTTATGATGTCAAGATGGGCGCGCGCCCCCTCTCCCGATTGATTCAGGAAAAAATAAAAATGCCTCTGGCAGACGAGATTCTGTTTGGCAAACTGGTCAAGGGCGGCTTGGTCAAGATCGACCTGAAGGATGACAAGTTGGAATTCGAGCTGACCCCCAACCAGAAAAAGAAGTCACGAATAGCAAAAATACCTCTTCTTACGGCTGACTGATCCGGCTTCCCTGACCTGTCTCTATAATCGCTGTACCTTCAGTTTTGTCTTGAGGTCGGTTCGGCAAAAAGCGTGCAAAAAGCAGGTCTGTTCGGAGATATCCAGCATCTCACACGCGATGTCATCGCTCTCGCTCGTCTCAAGGTAAACATGTGTCTCGAGCGGGTCGTCCTTGCCGGCCTTTCTGGTGCCACCCGATGCGCCTCCCAGAGAGAAATGGCTGTCTTGAACTATCCGGTAGTCGGTAAGATCAAGACCAAGCATTTTGACAAATCGCCCGAACTGGGTCATGAAGCAAAATCCAATGCCGGCACTGATGTAACTATTGGCATCAGGGGCGCGGCCGAACCCGCCATTTGCTGCGGCTTCTTCCGACAGGAAGGTAAACGAAGTTCCATGGGGTGAATATTGCAACTGTCGGATCTTCTTCATCCCATCTTCGCGTAAAGTGCAGACCGCACCGATGTTCAGAGGTCTGTTCTGCTCGTCTGCCAAAGAGGAACTTGCAGCCGAGGTCCCACCCTCAACGGCTTTCTTCGGAGTGGTACCCTTGGGCCAACATAGCCTGTCACTCGTGCGGTGATCTTTCGGCCTTGCCAGGTCAAAGTGACTGACCGGGTCCGGATAGACCGGATCATCCATTCGCAACGCCTTGTTAGGCTGTAGTTCGGTTCCGTTCTTTGACAAGGTGAACAGACTCTTGAGCTGTCTGCGCATCAGCCCGTTCAGTGGCGACGCATACACCGCGCTCATCAGAAACTCATTCAAGGCCGCGTCGTCCAGATCACAATCAATTTCGACAAGCAGTCCCACTGGCAAGGCCCCGCCTACCATGGTTCGTTTCGACATTGATCCTGTCATCGTGTAATAGTTGTCAAGCGTGAGCCTGAGCGTACGCAAGGCCCCGCCCTGCAACTTGTCCAACGCTATCATCTCATTCATGTAACTTGCGATCATGCCAACGCTTAGAAACGCCAGTGGAAAGGGTGCAGCGTCGTGACCATCAAGGTACCGCCCCTCATCCGAGGCCACAAGCCTGTTTGGACCCTGAGGCATTGGGAAGTTTTCCTTTATTCGAACGCCGAAGGAGTGTTTGATCTCGAAGATGTACGAGTGCCCGCTTCCGGACTTCGGCACCCTCAGGGTGTCCGGCGACGGCGGTGCGGGACCGTCACTTTGTGCCGTCGTCCCAGCCCTGTGCATGACCCCATCCACCAAGACAGCCCGATGGTGTCACACATGTCGGGATCCAGGAACACACACAAAGGCTCAGTCCTCGATACAGCCGTGATCGATCACGTATCGTGCAAGACTTTGAACATACCGCCACAAGCCGTTGAAATCGGGAATGTTGCATACATGCGACAGTTTGCCGAAAAATGAACCGGAGCGGCAAGAAAGAGTTGCAAATCCCATGGGGGGGGTAGTAACTGATGGTGCCAAACTCCACTTTTTGGACAATGAGAAAGGAATGATGACCATGACAGGATTGATTTCGATTTGGGGCGGACGGGGACGGCCCATGCATGCCCATGAACGCGAGGGGGGGGGCAGATGATCTCTCGGTTCGGTCCCTCGGTGGACCGGCCACAGGCCTTGCGACAACTGGTGTAATGCTTGCGGTATTGGGGATACTCGTAGCCTCGCCGCATTCCGTTGCGGCTCAAGGGACGTGCACGAATGCCGAAGATCCGGTAACGCCGCCTGTTCCAGCTACTTTGACCCTTGATGGCACCAACCCGTACACGAATTCTATTGCATGCAGCGGACTGAACAAAGGGCTGGCGCTGGGTTTGAACGGGGCCCGGATCGGTACGAGTGCAACACCCATCAGCGCCCCGGCCCTTGATATTGGCGCCGAAGGGGATGGCGACAATGACGTTGTAGTCATGGGCCGGATCACAACCTATTCGCAGGACGACAATGGCATAAACCTGAAGCGTGACGGTGCTGGCTTGCTCAGGCTCGAACTGGAAAAAGGCAGCACCATTACGGCCTCGGGTACCGGCGCGACGGGCGTTCTACTTAATCACAAGGGGAAAGCCGGGAGCGGGGTAGTGACCAAGGGTATCAGCCTCATATCCGCGGCCACAATTGACATGTCGCAGTCGACGTATGTTGGCAAAGCCGGCATTCGTGTTCGAACACGAAATGCCCCGGCGAGCACGATGATTCCGATCAATATCCGTCTTACCGGCGGTTCCATTCGTGCGGAGGACACCGCCGCGAACACTCATCAGAAGGGCCGTGGTGTGGATACTTTGCAGTATGCCAAGGGTGACATCACGATTACGGTTGACCCCGGGGTGATGCTCGGCTTGGAGGATAAACCCATCGGTGCGTATGGCATTCACGCCAATATGGAGCCCGCAGGTGTTGGCACGATCACGATCACGCACCAAGGCCATATATATGCCACGCACGGGATAGATGCATTCATGCAGGACCCCGCAAGCGGGAGCGGGATCAAGGGCAACATCGTGATTGAGACGGGCGCGAACAGCAAGATTGTGACGAACCTCATAGGCGAATCGGCGGCCACGACATTCACGGCCAGTAGTGTCTATCCGTATGGGATCTTGGCCAACATTGTTGGAGAGGCCCGCATCGGCACCGTCACGGTCACCCACAGAGGCATGATCGATGCGGCCGGAGTCGGCATCAATGCATCTGGCAATCGAGACGTCACGGTTGTACTGGAGAAGGGTAGCCGCATCACGGCGAAGGAGAAGGGCATCGATGCAGGTTCC
Organism: Paracoccaceae bacterium; assembly: GCA_965116235.1. Taxonomy (GTDB): domain Bacteria; phylum Pseudomonadota; class Alphaproteobacteria; order Rhodobacterales; family Rhodobacteraceae; genus MPNP01. The sequence continues at coordinate 1,594,732 of OZ220496.1, read as the reverse complement.
GACAGCGGCAAGGTCACGGTCACCCACGGGGGCAAGATGATCGATGCCGCCGGAATCGGCATTCAGGCAGTTAGCAAGGGAACTGTCACGGTTACACTGAAGGCTGGCAGCCGTATCAGGGCGAAGGAGCACGGCATCTATGCTCTGGGATCCACCACGGGCATCGCCATGGTCAAGATGGAGGAAGACAGTTCGATTGTCTCGGACATGCACGGCATTCGGGTCCGCCATTCCGGCACCGAAAAGCGCAAGTTTCATGTTGCTGTCTACGGCACGATCACGGGTGGCACCACATGCACCGACACGAAGACGGGCCGAAGCAAGTGCGCCGGGGTGTATGTTCAGAGGAGAACTCAAACCGGCGACAAGGTCGGGGGTGGCACGATCGTGATTGGTCCGTGGGCTCATGTCAAGGCGGCCTCCGGCGTGGCCATCGAGGTGGATGGCAAGGCGGGCAATGTCGCCGTGATCCTGGAGCAGGACGAGGCGGGTGTTGTGGGTCATGTCGAAGGCCAGATTTTCCATCCGAAGGGCGAGGACCGAACTTCTCGGGACGAGGATGTGGAGGGCAAGGTGACGATCAAGACCCGCACGGCATCGGGAGCCGAGAATGATTTGAAGGTGAAGGATCATGTCTACCGCCGTGGCGACCGGATGGGCGTGTATGAACACGTGTTCAAGGCCCAGCTCACAGAGCTTGCCGGTAAAGAGGGCTACCGGTTTGTGGATGACACGACGATGGACCTGCGTCTGTACAGCCACCGGGCGCGTCTGTATGAGGTGTTGCCCTCGGTGCTTCTGGGTCTGGTGGACCTGACGCCCTACAGCACACGCATGGCCGTACCCCGCCGGAGCAGCGGCGACGAGGAGGTCATGGTCCAGAGCAGCAAGGGGGAGCATGTGGCGGCGCCGGGTTCCCGCAAGGGTGTCTGGGTGCGTCTGGCGGTTCGCGATGGGGAGCGGATGGCCGATACATCGACGACCGCAACAGACTTCCGGCGTCAGTCTCTGGCATGGGATGTGAAGCAGACCGACTTTGAGGCGGGTCTGGAGGTGCCGACCGATGAGCGTCTGGTGCTGGGCGTGAGTGCCCACTACCGACAGAGCGAGGCCACCGTCAAGAGGGGTGGCACCATGGAAGCCAGCGGCACCGGTGTGGGCGTGTCCCTGACCTGGACGGACGACAGCGACCTGTATGTGGACGGCCAGCTGAGCTACACCCGGTTCTTTGATATCACGATGACATCCAGTCGCCAGGGCGTGATCACCTCCAAGGGAGGCGGCAGCGGTCTGGCGCTCGGTGTGGAAGTCGGTCAGCCGATGACTATAGGGGGCATGGCCGTGATCACGCGTGGGGGTCTGTCCTGGTCATCGGTGGACATGGACGCCTTTGACGAACCAACTACGCTTGATGGGGCCGGCACGGTCACTCCGGACAAAGAGCAGAGCGTTCAGGGTCGTGTGGGTGTCTTGGCCGAGCTGGGTTCCGGGGATGCCGACGGTCGGCTGTATGCATCGCTGGATCTGGAGCATGAGTTCTCGTCCAAACATGCGGTGATGGTGGCCGACACCCGACTGGCGACCGAAGTGAAGCCGACCTGGGTGCGTCTGGGCGTGGGCGGTGCAATGGCTCTGGACGGTCGCGACATGACGATGCTGACGGGGGATGCCTTTTATGCGACGGCGGGCAGCGACAACACCGACTTTGGGGGCGGTCTGGCCGTGACCTTCCGCTTCTGATCGGGAGACTGAAGGCCGTCGGGTGTGTCGTGATGCCGGTTGCGGGCATCGACGTAAGCCGACGGCTGGAGTCCACCATGATACAGTACAAGATAAGACCGCACTTGACCTCCACCGTACGGGACAATGGATTCATCGGGTGTCAAGAGGTCGCGAACATCGCCACGGAATCAACCTTGGCCAGCACTCATGTCGTGCTGGCCCAGCAGACCGGATACAGTCATGAAGGCCTATGAGGCCGTGCGGTCCGACAAGCGACGGGCTTATACAGACCGTACCTTCCGAAGCCTGAGGACCATGGATCTGAAGATCCAATCGGGCTTGATTTCGGCCAGTCGTCGGGCCAGAGCCTTCGATGTCTGCAGTTGCACTCGCCAGCAATTGCAAAGGATGTTGAGCACATCATAACCATTCACTTCCAAACCCAGTCCTGTGTTCAGAGCAATTTCGGTCGAGCCACCACCCATAAACGTTGAGGCTATCCATAGTGGCAGGTAATAACTCATGATCAGCCCCACATCAAGACTCTTGCTTCCCGCGCAGCGCAGGGGTGATTCCAGATAACGCTTGTGTCGCAGTTTCCCAAAACTGCGCAACTGTGTGAGAAATTGTGCAGGCCTCGAGTGTCGTCGTATGAATCAGCTCCTGCATCATATCGGTTTCTTTCCCCTTTAGCAGAGCAACTTAATGACGAACAAGAAGAAGTTTAGATGTGCAATGGCATCTTGGTCTATGCCCTCAAAGTCTATGCCCTCAAAGATGAGATAAGAGTAAGCAATTCCATAAAAAAAGAGGGGTGTTGCCACCCCTCAAGTAAGGAGGAAAGTATAGGCGAACCCATCAAGTGGGTCGTGCGGTTCGAATAGGCGAGGGGTAAAATGAATTACCCCTCGGATGGGAGAAAGTTATGAGTGTCCCGTTCAGGACTTTGCTGAATCCAAAGCCAGCTCAACAGCGTCCATCTGAGCCTTGCGCGCCACTTCAGTGTAGGAAGCAATAAACTGGGTGGATGCTTCCATCGTCTCGGATGCATAGTCCTGAACCGTCTTGGCCCAGTTCTCTGGCGACGGTGAAGACGACACGAACGACTTGGCTCGGTCCAGCGTGTCCTTGGCCCACTTGTCATTGATCTCGACACATTCGGAAGCGGCAGTCAACGCGATGGAAGTGACCTTCTCGACGTTCTTGCCAGCCTTCTGATACGTATCCGACATCGAGCCATTGGCCATCGGGAAGTAATTAGCAAAGTTAGAAAACGCCTTGGTAAAATCTTGATAGCTGTTCATCTTTCAAATCCTTATTTCCGTCTTGATAAACACCAATTAATGCTGCAGTGCAATATTTCAAGAGAAAAAATGCTGCAGTGCAAAAAGAATTTTTCCTGACTTGAGTCCTGCTTCTTGCTAACTGGCCAAAAGCCCTGCCAGACGGGAGATTCGTGGTCGAGAAAAATTTTTTCCCAACGGCACATTTTTTACAGCTATCTCTAAGGCCTTGGGCTCACCAAGGACGACCGTCAGCAACTTTCCGCGCGTTATTCCAGTGTAAATCAGCTTTCTTTGCATCATGATTCGATGTTGCATCATGATTGGAACAATCGCGGCCGGATATTCCGATCCCTGGCTTTTGTGAATGGTAATGGCAAAGGCGGGGTCAATGGTTTCAAGTTCGTCATGATCATAATCAACCTCGGAACCATCAAAGTCGACGGTCAGCTTCTTGTCAGTGGTTTTGATGGAAGCGATGTATCCTATGTCTCCGTTGAAGACATTCTTGACATAGTCATTCTGGGTCTGAATGACCTTGTCCCCCAGAGCAAATCTTCGATTGCGATGAATGAGGCCGACCGGAGCGTCGGGATTCAACTTCTTCTGGAGCACGTCATTCAGGTTGTTGATCCCAACCGTGCCGTTCTTCATGGGTGACAGAACCTGAATTTCACGAACCGGGTCCAGACCAAACTTTTCTGGTATTCGTTCGAGGATCAACCGGCAAATCAAGTTCAGGCACTTGTCTTGATCACTAGTCCTGATAAAGAAAAAGTCGTCACTTTGCCCTGATTCCAAACTTGGCATCTTACCCTCGCGAATGGCTCTGGAAACGGCGATGATCCGGCTGTTGGCGGCCTGACGGAAGATCTCCCGGAGAAAGACTGCAGGAACAACACCTGAATTGATGATGTCTCTCAATACGTTGCCTGGACCAATTGAGGGCAATTGATCGACATCACCCAGAAGAATAAGGGCTGTTTGCGGGCCGATCGCTTGTACGAGGCTGGCCATGAGCTCAATATCAATCATCGAGACTTCATCAACGATCACAACATCGCATTCCAACGGGTTGTAATGGTCGTGCTTCATCTTTCGGGTAACAGGGTTGAAACCCAGAGTGACATGAATTGTTGAGGCCGAATGAAGCGTGGCTTTCCCCAGCCTTTTTGCTGCCGTTCCAGTCGGAGCGCACAGCTTGACTTCTAGCCGGTTCGATTTTAAAACCTTGAGGAGTGCATTGGTCAAGGTCGTCTTGCCAACCCCCGGTCCACCGGTAATGACTGTGAGATTGCTGGCGAAAGCCAGCTCAACTGCTTCTTCTTGCCTCTTGGTCAGAGTCACTTCAGCCAGCCTTCTGGCCTGACTGACAGCCACTTTCGGCGGTAGGCTGTTCCAGGGGACTCTTTGACAGTTAATCTGCTTCAACTTGCCGGCGACAAGATTTTCGAGAGAGTAGTACCGCTTCAGAAATGCAGTGTCAGCGTCCTCGTGCCGCTTGATCTTGATATTTTCGGCCATGTCGCCGGTTAGAGAACTGAGATACTCCCGTACCAAATCCGGATCAATTTTCAGCAGTTCTGCGGCGTCTTCGACAAGATGATCAACCTTGAGACCACAACTGCCGTTCTCGGCCGCAAGCTTGAGCGTATAGGATATGCCGGCCCTAACCCGTTTGGAATCCGTCTGCTCCATCCCGTTGTTGCGGGCAATCTCATCCGCCTTGATGAAGCCGATGCCCCAAATTTCATCTACCAGCTGATAGGGATTCTCCGCCAGTATGTTGAGAGCGTTGGCCCCCTGTTTTTTGTAGATTTTTCGGACGAGGCTATTGGAGATTCCGTATTCATGAAGCTTGGTCAGGGTCTTGGCCGAACCACTTTGAGTGGCCCATGCCACAGTGATCGAATCAACTGCCTTCTTGCTTAGGCCCTTGACTTCATCCAGCCGCTCGGGACTGTTGTCAAGCACGTCAAATATCTGCCGCCCGAACCTGTCAACAATTTTCTGGGCATTGATTGGTCCAATGCCCGTGAAAATGCCTGAACTGAGGTATTTCACTATGGATCTGTCATCAGTCGGCAACGTTGACTGAATGGCTTGAGTACGAAATTGCCGGCCATATTTCTTGTCTTTTTCCCAACTCCCGACAGCCGAAATTTTATGACCTCTTTCCAGAGTGTTATGACCAGTTCCCAAAACTGTAACAACGGGCTTGTTGCCTCCCGGATGAACCTTGAGGATATGAAAGCCGGACTCCGCATTGCGGAACAGGACCTTCAATATGGTCCCGGAAATCTTTTCTTTCTGTTCAGAACTCTCAAGCATTATGTTATTGCAGTTAGTCGGTTTGCAGCACCCACCTCATCCACGGCCCGCTGTGTCGTGTATTCATTCTTGGTGAAAAAGTGTCTAGCGTCATGGATCAATCATGGTTCAGTCAGTTTGAGTTCAATCCGTCGGTTGCTCTTCCGTCCTTCTTCTGTTTCATTGCTGCCCACCGCCTGATACGAGCTGAATCCCGTTGCTGCCAGTCTTTCGGGGGCAAAATCGAGTTCTTCTATGAGGTATTTGACTACCGAGAGTGCCCGTGCCTGGCTCAACTCCCAGTTATCGGTATAAGGGCAGGAGTCCCTATCCAGGATGTTTTCACACTTAATTTGCCGATTGTCCGTGTGCCCGTCAACCCTCAACACCCATTTGGTACTCGGCGGAATGTTGGCTTCGCTCAACCTTTTCAGCTGTTCGGCCACCTGCCAAATATCAGCCTTGCCCTCCTCTGAAAGTTCTGCCCGGCCGGTCTCAAAGAGAACTTCAGTCGAGAAAATGAAACGGTCATTGGACACTTTCACCCCGTCAAGACTTTCGACAATCTGACTCAGGTCAGCCATGAACTGGGAATGAAACTCTGAAAGTCCGGTCTTGTCCGGCGCTGTCAATTTCGCCAGCTCATCATTCAGACGAGAATTCTCTTTTTCCAGTTCCTGAGTGTACTTGATCAGCTCAACAACCTTGGTCACAAGTGTATCGTTCAACTTGACTCCCAAGCCCGCCGACGGGCGATTTTCTGTCTGTATGAAGGCATTGACTTCCTGCTCCATTTCATTGACCTGCTCCAGAACATTGATCAGCTGATCAATCCGACTCAGCAATCCCCGACCATCTTGGGGCACGTCAGGATCATCTCCGGCATTGAGCATTTCGCCCAGTCGACGCCAAACGGAGCTCAGAACACTGGTATCCCCAAGTTCTTCGGTACTTTCAAGAAGAGCGTCTATGCGTTCAGTGGCTTGCCGAAGTATGTCTTCCAGGCGAGCGATTTCTGTACTCATTTCATTTTGTGACTGATTGAACTGACTCTCCAAGACCTTTTTTTCGTCTTCCAGGCGAGCGATATCTTGCTGCAACCCCGAGACTGCCATTTCGCTTGCCTTTATCTGATTGTCGATTTGACTTTCCAAGGCAACGTTCTCCGTGGCCAACTGCCTATTTTCGTCTTGTGACTGTCTTAATCGACTGTTCAGAACTTCGATTTTTTGTTGAAGTTCTGCAAATGCCCTGTTCAGCTGATCATATCGAGCTCGAAGAGCTTCAAGAGATGAACGGCTTTGCTCCAGTTCAGCACTCAATTCGACGTTCGCTCTGCCCATGTCCTCATTTTTGGAAATGCTTGACGCCAACTGATTTGTCAGTTCTTCCTTTTCGTAGGTGTGTCTGGCTTTAAGTTGAGCTATGTCCTCGTTCAACTGGTCAATTTTGCCATTCAATTGAGAAACCGCTTCCTGCAAGAGCCGAATGTTGTCTCTCAGATCTCGGTTGTCGTTGATCAACGATTCAGATTCTGAACGTAACTTGATGACCTGGTTTTCCAGCTCCAGCTTTTTTCCTTCAATATCCGTTTTCTGATTTTGAAGTTGGAATCTTTCGGCCTGAACCGTGGAAAGGGCTGCTCCCAGCTCGGCAATTCGATCATAAAACTCTTCAAGCTGCCGTTCCAACTCGCCCCTTTGACGTATTTGATCCTCCAACTTGCGCCTGAGTTCAGCCAGCTGCACAAGAAGAGATTCATTCTCATCCCTCAAGACTTGAGAACTGTCCTCAAGGGTACTGATTTGCGAATTGCGCTGGGCAAGTTCGGCATCACGCGCATTTAATTGGGCAGTCAAGCTTTCGGCTTCTTCGGCCAGTTCGTTTTTCTCCTCTGTTATGGCGGCCAGCGATGCCTTCTGTCTGATCAACTCATCATTCAGACTTTGCCGAACCGATTCGGTTGCCTGAAGAGTCTGACTGATATCGTCTCTTTCCTGTCGGGTCTGGCCAAGGAGACGGGTCAGTTCCTGCAAAGACTCCTGAAGGGCACCAATCTCTTCTTCCAGAAAAGCAATCTGTTCTCCCAAGGCAATCTTTTCAGTCTCAAGCGTCCGGGCCTGTTCGCGTGATACTTCAATATCCTGATTGAGACCTGTGATTTGTATAAGCAGTTCAGACAACCGATTTTCCAGGTCATTCCTCTCCTTCGACAACGCATCCAGGCTTTCATTCAATGCGGACAACTGCTCAAGCAACGATGTCTTCTCTTCATCGAGGGCAGAATTGTCGGCAAGAGACTGTTTCAAGTCTTCGGTCAAAACCGTGTTCTGGTCCGACAGCATGGTTATCTGACCCGACAGCTCTCGAATCAACCTGTTCCTTTCGGCAAGGGCAAGCTCGCTTGACACTTCCAGATCTTGAATCTGCTGAACGAGCCTTTGCAATTCGGCCTCGGCCAGGCTCTTCTCGTTGCTCAGCCTTGCCAGGTCCTTATTCAAGCTTGACAGCTGATTTTGCAAACCATCAATGGTCTTGTTCAGTTGAATGACCTCCTGGGAAAGAAGCGACAGACTTTCCTCAAGATTGAGAACTTCCTGGTCCCTTGTACTTAAATCCAACCGGGTCTCCTGAAGCTGGTTTCGGGTTGTCCCCAACTCCTTTTCCAGATTCCGTCGCTCGGTGAACAAGCCCTCAAGCTGGACGACCGTGTCGGCAAGCGCTTCCTCCAGCTGACCTATTTTTTCATTGAGGTTCGTAACCTTGACCAGCTCTTCTTCCAGCCTCTGCTGCAGGTCAGAAATCTCTTCGCTCTGGATGCTGACCTCATCACTCAGTCCGGCATTTTCCTGATTGAGCTGGTTGATCTCCCCCGTCAGGTCGCTGACCTGCTTGGCAAAAATGTATTGGATGACGAGAAAGGCGGTGATGATGAAGATCAGGACCAGCAACAGTGCGGTCATGACATCAACGAATCCAGTCCAGGTCGCACTGGAGTATCTCTGACCCAAACGCCTTCTAAACAAATTGATCTTCCCTAGAATTTATGTCTATTATCCGACCGGAACTGCCATGAACTGACGTGTCGGAGTCACTCACTCCAACTCATTCTCGTGCAATCCGGAAAATCCATTGTCGACCCTGATTCGGGTGATGATCGGCATGTGAAATCCTGCCCTTGCTACGTACAAACACGACACTTTCCAACATTCCCTGCATCCGTCCGGACCTAGCAAGCGCAATTACTCAATTTCATGAAGCTTGGCTCGCAGCAATTGTAAGGTTTTGTCCCGGATTCATGATCTTTGCATATGGGTTGAACGTTTCAAAGATTTCCTGTAAAGGATCCTCGACTGCGGTGACTGATACTCAGGTGTCGGCTGTTTCTTATTTGGTTTTTTTCCGCATGGATTAAAGAATGCTGGCATGGCCGGACCTAGCTAGCGGGCACTCAGTCGCAATTTTGAAGATCATATAGGGGAAAGTTATGAGAAAACTGATTTCAACTGTTGGTGCCTTTGTTCTTTCGATTGGTCTTGTGGCCGCCGCACATTCTCAAACCATGGGGGTGGTTGTCAAGATTGGAGGCATCCCTTGGTTCAACGCCATGGAACAAGGCATCAAGGCCAGAGCGGATGAATTGGGCATGGATGCATGGATGGTCGGTCCGACCTCAGCCGACCCGGCCCTTCAGGTTCGAGCCATCGAAGACCTGATTGCTCAGGGTGTCGACATCATCGGCGTCGTTCCCAATGATGAAGGGGCCCTGGAGCCTGTTCTAACCAAGGCCCGAGAGGCTGGCATCAGGGTTGTGGCGCACGAGGGGCCGGGCCTGATGAATGTGGACTGGAACTTTGAGCTGGCTTCATCGACGGGATTTGGTGAAGCCCACGCCAAGCTCCTGTGCGAGAAGGCAGAAGGAACCGGTCACTATGCCGTTTATGTGGGCTCGCTGACCGTACCGCTTCACAATGCCTGGGCCGATGCCGCGATTGCCTGGATGGGCGCGAACTGCCCTCAGCTTGAGTTGATTGGTGAACGCTACGGAGTGGCCGAAAGCGTCGATGACAGCCGAACCACGGCTTTGGATCTGATTGCAGCAAACCCCGATCTGAAAGGGTTTCTGGCCTTCGGAAGTCAGGGTCCGATCGGTGCCGGACGGGCCGTTCAAGAAAGACGAATGGGCGGAAAAATTCACGTTCTGGGACCATTTTCACCCGGCCAAGGTCGACAGTTGGTGCATGACGGCATCCTTTCCGGTGGATTCATGTGGAATCCAATGGAAGCCGGACGTGTTTTCGTAACCATGGGCAAAATGCTGACCGACGGAGCCACCATCGCGGACGGTACCATGATCGAAGGGCTGGGGACTGTCAGTCCTGACGTTGCCACCCGCAACATCATTACCGACAACCTTCTTGAGCTGAACGTCGACACCGTCGATGGCTTGGCCGATATGGGGCTTTAAAATATCCGCAGTGGGAGGCCCGACCTCCCACTCTGCCCCACCTTCTGTACAAGTCGCACGCCGTCAGGCCTCAGGAAGAGTTGCAGGCCTCCTCGGTTCAGGTTTGGGCATGCAATGCCGAGTTCAACAGCAGGCCGAACGACGGCCAATATTTAGACATTGGGATTGGCAACGGTGAATTCGGACCCCGAATGGGTATTGAAACTCGAAAACGTTTCCAAGACCTTTGGCGGGGTCAAGGCTCTCGAAAACGTTTCATTCCGCGTCAGGCCTGGCGAGGTTCACTGCCTGGCCGGTGAAAACGGATGTGGCAAGAGCACTCTCATCAAGATTGTAACCGGCGTATACACTCCGGATCCCGGCGCTCAACTGAACATACTAGGGACAGATGTCAGTTCAATTTCTCCGGCCCAGTCAAGAGACATGGGGATTTCCGTGATTTGGCAGGATCTAGCCCTCTTTCCTCATATGTCGGTGGCTGAGAATATCGCCTTTGACTCGGTCGTTGGCATTTGGCCCAAGTTGATCGGGACACGTTCGGTCAAGCCGCGGGTCGAAGCGATTCTCAGACGGCTGAACGTCGAAATGGATCTGGACGAACCTCTCAGATCGCTGCCGATCGCTCAGAGGCAGATCGTGGCCATTGCGCGGGCCCTGATGGGTGATGCACGACTGATCTTCATGGACGAACCCACATCGTCCCTGACGCAAAGTGAAACCAGGGCCCTTCTTCAGATCGTTCAGAATCTGTCAAATGACGGGGTAGCCGTCGTTTTCGTCAGTCACCGGCTGGCTGAAGTCCTGGCCATCTCGACTCGGGTCACAGTTTTGCGTGACGGCCATCTGGTCGGGGTATTCCCGACCGCGGGCATGACCCAGACCAAACTGGCCGAACTGATGACCAATCAGACTCTGGTAAGCGAAGTTTCAGCCTCCCGGGATCATGATGCAGAACCCATTCTGGAAGTCGACGGTCTTTCGCGTGACAATGAGTTCAGCAACGTATCCCTGACAGTCCGCAAAGGAGAAATCGTCGGGCTTACCGGCTTGATTGGAGCGGGCCGAACCGAATTGGCACATGCCTTGATTGGCATGACCCAAGCTGCCTCCGGCACCATTCGTCTCGGTGGAGAGGTGGTCAAGTTCAATTCGATCCGTGACGCCATAACGGCCGGTGTCGCCTATGTTTCAGAGGATCGGCTTTCGCTTGGCCTCATTCAACCGCAATCCATTGCAGACAACATAGCGACAACGATACTCAAAAAAATTGTGAACGGGCTGGGCTTCATATCCGCTTCCAGGAAGGAAACTCTGATTGAAGACTGGATCAACGAGCTGGCCATTCGCATTGGACACCCTTCCGATGCCGTTTCAACTCTGTCCGGGGGCAATCAGCAACGTGTCGTACTGGCCAAATGGCTGGCGACCGATCCACGGCTGATGATCTTGGACAGCCCCACTGTCGGGGTTGATGTGGGGGCACGAGCGGGCATTTTCAAAATTGTGCGATCCTTGGCCGATCAGGGCATTGGCATACTTCTGATTTCCGACGAGGTCCATGAGGTTCACTTCAATTCGGATCGTGTCCTGCACATGGTCAATGGCGAGATCAATTGCGAACATGATCCGCTTGCGCAATCGGTCGAGCAACTTGAAGCCTTGGTTTATGCCTAGATTCCGTCTTCTCAGGAACTATACCATCGAGGCGCGATTGCTTGTCGTCGTCGTTTTCATGTGCCTTGGCCTGTCGCTGGCTTCCGAGCAGTTTCTGAGCCTGGGCAACCTCACTTCGCTTCTCAACAACAATGCCGTCAACCTCATCTGGGCCGTCGGGCTACTGGTGGTCCTGATTTCGGGTGGCATTGACATCTCCTTTGCTGTCGCCGCTTCCGTCGTTCAATATGTCGCGGCACAATGCTTCGGCCTGCTGGGAGGTGGCAACTGGATCGCGGGATTCCTGATCAGCGGCCTCATCGGCATCGGTCTGGGCCTCATTAACGCCACCTTGATTCACGGTTTTCGAATCATCTCGATCGTCATTACCATTGCCACTTTCAACGCCTTCTTCGGCCTGTTGATGTTTTTCACTTCCGGTCGCAACATCTACAATCTTCCCAACTGGTGGACGTCGCGCATTTTCATCTTCGAGCATCAGTCGGCGAACGGCACCTGGTCCGAACTGAATCTGGCCGTGGCTGTCATGATCGGCTGTGTCATCGCGACCTGGATACTGATCCGGCACACGTCCACCGGACGTCAGATCTATGCGTTTGGCGACAATCCGGAAGGGGCCAGACGGGCCGGGGTCAACATTGCTCTCATTCAGGCCGTTGTCTATGGCTGGATGGGCATGATGGCCGGCATTGCCGGCTTGATGCAGGTCAACATTGTCAAGGAAGTTGTCCCCAATGCTCTTTACGGCCGGGAGCTTGAAGTCCTGGCCGCTGTGGTTCTGGGTGGGGCTCGGCTCGGAGGCGGCAAAGGCTCGATCCTTGGATGTGTCCTCGGTGTCATGTTCGTGGCCATCACGCAAAACGGACTCAATCTTCTGGGGGTGTCGCCCTTTGCCTTCCAGATGATCATTGGGGGCGCCATTCTGATCGCCGTGTCAACCTCGAACATCAGGATCGGGGCGGATTTTCTGAAGAATCCCATGAAATACCTTCGAGCTTCGTATTGAAGATGCAGTCACTTGGCAAAGGCATCATCCACCAGCTCGGCAAGGAAACCGTGGCGCTCCTTTGTTTTCTGGCTCTCCTGTTCATGGCCTTTTCAAGCCTGACCCCACGGTTCTTGACTTCGGCCAACCTGAGTTCGATGGCTTTTCAGCTCCCTGTACTGGGATTGCTGACCCTGGCGATGCTGGCACCGATACTTTCGGGAGGGTTGAATCTGGCCATCATCTTTACGGCCAATCTTTCCGGACTGACCCTCGCCTGGACCTTGCTTCAGGCTGGAGGACCGGAAGCGGGTATCGGCGCTTTTCTGCTGGGGGTCGCTGCGGCACTGGCCGTCGGGGCGGCGGCCGGCCTTGTCATGGGACTGGCCGTGGCCTACACTGGCGCCCACCCCATTCTTGTCTCGCTGGCCATGATGATTTTTCTCCGTGGGCTCGGTGAATTTCTGACCCGGGGCGGTGATATTTCGGGCTTTCCGGAATTCGTCGGAGCCATCGGGCATGGCAGTCTGCTCTACATACCGGTGCCCATGATCATTTTTACCCTTGTGGCCGTGGCGTGGCATGTCATGCTTGTCTCGACGCGTCATGGCTTTTCCGTTTACATGGTCGGGTCCAACTTGCCGGCATCGGAGTATTCCGGCATACCGACCCGGCGGACGCTCACCCTGATCTACACTTTCTCGGGCATGTTGTGCGGCATAGCCGGTATACTCATGGTGGCCCGATTCAATTCCGTGCGAGTAGGTCATGGCGAAGCCCTGCTCCTGGTTACCGTTCTAGCCTGTTTTCTGGGTGGCGTTGACCCCTTCGGCGGATTTGGACGGGTCATGCCCGTGGCCGTGGCGCTTGTTATCCTGCAGGTACTGTCATCCGGCCTGAACCTGCTTGGAGCCAATCAGCATCTTTCAACGGCCGTCTGGGGCTTGTTTTTAATCCTGGTTATGGTAATCAGACACATCGTTACGCGATTGCGGATTTTTTTGAAGAGAAGGGAATGACATGAAAGGGTTTGGCGTTCATGCCTGTATGTGGACCATGAAATGGGACCGTGAAGGAGCCGAGCTAGGCGTTCGCTCGGCGGCAGGTTACAATGTTGATTTCGTCGAAATTCCCCTGCTTGATCCCTCCATTGTCGATGCAGACCATACTCGTAAACTGCTGGAGCAATACTCATTGAATGCCGTGTGCTCCCTAGGTTTGCCTAGTGATTGTTGGGCGTCCCGAGATCCTGACAAGGCCATTGCGTTCCTCAAGAACGTGCTTGACAAAGCTCATGCCATGGGGGCCGAGGCGCTCACAGGCGTGACGTACGGCGGCATTGGTGAACGAACTGGCAAACCCCCAACCCAGCCAGAACTGGACAATGTCGCTCGGGCGGTTGAATCGATTGGCAAATATGCCAAATCGCTTGGACTTCAGTTTGGCATTGAACCGGTCAATCGGTACGAGACCCATCTGCTCAATACAGGCTGGCAAGCACGGGATTTGATTGAACGGATCGGCGCTGACAACGTCTTCATTCACCTGGATACCTACCATATGAATATTGAAGAAAAAGGGGCAGCCAACGGCATCATCGATGCCGCCAAGTATCTGAAATACATTCATCTGTCTGAAAGCGACCGCGGAACACCCGGAAGTGGCACCTGTGATTGGGACGAGATCTTTGCCGGACTGGCTGCCGTGGGCTTCGACGGGGGCATGGCCATGGAGAGCTTTATCGAACTTCCACCCGAAATCGGCAGTGCATTGAGTGTCTGGCGTCCTGTAGCCGCGAGTAACACCGAGGTCATGGATGAAGGCCTGCCGTTCCTGCGCAACAAGGCCAGGCAATACCGACTGATTTGACGAGAGCCGGGCCTGCAGATGGCTGGCAATGGCCTGACCCCTCAGATTGATCGAGAGGATATCCTCAGCACGATCAGAAACCTTGTCTCAGACCGACGGACGGTTGTCGCCGTTGCTGGCCCTCCAGGTTCGGGGAAGACAACTTTTGCCGACTGGCTGGTCAACGCGCTCAATCAAGGGCAGTCCGATCAAGCCATTGCGCTCTACATGGACGGCTTTCATCTGGACAATATCCTGCTGGACAAAATGGGGCTCCTGCCACGCAAGGGCTCGCCCAACACTTTCGATGTCGACGGTCTGGTCCATACCCTCAGAAGGCTTCGTGCGGACAAACCCGAAGATGTTGTCGTCCCAGTATTTGACCGAAACCTTGAAATTGCCCGAGCCGGAGCCAGCGTGATAACCAAGAATGTCAAGTGCATTGTTGTCGAAGGAAACTACCTGCTCAGCAAGGAACCTCCCTGGCATCAGCTCAAGCCGTTCTTTGACCTGAACGTCTTGATCGAGGTCTCCCGTGACATTTTAGAAAAGCGCCTGCGAGAGCGTTGGGAACATTTTAACCTGAGCGAAGACGAAATCCAGCACAAGCTATACGTTAACGATCTCCCCAATGGAGATTTCGTCATGGCGACGTCAACCGAGATCGATCTCTATTACAGACAATAGATCAGGGATTGAGCCGAGCATGCCTCGCCAGACACTATCCGCTCCATACCCTTCTCACGGATCATTTGAGACGCCTACCTGGTACCACATGTTTCGAAGCGCGTAGACACCCCCGAGACAATTCGGCTATCAATGTTAACGAAATTCATCCTCATGCACGGTCTGTCACCGTCAACGCTCCGTCACTCAGCGCCCGCTTGACGATAGATCAGGCATGCACGAAGTCTTAGCCCCCAAAAGATCGCTTTATGAAACCATCGTCCAGTCATTTATCCCATACACAATGTCGAATCGAACTGGGGCACTTCCCCCTGCGTTGCACGGCGACCGATGACACATAAGGCATTACCGAAGACAATCGGGATTGGACCTTCGGACAGCATGTAAATCGTGTGGTCTGCGAGTGTCGACCATGCCTGTACCGACGGGTCCCAGATTAGGGGACGTTGCCGGCCAAGGTGACGGCTTGGACAGAACGTCGCTACCACATTACGTAATCCAACCCTACAAACCCGTCGCTTGCATGGTTAGGCCGCCGGGGTCGGGCCGATGCACAAGACGGCATCGCCACGCACCCGGCGGTCTCTACCCTTCCGACTAGAAGCGAATGGTCAATGCCACCCCGCCTCCAAAGTCGGCGTTGTCACTGCCGGCCGTTGCATAAAAGGCATCCCCCGCCAGCATCATCGTGTCACTACCGCCCAGGGACATCGAACCGCCCACGCCTACGCGGACCCAGGTCGGCTTGCCCTTCGCCGTGAGCCGGGCATCCCCCGCTATCACTTCAAACTCGGGCGAAAACTCATGCTCCAGATCCAGGGACGCATACAGTCGGCTGTTCGCCTCCGCCGGACCCAGCTCCGCCAGCACCCCGACCCGACCCTGGACGCTCTGCTCCTTGCTCGGAGCAATCCGGCTCGCACCGTCAATCGTGGCCGGCTCGTCAAAGGCGTCCAGGTCCACCGACGACCAGGACAGGCCGCCCCGCGGGGTCACGGTCATGTCCCCCAGGCTCATCGGCTGACCGACTTCCACGCCGACCGCCAGACCGCTGCCTCCGCCCGTGGAGGTGATCGTGCCAACGGAACTGGTGCTGGACACCATCGTGACATCAAAGAACCGGGTATAGGCCAGCTGGCCGTCCACATACAGGCCATTGGCATCCGTCCAGGTCAGGGACAGCCCCATCCCGGCCCCGGTCGCCTCGACGGTGCCACCCCTTCGGACGGTGGCCTTGCCCTGCCGGTAGTGGGCACTCACACCCATCATCAGACCCGCATCGGTCGTAACATCCCGACCCGCTTCCAGATCGGTCTGCTTGACATCCCACGCCAGGGACTGGCCCCGAAAACCCCGGGCCGTGGTCGAAGTCTGGGCCATGCGTTCACCGTCGCGGATCGCCATGCGTACCCAGATGTCCATGCGTGAACGCGGCACCGCCACGCGCTCGCCCTTGCTGCTCTCCAGCATGACCGTTTCGCCGGTGGTCCGGCGTGGCACCGCCATGCGCGTGCTGTAAGGCGTCAGCTCCACCAGACCCAGAAGCACCGACGGCAGCACCTCATACAGGCGGGACCGATCGCTGTACAGACGCAGGTCCATCGTCGTGTCATCCTCAAACCTGTAGCCCTTACCTTCAAGCTTCGTGAGCTGGGCCTTGATCACCTTGTCATACACGCCCGTCGTCTCGCCACGACGATACACAATGCCCTTCGTGGCATCGTCCTCCTTCAGTTCTGTCACGGTTCCGGATACGGTGCGAGTCTTGAACGTGAGCGCTGACCGGGTACCGGCGGTCACTGCGGTGTTGGCGTTTGTCGCCGGAGTGAGGATATCCCCCTCGACATGACCCACAACACCCGCATCGTCCTCTTCCAGGATAATGGTTACTGGGCCCGCATAGGCGTCCACCTTGATGGCTTCCATGGCACCGGAACGGACATGACCCCACGGACCGACCGTGATCTCGCCGCCCTTGCCGCCCGCACTCGTCCGTTCGCTTCTTACATGTATGCCAGCATATTTGTTGGTGTGGCTGCTTTTGTACCCGCTGTCTCCCATGACCTCACCGCGGATCTTGATATCGAACGTGCCCGTGCCCTTGTGTTGCACCCGAATGCCCACTCTGTTCACGGACGTGATCGTGCTGCCCTTCGCCGTCGTGATCATGATAGCACCCGCTCCGCCGGTATTAAGGACTGCAATCCCGTCATATTCGGCATCAATCATGCCGTTGTGAGTGATCATAATGACACCCGCTCCGGCCGAAGCTTCGATGCCTCTGCCCACGTTGGTCGAAAGTACTGTATTGCCATCACTCTCGAGAACATTGTCTGCGTCAATCACGCTGTCGGCTCCCGTCGTGACCGTGACGCTGCCAGCCGCTCTGCTGTTCAGCAAGAATCCTGTCTTGTCGGCATAAATCTTGCCGTTGTGGGTGATGCTAAGGTTGCCGCTACCGACGGAATTAACTTCAGCAAGCAAACCACCACCAGATGCTCGGATCGTGCTGCCCATCGCCGTCTTGAATGTGATATCACCTGTTCCATACTGCAGGAGATAAGCTCCCGCCTTGGTTGCGACTATGGTGCCGGCCTGAAGATCCACACTTATGGCACCGGTCCGGTTTTGTGGGATGTAAACCCGAATGCCATTCTCGCTTGAGTAGATTGAGCCCCGGCTAACGACAGCAATGTCGCCACTAGAACTAGCACCAGGCAGAATTTCGAGGGCACCAGCGTTGTTTGTCACTCCGGTTGCCCGTGAACCCGCACTCGTGCCGATCTGGGCTCCGGTGTCGAGGGTGAATGTCAACCCCTGTGTCAGGCCAGTGCACTTGACCTGAGCCGCGACGATGGTGGTGATCGTTACAGTCGGCGGGGTTCCGGCGCCAGCAGGCGTGTTTGTACATGTCCCTTGGGCCGAGGCCGAGATGGGAAGGGACATGAGTGCGGCCAGTCCCACACACAGCATCCCAATTGCCGAGAACTGGGAGGCCGATCCGCCATGGGGCCGGGCAGCAAGGTCATCTACCCCCCCTCGCGTTGACGGGCAAGCGCAGGCTGTTGCCAGCTCCTGTCCCGAATGGAAAGTCGTTTCATCATGATTCTGAACTCCTGTCTTTGGATGTTGATTCGGATGCGTAATATAACCTTATCCCCACGCAGTTTGCAACGTGTTTTTTGTCATGCCAGCTCGTGGTCTGTCATCCTAAATACTGTCTAACTTCGTTCTAACACGCCCGTCATGCGACCCCGCGCGTCAGTACAGACACAATCTCGCTGATCATCCACACGTGGGACACCCCGCATGTCGGTCGGAAGCAGCGGTTCAATCAACGCCTAGCTTTGCCACTCGCCCAACAGAGTCCGCAATTCCCTGATGAATTCGACCCTCGAGTTGGCATTCTCCTCAAGAATACGGAGCAGTTGAATCTCAATGCTTCGCAAGAGCAAGCGTGTTTCTGAATCGGCCATTCCCAAGGCCACCCGATTAAGGAGTTCGACTATTTCATTCTGCCGCTCGACAATATCATTGAGCCGATTCATCATGGCTCTCTGAATTTCCTCGTTCGTTTCGACTTCACGAGCCCTGGCTTCAGAGATATCCATAATTCGAGTAAAAACGGCGTTCACGTCCCTGACCGCAGATAGAACTTCAAACTTGTTCTCTTCGGAGGCGACGAAGAGGCTTCGCATATCGGTGATCAACTGGCCGACTTCGGTGGAATCCGACTGTTCCTTCAGATTATCCATCTCTCGCTCGAAAGGGCTTGTTGTCAGACGGGTGTTTCGAGTGATCCACTCTTCAAGAGTTCGGTAAAAGCGGTTTTGACTGATGCCGACAAACAGATCCAGCAATCCTATAATCAACGAGCCGGTCAGACCCACAAGGGACGAGGAAAATGCCACACCCATGCCACTCAGAGGCTGATCAAGCCCGGTGACAATCACTTCAAACAGGTTTGCATTGCCGGGATCGGCACCAGACAATGACTTGATGAACTGCGATATCTGCGGGACGGCAATGGCCAAGCCAATGAAGGTCCCCAACAATCCGAGAAAGATGAGCAGATTGGTTATGTATCTGGTACTTTCCCTGTGTTCATCAATGCGTGACAACACGGTATCCAAAATGGATTGGGCTGAGGTTGTCGTAATGCTGGCCCTCTTGGCTGTCGTCCCAAGCAAATTCGCCAGAGGCGTAAGCAAGCTGGGGGCCGAAGGCAAATTGCTGCTGTCTCCAGACGTCACATATTGGCGAATCCACCGAACGGACTTGTTGATCTGAAGCATCTGCGAAAAGCAGGTGTATATTCCCCAAGCGAACACGGCGATGATCAAGCCCAAGATGTAACGAGAAAACTCCGACTGTTGAAAAAACTCGACAATGTAGTCCCGAAAGACAAAGAAACCGACTGCCACGAAAGTGACGACCATGAACATGGCAAGCAGCTGTCCGATCGGTTGCTCAAAGTCATCCGCAACGAACAGTTCGCTGGTCGGTCGGCGTGAGGGCGGCCGATTGCTGTCACGGGAAAAGTCCATAGAACAATTACAGGTCGGTCATTGAGGTTATGACACTGGAAAGGAGGCCCACGTCAACGTGGGCCATTATTGCAAAAACTCATCCGCCTAATATATGGTTAAGCTCACGAACTTAAATATAAAGCCGCAGGCTGTGTAGAAAACCAGGGTGTTCGAATGAATGACTTGATCAACGTGCTCTCCGTTCAGCTTCTCAGTGTACTGTTTCTGGTCATACTGTTCCTTTTGGCAGTCAAGTTCGTCCCACAAAGCGAAAACTGGACCGTCGAACGCCTGAAGAAGTACAGTCGTACGCTGAAACCCGGACTGCGTCTGATTTTTCCCGTGCTTGACCAAATCGGCCACCGTGTCAACATGATGGAGCGGGTTTTGAATGTCGGCGCTCAGGAAGTCATCACCAAGGACAATGCATCCATCGCGGCCGATGCCATTGCCTTTTTCCAGATCGTTGAGGCTGAAAAGGCCAGTTATGAGGTTCAAGGACTTGAGGCGGCTCTGGAGAACCTCATTCAGACAAATATTCGTTCGGTCATCGGTTCAATGGATCTCGATGCCTCCCTGTCCAATCGGGACACCATCAATACCAGACTGCTCCAGGTCATTGACGAAGCTGTCAAGCCTTGGGGAGTCAAGGTCACGCGCATTGAGATCAAGGACCTGAAGCCGCCGCCAGACATCACTCTGGCCATGGCTGGACAAATGAAGGCCGAGCGGGAGAAAAGAGCAGACGTCCTCCAGGCAGAGGGTGAAAAGCAAGCCGCGATATTGCGAGCGGAAGGCTTGAAGGAAGCCCAAATCCGTGAGGCTGAAGGTCGAAAGGAAGCGGCATTTCGAGATGCGGAAGCCAGAGAGCGGCAGGCCGAGGCCGAGGCCAAGGCAACAAAAATGGTTTCCAATGCCATTGCTCAGGGCAATGTTCAGGCTCTCAACTATTTTGTGGCACAAAATTACACCAAGGCGCTTGAAGCGGTCGCCGGAGCTCCGAATGCCAAAACCATCATGATGCCGCTTGAAGCGGGCAGTCTCATAGGATCCATCGCTGGAATTGTCGAATTGGCGAAAGAGATCACCTCGGACAGAGTCGGAAATGTTTCGACCCTGCAAGACGCTTCCAACGCGCTTGACGGATTGTCCGAGTCAAACCCGGAGAGTGAAAACGACACAATCCGTTAAGGGTTATGGTCACATGTCAAAGAACAATCAAAAGGGACTAACATTATCCGGAACATGACAATGTTTGGGTTTTTGGATGGCATATCGCCTTGGGCATGGATCGGCTTCGGGTTCTTGCTTGGAATTCTCGAATTGTTGCTGGCCTCGGCGATTTTGGTTTGGCCAGCGGTGGCGGCGATGATTGTCGGCATTCTGTGTTTTGTTCTTCCTGAGTGGCTCAATTCCGGATTCAATCAAACTGTCCTGTTTGTCGTCTTGGCTGGTGTCGTGGTGATAGTTGCCGAGTTCGTGATACCCTCCTCGAAGCGGAGGGTGATCCTGAACGATCCGGCCCGGCGACATATCGGCAAGGTTGGAACTGTCGTCTCTTTGGACGGGACCGAAGGCATTGCACTCCTTGATGGAGTTCGATGGCACTTTCACCTCAAGCCTGATGAAGAGGCACGAGAGGCTGCAGACACGCCACTAGAAAAGGTCAGAGTTCAGGATTCATCGGGCACGACTCTGATCGTGACACCCATTATCTCTGACCAACGGCCCTGACCCTGGCAGCAAGGGTTGTCAGGTAATCATCGCTCAGTCCGAGTTCGGTCAACGCCTTGCAGGTCTCGAACAGGTAGTCTCTGTTGAAGCCGTTCTGCCCCTGCGCTCTCGAAAGGATCTTGACCTTTTCACTGGTTGGCAGATTGCCACAATACTGAGGGTGGCTGGTATCGACCGCGTAGAAGATCGCCAGAACTCTTCTGCCGTCGGCAAGGGTGACACGTGCACGCTCTTCTCTGTAAGCTGATGATATGAGCTCCCTCCGGCGTAAAGTGGTCATCACCTCTTCAGCCTTGTCGTCCCGACACTTATAGGCCACGCCACGGCATGAACTCCTTGAATCTGTCTCAAGGGCCAGAACCAGTCCGGGGTCTTCTTTTGATCCACGGTAGTGAATGGACCACATACAGAAGGACCTTTTATAACCCGGCAAAGTCGCATGGAACTCTTGTTCCGGAACAAAGCCTGGATTCCAAATCAAGGATCCATATGCAAATATCCACAACCCACTGAAGTTTTCGGTTGCCACAACTATCCAACCCAACAAGCACTCAGGCAAAAGTTCGACATGAACTGCCAACCAAGATCACACTCAATTTTAGGGGCTTATATCCTTGACTTGAAGATTGAATTATTGAAGGGTTGCCAGGAGAAGTGGGGGAGAGGATCATGACGGCCCGCCCATGCCACCCGGACCACCCCCCGCCATCATCGCTCAGCATGGTTTGGCTGGCGCTGCCGTCCGGAGCCAGATCGCGCGCCGTCTGTCCGGCCCGGTTGCGGGCGTCCACCGGTGACCCCGCGGTCATGAGCAGCCCGACGGACTGGACACTGTCAGCGTGGGCCGCCAGATGCAAGGGAGTCCAGCCCTGCTGGTCGGTGGCATGAGAGCTGGCCCCAAGCCCGATCAGGGTGGCCAAGGACTGCTCGGCATTGACCCCGGCCGCCAGATGCAAGGGAGTCCGGCCCCACTGATCCTGCGCCTCAATACTGGCTCCGTGGGCCGCCAGGTGCATGGCGGTGCGGCCCCAGCCATCCCGCCCATCGATATCGGCGCCCGCCCTTAGCTCCTCGGCCAGCGCCTCCGAATTGCCGTCCATCACGGCGCCGATCAGTCTGGCCGATGGCTGAGCCGTGCATGTTACGGCAAAGGATTGCAGCGACGGGATGGGGCATCCATACATGATTCCGCCCGCGTCAATACGAGCCACGTCAATGAGTCCGAGACGCAGCATGTCCTCCCATTCTGGTGGTGGCGTCTCATCCCAGTTCCCCATCTGCATGACGTCGCGAATGGTCGACTGGATGGTGGCCGCGGTAACGGGATGGGGCCCGAGACGCGCCATGACGTGTCCGAGCAAGGCCGGCTGCCGCCGTTGATGGGGACCAAAGCGGGTCCAGTAATAGCGAATGCGCCGAGTCACGACCTGGCACTGAACGGCCATGATATCGACGGCATCCAGATCGCCGTCGGTCGCCAGCAGGTGGTCCCCAAGCGCACTCAACCCGTTTTGGAGATGCTTGGGCCAGCCCTGGGACCAGCGCCAGAGCGTGCGTTCCCATAAAAGCTGGGTATTGAGCATGGACTGAATATGGAAGCGCGTGATGAATCGCCGTGTGGCCAATATCACCTGGTCGAAGGTGAGTGGCCGCAGACCAATGGCCGAGCGGCCTGCATGTCGTGACAGACCCTTTTGCATGAGGCGGTCAACGCTGTTTGAGAGGCCAGCCAGCACCGGCAGAATGGCTTGACCATGGCTGCCATCTTCCAGGTTTCGCAGAACGCGGGCCGACTCGTCATGAGGGTCGTCCGACAGATTCTGTATTTCGTCGATCATGAGCAGCAAGGTGCAATGGTCCGGCAGGCGGAGAGGCTTGATCGCTTCGGTTCCGGAGCGGCCTAGGCGCAACCCGAAAAAGTCAATATCCCGAACATGATCGAGTATCGTGCGCATGGCCACTCGCACCTCTTCATTGCCGATGCGATCCCATGCCTGCTGCATGCCCATGCGGATCTCCCTGTTTATGGACTGAAAGGACATCTCGCCCGCATCGATGACGAGCGGAATGACCTTGTGCGATGATGTTCCCTCCTCCAGCCGTTCCCAGCAGCGATCCTTCATGCGGTCCAGAAGGGATGTCTTGCCAATGCCAGGAGCACCCTGCACAAGTCTCATCAGACCCTTGGCGGAGCGATCTCGGTGAGAGCGATTCTGCCGCCGCCAACGTATCAGATCCAGAGTGTCATCGATGGTCTTGATGACATCCTCGCGTCCGACAAAGACCGGGCTTACATAGCGATCGTCGGTGGTAATGAAGTGACGAAGGCCCGGGGCATCAAACATTGTCATGTTCTCATCCATCCCCACCGATGACACGCCTTGACCGGAAACGGAATGTCGTCACGCAGCGTCTTCATTGTGGTCCCTCTCTCTTTTGATCAGGTAGTTACGTCCGGGTTTCGTGTCAAGTATGGACCCCGCCGCGCGCGTGTGTCGTAAAGCCTTGGAATCATTCAAAATTTGACTTTCAAGTTAAGGATATAAGCCCCCAATTTTACGGCAACCGACTTCCGTCAACATCGGGCCGACAAGCCGATTTTCAGCCTACTCAACATCGATGACTGATCAACCGCTTCAGTCAAACACAAGAAGCCCAGTCGAAGCACCTTCCAATAAAGACCGACTCAAAATCCAAATGAATGGTATTGATGCATACCAAACCAGCACGCAAAATTGGGTTCTACATCGTGAAAATCAACAAGCCAACCGTTGGCATTCTCGTCATAACAGCAATTGCGGTGATCTCTTGGTCGGCGTTCTGGGTCTTCTCAACCTACAAAACCAAAGATGCCCTGGAAGAATTCCTGTCTAACGGAATGGGAGAATTCCAGATTTCCCATTCCTCCCTTTCGATCAGAGGGTTTCCCAATCGTACCGACATAACCATTCATGGCGTCGTCATTGAGGACAGCAGAAAAAATTTTATGTGGAAAATCGGAGACTTGGTTCTTCATAAGCTGGTTTACGATTTCCACAACTTCATATTGGTTTTCCCTTCATTGCAAACGCTTTCTTTTGACAACGTCGAGTACACGTTTCACTCCGAGAAGATGAGGACCAGCCTTTCCATTCATCCTCTATCTCGCGTGCCTCTTGATGAACTCATAACCGAATTGGGGCCGAGCTCGCTGACCTCATCGGATGGCTGGAAATGGCAGATGGATTCGGGAATCATGGCATTCCAAAGAATGGCAGAAAATTCGAATGAATTCAGATTCTATCAAGAGTTTGAATCGGCAAGCGCCGAAGGATCTCCCAGTTCATCCTCGATCGTACCTTACCTGCTGCCACCACTGTCTGTTAATGGCACGATGGCTTTGAAGGATTCTCCCTGGGCATTGGGTTGCGCAGAAATCCGGAACATCAACTTGAACACCTTCAAGCTTGCCGCCAAAGGCTTTGAGGTCAATGCTCCGGGGGATTTCGAGTTCAACCAAGAGGGATATCCGTTAGGTTCAATGATCATCTCCGTTACAGGGGATGCTCGCAATTTCGAAAGCATCTTGAGAATGCTTGGTCTGAGTGATGTTGAAGCAAAGGTGGCAACCGAACTGGCGAAGCGGTCTCTGTTGTCAATCGATTTTGAGGGACCGACGGTCAAGATTGCCAAGATCCTGTCCGCGAACTCACGCCAAGTCCACGCAATCTGCTGATTCGGGGACCTATATTCCTCGCCTGGCACACAGCCAAGTGTCATGTCCATTTCTTGGTTCATCGGGTTTGCGACGCACAAACATACGTCCTTGTGCGGTTGGCTCTGCCTGTCAGTCGCCAAACACCTCCCGTCCAATATCTCGAATTCGCGGATTTTCCTTGGAATCGGGAGGGCCTCCTGCAAACATGTCGTTCTGGTTTAGACGCCGCACACGCCAAGTTGCAAGATCAACCGAAAAGCTGTCATACATTCCGTGGGAAGAACACGTGATGCAAGCCGAAACATTCAGATGCCCATTGTCCACATGCAAGCCGAACAACGGGTAGTCAAGACGATAACCGCAGCCCGACATAACATCGTAGATCGCATGCCACTGTCCGGTAGTCCGGTTCAGGACTAGCACGGTGCCGGGCGAATCGCAACGAGCATTCCCCCGAAGCTGAACAACACGCCAATTGGCTTGGTCCTGGCTACTGCCGTATGATGCGCCTTCAATCGTTGTGGTGTCGTCAAGGGAAACCAGCAAATGCCGGACCGTCTTTGGATCAAGGCGGCGCACCGACAATCGCTCCACTTCGTCGAACCTCACCGCCTCCTCGGAAGTCACGTCGACACTTAGCGCCTGCAGAGCATCATCATATCTTTGCCGAACGGTTTGCCGTGCCCTCCACTGGCATTGTCCGCCAGGCGCGACCGGCTTCCATATACCTCCCGCGTATGGATAATCGGCCGGTCCCTCCATGCTCTCGTACGAGTCGGTCCATCCCTCCATGTATTCCCTTGTTGGGTCTCCAGTCTCCGGATCTATCGACCATATCTCCAAATCGAAATGAGCCCCAGCTCCGGTAAAGAGCACTGTATAGACCTGCCCGGACACAGGATCACGGCAGGCATCCACAATGGAAACATGGTTCTGCCAGAAGGATTTCAGGCACTTTTTGCCGGTGCCACGTATCAGAAAAGTGTCAAGCTCCACTGCCGTTCCACGTTTGGTCTTGATATTTTTTGTCAGTCTGGTGATCGTGATTTCGGAGACAATGCCGGCATCGCTCCGGAATTGCTGCCAAGTCAGCCTGTCGGCATGGTCGATTTGAATGCAGGCATCGCCGCTGGCTTGTGCGTTCACGGGTCCTGGCAAGAGCAATCCTGCAACAACGATGAGCCTTCGAAAAATGTCTGCTACCAACGATTCCTCCTTTCTTGTAAAAGGGCTTTCATGCTCTTGGCCCAGCCTGTTTTTTGCAAAGTCGTGCCGCCGGTCGGGACCGTTTTTCAGTTCTGACATATACTCTTATGCCCGTGAATGGAGCAACACAAAAGGGGAACCATACCACAAGAAGGCCCTCCTTGTTGATATCTGTCGGGGCGACCCTCATCCGCCAGAGAATGAAACGGTCGAGGTTTCGGTACCCCTCCCCTCGACGCACCAGCCTGCCCGACGTGATCTGAGTTTGTGAGGTCGGCCACGCACACCCAGCTCAGGACGATGGATGCCATCCCATGGCACCGACGCATTGATGGTCCGTGTTCAATGAGTTTGGGGCACGCGAATGACTGTGTCAAATGACCCTTGGCGATATTTCTGGAAGAGCATTCGGACACAACATGATGATGTGGATGTCAATGGGAATTGCTGATCGAATGGCATCTCCATTTGAATTGTCGTGCCGGCTGTGTCACAACAATGTCGAAGGGCACACAAACCGGACAGGCGAGGAACTGGACACTTCAATGCGAACGCGTCCGATCTAACGAGTGGATGAGCTGTGCAGTGCTCTCTCTGAGGCAAGTCGCCCCGGCATTCTCTCATTTTTTGACTGGCGTGCGACCAAAGTTGGGTGAAGGAGTGTCCTGACCCGCTTCAATGATCCCTTTTCTGATACTTCTCGTTCGTGAAAAGTAATCAAACAGCTCATCGCCTTTCCCGGTTCTGATCAATCTTTGCAGGGCAAAAAGTTCCTCCGTGAATCGTCCCAGAATATCCAGTGTCGATTCCTTGTTTGACAGAAACACGTCCTTCCACATCGTCGGGTCAGAGGCAGCTATTCTCGTAAAATCCCTGAATCCGGCCGCAGAATATTGCACGACCTCAAAATTGCTGATGCGACGCAGATGATCGGCTGTTCCAACCATTGTGTAGGCGATAAGGTGAGGCACATGCGATGTGACGGCCAGAACAATGTCGTGATGACCGGGGTCCATGAGTTCAACTTTGGCTCCAAGCCCTTCCCAGAATGATCTCAACTTCTCCACGCTCGCTTGATCGGTTTCTTCCGTTGGGGTCATGATACACCAGCGATTGTCAAAAAGTTCGGCAAAACCTGAAGTGGGGCCGGACTCTTCTGTCCCTGCAAGCGGATGAGAGGGGACAAAGTGAACCCCTTTCGGGACATGGGGTGATACGGCTTCAACGACGTGCTGCTTGACCGAACCAACATCTGTGAGAATCGCCCCCTTCTTCATTGAAGGCGCGATTTGTGCGGCCAGTTGACGAAATGTTCCAACCGGCGTGCACAATATGACCAGGTCGGCATCTCGGGCGGCACCTTCAGGCGTCGACAACATTTCGTCGGCCAAGTTCAAACTCAGCGCGAGAGCCGTCGAGCGCTCTGAACGGGTATGACCTGCGATTGCATTGGCCAGCTTTCCTCTGCGAATGGCGTGCGATAATGAGGAACCGATCAAGCCCATACCAATTATTGCTATGCGATTGAACATGGTCATGGATTCAGTTTCCCTTGTCTTGGGTGAACGAAGAAAGGCAGGCGTTCAGATTGAGTCTTGTGCCATGGTTGAAAACGCCCTTTTCTTGTCGCTTGAATTGTCCGGATTGCATAGTTTCCAGGATCCCGGTGCGCAGTGATTGGCAAGCCCTCCAGCTTCCGAGCCGTTACAGACCTCTGCACTGGCTGTGACACAAGCCCTCCTCTTCGGCATCGTCCAGTTACATAAACCATATTGGATCAACATCTACATTCAGGCGAACTCTTTTTGGCAGTTCGATCATGGACAGCCATTGTCTTATCGTTCTTTGAACATTGAGACTTTTTTCAGCCTTGAGCAGCAACCTGTACCGGACTCGGCCCTGAATGCGAAATATCGGTGCCGGGGCAGGCCCATACACCGTGATCCCGTTATCGTCCAGATAGCTAGATACTCCGTAGAGTTCTGACACATACCCTTCGACCTCCTCCGGATTCTTGCCCGAAACAACGATGGCGACATACTGGCCAAACGGGGGACATCCCGCCACCTCTCTTTCGCAGCTTTCGGCAACCAAAAACTGTTCATCATCCTGGGCAACGATTGCCTGAATGACCGGATTGTCCGGTTGCCAGGTCTGCAGCAATGCAACGCCCGGAAGGTCGGCTCGCCCGGCTCGGCCACAAACCTGTCTGACAATCTGGAAAGTTCGTTCGGCAGCCCGAAAATCTCCTCCGTGCAAGCCGACATCGGCATCAACAACTCCAACCAGTGTCAGTTTTGGAAAGTTGTGCCCCTTGGCAATGATTTGCGTGCCAATTATGATATCGACATCCCCTCGAGTAATTCTATCCAGAGTGTCCATGAGTTGTGCGGTCGATGTGATCAGGTCCGAGGACAGAACCTCCAGCCTGTAATCCTTGAATAGATTGCTGACCTCTTCAGCCAAGCGCTCAACTCCCGGACCAACGGGCACAAACGAGTCTCTGGCGTGGCATTTCTGACATTCTTCGGGCATTGGGCTTCTGGCACCGCACAGATGGCAAATCATTTCTTGCCGGAAACGATGCTCAACCAGAGTCGTGTCACAATCGGCACAACATACCTGATATCCACACTCCGAACAGGTCGTTGTCGGAGCATAACCCCTTCGATTCAAGAACAGAAGGGCTTGTTCCCCGCGTTCGAGCGTTTCCGAAACCTCCTTGATCAATGCGCTTGAAATCCACCTTCCCCTAATCTTTTTTTCACCCCTCATATCAATGGTTCCGATTTCAGGAAGCACGGAATCGCCATACCGGGAACGAAGATCAATGCGCGTGTATTTGCCCTTGGTCACATTGGTCAACGACTCCAGGGAGGGCGTGGCCGAAACGAGAATGACCGTGGCCCGGCACAAGGAGGCACGCAGGACGGCCATGTCGCGAGCATGGTAAATCACGCCGCTGTCCTGCTTGAAGGAACTGTCATGTTCTTCATCGACAACAATCAGTCCCAGATTGGTCAGGGGCAGAAACAGTGCCGATCTGGCCCCAACAACCAGACGGGCCTTGCCCTCGGCCGCCATCCGCCATATCTTTCGCTTCTTGGCCTTGCTGACTGCGGAATGCCACTCAAGCGGCCGGACCTTGAAGCGTTCCTCGAATCGGTTCAAAACCTGGGTGGTCAGGGCGATTTCGGGCAACATGACCAATACCTGCCTGCCGTCTTCTAGCATTCTTGCTATCGCTTCCAAATATACTTCAGTCTTGCCGGCACCTGGCACACCCTTGAGAAGAACCGTGGAATATTCTTTTCGGTTTAGCTGAGAAAAGAGTTCGCCGACCGCTTCTCTTTGCTCAGAATTGAGCGTCACTCCTTCCGCTTTCAATTGAATACCGAGTGGGTTTTCTACCGTTCTTTCCTTGGCAATCTTCAGGAAGCCCTGCGTTGATAGCCGATGGATGACTTGTGGGGACACACGGGCCTTGGCCATGAGTTCTGACATCTCAACCTTTTCACCCGGCCGCAAAAACCTTAAAATCCTCTCACGGGACGGAGTCATGCGGGTGGGAGGCTTGCCAACCATCTGGCATAGTTTGGTTGTCAGCACCCTCGCGTTTGGATCAGGAACAAGAGTAAGCCTGAAAAATGCCGATGACAAAGGAGTGATGGTGTATTCCGACATCTTTTCCATGAATTTCATGTATGGAGCGTCCAGTGCTGGAACGTCCAGTTCCTTCCTGATTGAACGCAGCTTGCAGTCCGCGACATCCCCCCGGCCCTCGCTCCACACCACCCCGACCACGTCTCGGTTGCGAAGAGGAACAAGCACGAAAGATCCGACCGTCAGCCCTCCTTCAGGAGCATGATAGTCCAGCAGGGTACCGAGAGGGACATCAACGAGAACACCGACTCGTTCCCCGGGCTTGAAATGTGTTTTCAAATCAGATTCCCGACCATTGCCGACTTTCCATCCCGATCCCGCGGGTCAAGCCTATCGGCTGATGCACGAGCGAGGGCAGAACCGGACAGAATTTGGGAATGCATGCAGGCCTTTTAACACTTTTTCTTGAAATTGAAATGGCAAGGCGCGGGCAATATCGAATGCACATGGCTGTCATGTCGTGATTGAACTTGGAAAGCTGTCGGCCAGTTTCACCGGCGTGCGTTATATGTTATTTCAGCGTTTCAACTTGAAGAAACGGTTAGACTCGTCATTTATCAATCGTGGCCTGATCATCAAACCATCCTCAACCATAGGGACAAAAAATGGATTTCTTTGCCGACACTGCGGAAGTCAAGGAGATTGCCGAACTGCGGGACCTTGGTCTTCTTGACGGTGTCACGACCAACCCGTCTCTCATCATGAAATCGGGGCGCAATGTCTTTCAGGTCCTGACCGAAATCTGCGCGATGACCGACGGACCCGTCAGCGCCGAGGTTGTAGCGCTGGACGCCAAGGGGATGGTCTCCGAAGGGAAGGCCCTGGCCGAAATCGCCCCGAACATTGCCATCAAGGTGCCCCTGACCCTTGAGGGTCTGAAGGCCTGCAAGTCGCTGTCATCCGAAGGGCAAATGATCAATGTGACTCTGTGCTTTACCGCCAACCAGGCACTTCTCGCCGCCAAGGCCGGCGCCACGTTCATCAGTCCCTTTATCGGTCGTCTTGACGACCTGGGAGGCGACGGAATGGAACTGATCGAGGATATTCGTCTCATTTACGACAATTATGGATTCGAAACCAGGATCCTGGCTGCTTCGGTTCGGTCCTCACTCCACGTCAAGCTTTCAGCAATGGCAGGCGCGGACGTGGTCACGGCTCCACCCGAAATCATCAAGAAGCTGGCTCAGCACCCTCTTACCGACAAGGGGCTCGAAAGTTTCCTGGCCGACTGGAAAAAGACTGGAATGGCTATTGTCTAGCACATTGCCATCATTGCGGTCATGAAATCAGCGGCTCCGGCACGAGAACCCCAACACGCACTGCGGGAGATGGTGATGGCCGACCCGGGTGTCATACTGAACGACACCGAGTTGCTTCTGGCCCTGAGCAAGCATGCCAAACGTGATCTGGGCAAGGACGTTATTGACTTGCGAGACGTGGCGGTTCGACGATTGGAAACGCAACTGAACGCTTCCAAGGAACAGCATCAGATCCTGCTGGAAGTCCTGAGCGAGAACTTCGACAGCGCCTTGCGAATCATCAATCTGATGCTGGTGCTTCTCAAGTCGCGGGATCTGGACGAACTGTTCCACAAATTGCTGACCAAGGTGCCGCAGGCCGTTGATGTGGATTACGTTCGCTTTGTCCAACTGACTGGCAAATCTTCCCCTCCTCCCCTTGTCGACACCACGAGCCTGGCCATCAAGAACATTACCCATGCCAAGCTTGAAGCCTATCTGGGAGTTCAGGTTCAGGACATCTACGACAATAAGGTTTCCTTGCGGTCCATTGCCGGTGGAGACCAGAACATCTACGGCAACATTGCCGATCAGGTTCGGTCGGAAGCCATAATTGACCTGTCCATGGATTCGGATTTTGACTTCACCCTGACCTTTCTGGTGCTGGGTTCGACAGACCCGAGCAAATTTGAACATGGCATGGATACGGACCTTCTCGAGAAGCTGGGAACAGCCTTTGCCCGCATCGTTGAAATATTCCTGAAGAAATAACTTGGACAGCGCCGAATTAGTCGAACGGTGGTTGACAACCACGCACAAGATCGCCGGAAGCTCGGGGCATACGCTTGCCGGTTATCGGCGCGATGTCCAAACCTTCCTTGACTTCCTGCAAGATTACAACGGCGAATCCCCAACTCTAGACAGCTTGGGTGAAATTGACCGTCGGGCCATTCGGGCGTGGATGGCCCGTGAGCGCCGTCGAGGCATTGCGGCCCGCTCTCTTGCCCGCGAACTGTCGGCTGTAAAGGGGTTTTTCCGTTGGCTAAACGACGAATACAACATGGATACTCCGATCATTGAATCGACCAAGGCTCCTCGCTTCAAGCCGAGTGTTCCACGACCAATCTCGGTCGAAGGCGCTCAGGACGTTCTGGATCACGTCGGACAGCACTCCCAGATCCCGTGGGTTCAGGCCCGTGATGTTGCCATGATCTCACTGTTGTATGGTTGTGGATTGAGAGTTTCAGAAGCCTTGTCCATGCGGCAAGATGTCCTCCCATTGGCTGACTCGATCCGTATTGTTGGCAAAGGAAACAAGGAAAGGGTTGTGCCTGTTTTGCCCTACTCGCGCAAGGCTGTTACCGAATATGCGAAGTTGTGCCCATTCGGGGCTGAACCAAAAGCTCCACTGTTTTATGGCCTGCGGGGTGGCCCCTTGAACCAGAGAACGGTCCGAAAGGTCATGGAACAAGCTCGCATTTCCTTGGGACTGCCGGCCAAGTCCACTCCTCATGCCCTTCGTCATTCCTTCGCCACGCATATCCTGAATGCCGGCGGCGATTTACGGACAATACAGAATCTGTTGGGCCACAGTTCACTTCAGACGACACAGATCTATACCAAGGTCGAAACATCGCGACTCATGGATATTTACAAAGCGACTCATCCCCGGTCGTAGAGAGCGTACACATGTCCTTTCGTCAACAGAATAGCCTGTTCAGCAAGAAGTGCCGATACCGAAACCTTTAACCCCTTGGACTGTCTGATTGAAGGGTGTTGGAACAGCACATGGCAATTCATGGTCAACAAGCTCGGTGGTGACACAACTTAAACCACTGACCGCCAAATGCTCCGACCTGCCCTTCCCTACAGGCATTTTCATTCGCTCGGCTTTCTGTAAATTCGTGTTGAACAAGGGGCTTCGTCAACACACGCAGAAAGAGAACTGAACTTCACTGTTCAGGACTGTTGTGGCCCAAGGTGTCAAGGATTAACTTGGATGGATTTTGGCAGCCACTCATTTGCCATCCAGACCGGCGTCCTAACGCTTCGGATCTTCATAGTGATAGGTCTTACCAGCCCGGTTCTTCATCCGGCTCGTGGTTTTCGGATGCCGGCGACATGCCTCGAGCCACATCCAAGCACATATCCAGTTGGGCCCAGCCGTTGTCCAGCGTGTCAGCAACCATCTCGGGAAGACCAAAGCAGGCAAAGGCACTCAGACCCAGACGCTTCGCCTGATCTGATTGCTCCATCGTCTGCTCGGCGGTAAATTCCGGAGCAAACAACAGCCAGCAACGGCGCAAATGCCGAATATCGCTCGCCTCGTCAAAATCCTTACCGATGCTGCCTGCCAGAAACGCATCCAGATCGTCCGGAAGCGATTTTAGCCCCTGCTTGTCAGCATTCCGTTTGGCGCTGCCAATGACCAGAATGTCATCATCACTGATACCATCACCTATGCGAGCCAGAACGTCAATGTCCGAGCCCCCTGCCATGGATAAGGCACCGAACTGACTCCACTGCACTTGCGGGTGTTCGTTCAGCCACGCCACAGCCAGGCGCTCCAGCATCTTGCCCTCCAGTTCCCGGAGGGCTACAAGTGGAGGTACCCACTGACTTTCCTGTTCGGGTGGCGGCTGTCGCCGGAAATGAAACAGTTCCCGAAAGACATAGGCCTGAAACAGGGTGTTGTTGTCACTTACCATCCAACGAGGACGGTTGGTCCAAGGACCGGCAAACCGGTTCTGATGGCGAACCATCTGATAATGATCCATCAGTCGCTCAAAATGATTCACCAACTTGTACGGGTTCTGCTTGACACGCAACGCTTTCTGGACCTGACGAACCGACTGATCTCGGTCCCGCCTGCGGGCTAGACAGATCAGGGCATCGCGCATCTCGTCCTGAAACTCAAACGTGGCCCGGTCGTCGAAGCGTGAACGCTCATCCGTGTGCAGAATGCGCTGCTCACCAATCAGAAATTCCTTTCGCCACTCGTCGTGATCAGCTTCGGCGGACGTGTCACGCAAGCGAGCCGCATCCACGTCCGTTGCGAAACGCTCCCAGAGATTGGGCATGCCGCCATAGGCTGTCCATAAGGTCAGAAAGCGCCCAGGGTGGCACAGCCACCCATGCTCGCGGGCCATCTCGAACACCGTCGAGAGCGGCCAAGGCTTAAGCAACAACTTGGTCGGTACCCGACCGAACAGGGGCCGTTTGGACGATAGAGCGTCCGCAAACTCTTGCTGGTGCGAACCCATAAGAACGAGCTTGCCAGGCGAGAATGATTTGCCACTCAGGTGGGCCCTTTTTTCCGTGTCGATCATCTTCTTCAGAGACGATTCGATATACCCGTTCTTTGCATTGTGAAACTCGTCCAGACAGACGATAATCCCCTTCCCGATCAGATGCCAGCATATGTCTACAAAGAGGTTGGCCTCATAGTCTTTCTCGTATGGCTCTGGCAGATCATCCAGCAACTGGTCAAGCTTCTTACTTTTAATGGTTTTCTCAAGTTCGGTCAGATGTTCCTTGTCGGTGCCGTCTTTAGGGAGTTCAACCACTAGCAGTTCGGTCGGATTTCCATAACGCTTGACAGTTTCTTCCAGCAGCAAGTTCTTGCCAACATTGCGCCGACCAGCGATGGAAAAGGCATAGAAAGCACGGTCGGGATGGGCACGGGGACCGACATTCAGCTGGGCACCAAGATCTATCATCTCCTGTTCGCGACCGTAAAACCGCCAGCGAGTGGGAACGGCATTCGCCTTCGGGTTTATCATGACGTTCCCCTTCTCGGACTGATCAGCAAGACTGTTCATCGATATTTTGCCTCAGCTGACAGAATAAGCCTCACATGTGAAACAATCAAGTTGTTTGCCTTTGACTCGCCCTTCGCTCAGGTCATTCGTGATGACCATACCTAAGCATGGTGAATCGCTGGCATCTTTATGATACGGAAAATCCTACCTCTTTTTTCGACAATGGGTGCGATGTCGATCAGTCATTGCCCATCCACAACTGAACCCGGTGAATTCCGTTTCAGATCCAATCCATCGATGGATTTTTTAGGCCGGGGTATCAAACCTTGGCAGCACGAACAAGAATTGGCTGCGGCCTCGCGCTGGCATAGATACGCCGATCTATGGTCGGCAGTCGATTTTGGACAGACTGAGGAAGGTCAGACTCCGTTCTTGGGGCATAAATCCCTAATCAGGCATTCTTCGCAGTTCGGTTTGCGAGCCTTGCAGACGTAGCGCCCATGTAGGATCAACCAATGGTGAGCATGTTTTTGAAACCCCACGGGTATGCGGTCTTCAATACCCCTCTCAACTTCAAGGACAGTTTTGCCTGGAGCCATACCTGTTCGATTCGCCACCCGAAAAATATGCGTATCAACTGCCTGAGCCGGATGATTGAAACAAATGTTCAGGACAACATTGGCTGTTTTGCGCCCCACGCCCGGAAGAGATTCCAATGCGGCACGAGACGACGGAACCTCGCCGTCATACTGTTCCAGCAATATCTTCGACAGCTTGAGGACATTTTTGGCCTTGTTCTTGTAAAGACCGATAGTCTTTATGCATGCGATGAGTCTCTCCTCACCCAACTGAAGCATGTCCCCAGGAGTATTCGCCACCGGAAAAAGCTTGCGTGTGGCCAAATTGACCCCCACATCGGTAGACTGAGCAGACAAAACCACGGCCACCAGAAGCGTGTATGCATTCAGATACTCAAGTTCTCCTCTGGGTTCCGGGTTAGCCTTGGCAAACCTCTCAAAAGCCGTTTTGATTGTTTTATAATCAACTTGCTGATTCAATTTACACCCTACGTTGTCTACGCGCTTTAACTTTGAAATTACATCCCTGTCCGGACAAGTTGACTGCAAGCATAGTCAATAGCCTTTACGGTTGCATGATTTGTTGGTAACTGCACCAGTCAACGCACTCAGGCTTAGTTGTTTGCCCCCTGCGGAGCGAAAGGTCTTGACATAATCCTTGACCGGCCGCTCATTTCGGGGGTATAAGTCGTACTGATTGTCTTCGGTTCGCAGTCTGTCGCAAGAGAATAGAGAGGTTGAAAAATGTCCAGTCATCGCTTTGCAGAGACACCCATAGGTAAGGATTTGACAGTATCATGGGAAGTACGGGACTCATATAGCCAGAATGTTTTCTTCCGATGGGGCGACAACAGTCCGGCGGGCGAGTTTCTTGTTGCCGGAAACAGAAGCGGAATATGCGGTTTTGGATTCTCGAAAATCTTGGGACGAGACCGTGTCCTAGAGATGCTGAAGGACAAACTGCCCAAAGCCCAATTTCCCGAAAACCCCGAAAGTGTCCAGTTCAAGGAGGACAATGATGTTCTTGATGCTTGCATCAAGTGCCTGACTGATCGAAGAGGAAACATCCGGGTCTGGATTTCAGGACCACCTTTCTACCTGAAGACCTGGAAAGAGCTGACCCATGTTCAGGCAGGAGAAACAACGACTTATGCCAAACTGGCCAAACAAATTGACTCGCCAAAGGGCTCCCGAGCTGTTGGGAACGCTATGAGCACCAATCCTCTGTCCTGGCTCGTACCGTGCCATAGAGTCATACGTAACGACGGCAAGCTGGGAGACTATGCCTGGGGAACGGAACTCAAGGCGGGATTGCTAGAATGGGAAGAAAGAAACCCTGACTCGGTCAGCAAAGGACTCCATTAAATCGAACGTCCAAAGTTGCTTTTTTTATCTTTCCAATACAAGTAAACGCTCTTTTCACTTTTGAAGCGCGTGCCTCTGGACAGGTTTCAGGTGAGGCCTAAACTTAGGAACTCAAAGGCCCGTTCACGCATGGGAGACGGGCCGTTGTCATGTTGACGATTGCAACGTTTCCAGTGGCTTTCTGGGGGTACATTCGGGTCAGCAAGGCACGAGCGGCCCCGAGCGGCAAAACGCCAGACAGGCAGACTGTCGGGACAGGCGATGATGGCCCTCAGGCCCAGGCTACTGTATGCACACATCTTTTCCCGCTGGTGTAATTGGTGTCTGAAATTGGCCGTTTGTCCTGTTGATTCTCTCTTCTGTCTTGTGTTTACAAGGGGAGAGTAGAGATGTACAACTCGGGTTCGCATTGTGGTGATCGTCGTTTGGATCCGGCCGAACAGTTTTTTCATGATCGTCTTGTTGAGGTCGGTCCGCGTGGTGTTTCGGTTCGGGGTATCGGTGGCAATCGCGCTGGCGAAGTCCGCTTGGGCCGGTTTTTGAGGACCGAGAAAGTGACCGTGAACAAGATCGTCGACAAGGCCGCCATGACCACGTCCGGGCGCGTGGATGGTCTCCCTATTCGGGCGATTCCAGACCCGACGAGCTGTCGTGATGACGGGTCGGGAAACAGCCTTGTCGGCCCTGCCACGATCGCGGTGGAGGCGGAACCGGGCACGTTGCTTGGCGCGGTCGACATGCAACTGATCGAACGCTCCGGCGGCGGCCCGAAGCCACCCAAAAACCGCCCGCTTCGCGACCAGGAGAGCCACCGCTGGCTGGAAGCCATGCAAACAAGCGCCACCGTTCTGGACGCGGCGGCGCCTGTCACGGTGGTCGCCGACCGTGAAGCGGACATCTTCGCGATGTTCGCCTGTCGTCCGGACGGCGTGGATGTGCTGATCCGGGCGTCCCATGATCGCCGTCTTTGCGATGACACCGGCAGGCTCTTTTCCAGCCTTGAAGGCCGGCCGCAGCCGGAGCATACGGTCGCGTTGCCCGCGCGACCCGGGCCAAAGAAGCGCACGGCCCGCATGGGCGTGCGTTTCGCGTGCGTGACCCTCCAGCACCCCGAAAACAGACCGATGGAACCCGGCGTTCCCGCCCGTCAGACCGTTTCCATCGTCGAGGCGCGGGAAATCGACCCGCCCGCCGGCGTTAAGCCGGCCCATTGGCGCCGGCTGACCCGCCATCAGGTCGAAACGTTCGAACAGGCACGATGGATCACGCAACTCTACCGTCGGCGCTGGGTCATCGAACAGGTTTTCCGGACCATCAAGACCAAAGGTTTCGACATCGAAAACGTGTCGGTGGAAACCGTGCCCTTCCAAACGCTGTGCGCCATGACGTTTATTGCGGGAATATCGTGCATGCCACTCGTGCAGGACCGGGACGGCGCTGGCCAACGCCCACTCAAGGATGTCTTCGAGGCGCCGGATCCACCGGTCCTTGAGGCCGTATCCGCTTCGCTTGAGGGTCCGACCGACAAGCCAAAGAACCCGCATCCCCGGGGCGCGCTGGCCTTTGCGGCCGGGGTGTGCGCCCGTCTCGGTGGCGGGACCGGATATTATGGAAAACCGGGCCCCGTGGTCATGTTACGCGGGCGGTATCAATTCCGGGCCATCCAACTCGGATATGGCATCGCTGGAAATGTGTGAATCGAGTAGCAGGCCCAGGCGGTCACGACATGACGAGGACACCCGGTTCGGAAGTTCCGATTAAGGGAGGCGAGTGTTGATAGCCTTGATGGATTGATCAACGATGGCCCGTCGGTCGTCACTGCCCATGCTTTCCGTGATGACTTGGGCAGCTGAATTCACCGCCAGCTCGACAGCCTGATCCCGGATGTCCTTCATTGCCTTGGCTTCACTAGCATGAATTTGATCCCTGGCATTCTGAATTTTTCGCTTGATCGTCGTGTCTATGGCACTTTGCGCCAGCTTTATCGCCAAATCTTTGTCTTGATCGGCCTGGCGCTTGATGTCCTTGGTGTGCTCAATGGCCTCTAACTGCTTTTTTTCCAGTCCACGCATCAACTCCGTGGCATCGGATCGAATCGACGCGGCTTCGTTGAGTTGCCTTTCAATCTGGGCAATCTGCCCATCAATGAGCTGCGCCAGGAACTTTGGCGCCTTGAAATAAATGATGGCACCAATGAAAACGACGAAGGCAATCAGGACAACGAAGTCAGTGTTGCCCAGCGAGAAAAAGGGACCTTCCGCGGCCTGAAGGGGAAAAGTTCCACCAAGAACGATGCTAACGGTCAGAAGAGTTCTAATCATTCTGCTGACCCTTGATCGAAGGATCAACGACTTTGCTGATGCGGTCGTAGATTCCCCTGCTGGGAACGATCTGATTGACGATCTCGGCGGCCGTTGTCTTTGCTATTTCCCGAATGGCCTCAACTGACTGTGTCCGCATGGTTTGGATTGCTCTGTCAGCTTCTTCCGCTTCCAACCTGACGACTCTCTCGGCTTCCACGGTAGCGGCCGCCTTGATGGTCTGAATTTCATTCCTCGCCTCGGCGGCCTTCATCTCAGAATACTGTTTGGCTTCCGTCAAGGTTTGAGCAATCTGAGCTTCAAGCTCCTCGGCCTGAGCATTGATCTGACGAGCTTCTTCCAGATCCAGCTGAATTCGTTTTTCCCTCCGGGACAGAATTTCTCCGACCCGAGGAAGCGCGATTCGTCTGACCACAATGAATATTGCGACCAGAAACACTGCCAACCAAAATATCTGGTGCGGGAAGGAGGAAAAATCCAGCTGTGGTATACCGGCCTTGTCGGCGGAATCGACAATTTCAGCCTCCGTTGCCATGATCTATCTCAATTGGACCGAGCATCCAGTTTCTGAATAATGATGGAAGTCTAAAGAGCAAACATGAGAAGCAGGGCAACAAGGAACGAGAAGATGCCCAGGGCCTCGGCAAAGGCGATGCCGATAAACAGCATGGCCGTTTGCGACTGAGCGGCGGATGGATTGCGAAGAGCTCCGGCCAAATAGTTGCCGGCCACATGCCCTACACCGACAGCGGCTCCCCCCATGCCTGTACAGGCGAGTCCTGCACCGATCAAAGCACCCATCGTATTAAGATCACCTTCCATGTCAAATCTCCTTAATCGTATTCTCGAAAGTCAATTAATGTTGGGGATGCAGGGCATCCTTCAAATACACACAGGTCAAAATAGTGAAGACATAGGCCTGAATGACCGCAACAAGCAGTTCAAGCCCGTAGACGGCCGTGATGGCAATGATGGGAACAAAGGCACCCAGTCCCATCACCCCGGCAAACGCTGCAAACACCTTTATCAAGGCATGTCCGGCCATCATGTTCCCGGCAAGTCGAATCGAGTGACTGACGGGACGAACGAAGTATGATATGACCTCGATGAGTGCAAGTATAGGCTTCAACGGAAGCGGTGCCGATGAAATCCAAAACAGCCCGAGGAATCCCAGGCCATTCTTCACAAATCCTATCACCGTTACAGACATGAATACCACCATCGCCAACGTAGCTGTGACAGCGATATGCGAAGTCGTTGTAAAACTCATCGGTATGAGTCCCAGCAGATTGGCGAACAGCACAAACATGAAGGCTGTCATGATATAGGGGAAGTATGGCAAGGCATCACGTCCCGCGACATCTCGAACCATGTTGCGAACAAAACCGTAAATGAGTTCAACAACCATCTGGAATCGGTCGGGAATGTAGGCCTTCTTGCGCGTACCAACCACCAAAAATATCAGTATTCCAATCAAGCTTAGCGCCATCCAGAGGGAGACATTGCTGACCGTGTACCAGGCAACAGCACCGTCTCCAAAGAGAGGTTCAACCGCAAACTGGTCCATTGGCTTGATGACCAATCCACCCTCAGAAGAACTCTCCGCCACGTCGCTTACTTTCAATAAATCTGTTCATGAACAAACAAGGCTATTTCTGGTTATCGCCTTGCTGCTTCAGTTCCTTGGCAGTCTTCAGCATCAGATTGATCCCAGCCCCGAACCCTAATAATGTCAGCACGATCATTATTAAAGGTCGTGTTC
Organism: Paracoccaceae bacterium; assembly: GCA_965116235.1. Taxonomy (GTDB): domain Bacteria; phylum Pseudomonadota; class Alphaproteobacteria; order Rhodobacterales; family Rhodobacteraceae; genus MPNP01. The sequence goes on along the minus strand of OZ220496.1, from coordinate 1,553,901 downwards.
CAAAAAAAACGTCCAGCCCGTACCCTGTGGCGAATCCCACTCCAACACCGGCAACCAGATCAACGACCATCCGCCAAGCGTAGTTTGCTTGGGTCACAACGTCCTCAGGCTGCTCTTCCGGTGGGTTGATTTCCTTTTCCAATGAGGAGATGCGGTCCTCTATGGAATTGTCCTGATTCTTCTTGACTTTAATGAAACTCCAATATTGCGCGCCACTACTGCGGACTTAGGGTAGAGACGGTGTCTCTTCGTCCAAGGCTGAGATAATCGGCTGAACGGAATTTTCAATGTATTCTTCAGCGCATTGGAACCTTGAGCGCATGATTCGTGCCTGCCAGCAACCGGCGCAAATGTTTGGCGAAAGCCGTAGTCATTGGAACTGAACACGCATGACATGTACATCTATGTGTCGCTAATGGGGAAATTCTGACCTTGGGGAGCATGCTGAGCCGGCAATCGACGACATGGGGAACACGATGGAATGAAGAACGCGATTCTGACAAAACCAGTAATTCCCGCCAATTTTTGTCTCGCCCGTACTGTCGGGCTTTCGTATCCCCAGATTCATGCATTTCTTGTCACCCTATGTGGCACATGTGACGGTTATAATCTTGGCCACAGTCGGGCCGGCTGCAACCCGCTCTCATGGCTTGGCAAACCAGCCCGCAACGATCATCGGCCCTTCAATGACGAATTCTCCCCGGGCGGCGAACGACCGACAGTTCGGGTCGTGCCACAGACTGCCCTGAATGCCCTGACTGGTGATTCAAGGTCTGGGGAGCCATGTCGCCATGGTTTGTACGACGGTGCCGATGAGCCGGTTTCGTCAGTCGATTCGAACTGACGTCAAACTGTGAACCCGAATGACTCCCTAAGCAGTAATTCCCAGCTAACGAGTTCATCACTCGTACGGCTTGATGATCGTTATGGGCTGGTTTGGCAAGGCGGTGGGAGCAAGTTGAAGCCGAACAGGCTGGCCAAGATTGCAACCGCTGCCGTATAAACCACAAAGGTGACGGGAAATACATGTACCTGGAGGTACAAAAACCCGACAGTACAGGGGGGGGGGGAGCTAAAAATTAGCGGGAACTACTGACAAAATACTGCTCAGGCGTTTTCCGAGGTATGTATTTCGAATCCAAGCGCAACCCGCTGGGCACCAGCATCAGGACCCAACTTCTTAGCTTTGATCAGTGTTGCAACAGTTTCGTGAGCGAAAGCCTCTATCGGGTGAGAAATGATCATGGTAAGCGTTCCGTCGATCAGGGCTGCACGGGTTAAGTCGAAGAGCTCGTAACCTACGGCAACAAAGTCCTTGCGTGTCGGCATGTCACGCAAAGCTGCTACCGCGCCCGAAATACCGCCCCCGGAGACAAACAGACCACACATGTCCGGATGATCTGTCAAAAGCTTTTCGACATGTTCACGGGCAACGGCTGCGGATTCGTAGGTTGACAGTGGTTCAAGCAGGGTGAACTCACGATTATGTTCACGAAAATATGAGCGAAAGCCAATTTCATTCATCTCCTGATTTCTGAAGCGGTGATTGCCTACCAGTATTCCGATCTTGCCGGGTGAGCGCACAATCTTGTCAAAGGCCCATGCGGCCGTTCGCCCAACTTCCCAATTGTCGAGACCAACGAAACTGACGTTGCCTTTTGCTGAAAGTGGTCCGATCAGCCCTGCAACAGGGACTCCCTTGTTCAGGAGCGAATCAATTGCGTCTGCAACCAACGGGTGCTGCGGTGCGACGATGCCGACCGCCTCGCATTCTTTTCCCAATGCCAAAGTTCGAGCTGCGATATTGTCTGGTGAAATGTCATCAAGGAATTCAAGTACCAAATCAACCCGTGAATCAGCAAAATTGGTCGCCGCTTTCCGCATGGCTTCACCGAGGTTGTGATAGAACTTCCGCCCACCATGTTGCAAAAGCACTCCAATTCGATGTGTCTTGCGGCCAAAGCGAACAGCATGCTCGATTGTGCCGAGTCCGTAGAACCCAATTTCCTCGGCGGCAAGAAGCACACGCTCACGAGTTGACGAACGCACCAATTTTGCTTGGTTGATTACACGGTTGACAGTCGATACCGATACCCCTGCCGCCTTGGCCACATCTGGAATGGTGGGTCGTTTCATGCCATTTTGTTTCATTTTATGCCGTCATCAGATCAAAGTGATGAACTTTTTAGCCTACTGTTTTCCGTTACGGTTGTAAATTCTTGATTGTCAGCCGCCATTTTTCCTGAGCACATGTTTAACGACAATGAGCTGGCCGGTGGGAGGAACTTTCAAGTGGCATACCCTTGGTGATGCCCTCCGACTTGGTGTGGTCAGTCAAGACCGATGCCATGGTGAAGCCTTGTCGGAAATACTACCAGTTTCGATTTGACGATGACAACATCAGGCTGCGGAAGGCAACGCTTGTTAGAAACAAGAATCCCAATGAATCTTTCAACCGAGAGCAAATTGCGCTTCTGGCTACGACAGCTTTACGGTCATAGAATCACCGTAATGACATGAAATGATATGAAATAAACCAAAGACGGCCTTAAACTTGACTGTTTCATGTCAATTCTCTAACCGTCGGATGGTAGGCTGGCAAGTTCGGGTAATTGCCCTATTTGATCTATTGGAATGGGAGTTTAATGGACGACACTCTGTACGGGACGCGCGACAGACGCGGCAACTGGAAACCTGACAAAACAATTGAAATTGCACCTTTCTGGTCTGGAAAATGGCGACAGATAGGTCGTTTTTTCGTGAATTTTTTCTGGCCATGGAATGTGTTTCACATGACAACCGCATTGCTTTATTGGGTTCTTGTCATCCCTGATACCACAACCCTCAAGACCTTGTCCTGGAACTGGGCACTGTACCTTCTCGCAATCAATGCATTGGGCATTTTTTTGATGTATGGAGGAATAGAACTCTTCTATTACATTAAGCGGAAGCAAGGAACGCGCTTCAAGTACAATGCCAAGTTCCCAGCCGAGAACCCGTCGGACGTGTTCTGGTTCAAGAGCCAAAACGTCGATAACTTTCTGCGTAGCTTTTTTTTCGGTATTCCGATTTGGACCGCAGTCGAAGTCTTGATGCTCTGGTGCTTTGCCAACGGCATCCACGTTTTTGGCTGGCTTGGCTGGCAGGACAATTGGCTTTGGCTGGCGGGGCTAGTTATTCTTGTGCCGGCAATCCATGAAATCCACTTCTTTTGCATTCACAAGCTCATCCACACGCCGGTGCTCTACAAGTGGGTCCACTCGGTCCATCATAACTCAATCAACCCGAGTCCATGGTCTTCCTTGTCGATGCATCCAATTGAGCATCTGCTCTATTTCGGGGAGATCCTCTGGCATCTGATCATACCGTCTAATCCAGTCGTGATGATGTTTAATAGCCATGTTGTCGGCTATGGTGCGATCAACGGACACATCGGTTTCGACAAGCTTGAACTGACTGGCGAACACGCACTCGACAGTCATGCCTATGCTCACTACCTCCATCACAAATACTTCGAGGTGAACTACGGAGCGGATGGACTCGTGCCACTTGATAAATGGCTTGGCTACTGGCACGATGGTTCGCAAGAAGCTGAAGAGCGCATGAAAGAACGGTTCCGCAGAAAGAAAGACCGCATGAAGGCCAAACAGACCAAGGCGACCTTCATCGGATAGCCACTGCCCGAATGAACTTGACAAGAGATCAACACCAGAACATTGAGCGGCCAGGGGACCCTATGGTCTTGAATTGTCATCAGAAAGGACCAAAGTCCAAGACGCGGGCCACACGCCTCTTCCGAACATGCAGGCAATTCAAGCGGTTGCATGTTTGTGAATGCATGACTTGAAGTTGATGCTGCTCTTATCAGAATTGCTGGTCGTTTCATATCATTTTACTTCATTCCATGCCGACAATGGCATGAAATGACATGAATTTAAGCCGGGTACAGTCATAGGCTTGATTGTTTCCCGTCAATCTTCTAGTCACAGCATTGTTGGAGAGTTCGTGCTGCTTGATGGCTAGTTCGGTCACTGTTGGAACGTTTCAAAAGAAGCGCGAAAAGAAAAGACGGCGAGAGGTTGGATAGCCTCGACGGGGAGTTGTCGTCAAGCGGGCGTGAATTCATGGGGAGACGCCGCAGGGCGTGACCGACCAGTGTCCAACATCTTTGACCCGTCAAATGGACGGACTAACCTTAAGGAGGAAATCGACGTGAAAATAATCAAGACTCTAGCTGTAGCAGCCACCGTTGCAACACTCACTTGGGGCGGGGCAATGGCTCAAAACATTGCCGTTATCGGCGGCTCAATTGAGGATGGATTCTGGAACCTGATCAAGAAAGGCATTGACGACGCAACTGTCATGGTCGAAGCAAACGGTGGTTCCGTGAACTATCTTCGTACCCCGAACTATGACAATTTTGGCCCAGACCTAGTGACTCTTATCAATCAGGCCGTTGCTCAAGGTGTTGACGGAATCGCAATCCCGGTGTGGATCCCAGAAGCTGAAATTCCAGCATTGCAGGCCGCTCGTGAGCATGGCATCGTCATTACCATGTACAATGCTGGTGCCGAGCATATGGAAGAGCTTGGAGCATTGAACTATTTTGGCTCTGATGAGTATATCGCAGGTGTTGCAGGCGGCGAATATCTGGCCGAACAAGGGGCCATGCACGTCTTGTGCCACATCCAAATTCCTGGTGCCATCAACCTTGAAGCCCGCTGCAGCGGCGTCGAAGAGGGTGCTTCGGGAGCTGGTGCCAAAGTCACCGTTCTGCGCGTCCCCGCAAACCTTGACGGCGATGTCACGGGAACAGCTGAGGCAATAAAATCCGAACTGGTCGGCGACGAGTCGGTCGATGCCGTCATCACTCTGGCGGCTTGGGCCTCCGATGCTGCCACCAATGCCGTCGCACAGATCGGAGCGCAAGACCGCTTGATGGTTGGCACTTTTGATCTGAGTCCAGCAGTCCTCGATCGCATCGCCGACGGAAGTCAAAAGATGGCAATAGACCAGCAGCCGTACCTGCAAGGATTCCTTGCCACATCGACACTATTTGCCCATCTTGCCTTCGGTACTGAAATCGTGACTGAACCGGTTTTGACTGGTCCAGCCATCATTGACGCATCGAACATCGATAGCGCACTAGCCGGTGTAGCACTCGGCGCCCGCTGAATGCGTCTGAACTCGTCCGGTCGGCTTGTCCGGCCGGGCTTCCTCAAGACCAATGCCAAGACCAACCGCTTAATGCGGGCGATAAGGCGGCGCTGATGACTGCACCGACCACCAAAAGCTTGGGCCTGTCGCTGCTTGGTCTTTTCAGACGTCCGGAAGGTGGTGCTTTCGTGGGTCTGTTGCTTGTCTTCTGCTTTTTTTCCTACTTTGGCTGGGACCGAAACTTTCTTAGCCCGCTCGGTGCATCGAGCTGGCTGAACTATGCATCTACCGTGGGGATCATCGCCATTCCAGTTGCATTTCTGATGATTGCAGGCGAACTGGACATTTCTGTCGGCGCAATGGTTCCCGCCGCCAAGATATCCTTGGCCATCGCCTCCGGCTACTACGGGCTGAACATCTGGGTCGGCATTGGCATTACCCTCGCAATCGCGGGTCTGGTTGGATGGGTTAACGGCATGCTTGTCGTACGCACGAACGTACCCTCGCTGATCGTAACCTTGGCAACGCTATTTGCAGTTGCCGGTTTGACACTCTTCCTGTCTCTTTACCTGACCGACACCACGCAGCAAGCATTACGCGACATAAACACTGACGCAGCTTCAGAATGGCTGTTTGGTACCTATCACACTTTCCGCATCGGTGAAGGTGATGGGGCCTTGACAATCTGGCAAGGCTTGCAGAGCTCAGTCTTCATCTGGCTCGCCATTGCGTCGTTGTGCTTTTTTTTCCTGCATTTTTCCCCATGGGGAAACTGGATTTTTGCTCTCGGTGGTGACAAGGAAGGCGCACGCAATGCAGGGATTCCAATCAACCGGCTGAAAATCTGCCTGTTCATGTTGACCGCCATGGCCGCGTCAATGACAGGCATATGCGAGACCATCCTGTCTAACTCGGCCAGCACCACCACACAGTTTACCATGATCTTCAACACGATCATCGCCGTGGTGATAGGGGGAGTTCTACTCACTGGAGGCTTCGGCACGGTCATCGGGGTGTTCTTCGGCACGGCCACACTCGCGATCGTACAACAGGGAATCAACTACACCAGCTTCGATCGAAACCTGTCCAATCTTATTATTGGGGTCATGCTCCTCGTCGCGGTTCTGATGAACGATAACTTCCGCAAGATGGCAACCAGTTGGTCCACATTGAAAAAGAAGTAACTGAGGAGGTCGACCCGTGTCAGACGAAACGCCTGCAATTGAGTTGCGAAATGTCGACAAGTCCTTTGGGCCCATCGATGTGCTCCACGAAATCTCGCTGAAGGTTCACAAGGGCGAAACGCTATGCCTTCTCGGCGACAACGGCGCTGGCAAGTCGACACTTATCAAGACGCTTGCGGGCGTGTACAAGCCAAACCGAGGCGAGATCCTGCTGGACGGCAAAAGAGTCAACTTCAACAAGCCCAAGGATGCCCAGGAAATGGGCATCGCCACAGTGCACCAGTTTGGTGGTACCTTCCCGCTCATGTCTATTGGCCGCAGTTTCTTCGCCGGCGTTGAGCCATCAAAAGGATGGGGCCCGTTCAAAATCTATGACCGCAAGACGGCGAATGCAATAGCGGTCAAGTCCATACGGGACTTTGGCATCACACGCATCGACGATGGCAACCGACTCGTTGGCGGCTTGTCAGGCGGAGAGCGTCAGTCTCTGGCAATTGCCAGGGCCGTGCATTTCGGGGCACGGGTATTGATTCTTGACGAGCCGACGGCGGCTCTTGGCGTCAAACAGGCTGCACACGTCCTGCGCATCGTCAATGAGGCCAAGAGACGTGGACTGGCCGTGATATTCATCACCCATCAGGTCATGCATGCGATGGCTGTGGGCGATCACTTTGCAGTTCTTATTCGCGGCGCGATTGCGGCGGATTTTCGTAAAGGCGAAAAAACACGGGAGGAGATCGCCGATCTCATGGCCGGAGGCGAATCAATGGCAGACCTCGAGGTAAACATTGAAGGTTACATGGAAACCCACGCTGGGCACGTACCGTCACCTGCACATTGATTGACCGAGTGACTTCGTGTTGTTCAGTCAGTTGACAATCAAGACCCTTAACAACGGGCAAAATGTTACCGAATCAAACGGGCGGAGCTTGTTTTGAGCATTCAGATTGCAATCATTGGCGCAGGATTGATGGGTTCAAGCCACGCGAAAATCGTGGCCGAAGAGTTGCCTAGTGCAACGCTTCAGGTGGTTTGCGACATGGACGCTCAAAAGGCGAGGTCCGTTGCTGACGCCTACGGAGCGACAGAAGCTACGAGCGATCCGGAAGGCACGATCCGGCGCAACGATGTTGACGCCGTGATCGTGGCAACCCCTGACTTCACTCATGTGCCGCTTTCAAGGGCTTGCATCTCCGCTGGCAAGAGGGTGCTCTGCGAAAAGCCCTTGTCCCAGGAATCCACCGAATGCACAGCGATCATGCAGGCCGAAGAGATCGCCGGGGAACGATACGTAATGCTGGGCTTCATGCGTCGCTACGACCAGCCCTATGTCGAATTGCGCACAGCTCTACTTGACGGCACTTTGGGGCAGGCATTGGTGATGCATAATTTCCATCGCAATGTCGAAACGCCCTCGGTCGATTTCACAGGAATGATGGCCATCACCAATTCTGCGCCACATGAGTTTGACGTTGTCCGTTATGTACTCGCAACGGAGTATGCTTCAATCACTGCCTACCAAGCGCGTCGACCTGACGACCGTGTTGCCCCCGTGGTGATGGTTCTCGAGACCACCGACAACCTGCTGGTAACGGTCGAGATCAATAACAATGCTGCCTACGGGTATGACGTGCGTGCGGAACTCGTGGGCGAGCTCGGATCCATGGCAATCAACAACTTCGCTTACACGCGAACGGATACCATGCTCACCTCATCCACCCGATATTGTGCAGACTGGCGCAGGCGTTTTGCCGAGGCCTACCGTCGTCAGAGCCTCGACTTCCTGCGCTTTGTCGAGACCGGGAGATTTCCTGCCACGGCAGCTGATTGCTGGGATGGTTACTGCGCGGCTATTGCGGCGGAGGCAGGAGTCAAGTCATTGGCAACAAAAACGCGGGAGATGATCCACATGATTTCCAAACCGGAGTTCTACACATGAAGCTGGGATTCGTGTCAGACAGTTTGAGCAACATGTCTTTGGAGGACATGCTCGACACCGCCGTACGCATAGGAGTGTCGGGTGTTGAAGTAAACACATGCGGATGGTCTACTGCACCACACATCAATCTGAGGCGAATGCTCGGCAGGTCCAAGGAGCAGCTGGCCTTCAAAAGGGCTTTTGCCGACCGTGGGCTGGAAATCGTCGCTCTTAATGCCAACGGCAACCCCTTGCACCCGACTGACTCGGCCCAAGGAGGAGGATTGAAGAATACAATTCGTTTGGCAGGAGAGATGGGCATCAAGACCGTTTGTGCCATGTCAGGACTGCCAGCCGGCTCTGCTTCAGATATGACACCCAATTGGGTTGTGTCCAGCTGGCCGCCCGAAACCCAAGTTATCCTGCAATACCAGTGGGAGGAAGTACTTATCCCCTTCTGGACTGAGATTGTTACCCTGGCGAAAGAAAATGACGTGACACACATCGCGCTCGAACTACATGGAAATCAATGTGTATACAATGTTCCCACTCTAAAGAGACTGAGAGAATCTGTCGGACCGACGATCGGAGCCAACCTTGACCCCTCCCACCTTTTTTGGATGGGAGCAGACCCGCTGGTCGTTGCCGAGATGCTTGGCGAAGCGATCTACCATGTTCACGCCAAGGATACGTTATTGAATGCCCCCATGCAGGCTACAACGAGCCTTCTCGAGAATGGCTCGCTGATGAACATATCCACGAGAAGTTGGTCCTACGTTACACTTGGGACTGGCCACGGCGAAGAATGGTGGCGGCAGTTCTGCTATCGGCTGAAGATGAGCGGATATGACGGCTGGTTGTCGATCGAGCACGAAGACGTGTTGTTGAACTCTGTGGAAGGGCTGGAAAAATCCGTGACCCTGCTCCAAGGCGTCATGCCCTTTGCTTCCTCCGATTTCACACCTCAGAGCATATAAGGGAGATGGACGATGGCCAACTGGATAAATGCTTGCGCCGCTGACAACATACAAAAAGAGGACGTGATTCGTTTTGACCACGGGCCGCGGACATTCATCATCTTGAGAGATCATCAGGACAACTACTACTGCACCGATGGCCTGTGCACACACGAAGAAGTCCATTTGTCGGACGGGCTTGTTGTTGAAAACAGCATTGAATGCCCCAAACACTCCTCTGTCTTCGACGCCAGCACGGGTGAGGTCGAAACGCCACCGGCTTGCGAGAATCTGCAAACCTACCCCACTAAAGTTGAAAAAGGCCGCATCTATGTCAAAATTTGACCTCACCCCCCCCCCGATTTACCACCAGCGACGAACGAACAAGGGGGACAACCTTCTTTTGAATTGACGGTTTCAGTTTGGGTTTCTGTGAGCTGACCGGAAAGATGGTGACTGGGTTCGGACCTCTCCTAAATTCGCCGATTGTTGCTCCAAACCAAATCTGGAACCATGCTGTTGCCGCCTGTTGAGCGGTTACACTCCGAAGGGTTGGCTTTCAGCCTAAACCCGATTGCATGGCCTTCTTGGAAGGCATTCGTCTGAAGCCAAACCGACAGTCGGGTCAGGGTGCCGACAGGCTGAAAACAATGCTATGATCAGGACATCTGATGCTGTATTGATCACTCTTCTCAATATAGAGGTAACCCGGAAAAGAGGCAGTCAAATGAAACAAGGCCAAAGGGCAGAACTTGAGCTCCACAAGCCGGTGTGCCGGCCTTGGGGAGCCTTTGAAAGCATTAGGGCGGGCAAGAATTTTCAGGTGAAATCCCTGATTGTCAAGCCAGGAGCCAAACTTTCCCTGCAGTCCCATCGATGCCGGTCGGAACATTGGACTGTAGTGCGGGGGGTGGCCAGAATAACATGTGATGATGCTGTTTTTGATCTTGAGCCGAATCACTCGACATACATTCCGCTCGGGGCCAGGCATCGGCTGGAAAATCCGGGAGGGGATGACCTCGAGGTGATTGAGGTCCAGTGTGGCGAGTATCTGGGCGAGGACGATATCACCAGATATGAAGACGACTTCGGTCGAACCTGAAACGGAACCTGCCACCATGACACCGGACTTTTGGCTTCTGCACCGCCCTGGCCGATAGCCATGATTCCTGCAGTCGTGAAAAATGTTCCCAATACCCTGCTCGGGGCCATGTACATTGTTCCGGCCATGTTCGTGATCGGAATGATTGACAACTTTGTCATTTACATTGCCCGGGAATCCAGCGTTTGGCAGTTTCACTTCTTTCGATCACTTCTCGGCTGCACCTTGATTGCCGGTTTCTTCCTCATGAAAGGGATATCGTTTCGACCCAGAAGACCATTGATCGTTGTCATCCGGTCCTTCCTCCTCGCCAGCTCGATGATGCTCTATTTCGGCTCGCTGGCCTTGATGCCCATTGCCCAAGCCGGAGCCGGTCTCTTTAGCGCTCCGATCTTCATACTCGCCTTCTCGGTTATCTTCTTCAGGACACGCGTTGGCCTGGTCCGAATAATTGCCGTCACAGTTGGGTTTACAGGTGTCTTGCTCGTGCTCAGGCCGGATTTTGCCGATTTTAATGTAACAACCATTTTTCCGGTCTTTGCCGCCCTCTTGTACGCAGGTGGTCAACTGATTACGCGGCACTATTGCTCCGATGAACGCACAACGGTTATTCTGCTCGGCTTTTTCGGCATGATTGGCCTGTTTGGCTTGGTGGGCGTTGTGCTGACAACGGCAATCAACATCCCGCCGGAAGCGGTCGAACGGGCTCCATTTTTTCTCAAGGCATGGCAACCACCGAATGGAACCTTCTTTTTCTGGACGAGTGTTCAGGCGATCGGCTCTCTGGTTGCAGTCGCCGGACTGATCAGGGGGTATCAGGTAGCCGAACCGACCCTGGTAACCATCTTTGAGTATAGTTTCTTGATTTTTGCCGGTTTTTGGGGATGGATCATCTGGAATCATGTCCCCGATCTTCTGGGAACACTGGGAATTGCCTTGATCATCTCATCCGGAGTCGTGATCACGGTTCGGTCACTGCCGAAGGCGGCACCTTGACCGCGAAACGCCAGCCCGTCTTTTGCCCCAGAGTCAGGCCATGTCTTGGGGACTATGTTGAAAAATTGCACGAAACGACAATACAGGAGGTTTCACTGCCAGCCGGACGACATATATGACCGGCATCTGGCTGGCCGTCGAGATTTTCCCGACGAGAGTCCAACGCGGCTTGGCATTGACTGAACATCAGGACTTGCAGTCTCCCAACAGACAGGAAACGACATGATTAAGAACAGGGTCAAGCACGCATATGGCAAAGGTCGTGTTGCACTCAACGGATGGTGCTCCATTGCCAACCCGTTTGTGGCTGAGATACTGGCAGCCCAAGGATATGACAGCATAACCGTCGACATGCAGCACGGAGTGGTGGACTACACGGACACGGTTCGCATGTTTCAGGCCATGCGGGCCAGTAACACCACACCATTTGCACGAGTGCCGTGGCTGGAACCGGGCATTATCATGAAATCGCTCGATGCGGGAGCATATGGAATCATCTGCCCGATGATCAACACCCGCGAACAGGCCGAAACACTCGTTTCCCTCGTCCGCTACCCGCCAGCGGGAACCCGGAGTTTTGGCCCAACTCGAGCCCTCTACGGAGCCGGAGACCACTACTACAAGGAAGCGAATGAACATGTTACGTGTTTTGCCATGATCGAAACGGCAGAAGCCTATGCCAATTTGCGCGACATCGTGACTACACCCGGACTGGACGGGGTCTATATTGGTCCGGCCGACCTCACTTTAGGAGTGACCAATGGTGCTTTGCCGCCAGGGCTCGATCGCCAAGAACCCGAAATGATCGAGAAGATTCAGAATATCATGTACGCCTGCAAGGATGAAAAAATCATTGCCGGAATCCATACAGGTTCTTCGGAATATGCAATCACGGCGGCGGGCTGGGGGTTTGATCTCGTAACTCTGTTGAGCGATGTCCGGCTGCTTTCCGGCGCTTCCAAGGCGAACCTGTCTGAAGTCAGGACTGGTCTGGATCAGGTTGATACTTCCGCCGAAGATTCGGATCAGACTTCCAGTTACTGACTTGAATTACAGTTCTGATGGCAGCCAGGAGATTGTCTCTGGGACAGTTGTCGCAGTCAATAACCGGGGCCTGTTGATTGCCGGACCCTCCGGAGCCGGCAAGAGTGATGTTGCCATTCGTATCATCGCCCTCGGCGGCACCCTGATCGGTGACGACCAGGTTGTTGTCAGACGGCAGGCCGATCGACTTGTTGCCTCTCCGCTGCCAAACGCTCTGGGAAAAATTGAGGCCCGCTATCTCGGCATCTTGAATGTCTCCCATCGGCAGGCTTGTGAACTGGTGGCGGTTCTGGACATGTCTCAGGCAGAAACTCAACGGCTTCCGCCTGCAAGGACCGACAAGCTTCTGGGTTGCGACTTGCCCGTTTATCGGGGTCAAAACCATGCTTCCATTGCCGATGTCATGTACCTGTTCCTGCGCGGTGCCCAAATCCATCGTTGAAATCATCGGGATTATATTTAACTAGTGGATCAGTGAATTTACTTTGACGATGGAGACATGTGCTCAGTTCAGGCGCGACATCTCCGGCATGAGTTTGCTTGTTGAATGGGAAGGAACACTTCGTTGCCAGCGGCCCATCGTGAATCGGTCTCGAATGCATTGGTCTTCCCTTCAACTGTCGGCCTGAAGACTGAAAGCTGACTGTCGTGATCGGTATTGTCGTCGTCGCCAACGGAAATCTTTCAGTGGAACTGTGTGATTGCCTTGAGCAAATTCTGGGTCGGCAGAGCTGCTTGGAGGCAGTCGCCATTGAAGGCGACCACAATCGACAGGAAAAAGAGGAAGAAATTTGCCGGGCCATTTGCCATGTCGATCAAGGCGATGGCGTCATTCTCTTGACGGATGTTTACGGTAGTTCTCCGTCCAACCTGTCTCTTTGTGCCTGCCAGAAAGAGAAGGGAATCATTCTGACCGGGGTCAATCTCCCCATGCTCCTGAAACTGGTGAAGTCACGCAACAAGAGCCTTGAAGAGGCCGCCAGTCTGGCTCTCCAAGCGGGTCGCAACCATATTCGACTGTTTTTGCAAGGTTAGAACATGTGTCTCCAGTTTGACTTGGAAATAATTAACGAGAAGGGGTTGCATGCCCGCGCCTCAGCCAAGTTCGTCGAGCTGTGCGAACTGTATCAGGCAGAGGTTGACGTATCTTTCGGCGAGTATACCGTTGCCGGTGACTCGATCATCGGCCTGCTGACGCTGGCAGCAACCCAAGGGTCGGTGATTTCGATCATGATCAGCGGGCGAGACAAGGAAGTGCTCAAGACAGCCCTGACAGAACTGGTCCAAGCCGGATTTCATGAAGAAACTTAGATCCCATATTGACGAATCAATCTTCGTTTCGGATTTGACCGGCTTCCCGGAGGGATATGAAAGGCCCTTCACGGATGATCCGGAATACACGCCGTACAAAAGTCGGTCATTGTCCTACGCCAACACGTTTCCAAACTCTTATCGCTCCAACATCATAAGGGCCATCGAATGGTGCACCGGCAAGCTCACGCTCCTCAGATTTGTGCGTATCTACGAGAGTACCGGACGCTTTCCCGATCAGACTTTTTTCAGCAAGGCGCTGGAACTTCTGGAGATTGACCTCCTGACTCCGATCGAGGACATCATGAGGATCCCCAAGGACGGACCGGTCATTGTCATTGCCAACCATCCGCATGGACTTGTGGATGGAATCATACTGGCCGAGTTCTGTGAACAGGTTCGACAAGACTTCAAGATCCTGACCCGCGAACTCCTGACAACAATTCCGGAAATTCAGGATCACCTTCTTCCGGTGGCTTTTTCTCATGAAGAAGATACGGTTCGCAAGAATTTGGAAATGCGCAAGTTGGCCATGGAACACCTCAACAACGGCGGCGTTCTGGTCCTGTTTCCATCCGGCCAGGTTGCCGCCTCAAAAAGCTGGTTCGAACCTGCCGAAGAGGCTGAATGGGGACCATTTACCGCAAAGTTGATTCGCCGTTCGAAAGCTCGCGTTGTTCCGGTTTATTTTCCGGGCGAGAACAGCGTTTGGTACAAATGGGCCAACCTGATCTCGCCGACCCTGCGGCAGTCCCTTTTGCTGCATGAAATCGCCAACGCCCGAAGAAAACCGCAAAAACCCGTGATCGGCAACATCATCGAACGTGACGAAATCGAAGGGTTCAAAGGCCCAACCTCTGAATTCATGGCTTGGCTGCGCCAGAAGACATTGAGCCTGAAAGATCAATAAACACATGCCGGACTTGAGCGCCAAGGTGCTCTCAACCGAGGCATGCGCTACTCCCCGACAATGACATAGTCGCCATTCCGGTCGAAACCAATCGTCAGGAATCTGTCCGCAAGACGAGAGATGCTTCTGCTTTCCAGCCATTTTGCGGCTTCAGCCGTAACGCTGTCGGGTGAATCCGTACGCATGAGTGACAAATCTCTTAGATCAATTCCGGTTCTCTCCGTAAAGCGCATGCCGCCGACCGAAGCGTCCTGCAGTCTTGCACCGCTCAAATCTGCTCGTCGCATGTCCGAGCCACGCAAGTTGGCATTGCGAAGGGTGGCATTGCGAAAACTGGCTCCTCTTGCCGACACCCCGCTTACATCAGCGTTGGTCAGGTCGGCATCGCTCAGATTGGCATTGATCAATATGGCCTTGCTCAAATCGGCACCGGTCAGGTTCGTTCCGTTCAAGTTGGCTGAAGTCAGATTCGCTCGCGACAAATCGACATTCGAAAGGTCTTCACCAGAAAAGTTGTAACCAGTCAGGTTACGACCCGACAAGTTTGCTCCGATGAATGTCAAACCACGCCGGTCAGCACTTCTGGCTTGCCTCCCGGACGGACATGCCCCGCCATAGGAATCAACCTGTGAGATCAGGCTGGAAATGTCACTGAACGGAAAACCGCCATGAGCCGTTACAAAAGCCCTGGCTGCTCCTTCTGTGCGCCGTCCCCAAACACCGTCAATCGGACCCGGCTCAAAACCGCACCGCGCCAAAAGGGATTGGACTCCCGCCACGTCTTGAACGTCAACCTCAACGTTCCTGTTGCGGATTGCTCTTCGACTTAGGCTCAGGTCCGTACTGCTGCTGTATTCGGCGATTTGAGTCTGGGCCGGACAGTAAACGTTTCGACACCGATTCGAACCTTCGTTCAGAGACTGACACCAGCCAAACGAGTCGGTTATGCCATCACCGACATAAACGTCATCATCCTTGCTGAGCAGCACGTCATCATATGCAGTAGATCGGGAACTCGGGGGCATGGCATGATCTTGATAAAGCCGACTGCAGCTCGCATTGCCATTGATGCCAAACCCGTTCACGCTGAGGTAGACCGTTTGGTCGCATTCGTTTTCGAGAACGAAAAAACCCATCCGTGAATCTTTCACGGCAATGCAGCCCGGCCCTGGTTCCTGCTCGCTTCCCGGTCGAGCCTTTCCGCAGTATTGCCGATAGCACTCATTTTCATCTTTTCCCGACAGGCCGGTCTGGCATATCAAGAAGAAATGTGTCGGGTCATCCAGCCAGCAACTTTGCCCGTATGAACTTGATCCTGACAGGGCAAGAAACACAAACGGAACCGCGACCGAAGCAAAATGTCTGATGAGTATTCGCATTGCCTCCAAATCCACGCGTCACTACGCCCTGCCACCAACACCTCGACAGCCGGCATCATGTGCAGGACCTTAAACTCCTCATGGGGTTTTGTCAACAGCTGTAAACTGCTGTTGCATGGGGTCCCACAAAAAACGGGAAATCACATGTTCATCGCCCCGGTTTCGCCTGAAATCAAGAAGCCTGAGTTTTGTCGGCTCGCCGCCACAGAGGTGGATTCGAACAGGCGAATCAGGATGTCCGCTTCGGGTCGCTGGTGAATCTGCCGACGCAAGGCTTTCAATTGCACCGTCTTGCCGGTGCCTCTTGGTCCGTACATGTACAAGCAACGCCCCCACGGTTCATCCGTCTTCGTGAGCATTTTAATCGTCTCGTCCAGTACCCGATCGACAGACGGACGTCGTCCCTGAAAAGGTGGCAAATCACCGATGCCGGGTACGAACGGATTTTCATGTGACGGGGTTACGTTGGAATGGAGCACTTCGAATCTCCGAATGTTCGTGTCTGCGACGCAGCGTACAACATCGCAACGCCCATGTCAGTGGTTTGTCGACGCTTGCGTCTGCCTATGACATGTATGATGATCATTGGGGACCGTTCCTCACGTAATCCCAATTTCTGTCGCAGATGCCTTGACGAGGTCAAAGAGCCCAGCGATCTGGCCACCCGTGTCTGTCACGATTCGTGGTCAGGCTACGACCAGATCACCCTCATAGCGACTCTTGTTCGTCAACGGGTCGGCTTAGGCGGAGAATCATGGTAATCATAGAAACCACGATTGTTTTTCCGACCTAGCCAGTTGGCATCAACATACTTCTTTAGCAGTGGGCAGGGCTGATACTTGTTATCCCCTAGCCCGTCATGCAGAACATTCATGATTGCCTGGCAGGTATCCAGTCCGATAAAATCAGCGAGTTCCAACGGCCCCATTGGGTGGTTTGCGCCCAGCTTCATGGATTTGTCAATCGATTCGACATTCCCGACCCCCTCGTAAAGCGCGTATATGGCCTCGTTGATCATGGGCATCAGTATCCGGTTGACAATGAAGCCAGGAAAATCTTCCGACAGTGTATAGCTCTTGCCCAGTTTCCTGACGACTCTCTTCAAGATGTCGGATATCTCTTCACCCGTGGCTATGCCTTTTACAAGCTCAACCAGTTTCATTTGGGGTACCGGATTCATGAAATGAAGCCCCATGAACCGTTCGGGGCGGTCGGTCTTGGCAGCTAAACGAGTAATGGAAATCGATGACGTATTGGTGGTCAGGAGGGTGTGATCGGACAGCTGTGTTTTCAGTTCGTTGAGAATTTCAGTTTTGACCCGTTCATTCTCGACGGCACACTCTATGATCAGATCCGAATTCGACAGAGCTCCAAGTGAGCGGCAATTCGTATTGATCTTGTCCAGGGCGGCCTGCTTTTCCTCTTCAGTGATTCTGTTGCGCTCAATCAGCCTGTTCATGTCCTTGGTGATTCGATTCACGGCATTGAACCCGGCCTCAAAGGACTGATCATACAATTTCACGTCATATCCAGCCAAGGCAAACACGTGAGCAATGCCGCTTCCCATTTGCCCGGCGCCGATCACGCCGACACTATTGATTTCCATTGCGACTCCAAATTTCTACAGGGAGGGGGTACCTGAACTGATGATCAATCTCGCATCACCTAAATATGATTCCCGATTTCAATTTTTCACCATTATCTACAATTTTCTGTATGCGAGCAGTATTTTGTCTTTGGGACGGATGGCGGCATTCATCGGTACAAATTGCTGAATGGATCATTGCTGTTTGGACACTGCAGCCGAATGCGTACCATGACCGTTCATTCCTTGCATGCATCTTTGGCTTGGGTGAGATTTTGATTTGCAGGCGTTCTTTCTGAGATGGCACAAACAGTATTGATGACAGGCTGCTCTTCCGGGATAGGTCTGGACTGCGCCTTGACGATGGCTCAAAGGAACTGGCGGGTGCTGGCCACCTGTCGCAGGCCTGAAGATTGCACGCGACTGCAAGGCATGGGACTGGAAAGTTTTGTTCTTGACTATTCCAATTCCGAAAGCATTCAGGATGGGGTGACGGAAGCCTTGGACCGAACCGATGGAACGCTGGACGCACTGTTCAACAATGGTGCTCATGGCCTGATGGGAGCAGTTGAGGATCTGCCCAGGGATGCACTTCGCTCAATTTTCGAAGTCAATGTGTTCGGTTATCATGAACTGACCACCCTCGTACTTCCAATCATGCGCAGACAGAATCATGGGCGGATCATCAACAATTCCTCTATTCTGGGTTTTGTGGGGCTTCCTTGGCGAGGTGCCTACAACGCAACCAAGTTCGCTCTTGAAGGATTGACGGACACACTACGGGTCGAATTGATGGGAACCGATATACACGTTTCACTTATTCAGCCCGGCCCGATCACATCCTGCATTCGGCAAAACACTCAGAAGCACTTTGAGAAATGGATTGACTGGGAGAATTCCCACTTGGCCGATATCTACCGCCATACGCTCATACCGCGATTGTACAGCACTTCGGGTAAAAAGGACAAATACGAACTCCCCGCTTCTGCTGTCTCCAAGGTCCTGATACACGCTTTGGAGGCGCAAAAACCCAAAACGCGCTACCGAGTTACGTTTCCAACCCATCTCATGGCTGTTTTATCTCGTGTCTTGCCAGCAAGAACACTCGACCGAATTGTTGCATCGTATAGATAGGGGCATCATGTCTTATGTTATCATCTTCCTAATGCTCATCGTCTTGGGCATTCTGCTTGTCGGAATTGTCGGCTTCGCATTTAGTCCCACGTTCAGCCAAAAAAATTCAAACCGTCTCATGCGATTGCGCGTTCTGTTCCAAGCCTTGGCAATCATTGCGATATTCATTTTTGGACTTCTGGCAACGGGTGGGGATTAGATCATTGGTAGTACTCAACAAAATCTATACCAAAACGGGGGACAAGGGAGAGACTGCGCTTGGCGATGGAACGCGTGTGCCCAAGACTTCTCTTCGGGTTGATACCTATGGCAATGTCGATGAGCTGAATTCAGTTCTTGGCTTGGCACACCATCATTCCAACTCTCCTCTCAAAGACATGATCATGGCCATCCAGAATGATCTTTTTGACCTCGGTGCCGATCTTTGCGTCCCTGAAGTTCAGGGGCGAGAATCCGATCATCCACCGCTTCGCGTGGTTGAGGATCAGATTTTGCGTCTTGAAAATGAAATCGATCGA
This sequence comes from Paracoccaceae bacterium, assembly GCA_965116235.1. Lineage (GTDB taxonomy): Bacteria > Pseudomonadota > Alphaproteobacteria > Rhodobacterales > Rhodobacteraceae > MPNP01. The sequence continues at coordinate 1,534,707 of OZ220496.1, read as the reverse complement.
GCGAACCGGAAACTTGAACCGTTGCGAAGTTTCATTCTTCCCGGAGGCTCCCTTCTTGCTTCGTGCCTGCATCAGTGCCGTACGGTATGCAGACGGGCTGAAAGACAGGTCGTAGCTCTCAGCAATGAGGCGACCGTCAACCCGCTGGCAATCCAGTATCTCAATCGACTGTCCGACTGGCTTTTCGTCATGGCCAGAGTCGCAAATGACGATGGCAAGACCGATGTCCTGTGGGTACCGGGAGCAAACAGAAAAAATTAGGGCGCAAATCTGTAAAACGGGCCGAGCGACCCTAGTATTTCCCTGCAAGCGGGACAGCGTCCCGAACCAAGATTGAGGAGAGAGGTATTTATGAAAGTCCTCGTGCCTGTAAAACGGGTGATCGACTACAATGTCAAGGTCCGGGTCAGAACTGATGGATCCGGTGTTGATCTGGCCAATATCAAGATGTCAATGAACCCGTTTGACGAGATCGCCGTCGAGGAGGCCATTCGATTGCGGGAAGCCGGCAAGGTAGAAGAGGTCGTTGCCGTTTCCATCGGTGTGCCCAAGGCCCAAACCATCTTGCGGTCAGCCTTGGCTGTCGGTGCCGACCGAGCCATCCTGATTCACACCTCGGACGATCCGCACGACGATGTTGAACCTCTGGCCGTTGCCAAGCTCTTGAAGGGTATCGTTGAAGACGAGAAACCCGGCATTGTGTTGATGGGCAAGCAGGCCATCGATAATGACATGAACGCCACTGGACAAATGCTCGCAGCACTGTTGGGCTATCCTCAGGCCACGTTTTCATCCGAACTCAATATTGATGGTGACAAGGCCACAGCGGTTCGGGAAGTCGACGGTGGCCTTCAGGTCATCCGGTTGAACCTGCCTTGCATCGTAACAGTCGACTTGCGAATGAACGAACCCCGCTATCCTTCCCTGCCCAACATCCAAAGGGCCAAGCGCAAGCCATTCGAGACCAAAACGCCGGACGATTACGGAGTTGACATCAGCAATCGTCTGGAGATTCTCAAAACCGTTGAACCTCCAACCCGCAAGGCCGGAGAAATTCTGCCCTCAGTTGGCGATCTGGTTGACAAGTTACGCAATGAAGCGGAGGTGATTTAGCATGGCCGTCTTGTTACTTGCAGAATTGAACGGGGCTGACTTGGCTCTTGATCTTACGGCCAAGACCTTGACGGCCGCAACGGAGTTGGGCGAAGTTACGGTCCTTTGCGCTTCAGACAGTTGTACACCGGCAGCGCAGCAGGCAAGCCAGCTTGGTGGTGTCGCGAAGGTTATTCAGGTTGAGGATGCGTCCTTGGGCCACGGGCTGGCAGAGCCCATGGCCGACTTGATTGCAGGCATGGCGGATGGTTACGATCATATTGTTGGACCCGCGAGCACTCATGCCCAGAATATTCTTCCCCGTGTGGCGGCACAGCTCGACTGCATGATGATTTCAGACATTTCTGCCGTTGTCGACCCAGACACCTTTGAGCGTCCCATCTATGCTGGCAATGCGGTCCAGACTGTCCGATCCAGGGATTCAAAGAAGATCATCACGGTTCGAACCGCCGCCTATTCCGCGGCCGATGCCGGCCACTCGGCCCCCGTAGAGAAGAAGACCGCTCATATCGAAAATGCCATCAGTGAATGGATTGAGGACCGCGGGGCATCATCAGACCGTCCCGAGCTCACCTCCGCCAAAATAGTCGTGTCTGGAGGGCGGGGAGTTGGTTCCGTCGAAGATTTCGAACTTATTTCCAAGTTGGCTGACAAACTCGGAGCGGCGGTTGGAGCCTCAAGGGCGGCAGTCGATTCGGGATACGCCCCCAACGATTGGCAGGTTGGCCAAACCGGTAAAGTTGTGGCTCCCAATCTCTATGTTGCGGTGGGCATTTCCGGGGCCATTCAGCATTTGGCCGGAATGAAGGATTCCAAGATCATCGTGGCCATCAACAAGGATGAGGACGCTCCCATCTTTCAAGTGGCCGACTATGGTGTTGTCGCCGACCTTTTCACGGCTGTCCCCGAACTCATTGCCCAACTTGACGAATAGTTCATTCGCCTGATGCCGTTCGACCCGAGCGGTAAAGAACAGACCAGCCACAGCGAAGTTCGGCTAGCGGACTGAAATGTCCCCTGCCAGCCTTCGGCCATGTCATGCCAAAAAATTTTGCTTTTTTCTTGACACAACCAATTATGTGCCTAACCTAATTCTTGACTATTTTAATCAGGAATTAAGAGGGTTCTACAATGAGATTAATCAAACTGCTTTTGGCAATTGGTATTGCGGCAACCATCGCGGGTAGCTCCAAAGCCGACGAAGTCAACATTTACTCCTATCGTCAGCCCGACCTCATCCAGCCACTTCTAGACCGCTTCACGGCGAAAACTGGCATTGACACACGCGTTGTATTTCTGAACAAGGGAATGGTTGAGCGCCTCAAGCTTGAGGATTCAAGATCCCCGGCCGATGTGATTCTGACGGTGGATATTTCCAGGTTGCAAAACCTGGTGAATGAAGGCGTGGTTCAACGGGTTGAGAATGATGCGATCAACGAAAGGATTCCGGCCAATTTTCGTGATCCGGATGGAGAGTGGTTTGCCCTGACACTCAGGGCCCGAGTCATTTATGCTTCCAAGGATCGGGTTGCCTCCGGCTCCATAGTCAACTACGAGAGTCTGGCCGAGCCGGAATGGCAAGGACGTGTTTGCACCCGATCTGGTACACACCCCTACAATCTGGCGCTCACCTCAGCGATGATCATCCACAAGGGCGAGAATGCAACCCGGAACTGGTTAGAGGGTGTCAAAAGCAACCTGGCCCGCAAGCCACAAGGCAACGACCGTGCACAGGTCAAGGCCATCTGGGCTGGCGAGTGCGATGTTTCACTGGGCAATACCTACTACATGGGTCTGATGCTGTCAGACGCCGAACAATCCGAATGGGCCAGCACCGTCAGGATCGTGTTCCCGGAATTTGCCGATGGTGGAACCCACGTCAACGTTTCAGGGATGGCTTTGGCCAAATATTCTCCCAATAAACAAAATGCGATCACGTTGATGGAATTTTTGGCATCAGATGAAGCACAGGAAATTTATGCCCAGGTCAATCATGAATATCCGGTCAACCCAGATGTAGGGATTTCAGACATTGTGTCCTCTTGGGGAACATTTGAACGGGACAATCTGGACTTGGAGAGTATTGGCAAGTTTCGTGGACCTGCGTTGAAAATGGTTACCGAACTGGATTTTGACGGTTAATCATGGCCACCCCTTAGCCCCGTGCAATCACCAAGAACTTTTGACTTGCACGACATCGATCCTATAAGGGCAGGACAATGCTCCTGCCCAAATCGACTGAGGAGGTCGGAGCAACGACCACTCACAAGTGTACTCCGACTCCTATCCGTCGCAATATCCCAGAGCGCACGGAATGGTACGGCCGCCCAAGGCGATCGATCACTGACGTGGCATACAACACGGCAGATTTTTTAAGCTCGGCCGGCAAGTTCCCGATTCTGTCTCGGACCCACCTTGCGTAGTAAAGCCTGCCGCTCGTCCTTGAGGCTAGGCTTAGATGCAATTGGAATGGACTTCTCCCACTGATTTACAAGCCAGCGAATGCGAGGAAAGACGGAAGCGAAATCCACCCTGATCGATCCTTGCACTCATGTTTACCTTACCTATCGAATTCGTTCCAGCTGCCATTGAGCATCATTCAAGGGAGCTCCTCATGGAGCATCAAGGCGTACCAATTACACATCGATCACAAATGTGAATGGCACGGCCACAGGGTTGGGTCAATGCTCACACCGGCATCACACGTCCCCTGTGACCTTTAGTTTCCTGCTCAGAAGCGGAAGGTCACGGACAGACCGCCCCCAAAGTCGGTGTTGTCGCTCCCCGCCGTCGCATAAAAGGCATCTCCCGTCAGCATTGTCGTGTCGCCGCTGCCCAGAGACATCGCCCCGCCCACGCCCAGACGCACCCAGGTCGGTTTCACCTCCGTCTCCAGCCGGGTGCCGGCCACCATCACCGCATGTTTGGACGAGAACTCATGCTCCAGATCCAGCGATGCATACAGCCGACGGTCCGCATCCTTGGGACCCAGCTCGGCCAAGACACCTACACGACCCTGAACGCTCTGCTCCTTGTCCGGAGCAACCAGACCGGCTCCATCGATCCTGGTCGGTTCGTCAAAGGCGTCCATGTCCACCGATGACCAGGACAGACCCCCACGCGGGGTCACGGCCATGCCCCCTATACTCATTGGCTGACCGACTTCCACTCCGAGCGCCAGACCGCTGCCGCCACCCGTGGAGGTGATCGCACCGACCGCACTGTTGGCCGACACCATCGTGATATCAAAGAACCGGGTATAGCTCAGCTGGCCATCGACATACAGCCCGCTGTCGTCCGTCCAGGTCAGGGACACGCCCACACCCGTGCCGCTCGCTTCCATGGTGCCACCATTCTTGACGGTGGCCTCGCTCTGTCGGTAGTGGGCACTCACGCCCAGCACCAGACGCTCATCGGTCGGCACCTCCAGACCCGCCTCGAAGTCGGTCTGCTTCACATCCCACGCCAGAGACTGACGCCGGATGTCCTGTGCGGTCGTCGATGTATCGGCCATCCGCTCACCGTCACGAACCGCCAGACGCACCCAGACACCGGTGCGGGAACCCGGCACCGCCACATGCTCCCCCTTGCTACTCTGGACCATAACCTCCTCGTCGCCGGTGGTCCGGCGGGGCACCGCCATGCGCGTGCTGTAGGGCGTCAGGTCCACCAGACCCAAGAGCACCGAGGGTAACACCTCATACAATCGCGATCGATGGCTGTACAGACGCAGGCCGGAAACGGTCGTGTCATCCTCAAACTTATAACCCTTGCCTGCAATCGTCGTGAGCTGGGCCTTGATCACCTCTTCATACACGCCCGTCCGTTCGCCACGACGATAAATGATCGCATCGGCGGCGTCCGGTGTCAGAACCGTCTCACTTCCCGACACACTGCGGGTCTTGAACTCGAGTGTCGAACGGGTGGTTCCAGCACTGTCCCCCTTCGCTGCCGGGTTCAGGATCTGGCCCTTAACATGACCCACTAAACCCGCCTCGTCCTGCTCCAGGATCACCTCGACATCACCGGCCTTGGCATCCACCTGAATGGCTACGCCGGATGTCGCCTCTACACGAGCTTGGTGACCAATCACGAGCGTACCGCCACCAATCTTGTTCGCGACCGTCTGATCCTGCTTCCGAATGTGCACACCGGCGTATTTGTTGCCGTCGTCATCCACGTTACCTCCCATGACCGTGCCGTGGACGGCGACATCAAACTTGCGCATGTCCGTGCCTCTTTGATCAACCTGAATGCCATGACGCTCCGCCGCAACCGTACTTCCCGCCTCCATCTTGACCGTAACGATGCCCGTAGCGTAAGTGCGTGCATGGATGCCAATCTCCTTTGCCTTGATACGGCTGCCCTTCTCCAGTGTAACCGTGACGGCTCGATTGCCATACGCACGAATGCCAATTCTGGCCGCATCGATCATGCCTCTGTGGGTGATCTTGATGTTGCCGATGCGGTCATCACCCCTGATGAAGGCCTCGATCCCAAGCGGATAAGCCCCACTGGCATTGTACGTCGTGGACGACGATTCGCCTATGCGGTGTGTCACAATCTTGCTGTCCGCTCCCGTCTCAATCACGATGTCGCCCTTGATCTCGCTCCCGCTTTCGGGGCCCTCCATGTATGCGTTTATTCCATGCACGGCATATATTTCGCCTAGGTGCTTGATCGTGATCGTGCCGACACCAGTAGTCTCTATACCAGCACCAATGCCAAACGCACCGATGGGTTTATCTTTCGTACCGATCATCACCCTGGAATCGACTGTAATCGTGATGTCACCCTTGGCGTACTGTCCAACATTTATACCTTGGCCCCTCTGCTTGTCAGCGACCTCCGTACGAATGGAACCGCCGGCAAGATGAATCGTGATCGGAATCGTTGTGCCTGCCTTGGGACGATTGGTTCGAACATAAACGCCGTGCGTGCTGTCCGTCTTCAACCCTGACAAGACAACCTTGGCATTCGACACGAGGTTGATGCCCTTGGTCACCCCGGTCTCGGTCCCGGTCTTGGCTTCCCCCCTGTGTTCAAGATGAATGCCGTATTGGTTGTTGCCCGAGGCATTGATAACGCTGTCTTTTTCCAGTTCGAGCTTGAGCGACCCGGTTCCGTCAAGAGACATTCTTATGCCTGTGCCCTGCGAATAGATTGTGACACGGCCCATAGCCTCAATGTCACTGTTACCATCAACTTCGGCGTTAATATTGAAGGCCCTACTCCCGGTGATGGGCATGGTTGCACTTTGGCCGATTTGCGCTCCGTTGAAATCCAGCGTCAGCCCTCCGGTCAGTCCGGTGCATTGAATATCACTCGTGTATGTGCTGGCACTGTCAAGGGTCAGAACAGGCGGCGTACCCGGATCGTCGGCATTCGTGCACTCCCCCTGGGCCACAACGGGATGCGGCGAGGCTATGAGTATTCCCAGCCCAACAAGCAACACCCCAATTGTCGCAAGGCCTGAGGCCGGTCCACCGAGGAACCGACCCGAGAGATCATCTACCCCCCCCCTCGCGTTCATGGGCCGATGAAAGCGGCACTCGGTCAGCCCAGATTGAAACCAAACTTTTCATGTTGTTACTCCTGTCTTCATATACAGATTGAAATCAAGGCTTGATTTACCCCCCCCTCACGCGATTTGCAACATGTTTAGGCTGACCCGGTACATTTTTTGGAAAGTGTCGCATTCTTGCGACACTCCGAACCTCCCAAACGCCTTGTGCCTATGGCAGAAACGCCGGCGAGCGCTTGTCGTTCCACACCCTCCTTTATGAATGGGGATTATATACCTGTTTACCCCAAAACCTTTTACCACGCCATCACTTGATCTTGATCGATTTGGGCTTCACGAAGTTCCAGTTCTCTCTGCAGGCTGGTCGGTGCATGATGACGCCAGCCATGCTTTCCCGGACATTGTTGCTTGACTTGAACGCCTCACAGGATTGGAAGCATGACGGTCGGGGAATTGGGGGGAAGCTGACATATCAGTCCCCCCCCCATCTTACGACCCCGAGCTTGAACCCGCACAGGCGGACGGCTCGACCGGTCATTCGCGAAGCGGACCGGCATGTGGCTGGCCCCCGTCGACCCCGGCGGCCAGTGTCATGTTGCTGAACCGGCATGACTTCGAGCAACCGCTGGCCTCTACGCGGGCGGGAAGCCTGACCCTCGAACAGGATGACACCGAGTTTCGGTTCATGGCGCGGCTCCGAGACCTCGAAACCCAGTCGCAATACATGATCGAGACCCTGAAAATGATGAAGCACGGGCTTTCCCCGGCTTCAGCGGGGTGCAGGAACGGGAGGTTCACGGGATCCGGGAAATTCGGGAGGCTCAGACGGTTGAACTCTCGCTGGTTGTCCGACCGGCCCATGACAAGACCCGCGTGTCCATGTGAGCCAAGGGTCAGCCATACAAGCCAATCAGTGTCAGTCACTTGTATGGGGCGGCGTCATGGCCCTGAAACTCTGGCCCTTTGGCAAGACCAAGAGGCGGAGCCAGGACTATACCGATCTCGTTGTCGATTCCCTCGAACGGGAGGTTGCCGGTCTTGAAACCCACTGGCTTGCGGCGGTCGAGCTAACCGCCAATTGCTACGGGAAAGTCTTTACCAGCGCCAAGGTTCAGGGATCCCATGCCCTGACCCCCGAAGGCCCTGAATGGGATACAGTCCGTTGAAGGAGGCCCGAACCAGCCTGAAAGCGCTGTCCTATCTCGAATCGAGACTGGCCGGGGAACTGGCCGGACCGATCGGGGCCATCTTGCCGATCCCGAACATGAGTGCCGACATGGGCAGTCAAGCCGCCTTAACCCGACAGGTCAACTGATTGCGGGATCAGGCCGTTCTCCTTGATTCCAGTCCCGGCCATGCCTTGCGGGAGAACCCGCTATCGACCGACTACCGCCCTATCCGGCTGGGAGCCAGTCTGCCCCAGCCCTTGGTGCCATTACACAGGCAGGCCATGATTCATGTGTTGACCGCTTGCGAGATCCCCGCAGAGTTTGTCGAGGCCGGAGACGGTACCGCCAGACGCGAAGCCTGGCGGCAGTTTGTCCTTGGGTCGATGGCCCCGCTGGCTCGCTCGATCGAGGCCGAATTGACCGTCAGGCTGGAAACGCCGATCTCGCTTGATTTCTCCGAGCTGAGGGCATCCGACCTGGCCGGTCGGTCGCGAGCCGACAAGCAATCGATCGAGGCTGGCATGACGGATCAGCAAGCCTCGATCATCAGCGGGTTCGACTAGAACTTCATGGTGATGCCCGCTTCCAGCGTGGTCACCTTCGATTTCTTGATGACTGGCGTATAGGTCGGCACCGCCACTGCACCCTCAGCAATCGCCGGGGTGCTGACGAGGTAGTCGCTGTTGAACTCAGACTTGTCGGCCTGTTCAATGCCCGCGTAGAAGCTGGCCCCGCCCCCCAGATCATAGGTGAAGTCCAGTTCCCATCGCTTGGTGCCAATGAAAGGGTTGGGAGTCACCTTGTCCTTGCGCCCCTTGTCTTCAAGCCGGGAATAGGTTGCCGTTATGCTCGACCCCTGGCCGACCTCTCTAGACAAGGACAGACCCCAGGCCTCCATTTCATTCACGGTGTTGTCTTTTGCCACTTGTATGGCTTGAGTAGCATTAAGTAGAAAGGAAGTGTAAGCCCAGTATGTCTCGCCGTCCTGCTTGACATAGGTTGCCTTCCCGGTGAACCCGGAAAAGGTGCCGCCTGCACCAATAGCCAGCACGTCATTGGAATCCGCGCCCGCACTTATGTAGAAGACACCGGGATCATACTTGATACCTGCCGACCATGCATCTTCTCCGGCCTCTCCCGCAGTCAGGGCATAGGAAAATGAATCTATGGTGCCGGTCAGGGCCATGGCGGTTCGACCCGGCGGCGGAGCGGGCATGTCCGTTCCTTTGATGCTTTTGTTCAGGACCGCATCATTGGCGGTCACGGTCAGCCCGTAGTCAATACCGCCGGCCTTTTGCTTGATGCCCGACAGAGCCCGCGAGTTCGCGTCGTAAAAGCCGGCCGGCGACAATTTGCCAGAGGCAAGGTCCGCATACTTCTCAGACGAACCAACGTATGTCTCCAGCTTGGCGCTCTTGTTCTTGAGGTTTTGAACGGCAGTGGGGACCGTGGTGTAGGCCCTGAGTCGCATCTTCGTTCCGTCGGTAAGCTTGTATTCGATCGGCACTACCGTCTTGGTCATGCCGGAAATGTCGTCCGCATCCGCCAGACCGACATTGCCAACCAGATCAATGCCCGGGTCGTTGCTCCCAAATTGGAGCTTCCAGGTGCCGTCGGCCGAACCAATGTGAACGCTGGCCGCATTGACCCCGTTCTTGTCGGCGGCTCCCTTGCCGTCCTCGTCAATCGATATGGCCGCGCCAAACACAAGACCCCCGTCGGTCACCCCCGAGGAACTGAACTTAACCTCGTATTCCACCACGGTCTTGATGTCGTCATCCTCCGGCTTGGTGCTGGTATTGTCGTCCACCCGCTTCAAGCCCATCTTGGCTGAGCCGGACAACGCTACCGAAGGCGCGGCAGCCATTGGCATCTCATCATCCATGACTTCGGGTATACCCTCCATCGTGGCGACATCCATTTTCGTCTCGTCGACAGCGTGGGCGCTGTCATCCATGGAGGCATCTACCCCCCCCCTCCATGGCCTGGGCACCGGCTCCCGCCAGCACCACGGCCATGGACAACATGATCCACTTCGGCATGATATCTTACTCCTGTTTCATGTGAAAGTTTCTGACTATGACGGGACATTTACCCCCCCCCATGGGATCTATAACACATTTTGTCGGGTTGCGAAGCATTTTCTTGCAAGGTGTCGCATTCTTGCGACACTATGTCCTTCCTTGCACTCTCTGTTCGCGGGAGCCCTGATCGCGACCGACAGGGGCGCAAGCCAGGCCAGGCCACCTTGTGAGGTCACGCCCCGTGGATCCGTGCATGATCGCAGCCGCCGTCCAGCATCATGTCGACCCATTCGGCTGTCCGGTCTTCCATCGTCTTGGGGGGGGGCGGGTTGGGCCCGGCAGCAAGGTCTCGACCGACCGGTCGGCAGAGAGGACTGGGACTTCGGGCAGCCAAACCGGCCGAGACCGAGTGACAGCGGTGGCAAAAGGGTTCTGGGTAAACAGGTATGTAATTCCCTTATGAATCCTCAATTCTTCCTCAGGTTCGGCCTTTGGAGTACCCTCAAAAAGACCGGTGTCAAACTTTGACTCCTCGCCATCTTGATGCTATCAAGCCAACAGTGGCAACACATCATACAATCGTTAATTGCACGGCGGGCGGCTTGCCATGTTTGGTTGGGTCCTCGTCATGGTGCGGGTATCGGGGCCTTCTTTCCCATCCAGGCGCACCGAGACATTGATGGAAGGATCATGGCTGACAACTCTCTGTTTGACGAGCTTCAGAGCACGGAAGATGTACCTCTTCGGGTGGCCATAAGCGACCGCTATCTTCAGTACGCCCTTTCCACCATCATGCACCGAGCCCTGCCCGATGCCCGGGACGGGCTAAAGCCCGTTCAAAGACGCATCTTGTATGCCATGAGGGAGCTCAACCTCAGCGCGACCAGCGGGTTTCGCAAATCGGCCAAAATCTCGGGCGATGTCATGGGCAACTATCATCCCCACGGTGATCAGGCCATTTACGATGCACTGGCGAGAATGGCTCAAGACTTCAACTTGCGTTACCCCCTTGTCGATGGTCAGGGAAACTTTGGCAATATTGATGGAGACAAACCCGCCTCTTCCCGATACACCGAAGCGCGACTGACCCTTGTAACCGAATGCCTGCTGGATGGCCTGAACGAAAACACGGTCGATTTTCGTCCCAACTATGACGACAATCTGCAAGAGCCGGTCATACTCCCGGCGGCCTTCCCCAACCTGCTGGCCAATGGCTCCACCGGCATTGCCGTTGGCATGGCCACGAACATACCACCGCACAACATTTTTGACCTGATCAATACCTGCCTGCACATGATCAATTTCCCAAATGCATCGACGACGACCCTGATGGCCAAGCTGAAGGGGCCCGATTTTCCGACGGGAGGTACCATTGTGAGCTCTCCAGAGCAGATATTGCATGCCTACGAAACGGGGCGAGGACAAATTAGAGTCAGAGCCAACTGGACCGTCGAAACCACAGGACGAAATCAGTGGAACATCGTCGTCACAGACATCCCCTTTCAGGTGCAAAAGTCCAAGCTCATCGAAAATCTTGCGAACATAGTCCAGAGCAAAAAGATTCAACTTCTAGCCGATATCAGGGATGAATCGACCGACCAGATCAGAATTGTCCTGGAACCGAAATCCCGGAAGCTGAACCCCGAGACCCTCATGGAAGGGATATTCAAACTGACTGATCTGGAGGCTCGCTTCTCCATGAACCTGAATGTTCTGATTGACGGGTTGCGACCTAAGGTTTGCACCCCTTGGGAAATTTTAAGAGCCTTTCTGAATCATCGGAAGGAAGTGCTTGAGCGCCGGACTCGTCACAGGCTCGAACGTATTGACCATCGCTTGTTGATACTTGAAGGCTTTATTGTGACCTTCCTCAATCTGGATCGAGTCATAGAAATCATTCGGCATGACGATCACCCCAAGCAAACGCTCATTCATGAATTCGACCTTGTCGATATCCAGGCCGAAGCGATTCTGAACATGCGTCTGCGCAGCCTTCGCAAGCTGGAAGAACTGCAGCTGCAGAAAGAACAGAACGAACTGACCAAAGAGCGATCGGAACTTGATGATCTGCTCAACAGCGATGACCTTCAGTGGAAGAAGATTTCCTTGGAACTTAAGGAAATTCGGAAAACCTTTGCGAAGGTTCCGGACAGCAAGCGCAAGACGATACTGCTGGACGAGTTTGAACCGGATGCATTTGAACTGGATGCGGTCATGGAATCTGAACCGGCAACCATAATTTACTCCCAGCTCGGTTGGATCCGGCAATTGAAGGGTGCCGTTCCCCTTGATCAAGAGTTCAAATTGCGTGATGGAGATGATTTGAAGTTTGCCCGGCACGCAACATCAACTGACAAACTGATCCTTTTCGCTTCAAACGGCAGATTTTATACTCTGCCGGTTGAATCAGTCCCCAGTGGTCGAAGCATGGGAGAACCAATCAACTTGATGATCAATCTGCCAGGTGAAGTTGAGATATTGGCTCTTTTGGTCCACGATCCCGATCGTCAGTTGCTGGTTGCCACTCAATCGGGATATGGGTTTGTTGTCAATGAAGCGGATGCCCTGGCCTCAACCAAGGCTGGCAAGCAGGTTCTGAACCTCAAGAAAAATGATTTGGCCTTAGGGTGTTGGCCCATCGAAGGAGATCACGTTGCCTTGGTGAGCAGTAATCGCAAGATGCTAGTCATTCCCTTGAGCGAGATACCGAACCAACAAAAAGGTTCTGGAGTTCGTCTTATGGGATCAAGGCGCACCGGACTGTCAGATGCCAAGACCTTCAATCTTGATGATGGACTTATCTGGAAGGGGATCAAAGGTCAGGAAAGGGTAACGAAGGAGCCGGAGAATTGGCTTGGCCGGAGAGGGGGAGCGGGCAAGAAACCTCCCTTTGGGTTTCCAAAAACCAACAAGTTTGGATGATCGACAGATTTTTCTAATTCGGCAATTGCTTGGGCAAGGCTCCTTCCTTGATCCAAGTCTTCAGTCCTCAACCTGTCCACGAAATAAAGGACGCTGTCCTGTCGAAGCGCATACTTGATCCAGGAGCAATTTAATCCTGCAGGGACTTTGACAACGCCCCATCAGTGATTACTTGTTCGGGGTGGTCGCCAAATAGGGGTGTAGCTCAGCGGTAGAGCATCGGTCTCCAAAACCGAGTGCCGGGGGTTCGATTCCCTCCACCCCTGCCACGCATTCAGCAACAGTTTTCTTCTCCTGTGGAATGTGTCGTGTAACACCGTACAGGTCGTTCTGCCGCATTGTGAATGTCACTGATTCATTTGTTCAAATTCTTGTGCCGGTTTGAGGACAGGTTGCTTGGAACTGCGGATCACAGGTGCAACAGACAGAACATTTGACTCCATCGCTGATTTGCCACATAGTTGAGGCCATTCTTGCGAGTGAGACGGCCTAGACCCATTCGCTTCCTTGCCAGATTGTCATTGGTACCTGGGTTATTCCTTGAAAATTCTTGCTTCAGTCTTTTTCATGGTTCAGTTCACGGCAACCGTTGCCGTTGCTGAAACCGATCTTTTTGAACTGCTCCGAAGCAATGTCTTGCCCAGCGAATTTAAGAAGGCTCTTGACGAGGGCCGCAGCCCCGACCAACTGTCGATGGATAATCAGACTCCACTTCACCAAGCCGCCTTACTGGGTTTGGAAGCCATCAGTCAGCAACTTCTTGAATCCGGTGCATCGCCCGACATTGCTGACGACGGGTTGCAAACACCGCTCCACTATGCCGTAATCGGAGGGCATGACGGCATTGTACAAAAGTTGATTGACGCCAAGACAAACCTCAACGCACAAGACCTGTTCGGCAACTCGCCCTTGGATCTGGCAAGAATGCAAGGGCTTGATGGTATCGCCAACCTCCTTCAAGTCGCAGGAGCCATCTCTGGACAGGAATATTTTCAGTTGTGGAGTGGTTGCGAACCTGTGAATCTCAACGTGTTGGGACTATCGGATAAGGCGGCGGATGTTGGCTTGACGAATGCCCAAATTGAAGCCTTGGCCTGGTATCATCTGCTCTCCAACAACCTGTTTGATGGCGAAATTCAGAATAGCGTCCTGCGTGTGCTTGTCAATATTGATGGCTCAAGAGAAACAGGCTTTGGCTTTGTCGTGAACGTTCAATACATGAGGGAAGTCGTCGACGTGAGTTCCCAAATCACGAAACTTGCAGTCACCTGGGAAGATATCAGGCTGGGAGCGGGCAATCCCGAAAATGTAAGGGACAAGGCCCTCGGTTCGTTACTGTCTTCAATGGAACAGTTCACTGCCGAGTACTTGCAGGCAAACCAAGACTTCTGCACAACCTTGCCGAACAGGGAGACTCCAAACCGAGGGCAGGATGACGATGGTCCGTAAGAGGTCCTTTTTCCGTTCGTTGGGAGAATGCTTGTGCGGTTAGCAGTCATTTTTCTGCTTGCAGTTCAACTTGTACCAGCAAGTTCTTACGCTGACGACAAGATTTTTCAGCTCCTGCGACAAGATGCTCCCATCGCGATCATTCAAGCCGCTCTTGACGAAGGAAAAGATCCGGACGGACGGGCACACAATGGGCTGGTTCCGCTCCATCATACGGCTGTTTATGGCGCAGTTGAGTTGACCAGGATGCTCCTGCATAGTGGAGCAAACCCCAACTTGCAGGACGGTATCGGGATGACACCTCTACATTGGGCAACTCAGGGCGGGTCAATCGAAACGGTCACTGCGTTGCTCGAAGCCAATGCCGACCCGAACATTTTGAACAGGGAGGGACTGTCTCCGCTTGATTTGGCTCTCCTGGAAGGACACGCCAGGATTGCCGAAATATTGAGCGCCGTCGGAAGCGTAGCCCGCTTGGGGCACTTTGAACTCTGGAACTTTTGCGGTCCCATGACCTTCACTCTTGACGTTTCGGCTTCAGAGACACGTGGTGTCGAAGTCGAGCAAAACGAGATTGATGCCTTTCTCCACTTGCTTCTGGAAGAGCGCGGTCTGTACGACGAAGAAATCCGATGGCCATACCTTGCCGTCGATATCCATCTGGACATGCACCAAAAGGTGCTCTATCACATCAGGGTTGGATTTCATAAACTGACTGTCATACCTTCAGCCGGTTACCATGGCTTGACTCCAACATTCGCGATGAGCACGATGAACCTTGTTGCGGCAGCCGATGCGAAGGATGCCATACTGATCGATCTTGCCGAGACACTCGATCAGTTTGTCGGTATCTATCTTGCGGCCAATACTCCCGCTTGTGCCAAGTAAGGCCAGTGTCTTTCAAGACATTTTCGTCGCAAATCAAGCGTTCTGGCTCCTGCTGGCAGCAATAAACCTGAAAAGGCTGTGAGGGGTACCGTTTGGTGTATTCCAGGCAAATCGAAAAGGGGAAGGCATGCCTACTGGAACACAGGGATGAAAATTCGCTATCAGCCGGGATCTTGAGCATAATGTCCGCATGCGTGCCAAAAATCGACAGTCACGCAGACGATCGCTACGGCCGGGATTTCGGCAGGTTCCTGATCAGAAACATTTTCTGACTGATCTGACGAAAGATTCTTCCTTTTGCATCATGGTCGCAGCAAGTCCGCCAGACGCACTCTCTCAGATTCTTATCCAAGATTCCATGTCCTGACCGGCAAGAATGACTTTCTGTGATGTGCGGTTGGGCCGTGTTCATGGAGCAACTGCAAATGCTCTCGGGTTCCATACCCCTTGTTGGAAGCCCATGCGTAATTCTGATGTTCACGGGATAGCTGAACC
This sequence comes from Paracoccaceae bacterium, assembly GCA_965116235.1. Lineage (GTDB taxonomy): Bacteria > Pseudomonadota > Alphaproteobacteria > Rhodobacterales > Rhodobacteraceae > MPNP01. The sequence continues at coordinate 1,519,123 of OZ220496.1, read as the reverse complement.
ATCAGCTTGTCCCTCTCAACTTTTGCAACAATGGAAGCCGCCGCTATCGAAACGGACTTCTGATCGCCCTTCACGACAGCCATGGCCTCGCATTGCAGACCATCGGGGACCCTGTTCCCATCTATGAGGGCAAAATCGGGAGCGGATGCAAGACCCCTAGATGCTTCGACCATGGCACGCATTGACGCATTCAGAATGTTCAATTGATCTATGACGCCAACCGAAACGTGAGCATACGAGACCAGTGCCAAGTCCTTGATCTTCTCGTAGAGCGCGTCTCGTCTGGCAGGAGTGAGCTGCTTCGAATCATTTAACCCTTCTGGATACTCAATTCCTCGAAACATCACAGCGGCAGCGGTTACCGGTCCGGCCAAGGCTCCTCGGCCAGCCTCATCAATACCGCAGATTCTTGTATTGCCCTGATTTCGATAGTGGTTCTCGATTTCTGAATTGGGCCACTGTGCCGGACTAATCGTTGCCCTCCACAGCACGGCGTGAGGTACTTATTGCCTCATGGATAGCATCCTTGTCGCCGATCCGATCAGCCAGCGCAACGATCAGAGTCAGAGCAAATCCAAACTGTTTTTCTTCCCCCACGCCAGCAAAAGCTTCAAGCAAATCCTGATAAATCTCATCCACGTGGTGAGGGGGCCGATTCTGTCCTTTTGCTGCCATCACCCGGTCATCCAGATCTGTTCAATACTCGTTTGAAGCTCGCTCTTGTTCACTTTTATCCAACGGTCGCGCACCACCTGATCAGGCCTGATCAGATACACTGCGTGCGGTTGCTTGCCAAGATACCTTTCCTTGACCAGCGAGCTGGCTTCAATCTCGACCGTCCTGCACCCTGTTACCTTGGGTACATCACAACCTATGCAAAGAACAACGATTGCACCACCCAACAGATCGATTAGCCAACTTCCATCATTCAACTTGGCATCCAGTGCAACGGTACCCGGTCTAGCAACAAATGGCAATTCCGGCTCTCGATCTTCAAAACATGGATAGACAGGTGGCACCGACAAGCGCCCGGAGTTGATCCAGGAACGAGCAAATTCTGCCTCTTTGGCCAATTTAAACAGCTGATCCCTCATTTGGCGTTCAATTCCGTCGGCCGGAGTCATGAACTTGGTCGTACGGGTCGAGTGGGCAATATTGTCGTCAGCTCCAAATATCCTTTCCCTGTTGTAGCTCGCCAGCAGACTGGGTTGAGCATCACCCCTTATGATGGCGGCCAATTTCCACCCTAGATTGTCTATGTCCTGAATGCCTCCATTTCCTCCCCTGGCACCGAAAGGCGAGACCACATGAGCCGAATCTCCGGCAAATATGATTCGATCGTGGACAAACGACTCCAGACGGCGGCATTGGAAGGTATAGACTGAAACCCAGTCAATCTTGAAATTGTCATGTCCGACCACCTTTGTGATTCTTGGAATCACCTTTTCCGGCCTTTTCTCTTCTTCCGGGTCCGCTCCCCAACCCAGCTGCAGGTCAATGCGGTAGATGTTGTCCGGTTGCTTGTGCAACAATGCCGACTGCCCCGAATGGAACAGCGGCTCAAACCAGAACCATCTTTCAGACGGAAATTCCTGACTCATTTCAATATCGGCGATCAGGAACCTGTCTTCAAACAGCTCACCAACAAACTCCAGACCAAGGGCTTTTCGAATTGTTGATCGCACCCCATCACAGGCCACCAGATATTCTGATTCCAATGTGTAGTCGCCATCAGGTGTCTCAACCTTGAGGACGGCATGATCGGGATTGGCCTGGACGTCCGTGACCGTGTTCAAGAACCGCATGTCTATGAGATCGACTGCGAGAGCCTGTTCAACGAGGAATTGCTCGACGTAGTATTGTTGAAGATTGATGAATGCAGGATATTTGTGCCCCTCTTCTGGCAGCAGATCAAAATTGAAGAGTTCCTGATCCTTGTGGAAGGTTCGGCCTATCTGCCATGTGACGCCCTTGCTCAGTGCTCTTTGGCCGATGCCCAGCCGATCGAAAATTTCGAGGGAGCGCTTGGACCAACAAATCGCCTTGGAACCAACTGAAACCTTGTTGTTCCTTTCCAGTACAACGGTCGGCATGTCGTGATTGGCTAGCTCCAAGGCTGCGACCACGCCGATTGGACCGCCCCCGACTATGACAACTTTCTTGCGGTCTTCAGCCCGACTTAATCCCGGCGGAGGTACATATTCGTAAACCGGCTTTCGGATCGACAAGCTAAACCTCCTGTGTCAATTACGGATTCAGCAATGAAGTTCCGGGGTCAACCTTGCAGGTCGTTCCACATCTGCACGTCTCTTTCTGCTGTCCAGATCCTTGGAGTGTCAATCCCTCTGGCCTCGTCATAAGCTCGGGCCACGTTGAACGGAAGACAATGCTCGTAAATGGCATAATCACCAAACTTTGAATCGCATTCAACCCTCACGGCATTCCAGGCTTCACGCAAGGAACCGTTGCGCGCGGCAACCTTTTCAACAGGTATGTATGTCGATTCCAGAAACTCACGAGTGCCGTCAAGACCAGCCATGACCATTTCCATGCCAGACAGCGCATCGCCTCGTCCAGGGGCAATGGCTTCCGGCTGAAACCTTTCTACCGCATCCAGGGTGTCAAACCAGTCGCTAAAATGTCCATCACCGCAGTAGCAGGCCGACCGATACTCGACGATGTCGCCGGTAAACATAACCTGCTCATCGGGGACCCACACAACGGCATCACCCGTCGTATGGGCTCTTCCAAGCTGCATGATATCAATCTGGCGATGCCCAAGATAAACGGTCATCTTGCCTTCAAAAGTCGTTGTCGGCCAAGTCAAGCCGGGAATCGACTCATGCCCTTCGAACAATCGTGGAAATCGATTGAACTCGCTGTCCCAGTCCTCCTGCCCGCGTTCGACAACCATGGCCCTAGCCGGAGCCGACATTATGATTTGCTTGGCCTTGAAGGCCGAGGCACCCAGGACCCTCACCGCATGGTAGTGCGACAGAACCAGATGGGTAATGGGCTTGTCCGTGACTTTCCGAATCTCGTCAATAACCTTGTTCGCGAGTCGGGGGGTCGCCTGACCTTCGATAACCATGACCTGATTATCCCCAATGATGACCCCGGAATTGGGATCTCCCTCCGCCGTAAAGGCATACAGATCCCGGCCGATTTCAGTGAAGCTGATCTTTTTTTCTGTCAGGTCACCCTGTGAAGCAAATGCTTTGTTCATGATCGTCTCTCGTATTTTGCTACCGTTTGATTGATGGAACCGAAAATGGATTCGCCATTGGCGTCATTCATCCAGATCTTTACAGTATCCCCAAACTTGAGATATGGGGTCGCAGGAGCACCATCGAGAATGGTTTCGACAACTCGCATTTCGGAAATGCACGAATACCCAACCCCACCGCTGGCAATGGGCCTGCCTGGACCTCCTTCAAACTTGTTGGACACCGTTCCCGAACCGATGATCGTTCCGGCAGCGAGCTCTCTTGTCTTGGCTGCGTGGGCGACAAGCCTCGGAAAATTGAACGTCATGTCAACACCAGCATTGGCACGTCCGAAGGGCTGGCCATTGACGTCCACGCACAGCGGCAAGTTGATTTTCCCCTCATTCCAAGCGTCTATTTCATCAATCGTGACGGCCACCGGTGAAAATGCCGTTACCGCCTTTGACTGAAAGAAACCAAATCCCTTGCTCAATTCGGCCGGTGTCAGGTTGCGCAACGTCACATCGTTCACCAGCATCACCAGCTCAATGCAGTTTGCGGCCTCTTCAGCGCTGACTCCCATGGGCACCCGGTCGACAATGATCGTAACCTCCGCTTCGAGATCGATCCCCCATGCCTCATCAAGCGTTTCAATCGGTCCCTGAGGTGAGGCAAAACGGTCGGAACCGCCCTGATACATCAGGGGATCTTCAAAGAAAGTGTCCGGAACCCGGGCATTTCTGGCCTTTCTGACCAGTTCCACATGATTGAGGTAGGCCGATCCATCAGCCCACTGATACGAACGCGGCAACGGTGAATAAACCCCCTTCGGATCAAAAGGTCGTCCTCTCTTGTCGTTTCCGTTCAACCAGTCGGCAAGTTCAAGCAACTTGGGCTTGCAATGAATCCAGTCGTCGAGCGCAGCCTGCAGCGTTGGCAAATCCTTGCCGGCCTCAACATGCCGTGTCAAATCCCTCGAAACGACAATGAGTTCACCGTCCAGCGACCCATCATTCAGTGAAGCTAATTTCATGCTATTTTCTCCAAATCTCCAAGCCATCGTGTGCAACAATGGCTTCCTTGCTCCAGACTTGTGCGATGTCTGCCAGCCAGTTTTCCTCTTCGGTCCCCTTGAGTCCTACCGGGACAAGATGATTCATGACGAGGGTCTCGACATTCGCGCCGGCTGCTATCCTGCCGACATCTCTTACTGTGGTGTGGCTGGCGTGCAAATGCTCCTTCAGCCGCGAGGCTCTCTTGGTCTTGCCAACCAGTTCGTCAACAGCTGATTCCATCATGGCCTCATGTATCAAAATATCACTCCCCCTGGCAAAGTCCATTAGGGGTGGAAAATACGCGGTATCGGCACCGAAGGTAATCCGCCAGCCATTGATGTCGAACCGCAGGGCATAGCATTCTTCAACCGGAGGATGAACGACTCGCAAGGCATGCACTTCCGGCTGTCCCGCCTTGACCAATCCCTCGCCATAATGGTGCACATCGACCATCTCACGCAAGTCCGGCCGACCTTCATCATCCACCCGCAGACAGATGTCGAAATCCATGGCCTGGAAAAAGCCTGCGAGATAATTGCCGGTTCCTTCGGGTCCATACAAGCTGACGGTTTTGTCCAGATCCGTTGTCCAGGCAGTGTAGAGCAAGGGCCCGAGTTCCAGAACATGATCGGAATGAAGATGGGTGATGAAGATGCAGTCAATGTCTGCAAGCTTGACTCCGGCGTCAACTATTCTTGATGTAACTCCCAGGCCGCAATCAATGACACAAACCATGCCGCCACTTTCCAGCAGCATCGATGTCGGCATCCTCTCGGTCGAGCGCAAGGAGGGACCTCCCTTCGTACCCAGCATGACCAAACGGTCCTTGGACATAGTCTTCTCCGGTTGTCCGATTGCCATCCAGATGGCTTAGCGTGTCGCCTTGAAGTTCTTCTTCAAGGAAGCCCAGCAATCAACATAATCCGTTTGCAAGGGTGCTTCCGTCGCCGCGAATTCTGTCAGGTGCTGGGGAAATCGAGTCTCAAACATGAAGCTCATGGCACTGTCCATGCGCTCGGCTTCAAGTTCGCAGTTGGTTGCCCGTTCAAAAGCCGTCATGTCAGGACCGTGCGGTAACATCATGTTGTGCAGGCTCATTCCGCCCGGTACGAATCCGTAGGGCTTCGCGTCGTACATTCCGTGAATGTTGCCCATGAGTTCCGACATGATGTTCTTGTGATACCACGGAGGTCGGAATGTATGCTCTGCTACATTCCACCGGTCACGAAAGAGAATCAGGTCAATGTTGGCCGTTCCTGCAAAACCCGACGGAGCTGTCAGCACCGTGAATATTGAGGGATCCGGATGATCAAACAAAACGGCCCCGACTGGCGAGAAAGTGTTCAGGTCATATTTGCTTGGGGCGTAATTGCCATGCCAGGCCACAACATCAAGCGGTGAATGATCAATGTCACAGGCATGGAAGCGACCGCACCACTTGACGACCATTCTACAAGGCTCCTCGCGGTCCTCAAATGCCGCGACAGGGGTCTTGAAGTCCCGTGAATTGGCCAAACAATTGGCGCCGATCGGACCACGGTTGGGAAGCTCGAACTTGGCACTGTAATTCTCGCAGATGAACCCTCGGGCCGGCGCCTCCAGAACGACAACCTGAAACACCATTCCTCTCGGCAGGATCGCGATCTCCTGCGGCTGGAGATCAATGATTCCCAGCTCAGTCAGGAAACGCAGGCGTCCTTGCTGGGGAACGATCAGCAATTCCGAATCGGCCGAGTAGAAATATTCATTCTCCATGGAATCGGTAATGATGTAGGTATGGGCCGCCATGCCTGTCTGGGTGTTTACATCCCCAGCCGTTGTCATCGTTCTGACACCTGTGAGAAAAGTTGTCGAATCGCCATCCAGTGCAAGCGGATCCCATCGGTACTGACCGAGCGAGATGATGTCATCATGAATGTTCGGTGCCGTTTTCCAGCGAGGAAGATCAATCTGACGGTATCGAGTTGAATGCTTCACGGACGGTCGAATTCGATAACACCATGTCCTCTCATTTTTTCCTCTCGGAGCGGTAAACGGTGTTCCCGAGAGCTGCTCGGCATACAGCCCGTAGGCGCACTTTTGTGGACTGTTTTGTCCTTGCGGCAACGCATCAGGCAAGGCCTCGGTCTCGAAATCGTTGCCAAATCCGGGCATATAGCCCCGAACTGTTCCCATTTGATTCGTGTCTTGTTTCAAGGTAATCTGTTCGACAAATTGATCCATTGCTCAATTCTCCTGATCTGGTTGTCACCTGACAGATAGGCCAAGATAGTTGCAATTGCAACTATTTTCTGGTTGCTGGCGACGTGAGCTTGTTTTGTCGCTGGCGCGTGTTTCGCTTGGATCTATCGGGTAGAATGGGGGCAGGCAGCTCAAACAGGACACATGACGAGGTTTTATGGAGAACGGCAGTCTCGCGGAGTTCCTTCCGTATCGGATCAGCGCCCTGGCCGGCAAGCTGAGCCGAAACCTTCATTCACGATACAACGCGATACAACGGCTCACGGTGCCGGAATGGCGAGTGCTCTTTCATCTGGAACAGGCCGATACCGTGAGTGTCAATCAACTGGTTTTCAAGGTGGATCTGCACAAATCCCGTGTCAGCCGGGCCTGCAACCGGTTGGAAAAATCAGGTCTGATTACCCGCAGGAAGAATCCTGACGACCGACGCCAGTCACACCTCGCCTTGACTCGGGAAGGAAAGGAACTCATGCAGAGGTTGAAACCGATTGCCATGGCCTTTAACAGTCAGCTTCAGGAACTCTTGGGAAAGGATTGCGCATCCTTTGTCCACAATCTGAATGCATTGCTTGAAAGTGAAATAAAATGAAACCAAGACTTTACGATTACTGGCGTTCATCGGCGTCATACAGAGTCCGCATTGCACTGAATCTGGCAGGGCTCGATTACGACACCGTGAGCGTTGACCTCCTGCAAGATGCCCATCAGGCGGATTCGTTCAAATCCCTCAATCCCCAGGGTCTGGTCCCGGCACTTGCGATCGATGGCAAAGTCTTCACTCAATCACTGGCCATTATTGAGTATCTCGATGAAACCCGAAAATTGGGACTCATACCCGCGGACCATCATGAGCGTTGGCGCGTTCGAACCCTTTCGTATTGTGTGGCAATGGAAATTCACCCCGTATGCAATGTTTCGGTTGCAAAGTTTGCCAACGAGGCGTCAAAGAATGCAATCGGGGTTCAGCAGTGGATGCAAACCTTCATACCAAAGGGTTTGAAAGCCGTTGAGAGATTCTTGAATCAACCGGAAACCGGACGATATTGTCATGGTGACACCGTTACCATGGCCGATTTGTGTCTGGCACCACAGGTCTACAACGCAAACAGATGGAGTGTGACCTTGAACGATTTCCCCATGATAGAAAGGATATGCAGTCGATTGGTGGCCATTGACGAGTTTGCAAAGGCTCACCCGGACCAAGTCAACGAGAGGACGGAATAATGAACAGAGAAATTGTGATCATCGATGGTGCCCGAACCGCGATCGGCACGTTCGGAGGCGCCCTTGCAGACGTGCCGCCGACGGAACTGGGAGGCGCCGTGATCAAGAATGCCTTGGAGAGGTCCGGCGTTGAACCCGGGATGGTCGGCCATGTTGCCATGGGCAATGTCATCAACACTGAGGCCAAAGACATGTATCTTTCCCGGGTGGCCGCAATCAAGGCCGGCATTCCGGAAGCCGTTCCGGCCATGAATGTCAACCGGCTGTGTGGCAGTGGCGTTCAGGCCATCGTCTCGGTCATTCAGTCGATATTATTGGGGGATGCCAGTTTTGCGGTGGCGGGTGGAGCCGAAAGCATGAGTCGCTCACCGCACCTGATGCACGATGCACGCTGGGGCAAGAAAATGGGGGACAGCGGCATTGCTGACATGATGATTGGAGCCCTCAGTTGTCCTTTCGGCACTGGACATATGGGAGTTACAGCTGAAAACGTCGCAGCCGAATTTGGTGTCGATCGCGACGCTCAGGACCATTTTGCCCTTGCCAGCCAGGAAAAGGCGGCCAAGGCCATCAGCAATGGATATTTCAAGAGTCAGATCGTTCCTGTATCAGTCAAAAAACGCCGAGCGACGGTTGAATTTGATACCGATGAACACCCCAAGGCAACCTCTTTGGAGGAACTGGGAAAATTAAGAACGGTGTTCAAGAAGGACGGGACCGTTACAGCTGGCAACGCTTCGGGAATAAACGATGGAGCCGCGGCCATAGTCTTGGCCTCAAGGGACGCCGCAGACAAGGCAGGTCTGACGGCCAAAGCCCGAATACTCGGCTATGCCCATGCTGGTGTCAGACCTGAAATCATGGGAATCGGGCCGGTGCCGGCCGTCAAGAATCTGTTGCACAAGATTGATGCCAAGACAGCCGATTTTGACGTCATCGAGTCAAATGAAGCCTTTGCCGCACAGGCGGTGGCCGTTTCAAGAGAGCTGAATCTGGATCCAGAACGAGTCAATCCGAATGGCGGTGCCATCGCTCTGGGACACCCAATCGGTGCCACCGGGGCAGTCATCACTCTCAAGGCGCTATATGAACTCGAGCGAATCGAGGGCCGCAAGGCACTGGTCACAATGTGCATCGGCGGTGGACAGGGCATTGCTCTGGCCCTTGAGCGCATTCCACCAACGACACACTAAAATCCATGGTCGGACTTGGAGGGCGCTCAGGAATTTTGGAACTTGCTAGGAGGTTGCTGGCGGCAACCCCTTGACCACGCCTGCTTGAATGTGTTTGGGTGCAAAGGGTTCCCGGGCAAACACTTCCCGGATCATCGGCTCAAAAAAATCAAGACTGAACGCCGGATAGTCCTGATTGAAGGATACCTGATCCCAACGTTCTGAAAATTCTCGGCACGAGTCGAAGTAGACGTGCTGGCGGTACCTTTCCAGAGAATCGGAATCCCATCCATACCGATCCGCCTTGTCTGCCATCTGAAAAATGCCGTGATGCTCAACAACCCAGGTTGTTTCCTCTCGGACATAAGGTCGAACGACTTCGGCCGAAAATCTGTCGTGATTGCCGGGAGCAAGGGAATCTCCAATGTCATGCAGCAGAGTGCAAACGACCCAGTCAATGTCGGCTCCGTCTCTGTAGGCTCTCGTTGCCGCTTGCAACGAGTGGTTCAGGCGAGAAATCTGATTGTCCGGAAAATTGACACCACCCAATCGCTTCAGTTCCTGGATAATTTGATCCGGGGTCAGTGAACGAACCGAGTTTTCTAGTTCTGACACAATCAGGTCACCTCCGCTGCCGTAGTCGACTGTGGCAATACAATTCGACTCCCATCTGAATCCTTTGTCCAAATCACGCGACTGTATCGTTGCAAACGAAAAACAGTTTTCAACTACTCAAGACTCAAGCATGCGTCCGCATCCGATCAGCATTGGCCTGCCATACAATCACGCACATGCGGACCAAATGGATTTTTTCTGTCATCTCGAGTATAACAGGGACAGCAAGTTTTCAAACCGGTAAATTCGAGAATGACCCAAATCTTTGTCAAGCCCTGGCATGAAGTGGCCCCCAAGCTGTCAAGGGTTGCACTCGGTCAATGCCCAGCCGACCTTGTGGTGACAGATGTTCAGTGGGTCAATGTGCAATCCAGGGAAATCCTGCCTAACAGCGATTTGGCCATCGCCGAAGGCCGTTTTGCCTATTGCGGGCCGGATGCCCAGCATTGCATCGGTCCCGATACCGAGATCGTCGAAGGCAATGGGAGCTATGCTGTACCCGGTCTTTGTGACGGTCATATGCATATTGAATCCGGGATGCTGACACCGGCACGGTTTGCCGAGGCAGTCGCCCCGCGAGGAACGACGTCGATGTTTGCCGACCCGCATGAAATCGCCAATGTCCTTGGCATGCAGGGCGTTCGCTATATGTATGACGAGGCCACGCGGCAAGACATCAACATTTTCTTGCAAATACCCTCATGTATTCCGTCCTTTACAGGATATGAAGATCCAGGAGCCGAACTCAACATCAGTGAAATTACCGGTCTGATAAATGAATCCAACATCATTGGCCTGGGAGAAATGATGGACTTCATGGGAGTCACAAAGGGAGATCCCAAACTGTTTGGCGAAATGGCCCTGACTCGCATGGTGGGCAAAACTGTCGGTGGCCACTATCCCTCGCCTGTACTGGACAACGGCTTTCATGCCTATGTTGCATCAGGCCCGGCCGATGATCACGAAGGCACTCGCGAAATTGACGCCATATCTCGCTCGCGCCAAGGCATGCGGGCGATGCTCAGACTGGGGTCCGCCTGGTACGATGTTAAGGCCCAGATTACGGCCATCACGGAAAAGAAGCTGGATCCTCGTAACTTTATCCTGTGTACAGATGACTGCGATGCCAGAACTTTAGTGAATGACGGCCATATGGATCGGGTTGTCAGGCATGCCATCAAATGCGATTGCGACCCGCTGGTTGCAATCCAGATGGCAACCGTAAATACGGCCACGCATTTTGGTCTGGAACGGGATTTGGGATCAATCTGTCCGGGACGACGAGCCGACTTCTTCCTGACAACCGATCTGATGCAGCTGCCAATCGATCTGGTTTATGCCAATGGAAGGAAAGTCGGCGACAACGGTCGGTTCGTTGGTTCAAAACGCTGCTCTGAATGGCCTGCCAAAACTAGGAATACGGTGCGGCTGAAGGATTCCGTGTCCTCGGAGCAATTCCGAATTACCCACACAATCGACCGGACCAGGCCAGCGGTCAGGACCAATGTTATTGGAGTGGTTGAGAATCAGGCGCCAACGCGGCATTTACAGGTCGATCTAACGGTCAGGAACGGAGTGGTCGAAAGTGATCCGGACAAAGACGTTTGCCAAATCGCACTGGTTGAAAGGCATCGTCGAACAGGCGACGTAATCAACGGTTTCGTGAGCGGATTTGGCTACAGAGGGAACATGGCTATCGCATCGACGATTGCTCACGACAGTCATCACATGATTGTGGTCGGAACCTGTCGTGAATGCATGGCTTTGGCGGTCAACAGACTGGCCAAGGTCGGCGGGGGCATCGGCTTATGGCGAGATGGGCAGCAAAAAGCGCTGGTCAGCTTGCCGATCGCCGGACTGCTGTCCGACGAGCCCGCCCAGAAGATTGCCCGTGACCTGGATCGCTTGCGGGCTGAAATGGTGCACTCCGGCTGCAATCTGAACAATGCCTTTATGCAGCACAGTCTGCTGGCCCTTCTTGTGATTCCAGAAATCCGCATATCAAACAGGGGGATTTTTGACGTATCCAATGCCAAGTTTGTCGACCTGTTTGTGAATGGATCCGCATGAAATCCAGTCCTGACGGAAGGGTACTCGTCAGCCCTCAAGCCCAAGACGAAGTCGCTTGCACCTCGGGCGAACAAGCCGTAGATGAACTGATCAATCGATATGAAACGGCCGTTCAGTTTTTGCGCAACAAGCTGGACAATGCTTCGGCCAGCAATGTGAAGGGCAAGCGTTTCCGGGCATGGTACCCGGAAATAAGGCTGATTACGCATTCCTATGGGTCGCCAGATACCCGGCTGTCCTACGGGCATGTGATCCAGCCCGGTTTCTATTCAACGACGATCACTCAGCCGAGACTGTACAAGAAGTATCTGACGGAACAAATCAACCTGTTGATTGAGAATCACAAAACTCCCGTCTACATCGGAACTTCCACAACGGCAATAGCCATTCACTTCACTCTGAACCACACCGAGGATACTGCCGTAAGCAAGTCGGGCCTAGACTTCACACTCAGGGATGTGTTTGACACGCCAGACCTGAACGTCATACATGACAACATCGTCAATGGGAGCGGGTTCGTCAATGATGACGGTTCACACCCCCTCGCACTGTTTGCGGCTCCGCGCATTGACTATTCACTTGCCCGGATACAGCACTACACTGCGACTCGAGCCGAACATTTTCAGAAGTTTGTCCTTTTTACCAATTATCAGCTTTATGTAAGCAAGTTCGAGGATTATGCCCGCAGAATGCTCGCGGATCCAAATTCGGGCTATAAATCGTTTGTGACGGCTGGCGATCACTCCATCACGCGCCCTGAAGATTCCATCGTGTGGCCGGAACGGATGCCTCAAATGCCAGCTTGCCATCTGACCAGACCCAATCGCGACGGCATCAGTCTTATCAATATTGGGATTGGCCCGTCCAACGCAAAGACGGCGACGGACCACATTGCCGTATTGCGTCCGAGTTCGTGGATAATGCTCGGGCATTGCGCAGGATTGCGCAACAGTCAGAATTTGGGAGACTATGTCCTGGCTCATGCCTATCTGCGGGAAGATCAGGTCCTGGATGACGATCTGCCGGCTTGGGTCCCGGTTCCTGCACTGGCAGAGATTCAGGTGGCTATCGAAGAGGCCGTGGCCACGATTACCGAACAAAAAGGGTTCGAGCTGAAGAAAGTCATGCGCACGGGTACGGTTGCCTCCGTCGATAATCGCAACTGGGAACTGGGAATCAATTCCGGTATCATCAGACGATTGAGCCAGTCCCGAGCCATCGCCCTTGATATGGAATCTGCAACCATCGCTGCAAACGGGTTCCGGTTCAGGGTGCCTTATGGAGCATTGCTATGCATATCCGACAAGCCCCTGCATGGGGTCCTGAAACTGCCCGGAATGGCCAACGAGTTTTTCAACACGCAAATCAACAATCATCTGGCTACCGGGATCATGGCCCTGACTTCGCTGCGAGAGAAGCCGCTGGAATACTTGCATTCACGCAAGTTACGGAGTTTCGAAGAATCTGCCTTTTTGTAGTCAAGACGCACAATAGGGTTGAAATGGAGTCCCGAATTGTCAATTATGAGGTTTCGGTTTTCGACAGAGTTGGGTAAATTCAGCATGATGTCCGAAGGGGTTGCGGCGCTGGTTCTGACAATTTTCAGATTGACGTCAATTAGGTGTTGCATAATCCTGGCGAATCAACAATGTTGCTAACCATTCTCGTTTAAGTAAACCAAGTTGATAAATGGAAGAGGAGTAATACATGCCAGAAGTTTTGAAGACAGATGATCTCGTAGCTCAGGCTTCAGAGAGGACCGGTGTAAGCAAGAAAGATGCCAAAGCCGTGCTGAACGCAGTTACGGACATCATGATGGACGAAATCGTCGGTGGCAAGGTCGTGCCAGTCGGCAAGATCGGGAGGATTTCCTATCGCTTGCGAGGTGCGCGGACCGGAAAAAACCCTGCCACCGGCAAGCCCATCGCAATTCCGGCCTGCAATGTTCCGCGTATTTCTTGGGGTTCAGCTTTGAAGAAAGCCGTAGCCGAGAAGTAGTTCGCTGAACAGACAGAGATTTACTTTATAGAAAGTTGAACCGAGTCGTCCAACGGTTATGATTGGACGACTCGATGGCCTCTCCATACTGTTGGGGTTGCTTTTTTCGGTGATGTGGTCGAGCGCTTTCTCGACAGCCAAGGTCATAGTCCTTCACATTCAGCCTCTCACTGCCTTGTCCATTCGCTTCGGCATATCAGCCGTGATCGCGATTGGCATCGCTCATGCCCTTGGGCAGTCTATGCGTCTTGCCCCCAGACAGCTGTACGGTGTTTTGCTTTTCGGGTTTTGTCAGAATGGCATATACTTGACGGCAAACTTTGTTTCCATGCAATGGATTGATGCCTCTCTGGCCGCCATCATTGCATCTTCGCTTCCCCTGCAAGTCGCTTTTTTCAGCTTGCTGATCTTTCGCGACAACATCGGCTGGGTTGGCAACCTGGGCCTGATTCTTGGCTTTATTGGAGTCGTGATCATCATGACCACTCGGTGGAGTTTGGGTCTGGAACTTTTCGGCATAACGATTTGCATAATCGCTTCCCTTGCCCTTTGCATCGCAACCTTGGCCATAAAAGGTACCGACCTGCAGGAGAATTTAATGATGATTGTCGGCCTTCAGATGATCGTCGGGTTTGTTGCGGTTTCCATTCCTGCCGTAATGTTCGAAGCTTGGGAACCTATTCATCTGTCGTGGCCACTGATTGGCTCCCTGTTTTACCAAATAGTGGGACCCGGCATTTTGGCGACATGGATTTGGTTTCGACTTGTCAATCGAATCGGCCCGACCAAGGCTTCCTCGTTTCATTTTCTTAACCCTTTTCTCGGCGTTGTCATTGCCGCCCTATTGCTGGGTGAAGGGGTAACATTGACTGATCTTGCCGGCGTCTTGATCATTACCGCTGGCATTGTTGCGGTGCAATTGCCCAAGAATACCGTGAACTAGACAGTGGACTCATTCATCATGATCTGTCTCACTGTGGTGATGAATCGGCACCCTTGGAGAGTGGCTCCGATCCCGACCATGGTCCAAAAGTTTTGCCCTAACTTTTCACAGCGACTGGCCAACAGACCGGAAATGAATCGTGTCTCCCTCAACACAAGCAAGACCAGACATGCCTTTGATTTGTGAATCTACGGACTAATCTCTTTCAAAGCCGTAGCCGATTATCTCTCCGACCTGACCCCGGTGCAGCATAAGGTGATCAGCCAAGGTCAAGGCCATCATCGCCTCAACCACGGGAACTGCCCGTATCCCGACACAGGGATCATGACGCCCCCTTGTACTTACCTCAGTTGCAGTGCCGCTCGTAGTGACGGACTCTTTAGGAATCAATATTGATGAAGCCGGCTTGACGGCAATTCGAACGATTATGTCCTGACCGGTGGAAATGCCCCCGAGAATCCCTCCACTATGGTTGGATTTGAATGCAAGCCGATGATCCTCAAGGTGGAGCTCATCACTGTTTTGGCTTCCCTTGAGGTTGGCCACGGCGACACCGTCACCAATCTCCACACTCTTGACGGCATTAATGGTCATCATGGCTGCCGCCAGGTCGCTGTCCAGCTTGGCATAGATCGGTGCCCCTATTCCCGGAGGAACTCCTTGGGCGCACACCTCAACCATGGCTCCTATCGAGTCGCCACTCTTGCGGATATCGGTGAGGTATTCGGCCCACTTTTGGGCTGCCACGGCATCAGGGCACCAAAAGACATTGTTGTCAATTTCTTCAATATCGAAATCACTTCGGGAGATTGCATGCTCGCCCATCTGAACCATGTACGCCTTGATTCTGACTGCTGGGCAAATGACGTGCAATATTGATCGAGCTATGCCTCCCGCAGCAACCCGAGAAGCCGTTTCGCGAGCTGACGCACGCCCTCCCCCTCGATAATCTCTATGACCATATTTATGCCAATATGTCAGGTCGGCATGTCCGGGCCTGAACGTGTCTTTTATTTCGGAATAATCGCGGCTTCGCTGATCTGTGTTGCGGATCAACAACTGAATTGGCGTTCCCGTTGACTTGTCTTCAAAAACACCGGACATGATTTCAACCCTGTCATCCTCCCGGCGTTGCGTTGTATACCTGTTCTGACCGGGCCTGCGCCTGTCCAGCCATTGCTGGATGGTTTCGGCCTTGATCGTTATGCCCGGGGGGCACCCATCCAGAACGGCCCCGATGGCGGGGCCGTGACTCTCCCCCCACGTCGTGAGTCTGAGAATTCTACCGATGGTGTTGATTGACACTCTTTCTCCCTGACATGCTTTGTCGAATGCGCTATTCGATGCTGACGAAAATCCTTCCTCCTTCAACCTTGACCGGATGGGTCTTCAGGTCAATGCAGACAGGAGCGCCCATGGCTTCTCCCGTTCTGTAGTCAAAGGTGCCAAAATGCTTGGGACACTCAAGCTCACCTTCGAAAATCATCCCTTCGCTGAGGTCCACTTTTTCATGTGTGCACAGACCGTCTAGGCAAAAATACTCATCGTTGGGAGAACGGCAGATTACATAGGGCCTGTCATTGTAAAAGAATCGTTTCAGCTCCTCAACATCAACCTCATCAACCCTGCACACTTCCTGCCATCTTGCCATGCCCGAACCTTTCTGAAATCCATGATCCAAACTTGCCTTTGCGAAATTTCATATGACAGTAACGATTTATGCACTTTTGACCAATATATTAGATCCCATGAAAGATGAACCTGATTCAAAATGTTCGTCGAATGAGTTCCGTTTTTTTGATAGGTGCGATCTGTCATGACGTTCCATTCTCCCAAGGAAACCGATCTTGGACTGCCGCTGGCGGCGCTTGATGCCGTCGTCATAGATTCTGAAACCACAGGACTGAATCCCAAGGTGGACCGGGTGATCGAGTTGGCGGGTGTTGCCATCCACGCAGGCACGATCATCGAGGATTCGACCATCGATATCCTGATTAAGCCGGACATTCCGATTCCCGAGCGGTCAACCCGGATTCACCGCATCACCGACAAGGACGTACACGACTGCCCCTCTTTTGAGGAAGGCTTTGCTTCCTTCTCGTCGTGGGTGGATTCGCGGTTTGTTCTTGGATACTCCATTGGCTTTGACCTTTCCGTCTTCGAAAGTGAACACAAACGCAATGGCTTGGTGTGGCACGAACCCCGGTCCCTGGATGTCGAGGAACTGATTCGTGTGCTTTCTCCCAACCTGCCAAATTTTTCCCTCGACACGGTCGCATCCTGGCTGAACGTCTCGACGGCGAACCGGCACCGGGCTCTTCCGGATGCCATCATGACGGCTCAGGTTTTCATCAAGCTGATCCCCTTGCTCCGTGATCAGGGAATCCTGACCTTCGCCGAGGCTCGGCGAGCGACGGGAGAAATAAATCGCCGCCAAGGCGGATTTGAACGCCTGGAAATTCCGGCTCACTCCGCAATTCAAAATGTCGACGCCTACCCGTACAAGAAACGGATAGCCGACATCATGACCGCACCCGTCATGGTTGACGCTCATACATCCATCCAGGATACTCTGGGCATTCTGATCAGCAAGAAAATTGGCTCGGTGATTGTCCGTCTGGAGGGTGACCGTCATTACGGCATTCTCACTGAAACCGACATTCTTCGGGCCATTCACACCGGCGGAATCGTTGCCTTGGGCGAGACGGCCGCACATCATTGTTCTGATCCGGTGGCGCTCATTCATCACAAGGAATTCATGTATCGGGCCATGGTAACCATGGGGGAAAAGAATCTCCGACGCTTGGCCGTGTTCAACGATGAAGACGAAATAGTCGGAGTCATAAGTTCTCGGGACATGTTCGGGAATTACTCATCCGAGGCCATCGGTCTCGGTAAGGATATTCTCGAGGCCAACACACCGGAAGAGCTGGGCAAGGTGTGGTCCGGCCTGGCCTCGGTTTGCCGGTCGCTGGTCCATAGTGGAATCAGCCCCACGCTGGTCGCTGCAATCATTTCCAGGGAATTGCGGGGTCTTACCAAACGCGCATGTGAAATGGCTGAAGACGAATTGCTGTCGGACAGCGTTCATTCGTCCATCCCGAATTATGCCATGATTGTGCTGGGGTCGGGCGGACGGGGCGAGAGTCTGCTGGCGATGGATCAGGACAACGCCATCATCTACGAGCACTCGGAGCCAACCGATGAGGCGGACAGGCTTTTTGAAGCCATCGGCAAGCGTGTCGCCGACATATTGAATCAAACCGGGATTCTGTATTGCACTGGCGGCGTCATGGCGTCCAACCCGGAATGGAGAAAGAGTGTGGCGGCGTGGCAAGAAACAATCCACTATTGGCTCAACCGTACCAGCTCAAAGGACCTGCTGAATTCAGACATATATTTCGACTCGTTGCCAACCCATGGCGATTACAACCTGGCCAACAATCTGCGTAACGAGGCACTCGAACTTGCAAGCCAGGCCAAACCCTTCCTCAACCGGCTGAGCTTGCGAGCCAGCCGTTTTGATGTGCCGACCGGACTGTTCGGTCGCCTGAAGCTCGAAAATGGTCGCGTGGATCTCAAGAAAGGGGGCGTGATGCCCATTTTTTCAACCGCGCGGGTCGTGGCTCTTCGCCATGGAATACGCCCGCGATCAACGGCTGCCCGTCTGGAGGAATTCAAGAAACGGAATGCCGTGCCCGATCAACTCATCGATGACCTGCTCAGCGCACACGGAATTTTGCTGGGTCTAATCCTGCGGCAACAAATGTCGGATCTGGAAAAAGGCCTCAAGCCTTCCAATAGCGTAGCACCTTCGGAACTGAGCGGGATTCATCAGCAGGAACTGAGATGGGCCTTGGACAAGCTCTACACTATCCCCAACATTCTGGGGACACCAATCTGACTCGTTGAATACGTGACCCTTGACCTGTTGTCACGTGTCAAGATCATCCTTTTTTCGCTCCTTGATCGGCGCCCAGAGCTTTTTGTTTGTCAAGTACAAAAGGGCTGTCAGAAGTGTCAGCAAGATGATTATCGTGAAGCCGGCCTGCTTGCGGACCATCATTTTCGGTTCCGCGGCCCAGGTCAGGAACGCTGTTACATCCTCGGCCATACCCTCGACAGTGCTCGGCGTCCCGTCCTCAAATTCTATCAGGTCTTCGGTCAGTGGGGGTGCCATGGATATCCATCCGCCGGCAAAGGACTTGTTGCCGTAAAGCAAGGTGCCGGCTTCTTCCTGTTCTTCGCCGGTATAGTTGACAAGCACGGAATAGACATATTCAGGACCGCCGATGCCACGAAATAGCTGGTTCAGGCCCGTTCCTTCCGGTCCATGGAAGCCGGCGCGAGCCTTGGTAATCAGCGACAAGTCGGGAGCTCCGACCGAATCGTTGGCCGGAAAGTTGTCGCGGGGTATCGCCGATCTGAAATCGTCCAGTTCGGGATCAAAAACATCAAAGTTTCGAGCAAATATCTTGACGGCATCTTCGCTAAGATCCAGCCCTCCCGGATCACCGAGTGTTCGGAAGGGAACATATTTCAAGCCGTGACAGGCCGCACACACTTCCTGATATACGACCAGGCCCCGCTGCAGCTGTTCCGAATCGAAAGTGCCAAAGGGGCCTTCAAAAGAAAAGGAAATGTCTTCGACGTACACATCATCGCCGCCAGCCGCCAGTCCAGGGTTTGTGCCGGACAGCAAGACAATGCAGGATACAACCAGAAAATTTCTCATGTACGATGGATCCTTGTCTGTTTTGAGGATGGCGGAGGGATCATTCCGGCAGGGAATGCTTTTTGTTGAAATCATCTTCAATCGTCAAGGGGCGTTGGTCCGGAGATTCAAGAATGCCCAGCAACGGCATGACAATCAGAAAGAAGATGAACCAGTAGGCGGCTCCCACCAGAGAAATGACTGCATAGATGCCCTCCGCCGGTCGACTTCCAGCCCAAGTCAGGACGATAAAGTCAAAAACCAGCAGGATGAACCACCATCTGAAATGTGGGCGGTACTTGCCAGAACGGATAACGGACGAGTCCAGCCAAGGCAGGAGAGCCAGGACGACGATTGAACCGAACATGGCAATGACGCCAAAAAACTTGGCGTCAATGATTCCCCCCGTTATGAAACTGACCAGCTGGACAACCCAGACGTCGGACGTAAAGGCTCGCAAGATTGCGTAAAACGGCAGGAAGTACCACTCGGGTACAATATGTTCCGGCGTGGCAAGCGGGTTCGCTTCAATGTAGTTGTCGGGATGTCCGAGATAATTAGGCATGAAGCCGACTATGGCGAAGAAGACGATGAGCACCACGCCCAAGGCAAAGAGATCCTTGATCACAAAATAGGGCCAGAACGGCACCGAGTCCTTCTGGGCTTCCTCTTTGGAGCTTCGTCTGACCTCAACCCCTGTCGGATTGTTGTTGCCGGTCGTATGAAACGCCCAAATGTGAACGATAACCAGACCCGCAATGACGAATGGAAGCAGATAGTGAAGCGAGAAAAACCGATTCAAGGTCGCATTGTCGACAGCCGGCCCACCCAAAATCCACGTCTGGACCGTCTCCCCAATTCCCGGAATGGCTCCAAAAAGACCTGAAATAACTGTGGCCGCCCAGAAAGACATCTGTCCCCATGGCAGGACATACCCCATGAATGCCGTGGCCATCATCAGCACGTAGATCAGCATGCCAATGATCCAGGTGATTTCTCTCGGAGCCTTGTATGACCCGTAATAGATGCTCCGAAAAATATGAAAATACACAGCCAGAAAAAAGAGTGATGCACCGTTGGCATGCAAGTAGCGAAGGGCCCAGCCGGAATTGACATTCCGCATGATGTGTTCAACGCTTGCGAAGGCCATGTCCACATGCGGGGTGTAATGCATCGCCAGCACTATGCCAGTGATTATCTGGTGTGCAAGACAGAAGGTCAGCACCACACCCCAAATCCACATCCAGTTCAAATTCTTGGGAGTGGGTATCATCAAGGTGTCATATAGCAGCGACACGACGGGCAGGCGTCTGTGCAACCATTTTGCAGAGCCTGATTGGGGAACATAGCTGTCATGCGGAATACCTGACATAATTTATCACCTAGCCAAGTTTAATTGTCGTTTCATTCAGAAATGTGGCCTGCGGAATCTCCAGGTTCTCTGGCGCTGGCCCCTTGCGAATCCGGCCCGAAGTATCGTAGTGAGAACCGTGGCACGGACAGAACCAACCGCCATATTCTCCAGCTCCATCGCCGATTGGCACACATCCCAGATGCGTGCAGACCCCTACCATTACGAGCCACGAGCCACTTTCATCCAGACTGCGATTGTGATCCAAAGCGCTTGTTTCATCGTCCAGATTGGCATTGCGGGCCTCCTTGTCGATCAGATCGTCCAGTTGCGCACTGCGGGCCGCACTGATCTCCTCTGGCGTTCGACGACGAATGAATACCGGCTTGCCCAGCCATTTGACGATGATCTGCGTTCCCGGCTCAACCCCTGATACGTCGACCTCAATCGAGGCCAGAGCCTGAACATCGGCACTTGGATTCATCTGGTCAATCAGAGGCCACACGGCTCCTCCTGCCGCAACTGCTCCCGTTCCGGCCGTGGCATAATACAAGAAATCTCGGCGCGTCGGCTTATTCTGTTCCGTACCAGACAAAAAACAACTCCCCCATCCTGATCATGAGACTTGCATTTATCTACGCCAAGTCTTGACAAATTTCAATGGTTTCAAGAAGCATGAATCATCTTCGCTTAGGCGGGACCGACCGAAACCGCTTCGGCCAAGAGCAAGGGTTGTTCATTGGCCGAATAAAATAAGCACAAAAATAAAAAAAATTGGTTGAAAACTTCATTCAGTTCTCCTAATATGGGTTTCGGGCGCACTGGTACCTCTGTTTATGTTTGGGGTTTAACATGTGTATCTGCGGCCATACTTTGCGGTTATAAGTGCCGCGGATGTGGTACCGGCGCCCGCTTTCTCCCAAGACTGCGGTGTACTTGTTGCCTTGTGCTGGCGAGCGGCTCTGCGTTTCCTGTCTCATCTGAATGTGCTGGGGCCAATGACGAGCAACCTGTTTTTTGCGCTGGCAAGCGGACGTAAGAAAAATCCGGATCACCTCTTGGTACTTGAACCGGACGGCGCGTCCATCTCTTATGGTGATTTCTTCGCTGATGTAGCCCGAGCAGGCCACTTGCTTCGGGCTTATGGCATCCAGCCGGGTGACCGCGTAGCTGTTCTTGCTTGCAAGTCCATTGGGGTTCTTGAACTCTATCTGGCCTGTTTAAGTCAGGGGGTCGTGTTTTTACCCATGAACCCCGATTATACAAATACTGAAATAGAGTTCTTCCTTTGTGACGCAGAGCCTCGATTGCTGGTTGTCGGGGAGAGCCGCCAGGCGGATCTGCGATCGGTGGCTTCAAAGGCGGGCATTGCCAACATCTTGACACTCAATCCTGACGAATCGGGCTCTCTCTATCAGTCCAAAAAGAACTTTTCCAGGGATGAGTGCATCGCTACCGTCGATGAAAAGGCGACCGCCGCCCTTTTGTACACTTCGGGAACGACTGGCAAGCCCAAAGGAGTGCAGCTGTCCAACAAGGCCCTCCTGACCAATGCCAAGGCCTTGAACACAATTTGGCGCTTCACTTCGGCCGATACATTGTTGCACCCTTTGCCCCTCTATCACTTGCACGGCTTGTTTGTGGCCTTCAACGTTCTGTTGCTGGGTCAAGGAACCATCATGTTCATGCGCCAATTTGATTCAAACGCGATCATCCGTCAAATGCCCCTGTGCACGGCGATGATGGGTGTGCCAACCCATTATGCCCGACTTCTTGACAATACGGCCTTGGATCAGATCAGCCTTGACCACTTTCGACTGTTTATCTCAGGGTCCGCTCCCTTGCTTGAAGACACGCATGATGAATGGAAGCGACGAACCGGTCACACAATCCTCGAGCGCTACGGCATGACGGAAGCCAGTATTCTGACATCAAATCCTCTGAAGGGAAAACGCCTTGCCGGTTCGGCTGGTCTGCCACTTCCCGGGGTCGACTTGCGCATTTGGAATCACGACAAGAACCGGATGGCCGACCGCGGCGAGATTGGGTCAGTCGAAGTCCGGAGCCCGGGACTATTTTCGGGCTATTGGAACAAGCCTGAACTCACGGCGCAAGAATTCACTCCTGACGGCTATTTCATCACCGGTGACCTGGGCAAAATCAACTCGGATGGCTATCTGACGCTTGAGGGGCGGGACAAGGACCTGATCATTACTGGCGGCCTCAACGTTTATCCCAAAGAAGTTGAAATTGTCATTGATTCGATTCCTGGAATCAAGGAATCTGCTGTCGTTGGAGTCCCGCATCCTGATTTTGGCGAAGGTGTTGTTGCCGTTATTGTCGGTGACAACAATTGTTGGATTGCCGCTGAAGACATTATCCGTTTCACCAAAACACGACTGGCCCCCTACAAATGCCCTAAGGCCGTATTTCACCGTGACGAACTGCCCCGTAACACGATGCTGAAAATTCAAAAGTCAGTCTTGCGCG
The DNA here is from genome assembly GCA_965116235.1 of Paracoccaceae bacterium. GTDB lineage: Bacteria > Pseudomonadota > Alphaproteobacteria > Rhodobacterales > Rhodobacteraceae > MPNP01. The sequence goes on along the minus strand of OZ220496.1, from coordinate 1,496,044 downwards.
ATGACTTGCAAGCGACTTTTGCCAGTTGAATATTGCATGATGTTACGCAGACACAGTTTCGGCCAGACATTCCCCGACCAATGGCCTCAGCAAACAATGTCGAGTCGATGTCCATACTTGGCGAGGACCATATGCTGGCCTTGAAGAGTTTGTGGCAGCAAATCTGGCTGACGGCCGTATCTTGTCGTATCAGAGGTGTAACCTTGCGATACTTCAAGACATAGTGATCGTCGCGGCTGCAGGCAGCTGCATTCACGCACTCAACTTGAATTCTGCCTTGTTTAGCCCACTCTCACGCTGTGACGCATGATGTTGACCCGAGCATGCCATCAAGCGATCAGCCGGTTTTCGAAAACTGGTGGTAGGCAGATAGGCCAGCAAAGCCCGCTTACCACTCACAATGAGTGTCGTTCCAGATATGCAGTCTCAAGGTCCAACTGTTCGAAGTGTTGCACAAATGCGATACTGCGCTGGAAAATGAACGGCGTCAAAAAAAACATGTTGCCAATCGCGTTGGAAGGAATGTACATGATGGTAACAAATTCGCATTTTTGGATGCCAAAATAGGAGTTTTGTCGTGAACGAATTACAGTTGATTGAAGGCAAGTGTGGGCGATACTCCGTGCCTGCAACGATAAACGCGCGAGGGGGGGGTAGATCATTCCTCGGCCCGGTCCCTTGGCGGGTCGGGTTCAGGACTTCTGGCGATTGGCGTGCTGCTTGCGGGGTTTGTGGCCGGACCCCATTTCGCGTCGGCTCAAACATCGTGCGAGAACGTCGATATTTCGTCCGGGACGCCTCCAACGGTGGTCACCGTCACCGCTGATAAAGCCGCACGGGTGCAATGCACGTACCTGACCGCTGATCTGACATTGACCCTTGAGACCGGCAAGAAGATTGGCTCGTCGACGACACAGCGGGCCACGGGAACGGAGAACCTCGAGGGGGCCATCAACGTTTGGACTGCGGACTTGGGCCGCAACAATGCCAACGATCTCGTGGTTGCAAACAAGGGGAAGCTCTACTCCAACCATCGCGGTCTGACCGTCTTTCACACGGGTGATGGCCAAACGACAATCACCCATGAGGGGATGATCACGTCGACTCAGGATGGCATTTATGCGGCCAATCGGCTGGCGGCGGGTGCAGGGAGTATCGAGATCAAGACGACGGCCGGCAGCACAATTGCGTCTCAGGCAAAGGGCATTCGGGTTCGCCAAGACGGCACGGGAGGCGTTGTGATCACCCATGCGGGAACAATCACCTCCAGAATAGATGGGATTCACGTGGGTCGGGTAGCGGGGGATCCGCGTCCTACAAAGAGCCGTGTCACGATCACGCTTGAAGCGGGGAGCAAGATCACATCCAGCAGCGGGCGCGGCGTCTGGGCACATATTGACGGCGGCACCACAGCGGAAGACATCACGATCACCCATGATGGCACGATTGAAACGAGTTCAACCGGAATACTGGCCACCAACGAAAGCCGGGGCAACGTCAAGGTCACGACTGGAAAGGACAGTTCCATCACGGCTCAGGATACGCGCGACGGTTATGCCGGCATCAACGCGTCGGTGCGAGGGAGCAATACCAAGGGCATGGTCACGGTAATTCATCAGGGCACACTCAAGACGGGAGCGGAAGGCATCTATGTGAGCAACCGGGTCGGCTCGGGTACTGGTGACATCAAGGTTGAAACGGCCTTGGGCAGCGCGATTACATCCAGCGGCAATGATGGCATCTACGCGCGTATTTTTCCCGGTTCCGGCACGGGCAACATCGAGATCACTCACAACGGCACGATTACGGCGAAAAACGGCGGAATACTGGCGAGTAACAAGGGTAATGGCAGCGTCACAGTCACGACCGGAAAGGACAGTTCCATAACGGCTCAGAATACGGGCGAAAGTTTTGCCGGCATCAACGCGTTCGTAGGAGGTAATGGTAGCGGCACGGTCGAGGTGACCCATGAGGGCAAGATCGAGTCGGCCGCGGAAGGCATCTATGCGTTCAATGAGGTGAGCACGGGTGCTGGTAAAATCATGGTCACGACGAAGAAAGGCAGCATGATCACCGCGACCAGACAAGGTCTGTGGATCACTCACGAGGGCAGTGGCCTGTTTGATGTCCAGATCTTTGGCACGGTCACGGGAGACAGCAAATACACCAGTGGCACCAAATACGCCGGTGTGCTCGTCGGAGGGCGTACCGGTGGCGACGCGACCAAGGTCAGGGGTGGTACGATCCTGGTCGGTTCGCAGGGTTATGTCGGTTCCAAGTCCAAGGTCGCCATTCAGGTGGACGCCTATGCGGGCACCGACGCCAATCCGGTGACCATCGTCCTGGAAGAGGACGATGTGGGTCTTGTGGGTCATGTCGAGGGGGATATCCTGAACCCGGCGAAAGGGAGTGAAGACGACACCCGTTCGACACTCAAGTTCCAGACCCGCAGTTCGTCGGGAACCGAGAGGGTTCTGACGCCGGATGCCGCTGATGCGATCATTCATCGCCGTGGCGAGATGAAGGGCGTGTATGACAAGGTGATCCGGGCCCATCTCAAGACGATTACGGGGGGCTACAAGTTTGAGGATGACACCTCTGCTCCCGACCTGCGTCTGTACAGCCACCGGGCGCGTCTGTATGAGGTGTTGCCCTCGGTGCTTCTGGGTCTGGTGGAGCTGACGCCCTACAGCACGCGCATGGCGGTGCCCCGCCGGAGCATCGGCGACGAGGAGGTCATGGTTCAGAGCAGCAAGGGGGAGCATGTGGCGGTGCCGGGTTCCCGCACGGGTGTCTGGGTGCGTCTGGCGGTTCGTGATGGAGAACGGATGGCTGATACATCGACGACCGCCCGTGACTTCTGGCGTCAGTCTCTGGCGTGGGATGTCAAGCAGACCGACTTTGAGGCGGGTCTGGAGGTGCCGACCGATGATCGTCTGGTGCTGGGCGTGAGTGCCCACTACCGACAGAGCGAGGCCACCGTCAAGAGGGGTGGCACCATGGAAGCCAGCGGCACCGGTGTGGGCGTGTCCCTGACCTGGACGGACGACAGCGGGCTGTATGTGGACGGCCAGCTGAGCTACACCCGGTTCTTTGATATCACGATGGTGTCGGCCAACAGTGCGGTCGGTTCGATCACCTCCACGGGTGGCGGCAACGGTCTGACGCTCGGCGTGGAAGTCGGTCGGCGGATGAGCGTGGGGGACATGATCGTGATCCCGCGTGGGGGTCTGTCCTGGTCAGCGGTCGACATGGACGCCCTTGACGAGCCGGCCAGGATTGACGGTGCCGGCATCGTCGCTCCGGACAAGGAGCAGAGTGTTCAGGGTCGTGTCGGCGTGCTGGCTGAGCTGGGTCCGGTGGATGCGGACCGTCGACTGTACGCGTCCTTGGATCTGGAGCATGAGTTTGCGCCCGAACATGAAGTGATGGCGGCCGCGACCAAGCTCAAGACTGAGGTGAAGCCGACCTGGGTGCGTGTGGGCGTAGGCGGTGCGATGCCCTTGGGGGACACCGACGCGATGATGCTGGCGGGGGACGTGTTTTACACGACGGCCGGCAGCAACAGCACCGACTTCGGAGGCGGGCTCTCACTGACCCTCCGCTTCTGACCGGATATCTGAAGGCCACCGGGTACTGCGAGGTATGTACATCAGCTCAACCCGGCGGCCATGCCATGTGGTTGACGATATTTGGGAGATAAATCACTAGTGAAGCAATCCGAATCCAATACGATTTCGGACACAGTGATCGCCGATCAATCTCAGGACTGCCAGCCTTTTGCATAACAGGCTCATGGTTCTGATCGCATACCCCGCCAACGCCGTTTCGCCTGTACCATCCAGTTTGTGCAGTCGACGGTTCCAGCACTCCCGTTACTCCGTGTACCCAACTCTGCGATGAGTCAGTTCATTCCGGGCGAGTTTGAATCATGCTTGAGCGGGAACCGAAGGTTTCAAACCAGTCTGCAAGTTTCGGGCATTCACCTCTCCAAGGTCGATCGGAATGGCGAAAATCCAGGTAGCCTAAGGCACAACCGACTCCAATCTGACCGATGCATAAATCGGTATCAGACCATCCTTCGACCCTGCTTTCCAGAAAAGCCAGAGAACGCCGAACCTTTTGCCACTGACCGGCCATCCAATCGTCAGATTGACCGGTCTCCGGGCGACATCTTCTTTCGTAAACGATGAGAACCGACGCATCCATAATGCCGTCAGCCAATGCTTCCAGTCGTAACACGGCAAATCGATTGTCTCCCTTGGGATATAACCCGCCCTTGAAAAGAGCATTCAGATAATCGCATATCACACGGCTATCGTACAAGGCTCCGAGCTTGATGTCTGTCAAAATTGGAAGTTTACCCAACGGATTGTCGCTTATCGGTATTGTGCCGGCGTCAAGCGGTGAGCCGGCAACATGGACCGTTTCCACCTGATGACTTGCATTCAACTCTTCAACGAGAACCTTGACTTTGCGGCCAAAGGGCGAGGCCGGATTGGTGTAGAGCTTCATTCCCTAAATCTCCTTCAAGTATCAACTATCAACCGGTATTCCCAGCAGTCGACTTTCATTGTAACCTGTAACTGCCATTACCTTCAGATGTCCGGGACTCTCCCTGCCATCGAATTCGACCACTGAATATTGTCCGGTTCTGCCCGTAGTTGAGGATTCAATCAGGACTGAATGATGTCTTCCGATTTGGGTCTCGAAAAATTCCTTGACCTTTTTGGCCCCGACCTCCCTTAGTCGGGCTGCACGCTCTCGAATGGTCGTACCATTGTTCTGAGGCATTCTTGCGGCGGGAGTTCCGGCGCGTGGACTGAATGGAAACGCGTGCAGCCAAGTCAAATCGCAGTCATTAACGATAAACAAAGAGTTCTGAAACATGGCCTCCGTTTCAGTCGGAAATCCAGCTATCAGGTCGGCCCCGAAGATCACATCCGGTCGCAAACGTCGTATTCTGCGACACAGTTCAATAACGTCTTCACGGCAGTGACGGCGCTTCATGCGCTTGAGTATCATGTTGTCACCAGCCTGGACAGAGAGATGCAAGTGCGGCATGAGCCGTTCCTCATCGGCGAAGGTGGACACCAACTCTTCATCGATTTCCGCCGGGTCCATGGACGACAGTCTCAATCGTTGCAGATCGGGTACAAATTTCAGAATTCTGGCAACCAGATACCCCAGTTTTGGGGAACCCGGCAAATCCTTGCCCCAACTGGCAATATCCACTCCGGTCAACACCACTTCCTTGAAGCCTTCAGCAACCAGTCTTCCGATTTGTTCTACCAATGCACCGGCTGGAATCGACCGGGAATTGCCTCGCCCGTAGGGGATTATGCAGAAGGTACATCGATGGTCACAGCCGTTTTGTATCTGAACATAGGCTACCACCCGATTGTCGAACCCGGTGGTCATGTGTGGGTTCAACTCCTTGACCTTCATGATGTCGTCAACCAGATTCGAGTAGCTTTCTTTGCCACTTGCATCCTTGCTTCTGGCGATTTCCTGCCATGAAGACGGCAACAGTTTTTGATCGTTGCCCAAGACCCAATCGACGCCCTGTATCTGTCTGAACTCTTCAGGATTGATCTGGGCAGCACAGCCGGTGACAATTATCGTTGCCTCGGGATGATGATGCTTGGCCTGTCTGACCGTCTGGCGCGACTTGCGCACTGCCTCCCCGGTAACGGCACATGTATTGATGATCACCGCCGTCTCGATTCCGGCATCGCCGGCAAGTTCCTTCATGGCTGCAGATTCGTAGGCATTCAAACGGCAACCAAGGGTTTTTAGATTTACCGTGTTAGTGTCTAAACTCATTTTCCCTGTACTGATCCGTGATGACTCCATTGAACACGTGCGTGGCCAATCCCGTCATCCAAATGCCATCCGGCTTCCACTCGACAACAAGATTGCCTCCTTCTAGGCAAACAGTGACCTCCCTTTCAACAAGATTTCGAAGCATGGCGGCAACGGCAGCCGCACTCGCTCCAGAACCCGACGCCTTGGTTCTGCCAGCACCTCTTTCCCAGATTATCATCTCAACCTTGCCTCGTGACAACACCTTGACAAATTCAACGTTCGTCCGCTCCGGAAAAAGGGCGGAGTGCTCAATTCTGGGCCCTTCAGTCTCAATGTCCACCTGTTGCAGATCATCAACGAAAAAAACGCAGTGTGGATTGCCAAACCCGATTGCGCAAGGGCTTCCATCCAAAGGCAGGTGGAGAGTGTCAATATCCTTAGATAGGGGAATGTCCTGCCAGCGGGTCGAAGGATGCCCCAAATTGACACGAGTCAAATCTCCGACCTTCTCACAGGTCAACAGTCCTCGGTCTGTTTCAAGCAAGATACTGGATTGTGAGTTCTGATCCATGAAATACCGCCCCACGCATCTCGTCGCATTGCCACAGGTGGACGACGATGATCCGTCGGCATTGTAAAATTCAAGCCGGGCGAAAGCATCCTCACTCTCCTTGATTTCGACTAGCTGATCACAGCCAACACCAAACCGACGGTTGGCAATCGTGCTGACAATCGATTGTACCTGTACAGTGCTTCCCGTACGGGAATCAATGACTACAAAGTCATTCCCGAGACAATGCATTTTCATGAATTGCAGAGGACTGGAATTTTTTGTCATCGCCAAACCTTCAAACCTAGCCAGCAGCACTCTAAATGGTAGCCTGTGTCGGAAAGTTAAGTATGGCTCCGAACACGTCAGACACGGGCCCGTAGCTCAGCTGGTAGAGCAACTGACTTTTAATCAGTGGGTCACAGGTTCGAATCCTGTCGGGCTCACCACTCTGAACAGTTGCCAAATCCGGTCCTGTCTCCTCTCGACCTTAGAGGACGGTCGCGGAGTCGGTGTTCACCGCTCAGCCAAGAAGTTGTGTGACCAGATATAGTGTCTCCCCACGATTAACCATGCCACGGCTTAGATGGGCAAGAATGTATCCTGAAGAGGGAAATTGCAATTCCAGCGATGGCCTCTCAGGTTCTTCCAGCCAGTGCAAATAACCGGCCAACTGACCTTTCTTAACCATGCTCCCCGCGTGACACACGCGATCAAACAGGCCTCTTCCTGGTGCAAAAACGCTGTCTTGCGGACTTTGAATCGTAATCTTGCGTTGTATCGCATCCATACTGCCCAGTTCTTCCATATTGAGTGATGGCATCACTCCAAGGTATTTCAGGCAACGCTTTATTCCCTGCTCAGCAGCCAGAGTCCAGTTGGGATCGGTGCCCCCTCCCCCGCCCAGTTCGGTTGCAATCATGGGAACCTGCTGACGAGCCGCAGCAGAGTTGACCGAACGACTATCGTTGTAGGCCCCCAAAATCCACAATGTTGGAAGGCCAAACGCTTCTGCCAGTCGTACCCCGGCCTCAAAAAGACTTTTGTCGGGAACATCGGTTACCAGGGTGCAAGGAGTAAAACACGAGGCCTTGCCGCCGGCATGCAAATCAATTATCGCGTCACAATTCGGCATGATGGTGTTTTCGATATAATCGGCAATCAGTTCGGTGTGTCGACCCGTTGGCGAGCCCGGGAACGCTCGGTTCAGGTTGGCACCATCCAGAGGTGAATTGCGGGTTGAAACCGAAACGGCCGGTCGGTTCAAAGCCGGAATGAGAATTATCTTGCCGTTGACTTGTCCGGGATCGATCCGTTGAACCAGACGCATCAGCGAACTGGGGCCAACAAACTCATCACCATGAACACCTCCTGTGAGTAGGACAGTCGGGCCTTGACCATTGCTGAAATACACGATGGGAACCGAATGATAACCGAGCGGCACAAAATCGTCGGACCAGTTGATGCGAATATCGCCAACCTGTCTTCCCGACCTTTGCCAGTCAATCGAAGTTGACACATGGCTTGCACCTTGCTCTTGTCCCATCACTGCGCACAGACTCTTATAACTTTCCCTCTATAGCAAACGGAATTATAGTAAATCTGGCTTCAAAATTGTTTCAAAACATTCGCTTGACGAATAGGCACTCTCTTGGCCAACACGTTTCGGGCGGAATGCGATTGCATCCTGCACCAGTATTATGCGCACAACCAACTATCCCTGCTCAAAAGATCTGGTTCTGATTGGTGGCGGACATGCCCATGCCCTGCTTCTGTTGAAATGGGCCATGAAACCACTTCCCGGGGTGCGTCTCACGCTGATCAATCCTCAGCCAACGGCACCGTACACCGGCATGTTGCCGGGTTATGTCGCGGGACACTATGCATTGGACGAGCTGACCATGGATCTGGTCAGAATAGCCCAATATGCAGGAGTCAGGTTTGTTCTGGATGACGTCGTCGATGTTGATCCTTCTACACGTCGGATCAAGCGCAAACACGGCCCCGACATCCATTATGACGTGATGTCATTGAACGTAGGCATTACCTTGGCTTTGAATGAGCTTGAGGGATTCGAGCGGTTTGGTACTCCGGCAAAGCCGCTTGGATTGTTTGCTCGGCAGTGGAACGCGTTTTTGAGACGTATCAGAACTGACAGCCTTGAACCCAACGTCGTTGTTCTTGGTGCTGGCGTCGGTGGTGTTGAACTTGCCTTGGCAATGAAGTGTCAACTCGACCAGGCAAGTCCTGTTGGTGCCAATTTAACCATCATTGAAAGTCAGGATGACATACTGGGTGAAATCAATTCCGCCGCACGACAGCGAATCATCCGACAGTTGGATCATTATGAGATCGGACGGCTGTGCCAAACCGAGGCGCACCGCATTGACTCTTCCGGTGTAACCTTGACTTCAGGCGAGTTTCTCAAGGCCAACTTTGTAGTCGGAGCGGCTGGCGCCAAGTCGCACGACTGGATTCGACAGACTGGACTGCCCAACTCTGAGGGGTTTGTGATTGTTGATCAATACCTTCGTTCCACCCATCCCGATCAGTCGATATTCGCTGTTGGGGATTGTGCCGTCAATCCGCATTCTCAACTCCCAAGGGCTGGCGTTTATGCCGTTCGTCAGGCGCCAGTCCTGTTCAAAAATCTGCGCGCTGCATTGACAGGCAAGCCGCTCGCACCATACCGACCTCAGAAGGATTTTCTCAAAATCATCTCGACCGGACGGAAGAATGGTGTGGCCGTCAAGTTTGGCCTGACTTTCGAGGGCTCCCGGGTTTGGCGCTGGAAAGATCGTATTGACCGCAAATTCATGAACCGGTTCGTTTTGGATATCACCCCGCCGAAACTGACCATGCCACGGGAGGTGGCAACCGGTAGTCAGGAATTGTTCAGAAATTCCGCCAAGCTGTGTGCCGGATGCGGAGCAAAGGTGGCCCGAAAGAGTCTTGATCTGGCCCTGAAGGAGTCCCTGACCGATTCACGGCCAGAATGGAGCGAAGATGCCGCTGAAATCCAGCTGGCCAATGACACTTTGGTGATCAGCACCGATCACCTCCGGTCATTCATGGATGATCATTCCCTGTTCACAAGGATTTGCGCTCTTCATGCAATGAGCGACGTATGGGCAAGGGGAGTGCAACCCCAATATGCATTGGCATCAGTAACCCTTCCCCATATGAGTGAAAGACTCCAGACCGAGACGCTTCGCGAGATCATGCAAGCGGCCCACCAGACATGCGATGAGGTCGGGGTGAAAATTGTCGGCGGACACACGGCACAAGGACCGGAACTCACGATTGGATTTACGGTCATCGGCGATAAAGAGCATGATTGCGTATCGCAGTGCGGAGCACAGGCAGGAGATAATATCCTCTTGACCAAGCCCCTCGGTACTGGAGTGATTCTTGCCGGTTACATGCAGGGCAGGATTGGTGGCAATCAACTTTACGAGACCTTGGCCGTCATGGCTGAAAGCTCCCGTCTGGCCTCTAAACTATTGGCTCCAGTTGCTACGGCCATGACCGACGTCACCGGGTTTGGACTGGCGGGACATTTGATGAACATTCTCACAAGTTCAGGCAAGTGTGCCACATTGCATCTGAGTGACATCCCCTTTCTGAACGGGGCATTGGAATTGACCAATCAGAATGTCAAATCGACTTTATGGCAATCAAACTTCTCGGTAGCCGACCTCTTCTCCGACTTGACCGATCCGAAGTCTAGCCTGTTATTCGACCCTCAGACGTCTGGGGGATTATTGGCAACCGTTCCAGAAAATAAGCTGAATGGTGTTGTCACTCAACTCAATGACAAAGGGCTGGCGGTCCATAATATCGGGACCGTTTGCGATGGATCACCTTTCGTTAGGGTGTTGTGAATCGCGGGACATTGTCGAAATGATTTCTGCGATCCTTTCAGCCGTCGCATGAACCGTATCAGAAGACAGATCGGTCATCTCCAGACTATACAAACTGTCCTGCCTGCCATATCGTGGGTCATAGTGAAACCGCATGAGTTGTGATGCCAGTTCCAGATAGGCTTTCGAGTTTGCCAGCTGGTACCATTGTGATATCAGTGGCCTGGGGTGAAAGGGTGCAAGCTTTTCGAGCGTTTCCGTTATGCCATCACTGTTGACCACCAAATCCTTGTAGGAGGCCTTGATATAGCGGGCTCTATCCTCCAGTTTTGCCTCGACCCTTATTCGTGGAGCAGCCTTCATGGCCATCCATAAGGCAGGTGGGATAGCCAGCTTGCCAATCTTCTGCGATTCGGCTTCGAGAAGCAGGGGCTTGCCTGGGTCCAGTTTTACCAGTTCGCTGACAATTCTGCTCTCAAACATTTTTTGTGATGGTTGCTCGATTTCCAATCGGCCAAAGATCGAACCCCGATGATTGGCCAGACCTTCCAGATTCATGACCTGGGTATCCATGCCTGACAACAACTCGAGAATCTCGGTTTTCGCGGTTCCCGTATTCCCACTCAAGAGAATGACTCGAAATGGAAAGGGAGTCTGATACAGATAGTTGAAAACCAATCTTCGGTACTGCTTGTAGCCACCTCTGATTACGCTTGTTTGCCATCCTATCTGCCGGCATACCTCAGCGAGTGAACCTGACCGCTGACCACCCCGCCAGCAGTAAATCAAGGGCTGGAAAACGGCATTCCTGAAAGCAAGATGGCGATCGATGATCTGACTGATGTTGAGGGAAATGATGGTTGCTCCCTTCTGCCGGGCAACGAAAGGACCCTCGGACTTGTATTGGGAGCCGACAATATGTCTTTCGGTGTCGTTCAAGACTGGGAGATTGATTGCTCTCGGCAGATGATCCAACTGAAATTCAGCGGGGGATCGAACATCAATGATTTCATCAAAGGCGAAACGTTCCACTTGGTCAAGGCTTTCCAAGGTCACTTCATTGATCTGAGGATGTAACATGCCAGAAATTCACATGATCAGTGTCGACAACTGAACTTACACCGCCGGACAGGGAAAACAAGGCCAGGCAAATTGGGAAGAAACGTTCCCCTCTCCCATGTATCGATAGAAGCCAAGAAGTCATAGCGCTGAGTAAAACCTAGTTGTTGAAACGGCAAGACCAACAGTGATACACGCTCAGATATTTGCAAATTGAAGCCTATGTCATATCTTGGTCTGCAGACTAACCTGGATCCACGGATTGGTTTTGCCATTCGCAAGTTTTTCACGGCCGCCTTCGGATCACTGACCTCGTAGCTCAGCTGGATAGAGCGACTGCCTCCTAAGCAGTAGGCCACAGGTTCGAATCCTGTCGAGGTCGCCAGTCGCCTGGTGGGCACGCCTACCGCTAGGATGCAACGCATGTTCGAACGAGCTCGGACACGATAGCAAAAAAAGGGGCTTATACACCTAACTTGAAATCAAGAACATCAGGTCGATGCACCGAACTGGTGCAAGGATTGTATCCGATACTTCTCGGTGCGAACCGGAACCACGCCAGAACATTCAAGGGTAGCGTTGCGGAAGCGGACTCTGGCCATCTCCCTGCTTGTCTTGCATCTCAAGGGCCTATTCAGCATGAAGTTGTACTGCAAAACCTGGATCAATTCGCTCACATAAAGCCTTGGGACCATTCAAGAATGAACATTCACGTTCTTGATGAAGTGGTCTGGCACCGGGACGCTTTCAGGACCCCGGCATTCATCCCCGCTGGGAGCCGCTGCTGGAGCGGCGGACCGAAAACGTGACCTTGCCGCCGAGAGAATCGTCCGAGACCCCGCCCCACCACTTTCATGAGGGGCCTTTCGGCTTCGCCGGGGCAACGGTTCCGGCGGGCACCGCGGGCGGGGCTGGCCGGCGAGCCACCGCCAGGGCCCGGTTGATGACCGGCCAGCCATCCCGCATGTCCCGGACCAGATCCGGTATGTCCAGGGCCAGATGGCCGGCCTCATGTATTTCTTGCCTATGTTTCGGGCTGATCTGGGGCGACACGAAGAGATGCCGCCGAGCGAGCCAGCGGATGGAATTCACGTCCGAATCCGGATTGTGCACCGGGTCCATGAAATCATCGACGATCGTCTGAAATTTGTCAATGTCGTGATCCATGCCCTGCCGCTTGGCGTTGATACACAGCAGCCGGTCATGGCTCCGGTCATGGGCGGAAACGCCCTGGCCCGGAGGGTGGACTACACGCACTAGCCCGTCAATGTCGGCCTGGCCGGAATCGAGCGGCTTGGCGCTGCAGATGTTCATGATGACGCCGGGATGATAGGCCAGCATCTCCCTTATCCAGCGTTCCAGCATGATGCCTTCCAGGTCGGCCACCGCCTTGCCTGGAGTGGGCTGCGGGGCATCCCAATCCCGCCGCGCCCGCCGGGTGGAATGGAAGAGATCCGGGGCCAGGGCCATCTGGAAGAGTGCGGTGTTGTCCTTCATGTACCACAGACACTCGTTGCCGCTCGGTCCCGTATACATGTCTTGGGAGCCGACGACATCCAGATCGTCCATGAAATGTTTCAGCTCTTTGCGGATGGCCCATACGGGCAAGACCAGTTCCGCATCCATGCGTTTCTGAATAGCGAGAGGACTCTGCATCTTGACCGTGCCTACGTCAAGCCCCATGAGACACAGAATCTGGGCGGTCGCCGGTGGCAGATCGATAAAGGCGGCATTGTCCCAGCGCAGATCAGCATCGTTGCGCAGATGACGCTCGGCATGGGCAACGAAATCACGGTGCCAGCCCTGATCGACCTTGTAATCGCGCGCATGATCCCCGGTCAGGGGCGGCCAGCCATGGGCCAGATGGGCAGATGGGCCATCGAGCTGGGCAAAACGCTCCCATTCGCGGGGCAGCCCGCCAAAGGCCGTCCACAGGGTCAGGAAGCGGCGGGGACGACGATCCCACCCATGCTCCCGGACCACATCCAGGATGGTCTCCATGCGCCACGGTCTGACAAGCACCGTGGCTTCGATCCGTCCTCCCCCCAAAGGCTGATCGCCCCGTCGCATCTTCTGGAACTTCTGCTGGTGCGAACCCATCAGGACCAGCTGACCGGTTGGCGGGGGCTCGCCGGTCGCTTTCAGAACACCATTTTTCTTTCTGGTCAGCCGGTCGATCAGCATCTTGAGATGCCCCGGCAACCGACTGTAATCGGCGCAATTATGCACCTCGTCCAGGGCAACGATGTAGTCCTTGTAGACCAGATGCTCGATGATGTTGCATATTTCGCCGGCTGGATACTTGTCGCTGCGCTTGCACTCTGGCAGGTCGTCCAGAAGCGAGGACATTCCTCGACTTGCCATTTCCTCCCGGATAAAATTCCGGACCCTCAAATCATAGGTATCGACCTCTTCGCCCACCGCAGGTATGTCGGCGGAGGTCTGGCCCGGCAGCTCGAACAGGATGAGCCGGTCCGACCGGTCGTATAAGGTCATGCATTCTTCCAGCAGGGCGTTCTTGCCGACGCCACGCCGCCCGGTGATGGCCGTGCATTGAAACCGCGAAACGTCGTTCGTGGGATGGATATGGAGGTAGTCGCTCAGCTCCTCAAGCTCCTTGACACGTCCGTAAAAGCCCCATTCTGGCGTCTTCGTGTCGGGTCTCTGGGCCATGGTCTTCTCCCAACATTGCAAGAATCCTGCATAGGCAATATAGTTCGCATCATGCCCCTTGTCCAGCCCGGCATCAGGGTGTCGATTCCGGCAGAACGGCTCTGACCTCATCACTTTCTGCCAAGGGGGTGGTCACGGGATTGGCCATAATCCGGGTCTTGCTGCAATGAAGGCCGGAGATACCTGATCACCCGGCGCGGACTGGGCTCGACCTGAAGTTAGGTATATAAGCCCCCAAAAAAGACCATCTCGTTCAGAATTTTGGCAATTGCTTGCGTAGCCTGCGGCGTCCGGAATGAATTTTTGACCGTTATTGATACGCCTCAGGACCAATGTCCTGCCACTTCCGTTGCAAGGGTGCAATAGTTGTGCCGCGTGCCAGATGGCTTGTCCACTTCATCCTTGTTCATTGTTCACTCCTTGTCCAAGGAGGCCGGGCGTTTCCACGCACAACAACCATTGCACAGCGCAAGAGACAAGTGGCCAAAACCGAAGTGCCGGTCACTCGCACGCCCATTTCAGAACGCTCCGTGCACGACACAAACGGCATCAAGTCGGGAATGGTCCGAACCCTTGTAACACGTATTGTACGATTCTCAAACCTTTGCGTCGGCAGCCGATCGACCAAAAAACAGGATCTGTTTTGATTGTCCAAGAACTTGCGAAAAAGATTGCAAGAACGCCTGTCACTCTGCCTTTGGTGCGTTTGCGATCAGGTAAGATTCGGCATGATAAAACGCCTTTTTCATCAATGAAGGCATGGATTGTGGATCAAACTTGCTACGTTTGACCCAAAGGAGGTCTTTTCCGGCCACGTGATCTGTATCGACCTGACCGCACTGGATTGCAATGTGCGCTGCGAAGTGAGAAAAGGTGTGCTTGATTCGACCCGGAACGGTTATAAGGCTTGCACCAGACAATTCTAACCTCTTCTCACTGAGGTCCCAACCATGTCCAGGCCAACCCATGGTTCCTCCCAACAGCCCATCTGAAGGTCTTCGTTCCAGCAACCAGCAATCGTCTGGACTTGCCAGAACATACATTATCCCCTCACGTATCGGCTTGGGGGCCTTTTTTCGAGGGGCGGGGAACTCATCTTGAACTCCTTTCCGATACGCCTCGCACCTGTAGACCCAAGGGCACTTGGAGCACTGGGGAGATCGGGGTTTGCAGACAGTCGAACCGAGATCCATGAGAGCTTGGGCATAATCCCCTGCTCGTTGATGTGGGACAAGTCGTTCGGCCTGCCTGTATATTAATTGCCTTGCCTGAGGCTGAAGGTTGTCAATTGCATGGAACCGGATCATGACCCGTTCAACGTTGCTATCAACCACTGTTGCAGGAAGGTCAAAAGCGATTGAGCGAAGAGCTGATGCAATGTAACGACCTATGCCCGGAAGACTTCTGAGTTCCTTTTCCGATTGGGGAAAGGTGCCGCCATAGCGATCAACGACCTGACGGGCGCATGCGTGCAGGTTGTGAGCTCTGGAATAGTAACCCAGCCCCGCCCAAGCGGCCAGCACATCATCAATTTCGGCTCTGGCCAGACTGTGTATGTCGGGCCATCGGTCAACAAACTTCCGATAGTAACTCTGGACCGCCTTGACTGTCGTTTGCTGGAGCATGACCTCGGACAGCCAAACCTTGTACGGGTCCGGCCTGAAGCCCTGATTGCTATCCTGAGGCTTGCAACGCCACGGAAGGTCTCGGGCATTCTGGTCATACCATTCAAGCAGAACGGCACTCGGCTCATCGGAATTCATCTATGCCCCCTTCACAATTAATTGATTTCGGCATATACTGCCGCGGCATTAGTATTGGTTGCGTGGAGTAACACAATTCCCAGAATAGTGAGATCTTATCATCGGTCGAAATACAGTAAACAGTCCGACGGATTTAAATCGAGTGGCGTTTTGTTTGATGAACTGGCTCGTGAAAGTGCCGCACGGAATGGTATCTCCAAGCACCAGATATTGAGTTCCTGGGAAGAGGTCGTTGGCGAGGATCTGGCAAGCATATGTCGACCGGAAAGAGTTTCCCACGCCCGGTTAGGGAGTGGTGGGGCAAAACTCGTTCTCAAGGCCCCGAAAGGCTTTGTTCAGCAAGTGGAAATGCAGCGCGATCAAATCATCGAGCGAGTCAACACGGCGTTCGGATTTGGGGCCGTAAGAGGAATTCGAATTGAGCATACGACCTATAAAGAGTTTGTTGAGCCGGAGCCAAGCCGAGTCAGAAAGAAGCCGACGAGCGCTCAGGAAAAGCATGTCAGGGACCTGGTCAAGGACATCGACAATGGAGAGTTGCGCGAACTTCTGTATGAACTCGGACTGAACGTCGTGGCGAATAACCGTGAAAAGGAAAGTGATGATGAAAACGTTTCTCCTCCAAAGACACCTTAAGTCCTGTCTTAATCTGTTTTGCCTGGGTTTTCTGGTCGTCTCAGGTGCCGCGACGAGTGCTTGGGGGGACGGTCACAACAGCATCCAGCCTCTTGTTCAGGGTGATCCAAACAGTGCTGTGCATGTCATTGAGTTCGTTTCATATACCTGTCCGCACTGCGCCAGCTTCCATAACGAGTCGTACGGAGAACTCAAGCGCAACTACATTGATACGGATAAAATAAAGTTTGAGGTTCGTGAGGTGATTTGGGACCAGTCCGGTTTTCTCGTTTCTGTCATAGGGCGGTGTGGAAAGACTGAAAATTTCTTCAGTTACATTGATTTGGTCTTTGCCAAGCAGAATGAATGGACCCGACTTGAAACTCTGCGGGACGTGGCCGACCGGCTGAAATCAATGGCTGTCAGTGTCGGTTATGACAGCGCTGCCATAGACATGTGCATAGCCGACAAGAACTACCACACGGAAGTGCTGGAAAACTCTGTCGCCATGGCAGCAGAGTTGGGCATAAGTTCAACACCGTCCTTTGCCGTGAATGGAAAACTCCTAAACTCATTCCGGGGTTATCAAGATCTTGTCACTGCCATTGAGGCCCGGTTGAACTAGGCTGTGAACTCGGTGATCCTTGCCTTGTCTCTTTTTTGTGAACTGCGTGCCTGTTTCCTCAACGCCAAGATTCATGTGGTCTTAACGCTTGGGTTTTGCAGGATTTTCGGTCTTTTTGACAGTCTTTCCAAGGTATCGTCAAGAATTGTGCGATTATAAATTTTGAAACTGACACATGACGATGGATGTCTTGTTTCAGTCTGCATGATCACCACGGTGACGATTTCGACTGTTGCAAAAATGCGCCACTGGGCAAGAAAACGCTTCGTGATCTGACAAAACAGGTTGCTGTTCAAATTGGCTTCGACCGCGCAGGCCGATAGCCGGTCGATAATGAGTTCTCTCGCAGGGTATTGCAGGGGCTGGAATCGGACAGGACCACCTGATCCCCCAACCGGTTGACCTGTCGGGTCAATGCGGCCTGACTTCTTCAATCTCCGCTCATATTCGATATCGGCAGGATCGGTCCGTTTGGTCTGGCCTCTGCCACTGCCAACCTCGCTTCCAGACCGATCGGCATTTTCAGGCGGGTTCGGGCTTCCCTCAAGAGCAAGCATCCCATTCAGGGCCTTTAGAGGTCGGCAGATACACCACGTCCTCATCGACCATCGATGGGGCGTGGTACAAATTGGCCTCACGGTCATGACCTCGCAGGTCTATGACCGCGGGACTTACTCCTTGTATCATCCAGTCCGAAGCCGAAGCAAGTCACAGTCTGGGATTAATCTCGATTATCCTCCACACCATCTGACAAGCGAGCGGCCTGCACCGTCCAGATCGGAGGAGGAGGGGCAAGGCCGGGAGGGCTCAGCCGCCAGCTTGCGTGGTGATGCCGGTTGTCGGCACTGCCACACAACCCGACGGCCTTCAGTCTCCCGATCAGAAGCGGAAGGTCACGGACAGACCGCCTCCAAAGTCGGTGTTGTTGCTCCCCGCTGTTGCATAAAAGGCATCCCCCGTCAGCAGTGTCGTGTCGCGGCCGTCCAGAGACATCGCACCGCCTACACCCAGACGCACCCAGGTCGGCTTCACCTCGGTCTCCAGCCGGGTGCCGGCCACCATCACCGCATGCTTGGACGAGAACTCATGCTCCAGATCCAGCGACGCATACAGCCGCCCGTCGGCATCCTCCGGACCCAGCTCGGCCTTTACGCCGACACGACCCTGGACGCTATCGTTCGTGCCCGGGGCAACCGTGCCGGCCCCATCGATCGTGGTCGGTTCCTCAAAGGCATCCATGTCCACCGATGACCAGGACAGACCCCCACGCGGGATCACGTTCAGGCCCCAAGCCGTCATCGGCTGACCAACTTCCACGCCAACCGCCAGACCGTTGCCGCCTCCCGTGGAGGTAATCGCACCGACCGCACCGTTGGCCGACACCATTGTGATATCAAAGAACCGGGTGTAGCTCAGCTGGCCGTCCACATACAGCCCGCTGTCGTCCGTCCAGGTCAGGGACACGCCTAGACCGGTGCCGCTGGCTTCCATGGTGCCACCCCTCTTGACGGTGGCCTCGCTCTGCCGGTAGTGAGCACTCACGCCGAGCACCAGACGCTCATCGGTCGGCACCTCCAGACCCGCCTCGAAGCCGGTCTGCTTGACATCCCACGCCAGAGACTGACGCCGGAAGTCTGTTGCGGTCGTCGATGTATCGGCCATCCGCTCCCCATCACGAACCGCCAGACGCACCCAGACACCCGTGCGGGAACCTGGCACCGCCACATGCTCGCCCTTGCTGCTCTGGACCATGACCTCCTCGTCGCCGATGCTCCGGCGGGGCACCGCCATGCGCGTGCTGTAGGGCGTCAGCTCCACCAGACCCAGAAGCACCGACGGCACCACCTCATACAGACGCGCCCGCTGGCTGTACAGACGCCAGTCCCCCGGCACATCCTTGAACTCATAGCCCGCGGGATCTTCAATCGTCGTAAGTTGGGCCTTGATCACCTTGTCATACGCACCCATCCGGTCGCCGCGTGAATAAACATGATCACCCACATTCAGATCTTCCTTGGCTCCGTCCATGCCCATGCGGGTCTCGAACTTCACCGTTCTGTCCGCAGTGTCCTGAATGATCTTGCCTTTGACACGCCCCACAAAACCATCCTCATCCTTCTCCAGGATCAAATTGATATCACCACCCGTGGCATCCATGGGCTCCATCTCAATGGCCACGCCAGATTCTGACTGTACAAGAGCCTGGGCCCCAATTACGATCATGAACTTTCCGTCGCCAGTCGCTTGAATGCCGTTTTTGGCCACATCGATCGTGCCTCTGTGGATGATCGTAACGGTACCACCGCCGTTGGACCATGCATCGATGCCCCTATCCTTCGACGTGATGCGGCTGCCCTTCTCCAGCATAACCATGACATCTCCATCGCTATACGCACTAATGCCGTTTTCGGCCGCATCGATCGTACCTCTGTGGGTGATCATGACCTTGCCGCTGCCGTTGGAACCGGCGTAGATGCCTTTCTCCTTTGACGTGATGCTGCTGCCCTTCTCTAGCGTAACCGTGACGTCCCCATCGCTATACGTACTAATGCCGTTTTTGGTCGCATCGATCGTACCTCCATGGGTGATCATGACCTTGCCGCTGCCGTTGGAACCTGCATCGATGCCCTGATCCTTCGACGTGATGCTGCTGCCCTTCTCCAGCGTAACCGTGACGTCTTCGTTGCTATATGTCCATATGCCTTTATCAGCCGCATTGATCGTGCCTCTGTGGATGATCGTAACGTCACCGGTGTGGGCTTCTCCATCGATCTGAACCTGAATACCATACGCGTCGGTCCCAGCGTTTTCATTCGTTTCGTCCTGCGTGTCGAGGAATCGTGTCACAATCTCGCTGTCCACTCCCGTCTCAATCAAGACGTCGCCACCGACGTCAGTCCTACCCTCGGCAGGATCCTCCTTACTCGCGATTATCCCATGCGTGGCATATATCTTGCCCATATGCTTGATCGTGATGCCGCTCGTGCCAGAGGCGGCCACAAAAGTTTCAAGGCCGTACGAGTCGAGGAACTTGTCGGCCGCACCAATATTCACTCCTGGCTCGACCGTGATCGTGATGTCGCCGCTGGCCGCCTGGGTGGCGACCACGCCTTTCCCCTGATCGCGATTTTTTTCACCCGATGTCGGTGGACGCGATGTCGCATAAATGTAGCCGCCGGTGAGATGAATCGTGATCGGAACTATTGCACCCGCAGGAGCGTCGGAGACTTCAGCCCAAATGCCCGTCTTGCCTTCAACGCTCGATCCCGACACGTCAATGTTGGCACTTGATACGATGTTGATACCCTTGGTCTTCCCGGCCTTCCCCTTGTGGAGCAGAGAAATGCCTCTTTCGCCACCCGAGGAGGTAATGGTGCTCTTTTCTCCCAGGTTCAGCTCGAGCAACCCGGCCCCATCGCGCACCATTTCTATGCCATTACCCGCCGAATTGACCGTGACGCTGCCCGCAACCTTGACATCCTTGTCGCCATCCCCTTCGGCCTCAATGCTGAGGGTCGTGTTGGACCCGGTCGTGGTGATCTGGGCCCCGTTCAAATCCAGCTCCAGCCCCTGATTCAAGTCGCTGCATGCAATCTTGGTCGTGGTCGCGGTACTGGCAAGTTCCAAGGTGGCCAACGGATTCGCCGGCGGGCTCGCTGCCGTCGGGTTCGATGCGCCCTCGCATGTTCCCTGCGCCGCAACAGGATGTGGCAAAGCCATCAGTATTCCCAGCCCGACAAGCAGCACACCAATGGTCGCAAGACCTGAGGTCGGTCCACCAAGGGACCGAACCGAGAGATTATCTACCCCCCCCCTTCGCGTTCATGGGCACGCACGGGCCATCCTCGTCCGCCCAGATCGAAATCAATTCTGTCATAATCAAGACTCCTGTCTCCTTATCCAAAAAGTTGAGTTTGGCAACACCAAATACCCCCCCCCTCATGGGATTTGCAACTCTTTTTTGCCGCTCCAGTTCATTTTTCTCCAAACTGTCGCATGTGTGCAACACCTCCACCGGCTTCACCGGTATGTTATGGCTTGCTCAGGTGAAAGCTTCGCACAGCACGCGATCGATCATAGCTGTCCCAACGGTCAAGCTTTTTCTGGCGTTCTTATATCCCGACATGTGTAGCCTCGTTGGGCTGATGGGGTCATGCACCACGCAAGGATGGCTGCAAAAAATGACAGTCCAACGCCATCGTCGCCGGACAGGGCGTCAAAATCCGGAGGCGGGCATGTGCGTACCCTTCAGACCCAACGCCCGAAGTTATTTTTTGCTACCTTGCACAAACAAACACTCTTTTAACTTTCGGATGGCGTTCGACAGAACCGGTCGGCAAACCGGCTGGTTGTACCGGGACAGGCGATAACGGCCCCAAGCCCGGGACGATCATGACATGACAGTTGCACCCTGCGAGCAAACTTACAGGCTTGTCTGGCATCCTTGTCCTACCCGAATTCCTACTGCTTGATGGCGGATCGGGGACATGGTTCGGCATGGTCTCGGCAGACATGAACATACGCATGATAATTGCAGACGGTCGTGTGGGTGCTCGTTGTCAACGAATTGTCATTGATTAATGGTGTTTGCAGAGAAAAATGGAGTCAAAACCCTTCAAACCGCCTAGTGGTCTAACATTATTGAATTGATGGATAGAGCGAATGCAGCTTGATACGCGCCTCGGCCACCGTAAACCGCCACTTCACCGGACGCGGGTCCGCATTGATGGCCGCCGGCCATGCCGCCACCTCGCGGGTCCGCGTCTCCCGATCCGCCAGACGCCGAGACAGACACTGGCGGCTCAACACGCTGATCTCGCTTTCCGCGATGTTCAGCCCGCTTCCGTGCTTGGGCGTATGGTGGACCTCAAAGCGGCGGCTCAGCCGCCGGGCCTCCTTGGGCGGATAGACATGATACCGGCTGGACAGCTTGTGCGTGTTCCGGTTGTCCATCACCAGCACGATCTTCCGGTCCGGAAAGTGAACATTCGCCAGGTCCGCCAGCAGGGTCGCGAAGTCCGCCGTGGTGCGGCGCTCGGTGACCTTCACAGGACGCCAGCCCAGCAGCGGGGCACACACCATGAACAGGTTGGCCGTGCCGGCGCGCTCATACTCGCAGTCGATGCGAACCGGTTGCCCCCGGTGCCGGCGGCGTACCTTCGTCGTCAGTTGCTTGGATACTTCGTCCACGCACACCGGGACCGTATCGTCGTCGAAGTCCCGGTGATAGACATCCGGAACATCTTCCATCGCGACCCCAAAGTCGGCATTCTTCTGGAGTGGAATGCACCAGTAACCGGACTGCCAAGGGTTCAGGAGTTTTTTAATGTACACCGCGCCTTTTCGGTCGAGATGCTGTCCACGACCTCCAGCTCGACCAGATACTTGCTCAGCGGGGTCAAGCTCGGCCAGCGGGCGGGTCCGAGCAGGCAATCATGGAGACATACGCATCAGCCTACGCGGCGATTTAATGGGTATTCTCAACATCGTTGTCGACAGGAAGCGCCAAACCCGCCCCCAAGGTATACTAAAAACGTTGCGGGCCCCGCAACCAACTCACTTCATTGAAAAGTAGTAGATAACTTGCTTGAAGACTGAGCGCCGTTGTATCAAGGAATTCTTGGGAAGCCACTAGGCCGCCACAAGTTTGAAACTTGTACCCGCTCTTGATGGATATCGTGGAAATTTGCATAATGACAAATTATACAATCTGGCTGTTTTTTTATAAGAGATTATTTTTGAGATAGCTTAGTGTTGGCACCTGTTGAACACGGATTTTTGAACTTCGTCTTCAGTGTAATTTTCCAGTTAACTCTGCTTGCCGACAATCCCAAGGGAGTGGTGAACAGAAAAAAGCAATCGGCGCAAGTAGACTTTAAGTCAAAGCACGAGAGAGAAACGGAGGTTAAGTTTGGCCCAACTTGAAACTGTATTGACTGGAAACCTTGTATTGCCCAATCGAACATTGGCTGGTGCATACTTGGGTATAATCGGAGACAAAATCGCTTGCATAGGACAAGGAGAAGTTCCTGACTCAGAGAATATACATGATTTTTCAAATCACTGGATTTTACCCGGAGTAATTGATGGACAAGTTCACTCTTCAAGCCAATTGGGCCAAGAAGGATTAAAGATTGCGTCTCATGCTGCTGCAGCTGGCGGCGTTACGACAATGGTAGAAATGCCCTATGATGATCCAGAAGCAATTTCTACATGTGAGGCCTTCGAAGAAAAAGTGAGCCGGGCGGAGGCTGAGTCTCTGATCGATGTTGCTCTCTACGCCACGATCCTTGATGAAGCCGGTCTTGAAGACATTGACGATTTGATTGATCTGGGCGCGTGTGGCTTCAAGTTTTCGACCTTTGAGGCGGCTCCGGGTCGATTCCCCAGGGTTTTTGAAGACGTCATTGAACAGGCGATGATCCGGATCAAGCCTTACGGCCTGCCGATAGGTGTTCATAATCAGATTCAAGATCTGACACTTCGGAACATCAAGAAGCTCACTGAAAAAGGCGAAACCGACATCTCTGCTTTTTTGGCCGCGCATACGGAATTGATTGAAAATCTTGCCACTTCGGCCATCTATGAAATCGGCGCGGCGACTGGCGCTAGGGCGCATGTTGTTCACGTGTCAACTGGACGTGGCTTCGAACTGCACGAGATGTATCGAAATGCAGGACACAGCGTTTCGATTGAGACCTGTGTTCAGTATCTGATGGTAAATCATGAAGAGCACGCGAGTAGACTTGGCGCACTAGTGAAACACTATCCCCCAATACGACCTAAGGAACAGGTTGAGAAATTGTGGAAACACATTGCTCGCGGTAATTGCACATTTGTTTCCTCGGATCATGTGAGTTGGTCCCTGTCAGTAAAAGATGATCCGAATGTCTTCAAAAACAAATCTGGAGGACCGGGTCTTGAGACCTTGCTACCGGCACTTTGGACAGGATGTGAGATGCACGGATTGTCGCCCCAAACAGTTGTCCGTTTACTATCCGAAGGGCCGGCAGAGCATTTCCTGCTGAGGAACCGCAAGGGTGCGATCGAAGTCGGTCTTGATGCAGACTTGGTTATTCTGGAGCCATGCAGAAATGCTTATTCTGCTGCCAGTTCGCAGTCGGCTGTATCGTGGAGCATGTTCGAAGGTTTTGAGTTTACCGCGCGGGTTTCAGCAACGTTCTCGCACGGCGTGCAAGTCTGGGACGGAACAGAGGTCAAAGACGGGCGCAAGATCGGCGGACGCGTTCTTCGGCCTGCTTTGTAAGGCGAGCAGCGGTCATGAGAAAGATCAAAATTAATTCATGCCGCCTGTGGAACCGACTGATGGCACTGGCTGACATCACAGTTCCGGACAAACCCTGGACACGGCGATCTTTTTCTCCCGAGTTTGATCGAGGGCGACAATGGCTTATCGACGAATTCAAAAGCGCAGGATTGAATGTATCAATTGATACCGCTGGCAACCTGATCGGCCGAATTAGTGGAAGCGCGAAGAAGAACCTCCCGATTATGGTCGGTTCTCATAGTGACACTGTGCCGTTTGGTGGCCGCTTTGACGGCATTCTGGGCATACTAGCCGGGCTTGAAGCCATCCAAACCCTGCGAGAAAATGATATGACGCTTACGCATGATATCGAGCTGGTCGATTTTTTGGCCGAAGAACCAAGCGAATTCGGTCTTTCCTGTATCGGTTCAAAAGCTATGGCTGGCATGTTGGAAAGAGACAAACTTGATCTTACTGATGGTAACGGAAGAACACTTGGTGAGGCCATTCGGGCAGTTGGGGGATGTCCGGACCAACTGCATCTGGCCAACCGGGGCGAAAACTCCATTTCTGCTTATCTTGAACTCCATATTGAGCAGGCAACTCGTTTGGAAAGTGCAAATATACCGATAGGGGTAGTGACCAATATTGCTGCCATTAGACGAGAAAACATTCGCGTGCTCGGCCGTGCCGACCATGCGGGTGCCACTCCGATGGGACTTCGAAAAGATGCTTTGGTTACAGCGGCAGAGTTGATTTTTCTTACAGAAGAGCTTACGGAGGCGGCAAACAACCAAGGAGCGGCAATCGTTGCTACCGTCGGCAGGATGAGTTTATCTCCGAACGCCGCAAATGTGGTTCCAGGCGAAGTCGAATTTACGTTGGAGATACGTAGCGGCGACGATGAAAAACTGCGTACCCACACAGAAAATTTGTTGCAAGGGTATCACGATATAGCTGCGAAACGCGAACAGTCGATTGAGGCGTATCAAATTAGCTGTGGAACTGCCACCAAGTCATCTGACATGGTCATAAGCGCGATTGAAGCGGCATCGAGAAATGAGCGGTTGGCCTCTATGCGGATGTCCAGCGGTGCTGGCCACGACGCAGTTTATGCCTCGCATTTGGGTCCGGTAGGAATGATCTTTGTTCCATGCCGAGAAGGTCGAAGCCATGCTCCAGAGGAATGGGTCGACGAGGCCCAATGTGCCAAAGGTGCTCAGGTTATGTTGGGGACGTTGCTTCAACTCGACATATCATGATCATGATCATTTGTGAAACACTCTTTGCGAAGCAGAAATTCAATCTCCTGCTCTGCCATCTTCTGTGCCTTGGCCTGCAAGTCTCGAATGTCGATTTAGCAAATTTGTTAGCCTCGCTGAAGGAAACAGCGTAACCCTTTGCGAAGTCTTAGCTCTCCATGTAAATGAATTTTATCAGCGGAAAAATGGGGTGTACGCATCTCCACGAAGCCAACATTCTGTCCCGATTGGGTGGTCCTGAAGGCTACGGAATCGCTCGGTAAGAACTGAAGCGACATAGGCTGTTGGAAAAAGATCGAACACGCACCTTTCTCGGCACTACCACTTCCTGAATCGTGCTCTATGTGTGCTGAAATCCGCGATATCTTATTCCAAGGTCATATTTGCAACCGATAATTCTAGTTGTTTAACAAATTCTGTGGCCAGCGCAGACATAGGTCTCCCCTTCGAATAAAGGGCGTAGGCCGTCAGTGGTATTTTTGGTAGGAAAGGACGGGCAACGGTGTTGGGATATGAGCCTGTGTTAAGAACGTACTCGTCGACCAGAGCGATTCCCACACCAGCATCAACCAGCGAACAAGCGGTATTGCAGTAACGTGTCTCGATGGCCCAGTTCACAACTTCGCCAGAAGCTTCAAAAGCCGCATGCACTAGATTTCCGAGCGGCGTCCCCTTCTCCATTGTGATGAAAGTTTCCTTTGCGATATCAGTTGGACGAATGACAGGCTGTTTTGTTAATTGATGACTTTTGTGAAGCGCGCACACCATTCTGCCCACATGAATAGGTGTCGCTACTATCAAGGGATGGTCGCGAAATGTGAGCGTCATGCCAATATCAGCAAAATTATGCTCTAAATGTTCGATCACCCCTTCCATTCGTCGAGAATCTATCGAAATTTGAACTCCTGGCCGTTTGGTTAGAAACGTTCTGATGGGTTGAGGAATAATTGAATTCGTGATGCTGGGCGTTGCCACAATTCTCAGGGTGCCCGATTTGCCGTCGCGGATATCGAACACTTTCTTCTGTACTGACTGAAAAAACAAGAACAGCGGTTCGACCTCGACAAACAGCAGTTTGGCGTCTTGCGTTGGCCAAAGTCTCCCATTTTTCCGTTCGAACAGCTCCAGTCGCAAAGTGCTTTCGATATGTTTGATCATATTGCTTACTGCGGGTTGCGACACGCCCAAATCGCGTGCCGCACCTGAGGTGGTTCTAGCTCGCATAACTGCTCGGAAAATCTCAAGTTGTCGCAAATTCATGTGTAATCTCAAATTATACAATCCATTGATTTTTTTATACGACATTATTCTACGACTTTGCTAGCCTCACGGAAGTTCTTGTCGCAATCAACATCACAGCATCGAGGTAGATGATTTGAAACGAACTTTGCGCGTAGCCGCGGCTCAAATGGGTCCGGTTCAAAGAAGTGACACTAAAGAGAATGTCGTTAAGCGCTTGATAGACTTAATGAAGCAGGCCGCCAAGCAGGATTGCGACCTCGTAGTGTATCCAGAGCTCGCTTTGACGACGTTTTTCCCCAGATGGCTAATTGACGATGAACAACAGCTGGACGGATATTTCGAAAAATCTCTCCCCAGCCCAATTACACAGCCTTTGTTCGACACATCGCGACAGCTCGGAATTGGATTCTATCTTGGATATGCCGAGCTGGTCCGAAACTCGAAGGAATGCTATAGATACAACTCTTGCGTACTCGTTGACTCAACTGGAAAGATACGAAGCAAATATCGAAAAATTCACTTGCCCGGCCACGCAGAATTCGACCCAAACCGAACCCATCAGCATTTGGAAAAAAGATATTTTAAAGTTGGTGATTTGGGATTTCCTGTATGTAGAGCTTGGACTGGCAATATTGGAATGGCCATCTGCAATGATCGTCGCTGGCCGGAGACATACAGAGCTTTGGCTCTGCAAGACGTGGAACTAATGCTAATTGGATATAACACTCCGGTATTTGACTCATTGTCTGATGAAGACCCTGATCTTCGAAAGTTTCACAATTTGCTGTGTTTGCAGTCAGGTGCATATCAAAACAGCACTTGGGTCGTGGGTGTGGCTAAATCAGGTGTTGAAGACTCTCATCCTTTGATGGGAGGCTCATGTATAATTGCTCCCACGGGGATAGTCGTCGCCGAAGCCAAAACGGACGGCGAAGAGCTTCTTGTTGCTGACTGCAACCTCGACGATTGCTCATATTATAAAAAGAACATCTTCAATTTTGCACAGCATCGCCGTCCGGAACACTATGGTGCGATCGTCGAACAAATTGGTCGTAAATCCGTTTCGTCTAACGATGAGGGAAGCGCGATAGACTCGTGCCAGTAATCATGAAAACTGAGGAGGGAGACGTCGTATGACACATCAAGTCCTATCAAATATGTTTGGACCTAAAAAGCCTGTTGCGAAAGTGTTTGGTGCAATCGCAACAATAATCTTTGCAGTTTTAGGATCCACAGTTTACGCCCAGAATGTCACGGCAAAATATTCAGACCACGATCCATTGGGTGGAATGCGTACCCAATTCGTCAAGGATGTATGGCTTCCAGAAATCACCGGCAAAACGCCTGGAAACTTGGAGATTCAAGATTTCTGGGGCGGAGCACTTATGGGTTCGAAGGAGATTCTCAAAGGCATAGGTGACGGCATCACAGACATTGGGTTTGTATACCCGGGCCATTATCCGAAGCAACTGGTTGCCCATTCGATTTTCTCCGTGTTTCCGCGAGGTCCTCAAAGATTTGAAAACATGATTTGGCTATACAGAAAGGTCTACGACGAGGTCCCAGAATTTAAGGCCGAGCTCGCCAAGGTTGGAGTTGTACCACTAATGATCACCGCAGGTTTGCCAGGCGCCTTCTCAGGCAAGAAGTCTCTTACCTCGCTGTCCAGCATTGAGGGTGATCGCTGGCGGGCCGGAAGTAAATGGGCTCTCCGCTATCTCGAAAATGCCGGCGCCACTCCAGTGTCCGTTCCTTGGGGTGATGTTTATGTAGCTCTACAAACTGGCATAATTGACGGGGTTTTCACCAACTACGATGGTCTACATCTGATGAAATTCGATGAAGTGGCTCCAAATCTCCTAATTTCCAAAGAGCTTTGGTTTGCCACTCCATTTCTGCACCTGGCAAACGCTCGTTTTTTCAACAACCTGTCTGAAGACCAACAGCAGGCCATTGTGGAAGCATCTATGACTGCTGAATCAAAGTTCGCCGCAGTTTACGATGCAGCGTTCGATAAGGTGCGCCAAGAGCAAATCGCGGCAGGATACACGGTAACTGAACTCTCGCCCGAAGATATAAGAGCTTGGGAAAACTCCGACAAGCTGGAGCAAATCCATTCACAATGGGTTCGTGAAGCCGAAGAAGCAGGATTGAAAAATGCGGCCGAGATTCTTGCCAAGGTAAAAACAATCCATGCCCAAGCCATGGCACGCTGAGATATCCAGCGAGTCTTTCTTTCTTCTTCCCTGTTCGAGTTGCTTCGAGCAGGGAAGGTGGTTCGGGACCATCAAATGAAAGCCTGGGTACATAAAATAAATCACATCTTGTCGGGATTTACTGGCTGGTTGATGGTGGTCATGATGTTCTTTCTTGTTGCAGATATTCTGTTCCGAACATTTGGCTATCCGCTCCACGGAATGGCAGAGATGTCCGTATTCGTTATGATGATAGTCATATATCTGGGCTTTTCTCGATGCGAAGAATACTCCGAACATGTGAGTTTGGAATTTTTAGTGAAACGACTTCCATTTGGTACCAGAAAAGTGCTTTTTTTGTTTCGTCAAATTCTGGCTGTTTGCACAGTTGGAGCACTGTTCTATGCCGTCACTTCTGATGCTTTCTCGGCGCTTCAGACTGGCAGTTCAATTGCTGGAACGGTAGACCTGCCAATATGGCCGACGAAATTCATTATGGTTATTGGTCTCGCGTTCTTCCTGGTTCAGACAGTAATTAACCTCACGAAGACACCTTCAGACAACGATCCTGACCTGTTCACAGGGGAGCATGCAGAATGAGGGATCTCTGCAACCCTCGTCGAGTCACTCCTGCACACAAGTTCTGGTGATGGATTTCGTTACGGGAGGAGCGTTGTGTATAGCCATGTTGCTGGGCTTGATGGCGATCGGGCTTCAGATTGGTTTGGCTTTTCTCTTTTCAGGGTTCTTCGTATGCTATCTTCTTCTGGGGTTTTCCAGTTCGATATCACTCCTAGGACAGTCTGCGTATTTCTCGATTGCTAGCCCAACATGGGCAGCGATACCTCTCTTCATATTGATGGGGTCGTTCGCTTCAAACGGAGGATTGGCTCGACGCGCCTACAATAGTGTGCACGCACTTGCCCGGCGACTTCCTGGCTCTCTCATGATTGCAACTTGTTTTAGCTGCGGAATATTCGGAGCTGTCTCGGGGTCATCAATCGCAACCACGGCAATTTTCGGAAAAATGGCACTGCCAGAAATGAAGCGACTAGATTATGACAGCGCTCTTTCTGTTGGATGCATTGCCTCGGCCGGAACATTTGCATCCATGATCCCGCCCAGCATGATGATGATTATCTATGCGTTGTTTACCCAACAGTCTATTGGCAAGCTGTTTGCGGCCGGGATTGTTCCTGGGTTTTTAAGTGCCGTCACCTACGCTGTGCTCATTGTGGTGCTGGTTCGTCGCAAGCCCGAACTCGCACCGAGAAGAGAATTCATGACGCCAGAAAACACGGGTTCCAGCCGCCGGAAAGAGGTTCTCCAAATATGGCCGGTTGGAGTGATTGCCTTCGTGGTCCTTGGCGGGCTCTATTCCGGATACTTTACTCCTACCGAAGCGGCAGCGGCTGGAGCTCTGGTCACACTGGCGTTTGGATGGTTTCTTCGCTCTTATAATGGGTTGAAGGGAGTTACGTTTTCCATGCAGGAAGCGGCAAACATCACCGCAATGCTTTTTCTGATTAACATAGGAGCACTATTTTACAGCCGTGTCCTAGCAATGACTCGTTTCCCAACGGAGCTGACAATGCTTCTTGAGGCGGCGAATGTTTCTCCGTTTATTATTCTCTTGGGCGTTATGGCAATAATGTTCTTTCTTGGAATGATAATGGTTCCTGTAGGTATATATGCCCTCACCTTACCAATTGTTTTTCCACTGTTAGTTAAACTGGGATATGATCCGATTTGGTTTGGAGTAATTGCGCTAAAACTCACAGAAATAGGTGCGATCACACCACCTGTTGGGCTAAATGTTTTTGCAATAAAGGGTGCCATACCCAAATCCATGGGTATTTCGATAGAAACCGTATATAAGGGATGTGTTCCATTTTTATTGTGCGACGTATTGATTCTTGTTTTACTAGTTATGTTTCCATCTGTTGCGCTATGGTTGCCTAATCTTATTTTCGGTCAGTGATATCGGTTTCTGAAAACGAAAATAGATGGTTTCACTGTCTGTTTACGAATTTGGATAGTGGCGGGCGGAAAACCTCTCGGTATTCCATGCTGTTCATCGGATTGATCGATGTCTTTCGAGCCTCGTCCGGTTGTAATTTTGAATCCCTCAAACGACCCTTCGACCTGAAAATCAGTCACCAAGCTTCCTCATTCGTCCATCGGCTCACCCGAATGACACGCCCTACCCCGGGAGAATGCCGACTTCCTAGTGGCCACGGACCGGCATGTGGGTCAGGTGGTGACGAGTGATGGGACAATCCTCCATCAGCCGGACACTCGTCGGCTGGAAACTGGCGAGGAGGATACGAAGGAACTGGTATCATCATGTGAGCCATAAGTTGCAGCACAAGCTGATTAGCCGAAGATCTGAAGACAGCGTCCATGACGCGCAGTGCCCGGGGGGGGGGGAGTGTTGAAGCTCCGGGGGCCAGCGTGAGACAGAAGGCGGGGTTGAATCGGACGATATTGAACACGGGGTGGGGATCAAGTTGCGGATGATGCTGGCCTACAAGACCATCGGCCTGATTTTAGTCCCTCCGGCGTATACCAGCCAGACCTGTCTTGCATGTGGAGCGGTCGACCCGAAGTCGTGGCACTCGCGCGATCGTTTCGGTGAATGGCGTGTGGCCATGCGGACACGAATGCGAGCCGCACCATATGGCGTCAGGGGCTGGCGCAGCGGCACGAGGGAGGAGCGTTCACGCTGGTGACTCCGATGATCTGTGAAAAGGATGCGGAGTTGGCCCACGGTCAACAATGTATATAAGTCCCATATCTTATTTCATTCTGTACGGCCCGAATATGACACAATCCATCGCATGCACTCGATCATGTCACGAATACCCGGATTTGTTAACGCAGGCCAAGGCCTAAACCTCGACATGGCCAAGTTTCATCGCACACCATACGAGTCTTGCACGCCAAGACAAGTCATGGGCGCGATAGAAACCAGCGACTCCACTGCCTAAACTTTATGACTTCTTTCGCTTCCCTCTGGTAAGATGCCTTTATCAAGGAGTCGTAGCCCTGTCTCTTCTAAACACTGACGCAATCGGTTCCAGTTGTCAATTTTCAACCTTACCGGCACTGTCAGCACTCTGGCCTTCCATTTGGAATCAAGGCGGGCGGCATCCTTTTCGGTTGTAACCAACATGGCGTTGTACTCCTTGGCAGCCTGTTCGATTCGACTCAGCAGCATTTCGGAAGGAACCTGATGGTCACTCAGAGGAAAAAACTTGACGAGTTTGGCGCCAAGTTGAACCAAGGTCTTCCTGAATTTTTCCGGTTTGCCTATACCGGCAAAACCAACGACATTCGTGCCATTTAAGTCTAGTCCCGAGCTCAAGGGCCGAAGGATGCCCCTGATCAACGGCAGCCCGTGACGAGTTTCAAAAGATTCTTCAAAAGAACTGCACTTCTCCTCCGTTCCAACTGAAACCACACATTTTGCCCGAGCCAGCCCACTTCGAATCGGCTCTCGCAAAGGACCAGCCGGAACCATCCTTTGGTTGCCGAAACCCTCGGTCGAATCTGCAACAATTATTGCACAGTCAGGTTCAAGGTGGCGGTTTTGATGTCCATCATCCATGATGACGGCAGTCGCACCATTCTTTTGGGCCTCGGCTGCTCCCAAGAACCGATTCTTGGCCACCCAGGTTGGAGCGAAGGCCGAAAGCAAGAGGGGCTCGTCTCCAACATCTTTAACCCTGTGTTCCTTGCTATTGACACGGACTGGTCCGACCAGTGATCCGCCATATCCTCTGGCAACTATATGCGGGATGTGACCATTATGCTTCAGTTCCTGAGCCAAGGCAATGGTTAACGGTGTCTTCCCTGTCCCGCCGATGCTCAGATTGCCAACGCTCACAACCGGCACACCCACCGTTCTCCGGACAGAATAGCGTACGCTCAGCTTATGGCCAAGCCACCACAGAGCCGACAGAGGAAGCAGAAGGGTCGATGCAAGACTCCGCTCCCTAAACCAGAAATCTGGTTGATGCATGAACAGGCCTTACAATCCGCGTCGCTATTGGTCTGGGAACTCTTCTGTGGGGCTGCGTGATTCTTCTTCGTCAATCAGCTGGTACAGTTTGGCAATGTAATATCGAACCATGGCACTGTCGACTGTCTTCTGGGCTACCTCTTTCCAGGCATTGTAGGCCGACTGATAGTTGGGGAATATTCCAACGACATGTATGGCTTCAGGATTCTTGAATTTCCTCGATTGAAGATCAACCAGTTCCCCGCCAAAAACCAGATGCAGCTTCCCAGCCATGCCTCCACCTTCCTTAACGAATCAGACCCCGGCCACGGTCATGTTCTCCACGAGCAGACTTGGGATACGGTATGAGCGGAACTCTTCCTTATCGTTGGCCGGAACAACTGACATCAACATTGTTTTCAGGTTGCCGGCAATCGTGAATTCCGTTACCGGCTTCGTTATCTTTCCTCCCTCAATCAGAAAGCCCGATGCTCCCCTAGAGTAATCTCCAGTGTTTGGGTTGATTGTTGAACCGATGAGCGATTTGACCAAGACACCCTTTTTCACCTTTCTGATCAACTCGTCTCGTGACACATTTCCCGGAGTCAATGCGACATTTGTCATGCCGGGGGCCGGTCCCGAAGAAAAGCCTCTCTTGGCATTGCCGGTTGTTTTGAGACCAAGTTTGCGGGCCGTTCCCAGATCAAGTATCCAGGTTTTGAGAATCCCGTTTTCAACGATGTTTCTTCTGACCGTTGCAATGCCTTCTGCATCGAAGTATTTGGACGCCAGAGATCTTGATCGATGGGGCTCTTCGACGAGGTTGAGACTGGTTGGCAATACCTGCTGGCCCATAAGTCCCATCAGCCAGCTTGACCCTCGGGCAATAGCCGTGCCATTGGCAGCCGAGAGGAGATGACCAATCAGGGATCCGGCGACTCTCCGATCATAGATGATTGGACAACTCATGGTTTCCGGTTTGGTTGAACCGAGTTTTCGAGCTGCCCTCTCGCCTGCCTTGCGGCCAATGAATTCCGGGCTGTCCATATCGGTTTCGAAGACTCGCTGCTGGGCATAGTAGTCCGTTTGCATGCCGAGACCCTCGCCGACAACGGCAGAGCATCCGGCTGAACGGTAATTATTGATACGCTCGCCAACAAAACCATTTGTTGCCATGAGAATGGATCTGTAACTGCCGCAACCGACCGAGGCTGAACTGATTCTTGATACTCCCTCGACGGCCAGAGCCGCTCGTTCCAGAGCCAGGCCAAATGCTTCCATGCTTTCCAAGGTCGGTGCATCGGATGCGTCATAAACCTCAAGTGAAGCCGGCGTGACAGAGTCAGTCAGCTGATCCGGCTCGGCCAATCCGACAGTCGGGTCCCTCGGTGCTTCACGAGCCATGGCAATGGCGCGTTCGACAACCTCTTTCAGCGCATCGGGTCTGAAGTCAGAACTCGATACGCAGGCCTGTCGGCTGTCCATGATCACTCGCAAGCCCAAGGTTACCTGATCGGAATTGTGAACCTTCTCCAGCTCTCCGTTCAGAACATCGACCGAAACCTGCTCCGACTTCGCAATCAAAACATCGGCAGCGTCAACCTTGTGGCGCGTTGCATGGGCAAGTGTTGTCTCAGCCAGATCACTTAGATCAATTCGCATAAAGCCTTGCCACTACATGTGCGGACATTCCGATATTACCCCTCCAGCCCTAGATCCATGCCGTTAATCAAAATCCGATTTTCAGTCGTGTATTCAATGGTAAATCGGTGAAAGTTACCCTGCCTGGCACTCATTCCGTCAATCAAGCCCTTAAGACCGACCACCTGCAGCGGATCAAGAACTTCGCTGGATTCAACCATGTCCAAAAATTCATCAAGGTTTCTGACATCAAAGACCAAACGAACCAATACGCCATCCGGCTGATCAAATTGTTCCAGGCTGAACGCCATTGAACTGCCAATCATCAAATTCAGGAAACTCAGCGTGCCCTCAGCACTGAATTTGAACTCGCGATTATCCAGAGCCGGCATGCCTTCGTTGGCAGGTTCATCATAAAAATCCTGACTGGTCTCCAGTTCGAATTCCAGATCCAGCGTACCATGCTTCTGGAGGTGCTGATTCGTGGCAACGATTGTCTCAACAAAAGGGTTGTTCCAGACCAGCCCCCTCAGAGCAAGCTGCCCGGCAGTCCCGATCATGCCATTTCGCATAGGGTCGATATGGGTGATTTCGAACTCCGCCTTATCGGCGAGAATTGATTCTCGGTGAATTTCACTTCCGAAGGTAAACTCAAGCGCGCGACTTCGATTGGCAATCAGCATCTCGTTGTGGCCGACGCGCGTTTCGATGGCAACGGATTCGCCCATTAATTCCATGGCATCGGAAACAAGCGAAATTCTGCCGATCCTTGTTTGCCCCTCTCCCGGAGGGAGAAACCAGTAATCCACATAGGAGAATCCAGCATCATCGGCAAATGTATAATCGGACTCAAGATCGCCGAAAGAGTATTCATACGCCTTGTTCAGAACATTGAACTCAAGCCTGACTTCGGACATTCTCATATTGTACCAGTCACCCGGCAGGTAGGCTGGAAAGTTGCTGGATACCACCTGCTGATACACATCGTCTACAACGGCAATCCATTCGCCGGCCTCTTGGCTGCCCGAAGCCATGATTTCATCGGCCGAGTAGGTTGCCTTGGAGATCCCATCAATGACCTCAAGCTTGATGCGGCCGTTTGTGACATGGGTATCAAATTCTGTCGCACCGCCGAGATCATTGGCAATTTTGACGGCAATGTGGTCGGGCATGGAGACAGCGATGGTGCTGTCATTGACCAGATCAAAGATCAGAAGCGGAAACAGGACCGAAACTGCTTCACCACTTTCAGAAGAAAACAGCAACTCGTAGTTTTCGACATTGAGTTTGCCGTTTCGCTCCACGGCCGTCGCATAGTGTGCCTGCGCTTCACCCGCCCCCAAGTGATACTTGAAATTGTCAAGCGCTTCCATGAGACTGAATTCACTTGCCTTGCCCTGAATCGCCATGATCATGGCGACCAGAAGACAGCCTCCCCGAGCCAAGACTTTCTTCAACGTTTTTCCCCTTGGAATCCTTGACGAGCCAAACGACCGTTTCGATGCGGGACATCCAAGCCCTTCAACAGCGTCAAGACAGCACGATCCATTTTCGATTCAACCGAATTCATGCCAATTCCGTCACTCTTTGATATGCCTCTCGACTTCTCATTCGCTCAAGATAACTTTCCATTTTTGGGGGTATCTTATCAAATTTGGCGACCTCAGCCCAATCCAAGCAATGCGTCAGAATGAAGTCCGGGATGGTCATCACATTCCCCATGAGATATTCGTCCAGTTCAAGGCACTCGCACAAGGCCGCAGCTTCCTTGCTGAATTCCCACTTGAGAGTGGGCTTCAGATCTGCCACCCGCCTCTCCTTGGGAAAGACAAAGCTGTGCTTGGCCGCACTCCAGACGCAACTTTCCAGGTCACACAGAATCTGGTGAGTCATGCTGTCCTGTCGGGCCTTCTCCTGTGATCCCGGATAGAAGGTAAAATGGTTGTACCCCTCAGCCAGATAGGTCAGAATGGCCGTACTGTCCGATATGACCCGATCTTCGTCAATAAGGACCGGAATCTTGCCTTGTTGTGAAAGCTTCACGAGTTCTTTTGAATGAGGCTGCAACGGCTTGTGTTCATAATTCAGCCCCAGCTCTTCCAGCATCCAAAGAACACGAAATGCACGACTCGCTCTTGTGCCCAAAACCTTTAGACTCACTTTATATCCCCGTAATTCTCAGCAACGTGCGCTCGACGACCGCATCCGAAGGCTTGACACCCGGACGGCGCAAAGATCGGTCGAGCTCAGCCAGTTCAATCAAGGCCTTGGCCGCCGCCGATGCCGACCATTTGTTGGCCTGATCACGGATTCGGTCCCGCCTCGAGCCAAAAACTGGGGGAACGAGTCCACTGATCCCCGCTTCCTTTCCCTCTTTGTGGCTGACCACGGCAAGTATGCCGCGAAATTTTTGCTTGGCCACAATACAGGTCTTGACCGGCTCGCGATCCTGTCTGGACAGCTTGCGCAGGATTGGGCTGACCTGTGCCCGATTGCGATCGGCAACTGCTTCGATCAATTCGTTCAAACCTCTCTCACCCGCTTCAGGAGCACAGGCGCGAATGTCCTCGTCGGTCAATTTCGATTCATCGTTCAGTTTGTACAGAGCCAACTTTGCAATCAATGACCTGACCACAGCCGGTTCCTGTTCACTCACGACCGCTTCAAGATATTCCAGGACCCCCGGCGCTAAATTGTTCAAGCCAGCCTCTTGCAACGAGGATGCCAGGTCACTTCGATTCAGCCGTTCGACATATACCCCTAAGGATACCAAATCCTTCGCCGAATCAAACTTCTTGCGCAGGGTTGAACCGGCCCGAAGTTGTGATGCCGTGATCACGATGACTGCGTGACCAGGTTTCCAGCTATCCAAAGCCCAGAAGATGGCCTTGCTGTTTTGCTCGGTGGCCTTGTGCACGCAAACCATCCGCTGTCCACCAAAAAAACCCTGAGCTTCAACCAAGGATCTCAAGGTATTGGGGTCGCTCACGAGATCGGTTGCGGCAATTCGTTCAAGCCGAAACTCCTGAGCCGCATTTGGACCGGCGACTTTTTCGATCACTTTGTCCTTCAGCTGATCGACGTAAGCCTCGTCACGACCAAAGATCAAATAGGCCTTCTTCCAATTTTTCTTGTTAGCCAAGTGAGTGGACAATCCAGCTGGATACAGTTTCATGAAGCTGCCGCTTTCTGGATGACGAGAGTGCGGGTGTAGATTCTGTCGGCCAGCAGCTTGTAAAGCCGGTACTGTGCGTCTTCACGGGCATTCAGATTGTTCAGAACCTCCCCGACACCCAGTCCGGCATTGGCTTCTCCAGTGTTTGAAACAGTGCTTTTGATTCCATCCGAGGTCCAGGTTGCCTTGTCCGAAATCGAGAAATCCAGCAGGACCTCTCCGGTCGACAGATCCAGAACGACGCCGGTCGCCGTTGCCGACACATTGTACCGATGCAATCCCCCTGAACCCTGAATCGGGCTGGAGCGGTCAGAATACTGCAAATCGACGGTGAGTCGATACGCACCGCCGTTCGTCAAATAACCATACCTGGCGTGCAGGACCTCGGCAAATTCATCGGGCCTGTAGTTGCCTTTCACGTCGATTTGTGTTGACCCGATCATATGATTGGCTGTCACGTTTCCGCCCAAGGCCGGCTTGAAGTCGCATCCGGGCAAGAACAGCAGAACGGCCGCACTGAGCGCGATTCCGGTTTTAAACCACGACATTGACAATCCTGTCCGGCACGACGATGGTTTTGCGCGGCTCTTGGCCATTCAAAATTCTTCTGACCACACCGTCCTGAAGAACAAGGTCCGACACCTCCTGCTGGGACAGGCCCTTGCGAATCCTGATCTCGGAACGACGGCGCCCATTGACCTGAATCGGGAGCGTGATTTCTTCTTCCTTGATCAATTCCGGATCCGCCTGAGGCCAATGCTTCAGAACAAACCCTTCGCCCCCCAGGCGATGCCAGACGACTTCGGCAATATGGGGTGTTATCGGTGCCATCAGCTGAGCCAGAATCAGCAGGCATTCCTTCTTCGTTGCCGTTCCGGCCGGTGAGCGAATCAGGCTATTGTACAGTTCGTAAAGCTTGGCAACGGCCTTGTTGAAGACAAATCCTTCGATCCCGCCATTGACCTCGACAATGGTCCTGTGTGCAGCCTTTCTCAGTGCAATGTCTGCTTCGGGGTTGGGCGGATCCATGCTGTCGGCAATGTCCTCGGCCAGACGCCAGATTCGGTCGATGTGTCGGGACGCGGCTTCGACACCCGTAGTGGTCCAGTCAATGTCCCGGTCCGGTGGTGAATCGGACACCATGTACCAGCGTGCAGTATCAGCCCCGAATTGCTTGATCAGATCCTGCGGATCAATGACGTTCTTTTTTGATTTTGCCATTTTGGCCGCCGGTATGACCTCAACCAGTTCGCCTGAGCGTTTTAACCGCGCTTCCTGACCCTTGACCTCAACATCGGCTGGAAAATGATAGACGGGACGATTGCGTTGATCACGGGTCAAGTATATTGCATGATTGACCATGCCCTGCGTGAAGAGAGCCTTGAATGGCTCAGCGCACCCAGCTGACAGATGTCCGGTCAAGTGCATGGCTCGCGCGAAGAACCGTGAGTAGAGCAGATGAAGAATCGCGTGTTCGATCCCTCCGATATACTGATCGACGTTCATCCAGTATTCAGCGATGGCCGGATCGGTCGGCGTGGCAGCAGCGGGGGATGTGTAACGTACGAAATACCATGAACTGTCGACAAACGTATCCATGGTGTCGGTTTCCCGCCTGGCCGACCGGCCGCAAGATGGACATTGGCAGTGGCTCCAGGTTGGATGATGGTCGAGCGGATTGCCAGGTCGATCGAATGTGGTATCGTCTGGCAACGCAATCGGCAGATTGGCCCTGTCCTCGGGCACAACACCGCAGTCAGGGCAATGGACCACGGGAATGGGACATCCCCAATATCGCTGCCGGCTGATGCCCCAGTCCCGCAGGCGATAGCGGGTTACAGGCAAGCCAATGCCATTCGCCTCGCAGTATCGGATGGCTGCGTCAACACCCTCTTGACCAGTCATGAGCTCGTCGCCAGCGAAACGGTTGGCATATCGAACCACTTGATCCTTGGACGGAACGTAGGCTTCGGAATCAACGACCTCATCCGAGGCCGTCGGATAGAAAACATTGATGACAGGCAACCCGTATTTGCGGGCAAAATCCAGGTCTCTCTGATCATGAGCCGGACAACCAAATATGGCGCCGGTTCCCACAGTATGGAGAATAAAGTTGCCAATCCAGATGGGAAGAAGCCAATCCTTATCCAGCGGATGACGGACGCTGAAGCCCGTATC
Organism: Paracoccaceae bacterium; assembly: GCA_965116235.1. GTDB lineage: Bacteria > Pseudomonadota > Alphaproteobacteria > Rhodobacterales > Rhodobacteraceae > MPNP01. Next base: position 1,456,125 of record OZ220496.1, on the reverse strand, counting down.
AATTCCTTTCTTTTCAAGCAATTCGAGGTCAGTTTCGGCCGTTCCGGTCCTCTGGCATTCCGCAATGAATTCCGCCACGTCCGCATTGTTCTCAGCGATTGCCCTGGCAAGGGGGTGCCCGGCCGCCAGCGCCACGAAAGATGCGCCCAGGAGCGTATCGGGTCGGGTCGTATAAACTCTGATCGTTGGATTATCCCCCGGACAGTTGACGGTGTCAAAGTCGAATTCCAGACCTTGGGACTTGCCGATCCAGTTTTGCTGCATCCGTCGAACCTTTTCGGGCCATTCCGACAAACCGTCAATGGCAGTCAGCAGTTCTTCGGCAAAGTCCGTGATCCGGAAGAACCATTGCGTCAGTTCCTTTTGCTCCACCGGAGCGCCCGAACGCCATCCCAAACCATCAATGACCTGCTCATTCGCCAGGACGGTCTGATCCACGGGGTCCCAGTTGACCACTGCATTTTTCCGATATATCAGCCCTTTCTCCAGCATGTCGAGAAAAAGAGCCTGCTGAGGGCCGTAATACTCCTTGTCGCACGTGGCGATTTCCCGTGTCCAGTCGATTGACAGGCCCAAGGTCTGGAGTTGGGCCCTCATGTCATCGATGTTCCTGCGGGTCCAGACACGGGGATGTTCACCATTGTCCATGGCCGCGTTCTCAGCCGGCATCCCGAAGGCATCCCATCCCATCGGATGGAGGACATTGTAGCCATTGGCGATCTTGTAGCGCGCAATGACATCTCCCATCGTGTAATTCCGGACGTGCCCCATGTGGATACGCCCCGACGGATAGGGAAACATTTCCAAAACGTAGTATTTCGGAAGAGAGGTGTCAGCCGAGGCCGCGAAGAGAGCGGCTTTACCCCACTCGGCTTGCCAATGCGACTCTGCCGTCTGAAAGTCGTAACTGGCCATTCAGGATTCCTGAACTGCCATCTAATACCCAAGCTCTTCGACTCTGAGTTGTCGGGCCCGGGACAGGATTGCGTTTTCCACTTCCTTTGTGGTGACAGGATCAGCCAGTCCGGAGCGGGTCCGCAAGGTCAATTGCAGGGCTCGCGCAGCCAGTGCGGGATCCCGCACGACAACTGTTGCGCTGTATTCCGTACTGCCGCCCGGCGGGGTACCCCATCCGTATTCAACGACACCGGTAAAGGGATCAATTTCCTTGATCGGCATGAAGTTGAATACCTCCAGGGTGGCATTCCAGATAAAGCGATTGACTCGCACCTGCGTCGAGGTATCCGGCTGATTGAACAAATCCCAGATCGTTTCTCGCTCTTCCTCAGCGGCGGGTGTCGGACGCGGTTTCGTCTCACCGTCCTCCTTGTTCCGATTGCCGCACCCCGCCAAGGCGAGGGAGAGGGTCACGATCAGGACCCAACCGAAAGATCTACTTATCATCATATCTTTGACCTTTTCCAATTGCCTGTCACCCCAGCGGCCACAGGCCGGCCGATTCGGAGGAACAAGCGCCAAACAACGTCTTCGGAAGCCGAATATCCAGCCCCAATTATCTCGTCATCGCATTGTGTTCAATATATTATCCTGCTGGAGGATTTTACCACGGATCGATAGAATCTATACTGATCCTGCATGGTCGGGTCAAAATTTATTGGTATTGGATGCAGATCTTGATGATTGTCGACGGACTGGCCGGCAGGCATTGCCTTCACTCAAGAATGTCATTCTGAATCATGTCGCTGGATCAGATTCAATTGCAAATCAGGGACGCCGAACAGGCGGTCAATCGCAACGCCGGCTCCACAACGCTGATCGCCGTGTCCAAGTTGCAGCCCAGCCACAGGGTTCTGGAGGTTTTGCAGCACGGTCATCTGGACTTTGGAGAAAACCGGGTTCAGGAAGCCGCCGGCAAATGGCCTGAATTCAAGGAGCAGTTTCCACAAGTTGTCCTGCATCTTCTGGGCCCACTCCAGTCGAACAAGGTCCGACAAGCCATGGGGCTGTTTGACGTGATTCATGCAGTCGATCGGCTGAGTCTGGCCGAACGGATTGCACGCGTGGCCGATGAACAGGGCCGTTGTCCCAAACTGTTCATCCAGGTCAATACAGGCGAAGAAAAGCAGAAATCGGGTGTAGTACCTGCTGAAACGGATGCGTTGGTCCAGAGCGTCCAAAACCTCAACCTGCCTCTTGTCGGCTTGATGTGCATACCCCCGATCAATGAGGAACCCGCGCTTCACTTTGGCTTGCTCGGCAACATTGCGAGACGCAATGGGCTGAACGGTCTCAGCATGGGCATGAGCAGCGACTTTGTGAGTGCCGTGCGGCTCGGCGCGACCCATGTTAGAGTCGGAACAGCCATTTTCGGGACCAGAGAGCGCTCGTGAAGCCGCCAGACCGCTTCACGGCTTGACGAGAAGTCTTGTTCTTTCGGTCAGATGACGGATTATCCAGACAAAATCGTCCCGACTGAAGGCCACACATCCCTGCGTTGGAATTCTGGGGCCTCGCCAGATGTGCAAGAATATGGCTGATCCCAGCCCGACTTGGGGAGAATCAATATTGTACTGAACAGGAATGACCAAATCATAGACCGGATCGGCGCGAAACATGCGCTCATGACTGAATGGCCAATGGGCCACGTCGCGAAGAAGATGATTATAGTGCACGTCATCAACATCATCGGACCAGATATGCGAACTTCGGAGGGGAACCGCTGCGATAGCAACCTGTGTCAAGCTGATCCGGTCAGGCCGATATAGAAGAGGCCCAAGCGAGAACAATCCGGCTGGTGTCGCCCCATCACCTTCAATTTTGCGGTGCGTTATGCCGCCATGGCCTATTGCGCACGGTATTTGTCTGTCGATGAAATGCGTTTTTCGCGATGTAACAATGATGCAGTCGCGCGATTTCAAAGCTTGTGTCCGCTTTTTCGGGCCTTGACGGCCATGTACTCGGCATTATACCTGTTCGTTGGTGCGATGATAGGAATTCTCTCGACAACCTTGATGCCCTCCTGGTTCAGGATTGCCACCTTGCGCGGGTTGTTGGTCATGATTCTGACTTCACCGTAACCCAGTATTCTGAGTATTTCAGAGCCCAGACGAAAATCCCTCTCGTCATCTTCAAAACCAAGTCTGTGATTGGCTTCCACAGTGTCAAAGCCCTGATCCTGAAGGGCATAGGCCCGTATCTTGTTGACCAAGCCAATCCCGCGTCCCTCCTGATTGATGTACAGAAGCACACCCTCTCCCGCTTGCCGGATTCGAGCAAGCCCCATATGCAGCTGGTGCTGACAGTCACACTTGAGCGATCCCAACACGTCACCGGTAAAGCAGGCCGAATGAAATCGCGTCAAGACCGGCCTGTCTCGTCGCGGACGGCCGAAAATCACGGCACAATGCTCTTCGCTGCTGTTAGTCTCTCGAAACAGGAAAATGGTTGATCGGATCGATTCGCACAGAGGCAACTGAGCCTTTGATACGAGTTCCAGATGTACCGGCGGGTCATCCAGACCCTTATGGTCACGATATTCCAGCTGGGACAGATGGGCCATCATCATGCTTTCCCGTTCGACTGCCTTGGCCAGCACTGCCGGCAGCAAACGGGCCTTTCGAGCCAGCTCCAATCCCCAATGTTGAAGAGAAAAATCACCGCTCCGCCTTGTTTTTAGCGGCCCTTTCAGAGGAGATTGCATGTCCAGCGATGGATCCCCAATTGCCCTTATCCAGTCGGCCTTCGAGCGATCACTGACGACAATTCTGGCAATCTTGCCGTCGTAAACTCGGGCCTTGAGAGTCTCGGCCCGTCTTTGAGTTATGACAAGTTCCGCCTCTCCCGCTTGCTGAAATTCCTCTATTCGGCGATCCGATGCCGTCTCAACGGCCAGTATCATCGCTCTTCGGTCCGCATCCGTGATGACCACCGGCAGACCCAGCCTCAAGTCACTCAGCGCCCGGGCCAAAAACTCACTGGTTTTGAAATTGAACTGCAAGAAACTATCCCCGCACTTTACTTCGGGCTTCGCGAAGGCTTCGGACATAGCCGAGTGCCAAGTTTTACTTGATTAGATGACAACGCTTTATATAAAGTTCATTTCAATTCAGGTGCGAATCAAAGTCGGATGCAATGAAAAAAGTTTTTCTTATCCTGCTCCTTGCCGGGTGTTCTTTTGTAAATTTTGGTCCTCCAGACACAGTCGAAGACGCATGTTCGATTGTCAAGCAGAACCCGAACTGGCATCGAAGCATGCGTCAGGTCGAAAGAAAATACGGCATTCCTGTTTCAGTCCAAATGGCCATCATCTATCAGGAAAGCAAGTTTGTGCGCAATGCGCGTCCTCCAAGACAATATAAACTCGGCATCATTCCGGCCGGGCGAGCGTCATCGGCATACGGCTACGGGCAGGCTGTCGATGGAACGTGGAAATGGTACCAGGATTCCACCGGCAATCGAAGAGCCAGTCGAACCAACTATGGCGATGTCGTAGACTTCATTGGTTGGTATTCGGACATCTCGGCCCGCGATCTAGGCATTTCCAGGAAGGATGCTCGCCGACTTTATCTCGCCTATCACGAAGGTCATGCCGGCTACAGACGAGGGAGTTACAGGAGCAAGCAGTGGCTGGTGGAAGTGGCAGACAAGGTTGCGGCCCAAAATGTGCGTTACGCCCGACAGCTCAGGAATTGCCGAACAGGATTTTTCTGAGATGGCCATGCCTGAGAGGGGCATCGTCTGCACCGTCGAGCGGGTTGACAGCGTCGCCCCAATCAAGCACAATCCGGGATTGCAACCGAGTTCAACTTGCAGTTTTCCGCCTTCGGGCTACAGTATCGGCGGTTCGTGCCTTGTTGACCCCATACAGGAGCAACCATTGGGTCAGTCTAACCCCAGACGTTCCTTTTGCAGGGCGATGTTGAACAGTCTTTGATCAAGCTTGACCCCCAACCTAGGATCAATCAACCGCACCGACGTTCGATTTCCAAACTCATCAACGCTGACCCAGCCAGTCAATTGAATGGGTTCATTGTTGAACCTGATCTCTATATGCCCTTTGAACTGGTCACTCTTTGCCCGCAGGTGGAGCTCGCTGTGAGTCGCTCCGACCAAGTGTTTTACAAAATAATTAGGGTTGGTCAGACTGACTCTTTGCGTCAGGATCGGAAAAAGAGGCGTTGCTCTCAGAGGAAAAACAAGTGGTTCCGTGTTTGACTTGGTGTCGAAGACCGCAACAGAACCGCCTTGAGCAATCATTATTCCCGTGTCCGGCGATAGATATTCGAAGCGAGCCTTCCGCGGGCGGTCGATGTAAAGCCGGCCATTTGACTTGGTGCCGTCCGAATTGGACTGAACGAACTCGGCATACACGGTATCCAACGACTCAATGTAATGCTCCAGCTGGAGAACAGATACAATCTTGGGTTTGTTCTGCTGGGACAAACCGGCGTGACAAAACGCCAGAACACCAAGCATCAAAGTCACGGCGAACTTTGTCAAGCGCATAACATCAAATTCAAGGTGGCTGAACATCGTCCCATGAGACTGAAGAGAACCAGTTGAGATCACAATTACTCCTGTTTGCCAAGCTTTTGAAGACAGCAAGGAATAATAGTTTTGTGATGTCCAATCCTTGCTCGTATGAAACAATCGCCACTTTCAGAGTTCAATTTGCCACGACCGCTGCCGTGTAAGCCAAGCCCCGCTGACATGGCCTCATCAAGACTGGTAATGTGTTTTCGAACCCATTCCTGAAACGGTTGCTCCTCGTTTATTCTGACCTGCTCATGTTTTCTCAGATGGCGACTGAGTCTTTGCAAACCTTTTCTCATGGGTATTCCGATCACGCGTTCATCCGAATGATGATTGCTAAACCGCTTAATAACAAAGCTTGTCCATCGTGTCGGTTCCCGACTGCTCGCTTACACGGACGTGTTCAAGCCAAACACAATCTCTTACCCACCTGCAGGAATGACAAAATCCGCCATGCCCTTCACCGATTTCGCTTTAAACGCACCGCTGATTCATCAAGCCACTGGTCAGTCACAGCAGTGCATTCAGCTTGATGTTGACCTTTTCAACTTGGTGCTGTGTTCTTGCCACCATGAACGGAGGGTTCGGCACACCATTGGCGACGAAGCAATGCCAGCGGCTCCGTAATGGCAGCGGCATCCAGCCCAAGCAGGTCAATTAGGACAGCTTGATCAAGCTCCTGACGAACCTCGTCACGCCACGCTTCGTTGGCTGGGCGTAACTCGCGACCGCAAAAGGCGGCGAAAATGTCATCGGCACGGTTCAGTTGTTCCTCAGTCAACTGCCGAGTATCCAGTACCGGAAGGCTTGGAAGTTTTGAAATTGTGAGTCGTGCACGGCCGAGATGCTGACGGGAACCGATCCACCAGAAAGCCATAAGACCGAGCGTTGAATTGGCCCAGAGTACCAACGGTTTTTCCCAGTTCTGATTCGTGCAAAGGACATTCGGCCATGCCGTACCGCCAATTGTCAAGCCTGGTGTCAGACAGGCCGCCAATGGCTGTGAACTGAGACGAAAATCAAGGCTGAAGTGCAAGCAAGAGGCCGTCTGTCTCCACACATCATGGGCCAGATTATCGCATCCAGGGCGTATAATACCTTCACTGTCCGGTTCGACGACCAGCCGTGTTTCCCTCTGGGCAGAGTGATTCCAGAGCATCGGCCAAGTCGGATGAGCATCGGGCTCAAGACTGATCCTGGTAAATGGTGCCAAAGGAAGTCCGTTCGGACCTGTCTTCATGCGGGCCTCACCATCACTAATCTCACGATGCAATAGCCCTCGGTTGCCAAGGGCTTCCAGCGGGCTCACGGCAAGGCTTATCGCGTCACGCATTCGGGGCAGGCTCAGGTGACCCTGTGCCAGAGCAGCAGCCGAGCGAATTACATCCAGCTGTTTGGCCCCGGCCGCACCAGTCTGGGAAAAGTCACCGCGTATATAACAGCCATTGGGTTTTTCGGTACCCATGACCATGGGGCTCGATATTCGTTTCCCTGGTATTTTGTGAATAATACGAGCCGTCATCACGGCATCTAGAATAGCCCGTGGGCGGTCGTGAAGGTTGACGAACAGCACCGGCATGTTGCCATCGGTCTCAGCTTCGCCTCGTGTGGCCACAATCAACACCTCAGCCATGCCGGTATCGGCCGAAAAGGCACTATCTTTTATACTGCTGGTCGCAATGCTGATGATGGTGACATCATGATAATGGGTGGCAAGCAATTGCCGTGCGGCCGACCATGACTCACCTTGCAGACAGACAGCCGGCAGTACAAGGGCCAAGACACCTCCCGGATTACGAATCTTGGCATGGGCCAAATCCATGAAGTTTGAGGCAAGTCCCGCATGACCGTTGCCGACCATCTCCCGATTGCGTAAAGCCTTAAGTCGAACCGACATGCGCCGCTGCTCCTCCTCTGAAGTGGCAAAACCGGCAAAGGACGGTATGGGAACCTCGGTTATCTTGTGATTGGTCGGTCGGGTGAATGGAGGATTCATGATGACCAGGTCGAATGAGTCATGTGGAAGATCAGCCTCATCGTCCGCCCCGCTAACCGTGCCATGCAAGCGATGCTGGCCGGTACCGAAGAGGGAACGAATTTTCTCCTCTTTCATCAGATCCAAAGCGCCGAGTGCTATAGGTCTGCCGGTTTTTTCGGGCTGTTGGCCATACGGCAAGGTAATGATGTGTGTTTTTGCGAATGTTACGTTGGCATGAGCGCTGGACAAGACAGAAGTCGTCAGATGCGTTGCGGCCGGCATGATATCTGTCCCGACCAGAGCCGTTTCCATCATGCGAGCGTGAATCTCGCGATCATCTCCATCATGGCGACGATAACGGCCACGAATGGCCTGATAGGACGCATTGAGCAACGCACCCGTACCACAAGCAAAATCGCCGACGCGCAATGCACATACCGCCGACGCGCTCGACCAGTCGGTGGTCAGACGCGCAACCGCCAGTTCTGCCAACAGGGCCGCCGATGCCGGTCGTGTGTAGAAGGTCGCCAAGAACTTGCGGTCGCTGATCAACCGCTGAAACATGCGACCGCTGAGGTTGTGCTGACCAGTCGTACCAAGAGCGGCGAGTTCCGAGGCGACCTCCGCCAGCCGATCAAGAACGGCTTGAGCCTTACCATCAGGAATCGGTTTCAGAATATCGGATGCGATATTGAAAATTGGCCAATAGTTGATCTTGTCGAGGATATCGCGCCAGTGACTTTGCATGCGGTGCTTTGAGAGCCACCCGAACTGGTTGCGCAGATCTCCCAGCGGTGCAATGCGAAAGGAACCATCCTTGCTTCGTGCCCCTGCGATGGCCGTCTGAAAGATCATGGCGTTGGCAATGATGGCTATGCCCATGCGTGTGGTCTGCGGACTGTCTTCCTGATGCAGGTATTCAGCCATGCGGATTAATGTGCCCGGTGTATCAACGCTCTGGCTGCGCAGGTTGTAGGCCGTGTCGGCAATACCTTGTTCAAGCACGGCAAGGCCCCGAACTATGCGATCTTCGGCCAAGGTCGCCAGTTCGATGCATGTTACCAGATCATCAATGTCTCCATCAATCCAGCCCTGCGCAGGCCAGCGATCCGGGTTAGCCGGATCACCGGAAAAAAGACAGAATTTGAACTCGCTTGCAGAAAGTTTTCGGCCCAATTCCGACTGTTTTGCCATCGACAATTCAACGGGCAGACGCAAAGCCACGACCTGCTCAATGCACTGACTGCCATCCTGCAAGATCTGACCCAGCCGTGTGAGGGCATCGTCTTCAACCGTGGTGGCCGGGGCATATTCTGTCTCGACGATCACAGGCAAACCGCCAGTTGGCGGTCGGACAAGCATATCTGGGCATCGGCTAGCCTGCCCGCGCAGAACCTGTGTCTGCTCAACTCCTACGGTCCAGCCAGGGTGCTTCGTGCGCAGAATCCGCTCAAGTTCAAAATTGACCGATTTCTCAGAGTTTTTTGCGTGTTGCGTCACTTCCTGTTCCCGCCTTGTTTGCCAGAGCCGTCGCCATCGTACCGCAGGAAAGGAATCGGTCAAGTGAAATAAGACCGTTGGACGCAGGAATCATTTCAACCGTAAAAGGCACCCAGAAGCAAGTATCATTCTGGTCAGTCCCTGATACGCTTACATCCTTTCAGCAATGAACGCGTTCGATCAACTGCCGAATGAATCATTATTTGACTTCCCGACAAATCCGGCTTTCCTTATGAGATGCCCGCCGCATCATGATCGTACATCCGGTTGAACGGATGTCCACACGCCGGTACGATAGGGCAAACTGGGGAGGCAGTCATTGGGTTGGGTCAATGCCAACAACCATCGCCCCGCAAACCGACGGCCTTCCGTCTCCCGATCAGAAGTGGAAGGTCATGGACAGACCGCCCCCAAAGTCGGTGTTGTCGCTCCCCGCCGTCGCATAAAAGGCATCTCCCGTCAGCATTGTTGTGTCGCGGCCGCCCAGAGACATTGCACCGCCCACACCCAGACGCACCCAGATCGGCTTCACTTCGGTCGCCAGCCGGGTGCCGGCCGCCATCACCGCATGTTTGGACGAGAACTCATGCTCCAGATCCAGCGATGCATACAGCCGACCGTCGGCATCCCCGGAACCCAGCTCGGCCAAGACGCCCACACGCCCCTGGACGCTCTGCTCCTTGTTCGGGGTGACCGTGCCGGCTCCATCGATCGTGGCCGGTTCGCCAAAGGCGTCCAGGTCCACCGATGACCAGGACAGACCCCCACGCGGGGTCACGGCCATGCCCCCTATGCTCATCGGCTGACCGACTTCCACACCGAGCGCCAGACCGCTGCCACCTCCCTTGGAGGTGATCACGCCCTGGCGACTGGATGTCAGCGCGACATCAAAGAACCGGGTGTAGCTCAGCTGGCCGTCCACATACAGCCCGCTGTCATCCGTCCAGGTCAGGGACACGCCCACACCGGTGCCGCTGGCTTCCATGGTGCCACCATTCTTGACGGTGGCCTCGCTCTGTCGGTAGTGGGCACTCACGCCCAGCACCAGACGCTCATCGGTCGGCACCTCCAGACCCGCCTCGAAGTCGGTCTGCTTCACATCCCACGCCAGAGACTGACGCCAGAAGTCCGTCGCGGTCGTCGATGTATCGGCCATCCGTTCTCCATCACGAACCGCCAGACGCACCCAGACACCGGTGCGGGAACCCGGCACAGCCACATGCTCACCCTTGCTACTCTGGACCATAACCTCCTCGTCGCCGGTGGTCCGGCGGGGCACCGCCATGCGTGTGCTGTAGGGCGTCAGCTCCACCAGACCCAGAAGCATCGAGGGCAACACCTCATACAACCGCGCCCGATGGCTGTACAGACGCAGGTCCATCGTCGTGTCATCCACAAACCGGTAGCCCTCTTTATCGGCAAGCTCCGTGAGTTGGGCCTTGAACACCTGTTCATACACGCCCTTCCGGTCGCCACGGCGGTAGACATGATCCTTCACCTCCAAATCCTTCTCGGCTCCCGATGCCGTGCGAGTCTTGATCGTTACCTCTCCTTCCACGGCCTTGTCCCGCATTTCTCGGTCCTCGTCCTTCGGATGAAAAATCTGGCCTTCGACATGACCCACGACACCCGCCTCGTCCTGCTCCAGGATCACCGCGACATCGCCCGCCTTGCCATCGACCTCGATGGCCACGCCGGATGTCGCCTTGACATGAGCCCACGGACCAATCACGATCGTGCCGCCCCCAAGCTTTGGATCGTCATCGTCCTGAGCATTGTTTCGCACATACACGCCCGCGCACTTGTCGCGGCCGGTATGCGTGTAGGTGCATGTAGCGCCACCCGTGACCGTACCGTGAACGGCAACATGAAATTTGCGCTTGTCCGTACCACTATGGCGGACCTGAATGCCATGCTCGGCCGCGACAATCGAGCTGCCAGCCTCTGTCTTGACTGTGACAATGCCCGTGGCAGACGCGTGCGCAATGATGCCTTGCTTCTTCGCCGTGATGCGGCTGCCCGCCCTCAGTGTGACCGTGACCGCTCGCTTGCCAGTCGTACTAATGCCATGTACAGCCGCATCAATCGTGCCTCCGTGGGTGATCGTGACCTTGCCGCTGCCGTTGGAAACTACCCTGATGCCCCTATCCTTCGACGTGATGTGGCTGCCCTTCTCGAGTGTAACCGTGATATCTTGATGGACAGATGCATATATTCCTTGTTGGGCCGCTTCGATCATGCCTCTGTGGATGATCTTAACGTCACCCGTGTGGGCTTCTCCATCGATCTCGACCTGGATACCATGCGCGTTGGTATCGGCGCGTTCGTACGTCTCCGTCTGCGTGCCGAGGGATCGTGTCACAATCTCGCTGTCCGCTCCCGTTTCAATCAAGACGTCGCCTCCGACGTCAGTCCTACCTTTGGCGGGCTCCTCCTTACTCACGATTATCCCACTCGTGGCATATATCTTGCCCCGATGCTTGATCGTGATGCTGCTCGTGCCAGTGTCAGCCACGGAAGCTTCAAGGCCGTACGTGCCGAGGAATTTGTCGGCCGCGCCAATATTGACTCCCGGCTCGACCGTGATCATGATGTCACCGGTGGCCTCCTGGGATGCAACCACGCCCTTCCCCTGCTGATATTTGCCAGAAACCGATGTCGCATAAATCGAACCGCCAGTGAGATGAATCGTGATCGGAACTATTGCGCCCGCAGGAGCTTTGGCGACTTCAGCCCAAATGCCAATCTTTTCTTCAACGTCCGCTCCTGACACGTCAATGTTGGCACTTGATACGATATTGATACCTGTGGCCTTTGTATCGGCCGACCCCCTGTGGCGCAGAAAAATAGCCTTGTATTCGTCCGCGGAGTCACCCGAGGAGGTAATGGTGCTATCTTTTCCCAGGTTCAGCTCAAGCAGCCCAGCCCCATCGCGCACCATGTGTATGCCCACACCCCCTGAATCGATGGTGATGTCGCCCATGACCTTGACATCCTTGTCGCCATCACCCCTGGCGTTAACACTGAGGGTCCTGTGGGGCGTTGAACTGGTGTCGATCTGGGCCCCGTTCAAATCCAGTTCCAGTCCTTGATCCAAGCCGCTGCATGCAATCTTGGTCGTGGTGCTGTCACTGCTAAGGGTTAACTTGGGCGGCGTTCCACCTGTACCCGCACACGTCCCTTGAGCCGCAACGGGATGGGGTACAGCCGCAAATATCCCCAGTCCCGCAAGCAGCACACCAATTGTCGCAAGGCCTGAGGCCGATCCATCGAGGGACCGAACCGAGAGATCATTACCCCCCCCCTTCGCGTTCATGGACACGCACGGGTCGTCCTCGTCCGCCCCAGATCGAAATCAATCCTGTCATGATCATTGTTCCCTTTTCATCATCCAAAAAGTTGTGTTTGGTGTCATTGACTACTACCCTCCCCCATGGAATTTGCAACTCTTTCTTGCCGTTCCGGGTCATTTTTTTCCAAACTGGCGCATATGTGCAACACCCTGGCCTCAACGATGCGGTGCGGGGTGCTCAGGTGAAAGTCTGGCATGATACGCGATGGATCACGGCTGAACCGATGGTTGAGCCGGTACCGGTGTTGACCCATCCCGACATGTGGGGTGCGATCAGGCTGTCCGGTGGGTGGAGTCATGCGTCAGGCTGGGATGACGGCAAAAAGGAACAGTCCGGCACCGCCAGCACCGGACACTCCTGAAGTCGCCAAAGTCCAGAGTCGAACACACGCGTACCTTACTGGAGTGCCGGCTCTTGCCGGCATTTATCGCGAACCGTGATGACAGCTGCAAAGCACTGACCCTGAGTCAGCGTGGTGACAGACCGCTGATTGGTACAAGCGATAAGAAACCACGCAGTGTCACCTGTAGCATAGTATCCTTGCGCGACACTCAGGATCAGCGTCTAAAGGCTTAAATAAGCTGAGTTAATCCCTGATAAAAGCCGGCTACCTTCTGTCAGCACTGTTGAACGGCAGCAGCAAAGATACTGCCTGTCGGTCGACTCCATTGCAACGACATACTGTCTGGACTCAATCTACTCCGGAATGAATATTTCTCTCTTTCCGACATTGTTTGGCTGGCTGATCAACTCCTCTTCTTCCATCCTTTCGACAATCTTGGCCGCCTTGTTGTAGCCAATGCTCAGCTTCCTCTGAATGTAGGAAATGGATATCCTTCGGTCCCGCTTGACGATGGCCACAGCCTGATTGTACAAATCTTCTTCACCCGACCGGCCGCTTGTAAATCCCAGGGCTTCATCAACCTCAGCCTCCATCTTGCCTTCCGGATCCTCCAGAAGGTCATTGACATAGAGCGGTTCGCCGAAGGTCTCCTTGAGATGGGCAACAACCTTTTCAACCTCTTCATCACTGACGTAGGGACCATGCACCCGCTGGATTCTGCTTCCACCGGACATGTAAAGCATATCACCTCGACCTAGCAGCTGTTCGGCTCCCTGTGTGTTCAGAATCGTGCGACTGTCAATCTTGGAAGAAACCTGAAAGGATACCCGATTGGGAAAGTTTGACTTGATAATGCCGTTGATGACGTCAACCGAAGGCCTCTGGGTTGCCGCAATCAGGTGAATGCCGCTGGCTCGAGCCTTCTGGCTCAGCTGCTGCAGGCATTCATCGATTTCCTTCCCGGCCGTCTGAACTAGATCCGCCAGCTCATCGATGATCACCACGATGTAGGGCAACACTTCAACATCAAAATTCTTTTCGGTGTACATCGGTCGGTTGGTTTCCTTGTCATATCCTGTGTGAATCTTGATGGAATAGACTGACTCGCCGCGAGCCATGAGACCGCGCATATGATTGTTAAACGATTGAATGTTCTTGATGTTCAACTTCATATTCTGCATTTTCTCGTAACGCTTGTTCATTTCATACGTTACCCACTTCAGTCCGACTATAGCCTTTTTGGGGTCGGTTACGACCGGCGAGATCAAATGCGGAATGCCGTCGTATCCGCTTAATTCGATCATTTTCGGATCAATCATCATGATCTTGCACTGATCCGGCGAAAGCTTGTAGAGCAAGCTCAAAATCATGGAGTTGAGACCCACGGACTTACCCGATCCAGTTGTACCTGCAATAAGCAAGTGAGGCATAGACACGAGATCAACGACAACCGGATGACCGCTGATATCCTTCCCAAAAATCAGAGGCAACTTGTGTTTGGAATCGCCAAATGTCGCCGACTGTACCAACTCCTTGAGATAGACCGTTTCACGATTTTCGGCAGGCAGTTCAATTCCAACATATGGCTCCCCGGGGATCGTTGTGACGCGAGCCGACAAGGCCGACATCAGGCGAGCAATATCATCCGCCAGCTGGACGACTCGGCTCGTCTTGACCCCTGCGGCAGGACGGAATTTGTATTGCGTAACCACCGGACCCTGCAGTATCTTCTCGACATTCCCATGAACGCTGAAATCGGCCAGCACCTGTTTCAGTTTGTTGCCGCTCTCTTCAAGTGCAGCCTGACTTTTCAGATTTTTGAAAATTTCTTCAGGATCATTGAGCAACGACAGGGGAGGACCCTCATAATTCTCATCTTCAGCCTCCTCGACAAGCGGAAGAACCTGCGACTCATTTCGAGCCCTCCGGCTCTGTCGTATGGGGCGAGTCAGCCCCTCCTCAATGGTCGGCCTGAAATCATCCGCCTGAGCGTCTCCGTCTTCCCGGTTCTCATGCCGCTTCGCGCCGACACTGGAATCAAGTTCATGACCCTTTGGTGAAGCTTGTCCCAATGTAAACTTGGAATTCGCCCTGTCACGCAGAACCGGTTCTTTATCCTCTAACAGGCTGATGCAGTATTTGAACAATCGCGTCAACCGCCCGAACCTGCTCTTCTCGGGCTGTGTCGTGCTATCCTCCTGGCCACTCAGGAAATCGTAAATATCCTGCTCTTCAACAACTTCTTCTTCCTTTTCATATCTCTTCAACAGGTAGTTCGAGAACCGACTCCACAGGCTAGGCTTCTTCGTGCCCGCCACTTCCCGCGGCTCAATGGCTTCCCCGGTTCCAGGATTCAGGTTTTGCTTGAGAACTTCCTTGTGTCTGCGCCGACTGAAGAGTGTTTGGACAACATCCTGCATGGTGAAGCCAAACGTGTGAAACGCCACCATCCCCAGAATCGTTCCGAATATCAGACTGGCATAATCCTGATAGAGACGAGGATTGAAATACCACAGATTGACCAGGGCCTGGTTGACGGTTTCACCGAACATTCCCCCGAGGCCGAAATGATGGTTCCACCAGTCAAACGGCTTGATCGTTGTGGCAAACACGGATGCTATGGCCAACAGAATGGGAAGGAACACCAGACACTTGAAGAACCTCTCGGTATTTGCGTGGATGATGAAACGCACCCCCCAAATGAACATGACGGCACACACCGCCCAAGAACCCAGGCCCACGATCCCGATGATGCGAGTGGCAATGTTGGCCCCCATCGGGCCTAGGAGATTGCTGACCCCGTCGCTTTCAACCACATGAAACATTCCGGGATCATAGGGTGAATACGAACCCAATAGGATCGCGATCAACGCACATGCGAGCAACATGACGATTCCAAAAAACTCTTGGCATCGCTTGATCAATATTCCCTGCCAAAAGTTGTCGATCAGCGGCTGACGTTGTCTTATCTGATAAGTCACTCCACCAACTCCTTTCTTACAGCATCAATTCTCTGAGACATTCCAACCCCACGGCCAGTTCGTCCTCTTCGGCTACCAACGCCGCTCGAACATATGCCGAACCCGGATTGATTCCGTTTGCGTTCGAGCCAAAATAGGTTCCCGGCACGACCTTGATCCCTTTATTTTGCCAAAGATCCAGAGCTGCCGCTTCTCCATCACCGACATCCAGCCAAAGAAAGAATCCTGCGAGTGGACGACTGTAACCGCTCAAGTGACCGAGCATGTCGTCGCACAGGCGATACTTGGATTGATATTTCTGGCGACTGACCCTGACGTGCTTTTCATCAGCCCATAGCCTGGCGGCGGCGATCTGCAAAGGTACCGGGACACCAGGGTCCGAATACGACCGATACTTCTTGATATGTGAAATCGGCCGGGAGCCTCCGGCCACGAAGCCCATGCGCATGCCAGGTACATTCGATCGCTTGGACAGCGAATTGAAACTCAGCATGCGATCAACATCGATATCGCTGGCCTTGGACGTTTCCAATATGCCTGGCGGGGGCACGTCCGAATAAATTTCGGAATAGCACTCGTCGGCAAAGACAAGGAAATCGTGCCTTTGAGCCAGTTGCATCAGATTCTTCAGATAGGTCAACGAAGCCACGGCCCCTTGAGGATTCGAGGGTGAACACACATAGACTATGGCCGTGTCGTCGAGAACCGGCTCGGGGATCGACGCAAAATCGGGCAAGAACCCTGTTTCTCGGGTTGCATTGACGTACTGAGGCACGACATTCGCAGCAACGGCTGCGCCAGCGTAAACCTGATAAAACGGATTGGGTATCAGCACTCGGGCAGGCCGATCGTGCTTGGTCTGAGGGCACAAGGCTACGCACGCATTGAACAAAGCCTCTCGTGATCCGCTGGCAACCAGAATGTTCTTCCTGGGCTCAACCGTCACGCCGTATCTGTGCTTGAGCCACGCGGCTATGGCGTCCAGCAAGACCGGCTCTCCATCCTTGGGCGGGTACCGTCCAAACAGGTCGGCTGAAGAGAAAATCTCTTCCCGGACAAACTGCGGGAACTCATGTCGCGGTTCGCCAACGGACATGTCAACGACCGCACCACCGGGCGGACTACTACCCAGCAAATCACGCAGGCGATCAAATGTGTAGGCGGGTAACCGATCGTAACGGGACGGTGGTTTCATTGTCTGTTTCTGCCTCAAAT
Source organism: Paracoccaceae bacterium (assembly GCA_965116235.1). Taxonomy (GTDB): domain Bacteria; phylum Pseudomonadota; class Alphaproteobacteria; order Rhodobacterales; family Rhodobacteraceae; genus MPNP01. Next base: position 1,439,262 of record OZ220496.1, on the reverse strand, counting down.
TCAGGATCTGACTGTCCTGTCGGCACCGACAATATACACTTTCCAGAAAAAATCAACCCCTGTTGCGGTTGCGGAGCCAGCGACGCTTTTGCAATTCCGCCACTGAATGCTTAATTTCTGTCATTCATCGGGGAATGAACCAGGTTCGCCCTTCCGTCTCGTTGCATGTTCAGGAATTTCATGTCCTTGCCAAAAAAGGTCCTGCTTTGCTGTGCCAATACTCTGGTTTGTCAAACCCTCAGGGAGCTGCTGGCATGTGAGGGTGAACTGGACATCGATTGCCGCGATCGTATTCCGCCCCCCAGGCACTCTGATGACGGACCGTATTCCGCAGTAGTGGCCGACCTTGAGTTGCTCTCAGACCTTGAGTTTCTGGTCCATCAAAGAAGATCAAGGAGCGAGCTTCTGGCCGAGTGCCCCCTGATCCTTCTTGCGCCGCAGAATCTCGATACGGACCGCCAATTGCCTGATGATGCCTTGATCCAAACCATCGTCAAGCCATTCCGGTACCGGGAACTGCTGGTACATCTGCTCGGAATGATCACCATGTTTGAGCACAGTCAGCTGACCGCGTTTGCCATCGGCGAAGCAAGAATTGACCCGAGGACTTCTCGCTGCACTGAACCATCGGGACACATATCCAGGCTGACCGGAAAGGAACTCAAGCTGTTGTTGTGCCTTTACAGGGCCGAGGGTCAAATATTGTCTCGCGACCACCTACTCAAAGCTGTCTGGGGCTATGAAACCCATATCATTACCAAAACCCTTGACACGCACATTCACTGGCTTCGACAGAAAATTGAACCCAACCCGTACAAGCCCCGATTTCTTCTGACTGCAGCGGGCGGCTTCCGCCTGTCCTGCTCAAACACTTAGGCTGACAACGGCAACAAGGAAACCTTATCAATGCGCTTCACACTGGCAACCTGGAACATAAACTCCGTGCGACTGAGAATGAATCTTGTCTGTACATTTTTGGAAACACACGAACCCGATGTGCTTTGCCTGCAGGAGATCAAGTCGCCAACTGATCAGGTCGATACGGAACCATTTGCGCGTCTAGGTTACATACATTGCCTGGTCCGGGGTCAGAAGAGTTACAATGGGGTGGCTATCATTTCCAGACTGCCACTCACCGAGGCGGGGCAGAGAAACTTTATTGCGAAGGATGAAGCGCGGCATATAGCGGCTCGTCTGAACAACGGCATCATCATCGAGAACTGCTATGTGCCGGCCGGCGGAGACATTCCCGATCGCGAGCTGAATCCCAAGTTTGCGGACAAGCTCGGCTTTGTCGCCGGAATGAAGGAGTGGTCGGCCACGGCTCAACCCCAGAAGACGATTCTTGTCGGTGATCTCAACATTGCCCCTCTTGAGCATGACGTCTGGTCACACCGGCAACTGCTGAATGTCGTCAGTCATACGCCCATCGAAGTCAAGGCTTTGACAGACCTGATGCAAGCCGGCAACTGGATTGATGTGGTCCGGAACCACATTCCGGAGGGCAAGCTGTACTCCTGGTGGTCGTACAGGGCGAGGGACTGGGCGGCATCAGACCGTGGGCGACGACTTGATCATATTTGGGTCACGCGCGACATCGAAGCCGCCGCCAGAAAATCGTGGATCTTGCGTGAGGTTCGAGGGTGGGAGCGACCATCGGACCATGTTCCGGTACTGACTGAGTTTGAATTCTGACAGCATAATGGCGACATTGCAATTCCTGCCATTGGAAATTTTCGTCTTCGACTCCATATGTCTAGCGGCATGGAAGGAGGGTGAACGACAATGCTGGACTTAGGACGCACGACCGGGCAGAACGGTGTTGCCACGGGAACAGAGGCCAACTTCAACACGGAAGTGATTGAAGCGAGCCAGAACATGCCTGTCTTGGTCTATTTTACCGCAACCTGGTGTGGACCATGCAAGACCATGGGCCCCATCATCGAAAAAGAGGTGACCAAGGCCAAGGGTAAAATTCGTCTGGTGAAGTATGACGTTGACCAAAATCGCAACCTGGCGGCTCAAATGCGCGTTCAGTCCATCCCGACAGTCTATGCTTTTGTCGGTGGGCGGCCTGTCGATGGCTTTACGGGAGCAAAATCGGCCTCGGAGATCGAAAAGTTCGTGACCGGTACCATCAAGAAAGGGGGCGGGACGACAGTTGATGATCACCTGAGTCGGGCCGAGGAATTGCTTGACAGCGGCGGGGTCGTCGAAGCCACCCAGATTTTTGCCCGGATCTTGCAGGAAAGCCCCGAAAACCCGACAGCCTATGCCGGACTGATCAAGTGCCATCTGGCTTCTGATGACATTGAACGAGCCGAAGCGATGATGACGGGAGTCCCAGAGGCCATTGCGCAATCCAAGGAGATCGAATCGGTCCGGGCCAGCCTGGCCCTCATGAAGCAATCCTTGCAATCGGGTCCCATCAACCAGCTTGAGGACAAAGTACAAGCCAATCCGGAGGATCACCAAAGTCGTTTTGACCTTGCCGTTGCCCTGCACTCAAATGGTGACGTGGAAGCGTCGGTGAATGAACTTCTGGAATTGTTCCGCCGTGACCGGGAGTGGAACGATGAGGCCGCCAAGAAGCAACTGTTCACAATTTTCGATGCCTTGAAACCTCAGGATCCAATCGTTCTGCAGGGACGGCGCAAACTGTCGTCCTTGATTTTTACCTGAGAGGTGAGGTCCCGTGACTGACGATGCCGGTTTTGACCGCCGCATGCTCGAAATGCTGGTGTGCCCGATCACCCATGGTCAACTCGTCTATGACAAGGACAAGCAGGAACTGATCTCAAAATCGGCCCACCTCGCCTACCCCATTCGTGACGGGATACCCGTGATGTTGCCCGACGAAGCTCGTCACTTGGACGATTGACGGCAGTCAGTCATCGGCCCGCATGGCCTTGGGAATATCCCCAGCGAGACCGGCCGCCTCTCTGATCAGCAAGGCCTTGAGCGTTGGCACTCGATTGAGCAAACCCACGCCGAACTTGCGTACGAGGCGAAATTCGAACGCGTTCTGCAGATAGATCCAATTGAACCGGTCCGTAATCGTGGTAAAGGCTGTTGAATCAAACTGCCGCCACCGCTGATATCGTTCCAGGACAGTGTCAAAGCCAACGTCTTCACCCCGCCGTCGGGCTCGGGTCAAGACTTCGGCAAACGCTGCCGCATCTCTGAGACCCAGGTTCAGTCCCTGGCCGGCCAAGGGATGGATCTTGCGCACGGCGTCACCGGCCAAGGCAACCCTGTTCTGGGCAATTTGATGGGCGATGGCCAAACTCAAGGGCCAAGCGGTCCGATCGCCAATGACGGAAAGAGCCCCGAGATGGTCACCCATGATGGATTGGATCCGGTTTTGAAATGCCTCGGCATCCAGTCGTATCAAATCCTGGGTCGTACTGGACGGGCTGGTCCAGACAATGCACTCCTCATGGGAACCGATTGGCAGCACGGCCAACGGCCCGGTCGGAAGAAAATACTGGCGAGCCACACCGTTGTTCGGTTGTGTGCGCCTCATTACGCAAGTCAAGGCGGACTGCTCGTAATCCTTGGTCAGAAAGCTGAAACCCAAGCTTCTGGCCAAACTGCCCTGCTGGCCATCGCAGATGACCGCCACACGAACGGCACGACTGAACTGTGAAGAGGACTCCACGGTCACCGTGCCGACATATCTCTCAATCGCGTTGATCTTAACATCAGTGACAACCTCGATCCGGTCTTCTTGGGCAAGCTTGCTGTTCAGTTCCCCCATTAAGGAATCTTCTGGCATCATGCACCCAAATGAAACGGCCCCGATCTGATAGGGGTTCAGTTTCAGAATTTCATTCGTCACGCCTTTCCCGGAATTGCCCTCCGTGACCATGACGGCGTTGATGGGTTCGCCAGACCTCGTTATCAGGTCGGCCAGTCCGAGCGTTTGAAGATAATTGCACGACCCCAACGACAAGGCAAAATGCCGGCGGGCGGCCCGACTTGGCAACTGCCGGTCGGACTGATCGACCAAAATCACGCCAAACCCCTGCCGAGCCAGGTCAATGGCGAGTACGGAACCCACGATTCCGCCCCCGATTATGGCCAAGTCAGAATCAATATTCACCATGCAAAAGAAATCAAAGTTATTATTTGTCGACACAGCTATGAGGCTCTTATAACATGGTTAAATAATGGGAACATCCAATCTTGAACTGACCGCTTCGGAAATGGGGCGGGCAATAGAACAGAATTCCCTGGATCCGGTGGACCTGCTGGACGAGTACTATGATGTCATCCGCACAGATGGATTGTCTTCGTCCATTTACTCGGTCCTGACACAGGAACGGGCCTATCAGGAAGCCAGAATGGCCTCGGCCAGAGCCAATGCGAATGCCAGACTCTCTCCTTTGGATGGAGTTCCGATATCATGGAAAGATCTGTTCGATACGGATGGAATCAAAACCGAGGCCGGTTCGAAACTATTGCAAGACCGCGTTCCGGATGCCGACGCCGAGGTTGTCAAGCGCTGCTCAAATGCCGGGCTGATCTGCCTTGGCAAAACCCACATGAGCGAGCTGGCCTTTTCAGGTCTGGGTCTCAACCCGGTCATGGCGACCCCACCATGCGTCAACAACGCCAAAGCCGTGGCTGGAGGCTCGTCATCGGGAGCCGCCGCCTCAGTCGCCTTTGGCATGGCAGCTCTGGCCATCGGCTCGGACACGGGTGGTTCGGTCCGGGTTCCAGCGTGCTGGAATGACCTTGTCGGACTGAAAACCACCCACGGCCTGATCCCGTTGGACGGTGTCGTTCCACTATGTCGGAGTTTTGACACCGTGGGGCCACTTTGTCGGACGGTTGCGGACACGGCCCTGATATATTCAATTCTGGTTGGGGTACCGGAGATTAACCCGAGTGGCGTTGATTTAAAGGACCTTTCCTTTCTCGTGCCGGATGCCGATATCCTCGGTTACATTCGACCCCAGCCGGCAGAAGGGTTTAATCGTGTTGTCGAGCGATTGAGGACCACCGGGACAAAGATTGTCCATAAGCATGTTCCGGTCATCGACAAGGCCTTTGAACTGACCGGTTGCCTTTACGGCGCCGAGGCTTATTCGGAGTGGGGCAATGTGATTGAAGCCCGGCCCGAGATCATGTTTGCCAGAATAAGAGAGCGGTTCCTGGCTGGACAGAAATTCTCGGCAACTGAACTTGCCTTCGCATGGGACGAACTGAAATCCCTCAGACTGGAATTGTACGGAGAGATGCACGGCCACGATGCACTCCTGTTGCCAACGTGTCCCATCTTGCCGCCCGACGTTGAGCGTCTGATGAGTGAACCCGACTTTTACACCGACGAAAACCTGCTCGCTCTGCGGAATACCCGAGTTGGCAACCTGTTCAATCTTCCGACGCTGACGATCCCGACGCCCATTCCATCAGCGGGGATTTCAGTCATGGCCGGACCGTTCGACGAGCCTAAGATCCTCAAGATCGGCCAAGCCTTGGAGAGCCTTGTTCAGAGGCTTTGACCCCTATTGCGCTCGACAACACATTCCGATCGCACGAATCGTCCGAGGTCATAACACTAGCTTGTAGCCGTTATGTACCGTTTGGATCCATTTGTGGTCCTTATCTCCGAGCAATTCTCTTAGCCTGTAGATGTGGGTCTGAATGGTGTGGGTTCCACCCGGATCATTCAGTCCCCAGACATCCGGATAGATAGCCTGCAGCGACATGTCCCGATTGCGATTAAGGTACAAGTACAAAAGAAGCCGGCTCAGAATTGGCGACAGATAGACCCGTTGGCCGGAGCCATCGACGGGTTCGAGAATTTCCTTCTTGGGGTTGAAGAACCAGGGACCGATCCGGACCTTGCCTCCCGCTGCGTGATAGTTCAGCAGCAGCGTTTTCACCCGGGAAACCAGCACTCTTGGGTTGTAGGGCTTATGAATGAAGTCAACGTGGGGTTGGCCCATTATGTCCGCCTCTTGACTGCCCTTCGGAGCTCCGCCTTCTCTTCCTGTTACCATCAAAACCGGAAAAAAATGCTTTTCGTCACGCAAGCGACGGATAAGCCGAGCTCCGCGGAAATCAGCGTCATCGCCTGGACTTTCGGGAATTTGGTTGTCCAGCAGCATGATGTCGATATAGTGCCTGCCGATGATTGTGCACGCCGTCGATTCATCGGCGGCCTCAAAGATGGTACCCACCTCGAAATCCTCCGCAGACTCAAACCCTTCGTTCAAATGATTGACGATTTGATCGCGAATATTGGGATTGTCCTCGACAACCAGAAAGTTCACTCTATACGACATTGGTCACCTCCATGCATACGAGAGTCAGTGATTTCAATTCGACTTGAAATCCACTCCCTCGAAAATGATTTAATGTTACTCCCAGCCAACCCCCAATAAATTATTTGTGAGGATGGGGCTATTGAACAGGGTTGAAAGTGGTTTAGTTACCTTCTTGACAAACCGGAGACCGATCAGTGATCTTTGCTGAAGCAAAATTTTCCATTGGCCAAATCGTCAAGCACCGTCGCTTTCCCTTCCGTGGTGTCATATTCGACATTGATCCCGAATTTGCCAACACCGAAGAATGGTGGCAGTCCATACCGGAAGATGTTCGCCCCAAGAAGGAACAGCCTTTTTACTCGCTGTTGGCCGAGAACGAAGAAAGCTATTACATCGCTTACGTTTCGGAACAGAATCTGATCGTTGACAAAACAGGCGGGCCTGTATCGCATCCCGGTGTGGAATCCCTTTTTGGTGAACTCAGCGACGGTCGGTACGAGCCGGGGTTTCAACTCAACTGATTGCCGTCAGGGCTAGTACCCGAGAGCGCAGCCATCCTTGCGCGGGTCTGAGCCGCCGATCAGAACGCCATTCTGTTCATCGATGTGAATAGCCTGACCGCCTCCCAAAGGGGAGACAGGTTTCACCACCTGATGCCCTAAGCGGGCCAGACCGTCGCGTGTGCTTGCGGGAAAACCCCTTTCCAGCTGTGCAAGCCCGTCTTCCGGAAAACATCGGGGACAATCCAGCGCCTGCTGAATATCCATTCCATAATCGATCATGTTGGTCACAAATCGGGCATGACCCACGGCCTGATACTGCCCGCCCATGACGCCGAAGGACATGATGACCTTTCCATCGCGTTTGAGCATGGCGGGAATGATGGTGTGAAGGGGACGCTTGCCGGGTCCGATTTCGTTGGGGTGGCCCGGGATCAGGTTAAACCCAGCTCCTCGGTTGTGAAACAGTAGGCCGAACTTGTCTGAGGCTATGCCAGACCCGAACCCATGAAATATTGAATAGATGAGCGATACGGCCATACGGTTGGAATCGACGACGGTTATGTAAATTGTGTCCCTGTGTATGGCCTCTGTGGTCTGACATACATTGCCAATGACCCGCCCGGACTCCACCAGGTCAGCCAGCCGCCCTGCCACACCCGGATCCAGCATGTGGTCCAGTCGGGTCGTGCATTCGGGGTCGGCAATGAACCGATTCCGGGCATCCATGGCAATTTTGGCCACTTCAAGCTCCAGATGGGTGCGTTCAACGCCAACGGGATCCATGGCTTCCAAGTGGAAATTCTGAAGCATGTTCAGGATCAGGATCGCCATCGCACCTTGACCATTCGGCGGATGCTCCACGATTTCATATCCCTTGTATTGCCCACTGATGCTCTGGGTATAACTGGCTTTGGAACTGGCAAAGTCTTCCAAGGTATGCACCCCGCCTAACCGACGAAGGGTATTGACCATATCCTCGGCCACCTCGCCCTCGTAAAAGGCAGAGCGACCCTTTTGAGCAACTTTTTCGAGCACTTTGGCCTGCTCGGGAGCGCGAAACACATTGCCCACCTGAGGGACCTTGCCATTCAGCAAGTAGTACTGGCGAGCCTTGCCCCGGAGAACTTCCCGACACTTTTCCCAATCCGTCGCCACGCGAGGGGATACAGGCACACCGTTCCGGGCATACCGTATGGCCGGTGCCAAAACTGCCTCCAAACCAAGTTTGCCATAATCTTCTTCAAGGGTACAAAAGGCATCTACGGCACCTGGGATGGTTATGGCCTCGGGTCGGGTCTCGTCAACGACTGCTCTGCCCATGTCTCTGAGTCGATCAGAAGCAATGGCCTTGGGGGCTCGACCGGATCCGTTGAGGGCAATGACATCTTCGCTGTCAGCGGTCTTGACCAAGGCAAAACAGTCGCCCCCGATGCCCGTTGACTGGGGTTCGCAAAAACCTAGGGCAACGGCTCCTGCAATGGCCGCATCCACTGCGTTTCCGCCATCTTCAAGAATTCTCACCGCAATTCGTGCGGCAAGTGGGTGGGAGGTCGCGCACATGCCATTGGGGGCCAGCACCATTGAACGCCCCGGGAGCTGAAAGTCACGCATCATTGTATCCTATGCTCAAATCAAGCGGTTTGCAACTGTAACCGTACGGTCGCAAGCCATGATATAATTGCCAGCAGCCCGGCCGTAAAGAGACACAGGATGATGCCGCCAAACTGGTAACTGAGACCCGACAGGAATGTGCCCAAAAAACGCCCTCCAGCATTGGCCATGTAGTAGAAGCCAACGTCCAGGGTCACACGTGAATCATCGGCAAAGGCTAAAATGAGATAGGAATGAATCGAAGATGCGAAGGCAAAAATAATGCCAAAGACCGCCAGACCGACAACCAGTGTCACCGTCAGCCAAGTGTCCTGCATGCCGCTCAGATACACCAGAGTGCTTAGAAGCAGCAGAACTCCCGAGAGGTTCAAGATGCATGTCTTGGCGTGACCGATCAAGGACATCGTCGGCAGTTTCTGATACTTGAACACATTTGGTGAGGCGGACTGCACGAGACCGTAACCCACAATCCACAAGCCGGTGAACAGCCCCACCAGCAGGCAGGCCAGATTGTCACCATCAACTGTCCCATCTGACAGAACGTCAAAGAAGTAAATCGGAACTCCAACAACAAACCACACATCCCTGGCTCCAAACAGGAACAGGCGGGCGGTGGATAGGCGGTTGACGTTCAAGTTTTTTGACAACACCTCCTTGAACCGGATCGAAGCCCTGCCCGTCGGGAGGTTCGGAATTTTGTACAGAATCACGCCGATGGTCACAGCAATCAAAATGATCGCCATCAGAATCAGGGTATTGTGAAACCCGATGACACCGAGCAAGAAGGCACCAAGCAAAAAGCCAAGACCCTTGACCGCATTCTTGGAACCGGTCAGACGAGCCGTCCACTTGAACATGCCCCCTTCCGCATTTGTCGTCATGAACTTGATGGCGCTTTTTGAACTGTTCTTGGTCAGATCCTTGGCGACTCCAGACATTCCCTGCAACAGCATGATGAACACGACGGAAACCGTGAGAGTCCAGCCCGGGTTCAGCTGAGCCAGAATGAGCAGGGCTACAACCTGAATGATCATTCCCGATACCAAGGTTCGTACCATGCCGAACTTGGCTCCGACCCAGCCTGCATAAAGATTCGAGACCATGCCCATGAACTCGTAGAGCAGAAATATGTAGGCCAGCTGAATGGGAGAAAAATCAAGCGTGTGAAAATGCAGCAGAAGTACCATTCGAAGCGCGCCATCCGTGAGCATGAAGGTGCAATAGGCAACCGAGACGGCTATGTAGGCGTGAACGTTCTTCAACTCGGACATCGTTTGTCACATCACTCCTGAAACCTCGTGAGGCTCGGCATGTTCGGATGATGGACCGCCAAAGCCGCACCACTGCGTTCCAAACAGGGCCGAGATGCTATGGTTCAGGCCCGAATACCAACCATCTTGAGCTTGCGTGCCTAATCCTGTTGTCCGATTCTGAATCAATCGTTGAAACATCGGAGCTTATCTTATAAAACTTCCCGAATTGTCAATTTTATGTCAAAAATTGACAGCACTTGACCCGAAAACTGTTTGTAACGAGAGTCCCTGATGTCAGTTCATAACCTTGCAGAATTCAGGAACTTCGGCACGTCAAAAACTGAAACCACTCCTCAGTTCGTGGCGTTCAATCGCTTGGAACTCAACATCATTCTGTCCTTGTATGGCCGAATGGTTGCTGGTGGAATCTGGCGGGATTATGGAATATCCCATCTGAGTGCCTGCGCCGTGTTTTCCGTCTTTCGCCGAACGGCGGAGGTTCCCCTTTACCGAATCGAAAAACACCCCTCTCTCAAGGGAAGGGATGCCATGTACCAAGTAAAGGCCGTGGACGGGCAGATACTGAAACGAGGCAATGACCTCAAGCGCGTGATCAAGGTACTGGACCGCAAAAAGCTAAGGCTCATCAGTTGAGTTCCTTGAGACCGATAAAGGTATCCACCTCAGAATTCTGGATTCTGTTCAGGACCACGTCGAAGGGTTCAAGCACGACCCTCATGCTGTGGGCACTGGCGTGAAGAAGTGTTTGCTCATCGGCCATAATGCCGACATGCCCTTGCCAAAAGGCCAGGTCACCGCGCTTGGGAGCATGCTCTTTTGATCGATACTTGCCCAGTCGGGTCGATTGCAGATCGCTGTCCCTTGGGCATGCAATGCCGCAAGCCGTCAAGGCAACCTGAACCAAACCTGAACAGTCTATCCCCAAAAGGGTGTTGCCGCCCCACAGGTAGGGACAGTGCAGAAACATCTCGGCAACAGCCACAAAATCGGTACAATTGTGTTTGAGACGGATTATGTGGGCACGTGGAATGAAGTCACCGCCAGCGACCCTGACAAACTCGTTCTTTTCGTCTTCGACCAGTACCCGTGACCCGAACGGTAGCCATGTTCGGAGAGGCGACTTGAGGCTTTCCTGTGTGTACAGGCCACTTCCCAAACTGCACACCCAGTGGGATTTTTGCTCAGCCGCGCCGAGGTCAGACCGTTTGGCGTAGCCGACATAACCGTCCCGAACACATTGACCAAAGCACCAGTCATGCCGGGTTTCAAGAACACGAAAATTCTGACCGAATACCAGTTGACAGGAGGCTCCTCCGCCTGGAGTGGCGCAAATTGTTGTTACAGGAGCCGAGCATTGATGCACCTCCCCCTCGACCAACTGTACATTGCTGACCGATTCGGCCAACTCGGCCGCTGCCACTCGGCCGTTACAGGCAAGGAAGCGTTTGTCCTGTGCTGTCGAGTCTGATCCCATCTCCAGTGCCGGTGACTAAGAAAGCGGGCTGATTCAGGATCCCTTTTTCAAGACCCTTCGGCCCAGCAACTCGGCGATCTGAACGGCATTGAGGGCAGCACCCTTACGCAGATTGTCCGAGACACACCAAAAACTCAAACCATTCGGAACTGTCTTGTCCTGGCGAATGCGACTTATGTACGTAGCATACTCTCCAATGCAATCGTTCGGAGTAACATACCCGCCATCCTTGTGCTCGTCAACGACCATCAATCCCGGTGAAACCCGCAACAGCTCTCGTGCATCATCGGCCGTGACATGAGTCTCAAACTCAACCGAGACAGCCTCGGAGTGACCAATGAAAACCGGAACCCGCACGCAGGTTGCCGTTACCTGAATGGCCGAATCAACGATCTTCTGCGTCTCGACAGCCATCTTCCACTCTTCGCGCGTATAGCCGTCTTCCATAAATCGATCAATGTGGGGAATGACATTGAAGGCTATCCGAGTCGGATAGACCTTGGGTTCAACCGTTTCTCCTGGAGTGAACAGCGATCGCGTCTGATCCCACAATTCATCCATTGCGGCCTTGCCAGAACCTGAGACCGACTGATAAGTCGACACCACCACTCGCTTGATTGTGGCACGGTCATGCAACGGTTTGAGGGCCACGACCATTTGTGCCGTCGAACAGTTGGGATTGGCAATGATATTTCGAGCTGCATAGTCCTCAATTGCATCAGGGTTGACTTCCGGTACAATCAAGGGAATATCCGGATCGTAGCGGTACAGGGAAGAGTTGTCAATGACTACGCAGCCGGCTTCGGCCGCTCTCGGGGCGTACAGTTCTGTCGCCGTCGAACCAACAGCAAACAAAGCCATGTCCCAGCCGTCAAAATCGAACTGATCCAGATCCTGCACCCCGAGCTGAACATTGCCAAAATCGACTGATTCTCCGACAGAACGACTCGAGGCCAGGGGGGCAATTTCATCAATTGGAAACTCCCGCTCAGACAGTATGTTCAGCATCTCCCGGCCGACATTGCCTGTAGCCCCGGCTACAACTAGCTTATATCCCATAATTATCTTGATTCAAAAACCGGCCGATCCTGCCTGAACCCGCTTCATGTAGCTCGTGGCGGGAAAGCAGAATTGCTGAACCGAGACAATAGACCGCAAAATTCAGTTTTCAACTACGGGATACATGGGATTCCCCCACTTCTCAGCGGGATGATCAAGCATGACATCAACACAAATGGGGACAAACTCCTTGACCAAGGCGTTTCCCAACGAGACCTGATCCCGATTCTTGCTGCTTTTGTAAGTGGCAGATCCGTGAACCAGCTGATTCCGCAAGACATACAGTCGGGAAAACAGAATCGATAGAACGACTCCTGCTTCGCGCTTGGTAAAGGCCCTGAAGAAACCTGCATTGGCCTCAGCAAATCTCTCCTCCATCTCTTCCCGAGGCATTTGACCACTGTGGTGCATCCAGAACGGCTGATAGACAAACTTGTTGCTGATAAAATTCCGAACTTTATCCGGGAAATTGTCCCAAACAGCATGATACAGCCGGTGGGACGTATCCAAGTCGCTTATTTTGTCAAAGAACTCGGCTACCTTCCTCAGTTCCTTGCCGTCTTGTTCATCCATATCTTTTTGTCTTCCGTAGGCCGCGTTGAACGCGATCCAGAAACAGATAAACTGCATGTCGTCATCGTCTTCTATGCCTTGGGCCTTGCCAATCCAGCTGATGGAACGGTGAATTCGCAACAGAAAATCCTGCTCGCAACAGGCATATGTCCTGTCCTCCTTGGCTTTGAGTTTTTCATATGAAACTGACATGATGACCTGCTTTATCCCGAATACGGGCTATTCTCAGTGCTGTGACCTCGATTTGTTGACTCCTCAAGTGGAAGCAGGGATACGAGAGACTGGCCAATTCGGGAAATTTTTGTTCCATCTGTTCAAGTTTACAACATGGCAGCTAATGGCTAATTCCCGAACCCAGCGTTGTGATGCCTTTCCGACAGGCAACTCCCGTTTAAGCGACTTCTGAATCCGACTGTTCAAGGCGTTTTCAAAGGTGATCAGGCAAATGTAGCGGATGGGTTTATCGACCTTTTGTTCAGCATACCGGAAAAGGTAGGAATCACGAAATTTGTACTTCAAGTAGTTCTTGAGAGTATTGAGCTTGGCATGTCGTGTTTTTTCGTCATCAGTTCCCGATCCAAAACTGCCGAAAAACGATGAATCATCGTAATCCTTCAACTCCACAAAAACATACACCTCTTCAAACTCGGCGATAATGTCGACACATTTCATGGGTGCATCATGTAGGCAGTTTTTGCCCTGTCTTTCTCATCAAAGATAAATGCTTCTAAAGCATCTCCAAAGCAAAATCTAAAACCATCGGCCTCGACTATCTTCATTGGCCAAGGTTGCCCATGTCGTTTTCGATTTCCTTATCAACCAGTGAACCGAAGGCTTCGTCAATCGGGTTTGGGGAGATTTGCAGATAATTCTCCGTTGACGCAACTTCGATTGCAGAAGTGCCAGGATCCCGGTACAAACTATGGAAACGCACGCGATCAACCTCACTGTTCTGCAGGAGATCAAACCATTTGAGAAGGGGATTATATATTGGGGAATTATATTCATTAGTGCCATTGTTCCTTTGGCATCAAGGCATCAGCCTTGCCCTTGCCATCACATGACACCAGCAAAAAAATGCTTTCCGGAACTTGCTCATCTTGGCTTTGGGCCTAAAGGATTCTTCCATGTCTGACCTTGACAGCTGATAACCGGCCAGAAGCATGGGAATGACTTTCTCGGTCGGTTTCCTCCAGTTTTATTTCATTTACCCGATATCCCATCTCAATGGGACAATGGCACTAATGAATATAATTTCCTTTTTATTGGGGTTTATATACCCAAACTTGAAAATCAGATTCGGAATGGTTCGGAGGTTTTATGTGAACGAATTTACTGTGATGTCGCGTTGCAACGTCATGCATGTTAGACCCTTGAGATACGAGACACATCGGTCAATGGCAAAAGCCCGCTTTTGCCATGACACGCGCGAATGGTTCCGCGTGGTTTACGTTCATATCGAGAAGCATCGGATACAATCCTGGCACCAGTCTCGGCGGGTAGGCATGGCGTTCTCGATTTCAAGTTAACAATATAAGCCCCATATAATTCCCTTTTCTATCTTGTTGCGACGAGTGGTGCACATCCGGACCAGATAATGCACCATCGGATGACATGGGTGTAGCCACCATAGGCGTTCAAGCATTGTGTCCAGCGGCATACGGCCTAGATAGTGGCAACCGACCAGAGCATGAGCTTCATGGCAATGTCAAAACACTCATGCAGGGGTTCGAAAACGGTCCCGAGCTGACCGAACGTTTATTTGAGCGTATAATCACTATCGCATTGTATCGGTGCTTCATACTTCATTCCGGATGAGCCGCTTCACCAGATCCAAGGCATCAACCGGCCAGAGGCACTCTGGACGGGGATGATGTACCCGCGGATTCCCGATCTCAGGACGGCAGTTTTGCAGGGAGTGAAACCACTGATCTGGAATCGCATTCCGCCCATACACGGCCCCTAACAACGCTCCACAAATGGCCGCATTGGTATCGGTGTCGCCTCCACGCATAACGGTGTTGACTACCCCCTCACTTAGGCTTGGTGCATAAAGCAACTGGTACAAAGCATTATGAAAAGCAATTAAAACCCAGCCTTGCTGATGAACATAATCTGCTGGCGGCTCACTGGCAGCCTTGTCAATGATTTCGGACAAGGAAGCTTCAAACTTCAATTCGAATGCCCACTGCCAAATGTGCTTGTAAAGTTCCTTGCGGTCACAGCCAGATTGTATCGTGAAGGCAATGCCCATGGCAAACAGTGCGTTTGCCTGCTGGCAGATCGGGTTGGGATGTGTAAGCTCTGCATCCTGCATGGCCCATTTCATCACATCTCTCAGTTCAAATCGGGCTCCGAAAATTCCGAGCGGGCTAACTCTCATCATGGCCCCATTGGCCTGGCTGTCGGGGTTGGGATTGCCCTGCAACCCCGCGGCCACGGTCACGCCGCAATCAAAGGGACCGGAACCCAGCCAATACTGATATTTCTTGCGGGCCGCCTCAGGCCTATAAGCATCGGCGTTCTCCAGCATACGAGCCAATAACAAGGCCATCTCGGAGTCATCGGTCGGCTGACCTGCTATGGTATTCCACGTGCCGCCGTCTGCCAACTCCCTTACACCGTCAGGATAACTGCGTCTGATCTCGTTGGGGGTCTGAAACTCAACCAAGCTTCCTAGCGCATCTCCAGCAAGTTGACCGAGCAGACATCCTTGCGCTCTGGACAGCATACAAGTGCTCATGTAACAGCAATCTTATCCCGGAGCATAATGCTGGACTGACCGGTTTCCATAGATGTATAACACTGTTTGTTCTTGGATCGAACTGATATGGAGATACTTTCCGGAGATTTCATATACTCGCCTCCAATTCAGGATGAACCACCCTGTCAACACAACAGTTTCCACCTATTCGAACGAGGTTTCAATATCGAATTTGCCGTGAATTTTACAGAGTTTCAGATCCCTGATACAGCATTCTTGCCGATCTTGTGCCGAAACTTGAAATAATCAGCAAGCGTCTTTTTCAAAGACGCACATTTTGCAGACATATCGTCGATCAAATTCTCTTTGAAGCTGAAGTGGAACGCCGGGGCAGAAAACCGGAATCAAATTGGATCTACCTATCCGGCAGTTCCGTGCCATAACTCATGATCTCGATGTAGCCCGCGTAGCTGAACAGGCGGTTACGCTTCCAGGCGGTCAGTTCCTTGACAATACCGAGCCGCTCCAGATGACCAAGCGCCTTGTTGACTGTTGCCGGGGTGATACCGGTCTTCTTCACCAGTGAGCCTGAGGTAGCGATGGGATGCTCCATCAGCGCCTGGTGGACCTGCAGGGTAGAAGCCGCCGCCCGTCCCAGACCGATGATCTTGTCACGGTCCTGGTTCGACAGATTGAGGAGCTGCTGCGCTGTTTCGACCGCCTGGGTGGCAGTTACGATCACGGCCTTGGCAAAGAAATCGAGCCAGGCTTCCCAGTCACCAGTCATACGCACGTTGTTGAGGAGTTCATAGTAGTACTGCCGGTGTGTCTTGAAATAGAGGCTAAGATAAAGCATCGGCTCACGCAGCACCTTCTGTTCGTACAGCACCAGAGCGATCAGCAGACGTCCCAAACGGCCATTGCCGTCAAGGAATGGGTGGATCGTCTCGAACTGCACATGGGCCAATGCCGCCTTGAGCAGCACCGGCGTCGGCTCTGGCTGGTCATGGAGGAAGAGCTCCAGCTTGTTCATACACCTCAGCACCTCCTTGGCCGGAGGTGGAACAAAGTCCGCATTACCGGGCCTGGTGCCGCCGATCCAGTTCTGGCTACGCCGGAACTCGCCCGGGGTCTGATTGCTGCCCCGACCCCGGGCCAGCAACACGCCATGAATCTCGCGGAGCAGCCGCAATGATAGAGGTAGCCCTTTTTCTAGCAGGTGCAGGCCATGATCAAGGGCGTCAACATAGTTGCGAACCTCCTGCACATCATCCAGTGGTACATTCGGTTCCTGATCCAGCTCGAACAGCAGCAGGTCTGACAGGGAAGACCGAGTTCCCTCGATCATGGATGAAAGAACCGCTTCCTTACGTACATACATATAGAGGAACAGCGAGGTATCCGGCAGCAGGGTCAAGACACTGTCCAGCCGCCCCAATGCAAGCAGAGCCTGATCGAACTTGCTGCGCAGTTCCGGTGTCCAGTCGATGGACGGACGCGGCGGTAGCGATGCAGGCACGAATGCCTGGGCTTTCTCACCCACCGTCGATATGGTCACGTAACTGCCTTGGAGTTTTCGCTTCATCCTGCCTGCCTCGAACCCAACGAACCTAAAATAAGATTTGTCTTTATTTTATCTTAATTATTTATCCTAAAATAAAGAGTTGGGAAGGGGAATCAAGCAGATTTCCTGAAATGGCACTTCCATTTCCCCGGACGAGCGTTCGACGTTATGGCACACCTGATACACTTGGCGTTTCACCGTAACAACTCCAAATCCGGTTTTCTGACACCGGTTCGGTTCCCAAAACGGGGATCGAGCTGGGCCGCTAGGGCAAGCAATTCTTACTCCGGTGGCGTCATGCCTTACACCTTCTTCGCCACGTAGAAGCTATAGCTGTAGTAGTCTTGGAATTTTTCATAAAGGGCAATTTCGTGCCGTTCCGCATCGACGACGGCCTTGGCCTGGTCGCTGTGCCCATGCCGTTGAAGAAACGCATCAAATCGGCTCTGCATGGGGCGATAGTAATTCTCAAGCCAGCAATGCACCGGCAAAACAAAATAACATTGCGGGCTATAACCATGCCGCTCAAGAAGCCCGATCTTGGTTGAAGCAACATCGATCTCCGGATATTCAGTCTCCCAGTAGGACTGAAGTTCTTCCGGTCGTGTGGAACTGAGCCAGATGATCTCAGAAACAATGAGCTTTCCACCGGGCTTCAGGAATCGGCTCCAGGCTAATACTCCGGCTTCAAAGCCTATATTGTAGACGGCCCCTTCGGACCAGATTATGTCGAATTCTCCCTCTGCAAAGGGCAGGGCATCCATGGAGCAGTTCAACGTGGTGATCCTGTCCTCCACGCCGTGGTTGCTGGCTCTGACTTGGAGCTCATCGAGAAACTCCGACAGGAAGTCCACGGCGGTGATGTCGGCATCCAGCTCCTTGGCCAGAAGGATAGTCGATGCACCGGTACCACAACCAATATCCGCGATTTTCAAAGGGCTTGATCGATCGAGTCCGGCTAGGTCAATCGCAAGTTTTGTTTCGGCGTCCCCGCCCGGGCCCTGTCGTTCAGCAGGCCGGTGAAGGTCAATGAGGAGTTGAAAATCGTTCACTGTCTTTTCTTTGTTGCATTGTATCACCCCTTCGGCGGATATGGTTCGTTCCCGTGACTGTCCTTATTCTGGATCTTCCCGTCCTTGCCATAGATGTAGAACTCGGTACCTTGGTTCTGGCTGATCTTGCGCCCGGCATCAACGGCATCCTGCTTCTTGTCGAAATGGCCGCTGCTACGGGTCGCTCTGTCTTTCTTAATGTCCCAACCGCCAGCGGCGTTTGGGCACTACATGATGTGATCTTGGTTTCTCTGGCATGGTTGCCTCCTGTCTACTTATGAAAATTTCCCGACGAGATTTGCAGTATGTACATCAGCCACGAATTTGTTCTTAAGGAGAATGGCCCTGAACTGTTCATCGGTCATCCAACTCATGAACCCGATTGAACAGCTCAATCAACTTAACCAGAGACACGGTATCACAAATTAGGAGGTCAGTCAGTGGACTGTTGTTCAGATCCCGACAGACATAAAGTACCCTAGCTCGACGAGTTGGCTTGTCGTCATGTAGCAGGCCCTTGTGATTTAACATACCCGGAATCCACGCGAAGACGAGATCGTCAGGTACCAACCGCCTAAGCAGGTGCCTCCACAGCTCTCTGAGCGAACTCAGAATGTGCCTTGCCCGGTCGGCATTGTTATTATGCAGAGTTTTCCAAGCGCCGGTGTAAGGCCGAGCATGCCCCGGATCGACCTGGTGCAGGAGAGTGATGCAGCCCGATATTTCCCGCTCCGCCTCCGTGACAAGCTGAATTTCCGTTTTGGCATCTTCCTCATTCCGTTCATCCAAGGGACAAAGGATCGCGCGCGAAGCTGGTGGTGTAGATCTCACGAGCGGTCCCCGGCATAACGAAGGCAGGTAAACGCGTGATGTCCAAGAACTCCCGCAGCGACTCTGCCCACCCCCTATACGAGGCTGCCACATGGGCTATTGAGCTCTCCAGTCCAAAAATGACTGGTCTCGATATGGAAACGACCCCTTATCGTCTTGAAATCGATACCCGCCATGAGCCGTTCCGTGACGGCAAGCCGCAGAGACGTGTCACACAGGGCCAGCTTGACGGATGCCTGAAGCTGGGAAAGATACGAAAAGTCATGCTGGAGGGGCTTCATGTGCTCAAATCATGACTGATGTGCAGTCGCAAGGCTCTCGGCAATGCGGCTTGTTGCGGTCTGTTTTATCAACTTCTGCAAGTGTTGATTGGCACTGGCTATCTCTTGTATCCGGGCCATTGCTCTAGGCATTTCGATAGCACGACTGACTTCCAACTGCTGACGACGGATCGGTTCCAGCGTGCGCTCCATCTGTTCGATCACGCTCAGATAGGATGGCTTGGTCAGCCTGTTAATGGTCTCCATGTCTTGATGGAGCTTGGCGATTGTGGTTTTTGCTGTTTTTAGATCGTTCGACATTTTCAATGTCGACGCGTGGAGATGTGCTTCGAAAAGACGTAAAACGGGGAAACCCTTCAGAAACAAGGGGAAAAAGAAAATCCTCCCCCCCCCCCGGGAATGATGAAAGACAGTTTTGTTATCTGTGAATGGTGGAGTCAAGGGGAGTCGAACCCCTGACCTCTTGAATGCCATTCAAGCGCTCTCCCAACTGAGCTATGACCCCCAACAGACAAGCCGTGAACTTGTCACGTATATACGTACGAACCCAATTTCAATATCTAGTGGTCAGTAAAAAACATATGTGTGTAATAATTGATCGCCCCAATCACGCCGTCGTACCCAGTCTTTGCCGGCTCCGCTTCCCGGACTCGACCAGCTCCGCCGCCGACCGCCGCCACCGAAACGGTCGCGCCTGATGGGCGTTGTGATGCGCCATGAACGCCTCAATGGCCGCCGTGCATTCCTCCAGCGAATGGAAGATGGCGTCCTTCAGACGCTGGCGAGCCAGTTTCGAGAAGAAGCCCTCCACCGCATTGGCCCACGACGCCGAGGTCGGCGTGAAGTGAAAGTGCCAGCGCGGATGATCGGCCAGCCACTCCAGGACCGTGGCCGACTTGTGCGAGGAGACGTTGTCCAGAATGACATGAACATCCATGTCGGCATCCAGGCCTTCGGCCACATGATCGAGGAAGGCCACGAAGTCCTCGGAGCGGTGCCGCTCGCTGGTCTGGCCGACCACGCGCCCGGTGGCGACATCCAGGGAGGCCAGCAGACAGGTCGTGCCATGGCGGACATAGTCATGGGTGCGGGTGGTCGCGTGTCCGGGGGTCATGGGCCAGGGCTTCTGAGTGCGCCCCAGAGCCTGGATCTGAGGCTTCTCGTCAATGGACAGCACGACCGCATGGTCCGGCGGGTTCACATACAGGCCAACCACATCCTTGATCTTGGCCGCAAAGGCCGCATCGGACGAGACCTTGAAGGTCGACACCCGATGCGGATACAGCCGATGACGCCGCAACACGTTGCCGACCGTGACACAGGACATGTCGCCCATGCGGGCGGCCAGGGCCCGCAAGGTCCAGTGGCGCGCACTGCCGGTAAGTCACATCTTTTTTCTTGACATAGTTATGAAGGATGATTACCTTGGGTTTCATGCCCATGATGGAACCCCTTCGTTCGACCTTGCTGTCCCCGGCTCACTGGCCTCGCGTGCAGGCTCTGGCCCGGGAGCCGGCCCGCAGTCGTCATGCCGTGGCCCGCCGGGTGTGCGAGGCGTTTGATCTGCGCGACGGGCGCGGGCGTCTGCGCCTCGCCAGCTGTCAGGCGGTGCTGGCGGAACAGGAGACGGCGGGGCATCTGACCTTGCCGGCAGCCCGGTCGCATGGAGGCGGTCATCCGCCGCGCGGTCTGGGGGTGGCCGTGCCAGACCCGGTGGCGGTTCCGGCGGCGGTGTCGGATGTGGCGAATCTGCGGGTGTGTCCGGTGGCCACGGAGGCCGACCGGCGCGTGTGGACGGAACTGATGCGCCGCGAGCATCCCTGCGGGGCGGTCATTCATGCCGGCGTGCAGCAGCGATATCTGATCCACTCGGACCATGGGGTGCTGGGGGCCCTGGGCTTTGCCGCCCCAGCCTTGCGGCTGGCCGCCCGCGACCGGTGGATCGGCTGGGACGACCCGACGCGCACGGCGGCCCTGAACCGGACGGTGATCGGTCTGAGCCGGTTTCTGATCCGCCCGATGGTCCGCTGTCGTCATCTGGGCTCCCGGGTGCTGAGCCAGGCTCTGCGGCGTCTGGCCGCCGACATTGAGGCCGGATACGGGTTTCGTCCGCTGCTGGTGGAGACCTTTGTCGATCCGACACATCATGCGGGCACGGTCTTTGCCGCGGCGGGCTGGGAGTGCGTGGGCGAAACGACCGGACGGGGACGCTTTGCCGGTCCGGACGCTCCCCGCCGGTCGGTCAAGACGATCTGGATGCGGGCGTTGCGCCGCGACTGGCGGCGGGTTCTGGGCGTGGTGCCGGCGGCCCCGGTTCCTCTGGGTCCCGCCGAGGGGCTGGACGGGAGCCAGTGGGCCGCGAACGAATTCGGCGACGCCCCGCTGGGCGACCGGCGTCTGAGCCGGCGTCTGGTGACCTGTGCCGCCGTCATGGCCGCGGACCCCGCCGCCTCCTTTCCCGCCGCCGCGCACGGACAGACGGCCCGGGTGACCGGCTACTACCGGCTGATCCAGCAGCCCGCGTCCTCGGACGTGACCTCTGACAACATTCTGGAGCCGCATCGCCAGCGTACCATCCGGCGCCTGGCCGGCGCTCGGACCGTGATCCTGATCCAGGACGGCACCGACCTCAACTTCGCCACGCACCCGAAGTGTCGCAACCTCGGTCTCATCGGTCGCAATGCCGGCCGGACCGGGACCTTGGGCCTGCACATGCACAGTTCCCTGGCCGTCGATGCCGACACCGGCGTCCCGCTGGGTCTGACCCGGATCGAATATGATGCCCCCACGGGGGCAGCCGAGCGTTCGGCTCCGCCCGCCGCTCGCAAGTCGGCCCGCTGGCTGCGCGGTCTGCGCGACGCCGCCCATGTGGCCCCCAAGGGCGTGCGCGTGGTGGCCGTCATGGATCGGGAGGCCGACTTCTTCGCCCTGTTCGCCGAACAGCGGCGGCACCGCCATGTCGACCTGGTCGTCCGGGCCAAGGTCAACCGAGCCATGGGCCCCCATGAGGCCAGGCTCTTCGAACAGCTGGCCGCCGAACCGCCGGCCGGGTCTGTGACCCTGACGATCACCCGCCAGTCCGCCCGCAACGCCACCGGCACCCAGAAGGCTCGACCCGGACGCCCCGCCCGGTCGGCCACCCTGACCCTGCGCTACCGGTCCGTCCGGATCCCGCCACCCCGCGACCACGCGGACCGCCATGCCAAGCCGGTCCCCATGACCATCCTCAGTGCCCTCGAGGAGAGCCCGCCCGAAGGCACGACCCCGCTCGGCTGGACCCTGCTGACCAGCCAGAGCGTCGCCTCGCCCCAGGACGCCCAACGGGTCCTGGACCAGTATCGCCTGCGCTGGCGCATCGAGGAGTGGCACCGCATCTTCAAGACCGGCTGCCGGGCCGAGTTCCTCAACCACCACGAGGGCCAGCGACTGGAACGCAGCCTCACCATCAAGGCCGTCATCGCCTGGCGCCTGTTCACCCTCGCTCGCCTCGGACGCGACACACCCGAACTCCCGGCCGACACCGTCCTGGACGATACCGAGATCACCGTGCTCGCCGACATCGCCCAGGACCGCCAACTGACCCTGGATCCCTACACTCTGGGCGGAGCCCTGGTCATCCTGGCCATCCTCGGCGGCTATCTCAATCGCACGAACGACCCGCCCCCGGGACCCACATACATGTGGCGCGGCCAGGCCAAGCTGGCCGCTCAGGCCGATGCCTATGAGCGCCTGTATCGCATGGGCGTGCTGGAGCGACGGTCACCCGAACCGCTGCACCAGAAACTGCGTCCGGACAAGACTTGTGACTAACAGGCAGGGCGCGCATGCTCCGGCGGCGACTGGGCCAGCCGCAGCCGTTCGGCCTCGCGGTCGGCCGCAATCGGAGCCCGACCCGGCGGGCGCGTCGCATCCCGCCACAGACCCTCCACGCCCAACGTGAGAAAGCGCTCCCACCACCGGCAGACCGTCGACATGGTCGAACGCGTCCGCCGCATGGTCTCGGCCAGGCCGCAGCCGGACCCGAGCTCCAGGATGATACGGGCGCGGCGAACATGCTTCTGACGCGATTGAGGATCGGCACACACGGCGTCCAGACAACGCCGGTCGTCGGCCGTGAGATGGATGGGGGTACGCTGGGATGTGGCCATGGACTGCTCCTCGTGTGCGAATGATTGTCGCGTTATGATTATGTGCATTTTTAAGTCGACTCTAACACACACAGACAATGGAGTCCATGCCGTCAAAAAACATGGGTTTTTGTTTTTTACTGACCACTAGGATGATGAATCGTTCCACGACGAAACTTCGGCAACAGATACCCAGTTCAAAAAGCTTCAGTGGGACAATAGCTGGCTCAGAAACAGCTTGGCCCGTTCTGTTTTGGGAGAATCGAAAAACTCCTCAGGCGTTCCGATTTCAACGATCTCGGCATCGTCCATAAAGACGACACGGTCTCCAACCTGCCTGGCAAAACCCATCTCATGGGTTACACAAATCATTGTCATGCCGTCTTCGGCCAGTTCAACCATCACGTCCAGCACTCCCGAAATCATCTCTGGATCCAAAGCCGATGTCGGTTCGTCAAAAAGCATTATCTTGGGCTTCATGCACAAGGCTCTGGCGATGGCAACCCTTTGCTGCTGCCCGCCCGAAAGCTGTGCCGGATACTTGTTTGCCTGATCAGCAATGTGAACCCGGTCGAGATACGTCATTGCCAATTCCTGAGCGTCTTCCCTCGATATGCCTCGGTTGCGAATGGGTCCGATTGTCAGATTATCGAGAACTTTCAGGTGTGGGAACAGATTGAAACTTTGAAACACCATGCCAACGTTGCGTCGGATTTCTTCAATTTTCTTCATTCTCGGCTTTACTTCCACTCCATCAATCCTGATCGTTCCCAACTGATGTTCCTCCAGCTGATTCAGGCACCGGATCAAAGTCGACTTGCCTGAACCCGAGGGACCGCAAACGACAACTTTTTCTCCATGATTGACCGTGAGACTAATATTGAACAGAGCACAAAACTCATCGAACCACTTGCATAAGCCGTTCACCTCAACAATGGGTTTCTGCTCAATCGCCGCCACTTCTTCAGTTCGCTCCACCAAACTCACTTGTCCTACCCTTTCAGATTCTTGTCAACGCCTGGACCTGGCACTTCTTCTTTCAAGATAGCCAAACAGGTAGGCAAAGCTGTAACACAGCAGAAAATACATCACTCCAACCAAAATCCATGTTTCAAACACCTTCGTCGTGGTCGAGGCCACCTCAATCGCCAGAAATGTCAGTTCCTGAATTGAAATCAGCGACACGATGGCCGAGTCCTTGATCAAGGTAATGAACTGGCCGGCAAGAGGCGGAAGGATTTTGCGGACAGCTTGCGGTATGATTATGTCCCGCAAAATGTTGAAATGGGACAGGCCCATGGCCCGGGCAGCTTCCCACTGACCTTTTGTTATGGACTGAATGCCGGCCCGAACGATCTCGGTAATGTAGGCACCTTCAAAAATGGCCAGACAAATCACTCCGGCAATGAAGTTTTCAAAGAGTCGCGGATCTCCAAAAAAGAAGTAGAAGACCCAGCTTTCCATGAAGGGACCTTTCGTGTTCAGAGAATCAAGCCCCAGAAGGGGAAACAGCTGACTCGATATGAAGAAATAGAATATGAAGATGAAGACGATCGGGGGAATGTTGCGGATCAATTCGACATAAACCCGGCTTATAATTCTGAGAGCCAAGGTGTTGCATCGTCGCCAGTACCCCATGACAACGCCAATAACGGTGGCAAATACCGTTGACCAGACGGCCAGCCTGAGGGTCGTCAGAAGGCCCTCAATCAAGAGGTTTGGAACCAGCATGCCGGTTTCTTCGTCAATACGTGCAATGAACCCGAGCACCCGCGTCCAGTTCCAGTGGTAAACCAGAACATCATTCACCCGCCACACTATGTATACGATCAGAGCGGCAACGGCTCCAAACAGGAGATAGTCGACCAGTGTCAATCCCTGCCTTGGGGGCTTCGGTGGAGGTGAATTTCGATCCATGGCCGATTATCGGGCAGCTGTTCACACAGCTGCCCGCTTCCTTTCAGCCTTTTCAGCTTACTGTTCGATAGAAACCATATCAATCCATCCGGATTGGCTCTTGAACCAGTAATCGTGCCTCTCCTTCAACCATCCGTCAGCCTGTCTCAGCAGAATCCAGTTGGAAAAGAAGTTCAGAGCGTCAGTGTCTCCCTTGCGCAAGGCCATGGCCTCATTTCCTCTGGTTACAGGTTCAGCCCCGAATGGAAGGACAATCTTGTCGGGATTGGCTTCAGCCCAAAACGCCGGTTTTGGTGCCGAAGACATTGTTGCCGTGGCATTGCCGTTGACGACCTCCTGAAAGGCTTGAGCATCATCGTCAAATCGACGAAGCTCGGCCATCGGAAACAGTTTTTGCGAAATCGTGCATGGCGTTGCTCCGCGACGACAGGCGATGACGACATCGGGCGAGTTCAAGTCTTCCAATGTCTTCACATTCTTGGCCAGTTCCTTGTGAGCAGCAATCTGCTGACCGGAGTTGGCGTAGGGACGGGTAAAGTTGACCGTCAGGTTGCGTTGTGGCGTGATCGACATGCCCCCGATGATGATATCAAATTTCTTGGCCAGAAGTGCCGGAATGATCCCGCTCCACTGAGTAGGCACGAACTCGACGTCAACGCCCAGATCTTCTGCCACCTGCGTGGCAACATCAATTTCGAAACCGATGAGGTTGCCCTCCTTGTCTCGCATGGCCCACGGCACAAACGTTGACATGCCAACCTTCAGCACCCCGCGCTTCTGGATTTCAACCAAGACGCTTTCGTCCTGAGCGACAACAGCACCAGTGCCGAGCCCGACAAGAGCCACCAGTGCCGCTGCAATCAAACTCTTAATTGAAGTAAATGCTTTCATATCTTGAACTCCGTACTTGCTAAAATTTGCCCTTTTCAAGGGATTTTTCGAACAGGGACACCCCTGCTGAAAGAGTAACGGTCAGGGCCAGGTAGATGCCCGCAACCACAAACCATATTTCGAAAGCCATGAAGGTTTCCGAAATGATATTCATTCCGGCTGTCGTCAGTTCCGAGACCGCTATGACGCTTACAATGGCCGAGTGCTTGATCAGGGATATGATCAAGCCCGTCAAGGGAGGCAATATGAGAGGCAGAGACTGAGGAACGATTATTCGTGCATATTTGTCGAAAGGCGTCAGTCCAACCGCATCGCTGGCTTCGTATTGCTCGCGAGGAACACCGATAATTCCGCCTCGAATTATTTCAGCGGCGAAGGAACCCTCAAAAAAGGACAGGCACAGAACACCGGCCCAGAACCGGTCAATGCCAAAAATCGGCGCGATAACGAAATAGAACAGGAACAGCTGGACGAGCAACGGGGTGTTGCGGATGGCCTCAAGGTAGAACGTTGCAATCCATTTGCCGGCAATTGAGTGCGAAAGTCGAGCAAAGGCTGTTACCAGCCCAATGAGAATGGCAAAAATCGTTGAAATCCCGGCAAGGCGGAGAGTTTCGAAAAAGCCGAGGACGAGTGGCCCGTAAATGATTTCACCACCAACTTCCCGATAGAAAAAGCGTGGAATCCTGTACCACTGCCAGTGATAGTCCATTGCCTGAGCTCCGCGGTAGATGACCCACGCAAGTATTCCAAAAACCAGAACGGCTTGAACAACCTGCAGGCTCGTATTGGCCGAATCCCGCAAGCTGAACAGTCGCTTAGGTCGTTTCCTTGTGATTGAAATGTCCGTGGGAGTCATTATCCATCATTCGCCTTGCTGCTACCCCTGGTCCTAGCTACAATTCAACACTGACAAAGTCCTACCGGCGGAAAAACAAAGTTTGTGGGGCATTGTATACTGAACGAAATAATTTTCAACGTCTTTTTGGTACCCGGCCAACCCTGTGTACTCAGGAAATTCGGCATTGCAAATCACAACCGGTATCCACGACATCTTCCGACAAGAAATCCAGACCTTCACAACCAGAAAGTCCTGGGCAGCTACGGACAAAATATCCCATCCCTCAAAAACTGAAGGGCCGATGGCGGCGAAAGCATCGGTAGCCATCACGAACCACCTGCCAGCAAGGTTATCGATCCAAGCCTACAGTAGTATTGCCTAACGTCATTATCAAACTTTCACTCTTTTGTTAGGAGATGCCAGAAGACATTGCACCTAATCCCCTGCCAAGCTTCGACAGCCTGGTCTAGCCCGCAAGTGCACCCGCGAACGACTTGAGTTTGACAATCAAATCAATAAGTAAGATTGTCATTAGAAATTGGAGTTCCAGTTGAATGGAGCAGCCATTTGAGATCGGCAATGAAAACCTTTCGAACCTGTTGATAGCTATCGTTCCGAACGGCGCACATCGGCCGTCATGAGACAACCTGCGGGGTTGCAATGAACCATGGCATTGGGGTAAGTTTGGGTCGCTTGGAGCGTGGCTTCACGGGATTCGTGAGGCCGTCCCGCCAGACATCCTCTTGGCTGAACATTCGGCTCTCTCGTGCGCTTATACCAATCCAAGGCTAACTTGGCCAACACAATAACCTTCGTGATTTGGGGTTGACACCATGACTCGAGTTGCAGCCAGCCCGGAAGTTCTTCGCTGGGCTCGAGAACGTGCCGGATTCGGGTTGACCGATCTGCAAAAAAATTCCCAAAATTGGGGGAGTGGGAAAGTGCATCCACCCAACCTACAAAGAGGCAGCTGCAAGACTTTGCCAAGAAGACGCGAGTGCCATACGGATTCTTGTTCCTGCCCGAACCGCCGGCCATGCGGTTGCCATTTACCGATTTCCGCACGGTTGAAAATCAACGACCTCATGGCATTAGTCCAGAATTGATGGACACCATCCACCTCATGCTACGGCGGCAGGCTTGGCTAAGGGAAGAGAAAATGGAAGCCGGGGCTGAACCGATAGGTCTCGTTGGTGCGGCAACGCTTGCGGATGACCCTGAAGCCGTCGGACGTGAAATGCGACGAGTGCTGAAGCAGACCAACGGCTGGGGCGCACGAGTTCCAACTTGGACAGCAGCCCTAGGCCGACTACGCAAAGCCGTTGAAGCGCTTGGCATCATGGCGGTCATAAATGGCATCGTCGATAACAACACCCATCGCAAACTGGATGCAAACGAATTCCGCGGCTTTGCCCTTAGCGACCCCTATGCCCCGTTGATCTTCGTCAACGGAGCTGATGCAAAGTCTGCTCAGATGTTCACTTTTGCGCACGAATTGGCACATTTGTGGTTGGGTGACGTGGGCAAAGGCCTGTCCGGATATCCGGGGCTACAGCCAGGCGATGGGGAGGTCGAGCGCTTTTGTGACCAGGCAGCGGCTGAATTCCTCGTGCCGTCTGCTGACATTCAAGCCGTTTGGAACAGGACAACCGATACCCACAAGCTCCTGAAAGATCTGGCCGGACGTTTCAAGGTCAGTCCCGTAGTGATTGGCCGACGAGCCATGGATCTGGATTTGATAGAGCGTGATGAATTTTTCAGTTTCTACCATGACTATACCCAGAGAGAATACCAGAAAGGGCAAACAAGAGAGAACGGGGGAGATTTCTACAACAATCAAGACAATCGAGTGGGCCGTATGTTTGCCACTTACCTGATTGGAGCAGCCAAAGAGGGACGCATCGGCTTCAAGGAAGCCTATGATCTGACCCGACTTCATGGTGGCACGTTTCAAAAGTATGCCCGTAAACTCGACATCACGCTGCCATGAGTTCGATATCTGACTATCTCATCGACTCCGACGTGCTGATCACGGCAAAGAACCGGTACTATGCATTCCAGGTTTGTCCGGGATTTTGGGACAGTATCCTACACGGTTATTCGCTCGGATATATTCGCAGTATTGATCACGTCAAACAAGAATTGCTCCGTGGCCATAAAAGTGATGATTTGGTGCAGCGGGTTAGGCAGTCCGTACCTGCCGATTTCTTCCTCAGCAGCGACCTTGAAGACGTCATCACCACTTTTGCCCAAGCAATATTTTGGGTTTGGAATCACGAACGGCATAGCCACGAGGCCAAGGCCAATTTCGCCAACGGTGCAGATGGCTGGTTGGTTGCCCATGCCGTTGCAAGCGGAAAGACTGTCGTAACCAATGAGCAGTCGAGCCCGGAATCACACCGAAAAATCAAGTTGCCTGATGTCTGTAACGCCTTCTCCGTCAGATACAAAGACACTTTTGGCATGTTGCATGAACTTGACTTTCGGTATCAATTTTCACCAAACACATGATCAACGTCCACACCGAAAAGCCCTCTGAGGCGAGCATGCCAAGGGATAGCGGTTATTACAAGATACAACCCGACATACCCTTGATGAAGCCAGACCTTCGTTTCAGTCTATAACGCCAATGGCGTCAATCTCGACAAGCAATTCCGGGTCGGCCAGACTTGCAACCACAACGCCCGTGCTACAATGCCTGACCCCTTCAAACCACTTGTTTATCGCCCGGTAAACGGCAGGACGATAGGAAATGTCCGTTACGTATACGGTCAGCTTGCAGACATCCTTCAAGTCGCCGCCAGCCTCACGCATCCAAGTTTGTATGTTTCTGCATGCCTGATCGGCTTGCTTGCCTGGATCACCCTTGCCTACCAGGTTGTCCTCATCATTCAGTCCAACCTGACCTTGCATGAAAACCAAGTCGCCGCTGGCCCGAATCGCTTTCGAATACGTTGCCTTGGCGTGATATCGGGTTTCATATGGATGAATGTGTTTTTTGGGCATTTATGTTAACTCCGTCAAAGGTAACCGACTATTGCCACAGTGGTCACGCGCACCTTGCAAACCGACCGTGGTCGGAGTGAGAGGATTTGAACCTCCGACCCCTGCCTCCCGAAGACAGTGCTCTACCAGTCTGAGCTACACTCCGTATGTATCGACACCAATGTTACCCTGGTTACTCTCCAACGACCAATGCTCAGTCAATTTCCTCCAAGCAATCGATAATGGCGTCTCCCATTTCGGCTGTTGATGCCGGATCTTTTCCTTGCTCCTGTAACAGATCCGGGGTACGAACTCCCTTTGCCAAAGCCTTTTCAACTGCGGTTTCCAGATGTGCGGCATAATCGTTCAGCCCAAAAGAATATTTGAGTGCCATGGCAAAAGACAAGATGCAGGCACATGGATTGGCCTTGGCCTGTCCTGTGATATCAGGAGCTGAACCATGGACGGGTTCATAGAGAGCTTTGGGAATTCCCGTTTCTGAAGATTGCCCTAAAGAAGCCGAAGGGAGCATCCCAAGCGAACCCGTCAACATCGCGGCGGCATCAGAGAGAATATCGCCAAAAAGATTATCCGTGACAATCAAGTCAAACTGCTTGGGGTCGCGGACCAGCTGCATGGCACCGGCATCGGCGTACATATGGCTAAGTTCAACCCCGGGATATTCGTGGTCATGAACCCACTGAACCTCTTCCCGCCATAACACTCCCGATTCCATCACATTGGCCTTTTCCATCGAACAAACCTTGTTGCCACGTTTTTTTGCCAACTCAAAAGCCGATCTCGCAACCCGTCTGATCTCATTCGTTGTGTAACGCTGAGTGTTGATGCCAACCCGACCCCCCTCGTTATCACTCATGATGCCTCGGGGTTCACCAAAATACACGCCAGACGTCAATTCTCGGACAATCATGATGTCCAGACCTGCAACGACATCCTTTTTTAGCGATGAATAGTCTGCCAACGCGTCAAAGCATATGGCGGGACGCAAATTGGCGTAGAGGTCCAGTTCCTTTCTGAGTTTGAGAAGTCCTCTTTCTGGTTTCACTTCGAAAGGAAGGTCGTCGTACTTCGGTGCACCTGCTGCCCCCAGCAATATCGCATCAACCCTTTTTGCCTTTGCCAAGGTGGTATCATGCAAAGGGGTTCCAAATCGGTCATAGGCTGCACCGCCAACCAGGTCTTCCTCAACTTCAAACTTGACCTCGCGATTGTCATTGAACCATACGATAACTTTCCTGACTTCAGCCATGACCTCTGGGCCAATCCCGTCGCCGGCCAAAATCAACAGTGAATAACTGGGCACTCAGACACTCTCGTTTCTTATTGCATCAATTCCGTCAGAACTCGGCAGTCACATAATTGACCTTCCTGTCAAGTTGAGTCTTCTGCTGAAGAAAAACGTGGATCATCAAGTTGTAGTGGGAAACGACGGGGGACAGTTCCAGCCTGTAACCAGCACACAAGCGAATAGATTGAATAGACAGGAACGCGCGTGACCTTGCGTATATCTGCGGCGTAGGGGGCCATGTTGGTACATTCCAGAACGATGGCGCCAACATCTTCGTGATTGCGAATCATGTCCGCCCCCGCATCCATATGCTCTTCCCGACACTTGGCAAAATCCATATCCGGCAAGTCATCCAGAATTTTAGTGGAAAACTCTCCTCCATCAGTACCCAGAATGGGAGTATCCGCTGGAACCTTGGCACATCGCAAGTGCTCCTCCGACAAATGGGCCTTGGAAATGGTGATGATCCCGGTTCGGAGACCGGCACCGAGCATGTTGTTTATGATGGGAACCTGCATCAGCGACGATGTCGCGACCGGAACGTCGACAGCATCCTTGACCTTGTCCTGCATCAAGGCCAGAAATCCGCAGTTGGTAGTCAGGGCATCAGCGCCATGTGCAACGAGATCTCTTGCAGCCTCGATAAAGCCATCCAACAATCCGTCCGCTCTTCGTCGAACGACCCAGTCCGGCGTGGCTCCCTTGACTATACGGTACTGGATTGGAAACGGCCAGGTGAACGCATTGGCTATGTCGCCATGGATCCGAGGAAATCGCGTGTCGAGCATCATGACCCCAATCGTTGCCCCGTAAATGTTTTTGCCTCCATATTCAACGCTCATTAATGGTCCCCTCCCCCGAAACTGTGCCGGCAAGATCGCTAAAATCTGCTGACCTATGGCATCATTTTGTTGTTACATCTTACCGACAAATGAATTATCGTGACTGCAAGATTACACACTACTGGAGGTTAAAATGAAATTCTTCAAGACGATCGTTTTCTCTCTGATGACCATTGCTGCCTATTCAATGGTTTCGGCGCAGGAGATGAAATTCTTCCGAATCGGTACCGGCAGTGCCGGCGGAACCTATTTTCCCATCGGTGGAGTCATTGCCAATGCCATTTCCAATCCGCCGGGTTCCAGACCTTGTGAAGAAGGCGGCAACTGCGGCGTGCCAGGACTTGTTGCTATAGCCCAGTCGACCAATGCGTCAGCACACAACGTCAACGCCATTCAGGCGGAACAGATGGAAGCCGGTCTGACAGGCGCAGCCACGCTCCATTTTGCCTATCACGGCATTGGCAAGTATGAAGGCAATGCCAAACCCGATCTGAGAGTCATTGCCAATCTGTTCCCAGAGGACCTGCACCTAGTGCTGCCAAAGGGGGCCACACTCAATGGCTTGGCCGATCTGAAAGGCAAGCGCGTCGGAATTGCCCAAGCCGGCTCGGGAACCCAGATTGCGGTCGAGATCATTCTGGCTGACCATGGAGTCAATCGAGGCAACATCGACGAAGCGGAACTTAACAATGCTCAGAGCGCTGAGCGAATCGCTGACGGCCAGTTGGATGCCTACTTCTATGCCGCCGGCACCCCTGTTGCTGCGATGATTCAGCTTGATAACACCAAAGGGATGGATCTTTATTCTTTCACGGACGAAGAGGTCCGAACGGCGAACCAGTCCGTTCCTTACTACGTCCCCTCGACCATTCCAGCAGGAACCTATCCAACGGTTGACTACGATGTCAACACTGTGGCGGTCAGCGGCATTCTTGTTACCAATGCCAAACAGGATGAAGAGCTCATCTATGGCATCACCAAGGCACTGTGGTCAGAAACTGCCCGAAAACTTCTGGACAATGGTCATCCGAAAGGAAAAGTCATTACCCCCGATACCGCTCTTCTCGGTGTTGAAGGTATTGGTGTTCCCCTTCATCCGGGAGCGGAACGGTTTTATCGTGAGGCCGGATTGCTGTAGCAATTAACGTGTGCCAACCCGCTCGTGAAGGATGCGTCCTTCAGGGATAAGATTCGGTGACAACGGGTGTTCCGGTTAGTCATGTGGCATCCGTTGTCCTCTTGGCAGAGTACGCAGAACGGCCATTCCAGGCACAGGTATGGACGTGTTGAATGAAGCTTCTCAAGGCAGCTGTCTTCTCGTCAATAGCCACTGTTCGCCTGTTCGATGGCTTCATCCCAAGAGATGCAGTTCTCCCGGATTGGTACCGGCGGTGCCGTTTTCGCAATCAGGACCAAACAGAATGAACAGTTCATCTATGCCGTCACCAAGATCTTGCCGTCACATGCCACCTGCAAGCTCTTGGACAACGGACATCCAAGAGGACAGCTGGTCGCTCTCGATTTCACCCTTCCTGGCATTGACGACGTTGGCGTTTCCCTCTACCCAAGAGCAGAGCGCTACTATCGTGAAGTCAGGCTGCGGCGGCAGTCAATTCATGCGAACAAGCCTATGCGCAGCAACTCACCCACGGTGTGATCAGCGAAGTACAAGCAACAGTTGAACCGATGGGAGTAACTTGAGCCAAGATCGCAACCAACTCGATAATCCAGATAACCTGCCTCCGGAGGATGAGGTACAGGATCTAAGCCCGGAACAGCTGGAAGCACTCGAAAGGAAGTATGATACCAGTCTGGCCATACGGCAAGTTGCACCGCGACTGACCCAAGCCCTGTACTGGCTATCCGTTTGCTTTGCCGTTTACCACGTGTGGACGGCTGGATTCGGAACCCCGGTCGAACATGTCCACATGGGCATTCATCTGGCCGGGCTGTTCGCCTTTATCTTTACTAGTTTCTCCTTGCTCCGTTCCCAATCTTCCAGACCTTTTGCCGGGAGCACAATCCTGGCGCCGGGTGGCGTACCTGTTTATGACTGGGTCTTGGCCCTTTTCGGGATCATGGCCGCCCTGTTCTTGTGGGTGAGTTGGCGTGGTCTTGATTGGGGCGTGATCACAATTCCGGAACAGACCTTCCGACAGGGCGACCCCACTTGGCTTGATGTATTGCTGGGAACGTTTCTGGTTGTCAACGTACTGGAAATGGCCCGCCGGACCATTGGCATCGTTCTGCCCATCATCATTTTTGTGTTCATTTCCTTTGCCTTGTTTGGGCCCTACATGCCGCTCAGCATCTTGCAGCATCCGGGAGTCGACTGGCGTCAGTTCATCAACAACATGTATTTCCCTCAGGAAGGCATTTTCGGCATAACCCTGTGGGTTGTCTCCACCGTCGTTTTTCACTTCGTTCTTTTTGGCATTGTGGCTCAGCGGATGGGTTTGGGCCAGTTCTTCATCGACAATGCCATGATTCTGGCTGGACGCTATACCGGTGGCCCGGCCAAGGTCAGCGTCGTGTCTTCAGCCTTCTTTGGCACCATTTCGGGTTCGTCCATTGCCAACACCGTTTCGACCGGCTCGCTGACCATTCCGAACATGAAGCGGCTCGGCTATCCCGGTCATTTTGCCGGCGGGGTCGAGGCCGCGTCCAGCGCTGGTGGTCAAATCACGCCACCGATCATGGGTGCAGCCGCCTTCTTGATGGCGGAATATCTTGAAGTTCCGTACACCACCATTGTCATCGCAGCCATCGTGCCGGCACTCATGCACTATATCGGCGTGATATCCATCGTTCACTTTACGGCCAAAAAACTTGGACTGAAAGCCTACCCGAAAGACCAGTTGCCTGTCTTTCTCGAAGTTTGGCGAAAGGGCTGGTTAACGGTCGTCCCTTTATGTGGTCTCCTTCTGGTTCTGTTCACCGGCTATTCGCCAAACATGTCGGCGTTTGTCGGCTTGAACCTGTGCATCATAGTCGGATTCTGCGGGCTCCAAAAGCCTTGGACCCTCCTTTATCCACTGGCTTTTCTGGCTTTCATTCTATGGAAGGCTTCACCCCTGAGCGGCGCCGGCTACTCACCGACCTTGGCCGGAATCCTGATTGCACTGGTCCTGGTAGGAACCTTTAGCCGGGGCAAGACAATCCAGTCCCTGTCGGAATTGCTGGACAGTTTCCACGTCGGGGTCAAATACGCCTTGGCCGTCGGAGCGGCATCGGCCGCAGTCGGCATCGTCGTAGGTGTCATCAACACGACCGGAGTCGGCTTTCGTCTGGGTT
The DNA here is from genome assembly GCA_965116235.1 of Paracoccaceae bacterium. Classification (GTDB taxonomy): domain Bacteria; phylum Pseudomonadota; class Alphaproteobacteria; order Rhodobacterales; family Rhodobacteraceae; genus MPNP01. The sequence goes on along the minus strand of OZ220496.1, from coordinate 1,403,852 downwards.
TCATGGTAACGTCGGGGGCAGCGGATCTGGCGACTTGGTTCCACTCGCTGATCGGCTTCATTCCGCTTGAAGTGCTGTCGATACCGTCCCTCCAGCAATTCTTTTCTCTCGTCTTCGTGGCCATGGCCTGTATCCTGATGGGCGCCGGCCTCCCGACAACGGCCCTCTACATCATGCTTGTTGCCGTTGCCCAGCCTGCTCTCGCCCAACTTGGCGTGCCGGCACTTGCGACCCATATGTTCGTTCTGTATTACGGCGTCATCTCGGAAATCACGCCGCCGGTATGTGCCTCGGCCTACGCCGCCGCCGGCATCGCCGGAGCCAATCCGTTCCGAACCGGTCTCAACGCGTTTTCCCTTGGTCTCGGCAAGCTTCTGGTTCCCATGGTTTTCGTTTATGCCCCGACACTGCTGATCATGATTCCAGAGTATTTTTCCATTGTATCGTTCATTCAGGTCGGCATGACGTGTGGCTTGGGTGTCTTTGTCATCGCCACGGCCGTTTCGGCCTACTTCTTGCGGCCACTGACCGGTGTTCATCGCCTAGCCATGGCAATCGCCGGGTTGTTGCTGGTAGCCCCGAGCACCGCCAGCGACCTGATCGCATTGCTGTTTCTTGTACCGGTCGGCGTCATCCAGTTGAGTCAGTCCCGAAGGGAACCTGAACTGCCATTCACTTGACCATCAGCAATATATCGGCACAAAAGCCAGGAGAGGAACAGACCAATTGAAAAACACCATCAATGGAGCGGAAGCGCTGTTGCGCATGCTCGAATCCTACGAGGTCGAGTACGTCTTCGGACTATGTGGTGATACCACCTTGCCGTTTTATGATGCCATATTTCGGCTTGATCATTCGCTGCAGCACATCTTGGTTCGCGACGAAAGAACTGCCGCCTACATGGCCGATGGGTATGCCCGCATATCCGGCAAACCCGGAGTGTGCGAGGGGCCTTCAGGCGGCGGTGCAACGTATATCCTGCCCGGATTGATTGAAGCCAATGAATCATCGTCAGCCATTCTTTCGATCACGACTGACATAGCGCTCGCGTCCTACGGCAAGTTTCCCCTGACCGAGGTTGATCAGGAAGCCCTGATGCGTCCTCTGACCAAGTGGAATACCGTGATCCGTCGTGGCGATCACATCCCTCGGATGGTTCGAAAGGCCTTCCGGATGATGACGTCTGGACGGCCCGGTTCTGTCCATCTCGGCATCCCCTATGACATTCAATACGAGCATGTCTCGCCTGAAGATATTTGGGCTGACCGAACACACACGCAATTTCCAGCCTGGCGAGCCGGACCCCAATCTGGTGCCATGGAAGAGGTTCTGCAGTGCATACTGTCGGCCAGGAATCCTCTCGTCGTATGTGGTGGAGGAATCGTCATTGCTCATGCCATGGACGAACTGCAAGCCTTTGTCGAGCGTTTCGAGATACCCGTCCTGACATCTATTTCCGGACAGGGAAGCTTGTCTGAGGCCCACCCTCTTTGTGGCGGTGTCGTAGGTTCAAACGGTGGAACTCCCGAGACATGGGAACTTATGGAACAGGCTGACATGGTCATATTCCTGGGCTGCCGGGCAGGATCGACAACCACTTCGCGCTGGCAGGCTCCGGGCAGAAACGCCCGCATCATACAGATTGACAACGACCCTGAAGTCATCGGGGCCAACTACCGTACCAATGTCGGCGTTCTGGCCGACCTTAAGATGGCCTTGCAGGAACTGAACCGACTTGTCACCAACGGTCACTCTGAAAAGGCACTGTTTGGGGGATTGAAGAAGGTTGAAAGGCTGAAAAAACGAAAATTCACTCGATTCAACCGAATCGCGGCATCCAGTGCCAGGCCCATTCGACCGGAAACCGTCATCCGGGCCCTGCAAAAGGTTTTGCCCGATCATGCCATTATCGTGTCGGACCCGGGCACTTCATGCCCCTACCTGTCAGCATTTTACCAGTTGCCGTTGGCCGGTCGACATTTCATTACCAACCGGGCGCATGGCGCTCTCGGCTATTCACTGGGCGCTGCAATGGGCGCATGGTTCGCAAGCGGGCAAAAAGAGGTCGTGGCCATCATGGGTGATGGATCTTTTGGTTTTTCCTGCGGTGAACTTGAAACCCTGAAACGACTGACCATCCCTCTCACGGTTGTTGTCCTGTCAAACGAGAGCTTTGGCTGGATCAAGGCCAGTCAGCACGATGAGTATGGCAAACGATATCACAATGTTGACTTCAACCGCACCGACCATGCCTCTGTAGCAGCCAGCTATGGTCTCAAATCTTGGAACGTGGAAGAGCCGGGCGAACTCGAGCCAAAGTTGAAGTTGGCAATTGAGGCAGACGAACCGACCCTTGTTGACATTGTTTGCAAGCCGCTAGAATTATCCGGTGCACCCGTTTTGAAGTGGATGGGATGACATGAACAGTTCCGAATCAAAAAGAGTGGTCATAGTCGGTGCAGGCATCGTGGGTGTATCCACGGCACTTTGGCTCCAGCGGCATGGAATAGAGGCCGTTCTGATTGATCAGAATGAACCCGGAGAAGGGACCTCTTTCGGCAACGCCGGCGTTCTGGCTTCCAGTTCCGTCACTCCCGTGACGGCTCCCAGAATGATTCGGAAGCTGCCTGGATATATGCTGAATCCCAACTTTCCACTGTTTGTCGTCTGGCGTAAATTTGCGACTGTCGCTCCCTTCTTGATTCGCTACATGCTGCATGCCAATGATGCCGATACCCGACGCATAGCGCAAGGAATAGCTCAAATCGTTATCGATGCCGTTTCACAGCACAAGGATCTGTCGACGGGGACTCAAGCCGAAAAGTGGGTCGAAGAGTCTCCTTATGTCTACGCTTACAGGTCACGGGAGCACTTCAACCAGGACAGTTATGTCTGGTCCTTGCGGCGAGAGGCAGACATTGTACCCCAAGAGGTTGAAGGCGAAGCGGTTCAGGACCTCATACCCGGAGTGTCTCGTGACATAAGGTTTCTGGCTGTTCTGAATGAACACGGCTTCGTCTTGAATCCAGGCCAGTACGTCAAGGATCTGGCGGTGACCTTTACCGAAAATGGCGGCGTCTTCATCAAGTCGTCGGTCACAGACCTTGACTTTGAAAACGGGCATGTTAGGGCAATAGACACGGCATGTGGTCGAATACATTGCTCCCATGCCGTGATCACCGCAGGCGTATGGTCAAAAGCCCTGGCCACCAAACTTCGAGTGAGCGTTCCCATGGAGTCTGAGCGGGGTTATCACATTGTCTTTGAGTCTCCGTCACACAAGCCCTCATGTCCGATCATGGTGGCAACCGGCAAGTTCGTGATGACACCCATGTCCATGGGGCTGAGATGTGCCGGCATTCTGGAATTTGGGGGCTTGACGGCTCCCCCGTCAAAAAGACCCCTGGAACTGATATACAAGCAAATCCAGTCCGTGTTTCCAGGATTTGCGTGGCAGGGGACAACCGAGTGGCTGGGTCATCGACCGGCACCTTGCGACAGCTTGCCATTCATCGGCGAGGTTGCCGATTCAGGAATGTACATGGGATTCGGTCACCACCATATTGGCTTGACAGCCGGTCCAAAAACGGGCCGCATTCTGGCCGGATTGATTGCCGGACAACCTCTTGCGGTCGATTTGACTCCCTATGAACCAATGCGGTTTACCAAATGAATTGCCTTATTGCATGAAGTGTTTTAGATTCGAAAGACAATTTTCTGAAATTGATAGGAGGAAAGTCATGTCAAAGAGTTGGGCCGCATATTCGGCCGGAATCGCCGGAGTGCTTCTTTCAGCAGGTGTTGCCTCGGCTGAAAAATGGGACATGCCCATGGCGTATTCGGCAACAAACTTCCACAGTCAAACTGGCGCCGAATTCGCCAAATGCGTAACACACGGCACCGGTGGAGACATCGAAATCGTCACTCATCCCGGCGGTTCGCTGTTCAGCGGCAACGACATCAAGAGAGCCGTTCAGACGGGCCAGGTCCCGATTGGGGAACGACTGCTGTCTTCGCATCAAAACGAAAATGCCATTTTCGGTTTCGATTCGATTCCCTTCCTCGCGACCTCTTTTGAGGATTCCAACGCGCTATGGGAATTTGCCAAACCGGTTCTGATGGACGTTCTAGCCGATCAGAACCTTCATTTGCTGTATTCCGTACCTTGGCCGCCACAAGGATTTTACTTCAAGAAGGAGGTCAATTCCGTGGCTGACATGCAGGACGTCAAGTTCCGTTCATACAACACCGCGACAGCGCGGATTGCTGAACTTGCCGGCATGATTCCGGTCCAGATTGAAGCCGCTGAGATTTCGCAGGCCTTCGCCACGGGGGTGGCCGAATCGATGATATCCTCAGGCTCGACAGGCTACGACCGCAAGGTTTGGGAAAGCCTGACCCATTTTTATGAGGTCGATGCCTGGCTACCGCGCAACTATGTCATGATCAATTCGAGTGTCTGGGACGGACTTGATGATTCGGCCAAGAGCGTGATTGATGGCTGTGCGTCACTGGCGGAATATGCCGGATACTGGCGTTCAGTCCACTACACTCAGTTCACCTTGGGTGAATTGGCCAAAAACGGCATGAGTGTCGGGCGGGCGAGTGAGACCATGACCAATGAGCTCAAGGAGTTTGGCGTCATCATGACCAACGAGTGGCTTGAGGCGGCTGGCGCCGAAGGCCAAATGATCGTTGACGGCTTTAACAGTCGTTAGCTTGCGTTTCAAGGCGGGTCGGCCATTCGTGCCGGACCCGCCTTGGACACTGACAATCCCGCAATGAGCACCCAACCCCGGTCGATTACCCTCTTGCGCCTGGTCCTTGACCGCCTGTATCTGTATTCAGGGTATCTGGCCGCAGTTTTTCTGGTCATCATCCTGCTTCTGATCGTGGCTCAGATGATTGCCCGGTGGAGTGGCGCGATGATACCGGGTGGGGCCGACTATGCAGGTTACTGCATGGCCTCGGCTTCATTCTTCGCCTTTGCCTATGCCCTGAACAATGGCAATCACATCCGTGTAACTCTCTTGCTGAACACCCTTGGTCGCTTTCGCCGCATCGGGGAAATCTGGTGTTTTGGCATCGGTACCGCCCTGGCCTTTTACTGGACCTATTTCGCAATCAAGGCAACCTACTGGTCCCACTTTCTTGACGATGTATCGCAAGGACAGGACGCAACTCCCTTGTGGATACCGCAATTGGGCATGGCCATTGGTTCCGTGGTGTTCACCATCGCACTGTTTGACAATTTTGTCCGGATACTGCTCGTGGGTACCCACTCTGCCCATGCCCAAGTCATTGAATCCGATACAACACGGGACATCACCTGATGGTAGAACTGCACCTGACGCTCATATTTCTTTTTGTTCTCTTCACGCTGCTGGGAACGGGGGTCTGGGTCGGGCTGGCCCTTTTTGGCGTCGCGTTTGTCGGACTGGAGCTTTTCACGACGCGACCAGCGGGCGACGCCATGATCACGACCATATGGACCACCTCGAGCAGCTGGACACTGACAGCACTGCCCCTGTTCATATGGATGGGAGAAATCCTGTTTCGGACCCGCCTGTCCGAGGACATGTTTCGTGGCCTCTCTCCCTGGATGTCTCGTTTGCCCGGCGGGCTGGTTCATACCAATATCGTTGGCTGCACGGTATTTGCCGCCGTATCCGGTTCATCGGCAGCGACTCTCACCACAGTTGGCAAGATGTCGATTCCCGAACTGAGAAGCCGCGGATATCCTGAATACATGATCATTGGAACCCTTACCGGGGCCGCAACCTTGGGTCTGATGATACCGCCATCCTTGACTCTGATCGTCTATGGCGTGACCATCAACGAATCGATAACCAAGCTGTTCTTGGCCGGGGTTGTTCCTGGTCTGGTTCTGGCACTCATGTTCATGGGCTATGTAGCAATGTGGTCCATGGTTCGCAAGCAGGAAGTGCCGGACATCGGCACCGGACTGCGGTTCGTGGAAAAGGTCAAGGAATCAAAATTCCTTATTCCGGTCCTGTTGCTGATAACCGTTGTCATCGGCTCAATGTATTTTGGGTTTGCGACGGCCACGGAAGCCGCGGCATTTGGAGTTGTCGGCTCCCTGATACTGGCCGCCGGCCAAGGCTCACTGACTTGGAAGACTTTTCTGGACAGCCTTTTGGGAGCCACGCGAACGTCCGCAATGATTGCGCTGATCTTGGGCGGAGCGGCGGCTCTTTCCCTGTCAATGGGATTTACCGGTCTGCCAAGAGCCTTGGCCTCATGGATCGACTCGCTTGGCTTGTCGCCCTTCTCCCTGCTCGTTGCCCTGATGATATTCTATATCATTCTGGGATGTTTTCTGGATGGCATTTCTTCGGTCGTTCTCACCATGGCCATCGTCGAAACCATGATACGTCAAGCCGGAATTGATGTCATCTGGTTTGGCATCTTCATCGTGGTCGTGGTCGAGATGGCACAGATCACACCGCCCATTGGCTTCAATCTTTTCGTCATGCAAGGCATAACCGGACATGAAATGAACTACATTGCCAAGACCGCCCTGCCAATGTTTCTGATCATGATTCTGATGGTGTTCGTGCTGATTGCCTTTCCCGAACTGGCTACATACCTGCCGGAAAACATGCGCAACCGCTAGATCGTGCCAGCCCGGCGGATTTCTGGCAAGGAACTTCAACGTCTTCGGCACAGGTTGAAGCAACGCGGTGACGTAATCCGGCCCTAAAGCCATGGCTTGGCGAGTGCGTATTGCTCTTCAAACCTGTCGATATGGGGAACCTTTTCCATCGTCAGGCCGATGTCGTCCAGCCCTTCAAGCAGGCATTTCTTCTTGAATCCGTCCAGTTCAAAACTGTATTCCGTCCCATCAGGGTCAATGACTTTCTGGTTCTCAAGATCAACGGTCAGACGTGCATTTGAGCCGGCCGCAGAAAAATCCATCAAGGCTTTCACCTGTTCCTGACTCAGGGTGATTGGCAGAATCCCATTCTTGAAGCAGTTGTTGTAGAATATGTCCGCCATGCTAGTCGAAATTATGCACTTGATGCCAAAATCCAGCAGAGCCCAGGGGGCGTGCTCGCGCGATGACCCGCAGCCGAAATTGTCGCCGGCAATTATGATTTCGGCATTCTGCCATTGAGGCTGATTAAGGACAAAATCAGGATTTTCCCGGCCATCCAGATCATAGCGCATTTCATAAAACAGGCTCGCGCCGAGACCGGTCCTCCTGATCGTTTTCAAAAACTGCTTCGGAATGATCATGTCCGTGTCAATATTCACCAGAGGCATGGGAGCTGCCACTCCGGTAAAACTTTCAAACTTCTTCATTGTCTTGTCTCCATGCCGTGCCCTGACCCACTCACATAAACTCGCGGACATCGGTCAACCTTCCAGTTACAGCCGCAGCTGCGGCCATGGCCGGGCTCACCAGATGAGTTCGTCCCCCTCGTCCCTGACGCCCTTCGAAGTTGCGGTTTGAAGTCGAGGCACAACGCTCACCCGGAGCCAACTGGTCTGGATTCATGCCCAAACACATGGAGCATCCGGCCTTACGCCATTCGAAACCGGCATCAACCAGTTGCTGCGCAATTCCCTCTTGCTCGGCCTGAGACCGGACCAATCCTGATCCGGGTACAATCATGGCCCTCAAGCCGGGCTTGACCTTGTGCCCCTGCATGATTTTGGCGACCTCGCGTAAATCCTCAATGCGGCCGTTGGTACAGGAACCAATAAATACCGTATCAACCGCAATGTCCGTCAGTCTTGTACCGGGTTTGAGTCCCATGTAATCCAGACTTCGTTTTACCGCCTCGGACTTTGGTCCCTTGAAATCTTCCGGAGCCGGGACCGCTTCACTGATCGGAAGGACATCTTCCGGGCTCGTACCCCATGTGACAACTGGCGCAATTGCACTCCCGTCAATGACAACAACCGCGTCGAACTCGGCAGCATCATCCGAAAATAATGACCGCCAATAGGTCAAGGCAATTTCGTAGTGGGCCCCTTTTGGCGCGTAGGGACGCGAGCGCAAATACTCAAATGTCTTGTCGTCCGGCGCGATCAGACCCGCTCTCGCCCCACCCTCAATGGCCATGTTGCACACCGTCATCCGACCTTCCATAGAGAGGTTCCTGATGACATCACCACAATACTCGATAACGTGTCCTGTTGCCCCTCCAGTGCCAGTGTGACCGATTATCGAAAGAGTTACATCCTTGGCCGTTACGCCGACGCCAAGCTGGCCGGTGATTTCCACTTTCATGTTTTTTGATTTTTTCTGAATGAGCGTCTGGGTCGCCAGGACATGCGCAACTTCACTAGTGCCAATGCCATGAGCCAAGGCACCAAAGGCACCGTGGGTCGCCGTGTGACTATCGCCGCATACAATGGTCATTCCGGGTTGGGTCAGTCCTTGTTCGGGACCGATAATATGGACGATGCCTTGACGAATGTCACCGACATCGTAGTACTCAATGCCAAAGTCCTCGGCATTCCGTGCCATGGCTTCAACCTGAATGCGGCTCTCTTCGTTGTCGATGCCCTGCTCGCGATCAACGCTGGTCGGAACATTGTGGTCAACCACGGCCAAGGTTTTTTCGGGGGCCCGTACCTTGCGCCCAGCCATTCGCAACCCCTCAAAAGCCTGTGGACTTGTCACTTCGTGAACCAGGTGCCGATCAATGTAGAGCAGACAGGTTCCATCATCCGATTCATGAACGACATGATCATCCCAAATCTTGTCATAGAGTGTCCGTGGTGCAGTCATAGTTCCCTTATCCCCCGATATGTGCGAATTTCTTTGCCTTATCGTTCCCGAAGGTGCAGTACGATCCCCCTAAAATAGCGATTGGAGACCCAAATAACAGCACGCTACAATGGTTCTTGCCGAGAATTTCGGTTGCATCCAGCCCAGTCCGGCAAGTTTTTAAAGATTTGTTTGGCTTTTTCTGTTGTAAAATGTCGATAGTCCAATATCATGTTGATGAAGCATAATCCTTGGGAAAATGACAATAATTACCCATGAATGTGGAGTTTGAGCAGTGAAATCGGCAATAGTTTTAATTGTTTTGGGTGTATTCTCCCTGACAGCGGCAGTTGGTCAGACCAAGCTGTCTGGCATCGGTGAGGAGGGTGACTGGATCATTTTCAAGAAATTGGAGGAGCCCGTTTTCTGTGGCATCATGGCTGAACCGGAAAGCAGCGTGTATACACGAAACGGGAAGGCGGTAGAGGTCAACCGAGGGGATCATCGCATGGCCATCTCCTTGCCCGAGGGTTCGCTCGGTCTGTTGGCGTACGAAGCCGGTTTTCCCTTGAAAGGTGATATCACTGTTGACTTTCAGGTCGATGGCAAGAAGTTCACTCTCTACACTGACCCTAGTGGCAAGGTCGAGGACTATGCCTGGCCCCTCTATACTGAGGACAAGGAAATAGTCAGCGCCTTGAAGCTGGGTTCGAAAGCCAAGGTCACTGCCACATCAACCAGAGGTACGAAGGTCATCGACACCTTCTCCTTGAGAGGTGTAACCAAAGGCCTGCAAAGGGCGGCCGAAACCTGCGGCAATTAAGTCACAACCAGTAAACCGAGTCTTGGCATGAATCCGCCACTTCAAGAGAGGAAGAATCTCGTCGGACTCACACGGCAGCAGCTCGCCGACACCTTGGTGTCGGTGGGTGTGCCCGATAACAAATTGAGGATGCGTGTCGATCAGATTTGGAAATGGCTGTATGTCAAGGGCAGTCGAGACTTCTGGGCCATGACAAACCTTGCGAAGGACTTTCGATCAACCCTTGATCAGCATTTCATTCTTGGGGTGCCCGAGCTTGTTTCTCGCCAGATCAGTTCCGATGGAACTCGGAAATACTTGTTTCGAGGCGAGAATGCGCAGGAATTCGAGACCGTCTACATACCGGAGGAAGACCGCGGCACGCTCTGCATCTCATCCCAGGTCGGCTGTACGCTCAACTGCACTTTTTGTCACACTGGAACCCAAGCCTGGGTACGCAATCTGACACCGGAGGAAATCGTTGGCCAGCTCATGGCCGTGCGAGATGATTTGGGTGAGTGGCCCGGGCCTGGCGTTCAGACCAACACCGAGCAGCGCCTGATTTCCAATGTTGTTCTCATGGGAATGGGGGAGCCTCTTTACAATTTCGATAATGTCCGGGATGCGATGAAGGTTGTCATGGATGGTGACGGCATCAGTCTTTCCCGTCGTCGTATCACGCTTTCAACAGCAGGAGTCGTTCCAGGAATCGTTCGTGCTGGCGACGAAATTGGCTGTCGTCTGGCCATTTCATTTCACGCAACGACCGATGAGGTGCGGGACAAGATTGTCCCGATCAACCGGAAATGGAACATCGCGACATTGCTTGAAGCGCTTCGCAACTACCGTCGAGTTACAAATTCGGACCGGATCACCTTCGAGTATGTCATGTTGAAGGATGTCAATGACAGCGATGAGGACGCTCGCAGGCTCGTATCGCTCATCAGGAACATACCGGCCAAGGTCAACCTGATTCCATTCAATTCCTGGCCCGGTTCAGCATTTGAGCGTTCACCCCCCGAACGCATCGCCAGTTTTGCCAGCATCATCTATCAGGCTGGATACCCTTCCCCCGTTCGGCGACCGCGTGGTGAAGACATCATGGCCGCCTGTGGCCAGTTGAAGTCGGCGAGCGAACGTGTCCGTCGCAAGCCGTGGGCTCAAGTTGGCAACACCGTTGAATCTGTCCAACCACATCTTCATTAGGCCAGCCAAATGCTTGACCTTACATCGAAACTCAAACAAAGACTCACCCAACTGTTTCAGGAAACCTGGTCCTTGGGGAATACGACATGCCGGGTGATAGGGATTGTCTTGTTGGGCCTGACACTTGCCAACTGCCAATTGTTTCCCGATGACAAAGATTCTCCGTTTGACCCACAAATTGGAATAACGAAGCTTGAAGTGAGAAAGTCCACCCGCGAGCTTAAGGTCTACTCGGGGAACAAAGTGTGGCGTACCTATGATATCGGTCTGGGCCGAAATCCGGCCGGTCACAAGACCCAGGAAGGTGACGGTAAAACGCCGGAAGGTCTCTATTACATTGATCGGAAAAACCCTCGAAGTTCCTTCCACCTTTCTTTAGGCATATCCTACCCCAACAGCCAGGATGTGGCCCAGGCCCGAGCACGTGGCGTGAGCCCCGGTGGTGACATAATGATTCACGGCCAACCCAACAGTGGCCGTAGACCGGCTAGACGAGACTGGACGGAAGGCTGCATAGCCATCACAAACGAAGAGATGGAGTTGCTCTACAGAATCACCCCTGTTGGAACCCCAGTGATCATTTACAAATGAAATGGACGGACAGAGAGGGTGTTCTGCAAGTTTTTGTAATTCCCGATCAGTTACTTCCGGAGGAAATTCATTTCTTTTTTAGAAATCGCCAAAGGGTTGGTTCGGTAGTGTCATGAACCCCGCCCCAGCATAGTGCCATACCATCTGCTTGCGGTCTATCATTGCCAGAGGAACGAATAATGCTACCACGGCAGGGGCCGACACTCTGTTCATTGGCCCGTGCAATCTTTTGAAGGCCCTTGGCACAGTGGGACGTGCTTCGTGACTGAACATGAGAAACCCGGTACAAATACGAACATCATGTGTTGATTTGGGCGTACAATCCGTTTCAATATCAGGAAGTTGATGAAAAAATCTGGGATACCAGCATGAGATTGAGTGACAACGCTTTGGAAAACCTGCTGTCAGAGGGCGAAAACTTCCGGGTCGAATTCAAAGAGAAACCCAACAAGAAAGTACTTCAGTCCATCCGTGAAGCGGTTTGTGCCTTTGCAAACGATCTGCCCAACACAGGCAAGCTCGGTGTGCTGTTCATCGGTGTTGACGACACTGGAAAACCCTCTGGACTCGAAATCACGGATGAGCTCTTGCGTCAATTGACGGAGATACGGCATGATGGCCATGTTGTTCCCCCACCGTCTTTGCTCGTGGAAAAACGGAAGTTGCTTGATCATGATGTCGCAGTAATGTCCGTGATGCCATCTGATGCCACTCCGGTTCGTTGTCGAGGAAGCATTTTTGTCCGGAATGGTCCGCGTAATGCCATTGCCACGGCCCAGGATGAAAGAGTGCTCAACGAAAAAAGGCGTGCGGGTTCCAAGAACTTTGATGCCTTCCCGGTACGAGAAGCCAGAGTCTCGGCATTGAACGAACATTTTTTTGAAAATGTGTACCTGCCCGAAGCGTTCAGCGCCGAAGCGCTCGAAACCAATGACCGAACACGGGAAGAAAGACTTGCAGCAACCAAGATGATTGCTTCTGTTGACGACCCCGTACCAACCATCGTCGGCCTGTTGACACTTGGCAAAAGTCCGCTTGACTACCTCTCGAATGCCTGGATTCAGTTTCTGCGGATAGATGGTTTTGATCTCGGCGACGACATTGTCGATGAAGAGACAATCGGCGGAGATTTGTCGACGGTGATAAAACGAGTCGACGAAAAAATGCGCGGCCATCTTTCTACCCTTGTTGATGTCAAGTCCGCCGATGTAGAAATCAGAAACTATAACTATCCAATAGTTGCGCTTCAGCAGATCTCACGAAATGCAATCATGCATCGATCCTATGAAAATACGAATGCGCCAGTGCGAATCGCATGGTTCAATGACCGCATTGAAATTCTCAGCCCAGGTGGACCATACGGTAGCGTAACGGTTGAAAATTTTGGCCGCCCTGGCTTGGTTGACTACCGTAATCCAAACATAACTGACTCCCTTAAGGTGTTGGGATTTGTTCAGCGGTTCGGCATCGGCATCAGCATTGCAATGAAAGAGCTCAAGAAAAACGGCAATCCTGAAATCAGGTTCGACGTTAGCAGTACTCATGTACTGGCTGTCATTGGAGCACTCCGATAGTGACCGTTCCGATTCTTACCTTCTTCAATCCTCGGAGCGGTACAGGCAAGACATCTCTTACATACCATGTCGCCTGGATGTTAGCTGAAATTGGGCATCAGGTTCTGCTGTGTGATCTGGATCCACAAGCTCATCTGACATCCGCTTTTCTGGATGAGGATGATTTGGAAGCAATCTGGCATCCGGATCAATCCAAGAAATATGGTGGAACAATTTTCCAAAGCCTGGAACTGCTTGTCAGAACTGGTGATATCCAGCCCCCACGTTTTATTGAAATGAGCCCTAACCTTTCTCTTCTGTCAGGAGATTTGTCGTTGTTGCACTTCGAGAACGTGTTGTCGGAACAATGGTTCAATGCAACGAATGACGATACTGCCCGTCATGCCTTGCGCACTCTGTCGAGCTTTTGGACCATTCTGCAGGAAGGAGCAAAGGACACCGAATCGACGGTTGTCTTTCTGGACGTCGGCTCCAGCCTTGGAGCGATTAACCGGTCAGCTCTCATAGCCGCTGACAAATTGATTGTGCCTTTGTCCAATGATCTTTTTTCCTTGAGAGGACTACAGTGTCTTGCACATCAACTGGATGTGTGGAAGGATGAATGGAACAGGCAGAAAGAACGCAAAACAGGGCAGGATTTGACTTTGCCTGACGGCAGGACGGTTCCCCTTGGATACGTAGTAGTCCAGCCTCTCAGAGCAAGATTCGACCGTTCTGACAAGCTGCTTGAGCTTACGAGCAGAATTCCAGCGGGTTATGCCGAGTTGCTGTCGGAAAGTGCTGACAAGTCATCCATTCCGCTTGTGCCCGCTGATGATGAACACTGCTTAGCTGCAATCAGGCAATATCGAAGCCTGATTCAGATATCAAACGATAGTCGCAAGCCAATCTTTCACCTGACTCCTGCTGATGGTGCCATGGGCGTTCACGCGTTGGCAGTACGGGATGCGTATGAAGATTTCTTGACTCTGGCGAGAAAAATTTCGGAGTTGATAGGACTTAAGCCTCTGTAAGGAAAATCTCGTGATGGGTTTAGATAATTGAATCCATAGACAATGCTTCAGTCGGAGAAGAAACTGTTCAACATAAACATCACTCCACATTATGTTGGGACGGGTTAATATCCAAACTGCACATGACAGTCGGCTGCGCCGGCCTTCTGCACGCCTTGTCTTGAATTCAGACGTTTAATTCCTTAACCATTCAATATAAATAATATTAATTTCCAGAAGGATACTGCTTTTGTGCTCTCCGTTGCGGTCTATGATGCCGATCAGGGCTCCAGCGGAGGAGCGGGCTTCATAGTGAACGGCTGCCGCTGCCAACTCAAGCCCAGTGTACGGTCAATCGCCTGCGCATCCGCAGTGATGGCATTCAGCAGATCGACCCGCTGGTCCCCTTGCGTATCATGAAGAAGGCTGATCCGCTCGACCTAGATCTTTATCTGGCTGGCCGTGGTCGAGCTGGCTGCCAATCTCTGTGGGAAAGCCTTTGCTTCGGCCAAGGTGCAGGGAGCCAATGCCCGGACCCCCGCGACCCTAGACGGCATAGGTCGCTCGCTGATCAAGCAAGGGGAATGGGTCGGACTGATTCAGGTCGACCACACCGGGATTCGGCTATTGCCGGTCTCGGACTGGACCATAACCGGCGGCCCGGACCCGCGCCAATGGGTGTATGAAATCACGAATAGCGATCCTAGCACCACATTGACCCGCAAGATCGAGGGCGAAGGTATTGTGCATCTGTGTTACTCGACCGACCCCCGAAGGCCTGGATGGGATGCAGTCCGTTGGAGGAAGCCCGAACCCGCCTGAAAGTGCTGGCCCATCTCAAAGCGAGACCGGCGGGGGAAATGACCGGGCCAATCGGCTCGATCTTGCAGATCCCGAACATGAGCGCGAATCGTGGCAGTCAGGCGGCCTTGTCCCGACAGGTCAACCGCTTGCGGGGTCAGGCGGTTCTCTTTGATTCCAGTCCCGGCCATGCCTTGCGGGAGAGCCCGCTATCGACCGACTACCGCCCTATTCGTCTGGGAGCGAATTTGCCCTAGCCCTTGGTAGCCTTGCACCGCCAAGCCATGATTCATGTGTTGACCGCCTGCGGGATCCCCGCGGAGTTTGTCGAGGCCGGAGACGGCACCGCTCGCAGGGAGGCATGGCGGCAGTTTGTCTTTGGGGCCGTCGCGCCCCTGGCTCGCTCGGTCGAGGTCGAACTGACCGAGAAGCTGGAAACGCCTATCTTGCTCGATTTCAGCGAGCTGAGGGCGTCTGATCTGGCCGGTCGGTCGCGAGCCTATAAGCAATTGATCGAGGCGGGCATGACGGAGGCACAGGCCGCCATAATCCGGGTTCGAGTGATGGCCGAAGATCCGTTGCATGTCTGGGGGAGTCAGATTCAGAGCCTCAACCGGCTATACAATTCGGTTCATTCAGGGGTCAACCCACAAACGCACCCGCTTGTTCTGCATTTGCTGACCGCCGTTCATGGCTTGCTGGATACGGTAGAGGCGGACGTTGTGGCCTAGCGGCTTGGCAACCTGACGGCCAAGAAGGAAGTGGCTATACGTAGTCGGATGACCCGGCGGATCAGTGCCACCACCAATCTTCTGCACATTGCGAGCGGGGCCACCAGCGATCGGGCCAAATTGCTTCAAGCCCTGGCCGTCCGGCGCAATCCGCCCCACCCGCACCGAGACTAGAACTTCATGGTGATGCCCAGCTCGATGGTCGTCACCTTTGATGTCTTGCTGATCGGGGTATAGGTGGCGGCTTTACCATCTCCATTGGAAACGACCGTATACTTTGATTGGACCGCATACTCTGATACGCCTGTGGGGTTCTCCTGATCGAGCTCGGACTTGTCGGCCTGTTCAATGCCTGCGTAGAAGCTGGCACCGCCCCCCAGATCGTAGGTGAAGTCCAGCTCCCATTGCTTGGTGCCGATAAAGGTGGGCTTGTAGATCTTGTCGGTGAGCCGGGAATAGGCCAGCGTGACATTGGAACCCGACCCGATATCCCGTGAGACCGACAGACCATAAGCCTCCATGTCGTTCACGGCATGTAATTTTGATGACATACTGCTATATCCGGTCGAGGCTTCGACAAACGCATGTATGAAAGTCCAATATGGCTCGGCGTCTTGCTTAACATAGGTTGCCTTCCCGGTGAACCCGGCAAAGGTGCCTCCGGCTCCAATGGCCTTCACGTCGTTATAGTCCATGCCCGCAGACACGTAAAAGGCTCCGGGATCATACTTGATCCCTGCCGACCAAGTGTCGTCACCCGCTTCGCTGGCGGTCAGAGCATAGGAAAACGAATCGATGGTGCCGGTCAAGGCCATGGCAGTATGACCTCCCGGCGGCGGTGCTGGCATATTGGTGCCTTTGACATCCCTAAAGAAAAGGTTCCTCATGGCCCCCACATTTGACCTGATAGAGGTATACGTCACTCCCCCCGCAGCTTGCTTGATATATTTGACGGGCTTGTCGCTTTCCAAAGGATCATAATTGCCCTGAGCGTCAAAATACTGGGAGACCTGAAGCGTGGATGTTTTGTTGATCACTCTAGGGACACCCCCCGGGGGTATATAAGCAATGCCTTTCTCCCCCGCGGTGAAATCAGGGTAATAAGCCGAGCTCATATACACCTGTTCCATTTTATCACCCCAAGTGAGTGGTACCAACGTCAGGGTCATGCCGGAGATGTCGTCCGCATTGGCCACGCCAATGTTGCCGACCAGATCAATGCCGGGATCGTTGCCCCCAAATTGCAGCTTCCAAGTGCCGTCGGCACCGCCAATGTGAACACTGGCCGCGTTGACCCCGTTACTGCCAGCGGCTCCCTTGCCGTCCTCGTCAATCGATATGGCCGCGCCAAAGACAAGACCCCCGTCGGTCACACCCGAGGAACTGAACTTGATCTCGTATTCCACCACGGTCTTGATGTTGTCGGACTCCGGGTCCATGCTGGCATTGTCGTCCTCACGCTTCAAGCCCATCTTGGCCGAACCGGACAACGCCACCGAAGGCGCACTGGCCATCGGCATCCCCTCGTCCATGACTTCGGGTACACCCTCCATCATGGCGACATCCATTTTCGTCTCGTCGACAGCGGGAGCGCTGTCATCCATGGAGGCGGCTACCCCCCCCCCTCCATGGCCTGGGCACCGGCTCCCGCCAGCATCAGGGCCATGGACAACATGATCAACTTCGGCATGATTTCCTACTCCTGTTTCATGTGAAAGTTTCTGACTATGACGGGACATTTACCCCCCCCCAGGCGATTTGCAACATGATTTGCCGGGTCGCCAAGCATTTTCTTGAAAAGTGTCGCATTCTTGCGACAGTCTTTTCTCCCGTGCATTCTTTTTCGAGGGAGGCCGGATCTCGACCGACAGGGCCGCAAGCAAGGCCACTTCGTGGATCCGGTGCATGATCTGGGATGCCGCAGGCATCATGTCGGTCCATTCGGCGTTCCGGCCTTCTATCGTCTTGGGGTCCGGTTCGGGCCCATCGGCAAGGTCTCGACCGCAACCAGCACTTGCTCGACCAGCCGAAAACGCTCGGTTGGAGCCAGTCGGACGCTTAGGGCGATGGGTTGGTTCCCGGAACCGGACGAACGGACACATAGCCGACATCACGGGGACTGGAACGAAACGTGCAAAATAGTGCCCTTTTGGAAATAATTATCATTTTATATCGTATAGTTAAACCAATAGATAGCTGAAGTTGAGAAACTGCCCAACATAAGCATCACTTCAAATTATATTGGGACGGGTTAATACCCAAACTGCGCACGATGGTCGACCACGCCGGGCTTCTGCATGCCTTGTGCTGACTCCGAGGTACCGATTTGGCAATGATCAAGCTCGGCACCATTCGTCTTTGCTGTCTATACATCAACATAACGGGACATGGTTACTGAGTCTGCCGCCTAACCTTCTGTGGGTTGGACAGTTGCGTCCGCTTCCTCGCCTGATGGATGACTTGACGACCCCACCAGCAATACCCACCAGATTCTGCCGTCATCATCCTGCTTCCAGCCTAGGCCAAGATCGTTAGCGTCGGGGTCAAGCAAATTGACCCGAGTTGGCTCTCCATTCATCCAGGATCTGATTACATCAACAGGAGGCTCAAATGATTCCGAAATATTCTCTCCAACCAAATGCCCCTGATATCCCGCTCTTTGTGCTCTGAAAATTGGCGAGGATCGGTCGGAACCAAAGTGCCAAGGCCGATTCTGCAAGCTCATGTCGCCAGCGTGTGTAAATGCAGCGGCATTCAGTTCGGCCGAGTAGGACAGTTCCCCCAGGCTCTCCTGCTCGCGAAAGCGGTTGACTGAAATGAGAACAAGCAACGGTATCTTGCTGGCCTCACGCTCGTCAATTTCATAGATGCGGGACACCACCACCTCATCTTCGACAGGCAGATCGCTCGGGTCCGAACACGCAACCATCGATCCAACCATGAATAAAAACAGGATTTTAGTGCTGTATTTCTTCAAGATTCTATCTACCCTTGTTGTGAACACCTCGCCGGGGTTATTTGTGCCGGCGTTACCAGATTACACATCCCCGAATTCAAAATTCTGTTATGAAACTTCAAGAACTTGTCAAGTCAATAGGGACTCTGTAAATTGGAGCATTGTCCGACCAGTATATTGGCGTAAATTCAGATGTCCAAGATTTAAGGAGGTTAGAGCAGAGAAATGAACCCGCTCAGTCGCAGGAAATTCGGGCTGTCCTTGGTAGCTGGCATAGCAGGGGCAGGGGCAACGCTTGCGGGAGTTCCGTTGCACGCGGAATCTGGCAAGCACTTGCGTAACATATCGGCCTATCGCTTTGCCCGTTGGCACGATCACTTTGACAATCTGAAGCATGGGGTGATCCTCGTCGATACAAAGTTTAGAGCCCTGCATTACTGGTCCGAAGATGGAACGACCCACCGCCTCTTTCCGACGAGTGTTCCCTTGACCCCCGAGTTGACTCGACTTGGTCGAACCAAGGTCATAGGCAAGAGGGAGAATCCGTCATGGACGCCGACGGCATCCATGCTTGAACGCAATCCTGACTGGCCGACGTTCATGCCACCAGGACCGGACAACCCATTGGGAACCCACGCCCTCTATCTGTCTTGGCCTGCATATCGCATTCATGGAACCCACGATACGAGAAAGATCGGTCGACGAGCCTCTCAGGGATGTATCGGGCTCTACAACGAAGATATAGCCGTCCTCTATGACTGGGCAGAAATCGGCACGCAAGTGGTACTCATCTGAAGGCCGTGCCCAGTTTGTAATTCGTGCACGCTTCCCGGCATGACCGTGTTTACTGGGCTCAACAATTCAAACTGAAACCGTGCTTGCCTGAATGAACTCTTGCGTATTTCGTTCTTGTCAATATAACACTTGACAGATTCCATTTGATTGGTATTTCAGTTGTTCATGATCTCTCGAAATTTAGGAGTTGCTATGAAAAAGATAATTCTTCCTTTCGTCTTCGCTGGTGTGGCTTTTGGTGCGACCGCTGGTGGTATGGACGAAGCCGATACGTCAGATGAAATGATGGCTGAGGCCATGGAAATGGCCGAACCCGAAGTTGAAGAAAGTTCTGGCGGCTGGCTCGGTGGCTGGGGGATCATCCTGATTCTTGCCGCCATAGCCGTGGCATTGTAGACCGCCTTCTTCGGCGTTCCTTCCCGATATTTCTCGGTTCGCATAATTTCGCGGTTCCTGCTGGGATCGTGGGTTATGCGTTCCTTTTTGCCGTCAGCAGGGCCCGGAATCCTGTTTCGTAGTTCGGGTACTTCAGTTTGTAGCCGAGGAAGGTCTTTAGCTTGGCGTTCGATACCCTTTTGGATTCCCCATAAAAGCTGCGTGCCATAGGGCTTAATTCTGCCTTTTCATATCTGACGCCTTCGGGTGGTGTCATCTCAAGAAGTTCCGCTACATGATCCGCAATGATATCAGGCCTTTCGGGTTTGTCGTCACAGACGTTGTAAACGCCGTGTAAAAGGGGTTTTTTGATCGACTGGATAACGGCTCCGGCTATGTCTACTACATGTATGCGGTTAAAGTATTGGCCATCCTTGATGATTTTGCGTTTGACCCCTTTCGTCATCTGTTCGACTGGCCCTCGTCCCGGCCCGTAGATCCCGGCCAATCTGAAAGTGTAAAGTCTGGCGCGGAGACCATCCGCCATTCTTTTCCAGTCTTGTTCGGCCTGTGCTCGGTATCGCCCCCTTTCCGTTGCTGGACTGACCGGGGTATTTTCATCAACCCATCGACCCTGATGATCTCCGTAAACGGCAGTCGTTGAGAAATATCCGATCCATTCTACAGGCCAGGTAGAATCAACTCTTTCGTTTTCCAGCCACTGGATTACAGGATCTTTTCCTCCGAAGGGTGGGGTGGAAATCAACCAGTGGGTGGCCGAACTTAGTGCATCCGTTATGTCGACCTCGGGCCATATGAGGCCTTCGACTCCGGTTTTCATCATCCGGCTCCGTTTGTCGACATTCCGGGTCGTGCCTGTAACTCTCCATCCGCTTGTTCGAAGCAGTGTCTTTGCCACCTCCTGAGAACTGAAGCCAAAGCCAAAGCAAAATAGATGTTTCATGGCGACCTTACGTCTGATTGTGGTTTCAAGTCTGAAGCATGACGCCGATTCAAGAACTTTTCGACAGTTCTCTTTCCGCCCAGTTGGCCGCATCGGCTACGACCGCATCCTCATCCTGCTTGTAGGCTTTGATGCTGTCCAGCAGTGATGTGTTGCCCGAATTGCCAATTGCATAAAGGACGTTACGGATGAAGCGATTTCGACCGATCCGGATCACAGGACTGCCTCTGAACAATTCCCTGAACCTTGCCTCATTCAATTGAACCATGTCTTTCAGATGAGGCGAACGAAGTTCTGGGCGGGCCTGATAACGAATTTCTTTTGACTGACGCGCGAACTTGTTCCACGGGCATATCTGAAGGCAATCGTCACAGCCATAAATGCGATTGCCCAGTTTTTTCCGCAAGCCGACAGGAACGGGACCCTTGTGCTCGATCGTCAGATAGGAAATGCATTTTCGGGCATCTAGCTGATAAGGGGCAGGAAAAGCGTTCGTGGGACATATATCCAGACATCGTCGGCAACGGCCGCAATGGTCGGCTTCGGCCGCATCGGGATCCAGTTGAACGGTTGTAAATATCGCGCCAAGAAAAAACCAGTTGCCAAGCTGGCGGCTCACAAGGTTTGTATGCTTGCCCTGCCAACCGACTCCGGCTGCTTCGCCAAGAGGTTTTTCCATGACTGGTGCCGTATCGACAAAGACCTTGATTTCGGCCGTGGGCTCTTGATCAATCAACCACCGTCCAAGCCTCTTCAGCCGTCTCTTTATCAGGTTGTGATAATCCTTGTTTTGGGCATAAACTGAAATTGTGGCCCGGTTTTTCCTCGCCAGATTGCCGAGCGAATTGACTGGCTGGGCATATGAGTCCGCCAGAATGATTATGGATTTTGCCGCCGGCCACAAAGCTTCAGGGTCACCCCTCCAGCCCGCTCGTTCCTCCATCCAGTGCATTGTTCCATGGTATCTGTTGGCCAGGTATTCCTCGAGGCCAGTCTTGGCGTGCGGGATGCTGTTGGGTCGGCATACCCCGAAACTGGCAAATCCTTCCTTGAACGCCAGCTGCTTGAGTTCGGACTTCAGATCGCTCAAAAATCTACATGTGCATAATGACGAGGGGGAACATAGCCCGGGACGTGGTCAGACAGAATGGGCCTGAATGCCGGTCTGGACTTGATGGCAGAATACCAGCCCTTGACCCCGGCAAGATCTTCATCATCCCACTGAATGTCGCCGACATAGTCCAGACACGACAAATGAGCCGCCACGGTGAAATCGGCCAGTGTCATCCGACTGCCGGCAATCCATCGGCGGTTATCGATGAGGTGCTTGATGTATTTCATGTGTCGGCGATATTTTTCCAGCCCAGATCGTACCTGTCGCTCATTCGTGAAGCCTTGCTTTTGCACCCTTCGCAACATTCTCTCAAACAGGAGAACTTGCGTCACCTCCTGGTAGAATTTCTCGTCAAAATAGGCAATGAGCCGACGTACTTCACATTGTTCCTTGGGGTCATCGGGAAAGAGAGGAACCGTGCCCTCGGGAGCTACCATTTCCAAATATTCGCAAATGGCCTGACTGTCGGCGAACACATCCCGACCATGACACAGCACCGGAACCTTTCCGCTTGGATTGATCCGCCAGAAGCCTTCTCTTCTTTCCCAATACCGCTCTTCTCTCAGTGTAAACTCAAAATTTTTCTCCGCCAAGACCAGACGAACCTTACGCGAAAAAGGCGAGATCGGATAGTGGTATAGGATATAGGGTGCGGACATTACCGATCGACTCTAAACTGGCTGCATCATTGCATTGACGTCATAAGTTCCAAGGACTCTGACCACCAATGAAACTACAATTTAGTGTCTTTTCACGGCCAATTTCAACAGTCGGAACGAATTACTTGCGGACAGGCACGACATGCCCACAAAGGCGTCTAGGCGCTTCGGGGGCAGGCCAGGACGGCCTGACGCTCTCCAAACAAGAGGCTTTGAGTGCCTCTGAAGCGACCAGACAGCAATCTCGAAATCGGTTTCCAATCACTTGCCCACGCCCTTAGGCGACCAAGGGGGGGGGGTAAAATGACGCTGGCAACCGAGACACGTCCGGGTCACCCTTCCCTGTCTTGAACGCAAGCTTTGTCATTTCACCCTCCAGCATGACTTACTGAGCCTTGGCTCGAGGTCCCGACCGAGGCTTGGTCTTGACTTCACGGACCGGCTTGGCGGCAGATTCGGCTGCCTTTTCGCCCACCCCTACATCCTTCTGAACGGCTTCAGGCTTGGCCTTCAGGTCTTCCGTGCATTCAGCCTCAGATTCCGAAGACGCTTTCACAAATTCCATATAGGCATTGGTCGTTTCCCGCTGAAAATTCTGAACCAGATCGGCGTATCCGGCCAAACTGTCCAAAGACACCTTGGCGGCCTCAGTAGCCAGATCATTCATGGCTTGGGCAAACGCCTCGGGCTCTGTCATTTCCGTGGTCATCTTCTCCATCTGCACCATCAGGTCCTGAGTCCACTTTTTTGACAGTTCAACGCCTTGCTGTGCCATGGAAAACGAAACTTCCGTCATCTTGCCGGCAAATTGTTCGGACCCCTTCACATGACCGGCCAATGGAGCCCGGTCGCCGTAAATCTGCTGAAACATGTTGGCCATGTCTTCAACAGGGTTTGTCATCTTTGTCATTTATACCTCCAGTATGGTTGATGACTGACATCTAATGCTGCACCACAGCATTACAAGACCGGATACAATCTTTTGCTGATTATCCCATTGTTAAATGCCCAGCATGCAATAGATTGGGTTCCCAACAATTTCGATTATTGCAAGGTATAAGGTAACCATGGTCAACCGGGTCTTCGACCACTCGCCTGTGATCGCCGATGACATCAAGAAGACCACGTGCTACATGTGTGCCTGCCGATGCGGCATCGATGTGCACATCAAGGACAATCGTGTTCGATACATTCAGGGCAATCGTGATCATCCGGTTAACAAGGGTGTTCTTTGTGCCAAGGGCTCTGCGGGCATGCTTCATCAGGAATCTCCAGCCCGATTGAACGCCCCGCTCTTGCGCGTTGGAAGTCGAGGTGAGGGCAAGTTCAAGACAATTTCCTGGGAGGACGCGTTGACAATTGCGACCGAATGGTTGGGGAAAGTTCGAGCTGAAGATCCACGCCGGCTCGCGTTTTTCACGGGACGTGATCAGAGCCAGTCGCTGACAGGCTGGTGGGCACAGCAGTTCGGCACGCCCAACCATGCGGCACATGGCGGCTTTTGCTCGGTCAACATGGCGGCAGCGGGTATCTATTCGATTGGGGGAGCGTTCTGGGAGTTTGCCCAGCCTGACTGGGAACAGGCAAAACTGCTGTTGCTCTTTGGCGTCGCCGAAGATCATGACTCAAATCCGATCAAGCTGGGCCTGTCCGCCATGCGACGCAATGGGGCCAAGATCATTTCGGTTAACCCGGTCAGAACCGGTTATTCGGCCATCGCCGACACCTGGATCGGAATCAATCCGGGAACCGATGGCCTGTTGATCCTCTCAGTCATCGGCGAGCTCCTTCGGTCGGGGTCGATCGATGTTGAAAGCCTGAGATATCGAACGGATGCATCCTGGCTTGTCAACACCACACCTGGGGCTGAAAAGGGATTATTCGTGCGCAATGAAGAGGGTGAACCCCTGATCTTCGATGCCCACTCCCATTCCCTGAAATCGCATTGGGAACCCCAATCCCGACCGCTTCTCTCTACAACCGTGCAGTTGGAAGACTCTGGTACTGCGGCAACCGTCTTCACTCTGATGGTTGAAAAGTACCTTGATCCCCAGTATCGGCCCGAAAACGTCAGTTCGATTACGGGTGTGTCCGCATCGGTCATTCGAGGACTGGCCCGAGAAATCGCTGAGGCGGCATTTGAACGATCGGAAACCGTCGATTGCGTCTGGACCGACATTTATGGCGAAACCCATCAAAGCGTGTCGTCAAGACCGGTTGCGATTCATGCGATGCGGGGAATTTCAGCCCATGCCAACGGGTTTCAGACTTGTCGCAGCCTGCACCTCTTGCAGACCCTGATCGGCTCGATTGATTCCCCGGGCGGGACCCGATACAAGCCGCCTTATCCCAAATCATACGACATTCATTCCGGACCCGCTCGATATCAAGGGCCGGGCCAACCGTTGACAGGTCTGCCCCTCGGCTATCCCCAAGGTCCGGAAGACTTGCTTGTCAACGAAAACGGTCGGCCGGAACGAATTGACAAAGCCTATTCCTGGGAAGCGCCTCTGGCGGTTCATGGCATGATGCATTCGGTCATAGCCAACGCTGCCGCTCAGGATCCCTATCCCATTGAAGTTCTTTTCTTCTACATGGCCAACATGGCATGGAACTCCTCAATGAATACGCCCGCGGCCATGCGTGATCTGGTGGCCACGAACGCTGACGGCGACTACAGGATTTCACGAATCATCGTATCGGACGCCTTTGCATCGGAAATGACCGCCTTTGCCGATCTGGTACTGCCCGATACAACCTATTTTGAGCGCTACGATTGCATCTCTCTTCTGGACCGTCCCATCGGCGAACCCCACCAGGTTGCTGATGCCATACGCCATCCGGTAATAAAGTGCGAACGGGATGTCAGGCCCTTCCAAGACGTCTTGATTGATCTCGGGGGCCGCCTCAAGCTGCCTGGACTTGTTGATGATGACGGTCAACCCCGATACGCAAACTACTATTCCTATCTGATTCATCACGAGCGCAAGAAGGGCATTGGGCCTCTTGCGGGTTGGCGGGGTGAAAACGGTGCCGACGCAGGCCGGGGCACTCCAAATCCCGAACAGATTG
This sequence comes from Paracoccaceae bacterium, assembly GCA_965116235.1. GTDB lineage: Bacteria > Pseudomonadota > Alphaproteobacteria > Rhodobacterales > Rhodobacteraceae > MPNP01. The sequence goes on along the minus strand of OZ220496.1, from coordinate 1,378,477 downwards.
AGCAGTACAAGCGCAACGATGCCATTTGGACACAGGAATTGCCCCCGCAAGCCTTGTATCACAAACATGTAAATCAGGACTACCAGAACTGGGCCGTAGATATGGGGTTTTATGACTCCTCCAACCCGTTCAAGCTGTCGATCTACTCGGAAGTCATCCGCAAGTTTCAACGGGCCGGTGAAGGATTTGGGGCGAACCAGCCCCCTGACAACTTGAAAGAACGCGTTGTCAATCACTTCGACCCTCTCCCTATCTGGTACTCCACGCAGCAGGTTTCGGCTGAGGAATATCCTTTCTCGGCCATAACGCAAAGACCGATGGCCATGTACCATTCCTGGGGATCGCACAATCCCTGGTTACGACAAATACATTCTGAAAACAGGCTCTATGTGCCCTTCGAAGTCTGTGCAAAAGAAGGTCTCAAAGATGGAGATTGGGTCTGGCTTGAGTCATCGACCGGCAAAATACGTGTTCAAATCCGCCCCATGAAGGCCGTCAATCCTAATACCGTATGGACATGGAATGCCATCGGCAAACGCCCAGGAGCCTGGCGACTCAGCCCTCAATCCCCCGAAATCAAAAAGGGCTTTCTGCTTAACCACTTGATCTCTGAACTTCTGCCCTTGCAACCTGATGGCTGTCGCTGGTCAAACTCTGACCCCATAACCGGGCAAGCTGCATGGTATGATCTCAAGGTTCGTCTCTGGAAGGCTTCGCCCGACGAAGCAGGCATCTATCCTGAATTCAGCCGGCAATCTGAACCCCCCGGAATGGAACGACCACCCCGAACTCTTCGGTTTGGCCAAGAGTGGACAGCATGACTTCCCTGCCGGAAAAGACAGAGAAGAAACTTGGTCTGGTTATTGATCTGGATGTATGCGTCGGCTGTCATGCGTGCGTCACCAACTGCAAAGCCTGGAATACGAGTGGCTATGGCGCCCCCTTGGCCGATCAGGAACCCTATGATGCTGATCCCAGTGGCGTCTGGCTCAACCGAATCCACAGTTACGAAACAGAAATTTCGAATCAGACGGCCATCATTCATTTTCCGAAAAGTTGCTTGCATTGTGACGATGCACCATGTGTAACAGTTTGCCCGACGGGTGCCTCCTACAAGCGAGCATCTGATGGCATCGTCCTCGTCGATGAAGCCCTATGCATGGGATGTGGACTGTGCGCATGGGCCTGTCCTTACGGTGCGCGCGAGATGGATCCCGTCGAAGGAGTCATGAAAAAATGTACTTTGTGTGTCGATCGAATAGACAACGACAACATCCCTGAAGAGGACCGACAACCCGCTTGTGTCCGAACCTGTCCAACAAATGCCCGCTTTTTTGGCGATCTGTCCGACCCGGATTCAGAAGCGTCTCAACTGGTCGTCAAGAGGGATGGTGTTGATCTGATGCCTGAGCAGGGTACGAAGCCCGTGAACAAATATCTTTTGCCGATCGAACGGCATGGAATAGAAGACCTGAATGATCCTGATTTTAGCCTCGCTACTCTCGCCGACAATTCGTCCGGGGGCGTCCTCTCTTGGATTGACCGGCTGATTCACAAGTAACTCTGAGAGCATTTGTGCATCCCGCCCCGTCACTCATTTTTTTTACCACGGTGTCCGGAACCGGCTTTGGCCTGATATTCTGGACAGGATTTCACTTCGTATGGCTATTTGAAAGTGACAGCCCTTTTGCCTTTACACAACAAATCCTTGTCAGCGCGGTCATTGGTTTTGTCCTCTCCAGTCTGGCATTAACCAGCTCCCTGTTTCATCTCAGGCGACCCTCAAGAGCATGGCGAGCCTTGTCACAGTGGCGGTCCTCGTGGTTATCTCGAGAAGGGATTCTGGCAATACTAACCTTGGCAGTCCTGTTTCTGGTCCTTGTTTCAAGCATTTTCTTAACTCCTCCACCAAAAATTTTCCCAGTTATCATCATGGTACTGGCGGTCCTGACGGTCCACTCAACCGCCATGATCTATGCCCAGTTGAAAGCAGTTCCGGCCTGGGCCACGCATATGACCCCAGTCATGTATCTGGGTTTCGCCCTCGCCAGCGGATATCTGCTTTGGATTGTCGTGGAACAATATGCTTGGGGAATGCCAACATCCGAACTCAGTTTCACCAGTCGATTGACATATCTGGCCCTGCATTGTACATCCTGGCTTGTGATGTGGCTCTGGTGGCAGCGTAAGGACCGGCTGCATTCCGATAGTTCAACGATTGAAACCGCGACTCAATTGGGCACGATGGGAGATGTCAGGCCCTTTGAGCTACCCCATATGGGATCAAACTATCTGACCTCTGAAATGGGCTACAGGATGCGAAGGGACAGGGGCACAATGTTGCGTCTGCTCAGCGGTGGAGTGGGTTTTATACTGCCCGTGGCATTATTCCTGTTCAACGTTGACTTGATCTTTCAATTTGCCTGCCAATTGACCGGAATGGTTATCGCCAGGTGGTTATTTTTTGCTGATTCAAGCCATACGTCCATGCTCTACTATCGTGGCACTCCAGCGAAATAGCGATCCCACAAGTGGCAGTCAATTCAGTATCAGCCTCATCCTCCTTGCCGGAGTGGTTTCCTTCAAGAAAAACGTCCAAGACCGAGACTACCAACGAGTATCGAAGGTCTGGACCGAAGAACTTCCGAAAGTGATTTTTATAACTTCGTAGAAATAAACACTATCTTCACTTTTGGACGGCATTTGACTGGACAGGTTTCAGGTGATACATATCCCCAATAGCTCAAGGGCCTGCTCCTGCAAAGTGGCTTGGTGTCGTTGTCACGCCGAAGCTTACATCGCTCCCGGTCGTCGGGAGTGCGTCGGTTGGCGACCTTGTGTCGGGCTTGGGACGATGATGGGGTTCGCCGGTGTCCGCGGTTGATGATCGCGTCGGAATGTCGCCATCATGAAACAGAAAGGATTGCCCGGCCTACGCACGGGCCATTCGATGTAGCCGACCAGCAACAAGAACACGGGCGCGTCCACGACAAGCCCGATGATGACCGGCCGGCCGCATCTTTCGATCCACGGTTTTCAGACTTCAGACACGGTCTCATCGGCATTCATGACCGCATCCGACCTGCGGTCCGCACGACATTGCGACTGTCCAAGGTTGCTTCTGTTGCGATGTTCTTGGCCTTCTGATTCCCGATCAACCCATCGTCCCGTATGGTGAAGGCCAATTGCGGTCTTATCTTGTACCGTATCATGGTGAGTTCCAGCCGTCGGCTTACGTCGATGCCCGCAACCGGCATCACGACACACCCGACGGCTCTCAGTTTCCCAATCAGAAGCGGAAGGTGACGGACAGATCACCGCCAAAGTCGGTGTTGTCGCTCCCCGCCGTCGCATAAAAGGCATCCCCCGTCAGTAGCGTCGTGTCGTGGCCGCCCAGAGGCATCGCCCCGCCCACGCCCAGACGCACCCAGGTCGGCTTCACCTCGGTCGCCAGCCGGGTGCCGGCCACCATCACCGCATGCCTGGACGAGAACTCATGCTCCAGATCCAAGGACGCATACAGCCGACCGTCCGCCTCCCCGGAACCCAGCTCGGCCAAGACACCCACACGACCCTGAACGCTCTGCTCCTTGTCCGGAGCAACCCGGCCGGCCCCATCGATCGTGGTCGGTTCGTCAAAGGCGTCCATGTCCACCGATGACCAGGACAGGCCCCCACGCGGAGTCACGGCCATGCCTCCCATACTCATCGGCTGACCGACTTCCACCCCGACCGCCAGACCGCTGCCACCACCCTTGGAGGTGATCACGCCCTGGCGACTGGATGTCAGCGCGACATCAAAGAACCGGGTGTAGCTCAGCTGACCGTCCACATACAGCCCGCTGTCGTCCGTCCAGGTCAGGGACACACCCAGACCGGTGCCGTTCGCTTCCATGGTGCCACCCCTCTTGACGGTGGCCTCGCTCTGTCGGTAATGGGCACTCACGCCCAGCACCAGACGCTCATCGGTCGGCACTTCCAGACCCGCCTCAAAGTCGGTCTGCTTCATATCCCATGCCAGAGACTGACGCCAGAAGTCCCGGGCTGTCGTCGATGTATCGGCCATCCGTTCTCCATCGCGAACCGCCAGACGCACCCAGACACCGGTGCGGGAACCCGGCACAGCTAGGCGCTCGCCCTTGCTGCTTTCCAGCACGACTTCTTCACCGGTGCTCCGGCGAGGCACCGCCATGCGCGTGCTGTAGGGCGTCAGGTCCACCAGACCCAGAAGCACCGACGGCACCACCTCATACAGACGCGCCCGATGACTGTACAGACGCAAGTCCCCCGGCACATCCCTAAACTCATAGCCCGCGGGGTCGGCAATCGTCCTGAGCTCGGCCTTGATCACCTGTTCATATACGCCCATCCGGTCGCCGCGGCGATAGACATGATCGCCCGCCTCCAGACCCTCCTCGGTTCCAGATATGGTACGGGTCTTGATCGTCACCTCGCCTTCCACGGCCTTGTCCCGAGTTCGATCCGCGCCCTTCGGATGGAGAATCTGGCCCTCGACATGACCTACGACACCCACCTCGTCTTTCTCCAGGATCACCGCGACATCACCCGCCTTGCCATCCACCTCGATGGCCACGCCGGAGGTCGCCTTGACATGAGCCCGGGAACCAATCACGATCGTGCCGCCGCCAAGCTTTGCGTCTTCATCGTCCTGAGCCCGGTTCCGCACATACACGCCCGCGCACTTGTCTCGGCCGGTCCTCGTGTTGGTGCACACGTTGCCACCTGTCACCGTGCCGTGGACAGCGACATGAAGCTGGCGGGCATCGGGCTCGGCCGTGCCGGAATAATGGCGGACCTGAATGCCATGCTCGTCCGCGACAATCGAGCTGCCCGCCTCGGTCTTGACCGTGACAATGCCCGTGGCGCCCGCCTGGGCAATGAGGCCGTCCTCCTTTGCCGTGAGGCGGCTGCCCGCCTCCAGTGTGACCATGACATCATCTTGGTCACCATCTGCAAAAATACCTTCTTCGCCCGCATCGATCATGCCTCCGTGGGTGATCGTAACAGTGCCGATGCCGTTGGAACTGGCCTCGATGCCCCTCTCCTTCGCCGTGATGCGGCTGCCCTTCTCCAGTGTAACCGTGACGTCTCGGTTGCCATACGTCTCAATGCCAATTCCGGCCGCATCGATCATGCCTCTGTGAGTGATCGTGACGGTGCCGATGCGGGCAGCCCCATTAATGAAGGCCTGGATCCCGTACGGATAGGCGTCACTGGCCGTGTATGTCGTGTCCGCCGATTCGCCTATGAGGTTTGTCTTAATCTTGCTGTCCGCGCCCGTCTCAATCACGATGTTGCCTGCAATGTCGTCGTTGTTCCCGCTTGTGGGACTATCCATGAGTGCGTATATCCCGTGCGTGGCATATATCTCGCCTCGATGCGTGATCGTGATCGTGCCGACACCGGCGGGCCCTATATTCGCGGCAATGCCAAACGCACCGATGGGTTTATCCTCCAAGCCGAGCATCACGCCGGGGTCGACTGTAATCGTAATGCCACCCTTGGCATACTGCAGAACATCTACACCACGGCCCTTCTGATGAGTGTTCGCGGCGGTGTCCTCCGCACGAATGGAACCGCCAGTGAGATGAATCGTGATTGGGACCGTCGCGCTCGCCGGAGCAAGATTCGTTCGAGCATAAATGCCCCTTTTGCCAACAGACGTCGACTGCGACACGTCAATTGTGGCCGCGGATATGAGGCTGATACCCTTGGTCACTACCCCGGTCCCGGCTTTCCCCTTGTGTTCAAGTTGAATGCCAGAAGCGGTACCCGAAGCCGTGATGGTGCTGCCTTTTTCCAGTTCGAGCTTGAGCCAGCCAGTCCCGTCACGCGTCATGCGTATGCCAGAGTGGTTCGAATGGCTTGTTGTAATGCGACCCATAACCACAACGTCATTGTCGCCATCCCCTTCGGCGTCAATGTTGAGGGCCCGGGCACTGATGGGTGTTGCACTCGTACCGATCTGGGCCCCGTTCAAATCCAGCGTCAGCCCCTTGTTCAGTCCGCTGCATGCAATGTCACTCGTGTACGGATTGGCACTGTCAAGGATCAGAGTAGCCGGAACAGGCGGCGTTACCGGATCCTCGGCATTCGTGCACGTCCCTTGAGCCGCAACGGAATGCGGCGAGGCTACAAGTATCCCCAGTCCCGCAAGCAGTGCACCAATTGTCGCAAGGCCTGTGGCCGGTCCACCGAGGGACCGAACCGAGAGATCATCTACCCCCCCCCTCGCGTTCATGGGCGCGTACAGGCTGGCCCCGTCTGCCCCAAATCGAAATCAATTCTGTCATGGTCATCATTCCTTTCTCATTGTCCAAAAAGTTGTGTTTGGTGCCATTAACTACCCCCCCCCATGGGATTTGCAACTCTTTCTTGCCGCTCCGGTTCATTTTTCGGCAAACTGTCGCATGCATGCGACACCCCGGCTTCAACGATGTGTTGTGGCTTACTCAGGTGAAAGTCTTGCGCGGCAAACGATCGGTCACGGCAGAGCCGAGGATTGAACCTTTGCCGGCGTTTACGCATCCCGCCATGTGGGATGCGACCGGGCCGTCGTGGTGGATTGGAGTCATGCACCGGTCTGGGATGGCTGGAAAAAGCGGTGGTCCAGAGGCGACATACACGTACTGTCGAGTACCGAACGTCCGAAACTGATTTTTTCAGCCTTGTACAATCAAGTACTCTTGCAACTTTCGGAGGGCTTCAACGAGACTGGTCTCAGGAATGCACCCGTACAGGCACCTGGAGACACGCTCCCACGAGAACTGGTGCAGGCGTCATGGCGACAGCTGCAACGCTCCCTGTCGCTGGCTTGGGCCATATTCGAACCAGCGTGGCAAGAGGCTGTCTGCAGAATTACTTGGCATCCTTGTCCTACCTAGATCCCCGCTCCCCAGATGGCGGGTCGGGTATCATGAGCCAGCATGGTCTCAATATGCAGGAACACACGTATAATGATCGCAGACAACCTTGCCGGTGCTTGTTGATAGGGAATTGTCATGGACATGGATGGCTTGTGCAGAGAAAAATGAAACCAAATCTTTTCAAACCGCCCCACGTGATGGAGTGCGACCAATCACAAAGGCTCAAATCAGTCCAGAATTCAGGGCTAGGCGATCAGTTGGCTTTCGAACTCAGCGATTGGGTGCGGAATGCGGGACAGCATTTCCTTCGGACAAATTTGCAGAAACTTGTCCTCTTCCACTTCCCAGTTGTTCAGGAGCCTCTTGGCCAAGGCGCTCTTGGTTTCAGCCTCATGCCGAACAACAAGGCTGTATAATTGTTCTTTCCAATAGTTCACCGATAACTGGCAGTACACTAAAGTCTCGTTATTGATCATCAAGGGAGCAACGCCCTCGGGGTCGTAGAGGTACGCCATGCCACCGGTCATGCCAGCACCAAAGTTTGCTCCGACCGAGCCAAGCAAAACCGCCACTCCACCGGTCATGTATTCGCAGCCATTCGCACCACATCCCTCTGTGACGACCACTGCTCCGGAGTTCCGGACGCAGAAACGCTCACCAGCGCGACCGGACGCAAACATTTTACCAGCTGTAGCACCGTATAGCACCGTATTGCCAATGATCGTGTTTTGAGCGGCCTCAAGTCTCGATGAATTGACCGGTTTCACGACTATCGTACCACCCGACAGACCTTTTCCGACATAATCGTTGGCATCGCCGGAAACGACTATCTTCAGCCCTTTCACGGCAAAGGCACCCAGCGACTGACCGGCAGAACCGGTGAGATTGATGGTCAAATGATCCGGCTGCAGGGAATTGTTCATTCCGAACTTCTTCACAATGTGATGTGACGTTCGGGCTCCTATCGTCCGCTGGGTATTTCGTACCACATAGGACAGTTGCATCTTTTCACCTTCTTGAAAGAAGGGGCGGGCATCTCGCTTGATTTCACCGTCCAGAGTGTCGGAGACTTCGATTCTGGTCTTTTGGCTTCTCTTGCCGACTGAAGAATTTTCGTCAACCATGACAAGAAGCGGATTTAGGTCAAGATCAACAAGAAGTTCCGACCCTCTGAATGTTTGGGTAAGCAGGTCCGTACGACCAATAATGTCATCCAGGGATCTCATGCCCATTTCAGCCAGAATTTCTCTCACTTCGCGGGCATAGAAGGTGATGAGGTTCACGACCTTGTCGACAGTGCCATTGAATCGTTCCCTCAGCTGTTCATCTTGGGTACAGACGCCAACCGGACAGGTATTTGACTGGCACTGTCGGACCATGAGACATCCCATTGAAATCAAGGCGGAAGTGCCGATGCCAAACTCTTCGGCACCCAGAAGGGCAGCCATGACAACATCGCGGCCAGTTCGCAGCCCTCCATCTGTCCGAAGAATGACCCGATCACGAAGCTTGTTGAGAGTCAGCACCTGATGGCATTCAGCCAGACCGATTTCCCAAGGCAAGCCGGCAAACTTGATGGAGGTGGCGGGTGAGGCGCCCGTACCCCCCGAATGTCCAGACACGAGTATGACATCGGCCTTGGCCTTGGCCACCCCGGCAGCGATTGTCCCGATTCCAGTTGCTGACACCAGCTTGACACAGACCTTGGCCACCGGATTGATCTGTTTCAGGTCATAAATCAGCTGAGCCAGATCTTCAATGGAGTAAATGTCATGGTGCGGGGGTGGAGAAATCAACGACACACCCTTTGTCGAGTGCCGCAATCGCGCGATCAGCTCGGTAACCTTCATTCCCGGCAACTGTCCCCCTTCACCCGGTTTCGCTCCTTGAGCAATCTTTATTTCCAGTTCCTCACAATTGCACAGATATTCCGCCGTGACACCGAAACGTCCGCTCGCAACCTGCTTGATCTTGGCCGATGGATTGTCACCATTTGCATCGGGAGTCGCATGAGCTGGATCTTCCCCGCCCTCGCCCGAGTCAGATTTGGCTCCAATTCGGTTCATCGCCACGTTAAGCGTTCGATGCGCTTCTGGACTGAGCGCACCAAGCGACATCCCTGGAGTTACAAACCTTTTGCGGATGGAGGTTATGGATTCCACTTCATCCAAATCCACAGCTTCCTTTTGGCGATTGATGTTCAGCAAGTCTCTCAGATTGAGTGGTGGTGGGGCATTCATGGACTTTGCATAGTCCTGCCAGAGTTCGTAGTCATCAGTCTCGCATGCAACTTGAAGCTTGCGCATTTCCCGTGCTTTCCAAGCATGTGCCTCGCCCGAGTTACGCAACTTGTAGAACCCTCCAACCGGCAGAAGAACCGTCTCCTGCCGCCAGCTTTTTTGATGCTGCTTGACCAAGGTTCGCTGCAATCCACTTAGGCCGATGCCGGATATCCGGCTTGACATGCCCGGAAAATATTGGGCAACCATCGCTCTCGAAAGGCCTAACGCCTCAAAATTCAGACCGCCACGATACGAGGATATGACCGAGATGCCCATCTTGGACATTATCTTGAGCAAACCCTGGTTTATCGCCTTACGATAGCGATCGACAGCTTCCTTGACGGTCATGTCCAGCAATTTGCTGTTCACTCTGTCAGCCAGCGTGTCTTGCGCAAGATAGGCATTGACCGTCGAGGCGCCACAACCGATAAGTACGGCAAAATAGTGAGGGTCCATGCACTCCCCGGAGCGGACATTCAGGGTCGTGAATGTTCTTAAACCCTTTGCCGTCAATGAACTGTGAATCGCACTGGTAGCCAGGATCATTGGCATGGGCGCACGTTGTGGATCCTGTTTCATATCCGTGAGAACCAAATGACTGTAGCCTGAACAGACCTTCTCTTCAGCCTCAGTCAGGATTCCTTGCAATGCCTTTCTGAGAGCGTCGTCACCACCATCCGGATCAAACGTACAATCAATGACTGCCACATCATCACCAAAATATTCATGGATCAACTCGAACATGCCATTGCTGAGCACTGGTGACTCGAGCATCGCGGTGGCAACAACTTCGTTCTCCTGATCCAGAACGTTGTTCAGGTTGCCAAACCGAGTGATCAGACTCATCACCCCATGTTCGCGGAGTGAATCAATGGGGGGATTGGTCACCTGACTGAAGTTCTGCCGAAAGTAATGACTCATGGGGCGATATTTTTCTGACAGTACCGCTGGTGGCGTATCATCGCCCATGGAGGCTATCGCCTCCTTGCCGTCCTCGGCCATGGGAACCAAAATGGTTTCAATTTCCTCAAGGGTCAATCCCGCCATGCTCTGTCGGTGCATGAGTTCACCGCCGGCAAAGTAGATCTTCTCATGCAGCGACTGCACCTGATCATCAAGCTTGACAATCGACTCTGTCAGCTGATCAAAGGGCTGAGTCTTGGACAGCATGTCCTTGATTTCATTGTCGTGATACAGCTTCTGTTCAGCCAGGTCTACGGCTACCATTTGTCCGGGCCCCAATGCCCCTTTTTCGATCACGTTCGTTTCAGAAACGGGAACCATTCCAGTCTCCGAGCCGGCAATCAGCAGCTTGTCCGACGTAACGGCGTACCTCAGGGGCCGCAGGCCATTCCGGTCAAGCCCGGCTACCACCCATCGACCATCGATCATGGTCATTCCGGCCGGACCATCCCAAGGCTCCATTATGGCATTGCAATAGTTGTACATGTCCTGCCAGGCTTTAGGCATGTATTCCTGCTTCTTTGACCACGCCTCCGGAATCAAGATGGTTTTGGCCATAGGAGCGCTGCGGCCGGCTCGTATCATGACCTCAAACACCGCATCAAGTGCAGCCGAATCAGAAGAACCCTGGGAGACAATCGGCTTTATGTCCTTGGCATGGTCCCCGAAGTTTTCTGACACCATCTTGATTTCGTGACTTTTCAGCCAGTTCAGATTCCCTTTGAGAGTGTTGATTTCGCCGTTGTGGGCCGTCATCCTGAACGGCTGAGCCAACCACCACTGAGGAAATGTGTTGGTCGAGTATCTTTGGTGATACAGTGCATAGGCGGAAATGAACTTCGAATCTTTCAGGTCCGGATAAAATTCTGCCACCTGTTCGGCCAGCATCATGCCCTTGTAGACAATGCTGCGGCAGGACAAGGAACAGACATACATGCCGCTAACTTGCGCCTTGACGGCCCTCTTCTCGATTCGCCGGCGAATGACATAGAGGTTTTGTTCGAACGCCTCCTCACTCAGGTTCCGCCCATCGGCAAACAGGATCTGCTCGATTTCCGGTCTTGTGGCTTCGGCCTTGTCACCCAGAACGTCCGTGTTGACGGGAACGTGACGCCACCCATAGATGGTGTGTCCCATATTGAGAATTTCGGCCTCGACAATGGTTCGACACGTTTCCTGTGCCCCAAAGTCGGTTCTAGGCAAAAACATCATGCCAACGGCCAAATGTTTCCCTTCAAAAGGAGTGTGTCCGGTCCTATGGATTTGTTCATTGAAAAAGTCGTGAGGAACTTGTGTGCTGATGCCGGCCCCATCGCCGGTCTTGCCATCCGCATCGACCGCCCCTCGGTGCCATACGGCCTTGAGGGCCGTGATGCCATACTCAACGACCTTGCGCGAGGGTTTGGCTTCAATAGAGGCAACCAGACCCACGCCGCAAGAATCATGCTCATGTTCAGGCGAATACAGTCCTTTTTCGGCGGCATGACGACGGCGAGCCTGTTCGTCCTCAACCCATTTGTGCCCAGCACAATTCATGACATGTTACCTCTTGTTCTTGCTTTCTGTCGCCCCGGCTCCTCAAGCGGCTGTCTTGAGCCTTGACGCCTGATATTGCCGGACAATTGCCTCCGCAGCTTCTCGACCGTCCCGTATGGCCCAGACCACCAGGCTGGCCCCACGCACAACGTCTCCTACTGCATAAACCCCGGGGATACTGGTTTCATGGGACTTGAAGTCGGTCTTTATTGTTCCCCACCAGGTGATGTTGAGATCACTCAGATCCCACAGCACTGACAGATTCTCCGGTTCGAACCCCAAGGCCTTGATGACGAGATCCACCGACTGATCAAATTCTCCTCCGGGCACAGGGACTGGAGTTCTTCGACCGGTTGAATCCCGATCCGAAAGACGCATCTTGGTTGCCAGTATCTTTTCAACCGCCGTTGTTCCGGAAAACCCTTTGGGCTGTGTCAACCAGACAAACTCAATGCCTTCCTCCTCCGCATTCAGGACTTCCCGGCGTGACCCGGGCATGTTGATGCGGTCACGACGATAGAAGCACTTGACCGATGTGGCTCCTTGCCGGATCGCTGTCCGGACGCAGTCCATGGCAGTGTCACCGCCACCGATGACTACCACTCGCTTGTCCCGAGCATCGAGATGGCCATTGTCGAAATCGGGAACTGTGTCACCAAAGCTCTTGCGGTTGGATGCCGTCAGATAGTCAATGGCCGGTACAATTCCATCCAGCCCCCCGCCAGGACACTTGATGTCTCGAGACTGGTAGACTCCGGTTGCAATCAGAACGGCATCATGGCGGTTCTTGACCTCCTGAAAACCAATATCGTCACCCACTCGACAATTTTGAACGAATCGTACCCCACCCTGCCTGAGTTGATCAATCCGGTTCATCACGACGTGCTTTTCAAGCTTGAACCCAGGTATGCCATAGGTCATCAGGCCACCGGGTCGGTCATGCTGATCGTAAATGACGACTTGCATGCCTTCGCGCCGCAGCAGATCGGCAGCGGCCAGACCAGCGGGACCAGCACCGATGATGCCAACCGAATGGTCCAGGTCACAAGCCGGACTGATGGAATCGACCCATCCATTCTCCCAGGCCAGATCGGTCAAATACTTTTCGATCGAGCCGATGGTGACCGTGCCATGTCCAGCCTGCTCAATCACGCAATTGCCCTCGCACAGACGATCCTGCGGGCATATGCGCCCGCATATTTCCGGAAACGTATTGGTCTGCTGACTAAGCTGATACGCTTCTTTCAGCCGTCCCTCCGCCGTCAGTTTCAGCCAGTCTGGTATGTTGTTGTGCAATGGACAATGAGTCTGGCAGTAGGGAACCCCGCATTGGGAACATCGGCTTGCCTGCTCGGCAGCCCCTTCAGCTGGATAATCCTGGTATATTTCGCCAAAATCGGCCACTCGGGCGGTTGATGTCCGCTTGTTGGGCATGGCCGAAGGCGTAGTGACGAAGGATAGCATCTGTTTTGTGTTCATGTGTCTTGTCCAGACCGTGCGCAGGAGACGACAGTATATAGAAGTTTAATTCAAGATAAAAGACATAATTGCTGACCTATTTGTCGAACACATGGAATAGGAGGCAAAATCTGAAGGTTGGAAAGATAAATTTAGGTCATAGAATATTACCTTTTTCGAGGTGTTCCGACGAACGACTCCCGCCATGCGATGTGAAGCCGCAGCGACAGAAAGGCTTCATTCATATTCACGCTGTCCCGATACTGAGATGCCATGATTTGAACTTGCATCTTGGGATGGGGACAACTAAACAGGTTCAGAATGCTGCTGTTTCATCTGATCGTGGTCGCTGCCATTCAGGGGATTACCGAATTTCTGCCGGTATCGTCATCCGGCCACCTCGTTTTGCTCCCCCTGCTGACATCGTGGGAAGACCAAGGGCTGGTCATTGACGTTTGTGCACATGTCGGCTCGCTTCTCGCAGTAATCGTGTATTTTCGTCGTGAAGTGCTGATGGCCCTGACCGGGTTGTCTGGACTGCTTCGGGGGCGATGGCACTCTCCTCAATCCAGACTGGCATTGTGCCTAATCATTGCAACCCTGCCTGTCATAATGTGCGGTCTTGCGATTTATCTGGCAGACCTCAACGAACTTTTCCGCAACCTGACCGTCATCGGTTCCACAACCCTGATCTTTGGTGTGGTTCTGTTTCTGTGTGACCGTTTTGGCCGACTTGATCAGCCAATCGACTCCTGGTCATCAAAAGATGCTCTCATTTTGGGGCTGCTGCAAGCGTTATCGCTCATTCCCGGCACGTCGCGGTCCGGCATAGTCATTTCCGGCGCACGCCTGATCGGCTACAATCGAAGCGACGCCGCGCGGATTTCGATGTTGATGTCCATCCCTACCATCCTGGCGGCAGGGACCCTGTCCATGATCAGCTTGCTGCGCAATCCTGAATCGGCCATGCTTGAGGCTGGCCTGATCGTCGTGGCGGTCTCGTTTCTGGCGGCTTTGGGAACCTTGGCGGCCATGATGAAACTGCTGGACACCTACAGTTTCACGCCGTATGTGATTTATCGAGTCATTCTCGGTTTGATCCTGCTGACAATTGCCTTCAGCTGAGAGCTCAACACCCGCGCATCACTGCATCAGGTCGGAGGACTCATGGATGGCCGTGTACTGGCCTGCGGGTCGGTAACTGTAGAGGTATTTCTCCAACTTGCCGGCCAAGGCGGTTGGCTTGATGCCAAGATCGGCAAACGTCAACTGGGAATCGGACACCACATTGTCCTTGCCCAGCTGTTTGAGTTGATCACGAGTGATCAGATTGTTCGCAATCAATCCGCCGCTCACAAACTGACACATGTCGAACAGCCAGGCAACAGGGCTGAAAAAGGCTGGTGGCACAGGCAGGACAAGACGCTTGCGCCGAATTGTGGCCAGCATGCGGTCAATCAGTTCTTTCAGCGTCAGCACCTCGGGACCACCAAGATCATAGATTCCTGGCTCAACACCGTCAACAACCGCTTTTTCGACCGCTCGGGCCACATCATCAACAAAAACAGGCTGAAACCGTGTGCTGGCTCCGGGCAAGGGCAAAAGCGGCGATACGCGTGCCATGGCCGCAAACTTGTTGAAGAATTCGTCTTCATTGCCAAAAATGACCGATGGCCGAAGAATGACGGCCGGGTTAAAACGCTCCATAACGGCCTTTTCACCCTTGGCCTTGGACCGTGAATAAAAGCTTTCATCGCTGTCGGAAGAGCCAAGGGATGAAATGTGTACGAACCTCTCCACGCCCTGTGCTGCCGACAGCCGTGCCAACCGCTCTGCGGCCTCGAAATGAATGGAGTCAAATCTTTGCTTGCCAATCTGGTTCAAGATGCCGACGCAATTCACGACCGCGCTCGACCCGGCGATCGCTTCCCCCGCCGAGTCGTCATATCGAACATTTGCCAGAATTGGCATGACCTGTCCAGGAAACCCGTATACCTGAACAAAAATGGCTTCATTCGGGCGGCGAACGCCAACCCGTACACGCCAACCCGCATTGGCTAGTCGACGAACCACATAGCGCCCGACGAATCCTGACCCGCCAAACACTGTTGCAATCTTGGTCACACCATCATCCTGTCAAAAAAATCCAAATGATCCCGAAACTGTGCACACCCGTACAAATATCACGGTCAGTCCTTTTTTCCAAAGTCTATAAAAGATCAGATGAATTGCCTTATCATCGGCCCATTGCTGTCAGATGGCATTATTATCCGCTCAATCTTGTCAAAATTTTTTGAAAATCTAGATTCATAGCCCTGTCAGGATGTAGCATCACGGCATTCATATGGGCCCAGATGGCGGAATTGGTAGACGCGCTAGCTTCAGGTGCTAGTACTCGCAAGGGTGTAGAGGTTCGAGTCCTCTTCTGGGCACCACAGGGGTCGTGATCATTGATCCTCGGATTCGTTTGGCGTGGTGTTGAGAAAGGGCAATCCACTCAGTGGTTGTGGAGCGATGGAGAGGCGGATTGCAGCCAGAAGTTTACAGAAGTGACCTTCCAGCCGACTTTGCACCTGGAAAGTTCCTTGCGATCGATACCGAAACCATGGGGCTCAATTTGTTTCGAGATCGCCTGTGTGTTGTTCAGGTCAAGTCGCAAGACGGACGCATAGCGGTCATTCAGATTCAGCCCGGCCAGGCGAAAGCCCCCAATTTAGCTCGGATCTTGACGAACAACGCTGTCGTCAAGATCTTCCATTTTGCTCGAGCGGACATGGCCATACTGCTCAAGGCCTTTGACATTCGGGTTTATCCAGTCTATTGCACCAAAATTGCATCGAAGCTGACACGGACGAATTCGGACCAGCACGGCCTGAAAACGCTGACACAGGAGCTGACTGGCAAGGAGGTGTCGAAGGACGAACAATCGTCTGACTGGGCCGTTCCGGAACTTTCGCAAGCTCAGATTCGCTACGCCGCTTCAGACGTTGAAAACCTGCATGAAATCATGGCCAAGCTGAATGAACGCCTTGATCGTGAAGGGCGAACGGATCTGGCCCATCGATGCTTTGATGCACTTCCGGTGCTTGTCGATCTTGACGTCCGTGGCTGGACAGGCAACATTTTTGCCCACTGACCAACTCGCGCAATCCGGCTCAAAGCCGGCAAAATCAGGAGCTGCCTTGTCATCAGATCAATTGCTAGCAACCGGCAAATCTGTCATTCAAAGCGAAATTGGCGCGTTAATCCAGCTTGAAAAGTCGCTAGGGGACGATTTTGTCCGGGCCGTGACGCTTCTGAATGCTACCCAAGGCCGAATCATCGTTTCCGGGATGGGCAAATCCGGCCACATTGGCCGGAAAATTGCCGCCACTCTGTCTTCGACCGGCAGCCCGGCACAATTTGTTCATCCGGCCGAAGCCAGCCATGGCGATCTCGGGATGGTGACCCAAAATGACGTGCTGCTCGTTCTCTCCAACTCCGGTGAAACACAAGAACTAGCCCATTTGATTGCCTTTTCCAAGCGCTTCGCCATTGACCTGATCGGGGTGGCAAACGACCCCGAAAGCACGCTCGCGCAAAGCTCGACGGCTCGTGTCATTCTGCCTCGGACCGGCGAGGCCTGTCAGACCGGTGTCGTGCCCAGCAATTCATCGACCATGTTGCTGGCACTCGGAGATGCCTTGGCCATCGCGTTGATGAAACACAAGAAGTTCTCGGTCGAATCGTTCCGAGAATTCCACCCCGGCGGTCAGCTCGGAGCCCGGCTCGCCAAGGTGAAAGTGCTGATGCACAAGGGCGAAAGCATTCCGCTTGTATTCGAACAGACCCCCATGCGTGAAACCTTGCCCATAATGTCGCAAAAGGGGTTTGGCGTTGCCGGTATCGTGACCCCTGAGGGCTCCCTGCTTGGCGTGATCACCGACGGTGACTTGCGCCGACACATGGATGGGTTGCTTGATAACGTGTCTGGCGATGTCATGACCCGCTCTCCCGTTTCGATAAGCCAAGAGGCTCTGGCCGAAGAGGCTCTGGCCCTCATGAACGAAAAGCAGATCACGTGCCTGTTTGTCGTCGATGACTCCTCGCGGCCTAAGGTGTCAGGAATACTTCATGTCCACGACTGCCTGCGGGCCGGTGTTGTCTAGACTGGTTTTTTTACCACCTTAATTTAATTGGTCATAACCTGTATATTATGTCGGACATTTTAGAAGATTTCCGTAACAAGACATGACCAGCATTGCATGGAATTCTTTCCACACAGGCCATCATGGTGCTCCATTGCTGAATCCACGTCAAAGAAGAGAGACATGATTTCACGTTTTTATCCGCCATTGGCCCTAGCCGCGATGTTCTTGATTGCAACGCTATCCGCGCCGGGCGCACAGAAATTCTCAAATCCGAACTGCGAGCTCAAGGAGGAGTCCGAAATTTCAGCCAACAGCATTTCATACAAGCAAAAAACGGGCAGGCTGTTTTTTCAGGGCGATGTCGTGCTTGCAATGGACGACTACTGCCTGATAACCGACTTCGTCGACGTCACACCTTCAGAAGAGGATCCTTCTATACTGCAAGTCATCGAAGCGCCCAATCCGTTCGAAATGTATATCAAGCAGGAGGATGAATTCAAGGTTTTGGCGAACGCTGTAACTTACAGGAACGAGAACGGCGGCTGGTTTGAGTTAAGAGAGAACTTGAGCATTACCGTGCTCGGCCGGAACGTCATTACAACGGCTGATGCCGGTCACTATTTTGAGGACACCAAACGCATGGAACTGATGGGAAATGTTGAGCTGGAACGCACAACCAAGGTCAACCCGCTTCTCGTTCAGTCCGACAAGGGTTTCTTCAACACGGCAGACGACATTGTCGAGTTCCGGAACAATGTCAAGCTTACGGCCGTTAGCGACAATCTGGTTGCCTGGGCCGGGGTCGGCCAATATTATGGAAACAACCAAACCATCCACATGCGAGGGAATGTTGTCGTGATTCAGCAAACTGAAGAGGGGCCGGGCCGGGTGGAAGCCGACAAGGCAATATTCAGAATCGATGAAAACATCGTTCAACTCGAGGGCAATGTGGACGTCGATCATCCCTTGTATCCGCGCATCGGGGGCAGAAATCAGGTTACCCTGACCTTGGACGATTAGGGTCGCCCCTTTAGAAAGCTAGCTTGTCCAGGCTGTGAACCATCCGTCTCAAACCGCTGATTCTCGAGACAAGTGTCTTGTTGTCACGGACTTGTCTGTCGATGTCAAGAGCAAGCGGGTCGTCGACAGAGTTTCAGTGCAAGTCAGTCCTGGTGAAATTGTGGGACTGTTCGGGCCTAATGGAGCGGGCAAATCCACCTTCATCAACTGCATTTCCGGCATCATGACTCCGGATACGGGAACGGTCATGCTCAACGGCCGTGATGTCACCCACGACCCATTGTATTTGCGAGCCAGAAGAGGTCTGGGCCTGCTGCCTCAAAAGCCTTCGATTTTTTTGGGATTGTCCGTTGAACAAAACATCCTGGCGGCACTTGAACTCAAAATCAAGGACCGGTTCAGGAGGATGGCACGTCTGGAAGCCCTGCTGGCCCAGTTCGAGATCGCGCACATCAAGCACACGAAGGGCCACAGCCTGTCTGGTGGAGAAACCCGACGGGTTGAATTGGCGCGGTGCCTTGCGTGTGAACCAAGGGTCATCATTCTGGACGAACCCTTTGCCGGCCTGGACCCGATTATCCTGAACAAGATCAAGGAACTTGTGCAAAGCATAATCACCGAGGACATGGGGGTCCTGATTGTCGATCACAACATTCCCGAGACGATCACCATGATCGACAAGGGGTATGTTCTGGTTGCGGGCCGAATTGTTGTGCAAGGAACTCCACGACAAATTGTTTCGGATGACTTTGTCAGAAAAAACTATCTGGGGGAGAATTTTGCGTTTCCGGGCGAGCACGCGGGAACAATCAGTCCGAGGCGAACCCGTTAACAAAGAGCCGGCGAATCCGTAAAGCACAAAGGGTTTGACCGGCATGAGGAGTTCAACTAAAGTGTCAATGGGACGTATCGCAGTACCATTGTTCGCTACGAACATTGGCCACGGGGAGCGCTCTCTAAACACAATCACGCAATTGACATAGGCTAAACTATAGTGAGGGTAGAGTCATGCACATAACGATAAGCGGACGGCAGCTTGATGTTGGAGATGCACTCAAGGAACACGTCACGAGTTATATTGAGGCAGCGGAGACCAAATACGCCGAGCGGCCAACCGAAGCTCGCGTTACATTTTCAAAGAACGGAAGTGCTTTCGATTGTGAAGTCAGCATGCATCTTTCGACCGGAATCTCGACAGTTGCTCGCGCCGAGGCGCATGATATCTATTCATCCTTCAAGCAATCCTACGAGAAGTTGGAAAAGCAGCTAAGGCGATACAAGCGCAAGCTAAAAGATCATCACTAGATTACAGTTCCTGGCTATGAGACTAACCTTCATGGTGACAGCCGGCACGAAGATTGGTGGAGAACGTTAATGGAGGTTCAGGATTTCCTGTCTTCGAAGGCAGTTGCATTTTTTTCCAAGGATATCCGACTCACGAAGAATAACGTGCTGCTGAAGGTTGCCGAGACCGCTCAGGCTGTTTATGGACTCGACCCAGATTTTGCCTATGCAAGCCTCGTTGAACGTGAAAAGGCTTCATCAACAGGCATGGGACAGGGTATCGCCCTCCCTCATGCTCGATCGGACAGGTTTGAATCCATCATGGGCATATTCATTCGGCTGGAACAACCGACAGAATTTCAATCTCTTGACCGCTTGCCAGTCGATCTGGTGTTTGGCATCTTCGCTCCGGACACACACAGCATCAACTATCTGAAGTCACTGAGTGGTGTTGCTCGAAGACTGAGAAATCCGGAAACGCAACAGCTCTTAAGGAGAAACACCGACATTTCCGTCCTTCATACAATCCTGTGCCAGAGTAAATGAGCGGACAAGAGCCCAGACTACATCACGGACTTCTACCGCCCCGGCCGCAAGCGTTACCGATCAGTTCCAGTTCCCTGACGATGTCGGCAACAGCATCGCTTTCAAGATGTTTGGAGTCGACGTGGTTCGTTTGCTGGACACGATAGTTCATCATGCTGACAATTCTGTCTCTGGCCGAACCCCTCGGAAAGTGAGCGGCCAGACGGCGGCGACCGGCGGCGACGCCAAACTGCATGTATACCCTATCTCGCAGAGCCACGTCCTCGACTGTAGTTGAAAATTCCCATAATTCGTGCGGTCCAAGGTTCAAATTGAGCTTCTGTCCAAAGATGCCCAACTTTGTTTTGAATATGCCTACCAACGAAACGCCATCGTCAGCAAGTTTGTCGGAATCATCAGTCATATTCTGTACCAATTCTGGCGGAATGGGAACGTATCGACCCAATTCATTCACAGCGCTGGCCGTTTGAGTGCCAAAAACCAGGATTGTGGACGCCAGCTCCAGCAATTGTGGATGAAAATCACCTGCAAATTGCGACGCCAAGGTTATTCGGATATTTCTTTTGCGCCCTTCTCGTGCCTCAAGCAGAACATGGTCATTGACTTCTGGTACCCCGCTCGCCCGGTGATACTCGTCAAGACATAAAAGCTTGACGGAACTTTTTGACCGTTGGCATCGTTTCAGGTGATGGCCTTCGTATTCCGGAGGCAGTCCTCCGCTGGCGATTGAGGCAAGAACGTCATCTCCGTTCATGCCCCAAGCGCCGGTTGTCACTTTGCTCGCCAACATGAACATGAGTGCCGCATTCTTTTGGCGCCGCTCGTGCCGGTCAAAAATCAGTACCTGAGCAATATCCAGCGCGACGACCCGAGCCGACCCAAGATCAAACTTCGTTGGACCCGCGAGTATTGGGTAATCTCTTGAAGCTTCCGACAAAGCCTGCTTGATGCGACCGACAACAGACGGCACGGTCTCTCCTTCGGTTTTGCCGCTGTTAGCGTAAAGATCCAAGACCTGCGGTGCATGGCATGCCAGTATCAGGTCGCTGAGAACAGGCATCGCATGAGTCTGAGCCCGTGAAGCCAACGCGGTATGGCCTTGCAACTGCAACCAGTCGACAACTTCCCACCACGTTGTAGGACCGGCTTGATCAAAACCTGTCATTCGTAAGGTCTGATCAACTTTCGAGTCCGCGTCGGAATAATATCTTTTTGGTGAATTCCGATCCGAATACTGTGCATATGCCGTGTCAACAAGCGTTCCAATAATTCCGGACAGTCCGACCTGTGACACGGAATCGTCGGTGCCAGCAATTATGGACAGGAAGCTGACCAGAAAACTTCGGTGTCGGTTCAGAGGCTGGCGAAAGCCCAGTGGCGTGTCAAAGATATTGATGGCATGCTCTGCCGTCATTTTGAGTTCCATGTGAAGTGCTTCTGTTTTTCTGTCTGGCGGCAAAGCCTCCTGAAGCATGCGAATGAGCCCCTGCGAGGAGTTCCCGACATCAATTATTGCAATGTCGGGCAAGTGAGGCCGACGCTGATCTAAGCCATGCAGTATTGTATTCAGGTTGAATGTGTTCATGGCCACCGACTTGCCGGAACCGGAGTTGCCAATAATGATTTCCAGCCAGTTTGTCTGCAGTGAAGACCCCCTCTGATACGGCCAGCACACGCCATCATCCGAGCAAAACAACACTTCTCCCTTGTCCCACGGGCTTGTCGTCCGATTCAAGGGAGTCAATTCCAGAACCTCTTCCAGGGGTGCCAAAGCGGTGGTTGCCGTGCTGGTCATGCTGAGTCCGGGAATCGTGGATAGAACGGTGGCCAGATGATCCCCGCTTGTCTGGTCCGTTACGGTATTTCCCCATTGCTCGACAACTCGTCTCAGCAGGACAGAGCCTTGTCTCAAGCTGAGTTCTTCGTTTCTGGAAACCCAAGTGGCAAAGCTTATCCTAAGTCGAACCGGCACTTCATTGCCCTCTTTCCACTCTTTCATAAAATCGAAGGCGGTTCGGATTTTTTGATTCCAATTGGGATGCGTAAACCCGAACAGCCGGACAAAGTGCTCCTTGAGTCTGTATGCATTCGCGGGTGAGGCATCAATCTTGAATGTACATCGCCAGGGCATGGTTTTGGCTGATGCGTGCATGGCCGCAATCAAGTCGTCAAATGGCAATAGCGTTTCGGGACCAAGATGAACATCCACTCCGACAAAATGACAATCTCCCAAAACCACAGAATCATGACCGGCCAATACCGCGTTATCGGTTGACAGCATCCAATCCAGTGACTGCTCTTGCTTCCGGTCATCGCCTTCATCCCTTGGCAGACAGTCACCTGCCGCAAACCCATCCCGGTCTGGATAGAGCCCCCTTCGAAGGACCGTTCCATATTCCATGGAGTCCAAAATTCTTACCATATGCCCTTGCACTCGCAGATTGCGGCAAAGCGCATCCAGACTGGCATGATGATTTTGCAGTGCATCCAAAGACTGGCTGGCCGCCACCTCCTCTTTCTTCAGCCTGCCACGTGACTTGCCAGGTCTTGAAGTCCAAGCGCTTCGAGTGTAGAGGGCAAGCAGTACCTCTTCATCAGTGAATATTTCGGAATGCTTCAGGTTTTGGTCTCGGATCATCGCTTCCAGATCAATCTGCTGGGTTTGACATGCCACCAGTTTTCTCTGCATCTCATCAAACAGTCTTTCCTTGATGCGGTTGGGGTCACGCACGATGCTTATTTCGATTGAGTGCAATCCTGCCTTGAGGATTGGCAGCAACGCCAAGTGAATTTTGATCCTTGCCTCTTCGCGGCTGACTTGGCCGGCCACCGTGCCGGGACCATTGATTCTAACCATGGAACAAAGAGTTCCGTCCTTTTGACACAAGGTTCTTTTGTCGAGAACGGTTTCGTGTGGGACTCTGTCCTTCAGAGAAGGCGTAAACGCTTCCCGGCAATATCCTGCAAGTCTTGATGACAGGCCACCAGAAAAGTTGGGGGAACGACCGAAAGGCACTTATGACTCCATGGCTCCGTGTAAATGTTTCAAGTGTGGCTTCCTTCAATTCATCCAAACCGATTCTATGATCGGCTTGAAGCATATCGTCACCCCCTGAAACCTGCTGCAATTCAGATTCACCAACTTCTTGTTTCAGTGGCTGTCCCTCCGACTCATTTTGGCACTGAGAGACGCATTTCAGATCGAATCTTCTTTGTCAGGAAGAATTGAATCTGTTCGAGGGAGGGTAAAGGGTATGGTGAATGCCTCTAAGACCCATCAATTCAGCAATTTGCTTTGAGGAATTAGGCAGTCAATGGTATTGCTTGACTGAACGCCGAAGGTTCTTTGTGTTTTGGCTCGGAGAACATGAGGCTCCTCACCAATGCGTAATATTTTTGTTGGACTGGCGGCAGCCTTCTTGGATGAATTGTCGACAACGGGGCGGTATACAGGGTGTTTTGGCCAGTTCCCAGCATGCCTTCTTCGGCAACGGCTGAGGCAGGCTTGAGAGAAGGGTCGTGGTGCCTGCCGTCTTTGGTGATGGATTTGCTCAGGCTTTGTGGTTTCAGAAGCCGGCCATTGCAATGCGAGGATAGGGGCTCCAACTGGTAGAATGGAAACAGTTTTTCGTGGTAGGCATCAAGATGTGGATTCACAAGGGATGGTATTATGAGTGCCGCTGCTGACTTGGCAATGTGTCTTAATGGATAGAAGTTTGGCACAATTCTTGCAGATCCTACTTGGCGTTTTACGAATCGCGCAGGAAAGGTCGCACCCGAACATCATAGGCTCAGCCGATATGAAACCCTTTCGTTCATCGAGATAGAGGAGCTTCCTGTCTTGAACCATGTACTGGATACCGCCCAATGCTACCTTTGGTGTCCGAATGCCCTTTTGCCAGAAGGGCTCCGCAGATTGAAAGCATGGATATTCGAATACAAGACGAACCTGATTTGGCACAAGATCAGAAAGGACGGTGGCCGTGATGGACGTGGTATCAGATTCTACTTCCGAAACGTCACGGAAATGGTTCTGTTTGGTGTTCGTGGCAAAAGGGCCCGTACACTTGGCCGATGTCGGAGTCAGGTTAACTTCATGGCAACCAAAAAGTGCGAACACTCGCGCAAGCCTGACGAACAATACGAAAAGGGGTTATATACTTGAATAAACAAAGGTTTTGATTATGGTGCAACTCCTATCAGGATTAATGGAACAGCAGGTACTCCACGCCCCTGTCGAATGACGTTCAGCAAATCGCGCTCATAATACGCAACTCCGGAAGACATATCTCGCTCAAGTTCCTTCATTGGCAGTATCTCTATTCCTACATCTATGATGTCAGACACGTAGAAGCTCAAGTGTTTGACGAATAGGTCATGTGCAACGAAAGCATACTTACCGAATTGCACTTCGACGGCCACTCTATCCTTAACAAAATCTGTTTGGTTGTAAGACTTGATCGGCTTATGTCCTGCCGCTTCGATTGCTGCCTTTTGTTCCTGTGCGGTCCTTCCGTGTATCGTGCGTAGCAGTTTTTCGTCGGCTGTCACCCAGAAGGTGTGGTGACGTTGTTGCCACCCACAAGACTCGAAATGTCTCTTGAAATCAGAATTCATGTCGGTAGGTGAGAACAAAGCAACTCCCTGCTTACTTCGCTCTTTAGACACCATTGTCCTGTGCTCGTATGCATCCACACTCTCTATGACCCTCTTTACTTCTTGCCACAAGTCCGGCTTGTGAACCAGAAGATACTCTTTGCCGTTCAAGTGTGAGTACTGAGCCACAATTCGCATTAGTGCCCCCCATTTGGCAAGGACGGATTGTAAATAGGCTTTCCCATGGGGCGTGTATTCAGTGAGCCGTCGTGTAGCATCCGCAGTCGCTTGTTTGCAATGTCTACATAGTCTTGCACATTGTCGCACCCATATGCACTGCGACCATGTCGAATGGCTGCAATTGCCGATGATCCAACGCCCATGTGCGGATCCAAGACAGCGTCACCTTCGTTTGTCATCGACAAGACAAGCCGTTCGACCAACTCAACGGGGAACTGGCAAGGATGTGGAGTTTTCTCAGGATGGTTGCTCTTGACGTTTGGAAAGGCCCACACATCAGACGGATTCTTGCCTTTCGGATTGCCGGATATCTGGCCCGTCTTTGGTCCCTTGAAGTGTCTTTTGCCAGGATATTTTGCCGGCACGCGGATGGGATCCAAATGCCAGGTGTAGTCATCGCCTTTGGTCCACCAACTAATCGTCTCGTAACGACCAGACAAACGTTTCCTGCAGTGCAAGCCATGTCCAAATTGCCATATAATCCTGTTTCGCAGCTTTAATCCATGCGAACGAAAGAATTTATACAAAACTGTGTCTAGTGGAACGATCTCACCGTTGTCGACGTAATTTCCCACCTGCCAGCAAATCGAACCTTGCGGATGCAGAAGGCGTACACAAGCATCTATGACCTTTTTCTGCCATTGCAGATAATCGTCCAATGGCAAACGCGACTCATAATCTTTTCCAAGATTATAGGGTGGCGACGTCACGATCAATTTGAACGCACCATTCGCTTGTCTTGCCATGAAATCGAGATTATCGGCACATTCGATAACCGAGCGTGTCACAAACGTCCGTTTCGGCTTTGGCGCTTTTGAAGGTTTCCTGTAGTTCAATACGGCCCGAGCGATCTGGTCGGGCGACGCGTCAATCGGCGGCAGGGCGATCTCGTTCATGGTCTTCCTCTCTCAACTGGTTGGCCCTAATAAGGTTCTTGCAGGTCAGTCGCTTGCCACACATCATCCAGGCCGTATCCGACATCATGCGGGTGTGTCTCGGTTTCGCATGTTATACCGCGTTGCAAACCCCGAAACATAGCGGTTCATGTGATACTTGCTGAAGTGATGAAAAATTCGATGATGCCACGCTTCAGCAACGATCAGAAGGATTCAATGCCATTGGTATGAGCCTGGCCGTTAACATATTGGCTGACCGAATGCTTGACCGTCTTGTGTTCATAGGGCAAGCCCTAATACGACCGGTGATCATCCGTGATGATCTCGGCCTCCGGTGACGCGTGATCAGCTATGAACCCGTGCAGGGTCTCCTTGTCGGTTCTCGAAACGACACTGGCACTGATCGTGTTCATGTCTCGATCCTTGGCTCCCGTCACAACGACCCTGCCCGCTATGCCCTGTCTGGCGTGTGACTTCGGGCTGTTATGCCTGTTCTTCTCGTTGCCTCCAAAGAAGGTCTCGTCAACCTCGATCGGCCCCTCCATCAAATCGTCAGCTGAGAACAGGGATTGCGTCCAGGCCTCTCGAAGTCTTTGAGCCATGAACCATGCACTCTTTTGCGTGATCTTCAGATCGCGATGCAGACGCATACTGGATACGCCCTTGAGTGAGGTCGACCACAGATAGATTCCGATGACCCACTTCTGCAAGGGGATACGAGAGTGCGACAGGACGGTACCGGTTCGAACGCTGAAAAATGACCGACAATCGGCACAATGATAGGGAGACGACTTGCGATTTTCATATTTCTTGATGCGCCCCCGGGAACCACACTTGGGGCAACGGGTCGGCTTTCCGGCTTGACCCCAGAGCTTTTTCTCAAACCATTCTTCGGCGGTCTTGTCGTCTGGGAACATCTCGAAGAGTTCGATCAGACTGATGCCGACTCGAAAGTGCTTTCCCGGTGCATTCATGGCCATGGTGTTTATCCCAAAATTGAAGATTGTTAAAAGATATTGAATAAAATAGTGATTTTTTTGTTTATTTAAGTATATAATCTCATGCAAAATCATCGAAAGTTGCAGTCGAGGACCATACGTGGAGTTGCTTGGACGTGGTCAGCATAGAGAATGGTAAGGTGTGGGGCGATCAGGCTGAACCTGGCTATCGGCCGAAATGGCCAACTTACCTTTGCAACTCTACCTCTGCGGTTGCATGAAACCTTCCCGGCTTGCTGATTCAGGCTTCGACATACAAGTACGGAGTCACGTCGAAGCCGTTCTTGTCGAAGATTTCCCAGTTCCTTTGCGCGAACTGTGCAAAGTTTTGGCAGACTTTCGGATCGCGGACGTTGAACTGATCAAAGGCGGCGGTGAGGCAAGCTTCACGCGGAGACTCCGCCGAGTTCTCACGGAGTGCGGGTAGCAAAAGCGCAGCATCGAGAAAAGCAAGATCGTTGACGGCGAGCCACGCGCTGGTATTACAAACGAGATTGACCATGTTCGACAAACGGATGAGGGAGCATTGGCGTTGGAAATCGAGTGGAACAGCAAGGATCCTTTTTTGAGCGCGATCTGGAAAACTTCCAGCAACTTCACTCGGAAGGAGCGATCAGTGTTGGGATAGTCGTAACTCGAGGCAAGTCTCTTCAGGATCAGATGGTACGCATTGTTCAGGAATGTGCGGCACGCAACGGGGTATCCAACTTCGACGATTTGGCAAGGCTCGGCGTTCACCCAACAAAACGGCAGAAACAAATTCTTGAATCCGCGAGCGGAAACTTCGTTCGGATTTGGGCCAGGCAATTCGTCGGAAACAAGTTTGGAAGCTCCACAACACTCTGAACCAAACTCCTCGACTGTATTGATCGCGGTGTCAGGAATCCGTGTCCGTTGCTCTTAATCGGGATCCCTGCCACTGCAGTGTACAAACAGAAACTGGAAGAATCCGAGTGAAAAGGGTCAAGCCGAATTGTAAATCTTCTTGACTTTCGGGCTACCAGATTTTTTACCCCAAACTGGACTTCCCCCAACCGTTTTACCAAACGTAGAGAATTGACATGTAAAATTCACTCTCCTGGAAAAAGGATTGACTTATGAAAATAATCGGATTCGCTACTGCCTTATCCTTGGCCGTGGCAGCAACGGCCTCTTTGGCCCAGACCAAGACCAGATTTGCCTTGGACTGGAAGTTTGAAGGACCCAGTGCCGCGTATTTTGCGGCGATTGACAACGGACACTTTGCCGCTGAAGGGCTCGATGTCGAGATTTCGGCCGGCCAAGGATCGCTGGATGCAATCCCAAAGGTTTCGACTGGCAGCTACCCTTTCGGGTTTGCCGACATAAACAGTTTGGCAAAATTCAAGGACTCCGAACCCGATGCCCCCGTCATCGCGGTCATGATGGTTTATGACAAGCCCCCTTTTGCAATAGTTGGTCGCAAGTCGCTTGGAGTCTCCAAGCCTGCCGACCTGGAAGGGCGGACTCTTGGCGCACCCCCGCCAGATGGAGCTTGGGCCCAGTTCCCGTCTTTTGCCAGTGCCAACAACCTGAATGTCAACGCGATTACGGTTGAACCGGTCGGATTTCCAACGCGCGAACCCATGCTGGCTGAGGGACAGGTCGACGCAATCACGGGCTTTTCCTTTTCGAGCTATCTGAATCTGGTTCGGCTGGGCATCCCTTCAGAAGACATTTCCGTGATTCTCATGGCGGACCATGGTCTGCAGCTTTATGGCAATGCGATCATCGTCAATACCGACTATGCTGCTGCCAACCCCGAGGCCGTCACAGGATTCATTCGAGCCATTGCCAAAGGCTGGAAGGATGTCATCGCCGATCCAGCGGCAGGGGTAGAGATGATGACCAAGCGCAATCAGGCGGCCGACTTGGAACTCGAAACCGAAAGACTGCAGATTGCAATAGACGGCAATGTTCTGACTGATTACGTGAAAGCCAATGGCATCGGTGGCGTCGACGAACAGCGCTTGACCAGGTCGCTGGAGCAGTTGCAGGAGAACTACGAGTTCAACACCCCACCTGAAGCAACGAAGATTTTCACTTCTGAATTTCTCCCGGCTGATGGCAGC
Organism: Paracoccaceae bacterium; assembly: GCA_965116235.1. GTDB lineage: Bacteria > Pseudomonadota > Alphaproteobacteria > Rhodobacterales > Rhodobacteraceae > MPNP01. Next base: position 1,349,551 of record OZ220496.1, on the reverse strand, counting down.
CTGATGATTCAATAAAACAACTTGGGGCGGGTTTCGCTACCCGCCCAAAACGCATTCTTTTCCGGGATACAGCCGTTGAACGAAAGAACACAGATTCAGCTGAAGGATGTTTCACATTCTTATGCGACGGCTGATGGCAGCCTGCCGGTGCTCAAAGACTTCTCCCTTTCGGTACAGAAAGGTGGCTTTACAGCCGTGGTTGGCCCGAGCGGTTGCGGAAAGTCGACACTGACGCGACTGATTGCCGGGCTTATTCAACCGGATTGGGGCGAAATCTATCTGGCCGGCGAAAAAGTCACATCCCCCCGCCCTACCGTCGGGATGGCCTTCCAAAATCCGGTGATGCTGGAATGGCGGTCAGTGTTGAAGAACGTCACCCTTCCTCTCGAAATCGTCACTCCCCGACAATCCTGGTCAAGGCAAAGGGACCGGGCTCGCGAGTTGCTGCGAATGGTTTCGTTGCAGGACTTTGAGGACAAGAAACCCTCCGAACTGTCAGGAGGCATGCGTCAACGGGTGTCATTGTGCCGAGCTCTTGTTCACTATCCGGAAGTCCTAGTCCTTGACGAGCCCTTCGGTGCCTTGGACGCATTTACCCGGGAAGAACTCTGGCAAGTCATGCATGCCTTGAGAAAGGAAGAGGCTTTCACCTGCCTGCTGATCACCCACGACCTGCGTGAATCGGTGTTTCTTTCAGATGAGGTTGTCGTACTTTCTGACAGACCGGCGGAGATCCAGCACATTGCACCGGTTCCGTTTGGCGATGACCGGAAACTTGCCGATCTGTATTCTAGCGAAGCCACGACACTTCTTGCCGGTCTGAGAGATCAGATCGAAATCGCTCAGGGAAAGACAAAGGCATAACAGTGAATCCAGTTCGTGCCAAGGAGATTATGCGCCGAATCCTGGCTCCGACAATTGCCATGATCGTTCTTCTGCTTCTTTGGGAGTGGCTTGTCTGGTTCAAGGGGTGGCCCAACTACAAGATGGCCTCTCCATCGGACCTCTGGCCGGCGTTCTGGAAATTCAGGCATCTGTTCCTTGAACTTGGCTGGGATACATTGTGGCGCACGGTGGTGGGTCTGGCCATTTCAGTCGTTGTCGGCACCTTGCTGGGCATGGTCATGGGTTTTTCGCGCATGGCAAGGGAGGCCCTGTATCCCATTCTGGTTGGATTCAATGCCATACCGAAGGCGACCGTGGTTCCTGTCGTCGCCCTGATGCTGATCGGCTTGCATGACTTGAACACGGTTCTTATCGCGTTTCTGATTTCGTTTTTTCCGATCGCTGTTTCGGTTTCAATTGGATTGTCAACTTTGGAACCCGAATATCGTGACATCCTGCGTTCGCTCGGCGCGTCAAAATTCACGATTTTTATCAAGATCGCCTTGCCCAAGACGTTGCCAGAGTTTTTCGGCGCTCTTAAGGTCGCCGTGACACTGGCATTTATCGGAACCAACCTGATGGAAATCGTTGAACCCCATGGCCGGGGTCTAGGCCACCTGTTTGATAGTGGCAAGATCAGCGCCGACTATCCTCTCATGTTTGCTGTTTTGCTAGCGCTCGCTGTGCTGGGCATTTTTCTCTACTATGTAGTGATAATCCTGGAACGGATCTTTGCCGGTTGGGCAGAGCGAGAGTAACGCCAGGCCCGACAGCCCTGTCAATCATTCCCGCTTCACGACCAGACAGGCAAGCCGAATGTCCACGGGTTGGGTTCAAGAATTGGTCCTTGACCGAGAGGGATCTACCACGGACCATCCTTCATGACCTGGCTGGGGTTCGCCTGGGCCCAGTTTCGAAGACAGTTGGCCATGGATTGTTCTCCCGCAAATTCGATTGCCTTTGCCGGCAGGCGAACTCCAGATTCAAGAGCCAGCAGGGCACAGGCAACATGATCCCGCTGGTCAGCGGAGGGGCAGTTCTCAGATCCGTGTATGATCGTCGAAAGCAGATTGCCCCCGAAGTCATTCATGTGGTTCAGGTTTGGACCGAGAGAGAGAAGCCATGACATGGTTTCCGGAAGCCCTTCCCAACCGGCGGCTTGTACTGGGGTTAATCCCATTGGGTCTGGCAAATCAAAATCAAACCCTATCTTGACCAGGCGCTTTGCATGCTCCAGTTTCGATGGCATGATAATGATATTGATCAGCAGGCGTCTGGCTTCTGCGGTCAAGTCCTCCGGGTTGATGCGAATATCCGGTGAAACCCTTCCCCGGGCAGCATCGGCAAGGATCAACTCAACGGGTGAAAGTTCAACAAGACCACCTCTTGCCTTCAACTCGTTGGCCGCCTCCTCGTTGCCATACATCATGGCCAAGGCATAGGCCGCATGCCCGTTGCAAAGAGACTGAGTGTCTGCTCCTGCATCGAGTAATATCGAAACTACCCGCCCGGAGCACATTCGTCTCATGGCATGGTGTGGTGCGGCGCCTGCAAAGAATGATTCGCCCGAGGGATGGGGTGCGATTCCTTCATTGGGGTCGGCTCCATGTCGAAGCAGGAGTTCAACGGCTTCGTACCAATTGAAATCCAGGGCTCGTGCCAGCGCATTGGTTCCCTCAGGCTTGGCCCCGTGTTCCAATAACAACTTCATCCCATCAAGATTATCCAATTCACTGGAATGGTAGAGTGATTCATTGTCATTCGGATTCGCACCCCGTTGCAGAAGCAATCGCCCCAACTCGATATTCTTCGCGTGGCACAAAGCTCCGTAGAGCGCCGAAAGTCGGTGATCGGATTCAGGCTCCACCGGCAATCCGTCGTTGGGGTCTGCACCGCGGTCCAAGAGTTCGTTCGCAATGATCAGCATGTCCTGAATACGGTTGGACGCAGCCTGGAAATGGCATGAGAACGCGAGATGCAAAAGTGGGGTCCGATTCCCGAATGTCTTTGTAACCAAGGCAGGAGAATGATTCAACGCTTCTATGACCTTGTTTTTTTCGTATAGCGCAATTTGAAGTCCTAGATCCCCCTCTCTGCAAGATCGGGGTTTTCTCGCAGGAGCTTTGCCACGACCCAGTGTTGCCCGTAAAACAGGGCGGCTTTCAGTCTGGTCTGCTTGCTTTTCCGGCCAGATTCTCCGGTTTTGAATGGAAAAGCCAAATAACATCATCCTCATGAAAACTGACGGTGCGCAGTGACACGTATATCGCAGACGAATGCAGGCAATCCATGTGATTGTTACATTGAACCTCCCAACAGCCATCAAGTGATCTTTGTTGTCATCTTTGCCTACAATCTGCACAAGCGATAAACGAAGTAAGAGATGATCCTAAACCGAACTTCCGAACCGATTTGAGCCTTTGTGATCGATCGCGTTCCATCACGTGGGACGGTTTGAAAGGATTTGGCTTCATTTTTTCTCTGCAAACACTATCCACGCAAATGGCAATTCCTTGTCAACAAGCACCAAGCAGGTAGTGTCTCAGTTTGAACAGGATCCCCCTTCATAAAGTCTTCTGGACTTTGGCCTGGGACCGTCTTATCTATTAAACATCCCCGGGGTCGTGCCTTGGTCCATGAGAGATGCCGTTAATGTCGTACAGTCCGGAGAAGAAGCATGAATGACGAACGAATTGCCACGAAGCGGGACAATCTGTCCCGGTCGATTCCTGCCGCCATCGATGATGTGAAAGTCTCGTTGGGACAGAATTGGGGCTTTTATGGACGCGACCAGGAAATGGCCAGTCTGGCTGTCAAGCTCCAGATCGAGACTCAAAACCATGATCGGCCCTTCTTTTTATGCACGGCCATCACCGGCCGTCGGGGCGTCGGCAAGAACGCATTGCTAGAGAATACCATGCGGCGCTTCAACACGGAACAGGCCCGGGCAAGGCAAAAACGCCCGGAGCATGGGCGCAACGGCACCGACAATCTCTTCCTGTTCGAGCTCCCGCCCAACATGACCCCGGAGGGTTACGTGCCCCCCAACGGCACATGGCCCTATGACGTGGAATGTCTGATCGCCATGCTGGACCAGCTGCGCGAGTCACCTTTCTGGCCGCTCGTCGCCGATCATGAGGTAGCCCGCCGGGACCCGCGACACGGGAGCCCGACATGGTCCATGGCCCGTCTCATCCAGCGTCTGGTCTATGCCGATGTTGTGGTCGCGCTGGACGAGATTCATAACGCTCATGACAAGAGCATCCTGCCGGGCAACCTCAAATATCTGATCGATGGACTGACCCGCAATGTAAAGGGCATCTTGACCGCCACCGGGAAGCGCCGGCCGACCGGACAGCTGGTCCTGATGGGCTCGCACCAGCAGAAGTTCCACCGCATGCTGGGGGCGAAACAGCCACTCCATGGGCGTGTCGACAACTGCCTCTCGCTTCGCCCCTGGATGCCGTCACAGATCTGGGAGATGGCCCGAGACCAGGGCTGGGACCGTCATCCGGCCCGCCTGCATGCGCTATGGAGCGCCTTTGGCGGCATACCGCGCCATTGGGAACGTTTTGCGACCAGCCTGGACACGCCGTCCATCCTGCATGAGGGCTGGGCACCGACAAAAGATCATCCCCGGGCTGTTCAGAGACGGGACCGAGAATGGCTGCAACGGTTCGTTGTGCATGAAGCGCGCATCTTGCACGATGGCGAGAACCAGCGCTGGGACGACCGGTCCGTCATCGAGCTCACCCCGGGTATGGCTAGCGCCTTTCTGACCATGGGACGCGATATCGCCCCGGGCCAGATTCTGTCTACGTCCTTCATTTTCAAGCACATGACGCCTGATCCCGCCATCCCCGACGCGGACACCCTGGAGAGCAAGCTGGACCTTCTGTCGCGCGAGGTGAAGATCGTCAAGGGGCGAGCCAAGTACACTGGCCATGACAATGACCAGATGGCCTGGTACGTGACCGACAACACCGCCCTCTTCCAGATGAACATCGCGCCGGACCTGTTCCAGATTCGACACCGCACCCAGGGCGATGAAAGTCTGGCACCCCGGCAACTGTATGAGGCCCAGGCTCGGCACGAAGGAGTCATGGCCGAGCGCTGGGTGGTGGAAGCCCTAAAGCAGAGTCCCCATGTCCTCCAGGGCTGGTCTGGGGCCTGGCCGCTCCTAGGCGAGGGCCAGGAGGCGAAAGGCGACATTGACGGGCTGGTTCGCTTCATGCAGGATCCGCAGGATTATGGCCAGCATGACCTGCTGCTGTGCATCAACGCCAAGCGGAACAGCAACGATCATAAGATAGAGGATTTTCAGAAGATCGTCGATGATTTCATGTGCGAGGACATAAATCTGGACAAGAACCTGGACCGCATCAAGGATCTGCCCCGCCGCCATCTCTTCTTCTCGCCGGTCTTCCGGCCTCGTGACATGAAAAGAATTCGGGCGGGCGGCCATCTAGCCTTTGACATTCGCACCCTGGCCGCCGAGATGGAAGCCGACTGGCCGCAAATCAGGGCCCAGCTGGCCATCGCCCTGATCGAGCCGGTTCCCGGTATGAAGACGGTTCCCAGACAGGGGCCAAAACCGGAATGAAGACTTTATGAAGGGGGACCCTGTTCAAACTGAGACACTACCACCAAGCATCGTCGCTTGCAATCATTGTGTTCATGTATATCGAGACCATGCCGAATCATGACTCCCGACCCACCAGCCAGCAACGGAAATCCGGCGGGACAACGACGCCAAGCAGTTCCGCAAGCAGCCTCTTGCCAATCTCTCCAACCGGCACGGGGCGTCATCACCAACTTGAAAACTTACTGGCAGGATGCCACGATCACGTCACGACCGCCTTGAGCCCGGGGTCATCATTGCTTGTCCCAGCATAGCCAGCTGGTTCGCTGTTTTGCCGATCGGTTGCCACCTCGTGCCATGCTGACCCAAGTACGGCCCAGCCAACGTCCCTACTCGATTCACACATTTCCAGCGATGCCATATCCGAGTTGGATGGCCCGGAATTGATACCGCCCGCGCAACATGACCACCGGGCCCGGTTTTCCATAATATCCGGTCCCGCCGCCGAGACGGGCGCACACCCCGGCGGCAAAGGCCAGCGAGCCCCGTGGATGCGGGTTCTTTGGCTTGTCGGTCGGACCCTCAAGCGAAGCGGATACGGCATCAAGGACCGGTGGATCCGGCGCCTCGAAGACATCCTTGAGCGGGCGTTGGCCGGCACCATCCCGGTCCTGCACGAGTTGCATGCACGATATCCTCGCGACAAACGTCATGGCACACAGCGTTTGGAAGGGTGCAGTTTCCACCGACACGTTTTCGATGTCGAAGCCTTGGGTCTTGATGGTCCGGAAAACCGGTTCGATGACCCAGCGCCGACGGTCGAGTTGCGTGATCCATCGTGCCGGTTCGAACGTTTCGACCTGATGGCTGGTCAGCAGGCGCCAATGGGCCGGCCGCACGCCGGCAGGCGGGCGGGAACACCCGGTTCCATCGGTCGGTTTTCGGGGTGCTTGAGGGTCACGCACGCGAAACGCACGCCCATGCGGGCCGTGCGCTTTTTTTGCCCGGGTCGTGCGGGCAACGCGACCGTATGCTCCGGCTGCGGCCGGCCTTCAAGGCTGGAAAAGAGTGGGCCGGTATCATCGCAAAGACGGCGGTCATGGGAGGCTCGAATCAGCACGTCCACGCCGTCCGGACGGCCGGCGAACATCTCGAAGATGTCCGCTTCCCGATCGGCGACCACCGTGACATGCGCCGCCGCGTCCAGAACGGTGGCGCTTTTCTGCATGGCTTCCAGCCAGCGATGGCTCTCCTTATCGCGAAGCAGGCGGTTTCGGGGCGGCTTCGGGCCGCCGCCGGAGCGTTCGATCCGTGGCCTGTCGACCGCGCCGAGCAACGTGCCAGGTTCCGCCTCCACGGCGATCGTGGCATGGCCGACAAGGCTGTTTCCCGACCCGTCATCCCGAAAGCTCGTCGTGTCTTGAATCGCCAGAATATGCAAACCGTCCACGCGCCCAGACGTGGTCATGGCGGCCTTGTCGACGATCTTGTTCACGGTCACTTTCTCGGTCCTCAAAAACCGGCCCAAGCGGACTTCGCCGGCGCGATTGCCACCGACACCCCGAACCGAAACACCACGCGGACCGACCTCAACCAGACGATCATGAAAAAACCGTTCGGCCGGATCCCAACGACGATCACCACAATGCGAACTCGAGTTGTACATCTCTACTCTCCCCTTGTAAACACAAGACAGAAGATAGAATCAACAGAACAAACGGCCAATTTCAGACACCAATTACGCAAGCGAGAAAAGATGTGTGCATACAGTAGGCCAACGTCCGGGAGCAGTGCAGCTGTTGCCATGGCGACAACACCGACCGCTGGGGGAACGTGTGCATCCTCTGAGACCGGTCTCGTCGAACGCCCTCTGAGAGTGGTAAGAGTGCTTCTTTTTGTACAACAACAAAAATCGGTTTCGGACGTTCGATCTCGAAGACATGCGTGTACCCCCCCCCTTCGGACTTCGGCGAAACCTCAGGGGTGTCCAGCGACGGCAGTGCAGGACCATTAATTTTTAATCATTCCAGTCCGGCGCATAACCCCACCATCAAGACAGCTTGATGGTATTGCACATGTCGGGATGCGCGAACACCAGAAAAAGCTCAATCTTCGTACAGCCGTGATCGATCGCGTGCCGTGCGAGACTTTCATCTGAGCCCGCCATAACATACCGTTGAAGATGGAGTTTTGCACATATGCAACAGTTTGGAGAAAAATGAACCGGAGCGTCACAAAAGGGTTGCAAATTCTGGGGGGGGGCATTTATTTTCTAGCAGACTTTACTTTTTGGATAACGAGAAGGGAACAATGATCGTGACAGGACTGATTTCGATCTGGGCGGGCGCGGCCAGCCCGTGCGTGCCCATGAACGCGAGCGGGGGGGGGTAGATGATCTCTCGGGCCGGCCCCTCCGTGGACCGGGCTTCGAGCCTTCGACAATTGGTGCACTGCTTGTCGGGCTGGGGATGCTCATGGCGGTACCACATTCGGTTGCGGCCCAAACATGCGGTACAGCTGGAACGCCACCCGAGTTTGCCCTGAGCAGTGCCACCCCATACACAGACGGCATATCGTGCAGCGGACTGACCGGAGGTCTGACGCTGAACTTGAACGGGGCCGAGCTTGGCAAAAGCCCAATCGCAAACCACCTTCCTGGAACGGCCCTCAGCATTGACGCCACAGCTAGTGGCGCCCGTGACGTTGTGGTCACGGGCCGTATCGCGACCTATTCGCAGGGCACGGGCATAGGCATGGCATTTGCCGGGACCGGTTTGCTCAAGCTCGATCTGGACAAAGACAGCATTATCACTAAATCGGGTGCCATAGTGGGATTCGGCATTAACCTTCAACACAAGGGGAAAGCCGGGACAGTGACCGAGGGTGTCAGCCTCATATCCGCTGCCACAATTGACGTGTCGCAGTCGACGAATGATGGCAAGAGCGGCATTTATGTTCATACAACAGATGCTCCGGCGACTACGACGATTCCGATCAATATCCATCTTACCGGCGGTTCCATTCGTGCGGAGGAGGCGCCGCTCCCCTCCGGCTCCGATCCGGTCTATCAGCAGGGCCGTGGCGTGGATGTTCGGCAATTCGCCAAGGGTGACATCATGATTACAGTCGACCCCGGGGTAATGATTGGCATGAAAGATAAATCCATCGGCTCACATGGCATTTATGCTGAAATAGCTTCCGCAGGTGCCGGCACGGTCACGATCAAGCATCAAGGTCATATATATGCGACACGTGGAATTGAAGTAGAAATAGAGGACCGCAGCAGTGGGAGCGGTAAGGGCGACATCGTGATTGAGACGGGACCGACCAGCAAGATCGTGACGAACCTCATAGGCGAATCGGTGGACACGACGGAGCAGGCCAGTGAAACCTATCCGCATGGGATCTATGCCTCCATCAGTGGAGAGGCCCGCATCGGCGCTATTAAGATCATCCACAAAGGCATGATTGATGCGGCCGGATTCGGCATTGAGACGTCTAGCGAAGCGTCTAGCAACGGAGACGTCACGGTTACACTGGAGAAGGGCAGCCGTATCACGGCGAAGGAGAGAGGCATCAAGGTAGTTTCCAACGGCAGCGGTAAGGTCACGATCACCCACGGAGGCACGATCGATGCGTCGGATGTAGGCATTAGTGCGAGTGGCAAGCGAGCGGTCACGGTCACACTGAAGGTGGGCAGCCGCATCACGGCGAAGAAGCAAGGCATTATTGCACAGGCGTCTGCCACGGGCATTGTCACAGTCAAGACAGAGGCGGGCAGTTCGATTGTCGCGGACGAGCACGGCATTCAGGTCCGCCATTATTCCGGCACGGCCGAGCCCGATGCCCGCCAGCTTCATGTTGCCGTTCACGGTACGGTCATGGGTGGCGACACATGCACCAACACGAATACTGGCCGGAACAAATGCGCGGGCGTGTATGTGCGGAACAAGGCTCAGGACACTAACGATCCAAAGCTTGGCGGCGGCACGATCGTGATTGGTCCGCGGGCTCATGTCAAGGCGACATCCGGCGTGGCCATCGAGGTGGATGGCAAGGCGGGTGATGTCGCGGTGATCCTGGAGCAGGACGAGGCGGGTGTCGTGGGTCATGTCAAAGGCAAGATTTTCCATCCGAAGGGCGCGGACCGAACTCCTCAGCACAATAAAGATGAGGGCGAGGTGACGATCAAGCTTCGCGGAGCCAAGGAGAATTTGGAGCCCGGTGATCATGTTTATCGCCGTGGCGACCGGATGGGCGTGTATGAACAGGTGTTCAAGGCCCAACTCACGGAGCTTGCCGGTAAAGAGGGCTACCGGTTTGTGGATGACACGACGATGGACCTGCGTCTGTACAGTCATCGGGCGCGTCTGTATGAGGTGTTGCCCTCGGTGCTTCTGGGTCTGGTGGACCTGACGCCCTACAGTACGCGCATGGCGGTGCCCCGCCGGACCACCGGCGACGAGGAGGTCATGGTCCAGAGCAGCAAGGGGGAGCATGTGGCGGTGCCAGGTTCCCGCATGGGTGTCTGGGTGCGTCTGGCGGTCCGCGATGGGGAACGGATGGCCGATACATCGACGACCGCCCGGGACGTCTGGCGTCAGTCTCTGGCGTGGGATGTGAAGCAGACCGACTTCGAGGCGGGTCTGGAGGTGCCGACCGATGAGCGTCTGGTGCTGGGCGTGAGTGCCCACTACCGGCAGAGCGAGGCCACCGTCAAGAGGGGTGGCACCATGGAAGCGAGCGGCACGGGTGTGGGCGTGTCCCTGACCTGGACGGACGACAGCGAGCTGTATGTGGACGGCCAGCTGAGCTACACCCGGTTCTTTGATATCACGATGGTGTCGGCCAACAGTGCGGTCGGTTCGATCACCTCTAAGGGAGGCGGCACCGGTCTGGCGCTCGGAGTGGAAGTCGGTCAGCCGATGAGTATGGGAGGCATGACCGTGATTCCGCGTGGGGGTCTGTCCTGGTCATCGGTGGACATGGACGCCTTTGACGAACCGACCACGATCGATGGGGCCGGCCGGGTTGCTCCGGACAAGGAGCAGAGCGTTCAGGGTCGTGTGGGTGTCTTGGCCGAGCTGGGTTCCGGGGAGGCGGACGGTCGGCTGTATGCGTCCTTGGATCTGGAGCATGAGTTCTCGTCCAGGCATGCGGTGATGGTGGCCGGCACCCGGCTGGCGACCGAGGTGAAGCCGACCTGGGTGCGTCTGGGCGTGGGCGGGGCGATGTTTCTGGGCAGCGGCGACACGACGCGGCTGACGGGGGATGCCTTTTATGCGACGGCGGGGAGCGACAACACCGACTTTGGGGGCGGTCTGTCCATGACCTTCCGCTTCTAGGCGGAACTTCATTTGCTGAATTAGCCATAGCTCACGCTGGGGCGGGGGGATTTATTTTCTAACAGACTTTACTTTTTGGATAACGAGAAGGGAACAATGGTCATGACAGAATTGATTTCGATCTGGGCACAGCCTGTGTGTACCCATGAACGCGAGCGGGGGGGGGTAGATGACCTTTCGACCCGCTCCCTCGTCGTGTCAGCATTCAGGCTTTCGACGATTGGAGTGTTGCTTGTCGGGCTAGGGATGCTTGTCGCCTCGCCGCATCCCTCATCGGCCCAAGGCACCTGCACCCTGAGTAACGGGACGGCTGAGACGCTTCCGGATGACAATCCACCGGAGGTGACCAAGACCGACGAGTATGACGAGGAGCTTTTGTGCCAGGGACTTCTTAACGGCCTGAAATTGACGCTGAACGAATTCAATATCGGCACAAGCGACAAACCGACCAAGAAAAAGGGCATTGAGGTTACAGCGGATGGTGCCGAGGAGGACGATGTCACAGTCATGGGTGACGTAATAATCCATTCCACTGGGACGAGCATAGACCTGGCACGGGACGGGACGGGACTGCTCAAGTTGCAGTTGGATCCGGGCAGCGAAATCAAGAATGCCTTGTCCGGTGGTATGATAGTCGCAGGCATTTATCTCAGGCACAAGGGGGAAGCCAATACGGCTCTTGATGACGACAGCGGCATCAACCTCGTGTCGAGTGCCGAAATTGACGTGTCAAAGTCGACGGCTAGTGGCAAGGTGGGCATCATCGCTACGACCACTGGAGCAGCCGAGGGTACGACGATTCCGATCAAGATTGATCTCAAGGGCGGCTTCATTCTCGCGGAGGACACGCCCAGTGCTAAACAATCTGGGTATGGCGTAAGAGTCACTCATTTTGCCAAGGGCGATGTCAACATCACGGTGGACCCGGGGGTGATGATCGGCATGAAAGACAAGTCCATCGGCCGGTCGGGCATTGAAGCTACGATTTATTCCAAGGGAGACGGCAACGTCATGATCATGCATTCGGGGCATATATACGCCGTGGTGCATGGGATATATGTATCCCTCGAAGATCCCGGTGACACGCCAGCCGGGGGCGACGTCAAGATTGAAACGGGAGCGGACAGTGAGATTGTGACAAGCGGGTCTGGCGGTTATGGGATCGGAGCTGTCCTCAACTCTGACCGCAACGGTGCAGTTGAGATCATCCATAGAGGCACAATCAATGCGGCGGCAGATGGCATATATGCATATGGCAACGAAGACGTCACGGTTACACTGGAGAAGGGCAGCAGCGTCACGGCAAAGGAGATTGGCATTCGTGCCCTTGCTTACAATGGTGCCAAGGCCAAGATCGAGACAAAGGAAGGCAGTTCGATCATAGCGGACCGCCATGGCATTCAGGTCGACCAAAGAAGTCTGGCCAAACAAAAGTTTAATGTTACTATCCGTGGCATGGTCATGGGTGGTGACACCGAATACGCCGGTTTGCACATCTTGGGTGGTGTGGGCGGCACGATCGTGATTGGGCCCCGGGCGCATGTGAGTAGTGTCCATGCCGATTCCAAGAAAAAGGTAGCCATCAAGGTGGACACCCACATGGGCGCCAATCCGGTGACCATCATCCTGGAAGAGGACGAGGCGGGTGTTGTGGGTCATGTCGAAGGCCAGATCCTGAACCCGGTGAAGGCAGGAAGCAACGATCAATCCACCCGGTCAACACTCCAGTTCAAGACCCGCAGTGCGTCGGGAGCCGACACGGAACTGAAGGTGGGCAATGCTGTGTATCGTCGAGGCAAACGCGTGGGCGTGTATGATCAGGTGTTCAAGGCACAGCTCGAGGAGCTTGACGATGATAAGGGTTACCAGTTCAAGGATGTTGCGTCGGCTCCGGTCTTGCGTCTGTACAGCCACCGGGCGCGTCTGTATGAGGTGTTGCCGTCGGTGCTTCTGGGTCTGGTGGACCTGACGCCCTACAGCACGCGCATGGCCGTGCCCCGCCGGAACGCCGGTGAAGAGGAGGTCATGGTCGAGAGCAGCAAGGGGGAGCATGTGGCTGTGCCGGGTGCCCGCACGGGTGTCTGGGTGCGTCTGGCGGTTCGCGATGGGGAGCGAATGGCCGACACATCGACGACGGCCCAGGGCTTTCGGCGTCGGTCTCTGGCGTGGGATATCAAGCAGACCGACTTTGAGGCGGGTCTGGAGGTGCCGACCGATGAGCGTCTGGTGCTCGGCGTGAATGCCCATTACCGGCAGAGTGAGGCCACCGTCAGGAATGGTGGCACCATTGAGGCGAGTGGCACCGGTGTGGGCGTGTCCCTGACCTGGACGGATGACAGCGGGCTGTATGTGGACGGCCAGCTGAGCTACGCCCGGTTCTCTGATGTCGCGCTGATGTCCAATCGCCATGGCATGATCACCTCCACGGGTAAAGGCAACGGTCTGGCGTTCGGTGTGGAAGTCGGCCAGCCGATGTCCATGGGAGACATGACCGTGATTCCGCGTGGAGGTCTGTCCTGGTCATCGGTGGACATGGACGCCTTTAACGAACCAACTAGGCTTGATGGGGCCGGTCTGGTCACCCCCGGCACCAATCAGAGTGTTAGGGGTCGTGTCGGCGTACTGGCCGAACTGGGTCCCAAGAATGCCGACCGTCGGCTGTATGCGTCGGTGGATCTGGAGCATGAGTTCTCGTCCAAACATGCGGTGATGGTGGCCGGCACCCGGCTGGCGACCGAGGTAAAGCCGACCTGGGTGCGTCTGGGCGTGGGTGGGGCGATGTCTCTTGGCGACCGCGACACAACGATGCTGACAGGGGATGCCTTTTATGCGACGGCGGGGAGTGACAATACTCATTTTGGCGGCGGTCTGTCCGTGACCTTCCGCTTCTGATCGGGAGACTGAAGGCCGTTGGGGTACGGGGTGATGCCGGTTGTCGGCATCGGTACAAGCCGGCGGCGGGAACCCGTCATGATCTAGTTCAAGATGAGATCGCACTTCACCGTCATCGTACGGGACGATGGGTTCACCGGGTGTCAAGAGGTCAAGAACATCATACCGAAGCAACCTCGGACGGCATCCATGTCGTGCCGGCCGGATATAGTCATGAAGGCCGATGAGACTGTGCAGTCCGATAAGCACCGGGCCCGTGTGGACCCCGCCGTCTGAAGCCTGAAACTGTGGATCGGAAGGTCCGGCCGGTCGATCAGCATCGGGCCTATCGCGGATGCACCCGTGTTCGGCCGTGCATGCTGGCCTGATATGTCGAATGGCGTTTGCGTACGACCGGGCAATCCCTTCTGTTCCATGATGACGGCCGTCCGGCGCGACCATCGGTCGTGGCACCGGCGACCCCGTTGTCCCAAGCCCGGCACAAGGTGATCACCCGGCATACGCCCGATGGCCGACCGGTTTTTTGCTTGGCTGGACCGACGATGATACCGACCCCGCTGCAGGGTGGGCCTTGGAGTTTCTGGGCATGTGCATCGTCTGAAACCTGTCCAGCTGGACGCCATCCCAAAGTAAAAATAGTGCCTGTTCTTGTAAGGTTACAAAAATTCAGTTTCGGAAGTTCGGCCTAAACATTGGCAAAGTCTCCTTCAAAAACTTCTGATTGAAGGATGTCACGCCGATTCCCTCGAGTCTGTTACGGTATCGGGGAAATGGTGGAATGCATTTGTATTGAACCGAAATGAATCTCGAACTTGATCAGACATGTCCCTGAACCGGCCCTTCTTCCAGACACTCACTTTTGCCGAGGGCTCGATTTCAGCCTGGCCCGGGTGATAAGCAGCAGTTGGCCAAAATCGAACAAATTCATCGAGAAACCGAACTTTCTTGAGAAAACTGTCAGGCCCTTCCAGTCGACGAACGGTCAGCAGGGCCTCGAACAGCGTCAGCGGGTCAGAACTGCCAACAACCTCAGCCATGACCATCTCTCGGCGATTTATGCACGCCATCAAATCCGCGACCGCTTCATCAATCATGTCATCTTGAATCAATTTTCCGGTTGTCAGTACCACGGTCCAGGCCAGACGATGAAGAAACACTTGCGAAATACTTGGGAACCAGATCAATTTCACTTTTCCGCGCGAGGACGCCCAAACAAGGTGCCTCAGATTGTGACAAAACTGGCACACCGTATGCATGTCATCCAGCTCACAGGCTGCACAATGCTCTTTGTGTTCAACTTCCATGTACTCAGGCAGCCGAACCCGACAGTGTTTGCACGCCCATTGATCACGCTCAAAGCAGAGATCCATCGTATCCGCTGATTCCAAGGCCAATTTCGCGTGCGTCCGAACCCCGGTCGAAAGCGTCACGACAGACTCTTGCAAGACTTGCTCAAGTAAACCGCACATGAAAGTCTACTTTATGTTGCGCAAGGACCCATCGACCGAAACATTCGTCACTCCACTGCCAAATAGTGATCCAATGCCAACGCCGAGAGTAGTCGGTATGGCAACAAGCGCCGCCCCGACAAAAACGAGCGTGAAGGCGGTGGACAAGCGTGCCGAAGGATCATTTGGGTTCAGGGCATGTTGTCTAAACTTGAGGAGACCGACCATGGCTATACCCACTCCAAGCAAAAAGGCGACCGCACCAATCAAGTCAGCGATGTCTCCGACTTGCGATTGCAACACCGAAGCCATGTCTCCAATGTTGCTGACCTGTCCGTATGCGTAATGATGCAGCATGACGAAAATGAGTATCGATAAAGTCAGAGATGTACGAAACACACGGTTCACCTTCGTTCCTAAAGACAATCTTCGGGATTGGTCCCTCGTGAACCATTGTCTCCAGCTTGGTGAAACCTGCCAGAAAAATCTTCATCCTTGAAATTTCATGTCGAAAAAGCCGGGCCGGATTTCCTGGCTGATTCTTGCCTCCGCTGAGAAAATGGCAAGCCGGAAGACTCTTGCGGTTCAGGTTTTAAGCGTGCCGAACTTGCCTTGACGACTCCTTGGAGGGAGGCACACGGATGCAACAATCGGCTGAATCGGGCAATTCTTGAATCGGATCTCTCAAGGCCAAAGGTCACTCCCGGGCACAAGAAGCTGTAATGGGAGATTCAGAGATGTCAAACATTGAGAGAAAAAGCTCAAAACGACATAAATCCAGATTCGAGAGTTGGAGCGCGGTTGAAACAAAGATTCTCACGAATTTATGGCTCCGGGGAGTACCGGCCATTCATATTTCCCAACAAGTGGGACGGTCTCCCAAGGCTGTTGAAATAAAAGCCTTCAGACTGGGCTTAAAATCTCGAAGAGGCACCTCTTCTATTGCGCCTTTGTCAACGCGGACACGGGCCAAACTCAGGCCTTGCCTGCGATGTCGCAAACTGTTTTATTCGGACGGGATCGGCAATCGGATCTGCAATGTTTGCAAGTCAAACCCCATATGGTCGTCGGGCGGAGACAGCAATATTGAATATGAGAGCTGAACGAAGACAGTGTCGTTAATCCAACATTGACGGATGAACCGTGCATGAATGCCCACAATGCGAAAGGAGAGCCTGAAGTCCTAACGCCTACAAGACGTTCCTGCTAGAACGCGTTTGATGATCCAGATGCCAGTTTCCCGAGGTATATATGAATTCCCTCCATACTGTTTTCAGGACCTCTGGAATGGTCAGTGAATGCTGACATTTGTAGCACAATCGAGCTGTCTTCGCTGATTGCGTCAAGGGGGGGGGCTCGGACCTCCATGATGACCTAACCTCAACTGGCCAACGAGAACGACGAACTGACGGCTTTGGCGGCATGGCCAGAGCCCATCAATCCGTGCCGGCCATCCGGATTCTTGCTGCATTTATGAAATGTGAGTCCAAATCTTAACTGGCATGGCAAAAGTTGCGACTTCTTGCAACCGCTCCGTTTGCAACTAATCTCTTGACCATCCGCCGACAAATTGAGACTGAACCATTTTGCCTTCCCTCGAATCCAATTTTCGACCAAGCGCATGTCCGCCGAGAATTCCGAGCTGACCAGTTTCGGGGCACGAACTGTTTCCACGGCTGAGAAGCCAGCCCTGGTCAAGAACGTTTTTGCCAACGTGTCATCACGGTACGACCTCATGAACGACCTGATGTCTCTTGGCGCCCATCGAGCCTGGAAGGATGCAATGGTTGACTGGTTGGCGCCGAGAGATCGTTCCTGCTGCCTTGATCTCGCCGGTGGAACCGGTGACATTGCCAAACGGATCATAAGGCGAGCGCCAGCGGCAATCGTCAACATCGTGGATTTCACTCCGGAAATGCTCTTTGCAGGACAAGAAAAACTGACCCATATATCTTGCGCAGAGCACCTCAACTGGATTGCCGGAGATGCCATGCAACTGCCATTCCCGGATCATACTTTCGATTACTGCACAATCGGCTTCGGAATCAGGAATTTTGCCTCCATCGACAAGTCTCTGCTTGAAATAAAGCGAGTATTGAAACTAGGGGGGCGGTTGATGATTCTGGAGTTCAGTCAGGTCGCCAACGAACATTTGAATGAACTCTATGACAACTACTCATTCAAGGTCATTCCCCAATTAGGTGGCATCGTTACGCAAGATACCGAGAGTTATCGGTATTTGGTGGAAAGCATTCGCAATTTCCCCTCACAGGTCGAGTTTGCCGAGCGCATAAAGCAGGCAGGATTTGAACAGGTCAAATACCGCAATCTGTCCCTTGGCATAGTTGCCATCCACTCGGGCTGGAAACTCTAGACATGCGTGGTCCGCACAATCTGATCAGACTCGTTCGTACGGGAGCAACATTCCAGCGCACCGGGGCAATGGCAGTGGCCCTGAATGCCTTGCAAATACATCCAAACCTCAAGATGCTGGCGCGTACACTGGGAGTGCCCTTTGCCATTTTTGGCCTCAGGGGGGATTCCAGTTTGCCTCCCGTGGTCCGAGCCCTGACCGCCTTGGGGCCGGCCTACATAAAATTTGGCCAACTGCTGTCAACCCGGCCTGACATCGTCGGCAAGGAACTGGCTTCAGAACTTCAGCTGCTGCTGGATAAACTGCCTCCCTTCCCTACTTCGACAGCCAAGTCGTCAATCGAAGAAGAGCTTGAAATCAGGATTGCTGACGTGTTCTCGGAATTCAGCGATTCCATTGCCGCCGCATCAATTGCCCAGGTTCACAAGGCTGTCCTTAAAGACACTGGCCAACCCGTGGCCGTAAAGGTTCTGCGACCAAACATCGAAAGAGCCTTCAAGAAGGATATTGATGCCTTTTACCTTGCCGCTGGCATGGTCAAGGTCCTGTCTCCGGCCTCGCGTCGACTGCGCCCCCGCGCAGTGGTCGAGCATTTTGAAGGGGTTGTCAACAGAGAGCTCGACCTACGCCTGGAGGCCGCAGCGGCTGACGAGTTTGCCGCCACAACAGCACAAGACGAAGGCATTTGCGTCCCCGAGATCAAATGGGCGTTGTCATCCAAGAAGGCCCTGACCTTGGAGTGGGCCGAGGGAATCAATCTCAACGATATAGAGGCGTTGCGAAGCGCAGGACATGACCTGGAGCTGCTCGCCTCTCGTCTCATCCAGATGTTTTTACGACAGGCCCTCAGAGACGGGTTTTTTCATGCCGACCTGCATCAGGGCAACCTGAAGGTGAATCCAGCGGGAGACATCATTGCTCTTGATTTCGGTATCATGGGTCGAATAGACAGTTTTACCCGAAGAGTCTATGCTGAAATCCTGCATGGCTTCATCACCCAGAATTATCACCGTGTTGCGGAAGTTCATTTCGAGGCCGGGTACGTCCCGGCCAATCAGAATGTGGACGATTTTGCTCAGGCTCTCAGAGCCGTGAGCGCCCCCATCTTGGGCATGGACGCAAGCCATATTTCAATGGCCAAGCTCCTGGCCCATTTGTTTGAAGTGACTGAGCGGTTCGGCATGGAGACCCGAACTGAACTCATCCTGCTGCAACGAACCATGGTCGTGGTCGAAGGGGTGGCTCGAAGCCTCGATCCCAAGTTGAACATGTGGACGGTGGCTCAACCGGTAGTCAAGGACTACATAAGTGATCATGTTGGACCGGCAGCCGTGCTCAGAGATGCGGCGGCAACTCTGAGGGCACTTGCCAAATTGCCTCCGCAATTACCCCAATTGGTGGATACTCTTGCGAGACTTGATGCCTTTGAATGCTCACAAGCCACGCCAGACAAGTATACCACAAATCAATTGATCATTGCCGGACTGCTAGGCTTCGGGCTGGCAAGCCTGCTGGCACTGATCATTCTCTGATACCAACGGCAATGCACTCGTTGAGCGAGTTGAAGATAGAATTCTTGAGCCGTTGCCAAGTGAATTTGAAGACATCACCCATTCCCTGAGAAGACAGTCGCGGACTACCCTTCCGTCGGGTGCTGTTTTCACACGGTTCACAAAAGAACAAAAAGATCGGTATACCAAGAATTCTGTACCCCAGCTTTGGTCGTTTTGACACTCCGGCCATGGCAGAAGATATGGGGAAAGACTGGCCACGTTTGACGGCTTGTCCGAACTGTCCTAAAGGGACGACACCTGATTCATACGATGCAGGATCAAGCTCCAACAAGCCGTTGTTGTGGGGGCATGACGGATTTTAGGGAAGCGTCGCCTGTTTTTCTAACAAGGTCGCTTGCAACGGAAACAGGGCAAACCCGTTCAAGACATGCAAGCAAGTTCCACCCGGCTTTGCTTGACTTGCCATCAGGCCAATAATCACCAACAACCCGTCAATCATGATTCTTCTGTTCATCTGGCTTGACCCGCTGAACAGACCGCACTTGAAATCAGCCGGCCATATGACGGGAGGAAAATTTGGTGCCGGAGAAGGGACTCGAACCCCCGACCTAGTCATTACGAATGACCCGCTCTACCAACTGAGCTACACCGGCGAATGGACGCCAATTCAATCACTTGACATCGGTAATTTCCTCGGCGGTGATAATGTCATCAGATGTATTGTCTTCTTCAAGAGCATGGAATGAATTTTCACTGTCCGCTGCCAAGGGCAACAACTTGATCGAGGATATCAAGGTCTGGGGTGAATTGTCCTGCTGCTGCCACTCCAAGGAATCGAAATCCTGGCAGTTCGAGCACAGCGGTGACCAATCTTTCTGGCTCTGATGACAGGTATTGCATATCCATTGTGACCCCTTAGGAGCTGTAACGGCCGCGGCCAACAAATTCTGAACCTGTCCTTCGGAGGACCCCAAACCTCTTTCGATAGCCGCCAGAATCAAATAAGTTCTGACGCTCGGAGCATTTTCGTGCAGGGTTTCCAGTTCCCGTCGGGCCTGATGATAATCTTTGTGAGATATGGCCAGTTCTGCCATGGCCATTCGGGATTCGGGCTGGGTCAAAGTTTTGTTGATGAGTTTCTTGAACCGTTCATGACGCTGCTGATTGGACTCATCAGGCTCAAGTTCCTTGTAGACACTGACGATATCGGGGTGTGAAACCAAGTTCCAAGTGGTCATCAATATCCTTGTCGCCGTTCTCTTGTCCCCTGCTTCAGCACACAGCCGAGCCGCTAAGGTGGCGGCAGGTATGAGATCCGGGGCTAGTTTGTTCGCCTCGATGACCTTGGACTTGCCCTCAACCCTTCTGTCTTGATCCAGATTCTGCATCCCTTGAGATAGCAAGATGGCTGCACGATGATGATGGTAGGTCTTTTTGTCGAACTTCTTTTGACTGAACTTCGCCTTCAGGACTTCTTCAGCTCCGATCCAATCTTCTTCCTGAGATTGTAACCGAAACAGGATATTCTGGGTCTCTTCATGCTGCGGACGCAATTCGTAGGCCTTTTTGGCCAGCTGAAGAGCTTTTCTTGTATCGCCGCCATCAAGTGCATGCTTCAATATTCCGGCGACTCCAACAAATCTGGTCTTCCCGTCTTGGAGCAGTTGCCTGTACACCGCTTGGGCCTTGTCGGTATTCCCCATCCTTTCGGCAGCCTGAGCCGCCAGCAATCCGGTCAATTCCGGTCGTTTCAGGCACCTCTCAGCCAGAGTAATCTTGCTGTTCGCCAGTGCCGGTTCACCAGAAGCCATGGCAACCATGCTGTCAGCCAATGCTTCGTATCCCCTGCGCGTTCGATTCTTGTTCAGATATCGAGTCAGGGCCGTCTCATCACCGACAAAAAAATTGAAAACCGCGACAGCCAGGCCAACCAGAAAATACGCTCCCCAGAAAACGGGTATCAGTAGCAGTAAAAGAATGACGAAATTCGTCAGATCTGTCCGAATTGCAAAATCAAACAGTTCAAACGTGACGGTTCCATTCAGATCCATCAACAGGGCAAAGGCAGTGCTAAAGAACGCTATGGCAACAATAAAAGCGGTTATCTTTACGAGAGACCAGATCATCTTATGAATCCTGTCTCTCAACCTCAGCCAGCAACTGTTCCACGGCAGAGACGATTTCGTTTCTTGCTTCCACCTTGTTCTGCCAGCGGCCTAGCACTTCCTGCACCTGAGGATGCAGCTGCTCTGTCAACTCCAGAACCTGAACCAGATCACCATCACTCAGTCGACCTTCGATTCGGGACAAGACGGCGTTGGCATCATCACCTTCCGTTTCCGTCAGTCGTCTGACCTGTACGAGCGAGTTGATCAGTTCTATCACACTTCCTTGAAAAGAACCGTCATTGCTGTTGACAGGTGCCGCATCTATGGCCTTGAACACCAGATCATCAAACTCCTGCTGCAGTTCGGCGAGGGTTGCAACGCCTGTCGCAGAATGATCAATGACAATTGGGGGAAGGATCAGTTCCATGCCATCGGCAATATTGACAATGCGTCCATACGGCATGCCAACATCGATAGCTACACGAATGCCCATCAAGGCCATGGATGCCATGATTTGTCTGGACTGATCTCGAATATCCGAAACGTCCCCCTCATTCTCCCCGCTTTCGATTCCTTCCAATTGAGTGTCGAAACGAGTTTCCAGATTGCGAATCTGTGTGGTCAGCCCAGCGAGCAAATTGTCAATGTCCTGATAGTTCGATAGTTGGGTGTCGAGTTTTTCGATCTCGAATTCCAACCTTGCCAACTCGAAAGCAACTGATCCCTGATCTGGGGTGGAAGCCGCTGGGCTTGATGACGTAACTGCATGATCCGTTGTCTGGGATTCTTCCATATTGTCCTCGACCAGTTCTACGGGCTGGCTTTGAAGTCGAATTCGGAATATTTCCAACTCACGCTGATTATTCTGGATGACCTCTTCAAGTGTCTGAAAGTGACCCTGGAGTTGGCCCAGACTCATCGACAGGGCATCCACTTCGGACTTCAGTTCACTGAAACTCGATTCAGCATCACCGATTCTGGTCGAACCAGTCTGAATATTCTCATTCAGCGCCTCAACTCTGGAGTCAATCTCCACAATCTGATCACGGATAGTCAAATATGAGGTGTCACCCTCAATCGTGATCATCCTTTGCACCAGATTGGCAATCTGACTCTCGATGGCAGCAAGTTTCTCACTCATTTCCTGTGAGGTTGGACCCGTTGCAAAGAATGAACTGATGACAGCAGCAGCCAAAACTCCAACAGCTCCACCGACCAGTCCGGCAATCAAGCCAAATTTTATTGCCTGGGCCGCAAAAGACCTGAATCGTGCGCGCACCCCCCCGCTTTCTACCGATGAGGGGGAGTTGATGGTTTCGGCCGAACCGGCAACAGCTTCATCGGCTGTAAGATTCTTTTCCAAATCCTGCTCGCCGCCCGAGGTGTCTGTTGGTAATGGCAAATTTCTATCCCCTGATGACTATGAGGTCACTGGCAACTGCATTGCGAATGCAACCCGTTCTGGAATGAAGGTCATGAGGCTAATATAAGCATTATCGAGCGATCTCTCAAATCAACTTGCTACCAGCCCTCCATAGCCATTCTGGCAATCTGAAGGGCAAAACTTTCGTTTTCCGGTGGCAAGGCAATGACCTTGTTCCAGCTGAGATTGAAGGCATCGCTGATGTTATTGCTGAGGCAAAAAACGACATGGCTTCGGTTCGAGAAGGCTGAGCATTGCCGTGACAGGATCCTTGCCGAACGTGCTGAGTAGACAGGAATCAAGCAGGATTCCGAGGTCAGCAATTCGACGGCATCGGCAACTAGATTCTGGGTGAGTTGGTCGTACACAATTGCCTCTTCAATCTGGATGCCGTTTTCAGCGAGAATTGATCGAAGATCAGCTGCAACATGCCGCCCCCTTAAGTACAGCAATGGACCGTCGGGACGAAGCCGGATCAGCCTTGCAACCAACTCTTCAACCCTGGACTCGCTCGCTACGACCGTGAATCCCATGGATTCTGCCAATTTTGAGGTCCCTTGACCAACACAATAGGCTTTTCTGGATACCGGGCATCGCCGATTGATGGCAATTGATCGAAGGGCATTTTGGGAAGTTATGATGCAATCAGGAATCTCATCGTGATTCACGATCAAGGGCTGGCTGACAATCTTGATTAGTGGTGATATTACCGTCCTGAGACCGGGTTCGATAACTTTGAGTTCCTGAGCGAGCTTTTCTGCATCAGCCTTGGGCCTGGTGATCAGCACCGTCTTGGATTTTTCCAACTGGACACCCTTGTCTGAAACTTCGCATTCCGTCATTTCCTGTTAAAAGGCGAGATTAGAGACTCCCTGCTCCTTTACAACTGATAAACGGTTTGGGGCTTGAACATTTTCTTGACGAGGTTGAGCATCTTGCCCATTTCACGACTCAACGGGTGTCACACGCACATGCCCTCTCCCGTGCAACGGTGTCAGCCCCTGACACCGCATTGTACGGCTGCATTCATTCCTGCATGAACGCAGGCTACTCATTCAAATCAAAACAACCAAGTATCAACAACGCCGCACATCCGTCCGACCCGCGGCTGCCAAGTCAATCAACCAGCATTGTTTGCAACTGACTTCAACCCGGATTCTAAACAACCCATTCAGGTTGGCCTTTGGCACCCCAGATCATGATCCTCGCGTACAAACCTCCGATCATCACGAAAGATTCCGAAAAATTGCCCCCTTACATCCGGATGATACCTCCACCCATAGTGCCCTAATCACAGGGCAGTGCCTTCGCAATACCACAACGAAGGGGAGGGGCAAAAGCCCCCCCCCGGGGCCATGATGCCTACTGTATGCACACATCTTTTTCCGCTTGCGTAATGGGTGTCTGAAATTGGCCGTTTGTCCTGTTGATTCTCTCTTCGGTCTTGTGGTTACAGAAGGGAGTAGAAATGTACAACTCGGGTTCGCATTGTGGTGATCGTCGTTGGGATCCGGCCGAACGGTTTTTTCATGATCGTCTTGTCGCAGTCGGTCCGCGTGGTGTTTCGGTTCGTGGTGGCGGTGCCAACATGACGCAAGACCTTTTGCAGTTATCTTCTTGACATTATGCCCGCTTCCCATCTCTACTCTCTCAACATGTGCGTTTGTTGATAGCAACTGGGCGCTTGGCGGACCAAGGTCTGTCAGCGTGTCGTGTACCATGTTGGCACCACCGCCAGCGCGTCCAGCTCGACCCCTCTCATTCTGAAAGAGATGAGGTTGGAGGTCAGCCGAATGGAATCGCCATTGGGCCCTCGGGAGGGAACCCAGTTGACGGCCACTGTCGGCAGCCAAGTTGACGGGCATCAGCCTCTTCCTGATCATGCGCGCTTCGATGAGCATGATCTTGCTCATGCCGATGACATAAGTCGGTCGAACTGCCGGGAGTGTTGTACACATGCGACACGCGGCCAGAAAATTTTTCCTGCCGGAAAAACGAGTTGTAAATAGGCAGTGGGGGGGGTATATGTTGCGAAGGTTGAATCTGCGCATTGAAAGAGGAATTGTGATCATGAAAAAACTATTGTCGATCGGGGGACGAGTGTTGGCGACAGTCCCCAATAAACCAACGCGAGGGGGGGGGTAGATGACGGCCTGAGCCGGGTCTGCACCCGGCTGGCCTCGACACCTTCGGTCGTTTGCATGGTGCTTGTGGGACTGGGCGTGTTCGTGGTCTCGCCGCATTCTGCGTCGGCCCAGAGCTGTACGTCCACGCCCGCCATTGCCGGAGATCTGCCTAAACTGATCTTGGACGACACGACCCCATACACAGACGGCATATCGTGCAGTGGCCTGACCGGCGGTCTGGAATTGACACTCGGCGGGGCTCAAGTGGGCACAAGCCAGAGGGCGGTTGATGACGCGGGCATTTCCATTGATGGCATTGATGGCGAGGGAGCAGGAGACAAGGATATTGTGGCCACCGGCAATGTAACAATTCATTCGGAGGGTTGGGGCATATCAATGGAGCGTAAAGGGACGGGGAAGCTGCAGTTGCAGTTGGGCCCTGAAAGTCGCATTGTTCCCAAAGGCGAGGATGGAAACCTGGGCATTTATCTTCAGCATATGGGGCAAGCCGACCAAAAGACCGGAGGAATTGACCTTGTGTCCCGGGCCAAGATTGACGTGACGGGGGGGGGCGAAAATGAAGATGTGGGGGGCATTGAAGTTTCAACGGAAGACGCTCCGGCGACCACCACGATTCCAATCGATATCACACTCCAAAGCGGTACCATTACCATAGACAAACCGGGTACGGAGTTTTCGGGCGATGGCGTGTTTGTGGACCACTATGCCCGTGGCGACATCATGATCACGGTTGAAAAGGACATGCATGTTGGCACGGAAGAAGCGCCCATTGGCTCTGACGGCATCTATGTCACTCTAAATTCCCAAAGCCAGAGCGATATCACGGTTCGGCACTGGGGGAAAATTTATGCCAAGGTAGGGATCAAGGTAAGAAATTTTGCGACCTCGGCTGAACAAGGCAGCATTTCGATCACGACCGAAAAGGATAGCGGGATTGTCGCCAAGGGGTCCAAGGGATCCGCTCACAAGCCCATGGGGATTTGGGCCGAAATCGGAGAGTCCGCCAGTACCAGTGCCGGTGACATCAAGGTCATCCATAACGGGTCGCTGGATGTGGAAGGAGAAATCGGTATTTGGGCGCTTAACTCCGGGACAGGTTCCGTGCGGGTTGAAACCGGCGCGAAGAGCACGATCTCAGTGACCGGTGATGGCGCACACAGCGGTATCAATGCCTCCACCCGCTACAGTGGTGGTGGCGATGTCACGATTGTTCACCGGGGCGTGATCACGGCGGATGGCCGCGGCATTTATGCGCGGACCGAAACCGGCTCAAGCAGCGTCATCCGGATCACGACGACTGTCGGCAGTCGTATAACCGCCAAGGAGGAGGGCCTGAGGATCTGGCCGAAGGGCACGGGCCCGTCTTATGTCACCATTCGGGACGTAGTCCGGGGAGGCGGCAGTCATGCCGGCATTTATTTCCTGGTGAAGACGACTGACACGCGGGCTGGGGGTGGGGGCGAGATTGTCCTCGGTCCCTGGGGTCATGTGAGTTCCGATTCGGACACCGCCATTCGGGTGGATAGTGGAGCCGGCGAGATCAAGGTGATCTTGGAGAAGGACGAGGCGGGCGTTGTAGGTCATCTCGAAGGCAAGATCCTGAACCCGGCGGCGACAGGGGAAAACACTGGAAACACAGACACCCGATCACCACTCAAGTTCCTTACCCGTACCAAATCCGGTACCCAGGAAGATTTGGAGGCGGAAGACCATGTCTATCGCCGCGGCAAGCGGACGGGCGTGTACGAACAGGTGATCAAGACCCAGCTCACGAAGCTTGCCGGTACAGAGAAGGGCTATCGGTTTGTGGATGATGACCCACCGGGGGACTTGCGTCTGTACAGCCATCGGGCGCGTCTGTATGAGGTGTTGCCGTCGATGCTTCTGGGTCTGGTGGACCTGACGCCCTACAGCACACGCATGGCGGTGCCCCGCCGGAGCGCTAGCGAAGGGGAGGTCATGGTCGAGAGCAGCAAGGGTGAGCATGTAGCGGCGCCGGATTCCGGTCCGGGTGTCTGGGTGCGCCTTGCGGTCCGAGACGGTGAGCGGATGGCCGATACATCGACAACAGCCACGGACTTTTGGCGCCAGCCTCTGTCGTGGGATGTGAAGCAGACCGGCTTCGAGGCGGGTCTGGAGGTGCCAACCGATGATCATCTGGTGCTGGGCGTGAGTGCCCACTACCGGCAGAGTGAGGCCACCGTCAGGAATGGTGGCACCATGGAGGCGAGTGGCACCGGTATGGGCCTGTCTCTGACCTGGACGGATGACAGCGGGCTGTATGTGGACGGCCAGCTGAACTACACCCGGTTCTTTGATGTCGCGCTGACATCCAGTCGCAATGGGCAGATCACCTCCAAGGGAGGCGGCAGCGGTCTGGCGTTCGGTGTGGAAGTCGGTCAGCCGATGAGTATAGGGGGCATGGCCGTGACCCCGCGTGGGGGTCTGTCCTGGTCATCGGTGGACATGGACGCCTTTGACGAACCGACCACGATCGATGGAGCCGGTCGGGTCACCCCGGACAAGGAGCAGAGCGTTCAGGGTCGTGTGGGCGTGCTGGCCGAGCTGGGTTCCGGGGAGGCGGACCGTCGGCTGTATGCGTCCTTGGATCTGGAGCATGAGTTCTCGTCCAGGCATGAGGCGATGGTGGCCGGCACCCGGCTGGAGACCGAGATGAAGCCGACCTGGGTGCGTCTGGGCGTGGGCGGGGCGATGCCTCTGAGCGATCGCGACACGACGTTGCTGACGGGGGATGCCTTTTATGCGACGGCGGGCAGCGACAACACCGACTTTGGGGGCGGGCTGTCCGTGACCTTCCGCTTCTAGGCGGGAAACTGAAGGCTGCCGAGGACGGGTGATGGCGATGTGGGCATCGGCTCAACTCGGCAGCAATGCCCCGGCCACATTGGGGGTTGCGTGTGTGATTGGCACGCTTTGAAGCCTCATGAGTGGGAGTGTTCCTTGCCAATCCCCGAGTGGTGTTCTCACTGACTGCTGCAAAGAATTCGACAGGCGGGGGGGGGCATGAGAGCGTATGGAGCGATTGATCGGGATTCTGACCCCGTCCCTGGCACTGGCTTATGGATCAGCAGGAGAGCACATTCCAACGGTCTTCGAGCCGGACCTGTCAAGGGTGGCGATGGGGGTCACGATGCGGGATGGGCATGAGGCAGAAGCAAGGTCTTGCCGACCACGCTTGAAAAATCTACCGTGTTCGGCGTCTCGGCACATCAGCGTTCGGTCGCCTCGGGCGGAGGGGCCATGCATACCCGGTGTCCTCGGAAATATTGCCCCATGCAAGAGTCGGAGTTCGCTGGTGAGGGGCCGACGGACGCTACCACTTCCTCAGGCAATTAGGGCCGGAGCATTGTCCTGTCTTTATAGGAACGCTGGCGTGCAAGTCAGAAGTTCTCGCGGCTTGCACAGGGCTAAAGGTCCGGACGCCGGAGCCGACCTCATCAGGATCGACAACTGTACTAACTTCTGGATCTGAAGGTCTGCCTTTGACTTTCGAGATGTTGATCCATCAAACTGGCGGTACATCACGGCGATCAGGCTGAATCTGGTCCTGGAGAGGCTCCATGTGTGAACTTCCACATCACGTTTTTGGCTTTCGACCCAGCGGTCCGGAGTGCCCCATCTGAGCGATGTGTTCGGTGCGGCCTCCACTGTCGAAACGAGAAAACACAGATGCTGGGAATCTTAAGGCTCAATAGCGACGCTTCGTGCCCAGATGTCAACGCCACGCAACAACCGCTTCCCGAGCAACGGATTGTGCTTTTGCCATGCATACTTCGAGCCGTTGGCTCGCTGCGAAGGATTTGATTTCATGGTATCTTCCGGCCCAGAACTTTGCTTCGGTGCTGTCAGATTTCTTGGCAATGAAGCGCTTTTCTGTCAGCTGCAATTTACGTTGCCCAGTTTGAAGAATTTTCGTCGATCATCACAATCATCCGTCCCTGCACCAAGGTCACTCCAAGGAACACCGGAAGAAATTGCATGACTTCTTCCAGTTGTCTGTATTTGCGTTAAATATATGAAATGGCCCTGCAACGGGACCAGAGTGAACGGGCTGACGAAAACTCCGATGTCAGGGAGGCTGAATACTTGTATTTTCCAAGGCGACATCAATACAATGCGGTCGAGCACTTTGGTCTATGTTTTTGGCCACGGCGAGTCGGAGGTTTGACTGTTGTCGTGCCACTGCCTGGATCTCTGCACGTTAAGTTGGCGTAAGCAGGCTTTCTACCGGGTTACCAAGTTGAATTTATCAAACGCCAAGGAACCGATATTGACTGCTCTTGGCATAGAGAGCAGTTGTGACGATACCTCTGTCTCCATCCTGAGACACAGCCAGGGAAGCCAACCAGAAATCCTCTCTCTTGTGGTCAAGAATCAGGATCGCATTCATGAAGCTTACGGCGGAATAGTTCCTGAAATTGCGGCCCGAGCTCATTCCGATTATTTGGATCGATGCACGATTGAAGCACTCAAGGAAGCAGACATGACTCTTGATGCACTTGATCTGATTGCCGTTACTGCCGGTCCGGGATTGATCGGCGGTGTGTTATCGGGGGTTTCATTCGCCAAGGGACTGGCGTCTGGGGCCGGCTTGCCGCTTGTGGGAGTGAATCACCTGGCTGCTCATGCCCTGACTCCCCGCATGACTTCAAGCTGTTCTTTCCCCTACCTGTGTCTTCTTGTTTCGGGTGGACATTGCCAATTTCTGGCGGTTGTCACTTCGGACACGTTCATCCGCTTGGGCGGAACGATAGACGATGCCCCCGGAGAAGCATTTGACAAGACTGCAAGACATCTGGGGCTACGACAAGCTGGTGGTCCGCAAATTGAATTGATGGCTCGCAGAGGGAAAAGTGACCAGTATAAATTCCCGCGACCTCTCACGGACCGAGAGGGATGCAATTTGTCATTTTCCGGTCTTAAGACGGCGCTGCTGAGAGAGGTTGAAAAAATTTCTGGCGCGACCGGAAAGTTGTCGGATCAACAACGAGCGGATCTATGTGCCAGCTTTCAGAAGGCTGTCAGTGATACGTTGAGCATCAAATCCTGTTCGGCCATCTCAGCGTTCATGAACCGAATGGAGCAGTCACCAACTGTGTTTGCACTTGCAGGAGGCGTCGCCGCCAATGAGACGATAAGGGATTCAGTCAAATTGGTGTGTCGAGACTTCGATCTTGAGTTTTACGCTCCCCCACAAAGATATTGTACCGATAACGGTGCCATGATCGCTTGGGCTGGATTGGAATCATTCCGTCTGGGTAAAGTTGACGGAATGGATCTGCAAGCCCGATCTCGGTGGCCACTTGATACGACGAGTGACCCTTTGTTGGGGGCTGGAAAACGGGGTGCAAAAGCTTAAAAGATGACTTTGAGGAGAGATGTGCTCAGCCATCGACAGATCATCGTCGATGGATGTTTGAGCTTTTAAATCGGGGGTAAAGGGTACTATGAGATATTGGTTGTTCAAGTCAGAGCCGAGCGAGTGGAGCTGGGAAGATCAAGTGGCCAAGGGCGAGCAGGGTGAAGAGTGGGATGGCATTCGCAACTATCAGGCTCGCAATCATATGCGTGACATGAAGATTGGGGACCGGGGATTTTTTTACCACTCACAAAAGTCGAAAACGATCGAGGGAATCGTCGAGGTCATCGCCACTGTTCATCAGGACAGTACAACTGATGATCAGCGCTGGGAGTGTGTCGATGTAAAAGCGATCAAGCCCTTCAAGAAACCAGTCTCCTTGCAGGATTGCAAGGCCACGCCCGAACTCTCAAAAATGGTGCTAGTCAACAATTCCCGCCTGTCTGTCCAACCTGTGACTGAGGCGGAGTGGGCAACGATCTGTGCAATGGGTGGAGTCAGCCCAGACTGATTCGAATTTCCCGATTTTCCTCGTCACCGGCAATCGTGTTTGCGCCGGGAGTCGTACACGCAAGGAGCAGAGCGCCCATTTCCGGCATCAGCTCCTGTTCCTGCGAGTTGTTGTATCTCCTGACGGATGAATCCTCCGTACGATCAGAGTTGCAGCCCGAATGGTTTCGGGTGGAACAGTCTGGAATCCATTTCTTTCACCTGATCATCCATAAACAGCTGGGCATCGACCTGACCCAGTATGTCCCTGTCTATATCAATGCCCGGTGCCACCTCCGTCACAATCAGACCTTTTTCCTTCAGCTTGATGACGCACCTTTCCGTGATGAATGTGATCTTCTGGCCTTGCCTTTGTGCTCGTGTGCCAGAAAAGGATATTTGGTCAAGGTCCGTCACAAACTTGGCGATCTTTCCTTCCTTCTCGATGATCATGCGACCTTCACGAACGGCCAGTTTTGCTCCGGCATTGAAGTAGCCACTGAAAATGATCCTTCCGGCTCGACTGGTAATATCGACAAAGCCCCCGGCTCCAGCAGTACGGTGGGGGTTGGATTTGAGTCTTGAGACGTTGACCGATCCATCATTCCCGACTTGCAGGAAGGACAGCAACGCGGCATCAAAGCCACCAGACTGAAAAAAGCTGAACTGGTTGGGAGATGGCACAAACGCCTCGGCATTGGCCGAACAGCCAAATTTGAACCCGAGCAATGGAACTCCACCGATCGCTCCCTGTTCAATGACCCAGGTTACGGCTCCGTGCTTGTTTTCTTCAATCAGGATACGGGGTACATTGGCCGAAAGGCCAAAGCCAATGTTGACGATCCAGCCATTTCTGAGTTCCTGGGCGACTCTGCGAGCAATCACCTTGCCGGCATCGAACGGAATTGGCTCCAAGGTGCCTATGTCGAGATCGACTTCCCCGGAAATCGCGGGATCGTACGGTGTTGCCGTAGTCTGCCACTGCTCCCGTTCTTCAACCACGACAGACACAAACGCTCCGGGAACGTGAACGGCATGTGGGTTGGCATTGGGACCATTGACGACACGCTTGACCTGGGCAATCACGACACCACCATTGTTTTTGGCTGCGACCGCCATCTCAAGTGCACCAAGATAGGCGCCTTCCTGCTCAAATGTCAGATTGCCACGAGAATCGGACGTTGTGGCCCTGATTATGGCGACATCAGGGGCAATTGCAGGAAAATACAGCCACTCCTCGCCCTCGAGTTCGGTTCTCCTGACAATCGGGCTTGCGGTGGCGGCAGCGTTCATTGCACACCCCTCCAGCCTCGGGTCAACAAACGTGTCCATGCCAATCTTGGTCAGCACACCCGGACGTTTGGCCGAAGCTTCACGCAGCATGTCAAATACGATACCCGATGGAACGTTGTAGGCCTTGACCTGATTGGCAAGAATCATTTCCCAGATTTTCGGCGGGTCTGCCTTGGTGGGTCCTGATGGATAGGAACCACCGATTATCGTGCTGAGCAAGCCGTCCTTGGCGATATGATCCACTCCTTTGGTACCAAACATGTCACCCGCCGCAATGGGATGTATGGTCGTCAGGTTTCTAGGATGCTGCTCCCTGTCGAAGCGCTCACCCAAGGCCTTGAGAATGGCATCCGGGCAACACATTCCGCTGGAGGAATTCACGGCGACAACCGCATCGTCCCTGATCAGTTTTACAGCCTCCTCAGCAGTTCCTGCTTTAGTCATCAATTCAAATGCTCCATATGTAACCATTCGGTTACTTATACATTCATCCCCTTCCAAATCAACCATGTATTGACAGAATGAGCGGATTGAACGATTTGCGACCCCCGAAGGGGCCCGTTTGAGAATGTAAAGCCCAGACCTGAAGACAAACTATGAGGATTTTCTGAAACTCATCGGCCACAACTGTATGCAAAAAAGGCAGTAATTTCCACCAATCTTACTCCCTTTTGACCTCTCAGGTTGTCGTCTTTCTTGGCAACTGGAACCAGTTTCATCCTGCCCGAACGGTCGTTACAGGCCATCTCAGAATGACCATCAATCTACGCAATGAGGAAGCGTTTCCGGGAATTACTGGCAGAAAGGTCTGCCAATCATGGAACCGATATCCTCATGCACTCCGAGTGGCCGCCAGCATCCCAGTCGGAATGGTGACAGACCATCGTCCGGCCGGTCAGCCGGAAGTGGCCGCGACAAGCAAATGCCGAGTGTCCGAACAGGCTGAAGCAATGTCGAGCGGGCGGCGGTCACGGTGATCACGGCACTCCGGATTCGCACCAGCATCGAGCAGCATTTGAACAACATCCGACCGGTCTCCGGCCGTAGCAAGATGCAAGGGAGTGCGACCCCAAGCATCCCGGGCATCAACATCTTCCCCTTGCTCCAAATATTGGTTAACGACTGCCAAATTGCCTTCATGCACGGCCCGGTGCAGACGCGAACCGGTTCGGGCCACCGCATAGGAGTGCAAGGACGGGATAGGACAGTGATATTCGTCATTCCCACACATGTCAATGAGCCCGTAGCGAAGCAAAAGGTCTATGTTGACCTCCCGCGGGTTCAGACCGGCGGCAAGCAGGCGCGGACCATGCTGCTTCTGCTTGGTGGCAAGGATGTCGCCAATGGTGTCAATTTCCTGCGGGCCGGAAGGGATGGCGGCCATGATGTCACCGAGAATGCGGGGATAGTGGGACAACGGCCCAAAACGTGTCTGGTAGTAATCGACACGACTTCGGGCTGCCCGTCGCTTGACTCGTTCTGGATCGACCGTGGAGAGATCACCCGTCTGAAGTAGCAGTTCCGCTCCCAGTATTCCCATGGTGTTCTGCAGATGCTTGGGCCAACCGTTGGTCCAGCTGGCTATGCGATCAGTCCATGCATCGTTCAGGGTCGAGGTACTCGGTATGTTGAAATGGTCGATGAACATTTCAACCGCGTTCTGAACTTCATTCCGTGTCAGGACTGGCACCCGGTGAATAAATTGGGACGTAAGACGCGACAATCCATGTTGCTGGAGTATGGTCATGCTGTTGGACAGGCCTGCCAAGACTGGCAGAATTGGATAACCGCCACTCCCGCCATGCAGACGCCGCATTAGCATGGCCGGTTCCTTTGGGGGGGGGTCAGGGCCAAATTCTGGATTTCGTCGATCAGCAAGAGGATCGTACAGTCGGTTCGGGGCAAATTTCCAGACTTCGCTGTCGGGCTCAGGTTAATGCTGATTCCCTCAACGGCGATCGTGCCAACCATGTGCATGAGATGAGAGCCAATCCTTTTAGCGTTTTCCACGGACAGCAGGGGCGTGATGTCACGAATTGTCTGACGAATTTCGGTGTTGAGTCGGACGGGGGTCAGATCGTCGGGTGTCGCAATAAAGATGGGTATGATCTTGTGTGCATCGACATTGTTGCCAAGCCGTTCAAGGCATTTCATCCGCATTCGGGTCAAGAGCGATGTCTTGCCAATGCCAGGAGCCCCTTGGATCAGTTGGGTCCATCCCTCTGCCGGGATATCGGATGTCTTCTCCTGATAACGTCGACGAACATCTTGACACGCAGTGTCGACGGCGTTGATGATCGCATCGCGCCCTACGAAGAACGGGTTGATGGTCCGATCGCTCTGGCTGGTAAAAATACGCAGTTCTTTTGCCTTGAATGGCCTGCTCATATCACTGACACTTGGTGGTCCTCGGCTCTAAGCCCTACAGTCTGATCTTCATCGTATTCTAACTTCCAGAACTTTTCTCTGCAAGCCTGTCACACCGGATGGCCGGCCTCGTGCACGGTCTTGATACGTTTCTCGCCGATCTAGCGATCCTGATCCTGAAACACATGTGTCTGTCATCATATCCGATCATCACTTTAATGCCACGGCCACGTTACCAACAGCAAGCATTGGCTCAGCTGGACCCCAAAGCGGTGCGGATGCCTCCTGTCGGAGTTCAGCTCAAAATCGGCGAAACTCCTGTCCGGGCGTGAGCGATGGGCAATTCAGCAAATGGAATTCCGTTTAATCAACCTCTCGGTATCTGGATTAATCTGCACAATACGAAATCGTTCATGAATCAAGTTGCACCCGCTTCCTTGGAAGAACAGAGAGAGGTTGCCGTTCAACGGCTTTCAAGACAGGCTATCAGGTAAATTGCGAACATAAGGGGCTTCAAAAGAAAGTGACCCGTTCTGGACAGGCCGCAGACGGCTCAGTTCTGCCCTTTTCTGATCAGTTTCAGCCCTTCCCTGATTGATAGAGCGGAAAGTCTGTCAGAATTATCCTGAATGTATGTGACAACGGCGTCGGGATCAGTTCTGGAATACTGCCTCAGTGCCCATCCGACAGCCTTTTGAAGAAAAAACTCCCCGGTAGCAACGGAAGGTTCCATGAGTTCCTTTTGCAACTCCCAATCCGTATGGCCCTTGTGATGAAGTTGCGACAGGATCGCTGTTCGCCTTTTCCAGATATTGCCACTCGTAGCCCAAGCTTTGAGAATACTTTGAGTGGATTCAGGCTGATTCTTGAGCATTCGGGAGGTGCCGTTGATGGCAATTGGATCAATGATGTCCCACCAAGCTCCCTCGACCACGATTTTTTCGACAATATCTACGGTTTCGGGTTGGACCCATGCCTTGAAAAGCGGGTCAACATAGATCTCGACAGACGAGTACCGCTCTTCCCTGCGCCTTGACTGCTGCCAAATGGATTCAACCAGCATGAGCCATTCCCGAGAAGTGTCCAGCCGAATGCTCCGATTCAGCCCTCTGACAATTTTCCTCACTTCAGGGTTTCTGACACCCCAAAACGGTAACCGGGACTTCATGTAAGATTGTTGATATTTGGCCCTCTGCGGGTCCGCCCTATCAGCAAAAGCCTCAATCAGCCTCGATTGATAATCCTTGACCTTGCAAGGCACTTGAATCCGTCAACATCCGATATGTGAATCTGAAATTCGCTGTTCAGTAGCGATAATGCCCGGACTTGAACGGTCCCTCCTCAGCAACCCCAATGTAGTTCGCTTGATCTGATGAAAGCTTGGTCAGCTTGACACCGAGTTTGTTCAAATGAAGGCTGGCCACTTTCTCATCTAGCGCCTTGGGAAGAGTGTATACCTTGTTTTCATATTGATCCGCGCGTGCCCACAGCTCGATTTGAGCCAGTACCTGATTGGTAAAGCTCGCCGACATGACAAAGCTTGGATGACCGGTTGCATTGCCGAGATTCAACAGCCGGCCTTCGGATAAAAGGATAATGCGCTTGCCCGAGGGCATCTCGATCAGGTCCACCTGGTCCTTGACATTGGTCCACTTGAAGTTCCGGAGAGCCGAAATCTGAATTTCGTTGTCAAAGTGCCCGATGTTGCCAACGATGGCCATGTCCTTCATGTCGCGAATGTGATCGATGGTAATCACATCCTTGTTTCCTGTTGCGGTCACATAAATGTCGGCCACAGGCAGGGAATCCTCAATCGTTACGACCTCAAATCCGTCCATGGCAGCCTGCAAGGCACAAATCGGATCAATCTCCGTCACCATCACTCGAGCCCCGGCACCTCTCAGGGAAGCAGCGGAACCCTTGCCCACATCACCATAACCACATACGACTGCCACCTTGCCGGCCAACATCGTGTCCGTCGCCCGACGAATTCCATCAACCAGACTTTCACGGCAACCATACTTGTTGTCGAATTTCGACTTGGTTACGCTGTCGTTGACGTTGATTGCCGGAAAGGGCAGCAGCCCCTTTTCTTGCATCTGATACAGACGGTTCACCCCGGTTGTCGTTTCTTCGGACACTCCGCGGATCATGTCCTTCTGCACGGCAAACCAGCCGGGTGAAGACTGCAGACGCATTTGGATCTGTTCAAACAGGGCTTCCTCCTCTTCCGATTGAGGATTGCGGATCAACTCATTCTCGCCGCCCTCAACCCGCGCTCCCATCAAAATGTAGAGAGTGGCGTCGCCGCCATCATCAAGAATCATGTTTGCGCCGCCCTCAGAAAACTGGAATATCCGGTCCGCATAATCCCAGTATTCGGGCAGTGTTTCCCCCTTGAAGGCGAAAACGGGAATGCCCCGACTGGCAATGGCAGCCGCGGCATGATCCTGAGTCGAAAAGATATTGCAGGAAGCCCAGCGAACCTGAGCACCAAGTTCAACCAGTGTCTCAATCAACACGGCAGTTTGAATGGTCATGTGCAAGGAGCCGGCAATTCGTGCTCCGGCAAGAGGCTTTTCGGTCCTGTATTCTTCCCGGATTGCCATCAGGCCAGGCATTTCGGTTTCGGCAATGCTGATCTCCTTGCGACCGAAATCGGCAAGAGTCACATCCCTGACAACATGATCGCTACTCATTACGCACACTCCTCCTCATACCGCGTTTGAAAGACAGCAATATAATTCCCATCACTTGCAATGTAAGGATGCCATCGGGTCAGGAAAAACAATGAATCAACCGCAACCCCCAGCAAGAATCAACCCAAGCTATTCGGGTGTTGGCGCGTCATCGCGAAGCAGTTCATGTCTCTTGAGTTCGGCCCAGAATTCGGCCGGGATGGGTGTGCTGAACCAATTCAGGTTCTTGTTCAACTGCTCGACGGTTCGAGTCCCCGCAATGAAACTGGGTATGGCCGGATGAGCGACAACAAACTGAAGGGCGGCCGCGGCAAGAGGAATTTCAAAATCTCGGCATACGCCTTCGATCTTGCCCACTTTTTCCATGATCTCTCGCGGGGCGGGGGCATAATTGTACTTCGCTCCTTCGACTGCACCCGTGGCCAGGATGCCAGAATTGAATCCTCCACCAACAACGACTGCGGCGTTTCTGTCTTCACACATGGGCAAAAAAGTGTCGAGCGATTCCTGCTCAAGCAATGTGTAGCGTCCCGCAAGCAAGAAACAGTCAAAGTCTCTCGCTTCCAGGGCCGCCTGACATACTTCCCACTCGTTGACCCCCACGCCGATAGCTGTGACCGTACCCTCAGATCGCAGCTGTTCCAGCGCTTTCCATGCATCATCCATGGCCTGCCTGAAAACCTCAGGCTGTTCATTGCCGCGGGTAAAGACATCAATGTCATGAATGAAGCAAATATCAATCCTCTCCAGCGCCATCCGTTGCAGAGAATCCTCCAGCGACCGCATCGTGCCGTCGTAGCTGTAGTCAAACTCCATGACATTCGCGGCGGCGTTGGTCCAGGGAAAAAAATCAATTTCGGCTTTTCTTTTCGGCTTGAGGAGGCGACCGATTTTCGATGACAGGACATAGTCATCACGATCCTTCCAACGCAGTGAATGACCGGTCCTGAGTTCCGACAGGCCGTGACCGTACATGGGAGCCGTATCATAGTATCTGATGCCATTGTTCCAAGCCGTTTGGAACATGGCGTCAGAAGCCTGTTCATCAATTTCCCGAAAAATGTTGCCTACGGGGGCCGTCCCGAATCCGAAGGCCGTAACTTCAAGATCGACGCGTCCAAATTTCTGCTTTGCTGAAGGCTCCATCAACTTCCCTCCTCATGTTGAGTCGATTCCATACAACGCTTTGCGGGTCCGGTTCGGCTTGCGTTGCCGCCAAGGTGATGCTTCTCGCCGATATACGACATACCAGCCCGTATTCACCTGCCTGGCTCAGCTTGAGTTCTGACGCCGGACCTTGGCAAGTCTCAAAGGTATCACGTCTGCACTCCCGAAATGCTCTCGAATGATTTGCAATCTCAGCCGCAAGGCATTACCTTTGGCCACAAGTAACTGAACGGTTAACAGCATGTACTTAACTGAAGACCATAAGGAGTTGAAGTCCCTCGTTCGCAAATTTGCCGACGAAAGCATTCGTCCTGCTGCCAGCGAACTGGACCAAACCGGCCGTTTTCCAACCGAAATATACCGGAAGTTGGGAGAGCTCGGTTTCTTCGGCATTTGTGTCCCCGAACGTCTGGGTGGGCCAGGTCTCGACGTTTTGAGTTATGCTCTGGTCATGGAAGAGCTCTCAAGGGGATATGCGTCTGTCGCTGACCAGTGTGGACTCATTGAGCTGATTTCATCGCTTCTGGTCGATTATGGAACCGAAGATCAGCAAATGCGGATACTTCCTGATGTTCTGGCGGCCAGAACGTTGGTTGCCTATTGCATCACGGAACCCGAGTCTGGCACGGATGTAGCCAGCATCCGAACACGAGCGACCAAGACGGAAAGCGGATGGCTTTTGAACGGCCAGAAAATATGGATTCACAATGGTCCCATTGCCGATCTCGGATTTGTGCTGACCAAGACTGACCCTGACGCCGGACATCAGGGCATGTCGGTCTTTATCGTTGACTTGAACGCCGAAGGTGTGACCAAGGGCAAGAAGGAAAGCAAATTGGGGCAATGTGCCAGTCCGGTGGGAGCCTTGACCTTTGACAATGTTCACCTGCCAAAGGATGCCATGCTGGGGCAGGAGGGGCAAGGATTCCCGATCATGATGAATGTCCTGAACAAGGGTCGAGTCGGTATCGCTTCCCTTGCTGTCGGCATTGCTCAGGCTGGTCTTGAGCAAGCGCTGGAATACGCCCGCCAGCGCAAGCAGTTTGGTCGGGAGATCGCCAAGTTTCAGGGCATTCAGTGGCTCATAGCGGACATGGCCAAGGATATCGAGGCCGCTCGGCTGCTGGTGCATTCGGCCGCGACCAAGATGGATAATGGGGACAATGCGACAAAAGCCTGTTCAATGGCCAAATGCTTCGCTTCCGATATAGCTGTTGCCCGTACCTCGGATGCCATCCAGATTTTTGGCGGCTCTGGCTACATTCGGGGATTTGAGGTCGAACGCCTTTACCGGGATGCAAAAATCACCCAGATTTACGAGGGTACAAATCAAATCCAGAGAACCATCATTTTTCGTGATCTGGATAAGTCTGGAGCCCTGAATGACTGATCCCGTCGCCCTCGTCACCGGCGCACAAAAGGGGATCGGGCTAGGTGCAGCCATGCGCCTGGCCGAGAACGGATTCAGTCTGGCTCTCAATGATTGCCAGCCTGATCAGGAGCTTGCCGAGATAACCGAGATGTTGCGGACCGAGGGAGTGAAATGCATGGAGGCACCTTTCGATGTCGCCGACATTCAGTGCCATGCATTCTGGTTGCAGAAAATCGACGACACATTGGGGCCAATCACAACTCTTGTCAACAATGCTGGAGTCAGTGTCCTGAATCGCGGAGATCCTCTTGATGTCACAGAGGAAAGCTGGGACCGCTGCCATGCGGTCAATGCCAAGGGACTGTTTTTCCTCAGTCAGAAATTTGCCCGTTATCTCCTGAACTCAAACCGGTCGGTCGAACAGTTTTATTCGATCATAAACATCACGTCATCCAATGCGGTCGCCGTCGCAGAACCAAGAACTGAGTACTCAGCGTCCAAGGCTGCAGCAGCCATGGTATCCAAGGCATTCGCAGTCCGTCTGGGTCGGGAAAACATCCATGTCTATGACGTGCAACCCGGATTGATTGATACGGACATGACATCCCGGGTAATCAATGAGTATTCACGCCGCGCTGAAGAGGGTCTGACCTTGATTCCAAGGATTAGTACACCTGACGAGGTGGGAGTCACGATTGCCAGTCTCGCCACCGGCAAGCTCCCTTATGTAACAGGTCAGGCCATTTCGGTGGACGGGGGACTTTTGGTTCCGAGGTATTAGCCACAATGACAATTCGACTGCCAGATGCCCAGAGCAATCTTGTTGACTACGCACTGATCGGTACGCCGACAGACCATGTTCCCCTCAAGGAGCCCGCTTCCAGGCAAATGCTCGCTGCAGCACATGTGGTTGCCGACCCACTATCGGCAAGCAATCCGTCCTCCAGTCCTGCTCTGGACTGGAATTCGACCTTGGCCTTTCGTCGCCATTTGGCCGGGCTGGGTCTCGGTATTGCCGAAGCAATGGACACCGCCCAGAGAGGCAGTGGTTTGGCATGGCCAACTGCCATTGAACTGATTCGACAGACCCTGACCGAAATTCCAAAAGCGACAGTATTCAGTGGAGCCGGAACAGACCATCTTGTGCCTGGCGAAACCACGAACATCAATCAGGTGATTCAGGCCTATCTCACACAAATTGACGCCATCCAGAAGGTGAATGGACGGATCATCATCATGGCCAGTCGTGCTCTCGCACATGTGGCACAGGATGCCGATGATTACTTTGAAGTCTACGGAGCCATCCTGAATCATTGCGAAAAGCCGGCCATCATTCACTGGCTGGGAGACATGTTTGATCCACTGCTGGAGGGGTATTGGGGTTCTGGAAACTGGCTCGGTTCCCTGACAACATCTCTGGCCATAATCAAGGACAATGCCACCAAGGTTGAAGGCATAAAACTGTCTTTGCTTGACAAGCACAAAGAGATTGAAATGCGCCGTCAATTGCCATCCGGAGTCAGGATGTATACGGGGGATGACTTTAATTATCCAGAATTGATACTCGGCGATGAGCAGGGCCATTCCGATGCCCTGCTCGGCATTTTTGATCCCATTGCGCCAATCTGCACGCAGGCGGTCAACGCCCTTGGCAAACAGAATCTGGAAGCCTACAATTCGCTGCTGGCACCGACCATACCCTTGGCCCGACATATATTCCAATCGCCAACCCGGCATTATAAGACCGGAGTTGTCTTCTTGGCCTGGCTGAATGGATTCCAGGACCATTTTATCATGATCAACGCGGCTCAAGCCATGCGGTCTCTGCCGTATTTTGTGGAATGCTTTAAGCGGGCCGATCAGGCGCATTTGCTCAGACAGCCCGATCTGGCGATTGACCGGATGAAGTCTCTGCTGAAAATGTATGGTTTGAGTTGATGCGAGACTTTTCGCATGATCACTCATGCCTGGCACTGAATACGGCAACTCTCGGCCACAATGTTGCCGGAAAGGGGGCGGGGTGGAATCCTCATGAAGCCGTTGATGCCTGCTCGGCCAAAGGGATACAGGGTATTACATTCTGGATTCGCGAGTTCCGAGACCTTGACCATGTCACTGACGTTGGCCAATACGCACGGGCAAAGAATGTAAGGGTTATCGGTCTCTGCCGTACTCCCTACCTTATTGGCCCTGATGCTCCTTCGAGTAGTGAAGAACTTGATCAGGAGTTTCACAGGACCATACGATACGCCTCGGCACTCGGGGCTGAGGTCATTACGATTGTGGTCGGTGCGTATGACCCCAATGCTGGAACCATCAATGACAACCTGGGTCGCATCGCTGAGGCAATCGCAAGATATGCTGGTCGTGCCGCCGAGGAGAATGTAAAGTTGGCAATTGAGCCTCTTCACCCCGTCTACTGCGGGAATCGCTCATGCCTGACAACCGTTCGTGATGCCGTCACCATGATCGAACAGATTGACCACTGCGCGGTTGGACTGGCAATCGATGTGTACCACGTCTGGTGGGATACCTCACTTGAAATGGAACTGTCAAGAATTTCAGGACAAGGCAAGGTTTTTGGGTTTCACCTTTGCGACTGGTTGCGCGATACGGTCGACATATTGCTTGATCGCGGGATGATGGGCGACGGTGTTGCCGAAATACGACGGATTCGCGACATTGTCGAAAGTGTTGGCTATGAAGGATTTTGTGAGGTTGAAGTTTTTTCGGAGCGCAACTGGTGGAAACGAGATCCTCACGAGGTTCTCGACACAATCGTCCAGCGCTTTCGAACTGTCTGTTGATTTTAGGGATAATTTCGGAAATTGTATACCTAATTCCCAAACTGTCATGCTCTCAATACTGTGGTGAGGCGTTCAAGCCGACCACCTATGCCCCGGGAAGCGTGGCTGGTGTCACCATGCACCGATAATCCAGAGAGGACTAGAACTTCAAGAAGTCCAAACCGGCCGCGATCAAGTGACGATGGGTGCAAAGGGTTTTTGGGTGAACAGGTATGCAATCCCCTTCGGAATCGGGGTCACCGAGCCGACTGGCCCTCGCAGTTCATTTGCCAGCGTCTTGGCTGAATCAGGACTTTTATCTTCAAACCCTGAAACCGAACCTTGAAGCATTCAGACGGGCATGGAGCAAATGTCTCCCTTCACATAATCGGTTGTTGCGCCGTCAAAGACTCACCAGACGCAGTATTGTATCAATATTGAACTGAAGTCGCTCGTCCAGCGCCTTCTTTTCCATCAAATCCCTCTCAAAGATTATGGAACCCGTGAACCGGTTATTGAGGTAGTAATAGCCCAGAGCAGCAATTGAAATGTTCAGATTGACCGGGTCAATGTTGTCTCTGAACACCCCTTCCTTGACCCCCCGGTCCAATATTGACCGCACAATGCCAATATAATTCCGGTTCGCTTGAATGACTTTGCCAGACGTTTTCAGGTGTCGGGCCTTGTGCAGGTTTTCGCTGTTGACAAGCCGGATAAACTCGGGATTGTCCAAGTAATAGTTCCACGTAAACCGAATCAGGGTTTCCAAGGCGGTCTTGGCGTCCATGTGCTCCAGATCCAGCTTGAGTTCCGCTTCCCTGATGTCCAGATATGCCCGTTCGACGACCTGCTTGAAAAGATTCTCCTTGCGTTCAAAATAGTGATAGATCATCCTCTTGTTGGCTTGAGCA
Organism: Paracoccaceae bacterium; assembly: GCA_965116235.1. Classification (GTDB taxonomy): domain Bacteria; phylum Pseudomonadota; class Alphaproteobacteria; order Rhodobacterales; family Rhodobacteraceae; genus MPNP01. The sequence continues at coordinate 1,306,369 of OZ220496.1, read as the reverse complement.
ATCCTGGCAATGTCGTCGACTCGGGCCCCTCCCAGGCCCTTGGCGGCAAATTCCTTTTTGGCCGCCGCAAGAATCTTGCGCTTGGTCGTTTCTGGATCTCGTGTTCGATTCAACGGGCCACTTTCTGAAAATTGACAACGACCTTGAGGGCAGATGAAAGATGTCTTCCGAGCCGGTCGGAACCAACTTGGAGATTGGCCACCAAGAAAACCGTTTTCGTGTGTTGGAACGTATTGCTAATAGGTAACTGTTTGGTTAACAGTTATGCCGATTTTGCAACAAGAGAGCAAATCTTGGCTGACCACGAGGCCTTACACAAGTTTATGGATCGAAAAACTTATGCCTGTGGAAGACGGTTTTGACTTTGTCATTGTCGGGGGTGGAACGGCCGGTTGCGTACTGGCCAACCGACTCTCCGAAAATCCCGTAGTGCGTGTTTTGCTCATCGAAGCGGGCGGGAACGACAGCAGCCCATGGATCCACTTCCCCATCGGCTTTGCCAAGATGACCTCCGGCCCCTTCACCTGGGGACTCAAGACCGTTCCCCAAAAGCACGCATTCAACCGAGAGATTTCTTATACCCAGGCCAAGGTCATCGGCGGAGGAAGTTCAGTCAACGCCGAGATTTTCACCCGCGGCAACCCGGCCGACTACGACCGATGGGCAAATGAGGAAGGATGCGACGGATGGTCCTTCAGCGAAATCAAGAAATACTTCATTCGCTCAGAAGGCAATTCTACCTATTCTGGTGATTGGCACGGCACTGAAGGACCTTTGAGTGTTTCCAATATCCACAGCCCAATGCCCATTACCTGGTCCTTTGTCAAAGCCTGTCAAGAAGCCGGCATTCCCTACAACCCCGACTTTAACGGTCCAGTCCAAGAGGGAGCCGGAGCGTATCAGTTAACGGTATTGGACAATCGGCGCTGTTCGGCGGCTACGGGTTATCTCAAACCCGTGTTGAATCGACACAACCTGTCGGTTCTGACAAAATCTCAGGTTCTGAGAATCCTGTTTGACAACAGGCGAGCGGTTGGAGTCGAATACCTCCGCGGAAACAGGATTCTTCGGACTAGGGCGGAATCTGAAGTCATCATTACCTCCGGTGCCATCAACACACCCAAATTGTTGATGCTGTCCGGGCTTGGCCCGGCATCACACCTCAAACAACACGATATCGAGATCATGCATGATCTGCCGGGGGTAGGAGCGAACCTCAACGACCATTTCGGAGTCGACATAGTTGCAGAATTGAACGGTCCACATAGCCTTGATCACTACGATGGAACTTGGGGAATGGCAAAGGCAGGTTTGCAGTATTTGCTGTTTAATTCGGGTCCTGTCACCTCCAATATAGTCGAAGGCGGGGTATTCTGGTACAGCGACAGCGACAGCCCCATGCCGGATCTGCAGTTTCATTTCCTTGCCGGTGCCGGCAAAGAGGAAGGAGTGCCGTCCATTCCTTTCGGTTCCGGAATCACTCTGAACTCATATACGCTCAGACCGAAGAGCAGGGGAACTGTCCGACTGTCATCCAACAATCCGAAAGACAATCCCCTTGTTGATCCCAACTACCTAGCTGACCCGTACGACCGGGAGACATCGGCCAATGGAGTGAGGAATAGCGTGGAAATCTTCAATCAACCTTCCTTGCAAAAGTACATCAAGCAGATTCACTACCCCGGCAACGAAGTCAGAACCCATGAAGACTTTATTAATTACGCCCGTCAGTACGGACGCACCTCCTATCATCCGACCTGCACCTGCAAGATGGGCACGGACGCAATGTCAGTCGTTGATCCGCAGTTAAGAGTTCATGGCATGGAAGGATTGCGACTTTGCGATAGTTCAGTCATGCCAAGTCTGATTGGCTCCAATACCAACGCGCCAACTGTCATGATAGCTGAAAAAGCAAGCGATCTGATCAGACAGAATTACTGATCTATGGTGGAGTCAGGTCAATCTCAAAGATTCAAATCAGTTCGGAAGCTTGATCCAACTGTACTCCCGGTCACTGCGACGATCACACAACGAAATGGTCATGGCAAGGCTGGGACGGTTCAGCCGCCGGCCTGCACTGATGCCGACAACCGGCATCACCACACACCCGACGGCCTTCCGTTTCCCGATCAGAAGCGGAAAGTCACGGACAGACCGCCCCCAAAGTCGGTGTTGTCGCTCCCTGCCGTCGCATAAAAGGCGTCCCCCGTCAGCCGCGTCGTGTCGCCGCCGCCCAGAGACATCGCCCCGCCCACGCCCAGACGCACCCAGGTCGGCTTCACTTCGGTCGCCAGCCGGGTACCGGCCACCATCACCGCATGTTTGGACGAGAACTCATGCTCCAGATCCAGCGATGCATACAGCCGACCGTCGGCATCCTCCGGACCCAACTCAGCCAGTACACCCACACGACCCTGAACGCTCTGTTCCTTGTCCGGAGCAACCCGGCCGGCTCCATCGATCGTGGTCGGTTCGTCAAAGGCGTCCATGTCCACCGATGACCAGGACAGACCCCCACGCGGAGTCACGGCCATGCCCCCCATACTCATCGGCTGACCGACTTCCACCCCGAGCGCCAGACCGGTGCCGCCTCCCTTAGAGGTGATCGAACCGACCGCACTGTTGGCCGACACCATCGTGATATCAAAGAACCGGGTGTAGCTCAGCTGGCCGTCGACATACAGGCCGCTGTCGTCCGTCCAGGTCAGGGACACGCCCACACCGGTGCCGCTCGCTTCCATGGTGCCACCATTCTTGACGGTGGCCTCACTCTGCCGGGAGTGGGCACTCACGCCCAGCACCAGACGATCATCGGTCGGCACCTCCAGACCCGCCTCAAAGTCGGTCTGCTTCACATCCCACGCCAGAGACTGACGCCAGAAGTCCGTTGCGGTCGTCGATGTATCGGCCATCCGCTCCCCATCGCGGACCGCCAGACGCACCCAGACACCCGTGCGGGAACCCGGCGCCGCCACATGCTCGCCCTTGCTGCTCTGGACCATGACCTCCTCGTCGCCGGTGGTCCGGCGGGGCACGGCCATGCGCGTGCTGTAGGGCGTCAGGTTCACCAGACCCAGAAGCACCGAGGGCAACACCTCATACAGACGCGCTCGATGGCTGTACAAACGCCACTTCATCGTCGTGTCATCAAACCTGTAATAGCCCTCATCCGGACCTGTAAACTCCTCAAGCTTGGCCTTGATCACCTCTTCATACACGCCCATCCGGTCGCCACGGCGATAAACATGATCACCGTCCTCCAAATTCTCCTTGGCTCCGCGAAGCTTGATCGTCACCTCTCCTTCCACGGTCTTGTCCCGAGTTCGATCCTTTTCCTTTGGCTGAAAGATCTGGCCTTCGACATGACCCACGACACCCGCCTCGTCCTGCTCCATGATCACCGCGACATCGCCCGCCTTGCCATCCACCTCGATGGCCACGCCGGAGGTCGCCTTGACATGAGCCCAGGGGCCAATCACGATCGTGCCGCCGCCAAACTTGTCGCCGGTTTGAATGTGCTTTCGCACGTATACGCCGGCACACTTGCTTCGACCGGTCTTCGTGCCGGTGCACGCGTGGCCCCCCATGACTGTGCCGTAGACAGCGACATGAAACTGGCGCTTTTCCGTGCCGACATGGTTGACCTGGATGCCGTGCGTGTCCGAGACAATCGAGCTGCCCGCCTCCGTTTTGACCGTGATGATGCCCCCGCTGAACGCTTCGGCCGCAATGCCTTGATTCTTCGCCGTGATACTGCTGCCGGCCTTCAGTGTAACCTCGGCGCCGCCAGCCCTGCCAGATGCATATATGCCTTGTTGAGTCTCAGCGCTTATCGTGCCTCCGTGGATGACCGTGACCTTGCCGTTGACTTCGGACTTTGCTTCGATGCCCCTCTCCTTCGCCGTGATGCTGCTGCCTTTCTTCAGTGTAATCGTGACGTCTCCGCTACCAGACGTCTTAATGCCTGTTGTGCCCGCATCGATCAGCATGCCTCCGTGGGTGACCGTGACCTTGCCGTAGGAACCTGCATCGATTCCTATCTCCTTCGCCTTGATGCTGCTACCCTTCTCCATCGTAACCGTTGCGGCTTGCCGGCCATTCGCCCCAATGCCAATTCCGGCCGCATCGATCATGCCTCTGTGGATGATCGTAACGGTACCGACGCGGGCGTCTCCCTCAATGTTGCCATGGATTCCATACGGATAGGTTCCACTGTTTTTGAGTATCTCATCCGACGTGGCACCGAGTGCTTGTGTCATGATCTTGCTGTTCGCTCCTGTCTCAATCACAATGTTGCCTTCGATTCTGCCCATACCGCCGGGGTCCAGCATACGCGCGTTTATCCCATGTGCGGCATATATCTGGCCCAGATGCTTGATCGTGATGCTACCCGTGCCAGAGGCCGCCACAGTAGCGTCAATGCCGAACGAGCCGAGGTATTTGTCGATCGCGCCAATATTGACTCCCGGCTCGACCGTGATCGTGATGTCGCCCTGGGCCGCCTGGGAGGCAACCACGCCCATCCCCCTGTCGTACTCGCCAGTACGCGATGTTGCATAAATGGAACCGCCGGTGAGATGAATCGTGATCGGAATTGTTGCAGTTGCAGGAGCATCAGTTGTTTCAGCCGAAATGCCTGTCTTGCCTTTAACGGCCGATCCCGACACGTCAATCTTGGCACTTGATACGATGTTGATACCCTTGGTCTTTACCCCAGTTCCGCTCACGGCCTTCCCCTTGTGCCAAAGATAAATGGCTCTGTCGTTGCCCGAGGAGGTAATGGCGCTGTCTTTTCCCAGGCTCAGCTCGAGCAACCCGGCTCCATCGCGCACCATGTGTATGCCCACATCCCCCGAATTGATGGTGATGTCGCCCATGACCTTGACATCCTTGTCGCCATCACCTACGGCGTCAATATCGAGGGTCATGACGGTCGTTGAACTGGTGTCGATCTGGGCTCCGTTCAAATCCAGCTCCAGCCCTTGATCCAAGCCGCTGCATGCAATCTTGGTCGTGGTGCTGGCACTGCTAAGGGTTAACTCGGGCGGCGTTCCATCTGTACCCGTGCATGTTGCTTGAGCCGCAACAGGGTGAGACGAAGCAATAAGCATCCCCAGCCCAACAAGCAGTGCACCAATTGTCGAGGGTCCGAGGCCCGGTCCACGGAGGGACCGACCCGAGAGATCATCTACCCCCCCCCGCTCGCGTTCATGGGCATACACGGGCTGTCCCCGCCCGCCCAGATCGAAATCAATCCTGTCATGATCATTGTTCCCTTTTCATTGTCCAAAAAGTTACGTTTGACAACATCAGTTACTGTCCCCCCCCCGTGGGATTTGCAACTCTTTTTTGCCGCTCCGGTTGATTTTTCTGAAACCTGTCGCATGCATGCGACACCCCGGCTTCCACGATGTGTCGTGGCTTGCTCAGGTGGCAGTCCTGCACGACACGCGATGGAGCACGGCTGTACCGAGGGTTGAAAGCCTTTTCGGATGTTCACGTATCCCGACACTGATGATACGGTCGGGCTGTCCGGGTCATGCGCCGGGCTGGGATGAAGGCAAAAGTGAAGGTCCGGTACCGCCGTCGTTGGGTACCCCTGAGGTCACCGAAGTCCGAAGGCGAGTATACGCGTATCTTGGAGATTGAGTGTCTGAAACCGATGCTTTGTCGCCTTGCAAAACAAATGCTCTTGCAACTTTCGGATGGCGTTCGACGGAACCGGTCTCAAGAATGCATGCACTCAGGAACTTGGAAACTCGCGCCCGCAGGGGCTGGCGTTGTCGTCATGGCGACAACGCCATATTCCCAGCGGCTGATGACCCTATTCGTGTCAGCGTTGCACGAGACTTCGGTTCAGAAGTTCAGGTTGAAGAAAATTTCTGACCCGGGAACAAGAAGGCAGCGTCAGAACGATCACTTGCCCTCAAACGCGAGACGTTCGGAGTCGAGTTGACATGGTTGGGCCTCGCGCCTAATTGTCCATGACGGCACTTTAGCCTTGCATATCGAGGGTTGAAAGAAAGATTGGGCGTGGGCAGGGAATGGAAATTCTACGGTCGCGAGGCTGAAATTGAAGATCTGCGTATCCGGTTGCAACTTGATTCCGAACGCCGTGAACCACCTGTCTTCAGGGCTTTCGGCATCGCCGGCCGACGCGGCGTTGGCAAGAACGAGTTGCTGGAGGAAACCGTACGGCGGCACGGAAGCCAGCAGAACTTGCTGGTCGTCGAAATGCCGGACAAGACGGAGGACGTCGACTGTCTGACCCGATTGCAGCGTACGATTCATGCAGCCAGACTGAGTCATCTGCTACATGACATGAAACCCCTCCGACCGGAGGATGCACGACCGGATCAATGCATTGACGTCATTCAACATCTGCTTTACAAGGGCCTGATCATCTGTCTTGACGAGTTCCAGAATGTCAGGAACACCGGTCTGCCCGGCTCACTCAAGATGATGATTGACGGCCTGCGCAGCTGGGATGGTCGAACCCTGCGCCGTACCGGAGGACCGGCTCCAACTGGTCGTCTCGTCTGCATGGGTTCGCATCAGCAGGAATTTCTGGCCATGTTCGCCGATAGCGAGCCTCTCCATCAGCGCATGCATGTGGAAATCCATCTTGATCCATGGCCGCTAATCACGGTCATGGACATCGCCCGGGATCAGGGCTGGGATCGCCACCCGGGCCGGCTTCTGACGCTGTGGACGGCCTTCGGCGGCATGCCTCGCAACTGGGAGCGTTTTGTTGATCCGAACAAGACTCCAGCTATCTTGAACGACTGGTCGGTACCGAGCCGCAATGGCCGTACCGAGCGGCAATGGCGGACGGCATTCATTGCCCATGAAGTAGCTTTTCTGAAGACCGATCCGCGTCAGCGCTGGGACAATCAGGCCATCATCGAACTGCCCACTACTGTTCGTGATGCACTGCTCTGGCTCGGGCGCGATCGGCAGAGTCGCCGACTCGCACCCGTCACCGCCATTGCCCGTGGCTTGAATCATGCCATTGCCCCCGCTAAACTACAGGCACGGCTCGAGACACTCGAAAGCCACACGCGCCTCGTAACTCAGCGCGGCTGGCTTACCGGACGGACCGGCGGACGTCCCCTATGGGCCATCACCGACAATACAGCCCTGTTCCAGATTCGCTGCTGTGCCCCGTTACATCCGGGCAGCCCATCGGCAGCCACTACACCAGATGCTCATCTTCAGGCGGCAGTGGGCGCACTGCAGACGCTTGAGGGAGAAATGACGGAAAACTGGTGTGCCGCTTGGCTCAATCACTATCCACGAGTAAGCTGGAGCGCAACTCGTCTCAGAGGACCAGCCCCAAAGAACCGGCCAACTCCTGACCTTGACGTCATGGCCCGTATCGGTCCGGGCGGCCCAAATGATCTGCTAGTTATCGGAACGGCCAAGCGCAATGCCCGCGATCATGATCCGGATACCTTTGACTCCGCCATTGCCTGTTTCATGGCCACACCACCTGAACAAGATACCACCATCGACAACATCCGCAACCTCGCTCAATGCCGCATCTGTGTTTCGCCTGAATTCCCGGAGGCTGAAAGAAGTCGACTCGAAGCGGCCGGGCTCCTATGCTTTGACATTCCGGCCATGCAGGCCGAAATGAATGCCAATTGGTCACATCTCAACGCACAGCTGACAGCAGCTCAGCCTGTTGTGCCGTCAGTGCCTGACGAGAGGGGTACCGAGTCGGAACCGAGCAGGCCAACATCGTGAAATCAATTGCAACGCTGAACTTGGCCCTGCAACTCGAGGAGGAGCATGCCAGACCCACGGGGTCTTCAAGCCGATGAATTGCCGAGAATCGGTTGTCCAAACCCTAGATCAGACCAAGAGCCTTTTTCCTTGAGTATGACCACGTCATAATCAGGTGATCGACCATGAGGCCAATGAAAGCAACGGCAAAGCCCAGTACCAGCCCTTTGCCAACGTCAGTAAAGGACAGGGCTCGTTGCATCTCCTGACCCAAATCCTGAGTGCCGATAAAGGCGGCAATGATGACCATGAACAATGAAAACATGACGGACTGATTGACACCCACCATGATCGTCGGCAGGGCAAGCGGGAATCTGGCTTTGACCAGAGTCTGAAACTTGGTTGCACCGGACATGAGCGAAGCTTCGATTATTGAGGGCGGAACGTTCCTCAACCCCTCGATCGTGTACCGGGTCAGGGGAACGGCGGCAAAAAGAACTACGGCCCCAACAACGGCAACGTCATTGACCCCGAACAGCATGACTACCGGTATGAGGTAAATGAAGCTCGGAAACGTTTGGAGAGTATCGCAAATCAATAGGACAATTCTGGATGAGCTATCCCGAAAACTGGCCAGAACACCGATTGGGAAACCCATCAATGTTGCGATGATGACTGATACCGTCACCGTGTAGACCGTGATCATGGCCCGGTCCCACCAGCCTGTCATCGCTATGAGCCCAAAGAAGGCGACTGTGACGAGGGCCGAACGCAGACCACCAATCCGCCAGCCGATGGCCGCCAATATCATGAGCACTGCGGAAAAGGGCAACCACAGATAGGCATTGCGGAAAGGGATCAATACCCAGGTAATCAGAAACCACCGGATCCATTGGGTAATCGGGTCCAAAGTTATAACCAGCCAATCGACAAACGTCTCAAGCGGTTGGGCGATTGACAAGGCTTGGGTTCGTTTGACTTCGTCAAGAATGGGAACGAACTGGGCGAGTACGGTAAAAAAAGCAAAGCTGGCCAGCCCGATGATCGGGTACTTGTGCCGGATCAGTATCGATGTCCCCTTTTCAAAGTGCTCTGGTTGCCGCAAGGCCCAGGCCTGAGTGCAGCGGTCAAGGGTTATGGCAATCAGAACTATCGAAATGCCAATTTCAACCGACCGGCCGATTTTGAGTGACTGCAGGAGTTGAAGCAATTTCTGACCCAGGCCCGGCATCCCGATGAAGCTGGCCAGAACGACCATGGCCAAACACTGCATGATGACCTGGTTGATGCCTATGAGTATTTCGGTCCTGGCCGTTGGAATCCGCACAAATCGCAGAAGCTGCCAGCCGGTTGTACCAGCCATTTTGCCCCCTTCAACGACCTCACTTGGAACCTTTCTCAGCCCGAGCAGGGTCATTCTGATCATGGGTGGTACCGAAAAGATTATCGTAACGATTGCTCCCGCTTTGGGTCCGACCCCAATGAATACGACTACCGGTATCATGTAGGCAAAATGCGGCATGGTCTGGGCAATATTCAAAATCGGGTTGAGGATTCTCTCAAAGGTTCGGCTTTTCCAAGCCAGTGTTCCGAACAGCAGACCGATAAGAACCGAAATCGGAGTTGCCACAACAATGACAGAAAGTGTCTCCATGGCCCACTTCCATTGCCCCATAAACGCAATCCAGATGAAGGTACCGCCTGAGATCAATGACAGTTTCCAGCCGTTTAGGGCATAACCGATTACAAAAGCCAAGGCCGCGATGGCAGACCATGGAATAGGACCGACTCTGGGCCATCTGTTTTTGCCATACAGCAGATTGGCGGTAATATTCAACAACCAGTCAACGGCATCCGCAACAGCCCGGGAGACGTGAATCAGTCCAAGATCATCACGGATGTAGGAAAAAAACCAGTTTATCCAGTCGGCAAAAGGGAAAATCATGACTTCCGCCGGCCGGTCGAGCCACGCCGGGATTATCCCTTTCGTTATCATCAGCAAGACGGCCGCGGACAAAATCAGCAGGGACCAGTCTCGGTTGGTAAAACCAAAAGTCCAATTACCTGTTGCTTGAGGGCTGAGGTTCATTGCTGCGAACCGAGGAGCACATCCAGCGCCTTTTGTCTTGAAAGCAGGCCTATTCCGCTGGCTTTCTCATCAACTACCGGAATGAATTCGCTCGTCTCGTTGATCAGCTGGCGAGCCAGCTCATAAATTGTTTTGGCACCAGATACCGAACTGTCAGATATCGACTGTCCATCAACACTTGCGGGTATCTGCATTCCCGGTTCGACCAGCCCTCGTGCATGAACCACTCTGGCTTTTTCGACGACTTCGGTGAACTTTGACACGTATCCAGTTGCAGGATTCAGAACAATCTGATCCGGGGTGTCACATTGTTCAATCGCACCGTCCTTCATGATCGCAATCCGGTCAGCCAATCTGAGGGCTTCATCAAAATCATGCGTTATGAAAACGATTGTCTTGCCCAGCATGGCCTGCAGGCGCAGGAACTCATCCTGCATTTCCCGCCTGATAAGGGGGTCAAGGGCTGAAAACGGTTCATCCAAAAACCAGATGTCCGGCTCAATCGCCAAACTTCTTGCAATGCCGACTCGTTGCTGCTGCCCACCCGAAAGTTCCCGCGGAAAGTACTCTTCCCGTCCAGTCAGTCCGACCAGGTTGATGACTTCCAAGGCCCTTTCCCTTCTCTCATGCACCCCTTGCCCTCTCATTTCCAGCGGAAAGGCTACATTTTCGAGAACCGTGCGGTGGGGGAGCAGACCAAAGTTCTGGAATACCATGCCCATCTTTTTGCGCCGCAACTGAATGAGCTGGGCCTCGGACAATTGCCCAATATCTTCCCTTTCAACTAGGACCTGACCCTTTGTCACGTCAAGCAAGCGGGACATGCATCGAACAAGAGTCGACTTGCCTGAGCCAGAGAGGCCCATGATGACGATGATTTCTCCCGCGCCGATTTCCAGCGACACGCTTCTTACCGCGGCAATATAGCCTTGGTCCTGTATTTGCTCATAGGGCGTGTTTTCGGGAATCGACGCAAGGAATTGCACTGGGTTTCTGCCGAACAGCTTCCAGACATTGACACACGATATCACTGAACTGGACTCAGTCATGACCCTACTTTACTGACAACTACTGCTTCTAAACCCTATCGGGTCATACTGCATCAAATACAACAATACGGGCCCATTGCCAATCTTCGTTCTGCAAATTAGGTCTATTTTTGAAATTGGAACTGAATGCCCGGATATGGTGATCCGGGCATTCAGGCGCTGGTAGGCTACATTGTCCAGGGCTTCCAGACATTCTCGTTGCTGGCCAGCCACTCCGCGGCTGCATCTTCCGGCTCCATCTCGTCAACATCGACGAACTTGGCCATCTCAGCAATCTGGGGGTTGGTAAAGCTTATGTTGCGCAAAACCTTGTAGGCGCTCGGCCATTTTGCTTCCATCCCGTCCCAGGCGGCTTTCTTGAGATAACCGTCAGCGGGGTTGCCACAGTCATAAACGGCATCAGCCCGGTAGCCGACCGCCGGGTCTTCATCGCAACCGTCCTCCCATGCAGGAAATTCAACAAACTCACCGGGCCAGACCGCTTCAACAAAGTTCGGCGTCCAGTTGAAGATGACAACCGGGCGATTCGTTTTTTCAGCAGACTCGACTTCCGCCCACAGGGCGGCAGCGGAACCAGCATTAACAACGACAAAATCCAGGCCCAGACCCTCTACCCTTTCGGCGTCGTGCTTAAGCCAATCCACCGGGCCACCGAGGAACCGACCCTTGTCTCCGGTTTCTGGAGTTGCAAACACCCCGGCACAGGCATTCAGAGCTTCCCAGTCCGGGAGTCCTGGACAGGCGTCCTTGGTCCACATCGGATACCACCACTCCTCTCGGGTGACAGCATTGTGGTCGCCGGCATCATGAATACCACCCTTTTCCAGAGCGGCCCGGAAAGAATTGCCAAACGCTCCTTCCCACACTTCCAGTTCAAGTGTAACATCCCCAAGCCGAACCGACTCGTAGACTGCCTGACTGTCTGTGGTGATGTATTCGACGTTGTTGCCCATCGATTCGAAAATCTGACCTACGGCATAACTCATCACAATCTGGCTCGACCAGTTATGCAATGGAATAATTATGGGATCCGAAGAATCTTCACCTTTGGCGATACCAACGGAACCTATTACCCCCCCCCACACGCTGAGGGCTGTGAGGGCAGCAAGAAATCTTTTCAGTGTCATCTCTTATATCCTCCATTTGTCTAAAACCTTTGGAAGTCTGTTCTCTCTGGACACGAGGTCACAACGAACGACTCCAATTCTTGGTGAGACTTACTCCGAATTGCCGGTTGATGCAATTTTGAGACGCCAAAAATGGGGTTAAAACGCACCAATTGGTTACTTTTATGGCTGATATTGGCATTTTTTATACCAAATAAATACCAAAATATTGATTGAAGTCGAAGACACCAGGCATGCTGCGAATCAAATTGACCGCATCAACCGACAGAAAATATCCGCACTATGCGACGAGTGGTCTCGCCAATTCCGAATATTCCATGAGCGGCACTTTTGCATCCGACGGTGAGGTTTTGTACAACTCGGAGTACGCACCCAAGAACGGCAGGAAGGATATTCTGGCGTGGAATCCGGATTCTGGTCGGATGTAATCGAACCCTTCTGTAAACGCTATCTTGGGGTCAGTGTCTGAAATTTCCATGTCCAGCAACGTCCGAAGCGAACAGAAAATCAAGGACAGTGGAGGTTTACACCGAAATTAGTCCAAATTTATACCATTTCACGCGCTGCTGCATTGAGTTTCAGAATTCCGGCAAAGACGTGCGATTCCCAACGTGTGCTCAGGTAAACTGACTGAAGGGAAACTCTTGGCACTCATGCAAGGCAACTGCAGATTCAGACAGACAAAGGCCTTGCGACACCAAGATTTTGGCTGGAATGGGAGCTCCTGCCGTATCAAGCAGCGGCCACACCGGATTCAATGCACTCACACTCATGTCCGGCTTGATTTGGTACTCACCAAACCGGCAACCGCAACAAGAAAAATCACTTCACGCGGTTTTGAGTCTTCTGTCCAGAGGCGTTTCATTTATCGGCAGATGAATGATTGCCGAAAATAGGGCGACCCCGACACCGATCCACCAAACCATGTCATAATTGCCCGTAACATCATAAAGATAGCCACCCAGCCAGACCCCCAGAAAGCCACCCAACTGGTGTGAGAAGAAGATGATGCCGTAGAGTGTTGCCATGTATCGCAAGCCGTACACGTGAGCGACCAGTCCGCTGGTCAGGGGTACGGTGGCAAGCCACAAAAAACCCATGATCAGGGAAAACCAGATGATGTTGAATGGCGTGAACGGAAGAAACAGGAAAATGGCAGTAAAAATCGCCCGAAGGGTGTAGATGATGGTCAACACTATCTTTCTCGAATAGTACTTGCCCAACCAGCCGGCGGCAAGCGTACCGAAGATGTTTGCCAACCCAATCAAGGAGATCGAAATGGCACCTAGGGTGGCGGTCGAACTTATTCCCAGCCTGTACAGGAAACTTCCGTCCTTTATGGGTTCGCTGAACTCGGTGATAAAGGGAGGAAAGTGGGCAGTGATGAGGGCCAACTGGTAGCCGCAAGAGAAGAATCCCACAAATATCATGGTATAGGATGGGTCGCCAAAAGCTCGCTTGACAACTCCTGCTACGGTCAACTCAAGCTCGACCTTCGATGCCTTGTAGCTTGTCTTGAAAACGGGCAGAGTCACAAGCACCAGCAAGATGGCCACGGCAAAGACAATGAATACCGTTTGCCATGGCATGAAATGCAGCAGGCCTTCAGCAATCGGAGGGCCGACTACTTGACCGCCAGAACCGGCGGCTGTAGCGATACCGAGAGAAACCGACCGATTCTCGTCCGAGGATGCCCGACCGATAACGGCCAGGATAACGCCGAAGCCCGTGCCCGCGACTCCCATTCCAACAGCAAACTCCAAGACAAGATGTGCTTCAAGCGATGTGGCATGGCTGGACAGGACCAAACCCAGAGCGTAAACAACCGCCCCAAGGGTGATTGCCAGACGGTCACCGAATCGCTCGGCCAGGGTTCCAAAGAGGGGTTGACCAATGCCCCAGGCCAAGTTTTGAAGGGCAATTGCCAGCGAAAACTCGACGCGCAACCAGCCAAACTCTTCGGCAATTGGAATCTGAAACACACCAAAGCTGGAACGAATGGCAAAACTCACGCAAATTATCAGGCAACCACACAGCAATATTGGAGTGATCAGCCCTTGGGGGCGTTCTGAGCGTGGCAAAATATATACCCTTGGTAGTGATCTGACAGGACGATGGCGGGAAATGAACTACTTGATCACCGACACATTCGATCGATCCATGGTGATGGCCACGGCAATGACGAGAACGGCACCAAATACGATCTGTTGGGCAAAGGCGGAAACCCCTATGAAGGTCATGCCAATTCTGACCACGGCAATGATCAATGCCCCGACAAAGGTCTTCCATATACTGCCGACACCACCTGTGATCGCCGTCCCTCCGACGATGATGCAGGCAATTGCCGGCAACAGGAACTGACTGGCCAAAGTGGGCGAGCCGGAGCCTAGGCGTGCGGCCATGACGACACCGGCCAACCCGGCCATGAAGCCTGAAATGATGAAGACGACCAGCTTGATCTGGTTCACGTCAATGCCCGAAGCGATGACGGCCCGCTCCTGAAACCCGATGGCCCTGACCAGGCGACCGAAACGGGTAAACGAGAGCAGGAACGACAAGGCAACGAGCACAGCGATTCCAACAATGATCTCGTTGTACAGCCCAAAGGTGCTGCCGCTGGCCCAATGCAGCCAGTTTGCCATGTTGCCCTCGGAAATATAGATTGACTTTTCCTCCGAAACCCAGTAGCCGACCGAAGCCACGATTCCTCCTACTGCCAAGGTCGCAACAAACGACGGAATACGCAAATAGTTGACGACCAGCCCGCTGAGCAAGCCGGCACAGGTTCCAGCGAGAAGGGCCGTAATGATGGCCGCGCCACCAAACATGGGAAGCATGGCGGCAAGGATACAGCTTGTCATGGACGCGATCGCCTGAATCGACAGATCAATGCTGCCCAGCATGATCACCAGCGTCGCTCCCGAAGCCATCAGAAAGAGGGTCATCGTGTCGGCGGTCACCGTCAGAAGATTGTTGGGAAGCAAAAAGCTGGGCTCAAAAAAGGAAATGACGGCAACCAGCATGGCCAGCGCAAACAGCGGAACCAGATTGATCAGAATTTCCTTTTGCTTGTCCGTTATCTGCATGTGCACTGCACTATACCATGTTTGAAATCAGCGTGACCTGATCCGGTTTTCGGCCCTTGGGAGCTTCAAAGGTAGCACTGATCTTTCCGTCTTTCATGACGATGATCGTGTTTGACAGGCCAATCACTTCCTCCAGGGTGTCACCGAGGAGTATGACCCCAATTCCCTCGTGTGCCATCTGCCGTATCAGTTCATATACATCTTCCTTGGCCCCGACATCAATGCCTCGAGTCGGATGGTCCAGAATCGCTATGCGAGAATCGACAATGCGCCATTTTGACAGCACGACCTTTTGCTGGTTCCCTCCTGACAGGCTCTGAATGGGCGTTTTCGCTGATGGCGTTCGAATTTGCAATCTGTCTATCCAGCCTTTGGCCTCCTGAAGTTCTGCCATCGAGTGGATGACACCCATTTTGACAAACTGATTCCCTGAAGCCAAGGTCATGTTTTCAGTCACGCTCAGGCCGAAAACCAATCCTTCGGCCTTGCGCTCGCTCGGAACAAAGCCAAAACCGGCCGTCACGGCCCTTCTTGGGTGGTTCAACTCGACCGGTTCTCCATTCACCTTGACTGACCCGCCATCAGGTTGTTTCATTCCTGCCAGGCATCTTGCCAGCGATTCCCGACCTGAACCCACAACGCCGGCAATGCCCAGTATTTGACCCTCGGCCAGATTAAACGAGACATCTTCAAATTCCCCTTCCAAGGACAGATTCTGAACTTCAAGGAGGATTGTGCCCACTTCGTCCCGCTGCTTTTGTTCACGATAGTACTCATGATCAAGCTGCCGACCGACCATGTAGTGATGCAACTTGGTAATCGTTGCATCCGAGGATTTCGTCCGGTGAACAACCTGGCCATCCTTGAGAACATAGACGCGGTCTGAAACCTCCAGGACCTCTTCCAGACGATGTGAAATGAAAACAATTGAAGCCCGGGACTTCAGTTCGCCAATAATGTCAAAAAGCAGATCCACTTCTCGGCGTTCCAAAACAGAGGTCGGCTCGTCAAGCAGAATGACAATTTCGCCTGGTATGCGCCCATCTAGGGACAGTGCCTTGGCAATTTCGATCATCTGTCGCTCTGAAAAGCCAAGATTGTAGCACTTGGTGAATGGATCCAAGTCCAGATGAACCTTGGCCAATTCGTTTCGGGCCGCCTTGAACATGGCTGCCTTGTCAATGAAGCCAAATCGCAAAAACTCCTTCTCGCGCCCCAGAAAGATATTTTCAGCCACAGTCAGAGTGGGGATAATGGACTGCTCCTGAAAAACCATTGCCAAGCCGTGATCGAAAGCGTCCCGAGGATTGCGAAAGCTTTGAGCGGTCCCATTGATAAAGAACTCACCTTCGTCAAGCTTGTAAATGCCAGTCATCACTTTGAGCAGGGTTGACTTGCCCGCACCGTTTTCTCCGATCAGTCCGACCACTTCCTGGCTGCACACATTGATATCGACCTTGTCCAGAGCCGTGATTCCCGGGAAATACTTGGTCGCCCGGGCAAGTTCCAGAACGGGTTTGGACGTTACTGCGGAGGTCTCGACGGGCACGGTTTCACTTCACAAATTGCAGGTTTTTGCGATTCAGGGCAAAGGTGACCGCAACGATAATCAAGAAGCCCTGAACACCCTGCTGAAAAAATGGCGGTATTCCCATGAGTACCATTCCATTGGATAGAACGACAACAATCAGAACACCGATGACCGAATTGAGAACAGAACCCACACCCCCGGTCAGGGCCGTGCCTCCGACTACCACTGCAGTTATGGTCGTGAAAAGGCGGCCTTCCGCGATCAGGGCATGCCCCTGGCCTAATTGCGAGGCCGCCATCGCTCCCCCCAATCCTGAAAACAATCCAGCCAGAATGAAGACTCCGACCCTGGTGCGCTTGACAGGAACACCGCACTGCTCCGCGGTCACTTCATCAGTTCCAATGGCATAGACATAACGTCCCAGTCTGGTTCTTTGCTGAACAATCAAGGCCACGATCACTGAAGCCGCGGCCAGCCACACCCCGTGAGGAAGATCAAACGTTCGCCCAAGGGTCAGAGTTCGAAATCCGCTATCGACAATACGCACCGGGAATCCGCCCAGAGCGGCAGTTGCAATACCCAGACACACAAACCCGATCCCCAGCGTTGCCATAAAACTGGGTATCTTGAAATAGACGTGAGAATAACCGTTCACTGCACCGACCAGACCTCCGGCAAGAATTGCAACCGGAACGGCATACAAGCCCAAATCCATCGGCGTTGTGTCATTCGCGACCAGACATGCCGTTACCACCGCACAAAGGGCAACGATACCTTCAACCGACAGGTCAATCGAACCCATCAAAATGACAAAGGTTGCCCCCATCACCAACACGACAGGAATTGATGAGGCATTCAGGATTCGAATGAAATTCTTTATGGAAGCAAAATTCGGGTTGATGATGGAGATGGCCACGCACAGAAGAACAAACACCAAGACCGGGGCCAAAGCCCTCCAATTAACGTCCGGCAATGTCAAGACGAGTCATTCATACTTCCAACGATAAGGATAGCGCACGAGTGCGCTACCCCCTCATATCGTGTCAGTACTGGATTTGTCCAGTGGACTTGCCCCAGTAGTCGTCGTAATCAAGTGATGCATCTCGATTACGGTATTCGGCAATGTTGGCCGGTGTCACGATCACTCCGGTACCATAGAATTCACGATGGGCATGGGGTTCGCGGGCAATATCAACCTTACCTGTGGCAACGGCATGACAAAGAGCCAGACCCATTCCTCCTGTCCACACTGGATCCCAGGCAACCGTACCCGCCATTTCTCCAGCTTCAATGGCGGAAAGCGCCGCTTCGGTTCCATCAATGCCCACGACTGGCACTGAACCGGCCATACCTTCCTGACGCAAGGCTTCCAAGGCTCCAATGGCCATCGAGTCATTGGCGGCAAAAACCCCCTTGATGTCGTCGCCAAACCGGGTCAGCCAGGCTTGGGTGATTTCGAAGGCCTTGGTCTCGTTCCAGTCAGCCGCCTGGAAATCAAGAATGGTAACCTTGCCGTTTGTCTCGGCCACTGCCTGTTCCATGCCCCTCTTTCTCTCAATCGCCGGTACATTGGACAGAATGCCACCCAAGGCAACGATTCCGCCCTCTCCGCCCATAGCCGCAATCAGATCCTTGGTGATTTGCTTGGAGGTTCCAACACCTGAGAAGGACATATGCGCAACATAGTTTGGATTGTGATCCCATGGGTGAAGGTCGTCTGGCTTGTTCCACTGAGTGACGACATAGGCACCAGAAGCAACCGCTTCATCCACGATCGTTTTGGCATCCGGCGAATCGTTGGGGTCAACATTAATGCACACATTGCCTTTGGTACGGGCGATCAGGGCCCGAATGTCGGCCAGGCCCTTTTCAGAGTTACCCTCGGTGACCAGAACCTCAAAAGGCAGTCCCATCGCGTTGGCAAAATCTTCACCGGCCTGAGCGAAGGTTGCATGGTATGGATTGGATAATGAACGCATGGAAATCGCCACGGTCAGATCTTCTGCCATCACTGCCGAAAACGTTCCCCAGGCAATCGAGAATACACCGGCCCACAGCGACACTCTAGTCATGATTTTTCGCATTATTCTTTCTCCCAAAATTGAATAATTAACCGTTTGGTTACTTATTTTATCCTGACCGTCCATGTCAAATGCAAATTTGACCTGATGGGTCGCATAAAGGTGTTGCCGCGTCCGCTTTGATCCTAAAGACTGCACTAACAATCGTGACTCTGAACAAACCGCTCCGACGGTGTCTGCTCGCATTCAAAGGCGTAAGCCTGTGACCGCTTCCCCCAAGGGGGTATTATTCTTGAAATTGACTCTCAAGATGGTGGTGTACAATCACTGACGGAATGCTGATAAAGCATTTTGGCCAATAATACCCGCTGGTCGTTTCGAGCCCACAGCATAATGACAATCGGGACATGGAACATCCTGAGACGCGACCGGGTGTTTGGGTAGTGTCTCAGTTTGAATTATTGCACCATAGAAATCACGATCATGTGGGGAAGCGGTAAGTAAATTATATTCAAACTGAGACACTACCGGTGTTTGACGTTGGTTGACGTGCCGACGATCCGTGGTTAAGTTCAGGTTCGGAATAAATACATGGGGCAGGGAAGATGACCACGACACTTGGCATAGCACCACATGACTGGCGCTTCTATGGTCGCGAGGCCGAGATCGAGTCCTTGAAGAGGCATTTGTGTCTGGATATTGATGACCTGAAACAGCGTCGCTTTAGGGCTTTCATCGTAGCTGGTCGACGTCATGTCGGTAAGAATGCTCTTCTGATGGAAACACACAGGCTTCACGGGGGCGATACACCCCTGCTGACAGTCGAGTTGCCGGAAGATACCAATGCTGAGGAGTGCCTGAACGAGCTGATGAGCACGATTCAGAATCGGGACATGTCATCCTTCATGCATGATATGCCCGAACGTGGTTCATATTGCCGAGATGCAACCCGGTTTGCCGATGTAGTCCGTCATCTGGTTGATCAAGGAATCATCGTCTGTCTTGACGAGTTTCACAATGCGTACCGTACCGGTCTGGAAAGCGCTCTCAAGGTCATAATTGACCAGATTGCCCTAGCAGAACTTGGTGGTCAGAAGCGCCCCCCGGGCCAACTTGTGTTTATGGGCTCGCACCAGCAATACATCAATCGGATATTTGATTATCGGAGAGCTCTGAATGGGCGGGCGGATGTTGAGGTTCATCTGAACCCTTGGTCGCTGTCGACGGTCATGGATGTAGCCGATCAACACGGGTGGTTACGTAACGTGGATCGGTTCTTGACCTTGTGGTCGATCTGGGGTGGCATGCCAAAAAACTGGGAGCGTCTAGCCACCAATCATAGATATAGGCATCTACGGGATTTTTCCATCATTCTGGACAGTAACGAATGGCGACATCAGCTTCTAAAGGCTGAACGCGACTTTCTGATACGTAGCCCACGCGACCGTTTCAATCATAGATCCACGATTGAGTTGAAACCAACTCTGCTTGTCGTGCTCATGCAGATGAGCTTGGAGCCCCGCAGCCGTTTGCTTGTGTCCGAGCTGGCAAGCAAGATGAAAGAAACGCTACAGGTCTCGGAGCGGCTTGACAAGACAGTTGAGGAGTTGTTAGAGGATCTGGCTCAGAGTGGAGGGCATGTTCGCTTGCGGCAGCTTTTGGACCAGCTTGAGCTGGATCTGCAGATGGTTCGAAGTTATCCAAATTTTACCGGCAAGACTGAACTCGCCTGGACACTGGATGATCATAACAGTCATTTTCAGCTGCGACTTTTTCCCGATCTGTTTGGTCAGCAGAATGTGCGCAAGACGATCCCGGCTAGCCTGACCGAGCAGGTCAAGACTCTGCAGGTAATGGAAGGTTACATGATGGAGCGCATGGCCGAAGATTGGCTGGCCGAATACCCGCCTGTGCACTTTCACATGACCGGTGCTCGTGCACCGGGAGGAGGCGCTGATGTTGACGTTTTGGCCGTGTGTGCAACCAGCAAGACAGATGCCGTTCTGCTGGCCGGAAGCGCTAAGCGCAATGCCGCCGAATTTCGTCGAAAGCATCGAGAGAAGTTCAGGAACGACCTAGAGACATTAATGATCAAGGCTGGCCGGGAGACTGCGGAGATACGCAAGATTCCACACCGCCTGATGCTCTTTGCACCACATTTCACAGCCGAGCAACGAGCGGAATGCGAGACAGACGGGTTTCACTGTTTCGGCATTGCCGAGATGGCAACCGACTTGAAGCAAGATCGGGCTTTGCTCAAGGGAATTGTGCAGTAAGCAACTCCACGGCGGATTCAGGACTCGTCATCCGGTGCTCATCCGAAACTGTGAGAGACGTCAATGACAGGCCTGTCCGCACTGGAGTGCCATGTACGTCGCTGGACAGCCTGAAACTGATATTTTCTTAGATTTACTCTTGAAAATCTCAAGCTGACACCTATATCTATAGTATGAGCCTCTTCATCAGCAAATCCGAGTGACCAGACTGAAGTCAGGTCAGCATCAAACTCCATGCAGTTGCTCTTGCATCCACCCCAAGAGCAGGTTGGTGTCCTGAAATCCTCATCTTGAAGATGAGTTTTACCCTGTCATCAGCAAGGGCGTGATCGACCCCTTGTGCATGAGCGTCAAAATTCTGAACCAAGTCCGAGCATAGTGACACCACACTATGCCATGGCAGATTCGTGCAATCCTGTCAACGGAACTGCACTAAATCATGGCCAGATTTGGAGACGCATTTGCGGATGAAGGACATGGTCGGGAAGCCTGCGCAAGGCAACCCGCGAGAGAAGCTGTTCAGTGCTGATGCACACTGAATTGTCAATCTCACCAGCATTCAACCGTTAATTTGTGGAGATCCGTGCATGAGCGTATTGAACAGTTTCCTTTCAGAAGTAAACGTAGGCCAACCCCAATCATTTCAATCCTTGAAAATGTATCCGCTTTTCAGGCACACAGAGAAAACAAAAGCGGCTTATTTACTTCTTGGCGAGGCTCTTGAACAAAAACTTGTCGAGATAACGGAAATATCAGAGGGTGGCAGCGTACCCGAACTCAAGGTAAAGAATTTGAGTGCGAAGAGCGTTCTGCTTCTGGACGGAGAAGAATTGCTGGGGGCCAAGCAGAATCGAATTCTCAATGTATCCGTGATGGTCCCTGCCAGCAAGACCATAACTGTTCCAGTTTCCTGCGTCGAAGCGGGCCGATGGCGCCATACATCCTACAATTTCACCAGTGCTGATCGTGCACACTATGCTGAAGGACGTGCAAGGAAAGCTCAGCAGGTGAATGAAACGATGCGGTCGAGAGGTTCTCGACGGGGCAACCAAAGTGAGGTCTGGAACGACATTTCGTTCAAGGCAGAACGCATGAAGGCACGGTCGCAAACGAGTGCTTCGGATACCATTTTTCGCAAGCACCGTGCCGGTCTCGACGAATATCTGAACGCCTTTTCACCGTTGCCCCAACAAATTGGTGCCGTGTTCTCGATCGGCGGAATCACCGCGGGTGTCGATATATTCGATTCGGGCAATGCCATGTCGGGCAGCTTCAAAAAGCTGATGAAAAGTTATGCGTTGGATGCCATTGACCATGAGATCTCCGGGCAAACTGAAATCAAGCCCTTCAACGTCAAGGAGTTTCTTGAAAGGATCGGCAATGCTCCCGAAGAGACATATGAGGCTGTCGGTGAAGGTCAGGACGTTCGTTTCGACAATGCAGAAGTCACCGGTGGCGCTCTCGTTGTTGAGGGTCGCATAATACACCTGTGTGCGTTTAACATGGTCAACGAGAAGTACAAACGGTTCCGTCGACGAGACTCGGCGAGAGGATTTGTTCGCCGCAATGGACGGTAACTCAATTACGGTCGTCAGTGTTCTTTAGAACACCAATTGCGTCCTTTCATAGCAGACGACTCAGGGGAAGTTTTTGAATCGGAATCATGAGAATCTCGCGGGAAACAACGCTGGGTTTGCCGCTGTGGGAGGGTGAAGAAGTTGTTGGGATGCCTATGCAAGGCTTCCCAAAACCATCAGGAGGTCATGAGGATTAATTTCTGGAAGCAGCTGCTGAACATGGGGATTGAACCATACAAATGGTGTTTTTTCCCCTTGTTTCGGCCGGGAGTCTGTTGCATTTCCAGGAAATCTAATGTCACGTCAGCATTCAAGGAAGTTGCTGCTGAGATGGCATCAGTCATTCAGGGTAAAATGCTTGCGTCACACGGCGTCAATCAACCTCCTGGCCAACGCAAAACTCATTCTTCTCCTGTATGAACCGTCACTTCGAATACCTTTGAACGGTGTTAAAAACAGATCGTGTGTGCCCTCTCGGAATTGATCCACCATCTCGTTCAGTTTATCAATGATTGAAGTGTCAAAGTTGCCACTGATGCGAGTGATGAATCTGGATGAAACCTTGATCGAATAATCCTTGATCTCCCGTGCATCGCAAAACCGGATTGACCGGTTTCGTGTATTGTCAAACGAAATGAAGCCAAGGCAGCCATCGGTATCATTGAATCGGGCGTTCTTGTTCCTCACCGATTGGGGAATTTTGCTTTCAAGAGTGCTCAGCTTGCCGATTCTTTCATTGTCGTAGTAAATCTCTACTTTCTCGCTGAAGGTGCCATCAAACAGCGCCAGGCACACAGGATTGGCCGTGTCCGAGAACAAGGTGTCGTCATGCAGCAGGATGTAAGTCCTTAAACGATCTCGAAACAATCCACTTTGCAGATAACTCGCCGGTATCAACGCCGCAACATACTCACAATGCTTAAGGCACAATTCAAGGCAGTGCTTGTACAGATCGTCATGAGAAGTATCAGGATATAACAGACCTCTTCGAGTGGCCGAATTTCTGGCCAGCCATGGGGGGTTGGTTACACAGGCATCAAATCCTGTCGGGAATGATTCTATGGTATCTTTGCGTCTGACACAACCGTCAGCTGGGTTGATATCAAATGAAAGAAAACCATTGCACAGATCCTCACTTTGCAATGCCCTGATGATATGATTTGCTCCGGCAAATGGTTCTAGAACCGTCCTGTTTTCTAGTTGTGCCTTTGAGGCCCACTTTTTGAATGGTTTTAGTTTGAACGGATTACCCCGAGTGTAATATTGTCCATTCGTTCGCTTTTTGTCTATTCCCATAGCGGGAGCCATATCTTGTTCACTCTGCAGCCCTCCTTCAGCTGAACTTCATGGAAACCTTTCACGAGAGACACAGTTTGGCCTAATAAGAGCTGACAAACTCGTCAATTGCATCATCATTATAACAAACATATTCAATCTTAATAGTGCAACGTCAGTGAAATTAGGTTAAGGGTTTTACACCGTATGAGGTGTCGTGCTTTTTACTATTCAGATGAAATTTGGTAAAAAAGCACCACGAATTGTCTATTATCTGTCATCCAGAAAAGGACTGATGTCGTTTGCATGAAATGTCATAGCACATCATTGTGCTGCAAACGCTTAGTGGTTCATTCTGAAAAGGCTTCGTAGAATCGTGGGTTGGCGAGCTAGATAACGCTAGCCAAAGCTTGGTCATTCCCGAACAAAACATAGCAAACTAAAACTAGTCAAGGAGGAAATAGTCATGGCTGATAACAAAAGTTTGCATGTCAACCATAGAACTCCACCCGATTATGTGGCTATAGAGCAGGAACTATGGCGCCGTGCTCATCAGAAAGTTAGAACTGAAGCGAAAGATAGAGGCGAAAGATTGATGAAGCGCTTAGAGAGTTTTGTTCGTTGCTTTGGGTTTGCTGAACGCGAAGTGCTAGACAAAATTCAGAATGACGACATGTTTGCAGCTTGTTTTGCAAAAATCCTACTCGAACGGCATTCCATGAAAAAGTAGCAGCAGATTGGATTGAAGCACTCCCGGGAGTAAATGATTTTAAAGTGTTACCGAAAGCTGGGAAAAAATCGTTGAAGGTGTCTAGCGACGGAAACATAGAATCCGAAACCGATGGTAAGAAACTTCCTGGTAAATCACTGGACTTTTCATGGAAAACAGGGGACAAGACGTTTTATGCCATGCACAAATACACGGCTGAGAGCGGGGGGAGTCAGGACCAGCAATTTGGGGAAATGTTAGAGTTGATGAAGCGGTTCACGAGTTGTCAAAACCAAGATGTTGTTTTACTGATCATCGTCGACGGAGAATACTATCAGAAAAACGACCAAGAGCGCCTTGAAAAACTGAGACATTTACAGCGAGGCAAATTGCCGAGAAGTTTTGCGTTATCCATCAACGAAATTCCCCACTTGATAAGCCAATACACAGAGTAAACTAAATGGGGCTTGACTGAAC
Organism: Paracoccaceae bacterium; assembly: GCA_965116235.1. Classification (GTDB taxonomy): domain Bacteria; phylum Pseudomonadota; class Alphaproteobacteria; order Rhodobacterales; family Rhodobacteraceae; genus MPNP01. Next base: position 1,281,424 of record OZ220496.1, on the reverse strand, counting down.
GTCCAAACCAAGGCTGGCGGATCAGTCAAATACACAACCCACAGGAAAAATGACAAGCACCCTGTCAAACCCATACAAAGATGCCTGAATCACTCGCGCATCCAAGATGATAACTTGGATAGAATTCGCCCCAATTTCGGGATAAAGACGAACCATTTTCTTAACCGTATCGGTGAACAGAAACGTGTAAACGTACCCTCTCAGCGATTCCTCTGACCTTCGTGAGCAGAGATCGAACACCGTGGGGACAGCACGGGACCACTCGTTGATTTCGAACCGTTTTGCTTCATCGTCGAAAACACCTGCCGACCTGACTTTGGCAAAACGTCACAGACACTCTGAAGTTGTATCCTGACCCAAGCACATGTTCGTTTTCACCATGACGTCCAATTCTCCTGAACACACCGGTGAATTGGCATCAAAGACGGCATTGACAATGACAAAAGGAGACGTGCTGCTACTGAATGGACCATTGGGGGCCGGGAAATCGGTTTTTGCTCGAGAATTCATTCGGTCCCTGTTGCCGCATCATCTCCAAGAACAAGATATTCCATCGCCAACTTACACTCTGGTGCAAACCTACCAAGGGAAGGAGTTTGAGATTTGGCATGCCGATCTATACCGTCTGCAATCTGCACACGAGATATTTGAGCTCGGCCTGGAAGAAGCCTTCGAAGAAGCCCTGTGCCTTATCGAGTGGGGCAACAGGCTTGAACACTATACCCCAGACGATGCGCTGGCTGTAGCATTCGAACATGATCCGGTTCATTCAGACCGGCGAACAATTACCTTTACGACCAGCAATCAAGGGATCTGCAAGCAATTGGAGAACGTACTTGACTGATCGTTCCCGAATTCATAGAGAGTTCCTCGCTAGTTTGGGAATGGATCACGCTGTGGTCAGGCCTCTTGCTGGTGACGCGTCCCTGCGCAAATACTATCGCGTCTTTGGAGCCGGTTCCGATGAGTCGATGGTGCTGATGGATGCCCCGGAAGCCACGTGTGGCTCGCTCAAGCCTTTTGTTGACATCGCCAGCCATCTCATCCATCTGGGCCTCAGCCCACCGAGAATCATCCACCAAAACCGAGAAATGGGCCTGCTGCTGATTGAAGATCTGGGCGATGAGCTGTACAGTTCTCTTCTCAAGAAGAATCCGGCAGCGGAACTACAAATTTACACATGCGCCATTGAGGTGCTGGCAAAAATCAGACACTCTCATCCCCCAAAAGGCATACCGAAGTATTCGGCTTCGGTGCAGGGCGACCTCGCGGCCCTCTCGCTTGACTGGTACAGCCAAAATATCACCGACACTCCGATTGATCCGGCAATCCGTGAGACGCTGGTTCATCGGGTCGCTTCAGCTGTCGACAGCTTGGACCGTGCCAATGTCTTTATCCATCGCGACTATCATGCGGACAATTTGGTTTGGCTATCCAACCGGCAAGGGCTGGAGCGAGTGGGACTTCTTGATTTTCAGGACGGTGCCCTGGGGCACTGGTCCTACGACTTGGTATCGCTGCTGGAAGACGCCCGTCGTGATGTGAGTCTATCCCTTCGACAAAAGTTGATCCACGCATATCATGAGCTCACAAATGAAACCGAAGAGGCGATCGTTCATGCCATGGCGATCTCAGGAATTCAGCGCAATCTGAGAATCATGGGCGTTTTCGCTCGTCTGAGCATCCGGGATGCAAAACCTCATTATGTCGATCTCATACCTCGCGTCTGGGGCCATTTGACCAGAGATATCGAGATTACCAATCAGGCCGAGATCGAAGCCATTGTCAAGGAATACATGCCCGAGCCCAGCCCTGACAACCTGAATCGACTGAGGCGGCGGACATGAACCCTCAAGCGGCCATGATTTTTGCTGCCGGTTTTGGCACGCGGCTCGGTGATTTGGTGACCCATTTGCCCAAGCCGCTCCTCACGGTGGGACACATGACCCTCCTTGATCACGCGCTGGCCCAGGTCCAAGGGGCTGACATTGACCACTGTGTTGTCAATGCCCATTACCTCAGCGACAAAGTGGTCGATCATTTGGCCGACCGAACCGGCGTTGAGGTCATTGTCGAAAAGCCGAACATACTTGACACCGGTGGCGGACTCCTGAACGCAATGCCACAGCTGGGAAGAAAACCGATCTTCACGATGAACTCGGACAACGTCTGGCTGGGACCAAATCCCCTCTCGCTTCTAGGTCGAGTTTGGGACGCAGAGATCATGGATATACTCATGCTTCTCGTTCCAGTGAATCGAGCCCATGGATACGCCGGTTCGGGCGATTTCAATCTGGACGGAGATCAAAACCTTCTCAAGAGACAGGGCGACACAGCCGAGTTCGTCTATTCTGGAGCACAAGTCATCCATACAAAAACACTGGATGACGAGTACGGAACTCGATTTTCGCTGAATGTCGTGTGGGATAAAGCCATCCGGTCCAAAAGGATCCAGGGCATGGTGTATGATGGAGACTGGGCCGTTGTGGACACGCCCTACGGGATTCAGTCAATTCATCGTCTGCTGGACAAGCTGAAGGCATAGGCTGCTGACAGGCTGATGTCTTTTACACCGCTCTTGCATATCGGACCAAAGTTTGCATGATCATCCTTTCCTGCCCTGAGGCATCAAGCCCCCAGAACAGTCCTTTTACTGCCAGTGCCCATGTTTGTATCCCTTGACACGCCCCGAATCTTTGCCCTTCCCCCTGGCTGCGACTTTGCCAAGGAGTTTGTCGAGGGCTTGCTCAGTCGGACCGACACATCCAGCCCGGCTGATCTGGCAAAGGTAGAAGTTTATCTCAGTACAAGAAATCTTCAACGCGCCGTCATTGCCGAGTTCGTTGCCCGCAAAAACCTTCTTTTGCCTCAACTCAAGCTGATCAATGACCTCAGTTCCGATCCAAGATTCCCGCATATCCCCCTGCCCGTGTCCGACATACAAAGACGGCTTGAACTGCTGCAGGCCGTTGACAGGTTGCTGGCAAACGATACGCGCTTTGCCTCGCACTTGGCAAAATATGACCTGACACGAAGCCTCGAATCCCTGTTGCAGGAACTGCATCAGGAAAACGTGGATCCGCAGCGGATACGCGGGCTGGACCTGTCTGACATATCCGAGCACTGGCAGCAAAGTCTCAAATTCATCGAAATTATCGTCGAGTACTGGCGTCATGACCAGTATCCGGACCGCGAAACACGGCTTGGACTTGTCATTGAGGCACTCATCGATTCATGGGCGCAGGAGCCGCCCGAACATCCCGTCATCATTGCCGGCTCAACCGGTTCGGTCGGCTCAACACAGGATTTTATGACAGCTGTGGCCAACCTGCCCCAAGGCGCTCTGGTGCTGCCCGGTTTTGACAATTGTCTGGATGCCTTGACTTGGGACAATCTGGATCAGCCGTTTCCATTGCCTGATCATCCGCAATATCGCTTCCGCAATCTCATCAGGCGATTGAGCCTGAACCCGACCGATGTTCCTTTGTGGACGGCATCCACCATCGCAAATCATCCTCGAAATCCATTGATTTCGCTGGCTCTGATACCCGCTCCGGTAACCGATCAATGGATGGACAAGGGACCCCGGCTGCAAGACATTCACGCCGCCACGGCCGGCATTTCACTGATCGAGGCACCGAACCGAAGGCAGGAAGCTCAGACCATTGCTCTGGAAATGCGGCGAGCCTTGCACGAGCACGAGACCGTCGCACTTGTAACGTCCGATCGCATGCTGGTCAGACAGGTCAAGCTCGCCTTGCGAAAATGGAACATCGTTCCCCATGACAGCAGCAGGGGGACTTCACTGGTTCAAAGTCTGGAGGGTCGCTTGCTGACCATGATCGCAACCCTCATGGGAAAGAAGGCCAGTCTGGAGGACATGATCGCTCTGCTCAAGCATCCGCTTGCGGGTTCGGGAGACCTACATGAGGAGCATGTCAGCCTGGTCCATGACATGGAATATTTCGTGCGATCGCGAGGGCCGGAGCATGATCCCATCCATCAGATCAGCGACTGGGCCCAAGAGAGCAAAATCAAGCATGCAAAGTCTTGGCATGTCTGGTTCCATGGCCTGTTCGAGGGCCTGTCGTTGCTGTCCGAAGGAACATTGAACGATCTGGTGGGGTGGCATCTTTCATTCGCCGAGCAATTTGTCGCCGGGTGCTGGGGGGAACCCGTAGACAATCTGTTGAATGATGAGAATCAGGCGCGGCTTGAGGTTCGTGAACTGCTGCAAAAAATCCGGAATGCAGCCCAAGACGATTTACTCTTTGCACCCGCCGATTATGCGGAACTGTTCTTGAGTCTGGGAGCAGAAATTCGGACTGAACACAGCGAGAGCACCCATCAATCCCTGAGGATCCTGACGACGGAGAATGCTCGGATGCAAACCGCAGACATTGTCATTGCCGCGAGTCTGAATGAAGGAACCTGGCCCATTTTGCCAGGGCCGGATCCGTGGCTGAACCGCAACCTGCGAGCCCAGCTTGGCCTGAATCAGCCCGAAATGGCCATTGGCTTGACCGCTCATGACTTTCAGCATGTCGTGTCGATTCCCAAGGTGATTCTCAGTCGCAGCATCAGGGATGCCGACAATCCGACCACGCCTTCTCGCTGGCTTAGCCGTCTGACCGGCCTGCTCAGTGGCATAGGGCCATCGGGAGCAGAGGCTCTGGAAGCCATGCAGGCCCGCGGGAACGCCCTGCTCTCGCGGACCCGGCTCTACGAAAGACCAACGCGTTCCCAACCGTACAAGAGACCCTATCCGAGCCCGCCCGCTGTCGTTCGTCCCCGACAATTGAGCGTAACCCAAATCCGTACCCTGATTGCGGACCCCTACGCCATCTATGCCCGTGAAGTCCTAGGCTTGAAACCCCTTGGCAAGTTGCGCATTGAGCATAGCGCCATGCTCAAGGGGATACTCTTGCACATGGTTGTAGAGAAGTTTGTCAAATCGGCTGATCTGACGAATCCGGAAGCGGCGATGAATCAGTTCCTCGAACTTTCACAGCACACCATGTCGCAAACCGGTGCCCTCCCCTTTGTCGAGGCCATCTGGCTGGCCAATCTCAAGGAGAGGGCAGAAGAAATGCTCAAGATCGAAGACGACTTGCGTCAGGCCACGCTGCCCAGAAACATTGAACAGCGCGGAGAGTTTTACTTTCCCGAACTCGACTTCCTGCTTGTGGCCAAGACGGACCGTGTCGACCAGTACAAGGAGGACGAAAGCAAGTGGCGGCTTTATGACTACAAGTCAGGGAGAATCCCGACGCCAAGGGATATCGAGCGGTTTGAAAAGCAAATGCCCTTGCAAACCATCATGGCTGAAAAGGGAGCCTTTACGCAAGGCATCGAGGGCACGGTCGAGGAAACCATGTACTTTGGCATCGGCAACGATATCGAGACGAAAGCTGTCCAGAGGATGAACGCAGACAACGAAGACATGTTTGTACAGGATTGGAACAAGTTTCAGACACTCATTGAAAATTACGAAGACGAGGACCTTGGATATGTTTCGCGAAGATTTAGTGGCCTTGGCATGACGTCAAGCGATTATGATCACTTCGCGCGCTACGGCGAATGGAACGACAGTGATTCGGCCCATCTGGAATATGTGTCCGATGAGTGAAAAGTGCTTTGATGAGGCCACCCGCCCCCAGATCGACGCGGCCAATCCGCAACGGGCGTCATGGGTTTCGGCCAATGCCGGATCCGGCAAGACCCGCGTTCTGACAAACAGGGTGGCCCGACTGCTGCTCAAGGGAACTCCACCCCAGAAAATTCTCTGTCTGACATTTACCAATGCGGCGGCAACCAACATGGTGATCCGTCTGGTTGAGATTCTGAGCGCTTGGTCGATGCTGCCCAACGACGAACTCACCATAAAGTTGATGGAATTGGGGGAAGAGGAAGAGGATTTGACGCCCGAGCGGCTGAGTCGGGCTCGCACGCTGTTTGCCCGGGCCCTTGAAACGCCAGGTGGAATGCAGATACAGACGATTCACTCCTTTGCGGCCAAGCTCTTGCGTGGCTTCCCCTTGGAGGCCGGTGTTTCGCCCCAGTTCAAGATCATTGATGATCGACTGATCCAACGGACTTTTGTCGACATTCTCAACGAGCTGGCCACGGAGCCGGAAAACCTGATTGGAGATGTCGGTCTCTACGCCAGTTTCGACAGCATCCTGCAATTGTGCAATGAAGTGGCCTTCAACCGTGACCTCATTCCCCCCGCCGTTGACAAAAGCACCGTCTGGGAGCAGTTTTCCCTGCCTGGCGAGTGGAATGATGGCGCCTACCAAGCCCTGTTCGAGCCGACTGATATCGAAATGCTCAAGGCCTTGTCCGAGATTTTGAAGAACGGCAGCATTCGGGAAAAACAGGCTCAGAAAAAACTCGACGATTTCAATCTGTGGGGAGCATCCCCTCAGATGGCTGCAATAATCGAGTCCGTCTTTTTAACGGGTGCCAATGCCAAGGAACCGTTCAAGGCCAAAAGCGTTCTGACCAAGGAGACAAGACAGACAACTCCCGAAGAACTGCTTGAGGAACTTGATGATTATGCCGAAAGGGTCGAAACCTACAGCACCCACCAGCGCAACTATCTCGGAGCCAAAAAGACATACATCCTTCTGCGATTTGCCCGGGCCTTTCTGAACAATTATCAGGAAGTCAAGACCCGACATGCCTGGCTTGACTACGAGGATATGCTGCAAAAGACCGTGGAGATTTTATCCAATGCCACAACCTCGCAATGGATCCTGTTCCGTCTCGATGAAGGCATCGACCACATTCTTGTTGATGAGGCCCAAGATGTCAGTCCCAAGCAGTGGGAGATCGTCGCCAGGCTCGCGGAAGAGTTTGCCGCCGGGCTCGGCCAAAAGGATCATCTTAGCCGTACGGTCTTTGCCGTAGGCGACGAAAAGCAGTCCATATATGGATTCCAAAAGGCCGAACCGGAGCGGTTTCAGATCATGCGCAACCACTTTCGGACACAGTTTCCCCATTTCAACGAGCAACAGCTTGAGTATTCGTTTCGGTCATCGCAAGTTATCTTGAACCTCGTTGACAAGGTGCTGGAAACCGTTTCAACCGGCATGATGGGCAGCAAATTCCCCCACAGGGCGTTCAAGTCCGGACTTCCAGGGCGAATCGAGTTGTGGCCAACGATTCCCAGGCAAGAAGAAGCCATCACCAAACCTTGGGAATCAAAGGGTTACGTGCGTCAAACCACGAATCCCGTTGTCATGCTGGCCCGGCAAGTGTCCAGTCAGATCAGGCACATGCTGGAAGAGGAGCTCATCCCGACAGGGGATGGGTCATCGGCACGTCCCGTGGAACCCCGAGACATTCTTGTTCTGGTACCAAGACGCACGGCTGTGTACGATGCCATCCTGACGGAACTCAAGGCGGCCAACCTGCCCATTGCCGGAACGGACCGACTGAAACTGTATGATGATCTGGCTGTCAAGGACCTCCTGGCCCTGCTCTCGTTTCTGTCAACGCCGAACGACAACCTCTCGCTGGCAACAGTGCTCAAGTCGCCCCTGTTCGGTTTCAACGAGCAGGATATCTTCTCCCTGCTCCATGATCGCCCAAAATCGCTTTGGGAACGGCTTCAGAACCGGGTTGACGAACAGGAAAAATGCCAGAAGGCCGTTGCAATACTTGCCGACCTGAAGGAAAAGGTCGACCATGAAACGCCCTATGCCTTGCTTGAAGAGACCCTGACGGTCCACAACGGCCGCAAATTGCTGAAGGCCCGGCTTGGCCACCGTTGCGATGAAGCGATTGACGTTCTCTTGAATCTGGCCCTGGACTTTGAACACTCGGAAATCATATCGTTGACCCGCTTCCTGGAATGGCTCAATCCTGAACGAGTTGAATTCAAGCGGCAGCTGAACCAGGACAGCAACGAAATCAGGGTCATGACAATCCATGGCGCCAAGGGGCTGGAATCTCCCATTGTCATCTTGCCTGACACCGGCAGGAGGGATCTCAATCCAAACAGCCAAATCCTCGTTGGAGAGGACAATTTTCCAATATGGCGTTCGCGACAGACATACCCATCAGCCAAGCTTCAAAAAGTCCTTGAAACCTACAAGAAGAAGGAACTTCTTGAACGCAACAGGCTACTGTACGTTGCCCTGACACGGGCGGAATGCTGGCTTGTCGTTTGTGGCGTGGACAACGGAACCGACAAGTCCGGCAAGAATCCATCCTGGCACCAGATTGTATCCGCAGCCATGACGGAACTTGGTGCCCAGCCCCTTGTCACGGACGAAAGCATGCCTCAGGATGAAGCCCAGGAATCCGAAGGCCTTGAACTCTCCACCCACAGTTGGCCGCGTGAGGGAACTTCGACCGAAAGTAACGACAGCCATGCCCGCCCCGACATTCCAGCCTGGATGACGGAAGCGCCGCAGGCCGAGAAGCGATCCAGAACCACTTCGTCACCCTCCGATCTCGGCGGAGCAAAGGTCATTGGCTCGGACGATGAAACGGACCCGGACAGTGGATTGGCTTTGGACAAGGGTTTGGCAATTCATCTGCTGCTTGAACATCTGCCGGATTTTCTGTCCGAACGACGGCATGAGATCAGTCAGAAGCTGCTCAGGCTGAAATTTCCCGACCGCACGAACCTTTTTGCGGAATGGACCCAAGAAGCCCTTGCCATCCTTGCCAGGCCTGAACTTGACTTTCTCTTCTCGGATCAAGCGATGACCGAAGTGGCCATCACCGCGGATATTGAAGAATTGGACCCCAGATCGATATTTGGTTACATTGATCGCCTGGTGTTTCAGGACAATTCGGTGCTGGTCGTGGACTACAAGACCAACAAGGTCGTGCCCAAGTCAGCTGACGAGGTCCCGGAAGGTTTGCTCAGACAGATGGAAGCCTATCGGAAGGCTCTGGAGATCATTTATCCCGATACACGAATTGATACGGCCCTCTTGTGGACACGAACCGGTGAATTGATGATGTTGCCACGTGATTTGACCGCCGCGGCATTTTTGCGACTTTCAAGCATTGAAGACACCTCCTCGATCCATTAGATTTCGGTCGAATAGCAACGAGGAGGAAGCAATGAGCATCATCACGGTCACCGATCAAACTTTTGAGCAGGATGTCATCCAGTCGCCGACGCCGGTTGTTGTCGATTTTTGGGCAACGTGGTGCGGGCCATGCCGGCAGATTGCCCCGGTTCTGGAAGAGTTGGACAAGGACTATGACGGTTCCATCACGATTGCCAAGGTTGATGTGGATGCCAATCAGGCCGTTGCTTCCCAACTTGGTGTCAGGGGCATTCCGGCGTTGTTCGTTTATGACGGAGGAGAAGTCAAGGGCAATCTGAGCGGTGCCTACCCCAAGGCCCATATCAAGGGATGGATTGATACTTCTCTGAAGGGCTGATCCGGTTCAGCCGTTTTCCCTGAGTATGGCACCCGCAAGATACAGGGAACCGCACACCAGTATGCGGGCCCTCGGGTTCCGACTGGCGATCGTGTCTACCGCTTCCAGGACATTCTCCGCTGGAAAGGATTGAAAGCCGACTTCCTTGGCTATGGAAGCGACTGTACCAGCCGAGAGCGACGCATCCTCGCCCGGTATTTTAATGCCATAGAGGTTCTGTGCGGCCATTCTGAGATTCTTCAGGTAGCTCCTTGAATCTTTCGTCACCAGCATTCCGCAAACCAGATTGTTGACTTTCTCAGGCATGGCCTTCAGGGTCGTTGCCAAGGCCTGACCCGCCGCCGGATTATGCCCTCCATCCAACCAGACTTCGGCTCCCCGAGCCTGATCAATCAGAGGACCCTTGCTTAACCGTTGCATCCGGCCAGGCCAGTGCACCTTGCCCATCGCGTCCTGAATGGCATGTGTAGGAATGTCCAGTTCACGCAGAACGGTTATGGACGCGCCGGCATTGGTCGTTTGATGATTTCCAACCAGATTGGGTCGAGGCAACTCAAACCACCCCCCGCGATCAGAGTAAACCAGATGATTGTCGATCAGTTGCACGTCCCAGTCGGCACCTTGAATCAGCAGCGGAGAACCCTTGTCTGCGGCCACTCTTGAAATCACCTCCAAGGCCTCCGGTTCTTGCCTTGCAACAACGCAGGGTACACCCGGCTTGATTATTCCCGCCTTTTCGAAGGCAATTTCCTGAATGGAGTGGCCCAGATATTGTTCATGGTCATGGGACACGGGGGTAATGACAGTCAGTTTGGGTTGATCAACCACGTTTGTTGCATCTAGCCGGCCCCCTAGGCCGACCTCCAGAAGCAGATAATCGGCATTGGTGCGGGCAAAAGCCAGGAATGCTGCCGATGTCGTAATCTCGAACAAGGTGATTGGATGATCAAGGTTTGTCGCTTCACACTCCAGCAAAACATCCACCAGTGCATCTTCCTTGATGACATTCCCAGCCAGAGTAATCCGCTCATTGAAATGAGTCAGGTGCGGCGAGATGTACGAATGGACACTCAGTCCAGTCGCTTCCAACCCTGCCCGGACCATAGCCAGAGTCGAACCCTTACCGTTGGTTCCAGCAAAATGGACAACGGGCGGCAAGTTCTGTTCAGGGTGATCAAGTTCTGCCAGCAGACGCCTCGGTCGATTCAGCGTCAGGTCGATGCTTTTGGGGTACAGGGACTTCAGCCGGTTCAGAATTGCAGATGATGATTCAACGTTCAAGACAATACCCATATCCCAAAATGAACGAACTCAGCCAGAAGTGGAGCGATCAGGCCGCATTAACCTTCTTGGCCGGCTTTCTCTCATAGGTCAGCTCGCCCCGGATTGCCGGTGGCTTCTTCATCAGCATATGCAAAATCACCATCAGCGTATCGCGCATGTTCTTGCGATGCACAACCATGTCAATCATGCCGTGTTCAAGCAAGTACTCGGATCGTTGAAAGCCTTCGGGAAGCTTTTCCTTGATTGTCTGCTCGATAACCCTAGGGCCAGCAAAACCAATCAGTGCCTTGGGTTCGGCCAAGTGTATATCGCCCAGCATGGCATAGGAAGCTGTTACTCCTCCAGTAGTCGGATTGGTGAGGACGACAATGTAGGGCAGCCGTTTCTCCCTGAGTTGCTTGATGCCGACAATCGTACGCGGCATCTGCATCAGACTCAGTATTCCTTCCTGCATTCGGGCACCGCCTGCGGACGCAAAGAGAATCAGTGGGGATCCAGTTTCCAGACACTGCTCACAGGCTCGCAAAATTCCATCACCGACATAGACTCCCATGGAACCAGCCATAAATTCGAAGTTTTGTGCGGCGACGACAACATCCAGTCCTCCAATCCTGCCTCCGGCCAAGGTAATGGCATCCGTTTCTTCGGTCTGCTTCTGAGCGGCTCGCAGACGATCGGTATAACGCTTGGTATCCTTGAACCCCAGCGGATCTTCCTTGGGAGGAACAACAGCGATGGTTTCATACGCCCCATCGTCAAAAAGCGAGACAAACCTTTGGGACGGGCTTATGAACATGTGCTGGTCACAATCGGGACACACATTGAGCGACCGCACCATGGTGCGGTGATTGATCATGACTCCACAATCGGGGCAAGTTGTCCAGAGATTTTCTGGAACGTCCTTGCGGTCCAGCATTGCCTTGAGCTTGGGCCTTACATAGTTGGAAATCCAGTTCATACAGTCCTACAATCCGAAGACACCAGAAGATGTAATATACCCTGTTTAGACAAAAAATGAACAACCTGCACCCATTTTTGAACCATCCGAACTATCCTCTCCCCCTTCCCATCGCTCATCGCGGCTATTCGGCCCGATTTCCAGAAAACACCATGGCGGCCTTTGCCGCGGCTGTGGACTTGGGCTATACCTGTCTCGAAACGGATGTTCATGCAACCAGTGATGACAGGCTGGTTGCCTTTCACGACACCAAACTGGAAAGGGTGACCGGCTCCCCCGGAACCATTGAGGACATGACATGGGATCAACTCAGGAAATTGAGGGTTGAAGGCACCGAACCGATACCTCTTCTGGAAGAAATTCTTGTATCTTGGCCATCGGTCCGGCTGATCATCGACCCCAAGGAGGACAGCGCGGTCCGACCGCTTTACACCGTTCTGGATCAGTTCGATGCCTGGAACAGGGTCTGCGTGGGTTCATTTTCTGATCGGCGGCTTGAAGGGCTGCGCCATGAGGCCGGCCCGAAGCTTTGCACATCCATGGGACCCAAGGAAGTCAGAAAATTGCGCCTGAGCAGCTGGGGGCTGCCATTGAGCGGATATCAAGCCCTCTGTGTTCAGGTTCCATCGAGACACAAAGGTGTACGGCTTCTTGACAGATCATTCATCGACACGGCTCATTCCAGCAATCTCCCGGTGCAAGCCTGGACAATCAATGATGTTGCAGCCATGGAAAAGTTGCTGGACCTGAACATCGATGCCATCATGACCGATGAGGCCGTGGTGTTGAAGGACGTGTTCGAGAAGCGAAGTTTGTGGCCTCAATAATACTGAAATGTCGTCAAAAGCAAGTCTTCAGGGGTGATATCTCGCCATATAAATTCACCCGCTCACCCGGCTTAATGCTCTGGCCAAGTCAGTGGGATCAGGAATCCGCCAAGTGCCTATTCTCAGCCGCGAGATGCTCGCAGCATCGCGATCTCAGATCTTCTCAATCACACAGATAACCTTGTCTGTCCTAAACAGGCAAGGATGATACTGCTCCTTCGTATACCCACTCGGCAAACCATCTCTTTTTCGAACGATCCACGAGGTATAGGGACGCGGAGTACCAAGATCACGCCATGGCCCTCGTGCCAGCCTGTCACCTAATACCTCTGCTACGGCTCCATAGGTGGCACGGATCTGAACTACATTCAGAAACTTGAGGATATCACACAGGTTTAAATCCCTTTCACCTTCACACATGATCAATCTCCTCTCTCCTCAACATTCCCCAATATGGATTTGCCACGAATACTCCCTTCTAAAGGTTTCTTGCAAAAATACAATTCGACTGAAATTCGTCCTGCCATGAATTGTTTTTTGTACTATGCCCGGCTCGTGACTTATTGGCCAGCAAGACCCTTCGGACCCATCTCGAATCCGACCCGGAGTGTGCACTGGATTTGCATGGCATGCTCGTCATGAACTTTCGCTGCTTGCGCAAACTCGGTCCAGTGTTCAACGACTTCAAGGATTTCGCGGATGATAGTTTTTGTTCTGCGTTCTTTCATACCGGCAAGCTTGCCAAATGCGACAAGATCGTTCAAATCAAATCCATCGCGTTTGCTGCCTAGGCTCATTTGATGCTGCGACGTCCAGGAACCCATCGGATTATAGCTATAGGCCACGTCAAAGGCCGGTGAGAGTCGCCATTCACCCTCTTTGTCCATGACAAATCCGATATTCTTGACGTGATCATCCTGATTGCGCGCAATGATATTGAACAACGTGCGGCGCACCTGTTGTTCAATGTCCTCAGCCGGAAGGTTCAGGGATCTGATGGCCTGGAGCGCCTGCTCATAGGAATAAGCCCCCGCCACGTTGAAATCGAAATGCTGCAAGGCGCACAAAGACTGATAGTGCAGCTTGTCTCCCTCATCAGTGCGGTCAAAGCGTTTGGTCATGAAATGAGCTCGCCCGCCCTCTTCGTGCAGGCGGCACGGCATCATGATGATACCGGCTTTGTTCGCCATAAGATGATAGGCGTATTCGATGCGTCCAAACCCCTTTGGATCGGCAAGCTCCTTGTCCCTGTTTTCGTCCACGCCGTCGAACTTCATGAGCCAGTGGGTGTACCCTTTGTCCGTCTTGACTTGGCCGGACTTGAATTCGCCAGTCTCTTCATTCCATGCAAGGACCGCCTTTGCTCTGGCACCGCCGGCGGAGGTGCCGACGCGCAGTATGTCTTCAATGTCCTGCACATCATCCTCACCGGTTAAATGACCAGTCAGGTTTTCTTGATCACTCAATATCCGGTTTGACAATGCAACAAGCCGGTCCACTTCGACTTTTCGCGGTTTTGCTGGAGAACCTGTTATTGCCGGCTTGTATTCAAGCGCGCCTATGCCGCGTGTGCCGGTATAGCAAAGCCGCTGAACCGGATTGAAACTCGCTTCCGCTTGCCCTTGGTTTGCCAGCCAGACATTGATCAGGGCATTGCCGAATTTGTCCGGCAGGCTGTCGGCCAGCATACCAGGCAGTCCCTTGAATGTTTCCCTGCTCAGGTTCGGAAATTCGTAAGGGCTTTCCCGCCACGGCATCTGCAAGGGGGAAACCTCAATCCTGCTTGATCCAAATTCCGGGATAAATTGAAAGATGCCGATTCCGCGGTCTGTGACCCATGTCACAGCCCCAATACGCTTGCCCCATAATTCGACACTGGCGGTGGTCATGATGCCTTTCCATTATCCTGCCACGTCCATTTTTTCTGACCCTGTTTTCTCGCGCGTGCGCGCTGTCGGGATGGCTGGCTGCCCTTCTCCAGTTCTTCCAGCGGACTTAATCCGGGGTCAGGTAAAAGCGCTTCTAAATTGTTTGTCAGTTGCAACGCCTTGAGGATACGGATGAAACTATCAAGAGAGATTCCCTTTCCCGCTTGTGCAAGACGGGTGATGGTACTACGAGAGACGCCAGCTTCGTATGCAAGGCGGCTTTGAGTGATATTGCGCTTCAGCCGTATCTCTTCGATCCTTTCGCTGAGGGCATCTTCAATTGCTTCGCTGGAGGCTAGATTAAAACTGATTTTATGCATCATAATTCACTCACTAAATCGATTATTTAAATTTAATGTAGCATATATCATTCATTAAAGTCAATTCAAGACAACATATCATTAATGCGTAAAATATAACGCATTATCAATAATTTATTTTTTTAATGATTTAAATCTCATACACTATCTTGTACCAATGTTATACTGCTTGCCAAGGGTTGATGAAATCCTTCTACCCCAGATGGTGCCTCTGATTTGCTTTTCGAGATTGCGGTCCATCAACTCACGCCAGGGCACCAGTGAAAACTCCCTGGCCTGTTCGAGTGCCGCCAGCAACTTGTCTTCAGTCCGGTCAGTCACATTCTTGAGGACGCCCTCACGGTGAAGACACGCCCGCTGTGCTTCATTCACCCTTGGCGTTTACACGTCAACGCGATGAGACAAAACTTGATCAATGAACCGGACGCATGAAATGCTGCGTTACTGACACGATCAATTAGGGAACTATATCTAATTTGCCCCAGACACCCTTGAAAGCAATTTGAGGACCAAGAAATGACTCATGGTTCGTTGCATTGCTTGAGTTGGGCGAGTGCTGACAATGTATCGTGTTGACCGCAACGACTTTTATAAGGAAACGAAAAACTTGTACGCCTGCACATGCCAGCAATTTCATTTTCTCTATTTCAAGAGACCGGATTATTAATAGCGGGCTTGAAGTGAAGCCGGCCGCCAATCCGCTGACCAACGGGCTGATCTGGTAATGGCATGTTTCCCGGATCGGCCGCATGTCATCAGCCAGTCCCGTTTTGATCCCATGTCGGTACTGGCCCAAGCCGCGATTGCATGAATGGAACCAGAGGTGGGAGCGGCTCTCGGTACGCAATGTGTCGCCCCCTTGACCCGCCCAACATAACACGCCACGTAAGGATGACGTTCCCATGCCAAATCGGTACGGCACAGACTACACAGAAAGGATGCCGCATGACCGTCATGGACTTCACGCATGACGAAACTTCTGGCCGGCCTGAACCTATGGAATGGCAGGAATTGATGATCGCATGACCACAGAAGGGATCCGCCCATGACTGAATGGCGTTATTACGGCCGCGACAAGGAAACACGCCAGCTTTGTCAATACATGGGTCTGGATCGGCCCATGAGCGAGCGTCAGTTCAGCACGATCGTTGTGTCTGGACGTCGCCAGGTTGGCAAGACGCGGCTGGTGAAGGAAGCCTATGCCTTGGCCCCGAATGAGACGCCCCTTGTCACCATCACTTTGCGGGACGGCATGAATGAAGATCAGCATGAACAGCAGTTGCGCGGTATCGTCACGCAATCCGACCTGCCGGCCCCCGATCAAGGATCTGTCGGCCATACCCCGCTACAGTGTAGGCGGTGATAGATTTGCCGCTATATGCCGGCATCTGATCGAGCATGGCGTCATCGTCTGTATCGACGAGTTCCAGAACGCGGACATGACTGGCATCGATGGTAGCCTCCAGCCCATGATCGACAATCTGCGTTTCATCAATCCGCCTCACCGACCTTCCGGATGTCTCATCGTCATGGGCTCGCACGAGCAGCGCCTGCAACAGATGCTCGATCGCACAAGAATCCTGCACAAGCGCTTCGACAATCCCCTGCTCGTCACGCCCTGGCCGCTGGTCACCATTGTCGAGATGGCTCAGGAGCAAAAGCTGCTCCAGAATCCCCGCCAGTTCCTGACGCTGTGGACCGCCTATGGCGGCATGCCCCATGCTTGGGAACGCTATGTGACCGACCCGGTGCACGCCCGGTCACGGTCCCTTGCCCCCGGCTCGCCTGAATGGTGCATGCAATGGCTGGCGACTGAGCATGACATCCTGTGTGCCAATGCCCAGTACGAGCGGTTTGACAATGCGGCCTACATAGAGCTCAAACCCCATCTGCATGACATCCTGATGCATATGGCGGCCCATCCCCGCGACAAGTTGCGGGTCACGGACTTTCCTCATGACATGCGCCCGGATACGGCGACAACTGAACAGTTGGACGCCGACCTGCGCGCCCTGCACAAGCACAGCCGTCTCGTGTTCAGCTACACGCCACCCCTGTCCATGAAAAACGATTTGGTCTGGGAAATCGCCGACAATCCGATATTGTTTCAGCTCCATGTCTTCCCCGAGCTGTTTCGCCGCAACAAGACCCCGAACGCCAGTCTGGATCCCGATGAACGTCTACCCTTCGATGCCGGGCTCGCCAACGAGCGGTTGCGTACCTTGGAAGGGTATGCGTTCGAACGTCTGATCGGCAAGTGGATTGCCCCATGTCCCTTGCTGCAATGGGGCGTACGCAATATCGAGACGCCTCGCCATCAAAGGCGGGCGGACGACACCGACACCAACGAAATCGACCTTCTGCTGCGTCTGGGCGACGGGAGTGCGAACGACGTGCTGCTGGCCATTAGCGCCAAGCGCGACGCGGCCCGCCAGATGAGTGGCGAGACGGGCATGCCCGCTCGGCTGGAGCGATTGCTGACCCGGGCCACGAGCTTCAACGACAAGATGGGAGGACTGCGCCGGAAATATGCCCTGATCTCGCCCGTCTGGGCACCCCAGCAGACGGCCCGACACCCCCACGCTCTGTGCCTGGATATCCCCGCCATGACGGACGAGATGCAGAATGACTGGCCGTGCCTGCGTACCATGATCGGATCCAAACCTGATCTTGGAGGACTCGGAGGTTCATCATGAGCGGATGGGGTAACAGCGGCAGCCGGCGTGTTCCGGCCCAGCCCTTATCCCAGGACCGCCAGCCCGGCCTGGACAAGGCCATCACCCGGAGGATCATCGATCGGCGGCACCCGGGTGCGCGAGCGGGAACCCGGCCGTGATCTGAGGCCGTGAAGAAAACTGGACGTCCCTGTTTAAAGCCCATGATCCCCTGGAGAAACCCGGTGGAATCCAGCGGCAACGTATCCTGGGCGTGCCAATAGTCCCGATAGCCGGACAAAGTGCAAAAGCGGCACCAGTCATCTACTGCCAGCGGCGTACCGCACAGCTTGCGTGGTCCGGGGTCTGTCCTCGGCGCATGTCCGGGGCAAATTAGATATGATTCCTATCAATTACGGGCTGGAGTATTCGTAGACTGTGAGTCCATTTACGTAGAGAAGCTCACTGTTCGAGTTTGCCTCAAGTCACATCTCAAGCCTTAGACATCAACCAAGTGAAATCCAGCCGTTCTGAACTCCTTCTCACTCTCTCTACGTATTGAGAAACCCACCAGAAGGTGATGCACATCTTCTCTCACCCTCGGTTTCTTGGAAGATGAACAGTAAAAGGACCCAAGTGCTCCATGGTTACTGCCAAAATGTTCCCTTCTTCAGTACCACATTGCTACGAGTATATGAAAATCAATCCGTTCACACACAGTGTCATCACACCCCCTTGAGGACGGAAGAACCTTACTCTATTATCGCTTCTTGCAAGACGGAAGTTTGTACACAGCGACAACTGTGAAACCGAGCTGGGATCATTCTAGATGAAAACTGTCTTACAGGGCTGAGGGTGCCGATTTAGGACCATAATCCAAACCACGCTCCAAAGCCGTGCACGACCGCAACGGGGGCAAAGATTGCTCCTGCTATCAGAAAGCCCCACTCACCCTGAGTAAAGCAGACATAGAGGTGCGTGAACCATGCGGCGACCGCAACAGCAAGCAACAAAAAAAGTGAACCCGGCCATAAACAACCTGAATTGCCACGCATCACAATGCTCCATTTCTGTGTGATTTATCGGGACTTGATCTCGGTATCTCTTTCCATGTGGTCTTTTTTGTCGTGATGTAAAGAGAGCGGACATTGTTTGATCTCATCCAATATGTCGTCTCAAATCTCTCCCCAACTGACCTCTTCCATGAGTTGAAATTGGCCAATATAATGATAAGAGTCTTGCAGTCTCGGTTTCCGTGGTGCCTCAGCACATCATCTTCGACCGGCTGACAACAATACCGTTCCAGCAAACTTTCAGGATTGAGTCATGACCTTAAAAAAAGCCAATTTGCCCAGCCGCCATGTTAGCCAAGGGCATGCGCGAGCTCCCCATCGCTCATATTACTACGCCATGGGTTTGGCCGAGCACGAGATTGATCAGCCGTTTGTGGGAGTCGCCACCTGCTGGAATGAGGCGGCACCCTGCAACATCGCCCTTGATCGCCAGGCCCAGGCCGTCAAGCTGGGAGTCAAATCGGCCAAGGGAACACCACGGGAGTTCACGACCATAACAGTAACCGACGGGATTGCCATGGGGCATGAAGGCATGCGGTCTTCGCTCGCTTCGCGCGAGGCCATCGCCGACACGGTTGAGTTGACTATGCGTGGCCACTGCTACGACGCCATTGTTGGCTTGGCGGGATGTGACAAATCCCTGCCCGGCATGATGATGGCCATGGTTCGTCTCAATACCCCGTCGGTATTCGTCTATGGCGGATCAATATTGCCGGGTCGACTGAATGGCAAGGATGTTACCGTTCAGGATGTGTTTGAGGCTGTCGGACGCCATCAGGCTGGGACAATGTCTGATGCGGAACTGGCTATATTGGAACGAGTTGCTTGTCCTTCCGCTGGCGCATGTGGCGGTCAGTTTACGGCCAACACCATGGCTTGCGTTTCCGAGGCCATTGGTCTGGCCTTGCCCAACTCGTCTGGCGCTCCCGCTCCCTATGAAAGTCGTGATCAGTATTGCGAAGCCTCCGGAACAGCCATCATGAACTTGCTGGATAAGAATATTCGGGCGCGTGACATCGTTACCCGCAAGTCACTGGAAAATGCCGCTCGAGTCGTTGCGTGCACGGGTGGCTCAACCAATGCCGGCCTCCATCTCCCAGCCATCGCTCACGAGGCCGGAATTGACTTCGACCTGTTCGATGTGTGTGAGATTTTCAAAAGCACGCCGTACTTTGTCGACTTGAAACCCGGAGGAAAATATGTCGCAAAAGATCTTTACGAAGTCGGCGGTGTTCCCGTGGTGATGAAGGAACTTCGCAAAGCTGGACTGATCCATGAGGACTGCATCGTGGCAACAGGCCAGACGGTGGGCGAAGAACTAGACCGTGTTGAACGAGACGCCGATGGCAAGGTGATTTATTCCGTTCACAATCCCATCTCGCAAACAGGAGGGGTTGTCGGGCTCAAGGGCAACCTCGCACCAGACGGAGCGATCGTCAAGATCGCCGGGATGGAGCGTGACCAGATCGTCTTTCGTGGTCCTGCCAATGTGTTTGAATGCGAAGAAGATGCCTTTGAGGCGGTCAAGAAACGCGCATACAAGGAAGGCGAGGTGATCGTCATTCGCAACGAAGGACCGGCCGGTGGCCCCGGTATGCGGGAAATGCTGGCGACCACTGCAGCTCTGTCCGGTCAGGGAATGGGCAAGAAGGTAGCGCTGATCACTGATGGTCGCTTTTCAGGGGCCACACGGGGATTCTGTGTCGGTCATATTGGTCCTGAAGCGGCCCATGGCGGTCCCATTGCCTTGTTGCGGGATGGAGACATGATCACCATTGATGCCATTAAAGGGATACTCTCGGTTGATCTGACCGAAGAGGAGCTGGCGAAGAGAAAGGCCAGCTGGAGCGAACCCAAGGACACAATCTACAGTTCCGGTGCTTTGTGGAAATATGCCCAGCTTGTCGGTTCGACCCGGGAGGGAGCCGTGACGCATCCTGGGGCCAAATCGGAGTCTCATGTTTATATGGATTTGTAAGCGGCAAAACGCCCGTTTTCCAATTCGAATGACAGGCCGTTCGCATCGCGTTGCTTGCCATGCAAGCTGAGGAATTCACCTACATCTTCGAACCCCTTGATCTCGGGTTCATGACTCTCCCCAACCGTATTGTCATGGGGTCTATGCACACCGGGTTAGTTGAAACTCGTGACTGGGAAAGGGTGGCCCAGTTTTACAGTGAACGAGCCTTGGGAGGCGTCGGGCTGATGGTTACCGGTGGTATAGCTCCCAACAGGGAAGGTGGCGTGTTTCCGGATGCCGGCGGTCTTTACACCAAGGATGATCTTGACGGCCATAGATACGTAACTCAGAGAGTGCATGACGCGGGTGGCCTGATCGCCATGCAAATCCTGCATGCAGGTCGATACGCCTACAGTCCGGACTGTGTTGCACCATCACCCATCAAGTCGCCGATTTCGCCCTTTGTCCCGGTCGAACTGGATGAAAACGGCATCGAAAAGCAAATCAGTGACATCGCTGCAACAGCCGAAAAGGCTCGCTCTGTCGGCTACGACGGCATCGAAATCATGGGGTCGGAAGGATATTTCCTCAACCAGTTTCTGGTAACCCGAACCAACCAGCGTCAGGACCGGTGGGGTGGCCACTACAACAACCGAATGCGCCTTCCCCTTGAGGTTGTCAGACGCGTTGTCCAGGCCGTCGGTGACGACTTCTTGATCATATACCGCCTGTCAATGATTGATTTGGTACCCGATGGTTCTACTTGGGATGAAGTTGTGGAGTTGGCCATTGAAGTTGAAAAGGCTGGCGCAAAGATAATCAATTCCGGTATCGGATGGCATGAATCCAGAGTGCCAACCATTGCGACAAGCGT
This sequence comes from Paracoccaceae bacterium, assembly GCA_965116235.1. Classification (GTDB taxonomy): domain Bacteria; phylum Pseudomonadota; class Alphaproteobacteria; order Rhodobacterales; family Rhodobacteraceae; genus MPNP01. The sequence goes on along the minus strand of OZ220496.1, from coordinate 1,260,135 downwards.
GCCCAGGAATGCCTTTGCCTGGGTCACAAAGAAGTTGATGGGGCAGGTCAACATCCCGGTCGTGACCTCCAATCGCATCAATTCACCTCAAGCCGCAGAGCAACTGTTGAAAGAGGGTTTTGCTGATCTGGTTTCGATGGCTCGACCCTTCTTGGCCGATGCTGACATTCTTAACAAGGCAAGAAACGGTCAGGCCAAGTCAATTGCACCTTGCATTGCCTGCAACCAGGCATGTCTTGACCATACCTTCACGGGCCAGATTCCGTCCTGCATGATCAATCCCCGAGCTTGCCATGAAACCGAACTCAATTATGTACAGACGCGGAAACTGAAAAGGATAGCCATCGTGGGAGCCGGACCCGCTGGATTGTCGGCCGCCATCACTGTCGCGATGCGAGGTCATCGGGCCTCCCTCTTTGAAAAGGACGCTCAAATCGGAGGGCAAATCAATCTGGCCTGCAGAATTCCAGGCAAGGAGGAGTTTCAGGGATTGCTGAACTGGTATTCACATACTCTCCATGAGTTGGACGTACAATTGTATCTGAATGTGTCCCCTTCGGTCGAAGATCTGGCCGAGTTCGATGAAGTCATCATTGCAACCGGGGTTCAACCACGCATACCTTCCATACCGGGAGTGGAGAACCATAATGTGATTGCCTATCATGACTTGATCATGAACAGGTTTGATCCTGCCCTGACACAATTTGCCGTTGTTGGAGCCGGCGGGATCGGGTTTGATGTTGCGGAGTTCCTGACGCAGGATGGCGTCAGTCCGACTGAAGATATCGCATCCTGGAAGAAGAAGTGGGGCGTATCAGACCCATCGCTGCATCGAGGAGGGGTATCCACGAGTACATGGCAGCCCTTGCCGGCAAGTCGCAAGGTTGTCCTCATGCAGCGCAGCAAGGAACGCGCCGGCAAAAAACTCGGAAAGACAACCGGCTGGATTCATCGGGCTTCGTTGCAAATGAAGGGGGTGGAGATGTTAGCTGGAGTCAATTACGAGCATATCAACGAAGACGGTATTTTGATCAAGTCCAAACGGGACGAGTGCATCCAGATTAGCGCTGATATGGTCGTGCTTTGTACTGGCCAAAAACCGGAAAGAGCACTGGCCAATGAACTTGCCAATCGTGGGATTGGGTTTCATCTCATTGGCGGTGCTGACAAGACCGATGGGCTGGATGCAAAAATTGCCATCAATCAGGGAACGCGGTTGGGATCAAGATTGTAGGCGGGGGTTTGATCACGATCGAAACAATTGTCAACTCACAATACCCCGTACCTCTGTCCAAGCACATGCAGGGAGCAGGGCTAACACCAGTGAAAGACCTTTTACGCATAGGTGCCAACAAGCGAATTGGAGAGTTGTTGTGTCGCCCAGATTGCGCGTTGACCAACGACGTTCCGATTCCAAACCGCCTTCGCTTTCGTAATGCAGACGAATCAACCCGCCCAATGACGACTTGTAGCAGGGCATTGATTTAAGGCATACCGGCCGATTTTTAATAATCGGAGCGTGTATGTTACGGCAGAAGGACAACGGAGAAGAATTCTTGTTTGATCATTTGATTACAAGATATCACACCGCTTTCTTGAACCATCATTCATTCTACAGAGTTGACCGCCTATTCGCTACTGGAAAGGCCTTTGATTATCAATTCCACGGGGGCCACCAGGAATTTTACCCACTTTGGGCACTCGAAATACCCCGATCAGAACAAAAATTGCTATGATCGTGATGCTTAATGGGGGAAATGGCGATTATCGCCATTGGGCCCTCAAAGGCTTCTTCAGCACTTAGTTGAAACACAAAATCCAGTATGTACCACCCCACAAAACCTAAGGCGGCAATGACGAGCGCAACAAAACCACAAACTGCATAACGGAGCCAGCGAATTTGCTTGGAGACCAGCGTTTCTTCTTCCGGTGGACTGTCATCCAATGACTTTAACTCTGCATCCGGGTCTGTCTTCGACAGTTCAATCATTCTTCGATCTTGCCAACTTCTCTTTGAAGTGCCTCGCGATCACTTCATCAGGAATACCATGATAATTTCCTTTACGCCGATAAATCTGATTCCATGGCCCATTTCTCATGTGAGTCAAACTGGAAAGTTTCGCTGCCGACATGTCTTTGTACATGACGTAAACAGACTGAAGAAGTTGCTCGGCATCCGAATCGATTTCGCGCTCATAAACTTCAACTGGTTGAATGTTATACGCCCCATGAGGCCGGAAGGCAAAGTATATTTCTGGAATGACAGGTCCATACTTCCACGCCTCAATACGATTCTGGATCAAGGGGCGGTCAAGCACAGCCAAGCACCACCCGTGCGCCATATAGACCAACTTGAGAACCTGCATGATGGACATGGCTTTCCCTTGCTTGTTGGCATGACGAATAAACCAGTTGGCGACTAAGCGGCTATCATAGGGCCGCAACTCATTGCTCCGCAATTTATCAATGTGTGCCACCGCTTGCCTCACCGACCTAGGATATACCATGGCGGTTTAGCCGTTTCAAGTGAATTTCAGCAACCACAAGGCACCAAGCGGATAGGGGTGTTGCCGAGTCCTCCCACTTACCCTACAGAGTCGGATACGCCAGCATCAGAGTCATCAGATAACATTGAGGTTGCCGGAGTCGGCGTCCGTTTGCTCGATCAAGAATTCCATTAAGGAAGGAATCCTTGGCTCTCAAGGGAGTTGCCCGTAGAGCCATCCGGTCCTGTCATGCAAGCCGATATCATCTGGGGCATCCTCTTCATTGCCGTGAGGTCGTTCTGACCCCTCCTTCTGGCACTGACTTTCGCCCGTCTCGATGGGCGTGTTGAAGAGGCGGAGACCGCCACCGCTTGCACCAGCGATTACGTTCAGACAAGACTTTTGGCTAACAGGCAGATCACACCGCCCTGTGGACAATGAGAGGCAGCCCTTTTGGGACAGCAATGATCGTGGAACCAGACGACCGATTATCCAAACATCCCATTTGGCAGCATGAGCGCAATCGCCGGGAACAGCAGAATCAAAATCACTGCGGTCAACATGGCGAACCAGAATGGCCAGATACCGCGAAAAATAGTGTTCAGTGCCACGTTTTGCGCGATGCCCTTGACCACAAAAACGTTGACTCCGACGGGTGGCGAGATCAACCCCATTTCCAGCACGATAACCATTAGTACGCCGAACCAGATCAGGTCGACACCCAGCGATTCCAAAATTGGCTGGACCAGCGGAACCGTCAGCACCAGGATCGCGAAACCCTCCATGAAGGTGCCGAGCAAGATGAAGCCGATCAGGATTGCGATCACTACCTGCATCCCGGAAAAGCCTAAACCCTCGACCCAAAGCGTCAGCGAATAGGTTACACCTGTGAAACCGATGAAGGTCTTGAAGACAAAGGCACCGAACAGAATGAGAAACACCATGCCTGTCGACTTCAACGTGTTGACCGTGACCTCGCGTATCACAGACCAGGAAACCGAACGCCGAGCGAAACTGGCGATCAGCGCCAGAAAAGCACCGATTCCGGCAGCCTCAATCGCCGAGAAAACGCCGGTGTAGATGCCACCGATTGTCAGGACAATGATGCTGACAATCCACGAAGCCCGGCTCAGTGCTGCCATGCGTTCGCCCATGGTTTCGGGCTTGGCTGATTGCGGCGCCTTTTCAGGGCGGCGATGCACCAAGACCCAGATCGTTAGGATGAAGAGCAGTGTCAGGAGCAACCCTGGCAACACGCCCGCCATAAACAGCCGCCCAATCGATTCCTCGGTCAGGATGGCGTAGATCACGAAGCCGGCCGACGGCGGGATCAGGATGCCAAGCGTACCGCCGGCTGCGATCGCTCCTGTCGCCAGCCCGTCGTCATATTCATAACGCTGCATTTCCGGCAGGCTGACCCGGCCCATAGTCATCGCCGCGGCGAGCGACGAGCCTGAAAGTGCCGAGAATCCCGCACAGCCGACAATGGTAGCCGACGCCAATCCACCCTTCAGGTGCCCAAACCAGCCGTGCGCAGCATCGTACAGGTCACGGCTCATGCCGGAAACACCTGCCAAATTCCCCATCAGGATGAAGAGCGGCAGAATGGTGAGCGAGTAACTCGTGGCCTCGCCGAAGATTTCACCCGCAACTACTGGCAGGCTGGCAGGCGGGCGGATCATGTATATGCCGCCCGCTCCTACCAGCATCATCGAAGTGCCAACCGGCATTCGGAAAAAGAGCAACACGAAAAGAGCGGCGAATCCTAGTAGTGCCAGGATTGAGCCGTCCATCATTTTGTCTCCTCGTTGGGGTCCTCACCGGACCAATGGACAAAACCAACAACTAGCCGATGGAATAGCACCGCAGCGTAAAGTGCCATTGCTGCGGCAAGCGAATAGTAAAACGGCTCGTGCAAGATGCTGAGATTCTGGGTGATCGCACCGCAAGGCAAGCCACAGGTGCCCTTCTTGACGAGTCCCCAGGTTGCATAGGCGCAAATCGCGACGCCTGCAATACGCGCAATTGCATCGGTGACACGCGTCGTACTGCGGCCAAAGACATCGGCGATGACATTGACGCTGATATGGGCACCATAGACTGCGCCGTAGCCAACGCCCGCGGCCACGAGAACCGCCAGCGAGGTGATTGAAAGGTCCTCGATCCCGAAGATCGGGTCGCGCAGCACATAGCGCCAGAAGACCGAGATGACGGTGACGGCCATCAGCAAGAAAAGGGCTAACCCGCCAGCGATCGCGAAGAGGCCGGCGATGTTGCCGAAAACACGATCAACGCGATCAAAGGGTACGGACGGGCCGGCCATTTATCATTCACCCTTCATCAGCTTGCTGACATCAGCGCCGATCAGGCCCTGTGAAACGCTACTTTCAATCCATGCATCAGTCACCGGTTGCATGGCCTCAAGCCAGCGGGCGATTTCCTCTTCAGTCAACGAGATGATTTCGACACCGTTTTCGCGAGAGACCTCAATACCGCGCTGCGAAACATTCCTGTATGCCTTGGCGCCCTCAAGCGACAGCCATTTGCCCGAAGCCTCATCGACCCAGCCGCGTTCCTCTGCGGTCAGCGAATTGTAGATGCCCTTGTTCATCAGCAGGACAAAAGGGCTACCACCGCTGGGATAGCCGGTCGTCAGGTAATTGGCAGGTTCGTGCAACTTGAACGACATTGCGGCCGACGGATCGACCAAGACCGCATCGACCACACCATTGGAGAGGTTCTGGTTGATGACGGAAACCGGCTGCGACACCGCTGAAGCGCCAAGGGCCTCGACAAACGGGATATCTTGCGCGGTGGGCACGCGGACAATCAGGCCAGCCAAGCTTTCAAGCGTACGCACAGGTTCGTCCTTGGTGAAGAACGCTGGGGCGTCGTTGGCCCAGAGCGCAAGAAGCTTGGCGTCGAACTCTTTCTCGATTTCGTCGTAGGCACGCCAGAGTGCCTCGGTGCAGTCGATTGCATCGGAGCACAGGCCGGGCGTGGTGATTGACGTGGTAATTGGGAAAATCGGTGCGGTGTAGCCGGGCAAGTGAAAGGCAATGTCGGCAACGCCGTCCAGAAGAATCGAGTATTGCCTGGGCGGCACTGAATTGAGTGCTCCGCCGGGGAACTGGCGCACGGTCAGGGCACCGCCCGAAACCTCCGCGAGCTTTTCCGCGAATGGTGTGAACACTGCCTTGTTCATCGGGTGATTCGGTCCCATGAAATAGGCCAGCGACAGTTCCTTGGCCGAGGCCATCGGGGCGACTGCCAGACAAGCGGCTACAGCGATGGTTGTAAGTTTCTTCACTTCTTCCTCCCTGGTTGGTTCGGCGGGCCGGCTTTCGTTACAGCCCGATTGTGATTAGGCTACTTGGAGAAGGCCAATGTACTCGTAGGCAAACGCATTCTGAGACGTTTTCGACGTTAGCAGCAGGTTATAGCCGTTTTCACGCATCTTCTGGGCGAATGGATCCTCATCAGGGAAAGCGTGCAAGGGCTTGGTCAGCCGCCACAAGATGTTCTCAGCGGCCCAGACGCGCATGAGTGCGGTGTCGGAGCAATCGTCGAGAAGGGCGTCGTTGCCGTTCTTGAAATGTGCCACGAGAGCACGTTGCAGGCAGTAAACGTCAGAAAACGCCAGGTTCAGATCTTTGACCCCAGTTGGTGGCACGACATGTCCTGTATCGCCAGCCAGAAACAGACTGTCGCAGTACTGCGGCTCGCTCACAAAGCTGAACAACGGTACTATAAATTTCTTGATCGGCGGGCCGATTTGAATTGTCTTGGCAACGCCACATGGGAAACGGCTCGGGAGGATCTCCCAGAACCGGTCATCGGACCAGTTGTCAGGCGTGTCAGACAGCGACACCTGAATGTAATAGCGGCTGAGCATCGGATTGCGCTGCAACGGTGATGACGGCGACTTTTCCTTCGAGACGTTTCACGTGGATATCCCCCGTCCTTCGAACCCCCACAATAAGGCTCATATACCCTTCTGCGCAGATTCTCTGGATATCTATCGTTTTCTAGCCCTTCGTACCCGTTTTGTCAATAACGAATCCAATTATAGCCAATTTGGCTGACAAGCACTCAAATTCGCTTAGTTTCAGGACTTGTATACTTTGCCAACCGCAGGTTTACCCCGTATCCTTTTCTTGGATCATCGGAGTCACCAAAGTGAACGCTCCGCCCTCATGTGGTTCACATTCGTCTTTGCATGATCCGCATGGCACGAGCTACACACCGAAACTCCCAACGCGACTTCGGGCCAATCGCATCGTGTGCAAACGGGTCTGGCTGGGAAACAAGGCTAAGGCGCAGGTGCCGATGGTGGCACGCGATTCTACATACCAGATTCTTTGGGACCAGTATCTGATGTCGTTGTATCCAGAAGGCGCCTGCTTTCGCTGCCATCCGGAGCCAGATCGTGAGACATCTGCCCAAAGCGAGTACGGGCTTGCGGACTGGCACCCGCATCCAGGAGTCGTGCGACGGCCCAAGCACTATCCTGAGCAGCGGCGTGATGCAGGGGCGTGGCCCCACGCCGGTCGGTCGCATGAACGTCTGCGCCGGCGGTTAGAAGGTGTTCTATCCCGTCTTCGGCATTGTCATGTGCGGCGATGTGCAAGGGCGTGCGGCCCCATCGATCGGTTGTCTCCAGCGTGGCCCCGGCTGCCAAGAGGTTGTCGATGACACCGCCCCAGCCCTCTTGGGCGGCGATATGCAGGGGTGTGCGGCCCCAAGCGTCGCACCCGTCGATATCCGTCCCCTGAAACTCGTGATCCATGCCGGTTGTGTTGCCGCTCAGGGCGATGTCATGCAGTGGCGTGCCGGTCTGCATAACGGCAAAGGAGCGCAAGGACGGAATCGGACATTCATACAGGATCTTGCGTTGCGGCGTGAGAATGCCATCGACAAGTCCGCGTCGTAGCATGCCGTCCCAGTCGGGAGCGGGACAGTCGTGCCAGCGTTCCATCTGCATGGTGGCACGAATGCCAGCCTCGATGGTCTCGAAGGAGACCGGGTCGCGACCCATATGAGCTAGAACCTGACCCAGTAGTGCAGGATGCTTCTGTTGCTCGCCGAAGCGGGTCCAGTAATAGTCGATGCGCTTGGCAACGGCATGTCGTTGGGCCTCTCGTACATCAACCGTATCAAGAATGCCGTCGCTCTCGAGTAATTTGGAACCGAGAACGGCCAAGCCGTTCTGCAGATGCTTGGGCCAACCCCGTGACCAGCGATAGAGGGTGCGCTTCCAGATTTCTTGAATCTCGTCCGTCGCGGTGACGCCAAACCGCTCGATGAATTGTCGAACGGCCTCGTCGATATCGGCCCGCGTGAGTGCCTTCATGTAAGTGACAGCATCGTCGCCATGGCGTGATAGCCCCAACTCCTGTAGCACCTGATGGCTGTTGCCAAGCCCGGCGAGCACCGGCATGACAGCCTGACCGTTGCTGCCACTTTCCAGCCGTTGTAGAATGTGGGCGCCCGCATCGTCCGGGCCACCCGGCACGGTCTGAATCTCATCGATCATGAGCAGGATGGTGCAGTTCTGTGGCAGGTGCGGCGGCTCGGTCTCAGCGGGCGGCGCTCCTAGCCGGAGACCGAGAATGTTGACGTCGCGCACGAGGCTGAGCACGCTCCGCAAGACGGCACGCACCTCGCCGTTGCCAACGCGATCCATGACCGTTTGGAGGCCGTCGCGCAGATGCTGATGCACATGATCGACCGACAGCCCTTTCGTATCGCTGATGACGATCGGTATGACCTTGTGATCGTTTGACGCCTTCTTCAGCCGCTGGATGTGATGATGCTCGAGCGCCCGCAAGAGGGAAGACTTGCCAACGCCGGGTGCCCCTTGGATCAGTTGCATTAGCCCTTCGGCAGGGTTGCCCATGGCTTGGGTCTGACGTCGTATATTGACCAAGTTGACGCAGTCATTCACGCGACTCATGATGTCATCCCGGCCGACAAAAACGGGGTTGATGACGCGGTCCCGTGCGATGATGAAATTTCGGACTCCCTGCGCATCAAAGACGGGTCGCGAATTCCCGTCGATCATCAAGTCTCTCCTGTTTGCATTTAAATTGTCGCTTGCGACGTGTGCGATGCCCTGCGCGTGACGATAGACTGCCAGAACTCGAATGTCAAGAATCGAACCATCTCGGTAGTGTCTCAGCTTGAGTTGCAAAGCCTTGTGAGTCACGACCATATAGGACCGTGGGAACGAATTTATGTCTGGCAGAAAACCCTGCAATTTTTTCATGCGGTTCATCGTATCGGATCAATCGATACATCTCAGGCTTCTTCCGGCTGTCATCTTGAGTTCCTCAAACGACCTGCCGATCCGAAAATAAACTGTTAAGCTGTCCTATCCGGTGATCGGTTCGCCAGCGTGCATCCGGCCTGTAATCGGAGAGGCCAATCCGGTTCGGAGAACGAAGGGCAGAACGAGGGAGCATATCCGTTCAGTCTGACGAATCAACCGTCCCAAACGGCTGCGATTGGATGCCAGCACCACCAGTGCGCCGACTAGGGTAAACCCGTCGCGTCCTTGGCTACGCGGATGAACATACAAATGTTGTGACCCCTTGAGAACATTTTCTCGATGTCGGTCCGCGAATTCCGATCGATGTCCAACGTCTCAATGATCGTCGTGCTCAGTTGGGTCGGCTCAATTAATATCCGATACTTGCGTTGAAAAATACACGAAGGTTGGGGCCATAGAGCCACGATCACGGAATTGCTAGCCTTCGAGGCGATTCTTCGCACAACGCAAGCAGCCTCACGATGCTGCCAAGACCAAGAAATGTTGCTTTTCGGGCAGACGCCTTGCAAGGGAAACATTCCTTTAAGCAGGGCTCCCTCCACAAAGCTGACAGTGCGTAGCACTGATAAGCTGGAAGCATCTGCATATGACACCAATGAGCCTGATACAGCAAGGTTCAGCAAATCGGCTTCATCGTAAGCATGACACAGCAACAACCGTCTGAAATCTTGCCATTAAGGAAAAGGGTGTGAACAACAGGCAAGTTGGGCCTAAGGATCAATCGCTCTTGCATGGCAACATTGTACCGTTCCGCTTCTCCTTGTTGTGTGACCATGACTCGCCGTGTGCAGAAACTCTTGACGTTGACAAAACAGCAGCATGCAAGGTTGTGCTGATCCGCAAACCGTCAAAGTGGGGAAAAGTCCACTTGCGTGCCTAAGTCACGAGGCCGTCGCTTGTTGTCATCAGATAACGCCAGGTTCGCCGGGTTCTGGTTTCGTTTGCTCAATCATGAAGTCCATCAAGGATGGGATCTCCGGCTCCCAAAGAGTCTGACCCTTTTGAAGCCAAATATAACCCTTGTGCTGCAAGAACTGCTTGCGAACCAGACGCTGCTTTACATCCATGGAACTGAGCACATCGTTCAACTGCATGTTGGTCAAACGACCACATGACCCTTGAAAGCTAATGCAACAGAACGTGCGAGCTGCAACTCATTCACATCATCAAACTCCTGGAAACGATCCATGTAGTAGTCCGTACGACTATCCATGGCCCCAGTCACAGCAACCTCGAACTCCCTCGGTCCGAAGCGATTGGTTCCACTTTCTTGGACCGCATCAAAGGCTGCATGTCCGTAGAGCTGCAAAAAATACGAATAGCGATTCGCAACATGTACCAACCGTTCTACCGACACGGGATCAGCAACGATCCCCATGTCATCCAACGGCAGAGTTATGACGTCTACGGATGCCTCGGTTGACAAGCGTCCAATCGGTAGTTTTTCACTCCGGCTCCAATAACTCGCACCGGTAGCTCGCAATTTGTCCTCAAGCCCAGGGGTGCCGGCCAAAACTAATGCAATTGGGATTTTTGAACCCGCCGTTTGCACGGCATTCATTAATGTCTTCAAGACCCCAAGACTGACGTCATCGGTATGAGCTTCGTCCAAGATAATCAGCAAGGGACGTTTCGTGGCTTTCAGTACGTCAGTCAAGGTGTGTACCGGACGGTCCCGCTGCGCTAACTGCGCCTCAAGCAGGGGAATTTTAAGCAACACATTCTTTAGTTCAATTCCGGACTTTTCGGGGTCCACATGCTTCAGAACGGCTGCCACCAAATCCATATGGGACACGAGGTCAATCGGGTCCAACGTGATCGTCAGAACGCGAACGGAAGCGGCTTGTTCTTCCAGCCAGCGCAACAGAACCGTTTTTCCGTTGCCGCGTGGACCATACAGATAAGCAAAGTTTGGCATCACTTCCCCTGTCTTGAGCCGGTTCAGTGTTGTTTTCAGAACTTGCTCGATGTTTGGGCGTCGTCCCATGAGAGGTGGCGGAGTACCGATGCCAGGTCGAAAGGGATTAAGAAAATTGGATGAGCTTGACATGATGAATATTCAATTTTAACCTGTAGTTCCTGCTGACCTTCCGACCGATCCTTGCTTGCCTGTATTTAGGAGTTTTCGTATTCTTAAGTCAACTCATTTTACCAACTGCCCAAGGCATTTGGTAAAGCCCGATGGCGTCCCGGATTCGGATCCGAGATTCTTGCCCATGACAGACCCACCGAATTCTTGACACGCTTGTCGACCTGAAAGCAGGCTTTGGCGATAGAAGTTGCGTCGTTGAGCAACTTGATCACACGTTTCGTGTCTTATCGCAAACCAATTCAGATGTGACCCTTTGTCAGTTCTCGTGACACGGTGGCAGAATGTCGTCAGGGAGTCAATGCTTTCAGGGTCGGAATATCGGAAGTATCAACGGTCTTTTCTGCCATCTCAAGATCGTATGCCCGCTGCAAACTAATCCAAAAACGGGAACCATTGCCAAACAGCTTTCCAAAACGAACAGCCATTTCAGCGGTAACTGGCTGTCGCTCATTCAGGATGTCATAAAGTGTCTGGCGGGAAATCCCCAACGAACGCGCCAGTTCTGTCTTGGTGATACGAAGAGCAGGAAGCAGGTCTTCTCGGACCAATTCGCCAGGATGCATCGGTGGAATTGAAGCGTGTCTGTCCGTCAATGACAGTCCTCCATATTAATGTCAATAGTGTCTCGCTCATGCCAACCAAAAGTAATCCGAATACTGGCCACGACACGAACCGAATAGCGTCCAGCTTCTCTACCCGAAAGACCATGAAAGTAATAGCCGGGCTGATTCATCTCTTCTGGCGTACTCGCAACATCCAGAGCTTTGAGAATACGGCTGATCCGTGGAACGTGATTGACGTCAGTCCTTTTGTTTGACCGTTGATCCAATAGTTTCGAGGCGCCTTGTGTCGAATGCTCAATATCATTTATGTAAGGTATTGGCTGACAATCCAAATCTCAACCTAAATATTCTCATCCTCGTACTTGAGAAGGGTTATCACGCGCTTTTGATTCATAAATCTGCCACAGCTTACTCCAGTGCCAGCACGACTGTGAACGTTGGCGCTACCTTCAGCACAAATTGAGTCGCCATGCAAGCGGAAACCATTGAGTTCAGACATTTAAGCGTGTAACCGACCATAATAAAATAACTCTCATTTCAAAAAGGGCACTACTTTTGTGATGATTGCAGGCACTGATTACGCTCTTGGTTGGCGTTCTCTCATTCGTGATGAACGATTGTTAGTCCCAATGCCAACCCCACGATGGGCAAACCTTTTGGAGATCGGACGACATCGGAATGATCATGCCCTCCCGCTGCATCAACGGTATCACGCAGGGTACTGACATGCGCACTGTTCAGAGCCCAGCGGACGGGCCTGTGTGCATTGAACGACCCCATTGGGACGCACCCAGAAGCCCTGGCCCATGACCCCGGGCCACACCGCAACTTGAACGCCATGGCACCACAATCGCAGACAGTGAAGCTAGGTGCTGAAGACAGCACAAGGCCACGCAACGCAACGAATGATGATGCGAAGTCAAATCCTGCTCTCACCGGCATATGTCAAAGCCGGATCAAGCGAAAATCCCTACCAAGATAGGCTGGATCATTGTGCTGATTGACACCGAGGAAGTCAAGTCACCAAGGGAACCATGCAATTATCAACTGGCAAATGACGAAGTGGATTCACGCCTCAAATAATCTTCCCCCAGGAGCAACTTTGTATAAAGCGCGTTCAAGGCATGGGCTTCGTGAATGACTGAATAGTTGGCCACGACATGGCTTCGCGCCCGAATCCCCATGTCCACAAGAGTCAAGGGGTTGCTGAGATAGTCATGCAATAGCCGTACGAAACCGGCCTGGTCATCTACCTCAACCACCGATCCAACCTCTTCAGTCAAGACCTCTGGCCAAGAGCCAGTCGCCGTTGTCACTGCAGGAACCTCATTGGCCATGGCTTCCAATGGCACGAGACCAAATCCTTCAGTCCGGGAACAGGCCGTACATAAAACCATTCGCCGATAAATTCTGGCCATGTTCTCGTAAGTGACTTCCCCTGAAAAGACAAACCTTTCTTCAAGACCGGCTGACTTGATCCTGTCCTTTAGAAGCCGGTAATACTCCTCATCAGAAGGTTTGCAACGACCCACGATGACAGCCTTGAATTCCGGAAATCTGGGCAAAACTTCAATCATGGCGTCAACAAAGATGTCCGTGCCCTTCTGGTGTCGAATGCGACCCACATGTCCAATATAGTGTTTCGGGTTTTTATCATCGACACGGGCACCCGGTCGATACGGTCGTGGTGCAATCAAGTCGATGTCAACTCCATGATTGATGATGACCGAGTGCCACTTGTTGAACTGAATGTTGTGCTCGCAGGTCGCAATGATGACATCCATTCGTTCAATCAGGAATTTTGGAAGTTTTCCGGGTATTCGCTTCTGGGCATTGGTGTAGACCAGTCGCCACTTCTGACGAAGCACATCTCGCAACACGACTCCAACAATCATGTCGATATTCCGGCGGCAATGGAGGATTCGACAGCTTGCCCGCCCAAGCGGCTTGGTAAAGCCACCCCTGATCAAGGTCATGAGGCTTTCAGCAGGACCTAAATTCAAATCGTCCCAGTCCACAAGCGATATGTCTCGTGTCTTGCGTTGCTCGGGCAAAAGACTCCTGATGGTCGATGAAATACCCGTAAACCGCTTATGGAGATTGGTAACGACGATGTTGGGGAGTTCTGTTGGCATTTTGCTTCCTATCAGGTAATTCCACCCAATATCAGATGATGTTTGAACTTTTCAATCGCATTCCACCGCGTGTTTGAATAGTGCCCGCCATCGGGAATGTCAGGAGAAAGAGCCGGAACCAGAACCATGTCCTTAATTATGTCGATAGACCAAGGAACGACCTCTTCGCGAGCCATACTCTTTGATGAAAGTTTTAAACCCCAGGCCACGGCCCAGGAGGAATTTACCCAACATTATCCGCAATCAGGCTGGGTCGAACACGACCCTGATGATCTGTGGCGTACAACTCTGTCGGTTTGCCACAGAGTCATCAACGACACGGGGCTTGATGAAATCGTCTCGATTGGCATCACGAATCAAAGAGAAACGACTCTCGTCTGGGATCGAAAGACGGGAAAACCTGTCTACAATGCCATCGTGTGGCAGGACCGTCGTACATCCTCGTACTGCACCGAACTGAGGGATAAGGGACTGGAATCCCTCATATCACAGAAAACCGGCCTGTTGCTGGATCCATACTTTTCAGCGACCAAGATCCGCTGGATTCTTGACAACGTCCCTGGTGCCCGGCAACGAGCCCGGCAAGGAGAGCTGGCGTTTGGCACGGTTGACACCTTCTTGATATGGCAGCTGTCCAATGGTCAGGAACATGTCACGGATATAACCAACGCTTCCCGAACCATGCTGTTCAACATCATTGATCAGGTTTGGGACGAAGAACTTCTGGAACTTTTTGACATTCCCCAATCCATGCTGCCGAAGGTTCATGAATGCGTATCCGATTTTGGCGTGGCGGCGGCCGAACATTTCGGCAAGACAATACCCATTCAGGGCGTTGCCGGCGATCAGCAGGCAGCAACAGTGGGACAAGCCTGTTTCAGTCCCGGCATGCTCAAGGCCACCTATGGAACAGGTTGCTTTGCCCTGTTGCATACCGGCAATAAGCCAATTCCTTCCAAGAATCGTCTGCTGACAACAATCGGATACAAGATCCACGGGGAAACCTGCTATGCGCTGGAGGGGTCAATTTTCATAGCCGGGGCTGTTGTCCAGTGGCTGCGTGACGGGTTGGGGATCATCAAGGATTCTCGTGATACCCAGCAACTTGCCGAAGAAGCTGATTCAACACAGGACGTGATTCTGGTTCCAGCCTTTACCGGCTTGGGAGCTCCATACTGGGACTCGGACTGCCGAGGGGCAATCTTTGGCTTGACCCGCAGCACCAGCCCGAAAGAACTGGCCAAGGCTGCTCTGGAAAGCGTGGCTTTTCAGACTGCCGACCTGCTTGAAGCCATGCAAATGGATTACCCTGGCCTTGAAGGCACCGTTCTGAAAGCCGATGGTGGAATGACGACCAGTGACTACACCATGCAATCTGTTGCCAACATGTTGGGAGTTGTTGTCGATATCCCCAAAGTTGCGGAAACCACGGCCCTTGGAGCGGCCTATCTGGCGGGGCTGAAAGCCGGGATATGCGTCTCGCTTGATGACATCGCAAGCAAGTGGGCTCTGAACAAGAGATACAAACCCACACTTGATGCAGGCACTCGAGAGCAGAAAATCCGAAGCTGGAAAAAAGCGATCCGCAGAACACTGAGTTGACTCCTCCTGAACTGGCCAACCGCGCACTTCCTCAATTGCCTGTTTCTGGGAAAGCTGTGCCATCCTGAGCATATCCACTTCCTTGACTTCCCTCGCAGCTTGTTGAACTTGATTTGCCGTCAAGTGGCTTTGTCCATCAAATGGCTGTCCTGGGATGGCTCAGTGCGACATCTTCTGGACCGTTAAAAACGACGGTTCCTTGGCCGTATTCCAGACCAAGATCAAAAAACAAAAGATGCTCGGCTCTTCAGACAGCATCCCTGAAAGCCGGTTCCCGTCCGGTGCTGCTTGTCTTGATCTGCACCATCTTTCCGTCTGAAGTAGCGGTTCAATCAACGACCACATAGCCTCACTCAGGCCAGCTTACTCCATACAATTCCCCTGCGTCTGTCATGGCAAACGGACCGGGAATGAAGCATAACCCTTTAACGAAAGCAAGATCGGACACACCTGTAACTCGTGAGCTCACTGTCTAGTTTGGGAGAGAAAATTTGAACGACAATATTCAAAGCAAAATTGAACATCTGAAGATGGTACAAGTTGTAGCAAAGTTCAAAGAGGCCGGCACAGGCTGGCAAAGCCGGATGAACGATGCATTGCGTGAAACCGCAGGCCTCTAGGGGACTGTATGCTTCTTCACGGAAAATATTTTCAGGGTTATCGAAACCTTACAATGCTGGATGGAAACAAAATTAGCAGGATATGTTGCACCGTATTCGTTGCCAACCTGACTCGACCTCCGCCAGCATCGCCTTGAGACTACAGCACTGGACCCCCAACCTCTCATAACTGGCCTTCTGCCTGTCCGAGAAATGGGGCGAAAACAGCATATAATCGCAGGGAAGGTCGCGCAACTGATCGATTCCCAGTCCGCCAATCTCCAGAAACTTTTTGAACTTTTCCTTCAGATCAGCCAGATCGTGATCCGCTCCATTCCGCTTTGCGTTGCCAACAACGAGATAGGCATCTTCTCCACGACCGACCTTGGCCAGCACATCGATATCGAAGTCCCTCACGCCTTCAGCATGTGCATGAGCCACACTCCACTCCACCTTGGGGTGCTCATCAAGCCAAGCCGCAGCCATGCGCTCCAGCAGGTCACCCTCTAGCGTTTCGAGTTCCGTCAACGCGTCGGACTCCTCTTCGTCTACATCCAGAAGCGGCCGGTCAGATCTGAACAGGTCGGGGAAGACACGCAACTGAAAGCGACTATTGTTATCATTCAACTCCCAGACAGGATCTTTTCTCCTATTGCCCGTCAGACCCGTGAAGCGATCGTGGCTACGGATCAGGTCCGTATCCATCTCGAACTTGCGTAGAAAGTCGGACAGACTTCCATCGACACCCGGCCTATATGCACTATCTCGTTCTGGCCGCAGAGCTGGCGGAAACTCCTTGACGTGCATGCGTTTGCGGGAATGCCTGCCTAGCCACAGAACCGTCGAGCGTCTCCATCCCTTTAGTTCAAGCACTGCCCGGTTGTCGAATCGTTCACTTTCGTCCGTTAGAATGATCTCTTGCTCAACAGCCAGCATCTCTTGGCGCCATTCCTTGTCATCCGGAAGAAGGGTGAAGTCTCGTAAATGTTCATATTCATGATTGATGGCCAAACGTTTCCAAGATTCCGGCATGCCACCCCACATGGTCCAGAGCGTGAGAATCCGTTCCGGATAGCTTAACCACCCATGCCTTTTGGCGATATCCAGTACTGTCGAGACCGACCACGGACGCAGCGCGATAATGGTTGGCACTCGGCCGAACAGTGGATCACGTTGCCCAAACATCTGTGCCATATGCTGCTGGTGTGAACCCATCACCACCAGCTTGCCCGGCAGCTGGGGGCGACGCTGGGTCAGATTGCTGTTCTGCTCGTCGATCATTTGCTTGAGCGGTGACTCCAGACCAGCCGGTCGGGCATTGTGAAACTCGTCCAGACAGATGATGACGCCCTTGCTCAGAAGATGACGAACAATCTTGACAAACCAGGATGCATCCCGACAATACGGTCCACGCTCAGGTGCGTCATGCATTAGGGAATGCAATTCCTGCTCATGAATCCTGTCCAGAATATCCGTCACGCAGGTCTTGCCCTTTCCATCATCGGGCAGTTCGACCATCAGCAGGGGGATATCATCCCCGTGGCGCCGGTGTGTCTCAATCAGAACCTCCTTCTTGCCAACTCCCCTTTGCCCCCGGATAGCGAACGCTCTGAACATCTGCCTGTTCTTCCCGTCGACGCCACTGCCCAGACCAAGCCATATGCGCAACTTTTCAATCTCGGTCTCACGACCGTAAAAACCCCAGTTCACGACATTCAGTCTGGCACTGGCATCAATATCGACGGGAATGGAGCCTTTAAGTGTATGGTTTGGCATGTCATCATCTCTTGTCGCTGCAGCTCGGCACACGGGCATGTCACTTATATGACTACTTGTACGCCCTTTCCCGTTAATTCTTCCTAACATTTCTACTCCGCATGAAGGAGCCTCCTCAGTTTTGGACATATTTTATTTCCAGTACATGTGACCTTTATTCGGACCAGCCTCCTTTACCTAAGCGATCGCTCAATACTATCTCAGAGCGATCACCACATCGAACAATGATAATAAACTCGTTAACAGGAATTACTGTCAGGCACTGTGCAAGTCCCTTTCAATAGCCTGATCTGCCGTAGCCACGGCTGGAGAATCCCGGTTCGCTTCGCTAAGCACTTGTACAGTCTCGAGACCAAGATCTTTGGCGGTCGTGATTATTCTGACAGCAATCTCTTCCTTGTCAGGGAAGTGACCAAGATCTTCGAAATCACCATCGTTGTCACGCTTATGTCTCGATTTCCGCGAGGACCATTCCGGGTGAAATCGGTTCAGAGTCGCCAACCTTGAATGAAATTATCGTACCGCTGAACTCTGACTTGACTTCATGAAACGATTTCATGACTTCGATGAGGCCAATCACATCTCCTTCAGCGACCGGATCACCATCATTCTTGAAAAAAGGCTCATCCGGGGAAGGCTTGCGATAGAACATTCCCGGAAAAACCGCAGTGATTTCTTGTTTTGGCATGTCAGTTAACGTGCTCCTCGATATTGTGTTCTTTCCCATGTTTGATCAAAGATTGGAGCGACCCTTACAGAATTTGCTCGGCTATGGCCTTGCCGAGATCCAAGGTGCCGGAGTTCCCGCCGATATCCGGCGTCCTTACGCTACCCTTCTCCAACACGGCGATAATGGCAGCCTCAATTCCAGCAGCGGCACTACGCTCGCCAAGATGGTCCAGCAGCATTGCGCCGGTCCAGATTTGTCCGATGGGATTGGCAATGCCCTTGCCTGCAATATCCGGTGCAGAGCCGTGAACCGGTTCAAACAAGGAGGGGAACCGCCCTTCAGGATTTAGATTTGCAGAAGGCGCGACACCGATGGTTCCAGTGCATGCAGGCCCAAGATCTGAAAGAATATCCCCAAACAGATTGGATGCTACAACGACATCAAAATGCTCAGGGTTCAGAACGAATTTTGCGGTCAAGATGTCGATATGTTCCTGGTCAAACTCTACAGCAGGATACGCATCTGACATTTCCTTGGCGCGCTGGTCCCAATAAGGCATGGTGATCGCCAGGCCATTTGATTTGGTCGCCGAAGTCACATGACGACGTGGTCGCTCTTGAGCAAGATCGAAGGCGAACCGCAGAACGCGGTCAACCCCCACACGTGTCATGACTGTTTGCTGCATCACCACTTCGCGGGCGGTTCCTTCGAACATGCATCCGCCAACTGATGAATATTCACCTTCCGTGTTTTCACGGACGATAACGAAGTCGATATCACCCGGTGCCTTGTTCGCGAGAGGTGGATCGATCCCCGACAGCAGCTTTACAGGTCGAAGATTGACATATTGGTCAAACTCCTTGCGCATGAGCAACAATGAACCCCAAAGCGAAACTTGATCTGGTACTTTGCTGGGGTCACCCACTGCGCCAAAAAAGATGGCGTCATAGGTCGAAAGCGTCTGCTTCCAATTGTCTGGCATCATCTTGCCGTGAGCTTGATAATACTCGCATGAAGCAAACTCGAACCAGTCAAGATCAAGCTTAAACCCGTAGGTGTCAGACGCCTTTTCGATCGCTCTGACACCTTCCGCCATCACTTCCTTTCCTATCCCGTCGCCGGGAATAACGGCTATGCGATGTTTCTCGTTGTGCATGATTTTCATCTTCCTTGCTGTGCCAGCGCACTTGATTTTTTGGTCTGGATCACCGTTGGTTGTCCAGTTTGAGCCGCTCCGGCTTCACTGTTTCAGCCGCTTTGCCTCGGGCAACCGCGAAAACCTGATGGAATCAGGATGAAGGGTGGTTGCCTTACAAACCAGTTGGAGATATATATACTATATGATATATCAAATGCAAACTTTGGATAGTTTGAGAGCGAAGTCGCCACAAGGACCATGAGCCACAAGCTCAAGGTCTTCCTGACGGTTTGCGAGAATGACAGAGGTGATCGTCCTGTGCGCGAAGAGATGGGGTACATCAAGCGAGCAAGGCAAGGTCGAATGCACGAATTTCAGGCAACCTATCACGATGAAGCAGTCATTCAGTCTTGAAGGCCGAGAAACGAGACAGTTTCTGCTAAAGGGCCTGAATCAAAGCTGCAGAGCCATTCGACTCTCGTACGGCCCTTCAGGTTGTGGGGTCATGATGCATCGACCTCCAGCACCGCCGGAGTTGCTTCGGGATGGATATTCGATTGCTCGCGAAACGACCGCGAGCCATAAGATCTGTGCTCAGTCAAGCGTCCTTCTTAAGGAAGCCCTGTTTGACATGAACCGAGATCTTGGCGACGGTTGCTCTTCACTTGCTTTGATAGCTGAAGCGGTTCTTGGAGAGGCAAACGTGATCTGTGGTCACAAAATTTCTTCTGGTAAGCTCGCCGAGCAGATTTCCGATGCGGCGGATTGTGCACTTGCTGAGCTCGACAAGATTGCGGTGCCCTACGACCCACATTTACACCGTTTGGCTCTGGCCAAAGGCGCCTCCAAAAATCAAAACGAGTTGGCGGCACAAATCGCGGAAGTTGATACCGAACTGAAAGGCAAGGGGCGCATAGTGGTGAAGGATATGCCTAAGCGCGGCATTCAAAGTGACATCTCAGACGGGATAAGCTTGCCTGCCGGGCACGCCGATGAAAATTTCTCGCCCAGCCCTTATGGTCAAACGGATGTTTACATCGCCCCGTATGTACTTCTTGCGGACTTGAAAATTTTGCACTTTGGCAAGCTCGTTCCAATACTTGAGGGGTTCAGTCAAAGCGACAAATCCCTCGTCATTCTGTGCCGAGGCATCGAGGGCGCTGCCCTTGCCACTTTGGCAGTGAATATTCGCGAGTCCGGCCTGCAGGCCACTGCGATTGCATTGCCTGATGTCAGCTTCAGGGCCCTCGATATTCTTGGCGATGTTCAGGTGATTTCCGGCGGGAGCGTTGTTTCGGACTCTCTGGGACAAAACCTAGAGGGACTGCAACCCAACATGCTTGGACGTTTGTCACGAGTGGAAGTCAATTCTGGCCGAACCGTTCTCTGGGGCGACCCCCCAGACAAGGCTCGATTGAAAGCGCGCTTATCCGAAATTCGTCAGGAAATCAGAAAGAACAAGTATTTGAGTCTTGACAGAGAGCGGGCTGATTTGCGTTTGGCGAATTTAACCGGCGGCGTTGCCGAGGTTCACGTTGGCAACTTTGCCTTGAATGGCCACGCGCAGAGTCGAACCGTCGCGGAGCGTATTGCACGTGCCTTCTCAAACGCCCGGGAGAGCGGAGTCCTGCAAGGAGCCGGCGTGTCCTATCTTCAAGCTGCCGAGCGATGCGCGACGCTTGCGACTCCAGGCGGTGATATCCTGTCCCGTGCGCTAAAAGCACCACGTTTGGTCATAGACGGCTGTAGCAATGATCATTTCTTTCGCGCGCTCCGCAGGGAGTATCCTTCAGATCAGGCCTTCCACGAGGAATGCCTGGACTGCGTTTCCACCGTGAAAGAGGCGATTTCCAGAGCCGCATCCCTCGCCACAACGTTGATGCGCACAGAAGTCAGCATCACCCGGTAGGCGGCAACAGGAAGATTGCAGATAAAAAATTTGATTAAACGAAAAAAAGATATATCATATGTCAAACATCATATTTGATTTCTGGGAGCTTTGTCGGTGAGCGTCTATGGCCACAATTTGAACGCCGAAGCGTTTGATCGCGATTACCATCTGCATCCATTTACCGACCTGAAGGATTTGGCCGCGTCAGGTCCACTGGTGATGGAGCTGGGGCGTGGAACACGCCTGTGGGACAACAAGGGCAAGGAGTATATTGATGCACTTGCGGGGCTATGGTGCGTGAACGTTGGCTATGGTCGTAGCGAGATCGCAGACGCGATCTCGCTGCAAGCTCAAACACTCCCGTATTATCACGCCTTCGCTGGAATGAGTTCTACGCCACCAGCGCTGCTGGCAGAACGCGTGGTCAACATGGCTCCAGCAAACATGAAGCGGATTTTCTTTGGCGCTTCCGGCTCAGACGCCAATGATACTGCGGTGAAAATTGTTTGGTACTACAACAACGCCAAACGGCGACCAAAGAAAAAGAAAATACTGGTCCGGTCTCGCGCGTACCACGGAGTGAGCGTTGCGTCAGCCAGCCTGACTGGCCTGGATGGGGTACACAAGGCCTTTGATCTGCCCGCCTTCGATGTCGTGAGGCTGCGAGCGCCACACTACTACTGGTCAAAGGGCAAGGGCATCAGTGAAGAGGAATTTGTCGACGACCTGATTTCAGAACTTGAAGACACCATCGAGCGAGAGGGAGCGGAAACAATTGCCGCGTTCATTGCCGAACCGATCATGGGAGCCGGTGGCGTAATTGTGCCGCCCGATGGGTATTTCCGGCGCGTTCAGGAGGCTCTGAAAGGAAATGACATCCTGTTCATTGCGGATGAAGTCATCTGCGGGTTTGGCAGGCTTGGGAAAATGTTTGGCAGCCTGGTGTTTGACCTGGAGCCGGACATTATAACGATTGCAAAGGGCATAACCAGCGGCTACCAGCCCCTTTCGGGCTGCATGGTCAATGCCAGGGTCTATGCGGGACTGGAGGCTGGTTCAGACGAAATTGGGTTCTTTGGGCACGGTTATACATACAGTGGACACCCGATCCCGGCGGCGGCGGCACTTGCAAACCTCGACATTCTGGAAAACGAAAACCTTGTTGCAAATGCCGCGGAAACTGGTGCTTATATGCAAGATCAACTCAAAACGCGTGCCGGTGCCCATCCATTGGTTGGCGATGCGCGAGGACATGGGCTGATTGGAGCGGTTGAGCTTTCAGCGTCAAAGAATCGTCACGTTCCTTTTGACCCTGCTCTGGGCGTGGCAAAGGCGGTATATGAGGAAGCCCTGAACCAAGGAATGATTACCCGCGCACTGCAAGGGGGCGATATTTTGGCCTTTTCACCGCCTTTAACCGTTTCCAAATCTGAAATTGATGAAATCGTCGACAAACTTGTTTTGGCACTGGATCATGTTGCTGACAACCTGTCGCGGAACAAGTCGCTGGCGTGGGGGAACGCAAATGTCTCCTGACAGCAGGCCCGGGCCTGAGAAACAGTTTGGCGCACAAGAAAAGATGGTCGAAAGTCCGAAAGACAAACGTTCAATAATGCTTGAGTTGCAAGAAGTCAGCCATAGCTACGGTGCAGTTAAAGCCCTTCGCAACGTTTCCCTGTCAGCCTACGCCGGTGAGTTTCTGACGGTCCTCGGTGAAAGTGGCTCTGGGAAAACTACCATGTTGCGCGTGATTTCGGGACTCGAAACTGCGACCAGTGCCGAGAAGATCGCCATTGACGGGTCCAGTGTCATTCATGTTCCTGCCGCACAGCGTAATTGCACGACCGTATTTCAGAATTATGCGCTGTTTCCACACATGTCGGTCCAGGAGAACGTCGAGTACGGTCTCAGTGTAAGAGGTGTGTCTAAAGCCGCTCGTGCGCGGCGTGCCACTGACACTCTTGCAATGGTGAAGCTTGATGGCAAGGCCAATCGACGGGTTTCGCAACTCTCGGGAGGCGAACGGCAACGCGTTGCGCTCGCGCGGGCGATTATAACAGAACCCGCCATCCTTCTTCTGGACGAACCTCTTGGGGCACTCGACGAAAAGTTAAGGCAACAGATGCAGGAGGAACTTGTCAGGCTTCACAACCAGTTGGGCATGACATTCGTATACATCACGCATAGCCAGGAAGAAGCTCTGACCATGAGCGACCGTATTGCTCTGATGAGCAATGGTCAAATTACGCAATTAGGTACACCCAAGGACTTGTTCGACCGACCGAACGGTGCCTTTGCAGCTGAGTTCATGGGCTTTGAAAATTTGTTCGATTGCCGCCTGAGCAGCGTATCGGGCGAGTACGTTGCGGTTGCCGTAGAGGGTCAAACACTCACGGGGCGATGGAGCGGCCAAACCGCACCTGAAATCGGCCAAGATGCCTGTGTTGCGATCAGAGCCGAGCGTTTGAAACTCGACGAAACAGGTTCTGATACAAATCAAAATTGCCTCGAATGTTCGGCTGGTTCTACGCTTTATCGCGGAAAATACGTGGATCAGCATCTGGACACCAAAATTGGGCCCATGAGAGTTCGGATTTGGGATCGCTCTAGCCGAAACGCCGAGATTTCGATGGTGTCTTGGCATCCCGACGATTGCGTTGTTACAACACCCTGAACCAAACCGGAATTAGTAGTGCAAAATGGGAGGAAAACAGATGGAAGACCATTCTGGCATCAAGTCACAAGAGGAACTAAGCCCTAAACCAAACCGGAATCAGTAGTACAAAATGGGAGGAAGACAAATGGAAGACTATTCTGGCATCAAGTCACAAGAAGATCTCACGCGCAGAGACATGCTTAAGGGCATTGCGATCGCTGGCGCTGCAAGCGCCGCTGCTCTCGCTGCTAGCCGCCGGCCTGCCATGGCAGCAGATGTGCCGGTTCGAGCTTACGGCGTTACCACGGCCCAGCTTCAGGACTGGAGCATCATGGAGAACTCCATTGGCGTTCCAATCGAATTTACCGGGACAAACAACTCCGTTGGCGTTTTCCTAAGAGATGTGGTCGCCTCGCAACTGGGTGATGAAGTCGATATCTTTATTTTCGAATCCGGAACTGAAGACATACTTGGCCCCCAAGGCATCTATCTTGAGATCGAGGAAGATCATCCGGAACTGAAGCTTTGGGATCGCACGTCCGATGACTGGAAACGCTCCGCCGTTGTCACCAGCAGGGATGGAAGACAATATGGTGTGCCGGTGATCGGGAACGCAGACAGTTTCGGCTACTTCCCCGAAGCGATTGGCGCAAGTGCAGATGGAAAGGAAGACATTCCCTGGTCCATGTTCTTTGATAGCGATACCACGCGTGGTCGCGTCGCCTACGACCAGACCTGGACTTATTCGCTCCCGGTTGCAGCTCTTTATCTCAAGGCCGGGGGCAAGGTCGACATCGACAACGTAGTTGACATGAAACGTGACGAAGCAAGACAGGTCGTCGATTTTCTGATCGAACGCAAGAAGGCCGGTCAGTTCCGAACGCTGCATTCGGCATTCGAAGAGCAGATCCAACTTCTGACGAACCGCGAAGTTGACGTTATCAACTGCTGGGAACCCGCAACGAGGGAAGCCAACAAGGAGCTCGGCCCGAACACGGTGCTTTACGCGTACACCGTCGAAGGTTACTTCAAATGGGGACATGGCGCCTACATTGCTCGACAGGCGGCCGACCGCGACAACATGAATTCCATCTACAAGGTTCTCAACTACTTCCTGGATGGTGAGTACAGAGCCTTGCAAGCGCGGGATCGCGGATATGCCGGGCCAAATCTGGACTTGGGTGTTGAATATGCCCAAAAGAACGGTTGGTCTCAAGAAGAGATTGATGGGCTGATCGCCAATCAGGAGAAGATTGACCGCAAGTTCGCTAAACCGTTTGTGTCCACCACGACGCCGGACAACTCGACGGAAATGGAAGAAGAGTGGCAGCGTTTTCTGAACGCCTAGACGATCTTCAAAATCGGTACGCCGCTGGTCCTTGTCTGTGCGGCGTACCTTTAAACTCAGGCGGTGATCAGCTGTGACAGCTCATTACTCGCGAGTCTCAACGCTTCTTTCAGCAGATTCAATAACCTGGACAATACGAGTGTTCATTATCTTATGGACACTGCTGGTGATTGCACCTTTGCTCTTGCTGTTGGCGTTCAGTTTCTTTGAAACGCGCAATTACATGACGGTTTATGATCCGTCGCTGAAGACTTGGATAGCATTGTTCGAGTCTGGGCGGTTTGAAGTCGCGCTACGAACGATACGAATTGCGGTAACCGTCACACTGATTGAACTGTTTTTGGCCTTTCCATTTGCGCTGTGGCTCGCCAAGGGTTGCAAGTCCAAAGGGACGAAGGCCATCTTTCTGGCATTATTGACCATCCCATTCTTTTTGGATCTGTCGTCGAGGTCGATCGTTTGGCGCGCGATCCTGGGGCAGGCTGGGGGTGTGAACACGGCCTTGATGCAGCTCGGCTTGATCTCTGAGCCCATTGACTGGCTGTTGTATTCTGAATTCTCAGTCCATTTTGGCATGATTGCGCCATACTTTCCGACAATGTTCCTACCGATATTTCTCGTAATATCCCTGATCGACAACGACTTGATAGAAGCGTCCAACGACTTGGGGGCGAGCCCTGCGCAAACCTTGATTCGTGTTGTCGTTCCGCTCGCGCTTCCGGGAATACTTGCCGGGGTCGTTATCACTCTTGGGCCCGCCTTGGCAGCATGGGTCGAGCCCGGGATGCTGGGCGGAGGATTCGTAAACTTGCTTAGCCACTCAATCGAAAGCGCCTATACTGCACTTCGATACCCGGTGGTTGCGGCTCTCTCCGCGTTTGTCATCGTTTTGCTGGCGATGCTGCTGGTGTGCGTTGTTCTGGTCATGCGGCGTGCGGCCAACATCGAGAATATCTTCAGGCAAATGCGCGCATGACCGTGGCTGAAACCTCTCCGAACATGGTTTCCACAACACACAGGTCACGTCAATTGGGCTCAGCACGAGGTTGGCAGGGCTTTGCCAAGTTGTGCGGAATATTTGCTCTGGTGCTGACCTATGCCCCATTGATTTGGCTTGCTGTCATGTCATTCAGCGCACGCCCTCTTTCGGGCGTGCCATATCCGCTATCCCTTGAGCACTATCGAGCATTGGCTCGGAATTCCGCGTGGCTCGAACCATTTGCTTCATCGATCATCATCGGAGTGCTCGTGGCGCTCGTATGCATGATTGTGGCGACGGCGGTCGGCAGAGCCATCCCACGTGCCAGACGCCCCGGGGGTCTGGTGCTATTTGCAATCATCCCGCTCTTTGTTCCCGGGATGTCCATGGGTGCGGCTCTCTTTATTGCCCTGCGGACAGTGCTGGACTTCAAGCTCGGATACTGGGCGATTTTTTTTGGTCACGTGGTGTGGGCGATGCCTTTCTCTCTCATGATGGTCCTGGTCATAGCAGTTCGGTTTGATCACCAATTGTTGGAAGCCGCGGAGGATCTTGGTGCCAGCCCATGGAGACGGTTCTGGGACGTAGAGTTTCCGATACTCAGGCCAGGAATTGTCGGGGCCGGCCTGTTTGGTTTCCTGCTTTCGTTCAACGAGATTCTTCGTTCGACCTTCTTGCGAGGGACCGAAGCAACCATGCCGGTATGGAATTGGATGATGGCGGCGTCTCAGCAATCTCAGGTTCCCATCATCTTTTCACTGGCAACCATTGTGCTGTTCATCACGCTTCCGATTCTAGGCGGGTTTTTCTGGTTGCTGTTTGTCAAATTGGACAAGAGTTGATCCCAGGCACTATTCCATCTGCTTCAGGAGCGTATCGCGCGCGGCGCTTATGTCGTCGCAAATGCCTCTTTCCAATGCATCGGCGTCACCGTCTTGCAAGGCCTTGAGGATAGTTCGATGCCAATCGTTGCACTTTCTGACATATTCGGCCTCCTCGAACAGGCGCGTAAAGTAAGGAGCCGCCAACACCCAAAGATCCTTGATCACGCCTAGCAACAGGGGCGAGTCGGAGCTTTCGTATATCTTGAAATGAAACTGTCGGTTTTCTTCGGTGTACACACGCACATCGGCTTTCCCAATCGCCTCATCCATATCTGCAATCAGCAATTCCAACTCGTGAATGTCGTGCCTGGACAGTTCGGACATGCCTTGCCGAGAGGCAACCGATTCAAGAGCTATGCGCATCGTTATGATCTCTTCAAAGCGCCGTCTTGTCAGGATTGGAACTGAAAATGACCTGTTAGCCTGCGCCTCCAGTGCACTTTCGGCGACCAGGCGCTGCAACGCCTCACGAATGGGTGTCGAAGATATTCCATATTGGTCAGCCAGTGACCTGATTTTAAGAACTTCGCCTGGCCCGAACGTAGCCGACGCCAGACCCGTTCTTATTTGCTGGTATGCCTTTTCCGCCAAAGTGGTATGCTCAATCTTATCCGCCAAATCCTGGAACCTCTTGCCTGACATCGGGATATTCTTCTCCGCAACCCGCGACAATGTCGCAGTTAGTTAATGAGATGAACCGTTTATTTTTCAATCGTACATGATATATTATATTTTTCAACATAGAGAGCGAGCCCAAATCAACATCTGCATGGGATATGCAATAGGAGGGAGAACGCCGATGCCACTGACAATCAATTGTGACATGGGAGAAAGCTTCGGACTTTACAGCTTTGGTGATGATGCCGCGTGCATGCCCTTTGTAACTCACGCAAATATTGCCTGCGGCTTCCACGCATCCGACCCCAAGACCATGTGGAACACAGTCAGGCATGCGGCGGACGCCGGCATTTGCATCGGTGCCCATCCCGGACTGCCCGACCGTGAAGGCTTCGGTAGGCGGGCCATGAAGATGACCCGCGAGGATGTTGTTGCGATGGTCCACTACCAATGCGGAGCGCTGAACGCTTTTCTTGCGGCCGAGGGACTCAAAATGACCCACATCAAGCCCCATGGCGCTCTCTTTGGCATGGCCCAGAACGAATCTCATGTTGCCGCGGCGATTGCCGACGTCGCTGAATCCATGGAGTTGCCCGTGATCGGTTACTCGAATTGCGAAATGTCACGTGTCTTTACCGAACGGGGCGTTCCATTCGTTTGCGAATTCTATGCCGACCTCGACTACGATGATGAAGGCCGTCAGATCATATCCATGAGCCATCACTCAGTTGATGAAGTTGAAGTGGTCAGAAAGGTCAAAAAGGCAATTGCGACTGGGAAAACCACATCGGTCAGCGGGAACGAAGTGGATGTCGTCGCGGAAACGATTTGCGTCCACAGCGACACTCCGGGAGCCCTTGGCGTCGCCCGGGCCGTTCATAAAGCGCTGGCAAGTCGGCTTTCCACGTCCCTCGTCCAGGAAATGATTCAGTGATACATGATCGGCCAATCTTTCGCCCTGCCGGCGACACAATGATGGAAGTGGAACTGGGAAACGAGATGAGCTTCGAGCTCAATTTCCTCGCCCACTCCTATGCCGCAGCCATAAAGGATGCCCAAATTGGCGGGTTTGTCGAACTCGTAACGGAACTGGCTTCCTTGCAGATCGTTTACGACCCGGATCTGATCTCCTATCACGACATGGTTCGAGAACTCAGGAATGTTCGCGAGGCGATGAGGGAAATGGGCGACGCGGAACTCAGCAGCCGCATATATTATGTTCCCGCATTGTACTTTGATCCCTGGACTGCCGAGTGTGTTGACGACTATCGGGAGAATATAGCGACCAAGGACGTCGCCGATCCCGACTATATCGTTCAACTGAACAAATTGGACGACCGGGACCATCTGCAGCGCGTTCACTCCTCGAGCGAGTACTGGGTTGCCGCCTTGGGATTCTGGCCCGGCCTGTGCTCCCTCATGCCATTGGATCCCCGGTCGCGGCTTGCGGCACCAAAATACAATCCTCCTCGCATGTGGACGCCAAAGGGCACCATCGGTCTTGGGGGTTCCGTGACGTGTATCTATCCAGACAAAACACCGGGCGGATATCAGATTTTTGCCCGAACGCCGATGCCGACCTGGGACAAGGATCAGACCTTGCCGGCATTCAAGGACCGTCTTGCGCTCATCAAGGCCGGTGATCGCATAAAGTTCGTGCCGATTGAGCGCGATGAATACGACTACATTGCCGCCAAGGTTTCCGAAGGACGCTACATTCATCCATACGTGGACTATCAGCGGTTTTCGATAGGCTCGTACAAGACCTGGTTGCAAACCATTGATGCTGAAGCGAGAGAGGACTTGAAGTGATAGAAGTCAAGCAACCCGGGTTAGAGACAACCGTTCAGGATTACCCCGGCCGAATTGGGTACTTGGAGCAAGGCTTTCCGCCCTCTGGACCAATGGACGCATGGTCGTTTCGGCAAGCAAACCTGCTGGTGGGAAATGAAGCGAGCGCGGCGGGCCTGGAATGTCAGTTTCTAGGACCAACGCTGGTGTTTCATCAAGACTGCGCGATCGCTCTCACCGGAGCGGACATGGCAGCGACCTTGGATGACACGGACGTAGCGATGTATGAAACAGTATATGTCTCGTCTGGGCAAACGCTGAAAATGTCGGGAGCAATGACAGGCTCCCGTGCGTACATTGCGGTTTCAGGAGGCTTTATCACGCCTGAAATTCAGGGTTCAAAGTCGACATTTCACATGGCCGGACTTGGTGGAGTTTCGGGTGGTGCACTGAAGGCCGGCGAACATCTGACCATCGGCAACACTTCGATGCCGCCGCAATGCCGCATAGCTTCGCAAGCGCGTGCGCCAATTGCGAACCATGATGTTTGGGACATCGAAGTGGTCTTGGGTCCAAACGATGACTGGATAGATGAGAAGGGTCACCAGATTTTCTTCTCTTCCGAATGGTCAGTTTCTCCCAAGAGCAATCGGACAGGAATTCGACTTGAAGGTCCAGAGCTGACGTTCGCTCCAAAAGCGACAAACAAGCTCCCAGAACACGGCGACGCGCCCTCCAATATTCTCGATCACGGCTATCCACTTGGGGCGATTAACCTGGCGGGCCAGACACCTATCATCCTAGCCAACGACGGTCCAAGTGCAGGCGGCTTTATCAACCCGTACACCGTTCCAACTGCGGCGTTTTGGAAATTGGCGCAATCGCGCCCGGGGCAGACCTACAGTTTCAAGGCAACATCCGTCGATGAAGCCCACGATATGCGCCGGAGGCAAGCTGAATTCTGTAACGTTAACTGTCTGGAAGAAATTTGAGCGCTCGAACCAATCGGAAACACGATCAGTAGGCTGTCGCAACTGCATTCCAGGTTAAAAAGGGGACATTGACATCTCTTATCCATTGTTGTTGCTCAATACGTGGGCATGTCACTTGTACGACTGCTTGCACCCCTTCTCCCGTTGATTCTCCCTAACATTTCAACCTCGCATGAAGGGGCTTTCGTAGTCTTGGACACATTCGTTTCTCATCAATTTTTAGGGAGCTTATATCGTTAACTTGAAAGTCAGATTCGGAATGGTTCGGAGGCTTGATGTGAACGAATTCACCGTGATGTCGCAGGTCCACTTCATGCGGAACCAGCCCTCGAGACGCGAGACCTGCCGGTCAAGGGCAAAAGCCCGCTTGCGCAACGACACGCGCGAATGGTTCCGCGTGGTTTGCGCTCGCACCGAGAAGTATCGGACACGATCCTGGCACCAGTCCGCCGTATCGGCCTGGCATTCTTGATTTCAAGTTAACAATATAAGCCCCATTTTTAGCCGCATTTAGGCTGGTTAACGTCGATACTATCATGATGTCACCGCACACTCCAACGCTATTGGTGGCAAGCAATGATCAAACCTGCATTGGGCAATTTTCTCACGGTTGTCTGGCAACGCTTGTTGAAATGATCGCTGAAATTGATACGTCCTGATTGATTGAACAATTTTGATTTACACCCGAGGATTCCACATGAAACGATATGTAACTTTGAGCGCCGCCGTCGCACTGATTTCAATAACCATTACCCCCCCCCATCACTCGCTCACTCAGGCGGCCTAAACGCACAAGGTTGTCATGCTGGGAGCCAACCATATCACTGTCATCGTAGCCAATCCACGACTCGACCCAAAACAGGTTCCAAGAACAAGTTCGTTGATAAGGATTGTGCGGATTTCAACAATTGGCGTGAAGCTCAGCGTTTCTACGAGGAGGCCGGTCCCGGCGATCCTCATCGGTTAGATGGCGATAATGATGGTGTTGCTTGTGAAGCCTTGCGATGACGTCAAAATAATGGCACAATTGCCTACGCCCTTCTCCGTTCTACCTCCTGCAAAAAGAGGCCTATTCGTCGCCATTTTCAGTAGCTTCGACTTACCCGATTATGCTTGGTGGGTCCGACGGAACTATACGGGGAATTGGAGAGAAACTCGAGCGAACGGCCTCTCGATCCCTGACGGTCCCGGCGACAACCATTAGAAGATCCATTCACCGACTCTCTATTCCAGACCGATGGTTGGTCAAGTCAAGGGTTCCGGTGAGCCTTTTGTCACGTCCGATTTTCAAGGTCGCGACTTCGGGGGTACCGCCGTTGGTGTAGTGCCCGGACCATTTGATTCTGTCACGGCGATCATGTAGTCCATAAAGGAGGGGAGGCCCGGCTCCCAAGTGCCTGGCTTTGACCCCTCAACGATGTAGCCCGTGTGGCGCAAGCTAGCCTGAGAGGTCGAAGATTGAGACGGGTCCACGACATGAAGCATGTCTTCCAGTTCAGTCGTCGTCATAACATAATCGTTCGCCCTTAATTGCACGGCTACATGCCGCGCGAGTTGCCGCTTCTCGATTGTGCTGAAATCAGTTCGCAGATGGTCGTAGTATTGGATACGGGGTCCTTGGGCCCGATCAATGGCAACCCGGCATTCAGTCACATCAAAATGACGCGTGCCGGTCTGCTGCATCACATCAAACGCTTCTCGTCCGTAGAGCTGCAGAAACCAGGGATAGTGATCGGCAGCCGCCGCCAGTTCCGCCACGGCCTGTGGGTTGCATGTTAACTCCGCGTCCAGCAGCGGATATTCGATGACATCGCGTGCCGCCGATGGTGCCAGAAGTCCGATCGGCAGTCGCTGACCCCGTATCCAAAAGCTTGCACCAGCCATCCCCAACACGTCGGGTA
Source organism: Paracoccaceae bacterium (assembly GCA_965116235.1). Classification (GTDB taxonomy): domain Bacteria; phylum Pseudomonadota; class Alphaproteobacteria; order Rhodobacterales; family Rhodobacteraceae; genus MPNP01. The sequence continues at coordinate 1,227,683 of OZ220496.1, read as the reverse complement.
AATCTGGCGTGCCAGCCAGCACCAGTGCCACAGGCATGTATTTGCCGACTTCCTGTACAGCCTCAAGAAGAATGCCCAAGGCAGCCGGCTCGACCGTATGCGCCTCGTCCAGCGTAATCAGAGTCGATCCGCCAATGCGACGTAGTGACTGGCCGGCACTGATGTCGGGCTCGTTCGGTAGCGCCATGTTTACATAACCCAGACCTGCGAACACGCGGGCATCCTGAGGACGTAGTCGGCGTACCTGACGCACTAGATATGAATCCGAGGAGCGAAAGCGCTGGATCCAGCGTTGAGTCTGATCCCGTACCTTATCGATAGGTGTGGGTGTGGACAGGGGCGTTGACGAGTCTTTCATGCCCGTCATTTCGATGTGCGGGGCAGACAGATGCCGACGCATGGCCTCTTCCGTGCGTACCATGCTCGCCGACAACTCGAGCAGAACGTCCGGATTGTCACGTTGACGTATCTGCTTCTGAAAAGCGTTCAGCTGCACGGTCTTGCCCATGCCGCGCGGACCATAGAAATACACATAATCCGAACCCGTGGCCGATGAGGAGCCTACCGGCTCACGCAGATTGTCGCCAACTTCGGCCAGAACGCGATCCACGGCTGGACGACGACCGAAATAGGGTGGCATCTTAGCCACGCCAGGTACAAAGGGATTCCTGTGTGTTCGGCTGTCAGAAGATGGTACCACGGGGAATTTCTCCGCTTCAGGTGTATAATGAATTGTGATCGGCGTCTTTGACCATCTTGGCAAGCGATAATGGGTAAAACTTTCCATGTCAATAGGGAACCCGTAGTCAGTTGACACCGGCTGAACCATGAACGTATGCCATAGCGAATGAGGCTTGGCGGGTTCAGAGAATGCTCTGACTTGCTCCTTTTTCACCGCATTGGAACTTTGCCGCCATTCGTTACTTCCGATACTGACCCCGACCTAAATGTGCCATTCGTGCTGACCGTGATTGGCGCTCACATTCCAGCAATGAGACAAGAATGGCAAAGCATTGCATTGCCATATTCGCCAACCCCGACACCATTGAGCGGCAATCCACGAAGTGCTCAGGTCTCCAATCGATCATTACCAGCTTGCTTCCCAAGCGTGGTCTCTGCCGTTTCGAACCATCAATCAAGCAGATCAATTGCCTGCGAACGAAAATCACCGTGCTCCCCACTCATTGGAAACCGGAAAGACAGGAGTCCACCTTGAGATGACCGTCAAGTTTTCGACATGAAATCATACCGTAAGGTTTTTCCTCGCCTCAAGTTTCACCGAAACCGGCATTGTTGTGTGTATGAACGACAACAATGAGGTTTTTATGGTAAGAACTCTCCTACTCGCAACCCCTCTGCTTCTTGGACTGAGCAACACGGCCAGTGGCGACTGGACGTACGACATGACCAGCGAACTTTGCAGCACAGAATCTCGAAACTTTGTCGCCAGCAACGTCAGAAAGCAAATCGAATCCTCGGTGCAGCGAGCCGAGGCATCCATCAATCCACCCGTACCAATAGGAGAGCTGGGTTGTCTTGAAGGCCTGATGAACTTGCCCATTGCCAATTTTGCCTCAACAGGCTCACTAGGTGGGCTGTTTGACGGGACCTTGGACAGGATAATCAATTCAAACGGCGGTGTGGCCGCCCCGTTCTGCTCCTATGCGGAAAGAGAGTGGCGGAAAGCTACACGACCGCTGAGTAGCATGGCATTCAGACTACCCTCCTACCTGAACTTGTCCGAAACTCTCAGGGCTGGAATGCCAGCGAGGGCAAATCCGACACAACCCGAAGTCGGTCGGCCAAACTCCGTTGAGCCCAGCTCACAAAGAAAACCAGCAACCGAAAACGTCCAAAAATCCGGAGCCGATAATCCGATAGACGAATATCACGGGCAGCTGCCCGAAAGCGCCGAGTCCATCGAAGATATCTGGACTCTGATGTATGGCGAAGGAGATACCCAATGAAACCAGAAAATTTGCTCCAGCAGTTCCTGACCATCTCTGCCCTGTTCGTTGCATTGGCAACGGCTCAGCCGAGCTGGGCCCTATTTGGTCCAGGCTGCCAATGCAGCACGGTCAGTTCCTACCATGCCTCGACCCGAAAGCACGTCAGCCGGGAAACGACCCAGACGGCCCGCTTGATCATTGAAGCTCTCAGAGCTCACTCAGCTCAACAGAGTTCATACCTTGATCGGCAGGTCGAAGCCCACAAGCGTATTGTTGACGGCGAACAGCAAAATCATTCGATGCGATTGCGAGAGCAGTTTCGTGCCGAAGCCGAAAGTGGACGATTTGATCCAAACCGGGACTTTTGTCACCTGGTTGATATGGCCAGAATTCCTTCAAACAGGATTCAGCTTCCTGTTGTACAGGTCATAACCAAAGCCGCCGATGGCTGGTCGCAGGGCAGACATGAGATTGTCAGGCAGAATGGCGTGCGGATGGCCGCGTGGCTCCAGCAGGAAAAGGAACAGGTCGGAACAATCGGCAACATTGAACACCCGACAACAAACTGGGGCTTGCTCACTGACCATGCAACCATACCCATAAGCGAACCCTTTGTTGCCGAGGCATTGACTCGCCTGACTGCAAACACGGTCGATCCCATACCTCCAATCCCCTTGACGAGCGAGGACCTGCAGACGCCTGCAGGATTGTCAGAGGCGGTAGTCAGAGATGCAATTCATGCACGCAAGCAGGCCGCCATTCGAGCCATCGAGTACACTATCGGGATGTACCTGCCGCAAGAGCCATCCGATGCCTACAAAACCCTAAGCCAGCTATCCCAATATGAAAAAGACGTTCCTGATGAGATCAGCCTTGTCCAGGCACTGGACATTCGATCCATGATGTATTTCGTCCCTTCTCTCTCGACACTCGATGGTCGGCATGCCAAAAATGAACGGGCATTGCTCCAGGACTTGATTGATCTGAACAGTCTAAACACAAGGATCAATTTCCTTCGGCTGGAACAGGAAGCTCGCAACTCGATTGTCCTGGCAGGCATTTTGGCGTCGATAACCGACAATGGTTACACCAACATGACTCCCCGCTAATCCGACAGCAATGCATGCAAGTCAAGTCTGACCCTGCCCTACGGCCAATTGCCGAGGGTGAAACCGAGCAACCCGGCGAACTTTTTGGGCGACCGGAGACATACTGCGTGATACTGAGTGTCGCGTTGCTCGCCATTCCCGTCATACCCGTGGCATGGCTCGGGGTGATACCGCTGGCACTGGCTTATTCTGTCTGGTTCTTTCGTCAGAAGTTCAGACTCCCCTTTCGCTTGCCCAAGGAATGGAAAGGCACAGACTATTCCAATCCATTGCCTGGAGGACATGGTGACTTTCGCCAAGGAGAAGGTCTGTTGTTCCTGGGCAACCACTTTGCCACCAATGAAGAAATCTGGATCTCGAATGACGACGCCCGGCGCCACGCTCTGGTCTTGGGTACAACGGGTTCAGGCAAGGCACTCGCAAATGACACGCTGGTCTTGACCGAAGCTGGATGGATGGAGATTGGCGAATTGCAGCCCGGAGCGAATGTCTGGACTCCGGATGGATCGCTGGTCAGCGTCTTGGGAGTGTTTTCACAAGGCAAACGACCCGTTGTTCGGCTTCATTTTGCCGATGGGAGGATGGCCGAATGCTCACGTGATCATCTGTGGAGGATCAGAAAGACGTTCGGTCCAGCAACTCAAAGTTCCGACCCTTGCCCGGATTGGGAAACCATGACGGCCGCCAATCTTGGGATTCAGATTGAAATGACCCGGTCCAGCCCCTTCGGTCAAAAGGGAATTCGATTCCTTATCCCGCTGGGCCAAGGTGCAGCTGGCTTGAGGAAAAAAACGACCCTGATCCCAGAACTGGCGATCGAGTGGGGAAGACAAGGCTTGATCAATCCGGTTTCCGACCTTGATCAGCAAGGGAGTCGAAGCGACAGGGTAGCCTGGCTGGCTGAATTCTTAAATGCCCGCGGCATGTCTCACGACAGTGCCCGTCGGGAACAGGGGATGGAATTCCGGGTATTTGACAATGCCGAGGGCTATACGTTGCGGTCCCTTGTTTGGTCGGTCGGCGGAGTGGCCATGCAAGTTCTTCGGAATGACGAACTGTTCTTGCACGTCCAAGTCCCCGGCCTGACGCTGGATAACAGAGAAAAAGCTATTCTGACTGACAACTTCCAGCCTTTGGAACTGGAGATTGTCGAAGTGGAAGGGTTTCTGAGCCGGGAGGAAGCAAGAGAACAGACCAGTGCTATCCACTCCGACATCGCGGCGGGCCGCATTTCTTCAGCTGAAGGAGCGGCGACCATTGCCGATTTGAGGATTCTGGAAAAGGAAATGACCTGCATCAAGATTGACTCCGACGATGGGCTCTTTGTCATGGAATCCTATCTGGTTACCCACAATACCGAACTGTTGCTGGGGATGGTGTCGCAAACCCTCATGTGGCAATCGGGATTTTTGTTCGTCGACGGCAAGGGAACCACTGAGTTCCACGGTCGAACCTGGTCCCTTGCTGTCAAGTTTGGTCGCGAAGACGACTACCGGATTCTCAACTTTACCGATCTCGGGAGTGGACAGGACAGTTCCGCCGGAGATCCGGAAGTTCAATCCAATACCCTGAATCCATTCTCGCATGGAACGCCTGATCAGCTGATGAACATGATCGTGTCCCTGATGGGCAACAATCCTGGCGGTGAAATGTGGAAGCATCGGGCCATGGCCCTTGTTACCTCAGCCATCCGAGCCCTGTGTGAAATGCGCGATGCCGGTGACGTTCTTCTCGATGTCCAGTCGATCAGGGACTATTTACCCCTGGGCATTGGAGTCAACAAGGGATACCTTCACGGCAAGAAGATCAACGACGTCAAGAATATTCCGCCGGCCGCTTGGCGCGATATGCGTTCACGCGGAGGAATGATCGAGCTGTATCTCCGAGCGCTGAATGATGAATTTTCAGAAACATCCAAACTGGCTCTGAAGGGCTTTTTCGACTCGCTGCCCGGCTTCAGCCTGACCAATGCCCTGAATGGCCAGCCTCAGGTCGGCAAGGCAGCCGAACAGCATGGTTTTCTCTCGATGCAGCTGACCAAGCCTCTGGGTTCACTTGCTGATGACTATGGCCACATATTCCGCACGCCGTTCGGCGAAGTCGATATGGAAGATGTCGTTCTGAACCGGCGAATACTGGTGGTCCTGCTGCCGGCCTTGCAAAAAGCCCCAATCGAGATGCAGAATTGTGGCCGAATTATCATAGCCGTCCTCAAGATGATGATGGGCAAGGTTGCCGGATCAAGGATAATTGGTACCAAGCAGCGACTTGTCGATGTCCGCCCAACAACATCCCCAACGCCCTTCATGATTGTTCTGGACGAAGCCGGGTATTACATGGTACGCGGCATAGACACCATGATGGCACAGGCACGTTCGCTCGGCTTCATGATTGTCATATCGGGACAGGATATGGCCGCCATGCAGGCCGTATCGCCGCAAATTGCTGAATCGGCTTCGGCCAACGCCCGGCTGACCATTGCCGGTGCGATGGAAGATGCCCAGAAAACCTGGCATTTCCTGCAAAGGAAGTTTGCAACTCACCGTCAGCAGGTCGTCTCCGGCCGAACGACCAAGAGTGGTTTGCTCGGATCAAAATGGGTTGACAGGCCGGACGCCAGCTTCGTGGTCGAAGATCGAGTCAAGATTGGTGACTTGCAAAGTCTGCGAGAGGGCGAATTTTACTTCCTTATGGAATCCAACTTGGTCAAGGCTCGTGCCTTTTACACGGGCCAATACTGGGTTCCCAAGTTCCGTGCAAACAAGTTCTTGCTGGTTCGAGGTCCCTTTGACATGGCCCCGGGTTTAGACCAATCCAAAGATCAAAGCTACTTCGAAGGCATTGAAGCGATTGCCAGTTCACTGCTGAAGTTTAGCGAGATGAAGGAGCGATTGGCAAAATACCGATCCCCCAATGATCGTCTAGCTCAAACTGTTCGATTGGCTGAAGATTGGAACGCTTCAAGTCACACGGATGAGGTGAATGTTCTGGATGGATATTTCAGGAGCTTACCGAAGAAATAGAAGAGTAACGGCTAGTGGTCTTACATTATTGAACTGATGGATAAAGCGAATGCAGCTTGATGCGCGCCTAGGCCACCGTAAACCGCCACTTCACCGGACGCGGGTCCGCATTGATCGCCGCCGGCCACGCTGCCACCTCGCGGGTCAGTGTCTCCCGATCCGCCAGACGCCGGGACAGACACGGACGGCTCAACACGCTGATCTCGCTCTCCGCGATGTTCAGCCAGCTCCCGTGCTTGGGCGTGTGGTGGACCTCAAAGCGTCGGCTCAACCGCCGGGCCTTCTTGGGCGGATAGACATGATACAGGCTCGACAGCTTGTGTGTGTTCAGATTGTCCATCACCAGCACGATCTTCCGGTTCGGAAAGTGGATATCCGCCAGGTCCGCCAGCAGGGTCGCGAAGTCCGCCGTGGTCCGACGCTCAGTGACCTTCACATGACGCCAGCCCCGCAGCGGAGCACACATCATGAACAGATTGGCCGTGCCGTTGCGCTCATACTCGCAGTCCACGCGAGCCGGTTGCCCCGATGCCATCGGCACCGCCGTACGCACCTCCTTCGTCAGTTGCTTGGACACTTCGTCGACGTACACCCGGACGGTATCGTCGTCGAAGTCCCGGTGATAGACATCCAGAACATCCTCCATGGCCGCCACGAAGTCGGCGCTCGCCCGGCGTGGAATGCACCATTGATGGGAACGCCACGGCTTCAAGGCGTTTTTTTAACGCCACCCGCACCGTTTCGGTCGAGATGCAGTCCACCACGCCCATCTCGACCAGCCGCTCGCCCAGCAGGGCCAAGGTCCAGCCCGCACGTCCCTTCGGCGGGTCCGATCCGGCGATCATCGTCAGGGCGGCTTCTCCCGCTCCGTCCAGCTTGCGTGGCTTGCGGTTCGCCTGCACACGGCGTTCCACGGCCGCTTCCAGCCCCTTCTCCACACACTGCCGACGCCGCTCCGCCGACCCCCGGCCCGCATCGATCACGGCCTTCAACTCCCCGCGTTCCGACTCATCAAGCCGAACACGCCATTTCTTGCGTCTGGTCTGTGTCTTGTCCATGCCCACTGCTCCTTGTCATGACGACCGGCGGGCGGGTCCAAGAGGATCCCGTCGTCCGGTCCTGTTGTTGCTTCAGGGGTCTGGATTACAGACCTTTGGGTCTCAAGTCCCCCCCCCCGGCATCGGCATGACGGATGTTCCTCTCCAATCCTCAATTCAACAATGTCGAACCACTAGCACCCTTAATCATAAGGAACGTATCCCGACCACACCAGAGCCAAACTAACTCAATCATTCGTTTGGAGCACGACGCATGTCAATCTTACCAAGTCCTGAGAAAAGGGTATCAAATGATTAAAAGGGTCTTATAAAAATAACTTGAAAAAGTCATTTTCAACACCACGGTCGGTCGCCATCTTCTTCAGTTGGGCCTTGTGCGAACGACGAGATGGACCCAATCTTCCGTTCGGGACAGATTCTCTTGGCAAGGCAAGGTACGAGCCGAAGTTTCCGAAGTTGTCCCTGCGAGCCCTTGCTTTAAGAACATTCCCACGAAGTAAAAATCATCGTGTCAAGTTGTCTTTATAAACCCCATCAGAACGAGCCGTTAGCAAGAAGACTTTGACTAACCAGGTTGGCGACCGTAATGATTGAAAATCACTTTGCCAATTTATCCTTATAATTCTCAATTATATCCACGGACAGACTGAATCAATGAGGGTCCAAACCAAGTCAATCCGTGTATTACACTCGCCAGGTGGTAGTTTGAAACGGTAAACCAAATGAATCAGATAACCCAAACCGAAATAAACAAAGCAGCCTGGAGTGCATGTGACGCGTTCAGAGGTGTAGTCGATCCGTCGATTTACAAGGACTATGTCCTTACCATGCTCTTTCTCAAATACGTTTCTGATATTTGGAAAGACCATAAAACACGTTATGAGGCCGAGCATCTTGATAGTCCCGAACTTGTCGATGCTTTGATGTCACAGGAAACTTTCGTGCTCCCAGATGAGGCGTCCTTTGACACCCTTCACCAACGCCGCCATGAGGCTGGAAATGGCGAACGTATTGACAAGGTTCTACACGCTATTGAAGAGGCTAATGGAAGTAAGCTGCGCAATGTATTCCAAGACATCAGTTTCAATTCTAACAAATTGGGGAATGAAGAGCAAAAGAACGAAATTCTCCGTCACCTGATAGAGAGTTACGCCAGCCCTGCCCTCGACCTGCGACCCTCCCGTATTGGCAAGCTTGACATAATCGGGGGAACCTATGAATACCTCATATCTCAATTTGCCGCTTCTGCTGGCAAGAAAGCCGGCGAGTTCTATACGCCTGCTGAAGTCTCAGAATTGATTGCTCGGTTGGTAGATCCTCAGCCTGGGGATGATATCTGCGACCCGACTTGTGGCTCCGCTTCCCTCCTAATGAAATGTGGGCGACTGATCCAAAATAATGAAGGCAATGGCTACGCACTCTTTGGACAAGAGGCCATTGGCTCCACTTGGGCACTGGCCAAGATGAACCTTTTTCTTCATGGCGAAGAAAATCACCAAATTGAATGGGGAGATACAATCCGTAACCCTAAGTTGAGAACCTCACGGAACACGCTTCGCCACTTTGATGTAGTTGTCGCCAACCCACCCTTCAGCCTAAAGAATTGGGGTGTCGAGTCCGCCAAGATCGATAATTTCTCTCGCTTTCGTCGTGGCATCCCGCCTAAGAGCAAGGGCGACTTTGCCTTCATCCTTCACATGATTGAAACGCTGAAACCCAATACGGGCCGAATGGCGGTAGTTGCACCACATGGAGTACTGTTTCGAGGGGGATCAGAGGGAAAAATCCGTAAGCAGCTTATTGAGGAAAATCTGCTTGATGCCGTCATAGGCCTACCGGGGAAGATGTTTTTTGGCACCCCCATCACGGCAGCGATTCTAACATTCAAGAAACGAAGGGCAGATGACAGCGTACTCTTTATTGACGCTAGCCGTGATTTCACTGCCGGAACCAAACAGAATATACTGACGATGGAACATATTGAAAAGATTATGAGCACCTATGAGGCTCGTAGGTCGATAGAAAAATATGCATATCGAGCGAGCAGGGAAGAAATCGTGAGAAACGAGTTCAATCTTAACATTCCCCGTTACGTTGATACATTCGAAGAAGGGATGGAAATTGACTTGATGGCCGTTCGTGCGGAGCGAATGCAACTAAAGGCTGATATGGCAGTGTTAGAAAGCCAGATGGAAGCTTACCTTCTGGAGCTTGGCTATGGCCTTTGATGTTTGGCAAGAGGTAAAACTTGATCAAATTGCGAAGATCAGGAAAGGACAACAAAAATCAAAATCAACCCTTACCAATGAGGGGGATTATCCAGTAATCAACGGTGGCGTACGACCATCAGGATACACCGATGAGTGGAATACAGAAGCCGGAACAATTACCATTAGTGAGGGCGGAAATTCTTGTGGTTTTGTTAGCTTGGTGAATCAAAGATTCTGGAGTGGTGGCCACTGCTACACGCTTGAAAACCTTCAAGTTTGCAGGGATTTCCTGTTTTACTCATTGAAATTACTTGAACCCAAAATTATGAGACTCCGGACGGGTTCTGGTTTACCCAATATCCAGAAGAGTGAACTGTCTAAGTTCAGTATTTTTCTACCCCCCCCCACCAGCAAAGCAAGATCGCAAGGTTACTTTCAACTTGGGACCAAGCCATTGAGACAGCTCAAGCACTGCTGGATAGAACATCCATTTTGAAGTACGCCCTGATGTTGTCTCTGCTTACACACAAACGCCGATTCCCAGAATTCGAGGGGCAAAAATGGCGAAAACTTCGGCTAGGCGACTTGGCAAACATTGTCATCGGCGGAACTCCCGCAAGAAAAGTATCAAGTTATTGGCTAGGAGGTCGGAATGTATGGCTGACGATTGCTGATCTCGGTCCAAAATATGTGTGCACCTCCAAGGAAATGATTTCTGACGAAGGCGTCATTCGAAGTAATGCAAAATTACTTCCACCGAATACTGTTGTTATGAGTTTCAAACTCACCATCGGAAAGTTGGGAATAACTCAAGTACCACTCTACACAAACGAGGCCATCTGCGGCTTTGTTCCCAAAGCCAGTACGCTGTTTGACCCAGAGTTTTTGTATCAGTTACTTCATGTTACAAATCTGCTAGGGAACGTCGATCAAGCCGTGAAAGGAAAAACCCTTAACAAATCTAAAATCGCCGAACTTGTTGTTACTTTGCCGTCAATTGAGGAACAACAACGCATTGCAGAGTGTCTGTTAATTGCTGACAAGATAATCAAAAACGCCCGGGGACAAGTTGAAAAACTCAGCATTGAGAAGAAAGCTTTAATGGAGCAAATCTTGACGGGAAAACTGAAAGAAGCAAGCGATGCATAACGGCTTGACTATCTTTGTCAGGCTATTTTTGTCAGCCTCAACCGTAGCACCTGTTGGGCTAGCCTACGCTAGTGTTGCAATGATAAACCATAAAATCGGATTAATGTCGTTATTACTCCTCTTTTCAGTTGCTATGACACTTTCATGTGCTTGGATACTTTGCTTTATCAAGGGAGAAAGAGGAGGTAATGCTCAATCAATTTCTCCCGAAAAGTACCCGATTACTCACGTCGAACCTGCGGACCGAGAAAATGCGGCAATTATATTTCTGTACCTTATACCTCTTTTCACTGCCGACTTCAACGATCCAAGCTGGCTTATTCGCTTGTTAATAATATGTATCTTCACAATGCTCACTATGGTTATCTGTCATAATTACTTCAACCCGTTGCTTAGGATTCTTGGTTGGCATTTCTACAGGGTGGACACGCCAGAAAACGTAACACGGTTGCTGATTTCAAAGCGCGTAATTAACGAGGGGAACCAGAAGATTATTGGCATTCAACTCGGTGACTACGTGATTTTGGATACGGAGCAATTCATTGCCTAGAACATTCTTTGCCATTTGCCAACAAGGAAAAGAAAATAACGTCTTTCGCGTCCCACTTAGCTCCAACGCACAAACTGAATTGGAGGAAGAGTTCGATAATCAAGAAAGATTGTTCTTTCATGGTCGTGATGAAGAGATCCCTTTTGACGGAGGTTGGAAGCCAGAAACAAACCAACTACTCGTGATTGAGGACGCAGAACTTGCAACGACCTTGACCAAGACTCTTTTAGACAGTCCGGCTATTTATAGGCAGCTTGACATATCAGATCATGCAAAAGCAAATGTGAAAGGAATTTTTACGCATTCAATCGCCAACCAAAAGCGTATCTTATTACAGCGTTTTCAGACGTCTCAATACCTCCAGAAGGTTAACGGGCCAGCAGCACTGGTTTTTAAAAACAATAAATTCGGAAGGCTCTCGATCCGCGGCTTTAACATAGCTATCAACCTGACTGCGGTCATCGAAGAAAACTTGTTCAAGTTCATCAGTTACTATAATCTTCGAACTATCTTACCGGTCAAAGGCCATTTTGAGCTAGCCACAGACGAGCAGATTGCAACTTTCAAAGACAACGCTTCCTTAAGTGTTGAGGACGTTGAGGCATTCGATGCTGCCATGAACGAAGCATCGAGAAAGTTAATACGATCTATCATTTGCTCAGATATTCTGGATGAATTCGATGCCCAAGCTATCTGCGAAAGGGCGGGTGTCATTGGGCTTCAACTCAGAGTGAACGAAGATAGACTGGTTTTACCAAAGGATAAAAAAGATTTGCTTATATTTTTGAACTTCTTGAATGAGAGTGCCTACACGGGTACCTTTTCTGGCAAGTTGTTTGTGACCAATTCCAAACGCACACCATAACAGTGCACGGCTCCCCTAAAACTTGTGAAGAAGCCGCTTCAAAACTTCCGGCTCTGCATGTCATGATAATAATGGGCTGGCAGTATCTACCCCCTGCAGAGGCGTTGATCATGCGTGGCACTGAAAGCCGTGTGCTCCTGCTCTCGGTGCTTCGGAAACGGCTGGAGAAACACCAATTCATATTTAAGGGCCACACCTACACCCTTTCTTCAGCAGGAATCGACCAAGTCATTGGCGAAATTTCGTCAACTTATAACTCCGGGGGACTACTTGCAGCAAACAAGACAATCTACGGCCATCTAATCAATGGCATCGCAGTCACGGAGTTTTTGAATGGTTCCAAAGCGTCGATCACTGTGCCGTTGATTGACTGGACAAATGAGAATAACAATACCTTCCATGTAACCGAGGAATTTTCAGTCACCCGCCAAGACAGTTTGGGGCGATATCGCACCGATATCGTGGGTTTTGTTAATGGCATCCCGCTGACAGTTATTGAGGCCAAACGTCCAATTTCACTCAACAGTAGCATAGCCATGGTTGATGAGGGTATCAGTCAACACCTACGCAACCAAATGAATGGAGGTATTCAAGATCTCTATGCCTACTCTCAACTACTGTTTTCGGTCTCCGCCTTTAATGGAAAATATGCGACTACAGATACCCCAAAGAAGTTTTGGTCAATCTGGAGGGAGGGAGAAATTTCCGATTCGGAAATGAAGATCATTCGGAATCAACCGATACCTCATACTCAGAAGTCAGCTCTATTCGCCAACAGGTTACCAAGCGTCATTCAGGAGTATGAGGCGCTTCACGCGGCTCCAATAGAACTTACAGAGCAAGATCGGCTGATAATCGGATTGTTACGGCCAGACCGTTTGTTGGACATGACTAAGAGATTTATCTTCTTCGATCATAAGAAGGGGAAAATCGTTGCTCGATACCAACAGGTGGATGGTACGAAGTCAATTATCAGGCGAGTGTCTAAACTAAAACAAGATGGTCGTCGCAAAGGTGGTGTTATTTGGCACACTACGGGTTCAGGTAAATCGAGTCTAATGATTCTCCTAACAAAAGCGTTACTGCTTGACCCCAAATTGGTGGATTTTCGAATTATCATCGTGACAGATCGAATAGATTTACAAAGGCAACTGGCTACTTCCTTCATGACAGGCGGAGCGTTTGGCTCGACCGTTGCTACACTTGGTAACAGAGATAGCGCTATGGCTCAATCTGGCCAAGACCTAGCCAAGCGAATTGGCCAAAGCAATGACCGAATCATCTTCACTCTTCTACAAAAATTCAATTCGGCAACCAGTCTACCTGTTTGCCATAATTCATCCAGCAAGATCCTTGTCTTGGTAGATGAAGGCCATCGCTCCCAAGACGGAGAGAATCATGAACGAATGAGAAGTGCACTACCTAATGCTGCATTCATTGCTTTTACGGGAACACCGTTGCTAAAAGAGAATAAGACCCAGAGCAAATTTGGCCCTATCCTGCATGCTTATACCATGCAACGGGCAATTGAAGATGGAGCAGTGACACCATTGCTATATGAAGAACGAAAACCTGCTGTTGATATCAATGATAAAGCCATTGACGCTTGGTTTGACAAAATCACGGCAGGGCTAAGTGACATGCAGAAGGCAGACCTGAAGAAGAAATACTCCACCAAGAGAAAAATCTACGGTGCATCCAACCGAATTGAATTGATTGCTTGGGACATTGCTGAACATTTCAATAGAAACTTCAAAGCGCATGGCTTGGGGCTTAAGGGTCAACTCGCAACAGACAGTAGACTCTCCGCCATCCGTTACAAAGAAGCCCTTAACGCCACAGGATTGGTGTCGAGCGATGTTGTCATCTCAGCACCTGACACGCGTGAAGGCCATGATGACACCAATGATACCAAACTTCCTGAGGTACAAAAGTGGTGGAACGATAATGTCGGAAGTGACGAAGAGAGGTATGAAAAAAAGGTCATTGAAGATTTTGGAACCGATGGCAACCCTGACATACTGATTGTTGTGGACAAGCTGTTAACTGGATTTGACGAACCACGAAACGCTGTTCTTTACATCGACAAGAATCTCAAGAGTCACAATCTGTTACAGGCAATCGCTCGGGTAAATCGGCTACATGAGGCTAAACAACATGGCTTACTGATTGATTACCGAGGTATCCTTGCTGAACTTGATACAACGATCCAAGACTATCAGGACCTTGCCACTCGAACCCAAGCCGGTTTTGAAATTGAAGACCTAACTGGTATGGTTGCTAATATTTCGACTGAATACAAGCGTCTGCCTGCCCTGCATGATGCACTGTGGGAGATATTTTGTGAAGTTCAGAACACGAAGGATATTGAACAGTTCCGTCAAGTTCTGATTCCTTCACTACGGGAAGATAGCAACGGTAGAACTATCGACGACCGTCAGAAAGTTCGTGAGGATTTCTACGAAGCATTGACCGAGTTCGGTATGTGCATGAAACTGGCCTTGTCATCGCGTTCCTTCTTTGAGGATGGCTCATTCAAAGAGGACAGGATCCAGACCTACAAAGATGATCTAAAGTTCTTTATCCAACTTCGTGTACAGGCCAAACAGGATGCCCAAGAGACAGTGGACTTTACTGTCTACGAAGACCAAATTCATCGCTTGGTCGATAAGCAGGTGATCGGTCAAGATATTACTGACTCCTGCGGAATAATTCTCGTAACCCAACTAGGTGAAAGCAAGAATTCAGAAGATTGGTCAGAAAAGAAAATCCGTAACGAAGCGGATGTTATTAAAACCCGTATGCGACGCACGATTAAGCAGGAGTTAGGCGATGATCCGCACGCGCAAAGGGTATTCTCAGAAATGTTGAAAGACGCCATCAAACAAGCGGAGGCTCTCTTTGATCACCCGAACCTTCAATACTCTTTGTTCAAAGACTTGGAAGAACGTATCCAAAATCGAATACTACCTGATGTTCCTGATTATTTCCAAAACCGACCTCATGCTCAAGCATATTTTGGAGTTTTCCTTGATCAGTTTGGTAGCCAAATCGGCAGAGTTTCTACGAACGACTTAGTTCGCGAGTCCGTCTGGATCGACGATACCGTAAATGACGCTATGCGCCGACACTCAATCAATCCTTCAAATATGGAGGCCGAGATTACAAGGGCCATGCTTATCAGATATCATAATCATAAATTCTTCGATGAACTAGATGTCGTCAAGGATGTGATCAAACGTGTCTTAGACATTGTTCGTATCAGGAATTCCAGAGAAAATATCTGATGTTTGCACCTGAAATTACCTACGGGAAGCTGACAATTCCCTACAAGATCAAAATCAGTGACAAATATCGAAGTAAGATTGCCATTCATGTTAACTTTGATGGTACGGTTGTCGTCGATGCACCACCAAGTTTTGATGCAATCAAAATACACGCTGCGATACAGAAGAGAGCTCGCTGGATAGTAGCACATGTGGATGCAGCGAGGACTCGCTTCAATCACGTACGACACAGGGAATACGTGTCTGGCGAACAGATCATATACCTGGGTCGTCGTTATGTTTTAAAGGTCTTAAAGGTTTCCGAAAAGCCTAAGCCTGCTAGGTTGAAAGGAAACTGGCTGGTGGTCGAAACCCCAGACTCCCTATGTGGAGATGTTAAGGAGCGCGTTCGTGACTGGTACCGTAATAAGGCAAGGAATTACCTTACGATGAAGACTGCAGAGCTATCAACCAGCTTGCCTTGGGTTAGTGCACCACCACCAGTTAAACTCTTAGTAATGGTAAAGCAATGGGGAAGTTGCTCTCCTGCCGGTAGAATCATTCTCAATCCGCACCTTGTCAAGGCTCCCCGCGAATGCATCGAATATGTCATCACACATGAACTTACCCATTTGAAGTGCCATGATCACAGCCCAAAATTTTGGTCATTAATTGATGCTTATTGTCCTGGTTGGAAGCAAACGAAAAAGCGGTTGGACGGCTTGGTGGAAATTCTGACTGTCGAGTGATTTTACTTGGCATTCGGGCACATACCCTAGTGATCAGTAAAAAACATATGTGTGCAATAATTGGCTGCCTCGATCACGCCACCGTATCCAGCCTTTGACGGCTCCGCTTCCCGGACTCGCCAACTCCGCCGCCGACCGTCGCCACCGAAACGGTCGCGCCTGATGGGCGTTGTGATGCGCAATGAACGCCTCAATGGCCGCCGTGCATTCCTCCAGCGAGTTGAAGATGGCGTCCTTCAGACGCTGGCGAGCCAGTTTCGAGAAGAAGCCCTCCACCGCATTGGTCCATGATGCCGAGGTCGGCGTGAAGTGAAAGTGCCAGCGCGGATGATCCGCCAGCCACTCCAGGACCGTGGCCGACTTGTGCGAGGACACATTGTCCAGAATGACATGGACATCCATGTCGGCATCGAGGCCTTCGGCCACATGGTCCAGGAAGGCGACGAAGTCCTCGGAGCGGTGCCGCTCGGTGGTCTGGCCAACCACGCGCCCGGTGGCGACATCCAAGGCGGCCAGCAGGCCGGTCGTGCCATGGCGGACATAGTCATGGGTCCGGGTGGTCGCGTGTCCGGAAGTCATGGGCAAGGGCTTCTGAGTGCGTCCCAGAGCCTGGATCTGAGGCTTCTCGTCAATGGACAGCACGACCGCATGATCCGGCGGGTTCACATACAGGCCAACCCCATCCGTGATCTGGGCCGCAAAGGCCGCATCGGACGAGACCTTGAAGGTCGACACCCGGTGCGGATACAGCCGATGGCGCCGCAACACGTTGCCGACCGTGACAAAGGATATGTCGCCCATGCGGGCGGCCAAGGCCCGCAGGGTCCAGTGGTTCATGCCAATCGCTGTATGCCTTGCGATATTGGGCGGCCAAGGCCCGCAGGGTCCAGTGGCTCGCATGCTCCGGCGGCGGCGACTGGGCCAGCCGCAACAGTTCGGCCTCGCGGTCGGCAGCAATCGGAGCCCGACCCGGCGGGCGGGTGGCATCCCGCCACAGACCCTCCACGCCCAACGCGAGAAAGCGCTCCCACCACCGGCAGACCGTCGACATGGTCGAACGCGTCCGCCGCATGGTCTCGGCCAGGCTGTAGCCCGACCCGAGTTCTAGGATGATACGGGCACGCCGAACATGCTTCTGACGCGATTGAGGATTGGCACACACGGCATCCAGACAACGCCGGTCGGCGTCCGTGAGATGGATGGGGGTACGCTGGGATGTGGCCATGGACGGCTCCTTGTGTGCGAATGGTTGTCGCGTTATGATTATGTCAATGCTTGAGTCGCCTCAAACGCTCGCAAACAATATAGTCCATGCCGTCAAAAAAATATAGGTTTTTGTTTTTTACTGACCACTAGGATTCCCGCAACAGGACGGCGGGAGGCGAGTTGCGATGGGGTACGGTTTCGATATACAGGAACATGGAGATAATGACGGAAAAGGAAAAGGCCAGTGTCTGTGGATAAAAAAATTGTCAAGAACATGGACAGGTTATGACGGCGAAAACGGCATGGAAAACCCTTGCCGAACATCGCATGGCGAGGGTCAGGCCAATCTCAAAGGGGCTTATATCGTTAACCTAAAATCAAGAATGCTAGTGGTCAGCAAAAAAACAAAAACCTATGTTTTTTACTGACCACTAAGATAAGAGAGGTCTTGCTCAGTGTTTTCAGATGCAGCCTGCTTGTCATTGGACAAGCGTTCATAACGCTCAACACATCAATCCAGTTCAGGGGGATAATCAATCGGATAACGTTGGTTCCCCATGCCTCTTGCGGTGATATATGGACCAGACAGGAAGATTTTGAGGTGTCGGTGAAGATTACGGGTTTGGATGCCCCTGAACTCAAGGGACAAGTTGAGAACTGCCAAGGTTATAAGCAGCAGAAAGGTCCAGAGTTTGATATGAAGGAGAAAAAGGCCGACAAACACGACAAGCCAAGGATCAAAGATAAAGAATCGAGCTGGTCTTTGCGTATCGCGCCATCGGTTGGGTTTACCGATCATTGGCATCTCCGCTTGTTGCCTGTGCATGAATCAATGAGCTGATCAGTTTGGGCCAGCTATTCGGATGAGATGCAAACAGTTGCTTGCGAACGATTGGCGTGATTTGCAGGGATTGTCTACGCACAGCCATTTCGGGCTCGGACCTCACATCGGGCTCCAAGTGCTGAACCATGATGACTCGGAGGGAACTGGCCAGATCAAGTGCCTTGTTATGAAACTCAGTATCTGAGTTGCTGGCAAGAAGTCGTCTGATTGTATCTGATATTGATGATGCATGGGTCGTTGTATAAACCAGATGACCTGTTAGGCTGGCTTCGATGGCAGCGTTGATGGTTGTCCTGTCCCGAGCTTCGCCAATAACGATTATGTCGGGATTTCGCCGCAATGCCGAGCGAACGCCGGCAGCGAACGAAACGACATGGGTTCCGACTTCTGATTGACCGATAATTGAGGCAAAAGCGCCCGCTTTGTGAACAAGGTCTCGGAATTGATACTCGATGGGGGATTCGATTATGATGATCTTCTGCGGCCTTGTGCGCTTCTCTACGTGATGGCGTATGACCGCCGCCAAGGTTGAAGTTTTGCCGCTTCCGGTCGGACCGGCGATGACAACCAGACCGTCGGCGGGTTGAAGCAGGATGATTTCCTCGTCGGCCAGACCGACATCCTGAACTGTTGGCGTGGATTGGGGCAATAGTCGCAAGGAAATCTCGACACCACTGCCATCCCAGCCGAATATGCCTGTAGCATTGACCCTGAAGCGCTGATGAAACACTCTTGGAATCTTGAGGTCGTAGGCAAAATCGAGACTTTTGCGGGATTTGATTTCGGCAAGAGCGTTGGTTGCGCCATAAAGTTCCTCAAGGGCTGTCTGGATATCGAGCGGAAACCAGGGCTTGGAGTCGAGCCTGAACTGATGCCCTGAAATCTTGATCCGTGGTGCTTGGTCCGTTTGGAGCGTGATGTCTGACGTCTGACTGAGGGCTGTGGCAAGGAGAAACTTGCGAAACAGATGGGGACTGATTTTGCCGTTGAGATCAAGTCTCGTGCTGGCAACACGGCTTTCGAACTCAAGGTTCAGGGGCTCCACGAGTTCACCCCTGAGAGTCAGGTTAGGTGGAACCGATCTCGAATGAAAAGACATTAGCTTGGTGGCAATGATATGTACTTGGTGGATTGATGGCCGGTATAACGTTCAGGGCTTGAATCTTTGTACACTCGCATTTGCGGCTTGTTGCAGATCCGAGGCAAGCGAGATGGAGGCGTGCAAGAGATACAACTCTCTCATCTTGAATCGTTGTTATCTGGCAATCGCCAGAATTGCGGGTTCGCTTCAAATGAAGCATAGGATACGAGATGAACCAGGCGGTTGTTGATCCTCAGGGAGGTCGGAGTCCCGGAAACGCCAAAGTCGGCATTGGCGATAGCCAACTCGTTTATCACGTCGGTGGATACAAGCTTACGGTAATCGACCATGCCAATGTAGTCCCGTTTGAGGCGACGAAGTCGAATTGCGAATTCCTGGAGGCCAAGATCAGTTCCGGATTGCCAGCCGGTGTTGAACCATTGAGTGAAATACTGATGCTCGGCCTTATCACTGGGAACCAATCCGGGCGTAATGGGCTCGATTTTGGTTTCGGGTATCAAAAGGTAATCACGCCAGGTTGGCATCGTGGTAGACAGGCGACCGGGCTTCTGAATCGTGAGGAACTCGTCGGTTGAGGCAAGGACGGTGCTCTCTGGGTTTATAGTGACCGCGTTGGAAGCTCGGACAACAACCGGAGGAATGACATAACCCGCATTCCGATCAAGCGGCGTCACAACCTTCCCGAAATCAAAAACTACCGACAGGTTGTTTGATTGACGCTCAAGGGTTTGGGTAATTTTCTGAACTGTGCTCTTGAAGCCGTTCTGACTGCCGTAGACAAGGGCCGCTTCCCGAAGTGCATTGTTGCGCAACGAGTCGATGGGATGGCTGACTGCCTGAAGACCCTGTTCCAGAACTGCCTTTCGCTCCACCTTCGAGTCGTAGGATATTAGATCATCAGGCTGACCAATCACTGGCACCGTCTGGCCATTGGCTGGGGATAGGTTGCCCTGATGGGGTTTTGTACAGGCCACCAAGGTTAACAGCAAACCAGTAAACGTGACCATCAGGACAAGGTCATTAGCCTTAAGGTTTAGAAACATAGATCAATTCAACCGTTTTGTTGACCACCGAGTACTGAATCCTTGCCTGAAGGGGTTTAAGGGCGTTGATGTGATCGATGATTGGGGACAGCTCTTGATTGGCAAGTGAGATATTGACAAGGATGGGTGTATGAGGTCGTTCACCCGTAATGATGAATTCCAGCCCGTAGTATTGACTGATGAGAGTTAGCAATGGCTCAAGCGGTCCATTCCACTGGATTGTGGCGGGTTTCAGGCTGGAATCATATGTCTGTTGGTCCGCCTGGATAGTCGTGGAAACAGTCAGATCATGAGCGGTTGCCTGATCCAGATCAAAATCAGGCATTGCTGGAGATTGAATCTCGTGGACAACGGACACCACGGCTTCGGCGATCATACGCTCCGCCGGATCGGGAGTCTGTTCAAACGATCTTGGATGTTGGACTTGTTGTGTGCATGATATCAAGACCAAGAAGGTGATCACGGTCACTTCCTTGAGGCCCGGCAGGTTTATTGGTCGAGTCATGGTGCAAAAATCCCTCTTTGAGAGGGTTCTAACACCAGACCATGAAACTCAAAACTTGATAATTCTTATTGTGTCGAGATTTTGTTGAACAACGGCTGCGAGTTCACAAGAAACAAGGGACGCTCAAGCGTCTAACTTATTCAATATCCAAATAAGGAGATTATATTCCCCCAGCCTTCATCTCTTATTTTGGCGGATCATGCAGATAACCTACGGAGTCAATTCAGGGCACCTTTTTGGTGCGCTCATATCCATTTATTCGATTTGGAAGAACACCAGCCAACCTGTCGAAGTAACGATTTATGGCCAAGATTTAAGCGACGCGGATACCCGGAAGGTACACAAGGTCAGAGAATTATTGAAGGGGGGGGTAGAGATTACCCTCAAGGAGTTTGATGCAAGCCGGTTTGTGGAGTACTCTGAATTCGTAAAACAGAAGGAAGCAAAGAATCTTCCGTCTTACCCAGCGGTCTCGCTTTTGCCGTTAATTCTCCCTCAACTCGTTGATGACTTTTGTCTGGCCATTGACGCCGATACCTTGGTTGTCGGTGATCTGAGTGAACTTCTAAGAATTGATTTGGGAAACTACCTTCTAGGAGCATGTGCAGACACCATACAAATGATCATGGTACATAGGCTCTTCGACAAAAGATTAACCGACATACTCAGACCAAAAAGAAAAAGAAGAATCAGGGAATGGATACTCAATCACTTTGTCGCACTCGGATATGTACCGAGCGTGCAAAACTTCTACTTCAATACGGGCGTGATGGTGATGAATTGTGCTGCCATTCGCAAGACATTCCCATTTCAGGAGTACTTGAGTATGGAGGGTTTGAAACCATTTTTTGACTTCATGCCCGAGCAGGACCGCTTGAACCAACTTTTTCAAGAGAGAGTACAACAGTTGCCACTGGAATGGAATATCAGCCCGTATATTCCCGACATAATCAGAAATTTTAAGCTTAGAGACAGACAAGCCTCAACACTTTTGCTGAACCAATACAAAGAGGCAGCCGAGAAAACCAAGATATGGCATTACTGGAGCTCCCCCAAACCTTGGGAAAAAAGGTATAAACTTAATGATTCCGGAACTAGGGATGCATTCCAGGAATACGAGTTTATCCGCCAGGAATTTGAAAGACTTACCGGATTGACCAATGCAAGCACTTGAACATATTCGCTCCTACTGACTCCGCCAATTCAAAGTTCCAGCTGAAAGGTGTTCGTCCCTCCTTTAAGCAATGTCACGGTGTAAAACGCGATGTAATGATGAGACGGTTGTTCACAGGATGAGATATAGGAGTGGGTTCGTTATTGCTTCGTCGTCACCTCAGATAACCCTGCGGGAGTCAAGGGTACAGGTAAAAACTGTTTTTGTGGTGATCCTGTGAGTTCAAGGATAGGTTCAGTCAGGATCATATGTTTGATCATTCAATCAAACAATCGCTTGATGTCGGGAAATCTCAAGTTCCGCCGAAGACACGACATAACTTACGGTTTGAATGCTCGACACGCCTCCCAAAGGTTGTTTGAGGTTTATTCAATGTCCATGCAAAGCTGCTAGACTTGATCATTTGAGACCTTTTTTCTGTGGTGGGTCATGCAAATAGTGTACGGTGTCAACTCGGGCTACCTTTTCCCTGCCTTGGTGTCAATTTACTCAATTTGGAAGGTCACAAGTCAACCGGTTGCTGTAACCATCTATGGTGAGGGATTGAGTAACGCGGATTCCAGGAAGGTGCATCAGGTAAAAGAATTGCTTCAAGGCAAAGTCGAAATTTCCCTTGAGGCATTTGATTCCGGTGAGCTTCAGCGATTTTCTGAATACAAAGATCGCAGGAAGGATTATCGGTCACCCTTTTATCCTAATGTAACGCTTCTGCCCCTCATTCTGCCTCAACTCGTCGAAGACCGCTGTCTATTTCTTGACGCCGACACCCTGATTGTCAAAGACCCTAACAAGTTATTGGGCATCGACTTGCACGATTATCCTATCGGCGGGGCTCCGGATATCGCGATGATGAGCAAACTGCCAAGACTGCTGATCCGAAAGGTTTCTGATATTTTTACACCAACCCGAACCCGAAGGATAAGAGAGTGGGAACTACAATACTATCTTTCACTCGGATTTGTTCCGACTGCCAAAAATCTATACTTCAATGCGGGAG
The DNA here is from genome assembly GCA_965116235.1 of Paracoccaceae bacterium. Classification (GTDB taxonomy): domain Bacteria; phylum Pseudomonadota; class Alphaproteobacteria; order Rhodobacterales; family Rhodobacteraceae; genus MPNP01. Next base: position 1,204,884 of record OZ220496.1, on the reverse strand, counting down.
TGCTGTTGATGGATTGTTCGGTGATCCGTAAACTCCACCCCAATCGGGAATATTTAAGCGTAGAGGGGTTGCAGCCGTTTTTTGACAACTTCCCTGAGCAAGACCGCTTGAATCAGTTTTTTCGGGGCAATGTTTATCAGCTACCCCTCGGGTGGAACATAAGCCCATACCTTATCAAAAGTCTCCATAGACTTAAATTCTGGAACAAGAAGACTCCAGCATTTTTGTTTGACCAAATCAAAGAGGCAACAGACAATCCTAAAATTTGGCATTACATGCGTGGGCCAAAGCCTTGGAACATGAAGATTCAACGCGGTAATTCTCATCCAAGAAATGCGTTTCAGAAGTATGCATCCGTTCATCAGGAACTCGAATTTGCCTTGGCCGAGCTGTAATTCCCTGATCCAACATTCCCGGGATAGCCTACAATTTGGTGACGGTAGACAATAATTCATCTTGAAGCGCCTCAATCCCACTGCATTGTGAAACCGAATTGAAGCGTAAACCTTAACAAACGAATGGCACGAGAACCCACAAGGGCAATTCACATGCAGTATATGCCTGTGAACCGTGAATCGGTCTATAACCAGAGGAAACGCATTCCGTTAGCGGGTTCCCTGAATCGAAACGGAAATGAACCATAATGTCATGACTGAGCAGACCCACGAAGAACAGAACATAGTTCCGGAAGATGTGGCAATCAGCGTTGTAATGGTTGTTCGAAACGAAGAGCTCTACATCGCCGAAGCCATTCAATCGATTTTGGATCAAACCTTCAGAGATCTTGAGTTGATTGTCGTTGACGACAACTCAACTGACCGAACGAGGGAGATCATCAATTCCTTCGACGATGATCGCATTCACCTTCATAAAAACCCTAATGCTCCGGGCAAGTCTGGAGGATTGAATTACGGTTATTTCTTGGCTAGGGGGAAGTATATTGCGAACATGGATGGCGATGATATTTCGCTTCCTGATCGATTGCAGCTCCAATATGATTTTATGGAAAAACATCCCAACATCGGTATTGTTGGGGGGGGGTACGAGGAGTTTGGAGATGAAAGTACGCAAATCATAAATCCAGCATCTCACCAAGAAATATTTGGTTCCTTCCTGCTAATTCGCATATGTTGTGCGAACACCATAATGCGTGTTTCAGCATTGCCTCCAAGTGTGCAGTATCGTGACGAGTATAACGGAGCCGAGGATTATAAATTCTTTTCGGAACTGGAGCCGTTTGCCGAATTTGCCAACATTCCCGAAATAACTTACAGATATCGACAACACAGCCGGCAGATTACCACCAAGCGGAAGGAGCTATGCCGCAAAATTATAAGAAGAGTCAACTCTGAGCGATTCCAATCGCTATTGGAACAAAAGGAACCATCAAAAGAGCAAGGAAATAATACGCATCAGGACTTTGTTTTGTTCCTTAGCGATGAGACTCACCGCACAGGCATTAAGGAAGTGTGCTCAGCACTTAGGGCAGTCTCTTTGTACAACACGGAAAACTCCTATTTTATCAGAAAATTTGTCGAGCGCGAAATAGAGCGAATACGCTGCAATTGGGGAGGAGATGCTCCCTACAGGGACGTTTTAACTTGGATTCGATACAAACTCAAGCATCGCCTGAAGAGTTTGCTCAACCTGGTTTAGAGTCCATCGAGAGATGATATCTAGTGCCTGGTAGAAAACCCCCTATTTTTGCCAGGCGTTTCATCGTATCGGATCCCGAGGGGTCTTGCAAGCCTCATTCGGATGTCCTTTTGGGGGCTTCAAACGGCTTTCCGGACCCAAAATCCGCTGCGCAACCGGCGGATCCGGTCATCGTCCCGCCTGCGTGACACACCGCGCCGGTCATCGGGGCGACCGATCCGGGTGTCAAGACCGAAGGGAGGAGCCCGGGTGGGGTTATTCGAGCTGGCGGATCAAACGCCCCAGGCGGTGGCCATTGGCCGCCAGCACCGCCAGAGCCACCGTCTGGGCAAACCCGTCGCGTCCATGGCTGCGCACCCGATCCAGGCCGCGATGTTCCAAGTGATGAATGGCCGACTCCACCGCCGGATGCTGGTGCCGCGCCGTGGCAAACCCCACCTCGGCCTCCCGCTCCCGCGCGGCCGCTGAGCGGTATCCCTTCGTCGGCAGGGCATTCACGTCCAGCAGCGCATCCAGGGTCCGGCGGTTCGCCGGACTGTGAAACCCGCGGTCAAAGCTGCACTCCCGCAAGTCCGGATACTGCGCCTGGGCGGCCTGCACCATCGGCACCGCATAATCGACATCATGACCTTCCCACATGATGGCATGATGCAGCAGAAACTGGTGCTGGTCCTCCAGAATGCCGACCGGCACTCCCAGCTCCACCGGCCGCCCCGCCTTGCCCTTGGCCACCCAGCGCGTGTGCGGCTCAAACACCGAAAACAGCTTCTCGTCCTGAGGAATGATCCCGCCCTTGAGCAAGCGCCGTTCCACCGGATCCATCAGACGCACCGCACACGACCGGAAATGATTCATCCGGCTCACGCCCAGTCCCGCGCCCACCATGATCAACCCCGCCCGTGTCCGGTCGGCTTGCGTGATCAAACGGCGCCCCAGGCGCCGATACGCACGCACACGCTTGGGCGTCTGGCGCCGCCGGATGCGCACGCGATGAAAGCCCTGTCGTAACCGGGTCTGCACATGCCGGCTCTGACGCCAGCCGGACAGGCCGTGGCGCTGCGCCTCCCGTGTCGCGATGCGGACCAGACTCCGAACCGCATCCCACAGAAGATGGACATCCGTCGGATAATGGACATCCGTCTCCACGCAAAAACTGTCAACCCGGCCGCGCAACACGGCACCAGGCTTTTTTCGCGCCACCTTGTGGCCGCTCGCCACCAGCAGCGGACCCACACGCTCCAGCAAGGCCGGCGTCAGCAACGCCACATTGTCCACCAAGGTCGGAAACTCGTAGCGCCCCCGCGCAAACCCGTCATCATGACCCATCATGGTGCGCACCAGCCCATGATGGTTCACCAGGCTGCGCAACCGGTCAAAATCGCAACCAATCCCCTGCTTCAGAACGCCGGCTACCAGAATCGACCAGACATCCATGCCCGGACGACCATTGCTCCAGTCCACATCCGGACAGAACTCCTCGTCAAAAATCGCTTCCAGCTCTTGCCAATGACGCACATACAGATGTTGCAACCCCCGGAGAACCGCCTCAATGTCGTCCCGCGACTTCGGGTCAATGATCAGTGTCTCAATGGCCGTCGTGCCCAGCTGGGCCGGCTTGATCCAGTGGCGCATCCGATACTCCCATACTCCCGTTGAAAAACACACGAAGATTGCGGCCACAGAGCCCCAATCACGGACTTTTTAGTCTTTTGGACGATTCTTCGCAAGACCAAAACAGCGTGACAGGGCGGTCAGAGCGGAAAAACATTGCTTTTCGGACAGGCACTATCTATGAGGAGCGGTGTGCTTGATCACCCACTTTTGGCGTGATATGCCACCAAAAAATTTGGATATAAGCCAATGAACGCCCCGGGCAGGGCATACGGGTAAGGCGTTTCGGTTATCAGTTTGATGCAGATTTTTCCCAATGAGGAATCGGCGTACAAGGTTGGCCGGCACAGTATTGGGACCGATTTGGACCCTTATTACGTTCAGATTGCAAAACAGAGAAAGCGGAGGAAATGACAGAGTGTCATGCTCTGAGCAGTTTGCTCTGATCAAAAAATTCCATCTCGAAGATGGACTTATTGGATGTTTTGCCTGATGATTTGATTTAATCATATATTACCTATTTTTCCAGGATCGTACCAGGTCTTCTGGCGACTTGCCCCATCGAGAGTATCAGGCCAGATGCTTGCTGGGGCAAACAATGAACCCTTCAGCCACCGCAACGTACTCCGCCAGCGAATTGGCCGGTGGCATGCTTGAAACGCTGGCGGTCTAGCTTCGAGAAGAAGCCCCCTGCAGACCCTCCAAACAAAACTCGAGACCAAGCACCAAAGTCTGGCCAAACTTCCAACGTCCGCGACCACCATCGTACAGAACCGACAGCGACAACAGGTACGAACTGCTTGTGTCGCTCTGAAACGGTACTTGATACCGTCCCATAAGCAGAAAACTTCTGCACGTTCACAGCCACTCAGGTGAGAGTAAAATAAGTTTTGCTTGCAGGTAATTCGTAATGTGTTCCGTCTCTAAGTTCCCTGAATCGAAAATGGATCATAATGTCATGACTGAACAAACCCGCGAAGAACAGAACACAGCTCCAAAAGATGTAGCAATCAGCGTTGTAATGGTTGTCCGAGACGAAGAACTCTACGTCACTGAAGCCATTCAGTCTATTCTGGATCAAACCTTCAGAGATTTTGAGTTGATTGTCGTTGATGACAACTCAACCGACCGGACGAGGGAGATCATCAATTCCTTCGACGATGGTCGCATTCACCTTCATAAAAACCCGAATACTCCGGGCAAGTCTGGAGGATTGAACCATGGTTGTTTCTTGGCTAGGGGCAAGTACATTGCGCACATGGATGGCGATGATATTTCGCTTCCTGATCGATTGCAACTCCAATATGATTTCATGGAGAAACACCCTAACATCGGTGTTGTGGGGGGGGGTACGAAGAGTTTGGAGATGAAAGTAAGCAAATCACAAATCCACTATCTCACCATGAAATATTTGGTTGCTTCCTACCAATTCACGTATGTTGTGCGAACTCTATGATGCGTGTTTCAGCACTGCCCCCGAATGTGCAGTACCGCGACGAGTACAATGGAGCGGAGGATACCAAATTTTATTCGGAACTGGAGCCATTTGTTGAATTTGCCAACATTCCCGAAATAACTTACAAATATCGAAGATACAGCCAGCAAACTACCACCAAGCAAAAGGATCTATGCCGTAGAGTCATGAGAAGAGTCAACTCTGAGCGATTCCAATTTCTATTGGAACAAGAAGTATCGTCAAAAGAGCGGGCGAGTGATGTGCACCAAGACTTTGTTTCGTTCCTTAAAGACGAAACTCACAGCATAACTATTGGAGAAGTGTGCTCAGCACTTAGGGCAGTTCCTTTTTACAACGCGGAAAACTCTCGTTTCCTCAGAAGACTTGTCAAAGACGAAATAGAGCGAATACACTGGAATTGGGAAGGAGATGTTCCCTACAGGGGTTTTCTAATTTGGATTCGATACAAACTCAAGCATCGTTTAAAGAGCCTACTCAGCTTAATTTAGAGTCCACCGAGAGACAATTCCATGGCGGATTGTATGCTTGATCATCCACTTTTGACATGATATGACACTGAAAATTTGGATACAAGCCAATGAACGCAACGGATAAAGCATATAGGCAGGGCATTACGGTTATCCGGTTGATGCAGATGTCTCCCAATGAGGAAGCGGCACACAAGATCGACCAGCACCGTGTTGGGATTGATTTGAACCCTGAATTCAAATTGTAAAACAGAGAGTGGAGGAAATGACAAAGTGATACGTTCCAAGCAGTTTGCTCTAATCGAAAAATTCCATCCCGAAGAGGCCCTGTTGGATATTTTGCCTAGAGCAACGCACGAGAACCCGTGTGCGCGACTGAGACAGGCAGGAGAGCGGCAGTTTCCGGGACCGGGACATTGAAAACATAATGAACAATGTGGTCGCTACCGGCAATTCTGTCAAATTGGGCGATGCAAACAAGGTTCGACGTTACATTCAATCAGGTGGCAGAGGCAGGTGGAAGCCGACTGAGAAAGAATTTGAACGCCGCAAGGATGACACTTATATCGTGCGATCAAGTGTACAATCCCTTTTGACAAATATGGCATGTGAGCCAGACGATATGCTAAAGCAATTTTTCAAATCCCGACTTGTTCCAAGCCGCAAATCCAAAAGAAGACTGCTTTGGAGGGAACTTGAATCACTCAACGCGATAAAGTGGTCTGTCAAACAGCAGGGCTTTGCGATAGGTGCGGAAGTATATGATCGCGTTAAAAGCTTACCTGTACCCGACAGTACTGAACCCTTTGTGATGGCTTCCAAAGCTTCCACGCAAGCTGATGTAGAAAGTCCCTGGTTCCGCTATTGGATGAACGAAATTCACAGCGCACCGCTTCCGCATCGGAAGTTGTGGGAGTTCGCCTATATCCTGCAAAACATGTACGGTATGGGCGTTCTTGAGGAGGGGCGGCGAGGGATTGGTTTCGGATGCGGAGAAGAACCTCTACCATCCTACTTCGCCTCAAAGTGCATGTATGTAACTGTCACCGACCTGGACCCCAAGCAGGTCGCTGGACGGGGATGGGCGGAGTCAGGGCAGCATACTGCATCAATAGACAGTGCGTTCCACCCAAATTTGTGCGACCGGGCGAGTTTTGACGAACACGTCGAGTTGCAGTATGTCGACATGAACAACATTCCAGCACATTTGGATGACCAATACGATTTCTGTTGGTCTGTCTGTGCTTTGGAACATCTGGGGTCAATCAAACAAGGGCTTGATTTCATCGAAAACAGCTTGCAAACGCTCAAAGGGGGGGGGTAGCCATTCACACCACTGAATTCAGCTATACAGAGACTGAAAGAACAGTCGATAATAAGTCAACTGTCTTGTTTCTGCGACACCATTTTGAAGAAATCTCTGCGCGACTGAAAGGCGCTGGGCATGATGTACAGGATCTGGATTTCCATGTGGGAACGGATCCATTGGACATATTTGTCGATGTCCCGCCTTATCCGCCTTATCCGTTTGATGAACTAGAGCTCGTTGGTCGGGCAGGCAAGGGGGCGTCTGATGAGTGCTATCAGCCTGGTCACTTAAAGCTGAGCGTATCTGGCTTTCCAGCCACATGTTTTGGCATCACCATTCGCAAGGCGGCATGAGTCAGAGTATCACTAGCGCTGATGGGACAGGTCAAGACCACTCCGCAGCGAGGGAACGATTGATGGCCTTCGATTTATCAGTTGCCAAGTTATCAGTTGCCAAGAGTGAATCTGGTAAAACCATAACGTTCCACTCGATGGCTGGTCTGGTGTTCCTCAAGGCGGACACCTTCTCGCTGAACAGCCAAGATATCACGCAACCGTCGATGTATTGCCCGACCTATATGGGCATCGGTCATCTGCTGCAGGAATCGTGACATGCGTGTTGAAGACAACTCAGCAACCGTTCTGGGCATCATCATCAACCACGCCCACTGGTGCAAGGAACAGTTGGAAAAATTGCCGCCGAATTCCTTGATCGAGCAATTGTACCATACATCTGCACCGGTTTTATTCGGTGGAGAACAGCAGCTTGTCAAAAAGGCACCCTGCCCAAACGCCGACCCGAAATGTCTGTCGCTGAATGAATCCCTTGCCGAAGTCAACCCGATGGGCGTCATTAATGTCTGGCATATGGCAAATGATCCGAAAAAACGCGGCATGGGCGTTCTGGTCACAATCATAAAGTGCATGAAACACTGGAGATTGGACCATGCCTAGAACCTGCATGCCAGCCGGATGCTTATGTCCGGTCCGCGCGACGGTGTTGTAGAAAACGAAGAAATGCGTCGGGCTTACTTGGGCGGCAATTCCTGAATTCTCCTTGCATGCATACGGCTCATGAGATTTTCCCGGCATCAGCAGATTTGATATGATAACTCCCATTCTCCTTTGCGGTGGCAGCGGAACGCGACTTTGGCCGCTTTCTCGAAAAAGTTACCCTAAGCAATTTTCCAAACTTTTGGGGCGGGGTGAGTCCCTCTTTCAGGCCTCAGCCCGTCGATTTGACGGTTCCTGCTTTGCCAATCCACTAGTGCTGACCGGGGCGAATTTTCGCTTTATCGTGACCGAACAACTTTCGGACATTGGCATAGACCCTGGCGCTATACTGATTGAGCCTTCGGCGCGCAACACTGCACCAGCGGTACTAGCGGCAGCGATTTGGCTGGAGCAAACGGCCGGTTCTGAAGAGTTGATGCTGGTAGCCCCCTCGGATCAAGTTGTACCCGACGTTGACAGTTTTCGCGCAGTTGTAACCGTAGGCACCGAGGCCGCGCGCAGAGGGAATTTAATAACGTTCGGCATCCGGCCAGATCGACCGGAAACTGCCTATGGGTATTTGGAGTTGGAAAATGGAACGGACAGCATGTCAGGGGTGGCCGTTCCGCTCAAGCGGTTTGTTGAAAAGCCAGATAAGCAGACCGCGAAAAACATGCTGAAGTCCGGGAAGTTTCTTTGGAATGCGGGGATATTCCTCTTCTCTGTGCGCACAATTCTAAACGCTTATCGCCAACACTGCCCAGATCTTGTGGAGCCTGTCCAGCACGCCATCAAGCAGGGTACAGAAAATCATGGTTTTTTACACTTGGAATCAAGGGCTTGGGCACAGGCTAAAAATATCTCCATTGACTATGCGGTCATGGAACGATCTGACAATCTTGCTGTCGTGCCTTATGACGGGCACTGGTCTGACTTGGGTAGCTGGAACGCTGTATTGCGTGAAGCGGCTCCGGACGCAAATGGCGTTGTGGAGCATGGTCACGCGACCGCAATAGACTGCAAAAGTAGCTTGCTTCGCTCAGAAGACAGTCAGATGGAAGTTGTCGGTATAGGCCTCGAAAATGTTATCACGGTCGCCATGTCAGATGCGGTTCTTGTTGCTGACGCAAGCCGGTCGCAAGACGTTGAGGTGGCGGTTGCCAAACTAAAGGACAAAGGTGCAAAGCAAGCCGAGACGTTTCCCAGGGATCAACGACAGTGGGGATGGTCTGAAAGCCTCGTAGCTGGTCATCTTTTCCGGGTGAGACGCATTCACATACGTCCAGGTGCTACGCTACTCCCAAAATCGCACCATCACTGGTCCAAACACTGGATCATTATTGAGGGCACAGCAAGGACTACAGTAGATGGCGAAGTGAAAATCGTGACTGAGAACAGTCAAGTATACGTTCCGCAGGGGGCAATTCACCGAATGGAAAATCCCGGTGAGGGGCCCGTGATGCTAATCGAAGTGCAGACCGGTAGTTATCTGAGTGAAGATGACATCGTTCGTCATGAGGAGTGTGTGTAAATGGAAAAACCCAGAGCTGCCGAGAAGCAGCAGATTGTCTATGACCTGACAGAAATCCTTTTAGCGTCAACTGGCAAGTTGCGCTACTATGGAATTGTCCGGACTGTAGCCGAAATCGGTGTCGAACTATACAAGCAGGACAGCTCCATCCAGTTCGGCGTTTTTTCGTATGGTCATGGTGAACTGTTTGAGGTCTTCCCTTGCCTCAGGACCGATGGTGAGGTGGAATTGAACGTTCCAACTGGAATCCCCAATTTGCGCGTGCGCAGTTACCATCACAAAAAGTCCTTTCTGCGGGATTTGCTGCTAGGGATCGTTCGACCAATAGTTAATCGCAGAAACCGAAAAATCTGGGAGGACATTGCACCCGGCATGATGCCTATCAACATGGATGGCAAGACTTTGATTAGTTGTGGGCGGCCTAAGCTGATTGCAGATATCTTGTGCGCCACGGATCGCAAAAAGGTATCTTGCGATGTGGTGCCGCTTCTGCATGACATGATCCCCATTCACGAATTCAAGCACCAGTTGGCAAGTTTTCAGCCCAACTTCATTGTCGACAACCAGTTGTTGATATCGCGGGCAAAGGCATTGTTGGCCAATTCCAATTTCACGCGGCAAGAAATTCTTGACTTCTCCGCCAAAGGTGTCTTGCCTCCCGCACCTGATATTTATGTCTTGCCCCTGGTGCATGAATGCCCGGAAGGGACTGAACCCGTAGAACAGGCACTGCCCGAGGAACCATACATCTTGACTGTTAGCTCGATGCTTGGGCGAAAAAATTTGGACGTGGTATTTGAGGCGCTGCGTCTTCTGAAGCAGACCGGAAAACAGGTCCCCACGCTGGTTCTGGCTGGAGTTCTACGCAAAAGGACAAATGCCTATCTTCAGTCAGATGAATGCGATACGGTCCGCGAGCATGTCGTGATCAGAAAAGACCCTAATCAGACGGACCTTGTCGCTCTTTACAAAAACGCGCTGGCACTCGTCCTGCCTAGCCGCATGGAGGGGTGGGGCCTGCCTGCAGGTGAGGCCCTGTGGTGCGGCACGCCAGCGATTTGCTCGACTGCTCCTGTTTTGAAAGAGGTATGCGGCGATCTCGGTCTCTATTTTGACCCGGATAAAGCGGAGCAGTTGGCCGATCATATCACGCGCCTGCTGACAGATCCGGAATTTACCTGCCAATTGCGGTCACGCATTGCTGAACACAAAGCACAACTTCGCACGTGGGCAGATGTCGCCAAGGATCTGCAAAGCATCTTGGGACAATTTGCGGCTTGATTCAATCATGTTCTATCCAGTTTTACAAAACCGAGCCCAATCCTCGGGCGACGGGCTCCATCTAAGGGGGCGTACTTGATGTGCGTTGTAGTACGTAATGAGCATTCAATGGCCGCAATGTATTCGGCAACCTGTCAAAGTTACGATAGATAAATATGAAAATGCCCAATTTGGCTTACAGCATTCTCTTTGTCTCTGGTGGATCATGCAAATAGTTTATGGGGTTAACTCAGGTTATCTTTTTCCGGCCTTGATATCCGTTTATTCTATCTGGAAGAACGCAACCCGTCCTGTTGAGGTCGTGCTTTATGGTGAGGGCTTAAGCGATGCGGACACCTGGAAGGTACACAAGGTTAGACTGAACTTCCGAAGCCGCTTTTTTGTAACCGTTCAATAACAAATACGATTTTCACTTTGGAATGGCGTCCAACTGGACAGGTTTCAGGGGAGGCGCACGCCCAGGAGCTCAAAGGCCCGCTTCTGCAAGAGGGTCGGGGTCGTCGTCATGTCGAAGGTCACATCGCTCCCGGCCGTCGGCTGGAGCCGGATGCGGGTCAGCGTGGCGAGATGCTTCAGCAGGTCGGCAAAGCGCAAAACCGGCAGGCCCTCGGGCGTACGTCGGGTGGCCGCCTTGCGTCGGGCCTGGGAGGATGGGGTCGCCGGAGCCACGACCGATGCGCGTGTGGGCGTGCCGTCATCATGGAACAGAAGGGATTGCCAGGCCGCTCGCATGTGCCATTCGACATAATAGGCCAGCATGCACAGCAGAACATGGGCTCGCACACGATGGGCCCGACGATGATAGACCGGACGAACCTTCAGGTCCACGGTCTTGAGGCTGCGAAAGGCGCGTTCCACAGAGGCCAGGCGCTTGTAGGACCGGACGGTCTCATCCGCATCCATGACCGTCTCCGGCAAGCTGGTCCGCACGACATAGATGCCGTCCAGGGCCTCCTCCTCGGCGATGCTCTCGGCCTTCCGACGCCAGGTGAACCCATCGTCCTGGATGGTGAAGGTAAAGTGCTTTCTCATCTTGTGCCGGATCAGGATGGGTTCCAGACGCCGGGTGATGGCCGCGATGCCCTGGAGCCGTCGGTTCGGGCGCTGGGTCGCCGCCTTCACGCGGCGGATGGCCTCTTCGGTGGCGTCCAGCAGGGCCTGCCGCTTGCGGCGGCGTTCGTCGGCCAGTAGGGGATTACGACACACGATCAGGCGTTCCCCGGGAAACAGCTCCTCGCAGGTGATCTCTGCCAGATCCCGTTCATCCAGCAGGGAGGGCTGCAGCGTGTCGTTGGCCACCAGCTTGCGGATCGCCGGGGCCCGCAGCGCACCGATCCAGTCTAGGCCGGCCGGCTCAATGTCGTCCCGGATCCGCGCCTCGGTCAGCATGCCCCGATCCCCGACGATGACCACCCGGGTCAGACCAAAGCGGTCCCGGATACGACGAACGGCCGTGGATACGCTCGCCGGGTCGGATGTGTGGCCGTCAAACACCTCCACGGCCACCGGGCGGCCTTCACGATCGCACAGAAGCCCGAACTCGATTGGCATCTTGCCCTTCTTGCCGTCCCGCGAATATCCGTAGGCGGCCAGGTCACACTGACGACCTTCCATCCACACCGATGTCAGGTCCCACAGCACCAGGGCGCCGTCCGCAAGATGCCGCTGGGCCAGACGCGTTTCAATGCGCTCCTGACGCGCCCCGAGCCCGTCCATGGCGGCATAGAGTTCATCGGCCTCGGTCGGGCCCAGATCCAGCATAGGACCCAGGCTGCTGGTGTGGCTGTCGGGCGACAGGCCCGGAGCCGTGGCCAGCTTGGCCTGCGGGTCCAGGATCCGGGCCACGATCAGGGCCGTGACTAGGTCCCGCTGGCGCGAGCGACGCGCGGCGATAAGGGTCTCCAGACCCAGCTGGCGCAGCATCCCCAAGGCCGCGGCCACATGACCGTGGGGCCACGAGGCCGGGATCGTCATGGCCTCCGGCAGAGTCTGTACGCTGGCCCCCTGCAGGCACGCCTTCAGGTTGGCAATGACACTCGGCGGCAGCTTGGAGAGATTGGCCAGAGTGCGCTTGCGGGAGCGCTTGGCGTCCTTGTCCCACCAGGATTCGCGCAGCAGGACGGCGGGAGGCGAATTGCGATTGGGCACGGTTTCGATATACATGAACACGGAGATAATGACGGAAAGAGAAAATGCAAGTATCTGTGGATAAAAAAATTGTCGAGAACATGGACAGGTTATGACGGCGGAAACGGCATGGAAAACCCTTGCAGAGCACCGCATGGCGGGGGTCAGGCCAATCTCAAAGGATCAAATCGGTTCGGAAGTTCGGGTTAGAGAATTATTGATGGGGGGGGTAGAGATTACTCTGAGAGAATTCGATTCCGGCGAATTCGCGGAATATTCGAAGTACAAAAGCCTGCCCACGCACCATAGAACGAAAAGTTTCTATCCCGCTGTCACTCTTCTGCCCCTTATGCTTCCCCGAATTGTTGAGGGGCGTTGTTTGTTTCTTGACGCTGATACTCTCGTTGTAGATGACGTCAACAAACTTATGGAAACTGATTTGAAAGGCTATCCCCTCGGAGCGTGTGTTGATAATCCGTTCACGCACCACCTTCCGAGGCTTTTAGACAGGCGCGTCTCCGACTTATTCAGACCAAAAAGAAATCAGAGAATCAGAACCCAAGAACTCCAATACTACATCTCACTCGGTTTCTTTCCAGATGCAGGCAGGCCCTACTTCAATGCCGGAGTGATGGTCATGGACTGCACAGCGATTCGTAAACTATTCCCCAATCACGAATATTTAAGCATGGCAGGGGCACGACCATTCTTTGACTATCTTCCAGAACAAGACCGCTTGAACCAACTATTGCGGAATAACGTCCTCCACCTTCCCCTCAGATGGAACATCAGCCCTTATTCCGATTATAATTTCAAGAGAATTAAAATAAAGGACAGGCGATCTTTAGCACCTGTACTTGAACAAATCAGTGCTGCAAATGATGATCCAGGAATTTGGCATTTTAACGGTGGTGCAAAGCCTTGGAGGAGGGAAAAAACCTCTCCTTATTCAACCGTGCGCAATGAAAAAGCTTTTCATGACTACGACCTTTTTCTCAAAGAATTTGAAAGCCTAACCGGATTGACAAACGCTGTTACGAACCATTAATCTACTGTCACGGGCCGTGGGTTACACAGCAAGCACCATCTCATCCGACCGATCATCTGGAAATATCCGCTTCTGGAGAGAGTTTCCTATATTGATTCAAATGGTTTGTCGCCTTTTCTGAGGGAACTTTGTATGCCACATCATCCCTTGAATAAAGGCTTATATGCGTTTATCTTCCGTGTAGCGGGTTGGATTAACGTTGAGAGGATGGCATGGCCAGAGGTAATGACGGTAACTATCTGCAACATGCGCTTGAGGTCACAACAGCGGCTCAGCTTGTGTGCCATGACAGAGAGAAACGTCTTCACATCGCATTGACGCATGGCATGGCTCCATACGAGCCGCTGGAAAATCCGGGAACTGTCTGCCATAGGAAGCTGTACGATACTCTGTGCAAGGCTAGTCAAGGACCTCGAGGTGAGCATGACTTGGTGACCGCCTACTGGAAAGCCAAAGCATCTAGAACCGAGTATCCCAACACGGCGGAGTTGTTACGAAGTGTTGTTAGCACCAACAAGCTTCGTGGAGGTATCACGGAAACCAGTGCTGAGAAATGCAGGAAATTGAAACATGTCTGGGTAGGTACGAAGGTTCGAGTTGCCAACTCTTCATGGCGCCAACAGATTGATGCTCAAGGCATCTTGACGTGCCCGGATGATCTTGATGTGCCTTGGATGTTTTCAATGGACCCCATGTCCTATGTTCTTTCTCGATGGAAAGATGATGATAAAGTGCGCCATGATGATCATCACGTTTTGGTTCCTGCACTCAGAAAATATTGCAACAGCGGAATGCCAGGAATAGTTCTGGTGTTTGTATATGGCATGCAGCCCCCTGAACTGAATAATCGTCAGTCAGAATTCTACGCCTTCATGAGGAAGATCGTTAACCAATTGCCGCAGGTACGTCGTTATTCATACTGGCTGACTCATAATGGCGGAAATAGAAATCTTGCTGTATTGTTGGCCTCAAAAGTAGAGTTTTGTGAGGAATTCTTGCCGTGTGGAATCACGCGTTTGACAGAATGATCACAAGATGCTGTTCCTCGTAGCATTATCGGAGGAGCATGAACCATGCAATGATGCCATCAGAGAATTAACCAGACTATAGCGGATCCGTCCCCCCCCCGTATCTCCGTTGGAGCATTAGTATCTGGGTGGTTGCGGTCTGTCAAAGGGAATTATATCTATTAGTGCCATTTTCCCTTTGACATCATGGCATCAGCCTTTGTCCTTGTTGTCAAATGAGACGGGCGTAAAGAACGCCTTTCGAAGTTTGCTCATCTTGGCCTTGGGCATGTCAAAGGATTCCTCCATGTCCGCCTTTGACGGCTGATAACTGGCGGGAGGCATAGGAATGACTTTCTTGGCGGGTTTCTTTTGGTTCCGTTTCATTTTATCACTCGCTGTTTCAAATTGAGACATTACGGTTTTGTACTTTTTTCACCATGAACTGAAGGCTCAGCGCACCATTGGCATCTTAGAATATCTAAACCCTCCATGACACTCTCATCAAGACCAAGCAATTCCACCAGCACGGCTCGATCTAGCTCCTGTCGAACGGGGTCGCGGTACGCTTCGTTGGCCGGCCGGAATTCTTGCTCTTGAAATCTCTCGAAAATGACCCGGGCCTGATCCATCTGGGCATCATTCAATTGACGAGGCTCCAGCACAGTCAGTTCTGGCAACCTTGATAGAGAAATGCGGGCTCGTCCGGCTTGTTCACGAGAACCAATCCACCAAAATCCCATAATTCCGAGTAATGTGTTAGCCCATAAAACCAAGGGAATAGTCCAGCGTTCTTCATGTGGCTTGAAATTTGGCCATTCAGGGCCACCTAGGCTTACTTCTGGTGTCAGGCACGCGCACAGTGGCTGAGAGTTCAGCTGGAAATTGCGATTGAAATGCAAACAGGATGCCGTCCGTTCCCAGACGGAACGGGCCTGTTCTTCACGTCCTGAACGCAATTCACCCTCCTTGTCCGGCTGAACGATCAGGCGCGTCTCGCGCCTTGCATCATGCCCCCAGAGCATAGGCCATGTCGGAATTACCCCCCCCCTTCAATGGAAGAGCATTGCAGAATGGAGCGCGTGTCGCTTGTCGGTTGCATATGTCTATGTGATACAGGCCACGTTCCGCCACGTTGGCAAGACGTGTCACCGGAATGGACATGTTTGCATTGAGACGAGGGAGAGACAGATGGCCGCTTGCAAGAGATAGAGCCATCCGACCCACATCCATATTGAACAGGCCGAACAGGCCACCATGCTTCATTGTTCCACGCATGTACTGACCAAACACGTCATGCTTGCCATGACGCAAAAATCCGGCTTCATTGTTGGAATTACTTTTATGTATAGCTTGACCCATCATGACGCCATCGGCCACGCTGGCCGGTCTTGCTTCGATCGATGCATATAAAACGGGAGGTGTCGACTTTGAAACATTGCCTTTCTGGGCCAGGACCAGTGCCTCACCAATGCCGGTATCCCATGAAAAGGAACGTTCCTTGGAACGACCCTTGGCGATACCGACAACAGTTATGTGCCTGTATTCATCATTCAGTTTTCGACGCACGGAATCCCACGCCTGACCAAGCATGCATGTCGAGGGAATAACGAGTGCCATGACACCACCGACCTTCAATTTTGCATGAGCCAGGTCAACAAAGTGGGAAGCCAGCCCCGCAATGCCGTTGCCAGCCATGTTACCCTGGCTCTTTTGCATGATGACCCTTAGCTTTCTAGACATCATCCTTTGCTCGTCCGCCGTCGTGTTCAGGCCGGCAAAGGCTGGATTGGGCATGTCGCCCTTGTTATGTTGAGTGACACGAGTGAATGGCGGATTCATGATGACCAGGTCCAGCGACCCATGCGGAATGTCGATCGTGTCCGGAGCGGCATCTTTATCGCCATGCACACGCCGTGCCGTCGTGCCAAGAAGCGAACGCATCTCCTGCTGGACAATAAGATCCAGCGCGCCCAAGGCTACGTTACTCTCCTGTGTTGCATCCGGCCCATAGGGCAGCGTCACGATCCTCGTCTGGGAAAAAGGTTCACCCGAATGAGTCGACGACAAAACCGAAGTGGTGAGATGTGTTGCAGCTGGCATGATGTCGGTGCCGATAAGTGCCTGTTCCATCATCCGAGCGTGCAACTCCCGATCGTCTCCGCCCGCTTGGCGCACGCGGGAGAGCACCGCATCGTAGGCGGCGTGCAGAAGGGCTCCTGTGCCGCAGGCAAAGTCGCCGATTCGCAAAGCGGTCACGGCGTCGGGATCGGCCCAGTCGACACCCAGCCGGGCCACGGCAAGCTCGGCCAGCAGGGCGGCTGACGCTGGCAACGTGTAGAAAGTGGCCAGAAACTTGCGATCGGTAATGAGGCGTTGGAACATTCGTCCGCTCAGGTCGTGCCGGCTGGTCGTTCCCAGTTCGGCCAGTTCTCCCGCCGCCCGGGTCAGCGTGTCCAGAATGCGTCCAGCCACACCGTCCGGCACCGGCTTCAGCAGGCGGCGGGCAATGTCGAAGATCGGCCAATAATTGATCTTCTCCAGAATGTCGGTCCAGTGTGCAAGCAGGGCCGCCTTTCGAGACCGTCCAGTACAATCGAGTTCAGCGGGAGTCTGTACGACAAAGGTGCGCCGGACATTGCCGGTGCCAGCAATGGCTGTCTGAAAAATGAGCGCGTTGGCCATGATGGCAAACGCCATGCATGTGGTCTGTTCCCCATCCTCCTGATACAGCTCCCGGGCCATGGCCTCTAGAGGCCCAGTGGCTTTTTGACAATGGCGACGCAAGATGACGGCAGAATCACTGACGGCATCATCGATGATTGTCATGCCTTGGGCAACACGGTCCTCGCTGGCCGAAGCAAGCTCAATGATGCGAGCCAGTTCGGGCGGGTACACTTGGATATGACCCTGTTCAGGCCAGCGTTTGGTCTCGTTCGATTGTCCGGCCTGAAGCAGGGCCAATTCCAGAGGCAAGTCATCCAGCTCTTCATGCAGGCGAGTGTCAGACCAGTAGGAAGCATTGTCAGGTACACGGATGGCGAGAACGACATCAATGGTCCAGCCATCCCGGTCTAGGACTTGTCCCAGTCGCTGGCGGGCATCCTGCTCGACCGTGGCGGCCGGCATCCATTCCGTTTCGATGATGATGGGCCGGCTCCCGTCGCCGGGGCTGCATATGATGTCAGGTTTCTGACCCAAGGCATTTCTAACCGTGCGACTTCTTTCCGCATTGATCTCCCAACCGGGCATAATGCCTTTCAGTCGATGAGCCAGCGTCAGATTGAAAGAATGCTCGGAAATGCGTGATTTCATAAAAGTCTCTTCTTTCATCATTACAAAATCGTGCTTCTCGCATTGGAATCCAGGCCGTTTGGCATGATCAGCTGCTGGTAGCTCAACTGCTTTCCTTCCATGCCGGCCACAATGTTTGACATCTGCTCGATCGTGTCCAGATCTCGGTCGTTGTGCCGACCCGAAAACTCCGAGACATACCGAGCCAGATGCTTCGGACTCATCTTGTGGTAGGTGCCCTTGTGCGCTCGCTTCAACATGGCCCAGAATGATTCAATCCCGTTAGTATGAACAGGGCCTGACACATATTCACCGGCACCGTGATTGACGGTGGCATGGTCTCGGTCCAAATCGTTGTAAGCCGCCAATTCATCCGTATACATGACCGCTTCATCATCCGTGTTCTCATAAACAAACTCTTGCAGGGATACAGTATCGGTTCTTTCAACAATCTGAGCCGTAACTTTGTTGGTCTCTCAATCCTTGGCTCCTACCACAGCCGTCTTACCCACAGCACCCCGTCCTGTCAATTCTTCTCTCTTGGACATGTTCCTTCGCTTGCCACCCACATAGGTTTGGGGATTATATAGTGCCTGGAAGAAAACCCCCTATTTTTGCCAGGCGTCTCATCGTATCGGATCCCGAGGTGTCTTGCAAGCCTCATTCGGATGTCCTTTTGGGGGCTTCAAATGGCTTTCCGGGCCCAAAATCCGCCGCGCAACCGGCGAATACGGCCATGGGCCCGCCTGCGCGACACACCCCGCCGGTCATCGGGGCGACCGATCCGGGTGTCAAGACCGAAGGGAGGAGCGCCGGGTTGGGCTATTCGAGCGGGCGGATCCAGCGCCCCAGGCGGTGTCCATTGGCCGCCAGCACCGCCAGAGCCACCGTCCGGGCAAACCCGTCGCGTCCATGGCTGCGCACCCGATCCAGGCCGCGATGTTCCAAGTGATGAATGGCGGACTCCACCGCCGGATGCTGGCGCCGCGCCGTGGCAAACCTCACCTCGGTCTCCCGCTCCCGCTCGGCCGTCGAGCGGTATCCCTTCGTCGGCAAGGCATTCACGTCCAGCAACGCATCCAGAGCCCGGCGGTTCGCCGGACTGTGAAACCCGCGATCAAAGCTGCATTCCCGCAAGTCCGGATACTGCGCCTGGGCGGCCTGCACCATCGGCACCGCATAATCAACATCGTGGCCCGCCCACATGATGGCATGATGCCGCAGAAACGGGTACTGATCCTCGAGAATGCAGACCGGCACTCCCAGCTCCACCGGCCGCCCCGCCTTGCCCTTGGCCACCCAGCGCGTGTGCGGCTCAAACACCGAAAACAGCTTCTCGTCCTGAGGAATGATCCCGCCCTTGAGCAAGCGCCGCTCCACCGGATCCATCAGACGCACCGCACACGACCGGAAATGATTCATCCGGCTCACGCCCAGTCCCGCGCCCACCATGATCAGCTCCGCCCGCGTCCGGTCGGCTCGCACGATCAGATGCTGACACAGGCGCCGATACGCGCGCACACGCTTGGGCGTCTGGCGCCGCCGGGTGCGCACGCGATGAAAGCCCTGTCGCAACCGGGTCTGCACATGCCGGCTCTGACGCCAGCCAGCCAGGCCGTGGCGCGGCACCTCCTGTGTCGCGCCAGACTCCGCACCGCATCCCACAGAAGATGGACATCCGTCGCCACGCCAAAACGGTCAACCCGGCCGCACAACGCGGCGCCCGGCTTTTTTCACGCCACCTTGTGGCCGCTCGCCACCAGCCGCGGACCCACACGCTCCAGCAGGGCCGGCGTCAGCAACGCCACATTGTCCACCAAGGTCTGAAACTCGTAGCCTTCTCGGGCACACCCGTCGTCATGATCCATCATGGTCCGCACCCGCCCATGGGGGTTCACTAGGCTGCACAACCGGTCAAAGTCGCAATCAATCCTCGGCTTGAGAACGCCCGCCACCAGAATCGACCCGACATCCATGCCCGGATGACCATGGCTCCCGTCCACATCCGAACAGAACGCCTCTTCAAAAATCGCTTCCAGCTCGGGCCAATGACGCACATACAGATGTTGCAATCCCCGGAGAACAGCCTCAATGTCGTCCCGCGACTTCGGGTCAATGGTCAGCGTCTCAAGGGCCGTCGTGCCCAGTTGGGCCGGCTTGATCAAGTGGCGCATCCGATACTCCCATACTCCCGTTGAAAGACACACGAAGATTGCGGCCACAGAGCCCCAATCACGGACTTTTTAGCCTTTCGGACGATTCTTCGCAAGACCAAAACGGCGTGACCATGCGGTCGGGGCTGAAAAATATTGCTTTTCGGACAGGCGCTATTTAGCAACTCCTGCCCATGATGAGCATGAAATGAATCTTGAACCGTTGGTTTAGACGCATATCGTCTTCGGTGGAAAGATTTAGTCGACCGCTTTTTGATTGCCTATCACCCATACAATCTGTAGTTCGGAAAGTGAACTTCAGTAATGTCCGTCAGCAATGCACGAATTCCTGCGCTTGACCTTTACATAAAGCCAGTCCCACAGCGACAAATAAACCTTGAACCGATTCACCGTGCCGTTACGTTCATACTCGCCGATGGTACTGCATAGATGCCGTCCAAGACCTCTTCCGCGGCAATGCTCTCGGCCTTTCGACACCCGGTGGACCCATCATCCCCGACGGTGAAAGTGAAGTGCTTGCGCATCTCGTGTCGGATCATAATAGGTTTCAGCCGACGGGTGATGGCTTCAATGCCCTGAAGCCGCCGATCCGGTCGTTGGGAAGCGGCTTCCACACGGTGAATAGCGACTTCGGTGACCTCTAACAGGGCCCTGGCACGTTCTTGTCTAGTTCTTCAATGAGCGCTGGACTACTCGGCGTAATGGATTTTCAGCTCGTGCTCTCTACAACCACATTTTGTGATTTCAAACGCACTCGTCTCACGATTGAGCAGGCTGAACAGATTTTCAAGCTTGCAATTGCTTAACGACTGAATTTTGGCGCTTTCGCAGGTCTTCTTCCCATTTTTTCAGTTTTTCAACATCAGCGAACATGTCAGATGGTGTAGGTGACGGGGCATTTCGACCTCGTGACGGGTCATGAGCTTCGATATGGTTGCTGCACTTTTTGAACCCGCTAACAATTGCTTGAACATCTGCCTGTGTTAGAGCTACCACACGGTTCAATCCTTTCAAATTCACATAATCTCGATGGCGAAGCACAACGCCACCGAATAGAACATCTTCAACACCGCGTTCCCAGGTTGATCGGAGTTTCGCGTAAAAATTATACGCAGCAGAACGAAACCCTTCACCGTCCTGTGCATCAAACAGTTTCCTTGCGGCGCGTGCATCCTTTTCGAGACCGTCGATGCGGTCCCGCATTGAAGCAGCTTCCCAGGGAAGATTGTCTGAGATTAATCCCACGCAATCTGGTCCGCGACCGAGATTGGCGAGTTTTACTGGGATGGCTTTTTCTTCCGCCAATTGGTACAAATCGTTCACAAAGATTAGGTCATGCGTAAATACGATCACCTGTCTCATGTTTGCTTCATTGGAAAGTCTATCGGCAACCGAACGGCGCCAATTGTGGTCAAGTGATGTTACGGGATCATCGAAGACGAGCGCAGAATTATGACTGGCGTTGGCAAGTTCAGTGAGGTAGGCGGCCAAAGCAACGCATGTTTGTTCGCCTTCACTCAGAACATTCTCAACTTTCGTGCTGGGGCTTGCGAATAGTTTTACCTCGAATTGCGGAGAGCCAAACTTTCCTTCGGCCCGTTCAATTTTTGCCGACACTCTATTATCTGCGAGTGCAACGATCTCTTGACGAAAACGGTCTTGCATCAGAGGTGTTATGAGATCGTCGGCAATACCGTTAGCCAACTTAGTAATGGCGGTGGTGGACACTTCCTTCAAGCCCGCCTGCACGCGTGCCATTTTTTTCAGACGATCGACTTCATCAACTGCTATGGCGTAAAAGTTTTGGGCGTTTTTAGTATCAAGTAATTCAGCCAGCTCATCGTCCAGTTTTTTGCGCCCTTTACAATCTATCTTTGCGCTTAGAGACTTAGCGTAGGCTCGCACCGAAGCTATTAGTGCATCGATTGCGGCCTCAGGAAGTGGTTCTACTGGGTGAAGAAACGGCTGATCGGGAAGAGTTTCAACAAGCTTTTTTGTTTGCGAATGACGCAAACGGGCCGATGCCAAAAAACGCCGAATCGATTTCGAAAGAACGGGACCATTATCGCCGATTGTGTCTTTGATGGATGACAAAATATGCGTTTCGATACAGGAGGCCTCAAGGGCGGATTTTGCAAGCTTAGCTTCTCTTTCCGCGTCTGTTGCAAGACGTTCGGTATCTTCTTGAATGAACTCTTCAAACCTCTGCATACGTTTCGCAGCTTCGGATTTGATCTCTTGATGGCATAAAACACATGTCTGACCTTCACTTGGTGGAAAGGGATAACCGTCTGCACCTAGACATTTCGCATAGTTTTTGGCTGAGTCCCACAATGCCCTCCAGACCGGTGTGCCAACTTCACCCATCTCCAAGCCAGAAAACGCATTTTGTGCGGCTACATTTGCGGCTTCACGTCTTGTTTTGGCTACCTGCGTCTTTTTGAAAACTGCTAGAAGCACCTGATCAGAACATTCGGCGGCAATACGCTGAAGCTGGGTCTTAAGTTTCTCAATACGAGCGGCACGTTCAGTTTGTTCTGTTGATGCTTTTGCTGGATCTTGGCTTAAGTCTTTTCGTAGAACGTTCAACCGTTGTTCTTTTTCATCATCTAGGGGTGCAATGTCTTTCAGAAGTGTCAGATCAGACGTAGCCTTTAATGAAGACATAATGCGTCCAACCTTAGTCCCATCATTCCATTCGGGATCTTTAAAGGAGCGATCCTTAATCTGTTCGAGTTGAGTTTTTTCGGCTGCCAGACGATCTTTCAGCGTTTGTGATAACGCTGCCAGATCATCTGGAACATCAAGACCAAATGGGCGAAACAGTACTGAATTTTTCTCGCGGACGTGGACAGAAGCACAATCCTTGTCGAATACGGTAATCGCAGATAGTTTGTCTGAACGACTTTTGCCATCTTCCCATGCCACATCTTCAGCCTCACCCTTTGCGTTAGAGACCTTTAACTTCGCAGTGGCGTTCCCTGTTGGGGACGGTTGATAAATATCCGGCATGATTTCGCCTGCATGACGTGCACGGCAAGCCTTTTTTAGAATGCGCGTGTACCCAGATTTTCCAGATCCATTCGGTCCGTAAATAACAGTGAGCCCATTCGGTTCGAATTGAAGCGTTTGATTGGGTGCTAATTGGTTCACACCAACAACGTCACTCAGCGTGACAAGACTAATGGATTCTCCTTCACCAGGATCGACAGGTAAATTGGCAGATGTCAATGGAATAGCATCAAGCGTTACGCTCTCATCACCGTGCTCCTTTTTACATAGCGATAAAACCTCATTGATTGAATTTTCATCGGGAGTGCCATTGGCAACGATCCGGCGAAGGGCATCGCGTTGCCAGAGAGGCCTTTTCTCCGACCAATCCAACATAGACTCTAAAACAGTTTTTGATTTAATTTTCGGTGACATAATGGTGCTCAGTTCGCGTACTAAAGAAGAGGGTTATATACCTGTTTACCCAAAAATCTTTTACCCCGGCATCACTTGGTCTCGACCAGTTTGAGCTTTATGAATTCCAGTCCTTTTTGGGCTGGTTGCTGCATGATGACGTTAGCCACTTTTCTGGGGCATCGCTAATCGGCTTGAACTCCTCATAGGTATTGGGGGCGCAATAGTTCGGAAATTTTGGGTAAACTGGTATACAATTCCCAAACAATTCTGGGTCATGCTATCGGAGGACGAACACCGTGGATACTGAAGAACTAATTTCTCACATCAAAAGCAGCAAAATAAATACTTACGTCTACCATTTTACCGATGAGGCAAATCTTCCTTCAATTTGGGATCACGGTTTGCTCTCGAAGGAGCAAATGATAAAAAAGGGATTGCATCCCCAAAAAACAGGTGGAAATGAGTGGAGTTTTGAACTTGACAAAAGAAAGGTTGTCAATGGTCATGATATGCGTCATTACGCAAGCTTGTGTATGAGATATGATCATCCGATGGCTTGGATTGCTCATAAAGAGGGAAGGTTGCCGAATCCCCTATTTTTGTGCATCAATCCAGATATTTTGAAAATTGAGGGAACAAGAATTGCACTTGGGGTGGCAAATTCGTTGGAGGCTGAGATTCTCACGGTAAACGAGGCTATCCCACGAATGGATTTGGAAATCTTGTACAAATGGACGGATTGGTCTAACCATGATAACCGTGAGCGCTTACAGAATGTTAAGAAGTACGAGATCTTGATACCAAACTCCGTACCTCGATGTTTCATTGTCGGAAGGCTTTAGATACGTAAAAACTGGCCCCGTCGGTTTATGGTAATTTAGATTACGGTCTAGAAAGAAATTGATAAGAAAGAACTTAGCCCTAATGGAGAATTTAGGAGCAGGGGGCGTATGAAGACTGAAGAATTAATATCTCGTATCGAAGACAGTAACGATCCATATCTCTATTACACCATAAACAAACGGGATGTTGGACCGCACCGTCGCTTCATTAAAGATCATGGAAGGCTTGTATCTGTTGCCAACATAAATGGAAACAGACTAGACCGACTCCCGCTACTCGAAGTCGAGGAGAAACCGGGTATTGATGTCAAGCTGATGATGAGAAGAGAAACCGGAAATGAGCATTACGACAAGAAGGATAGATACAGATATATACGCATCGCACCCAATGTCCTGAATGGAGAAGAGACCAGAATTGCCATTGGAAAGAATAATGCAACCCCGGTCGCCGAAGCCATCTCCGCAATGGGTCTGAAACTATTGTCTGATCCTGACCTAAGGGTATTGGTACCGGATATACGGCAAGATTACATCATCGACGATGTATGGCCCAAAATTGCAAAGAGACCTGTTTTCATGCCCAAAAATGAAGGTCCTAGACTGATCGAAACACGCTACTTAGCTTTTACCTGGGCTTCTGGGTTTTCTGTTGAACAGAAGAAAAAGAACATCAAGGAACTACACCAAGAGGCCAAACGAGAGGGAATTGCTACGCTTTTGGAAATCTCTACGAAATCGGAGCAGTGGATTGGAAGGAGACTTAGCGCATTCAATTTGAAGTACAAAATTGACGGAAAGGAATTACCTCTTGAAAGCGTTTACCAAGGTTGCAAGGTATACGAGCGCGGGGGACCGTTCACTGAAGTCTTTTGCATGAAGCCAAGAGACGCGAAACGTTACGTATGGAATAAAAGTTGCGGGGAGCTTAAAGAGTTCAAACTCAACGAAAGGTCTTATCCACTCTTACCAAGGAACGCATTTTACGACTGGCTCTACATGCTTTCATTGTGTCAACTTTCGGATGGTCTGAAAGAGAAAATACGCGAAATGAGTTATGCTGCGTATACGGACATTGAGTTCAATCCCAATAAGCAAGTCAATTGCCAAGCGCGAGCATTCGCTGAATACAAAAGTCTGTTGGATCGAGATCAATCGGATGATGGAATCAAAAAATTCAAAACCTTTGTTGATATCTTGGGGGCAGAGCAATGACCAACAGCACGGCCAGCATCAGCAGATCAGCTACCCTTTGGCAGTATGACATAATGGCGTTAAGAGCGTGGCAGATACTCGCCCAGCCTCGATATTGCTAACCGGGCCCCTCAGCGATAACACAAGGAGCTCAATCAAAAAAATTGTCACTTTTGCTTCCAGGGGTACGGCACTTTTTGGTACCCAAATGACTGTTGCCGTTTTGAAGCTTTGGCAATGCCTGTTTTCCCGTGCAATGTGCCTGATCCTAGTGCCAGCGGCATCAATCCGGTCTCCAAAAGTCTGCACAACCATCTCAGGGCCATTGTCGGAACGTGTGAACGCCAGTTCACCGCGCAGGATGAAAAGTTTGGGAATTATATCCAATAGTGCCATCCTTCTCTTAGGCATCATTTCTTGTCCTCTGTTTCGAACGACACTGGATTGAAGAACGCCTGTCGGCTCTTGTCCGGCTGGCCTCCGGACATGCTTCTCATGCCGGCCTTTGACGTCCGATAGCTGGCTGGAAGCAACCAAATATGGGTGTCAATGGGAAAATGGCACTAATAGATATAATTCCCGAAGTCAAGTCCGTTGATTATTTTTTCCTGAGACTTCGTTAAGGTGACCTGATAAAATGGTTTTTACCCTGTGAGAGCATTTCTCAACACAAGAACTGCTTGTGTGGTTCAAAAACTTTGGCTCACTTGCCTTGCTTTACGATGAAAATCTATCCCGTAGGATGGTCAAGTCCAATGTATCGTTACTACAAAGTCTTGGTGCAGACGAGCGACCACTAAGCTAAAGACTGTAGTCGAAAGTTCCGGTGTCAACTTATCTTATAATCCATATTTTCTTGGGATAAACCACTACAAATGTTACTTTGTTTGAAAGTGCTGGATACATTATCAGTGTTATGAACAACCAGACAATAACCGACATCGGCAAGGCCGACAACATAGCAGCCGCAGCAAAGAAGGCGACGAAAAAAGGACTACCGCCGGTCCATCTCTGGAACCCGCCGTTCTGTGGCGATCTGGATATGCGCATTGCCCGAGACGGAACCTGGTACTACCTCAAGACACCGATTGGGCGCAAGCCGTTGGTCAAGCTCTTCTCAACGATTCTGCGTAGGGACGAGAACGATTACTTCCTTGTAACTCCGGTCGAAAAAGTCGGCATTCAGGTGGACGATGTTCCGTTTATTGCCCTCGACTTCGAAGTCATCGATCCCGGTAAGGACCAGAGGGTTACATTTATCACCAACGTAGAAGACGAGGCTGTAGCAGGTCCTGACAACCCGGTCAGGGTTGAGCGTGACCCAGAAACGGGAGAAGTTTCGCCTTACATTCTTGTTCGCTCAAACTTTGAGGCTCTGATTGACCGCAAGAGCTTCTTTCGCCTGGTCGAAATCTGCACCAACGAGCCGCATAACGGGGAACAGTGGTTCGGAATGTGGTCGTCAGGGATGTTCTTTCCGTTCATCCCATCGGCCGAAATGGACGTCTAGCCCGATCACCAAGCCGGCTCAGTGGGCTTCGGACCAGTTTTTGCCAACCCCTGAATCGACGACAAGCCGCGGTTGAATCTCCACTGCCGGCCGGTCGGCACCTTCCATGACTTTTGTGGCGGCAGCGATCAGGTCTGGAACGGCGTCCTCTCTGACCTCGAACAGCAACTCGTCATGAATTTGCAACAACAGGTCAGCCGGGAGTTTCGCTATGGCTTCAGGAACTCTGACCATCGCCCGTCTGATCACATCGGCAGCCGAACCCTGAATGGGAGCATTGATGGCGGCCCTTCGGGCAAATGCCTCAAGCGGCCCCTTGCTGTCGATCTTTGGCGTTCCAATTTTGCGACCGAACAGCGTCTTGACATGCTTTTTGGCCTTGGCACCCTCGACAATATCGTTCATGTATTGGCGGATTTCCGGGTAGCGCTCGAAATATCCCTTGATGAACTGACTGGCTTCACTCCTTTCGATTTGGAGATTGCGGGCCAGCC
Organism: Paracoccaceae bacterium; assembly: GCA_965116235.1. Taxonomy (GTDB): domain Bacteria; phylum Pseudomonadota; class Alphaproteobacteria; order Rhodobacterales; family Rhodobacteraceae; genus MPNP01. The sequence goes on along the minus strand of OZ220496.1, from coordinate 1,177,465 downwards.
CAAAGGCCGATATGCCATAAATGATGCCAAAATTGATGGCTTTGGCCTTACGCCGCAAGTCGGAACCAACTTCGTCCAAAGGTACCGAGAACATTTCGCTTGCCGTGGCCAGATGGATGTCCAGATTGTCCTTGAACGCCTGCCGCATGCCTTTCACATTGGCCATGTATGCCAGTATTCTGAGTTCAATCTGGCTGTAGTCAAGTGATACCAGCATATGCCCGTCCTTGGCCACAAACGCTTCTCGAATGCGCCTTCCTATGGAAGTGCGTATGGGGATGTTCTGCAAATTCGGATTGATTGAAGCCAGACGGCCCGTATTGGCACCATCAAGGCGATAGGTCGTGTGAACCCGACCCGTTTCGGGATGTATGTTTTTCTGCAGAGAGTCCGTGTAGGTCGACTTGAGCTTGGCCAGGTGTCGCCAATCCAGAATCAGTTGTGGCAATTTGTAATTTTCAGCCAGCTCTTCCAGTATGTCGACACTGGTCTTGTACCCGCGGGGTGTCTTGGCCTTTCCCACCGGCAATTCGTTTTTCTCGAACAGGATGACCCCAAGCTGCTTCGGGCTGGCAATGTTAAATTTTTCTCCAGCCTCTTCATATATCTGTCCCTCCAGACTCTGCAGTTCCTGCCCAAACTCGGATGACAGACGCTGCAGAAACCCTGGATCCACGAGAATGCCCCGATCTTCAGCTTTCGCCAGCACGGAAATCAGGGGCTTTTCGAGGGTGTCATAAACCCTTGTGACCTGCTTCCGGCTAAGTTGGGGCAAAGACAGCAGCCACAGCCTCAAGATAATGTCGGCATTGGTTGCGGCGAGAGCGGTTGCCTGTGAAACGGGAAGTTGCGTGACGGCAATCTTCTTGCCATCACCATCCTTGAGGACGTCCTTGCGATCAAGGGGCTTGAAGCCGAGCTGCTCTTCGGCCAGCCTGTTCAACTCGAACTTGTGATTGCCTTCGCCAATTACAAACGTCATGAGCTGAATGTCATCGATGGAATGAAGCTCAATTCCCGTCCGAAGCAAGACCTTGGCCAAGAGCTTTATATTCTGCCCGATCTTGAGTATGGACGGGTCCTCAAACATGGGCTTGAGGATTTCCATGGCCTCGGTTGAACGGACCTGTTGAGGATTGTCATGCCCTTGGCCAAACAGCTCATCCATCAGGGGACTATTTGTCATCGGCAGGTAGCACGCATCCTGAGGGCTTACGGCAAACCCGATACCAACAAGTTCGGCTCGTGATTCATCATCATCATCGACTTCAAGAGCCAGGGCCACTCGCCCTCTTTCATAGATTTTTTCCTTGAGTGCCCGGATACTGTCTGGTGTTGCCAGGCACCCGTATTCCTCGGGCTTGAACGGCAGGCTTTCGGCACCAACTCCTCCACCACGGGACTTGATTCCTGCATCCTTCAGGACTTGGGCTGGTGGATCAACGTTGAGATACTCCGCCGCGCGGCGAACCAAGGCTCGGAATTCCTGCTCCATTAAGAACTCGAACAGTGGCTGGGGTTCGGGGTCTTCGATCAGCAAGTCGTCAAGCGTGAACGACAGGGGAACATCTCTATGCAACTCGACCAGCTGCCGAAATACGGGCAAGAGGTCAACGTTGTCCTTGATTGCATCCCTGAGCTTGGGGCGTTTGATTTCATCAAGGCGATCAATGAGGTTGTCCAGACTGCCGAACTCGTTGATCAGATTGGCCGCCGTTTTGGGCCCGACGCTGGGAACCCCGGGAATGTTGTCGGTACTGTCCCCCATCAAGGTTTGGACATCGACCACCTGCTCGGGAGAGACATTGAACTTCCGCTGAACCTGCTCCCGGCCGATCACCTCTTTTTTCCTGGTGTCGTACATGGTGATGCCGTCCCCGACAAGCTGCATCAGATCCTTGTCTGATGAGATGATCGTAACTTCACCGCCAGCCTTCTGAGCTCGTACAGCAAGAGTTGCGATGATGTCATCCGCTTCATATCCCTCAAGTTCGAGGCACGCGATGTTGAAAGCCTTGGTGGCTTCCCGGATACTGGCAAACTGGGGAATCAGATCTTCGGGCGGAGGGGGTCGATTGGCCTTGTAGGCCGGATAAATTTCTGTCCGGTAAGATCGAGCTGAATAGTCAAAGACGACGGCGATGTGCGAGGGCTTTCGGGTGCTCATGAGAACGTCCGTGATCACCATCTGGCAGAAGATGTGGAGTGCCCCGACCGGGGTGCCGTCGCTCCGAAAGCGAAAGCCGTCCGAACCGACATTCAGGGAGCTGAAATACGCCCGAAATATGTACCCGGAACCGTCAACGAGAAGGAGATGGTCTCCCTTGCCAAATGAACCCACGCAAACCCGCTTTCTGTCCTTGCCTAATCCGTGTCAGACTGATCCGCCGCCGAACCTGCCAAAATGAACCGCTTGTCGCAATAGCCGCATTCAACCCATCCCTTGTCTTCGTCAATGTGATACCACACGAGGGGGTGCCCCAGAGCTCCCCCCTGCCCTTCACAGGAAACACGGGTTGTCGTAACAATTTCAACTTCGGGTGCGTCAGTGTTCATGGTCAATCCAACTGTTCAACGATGTTCCGGTGTTCAATTCAATGCCTGCTTGTCATTCAAGCCTACTGGTCCCGGGTTTGCTTGCTCAGCATCCGACCCAACGGTTCGCCGGCCAGGATGTGGACATGCAGATGGTCGACCATCTGGCTGGCATCCTTGCCCGTATTCGATATCAGCCGGTACCCTTGGCCACCCGCATCCGGTGTCACCCCTAGCATCCTGCTGACCTCGCCAATGGCCTTGGTGTAATCAACGATCTCATCCGGGGTAGCGCTGGCAGCAAAGTCATCAAAGCACACATAGGCCCCTTTGGGAATGATCAGAACATGATGCCTGGTCAATTGGGAAATGTCTTCAAACGCCAAACTGTGCTCAGTTTCGTATACTTTTTTGCACGGAAGTTCACCGCGCAGGATTTTGGCAAACACATTCTGGTCATCGTAGTGGCTGGACATACAGGAATTCCTTGTTGAGTGTGCGACAAACGCGCCGACAGTTTACCATGAAAGCAAGGGTCGGGCAAAATTTCGGAGATCCGTCAAATAGTGAACTCTCCCTTGGCACCCACTTTTGCCTCTTGTTTCAAAATACGGAGCGAAAGAAGACTTTTACGGATTTAGCAGATTTCGTTTTAGGCATGTCAAATGAATTTTGGATGCCGACTTTGGATGCGGACAACGACCTGGGAGCACCCGAGTGACTTTCTCGGCGATTTTCATGATGTTGCCTGATTTGGTCAATGACGCCGCATGGAGAATTGCCGCTAAGAACTGACTCAAGCGCGATTGGAATGAAGGTCTTCATCCAACGACCAAGGCCTCTGTCATACCGTTCCTCAAACCCTCAGTCGCACCCAAATGGTAGAAATGGGAAAATGTCCTGATTTCATATCCGGAAAATGATCTGTACAGGCGATCATTCTTCCGATACCTATTTTCCGACCACATTGAATAAAGGAACCGGCATGGCAAAGTCTTAAGGCTATTTTCTAACCGTGATGTGTCATCGTCGGTCCAAGAATTGAAGTAGTCGGTAAAGCGACCGGCATACGGCGGATCGCAGTAAACGAAATCATCTTCGCCCGCTTTGCTTAGAATATCAGACCAATCGGCGCAAACAAACTCCCATGACTTGTCTGACATGTTGTCCGCGGCTTGCTGAACTTGATTGCAAATTTTCGTGACATAGGCTGGACGGAAACGTTCCGGCTTCTTGCAGAATGGAGTATTGAAATGGCCCTTCCTGTTGAATCGCATCAAGCCGTTGAAGCAAGCACGATTCAAGAACAGAAAGTCGTGTGGGTCATGCCTCTCATTGAAGCGTTCCCGTACTCGATAATAATGATCCTGCCCATCGCGTAGAAGGTACACACCTTCTCGTTCAAGAAAAGTGCGAACTGTCGAACTGGTGACGACCCCTTGCTGTATACCTTTGTAAAAACGAATTAGGTGAGGATTAGAATCACCGAGCAAAGCTCCTTCTGGCTTTATGTTGAAAAGCACAACTGCCGAACCGATGAATGGCTCTATCCAGCGGCCAGCCCCTTTCCAATCGACACCATTTCGGATGAATGGAATCGACTTTGTCTTGATGCCCTGAATTTTGATTGGTGGGACTTGGACAGTGTTCATGCGCGCGGCCCGTTATCTCCATGATGCCAAGACCTATTTTTCCAACTGTCTGCATTCACGATGCCGCTCTTGATCGGTCAAAAAGTATACGCTTCAAGTCTTTGTAGTTGACGTATCGCAGTTCGCAGGCAGTGCCGTGTCGATCGGTAGTGTCACAGTTTGAAATTCGACCGATCATATGCAGTCTTGCCGAGTAAAGTGTATTTAAGCTGGGGCACTGCCGTAAAGATTGATGCCATCCGGAATCTGCCTCGCTACCTTCTCGTCGTCTCGCCTGAACGAGAGATTGGCCGCTGCGCGGCCCGCATCACCGAAACCATAACCAGAGCCACACAGACCGTGATGGACACAGGTTTGACAGACCATTCGCCTATATTCGCGGTCGGTTCGGGATCAAGTCCACCAGTGGGAACCCGAGGGTATTCACTGACTGATTGCAGCGTCACTCCAATCCACCTTCGGGGCGTTCGCCTGGATCAGGACACACTGGAAAACGTAACGCATATCGATGCATACAACCTCCTTATAAATCATGCTATCCACCAAATCACTCCGCCAACAATCAGAAGTACAAACACAATGACGGCACATCCGCATCCTGCATTCTCTCCTTCGGCCACCTCTGTCTTTGCCGTGGGTTTCTTTTGACGTAGGGTTTTCTTCGGCTTCTTCGGACCCGAAACTTTCTGCATGAGAGCAAGAACCGCCCGACAATCCGCCAAGGCATCATGAATCTGCCCTTGAGGCGGCAAACCCTCATGGCGACAGGCATCATCAAGCTTATGCCATTTCCAGTCGCCATAACGTCCCGGGATACGGCGATGGGCGGCATAATCAAGCATGATGCATCGCCCCCTTATGGTTGGCGACCGCAGGTCGTGAATCGAATAAGCCTGGCGAATCACGCGGCGGTCATAAGCCAGATTATAGACCAGAACAAGCGTTGCCTCCTTTATGACTCGAGCAAAAGGCTTGGCATGGGCAGGCCAGCCCCGGGCTCCCTTTTTTCGCAATTTCTGCTTTGTCAGACCATGGATGGCCGAGGCATTTTTTGATATGGGACATGTCGGCATGACCAATTCATTGAAACGTGTCCGGCCCGTCGTGTCGATCACGGCAACGGTCACGGGCTGAGCCCACTCGTCAAGACCGGTCGTCTCTGTATCCAGAATCAGGACATCAGTGCGGTCCAGCAAGGATGCCCAGTCATGTGCGGATGTGTCGTGACGTGTCCTGCGCTTTCTGGCCATGAAATGATCTCTCTCAATCTGGACAACGGCTAACCGTATTCAAAGAGACGTATTATGTGTCAATCCACGTTAAAGCCAGTCAGTGTCTCAGTTCGAATACATTTTACTCGGCAAGATCCCATATGGTCAGGATTCCCGACAGGTCGAATTTCGAACTGAGACACTACTCGTTGATTAGCCAGTCACAATTCAGAATTGCGGTTCACCCTCGCGAACAGATCCTACGCACAGATCCACTCCAGCCCGTTCCAGCTGCATGCATACGAGTATTCATTGCCAAGGGTCAATTACGTTTACTCCCGCGAGCTCGAAGGGTGTGGTATCTCGGGTTGCAACAAAGAATCCATTGATCTTTGCAACGGCCGCGATCTGCCCGTCTGCAACACCAATCTTGTTGCCCCCTGCTTCGATTATCGCCTGTATGCGGGCCAGTTCTTCAGCTGCAGAAAGGTCAAAGGGAAGGATACGAGTACCACAAAGCCTGCCCAGCGTGAAATCAAGCACTGTCCAAAGCACCGATTTCCGTTTCCCGTCTGGCAGGCGCTCAATGCCAAAACGAAGTTCGGCGACATTGATGGATGTCGTGAATAGAACTTGAGCCGGCTGCGCGTTCAGCCAGTCGGTCACGCTCCGAGCCGGGTTGCGCCTCATAGGTTCGGAGATAACGTTTGTGTCCAGTATGATCACCCGAAGTCTGCCGCATCAAGGGTTTCGTCCATACGCTCGATCTCGGGGAAATTAGCATCACGTTTCCGGGCAAACGAAGTCACTATATCACCCAATTTCTCCGCAGGACGGGTCGCTTCATCTAATAGCTCACGCACTGTGGCTTCAGCACTCAGGCCCCGCTGAGCCGCAACAAACTTGATGCGGCGATGCACGTCATCCGGCAAGTTTCTGACAGTCATTGTGGCCATTTCATTCTCCAAACCTGATATTGATGTCATATCTCATATATGACAGCATTGCTAGCAAATTACAATATCGCAGTCAATTGTTAAGTCGATTATTTTGATGCTTGAAAAGTCAAGTTAATAAAGTCATTTTCATCGATGCGGGCATTGGGTCTGGTTGATCACAATCAGCCTTGCCAAGATCTTGTTGCAGACGATAGGTTGGATTCGACCACAACTTCAAGGCAGACCCTGACCGTAGAGCCAGACGTGCACTGAATTCTCTGGAGTGCACCAGCAAAGTCCTGTTTTGAGATCACTTCCATTAGGTCAGAATCACCGTGTCAACTTATCCCTGTAAGCCCCTTTCATGACATCCCTGTCCGTTCCCTCTTGGGGATTCAGCATCAACTAAACCAATCTGGAATTTGATTAGTCAGGAACCCACCAAACGAGCACACAATCCGAGCCTATCTTCAAAAGATATTAGCACCGCTTACAGACCGAGACCGTTGGGGTCGGAATCAACCGTCATCTTATAAGAAGCGGACGGCTCTCGCCGTCCGCTGGTGCAAGGGCACGGGGTATCTGGCCGAACCGGTTGCGAGCATTGGGGCTGGCATCAGCGTCGATAAGCATCTCGACCGTACGTGCACTGTCCGCGGAGGCGGCGTGATAGAGGGGTGTCTCTCCCTGCATGTCGGTCGCATGATGATTAGCCCCGGCCTCCAGAAGGGCAACTAAACCCTCTTCAGCATTTTCATGCGCGGCGATATGCAAGGCCGAACGACTCCATTGATCGATGGCCTCTCGTTCGGCTCCGGCCTCTAGTAGTCTGACATTATTGAATTGATGGATAGAGCGAATGCCGCTTGATGCGCGCCTCGGCTGCCGTAAACCGCCACTTCACCGGACGCGGGTCCGCATTGATCGCCGCCGGCCACGCCGCCACCTCGCGGGTCCGCGTCTCCCGATCCGCCAGACGCCGGGACAGACACGGGCGGCTCAGAATGCTGATCTCGCTCTCCGCGATGTTCAGCCCGCTCCCGTGCTTGGGTGTGTGGTGGACCTCAAAGTGGCGGCTCAGCCGCCGGGCCTCCTTGGGCGGATAGACATGATACAGGCTCGACAGCTTGTGCGTGTTCCGATTGTCCATCACCAGCACGATCTTCCGGTTCGGAAAGTGGATCAGGTCCGCCAGCAGGGTCACGAAGTCTGCCGTGGTCCGGCGCTCGGTGACCTTCACATGACGCCAGCCCCGCAGCGGAGCACACACCATGAACCGGTTGGCCGTACCGTTGCGTTCATACTCGCAGTCCACGCGAGCTGGCTGTCCCGGTTCCATCGGCACCACCGTACGTACCTCCTTCGTCCGTTACTTGGACACCTCGTCCACGCACACCCGGACGGTATCGTCGTTGAAATCGCGGTGATAGACATCCCGGACATCCTCCATGGCCGCCACGAAGTCGGCATTCTTCCGGGGTGGAATGCACCATTGATGGGACCGCCACGGCTTCAAGGCGTTTTTTTAATGTGCACCGCACCGTTTCGGTCGCGATGCGGTCGACCACGCCCATCTCGACCCGACGCTTGCCCAGCAGGGTCAAGGTCCAGCCCGCACGTCCCTCCGGCGGGTCCGATCCGGCGATCATCGTCCGGGCGGCTTCCCCCGCCCGTCCAGCTTGCGCGGCTTGCGGTTCGCCGGCACACGGCGTTCCACGGCCGCCTCCAGACCCTCCTCTACACACCGCCGCCGCACCCGCTCGACCGTCGCCGTTCCCATGAAATTCCTACCCCGGACCTTGACAGCCCGTCTGCACCTTGCTATCGTTCTTGACGACTACACCATGAAACTGAAATCCACAGTCGGAGAGACCAATGGCCGCGCAGCTGCAACGGGACGCCCTCGAAAAGTTTCTTGACGATGGCGATCGCTCGCTCAATCCCGTCTTTGTCGGCCGGGACGACATCATCGATACCATCATGCGCAAGGTGCACCGCATTGCTCGCCATGACCCAGCCCGCAGTCATAGAAAGAGTCCGGCCCAAGGCCAGATGCAGCTGATCCAGGGCGTTCCCGGGATTGGCAAGACGTCCATTCTTAACACTTTGGAGAATAGATGCGATCCGCCGACGGCCCGGGCGGCCAACCACCCCTATGTCATCCCGGTTCCGGTCATCAACGCGCATCTTTTGAGCCATGCCTATGTCGCATCATGCATAAAGACTCGGCTGACCGACATGGAGCAAGCCGGCCCCAGTCCCGGATTGCGATCGGTCCTGACCCGGATGCGACCGATCGTCCAGCGCCTGAACGGTCTGCAGATCACCGGACCCGGCGGCATCGGGGCTGGCGTCAGCTGGTCACCCGGCGCCGCTGCTCCGGCGGAATTGCCGGACGTGCCGCAGCTGCCACCCAACTGCGCCATTCTGCTCATGATCGACGAGATCCAGACCGTGACACCGTCGGCCAAGAGCGTGCTGCAATATCTGGAGGGCGGCAGTGACGGCCTGCCGATCCTGCCGGTGCTGGCCGGCCTGTCTACCAGCGCCCAAATCCTGCAGCAGGCCGGCCTGTCACGAATGAATGGTTTTGCCGTCTATTATCCCCAGCCCTTGTCAAGGGATGATGTGAGCCAGGCCGCAAGGACCTTCTTTCGCGTTTTCAGTCTCCAAGCCAGCCCCGCCGCCCGGACTCTGTGGACCCAGACCATCTGGAACTGGTCGCAGGGCTGGCCGGCTCATCTCTATGGCGGCCTCCATGCCCTGGGGCAGCACGTCATGACTCATGACGGGCTTCTGGACAATGTCGATCGGTGGGACGTGCAGGCAGATGCAGTCCAACAGCGCCAGACCTATTATCGAGCACGTTTCGGTCCTTGGCAGGGCCGCCCCCGACTCATCGGTCAAGCGATGGCCGCTCTGGGACGCGAGGGCCTGATCGCGGATGAGGTCGAGGATGTCCTGCACGCCACCCTATCCGCCTCGGCCACGCGTACGCGTAGCCAGGAATTCACGACCATGCTGCGTCTGGGCCTGTTGGACGAACATGTGTCGCCCCTGGACGGCACTCTCCTTTATGAATGTCCGATTCCATCCCTGCGGTCATTTGCCGTGGCGCAGACCGGCAACCGCCTGCATGCCGCAGCCATGCTGGGACACATCCAGGGTATCCGCCAGGGCTGTGCCCGCCATGACGTCAATGCTATCGATGCATGGGGGCGAACCCCGCTTCATCTTGCTGCCCAGAACAACTGGCCCGCCGCCGTATCCCTGCTGCTGGAGCATGGCGCCGATCCGATAATTTCGGATCAATGGGGCCAGACGCCCCTAGACGTCGCCACCCAGTTCGCGGCTGGGGATGCCCGGGATGTCCTGTCGGCTCACCGGGATGAAACGCCGACCTAAGAGCAGAAAGCCAGTACCCTGCCGAAGCCGCAATAGCGGCGGGAGCGTCGTCCGGCTCCGTCCGATCCGGGTCCGGGAACCAGGTTCCGCCTTTCTGCTGCAAGAGTGTAAAGACCTGGGCGTCTGTCACCTGCGGAGTGACCCTGACTGCACCATACACCTGTTTTTGTCTTGCGAAGAAGGTTCTCAATGCTATTCCTCGATTCCGGGTCAATGACCAGAGTCTTGATGGCAGTCGTGTTGATTATGGTCAGCCTAATCAAGCGTCTTATGCCGGCCCCTCAAAAAATCGAAGATCGAGGATGTAGAGTTTGAATCAAGCAATTCAATACCTCCAAGGCCATTCTTCGCAAGGAAAGAGCAGGTGTGCAATGCAGTCAGGAGTCAAGAAATATTGTTTTTAGCGGCAGCCACGAATTACGCCTCAAAATAAACATAACCGAGGGATGTCAGCGCGTAGAGTAAAATTGAATTACAAGAATCATTCGGACAGCCCACTGCCAACAGCTTTGGCTATCCCGAAAGCTATATTGGATGCTCTCGCCAACTGTAACGCCCAAATCACATAATCTTCAAAGGTTTTTAACCCATTCAAGAGAAAATATCTCATTAAATACTGATATGTTTATGATTTTTTCTAAATCTCTTATAATTTATGAGATATATCATTGTTAAAGGCTCTTAAATGCTAATAAGTTTTTCGGTTGAAAACTGGATGTCCTTTCGTGATCCAGTTTCCTTCTCCATGATAGCCAGCCGAGAAAGGCAACATGGAGATCGGATTGCCAAAGTCGCCAAATATCAAACCAGAGTTTTGCCAATTGCGGCAATCTACGGAGGGAATGCTTCTGGCAAAACCAACTTTTTCAAGGCTCTGGACTTTGTCAAAAGACTGGTTGTTACGGGTACCAAAGTAGACGACCCTATCGTTTTTGAGCCCTTTCTACTTGACAGTACTCATATCGAAAAGCCCACCCATTTTAGGCTTGAATTGCTGGTTGATGAAATCTTCTATGAATTCAGCTTTGTTGTCACACGAAAGGCCGTCGTGCACGAAAAACTGGTTCGAATCACCAGTAGCCGGGAGGTGATTTTGTATGAACGGAGCAAGGACAGCATAAATTTTGCTCCCAACCTCGGCAAGGACAAAAAGTTCTTGGGTTTTGTTTTTAGAGGAACACGGGACAATCAGCTGTTTCTGACTAATTCGGTGGATCAGAAAATCGAGGTCTTCCGTCCTGTCTACAACTGGATCAAGAATGCTCTGGTTCTAGTTGCTCCTGAGTCAAAGTTTAGAATGTTTGAAGCATATCTTAATGATGGGGACCCTTTGCACAACTTCACCAACGAGATTTTGCCAAAACTTGATACCGGTATTTCACGTTTGGGCGGAGAGGAAATACCTTTCCACTTAATCCCATTCCCGTCAGAAGTAGAAAGCCGTATACAGGCAAGTGTCAAGGAGGGCATGACTACGACTGTGCACGGACCAACGCCATACCAGCGGCTTGCTGTTTCAAGAAAAGATGGGGAACTTGTCGCCAAAAAACTGGTCACATTTCATTCTGCAAGCGATGGAGCAGAAATGAAATTTGACTTCCATCAGGAATCGGATGGCACGAAAAGGTTGATTGACTTGCTACCGGCATTTCTTGAAGCCACGTGCGCCAAGAAGGTCATTTTTATTGATGAACTCGACCGAAGTCTTCATCCCTTACTGACACGGCAACTAGTTGAAGCATATCTGACAACCTGCAATGCTGAAGGCCGGGCACAGTTGCTGATAACCACCCACGATGTTCATTTGATGGATCAGGGGCTTTTGCGAAGAGACGAAATGTGGGTTGCCGAAAGGGACAGTGAAGGCAACTCCAAACTTTTCTCATTCAGTGAATATAAGGATGTTCGTTACGACAAGGACATTCGTAAAAGCTATCTCCAAGGAAGGTTGGGAGGCATACCTCGAATCTTGTCGAACAATCCCTTGCCGAACTGAAGGAGCGTCCTTGATGCCGCGAAGAAGGAAACTCAGCCGACCACTGGGAAAGCGTCGCTATCGCAATTTCTTCATTTTGGCTGTTGAAGGCACAAAAACGGAACCTCAGTACTTTGATATTTTCAATGATCCTCACTCACTCATTAAAGTGAAATGTCTCAAGCGCAGCCTTGGCAGCAGTGCAGCACCACCCCGACTGCTGCGTAAGATGGAAGACCATCTGAAAAACCAGGGCCTGACAGAGTCAGACGAAGCGTGGCTGGTTGTCGATAAGGACGAATGGACTGACAAACAGCTGGAACAGTTGCATCAATGGTCCCTGAAAGCTGCAAACCATCAGCTTGCACTGAGCCATCCCAAATTCGAATTCTGGCTGCTTCTGCATTTTGAGGATGGCAATGGTGTCAACAGCTCCCAAGATTGTTCCCGAAGACTGAAGCAGCATCTACCAAATTACGACAAGGGTATAGACAAATCGAAAATAACTCGTGCAATTATTGCCGATGCCATCAAGAGAGCCCGCCAACGGGACACACCACCTTGCGATTACTGGCCTCGTTCAACAGGCACTACCGTCTACAGGTTGGTCGAAAACATTCTGCAATCCAACAGGAGGCAATAATGACAGGAGATGTTCGGATTGCACACAACGAAACGAATGAAGATTATGCGGTATCTGCCATAAATTGCGTGGTTTCATTCAGCAATCCCCACCCCAGCACTTGAAGGGCTTTCGTGCTCTTGGCTCAATCCATTTCGTAAATTGCCGGGTAGGAGAGTTCGGCAATGATCTCTTCTGTCCGGTGGTTACTTCGCCATCTGCAAGCGTTCAAGGACGTTGGTTTCAGGCCGTGGACCAATGTGATCAATGACCTCGCTTGCGGCGATACAGCCGAACTGGATTGCTCGTCTGAGGTCAACACCATGAGCCAGACCATAAAAGAATGCAGCCGCAAATTGATCACCGGCACCGGTGGCATCAACAATATCGGTGGGCACGGCACTCACATGGTAGTGCTCGCCATTATGAATGCCCAATGCACCGTCTTTTGACAGGGTGGTCAGAATGATTTGGTCGTCTCGATCAAGTCTGGTCAAGGCCTCCTCTAGCGTCGCACTTTGATAAAGCGAGAGAATTTCGGCCCGGTTGCCAAACACGAGATCGACACTGTTTTCAACCAGGTCCTGAAAGGCAGCCCGGTGTCGATTGACGCAAAACGGATCGGAAAGGGCTATGGCCACTCGACCGCCGGCCTTGTGACACAAGTCAATCGCCAGACGAAACGCTTCCTGGCTGTCCGGTCCGTCAAACCGATACCCTTCCAGATACAGCCATTCGGTATCGGCAACGATGTTCTGGTCGATATCGTCAGGCGACAAAAACTCCGATGCCCCAAGGTAGGTATTCATGGAGCGTTCGCCATCGGGCGTTACCAGAATGAGGCTTCTACCCGTCTCATAGGGTTCAGCGTCGTTGGCAAAAGCAGTGTCATAGGTCGCCCCCAGCGATCGAATATCATTTGCAAAGGTGGTTCCCAGCTGATCATCTTTCACTTTGCCGATATAGGCCGTTCGCATGCCTAGCATGGCCATGCCCGCCACCGTATTGGCAACGGAACCGCCACTGACCTCCTTGGCGTTTTGAGTCAGCCCGTAGAGTTCCTGTGCGCGTTCGAGATTGATCAGCTGCATGATTCCAGCTTCGACTCCATGTGTATCAAGAAACTCATAATCGACAGACGACAAAACATCGACTATGGCATTGCCGATGCCGACAACCTGAAATCGCTTGGACGCATGAACCTGAAGCAATGAAATATCCCTTGATCTTGGCTAACTGATCGAAACAGGCGGTATTCTCAACGAAGCAACGAGTGCTTTTCGAGGCCGGAATACCACCGGGCCAGCACGGCTCGTTCGTCTGCCGTCATGAATGTAACATTGGCCGGCGGCATGGCAGTGCTCATGACAGCCTGAAGGTATATCTTGTCCGAATACTGCAAGACATGCTCTTCGGTTTCAAGGATGATGTTCTTGGGTGCCCACAAGAATCCATCCCACAATGGGTTCTGGCTGTGGCAGGCGACGCAGCGGGTATCGACGATATCCTTGACCTGGGCCAGTTCAACCGGGTCCATTGCCGTCAGTTCGGAACCGTTTTCTTGCCAGGACGATGCGGATTCATAGGGCGGCTTGAGGGCCGAAAGCCACATGATGAGGATAAAGATTATGGCCGTTAATGCCCAGGTCCAGTGCGGGTGACCTTTGCGGGCATGAACCGAGTTGAAATAATGCCGTATCAAGACACCCGTCAGGAAGATCAGGGAGCAGATGACCCAATTGTATTCACTGGCAAAAGACAGCGGATAGTGATTGGACAGCATGAGGAATATGACAGGCAGGGTGAGATAGTTGTTGTGGGTTGACCGGAGCTTGCCGATTTGACCGTAGCGGGGATCGGGAACACGCCCCTCACGCAGGTCCCTCACGACAACCTTTTGATTGGGAATGATGATCAGGAACACATTCGCCGTCATGATCGTGGCGGTAAAGGCACCGACGTGAAGAAGGGCTGCCCGCCCGGTGAAGATTTGGTCGTATCCCCATGACATCACGACCAGAAGCACGAACAGCAGAATCATCAGCAGGGTCGGTGACTCACCGAGTCTTGTCTTGCACAGGAAATCATAGACAAGCCAGCCAATGAGCAATGAACCGCCCGAGAGTGCAATGGCTTGCCACAGTTCGAGATCGGCCTTGCTCCGGTCTATGAGGTAGATTTCGGCTCCGGACCAGTAGAGAACGGCCATCAGAGCCAATCCACTGAGCCACGTGGAGTAACTTTCCCATTTGAACCAGGTCAGATGCTGAGGCAAGTCAGCGGGTGCCACCTGATATTTTTGCACGTGATAAAAACCGCCGCCATGGACCTGCCACTCTTCTCCTCCAACCCCCTCGGGGAGGGCGGGCGATTTACGCAATCCCAGATCAAGAGCTATGAAGTAAAAGGAGGAACCAATCCAGGCGATGGCGGTAATGACATGAAGCCAGCGGAAGACAAACTCCAGCCATTCCCCCATGACCGCCAACTCGAGCATACGCAGAATCAGGCAACGCGCCTGTCAACTCCCGCGGTAGGTCGAATAGCCATGAGGCGAAAGCAGCAACGGGACATGGTAATGATCATCCTCGGTTATGGCAAAGCGAATGGGAATCGTGTTATAGAACCCCTTGCTGCCTTGGTTCACGGAAGTCTGATAGGCACCTGTTTCAAACACCAGCAGATATTCACCCAAGTCAAACTCCTCTTTGGGCAGAATTGGCTGGTCCGTACGACCGTCGCTGTTGGTTGTTGCCTGCCGAAGAAGGGTCAATCTGTCTCCAACCGCCCTGTAGAGGGATATCTTCAGTCCGGCCGCCGGACATCCCCTGGCGGTGTCGAGGACGTGGGTTGTCAGATAGCCATTCAACTTGATCTCCTGGAATCTTTGCTCGTATCACCGATCCCGACTAAATGAACATTCGTTCAATATACATCAACCTTTATGCCACCCACAAACGTCCGATTACGGGTATTTCTGTCGAGTCAAACTTCCGAACTGGCGTGGTTACGCCCGGAACTGACAGATGCCAGCGACATAAGGTCTTGGAGAAAATTTTTCTGATACGGTGCGTCTGCACAAGACAACCGTTTTGCATATTTCACTTGGACATTTGGACGACAATTCATACATCACAGACCATGTATATCGAATTCGTACCCAACCGCAACTCGCCACCCGCCGTCTTGTTGCGCGAATCGTGGTGGGACAAGGAAAACAAAAGATCCCGCAAGCGTACCATAGCCAATCTCTCTAAACTGCCTTCAGGAGTCGTGGCCGAGTTTCAGGCTTGCCTGCAAGGTGGCACGGCTCGCAACCTGCAAGATGCATTTACGATCACCGCATCTTTGCCCCACGGTCATGTTGCAGCGGTTCTTGGCACCGTTCGGAAGTTGGACCTTGAGGACATCATCACTCCGAAACGATCTCACCGTCGGGATCTGGTTGTCGCCATGATCGCGGCTTGCATTCTTAGGCCCCAAGCCCGACTCACCATCGCCCAGTGCCTCTCGACGTTGGGTACGACCAGCAGTCTTGGAACTGCGCTTGGTCTCAACACGGCTGATGCCGATGAACTCCACGCCGCCATGGATTGGCTTGTGACCCACCAGGACAATATCGAAACTCGTTTGATAGAGCGCCATATCCCTGACGAATCCGTAGGGCTTTGGCATTGGTTCTCGCTTAAAGCGGAAGAAAGCCGGTCGGAGCTGACGACCGATAACGATCTGCAGGACAACAAGAAAGGCCCGTTGGAAATTAAGTTGGGGCTCCTGTCTGACCGTGAGGGGCGGCCATTGGCTGTTGAGATGTTTGATGGCAATGTGGCCGAGCCTGCCTCAGTTGCCACAGCAGTCCGTCGTCTGCAGGATCGCCTGGGCCTGACTCGAGTCGTAGCCGTAGGCAATCAAGGCCAACGCGCAGAGAATCAGATCGGCGATAACATTCAACCTGCCGAGCTAAACTGGATCAGCTCACTGAACGCACAGACCATCAATTCACTGGCAGCAAACGAAGCCTTGCGACCTTCCCTTCTTCACGACCTGGAGTTTTCTGAGATCTACTGTGAGGAGCTATTTCCGGGTGAACGCCTCATCGTCAACCAAAACCAATGTGCCGAAACGGTTGACGGGTTCCATGTCTTGCGCACCAATCTGCCCCAAACGGTGATGTCGGCCGCTGAAATCGCGAGGTCATACAAGCAACAGGCACAGGTCAAACGAACGGTTGATATCTTGAACTCTCTCGACCAACAATCGACCGCTCGAATGCGGTCCCAAGCTCTGCTTTGTGCTCTTGCCGGTTATGTAAAGTGGCACATGTGCGCGGCCTTGCGACCTATCCTTCTTGACAATGACGGTGATGCTCCACCCTCTTCTGTTGCCCCAGCCAAACCAACGGCCAAGGCTCGCCGCAAGACTGTCTCTCAGCGCACTGACGACAACCTGTCGGCTCCGACCTTTGACGATCTCCTGATGCATCTCTCGACGTTGGCTACAATGCAGGTTCAGCCTGCCTGCGAGAGCCATGCCAAATTCAACATGATAACAACGCCGACTCCGCTCCAGGACCGAGCATTCCAACTCTTGGGCATCGACATCCATTAACATCAGTTCACAAGACCCGCGACGGGTCGAGAATTGATCTCTTGAGTGAATTGGTCGCAAACGGCTTCAGAATTTTTACCGTGCCAAAAGTTCATGTGTCATGATGGCCGCAAACGCGCGGAATGAATATCGTCAAGTGTGATGACTGCGGCAGCCTTAGCTTGGCGTGTGACGATATCATTCTGGTGGACAACCAACTTTCATGTTCCTTTCACCTGCCCTGGCCGGCCCGTGCTCGCGTGCTTCGATAAGACTGGCCTTGACTGAGTCAGCGATCTAACCACTCAGTTCCAAAGTTGATTCAAGATCGTCAAGAGCGATGCAAGCAGCGATTTCTTCAAGCGACGTTCCAGAGCTTGGCAGCCCGCGCAGGGTCTTCATGAAGTCGGAAAACTGAACCTGTTTTCCAGCCAAACGACTCTCTCATAAACATTCGGGCCTCGCCCGACAAAAACAGGCCACCACTACCCTCATATTTTATGCACTCCTTCTGGGGATGCGCCATTTGCATCATAGCCCCAGCCCCGGCTTGCAGGTTACGGTGTAACGGCATCTAGAAGGTTGCGACTCTCGCTGCAGTGCGGAGTCTCGTCACAGGGCATGCACCCTCGCCGGTTGCGGACCTGAGGATCTGCACCGAGACGGATCAAGGCGCGCACGGCCCGTATCGCGTCTGCTTGCGCAGCGAGATGGAGCGGCGTGTTGTCGTCCGTATCCATGACGTCCGGTTGGCTCCCCTGTTCATGAAGGAGAGAGACAGCCTTGGGTGCGTCATGCTGGGCGGCCTCGTGCAAGGGTGTTCGCCGCCATGCATCCCGTGCCGTGATGTCGGCTCCGGCGTCGAGCAGCGGCCGGAAGATGATCGGCTCGTCATCGGCGACGGCGACATGCAGGGGCGTACGCTGCCATGCATCTGTTTCCTTGATGGCCTCTGGTCGAGTCAGACATTCGTGTACACTTAGGTTGTCGCCGCGCACGATGGCTCGATGCAGAACGGGTCCCGTCTGTGCAACGGCAAAGGATCGCAAGGACGGGATGGGACACTCATACATGATGTCTCCCGTGTCGACTTCGTGAATGATTCCAAGCCGCCGCATATCGTCAAACGTGGGAACGGGGTGGCGTTGCTTTTTGTCGTTGGTCATCGCATCCAGAACATCCTCGATTGCGTCGCGCGATTGCGGGCGATGGCCCATACGCGCGATTATATCGCCCATCAGCAAGGGTCGATCGCGAAAAAGGCCAAAGCACGACCGATAGTACTCGGTTCGCAAGGCCATGGTACGCTGGCGGACGGCTTCCGGATTAACCTCATCAAGTTCACCGTTTGTAACCAGCAACTCGTCGCCGAGGGCAGCGAGGGCGTTGTGCATATGCTTGGGCCAGCCTTGAGTACGATGAGTGATGGCGTCGGCCCAGTGTGCGTGTGCCTCACGGGATCCCGTTATGCCGAACGATGCCAGAAAGGCCTTGGTACCTCTGACCACATCTTCACGACATAGCCGACCCAGATTGTGACGTGCTCTCGAAGCAAAGCGAGATACTCCCAACTGGCCGAGCACGTCCTCACTGTTGGACAAGCCAGCGAGAACAGGCAAGATTGGCTGACCTGCACGTCCGCCATGCAGACTGTTAAGCAGATTGGCGATGCGGCTATGGCGATCCGTAGGCAGATTCTGGATCTCGTCGACCATGAGCAACACGACATGATCGGGCGGAATATCCAGTCCGACATCCTCGCCTGCCTTGAGGCCGAAGAGACGGTGACGCAGGTGGCGAAGCCACGGGGCATCATTAATGTTCAGGTTGCGTTCCAGCGTGTCGACCGCTTCGTTCATGGCCGCCTCGATGCGTTCGTTCGAGAGGTCATTGGCGGCCGACAGATAGAGGGGAATGACGCGATAAGCATGAAGGCGATCTGTATTCTCGGGTTTTAGAGGCTCTTGCAACCGTGCATGGCCATCAACCGTCAGTTTGTGCAACAGCGACGTCTTGCCGCTGCCGGGGGCACCCTGGATAAGACGCGTCAATCCGGCCGCCGGCGGCAGGGAGCTTTGGCTATGCCGGTTATGCAGGACAGTGGCGACGGTCTCGTCAATATTTTTCAGGATGGTGGTGCGGCCGACGAAGAACGGGTTAAGGACGCGATCGTCATTATTGATGAAGTGACGAAGGGCGTCGGCTTTGAAGGACTGGATCACGGCTCGTTCCTGTGGCGGGATGAAAGTATGTCACGGATTGTGAAGCATAGTCCACATCATGGTGTGTGTCAATGGTTTGCACTATTCAGAAGACTGACGTGACCAGCGGGCACAAGATCGCCAGCAACTTCCCAAAACGACAAGCCCACAGATATTCCCGATCAACTTCATGCTCAGAAATAGCACGACAAACTGGCAATTCCGTTTCAGTTCAATTGGCGAGGCTCACGAATGATCAGTTTGCCACGCATCTTGTACAAACAGGGTGAAATGCCTGACGGTAAAGTTCTGGACCGGTTCCAGCTCAATCAACGTACCTTGGAGACAGCAAATTGCCTCTATTCCGACAACAATCAGCGAACTTTTAAAGAATGCTCATAATTCATAAGCCAGTTGCATAGAAATCGATCATTTCCGTTCAGGCAGACTATGAGTCCCAAAAATTGCAAAAACAAATCAATCAGAGGACAAGAAAGCCCTATAGGCGCTTTTTCTGGGAATTAACGGGAATTGCCGCGTGCCATCATGACCCTTTGACAGAAAAGGAGTTTAATGTCAATATGGACGAATGAACCCGTCACAAGCAAGAGCAAACCATGAGTAGCAAGTTCGACCGGGAAGCCCTCCGTTCCTTCACCTTTGAGGAGGACCGAGACTTGAATCCCTTCTTTGCCGGCCGCACAGACATTCGCCGGACCATCATGGAAAAGTGTTCCATCGTCACCACACGTCACATAACTGCATCATCCACTTCACCCCCCTCCGGGGGTATGACTCAACTCATCCAAGGACCACCCGGTATCGGCAAGACATCGCTCCTGCAAAAACTGCGCCTCGACTGCATGACGCATATTAATCAGAATCCCGATGGACATCATGTCATACCCGTCGGGCCGTTTGGCCCTGATGACCTGTATGATCCGAGCATTACAGACTGTATTCACGACTCGGTACGGGATGCCACGCGTACCCTCAATGCCCGTACCGTCAAGATGATCATCGGCGACGTTAGTCGTATCTTCGCCTCTGTCGGCTTTCAGGGTTTCAGCATTGGGTTAAGGGCCTCAGCGAAAACCGTGCCAAGTGGTTGTACTATCCTGCTCATGGTTGACGAGATCCAGACCTTGGATCTGATCAACAGCGGTGAACCGGCTTCCCTCTTGCGCAAACTGCATTTAGGCAGTTCTCGTCATCCTGTCCTGCCAGTGCTCGCTGGGCTGTCCAACAGTCGAGATGTCATCGACAGCATCGGTATTTCCCGACCAGGCAGCCAAGCCATTCACCACATGAAGGAGATGAATAACGATGAAATGGCCCAGTCCATGCATCTCTTCATTCGCCGTTTCGGTATTTCAGGCGCCCATGATCTCATCTCTGAGCGCAGCAAGACCATCGCCAGTTGGTGCCATGGCTGGCCCAAACACCTGCAAAATGCCATGAAGGCCCTCGCCGACGAACTGCTGTTGCAGGACGGGAATCTCGCCCGTTGTGACATGACCAAAATCAAACGGTCGTTTACCGATCAAAAGAGCGAGTACTACTTGACACGCTTTGGTGAGTTTCGCGGACGACCAGCTCTGATCGGATCACTCATGGCCCGCCTTGGCAGCGAGCCGGTCGATCTGGGTACCGTGGACGACGCGATTGCCGCCACCATGCAGGATCCGCTCTGGCAAGGTAAGCCCGTCCCGGAATTCAAGAGCATGCTTCGACGTGGACTTCTCGATGAATCCCAAAGCCAACCTCGTCCCCTCTATCGGTGTCCCATACCAAGCTTGCAATCCTTCGCTGTCGCCCAGACCGGAACGTCTCTACATGTCAATGCAGCATGTGGACTTGTGGACGACGTTACCCAAGATCTAGATCAGGGAAACAATGTCAATGCCCGCGATGCTTGGGGGCGCACGCCTTTGCATCTGGCCGTCAAGGACGACTGGCCCCAAATCATGTACTTGCTGATCAAGGCCGGAGCGGATCCGAACGCTAGAGACGAGAAGGGCAGAACGCCCCTGCACACGGCCACCCAAGAGAACTTACCCCGAGCCAGCTTCGACATCCTGTTCGCTGCCGGGGCCGACCCAAACGCACGTGACAACAGAGGGCAGACGGCTCTGCACCTCGCTTTACAAGACGATCATGCCAAAATCGTGCCAATATTGATTGAGGCCGGCACAGATATGCAAATTCGTGATTGCATGGGCCGAACAGCACAGGATGTTGCGTCTGCCAACAGCAAGAGCCTTGGCATCCTTTCTGAAACGACCAACTTATCCGGGCACTAAGGGCTTGGCGTATAGGACACGAACTCATCACGCCTCTACCTCGGTTCAATACAATCACCGGAGAGAACTAACGGTCTAACATTATATGATAACCAACGGCGCTGGGTTGCCTCTGCGGTGTGTCCGGACACCGGGTCAAGCTCATGACGCGCCGGTCTGCGAGACCCGTCTCACTTATCTCAAGCCGGGACTGCTCGTCATCAGCGACCGGGGTTATGGTGCCGACGGGAGCCGAAAACACATCACCCGGCAAAGAGCCATTGCGGTCCAAACGCCACCGCGCCATCCCGTATGACACCGAGATGGACAAGACTCGCAACCGGATTGAGCGGTGCTTCGGTTGGTTGAGGCCATGTTGTCGGCGCCTCGCCACTCGCTATGGGAAGCGGGGACCCAACTTTCTGGCCATGGTCATGATCGGAGCCATTCTCCAATGGTACCAGTTCATCATCACAGTAAGAAAGAACATGATTAATGAGTCTGCCGCCTAGTGGTTTGACATTATTGAATTGATGGATAGAGCGAATGCCGCTTGATGCGCGCCTCGGCCGCCGTAAACCGCCACTTCACCGGACGCGGGTCCGCATTGATGGCCGCCTCCCACACCGCCACCTCGCGGGTCAACACCTCCCGATCCGCCAGACGCCGGGACAGACCGGCTCAGCACGCTGATCTCGCTTTCCGCAATGTTCAGCCCGCTTCCGTGCTTGGGCGTGTGGTGCGCCTCAAAGCGTCGACTCAGCCGCCGGGCCTCCTTGGGGGGATAGACATGATACCGGCCCGACAGCTTGTGCGTGTTCCGGTTGTCCATCACCAGCACGATCTTCCGGTTCGGAAAGTGAACATTCGCCAGGGCCGGCGCTCGGTGACCTTCACATGACGCCAGCCCCGCAGCGGAGCACACACCATGAACCGGTTGGCCGTACCGTTGCGTTCATACTCGCAGTCCACGCGAGCTGGCTGTCCCGGTTCCATCGGCACCACCGTACGTACCTCCTTCGTCCGTTACTTGGACACCTCGTCCACGCACACCCGGACGGTATCGTCGTTGAAATCGCGGTGATAGACATCCCGGACATCCTCCATGGCCGCCACGAAGTCGGCATTCTTCCGGGGTGGAATGCACCATTGATGGGACCGCCACGGCTTCAAGGCGTTTTTTTAATGTGCACCGCACCGTTTCGGTCGCGATGCGGTCGACCACGCCCATCTCGACCCGACGCTTGCCCAGCAGGGTCAAGGTCCAGCCCGCACGTCCCTCCGGCGGGTCCGATCCGGCGATCATCGTCCGGGCGGCTTCCCCCGCCCGTCCAGCTTGCGCGGCTTGCGGTTCGCCGGCACACGGCGTTCCACGGCCGCCTCCAGACCCTCCTCTACACACCGCCGCCGCACCCGCTCGACCGTGGCCATGCTGACATCCACAAGCGCCGCGATGTCGGCATCGATCCGCCCGCCATCCGGGCGCGCCTCATCCGCCAACAGCAGAATCTACGCCCGCCGCCGCTCCGCCGACCCCCGGCCCGCATCGATCACGGCCTTCAACTCCCCGCGGTCCGATCCAGTTCTGAATCTGGGGCCAGATTACTGGCCATCCGGGCTCAAGTCACCCCCCGGCAGCGACAGGACCGACACGCACTCTTCAACCCGCAATTCAACAATGCCCAACCACTAGGGCCAAACTTTCTTGCCATGGTCATGATCGGAGCCATTCTCCAATGGTGCCGGTTCATCATCACAACGAGACAGAAATTAATGAGTCTGCTGCCTAATCACGCTGCAGCAGATTCATACTCATGGTCACCGTTTGTGACAGATGGGTTGTAGGATCATGTGCCCGTTGCAGGCAGTCGTATTTGTTGCATCTTGCATTATGTATCCTGCATCGACAGGCACTCGGTGACAGTTCATGCTTCAAGATACACAGACGACAACGATCAACATGCAAATAACCGGCATGCATTGCACGGAATGCGCAAAGAGGCTGGAAAAGTCACTTCTCGGCCATGCCCAGATTCACTCGGCATCAGTCAGTTTTCCTCTCGAACGGGCAACTGTTCAACTTAACCCCCTGTTATCGCTGCAGTCCCTTGCTGCACTCGTGCGCAAAACGGGGTACGATGTCGCTACCACAACGCACCAGTTTCAAATAGAGCAGCCCGACAACTCAGGCGACGGCACTCAACCCATCGACGCTTTGCAGTCCATCTGCGGAGTTCAAGACGTTGTATTTCAGCCATCGACTTCATCAGTTCAGGTTACAGTTTTTCCTCTGGTACTGACGAGGTCCAGACTGATTGCCAAAGCAGCGGAAGCAGGGGTGGCTCTAAGCGACCTGCCAAGCGCCTTTGCCCCGAACTTACTCGAATGGATCCACCAATCGTGGGACTGGTTGTGCCTGATACTGGCTGCCCTGCTTACAACGCCATTCCTGATTGACATGGTACTCCACCGGTTTGGTTGGCAAGCCCTGAGTGAAACCGTCTTTTCGGGCTGGGTACAGGGTATCTTGGCAACCGGTGTCTTGGTGCTTCCGGGCGCTCAGTTTTTCAAGGGCGCCTGGTTTGCCCTCAAGGAAAAGACAGCCAACATGGACGTATTGGTGGCTTTGGGAGCAACATCGGCTTGTGGATTCAGTTGGGTGCAACTTCTTTTGTCGTCTTCGAGCAACCCGCCGAGCCTGTATTTTGGCACTCCGGCTTTCATCATCACTTTCGTTCTGGTCGGGAAGCATTTGGAGCAACGGGCCAAGCATAGTATTGGGGCAAGCATTCAGGAGCTTCTGGCCAGACAACCCGAGACTATCCTCTGTCTTGATCCAGAAGGGAGTTTTATCGAAGCCGCTCTCGACAAAGTTCAAGTTGGAGATGTTCTCTTGTGCAAGACTGGCAGCAGCGTCCCTGTTGACGGTGTTATCAAAAGCGGCAAGGCCGAAATTGATGAATCCGTGATCACAGGTGAAAGCATTCCCGTCGTAAAGGAAACTGGAGACAGGGTTTATACCGGTTCAACGATTGCCAATGGCTTTGTCCAGATTGAAGCCCAGATGGTTGGCGAGCAATCGACTCTGGCCCAGATCGTCCGGAGGGTCGAGGAGGCACAGGCCAAAAAGGCCGAAATCTTTCCACTCGTCGACAAAGTTTGCCACTTTTTCGTCCCCGGCGCGCTGTGTGTGGCCGTGCTAGCCTTCCTGGGCTGGCTCCTGGTTGGTTCCAGCCTGGAAATATCCCTCATCAATGCTGTCTCGGTGCTTGTCATTGCCTGCCCTTGCGCACTGGGCCTGGCAACACCAACGGCTCTGATGGCTGGTATCAGCGTAGCGGCCCGCAACGGAATTCTGTTCAGGGACAACAAGGTTTTGCAAAAAGCTCATGAACTGGACCTTGTTGCCTTTGACAAATCAGGAACATTGACAACCAGCAAGCCAGCCCTCGTATCCGTTGACCCTGCAACCGAGGAATTGAGCGCAACCGACCTTCTCCAGATTGCCGCTTCCCTGCAGCAAGGGAGTGATCACCCGCTTGCCCAAGCCATTGCCGAAGCCAGCGTAGATCAAAACGTGCCAGTCCTGCCAATGGATGAGTTCAGGAGCCACATCGGGCAAGGGGTTGAAGGTCTTGTGCATGGCAGCCGATACTATCTAGGGAACCAAAGTTTGATAAACGCTATCGGGCTGCCAGTGAACAAGCCAGCCGGTGAAAGCACTCCCGGCCAAGTCATGTTGGTGCAGGAAGTCAACAACACGCTTGCACTTCTTGGATCTTTTGTGTTTGAGGACGAATTGCGACCAACGTCAATCGAGGCCATTGACTTGGTTAAGCAAATGAACATTCGGACGGTCCTGCTTTCAGGCGACATCACGCAAGCCGTCTCTGAACTGGCACAAAAAACCGGGATGGACACGTTCATAAGCTGTGCGACGCCAGAACAGAAAGTGACATACATTGAGAACGAAATCCGCTCTGGACACCATGTGGGCATGGTCGGCGACGGGATCAACGATGCCATGGGGCTGGCAAGAGCCCATGTCGGATTCGCCTTGCATTCTGGAACGGATACAGCCATCGCCAGTTCCGGTGTCGTCCTGATGCGACCCGATCTGAAAATGGTCGCTCATGCCATAAACATAAGCAAGAGAACCTTCCGCAAGATCAGGCAAAACCTGTTCTGGGCCTTTTTCTACAATGTGGTTGCACTTCCCCTGGCTGCATTCGGGTATCTGAATCCTGGACTGGCCGCAGCGGCCATGGCATTCTCCAGCTTCAGTGTCGTTGTCAACTCCCTGCTGCTAAAACTGTGGAAGCCTGGAGTTGCACCAATATGGCATACCGTCCCTGACTCTTCTTGAAGGTTGTTTGTGGTGACGCGTGGTTATCATGCTGACAAACAGCGGACTTTGTCTCAGGGTTTGCATTGTGCTGTCACTGCCGCCAGACGAGTCAGCCGGACCTTGACTTTGCAGTGGCATGTTGCCGTCATTGTACACAAATGCGTCAGCGAAGGATAGCATGACTCAAGAGACCCGCACAGGGTCAACGCGGATCACGAACCCGTTTGTCCTTGGCATCGGCGAGAGGCCGCCGCACATGGGCGAACGGCCGGAAGTCGATGCGGTCTTCGAGACCACTCTGGAAATTTTGCGGGAACCGCGATCATCCAAGGCCCGCTACATCTACATGTACGGACCGCGCGGCACAGGCAAGACGGTATTGCTCAACGCCCTGCGGCGGACGGTTCGTACCCGGCCAGATCCGGATATCTTGCTACAGCTTTCGGTTAATGCTGTCGCGACGGAGGCAGGAATGCGCAAAGTTCTCCTTCGTCCGACTATCGAGATGACGGGCGACCAACCCGAAACAGGTGTATCCGTCTTGGCCACGTCGGAATCACTTGACAAGGCGCATGAATGGGTTCGATCCTGGCTTCGACGCTTTCGCCTGCCACAGGCAGAACTGGTTCGCGACATTGAGGGGCTGCAACCTACAGAAATGCGTTTCAACGTCGGCCTCGGGTCACTAACCTTGACCATGCCAGAGCGTTCAGGCCGAATCCCTGTTGCGTCTGGATGGTCCGACGCTGATTACGCTTGATGAAGCACACATGGTGGCACCGGCTTCCCTGCGTATCCTGCTCAATGCGGTGCAAGAGGTCGGCGAAAGGATGCCCGTGGCCCTTGTTCTGGCCGGCACGCCAAACCTAAAAGACGTTCTGCACGAGACGCAAGCAAGCTTCTGGATTCGGGGTCAAAAACTACACATCGGGCGTCTGAACGCGGCGGCAGCATATGATGTCATAGCCCAACCTTTGGCTACGGCCGGCATGGCAGCAGAGCCGAATGCGGTCCAACACCTAGCGCAGAAGGCTGACCGCTATCCGTTCTTTCTGCAACTCTACGGACAGGAAGCCTTCGAAGCCGTACGAGCAAGTAGTTCGCTCCATTTTGGTCCGACCGAATGTACAGCGGCTGTTGACGCCACCCGACCGCGGCGTGATGCGTTTTACGCTGAGCTACATGACGAGTTCAGACAGGCAGGCGAGCGGCGTATGGCCCTTGATGTCGCCTTGGCCTTCAAAAACCACGACGGTTCCCTGCACGACGCTCAGCTCGAAGATGTTCTGAAGCGATTCGGCACGAAACGATGGCTCGCACGAGAACAGTTTCTGCGCCACAAGGGCTTTATCTGGGAACGTCCGGAGAGAGGCTTATGGGAGCCGGGCATTCCGTCCTTCATGGATTACATGATCCGGCGGACTGAGTCGAAGTCGTACGGGCCGACCGACGCAGATGAATTGAAGTCCCGATAACACAGTTTCTGATGATCGGCGATTCTGCCCTGACAGACAAAACTGATCGCCTCATTGTCGTAGAATTGGGATCTCTGCCACAGCACAGCCCGTGTGATTGATCTGACAAGAGGAAATCGATTCGAAAATGACAACCAATTCCAGTGTGCCTGCAAGTTCAAAAGCCTGTTTTTCATGGCTTTACTGCAATATCCCTTACGAACTTGACCAATGGTCCGAACTCAAGCTCATCTGCTGCTCACAGTGCTGCGATGTACCGCGTACGGTGACCGATGTTGGCGGTCAGTGTTCCATCTCCTGACCAGTCAAGGAACATGTCCGGGACAGTCTTGGCCAGGTATGCATCCGCCATGATCCGTGCCCAGCGCCCGTTGCCATTCGCGAAGGGGTGAACCCAGACCAGCTTGTGGTGAAAGCGAGCGGTGGCTTCCAGTGGCTCGTAGGTGTCGTTCTCACGCCAGTATCGGGCGTCATCCAGGCCGGTGTGCATCTCGCTCGAGATATACCAGACCGGCATGCCGATGTTCTTTTCAGTCAGGCGATAGACGCCCGCCCAGTCCCAGACCTGACCGAACAGGCGCTTGTGGACTTCTCGTGCCGTATTATCGGTCAGGATATCGAAGGCTTTGGGCCGTCGATCCAGCCAGGTCAGCCCTTCGACGATGTTCTCGCCCTCTAGCTCGTTCAGTTCGCCTCGTGTGGAGATGTGCTTGGCTTTGAGGCCGACCGGCTCATCAGGAGTGAGTGGGGTCGCACCAGTGGGTTCGTGCAGTTCAAGTGTCACCTCCAGAAATCCCTCGGCATCGCGCGCGCGATTTCGCTCGCCAGTTCCTCGATCATCTCTTCCTGGCTACGCAGGCCTTCGGTCTGCTCTTCCAAGGCCATGTGCGCGCAGGTACGTTGAATGACACGTCTGGCTTTCTTGCAAGCTTGTGCCATGACAATGTCTTTCCCCTGACCCTCGCGCGGGACGATCGCGTAGATGAGTTTGCCCTCCATCGCCTCAGCCATCTTTTCGAGCTGGTTCAACGAAATTGTCCCGGCCTGCTCGTTTTGGATGGAACTATAGACGCTGTTGCGGGATACGCCCAGACGCTTGGCAAGAGCAGGTGCACTCATGCCAATGGCTTCCTGGAAGGTCGCAATCCAGCCGCCAAGTGGCTTGGCGAAGGCCCTTGCCGCTTGGCCGGCCTGATTGATCTTGCTTTCGGCCTGACGCTGCTTTGCACTTGAGACAGACATATGCCAACCTTTAGTTTTGTATATCGATTGATTTTGCACTATCAAAGTATGGCATACTTGTATGTTTTGCAATACTTTGGAATGGCAAAATGATAAATACGCCACACCATAGCATGGCAAGCTTTATAGAATACATCCGACTCAAGCCCCAACCTTCATTCCAGTGATACGTGCAAAACAAGAGATTCCAATCATGATGCTGCACAGTCAACTGTTCTCAGTCGTTCCGGCATCTTTGACGCTCAGGAGCGAATCCCGACCATACCGAAGCCAAACTGACTCAATCATTCACATGGAGCACGACGCATGTCGACCTTGCCGAGTCCTGAAACGAGGATATCAAATGATTGAAACGAGCCGCCAGTGGTCGGGCATTGTTGAATTGACGATTAGGGAAGACGTCTACCATTCCGCTGTCAAGGGCTGATTTGAGATCCAAAGGGCCGTAATCCTGCCGCCGCCGAAACAAGAACAAGTTCGGACCGCGATAACTTTTGGATGGTGTTCGAGCGGGGTCCTGCCCAGTTCCTGAGGCGAATTGAACAAGTGCGAAAATATGGCGTGGTTAACGAACACATAGGCCAAGTTTCAAGCTGACAAACCTGTTTCTCATCGCTTTCGTTTGCATTGTTGCCGCCCTTTTTTGTAACTATCCAATGGTTTGCATTCTGCAATTTTGGTCCGACAGTCGACTTACGGAGCCGCTCATGCCCTTTGATTCCAGCCATTCTTCCCTGAAACAGGCCGCCCTCAACTATCACGAGTTTCCGAAGCCCGGCAAGCTGGAGATTAGGCCAACCAAGCCGATGGCGACAGGACGGGACTTGTCGCTGGCTTATTCACCAGGGGTTGCCGAAGCCTGCCTGGCGATCAAGGATGATCCGCTGAACATCTCCCGCTTCACGGCACGGGGAAATCTGGTCGCCGTGATCTCAAACGGGAGTGCCGTCCTCGGCTTGGGCAATATCGGAGCCAAGGGTGCCAAGCCGGTCATGGAAGGGAAGGCTGTCCTCTTCAAGAAATTCGCCAACCTTGACTGCTTTGATATCGAAATCAATGAAAGCGACCCCGTCAAGCTGGCGGAAACGATTATCAGGCTCGAACCCACCTTTGGTGCGATCAATCTGGAAGATATCAAGGCTCCGGACTGTTTTGAAGTTGAACGGATTTGCAAGGAGCAGATGAACATTCCCGTGTTCCACGATGATCAGCATGGAACGGCAATTGTCGTCGCCGCTGCCCTGATCAACGCCCTGAAAGTTACAGGCAAGAACGTTGAAAAGCTCAAGGTTGTGGCTTTGGGCGCCGGTGCCGCCGGAATCGCATGTCTGGATTTCATGGTTGCGATGGGAATCAAGAAGGACAACATCATTTTGTGTGACCGCAATGGTGTCATAAGGGCGGACCGATGCAACGATCTGGATACCGAAAAGCAACGCTATGCTCGCGACATCTCTCTCTCGACCCTTGAAGAGGCCGTGGTCGGAGCAGATTTCTTTCTGGGACTCTCCGGACCCAACACGGTCTCACAGTCCATGATCAAGAGCATGGCTCCCCAGCCCATGGTTTTTACCCTGGCCAACCCCAATCCGGAAATCTGGCCCAGCGAAGTTCTTGAAGCCGTGCCCGATGCGCTGATCTGTACCGGGCGGTCGGATTACCCCAATCAGGTCAACAACGTCCTGTGCTTTCCTTTCATCTTTCGCGGAGCCTTGGATGTGGGGGCCACGACCATCAATTTTGACATGAAGCTTGCCTGTGCCGAAGCCTTGGCCGAACTGGCACGAGAGTCCACTTCAGAGGAAGTGGGGCGAGTCTATGCGGATGAACAGCTGACTTTTGGCTCCCACTATCTCATCCCAAAACCGTTCGATCCCCGCCTTCTGCCTTGTGTCGCAAGTGCAGTCGCCGCAGCGGCGGTCCGCTCAGGGGTAGCGACACGGCCCCGCGATATTCAGTTGTATAGAGAGGCTCTGGAAAGTCAGGTTTACAAATCCAGCATGCTCATGCGGCCCGTGTTCGATATCGCCAAGAAAGACAAACGACGGATCGTGTTTGCGGAAGGGGAGGATCAGCGCGTGCTCTATTCCGTTCAGTTATTGACTGAAGAGCACCGCTGCAAGCCCATATTGATCGGTCGACCGGATGTCATCGCATTTCGTATCGAAAAGGCCGGCTTGTCGATCGTGCCCGAAAGAGATTTTGAAATCGTCAACCCCAACAGCGACTCGCGCTTCGCTCAATATTGGCAGAGTTACTACGGGCTCGTCAATCGCAGAGGCGTCTCACCCTATCTGGCCCGAACCATCGTTCGTTCCAATACAACTGTCATTGCGGCCCTCATGGTTCACCGCCGGGAAGCCGAAAGCATGATTTGCGGGACCGTCGGCCAGTATCTGTGGCATTTGAACTATGTTAAGCAGATCTTGGCTAAGGATGGACTGACCCCGATCGGCGCTCTGTCCACAATCGTGTTTGATACCGGAACAATCTTCACGGCCGACACTCAGGTCAATACCGATCCAACGCCTGAGCAGATTGCCCAGACCACGATTGCAGCCGCCCG
The DNA here is from genome assembly GCA_965116235.1 of Paracoccaceae bacterium. Classification (GTDB taxonomy): domain Bacteria; phylum Pseudomonadota; class Alphaproteobacteria; order Rhodobacterales; family Rhodobacteraceae; genus MPNP01. The sequence continues at coordinate 1,146,426 of OZ220496.1, read as the reverse complement.
TCACGTTCGTCGATTTGGCGTCGAGCCCCATATCGCCATTTGCTCTGACTCCCAGTTTGGCAATCTGGATAGCCTGTCGGGCCACAACGCTCGGGAAGCCATGGTCCATCTTGAGGGAATGGAGGTCGATTTCGACTATGAAGGGGAGATGACAACCGACATTGCCCTGAATCCAGAGTTGCGCATGGAATTGTTTCCGCATTCTCGCATGACGGAAAAGGCCAACACCCTGATATATACCAGCAGTTCCGTGGCTGGAGCCGCCCGACATCTCCTGAAGGGAATAGGCAACGGCGTTGAAATCGGTCCCATTCTGATGGGAATGGGCAACACGGTTCACATCGTCAATCCATCTGTAACGGCACGCGGCGTATACAACAGCGCCTCACTTGCCCTGATGCCCATTTCAAGTTATGGATAATGCATGCAGACCCAAACTCATTGATGGCCTACGTTCCGGGGCAAAGGGTCATCTGTCGTCGGCAATACGGATTGGACCCGTATTTGCCGAGAGCCTCATGGTGGAATTTGTTTCATGTCGATCGATACCGCTCTGATCCGCCGCCGAGAGCGATTGCTGGGGACCGGCGTCCCAACATTTTATGACAAACCCGTCCACATAGTGAGAGGTGAGAGAACCTGGCTATGGGATGCGGCAGGCAAGAAATATCTCGACTGCTACAACAACGTTCCCCATGTGGGTCACTGTCATCCCAAGGTTGTTGAAGCAATTCACCGACAGGCGGCTACACTCAATACTCATACGAGATATCTCCATGAAGGCATACTCGACTACGTTGAGCGACTGACCAGCAAGTTTGATCCGCATCTGTCTTCGGCGGTGATGGTTTGCAGCGGGTCTGAGGCGAACGATGTTGCCCTGCGCATGGCTCAGAGTCACACCGGCAACATGGGGATTATATGTACCGATAATACCTACCATGGCAACACCGCTCTGGTCAGCCAGATTGGAACCCGAACCGAACCTATCGGGGGATATTCAAGATATGTACGAACGATCCCAAGCCCGGTTGGAACCGAAACCGGTTTCGAATCTGTAGATCCGAACGAGTGTGACACGCTTGCTACAATCGTTGAACAGGAAATCAACCAATTGCAGCACGATGGCTTTGGCTTGGCCGCGCTGATACTGTGTCCGTATTTCGCCAATGAAGGATTTCCGACTCTTCAACCCGGGTTTCTTGACCCAGTTGCCGAGAAAGTGCGCAAAGCGGGCGGTCTCATAATCGCTGATGAGGTCCAGCCGGGCTTTGGCCGGGTTGGAACACACTGGTGGGGACATCACAAGATCGGCATCAAGCCTGATATCGTAACTTTGGGCAAGCCGATGGGGAATGGCTTTCCCGTGGCCTCGGTCGTGACAGGCCACGACATTATGTGTCAGTTTCGGGAGCGCTTTCGTTATTTCAACACGTTTGGCGGCAACCCCGTTGCCATGGCAGCAGCCATAGCCACATTGGAAGTCATCGAGGACGAAAACCTCGTAAGCAATGCCCTGGAGATGGGGCAACTCGCTTCAGACGGGCTGAAAGAACTGAGCCAAAAGTTCGGATGTCTCGGTACAGTTCGAGGCTCGGGACTGTTTTTTGGAGCCGAGATCGTTGATGAAACGGGCTCCCCCGACAACGAGGCGGCCCGCACGGTCACCAACCGCCTCAAGGATGCTGGCGTTCTCATCAATACATCAGGACGATATGGCTCACTCCTGAAAATCCGTCCCCCGATGCCCATCAGCGCAGATGACGTTGATTTTCTTCTATTGGCCCTGGAGGGGGTACTTTCCAAGCTGACCTCAAGCCGATAAATGCTGGCAAGGACGGCGGAAAAGGCGGCTCAAGAAGCTCTCAAGAGCTATTCGGGCTGGACTCTCACACGCTTGCTGAACATCAGCGAGAACGTGATCTTTGAGGTCGGCCGCCGGCATGATCATAGGGCCGTTCTGCGCATTCACCGTCAAGGCTATCAATCGGATGCTGCAATTCTGTCGGAACTGCATTGGGTTCACTATCTCGCCGAGAACGGTATCCGGACTCCTCAACCCATCGCCAACGATTATGGCTCCCTGATTACTTCGACCCCCACCAACCTGAGAGTCAGCATGCTGAGTTGGGTTAACGGGATATCACTGGAAAATTTTCATAATTTTCATGCAAGCGATCGTGAACTGCTTGGTTCAATCTACTTCAAGGCCGGTGCTGAAATCGCCCGAATTCATAACGCTTCCGATTCGTACTCACTCCCCTCCCACTTCACAAGAGCCAGCTGGGATGTTGAGGGTTTCCTTGGTGATAAGCCGCTTTGGGGACAATTCTGGAACAACCCTGATCTCACCCCTGCACGCAAGCGGCTAGTCTTGCACCTGCGCGAATACTTTCGTGACGTGCTTACACGTCATCTCGCCGACCGAGCCGACTATGGATTGATCCACGCCGATACCATTCGATCAAACATTATGATAGACCATAACGAACCCGTCATCATCGACTTCGATGATTGCGGCTTTGGTTTCCGATTCTATGACCTGGCCTTGCTCCTCTCCAAAAGCTACGGTAACTGTGAATTCGAATTTCTGGGTCATTGCGTCATGGACGGATACAGACAGTTGAGACCTTTGGAACCGGATACTTGGAACCGGATCCAGCATTTTGTCCTACTCCGCAATCTCATCCTGCTTGGCTGGGTGGTACCTCGGTTAGACACTGAAGCCATAACGACCAAAACACGATTTTATCTTGCTACGATTGATTCCCTGCTCAAAGAGCTGGAATTGACACATCTCATGCCTGATGGTCCGTTTTAATCATTTGCTACTAACGCTTCAGAACTTGGTAAGATCGGTATGCGTTGTGTTCCATATGACTGATCGGATCGGCTTGACCTCGGTGTAGTCGGGATCCGTCCACGAGCCGCAAAGATGCTGGAATGACTGAAAACAGTCGATTACGCATCACCAGAATTAAAATCTTTTGTTTTTTACTGACCACTAGGGGCGATATCCTGAACTGAATTTTATTCTTGAACCCTCCAGATGCTTCGGAGGAACACCGAGGATCATAGAGGAATATATTGCAAGGCATCAGCAATTCCCTCCCCCTATATTTTCGACCCCACCCCCAATTGTGGAACTTTTGCGTTCGAGTCTATTCATCTTTCTTGAACCTGTCGTCACACAACGACTATGCTGGGACCGGCTTCAACTTGCTCCAATGGTAGCTCCGTAACACTTGGGAGTGATCATCAGATCGAACGATAACGAGCTCTTTAAGCGGGATCATTGACAGCACCTCGAATCGCTTGCATGGTTGCACTACGCCACCTGAACAGCAGCAGACGACACTGCCACAATGGTGCAGCCGGGGCCCGTGGTCCAAAGCAAAATGATCTGAAGGCACCCTTTAATCAGCTTTCTATAAACTTTCATAAACGAGTGCCGATCAGGCTCTTCCGCACATTTCCAAATCTTTAAAGTCTTCGACAGGCGGAAGGTGCTTCTCTCCATGTTGCATCAATCCATGAAACTTTCCTGATTACTTCAATGAAGAGGATGGAAGACTAAAAACCCTTGACAGGCATTTCATAGTTCCATAAAAAATTGCCGTACATCCTTGCAAAAACTCACAACAATCCTGTGTCTTTGTTTATTCCTGATTCAGTGTTAACCTTATGAGTTCGCAAGAAGATTCCGGCAGAGAAGCCGAGCCCACCGGTTTCGGGAGATTTGTCGACAAAGTTACTGATGCTTGGTTTAATGAAAATCATGAGCTGGGAGAGATTTCACGTTTAATGTATGCTTGGACGGGCTCCATGACATTCATGATCGGCTTGTTTATTTTTGAGTTTGAGGATGGAATCCTAAAAGCATTGGGATTTGATGAATCTCTGTTAAGCTATTCACTCTTAATATTTTTCCTTGGTATAGCTCTCTATTTTGCCGGCCTCGTCAGTTATCGCAATACCAAATCGGGTCCAATTCGGCTTTACCTGTCGGGTTTCCTTCTTCCTTCTTTCGTCTGGACCATAATGAAATCTCCGCTTGTGTAGGTTATCGAATGAGCAAAACTACCTTGGCAACACTTACGCTTCTGATTATTGCCACTACTAGTCTGTTCGCTCAGGTCGAGGGTGGTCAGAGATATTCTTTCGATGAACTTGAGGAGATGCTAAATCAGGAGAATATTGGCTATCACGTTGACAGGGTCGCCGTAGAGAATGTTGAACTCACCGTTGTTGATAAGGTGGCAGGCAATCTCCGCATGATTTTCAACCCAAAACGTGCTTTTGATCACTGGCCCGAATATCGATATGATTACAGCGCGGTGGCAGACATCTGCCGAGCTGGCCAGGTCCACCCTGAGATGTGGGGCTATGAACTTGGTACCACCGTCATTAATACGAGCAACGCCGGCGCGGCAATTTTCCTGACAGACCCCGAGGTAGAGTTATGTAACTTGCCTCCAATTAGTGAAAGCGATGCCTCAAGTGAAACTAGTCCGATAACCGCCTTTTTCATAACTTCCCGTCCCATTCCCGATCGGAGATTGGAGTTTGAGAGGGTTAATCTGGAATTTACCAGTAGTTCCAGTTGATGAACTCATTGTCATTGGTTGTTGCTTGGCATGATGATCGCTCCGAGATCATTGGCAAGGGGGCTGAAGTCGGCGATTTCACCGAGGTTACGTGTGTTGACAGGTTTACAAAAAGCAAATGGAACTGAGGACGCAAAGGGCTTGCAACATTGGATTCAGAAATCAACAGAAATTGCCGAGAACGATCACGACACGGACACCTCAAATTGCTGTCCAGGCGGGGATCAAGCGACGACCGGACTACGCCGAAAAAGGCACTTGGACTGGCCACCCGCTAATCGCGCTTCACCAAACCTCGAGGCGCCACATGACGAAGAACTGCACCCGGTCCGTGTGATAACGATGCGGCAACTTGCAAACTTGCCCTGAAGTGGTCAATGCGATTCAGGAACTTCCGGTTGGCGTTGTGCTGAAACAGGCGTTGTCAGGCATTGTCGCGGCGATTCGGCCTTCGGGAAAACAGTCCTTGATGCTGTAAAATCCGTGCTGAAATGGTCATCTGGTTGTTGTTCGTTATATTCCTGATGCACTTTACAATTATGATCAGTCCGTTCGGTCAGTGTCCTGATTAACAGCTGACTCGAAACCTTGGCCTTGTTGCCAGGCTGCGAAGAGCCTGTCGCCATTGAATCGTTGCGTGAATTCATCGCGAATGTTGTTCCACCTGAACCGAACCGAGTTCAAGACAATCTCCCGGTCCAGTTCCTGAAACTCTTCCGTGACTGGTGAAGAACTGGCCAGGGTTTCGGGACTGAGAGTAAATGCACTCGCACCGACAGACGCATTGGCCCACAGGGTGGCATCGGCGCGCTTTTTAAACTCGTTCAGTGCTTCCACCCGTACGATCGCGGGGCATTTTATGTCGTCTGACATTCGTACACATTGAGCAAAACAGGCATTGGCCAAATCGGCAGGATTCAACACGCCTAGATTGCGGCTGACGACTATCTTGGCCACAGCATACACGGTCAGGTCGGACAGGCAGGCAAAGTAAAGTTGCCATTTGGCACGATTGAGAGATGAGGCAAATCGTTCATCCTGAAAAATCTCGACATACTGACGCCCCATGCGAGTCTTGAGATATCCGTAAAGAGAGGTCTGAGCCACATAAGCTGCACGGGAGTCAAGAAATTCGTTGAGTTGCCCGAGTTCACCCAGTTCGGAGTTGTCCAGACGGGCTTTCAAAATCCGAACTAAATCAACGAAAAGGTCTTTAAAAAAGGTTCGGGGCATCTAATTAGGAAGCCATTTTACCAGAAATTCGGGAATGTGTTGACACTCATTGATGTATTTTTGGTAAAAGTTTTGTGTCATTCTCTTGAACCAAGAGAATGCAATTTGGCTCGTTGTCTGAGTATATTCAAGGAGGTTTGAATGAACCAGGACACTATTTCCCCTTCTAAGCGACAAGCTCGCGAGGGGCACTGGATCAAGACTCGGACCTTGACGGTCTGGGTCTTGGTTGTTTGGGCGATTTTCTCACTGCTGGTTCACTGGTTTGCTGGATCATTGAATGGGATGTCCTTTATTGGTTTTCCCCTCGGTTATTACTTTGCCGTACAGGGGTCACTCTTCATTTTTGTTGTCACCATCTTCGTGCAGAATTTAATGCAAGACAAGATTGACGCAGACGCTGGTCTAACAGAGGAGGTCTAACTGTGGCTGACAAACCGAGAGAATTTATACAAAACCTGCCCAAGATATACGGCACGTATACGGGCGGTTTCATTGCTTTCATCATCCTGATGGCCATTCTGGAGCAGGTGGGTGTTGGAGCAGATACCATCGGCATTCTTTTCGTGGCCTTCACCGTTTTCATCTACGCAGCCATCGGGTATCTTTCACGGACGATGCAGGTGGATGCCTACTACGTGGCGGGGCGAGAAGTTCCCCCCGTGTTCAATGGCATGGCCACTGCGGCCGACTGGATGTCGGGAGCGTCGTTCGTCGCTCTGGCCGGAGGCATTTACTTTGGCGGCCATGGCTATCTCGCCTTCGTAGTCGGCTGGACCGGGGGATACGTACTGGTCAATTCGCTGATGGCACCGTACCTCAGGAAGTTTGGCTGCTATACCGTGCCCGACTTCATCGGTACACGCTACGGTGGCAACCTGCCAAGATTCGTTGCCGTCATCATTCTGTTTGTGGCATCCTTCACTTATGTGACAGCCCAGATCAATGCATCGGGCACGATTGCCGCTCGCGCACTTCACATTCCCTTTGAGATTGGCGTCTGGTTTGGACTTCTGGGAATTCTCCTCTGCTCCATGCTGGGCGGAATGCGAGCCGTAACCTGGACACAGGTCGCACAGTATATCGTGCTGATTATCGCTTACGTGGTCCCGGTCATCTGGATGTCAAACGTCCAAGGGTTTGGAATCATTCCGCACTTCTCCTATGGTGATGCCGTCAATCGCATCGCCGAACTTGAAGGTCAACTGGCTGTTGGAACGGCGGCGACCGAAAGTCCGGGGATTGGTGGGGTCCGAATTCTGACTACCCTGCACAATGATCCGGGAGGGGCCATGGCAAGCTGGAAGTTTGTCACGCTGGCCCTTTGCATGATGACAGGAACGGCATCGCTGCCCCACATTCTGATGCGTTATTTCACGACACCATCCGTGGTCGACGCACGTAAGTCAGTCTCGTGGTCGCTGCTGTTCATTTTCCTTCTGTACTTCACGGCGCCGGCCTTGGCCACCTTGACCAAGCTGCAGGTTCTTGATCCCAACCTCGCGACGAGCATCATCGGCAAGTCGATCGAGGAAGTCAACAGTCTGGAATGGATTCAAAACTGGGCAGACGTGAACTTCCTGGCTATCGTTGACAGCTGTCCGGTGGCTCTGGTTGATGGCGTATGCAACGGTGAACCCGACGGCATCCTGCAAATCAACGAGTTTTTCATGCGGCCGGATATCGTTGTGCTGGCAACACCCGAGATAGCGGGTCTGCCCTATGTCATCTCCGGGCTGGTCGCTGCGGGTGGCATGGCTGCGGCCATGTCGACGGCTGACGGACTGCTTCTGGCCATTGCCAATGCTCTGAGCCATGACCTGTACTACAAGATCATTGATCCCAAGGCTGATACCAGGAAGCGACTGATCGTTGCTCGCATTCTTCTCATCGGCATTGGCATCCTCGCCGCCTTGGTGGCCAGCTTGAGGCTGACCGGCATCCTAGGTGCCGTGGCTTGGGCCTTTGACTTCGCGGCCTCCGGTCTGTTCTTCCCGCTTGTCCTCGGTGTCTGGTGGAAACGGGCCAATCGTCAGGGCGCGCTGGCCGGGATGATTCTTGGCTTTCTTGCCGGCAGTCTTTACCTTTATTATGTTCGCTTCGCAGGTGGAGACCCATGGCTTGGCATTGATCACCTGAGGTTTGCCATCATCGGCATGCCAGTCAGCCTGATTGCCATGGTTGTCGTCAGTCTAGCTACCGAACCGCCGCCAAAGGATGTCCAGGACATGGTCGAAGAGGTTCGCGACCCGACCGGTCGGGCCATTCTTGGCCGCGAACACTAGGTGATTGCCTAAAAAATTCATGTAATGGGCAGGTTATTCCTGCCCATTATTTTTGGAGTTTGCCATGGGACCGACGATCGCCGCTTTCCCCTTGTGGGTACTGGTCATCGACTACGTTCTGGGCATGATCATGTGGACCTTGGTCGGTCGCTTCGGAATGAACCTTTTTTTGCCCGAAGACAGCAAGTTCTTTTTCATGAAAGCCTTCGTGAAACTGACCAACCCCATCATACGGATGTTCAGGCCCATCACCCCTTCATTCCTGATTCCCGCCGTGGTGCCGCTCTTTGTGGCCTGGTTCTTCTTCATGATTCGTTTCTACCTGATGCCCTGGCTTCTGGGCTATTCGGTCATGGGCATGCTGTCCTTTCCCTTGGAGAGCGAAATCGCCGCCGGTCTGTATCAGATATTTGGCTGAAGTACATATCGGTCCGCAGCCTGCTTTTTCCCAATTTGATGATTGACGTTTCAGCCCGTCAGGACTGGGTGCCAGACTTGCCCCAAGAAACCGGTCTTGAGCGGGCACTCATCACTTCCACACGAACCGCTTCAATTCCGTATTTGCGGCTACGCGGCACCGCCTGCCGTTCGCGGTGGAGTTGATAGCTCATCAAAACTGGCCTGCGTGAATTACCAGTCAACATGAATCCGTGTCTGTTCGGAGATCATGTACCCCGATGCCCCAACTAGCGGAAGAGGAAAATGCGCGCTGACGGTTGAACTGCATTCAGAATATGCCGCGACATCACACTGTCAATCCATCCTTGCTACGCTATCAGATATGGCGACCACAGACAAATCTGCGCATCCTGGGTCGTGAAACACCAATCCGTTCGCAACGGATTGCTATTGCGACGCTCTGTCCAGGTCGTCACTTCGACCAACGGCGCCTTTTGATCCGGGATACATCGGTTCTGGCATTGCCGGTTCAACGCGCCTGACTCAATTCCGTCCATGTTCAGCTGATTTTCGTGTTTCGGGTTTGATGACCGACAATCGCGACGCTGAGCGGCAGGCCGTTTCCTTCGGAAGGGTAGCGAAAGCCCGCCAATGGGTATTCCGATTGTTCATGACCACGACGATGCGACGGTCTGGCCATGAGTCTACCTCCTGCAACACGCGGGCAAGGTCCGTTACCTTGCAGTGATCGGTCACCCTGACATGCCGTCAGCTCTCGACCGGAGCATAGACCATAAACAGGTTCGACACGCCATTCCGCTTGTACTCACAGTCATGTCGAATCCACATGCCTGGACGTGCCAGTTGCCAGTTGGGGTGCACAGGCACTAACTATTTGGTATCACGCTTAATTCGATCTTGAGGTACAGGCAAACCATAGAATCTTTCCGTGGGAATGACATATGTTTCCGGTTCAACGTGCTTGAACTTTTCAGACAGTCTTTCTGCATGTTTCAGGCGTTCCCTGTTGTTGAGCTGATTTTCGGGCCTGTTCAGCAAATCTTTTATTTGTTTTCCTAAGTTCATCTTTTTCCCTCCCTAAACTAGACATTTACCCGATGACTATGCAGAAAGAACGTCCAGCCATGACGATCGATGTATTCCGTCAGAAGATCGTTGTATCTTCTGATTAAAGGACGCAGTTTCTCATTCTCTGTATAGTTGTCAATTCCAATCTTAATGTCTTCAAGCCTGGCAATGTCCAAGTGCCGGTCATGTGATCGCCACCTCTTATGGTTGGACAAAGCCGTTGCAGCATCCTCGGCAAGTTTTTCTACGGTGTCTCGGCCGATTGAAGCAAAGGTTTCGGCAGATGGCCACTCTCTGTGAGAAACTTGACCGTAACTTTCTCGCCGTGATTAAGATCGTAGCCATTGTCTAATGGTGGCGACACACCATTACAACGAGGCAGAACATGATTATTGAGTCCACTAGCCAGATCCTTCTCTTCCCCATTTTGCCATTTATAGAAGCGGTATCGGGCCGTTTTGCCCGTCATACGCTTGTGATATCAAAACTGTTTTCTCCACCCCATCATGACCTTCCATGACGTTTGTGCGTCAGCTCGGTGATTGGGCTGTCGGCTTAAAATACCTTCCAAGGCGAGTTCCCCACCACCCAAGGAATAGTCGATGCGGGCACTGAGATCCAGTTGTCGACCTTTTGGAGCCACCCCGACATTTATGCTCTCACCAGTTACACGACCATCAACTGAGCGGCCATTGGGCAGATCAAGGTCAGCTGTTCCTTTGGCGACACGCACGGGCTGTTCCAAAGCCAGCCGTAGAGTTCCAGCATTGGACAGGCTGCGATGGGCCGCCACGCGATAGGCCTCGGTTCGAAGCGTGGAAAGCCGACGAAGGAACAGCCCATCAGAGGCGTCCGGTCTTACCATGCCCCATTCACCTTGGCCAGTCAACCACCATCCTTGCGGGCCAGCACTTTCTATTCCCACTGAAACAAAGCTGGTTCGTCCAGCCAGTCGTCCAAAGGCTCCGGACGCTGAACTGCCCAGCAGGCTATTTCGTTCCGTCAACCAACCGGCCTGCAAGGCAACCGCTGGCAATTCGACTGGTCGCAATTCCATCGTGGCACCGGACAACTCCGAACTCTTTGCTTGTGGCGGGCGATTGAAGTAGGTCATGGACCAGCCGTCGGACATGGTGAGATCGAAGCGGTCGGCATCGGTGGCCAGTGCAAGATGACCAAAGTCTCGTGTGCTGCCGCCCGGACGGATGCCGAGTTGCCAGTCGCCAATGTCCGTACGGGTTCGACCGGTCCCGGCAAAAAGACTGTCCAGATGGACAGAATTGGTGTTCTGGTGCTGGGGGTGAACAAAACTCTCGACCTCGTACCAGAAGGGTGCTCCCAGTTCGTCAAAAGCCGCCACCTCAAGGCTTGACACAGCAAGAGCAAAACCGTCACCCATCGCCGAACCCACAAGCAGCCCCGTACCAGACGTATCAACCTTGGAACTCGGACTTGCAACCGACTGACCCATGCTCACGAAGGCCGGCACACCCCAAGGATTGGTGGCGGCCCCCAAGTCCATGAGACCTTGGCCGTAGATGGTTCGATCAGCGTAAATGCCCGTCTTTTTCGCTGTTGCAAACAGGCGAGTCACCAGTTCGGTGTTACCCAACTGACCTCGAAAAAGTTGCTTCATGATCGCCAAACCGCCACTGACCATCGGGGCCGAAAGTGATGTCCCTTTGCCAGTACCCCAGCCTCGGACACTGGGCTGTCCTTGGTCAGGGCCAAAATAGGCACCTCTGATTTCTTTGCCCGGAGCCGCAATGCACCAATCTGCAGCAATGCCACAACGATTGGAGAAATCCGCAATTGCACCTGTTTTATCGGTGGCGACGACGGCAATTGAATGGCCCTGCAGTTCGCTGATTCTGGCAGCGAGTCCAGCCCAGATCGTCGGGGATAATGCCCTGATCCGACCTTCACCTGGAGTGGAGAGATCGGGTACGCAAAGGTCTGCGTTCGGGATATCGCTTGTCCGGCACTTCAACCCATTATAATTGCCAGCAGCCCAGACAAAAATCGTCTTGTCCCTGTCCAGTACACCTCTCTGTTCCATGACTTTAATGGTTTGTCTGTAATTTGCGCGTAAGGTGGCTAAGGGGTGATTGCTGATAATTCCAAAACCCGCGCTGACATTCAGGATATCGGTATTCATCCGCAAGGCTCTGGCAAATAGTGCCGAGTGATACTGGTCTCTACCCTGAGTTATCCTAATGGGTTCAAAGTATTCTCCAGCCTGGCCCAACGGAATGGCTAGCATAGCCACATCGGCACCCCAAGCCACGCCATTTGAACCGGCTGCAATGCTGGCGACAAAGGTTCCATGAGAATACTCTGTAGCGCCTGTCTCGTCGGAGGCTCTCGGAAAAAAGATCTCAGTAATTCGGGTCGTCACTTCTCTACCCCGAAAAGCCGGATGAAGTCTGTCAATGCCGCTGTCAACAAATCCGATGGTAATTCCTTGCCCGGCCTTGGCGTTAATTCCCTTGAGAAGATTCATGTGAGCGTAGGCCTGATCAGCGTTAACGGCCTTGAAACCCCAACGTTCGCGAAAACTCGCGTGGGCTCTGTAGCGAGCTGCTATTCTCTCTGCATTCTGGCGAAATTCGTTCCTTGTGAGGCAGCCAAGCCCAAGGGACGTGTGAGTCGGAATTTCGCCGCTGGGGCAAGATGAAGGAGACGGAAGATAACCTACTGGGGCTGGACCACCCGACCCGCCACCGCCCCCATTTGCAGGCGGAGGCGCCTCAGGACCGCTTGACCCGCCACCGCCTCCACCGCCCCCTCCACCACAGCCAACCAAGGCTAGAGATAGAAACAGGAGCAGGACCATGACACCACGTTCCCAAATCGACTGATCAGCACGTCTGCGGCAAATCGGAAAGTTCAGGTTTCGGATTCGGGTGCTGGAGCTTTCGGTCGAATTACATGCAACGGGAGGACCTTGGTCTGGCACGATGGGCCTTTGGTCACCCCATATTACCCCCCCCCTCCACACGAACGGAAGGAGAGAACTTCTGATCCATCTGCCTTTACTCAATATCAGGTCTCTCAATTCGAGCCATACAGCGGCTTAGAACAATCAGGGGGACCATAGAGCTGAAGAATACAATCCATTTGCTGGCGCCTTTTGTCGTCCTCTGCCGCGGAGCATGTACTTCTGCATTTACTGGAATATAGTGAATTGAACCCTATTTCCTACCTTAGCACAAAGGATGGCCATGAACGATCAAACCCAGTCTCAGGAGTCAATAGCGAGACGCAGCGGATGGCGGACGATGAAGTCCGTAGTTCCCTTTTTGTGGCCCAAGGACAATATGGCCTTTCGCTTGCGAGTCGTTTTTGCCATATTGGCCCTCGTCTTGGCAGAACTGATTACCCTCGGCATTCCTTTTCTTTACAAGGGTGCCGTTGATTCCTTGACTGAAGGACAGGATCTGGAGTTGGGCAATGTCATTGCCGTTGGTGCCGTGGCCTTGACCATTGCATTTGGCGTTGCACGAATAATGAGCGTCCTGTTCAATGAGCTGCGCGATGTCATCTTCGCCAGGGTCGGACAGCGAGCACTTCGGATCATTGCCATCGAAACCTTTAAGCACATCCATAAGCTGTCTCTAAGATACCACATCACAAGGAAAACGGGAGGTCTGTCCCGAATCATAGAAAGAGGTGTCAAGGGCGTTGACTGGCTCTTGCGCTTCGTCCTCTTTTCAATCGGCCCCCTCCTCTTGCAATTGATCATGGTCTGCGTCGTGCTGGGGTTCGTGCTGGGGTTCGGGTATTTTGCCACAATATTGGTGACGATTGTCCTCTACGTCGTGTTTACCTTCAAATTGACAGAATGGCGGGTCCAGATCCGACGGGAGATGAACGAGCAGGATACGGAAGCTAACCAGAAAGCGGTTGACAGCCTCTTGAACTACGAAACCGTCAAGTACTTTGGAGCGGAAAGCCGGGAGGCCAGCCGCTACGATCAGTCCATGGAGCGCTTTGAAGCGGCCGCTCTCAAGACAACCTACTCATTGGCCGCCCTGAATTTCGGGCAAGCGATCATCATAACGGTGGGAACCGTAATCGTCATGCTCATGGCCGTCTTCGGCATCATGGAAGGTTCCCTGACCGTTGGGGATTTTGTCCTGGTCAATGCCTACATGATCCAGGTGACGCAGCCCTTGAATTTTCTGGGCACCGTTTATCGAGAGATCCGGCAAGCCCTGATCGATATGGGGGACATGTTCGATCTGCTGGAGGTTCCTTACGAGGTGACGGACAAGCCTGATGCACCGGAGCTGGTTGTCAATGGTGGTCGGATCAAGTTTGAAAACGTGTGTTTTTCCTATAACGCGAACAGGCCCATACTCAAGAATATTAGCTTTGCTGTTGAACCCGGTCAGACAGTGGCCATCGTGGGTCCTTCCGGATCCGGCAAATCAACGATAGGGCGATTGCTGTTCCGCTTTTATGATGTTACCGAGGGTAGCCTGTCGATAGATGATCAGGATGTCAGAGACGTTACCCAAAAGAGCTTGCACGACAAAATTGGGATCGTTCCCCAAGATACGGTCCTGTTCAATGAAACCCTCTTTTACAACATAGCCTATGGGTTGCCCGATTCAAAACCGGAGCAGGTCAGACATGCGTCAGAATCGGCCCAGCTGCACGACTTTGTAGAAAGTTTGCCGGAGGGTTATGAAACCGAAGTCGGTGAGCGGGGACTGAAACTGTCGGGGGGAGAAAAGCAGCGTGTCGGCATTGCCCGGACCTTGCTCAAAAATCCGCCTATCGTTCTGCTGGATGAGGCGACCTCTTCACTGGACTCTGAAACCGAAAAGGAAATTCAGGACAGCTTCAACCAGATGTCGAAGGGGCGAACCGTCATTGCCATCGCGCACCGTCTTTCAACCATTGTCGATTCCGACCTGATCATCGTGCTGGAGAAAGGGGAGATCGTGGAAAGAGGGACTCATGACGAACTCCTGGAAAACCATGGTCGCTATCATTCGATGTGGCAACGACAACTCGCCGAAAATGCTGACGATCAATACCTAAACACGGCTTAGGTCGGGCATGCCTGAAGCAAGCCGGTCAACTAGACACGACAGCACGCGGTCGCATTGTTCGATCTGGTCTGTCGTTATGAATTCGTCGGCTTTATGCCCCTGTTCCATGGAGCCCGGCCCACAGATGACCGTCGGAACATCAAGCTCCTGGCTGAACAATCCTCCCTCGGTGCCAAATGAAACCTTGATCGTGCCGTTGGTCGGACCCAAGGAATTGACGAAGTCAACAAAAGGCTCATCATTTCCGGTTGCCAATCCCGGGTAGTGATTCAGGGTTGCGAATTCGATATGGGCTTCCGGGAATCCACTCTTGTAGGTTTCGACAAGCTTCTGGGCCTGACTCTTCAACCGTGCCAATATGCCCTGGCCATCTTCCTGCGGGATATACCTGATCTCGAACGTCACGGTACTGGTTTCAGGAACTATGTTCAGAGCAACTCCGCCATCAATTCTGGCAACATGCACGGTCGTGTAGGGAATGTCGTAACTTTCGTCCGAAACGCCATGAAGAGCCAGCTCGGCTTGCTGATGGCGTATTGCACTGACGAGTTCACAGGCCAGATGCAGCGCATTGAGAGCCTTGGGAGCCAGTGCCGTGTGAGCGCTCTGACCCTGACATCGAGCTTGCAGAAAGTGCTTGCCTTTATGACCGGTCGCAACTTGCATGGAGGTTGGCTCGCCAACAAGGCAGCACAGCGGCTTGACTGGTGCAAGTCTCATTGTTTCCAACAAGGAGCGAACGCCAACGCAGCCAATTTCCTCATCGTGTGATACGGCCAGCCATAGAGGAGTTTTCAGCGACCTTTTGGATGCCTGAATCAAAGCCGCTGTTGCACACGCAACAAAACCCTTCATGTCGGCAGTGCCGCGCCCAAACAGACGATCACCCCTTTGGGTCAGGGTGAAGGGGTCGCTGGTCCATTCCTGTCCGTCAATCGGCACGACATCCGAATGACCGGAGAGCAAAAAGCCTGGACCGCCTGGCCCAACCTTGGCCAACAGGTTCGCCTTGGTTCGGTCCTGATTGTATATGGCTTGGCAACGAATGCCGTGCGGCTCGAACTGCTGGACAAGATAGCGTATGGCATCAAGATTGGAATCCCGACTGACGGTCGGAAAGGCGATCAGTTCGGCCAAATGATTGATACTGTTCAAGGGTGCTCCACAGCAATCGAATTGACTGCATTAATGGTATCACAGTCCCGTTTCAAATGCCAATGCCCTAAGCTGCTGAAACAGGCCCGATTCTTCAAGCTTCCGCAGAGCCGCCTGACTGATTCCTGAATCGAGTGAAAGGAGAGCGATGGCATTTTGTCCCGCTGTGTCGCGACCCAGATGAAAATTGGCAATATTGATATCGTTCTGGCCAAGTATGGTACCCAAGGTCCCCACAACACCGGGAACGTCCCGGTTGGTGGCATAGAGCATGTGCGGATTGAATTCCGCCTCAAGATAAATGCCCTTGATCTGAATGATTCTCGGCTTGCCATCTGAAAAGACCGTTCCAACAATTGATCGTTCTTGACGTGGCGTCTTTATGGTCAGCTTCATGTAGGATTCGAAGATGCCGGATCGGGTCTGATTGGTACTTGAGATCACGATACCCCGGTCCTGAGCCACCGATTCAGCGGAGACCATGTTGACTTCCGGATTGGACACCTTGAGCATTCCCGCGATTGTCACGGCGGTCAGAGCATCGGTATTCAGGGTCGTGGCATAACCGTCATACAGCAGATTGACAGCCTTGATCGGCTCACTTGTCAATTGCCCGACAAATGACCCCAGATTATTGGCCAAGGCAATCCAGGGCCTCATGCGACTGGCCTCCTCGGAGGTGATTGACGGCATGTTCAGGGCGTTCTTGATTGCTCCTGAAACCAGATAGTCTGACATTTGTTCAGCCACCTGCTGGGCGACCTTGACTTGGGCTTCGGCCGTTGAGGCCCCCAAGTGCGGGGTAGCAACCAGATTGGGCAGTTTCAGCAACGGATTGTCGGTTGGAGGCTCTTTTTCGAACACGTCTAAGCCGGCATACGCGACCTTTCCACTTGCAAGAGCATCATGGAGGGCACCCTCGTCAACTATGCCTCCTCGGGCGCAATTGATCAGACCCACGCCCTTTCTGGTCTTGGCCAGAGCCTCGGCATCAATGAGATTCCGGGTCTTGTCGGTCAATGGCAGGTGCAGGGTTATGAAGTCAGACCTGTGCAGCAACTCGTCCAGTTCGACCTTCTCAACTCCAAGCTTGCGGGCACGCTCCTCCGTAAGGTATGGATCGTATCCGACAACCTTCATCATCAGGCCAAGGGCCCGGCGACACACACCCGAACCGATATTGCCACACCCGATCACGCCGAGTGTCTTGCCAATGAGTTCCGTTCCGACAAACCTCGACTTTTCCCACTTTCCCGCCTTGATGGACGCGTTGGCCTCCGGGATCTGGCGCGCGATGGAAAAGAGCATGGCTATTGCGTGCTCCGCGGTTGTTTCGGAATTGCCGAACGGAGTGTTCATCACAATGATGCCAAGCCGAGTCGCTTCCTTCACGTCAACATTGTCAACCCCGATCCCGGCTCGACCGATGATCTTCAGCCGGCTGGCACGGCTGAGAATTTCGGCGGTAACCTTTGTTGCCGAACGAATGGCCAGACCGTCATATTGATGAATGACCGATCTCAGACCGTCAGGATTCTTGCCCAGTTCAGGCTGGAAATCGGCATTCACGCCTCGTTCCTGAAAGACATCCAGGGCAACTTGAGAAAGCTTGTCCGATACTAGAACTCTCGGCCGGTCAGTCATGTCCATCCAAGCCCGCTTGACTTCAACTCGTCAATTTCCTGCAAAAAGGCCCACTCAACCCATGACATGAGACATTCGATGTCTTCTGTCTCGACTGTCGACCCGCACCAGATTCTCAATCCCGGCGGGACGCCCCTGTACGACTTGATATCATGGGCAACCTTTTCGTCCTCCAGTCGTGATGTGACCTGGCCCGAAAATTCCGCGATGTTCCCGTCATTCAACAGCGGATGATTGAAACGCAGACATACCCCTGTGTTGGACCGGATTCGGGAGTCCTTGGGCAAGTACTCAAGCCAGTCATGCTTCTGCACGAAATCATCGATCACGCCTGCATTGGCGTCGGCTCGTGCAATCAAGGCCTCAAGCCCTCCGATGGACTTGGCCCAGCTTAAGCCAAACAGAAAGTCTTCCGTACACATCATTGATGGCGTATTGATGGTTGATCCTTCAAAAATGGCTTCATTGAGCTTGCCATTTTTGGTCAATCGGAAGATTTTGGGTATGGGCCATGCGGGTTTCCACGATTCCAGTCGCTCCACCGTTCTCGGTGAAATGATCAGGATCCCGAAGCCGGCTTCACCCCCCATCACCTTCTGCCAGGAAAAAGTCGTTACATCCAGCTTGTCCCACGGCAACTCCATCGCAAAGGCCGCCGAAGTGGCATCACAAATCGTGAGACCGGCTCGTTCTGCTGGAATGAAGTCGCCATTCGGAACCCTTACCCCTGTGGTTGTGCCGTTCCAGGTGAACACAACATCGTTGGCAAAATTTATTTGAGTCAGATCCGGCAACTCTCCCATCGGTGCCTGATGATAATTCGCCTCAATCCGTAACTGCTCGAATACATCGACGACCCAGTCATTGCCAAAGGCCTCCCAGGCAACGACTTCGACGGGGCGGCTGCCAAGCAAGGACCACATTGCCATTTCAACCGCTCCGGTGTCCGAGGCCGGAACAATGCCGACTCGATAGTCGGCAGGAATTTCCAGGACCTCTTTCACATCATCAATGATCTGCTTGAGTTTGGCCTTGCAAACGTCGGACCTGTGTGACCGTCCGAGGAGAGCATGATGCAGAACTTCGGGCGTCCATGAGGGCGGTTTCTTGCATGGTCCCGCCGAAAAAAAGGGGCTTTGGGGCTTCCGGGCCGGTTTTTTCACTTTAATCACTTCAATCATGTTCTAACTTTGGTGACGCTATACAACTGTCCTGTGCAATTCTGCAATTCGACACACTCCTCTTCAGCCCGCAAAACCAAATGAGCTACGTTGTAAGCCTCCTGACAGACCCGCGAAAGGGGAGTCTGAGAGACAATTGTGCCAATTCCTTGAAGTTACGATGGCAAGGATCCGGCTTAAACTGGCTTCGCCATCAGGTTGCGGCGGAGTTTAGAATTGAGCGATATCCAGCCGATTTTAAAGAGGTATGGCATGACTTTGACCAAAAATTCATAGATCTGGTCATTACTCCGGACCAACGTCGAAAAAAGAGACTGTTTGTTGCTGACATGGATTCAACCATCATCGAACAGGAGTGCCTGGACGAACTGGCCAAGGTTGTTGGGATGGGTGACCATGTCGCTGAAGTTACACGGCAGGCCATGAATGGCGAAATTGCCTACGATGAAGCGTTGCATAGTCGGGTAGCGCTATTGCGGGGACTCAGCATTGATGCGATTGAAGACACGTGGCAACAACGCATCACGTTTACCTCGGGAGCAAGAGAGCTCATCGCCACCTTGAGAGCCAGCGGGTGTTTCTGCGCCCTGATTTCTGGTGGCTTCACCGAGTTCACCTCTCGGGTTGCGAGTGTTCTGGGATTCAATGAACATTTTGCCAATGTCCTGCTACTTGAGGGCAACACGCTCTCGGGCAAGGTGAAATTGCCCGTGCTGGATAAGGGAGTCAAGGTCAAGATCCTCAATCAACTCGTGGAAACACTTGGTATCAACGTTGACGCAACCATGGCGGTCGGGGACGGAGCGAATGATTTGGACATGATCAATGCCGCCGGTCTCGGCGTGGCCTTTCGAGCAAAACCGGTTGTGGCCAAACAGAGCGATGTTAAAATCAATCATTCAGACCTAAGCGCACTGCTCTATCTGCAGGGAATAAGGTTTGAGGATTTTGTCACGAGCGAAACTCACTGATCGCATCATGGGCATGGCATTTCTCCTGACCGTTTGGCGGCAAGGTTTTGAGAACTCGACTGACCGAGTGCCTGGTCAGTTTTGTTTCGTGTTGAACCAAGTTATCCTGCCTTGCAGGTCGCTGGCCTTGATGTCCCGTTTGTCAGGTTTCAGTCAGCTTCAAGCCATTCCTTGAAGCGCTGGGGACCGGTTTCGGTTCATGCGTGTTTGGACCGGCCCGTGTCAATGTCGAGACCTTGCCAACGGGCACGAAACCGCCAGCCAAGGAGATTAAAGACCGAAAAGCCGAATGGATCGACATGATGCCGGCGGCGTCCCAGATCATGCCCCGGATCAACGGGGTACGGATCCACAAGGTGATCTTGCTTGTGGCCCTGCCGGTCGAGATCAAGCCTCCCTCGAAAAGAGAGTGAAAAGGAACACACTGTCGCAAGAATGCTACACCTTGCAAGAAAATGATGCACGACCTGACAAAATGTGTTGCAAATGGCATGGGGGGGGGTAAATGTTCCGTCATAGTCAGAAACTTTCACATGAAACAGGAGTAAGAAATCATGCCGAAGTGGATCATGTTGTCCATGGCCGTGGTGCTGACGGGAGCCAGTGCCCAAGCCATGGAGGGGGGGGGTAGACGCCTCCATGGATGACAGCGCTCACGCTGTCGACGAGACGAAAATGGATGTCGCCATGATGGAGGGTGGGCCCGAAGTCATGGACGAGGGCGTGTCCATGGCTAGCGCGCCTTCGGTGGCCTTGTCCGGTGAAGCCAAGATGGGTTTGAAGCGTGTGGACGACAATGCCAGCACGGACCCGGAGTCCGACAACATCAAGACCGTGGTTGAATACGAGGTTGAGTTCAGTTCCTCGGGGGTGACCGACGGGGGTCTGGTGTTTGGCGCGGCCATCTCGATTGACGAGGACGGCAAGGGAGCCGGGACGGCGAATGGTGTCAATGAAGCCAGTGTCTATGTTGGCGGGGCCAATGGCTCATGGAAGTTGCAGTTTGGTGACAATGACCCGGGCGTTGATCTGGTCGGCAATATCGGACTAGCGGATGCGGATGAGATGTCCGGAAAAACTGAAATCATTTCGCCGGTGATGCTTGGCGGCGAACAGGCCAGGCTTCCGGCCAGAGCAGATGCATGGGAAGTTTCAATCACAGTAAAGTACGACGAAAATGAGATCGATTCGGTAACATTTACGGGCTCCGTGCCAGATCCCATCCCGAACAGTTGGATTCCTATTTCAACCCGCAGGGCGAGTACGGCTACAGAAAGCAACGGTACGGGCACTCTAAGTTTTTCGGCGGCAGATCACGATATACCTGATCGTACGGCCATTGGCCTGAGTGGTAAAATTGGTTCCCTTGAATACCGCCTGACCACTGGAGAAGATGGTGATGATGCGTGGTCATTAGGCACTAGGTATGCAATGGGTGCCATCAAAGTGGGGCTGGGCGTGGACAGCAATGATGTCATGGCTGCGAGTTTGGAAGGGAGTTTTGCTGGCAACACCATCAGCGGTACCTATGTCCGGCAGTCTGGTGAAAATTATACCGGTTTTGCAGTCACAGAAGACGATGATGTCTATGCGGCGACATTGTCAGCGAATGCGTGGACAGCCATGGGCATCAAGTTCAAGAGAGACTTCGGCAGTGAAGCAAGTTTTGCTGTCGCCTATTCTCGAAGGTCTGACCAACGGACCCGCGGTTCTGGCTATCCACCTTATGATTCCAGAAAAATCGAGTTGGACTTCGAGTATGGACTGGGTGGAGGTGCCAAATTCTATGCTGGTATCGAAAAGCTTGACGTCGACGATAGAGCTGTGAATATCACAACAAATGCTGATGGCGAGATCGTAACCGGTACCCTCTACATTGACGGCAAGAGAAAATTATCAACAACCACGATTGAAATGGGGATTTCAATGAGCTTCTAGCCGTGAGCATGGAACAGTTGTTTAAAAGGGGAGTTTCAATCTCCCCTCTTGTAAGGGGGCTTATATTGTTAACTTGAAATCAAGAACGCCCGGCGATAAGCCGGGCTAGTGCCAAGACCGTGTCCGATACTTCTCGGTGCGAACGCACACCACGCGGAACCATTTGCGAGTGTCGTTGCGCAAGCGGGCTTTTGCCCTTGACCGGCATGTCTCGTATCTCAAGGGTCTGGCCAGCATGACGTTATACCAAGACATCATGGTGAATTTGTTCACATCAAATCTTGGAACCATTCCGAATCTGACTTTCAAGTTAACGATATAGGCCCCTTTGTAAGGGGTTCATAAAGATAACTTGACATTGTGATTCCCACTCAGTGGGAGGGTTCTTGAAGCAAGGTCTTGCGGGAGCAACTTCAGAAACTTGAGTTCGTGCCTTGCCTTGCCACAAGAATCTGTCCCGAACGGAAGATTGGGTCCATCTCATCGTCCGCATAAGGTCTCGCCGAAGAAGAGTGCGACCGATCGAGGTATGAAATGACTCTGTCGAGCTATCTTTACATGCCCCTTTTGTGAGGTCTGTCGAGGTGTAGACTCTGAGATGATATTTATTGGATCCCTGTTTCGGCATAATCTAGCGCCTGCTGCATGCCGTCACCAATGCTATAGGGGTTGTCCTTGGCCTCAATGATCGCCGTCCGGACGTTGGCTTGAAGTTGGCACGTGGCCGGTACGCTTCGCCTACCCGCGGGGGACCAGCTTTCCCGGCAAGCGAATGCGGCTCTTGGCAAAACTCACCTCCTCGCCAATCCGCAACATCTCGTCCCAATCTAACTGGCACGGGGCAAGGACAATGAATTTGGTGCCAATATCCCGTCCGGAGAACTTCTGCCTGCCCATGGCAGTCGTTTGGTTAACCATGCAAGACTCTATTAGGCCAGCATGGTGCGTATGCCATAACGAGGAATATTGGCATCCCGGGTAACGAGGGTAAGTCCCTCAGCCTGGGTCTGTGCGATCAGTATACGATCAAATGGGTCCCGATGGTGAAATGGCAATTTCCCCGCCTGCTCGGCATGAAAGAACGTGACTGGTAAATGCACAAATCCTTCCCTATCAATCTGGCTATCGAGGTCATCTGCTGTTTCCAGCTTGCCCAGTACGCGCTTGATGGCAATTTCATAACCACTTGCAGCACTGACAAACACTTCGTTATCCGGGTTGGCGATAGCATTTAGCGCATGCTCTTCCAATTGGCTACTGCTTCCGCACCACCACAAGAACGCATGGGTATCCAGCAACAATCGCAATGTCATTCTCCGGGAAACAATTTACCATCATAGAATGAGTCGATCACTTCCTGCGGGGTTTCGTCAAAGTCCCTGGCAATTCTCATGCGGCCTTTGAGGCGGTCCGGTTTACGTTGTTTCCGTGATTTCCGGTAAGGCACCAGGTGCAGGTAAGGCTTGTCAGCCTTGGCTATGACGATGTCTTCTCCCTGCCAAGCCAGCTTGCCGAGTTTTGAAAGCTGGGATTTCGCTTCGTGCATGTTTACCTTGATCATTTTGCCTTCCCTGCCCCTTTCTAACTTAGCTAAGCTAAGTTTAATAAAGTCAACGGCTGTTGTCAAGAAAGTGCGCAAAAATATTTGTGGGCTGAAGTAGCCAAGAATCGAGGCTTTATGCACTTTAACGGGTGGGTAGGCGGACTTGGCCATGATTAGATCGATATAGTTGTTTGAATCAAACCACTGGATTGAGGGTTGTCCACCTCAGATGACTTTGACCATGGTGCCCTTACGCAGCGGGTCGCCACGGATCCAGAATTACGGAACGGATTGCTAGAAGATAGGTTGAGCACCATCAAGACAGGCAAGCTGCATTGAGCCCGCGTCTTTATCAAGGATTGCATGGCATCCAACAAGCTTCTCCCTCTTTTGCTAGACCGTCTGACAGCAGCGGATCTGTGGGATGTCATCCGGCTGATCTAAGCCGATACAAACGCGTCCGTCCTCACCCGGACAGAATTGGAGCCAACCCCGCCGCTCCCTACATCCTGACGCCTGTCCCGCCGTGCGTGCCGATCTCGTCTAGGATTTTCTGTTCATCGGCGTGGCCTTGCTCTGGCTCCTGTTCTTCGTCGACCTCGCCTCTGGCGGCTCAAGATGACAATCACTGAGGAAGTCATTGTAGGTCCGAATGAGGGTCTCATCGCTTGACACAGCGTCGTTTGGCTATTAACTTCCGTCAATGAATGAACAAGCAAGCCCACAACACAGCCAGGGCAAAGACCATACCGATGAACAAAAGACCGATGAGTGATGAGCCGGACGACCCCAAGTCCTTTGATGCTCGGGGCCTGCGAGCCTTCATCGTGGCCCGGGATCGCCAACATAACCCGTTCTTTGTCGGGCGCCAGGACACGATCCGGCGTATCACTGAATGTCTGGCCCTAGTCAACGCACGCTGCAAGGATAAAAATGCCACGGGTCGTCCTGCACAGGGGCTGATGCAACTTGTTCAGGGGGCTCCTGGGGTTGGCAAGACTTCGCTGCTGAACGAGATTGAAAAACGCTGTATCAAGCGGCTAGCGCAAGGACAGGACACGCACAAGGTCATCCCGATCGTGATCAGCGACACCAAGCAACTGTCAGTTACGCATGTCAACCAGCAGCTACAAGAGGGTATGACCCGCGTCTTGGATCGCGTCGGCAACGAGGACGCCCGCGTAATGCTTCGCGACATGCTCAGTTTTGTGCGCGACATCAATCTTTTTGGTCTACGACTGGGAAAGCCGGACACGAGAAAGGTCACAACGCCGCGGCTTCTCAAGAATTGCACCATCCTGCTTATGATCGACGAGATTCAGACCGCGCCGGGCGGGCCAGATGGCGAGCCCGCACGCATTCTGCAGGAGCTGGAAGCGGGTAGCAGCAACGAGGCCATCCTGCCGGTGCTGGCCGGTCTGGCCAACAGCAGCGACCATCTGGATCGGCTCGGTCTGTCACGCCTGAGCGACGATTCAATCACGCGCCTGCAGCCGCTGTCCGCCGCCGAGGTCATCGCCGCGACCGAGAAGTTCATAACGGCCTTTGGCATCCAGGCCACGCCCGCCGCCCAGGATCTCTGGACCCGGACACTCTATCGATGGTCCAAGGGCTGGCCCAAGCACCTGCAGAACGGCATGAGCGTGCTGGGGTCCCAGTTGCTGACTACAACCGGGAATCTTGATACCGTCGATTTCATGACTGCCCAGCGCGTGGCCATGGACAAGCGCATTCAGTATTACTGGACCCGCTTCGGCGACCAGCAACACCGGCAACCGGCCCTGCTCGGCAACGTCATGGCTCACCTTGGACGCGACCCCGTCACCCGCGAGACGATCGAGACGGCCATTCGGGACACTTTGCAAAAGGGGGTATGGGGCGATACGTCCGCGCCGGAATGGGATGACATGCTCCGTCGAGGTCTCATCGACATCGATCGGATTCAGGCGCGAGGAACAACGTATGTATGCCCCATTCCGTCCCTGCGCTCCTTTGCCGTGACGTGCACTGCACCATCCCTGCATGGTGACGTGCTGGACGGCAACCTGGAGAGAGTACAGGAGGAGTTGCGGACGGGCACAGATGTCAACGGCCGCGATGCCTGGATGCGTACCGCACTGCACGTTGCCGCCCAGGAGAACTGGCCTGATCTGGTCACCGAACTGCTGGCCCAGGGGGCCTCCTTGGAGGCTCAAGATCAGTGGGGCCGTACGCCCCTCCATCTGGCTGCCCATGACAATGCCGAACTGTCTTTGGCAGCTCTGCTAGTCAAAGGGGCCAATGTCCATGCGTGCGATCAACGGGGGGAGACGCCTCTCCATCATGCTGCCCGAAAGGACAGTGCATACGCCTTACGGAAGCTCCTGGACGCTCAAGCCTCTCCCCAAGTCAAAAACCGGCTTGGCAAGACGGCCCGTGATCTGACCCCCAACGGCAGTCGGAGCCGTTGCATCCTAGATGCCGTCACGCCTGATGACACGCCAGATTGAATGGGGGCGGGGCTGAGTTCCAGGCAGCACAGTGCCATGAGCGTCGTGGCCGACCATATTGGCAGCAGGTTACCAGCGGCAGGGCAGGCCGACCAGAAAGCGGAAAAGACAGGACATCTTCCGCCCCGAAGCCACGCTGGGCCCACCGGTGAAACCTGTTGCAGACAGTCGTTCGCGAACCATACACGGCTGGCAACACCC
The DNA here is from genome assembly GCA_965116235.1 of Paracoccaceae bacterium. Lineage (GTDB taxonomy): Bacteria > Pseudomonadota > Alphaproteobacteria > Rhodobacterales > Rhodobacteraceae > MPNP01. The sequence continues at coordinate 1,120,628 of OZ220496.1, read as the reverse complement.
GCCATGCCATCCCGCGCGTCAGTACATACACAATCCAGGTAATCATCAACACGCGTCACGCCCTGCTTGTCAGCCGGAAGCTGCAGTTCAATCAACGCTAACATGGCCTCAGGCAAGCCTTCATATTCCATGGCATCCCCTTGGTGTCTCAGGGTCAACAGACCGAGAATGAATCATGCCCACTCAACACAAGCAAGACCAAACATTCCTTTGGTTTATGGGTTCACTGCCCAATACGGCATGATGGGCTGAAAACTGTACGGTAGTTGGAGACTTTGGAGTTGTAGGTGAACTTGATCACACATAATGACGAAATTGATCAATCTGCCAGATGTTGTCATACCAATGGACCAACGGCCGGCAAATGGAAATCGGCATTGCCCGATGAAAAAGGAAGCAAACCGTGCAATAGCATGTTCACGCCCTTTGCAAACCGCCATGGTGACGACATTGTGATTGATGCGTTGTATCCATTCTGTGCCAGCCGAAACCTCCGGCCCTGCGGTATTTTTCAGGTTGGGGGTTAAAGCATTGTCCGCTCAGTTCGATGGGCCGCAAGATACAGCCAACAGAACAAGATCAATGACGTCGAACCCCTTCACCTGAAAACGCCAACAGCCTAAGCGAATGATGCTCAAGCACGGCTGAATTGGCCATGAAATCCCAATGGCAGCGGATAGGGAAGCCAGGCTCGCATGATCGGCCCTTCGGAAATCCGCCTTGCATCGAACAGGTTCACGCCGCTGACCCCGCGTTCTTGATCAAGAAACGTACCGATCAACCATCCATCATCCTCCGTACTGCTCTCTGGAAACGGTACGAAGATATGCTCCTCAAGAATGACCGCTTCACCAAAATTGAAGCGTTCGGTCGTGTGATTGTCAATATCGCGTTTTTCCAGCGTTGTTGGCACCCAGTTGGTAGAACTGCCATGGCCTCCAAGCATATAAACGAATCGGTTACGCCGTCCGACAATCGAAGGAGCGACCTGCGGGAACTCTGCCAGGCCTCCAGATTCAGTGATGTTCACCCGCCCGTTCGGATACAATACAAAACTCTTGTACCGCGTTTGCGAAGCAGACGTCATCTTGCCCTGCATGACGTCCCGAAACGCTGTCTGGAGAAGGCTGACATCTGATGCCACGCAATGATCAAACCGAATGGTTCCATCGGCTTCCTCCCAGCCATTGCCATGATGAAACCCGAATCCGGCCGGCAGTTGCAGCCAACGCCGGTCGTCGAAGTTGTCCTTTGACACAATAAGCACCCGCGATCCGAGTTCCGGTCGCCAGGTATGGGCATCAAGGAAATTCGTGTTGGAATCAGGGTCAAATACATATGGAGGAATGACGATAACGATCCAACGCTTCGTGATGACGAAGTCATGGACCATCCCCAGCGGCGAAATCGGAAATGCTGACAGATTGATCAACTGCCCGGACGCGTTTACGTGGTAGAGAATCAAGAGCGGTTCAGGAATCAATGAATAACCAAACGCCCACAGCGTTCCGTCAGCCTCCACCTTGGGATGCGCGGTAAACGGCATATTCCGAGCTTCATCGGACCATGACTTGAACTCTTGCCATTCCAGCGTATCCCGATTGATAACGCTGGCCGAACCTCCTTCCCAAAGTGCCAGCAACTCGCCATGATGATCAAGAACCGATATGTTGGCAGGATTTAAGTCGTCTGGTCCGCGCAACGCCGGGCCACCGGCTACATGTGTCGCAAAGGCTGGGAAGAGGCGCTTTCCAGCTGCATCTTCGGCACGAAGCTTTGGAGTCATCACCATGCGGCCGCGGTGCGAAACGCCCCGCTCTCCGAACTGAAACTCCTGGATCATGCCATCACCATCAAACCAGTGTGAGTAACGGAAGCCATGCCGTTCATGGCAAGCGGGACCGTTTCGGCGGAACACCCCTCTCAATCCTGCTGGATGTGCACCTTCAACTTCAAGCATTGTCGTGTCAAGACGGTCGCTGCTTGGTGTTCTCCAGCCCAGATGCAGTGAATCGCTGCCGGATGCAATTTGTGTTGCCTTTTCTGCCATCGCAACCGGTGGCAGCGTCAGAAAGCCGGCGGCCGCGGCACCTTGAATCAATGTTCTTCTGTCAATCATGTTGATACCTCAATAGACAAGCTTGATTTTTGCGTGGCCCGCGTCATGGCCAACAGAGACAGACGCCGCATCAAAGTTCGGCGGCCCCATGGAGCCAACAGCACCATTGGCAAAGCCATACCCTTCAATCGGAATGCCGAGGAGATTGACGTCCAGATCACCGTTGCCGTTGGCGTCGTGGAATGCGCTGACCGCATAACGGCCAGGAGTCAAGTCCCGGATCATCATACGCTGGCTTCCTTCTTGGGCTGCGCGCCAAATCCCCACGACCACGCCAGCGCTATCGGGGAATTTTATATCTGCGAATTCTCCATGCACGGAAATGTATATGCGCCCCGCTTCTGACTCTATGCCCGAAACATCTATCGTGAGGTCGGCGGCAGCGACCGGAGTGCAAATGATTGCCGCAATCGCGGCAGAAACTCTTTGAATTGTGTTCATGTTGTAATTCCATCCGTTCATTTTTAGGTTAAAGGCGAACACCAATGAGCAGTGACGCCTGGCGCTGATATGAGGCGCCGGCAACGCGGCCATCAAGCGGAAATGCGTGAGCAGTATGAAATTCTTCGCAAATGGTCAGAAGATGTCATTGGCGATACGCGAACGGATCACCAAAACTGTTCCTTGGAAACACCTTGGCCTGGTGGCGGCTGCAATTGTCAGCTTTTCCTGGCTTGGACCGTTTGGAACTGCGGTTGCACTCTCACCAACCGAACGCGTTTTCTACTGGGGAACAGCAATTGCAACCAACTGGGCGATTGCGGTGTTCGTCATTCGATTCCTTCGAACCAGTGCAAACACTCCAAGCTTGCCGAAACTGGTGATCGGCGCATTTGCCTGTGCCGTGCCGGGAACGTCCATCATCTGGGGTCTAGAGTATCAATTCAATCCGCCACCGCCCACCGGTGCTTCAACACTTGCTTACATTTATTGCTGCGTTGTAAGCGTTCATCTCATGCTTTCGTACCTCGGCATCCGATTTACCGAGTCATTCGACACTCCAACAGTCAATTCTTCCCCTGTTGAAACGGCACAATTCATGGTGCCCGCCAACTTCTGCTCCCGCCTATCGCCACACCTTGGCACAGATCTCTTGCATCTCAAGATGCAGGATCATTACGTTGAAGCGCATACCAGCCATGGCCACGAACTTGTGCTCATGAGGTTTCGTGATGCACTGCGCGAAGTTGACAGGCTTGACGGCTTGCAGGTTCACCGCTCCCACTGGGTTGCGCGGGTGGCAGTTGTCGACATTGTCCGCCGCGACCGTCGTATCTTCCTGAAACTTTCGAACGATACGGAAGTTCCTGTGAGCCGATCATATGTCAAGGGATTGCGGGAGGCGGGATGGCTCTAGCTTCATTTCTCAGGTTCGGGCGAAAGCGAGCACGCCCCAAGCCGTAGTCATGGACAGCGGCTTAGATTTCGCTTGCCCCGCAGACCACGTCAAGTTCATCTGCGACTTGGGTATCCCTGACCAACCCTTAGTCCGAATGAAGCGGGTTCATCGTTGGCATAAACTTGAAAGGGGATCATACACTCAAATAAACAATTTTAGAATCCTCAAGCCGTCCGGGGGTGATTGTCAACCTTTGAATCCCCATGAAATTCCGGACCGAAACGGACGCCAGACTCTGGACATGGTCCCCCATGGTGCCATATGATGCGTGTCATTGATCATCGGACACGACAGGAAACGACACATGGTTCAGGAATGGGGCTTTTACGGGCGCCAAGCCGAAATCAAGGAACTGGCCCGCCATCTGCAGATCGATCCGAGTGAATGCCCGGTCGACCGACGCTTCTTCGTGGCCGTCGGCATTGCTGGCCGGCGTGGCGTCGGCAAGAACACGCTGCTGGAACGGGTCGTGAATCAATATGGATACGCGGACCGCTTGCTGGTAGTGCGCCTGCCCCCGGCTCAGGCCACCCTGGATGACACGTATGCCCTTTTCCTGCGCGCGTTCCGGACGGCCATCGCCCGACACGCGATGACACCTCTGCTGGCCGACATGCCACCCCGCGACCCGGAGCTGGTTGATGAAGGGCACATGGCCGATATCATCACGCATCTGGTCCACAAGGATATCATCGTGTGCCTGGATGAGGTGCACACCATCATCGGTACCACCATGCCGACAATCCTCATGGGGCTGATCGATGATCTGGCCAGTGTCAATCTTCAACCGGCTCAGAGGGGACCGGGCAAGCTCGTCCTGATGGGCTCCCACCAGCAGAAATTTGCTCAGCTGCAGGCTGTTTCTGAACCCTTGCACGAACGCTTTGATTCCGTACAGCTCATGCCCTGGTCGGTCGCCACCGTCATGGATATCGCGCGCACCCATGGCTGGGATCGGCGTCCCCGACGCCTACATGCCCTGTGGACCGCCTTTGACGGCATGCCCCGCGAATGGGAACGCTTTGCCCGTCGGGGACCTGAACACCTGCGGCAATGGTCTGCCCTGACGGGGGATGCCCATCGGGACCGGGCAGACGACCAGGCTTGGTGCCAAGAGTTTGTCCGGCACGAGCGCCATATGCTGGACCGCTATCCTCGCCGCCACTGGGACAGCAAAGCCTATATCGAGCTCCCGCCAAGCGTGCGCGATGCGATCATCTGGATGGGTCAGCACCGAACCCCGGGACAGATCATTCCGGGTCGTGACATTGTCCACGGTGTCAAACGCACCGCCCACCAAGCCCAGATCACGCTGAAGCCTCCCATGCCGGAATCGGGCGAATTGAACATGCAGCTGGAGCAGCTGGATAAACTGACCCGCATCGTGCAGCGACGCGATCGCTTTATCGGTCGTATCCAAGGGGACAGCATCCCCCGCTGGACCCTGAATGACAACACGACCCTCTTTCAGCTGGCCATCGCTCCGGATCTCTTCCGACCGCGCTACATAATGAATCCGCCCAAGTCGCCGAAGATCAATGACATGATGCGGGCCCTTGAGACGCTTGAAGGCGAAAGCCTGGAACGGTTCGTCACCGCCTGGCTGGGCTGTCATCCGCATGTCATGGATGCCCATTACGGGGCCCTTCCCCCCGCTCCCAAAGGCCAGACGCTCCCCGATATCGACGTGTTGGTCCGCCTCGGGCAAAGCCCCCGTGGACGAGGCCCTCATGACCTGCTGGTGCTGGGCAATGCCAAGCGCGATTCCACGTTGCACAACGCTGGTGAATTTCAGAGTATTGTCGAGCGGTTCATGGCCCAGGGCACGACCGATTTGAACGATCGCAACAAAAGCGTGGATATCGAGGAGATTCGTCCGCTACCACGCTGCCTGCTTTTCGTCTCGCCGATCTTCGATCCGGACGCGCGAAGCCGTATCCAGGCGGCCGGGCATCTAGCTTTCGACCTGCCCGCCATGGCGACCGAGATCCAGGCGGGCTGGCCCCGGCTGAACGCGCAGCTAGCCACCGCTCCCCTGACATCGCCGGAGCCACCCCAGCCCTGACCGATTTCGGTTGGACGAATCCGTTTCTCTATCCGCGATCACACGGTCGACCCTTGGAAAACGTGCTGTCCTAGATGAAAGGTGGATCCAGATAGATCAGGTCGACGCTGGTAGCGTTCAGGCCCTGCAGGTCCCGATGCTCGAGCCTGCGCCCGACAATGCACCGTCGGATGGCATGGCCGACACTCCGGCGGGTCTTGAGCGGGGCCCGTGCTCTTCCGCGGCGGGCCTGACACCACCGGGATATCTATAGGGTCGGGCTGAAACCCGACGAGATTCAGGCGGCACGTCGGCTTGTCCAGCGCTTGGAACAGGCTCATCCAAAGGTGAAGCTGGGCCGCTGGCCCTACACCGTCAACAGCAATGCAGATGATGCCTGTCTGCTCAACGGCCAGAAAGTCCGTGCCTAGCATGAAATGGCGTAGTGGAATGACTGGCAGTGGACCGCATGGGGCACGCATCACATCGTGCGCATCCGCAGCTATATCTGGATTGCCTATGAACACGAGGCTCAGCTGCATGAGTGGCGTCTGTGGATAGAGGAGGCCTAGGAACAAGGCCAGCGAAGTTCCATGGACGTCGACCCAGGATCGTCTCCAACACCGCCGGTCGGAGCGGGGCCGGGATGGGATGACCGAAGCGTGCATGGACCTGAAACGATCAGGGGCAAGTGGGTTGACAAGAAGCGGATAACCAAATAGAATTTAACCTGTGAGCAACCTCATCTGTCAAGGAAAGGGAAAAGATGATGTCGGACGCGGATGCCCTTCATGACCGAATGGTCAAGGACCGCCGCCCCAAATGTCGCCGGCTGCGCCGAGTCCTGGAACGCGCCGGCATGGACCATGAGGTCCGCCTGCCCGGCATCCCCTACGAGCTGGATATCGTCTATGGAAACCGACTAGGCCAGCTTGTGCAGCTGGCCCTCTACGAAGCAGCCGGGCAGCTCGATGCCCAGTCTTGGGAAGAACTGCGATGGACCGAAGCCGACTGGCAAGAATATCTGGATGTCAAGACCCAGTTAGGGCCAGTCGACGTGACGCCGCCCAGGCCGGATGACACGCCCCCCGGTCGAGGCCGGTCCAAATGGCCGCTCGTGTTCGGGGCCGGAGTGCTCGGCTGGCTGATCGGCAAAGGGAAGTGACAGCGGGCGGTAGGTCGTCACGGGGTCGAAACGGACATTATCGCCCCTTCATGAAGAATCGGGACGGTTGGCGGCATGAACACCTTTTTTTGTCCAGCCTGTCTTGGATTCGTCGGTGACAACCCCTTTCAATATTCCGGCACATGTCAGCCCCACCCTGTCAACCTCTTGGCCAAATCGATCCCTGATGTCCGTTCTGACCGTGGCCCTATCCGCACTAACGCTCGGACCACGCTCAGAACCCAAGGATGCAAGCGTCAGCAAATACCTTTCTGAATTCGAGCTTCCAGTCGTAATCTTGAATCTGGCAATCGCGGATCATTGTCATAAGGATGAAATCCCTTTTTCAGAAAATGGCCTGTGGTCTGCAACCCCTGCGCTATTTCTGCCATTGAACCCATCTCGCCGGAACGCATGCATTGGGGCAGCGGAAGAAGCCTTGGGGCCCATCGCCCTGCACCCTTTGCACTGACGGCACATCCGGTCTTGGGCGAAACGTATGCCAAATTCTCTTGGCTCTGGGTGACGGCACAATGATCAAGATCAAGACCGAAACCAATCTCCTTAAGCAAAAAAACCTCCCATAGCAGGTAATCAATCAGCCATCCATGGCTACTGTCAATCCGGTCAAGAAGCTTGACGGACCGACGATACAGGTTCCGATGGGGATCAAATTGAGGGATCAGACTGTCGATCAGGTCACACATTGAACCCAGACCATGCAACGCAAGCGGGCCAGAGTACGAGATATGAGTGCGCGCCTCCAAAAGCTCGATCTTGAACGTCCCCAGCAGTTCATGCAAACGGGCACGCCAGGTAATGTTCAACTGATTGCCAGGATTGAGAGTGGAATACATGCGGCGTGACTTGGCGTTCCAAACCATGCCAGCTCGCTTGCCATGGTTTTCGGTCATCACGTGAACAATGGCCGCATGTTCACCATACGACCGGGACGATAGAAAAAAGCCTGTATCCTGCCAATCCATCAGACATTCGAAACTTGTCGTACACTCTTGTCCGGTGACGACAAGACCTTTTAGTTCCGGGGAAACTCCAAGCCGAGCCGTGTATACCTTTGGGCCTCGTCCATCCAGTTTTTTCTGACCTTCACCTGCAAAAACAGATGCACCTTTTGATTAAGCAAACGGGCCATCTCCTGCTTGGCCTCAATGCCGACCCGCTTGATATTCTCGCCCTTTCGACCAATGATCATCTTCTTGTGCCCATCGCGATTCACGATGATGTTTTGCCGAACACAAACTTCGTCTGGCCCGAGGTTTTCCCACTGTTCGGTCTCGACCGTCAGATTGTACGGTATTTCCTGATGCATGTGCATGAGGAGCTTTTCGCGCGTGATGTCGCAAGCTAGAATTTCAACCGCCGTATCCGAAACCTGATCCACGGGATAATGCCACTCGCCCAGGGGCAAATTGGCCCCATACCATGCAAGCAAGTCGTCAAGACCGCTCCCGGTCTTGGCTGATACCATGAATATCCGATCAAAATCATGCATCGCGCTCAGAGCATCCGTGAGGCCAAGAAGCTGGCGATGATGAACAAGATCTATCTTGTTGATGACCAGAACCGTTGGAACATGAGAATCAACCGTCTGTTTCAGTTGATCCAGTATCTTGCCGAGCTGGGGCCGAGTGACTGAACTTGGCTGGATCATCAGGGTCACAATGTCAGCCCTGCCAACTCCGTTCCAGGCCGAATTGACCATGGCCTTGTCAAGGCGTCTTTTGGTCTCGAATATTCCCGGCGTGTCAACGAACGCGATCTGGGTCAGACCTTCGGTTGCCAAGCCAATCAGGTTTGACCGGGTGGTTTGAGCCTTGTGAGTCACGATCGCCACTTTGGCACCAACCATGGCATTCATCAAGGTCGACTTGCCGACATTGGGCTCCCCGACAATTGCAACAAACCCGAAACGCGTATCAGTCACTGGAGTTTTCCAACTCATCAAGCAGTTTCGATGCGGCCTTCCTTTCGGCCTCTTTCTTCGTTTTCCCAACCGAAGTTGCCTGTTCTCCCGAAGGCAGGCTGACGGCTATCGTAAACTCGGGTTCGTGTGGTGGCCCAGAACTGTCCAGGAGCTCATAGCTGGGCAGACTCCGACCTTGCGAAAGCATCAGTTTCTGGAGTTCATTCTTCGGATCCTTGGCCTCTTCCAGATCAAACTTGAGATAATCCTTCCATAAGGACAGCACTGTCCTTTCAGCCACTTCAAAGCCGCCATCGAGGTAAATGGCAGCGATAACGGCCTCCATGGCATCGGCCAGAACCGTCGAACGATTCCGGGTGCCAGAAAAACGCGCATGATCACCGAGGACCATCTCCTTGCCCAGATCAATCGAGCGGGCGACTTCAGAGCAGGCCGTGCGCGATACCAGATGATTGAGACGACTTGCCAGTTCTCCAACCGGAGCCTTTGGATACTCCCGCATCAGATAGTTGACGATGCTCAGGGCAAGCACTCTGTCCCCCAAAAATTCCAGGCGCTGATTGTTGCTGGCATGACTGGGCTTGAAGGAACTGTGAATGAGCGCAGTCTTCAGCAAATCCTTGTTCTGAAACACATGACCAACCTTGTGCTCAAACCGTTGCAGCTGTTTTGTGGACTTCACTGGAGCGCTTTGAAAAATCTGTCCGCTCTCCACGTCCAGAAGTAGAACAGTGAGGAGCCGGCTGAGGAAAAAACAACGCGATCAGCTCGTCCGACGAGATTTTCGAAGGGTACGGTCCCGACACCTCCACGCAATCTGGACACACGGCTATCAAGACTGTTGTCTCGATTGTCCCCCATGAAGAAGTACTCACCCTCAGGAACAGTAAATTCGTAAAAATCCAGCTGAGCGATATCCTGTATGGCCAAGGTTGAGTAGGGAGCGGCATCGGGTGGCGTTTCAATATATCTCGTCTTGATGCACTCGTTGCCAACACGCTGGCTGCATCGCGGGTACGAGCCCAATCCGCCCTGCGGGCTAAAGGGTTCGGAAAATTCACCGTCCGAGGCCACTTCAAAATTGACCCATCCACTTTCGCTCTTGATCTGCATGATGCCGTCACGGATGCGAATCGTCTCGCCGGGCAGGGCTATAAGCCGCTTGATATAATCTTCGCTCCTTGTGGGATGCCGGAAGACAACAATATCGCCCCGTTCCGGTTCCTTGCCCATGATGCGACCCTCAAAGGGGCACATGGCCCATGGACAGGAGTACCTTGAATAGCCATAGGCCATCTTGTTGACAAACAGGAAGTCACCAATGAGAAGGTTGTCTTTCATGGATCCCGACGGAATGAAGAAGGGCTGAAAGAACAATGTACGAAAGAGGCCGGCAATGAGCAGGGCGTAAACTATGGTTTTGACATTGTCAATGATGATTGCTCGCATGGCCTATAACGCTTCGGGTGAATTTCGATGAATCCGGATGGTGTCAGATTCGGGGTAAATAATAGGGTCAAGCATTATTTCAAAGGTGCATCAAAACAGGAAATCCCTGTTCGAGACAAATCGGGCCGTTTCCACTCGCCAGTCCAGCCAGACTCTAGCATTTTTGCAGTATGTAGACCATCGATCGAAGTTTCAACTTGAGCATGTGATCCCCATAATCCCGATGTATCAGTTCACATTCTCTTGAAGACAGGTACCGCTCGACTCGAGCCTCATACTGAAGGTCGGCAAGCGTGTGCTCATTGAATGAAAAGAGAGCATAGCCACCTTTCGGCAAGGCCACGATAATGGTCTCCAAAAGCGGGAGTGGAGCCGCACCCGAGCCAATTACCCCTATCGCCGAAATCACCTCAAACTGACCCGTGTCTGGGGGAATGGGTTCATCAATCGTGCTGGGAAGCAAATTACTGTAGACATTGCGCCGGACGGCTATGGCGGCCATATCCGGATTGATATCCGTTCCAACCAGATTGGCAAAGCCGGCCTTCTTCAGTGCCAAGCCTGAATACCCAGTTCCACATCCAACATCCAGAATTGGAGTGTCCTTGTTGGTCAAAACCTTGCGCAGGGCTTCAGCGCATCGATCCGGGGTCATGTAACCATTGGCAATCACGTCTCGATCATAGGTTGTGGCCCAATCCGAATAGAGACGGAACTGCTCGTCTACCGACTTGACATCATAGACTTCGTCGAAAAAATCCCTTTGACCGGCTGAGGTCATCGGCCCAAACCTCACGACTTCAAGCGACAGCTTTTCACTATTCCGCCGCTCGTTCAAGGTTCCGACATTCCTCTTCAGCAATCAATTGTCAATACCATGGCATGATGGGCTGCATCTGGCATTCTGACCCTCATTGTCGTAACTCGAAGCGGGTTACACTCGAGTTTGACGGTTTGGCTTTTCTTGAAAGTCCAAATGTCTACGATTGCGGGCTCTCAAGAAACCGGCATATCGCCTACAGAGTGTCAAAAGTCTGAGGAACAGCATTCATTGTGGCTTGACGCGCACTACCTTGGGCCTTGTACCACTTGCACTGTCGGTATCCATTCGGACTGTGTCATTCACTTTCTTCGCCTTTTCAAAGAAATCTCTGCCCAACTCTGGAATGTCCGAGTAATCAATGGCATCGTCCTTAATGGCATCGAACCGTGCCAAGTCCTGTTTTGAAGGCTTGGACGGATTCTTAGGATCGATGGTCATTTTAACCGTTGACATATCTTTCCAACTCCCTTTTGTTGTTCTTTCGAGTGAGCATGGTGCAAATAACACTCTTTCGTCCTGATCCGGACAATGACAGAGAACCAATTCTGAATGTAATACAGAACAATCAATCATTCATCGTCATAATCGAACACCGCCATTGACAGCGATCAAACGGTTATCATCAAAGGGTCAAGAACACGATTTCAGCCAACTCAAAAGCACTCCTGTTTTACCCTGCCACTATGCTGCGCTCTTCTTCCAGTTGATTACACACCATCGTTAGGCTGTCAAAGGATTCGGGAGTGTCCATTAACATTCCTGAACGGATCATATTGTCGTAATCATTGGCTAGTGGTCAGTTTTAATCATTCGCTACTAACGTTTCAGAACTTGGTAAGATCGACATGCGTTCTGTTCCATATGACTGATCGGATCAGCTTGACCTCGGTGTGGCCAGGATCCGTTCACGAGCTGCAAAGATGCGGGAATGACTGAAAACAGTCGCTTACACATCACCAGAATTGAAAGCTTTTGTTTCTTACTGACCACTAGTAGTTGAACACCGTTGAATTGATGATCAAGGAGGTGCGTACGGCGGTGCCGATGGAACCAGGACAGCCGGCTCGTATCGACTGCGAGTATGAACGCAACGGCACGGCCAACCTGTTCATGGTGTGTGCCCCGCTGCTGGGCTGGCGTCCTGTGAAGGTCACCGAGCGCCGCACCACGGCCGACTTCGCGACCCTGCTGGCGGACCTGGCGAATGTGCACTTTCCGGACCGGAAGATCGTGCTGGTGATGGACAATCTAAACACGCACAAGCTGTCCAGCCGGTATCATGTCTATCCCCCCAAGGAGGCCCGGCGGCTGAGCCGCCGCTTTGAGGTGCACCACACGCCCAAGCACGGGAGCGGGCTAAACATCGCGGAAAGCGAGATCAGCGTGTTGAGCCGCCAGTGTCTGTCCCGGCGTCTGGCGGACCGGGAGACGCGGACCCGCGAGGTGGCGGCATGGCCGGCGGCCATCAATGCGGACCCGCGTCCGGTGAAGTGGCGGTTTACGGCAGCCGAGGCGCGTATCAAGCTGCATTCGCTCTATCCATCAATTCAATAATGTCAAACCACTAGAACAACGCGAGCTTGGCCCTTTGGCAGCAACTGAAGGCCACCAGAAATAGCTTCATGGTAATTGATCAGCTTACCAGACGCATCTTTTTCTCGAAAAACAAGGATTTGTGGGCAGCAACTGCCTTAGCAACCGGGCGATCTTTCACGGCTGCCTCGGCATATCCGGTAGCAACCAGGCGTGTTATATCGTACCAATGACGAGCATAACCCTTACCTCGTAGGCTTTCTTGTCTGCAATATACATGGGCGGCTATGGCTTTTTTCCAAAAGGTACGTTCTACCGTCATGACTCTGGGAGTTGAAGTTGGAAAGGATATTTCTTTCACGTGCTGGGTAATGTCGCATTCGACATCTCTCGGCAAACATGGCTTCCCAGTAGAACGAGCACCGAATTCTAACTTTATTTCTGCTTTGATATAGTCAAGGAATGGAACTTCTTGAGGGATATTCGATCAATATGACTGCATCCTTGACACAAATCTTGCATTCAGGCTCAACCTTGGCAACTGCTCCTGAAAGGAAGGGATATGCTTCCTCTGACACCCAAGCGGATAACCTTTAACCCGAACTTCCAAAGTTGAATTTCTGCAACCTTGCAAGCACAAGCGCTATTTTTACTTTGGGATGGCGTCCGGCAGGGCAGATTTCAGGTGATGCACACGCCCAGAAGCTCCAAGGCCCGCTCCTGCAGCGGGGTCGGTATCATCGTCGGTCCAGCCAAGCAAAAAACCGGTCGGCCGTCGGGCGTATGTCGGATGATTGCCTTGTGTCGGGCTTAGGATAATGGAGTCGTTGGTGCCCCGACCGATGGTCGCGCCGGGATCCCGTCATCATGGAACAAACGGGATTGTCCGTCCGCACACAGGAGCCATTTGACATATCAGACCCGCATGCCCAGCCGAACATGGATGCATCCCCGACAAGCCCGACGCTGATCGACTAGCCAGACTTTCTGATCGACGGTTTTCAGGCTTCAGACGGCGGGGTCCACATGAGACTGTCGCTTGTTGGACCACATCGTCTCATCGGCCTTCATGACCCTACTCGACCGGCTGCCGGTACGACATGAAGGCCGTCCAAGTTTGCTTGCGATGTTCTTGGCCTTCCGACACCCGATAAACCCATCGTCCTGTACGGTGACGGTGAAGTACGGTCGTGTCTTGGGCCGCATCATGACGGGTTCCCGCCACCGGCTTGTACCGATGCCGACAACCGGCATCACCCCGCACCCCAACGGCCTTCAGTCTCCAGATCAGAAGCGGAAGGTCACGGACAGACCGCCGCCAAAATGAGTATTGTCGCTCCCCGCCGTCGCATAAAAGGCATCCCCTGTCAGCATCGTTGTGTCGCGGTCGCCAAGAGACATCGCCCCACCCACGCCCAGACGCACCCAGGTCGGCTTTACCTCGGTCGCCAGCCGGGTGCCGGCCACCATCACCGCATGTTTGGACGAGAACTCATGCTCCAGATCCACCGACGCATACAGCCGACGGTCGGCATTCTTGGGACCCAGTTCGGCCAGTACGCCGACACGACCCCTAACACTCTGATTGGTGCCGGGGGTGACCAGACCGGCCCCATCAAGCCTAGTTGGTTCATCAAAGGCGTCCATGTCTGCCGATGACCAGGACAGACCTCCACGCGGAATCACGGTCATGTCTCCCATGGACATCAGCGCGACATCAGAGAACCGGGCGTAGCTCAGCTGGCCGTCCACATACAGCCCGCTGTCATCCGTCCAGGTCAGGGACACGCCCACACCAGTGCCGCTCGCTTCCATGGTGCCACCCCTCTTGACGGTGGCCTCGCTCTGCCGGTAATGGGCACTCACGCCCAGCACCAGACGATCATCGGTCGGCACCTCCAGACCCGCCTCAAAGTCGGTCTGCTTGACATCCCACGCCAGAAGCGGCAGATTTCATGATTGGAATGGCGACAAAGGAAACCGAGGAAAAGACCGCTCAGGGGGCTCAGCAACGCCGACACAAGCTCAGGCTGGAATTTTGGGAACAAGCCCTTGAAGCACTCCGAGAGCGCGCTCCGTCCCTTTATCAGAACATCAGCCCAACCAAGAGCTATCACTTGAGAAGGGGTACCGGTGTAGCTCGTTGTTCCTACAGTCTGGTTTTCGGTGGTAGAGAAGCCCGTGTCGAACTCGTTCTCGACCGGGCATCTAGGGATGAAAACAAGTGGCTTTACGATCAACTGGCCGAAGCGCGTAGCGAGATCAATGAGGCATTCGGATCGGATCTGGATTGGCAACGCATGAACGATAAAAAATCAAGCAGGGTTCAATTCGCCGAAGCGTTTGAAGGCTACAACAGGGAAACCTGGCCTGAAATGATCCGGTGGTTGGGCGATCATATCGAAAAGCTTGACGCCGCTTTTTCCAAGAGGCTGAAGACATTGAACCCACGGCTGAAATCCGGCGAAGCAGCAAGCTAAACACCGAAGTCATTCTGCCCCTGCCGTCGGCTGGGCGGAGAAGAGATGAGCTTGTGGCTCTGGCTCCGCATGACTTGGACTGGTTGGAACCCGTTCGCGTGTGCCTCAAAGTCTGCGAAAGGGGCGGGCGAAAGGTTATGTACACCGATACCAACATTTACAGAGTTGCGGTTTCCTTTGCAGTTGTTGCAAACGTGCCCGGAGAGTGAAGAGCCCCAAGCCGGACTTGGTTTCATGCAGCAGGGACAGCGTCAAAGCGTTTTGTTCTGCTTCCGTGAACCGTCGCGAACTTCGCCAAGATGGTTGATGCAGTCTCATGGCAGTGCCAACCCGCCTTCTCTTTGGAACGATTTGCCCTGATCGCAATTGGGATGTAGCCAGTTTCGTAGACCGTCGCACCAGAAGTGTACTCCGCGTCTTGCCTCGCAGAATTCTTGTGACATGTGGCATGTCACCTTGGTATCAACAGCCCATTCAGCTCGAATCGGGTTGACTGTGCAAGGTTCATCAAGAAATTTGTGAAACAGTACGAGCGGTACACGCACCTCAAGAAATTGGGGTCACGAAAATTCTGCTGGAGAATTGAAACGCTTAGGGATTTGAATATTTTTTAGTTGTTTTTCTTAACACCCTGAAAATCTTGTATGAGTTTTGAGCAAAGCGCCCACGCCAGCTTTTCGCCTATAGAACAGCATGGACGAATGCTGCGACGTCCCTTGGGTGGTCGATTGCGTTCCTTCCGGCCAAAGGTAACCGCAACTGAACGCTTGGCTGCAATCCGTCAGGCCCTGGTTCGTGGTGAACTGACCCTGAATGGGTTCAACAGATGGCGATTAAGACGGCCAAGTAGATTCGGATGGACTTTTGTTGGTGATGAGCAAACGACCAAAGAGGTTGCGACCACCGAACTTGAGTTAGCCCGACGCGAGGCGGGAAACATTTCAATTCTTCAGGCAGACGAGGAGTCTTTCGAAAAGGTTGCAAACCTCATTGAGTCACGGAATAAAAGGCCTGATTTGCTTCTCATTGAACGCGACTGGAGGCAGCATCACTCCAGCGACCAGGGATTTGATCGACTGCTACGAGTTGCCCGCAGTCGCAGGCTAATTGTCCACGTCATTGCAGCACTTGGGTCTAACCTTGTGAAAGGAGACAGCTTGTATGACGAAGCCCAAAAACGCCGTATGCTGCTGGAGGAACCGGTACTCCGACCACTCCCCGCCAGCTCTCGAATTGAAAATCGATTTGGTGAAGTTCTCGTGAGCAAGGGACTTCATCCTGTTCCACAGTTTCCAGTAGCACAATTTTTTTTGGATTTCGCTGTCATTCGGCGGATAGATGGGATACCAAGACGGCTTGACATAGAGGTTGATGGACGACATTGGCACGAGGAATCACCAGGCGTATATCGGCGGTTCGATCAACGCCGCAATGACGTGCTTAGGCATCTTGGCTGGAGGCCGGTTCGTTTCTGGGCTGACGAGGTTGAGGAGAATCCGTTGCAATGCGTTGAAAGCATTTTCAAAGAGTTGAAATCGACCTATCCCCTAAACGGGATAGGTTCTATCGCTGAGGAGGACTCATGACAAAAACCCTTGCTGATCGATCAACAATTCGCTTGTTTCGCCCTATCGGGCTAGCAGTCGTATGCATTATAGTTTCTGTCTTATGCTTGGGGCTCGTCCATGCCGCTCTCACCCAGGAAATCGGGACACTACCTGAAAATCGAAAGGAACTCGCTGAGATCAATGCGACTTTACCGGGTTTGCGGACCGAGCGTAACTCGTTGCAGAAAAGGATAGCACAACTAAAAGTCGAATTAGAGAGCCTGAATGAGAGTAGGCACTCTGTGATTGATGAGGCCAACGCACTTAGCCAAGAGCTCCTTGGTTTGCAGGCTGAAGAAACAAGGGCACGAGGTGAGCGGGACCGGCTTGTGAAAGAGGTGAATTCTCTTTCATCGGATCGGGACGCTTTACAGTTGGTGGTCAACTCGCTTGACACACGCAAGCAAAGCCTTGAGGGTGAAATCGAACGGATCAACGAGTTGGTAACGGAAAACACAACGCAACTTGAAAGTCTGAGAAAAGAGGAAGAATTGTACAGAACCATGCAACTCGAGTTGCCAGGCTTGCAGGCTGAAGAGGCAAGAGCACGCGCAGAGCGGAATCGATTAGTAAAGGAAGTCGATTCCCTCAGGGCTGACCACGATACATTACAGACATCTGTTGCTTCCCTTGTTACGCGTAAGCAAGGTCTGGAAGATGACATTGCACGGAACAGCGCGGCGCTTATGGAAAACGCAGAAAAACTTGAAAAACTGAGGATAGAGGTAGAGCAACACACGAAAATCAGTCGTGAATTGCCAGGTCTTCAGGTTGAAGAAGAGCGAGCGAGAGCAGAACGAGATCGATTGATGAAGGAAGTCGATTCTCTCACGGCAGATCGGGATACGCTTCAGACATCCGTTGCCTCCCTTGTTATACGCAAGCAGGGTCTTGAGGATGAAAATGCACGAGTCAACGCGGCGCTTACGGAAAGCTCAGAAAAACTTGAAAAGCTGAGGATTGATGTAGAGCAACACGCAAAAATCAGTCGTGAATTGCCAAGTCTTCAGGTTGAAGAAGAGCGAGCGAGCGCAGAGCGATATCGATTGATGAAGGAAGTCGATTCTCTCACGTCTGATCGGGATACGCTCCAGACGTCTGTAACCGAGTTAACAATGAGACAGCAGAGCCTTAAAACTGATCGCGATGCGCTTTCTGACCGAATTGCTGCACAGCAATCCCGACTTGATGAGTTGCGAAGATTAGTCGATGAAAATCTCGTCTCCATTGCTCAGAAAAAAGACGAGCTATCGTTGCTCAACCAAGAGTTGGACCGAAACAAGGCCGACTTGACCGAAACCAAAAATTTGCTTGCCTCCAGGCGGGCGGAACTTGAGAGAATTACTGACCAAGAACGGGTTGTAGCGGATAGAGTTACACGACTGAGAAACGATTTGACACGAACAGAAGTAAATTTGGAAGACCGAGAAGCAAGTCTCTCGCGTTTAAATCAGCTTGAAGAAGCTACGCATCAACGGATTCGATCCTTGATTGAAAATCTTGATGCAGCGGGACGGACCGCAAGCTCGAAAGTGCAACCTGTACCACAACCGGCAAACCAATGATTTTTGGAATCAGTATGGCAGAACTGCTGCCTTATGCTTGGGTAATACTCCTCGTTGCGTACGTCCCCCTGTTTGTGGTTGCGTTCATTGCTGGAAGATTGGTCAAAGCCGGTGATCAGATCTCCGCTGCAGCATGGGAAGAGAAGATTGCTGATTTAAAGGTCGCGGTCGAAACAAAACTGCAGGAAAAGGAGGAAATTCAAAGGGAAGCAATCAGTGCCACCAAAGCAATTGATGAGTACAATAAGGTCAAGCAAGATCACGAAAAACTCGACAAGATGCGTCAGGATTTAGATGATTTCATCGTTGAGGAAGATCGTCGAATAAATGATCTTGAAAGCAGGCGCAACGAAGCTGTGCATATGCTTGCTGAGGTTCTAGCCACTCTCGAAAAAACCAAGGCGGAACTAAACGGTTATCCCGCACCAATCACTGGCCCAGATGACGAATGGGAAGAACTTCTCAAAAATCGCAAACAAGAATATGATGAACTGGAGGCTAGACTTTTGGAAGCGACTCGTCGGCTTTCGGGAGTTCAGACCAAACTGGACGGATATCCGCCGGAAATTCTCGATCCGGACAGCGAGGTTTGGAATGAAATGATCAATAAGCGACAGCAGGAACTCAATCAACTGGAGGACAAAAAAGACCAGAAGGACAAGCTCGTAGGCGAGGTTGAGGATTTAGAATCGAAAAAAACTCTGATGACTGTAAGGGTTGGTGAGTTAGAGCAAAAAATTAACGACCTTAAAAAGGAACATGACGAGGCAAAACAGCCGACGATAGACAAGCTTGAGGCTTTCAGAAGCAAGCCAAAATGTCTTGAGGGATATGAAGATGAACGCACTGATCTAAACGAGATGAGCGAAGAAGAATTGCTCAATAGGTTCCATAAGAGTTTACATGAAAGGCATATGAATTATCCGGAGCGGATTGTCCGGGCGTTTCATACAGCACTGAAGGTAAATCAGCTTTCTCCCCTGACAGTATTGAGCGGCTTGAGTGGTACTGGAAAAAGCCAGCTTCCAAGAGAATATGCCCGTTTCTTTGGGATTTACTTCTTACATGTTCCCGTGGAACCTGGTTGGGATTCACCGCAGGATCTTCTAGGTTTCTACGACTTCGTATCTGAGCGATATAGACCCACGGACAGGGCGCGAGCTCTTGGCCATTTCGATAAGAATTTTGCTAAAAATATTGGAATAAATCCAGAAATTGACTGGAGTCAAAGGATGCTCATCATCCTGCTTGACGAAATGAACCTCGCTCGTACGGAGTATTATTTCTCCGAGTTTCTTTCACGGCTTGAGATGCGTGGATCTAGACAAATACCGGAAGTTCCAGACCCTGACGCAGTTATCTCCATTGACCTGCCTTATGCGAAGGGAGAAATCCCTCAACATCTTTATGCCCCATACAATGTACTCTGGATTGGAACACTGAACGAAGATGAGACTACACAGGCACTTTCGGACAAGGTGCTTGACCGGGCAAATTCAATCCGTTTTGCAACGCCTGACCCGGCAAATATCCAAAAGTTTATCCAACCTCCAGATGCAGGTACGGCTAATGCTGACGGGTACCTTCCATACGAGATTTGGTTCGAATGGTCCAACGATGGAAACAATGTGGCTGTGGACGATGCAGAAGTTGATAAAGTCATAGGTCAGCTTGCTGCATTGATGAAGAACGCCGACAGAGGCTTCGGCTACAGGATTGCTCAAAGTATCAGATCCTATATCAATCTCTATCCCGGTGATGATGACTGGCGAAGACCAATGATTGATCAGATTAACATGCGTCTCTTGCCCAAACTGTCTGGCTCAGAGATGACGCAAGGATGCCGAGATACGTTGCGTGATTTGGAAGAATTGTGCCGTGATGAACTTGGTGATGAAGAATTCGCAAACGTGCTAAATGGTGCTGTAGAGAATTCACAAATTTCACAAATTTTTTCTTGGCCAGGCTACACGTACAGTTGAACAAGAGATGGGTATATGGTTATACCACTCGTTTAGTGAATTCAGTTGCGAAGCAGCAAGTGGAAATGAAGCCCCCAAAACCGAGATTCACCAAAACAGCAGAAATTTTGTCTCTGTTGGTTCGAACGGACCACCGATCATAGTGGCTTCCAATGAAGCCTTATCGAATAGCCGCTTTTTCCCAAGACTTGAGGGTCGTCACAGCCAATTGCTTCCTCGAATCCCTGGTGGGACACGAGGTCAATTATTTGTGGGTATAGAACTGCCAGAAGAATCCTGTCAAGCTTGGCATGTCCCATGGCAAGTTGGATCGGAAAAAATCATGATCATAACAGTTGATCGGAATACTACGCTTATCTTGGATTGGACAAGCCAGAACATTTCTTTGGCAGAACAGAAAAAATTGAAAATACGGCCAATTAGACGGGCAGCCAACGTGCTTGATAGAACTGCCAGCATCTTTGCGGCCACGACATCAATGGATTCAGCTTACAAGGAATTGGAAACTGTCTGGAACAACAAGAAGTTGGAAGACGAAGATCCAGACGGCAACCTCCTTAAAAGCCACGCCGAGAGATTGCGTCACATCCTTGAAGAACTCAGTGTAAAGCCCCGAGTTGCACTACGCACTGAGCATAGGCTACTCAAACTTCAATCTGTTCGGCGCACTGATGGAAAAACAGTCCGGTGGCTTGCAACAAGGCCGGGTCGAACCACGGCTGAACGAGCCGGATTTCGCCAGAGAATAAAGGCTCCAAAACGATACGACACACGCAATACGTTGGAGAACCGAGTGCTCCGAGCATTTGCGGCACTGACAGTACGAGTCGCCAAAAGTTGGCTTGATAGATCGGAGAACGCAAACCTTCAAATGCTTATCCGGTCCCACATGCACAGGGCGCAGCGTGTTGAGAAGATGCTCCGAGATTTTAATGTACCTGAGGCAATCTATCCAGTGCAGCCAAATTTTCAGCTTCGATTTGATCCACGTTATCGGGAAATTTTAAAGGCGTGGCGGCAACTCTTGGAGAGAGCCAAAATTGAAGAAGATGCCTGGATGTGGCAGCATAGAACCTTCATGAACCTACTGGAGGTCAGAGCTGCAATGAAGTTGCAAGAAAAGGTTAAGAAAAAAGGGGGAGGAATTCTTGCTCATGCACCAGCTGTGCGGGAAGCTGACTCACCTGATCAAGGTCGTTTTCTCGAAAATGGAAGCATCTCACTGATGCTTGGTTTTAAACAGGATGAGCAGGCTTGCCGGATCAATTTCCGTACCGGAGATGGTGAGTCTCCGCTCGGGTCTGTTGCAACTGCCAATTCGGAAGCCTCGGTCTGGTGGAATTCGCAAGATGTTCAATCAGAGATGGTTGGAGCGGTAGGAGAACTTCCATGGGATTTTGGGGGAGAATGGGACACAAAACTTGAGAAATGGAGTGAGAGTGTCTTGGACAGAGCCTAGACAGTTCATAACCGTCGACCTAAACGGCTGGCTGGACCATCTTGTCGGCATCAGAGTATCAAAATCAAAAACCCTACTAGAACCCCGCACGCTCGGCTTTCGGTCAACAATCTTGAAGCATCAGACAGTCAATAATGACAGTGAGCAGAACTGTCCGTGGCTATTTGGTGCGCAGGCATTGGCCTCTGCAAGATATTCGATGAAAAATGACCCCCTTGTCGATGCTTTTGATGCCTTGCTGGACGAATCTTACTTTCAAATGCGTGACAACCATATATCCCCTTTGCCGGTGTTCAAAGCATTGTGGCGCTTGGTTGCGGAGGAGATGAAACGGTCCGAATGCTCAGCAGATTTAGCCTTGGTCATCCCTGATACACCACAATTAGGGAATCAGGCAATCGTTCAGAAAACGGGCAGGACACGATTAGAGACGCTTTACCACGAACTTGAGAAAGCCCGACCCAGTGCGCTGGCATCAAGCAGGATTGAGCTTGTCTGGAGATCTGTTGCGACTGTTGAGGTAGCTTCGGCCAAGGGAAGGATTCCAAAAGAGGAAGGGGCAATCTTTGTCATTAACATCAATCGGCAAACCTCATGGACAGTGATTGATCTCGTTGACTGGGCTTGGGACAACCGAACACCAAAATCATTGTGTATAGCCCGGTCAGCTACAATGGACAAATGTGAAGATACCCAGTCATTGACCGCTCGGAGAATGAGTGCCGTTCAGTCGTACTTTTCTGAAAAGAAATTTGATTTTAAGAAGATTCTCAAATGGACTCGACTGGCCGAGATCATTGCATCTGACATGACCGAAACAACGGCGATGGAACTCGGTATAGACATTGATGCACTCGAACATCGCAGTGGGCCACTCAGGGAAGGCGATTGGGCTTTGCTCTCCAAACGGCCGAGAGTCGGGTTTGAGACGACAATACTGCCGTCGAAACTAAAAGAGCGGTTACATGAATTCCAAAGAAACCACAGGCAGAAGCCTCTGGCAATCATTGTCGAATGCCCTGCTGGGGAGGAATTGATTGCAGATTTTTGTAGTTCAATTCAACAAGAATTGATTGAAGACATTCCAGTTCGTCAGGTAACGGGCACGGAAACCGTTCAGGCGGCTAGGCAACTGGCCACAAGGCTACGGCAAAACCGAACGGAACCACCTGCATGGCTTGATGTGATTCCTGAAATTGAACTTAAACTTCAGAGTCAAGAATGGTCACCGATAATTCCATCAGGCGAAGTAATACCGGCGGGCGAGACGTATCGTTCCCCTATAGACAACAAACGGTGGGTTACCCTTGCTCCCGGCATTGAACAGGTACATCTCAATATCAGACGTGGCTGGGAAAACAATTGGGATGAACGTTACAGTGGCAAGCACACCGGGCACACCATTCGTCCGAGCGACAACGTTCGAATCGTACAGCCTCAGATTATGGTGCGCCCACTTTCAGGAGATGCCCGGCTTGAAATTATTGAAGGTCCATCGACCCAAGAAAAACAACCTTTAATCGGCTCAAAGGCGAGCATAAGATGGAGCGAAATGGCCTCCGAACCACCTCCGGCACTTCGAAGCATACCGGACTTATACATATTCAAGCCCAGTGAGCAGGGTTGGTACAGTCTTGAAAGCCTATTGAATCAGCTCGTTGATAACTCTGACAGCATGGACCTTATAGACCGTGTTACTATCAGAAACGATATATATGTGTGTGTAAGAGAACTTTGGAGGATTGGTTTTCCGCTCGGCTCAGACGCACTGCCAAGCCGCGAAATCTACGGCAGGGACCCGACTCAATTTGAAAATGCAAAACAACTCATTAAGCAAGCTATTCCGATATTGCTCAAGGATCTCAAAAACTATGTTGAAAATTGTTTAGATTACGTTGGACAGTTCAATGATGGCCAAACAAACCGCCTGCATTTACCCCTAACTTGGATGTTCACTGCATGCCCCAAAGAAGCGGTTGATATCCTCCTGGATGCTATTATTGACTCTGACGGCCAGACTGCTCAGGCGCTACGAATGCAGCAACAATTTTCTGCGTGGGCTGTCTATTCTGGAGTAGGAAGAGCGGCCCTCAGTGAAGGCGCATTGGTGGGTATTTTTGATGACCTCATTGGTAAATGGAGTAGTGAAGATAAATCACGGCAGGACAAGTTTTTACTTGCTGCTGTGACACACCCTATGGCTCGAAGAGTTGCAGTTCGCTATGTTCTCAACGACGAAGAGCGTTTCAACCGTGTGAGGGAGTTTCTGAATTGCCAACTCCGTAACTTGCTGGATGGCAATAATGATCCCAGAGTTGGAATAAATCCCGCACTTGAACTACGGTATATTACAATGGGATATCGAGGGCTTTGCCAAGTTCGATACGCCACCGATGATTGGCTTTCAATACACGCTCCATACGCTCAGTGGGTTCATGATCGTCTTCTTGACGCACTTCCCATGGGAAATGATTTCTCACAACAACTCGTCCTAAGGACAGCTCCTTATTTGATAGGACAAGGGCAGGATCCGACAATGCCAGGGGGATTCTGAGCCGCACCTTCCCGTTTCTTACAATGGATTCGTTTGTTTCGGGGCGACAAACGACCGTTGTATCGTGCCAACACAGTTTTCTCGGTTGAAACCACACACCTGACAAGACCGAGAGGAAAATTTGAAGCGAAACAGTCGCTTGCCCTATTTGAAATCCGGCTTCAAAGGGCTATTCACTTCTGTTAACTGACCACAAACCCTCGTATGAATAGACAGCTATTTCTTCTTACCTATCAACGATACAGGCAATCGGTGGGGTAGTAAGTTCTAAGCTCGCCCTTTTGCCAAAGATTTTTCCGACAACTCCATTTTTGTATAATTCCCACGGAAGTGATCGTCTTCTTTGCCCAATCTTGGCCAAAGAATTTCTGTCGTTACGCACCTCAAACTACCCATCAAGAACCTGAAACTGTACCGTGACCTATCAAGGCAGAACCAATTGGAATGAGCCTTGGACAAGACAATTGATCACCTAAGTTCTTGGAAGATATTACCCTCAGGACGCGACCAACTTTAACATCAGGCTCTTAAGGGAAATCATCCGAACACCATTGCCGATTGAGAATTCATCATCACTACCGTAGACAATGTACCTTTGTGTCGTACCTATATCGTCACAGATCCTACGAAAATGTTTGCTGATTTTCGGAGCAACACCATGCTTGATCTCTACTGCCCACACTTCCGAGTTTGGCATTCTGATCACCAAATCAACCTCTGCTCCGGCAGCTGTTCTGTAGTAGTAGATTTCCGCATGAGGATGCAGTACCGAGTGAATGTTTTCCACCACAAACCCTTCCCAGCTCTTGCCAAGAACCGGGTTGGACAGCAGTGCATCATGGTTCCCTATGCCAAGTAAACGATGAAGGATGCCACTGTCACGTATGTAGTAGCGGGGTGATTTAACCAGTCGCTTCTTGATGTTTGCATGCCACGGCTCGAGACGTCGAACAAGAAGCAAACCGGTGAGAATATCAATGTAGCGGCTTACGGTTTTGCTGTCTATTTCCAGATTTGCTGCCAGTTTTGAATGGTTCACTGGCTCTCCTTGCAAGTGAGCAAGCATCGTCCATAAACGCCTAAGTCGAGCGGCTGGAACTTGAAACCCCATCTGGGGTACATCTCGTTCCAGGTAGGTCCGGATCAGGTTTTCTAACCACTCCATTGCCACTTCGTCATTTTCTGCCAGATAACTTTCAGGAAACCCTCCCCTAAGCCAAAGGTCACGCACATTCTCAACAGAGTCAACGGTCTCCAGAAGGTTAAGACCCGACATTTCAATGTAACTTATGCGCCCAGCCAAACTCTCTGATGATTGACGCAGCAAGTCCATTGAAGCTGACCCCAACAGCAAATACTGAGCTGCTCTGCGTCCATCCTGCCGATTCTGGTCAATCAACCCGCGCAAAATCATGAATAAATCGGGACTCCGCTGTATTTCGTCCAGAATGACCAGTTTGTCACTGTGAGCGCGCAGATAACTGGTTGGGTCGCGCAATTTCAGCAAATCTTCTGGAGCTTCAAGATCAAGGTAAATTGCCTTCATCGCTTTTGCCACGGTTTGGGCAAGTGTTGTCTTGCCAACCTGACGTGCACCCAGCAACGCAACTGCCGGCCCTCGTGCTATATTCTTGTTGAGTCGCTCAATGATCAGTCTATCTATCATACCTTGCAAATTAGGATATTGATTCCGAAATTACAAGGTATTTAGAATTTAGCCGTTTAACTCAGACCAGTCTGGAAATCCTCTCATGCTGGCTTTTCCTCTAGGCTGAGTATGATGACAGGGATCTTGAACTCATCTTCAAGTGACTTGGCGGAAATGCACAAGTGCTAAAGTTGTATTGATGTCTGTTCTGGCACGAATTCACAACATGGCCCTTGCCTCAATATGGGGTGGCCATCACCATCGCGGTTTCCAGAATTGAATATCTGGATGCCGAATTGCTGTTTTTCTAATTGGGCAACTTCGTTTCTGTGTAACATTGAAGGGGCGATGTATCTGCGGAAACCTTGTCCGATCCGAGAGAATTCAAGTGTTTGCAGTGGCGACCAACGAACAGTCCTCAAATCAGCTTCCAGCGGATGGTAAAGATTTCTTCAATTTCGTGAGACAAATGCATTTTCATTTCAATTTCATCAAGCAAGCTGCCCGTTTTCTTGTTTATTTCTTCTAAAGTATCAAAGTAGTGATGCTTTTGGCGTCTATACTCGAGTTCTAACTTCTCAATTTTCCTCGCTTGTTTGATCCTTTCCTCCAATGTTGGAAGCTTATACCTGATTTTCTTTTCATCTCTTATCTGCTTTTCCAAAATTTCCAACTTTTGCTTCATTAACTCTCTGGTATCTTCAGTCCAACGATCCAGTTTTTCCTGTTCCTCCTCAAAGTACTCTTCATTTTTGTGCCGTGCTGTTTCAAGTTGCTGACTCAGGGTTACCCGCTCTGTTTGTTGGAGTTTTTCGTGGACGGCATCATTTATGTCAGCCATGCCATCTTGTATCGCCGGGATGAGCATCAGGCGTTCGCACTGACGCTGGTCAAGCTTGACCCCATTACTGCTCAAAGCGTTGAAGACGAGGGTTTCAATCGTATCAATGGAACTGATTGTCAACTTGGATAATCTGAGCCATCCAGATTGGTCCCGCAAACTCTTGAGATCAGCCAGCTGCATGTCATAGTCGGCATAATCGAAAATAATTTCTACTGGCGGCAGATGACGTGTCTTGGCATCCTCAATCAGTTGAGATATTCCATCCACATTGAGGAAGTGACCGGCATTTTCTTCCGCATGTTTCCAAGTGTAATAGTAGTTCTGACCATTCAGGGAGAAACCATCCTCAAAATGTCGGGCGCCTGGCGATGTTCCGCGGCAAAAAGCTCTGATCATGCGGCAATGCTGATTCAGCCCTGCCTGAATTTTACCCTCACGGTCTCTGAGGCGAGAGATTACGTCTTCATCAAAATTCTCCAGGAGCTTTTGACAGGTGCGACGCTCCTTCGCTCTGATCAGAGAATCCATTTCAGCCTGGAGTTCGTTGAATTCCGCCTCGATTTCATCGGCGTGTCGGCATCGTTGAAGAATGTCATTGATACGCTTCTCAATTGAAATCCCCGCAGACGCGATTGACCCCAGAATTTCATCACTGGCACCAAACACGCCCTCAAACAGCTTGAATTTCTGCTTCAGAAGCTCATAGACCCGCTGATCGGCAGCATTCGCCTTGTTCACGAAGTTCACCACGACCACATCGCATTTCTGACCATAACGATGCACCCGGCCGATCCGCTGTTCAACTCGCTGTGGGTTCCATGGCAGGTCATAGTTGACAAGCAACGAGCAGAACTGCAGGTTGATGCCTTCCGCTCCGGATTCGGTCGAAATCAGAATAGTCGCCTTGTTTTTGAACTCTTCAACGATTGCCGCCTTCAAGCTGGCTGTTTTTGACTCCAATTGCTGGTCGTTTTCGGCTTTACGCTCCTGCCACTCCTTGAATATGCGCCTGGATTCAGCATCGCTGTTCGAACCGTTTAACAAGATCAGTTGGCCTTGATAACCATTTTCCTCCAGCAACTTCTTGAGGTATATCTGAGTTCGACGTGATTCCGTGAATATCACTGCCTTGCGTTGCCCACCCAGATCTTCAACTTTGGCAAAGGCTTTGTCCAAGACAGGCAACAGCGCTTCGCCTTTGGCGTTTTGCTTGATCCGCTGAGCGATACTCCGGCAGAACTTCAGCTCTTCAATCTCTTCATCAAGCTGAACCTGATCAACTGTGGCTTCATCATCCTCCAAATCCATTTCATCTGCGAGTTCACCAGACGTTTCAAAGTCGTCCAGGCTCTCCTGACCGACTGCAGTATAACCTTCAAGGCGTTCAATCATTTTATCAAGAGTCTGAATGATGGCGAAGGACGATGAGGCAAGGATCTTACGGATGACGATCGTGACAAGGTGACGCACAGCGGGAGAAAACGCGGCGATATCCTCGCGTCGCAGGTATTCAGACATGCGCTCGTAAAGCTCTGTCTCCTCTGGAAAAGGGTCGAATTCTTTTACCATGGCATGACGGCGGGTAAAATTGATCCCGCCTTCTTTCTGCACCTGTCGGCGGAGCGTTCTGTAGCAAATCTTGGCAATCCGATCTTGAAGCGTCTCCAGATTCTCTGCAGTCTTGTCAGCTCCCACATATTGGGCCCTGAATGATTCGATGCCTTCAAAGACATTTGGATCGATGATTGAAACGAGGCCATAGAGTTCGAGAAGAGAGTTCTGCAAGGGTGTCGCCGAAAGCAGGATCTTGTTGCGACCTGCCAGAGCTTCACAGAGATTTTTGGCCATTTTGGAACCGTTGGCTTGCCAGACATTGCGCAACTTGTGTGCCTCGTCAAAGACAACAAGGTCCCAGTTAACGAGTTGTAAATCCTTTTTTCGGCGAGACGCGAAATGGTATGAGCACAAGACAACCTTGCTCTCATTCAGATCAAAGGGGTTGAGCTTGCCATTTCGCTTCATGACCCTGTAGGAGGACGATTCCAATATGATCGACGGTATTTCAAATTTCTCCAACAGTTCCTGAAACCATTGATTCCGCAACATGGCTGGGACAATCAGAATGATCTTGCGGCGCCTTTCCGCCCACTTTTGAGCAATGACAAGACCGGCTTCGATGGTTTTGCCGAGACCCACTTCATCAGCAAGCAGGACACCCTTGGACAACGGCGATCTAAGCGCAAAGAGAGAGGCCACGACCTGATGCGGATTCATGTCCACCCTTGCCGATGCCAGCGATCTTGTGAGGTTGTCCTCCGCTGAGCCGTGAATGGTCAAGGCATGGGCGAAATACGCCACCTGATGTCTGGTGTAAGTTTCGGTCTCGGTGCTACTGTTCTTTTGCGCCTGATACATGCCTACCGTTTACAGCCTGTTCCTTCGCCAGCTTTCCATGAAGCCATCGGGGCTGAATTTTAAGCCCCGTGATCCATCCTCAAACGAAAGACGATTAACTGTTTGTTTGCCCATTTGCAAATGGGCAGCCAGATCCGACAATCGGTAAATTGGTTTCAAGTATCCTGTCACTGAGACTTCAATACCGGCTGGGTTGGTTTTGTCTGCCATGTGGACGGTAATTTGAGGCGTTAACCCTGAACCTTGCATCCAGGCCTTTTCCCAGTCGCGACGCCATGCTCCCTCGTGCGCTAATGATACAACATTGTCGTGCAGGCAATCTTATGGTCCGAATGCATCATCACTGGCATCCGTCGCTGTCGAGGAGGATCACTCCACCCCTTGGTCGCCGGTACCATGCTCACGCTGGTCGCGCATCGTATCCTGAAGCCTTGGGGCTGAACGTGGGCAATCGACCCCGTACATATCCAGTGCTCAGGAGAGCCCACGATGCTGACTAATGACGCGCTGTTGGAGCGATACCTCAACCGAAAATGAATTCGGCACACCTCAATTGCTGGTTTGCGTTATCGACAGGCGGTAATTCGGGCCGAACGAGGTGAATCAGCCACCAGAAAGAGTGACTGACCCTCGTTTTTGTGTTGCAATTAATCCTCAAATCAGTTAATGTTCACTTTGAGTTTGAGTTGTTTTGGTATGAAAGGTAGGTATGAGATGATGGGGGTTAATTCGTTGCAGGGTTTCTCACCCGAAACCAAGGCCTTGGTCAGTTCGCCAGAGAGTTTCAGGAAGATAACGGAGTTGGCAGAATCCTGTCACCTTGACCCGGGTCTGCTGGACAGGCTTAACCGACCGGGAGATAAGGCACGGGAAAAGGCCTTCAGTGACTTCGGCGGCAAAAGTCCGGAAGGGATGGAGGTCGTATTTGTTGCGAATAACGAAGACGTTGAATATTTTGTAATTCCTTCGGACCCGAACTTAGCGCTGAGTGATGAGCACCTCGCTAACGTGACCGGTGGTGGGTCTGGCTGTGAAAGTTCAATTTTTCCGTCCACTTCACTTTCTACTTTAAGTTCGATTTGAGGCACCATCTTTGGCTTGGATCACCGTTCGCCAAGGGTTCAAATGGGACGCAGGGCGGCGGTGGTCCAAGTGACCGACGATCTTTTCCGATTGTTGTGTCAACCGGGTCTTTTCGTGCACCTTCAATGTTCTGGATCGGCTTGTTTGGTCGTTGGACTGATCTTGATCGGTTAGTTCCGAGATCCCAGTGCCTGCTGTACGGCCGATTTGAATGCTTCGTACAGGCCTGGTAGGGGCCGTTGGCAGTGGTCTGTCCTCCCACTTGGTAACTTGGTACGATCGTTTTCTGCCCTCATTCCGAAACTTGTCAAGGTCGAACGCCTGCCCTCCCCTTCATGATCAGGTTGACATCTTTCGCCTGCTGCTGGATATCGTTCCCGACATTGTACTGCCCCCATGTCGGACCGGCCTATCCTGTCATTCAATCACTGCTGAAAACGAAATTCGGTTCCGAGACTGCAACCTCGGCAAAACCCAAATCATAAGCGTGATGCCGACTGGACTTTTGCATGCGACATCCTTATTTCATCGGGACAGGCGCATTTCGGGGACAAAGCTTGCGTGTTGCCTGACGCTATCGTCTCTGTATGGTTGACCATCCATGAACGCAGATTCAAAACCTCTCACTTTTGATGTCCAAGGCGTCAGGGATTTCATCACTGACGATGATCGCGTCATCAATCCTTTTTTTGTCGGGCGCGAGAACATCATAGCGCGCGTAAACGAACGCGTACAGCGAGTCAACGCACGTCGTCAAGAACGCGTCAAGGGGGGACCCGCCAAAGGCATGATGCAGCTGATTCAGGGGGCACCGGGTGTTGGCAAGACATCGGTGCTGAACGAAATCGAACATCAATGCATTCAGAATCTGACGGCCAACCCGGATGTGCATCGCGTCATTCCGGTTATCATCGGCGATTCAAAACGCCTGTCAGTCGAGCATGTACACCAGTGCCTGCGGAACGGCGTTCAGGATGTAATGGATCGGGTTGGACAGGGCGAGGTGCGGGCCTTTCTGCGGGACCTTCTGAACATTGTGAAGGACACCACCATTCTGGGAATCCGGTTCGGGCGATCTGCCTCGTCCGTCGCCGAGCGACCTCGCCTACCCCGCAACTGTACCATCTTGCTGATGATTGACGAGATTCAGACTGTGTCCGGCGGTCCGGACGGTCCTGCGGCGGAAGTTCTGCAGTTTCTGGAAAACGGCAGCGACGGGCAACCCATTCTGCCGGTCCTCGCCGGCCTCTCCAACAGTCGGCGGGTTCTTAACCGGTTGGGAATGTCACGCGTGGGCGGGAGTGCCATGTTCCCTATGTCGACCCTGACAAAAAAGGACGTAAAGGCAGTTACCAATCTCTTCATTGATCGGTTTGGCATCACCGCCAGCACAGACATGCAGACGCGCTGGGCGTGCACTCTTTATCGCTGGTCCAAGGGCTGGCCCAAGCATCTGCAGAACGGCCTCGCCGCCCTCGGCGAGGAGTTGCTCGTAGCCGATGGAAACCTCGATCAGGTCAATGTGATGATCGCGCAAAAGCGCGCGAGTGCCATGCGCAACGACTACTACCGAACACGCTTCGGCTCATGGGAAACACGTCCGGAGCTGATGGGCACCATAATGAGCCATATAGGTCGCGTTCCTGTCTATCCGCATGACGTGGAACAGGCCATTCGGGCAGCCATGCAGACTGGACGCTGGTCCGGTCAGGTCGCACCGGATGAAGATGATCTGCTACGTCTGGGCCTGATCGATGACGTGCGGGTGCACGCCTCAATCAAGCAGGCCTGTCCCATTCCCTCTCTGCGCTCCTTTGCCGTCGCTCACACGGGTAGTGATCTGCATGTTGACATTCGCAGTGGCGACCCCGACGCCATCGCCGATCATCAGGCTCGGGGCACGGACATGAATGCCCGCGACGCTTGGGGACGGACGCCTCTCCATCTCGCCGCCCAGGAAAACTGGCCAACCATCATCACTGCCCTGCTCTCGCATGGAGCCACGCTGGACGCTACCGACCAGTGGGGACGGACCGCCCTGCATATGGCGGCGCATGAGAATGCCGAAGAGGGATCGCAGGCACTGATAGAGGCCGGTATCTCCCTGGAGACCGTCGACACGAATGGCGAAACGCCCCTGCATCACGCCGCCCGCGAGGACAACGAACAGACCGTATCCATGCTGCTGAACGCTGGGGCCAGCCCGAACATCCGCAATCACCAAGGAAAAACGGCCCGCGATCTCGCCACGGCTGGCAGTACCAGTCGCCGTCTTCTGGCGGCAATGACCAAAAGGACCGGTCCAAAAAGTCCGAACATGTAGATCATTGCCCCGATGAAAAAATCATGGGTACCGGTCCTGAAACGATCGGGCGTGTGTCAGCTTGAATTATAGAACCTCGCGAATCACGACCGTGTGAGACTGTACAAGCGAATTGCCTTCAAACTGGGACACCGCCATCAATTGAGGCCCCCGTAGCAGCCCAACAAGTCAAACCTTCACTGGTAACGAAGTTTCGGTGAGGCGAAGACACCGGAAGGGTTCGTGGCCGAACGCTTCTGCACACGAGGCGAACCAAATTTGACTGAATATTCGCTGTACAAAGTCATAAACATGTTGCTGCGGCGAACAACATCTATATTTACCGCACATATTGCGTTGTATCATCTTGCAATTGCAGTGAATACCTACCTTAATCGCCTTGAATAATGCGATGATTGACATGCTAAGCGGTGGCAATGTGGATTCATGAACACCTGGACTGGCCCAACTTCACATGGGATTATCAAGTTCTGGCTTCCAAGTTGGCTCGTATACGCCATCATCAGGGACGACTGCTTGGACGGATGGAGGGTCTTGGCTTCGAGTTCAGCCAAGAAGCTTGCTTGGTCACGTTGACCAACGATGTCATCAAATCATCTGCAATCGAAGGTGAGGGGCTAAATCTGAAAGAAGTACAATCCTCAGTCGCCCGCAGACTGGGAATAAATATTCCCGACCCCGTTTCATCAAGCCACCACGCGGAAGACATCGTTGCCATGACGCTTGATGCCACTCAGCAGTATTCCAGGCCCTTGTCCAAAGATCGGCCTGTTTGGCTAGCACGCCGCACTGTTCCCAACGGGTTATAGCGGCTTGCAACAGATTGCAGTGGGTGGCTGGCGTACACAGGACTTAGGTCCAATGCGGGTAGTTTCAGGCCCGATAGGTCATGAGACGGTCCACTTTGAAGCCGTTGAAGCCTCAAGGCTGAAACGAGACATGCAGTCATTCCTCGACTGGTTTGACTATGGCCATGACATAGACCCCGTTCTCAAAGCCGGCATTGCCCACTTATGGTTTGTCACCATTCACCCGTTCGAGGATGGGAATGGCCGCATTGCCCGAGCCATTGGCGACACGGCCCTTGCACGTGCCGACGGCATGCCAAACCGCTATTACAGCATGCCTTCCCAGATCGAAGCCGAACGAAAGGGCTATTATGCCCGGCTGGAACAACAGCAACGCAGTACTCCAGAAATCACTGGCTGGTTGGAATGGTTTTTGGACTGCTTGGGACAAGCCATTTCCAAGGCTGAAACAACCCTTGGCAATGTTCTGTTCAAGGCAAGGCTTTAGGACAAGGTCAATCAAAAGCCCGTCAACGACCGCCAGCGTCTGATCATCAATCATATGCTTGACGATGAGTTCAAGGGGCACATGAACACCTCAAAATATGCCAAACTGGCCAAATGCTCGAATGACACGGCTCTCAGGGATATACAGGAACTGAAGGGGCAAAACATCTTGATCCAAAACCCGGGCGGCGGCCGTAACACCAGCTACAAATTGACAGATCAAGTCTCTTGATCTGGCTCCCTGAGATTTGATGTTACAAGTTGGCGCAACGACCTCTGTTCATGCTTCTGGGTAAAACGAGATTGAAAAGGACGGCGATAAAAGTTCCTCTTTCGGAATATGTCCACTTCATGCGTCCGGTTGTGTCTCGGCAGCCGGCTTCGCGGGCGGGCACAGCCGTTCCAGGGTCTGCCGGATGAGGGGCCAGCCGGCCTGCAGCTCGGCGGCCATGGTCGGCCAGTCGAAGGCCAGATGACCGGCGGCCTCCAGCCGCTTGCGGTCGGCCGGTTCCATTTGGGGCGAAACGAACAGGTGGCAGCGGGGCAGGTCTCGCAGTTTCAGAATGTCGGGATCGTGGTCTGCTGCGGCCATGAACTGGTCGACGAGCACCTGGAAATCGGCGGCGTCATGCCCGGAGCTGCTGCGCTTGGCATTGACGCATATCAGCACGTCGCTTCCACCGTCCGCCTTCCTGTCCAGTTCTGGCCAGAGTCGTGCCAGCGCGTCGATGTCGCGCCCTGCCGGTAGGTCACATCTTTTTTCTTGACATAAGTATTGAGAATGATTACCTTGGGTTTCATGTCCCTGATGGAACCGCTTCGTTCGACTCTGTTGTCTCCGGCTCACTGGCCTCGCGTGCAGGCTCTGGCTCGGGAGCCGGCCCGCAGTCGTCATGCCGTGGCCCGCCGGGTATGCGAGACGTTTGATCTGCGCGACGGGTGCGGTCGTCTGCGCCTTGCCAGCTGTCTGGCCGTGCTGACCGCGCAGGAGACGGCCGGACATCTGACCTTGCCGCCGGCCCGGTCGCACGGAGGCGGTCATCCGCCACGCGGTCTGGGGGTCGCCGTGCCGGACCCGGTGGCGGTTCCGGCGGCGGTGTCGGATGTGGTAAACCTGCGGGTGTGTCCGGTGGCGACGAAAGCCGACCGGCGCATGTGGACAGAACTGATGCGCCGCGAGCATCCCTGCGGGGCCGTCATTCATGCCGGCGTGCAGCAACGATATCTCATCCACTCGGACCATGGCGTGCTGGGGGCCCTGGGCTTTGCCGCCCCCGCCTTGCGGCTGGCCGCCCGCGACCAGTGGATCGGCTGGGACGACCCGACGCGCGCGGCGGCCCTGAACCGGATGGTGATCGGTCTGAGCCGGTTTCTGATCCGCCCGATGGTCCGCTGTCGTCATCTGGGCTCTTGGGTGCTGAGCGCGGCTCTGCGGCGTCTGGCCGGCGACATTGAGGCCGGATACGGGTTTCGTCCGCTGCTGGTCGAGACCTTTGTCGATGCGACACATCATGCGGGCACGGTCTTTGCCGCGGCGGGCTGGGACTGCGTGGGCGAAACGACCGGACGGGGACGCTTTGCCGGTCCGGACGCTCCCCGCCGGTCGGTCAAGACGATCTGGATGCGTCCGTTGCGGCGCGACTGGCGGCGGGTTCTGGGCGTGGCACCGGCGACCCCGGCTCCTCTGGGGCCCGCCGAGGGGCTGGACGGGAGCCAGTGGGCCGCCAACGAATTCGGCGACGCCCCGCTGGGCGACCGGCGTCTGAGCCGGCGTCTGGTGACCTGTGCCGCCGTCATGGCCTCGGACCCCGCCGCTTCCTTTCCCGCCGCCGCGCAGGGACAGACAGCCCTGATGACCGGCTACTACCGGCTGATCCAGCAGCCCGCGTCCTCGGACGTGACCCCCGACAACATTCTGGAGCCGCATCGCCAGCGCACCATCCGGCGCCTGGCCGGAGCCCGGACCGTAGTCCTGATCCAGGACGGCACCGACCTCAACTTCGCCACGCACCCGAAGTGCCGCAACCTCGGTCTGATCGGTCGCAATGCTGGCCGGACCGGGACCTTGGGCCTGCACATGCACAGTTCCCTGGCCGTCGATGCCGACACCGGCGTCCCGCTGGGTCTGACCCGGATCGAGTATGATGCCCCCACGGGGGCAGCCGAGCGTTCGGCTCCGCCCGCCGCTCGCAAGTCGGCCCGCTGGTTGCGCGGTCTGCGCGACGCCGCCCATGTGGCCCCCAAGGGCGTACGCGTGGTGGCCGTCATGGACCGGGAAGCGGACTTCTTCGCTCTGTTCGCCGAACAGCAGCGGCACCGCCCTGTCGACCTGGTCGTCCGGGCCAAGGTCAACCGAGCCATGGGCCCCCATGAGGCCAGGCTCTTCGAACAGCTGGCCGCCGAACCGCCCGCCGGGTCCGTGACCCTGACGATCACCCGCCAGTCGGCCCGCAACGCCACCCGTACCCAGAAGGCTCGACCCGCACGCCCCGCCCGGTCGGCCACCCTGACCCTGCGCTACCGGTCCGTCCGGATCCCGCCACCTCGCGACCACGCGGACCGCCACGACCAACCGA
Source organism: Paracoccaceae bacterium (assembly GCA_965116235.1). Lineage (GTDB taxonomy): Bacteria > Pseudomonadota > Alphaproteobacteria > Rhodobacterales > Rhodobacteraceae > MPNP01. The sequence goes on along the minus strand of OZ220496.1, from coordinate 1,084,320 downwards.
TCCCCATGACCATCCTCAGTGCCATCGAGGAGAGCCCGCCCGAAGGCACGCCCCCGCTCGGCTGGACCCTGCTGACCAGCCAGAGCGTCGCCACGCCCCAAGACGCCCAACGAGTTCTGGATCAGTACCGTCTGCGCTGGCGCATCGAGGAATGGCATCGCATCTTCAAGACCGGCTGCCGGGCCGAGTTCCTCAACCACCACGAGGGCCAGCGGCTGGAACGCAGCCTCACCATCAAGGCCGTCATCGCCTGGCGCCTGTTCACTCTCGCTCGCCTCGGACGCGACACACCCGAACTCCCGGCCGGCACCGTCCTGGACGATACCGAGATCACCGTGCTCGCCGACATCGCCCAGGACCGCCAGCTGACCCTGAACCCCTATACCCTGGGCGGAGCCCTGGTCATCCTGGCCATCCTCGGCGGCTATCTCCATCGTACGAACGACCCGCCTCCGGGACCCACATACATGTGGCGCGGCCAGGCCAAGCTGGCCGCTCAGGCCGACGCCTATGAACGCCTGTATCGCATGGGCGTGCTGGAGCGACGGTCACCCGAACCGCTGCACCAGAAACTGCGTCCGGACAAGACTTGTGACTAACAGGCAGGGGGCGGCTGATCATCCAGAAGGGCCTCCAGGCCCTTCTGGGCCAGAGCGTCACGGACCGACCTGAGAAAGACCAGGGGGTGGGCCTGCGGCCCTTCGTCCATTTCCACGAAAAGACAGGGCGTGTCAGATCCGTGGCGGCGCAGCGTCTCCTTCACGAGCTCCGTCTTGCCAACCCCGCGGCGGCCGCGCAGGCCAAAGGCGTCAAAGTCCCGTTCGGCCACTGCCCAGTCAAGCTGCAGCAGGTGCCGCACATCCCGGATGTCGTCCTGGCGACCATAGAAGCGCCAGGGCCGTCGTTCCCGTGATGCTGCCATGCCATTCTTCTTCATGCCGCCTGTCCGATCATTCGTGACAGGTGGTTGCTGCGCCCGTTCGGGTCAAGACCGTGCCACCGCATCATTGACATGGGCGCGTCCGGTCCCATAGGCATGAATGAAGCGTAGCTCAGCCGGGCCATAGCGCCGCCTTTGGGAGGCGGGAGCCGGAAGTTCGAATCCTCACGCTCAGACCATGACCAGGCCATTGGGAGAGGAGAGAGACGATGATGCATGACTTCCTGCACCGCGAGGTGAAGATGGAATACCGGCTGCGCAAGGCGGAGGAACGGGTCCGGGCGGCGCGGGTTCGGGGCGAATCGGTGCCCCCCTGTCCGGACGGGGCGGGATCCGTCTTGGGAGGCATACTGGAGCGGCTGGCCGGCCTGGCTGATGGCCTGGCGGACCTGCTCCTGACCAACATTCCTTATGGCGCGGGGGCGATGAGTCCAGCGGCGGCCTGCGCTAGCTGGACAAGGGCACGCCAATGACGACGGTCATCGCGATCTGGTCGCCTTCATCACCCAAGCGGTACGTATAACGGGCGACAACGCCGTCATCTTTTGCGGCAAGGAACAGTTCAGACCCCTGTTTGCCTTCGGTGCGAACAGGGCCTCACCGCCCGCCTGCTGATCTGGGAGAAGACCAATCCCAGCCCGATGAACGGGGAGCGCGTCTTTCTGAGCGACGTGGAGTGCGCCCCGCATTGTCGGCACCTAGGCGCCCCCTTCAACAGCCATTGCCGCCCTGCAGCTGGGGCGTCGCTATTTGGCGGGCGAGTGTGCTCCGGATGATGTCCGGCCGGCCCGGCGGCGCCTGCAGGCCCGCATGCTGCCGCTACTGGACGGGGGCCAGGGGCCCGGCCGGTACAGGCCCGACGGAATTTCACCTGCCGCCCATTGACAGATTTTTGACTCTTGGTGACGATAAAGTATTTATTGAGACTGTGTCCAAAGCGATCAGCAGGGATTTTCTTGGATTTGAAGATATGAGGTTTGGTGTGAAGAAAGCACTGCTTTTAATCTTGTTCCCAATTGTTCTAATCAGTTGCTCGGAAGAAGATCCTCTTGGGGAAGAACAGGCAAGTGTGAGTGTGCCTTTGGAAGATACGGCTGAGCTGCCCAAGCCGTTCAACTATTCTGAACGCCTTGCCTTTCTTGACGAAAACCCGGCTTACGCCGGCCGCGCCTGCCGCATTTCAGGCCATACAAATATCCCCGTTCTAGGAGATGTTACGACCCCACCCGGAGCTTGGGACAGCCCCGAACTAATGGGAGTTTGGAAGCCCGCAGAAAGAAGTTCTACCGCCTGCTTTCGTGGATCAAAATCCGCTTGCAACAACATTGTTTCCACACTAAAACAATATGCACAAACAAACGGCATCACTTATTCTGGACCCATCCTTAACGACGACCCCTGGGAGTGGGAACACTCCGCCCAGTTTGATCAAACCCGTCTGGAAGTTGACATTGCTTTCACATCACTGATGGGCGGATACTATTTCGCTAAACGCCAGAATCTTGTGAGCGAATTTGATTCGTCAATAATCGACCCCTGGCTGAAGAAGACTATGGGCTTCTACAATACGTACCGCCGATATGTTCAAAACAATCACCTGTCATCCGCTGCCCTCGCAAATGTGGTCACCGGCTTGGTTATTAGGGACCCCGACTTTGTGCGCCGCGGACAAAAACAATACATCACCGCAATTCGAGCAATCAGGCGCGACGGAAGTTTCCCACAGGAGACGCGACGTGGTGCATCCGCTGTGGATTACACAGGTCTGGAAATTTCTAACCTGTTAATGCTGGCCGAATATCTGGCCATGGCAGGAGTGAATGTTTTCGACACCCGCAACACCGACGTCGGAATCCATAAAGCCGTTCGCTACCACCTGGACATTCTGGAAAATTGGGATGGGGTAATGAAGTATGCGCGAGCAAACGAAGCTCCCAATCCAACCATACCGGACCGCTGGAATTACAAACAACAGGTTTTGCTTTATTCCCCCCTCAATATTGTCGGTCTTGAGATCTACCGAAATCGATACCCATCACATCCCAACACCGCGCGACTGGCTAACTTGGTGCTAGATCCACGAACCTGCAGTTATGGTACAAACAGAGAAGGTCGGGAGGCTTTTAGGGGACTTTGCCAATCTCCAACCTCAAAGGTCTCGCTAATGCAACTCATTGAAGCTACCATGGGGCAGGAAAACATGGCAATGACGAGAATTCACTGCATGTTTGGAAAGCCGTAGCTGAAATCAGGGCATCTGAATTACTGTTCGATTAAGACTTTTTGATCTCTTACCGCTTTTTATGGCCAGCATGCCAGATAGCAGCACAAAGTGAGCTGCACGCAATTCAGCACGCTCACAAAAGCAAGTTAATGGCCTTTGATCCAATGTCAGTGCCGGTTCAACCAAACACAATAAAATTCTGCAATCCGAACCTGCGATCAGGAAATCGCATGAACCCAGTTTTTGATAATCTCAGGTGGTCATTGCAACTTCATTTGCACCGTGCCAGCCATCTAATTCGTCCATTGACAAGCGATATCATCTTTAGCCCAGAGGGCAGCAAAGAAGACTTAATCGAAATATACTCCTCATCTGCGGTCTCACTTTCATCACACTCTTCTGGCGAGCGGCAAAATTGCTTGCGATTGATCCTTGTCCAAGCCATAATAACCTCCTATCACGCTAATCTCGGCTTTGAAGCAACGAATGTCACAAAGCTTTGCAATCTGGATCAGGCTCTGAGGCAAAAACGCTAAAGAATTGACTCTCGGTAAGGACAGCGAATAGTGCCAATACAAATATCCGCGACAATCAGTGTGCCCGTAAGTGAGGTGTGGGACAAGTATACTGAACCTCGGCACATCGTTAACTGGAACTTCGCAACGGAGGAGTGGGAATGCCCTCACGCAGAAAGCGATCTCGTTCCCGGAGGAAAATTCAGTTATCGAATGTCGGCCAAGGACAAGAGCATGGAGTTTGACTTTGCAGGCCAGTTCGCCAGAGTGGAGACAGGCAGACTTCTGACCTACACCTTGGACGACGGTCGTCAGGTGAAGGTAAATTTTGACGCCGAGAGTGATGTGTCAACCACTGTAACGGTCACCTTTGACCCTGATACAGAAAACGATGAAGAGTTTCAGCGCATGGGCTGGCAAAGCATTTTGGACACCTTCAAGAATTATGTCGAGGCACACATCAAGCACAGCATTTGACTTAAGCAGTGCAACTTGTCCACTGACCGTATTGAACATGCATCTTTCCTTACGGTTGCCGAGATAAGCATTCGGGGTCAGACCTTATCCACTTACCAGGATCAAAATTATGCAAAGAGTGACTACACATCTATGGTTTGACACTGAAGCGGCTGAAGCAGCCGAGTTCTATGCAGCGGTGTTTCCCGATTCCGAGGTCATATCCATCAATGACTTTGGCGGCGTGGAAGTCGTTTCCTTCAGGGTGTGTGGTCGGGACATCGAAGGCATCAGCGCGGGTCCAATGTTCCAAAAGAATCCGAGCATATCCTTCCTCGTAGCCTGCAAGACAGTTGAGGACGTTGATGGGTACTGGGACCAACTGGTAGGCGGAGGAAATCCCCTGATGCCTGTTGGGGAATATGACTTCAGCAAACGCTATGGCTGGATTGAGGACAGGTATGGAGTTTCCTGGCAACTGTATTTCACCGAAGATGACTTGCCGGCAAGCATGATGCCTTCACTCATGTTCACCAAAAAGAATTATGGCAAGGCCGAGGAGGCTGCCCAATTCTACTCCTCAATCTTTGAGAACTCTTCACTGCAAGTTCTGGATCGTTACGGGAAAGGAGAGGGACCAGAACGGCCTGGTTGCATCAAGTATGCTCACCTCATTTTGGACGGGCAAGCATTTGGCATAGCTGAATCCGCTCTTGCCGAAACCTTTGAGTTCAACGAAGCTGTCTCCCTGATAATCTCTTGCAGGGATCAGGAGGAAATAGACTATTACTGGGATAGCTTGTCTGCAGTACCCGATGCCGAACGGTGCGGTTGGATAAAGGACAAGTATGGGGTCTCCTGGCAGGTTTTACCTTCAAACATGGCCAGCTTGATTGGCCTGAACCTCAAAAAAACTGTGCCGGTCATGCTTGAGATGAAGAAGATTGTCATTACCGATCTTGAAAAGGCCGGCCAAGAGTAGATGCCAACTCCCTAACCGGATGAATGTTGCAAGGATACTCTCATATCCAGCCAAATGGTTTCACCATAGTGAACCTTGGTCATGCCTGCGAAACGTTCCCATCTTCTGTCATGCGTAGCGTTGGTCACATGACCGACCGGTTCAACACATATCGTCCTTAAATCCTTGTTGATGTAGACGTGCAGGTTGGGAGCACTGGACGATATCTCCAGAGGCACTGCGTGGGCATCGAGGACCAGCCTTGCCTTGCCAGACCACTCTCCGAAGCAAGCATCAATTCCGTCATCCGTGCGAGAGTTCAGTGAAACTTCCGTGCTTGCAAGTTCACTGTATGACGTTGGCATACATCTTGCATCGGTATGAAACCTCCCTTCCGCGACAAACTCCAATTGAGCCTCCCCGACGGCAAGATTGAACCAGGGATGAAACCCCGAACCCGCCAAAATCCATTCGAATTGATCGTTGAAGAAGCCGACGCGGGTTTCAAACCCTCTTTCGTCGGAAACTTCAAACTCCTGCATGCCGACCCCAATGCACCGGCCATCCAGAGACTTGAGTTCGGTTGAGAACTGACACGCATGACTTGCAGCTGTATTTGGTTTCCAGGGTTCACTCAAACCCAAGCCGTGGATTGCACATGTTTGCTCAGTCCAGTTCGCGGGAACAATGACAGGTCCCTCATTCGTCAGTAAAACCGCTGGAAACAGCCGATTGCAGAATGGAACCATGGCAAAACTGCCAAACAGGGGTATGCCGTCCTGCTCACTGTTGATATCGGGTTTTGGCTTGAAGATATCGACGCTCTCGCTGCCTTTGGCGTAGGTAAATTTCTCGACCCGTCCTCCCCTGTCGGGGTTCATTTGAATCGTGTAATTCGATGAAGCAATTTCAATAACCAATGCCGTTCTCCCTGCCTGTTCATTCATTGCCACTTGACGGAAGTCCTGTACCGAACATTCACGGCGTATCTCGCAATTCCTTTATTGACAAAGTGACACATTGCCGTTTTGCCGGGATAGAGTTATGCTATTCTTCTGCAATTGGTATACACTTCAGTGAAACTCACAACAATCAAGGCTTTCCATGTCCAACGCTATCCCCATCAGCAAAGTCAAGTATTACTGTCTGGAAGGACGAAACGTCTTCATTTCCGGTGGTGCAACAGGTATTGGTGAATCCTTGGTCAAGGATTTTGCCCATCAGGGTTCAGTCGTCGGTTTCGTTGATATCGACGCGCAGGCGGGGCACGCCTTGGCGGCTGAACTCAATGGCGCGGGTTGCAAAGTGGAGTTTACCCGTTGCGACATCACCGAGACAGAAGACTATCAGGCTGTCATTCGGGATTTCATCGAACGCAACGGGCCCTGCAAGGCCCTGCTTAACAATGCCGCCAATGACACCCGGCACGAGTGGTCCGACGTTACCCCGGAGCAGTTTTCCTCCATAGTTGCCGTGAATCTGGCCCACAGCTTTTTTGCCATCCAGACCGTGTTGCCCGCAATGATAAAATTCGGCGGCGGGTCAATCGTCAACTTTGGGTCATCAAGCTGGTATGTCGGTTCCCAGAATCTTCCAATCTATGGGACCTCAAAGGCCGGTGTTCATGGCATGACACGGTGCTTTGCAACTGATTTGGGCAAGCATAATATCCGATTCAACACCATTGTCCCAGGATGGGTCATGACTCAAAGACAGTTGGATTTATGGGTTGATGACGAGGCCAACAAGGCGTTGGATCAAAATCAGCGCCTGGCCGGTCGGGTTTTGCCTGAGGACATTTCAGCTCTGGCTCTGTTTCTTGCCTCTGATCAGTCCCGCATGTGTTCGGCTCAGAACTTTATCGTCGATGCGGGTTGGATCTGAGCGCGAAGCTGGTTATCCTGCCCTTGCGATTGACCCGTGGCCGTCGAGGACAGAAGATCGCAAGCAGTCTTCGGTACGGCGTGGGTCATGATTCTCTGAAGTGGTGCGTTACGGCTGACCACTCCATGCTGAACCACAGATCGTCTATGGAAGAAAGTTCGAATGAAGCGAATCTATACTTGGGATGCAAGGCCGGCTCGGCGGAATCTGACTGCAGCAGACCTTCTTGAACTGAAGGGCAAGAAAAAGCTGACTCAGACAACTGCGAACACGACCGAAGAAGCCCTTGCCGCCGAGGAAGCTGGGATCGACCTCATAATGGGGAATGCCCAAAATACCGAGGCTGTGCGGCTGGGCTCACCGAACCTGTTTTTCACAGCCGCCATTGCCATCCCCGATCATCCCACAGAAAAAGACATCCTCACGGCCGCTTTTGCTGCCCTCAAGGCTGGTGCCGACTCGATCTATACCGCCCGTGGTCCCCATATCGTCGAAATGCTTGCCAAGGAAGACATCCCCGTCATGTGTCACCTCGGCCTGGTTCCTCGAAAGTGTACCTGGAAGGGTGGCTTGAGAGCCGTTGGCTCCCGACCTGGTGAAGCCATGGAACTCTGGAGATCGTTCAGGCGCATGGAAGATGCCGGTGCCTTCTCGGTCGAAGCCGAAGTCATCCCAGCACGATTGATGACGGAGATTTCAAGGCGGACACGCCTGATCACCATGTCACTGGGCTCTGGCCCGGGCGGAGATGTCATCTATCTGTTTCAGAACGATATTTGTGGCGAACAGTCCCTTTCCCCCCGCCACGCCCGATCGTTCGGCAACCTTTTTGAGCTGAAGGAAACCATGAAACGCGAAAGGGTCAAGGCTCTGAAGTCTTTCAAAAAGGCTGTATTGTCTGATCACTTCCCTGACAAGGACGAGATTGCCTTGATCAGCGATGACAACTTGTCGGTCTTCCTGAACGAACTTGCTCGGGACAGTTAAAAAATTTGACGGAACGAGTGCTGAACCTGTCTGGGTTGAAACGAATATTCGACTGCACACCTGTACTCTGAATATGCTGGATGAAGGCAATTCGCTTGGCATGTTTCATCATCTCGACATTATGTTAGCGTAGGCCCAAATGGAATTCTTCTGGCACCCAAAATCAAGACTGGTAACCCGGTCTGGAGTCGTTGCCCATGACGATTGCCGGAACTTCTGCGCCTTGGCAAAAGACGATTCAACTGCCATCTCGCCGCTGGCAACAATCAAGGCCATAACCTCCGCTCCAATGTCCTTCCTTGAATTGTTCCGAGCCGTCAGGCAAGGCAGGGGATTCAGAATTTGTTCCGACCCGCAGAAGATCCTCGCATTAAGCGAAAGTCTGCTGGCCAAAACCCGGCCCCACATTCAAAACGAACCATACTTCGTCGTGTCCAGCGGAGGAACTGCAGGTATGCCCAAACAGATCCTGCGAACCCAACAATCATGGATCAGGAGCTTTCAAGTCAATACCGAACTCTGGCCCATCAATCCTGGCGAGAGGTATGGCCTGCTCGGGGACATTGTCCACTCGATCACTCTCTACGGGGCATTGGAAGGACTGTACTTGGGAGCGGATGTACATATGCTGAAGCCATTTCTACCCCAAACCCAATTGGTCAGAATCCGTGAACTCGGCATATCCCTTATATATGCCACTCCAGTCCAGCTGAACTTGTTGGTCAGGGCTTTTGCGGGTCACCGGGCAAAGCCTCTGATTGGTGTAAGCACGATTGTCGTTGGGGGATCAAAGCTTTCCACAGTGATGCACGATCAACTCAGTCAGGTGTTTCCCGAAGCGAAAATCATAGAGTTCTACGGCTCAACGGAAGCCAGTTTCATCAGCCTGACCTCGCCATCAACACCCCGGGATTCGGTTGGAACGCCCTATCCCCACACCATGGTTCGCATTCTGGATGAAAACGATGCTCCCCTGCCTTGTGAGGAAATGGGTCGAATTGCTGTCCAATCGCCCTTTTGTGCGAGCGGTTTCCTCACCGCAGAAGGGTTTGCGCCCTTCAGGCAGGAGATGATCCTGACGGGGGAAATCGGTTGCTTCGACAGCAGGGACAATCTTTACATTCGAGGCCGAATCGACCGCATGATCATGTCAGCGGATGTGAACATCCATCCCGAGGAGATTGAAACTTACTTGCAGCAACTACCCAATGTCGAGGCAGCCTACGTTTATCCATCTTCTGACAGGCTTCGCGGCCAGCAAATGAATGCGTGCGTGTTTGCAACCCGCGGACGCATTAGCAAAAAAGACATCGTCAATCGATGCCGACAGGATTTGGGAGATCAAAAAACACCAAAGTCAATACAACTGATTGACTCCTCACCTCCATTGCTTCCTTCCGGCAAGCTGGACCTCAAAACACTTCGCTCATACCCAGACTTCAGACCATGAACACCAACGTCTTTGTTGTGGCTGCCTGCCGGTCACCTGTTGCTCCACGTCAAGGGCCGCTAAGAAACGTAGACATTTTCACGCTTGGAGCCACTGTAGCCGAGGAGTGCATTCGGCGCTCGGGGGTCAACACAAGAGACATCGACGAATTGGTTCTCGGCAATGTTTTGGGGCCCGGCGGCAATCCAGCCCGATCAATCGGCCTGAAACTGAATCTGAATGAAACGGTGGCTGGAATGACCGTTGACCGTCAGTGTGTCAGCGGGCTGGATACCCTGCTTGTAGCCAAGGCTCTGATACAGAGCGGTCAAGCGCAGGTAGTGCTGGCCGGAGGTGTTGAAAGTTACTCGCAAAGACCGAAGGTGTTCCTCCTCTCGGCTGACGGATATGAAGACAAGCCCATCGATCAGGCACCCTTTACCCCGTGGCCGGATCATGATCCCGACATGGCCAAGGCCGCGGACGATTTGGCTACCGCGTCGGGCATCACCCGCGAGCAGCAGGACGAGTGGGCCGTTCGTAGCCACACTCTGGCGCGAAAGTATCAAAATCGATTGAACGGCGAAATCGTCCAAATTGAGGGCGTGTCATTGGACAGAGACCCATTCACTCGAAACCTCACCCTGGAAACATGTCGCCGGGCCAAGACGATTGTGGGCGCCATCACGCATGCCAACGCCGCCGTTGCCGCTGACGGGGCAGCTTTCCTTGTGGTGGTGTCCGAGCAGTTCCTGAAGGACAGAGAAATGAAAGGCCTTCGGGTCGGAAACGGGACAACAATGGGTGACAATCCTCTTCTGCCAGGTTTGGCTGCCGTACCGGCCATCAAGAAGGCCATGCAATCGGAGGGTCTTCGATACAGTCAGATAACGGCCATCGAACTCATGGAAGCCTATTCGGCGCAGACGCTCGCCTGCATGAATTCCCTGAACCTCGACACCAGTCGTATCAACCGCAAGGGAGGTGCGCTGGCTCGAGGACATCCGGTCGGAGCTTCAGGAGCAATCTTGGCTGTACGCCTGTTTCACGAACTGCTGTCCGATGGCGGGTACGGGTTGGCAGCCATTCCCTCTGCAGGAGGAATTGGCACGGCTGTGGTAATGGAGGCCTGAGAAAACTTGAAAGCCTCACGTGCTCAACGGACTGCCTCGGCCAATCTGAATTGACGAAACGTCCGGAATTTTTTTCGTTGCATCTGCAATTGTCGTATAAACTCCTACATTGCATGTGAAGATGCTTGTCGTCCAACTTGCTTGAGAGAGAGTTTTAGGAGTGTATGATGCCTGACTATTCACGACCCAACGATCTGACTGCTTGCTGGATGCCGTTTACGGCAAACAGGCAGTTCAAGAAGTCGCCACGCATGCTGGTTGATGCAGACGGCATGTACTATACTTCAGGCACTGGAACAAAGGTTATCGATTCCTGTGCTGGACTTTGGTGCGTGAACGCTGGACATCGTCACCCCCGCATTGTTGAAGCCGTCCAGAAGCAAGTGGCAGAACTGGATTACTGCCCTTCGTTTCAGATCGGCCATCCCAAGGTATTCGAACTGGCCACCAAGGTGATTGATATCGCACCTGAAGGGTTGGACCATGTGATCTTTACCAATTCCGGATCTGAGGCTGTTGACAGTGCCCTGAAGATCGCCCTGGCTTACCATCGCGCCAAGGGTCAGGGAGAACGAACCCGTCTCATCGGCCGCGAGCGCGGCTATCATGGGGTCAATTTCGGCGGCATTTCGGTTGGGGGGATCGTCAACAATCGAAAGGTCTATGGTTCCTTGCTGACCGGAGTCGATCATCTTCGCCATACTCATCTGCCCGAAAAAAATGCTTTCACGAGGGGTCAACCGGAGCATGGCGTCGAATTGGCGGATGATCTGGAGAGACTGTGTGCCCTGCATGGCGCCGAAACCATTGCCGCAGTCATCGTCGAACCCGTTGCCGGTTCAACCGGTGTCCTGGTTCCACCAAAGGGCTATCTGGAACGAGTGCGGGACATCTGCACCAGGCACGACATATTGCTGATTTTTGATGAAGTCATAACTGGTTTTGGCCGTCTGGGCGAGTCTTTTGGTGCGGTCCATTACGACATAACCCCAGACATGATAACCTGTGCCAAAGGCTTGACCAATGGTATCATTCCGATGGGCGGCGTCCTGGTATCCAAAGAGATTCATGATGCGTTCATGACCGGCCCCGAATATCTGATCGAGCTGTTCCACGGCTACACATACTCAGGCAATCCTGTTGCCAGTGCTGCCGGTCTGGCCACTCTTGATGTTTATGCTGAAGAGGAGCTGTTCGCTAGGGCCAAATCGATTGCACCATACTGGGAAGACCTGATCCATTCCTTGCAAGGCCTTCCCAACATTATCGATATTCGCAATGAAGGGTTTGTTGGCGCGGTGGAACTCGAGCCGTTCCCCGGAGCACCCGGCAAGAGGGGATTCGACACTTTTGTGGAAGCCTTCAATCATGGGATGCTTGTCCGAGTAACTGGCGATATCATCGCCATGTCTCCGCCTTTGATTGCGGAGAAGCCACACTTGGACGAGATCATCGGCATTCTCGAGAAAGTCCTGAAAGAGGCCTAGAACGGCTGGGCAAAATAATTGGTTGCAATGACTCGGGACAACCTGATACAATGTTCGCCGATTGTAATGAATTGCAGAACAAAAGGAGTGTTCTTGTTTGAATAGAGAGAATCTATTTTGACAGTTGAAATGCTTCCGCTGACTTTCGGGGTTGGTTCTTGGACTTAGCCTTGGTCAGCAAGCGGATTGAGTTTCCGGACAATCGTCTTCTTCTTGAATTGTGCGGCGTTTGTGACCGCAACCTCAGACAGATTGAAGAACATCTTGGTCTCCAGATCATGCCCAAAGGCAACTCCCTGTCTCTAGTTGGAACTCCAGACCAGGTTGAGCATGGCAATAAGGCTCTTCTGTCGCTGTATGAACAAGTCAGCAAGGGACAATCGGTCGACGAATTGAAACTGGCGGAGACTATGTCAACCCAAACTCCAGCAAGCCGAGATTCTGACCCGAAGGATGAGCCCAGGGAGTTTCGATCCAGCGTGGAGATTGTAACCCGAAAGATTGCTGTTCGGCCGAAATCCTTGCCTCAGGAAAGGTATGTCAAGAATCTCTTTCGGAAGAAAATTGCCTTTGGCATAGGCCCTGCAGGCACCGGCAAGACCTATCTTGCCGTGGCCGTGGCGGTCGCCAGCCTCATGAACAAGGAAGTCGATCGGATCGTATTGACTCGACCGGCTGTGGAGGCCGGGGAACGGCTCGGCTTTCTGCCGGGTGACCTGAGAGACAAGATCGACCCCTTCATGCAACCGTTGTACGACGCTCTGCATGAGTTCCTGCCAAGCAAGGTGATCACCAATTTTCTGGATGAAAGCAGGATTGAAATTGCCCCTCTGGCTTTCATGCGTGGACGAACTCTATCCCGTTGCTTCATCATTCTGGATGAGGCGCAAAATACGACAAACATGCAAATGCTGATGCTGCTGACCCGTCTAGGCATGGGTTCTCGAATGGCTATCGCTGGTGATGTTTCGCAGATTGACTTTGTCAAAAAAAAGGAATCAGGACTGCTGCAGGCTCGGAAGATTCTGCAGGGAATCAATGGGATATCGTTTTCGGAACTGACTTCCAAGGATGTCATGCGAAGCCGCATTGTATCCGACATCATCGACGCCTATGCCAAGCAGAACAGCTAGGCATCACGTCTCTGTCGTTGTTGACGATCCGCAGTGGAATCATATCCCTGCGTTCGAGACCCTTGCCCATCAGTCCATTAACGCGACCCTTGATGCCTGCGATGGAAACATTCCGGCTTCCGAAGTACATCTTCTGGCAACCAGTGATGCCGTTATCACCGACCTGAATGAACAGTTCCGAGACAGACATGAAGCAACAAATGTCTTGTCGTGGCCAGTGAGTGACATGATCTTTCCGGATGAACCGGCAGACAACAATCCCTTGAGATTCATCGGAGATATTGCAATTGCATTTGACTTTTGCCAAAATGAGGCCACATTGACGGGTGTCAGACTTGAGCATCATCTCTGTCATCTGCTTGTACATGGCTGCTTGCACCTGATTGGATATACCCACGATAACGAAACATCCGCACACATTATGGAGCGACTGGAAATTCAGATACTCTCCAGTCTTGGTGTCCCGAATCCATATGAATATCTTCTGGCCGATCAATAAAGGAGTAATGCACTCGTACCAATGAGCACTTCAACACAGGGCTCACCTGCCCCGTTATCAGGTGACAAGCTTGACAAGCCAAAAGCGGTCAGTTCCAAGGGGATAAGGAAAATTTTCAGCTTCTTCCATTCATCTGGTTCGCCTACCGACGACAAGGTTGGCAATGACGATGACGATGTTCCATTATCGGACGATGATAATGCCCTGTCTCACTACAAGATCCAGAGGCCACCCAATGTAGAGGATGTTGCCGTTCCCAAGGCTGATGTCGTTGCCGTTCCCAGCACCATAACCCTGAATGAACTGATACGGGTTTTCAAGGCAAGCGAACGGACGCGCATTCCGGTCTACGAAGAGACTCTTGACAATCCCTTGGGGTTTGTTCACCTCAAGGACATTGCCCTGAAATACGGGTTCAACGGCAAGCATCTCAACTTCAAGATCAGGGATGACTTGCGTGAGCTCATGTATGTCCCTCCTTCAATGCCGATTCGTGAACTTCGAAAAGGCATGCAGGAGAAACATTGTCATATTGCCCTGATCATTGACGAGTACGGGGGTGTTGACGGTCTGGTGACGATTGAGGACCTCCTTGAGCATTATTTCGGTGAAATCATAGACGAGCACGACACCCAGGAGGAAAATGCTCAGGGAATTGTTGAACTTGGTGGCAACAGGTTCAGATGCCCGGCCAAGGTCGAAATTGAGGAGCTTGAGGAGCGGCTTGGGGTGGATTTGGCCCTGAACGAGGAGGACGACGAGATCGATACCCTCGGCGGTTGGGTCTCAACCAGGCTCAATCGCATTCCAAGACCTGGGGAGAAAATCTCTTTTCCGGACAACGGTCTGACAATTCGAGTTGTCAAGGGTGATGCCAGGAAAATGGACCTGCTCGATCTCCAAGTCGAATCGTGCTCGAATACAGAGCAACCAGATGCAAAGCACCATGAGCGATGAAAGCAAGAGATTGCTCAATGACACAATTGCTGAAATCCAGACCATATACATGACAACTGGTACTTCCTGTGTCCTAAGCAGGTGTCTCTGGCTTTGTTGTCACATCCCTGACAATCCTCTGCCGGGCGAGGTAAGACCGTAATGCCGTCCGCCAAGCAAATGGATGGCAGTTCAGTCTGCTCAGACACGGACACGCGTTGGGTGATTGCGGCGGACTGCCGGAAGGTCATGCCGAACATGCAAGACAACAGCATTTCACTGGTTGTAACTGATCCCCCTTACTTCATTGACGGCATGGGGGATGACTGGGATTCTGGAGCGCTGTCGCGAAGGATGCGAGACCATGGAGTCGTGAAGTCCTTGCCCATCGGGATGAAGTTCGATCGGAGTCAGGGACCGCGCCTGCAAAAGTTCATGCATCCTATTGCAACGCAGTGGCTGCGGGTGATTCGTCCCGGGGGGTTTGTTCTCTGCTTTTCTCAAAACCGCCTGGTACACCATTCTGCCATGGCTATTGAGTCCGCAGGCTTCGAGATACGCGATATTCTGGCCTGGCAATATGAAGGTCAGGCCAAGGCATTCAGCCAAGACCATTTCATTCGCAAGCGCAAGATCCCCCAGGCTGAAAAGGACCGACTCACCGCGAAGCTTGCTGGACGAAAGACTCCGCAACTGAAGCCGCAATGCGAAATGATCGTGCTGGCGCAGGCTCCTCGTGACGGAACATTTGTAGACAACTGGGATCAATGGGAAACCGGTCTGATTGACCCGAATTCACCCGTCATAGAGCCGCACCGCTTCCCCGGTACGATCATATCGGCAAAAAAGCCTCGTGAACGATATGGGCATATGACGACAAAGCCAGTCGACCTTCTGAGGCACCTGATCCGTATCTTCTCTGCGGAAAATGCTGTTGTACTTGATCCGTTTGTCGGATCTGGTTCAACTGGCGTCGCGGCAAGAATGGAAGGCCGACACTTTATCGGTGTGGAGATTGATGCCAATATGGCCTGCTCTGCCGAAGTACGCATTAAAAGTGCCTGCTAATGTCCCTGCCAGCCCCAGAAGAATTGCGTAAAGCTTAGAAACATTGGCAGGACATTCATAGGGTATTATCTTTCTGTCTATAAAGTCTGCATTCGAGAAGCGGCATGTTATGCAGAAAAGGCAGAGGCCGTTTGGCTTGCCGTGCTTTGGCATCATAAAGATCAGGAGGTTCACAAGGATTATATATCAGCGGTGGTCAAGCGGGATGTGCGAGGAGCGGCAGCCGATCAACAGGTCCGACATTTGAAGCAAGAGGGCTGGGATATAGGTCTACTTCCCGGTCGACATGAACCGAACCCTTTTGAGCCATCTCAAGAATTTATGAATGCAGCCGCCTGAAGGCACATGAAACGACTAATTTTGCGACCATTAAGAAGCGTTCAGAAGCCGATGCGCAACCTGAAGGGCAAGGGAGGGACAACCGGATCCGCGCTATGGACAGGAAACGGTAAAGCTACAGCAAGGGCATCGAGATCCAAGCTTCAAAGTCACCTCGATGTTAACCGTTGAATCACAAACTTGACGAAATCAAGAGTGGGCAGATTACACAGTGTAATCTGAGTGAGATTCTTGGAGTGCCCAGGCAATCGCGCAACCAACAGTCGGGGCTCGTCGGTGTTCGAGCTTGAGTGTTTCCATGCAATCTCCGAGACACACGCCATGCCCAAGACATTAATTGAACCCTGGCATGCTCGCTTACGCACATTATTGCAATGGACATTAGACCGATATAACAGACAATCATGGCAATTAACAGACAGAAGAGAATGGCATAACAGACACATAATGCGACAATGAACAAAAAAATTGCGCAGAATGGAGGTGGATACTTTTCGCCTGCTTTCTCGACACCGGCGAAGGTCGATCATGGGCCAGATCATTGAATGCTGGCTGCATGGCAGTCCAGCACAAGAGCGAATTGAGAATTATTGCCACGGGCACGGTATTGAAGATTCTGATAAATTCACGGCAATGGTCCTGACCGAACTCAAGGACCTGCATGCAAATGCCCAGACCGGTCAGGGCATCACCATGGAGCAGTTCGAAGCATGACAAAGAAGCAAGCCATGAGTTTAACAACCACCTTGGCCTGATTTATCACTTCCAGTATATTTTAGCCTGAACTTCCAAAACTGACTTTTTGTAACCTTGCAGGACAAACACGATTCCCACTTTGGGATGGCGTCCAACTGGACAGGTTTCAGGTGATGCGTACACCCAAGGGTTCAAAGGTCCGCTTCTGCAAGGGGGGGGGCGGTGTCATATCGAAGGTCACATCGCTTCCGGCCGTCGGCTGAAGCCGTCCACGGATCAGTGTGACGAGATCTTTCATCAGGTTGGCGAAGCGCAGAATCAGCAGGCCGCTGGGTTTGTTATTGAGCAATGAGATGATGATTGACGGTGTCTGTGTCCGGTTATGTCGCGCCGATCGCAGGGATCGATGGCGGTTTCGGGATGCTGTCCTGATGCGCCACGCGGCCAGAAAATTTTTCCCCGCATCGAAAAAAAGATGTTGCAAATGGCAAGGGGGGGGGTATTTAGTACCGCAACTTGAATCCATGCATTGAGACAGGAATTGTGACCATGAAAAATTGCTTTCGTCTTGAGGCGGGTACCACGGGCGCCAGTCCGGGCATGCCCGCGAACATGAGAGGGGGGGGGTAGATAACCTCTCGGCCTGGTCTTGTACGGGCCGGATCCCAGGACTTCTGGCGACGGGTGTGCTGCTGGCTGTACAGCTGGCTTCATCTTATCCGGCGACAGCGCAGACGCCGAGCTGTACATCACAAGCGCCGTATGCCAACCCTCTGACTCTTGCCGGCAAGTATTCGGATTCGGTCGGGTGTGAGGACCTGACCGAGGGACTTCGGTTGAATTTGAATGGAGCCCAGATTGGTGAGAGCAATGACCTGGTAGACATTGCCCTTAACATTGATGCCGAGGGCGCCGGCGACAAGGACGTTGTGGTTGCGGGCCAAGCAACGATGTATTCGGCTTTGCATGGCGTGCAAATGGAGCGTGACGGGGCCGGAGTGCTCAGGCTGGACCTGACACAAGGCAAGGTTGTCATGAGCGGGGCGTCCGCCGCGACCGAGGGTGTCGGCATCCGACTCGTACACAAGGGGAAAGCCGGGGGCACGGCAGAAGCGCCGACAATGACCAAGGGCATTCATCTCGTGTCCGGTGCCGACATTGACATGTCGAAACTCACGATAAGCGACAAGAAAGGCATCATTGTCCACGCTGGCGATTCCCAAGCCACGAGCCCGATACACTCGGTGATTCCGATCACGATCGCACTCACTGGCGGCACCATTCACGCCGATAGCGGCCTGTCGGTGGAACAATTTGCTCGGGGCGACATTGACGTCACGATCGGACCCGCGGCGAAGCTCGGCACAGAGGGGGCCCGCATCGCCACCCAAGGCCTTGGCGTTATATTGAAAGACAAGAGTGTGGGCAACATCACGATCCTGCACCAGGGTCAGATTCATGCCGGGGAAGGGATAGAGGCGAGGAACCTGGCGACATCCGCCACGGAGGGTGATGTCACGGTCACGACAGCCGCGGGCAGCGTGATTGTGGCCGAGGATGACAACGAAGATAGTATCTTTGCCGAAATAAGTGAAGCTACCAGCACCGGCGATATCCGGGTCATCCACAATGGGGCGATTGATGCCAAACGGATCGGCATTTTTACATACAACGTCGGCAAGGGCAACGTTACGGTCGAGACCGGGATGAGCAGCACGATCGTCGCCCGCGACGCCACGCATGGGAGTGGCATCAATGCTTCCGTACGCAAAACATCAGGCGATGATGATGGTGATGTCCGTGTCACGCATCGGGGCACGATCAACGCGAAAACGTCGGGCATCTATGCCGCGAACCGAGGCAGAAATACGGATGCCGACGGCACCATACGGGTCACGACGACCGAACGCAGCACGATTACCGCCGGCAACCAGGGCATTCTGGTCTGGCATCAAGGCACGGGCCAGTCGTACGTTACCATCGGCGGCACGGTCACGGGTGGTACAGATCATGCCGGCGTGCATGTTCAGGTGAAGACAACCGATACCCGGACGGGCGCGGGCGGAGGCAGCGCGATCGTCATCGGTCCGCGGGCTCATGTGAGCAGTGCCAGGTCTGAAGACAAGGTCGCCATCCAGGTGGATGCCAATGCCGGCACGACAACCATCACTCTGGACAAGGATGAGGCGGGTGTCGTGGGTCATGTCGAAGGCCAGATCCTGAACCCGGCGAGAGAAGGCGAATCACCACTACCCCGCTCGAAACTCGTGTTCAAGACCCGCAGTGTGTCGGGAAGTGAGACGGTTCTGGATGCCCCCGGTGCGATCATTTATCGTCGTGGTGACCGGACGGGCGTGTACGAACAGGTGTTCAAGGCCGAGCTCAAGGAGCTTGACGATGATAAGGGTTACTGGTTTAAGGATGTTGCGTCGGCTCCGGTCTTGCGTCTGTACAGCCATCGGGCGCGTCTGTATGAGGTGTTGCCCTCGGTGCTTCTGGGTCTGGTGGACCTGACGCCCTACAGCACGCGCATGGCGGTGCCCCGCCGGATCGCCGGCAACGAGGAGGTCATGGTCCAGAGCAGCAAGGGCGAGCATGTGGCAACTCCGGGTTCCCGCACGGGTGTCTGGGTGCGTCTGGCGGTTCGCGATGGGGAGCGGATGGCCAATACATCGACGACCGCAACGGACTTCTGGCGTCAGTCTCTGGCGTGGGATGTGAAGCAGACCGACTTTGAGGCGGGTCTGGAGGTGCCGACCGATGAGCGTCTGGTGCTGGGCGTGAGTGCCCACTACCGGCAGAGCGAGGCCACCGTCAAGAGGGGTGGCACCATGGAAGCGAGCGGCACGGGGCTGGGCGTGTCCGTGACCTGGACAAACGACAGCGGGCTGTATGTGGACGGCCAACTGAGCTACACCCGGTTTTTTGATATCACGATGGTGTCGGCCAACGGTGCGGTCGGTGCGATCACCTCCACGGGTGGTGGCAGCGGTCTGGCGCTCGGTGTGGAAGTCGGTCAGCCGATGAGTATGGGGGGCCTGACCGTGATTCCGCGTGGGGGTCTGTCCTGGTCATCGGTGGACCTAGACGCCTTTGACGAACCGGCCAGGATCGATGGGGCCGGCCGGGTTGCTCCGGACAAGGAGCAGAGCGTTCAGGGTCGTGTGGGTGTCTTGGCCGAGCTAGCTCCCAAGGAGGCGGACGGGCGGCTGTATGCGTCGCTGGATCTGGAGCACGAGTTCTCGTCCAAACATGAGGCGATGGTGGCCGGCACCCGGCTGGCGACGGAGGTGAAGCCGACCTGGGTGCGTCTGGGCGTGGGCGGTACGATGTCTCTGGGCGGCCACGACACGACGCGGCTGACAGGGGATGCGTTTTATGCGACAGCCGGCAGCGACAACACCGACTTTGGGGGCGGTCTGTCCGTGACCTTCCGCTTCTGATCAGGAGACTGAAGGCCGCCGGGTTCGGGAGAATGTTGCCCTTGTGCATCGATCCGGCCCGGTGGCTGAAACCATCCGGCCCATGGCCAGCCTTCCGTCATGGAACAGCCCTCTTGTTGTCGCCTGCATTCAGCACGCGGCATGGATCCTGCGCGAACATTACTCTCGAATCGCCTCGATGATCACTTGGGCGGCTGCCATGGGGTGATCATCGGACATCGTCAGATGTATTCGGGATCGATGACCCGCCGGTGTCAGTTTCTGCAAGTGCTCCAAGGCCCCACCTTGCACGACCATGACCGGCATCCCTCCCTGGCAGGACCGAACCTCCATGGCCTTCCAGAACACCCCCTGGCGCAGACCCGTTCCCAGAGCTTTGGAACACGCCTCCTTTGCCGCCCAGCGCTTGGCCAGATAGCCCACCCGGTCACCAACAAATTGGCTGACTTCCTGTTCATGCCGCGTGTAGATTCGACTCAGGAAGCGATGGTCATGGCGTTTGAGAATGCGTGCAATTCGATCCCTGTGGACAAGATCGATGCCGAGACCAATGATCACGGTCCGGGCTCACTCAGCTCTCGGTTTCTCGGACCGTATTTGGTCAATGATGGCACGCATCTTGCGGACGGTTGCGTCCAAGCCTATAAAAATGGCCTCGCCAATCAAGAAATGGCCAATGTTCAGCTCCCGGATCGGTCGGATCCGCGCCATCGACTGGGCTGTTTCGAAGTTCAGACCATGCCCGGCGTGGACCTCCATCCCCAGTTTCGCTGCAAGCATTGCGGCTTGAACGATTTTGTCGAGTTCGCTTTTGACCGTTGCATCGGAATTGTCCTGACAGGCGTGGCAATACGGCCCGGTATGGATTTCGACAACATTCGCGCCAATCTCAGCTGATGCCTTGATCTGATCCGGATCGGTACCCACGAAGAGGGAAACACGGCATCCGACATCCTGCAGAGGCTTGATGTATTCCTCCAGTCGTGCCTGCTGTCCAAGGACATCCAAGCCAGACTCGGTCGTTCTTTCCTGCCTCCGCTCCGGAACCAGACAGACAGCATCGGGAGTGTGCTTGAGAGCTATGTTCTGCATTTCTTCGGTAGCGGCCATTTCCAGATTCAGGGGAACTGTCAGCAGGTCTTTGAGTCGTCGAATATCATGGTCTCGAATATGTCGACGATCCTCTCGGAGGTGAGCCGTGATGCCATCAGCTCCGGCTCGTTCGGATATCTGGGCAGCGACGACCGGATCAGGGTGATCACTTCCTCGTGCATTCCGCACGGTTGCAACATGATCAACGTTGACCCCTAGTCGCAAAAACCTGTCATTGGTATTCAATCTTCTATCTCCCATGCTTAACCCACTGTCATGCTGTCCTTGAATGTCATGTCTATCGTTCAAATCATGGATGAGACAAATTCAGCCCGGGGACGCTGGCCCGCACTTTGCTTTCGGTAGCGTTCGATTTTCTTGACTCCGTCCAGGATGCTGACAGCATGCATGACCCCGTAAAGTTGGGCAGCATTGCTCACGAGCACTTCAATGATGTATTGGCTGGCATAGTAGAGTTCGGCCTTGCAGGCCAAGCGATCAATCTGAGCTTGCTGTGAAAGTATGGCTTGACATAATTCGCCAAGCGCGCCTTGGTGGTTGAACAACTCCACTTGGAAAAGTGTTCGGTGAATGCACGGTTGCAGCTCGATCGACCACCGGAGATCAACCCAGGTATCTTGGGCCACGAGGTGACCGAGCTCTTCGCAGTCGCTGATATGAGCGACAACCGTATGTTCATCAGTC
Organism: Paracoccaceae bacterium; assembly: GCA_965116235.1. Taxonomy (GTDB): domain Bacteria; phylum Pseudomonadota; class Alphaproteobacteria; order Rhodobacterales; family Rhodobacteraceae; genus MPNP01. The sequence goes on along the minus strand of OZ220496.1, from coordinate 1,062,393 downwards.
TGAAATCCGATGATCCGGTCGCCAGGCACAGGATAACAGCAGGTTGCAACTTCTAGGGCGAACCCCGGTGGAAGACCTTGAATGCTTTCAATGGCGTCCGTTTTCGGACTGACAACTGGTGTCAACGAATCCGGGTACAGCAGTGCAATGATCTCTTCGGGATTGATTTCTTCGTTCCCAATCTGCCGCAACAGATCGTTGCTGTTCTGAAAATGCAGCAATTCGGCCGCTGTCCTTGTGGCATTGTCAGACAACACCTTCTTGTGAGCTTCAAACGTCGCTTGCAAAGCCCTCTTGCCAAGTTCTACTGCCTGTTTGCTCTTCAGGGAATCTTCCAGTATCTCGATGTAGGAGATGCCTTTGTGGGTGTTGGCGCTTTTCTTCTTTTTTTCATCAATATACGGGTCAGCGGCCGTTATGATATTGATGACCTGACCATTGCTGACCGGACTGGACAGCGGGACTACACGGTCGTCAATCGTTGCACTGAGGGCTCGATCTCCAAGCTTCGGATTCAATTCGTAGGCAAAGTCGAGTATGGTAGAATTGGCTTGGAGCCAGATTAGATCGTTAGATGGGGTGTAGCAGAACACGCTTGGTGATTGAAATTCCTCCTGAATCCGGCCGATGAAATTCTCCTCCATCAGGGTTTCGTTGACAACTTTCTGGGCTTTTTTCAATATTTCCACGGTTCGAGCGACGTAAGGATTGTTGCCCTTGATTCCTTCCTTGTAGAGCCAGTGAGCGGCAACTCCTGATTCTGCCGCCTCGTGCATCAAGCGGGTTCGAATCTGAAATTCGACCTGGTTGCCCTCAACCGTAACCGTCGTATGAAGCGAACGGTAACCATTTGGTTTAGGATTGCTGATATAATCCTTGAACCGGTTGGGCTGAACCGTCCACTTCGCATGAATAAGACCCAGAGTCGGGTATACGTCATCTTCGATCTGGGTTATGACCCGTATGCCAAAAATATCCGTGATTGAAGAGAATCTCTTGGTTCCGGCAAGCATTTTTTGCCAGATTGAGTAAGGTTTTTTTTCTCTGTACGTAATCGTGAAGCGGTTCATTCCCTTGTGGTGCATCAACGTTGCCACCTGCTTCTTGACTTGCTCTAGCAAGACATAGGCTTGGCCATCTTTGGTTGTCTCGGCCTGAGCCCGCAAACTCTCCAGCTGCTTGATCACGCTTTGCCGAGCCCGAGGGTAAAGAGTCTTGAACGCCAGATCTTCCAGTTCTTCGCGCCAAGCGTTGAGGCCAAAAACGGCAGCAAGAGGAGCCAGAAACATCAGCGTTTCCTTGGCTTTAAACCTTTGTTTTTCCGGTGGAAGATGTCTGATGGTCTTCAAGTTGTGGATGCGATCGGCCAGTTTGACAATTATGACTCGATCATCCTGAACGCCGGCAAGTACCAGCTTCAAAACATTGCCCCACTGAGCTTGTGGAGAGGGTGCAAGGTTCAGGTTTGTGAGTTTGGTTACGCCACTGACGATGCCCGCGATCACATGTCCGAACTTGGACTCGATCGTGTGAAAGTTGGCTCCCGTGTCCTCAATGGTGTCATGCAACAAGGCGGCAACTATGGCTGAGGAATCAAAACTTTGATCAGCAAGGAAATTGGCTACGGCCAATGGATGAATGAAGTACGGCTCGCCGGACCGTCGCCGCTGGTTCTTGTGAGCATCCAAGGCAAACTTGAACGCTTCAGTGACAGGGCTGTCCGAGGTTGCTTCGTACTGGAGTATCTTCTTGTTTAACCGCTCGAGCTCGTACTCCCAATCGCATCCGCCTTGATTATGGTCGTTCCACTCGACCCGATCATTTGCTGTCATCAAACGGTATCGGGTCTTCGAAGTCCTCAAATCCCGACGGGGAATCATCGCGGGTTCCGACGATGCCACCCATGTCGGTTGCGTCCAAGCCGATCTGCATGAAATTCTCCTGATCATCAAGAGGTCTTTCGTCCGTATATCTCTGATATTTTAGCACCGCACGCTTGTGCAACGCTGAAACGGGCTGCCGACCCTCGGCGATTTCACGCAGGGCAACGACGGTATGCTTGTCGTTGTCCAGCTCAATGCCGGTGAAGTCACCCTTGGCCAGTTCCCTCGCCCTCTGAGCCGCAACCATGACCAGCTTGAACCGGTTCGGTTCCTTGTCAATGCAATCTTCAGTCGTGACCCTTGCCATGGGAATCTCCAGCTATGAACATGTTCGAACCTGACTATATAGGAAAATCAGGAGATTTTCAACCTTTAGCCGGAATAGATAGTGCCGTGTTCACCCATAGCCGATAGCGATTGCGAAACTGGCTGGACCTGACCAATGCGGCGATCGAACACCCGCCGCTGTGCCGCCATCCGGTCAACACGATCAAGATCGCCGTGAGCAACTCCGTTCCAAGGGCAGCAAGCCCGTTTTGCAGATGTTTGGGCCAGCCCCTGGACCAACGATTGAGGCACGGATCCAACGCTCGTGCGCCTCTAGCGTGGCCGTGATACCGAAATGGCTGATGAACCGCTGAACCGATTCGGCGATATCGTCGGGAGGCAAGGGCTTCAGTCGGCAAACGGCCTAACTGGCGTAGCGTGACTGCCCCATCCGGTCAATGAAATCCCGGCTGTTGGGCAGATCGGGCAGATCGGGCCGTATGGGCAATTCGTCGCTGCCACCGTCCAGAAACTGGAGAACAGCGTCGGTAGCCGGTCCGTCAACGGCCTCATCAAGTGTCCGCACCTCGTCGATCATAAGCAGGATGGAAAAGTCGTCCGGGATGACTGACACATCCTTTGCTCCATCCTTCATCGGGACATGCTGAAAACCAACGCCGAAGACTGTCACAGACTGTACTGCTTCCGAGACGCCGTGCACAAACGACCGGATTTCCCGATTGCCGACGCGATCATGGATTTCTTGAATGGTCTGTTGGATGCGCCGGCCGACATGCTCCTTTGACAAATTCTTGAGATCTGCGACAAGAATCGGAATAACGCGGTGCCGGCCTTTCGAACTATCGGCCAGATCTTGGATACAATGCTCCTGGATTGTACGCAAGACCGATGTCTTACCGATGCGGGCAGCCCTGAATCAATTGTATCTGGCCTTCAGCCGGTGCTCCTCCGGCGTAAGTCCAACGCCGCTCGTTGACACGCTTGGCCAGTTCGTGCATGCGACCCATGATATCGTCGTGCCCAACAAAGAACGGATTGATGACGCAGTCGGCGGCGGCAATGAAGGCCTTGATTCCCGTGGCATCAAAGGGTTGGACATTGTCAGCTTGAATCATGGGCGTGCCCAACATCGCACGCGAATGCATGAATGTCCGCCCCATGACAGGCATGCAGATTGTGCCCGGTATCAGCACTCGGCGGTGTACAAAGGGGAGGTTCAAACTGAGACACAACAAATCGTTGAAAAATGTGAAGGATGCATCTATACTGCTGCCACTTGCTGTCCTGTTTATACCATCCCGGCTATCCAATTGGACTACAGTTTTATAAAATCAGATATCTTGGGCCGGTTTCTTGACATCCGGCCACACCGGTATTCCGAAGGACCCTTTGCACCGCACAAGCCCCTTTTGCTGATCTGGACCATTGGCCGATGCCTTCAGGACGAAGTCGAAGACAAGCCTTACACCAGCCGCTTGTTGCCATACCGTTTCATCAAGGAGGACTTCGAACCTGTCATCAGGGAGTTTGGAATCAAGAAAACAGGCGTCAAGGTCAACATGCCTTACTGGTATCTCAAAAACGACAATGTGTGGGACTTGAGAAGCGATCTCTGGGCCGGTCCAAGTGAACCTAATGCCGATTTCCTGAACCAGACGTCGGCAGGCTTGACAGAAAGCGACTATCTTGCCATCAGAAACGATCCTCATCTCGGCATCGAGATCATTATTGAACTGCTCATCAAGTTTATCCCGAACAATCGGCATGAAGACATTCTCGCGGCCATAAAAGTTCCGATGGAAGATCTTCAGGTGCCCGACAGCAGAGGCCTGTTCCGGCAATACTGGCGACGAATGAGAGACCGCAAGTTCAGAGATCTGGTTTTGAGCAAATATCAGTATCAGTGCACAGTCTGCGGTCTTGCCATCAAATTGGGGCGTTACCATCCAGCACTTGAAGCGGCTCATATAAAGGCCGTGCAGAATGATGGACCCGATATCATCAGCAATGGACTGTCCTTGTGTTCCACCCATCACGCATTATTCGACGAAGGGGCGTTCACGGTCGCTCCCAAGGCCGACGAGCTATACATGGAAATGTCCAGCAGCGTTCTGGTCAAGGGAACTGACAGGTGGCTATCTCCATACATCAACCGTTCGCTTCACGTACCCAAACGGCCACTTCACAGACCGGCGACGGAATTCATTGAATGGCATCGAAACCATGTTTTTGTGGTACAATCAACCGTGCCAGACTGATCAAGAAGCTTTACAATCCAATGAATGACAGACCGAACCTTGACTTGCATCTGATCTCGCCAAGAGGGTTCTGTGCAGGAGTTGAAAGGGCCATTGAAATCGTTGAGCAATGCTTGGAAAAGTGGGGACCGCCGGTGTACGTTCGACACGAAATCGTTCATAACCAATACGTTGTTGACTCGCTGCGTCAAAAGGGGGTCGTGTTTGTCGAGGACCTGCACGAATGTCCAGAGGACCGACCCGTTGTTCTGTCTGCTCATGGTGTGGCCAAGGCCGTCATAAACGAGGCCAAGGCCCGCAACCTGAACTTTGTCGATGCGGTCTGCCCCTTGGTATCGAAGGTTCACGTTGAAATTCAAAAAAACTTTCGCAATGGCCTGCAAACGATCATGATCGGTCATCTGGGACATCCTGAAACGACAGGAACAATGGGACAGCTCCCTGCTGGAGAGTGCTTGCTGGTTGAATCGGTATCCGATATTGCGAGCCTGTCGGTATCGAACCCGGAAAAATTGGCCTATGTCACTCAAACGACCCTTTCAGTTGATGACACTCAAGCCATCACTGAGGCTCTACGAGAGCGATTTCCCATGATCAAGGGGCCACACAAGAGTGATATCTGTTATGCGACAACCAATCGTCAGCAAGCTGTCAAGCGGATTGCCAAGCGGGTTGATCACCTGTTTGTGATCGGAAGTCCGAACTCCTCTAACTCCAATCGTCTGGTTGAGGTTGCCTTGGCCGCCGGATGTCCTTCCGCAAAGTTGATATCCGGTCCGCACGAAATGGACATTGAATGGATCCGACACCTTAAGTCCGTTGGACTGACCTCAGGTGCGAGCGCACCTGAGGTTCTGATTGAAGGTTGTCAAAGGTTGCTGGAAAAACATTTCAATCTGAACCTGCATACCTCGGAAACAGCCCGGGAAGCAGTATCCTTCAATCTGCCAAGAACGGTCAGAACTTCAGGCCCGCCGTCGCAGAGGCAGTTCGTATCAGGGAGACCACAATGATCTATAAAGTTGCTATCGAAACGAACCAAGCCGAAGGAATGGCGGCGAGCAGTTGGACAACTTGCATTGAAACTCTGAGTAACGGCGAGGCCTGCAATGTAAACACATTGAGGGTCAGGATTGATTCTGCCAGTTCTGAAAGGCTTGCCTTGCAGGCCGCTGTTGCGACGCTGGCACTGATTCCCAGATCAGCCCGTGCGGACATATACATCACAAGTGTTCACGTCATTGATGGAACGGCAAACAAGGATGAGAGAGACGGTTCCAACTCCGATCTGTGGACAACGCTTGATCTCCTCTGTGACGTCATGGATATCCGGTGGAATCTGCTCAAAAGCGCGGAAGTCACACGGTTGCAATCATCCGTATCCAATCTGGAACAGGTCGTTAACTACCCTATTGAAGGGAAGTCAATCTTTGCTTATACGGATGGATCATGTCTAAACAATCCAGGTCCAGGAGGGTGGGCAAGCATTTTGGAAGTTTGGATGGATGGCAAGATCGAATGCCGATTCGAAGGCTGGGGATTTGAGGAGAGCACAACCAACAATCGCATGGAATTGATGGGTGCCATCAATGCTCTCAAGCATTTGCCTCATCAGCAATCCGTCACTATTCACGCCGACAGCAGGTATCTCATTGACGGAATGACAAAGTGGATACACGGCTGGAAGCAAAAAAACTGGCGACTCTCGACCAAGAAAGCCGTTGCGAATATGGATTTGTGGAAGGAACTTGATACCTTGTGCCAAAACCGTGCGATCAAATGGAATTGGGTCAGAGGTCATAGCTCCAACGAGGGGAACAACCGGGCCGACGAACTGGCCGTAGCTGCGGCCAAGAAATTGATCTGAACGCCGTACTGCCCTCGGCCATCAAGTCAAGACACATGCCCAGTGTCAGTTATTGACGGAAAGGCTGGCGGCACAGTCGTGTCAGGATCCTGAGCTTTGGCATGGTCTGTCTAGTCGCAAGGCTTTTTGCCTAAAACGTTTTTTGTAAGGCACCGGTGAGTGCACTATCCAATACAGCTGGCTTTTGCATTCACAAGACACCAAGAAAGCCGACTTGACACTGGCACTGACCACCTCAGCATACAACCAACACAAGCTTCTGCTCCATATCGGCAATTGCATGGCCAGCTCATGGAGTGCCATGGAGACGCGCACTCGGTTTCATGAACATCATTCCTTGTGCTGACCGAGTCAGTTCAGCTGATCTCCCTTTTGCAATTGATACCCTCGCAAAAACTCTGTTAGATTCATGGCGGACCTGCCCTCTCTTTGCAGATGAGTGGGAATGATCACTCCCTTCCCACAGCCGATGGAAAGGGTATCGTCAAGAATTCGTCCTGGCGCGCCGGAACCGTCAGCCACATCACACCGCAACACCTTGATTCTCTGATTCCCGTGCATGGTCCAGGCTCCCGGAGACAAAGACAGGCCGTGTATCTTGTGGTAAATTTCTTCGGCTGAACTTTGCCAATCGATCCTAGTCTCCTCTTTCACGATTTTGTGCGCGTAACACATTCCCTCGTTTCCCTGTTCAACAGGCTTGATCTGCTCAAAGCCGTTCAGCACGTCAACCAGAAGCGTCCCGCCGGAGAGTGCCAACTCCTCACTGAGTTCAGTGGCTATGGTTCCGGGCTTGATTTCATGGTTTCGTTGACGATAGATTGGGCCGGCATCAAGGTCTCTGACAACCTTGACAATGCAGACACCCGTTGAGGCATCTCCGGCCATCAAGGTTCGCTGAATTGGCGCTGCACCCCGCCAGCGGGGCAATTTGGAGGGATGAACGTTCAGAAAGCCCTTGGTCGGAACCGTCAAAAGGGCCGGAGGAATGATCAGACCATAGGCTACAACGACGGCAAAATCGGGCTTGAGAGACTTGAATTCCTCAAATGCAGCCGGATCATTCAATTGTGAGGGCGTACTCACCGTGAGCCCGTTGTCAGTTGCCAGCCTATGTACGGCTGTGGGGGTGATTTTTTTACCTCGATGCGCCGCTCTTGGGGGCTGGGTAAGCACCCGTATCACATCGAAGCGATGAGCCAAAAGACATTCCAAAGCGGGAACGGCAAAACTCGAGGTTCCCAAAAAAATCACTTTGGTGGCCTGAGTCATCGATCAATTCAGTATTTTGTCAGGCCTGCAAGATTCAGGCATCCAACCGCCCGTTTCGGCTTCAATTCCTGTATCAACTTGCGCGGTCCGACTTCCTGACTTCAGCCAAGTGTTTTTGCAGCTTCTTGAGCAGAAGCTGGCGCTTCAGCCTGGATATGTGATCAATAAACAACTTGCCGTTCAGGTGATCAATTTCATGCTGGGCACACCGGGCCTCAATTCCTTCCAGATCCACTTCATGGGCTTGACCCGCCATATCCATGTAAGCAATCCGGCACGAACGAGGCCTCTCGATATCTGCAAATTGTTCTGGAAGGGACAGACATCCTTCTTCCAAGATCTCCTGTTCGGCCGAGAATTCAACGATCGAGGGATTGAGAAAGACCCGCGGCGGGTGCTCATGTTTGGAACAATCCATGACAAACAACCTCACGTTTACGCCAACCTGCGGTGCTGCCAGACCAATGCCCGGAGCAGCATACATTGTCGCGATCATGTCAGAGGCCAGAGACTTGATTCCATCATTGACTTCGGCGATGGCTTGACTAGGCTTGCGCAGAATTGGATGTGGATAGTATAATATTTGTCTGATGGCCATGTCCGTAACCTGCTGTGTCATGCTCCCGATCAAATTCCCTGATCGTAGCACCAAATAATGAAGAAATCGGATTTTTCCATTTGCTTGTCGCCGACGGCCCCATCCTTGAATGTGGCAGCAATTCAACACCATTTAGGAGAATGCCCTCATAGTTCCGAATTGAATATATGGAGAGCGAAATTGAATTTTGACGAAGTCATTGAACGACGCAATACCCACAGTGCAAAATGGGACCTGATTGACAAGATTTACCAGGTGCCCAAGCAGGATGGCATTGCCATGTGGGTTGCCGACATGGACTTTCGACCACCTCAGGTTGCCTACGATGCCATCGCCAAAATGCAGGAGTATGGAATCTTCGGTTATTACGGCGATGACGATGCCTATCGTGAAGCCATAATCTGGTGGATGTACAAACGGCACGGCTGGAGGGTCGAACCGGACTGGATATTCTCCACGCATGGTCTGGTCAATGGCACTGCACTATGCGTAGAGACCTATTCCTCGCCCGGGGACGGCATCATCCTTTTCACCCCTGTGTATCACGCCTTCAGCCGAGTTATCAAGGCTGCAAACCGGAAGGTTGTCGAGTGTCCGCTCAAGCTTGAAGACGAAATTTATAAGTTTGATTTTGATGTCTATGATCAACTGGTGGATCCATCGACCTCCATGGCAATATTGTGTTCGCCGCACAATCCCGGCGGACGGGTCTGGCGGCAAGAAGAACTGGCCGAGTTGTGCGGGTTCTGTCAGCGACACGACCTGATCCTGGTTTCTGACGAAATTCACCATGACCTGGTCCTGCCAGGCCATCGGCATGTCGTTGCCCCGCTGGCTGCTCCTTCGGTTCGCGACCGGCTGATCATGCTGACCGCGACCACCAAAACATTCAATCTGGCCGGCTCCCATACGGGCAATGTCATCATTGAAGACGAAACGCTACGGGCAAAGTTTCAACAAAAAATGACTGCTCTGGGCATCTCGCCCAACTCCTTCGGATTGTTTCTGGCTGAAGCCGTTTACTCTTCCGCTGGCGCAGAATGGGTTGACGGCCTGATGCAGTATATCAATCAGAATCGCTTGCTGTTCGATGCAACTGTCAATCAAATCCCGGGAATCAAGTCCATGCCGTTGGAAGCGACATACCTCGCTTGGGTTGATTTTCGTGACTGTGGGCTTGCCCTTGAAGAAGTAACCTCGAGGCTTCACAAGGGCGCCCGAATCGCCACCAACCTTGGACCAACCTTTGGCCTGGGCGGTGAGAGCTTTCATCGATTTAACGTTGCCATGCCGCGTTCGGTCCTGCAAGATGCACTTGGAAGAATCACCAACGTGTTCTCTGACCTTTGACCGAGAGAGCCTCACGGGTGACGGTGTCGAGTCCAGTCACTCGCTTGCTTGCATCGCAAAGCCATCATGGCAACAGCGCTTGCACCCGAACTTCAAGCCGCCAACCCACCTCCACCAGGTTTCGGGGCTTTGAGCGTTCAACAGCAGGGGCCAGAATTCATGCTCCCGGCCATCCGATCGTACCACCATTGACCTTGTCCATAGCGACTCCAACCTCGGGCTATAAATCGGATGCCATTCGCTTAAGTGCTAGATATTCCATTCATCCAACCGGATGAAAATACGCCTGTTCACTTATCTCAAGCGCAGACAGAGAAACCCGCTCCCAGCCGCGGTGATACCGATCAAGAGCAGCCTAGACAGAGACAGTCGCGTCAAGGCATCGACAGCCGACTTCCTGAGCGAAAATATCCGTCTGAAGGGCATGAATCTTTAAATCTTGGCTAAAATTGTCAATTGTCAGCAGTTATGAAGCATTATCTGGATTTTGAAAAACCTATCGCCGACATCGACGTTCAGATAACCGAATTGAAGGCGACGCCCGGTTTTGAAGCGAACAAGGATTTTCTCAAGACGCTGGAACGCCTTGAAGCGATCAATCTGAAGAAAATCAAATCAATTTACCGCAGCCTGACACCATGGCAGAAATGCCAGGTGGCGCGTCATGCCGACCGGCCACACTTCATGGATTATGTGCACACCCTCTTTACGGAAGCCACTGCTCTTGCGGGTGATCGGAACTTTGCCGATGACAAGGCCGTCATGGGGCTCCTTGCTCGCTTCGATGACAAGCCCGTAGTGGTCATCGGGCAAGAAAAGGGCAAGGACACCAAGAACCGCATTCATCACAACTTTGGCATGGCTCGCCCAGAAGGCTATCGCAAGGCCATCAGATTGATGGAGTTGGCGGACAGATTCCGTTTGCCCGTCATAACGATGGTTGATACGCCGGGGGCCTATCCGGGGCAAGGAGCCGAGGCCCGAGGGCAGTCGGAGGCCATCGCCCGAGCGATCGAAAAATCCCTTGAACTGGAAGTTCCTGTGGTGTCAGTCATCATCGGCGAGGGTGGTTCTGGAGGCGCAGTAGCGCTGGCAACAGCGAACCGGGTGCTGATGCTGGAGCATTCCGTCTACTCGGTAATCAGCCCCGAAGGATGTGCATCAATTCTTTGGAAGAGTTCCGACATGATGCATACCGCAGCAGAAGCATTGAAGTTGACCGCCAATGACCTGAAAAAGTTGGGGGTGATCGATCGCATTGTCATGGAGCCGGTTGGGGGTGCTCACCGAGATCCCAAGAAAACATTTGAAGCAACCCGCAAGGCATTGCGGAGCGCGTTGACTGAAATTGTCGACATGGATCCTGGAGACCTGAAACTCAATCGCTACAGGAAATTCGTTGCCATGGGAACACTGGACAAGCGCAAGGCAAGGAAGTTCAACCTTTTCTAGATGTCATTCCATCCGTTCACTCTCCGGCCTAGAACAGGATGCTCCGGGCTTCCGGTGAGCTGAAACGGTCACCGACCCGCTTTTCCCCATTCATGTTCAACGCTCATGAAGTTTCGTTCGTGTAGGCAATTGAATGGGACCATGGCAATTTTCGGCTTCGTCGATCAACCGGTCAGAACTGGACTCGACAAGCCGTTCCATTTTCTGCATGAACACCTCTTGAGTAAGACCCGGCTCAATCGCCGGCAAAAATTCGACGACGGCCAGTCCGGGTAATCGGAAAATGGCCTTCCGAGGCCAAAAGCAGCCAACGTTCGTCGCTACAGGCACGCACGTCATTTCAAGCAGGGTATAAATCACGCCCGAACCGACCTTGTAAGGTTTCTTGACCTTGGGGGCGACACGCGTTCCCTGCGGATAAATGATCAGTTGTCCCGGCTGACCCTTTTTGGACAGTGCCCCTTGCTTGAGTTGGACGATCGCCGCTCCCTTTTTTCCTCGGTCAACCGAGACGCACTCGATCTTCCGCGCAAAATACGCAACGATTGGCGTCCGAGCCAGCTCCTTTTTCATGACGAAGCGCGGCTTGGGCAATATGCTGCATAATATCAGAATGTCAAAAAAGGACTGGTGCTTGGCGCAGATCAGGACCTCGCCTGCCGGTACCCGACCTCGAATTTCGGATCTTAGCCCGACAATCCGCTGGGCTGACCAGCGGACATATCGGCAGTACATCTTGATTGCCGTGTACGCCCACTCGTTGCGGATTGCACTCATTGGAATGAAGTAGATGGCCATGACAGCCATGACGACATACATATGCATGACGAAGAAGAGAGACCGTATCCACTGCAAGACATGCCGTAGAGTGGATGGCGTCGCCATGAGCGCGGTCATGCGGTATTGCCACCACGATTTGGAGGATCCGCTTCGGCCGCCGGGTTCGCTTTACAGGCCAAGAACATCCGCCATGTCATAGAGGCCGGGCCGCTTGCCCAAACCCCACAAGGCCGCCTTGAGTGCACCAGAGGCATAGATGGTACGATCGGTGGCAATGTGAGACAGCACAATCCGTTCACCATCGGCGGCAAACATCACCTCATGTTCACCAACTATGTTGCCACCTCTGATCGCTGAAAACCCGATATTGCCTTTTGCCCTAGCTCCAATTTGGCCATCCCGAGGTTTGTCCAAGTGGTCCATCAGATCTATCTTGCGGCCTTTTGCCGCCGCCTTTCCAAGCATCAGGGCCGTTCCAGAGGGGGCGTCGACCTTGTATCGATGATGGGCTTCAACAATCTCAATGTCAAAATCCTCATCCAGCGCAGCAGCCACTCGCTCGGTCAGCTTCGTCAGCAAGTTGACCCCAAGAGACATGTTTCCTGCCTTGATGATGACGGTGTCCTGGGCACATTCAGCGATATGAGCGTCGTGCTCTTTGCCAAACCCCGTCGTGCCAACAACATGAATCTTGCCGTGCTTGGCAGCGAAGGTCGCCACTCCCGTGCTGGCCGCCGGTGAACTGAAATCTATCAAGACTTCAACTTCGGAACATGCAACTTCCAGTTCGCTTTCAACAATCATTTCAAGCGGGACATCCGGATAGACATCCTTGAGTGCTTTCCCAATCCATGGATGGTCCGGTCTTTCGATGACTGTTCCCAGCTGGACCCGGTCAGAATCCGAAACAACCTTGATGAGCATTCTTCCCATGCGCCCCGACGCACCGACAACCCCGACCGTGGGTACCTGTGTCAATTCTTTTACTCCCGCCAAAAAACTCTACTATCATATAGCAACCGGTATTAATTTTGCCGAGTGTTTTCCCGTGAAATTGACTTGAGGGAGGTTTCTATGGTCACGTCCGCGTCACGAAGTGAAGGGCAATCTCAAAGGCAATTGCGAGTGGGTGAGCTGGTCCGCCGAAAACTGGCCTGCATACTGTCCGAATGGGACTTTTTTGATCCGGAACTCCCCCAAATTTCGGTGACCGTCGGAGAAGTTCGCATGAGCACAGATCTCAAGAAAGCCACGGTCTTTGTCATTCCCTTGGGAGGACAGCATGCCGAACAGGTCATTTCTTCGCTCAATGCCAGCCGAAGGGAAATCAGACGGCTTCTCAACAAGGAACTGGATCTCAAGTTCTCGCCAGGCCTGCATTTTGTGTCCGACCCGCTGTTCGACCAGATCGAAAGAACACAAAGGCTCTTGCAGCAAGACAAAAACCAGTTGCATGGCACCGTTCAAGTTGACTGAACATGAACGCTCCGGGTTCAGCACGAGTTGAAACCGAAATTCATGGCTGGCTAGCCATAAACAAGCCAGCAGGATTGACATCCTTTGAGGCCGTCAGTCGGATCAAGCCGGCCTTGCGTATTCGCAAGGCCGGGCATGCCGGAACTCTGGACAAGCCGGCAAGCGGCGTTCTCGTCATTGCCTTCGGGAAAGCCACCAAGACGCTTCCCTTTATCACCGATTCGATCAAATGCTACCGTTTTGTGGTCAACTTTGGCGCTGCAACATCAACGGACGATGCGACCGGCACTATCATTGCCCGGTCTGAAAATCGCCCATCGAAAGAAGAGGTTCTGGCCGCCTTGGACTTGTTTCAAGGTCTTATACAGCAGGTGCCGCCGCAGTTTTCGTCCGTCAAGGTTGATGGAATCAGAGCCTACAGCAAAGCACTCAAGGGTGAACGGGTCCAGCTGAAGTCCCGTCCGCTGTTGATAAAATCCCTGCAGGTGACGGAATGGAACTTGCCAGGCCAGATTACGCTCGAAATGGAATGCGGCAAGGGGGGATACGTGCGGTCTGTGGCTCGGGACTTGGGGGACAAGCTTGGCTGTTACGGCCACGTCGAAACCTTGGTCAGGACCAGAAGTGGCCCATTCAGCCTGGATCAGGCTCACCCCCTCGAGCATTTTACCGGATCGACAAGCTACAACAATCTGAGGTTGCTGGTACTGCCCTTGGAAACCGCGCTCAGGCACATGCCTGAATATGGCTGCAGCAAAACACAGGCAGGGACTGTTCAAAACGGCGGTTCCATTGAAGTGAGCCTGCCCGGCTTGGCCAGGAATCAGACGATCTGGGTGTCGCTTGAAGGACAGGCCGTGGCTTGGGGAATCGCGAAGGACGGTCGATTCTTTCCGAAAAAAGTACTCATGGAAACTTCACAAGCGGTGTAGGTACCGTCAACCGTTCAACAGACCTTGTTAGTTCGGCATCCTTTGTGTTATTGTGTGCCCTTGTCCGATCCAGGAGCGGGTGTGTACCTTGGAGTCTCCGCGTCCATGCGCTTCGTTTCGGATGAATGAACATGGCAACGACAGGCCCTGTCCTGTCGTGTCCGACAAGAACAAGGAGGAACAATCGATGAACAATTCAAAAAGTCAGATCAATGTTGCCGGGAGCGGCCCCATGAAGGGACTTCATTCCGGAATGGGCATAGCGGCCAAGGTCATGGTCGTTTGTTTTGTCATTTTCACCATTCTCAACGTTGATTTCGCCAGCGCCGTTTATTCGAGTATCAAGGGGTGGGTTGAGGCCACTCTCAACTGGTATTACTTGCTGGCCGTCGTGGCAATGATGATCATGTGCATTGGGCTGATGCTGTCCAAGTACGGGTCCATACGCTTGGGTTCGGATGACTCCAGACCCGAATTCAGCAACTTTTCATGGTTTGCAATGCTGTTTTCTGCCGGAGTCGGGATTGGGATCCTGTTCTTCGGCATTGCCGAGCCAGTGTTCTACTTTGACAATTCCGGCGGGTTCGGTTACCCCAACAATCCCCATGCAGACCTTGTAGGTGCGACCGATCTGACCCAGGAGCGGGCAATTGTAGCCATGCGGACGACCTATTTCCACTGGGGCTTTCATGCCTGGACAGTTTATGTCATCGTGGGGCTGTGTCTGGCCTATTTCGGCTTCAGAAAAAAGCTTCCATTCACTCTTCGCTCCGCACTCTACCCGATCATTGGCGACAGAATCTACGGTCCTATCGGTCATGCGGTTGATCTGCTGGCCATATTCGGCACGGTTTTTGGTGTCGCCACTTCACTGGGCTTGGGTGTCAGCCAAATGGCAACTGGACTGCAATATCTTTTTGGGGTTGATCCCGGTGTTACGACGCAGATCATCCTCATCGCCGTCATCACGCTCATTGCGACACTGTCGGCCGTGTCGGGCGTAGGAAATGGAATACGGATCATCTCCGAATGGAATATCTGGCTTTCAGTTGTCTTGCTGGCATTTTTCCTGCTTTGGGGCCCCACCAAGTGGCTGCTTGGCTTCTTCGTTTCGTCCATGGGCGACTATCTCTGGAATTTCTTCCCTATGGGTTTCTGGACGGCAGGGACCGACGATGCCATAGCCTGGCAAGGCGGCTGGACCATCTTTTATTGGGGCTGGTGGATTTCCTGGGCACCCTTTGTCGGCATCTTCATTGCTCGGATCAGCCGTGGCCGTACCATTCGTGAATTCATGGTCGGTGTTCTTTTTGTCCCCACCACGATTTCGTTCCTGTGGCTCTGCATGTTTGGTGGCAATGCTCTGTACATGGAGCTGATGGCACCTGGCGGAGTGGGTTCGGCCGGCATCATTGACACGGTCATGAGCTGGAACTTGCCCAGTGCACTCTACGAAACCATAGGCAACCTGACGACAATCGACGCACTGAGGTGGATCATATCAGCCTTGGCCACATTTCTGTTGGCCACATGGTTCATTACCTCTTCTGATTCAGGCACTCTGGTCATTACGACCATGCTGTCGATGGGCAATGACGACCCGCCCCAACGTTTCCGCATTGTTTGGGGGCTGGGCGAGGGTCTGGTCGCTGCGGTTCTCCTGCTGGCCGGCGGTCTGGCTGCCCTGCAATCCGCTTCAATTGCGGCGGGACTTCCGATCTCGGTCATCATGATTGTCATGGTTTACGGCTTGATCAAGTCCTTGCGCGAAGATTCTTCAGAGGGTATTGCCGCTGTTCCAGACAGCAGTCCCGTGCCAAGCCGGTAGGAGAGCATTTAAAAATCCGGTTCCGGTTCTGCCAGACCGACAAAGCAAGGACGCAGAGACTTACGGTCTCTGCGTCCTTGCTGACTGGTGCGACAGGGGCTTGGCTCAAAATTTGACACAGGGGCTTGAAACAGGTCTTCCAACACCTACCTGCATCGGTTCCGGTGCCCATTGGCACCATGCACTATATTTTCTTTGAGCACAGCGACTGAATCGAGGTTTGAATGGCGCGTATAGCCGGTGTGAACATCCCAGCCCGCAAGCGGGTTCCGATCGCATTGACAAGCATCTACGGCATTGGACACCAATCGGCCCGAAAGATCTGTGAAGCGGTTGGCATCGGGGAAGCCACCAGAGTCCATGAGCTGAGTGATCTTGATGTCAAATCGCTGCGGGAGCATATCGACCAGAACTATATTGCCGAGGGCAATCTCCGACGCGAAGTGCAAATGAACGTCAAGCGCATGATGGATCTGGGATGTTATCGAGGGCTCAGGCATCGCCGGGGACTTCCCGTGAGAGGACAAAGAACTCATACCAATGCCCGGACCCGCAAGGGCAAGCCGGTGCCAATAGCCGGCAAGAGACGGTAAAAGGAGACAAAACCTTGGCTCGCGACAAAGTTCGATTGAAACGCAAGGAACGCAAGAACATAACTGAGGGCATCGCTCACATCAGTTCATCCTTCAACAACACGAAAATCCTGATTGCCGACAAGCAGGGCAACGCGGTTGCGTGGTCGTCGGCCGGGACCGTCGGCTTCAAGGGATCGCGCAAGTCGACCCCTTATGCTGCTCAGATTGCGGCCGAGGATGCCGGACGCAAGGCTCAGGAGCATGGCGTGAAGGTGCTTGAGATCAGGATACAGGGACCCGGCTCCGGCCGCGAAAGCGCCCTCCGCTCACTGGCTGCGGTCGGCTTTGAAATCGTCTCGATCCGGGATGTATCCCCGATCGCTCACAATGGGTGTCGACCGCCCAAACGTCGGCGCGTATAACGATATCGTGCCAGTCAATCAAAATTAGTTTTTCGAGACATTCCCGATGCCGGAACCATCGGGAAAACGGATGGAGGCTATGTTATGTTCCAAGACAACTGGGAAAAGCTCATATCACCACACTTGGTGAAAAGATCAAGTGCAAACCCCAACCAGCTCACTATTGAAATCGGCCCTCTTGAACGCGGCTTTGGTCTGACGATCGGCAACTCTCTACGCCGCGTCCTGCTCTCTTCAATTCGTGGTGCCGCGATTATCGGCGTCGAAATCGAGCACATCGTTCAGGAATTTTCGTCCATTCCCGGAGTACGCGAAGATGTGATCGACATTCTTCTGAACCTGAAGGGAGTCATTGTCCGGTCCGATTATCGAACGCCGCGCCGCATGCTTCTGAAATCCTCACAGCCCGGTGAGGTCACTGCCGGAATGATCGATCCGGTGACGGGCGTCGAAATCCTGAATCCGCGTCATGTCATCTGCCATCTGGACCGCGAATCCTCCATTCAAATGGAGATCACCGTGGGGGTTGGCAAAGGGTACGTTCCGGCCGAAATGAACAAACCCCCGGATGCTTCCGTGAATTTTCTTGCCATTGATGCCATCTTTTCACCGGTCAAGTCGGTATCCTACAAGGTTCAGGCCGCGCGGGAGGGGAAGATTCTGGACTATGACCGCCTGATTTTGAATTGTGAGACGGATGGCTCCGTTACCCCCGAGGACGCCATCGCCTATGCGGCCAAAATTCTGCAGACGAACCTTGATACGTTCATCAACTTTACTGAACCGACCCCCGAAGAGCAGATTGAGGACACACAAACCAGCGAACTGAATCTGGACCTGTTCAAAAAGGCTTCGGAACTGGAACTTTCCGTGCGCTCTTCCAACTGCCTGAAGAACGACAATATCTTTTATGTGGGTGATCTGGTTCGGCGCACCGAACAGGACATGCTTCGCACCCCCAATTTTGGCCGCAAGTCGCTCAACGAGATCATTACAGTCCTGGAAAACATGGGTTTGTCTCTTGGCATGGACTTGCCCAACTGGCCGCCAGACAATATTGAAGAGCTGGCTCGTCGGGCCGAAGAACGAGACATATAGCCACTCAGTCCCTGGCTGAGCTAAGCAGAAACATTTAAGGATCGATCATGCGACATGGTGACGGGTACAGGAATCTAAATCGAACGAGTGAACACCGGAAGGCCATGTTTGCCAACATGGCCGGCTCGCTCATTGAACACGAACAAATCAAGACGACCCTTCCCAAAGCCAAGGAACTGCGACGGGTCGTAGAAAAGTTGATCACGTTAGGCAAAAAGGGTCATTTGCAGGCACGCAGAATGGCTCGCTCGCGCCTCAAGCAGGATCAGCATCTGCGAAAACTGTTCGATGAGCTGGGGCCACGATACAAGGATCGCAACGGTGGATATACAAGAATATTCAAGGCCGGTTTTCGTTACGGTGACATGGCCCCGATGGCCGTGATTGAACTTGTGGATCGAGATGCTGAAGCCAAGGGCAAGGCAGACAGGGAACGAGTTCAGGATCAAGAAGAAGAATAGGTGGGCCGTTCTGCACCTTGCTCGCTCAAGGACGCATGACGAACCCTCTTCAGTTTCCCTAGAATATCATCAGTTTGATCGAGCCTTGTTGAATTCTCGCAAGCGCGTAAAAACATCAACGCCAATCTGGGCATAAACATCCAGCAGGTCTACGAGCACCCAGTTTTCGCGGATCATGCCATTCTCACAGCGCCAGAAATCCAGACTTCGCATCGTGATCCGCTGGTTGGAAGGAGCGATTCCAATAAAGCCATCGCCGGATATGGTCATCGTCATTATTCCTGGCCAGGCCGTAAAGGCGACATAATCACCTTCAGCAAAAAGATTGCCCTTGCCCAAGCTTCCCATCCGGTCCGGCATGGCATTCAGGAACGGTATTTGATGCCAGTTGCGAAACCCCTTGATGCCACGGCAGGTCCCAATGCCAGATGGTCCGTACCAACCACATCGAGGATGCCAGTACTTGTCCAGTTGCATGGCTTCAACACCACCTGTTGCAAACTCTCCCAACCTGTTCAACATCGCCGATACCAATTCAAGGCTTTCCAGACTTCGTTCCTGACTTTCGGCACTGCTCATCAGGCCGTCTTGTGTCGCAGGGCCTGGAACATGCCACTCGCGTCCTAGGCTCGGAGCCATCGGCCAGGCATTGGCTTGCATCATCAGCTCCGGAATATCCCATAGGGCCTGCATTTCGACGACCTGGCCGTCTTCTATCCGGTAGAATTCATGAAATCGCATGGCAATCTGATGACCGGTTGGCGGTATGTCCAGCCAAGGTCTGGCAAACTCTCCCGTGTAGTAACCGCACGCACCAACCCAGTGTTGGCCTGTCTGCGAGTCCCCAGAAACAACAATCAACTCGCGCCTTTCAAGGTCCGGAATTGAATCGTGGAGCGTCATCAGAGCTTTCAGAAAAAACTCTTCGACATTCTCAAGCGTTTCAAAGGGATTGGCCAAATGCACTCTTGCATCCTCAGCGAAAGCCTGCTTGAGGCAACCTAAAACCTGGACCGGCTCGAAATCGTACATGGCCTTTCGAAACGGCTCAGTCAAAAGCTTGTTTTGCCTGTTCAAATCCGTGCTTGCCATTTGTCTCCATACAATACAGTGAATATGTAGGATAAACTTTTTTCCTAATTGTCAACCATGCTCAAAAGTCGGTAGTGTCTCAGTTTGAATATAATTTACGTACTGCTTCCCCACATGATCATGATTTCTATGGTGCAATAATTCAAACTGAGACACTAACGGTTTTGCCAATGCCGGGAGCACCCTGAACAAGCTGCATCAGCCCCTTGGCCGGCGGAATAGTCCTTTTTTCAAGGTGGCGCGTGTTGATCTGCATCAGGCAGTCGTTCACGAGCGCGATGATGTCGTCGCGACCGACAAAGAAGGGGTTGATGACACGATCCCGATCTACAATGAAGCCCTTGATGCCCTTCTCATCAAAGGGCAGGAGGGCAGATATCGTTCATGCCGTCTTTCCCGTTCAGGCGAACATTCCGCCCAGTATCAGCGGAACCACGACGATAACATAAATCGTGCCGACATTCTCTGTCTCGTTGCTGTTCATATTCAGCCCTTTCGACTGGCGCCACTGTCTTTCTTCGTGCACCATGTGCATCATCAGTCTATAACTCATCGCGCTCCAGTCTTTTCCTGTTCAGTTTCTGGTCCAACGGGCCTCCGGCCGCCTGGCGTCACACGGCGGTCCGCTCATGCTGACAACATAAACCCGCTCTGATTTTTTGTCAAGGGTGAGCTTTTGCTTAGGAACACATCATGGGTAGTGTCCACATGCCAGTACCCGTGGCGATATCAGTGTAAGGTTTGCCAAGATTGGGGGTCGTGTGAGCTCACCTGCCCATGACCGATACTTTGCATGGCATCGCCGCACCCGGTGGTGTCCAAGAGGTTGGTGATGATTCCGCATCGTCTGGCTCATCGCGCATCGGCGGCGACGGCCTCGGGGTCGATCTGCACCATGGCGGTGCTCTCTACCTTCAGAAATCGACTGTATCCGGTACTTCGCAACAGAATCTTCGACGTGGAACTGCGACCCATCTCGCGCTGCTACTTGACAATGGCCCGCTCGAGACCGTGATTGTCCTTGGTCGTGCACACAGGGGAATAGCGAACGATATGGTGCTGATGGGGAGCGGTCTTGACGCGTATGAACATAACTGGATATGAGAGGGTGGGCAGAGTGTCTCAAGGGAAAGAAAAAACCATTTTCATTCATGACACTACATGAGTAGCATAGATGGTTTCCATACTGCGAAAGTCTGTCACCATGGGCATTCAGATTTTTGAGATAAAGTCGAACCCAAGACGACTGCCGTCCATCCGAACGACAAATGCAACACAACCTGGCATGCCCACCTGCATTGACCAGCAACTCCAAAGCCGTGACCAGACACGTCACCAAACCGTGATAACTGAATGCCAATTTTTGATGCAAGAAGTTTTCGGGCTGATTGTTTCGATTTGAGTTCTTGCTCTCTCGTGGCTATTTGATTAAGTCTGATCATGAGCACCTTGTTTGGCAATAACCTGAATGAATCGACTCCGGACAGCGCTCTTCGTCCACTGGCAGACAGGCTTCGGCCACAGAGCCTTGAGGACGTCGTCGGGCAAAAGACACTGATTGGCCGCAACAAGCCCCTGAACAACATCATCAAATCCAGGACACTGCCGTCAATCATATTTTGGGGGCCGCCCGGTGTCGGAAAAACCACCATAGCCAGATTGATAGCCAAGGACTTCGACTGTTTTTTTGTCGAAACCAGCGCGGTGTTTACCAACACGGCCGAATTGAGAAAAATTTTTGCTACGGCACGGGAGAATTGGAAAAGCGGCAAGGCCACAATCCTGTTTGTGGATGAGATCCATCGCTTCAACAAAACCCAACAGGATGGCTTCTTGCCCTATGTCGAGGATGGTAGCGTCAGGCTGATCGGCTCAACTACCGAAAACCCCTCCTTCGAGATTAACCCGGCCCTGCTCTCCCGCTTGAGGGTCTTGACCCTGGAGCGTCTGTCTCCCGATGCTCTGAACGAAGTCATTCTCCGCTCGGAAAGGCATTATGGTCGTCCCTTGCCTGTGACTGACGAAGCACGCTCCTGGCTAGTTGAAAGTGCGGATGGTGACGGTCGCAACTTGCTCAATGGCGTCGAGCAGATCATGGAGTTGAGCCCGCCAGAGAAAATCAGCGTTCAGGAACTGTCCGACCTTCTCTCTCGGCGGGCGATATCTTACGACAAATCCCGTGAATGGCATTACAACCTGATCTCAGCCTTGCACAAGTCGGTTCGTGGGTCCGACCCAGACGCCTCACTATACTGGTTGGCGCGCATGCTGGATGCCGGAGAGGATCCTCATTATCTGGCTCGCAGGATCACTCGGATGGCCATCGAGGATATTGGGCTTGCCGACCCAGATGCCATGAACATTGCACTCAGGGCATGGCAAACGTATGAAAGGCTGGGAAGCCCCGAAGGAGAGCTTGCCATAGCTGAGGCCGTCATATACATGGCTTTGGCGCCAAAGTCCAACGCGAGTTATGCCGCTTACAAAACGGCAACTCAGGACGCCCGCAAGTCCGGTTCTCTCATGCCGCCCAAGCATATTCTGAACGCACCAACTCGGTTGATGAAAGAGATGGACTACGGCAAGGGATATCAATATGACCATGACGTGCCGCTGGGATTTTCAGGTCAGAATTACTTTCCCGAAAGTCTGAACCGAAGCCAATACTACCAGCCTGTTGAACGCGGCTTCGAGCGAACCATGAAGAAACGTCTGGATTACTTCAAGAACTTGCGCCGCAAGATATCCCAGAAGTCGGAACCGAACTCAAAAGGCCAATGAATGAACTCCTGAATCGAATGCCATCACATGACATGAATTGGGGGATTTTGTGACCATGTCACTGTTGCAGGTCGCTGTCGGCGGTGCGACCGGGGCCATGCTCCGCTATCTGGTCAACGTATCGTCCAGCACCCTGCTCGGTACAGGTTTTCCGTACGGAACGCTGTTTGTGAATGTGATTGGTTCGCTACTGATGGGAATGTTGGTCGCATACTTTCCTCTCAACCCCCAGCATTCGGAACGCTTCGCTCCCTTGATCGTCAACGGCTTTCTGGGCGGCTTTACAACGTTCTCTGCCTTTAGCCATGATTCCTGGCAATTGTTCAACAATGCCAAAATGGAGTGGGCTCTTCTCTACATTCTCGGCTCAATCATTTTATCTTTGGGGGCCCTGATTCTCGGTGTCTTGCTTACCAAATCCCTGATCCAATGAATTCTTCTCAAAGCGACACGGTCACACCTGAATATTCCAACCAAAGGCTTGACCGTTGGCTGAGAGCCACATATGGCAATCTGACCCAGTCCCTGATCGAACGACTGTGTCGCAAGGGGCTGATTCGTGTCAACGGGAGCAGGGCCAAGCCCTCGACCCGTCTCGTGACCGGTCAGCAGGTCCAAATAACTGCATCGATCAGTGCCGTTCAGTCGAAAAGATCAAGGCCAGCGCCACTCGATGTTTCTGATCAAAGAATGGCTGCCCGCCTCAGGGCCTCGGTGATTTTTGAGGATGAATTCCTCCTAGCCTTGAACAAGCCACCGGGATTGGCTACCCAAGGAGGCTCCGGCCAAAGGCAACATGTCGATAAATACCTTGAGATGGTTGGCACTTTGCCCAAGGGTAGCCGATTGCGGCTTGTACATCGACTGGACAAGGAAACATCCGGTGTCCTGCTGCTGGCCAAAACCATTCCCGTCGCTCGTTCCATGACAAGACTGTTCCAGTCTCATGGCCTGGCAAAGCATTATCTGGCTGTCACGTACGGTGTTCCCTCTCCACGACATGGCGAAATCGACTTTGCGATTGCCAAGGACACTCAAAGCTTCTCTCGTCGCATGGTCAGCTTGAGTTCAAGGCCGGACTTTCAAGGCCACGGAACGAAGACGGCCTCAACCCTGTATCAGGTACTACTTGCTTTTGGTCAGGTTTTGTCGCTGGTGGCCCTTGCCCCTCAAACCGGGCGAACTCATCAGCTCCGAACACATCTGGCTGCCATTGGCCATCCCATACTAGGTGATCAAAAGTACATTCCCAAGACCCTGGATCAGCCGCAGCTGGATCACTTCATTGACCTGAGAGATCAATCACGATTATTCCTGCACGCACGAAGTCTGGAATTCATCCACCCTGAAACCCAAAAACCACTGCAGCTGATCGCTGATTTTCCTGAACACATGCTCAACTTGGCCGAAGTTCTGGAATGGAATCTGAATGACGTACCCACAACCCCCGTTCCTGATGCGGGTATTTGAGGTTCAGGCCCCATGAGCGAGTGGCAGACGAAAGTTTTTTGGCAGCGAGTCACAGTCGAAAGGCATGCTGCCGGTTATGGCATTGCACTGGATGGGAGAACCGTCAAGACACCTTCGAAACATGACCTGATCGTTCCTGCTGAATCACTGGCGGAGAAGGTCAAGCAGGAGTTCGAGATGCAGGAGGGCGTGATTCAGCCCCACACGATGTTCCTGACGCGGCTGAGTAACACAGCCATTGATCAAGTTCCCGATATCCGAGAAGGGATGATTGAATCACTTGTCGAGTATGGCTGGACTGATCTTCTGTATCACCGGGTTGCAGAACCGGAGGAACTGAGACAGCGGCAGTCAACACAGTGGGATCCGGTTCTGCAATGGATAGAAATGCAATATGGGATAGAGTTGCAAATCGGCACTGGCATTTTGCCCGTTCGGCAAAACCCGAACGCCATCGACACTTTTCGTCAGGAGGTGCAGACGCTGAACTCATTTACTCTGACAGGGCTGAGTGAGGTCGTTTCGTCGCTGGGTTCCATCATCTTGGGTTTGGCCCTGATCCATGACTACGCCAACACCGATGCCCTGTGGACTCTTTCACGACTGGACGAGGATTGGCAGACCGCCAAATGGGGTGAAGACGAGGAAACGAAGGCCATTGTCTCCGCGAGCAGGAAAAATTATCGCAAGGCCTGCCACTTTACCTTGGCAGCGCTAGGAAAGATGGCCATGTGATCGGCAATTTGATCGATAACCTGACCCTTCAGGCCTGGTTGATGATGCACAATGTGGTCTGGAGCCGCTCCCGTGTGGTATACGAATATCTTGCTTCATTCTTGCCGATTCGTCATTGACCCAGCCCCTGAACCAGGGCCACCGTTACCGAAAGAGTGATTACACTTGCAGCAGTTGAAACCAGAATGGTCGACGATACCCGAGCGGGAGCCACTCCAAAGTGCTGAGCCAATATGTAAATGTTCCCGGCAGTCGGCATGGCCGCAGCAGCGACCATGACGCCCGCGATGGCCGGTTCGACGTCAAATAGCCCAAAAGCGCATATTGCCATCAGGGTCGGATGCAGTATGAGCTTGAAGAACGACAGCCAGGCCGCCACGATGACCCGTTCGGCCGACTTCGCGGCGAGTGAGGCCCCAATCACAAACAGGGCGCATGGAGTTGCCGCTCCACTCACCAACTCGACAAAATCCCAACCCGGCTTAGACAGAGGCAAATTGAACTGACCCCATATCAGGCCAAGGGTGATGGAGAGGACCATGGGATTGGTGATGATTCCAACTGCAACCTTCTTGCCTGTATCAAGGGACAATCGGCCCTCCTTGGATACCTTGACTGCAATCACGATCAATGTTCCGAAAATGATCAGGTCCAGAGCCAGAAAGAAAATGACCGGTCCCGCGGCCATGTCGCCAAGAAGCAAGACCAGTATGGGAATGCCGAGAAAACCGACATTGCCGATCGAGGCGCTTTGAGCCTCAATTGCCGCCTCGGTCCAACCCACTCCACGCATCAAGGACACGACCGTGGTCAAAAGATAAAGCCCGAAAGTCGCACACAGATAGGCAAACAGAAACGCGGTGTCATACAGGTCTGAAATGGAAAATCCGGAAGAGAATCGAAACAGCATCGCCGGCAGGGCTATATAAAACACGAACCGGGTAATCCAGTTGATCGCATCTTCAGTGAAAAAACCCGACTTTGCTGTCCCATAGCCACAAGCCACCACCATGAAGAAAGGCGCTATGCTTAAAAAAATCTGTAGCATCGGCATTGACAAATTCGTTCTTGAGCAAGTGAATGGAAAACCGTCGGAAGACCGTTTCACGGCTTGGCATTGCGAACTCGCCAAACCCGAATGCCGATCTCAAACCCCGTTCCATATAAGGTCTTGCCGCCAAATGGACATGGCCAGCGAAAACATTCTTGCTGCAAGGCAAATGGGATGACCTTGACCTGCAAGAGACCTTCCTGCATTAGCGACATAAATTGAGATTGTTCTTGAAATTCATGACACTCTCCGCTAGAATCGCCGGAACTTAGGATCAAATATCAGTTGATACAGGAACTTTATCATGAAACTAAAGCTTATTTTCGGATTAGTGGCTTCTCTCGGACTGGCTGGGACCGTGAGCGCAGCGACTTTGGACGATGTCATGGCTCGAGGGAACCTTGAGTGCGGCATTTCGACCGGCTTGGTCGGGTTTGCCAGTCCGAATGCCGAGGGCGAATGGGAAGGCTACGACGTTGACTACTGTCGCGCATTGGCTGCCGCTCTCTTTGGTGATCGGAATGCCGTCAAGTTTACCCCGGTTACGACCAAGCAAAGATTCACGGCTCTGGCCGCGGGCGAGTTTGACATCTTGTCAAGAAACACAACGTGGACATACTCCCGTGACACGGACCTGAAACAGACTTTCCTCGGAATCAGTTTCTATGATGGTCAAGGATTCATGGTTCGGGCCGATCTGGGCGTTTCGTCAGCAACCGAGCTCGACGGCGCCAGCGTGTGCATTCAAACCGGAACCACCACCGAACTGAACCTGGCCGACTACTTTCGTGTCAATGGCATGACCTATGAACCGGTGCCAATCGAAACCAACGCCGAAGCCAAGGAGCAATTCTTCTCCCAGGCATGTGACACATACACAACTGACCGTTCTGGCTTGGCGGCCACCCGGGCCAGCGCTGAAAACCCGGACGATTACGTCGTGCTGCCTGAAGTGATCTCGAAAGAGCCCTTGGGCCCTCTCGTAAGACACGGGGATGATCAGTGGGCTGATATTGGCCGCTGGGTTCTGAATGCCCTGATCATCGCGGAAGAAAAAGGCATCACTTCTGCCAATGTCCGGGAGATGGCCAGCGCACCAACCAATGATCCCGAAATCAATCGTCTGCTCGGCACCGAGGGTGACTATGCCGCCATGGTTGGATTGCCAGGCGATTGGGCAGTTAATGCGATTGAGCAGGTTGGCAACTTTGGCGAGATCTTCGAGCGCAACATTGGCATCAATACGCCGGTTAAACTGGTTCGCGGGGTCAATGATCTTTGGACCAATGGCGGTCTGATCTATGCGCCTCCCTATCGTTGATCTTCGTGTGAAAGCAAGTCAAGACATCCGTTGATTTTTGTCTTGTTCATCGTTAAAACGCAAACCGTGGGGTGAAAGCCTCGCGGTTTTTTTGTGTGCGTGAACAGGGACGTCCAAGTGCAGACGAGTCGACCAGCCGCAGAATTCAGGTTGAGCATGCTCCTGTACGATACTCGGTACAGGTCGCTCACGATTCAGGTTGTTGCCCTGATGGGGGTCATGCTTCTGTTCTCCTGGCTTGTCAGCAACACGGTCCAAAATCTGCAAACCCTGGGCAAAGGCGTCGAACTGAAGTTTCTGTTCGAGCCGGCATCGTATGACATCAATCAGTACCTGATCGACTATTCTTCGCGATCTCCACACATTCGAGCGGCCTTTGTCGGCTTGATCAACACCCTGGTCGTGGCCGTGCTGGGCTGCACGGTAGCCACCATTCTGGGGGTGATCATCGGCATATTGAGACTGTCCAAGAACTGGATCGTGGCCAAGATAATGACCTGTTGGGTCGAGATGTTCCGGAACGTCCCGGTTCTTCTCTGGATTCTCTTCTTCATGGCCATCCTGATTGAGTCCCTGCCTCGCCCAGCGGCTTTTCGAGGCGAAAATCCGGAAGCCAGCATGCTGCTCTGGGATTCCGTTGCTGTAACCAATCGCGGAACGTATCTTCCAGAACCCCTGTTTGCCAGCGGAATCGGCGATCTCAGCATTTTCGGGCTCTTTGAAATCAGTCTTGATCTGATCGCATTGCTGGTCGTCTTGACCGGTGGCATCTACTTCTCCAAAAGAATTGCCAGGCGAGCTGATGTCAGGCAGGCTGAAACCGGGTTGAGACCAACAGTCTGGCCCTCTCGATTGGCCGTTGTTGTCCTGCCCCCCATTGTTCTGCTGTATCTTTTGGGATTTCATCTAGGCTATCCGGAACTCAAGGGATTCAACTTCGCCAACGGAACCTATCTGCGAAACTCCCTCCTGGCACTGTGGCTGGCGCTATCGTGTTACACATCGGCCTTTATCGCCGAGATCGTCCGGGCTGGCATTCTGGCCGTGAACAAGGGGCAGACCGAAGCCGCCTATTCCTTGGGACTACGGCCGAGCACAACCATGAACCTGATCATTCTTCCACAGGCTTTGAGGGTGATCATTCCGCCACTGATTTCGCAGTTCCTCAACCTCACCAAGAACTCCTCGCTGGCGATTTCCGTTGGCTACATGGACATCACGGGTACGCTTGGCGGGATAACCTTGAACCAGACGGGGCGCGAACTGGAATGCATTCTCTTGATGATGCTGGTTTTTCTGGGCGTGTCCCTGAGCATTTCGGCGGTCATGAACTGGTACAATTCCACCGTGAAGATCAAGGAGCGCTAGCGTGGCAAACGTGTCCTACATTCGAATGGAAATGATGCCGGAAGCTCAGCCGCCGGGTGGTGAGGGGAGTTTTCTGGGCTGGTTTCGCAACAACCTCTTCAGCGGTCCCATCAATTCGCTCGTAACCGTCTTCTTTGTTGCCTTCATCGTTTTTGTCCTGTGGCAAATGGTGCCATGGGTCATCTACTCGTCCTGGACAGCCAATTCCCTCACGGAATGTCGGAAAGCCATTGTCCTGGCCTACGGAGACGGAACTTCTGGCGCATGCTGGGCCGTCATTCGGGAGCGATATCTTCAGCTGTTCTACGGGTTTTATCCACGAGAACTGTACTGGCGCGTCAACCTGACATTTGTGTGCATGCTGATTGCCCTGGCTCCGATCCTGTTTCCCAATCTCCCACGCACCCTGCTCGTATTTACCGGAATCTATCCTTTTTTGGGCTATTGGCTGCTCTGGGGAGGCACGGCATGGACGCCTCTTCTAACCTTGGCCGTTTTCATCGGGGGAGGATATGTCCTGTCCATGGCCACTGGCCGTTTCGGGTTGCTGATCGGCACCATCGTTGGAGTTCTGTTGACTGTCCTGTGTCTTCTGTTTCTGGTGGGTCCGGTATCGGAGTTCATGGTTGCCAACATAACGCCTCTGGCAATCGAGATTGTCGAAAGCGAGCAGTTCGGAGGGTTTTCCCTATCCGTGATCATTGGAGCAACAGGCATTGCCGCTTCGTTGCCTCTCGGCATCCTGCTGGCCCTTGGCCGAAAGTCTGACATGCTGATTGTCAAGACACTCTGTGTTGGCTTTATCGAGTTCATTCGGGGCGTTCCTCTCATCACTCTCCTGTTCGTGGCCTCAACCCTGCTGAATTACTTCATGCCACCGGGAACCAACTTCGATATCATCTTGCGGGTCGTCATCATGGTCACCCTGTTCTCGGCGGCCTACATTGCTGAAGTCGTGCGTGGTGGCCTGGCGGCCCTGCCCAAAGGTCAGTACGAGGCCAGTGACGCTCTTGGGCTTGATTACTGGAAGTCCATGCGCCTCATCATCTTGCCGCAGGCGCTCAAAATCTCGATTCCCGGTATCGTTTCGACCTTTATCGGGCTCTTCAAGGACACGACTCTCGTTTCCATAATCGGTCTCTTGGACCCGATCGGACTATCGACAGCCATTCGCGCCGACTCGGCCTGGAACGGCATAGTCTGGGAACTTTACGCATTCGTGGCTCTACTGTTCTTCATTTTCTGTTTCTCCATGTCCCGGTATTCGCTTCATCTGGAGAAAAAACTCGAAACCGGACATCGATAGAAGGAGTAAGACGTGCTCGATCAAGTACAAACCAAAGATGCTGATGAGAGTTCCGCGCCTGATACGGCTGCGGTCGAGATCATCAACATGAACAAGTGGTATGGCAAGTTTCACGTTCTCAGAGATATCAACCTTACCGTCTACAACAAGGAACGCATCGTGATCTGTGGTCCGTCCGGATCAGGCAAGTCCACCTTGATACGATGCATTAACCGACTCGAAGAACACCAGACCGGCCAAATCATTGTTGAAGGGACAGAACTTTCCTCGGATTTGAAAAACATCGACATTATCCGATCTGAAGTCGGGATGCTGTTTCAGCACTTCAATCTGTTTCCTCACCTTACAGTCATGGAAAACTGTACTCTGGCTCCGATTTGGGTTCGCAAGATTCCTCGGCACGAAGCGGAAGAGACCGCCCGACACTACCTGGAGAAAGTCAAGATTCCCGAACAGGCCGACAAATACCCGGGTCAATTGTCCGGTGGTCAGCAGCAGCGAGTGGCCATAGCCCGGTCGCTTTGCATGCGTCCGCGCATCATGCTCTTTGACGAACCCACGTCGGCACTGGACCCCGAGATGATCAAGGAGGTGCTTGACACCATGATCGAACTGGCTCAGGATGGGATGACCATGCTGTGCGTGACCCATGAAATGGGCTTTGCACGACAGGTTGCCGATCGTGTGATTTTCATGGATGAAGGCCAGATTGTCGAGTCGAACAGCCCGCAGGAATTCTTTGACAATCCGCAGAGCGACCGAACAAAGCTTTTCCTCAGCCAGATATTGGGCCACTGAGATTTCGCTTGTGGCCTGAACCGCCTGACTAAAGTCTTCGCGGAACGACAAAATCAACCAGTTTGGCCATGCCAAAATGGCAATCTTTCCAAGACGTAATGTCCAACTCGCAAACAAGCGTTGCCCCGGTTGGAAAACGGAAAAAATCCGGTGATTCCGGTCGTTGGGCCAAGATATTGCTGGCGAAACTTGCCAGGCCAGGATTATGCCCGATCATTATCACGGGGTCGTCGGCCTCTTCCTGCAGGTTCCCCAGCATTGATCCGGGCATTCCTCCATACATGGCCGAGATGAATCGAACCTGTGCCGGTGGTGGCAAATGTTCACTCAAGTATGACCAAGTCAGGCGCGTTCTTGCCGCGGTCGAGCACAGCACTATTCTGGGGTGATAGCCCTTCGCATCAAGCCATCTGCCGATTTTTCCCGCGGCCTTGATGCCTCTTGAACTCAAAGGACGGTCATGATCCCGGTGATCGGTCTCCCAGCTTGATTTTGCATGTCTCGTCAATATGAGTTTCATGGTTCAACCAATCTGCAGAACATCTTGAACAACCCGCCAACTCTTCAAAGCTTGCAACGAAAATTCGAATTAAGATCAATGGGGATTGTATACCTGAATCAACCAAAATACCTGCCAATTTTTCGAATCTTCTCTTCCTATGGAGTTTTCGTGCAACGCGTTGACTCACTTTTTGTCGACTGTTCACTCCATTTGACTCGTGTCACCACGATGTTGCAAGTGAGGCTTACGAAAATACCTTGATCTTCAAACCGAACTTCCGAACCGATTTGACCCTTTGAGATTGGTCTGACCTCTGCCATGCGGTGTTCTGCAATGGTCCCCCATGCCGTTTTCACTGCCATAACCCGTCCATGTTTCTGACAATCTTTTATCCACAGACACGTGCCTTTTCTTTTTCCATCATTATCGCCGTGTTCATGTATATCGAAACCGTACCCAATCGCAGCTCGCCACCCGACGTACGTCCGGCGGCCTGCCGGTTCGGCGCTTTGCTGACCTGATGAAGCATCTCGCCACGCTGACCCGCATCCGGCTCCAGCCGACGGTTGGAAGCGATGTGACCGTCGACATGACGACGACCCCACCCCTGCAGGAGCGAGCCCTTGAGCTCCTGGGCGTGCGCCTCCCCTGAAACCTGTCCAGTCGGACGCCATTCCAAAGTAAAAATCGTGTTTATTCTTGCACGGTTACAAAAAAGCGGCTTCGGAAGTTCAGATTAGCGGCCGGGTACTAACGCCCGCAAGACATGTCAACGACTCTTGGTAAGACTGTCCTGTAACTCTAGCCATCTGGAAGGAAACACCTACTCTTGCCTTGATAACCAAAAACTGGTTGAAGAAGGCACTGCGACCAAAGGAAAGGGGCTTATAAAGATGACTTGACACGGTGATTTTTATTCAGTGGGAGTGTTCTTACAGCAAGGTCTGGCGGGAGCAACTTCCGAAACTTTAGCTCGTGCCTTGCCATGACAATCTGTCCCGAGCGGAAGATCGGGGCCATCTCATCGTCCGTACAAGGTTTGGTTGAAGAGGACTGCAACCGACCGGGATGTTGAAAATGACTTTGTCAAGTCATCTTTATAAGCCCCAAAGGAAGATTCTTGCGGAAACTGTAATGATCATGAATCACAAGGAAGCCATCCTGTTTCTGGTCGAAAATGCCCAGGAAATCGAAATCGACAGCCGCATCATTCGTACATTGTATCACCTGCTGTCTCAGGATTTGCTTCCCGGACCCAAATCTTGCGTCAGGGATCGATGGCGGTTTCGGAATGTTGTCCTGATGCGCCACGCGGCCAGAAAATTTTTCCCCGCATCGAAAAAAAGATGTTGCAAATGGCAAGGGGGGGGGTATTTAGTACCGCAACTTGAATCCATGCATTGAGACAGGAATTGTGACCATGAAAAATTGCTTTCGACTTGAGGCGGGTACCACGAGCGACAGTCCGGGCATGCCCGCGAACATGAGAGGGGGGGGGTAGATAACCTCTCGGCCTGGTCTTGTACGGGCCGGATCCCAGGACTTCTGGCGACGGGTGTGCTGCTGGCTGTACAGCTGGCTTCATCTTATCCGGCGACAGCGCAGACGCCGAGCTGTTCGGCCGGAGTGACCTATGCCAACCCTCTGACCCTTGCCGGCAAGTACTCGGATTCGGTCGGGTGTCAGGACCTGACCGAGGGACTTCGGTTGAATTTGAATGGAGCCCGGTTCGGTGAGAGCAATGACCTGATAGACCCCATTGTCCTTGACATTAATGCCGAGGGCGCTGGCGACAAGGATGTTGTGGTTGCGGGCCGGACAACGATCCATTCGGCTCTGCATGGCATGGAAG
Organism: Paracoccaceae bacterium; assembly: GCA_965116235.1. Classification (GTDB taxonomy): domain Bacteria; phylum Pseudomonadota; class Alphaproteobacteria; order Rhodobacterales; family Rhodobacteraceae; genus MPNP01. The sequence goes on along the minus strand of OZ220496.1, from coordinate 1,029,577 downwards.
TGGCGCGTGACGGGACCGGAGTGCTCAGGCTGGACCTGAAAGGCGAGATTGTCATGAGCGGGGAGTCCGCCGCGACCGAGGGTGTCGGCATCCGACTCGTACACAAGGGGAAAGCCGGGGGCACGGCAGAAGCGCCGACAAGGACCAAGGGCATTCATCTCGTGTCCGGTGCCGACATTGACATGTCGAAACTCACGATAAGCGACAAGAAAGGCATCATTGTCCACGCTGGCGATTATGAGGACACGAGCCCGATACACTCGGTCATTCCGATCACGATCGCACTCACTGGCGGCACCATTCACGCCGATAGCGGCCTGTCGGTGGAACAATTTGCTCGGGGCGACATTGACGTCACGATCGGACCCGCGGCGAAGCTCGGCACAGAGGGGGCCCGCATCGCCACCCAAGGCCTTGGCGTTATATTGAAAGACAAGAGTGTGGGCAACATCACGATCCTGCACCAGGGCCAGATTCATGCCGGGGAAGGGATGGAGGCGAGGAACCTGGCGACATCCGCCATGGAGGGTGATGTCACGGTCACGACAGCCGTGGGCAGCGTGATTGTGGCCGAGGGTGACAACGAAGATAGTATCTTTGCCGAAATAAGTGAAGCCACCAGCACCGGGGATGTTCGGGTCATCCACAATGGGGCGATTGATGCCAAACGGATCGGCATTTTTACATACAACGCTGGCAAGGGCAACGTTACGGTCGAGACCGGGATGAGCAGCACGATCGTCGCCCGCGACGCCACGCATGGGAGTGGCATCAATGCTTCCGTACGCAATACATCAGGCGCAGGGGGCAATGTCCATGTCACGCATCGGGGCACGATCAACGCGAAAACGTCGGGCATCTATGCCGCGAACCGCAGAAGTGCCACTGCGACCGGCACCATACGGGTCACGACGACCGAACGCAGCACGATTACCGCCGGCAACCAGGGCATTCTGATCTGGCATCAAGGCACGGGCCCGTCGTACGTTACCATCGGCGGCACGGTCACGGGGGGTACAGATCATGCCGGCGTGCATGTTCAGGTGAAGACAACCGATACCCGGACGGGCGGAGGCAGCGCGATCGTCATCGGTCCGCGGGCTCATGTGAGCAGTGCCAGGTCTGAGGACAAGGTCGCCATCCAGGTGGATGCCAGGGCCGGCCCGACGACCATCACTCTGGACCAGGACAGGAATGGGGTTGTCGGTCATGTCATGGGGAAAATCCTCGGCACGGTGACCCTGCAGACCCGGCCGACCCGCCGGGGCATCGCCGGAACGCCGAAACCTCTGAAAAAGGACGACACGGTGTTGCGGCGCGGCATGGACATGGGGATTTATGATGAAGTGATCACGGCGCGGCTGACGACCATTACCGGCGGCTACAAGTTTGAGGACGTGGAGGGGGCACAGATGCAGAAGGCCTACAAGGATCAGGCCCGGCTGTATGAGGCCACGGCTCCGGTTCTGCAGGGTCTGTCGACACCGCTGTCCTATGGGACCCGCATGGCCACCCCGCGGCTGACCGGCGGCGGCAGCGTCATCGTGGAGAGCACCAAGGGCGAACGGGTCGAAGCCCCGCAATCGCGCACCGGCATCTGGGTCCGTCTCGCCGCCCTCGAAGGAGACCGCAGGGCCCAGACCTCGACAACGGCCACCGGCGTCGGCGGTCAGGCCCTGTCGTGGGATATCGAGCAGACCCGCGTCGCGCTCGGTCTGGATGTTCCGACCGACGACCGTCTGTTGCTGGGCGTGAGCACCCATTGGCGGCAGAGCAAGGCCACCGTGAAGGACGGGGGCACCATGGATGTCGATGGCATGGGTCTGGGCGTGTCCCTGACCTGGACCGGCAACAATGGGCTGTATGTGGATGGCCAGCTGAGCTACACCCGGTTCTTCGACATTGAGGTGACCAGCAATGGCACCAGGATCACCTCCACAGGCAGTGGGAGTGGCGTGGCTCTGGGGCTGGAGGTGGGTCAGCCGATGTCTGTGGGCGGCCTGATGGTGACACCGCGTGGGGGTCTGTCCTGGTCGTCGGTGAAGATGGATGCGTTTGTCGAGCCGACCAGTCTGGGAGGCACCGGGACGGTATCCCCGGACCGGGCCGAGAGCGTCATGGCCCGTGTGGGCGTACAGGCGGAGCTGGGCCCGCGTGAGGGAGCCAGCCGGCTGTATGGGTCGCTGGATCTGGAGCACGAGTTTCGGCCGGAGTTTGAGGTGATGGCCGGTACGACGCCCCTCAAGGGCGAAGTGAAGCCGACCTGGGTGCGGGCCGGTATCGGCGGGGCGATGCCGTTGGGCAGCGATGGCCGCACGGTGCTGGCGGGGGATGCGTTTTATGCGACAGCCGGCAGCGACAATGCCGACTTTGGGGGCGGCCTGTCCGTGACCTTCCGCTTCTGATCAGGAGACTGAAGGCCGCCGGGTTCGGGAGAATGTTGCCCTTGTGCATCGATCCGGCCCGGCGGCTGAAACCATCCGGCCCATGGCCAGCTTTCCGTCATGGAACAGCCCTCTTGCTGTCGCCTGCATGCGGCTTGTGGCGTAAATCCTCTGCGCGAGACTACTCTCGAATTGCCTCGATGATCACTTGGGCGGTGGCCATGGGGTGATCATCGGACATCGTCAGATGTATTCGGGATCGATGACCCGCCGGTGTCAGTTTCTGCAAGTGCTCCAAGGCCCCGCCTTGCACGACCATGACCGGCATCCCTCCCTGGCAGGACCGAACCTCCATGGCCCTCCAGAACACCCCCTGGCGCAGACCCGTTCCCAGAGCCTTGGAACACGCCTCCTTTGCCGCCCAGCGCTTGGCCAGATAGCCCACCCGGTCACCAACAAATTGGCTGACTTCCTGTTCATGCCGCGTGTAGATTCGACTCAGGAAGCGATGGTCATGGCGTTTGAGAATGCGTGCAATTCGATCCCTGTGGACAAGATCGATGCCGATACCAATGATCACGAGCCGGGCTCACTCAGCTCTCGGTTTCTCGGACCGTATTTGGTCAATGATGGCACGCATCTTGCGGACGGTTGCGTCCAAGCCGGTCAAAATGGCCTCGCCAATCAGGAAATGGCCAATGTTCAGCTCCCGGATCGGTCGGATCCGCGCCATCGACTGGCTGTTTCGAAGTTTAGTTTAAATGATCCGTATCTTGGACCCCATATACCTACCCTGCCTCCACAACCATGCTGGACGAGTTGCCATAGGCCCAAAGGGTTGGAGTGATTTATCGTGTATAGGGAGGGGAGGGGTACACCTGATACAGCGCGAGATGTACGGGCTTGTATTGAATTCTTACGCACGGACCGGTGAATTCTGGCCGAACGGACAGAACGGCAAGCCATTTTGGCAATGTGGCGGGAGCTTTAGTTCTGGTCGGACGTCTTTCTGTCCTCCTCAGGAAAAAAGTAGTCACGATTCATGTAAATTCGGATATTGTCAAAAAATATGCAGTAATACTCCAGCAGCAATCGGGTGTAGGATGAGTGTTCAACCATTTTGCCGACCTTCGCAAGTGAATAGCTGATTGTCGAATGATTTCTGCCTCCCAGACTGCGGGCAATCTCCAATTCGGTCATCGGGCTTGCATGGTAAATGATGTAAATGAGCAACTGGCGGCGAAGGCTTATCACCTGGCCTCGATAGGATGAGACAGTCTGACCGCTTTTGATTTCTTCCGACTTTTCAAACACATCGACAAATGTCTTGGGGCCAAGTTTTCTACGCCACACGTAAACGGAACGCAAAACAGTTCGGGAGTCTGCAATCAGCCCTGCCCTTGTTGCCATTTGAATGGCCTTCCAGCGAGTAAGAATGATCTTGCCGACCCTGCGACCCAGCCAGACACTTTGCCACTCGTCCTCGATCCTCGCCAGAACTTCGCGGGCTGTCAGACCGTTCAAGGCATTGTTCGCCTCCAACCTTTGCAAGGTTTTGAGAATCGTTTTTCTGTGCAACCCGGAATCGGTGAGCAAGCGACAAAAAAACCGCCGATCTTTTCGGCAGGCATGATTCAAATAGTACTTCTGATACACATCCTTCGACAAATAGTTCAGCAGTACCCAGAAGTGTCTTTCATGAACCTTCTTCCTCCGCCTTTCCAAGCCGTTGATGGACCATGAAATCAAATTTCGATTCTGAACATCCTTCAGTTCCTTGAAGGCTGGATAGATGTTGATCCGGCGCAGGCCGTCAAACCGGTTTTTTCGAACAAATGTGTTGATGCTGTCCAAGGCCAGGCAGGCGACAAAGAAGGTCAGCAATACAGAGTGAATTCCTACGTTCACCGTTTGGGGTTTTTCGGGGCAAGTCAGGACATCGACTGCAATCCGCGCCGGGCAGTGCCGCTTGATGTGCTCCTGCATCAGAGTCTTCAATTCCTTGGCTATTGAATATCCCGTATCTCGATGGGCGGTTCTGGTCATGTTCGTCTCCTTGAGCAGTTAAGTGAAATGGGCTGATTTCGGTCTGTTTTGGGAGATCTGGTTCCAGTTCAACGGGTCAAAACTCCGGGTGGATACACATGAAATTCAACAAGCAGCCAATTCGCCTCCAGATTTTCATGCTGGGTGATTTTACTCACTGTCGTGGCTTATTTCGCCAGGTTCATTCCTGTCCTCCAAACTTAAGAAACGGATTTGAAACTTTACGTCGAGCTCAAGAGAGGCTTGCGCATTCAGGCTCAACACCCCGGTTTGGTTCTTGCGCGGGTCTTGGATTCCAGGACGATCGCAACTCGGTCACCAAATTCGGATCAGGTTGGGGAAGCCAAGTCCGACAGTGCGAAGCTTGACGAAAACGAACATTTTTTTGACCATACTGGCGCAATGTCCGGACCGAACTGTGACCGCTCAGGGCACCGGCTTCGGGTGCAGGCAGAGACTTTCTGGCATCATTGATGAACGCATGCCGCAGATGATACAGTGTAATTGGCTGCTCAAGATCCGGCATCAATTGCAGGGAGGCTTGGCTCAGCTGGTTGCTACAGGCCGTGCGGCACTTTTTGTAATCACCATGATTGATCAGAATTTTGCGAAGACACGTGGTCATCAGCAAAATGCGTAGGTCGCTGTCGGTGATTTCCCGCAAAAGCAGAAGCCGGCTCCGATTGAACTGCGGTGATCTGTTTCTGGTCTTGGCAGAATTGATCCTGAGCACCAAATGCCGCTTCTCTTCTTCGGCCAGCCTGAGATCAAATCCCTGTTGAATCAATCGGTATATGCCCTCATCGAGCAATTTAGACCCTTTTGCTGGCCTTCCGGCCTGCCTGACGAACCTGTCCATGGCCGGATGAAGTTCAAAAAACTCTCTTTTGTTCCTGTTGTCAAACATCATGCACGAAAATGCTTCGACGGGCCGCATGCCGGTTAGCCAGATTGCTTGAGAAAGCAGTCGGGTCATTCCAGGAGTGTTCCATTTCCGACCCATGAGGGACAGAAGACCGTCGGCAGGTGTCCCCGGTCCCAAGGCATTCAATAGATCCTGCAGGGTTTCTCGATCGATCGGCACCCAGTTTTTGCGAGGACTTACTCTTTTGTTGGTCGAAAAGTAGCTTGACCGAATCATTGATGCCATGAAGAGCGCCAGCTCCGGTGATGCTTCAGGATGCTTCAAGCGGACAGTTCGAACTACCTTGCTGCTGATCCGGATGCCCCGATCAGTCAAGCTCTGGGGAGTGTACGAGACCAGTTTTTCGTACAGATTTTCAACCTCGTTCCAACTCAATTCGGTGAACCACGCGAAATGGCTGAACCGATCGGGAAGGATATTACGAAACAGTGTGCTGCCCCCATTCATTTCCCGATGCGACTTGACTTCCAGTGCCCCATGCAATGTCTTCGTGAGGCTTCCTTTGCATCTGGTCACGGTGTTGCTATCCAGAAAAAGCGACAGCAATCCCAACTGATCAATCATTTCTGATGCGCTCGGCCTAGGTCCAAAAACCCTGCAACGATTGTCGACCTTGGCAATCAAGCCTCGAACGCGTGAGACGGTGGATTCGTCTATCACGCTGTCAAGAGACGGCTGGGCAGTCTGTAAAGGATAATTGCGAATACTCATGAAGAAACGGTACGACCAAAAAATGATTTCAGTATACAATTGAAAGTTGGTTTATTTCTGTCTTAAAATTTTTGGTTTCATAAATTTATTTTGATAACTTGCGGGTCTGTATTAGGTACGCAAAATCGGGAATTTACGGTGCGAAACCGCCCATGAAGGGGGTTTTGGTGAAATTTGATTACGAGCAAGGGGAAGGTTTTTGCGACATTTAACGTAGCGAACCAATTTCATTTCCATGCGTTCGAACCGAACTTTGCTGGGTCAGTGGAATATTTTTACGCGTTTACTGAATGTCGCTCTTCTGCTGATTGAAATCGGTGGTTTCAACCCTGAGACTTTGTTGGATTGCGGTGATCGCAGGTGAAGCCGTACATTTGAGGTCACGAAGTGCGCGTCGTTTCATACCCAACCATGGTTGCACGGCTCGGCCCAGTCGACCATCTCAGACCGGGCCCCTCTCAATCCGGAATCCATCGACTCGGCAGGTTCAACTCAATCATGGCCCTGTTCCGACCATTAGCTTGCTTCGGCGCCTAATGAAAACCAAGCGCATCATCAGGCAGACCGCAGTCTCTTTCGGACAAGTGGTTGGCACAGAATCCAACTTTCAAGCATTCGAACTGTTCATGACCGAGACAATGCGTTCCAAGATGAAATGAGCCCATTATCTCAATCGACGGGCCAGCACATGCACACCGCAGACCATTATGGCGTTCCAGCGATTGACGGGTCCCAAGCGGCTTTTCGTGTTGACACAGCGTTCTATTCGGCCGAACAGCATGAGAGGATGGGGTGCTGAGGTGTCGTGACGCGCGGCGCAACGGACATTTCCAGTCCAACCTGCAGATCCTGATCCTGATCCCGGTTCCTGTCCGCATAATGGAATCCATCGCCGACCCTTGATAGGGTTCAGCCGCCGGCCTGCGCCGATGCCAACAACCGGCATCGCCCCGCAACCCGACGGCCTTCCGTCTCCCGATCAGAAGCGGAAGGTCACGGCCAGACCGCCCCCAAAGTCGGTGTTGTCGCTCCCCGCCGTCGCATAAAAGGCATCCCCCGTCAGCAACGTCGTGTCGTGGCCGTCCAGAGACATCGCCCCGCCCACGCCCAGACGCACCCAGGTCGGCTTCACCTCGGTCGCCAGCCGGGTGCCGGCCACCATCACCGCATGCTTGGACGAGAACTCATGCTCCAGATCCAGCGACGCATACAGCCGACCGTCCGCCTCCCCGGAACCCAGCTCGGCCAAGACACCCACACGACCCTGAACGCTCTGCTCCTTGTCCGGAGCAACCCGGCCGGCCCCATCGATCCTGGCCGGTTCGTCAAAGGCGTCCTGGTCCACCGATGACCAGGACAGACCCCCACGCGGAATCACGGTCAGGCCCCCCATACTCATCGGCTGACCGACTTCCACTCCGACCGCCAGACCGTTGCCGCCACCCGTGGAGGTGATCGAACCGACCGCACTGTTGGCCGACGCCATCGTGATATCAAAAAACCGGGTGTAGCTCAGCTGGCCGTCCACATACAGCCCGCTGTCATCCGTCCAGGTCAGGGACAGGCCTACACCGGTGCCGCTGGCTTCCATGGTGCCACCCTTCTTGACGGTGGCCTCGCTCTGTCGGTAGTGGGCACTCACGCCCAGCACCAGACGCTCATCGGTCGGCACCTCCAGACCCGCCTCAAAGTCGGTCTGCTTGACATCCCACGCCAGAGACTGATGCCAAAAGTCTGTTGCGGTCGTCGATGTATCGGCCATCCGTTCCCCATCGCGAACCGCCAGACGTACCCAGACACCCGTGCGGGAACCCGGCATCGCCATGCGCTCGCCCTTGCTGCTCTGGACAATGACTTCCTCGTCGCCGGTGGTCCGGCGGGGCACGGCCATGCGCGTGCTGTAGGGCGTCAGGTCCACCAGACCCAGAAGCACCGAGGACAATACCTCATACAGACGCGCCCGATGACTGTACAGACGCCACTTCATCGTCGTGTCATCAAACCTATAATAGCCCTCATCCGGACCTGTAAACTCCTCGAGCTTGGCCTTGATCACCTCTTCATACACGCCCATCCGGTCGCCACGGCGATAAACATGATCACCGTCCTCCAAATTCTCCTTGGCTCCGCGAAGCTTGATCGTCACCACTCCATCCGCAGCCGTATTCTGACTCTCAGCCGTTCTTGGCTGAAAGATCTGGCCTTCGACATGACCCACGACACCCGCCTCGTCCTGCTCCAGGATCACCGCGACATCACCGGCCTTGCCATCCACCTCGATGGCCACGCCGGATGTCGCCTTGACATGAGCCCACGGACCAATCACAATCGTGCCGCCGCCAAGCTTGCTGTCGGTTGTAGTGCTCCTTCGCACATACACGCCGGCACACTTGCTTCGACCGGTCTTCGTGGTGGTGCACGACGCGTTGCCACCCATGACTGTGCCGTATACTGCGACATGAAACTGGCGCTTTTCCGTGCCGATGTGGTTGACCTGGATGCCGTGCGTGTCCGAGACAATCGAACTGCCCGCCTCCGTTTTGACCGTGATGATGCCCCCGCTGAACGCTTCGGCCGCAATGCCTTGATTCTTCGCCGTGATACTGCTGCCGGCCTTCAGTGTAACCTCGGCACCGCCAGCCCTGCCAGATGCATATATGCCTTGTTGAGTTGCAGAGCTTATCGTGCCTCCGTGGATGACTGTGACCTTGCCGTTAGCATTGGAAATTGCACTGATGCCTATATCCTTCGCCTTGATGCTGCTGCCCTTTTCCAGTGTAACCGTGACGTCTCCGTTGCTATAAGCACTAATGCCTTGCTCGCTTGCATCGATCATGCCTCCGTGGATGATCGTGACCTTACTGCTGCCTTGAGAACCTGCATCGATGCCCTTCTCCTCCGCCTCGATGATACTGCCTGGCATCGTTGTGACCGTGATGTCTCGGAAGCCTTTCGCGTCAATGCCATCATGAGCCACATCAATCATGCCTTTATGGGTGACCGTAATGGTACCGGTGCGATCAGTTTTAAGTTCAGCCGTAATCCCAGAACCGCTTGTCACAATCTTGCTGTCTGCCCCTGTCTCAATCGTGATGTTGCCGGCTGGCGTGTCGCCAGGCTCGAAGGATGCAAATATCCCAAACTTGTTGGCGTATATATGCCCTGAGTGCGTGATCACGAGGTTGCCGTCGCCCTTGGGCTGAGTCACACTATCAATGCCAGCCCGGCCGATGGATTTGCCTTCCATGCCGATCATCACCCCCGGGTCCACCGTGATGCTGATGTCGCCCTTGGCGTACTGAAGGATTCTGACGCCATACCCCAATGACGTGCCCTCCGCGCGAATGGAACCGCCCTTAAGACGGACCGTGATCGGTATCGTCGTGCCCTCGGCTGCACCAACAGTGGTAACTTGGATGCCTGACTTGCCACTAGCTGTCGCCTGCGACACGTCAATTGTGGCGCTCGACTCAAGATGGATACTCGTCTCTTTCCCAGCTTCCCCCGTGTGTTTAAGGTTAATGCCAAATCCCCCGGTACCCGAGGTCGTGATGATGCTCTTTTCGTCCAGTACGAGCTTAAGCAAGCCGGTCCCGGCACGCTCCATGCCTATGCCCGTCTGCGAATAGGTCGCGATACGGCCCGTGACCACAACGTCACGGGCGCCACCAGTTGTGGCGGTAATGCTGAGGGCACCGCCGGTGAGGTGTGTTTCACTTGTGCCAAGCACGGCCCCGTTCAAGTTCAGCGTCAGACCTCCGGTCAGTCCGGTGCATGCAATCGGGCCCGTGTCGTCGCTGCCCAGGGCAAACTCGGGCGGCGTTCCATCTGTACCCGTACATGTTTGGGCCGCAACCGAATGTGGTACCGCCATGAGCATCCCCAGCCCGACAAGCAGTGCTCCAATCGTCGAAAGCTTGAATGCCGACCCGACGCGGGGGCAGGTCGCAAGGTCATCTACCCCCCCCCGACGCGTTCACAGGCATGGGCCGGATGGCCGCGTCGGCCCCAAAGCGAAGTCAATTTCGTCATCATTACTCCTGTCTTGCTATCCAAATATAGAAAATAGAACTCAGCAACATTAAATGCCCCCCCAAGATTTGCAACCCTTTTGTGCCGATCCGGTCCGTTTGTCCGAAAACTGCTGCAGGCATGCAACACTCCAGGGACTCGAACCGCTTGATACGCGTCTTGACATTCATCACACGCCAAAGCATTCGTGATGGCGTCGAACGGACCAAGCCAGATGACCGACGCAATCCTGAGCTCAGAGACACTCTGACCTGAGATATCCGCCTATACGGGGCGGTACAATCACAGTTGGACACAAATCCACTGCAGCTTGCAACCCAAGACGGGCAACGACCATGTTCAAAGGTATCAGAAGACTGGAGGTCTGGGGGCAAGCCGACCAATTTGTGCGATTCCAAGATCGGCGGTACAGAAACTCAAACAAGATTCACCGATTGCGAATATGAACCTGCAACTGAGAAAAGATCAATGAACATCCTGGTCCAGACATGTTTCTGATTCTTTCATGCTTAGCTTTTACGGGTTGCAAATCAGAAAATTCAGACCGTTGAAGTCATTTGTGACTGCAGATCATACATGGACCAGATTATGCCCAAGATCACGCTGAATACCGCCATGAACGTCAGCCCTCTAATAAAGATCAGATTCTTTTGGACCTGTTGATTTCTCGCTTTCATCATGGTTTCCGCTATTCGCCGGATCTGCCTGGAAAGTTCACTTCCCTGCGCAAATATCTGCACGGACAGGGCAACCCTTCTGTCCGGCCAATTCAGCCCGTCTTTCCCCATCGCCAGCCCGAGATCATCGCCATTCAGCATGTGGAGCTGAATTTGTTCAAGCCTTCCCCTCAGGTAGGGGTTGACCACTGGAATGATACGCCGCAAGGCTTCCATTGCTGACAAGCCATTTGCCATCAGACAACTCAGCGATTGCAGAAACAGGGATCCTGTCCAAGTCCGATATCCGGCAAAAAAGGGAAGGTGATCCGCGAAATTTCGACCTTTGCCAGTCCAATGGATTAGGCCCAGCTTCATGATTAGCGGAGACACAATGATCAGGCCAGCCACATGGGGAATGGACTTTTCAAGAAATATTCCGGCCCCATGGAGCCGCCCTGCCAACCCATGCCAACTCTTGACAGGGACAATCCGATCCAACTCCGGAGCTATCACGGTACTAAAATACACAAGCAATCCGTAGCCCATCAACATAAGAAGGAGCGGATACCCCAGACTGAGCATGATCGAGCCTTGAAGTTCTTTCCTCATCTCCAGCATCTGGCAATAATCGTCGAGTCCCCGAGCCAGATCCTCACCCTCTTCCATGGCTCTGAGTATCATGTATTCCTCGCTTGGAATCCATTGTCCCATGGCCTCACACAAACTCAATCCATTTCTGAGGCTGGCTCTCAGGCCACTGTAGATTTGTACCATGACAGACTTTCGTGCCATGCCTTCGTTCGTTGTCAAGCGCCACAGAATTTCGACCGTTTCACCCTGTGAATAACCGGCTGTCAGCAAGGCGGCAACCTCTTGGTAGCACTTCATCCGCAAGCTTGATCCAAACTGAATTTGTACACACTTCAATTCAGCAAAACCGATGATCGCCGCCAGCTGTCTATCCATGATTGAGGGCTCGGCAGTCCTGGGCCAATGTCAAGGCATGATGCGGAAAGTCTCTTCGATATGTCTGAACAAGATCAATTTCTTCTTCGACCTCATTGATGTCACACAGTCCCCGGCCAACTTTCATCAAGGCATGGTGGAGGATAGGGTTTCCCCCACAACCTCCGTTGGTGACAGGTTCCAGCCAGTACTCCCTCATTGCCTTACGGTTGCCGTCGCTGTAATGTTGCAGGAGCCTCAAGTCCGGTAAAACGGTTTCGGCGACGACAGTTCGACCGACCAACCCATGGTTGCACCGCTTGCAGCCGGGTCCTCTGATAAACACGTGGTCCGGAGTGGTTTCCAGAAGTTCAGTCACGGACAGCAGCAACGTCTCTGTTATCTTCCTCTGACCGAGACCATTGTTGACAGTTATCCGACAATGCGGACACAATTGGCCGAGAAGCCTTTGAAAGATCAAGCCTCTGATAACTGAGGGCTCGGTCAACTTCCAAAATTCAATGCCGAGATCATTCAGTCGATCCAATATGCCCAATGCTGAACCGGCGTGAACGGTTGACCACAGGGCATGTCCAGTCAGTGCGAGTTCAATGGCGTGTCCAGCCAGTTCTCGATCACGCAACTCACCCAAGACGACAACGTTGGGGTCAGATCGCAAGGCGGCCCTGACCGCTTCAATAAAGGCCTCAACTCGCGACTGGTTGGGCTTGGAGAAAATTCCGACGTGAACGGCCCCGTCAATATTGAGTTCAACGGGTTCCTCAATGGAGTAAATTGAAATTTCATGATTCTTTTCCCGAACCATCCGGTTCAGAATTCTCTGCAATGTCGTGGTCTTGCCCGACGACACTTTCCCGGCCAGAAGATAAAGCCCGCCTGTTCGCCGTCGCATGATGGCGATATCGGCGATCTGCCGGGCATCAAATCCCAGATGTTCCAAATCCAGATTAGCGTCGCTAGTCGTGTACTTGATTCGCATGACGAGGGCCGCATGGTGCCCAGTTGTTGGAGAATACTGCATTCGGACCAATTCCACGCCCGGCGGCAACAAGCCGCTGCTGGCCGTAAGGGAGCCCTTCAAAAAAGCTGTTGTGTTCATCTCGGAGCCTTGATCGGTAGCAACGGCGAAAGCGGCATTGATCAGGGCACGGCCCTCCTCGGGTTCCAGACTGCATAAAGGTCGCAAGCGACCATGAACGCGGACCCGGATCTCGCAGAAAGACGAATGCACTTGTATGTGAACGTCAGACGATTGCTGGTTCGCAGCATTTGTGATGATGTTTCTCAATTCCCTCTGACGTTCAATGCCGGTCAGTCTGGTTGCTTTCTGATGGCGGACCTGCGCCTCACTTTTGTATATCCCAAGAATCTTCTGACTTTCGATCGCCTTGATCTGATTGACGTTCAGTCCAATGCGCTCGGCCCGGTCCAGAACAGCCTTGACCTCGGCTGACCACCTGTATTCGTGGGCAACAACAGCCAGGCCATTTCGGAATATGGCGATCTTGGGTCGGTCATGCTTGGGGATTTCAACTTCACCCCCGTCGCCGGTGATCAGAGTCCCTTTTGGAACCCTTCCGAAATCCAGCTCAGAGTCGGCGCACTCAAGACGGTTGCCATTTCCTTTGTCCCCGAGATCTGGTTCTGCCATCGTTCGGTTATCGGATTGCGAGTATTGCAATGCCGCTCGCGCGTGCTATGGCGACGGCATCCGCGGTGATTTCTGCCACTGTTCCGCCATCAGGGAGTATGGTTCCGACTTCTACTTCCAGCGGGTTTCCATCAACGCTGAGAACCGCGGCAAACTCACCGTCTCGGGCCGTAATTTCGCTCAATGCGATCTGAGATGGTCCGGGCTCGCCGGCCAATTGCGTGATATCGCCATGTTCAGTTTCATCAGCCGGATCATCAATTTTGATTGCCGAACTGGCCACCTCATCTTGTCTGGTCATCTCGGCAATCCTGTTCTGAAACTCCAGGATTTCCACCTCGCTTCGCAATGTTTCTGTGCTCATCTCAGCCGCAACCCTTCGACCTGCGGGCGTGTTGGCATATGACACGAACTTGCCCGGGGCCACTTCGATCAAGGCATCTGGCCCCAATATCTCGAGCAATTGAGTGATCAGTTCGGCCTGCCTCAGTTGTCTTTCCATCAGAAAGATGCTGTCCGCAATTTCACCGTGTCGCCAAAGAAGACCACTCTGAAGCAGAGTCGTCTCTTTCGTGCGGGATAACGGATCGTCGCTCAAGCGGTCCGTATCCAGGAATTCAGCGTACTCGGAACCGGCCTTTGGTAGACCCGATTCCTGTTCATAGTCTTGTTCAGCGTCAATGCCCTCTGTTTCCCAAACTTTTGGTTCATCGTTCTCAGTTTCCAGAGACAGGGTTTCATATACAACCGCGCCGCCTGCTCCCGTGTCTTCCAGTTCCTGACAGCCCGCCTCCTTACAATCGTCAGAAAATGCTGATCGCTCTCTGGTGTCGGGTTCCGTTTCATTCTCTTTACCCCGCATTCCGTCTTGCAAGTGCTCGACCTGGAATACTGAGGCCCCAACGTCATCAACTGCAACACTTGCGCGTGCAGGCTGTTCCAGTTCGAACGGCCGGTGCTGCCGGATATCTTTGATGATCATCAGGCCCAGAATGGATAACAGTGCTCCGGCAATGGCAATGCCTGCAATCAGAACGAGTCTTGCATTGTCGATTGTTTCAATTTTCATGACTCTCCATCGAATCCAACATGTAATCACTGCCATTCCCGCCTGTGTGGTGAAAAACTTTGGCCGTCACAAACCAGCGACCATCCTTGGGCGAAAGGGTCATGGCTTCAGGAACCAGCCCGGGCACATCACCCAGCAATCGAATATAATCCATGATTCCCGTTTGGGTGCTGAAACTTAGATCATGACGACTGTCTGCTGAAGATCGGGTACCCCCATTTTGATCCGACGGGCTTCTGGGTCCTCTTCTGTGCAACTGCAAATCAAGATGCAGACTCTGAAAGCGTTCCCGGAGTACCCATTCAACCTTGTCCTCGCTCCAGGCAACCTCATCGTTTCGCGGCACCGCCTCGACCTCATTTGCACTGTTCACCCATGCGCAATTGCCATCGCAGTCACCTTCGACTTCAATTCCGGCCTTGACGAGGGCCGTGGTCCGCAAGTGTCCAAACACTCCATTTGGCAATCGATCAAGTCTTGCAAGCACTGAAACATTGGTTCTGTCCATGCGACAAACCATGGTCGAGTATTCCCAACCCGGCACAACAAAGAACAGTTGGTCAATCTGAACAGTGCATTCATCGGCAAACTGGTCGATACGGAGTTCATCCCGCCAAGTTTCAATTGCGAGCGCAGTCGTATTGACGGGCCCAACCGCTGAATCCCCCGTCAACCGATCGCCTTCACTGTGTGCTTGATACAGATCAAAAGCCATGTACAGAATTGCGAGAACCAGCAGGGCAACCGGAATGGCCAGCAAGTACCGTCTGGAGCGATCTATGGGATCAAGCTGCGGTCCAGTGACCTCGTCGACGATATCCTCGATTGTATGTTCTTCGGCGCCCTCGACATGCAGTTCCTTTGGAGCAATGATCCGCTTCCAGTCTGGTGCTTCGACAAGAGTCCTGAATTCACTGACCGCCTTGTCCTTGCGGTCGAAAACCCTGTCCTGATAGATGGCTCCTTGCCTTTTGGCAACAATCCACCAATTGTCTCCGTCCGGTGACAGTCGGAATGCGCCAAGCCAGCTGTCGTCTGGAATGGCATGATCGAAAAGGTGAGCGCCGGCTGTCATCCCGACCTGATGCCCCTCCTGGGAACTGGCAAACCCCACTTGTCGTGTTTGATCCCCCAGACAGAACAAGTCAAAGCTGCCTCGGGGGCCACCCGCCAGCCTGGCCTGCTGCCGGATGGACAATCCGCCCCTTGACGGTTGCCAAAACAGCTCCAGTGCCACCGAGAAACCATCCAGATTCAGAGCGCTTGGCGGTGCAAAGACGACTCCTCGGCCTGATGCCGACTGCTTCGAGTCATGATCCACCGCATCATGTGCAATGTCGCCCGACCTGTTCGACTTCAAAATGTCTTCCTTTTCAGCAGTCGCGGCCTGATCATCAGGACTGTCGCAGTTCTTTGCGTTTCAACCTTCCTGCTTCTACCCAAGAACCCAGACCCCTTCGAGTTCGTTGCGATCCGATCACGCTCAAATCCGGCCAGGACCAGAGTTTCGCCGTTGCCCAGGATGGTTTGCTGCTCAAAGACGGTCGTTGCCACATTGGGCAGCTGGATCCGTTGATTGTTGGAGGTAAATTCCTTCAACTCGTGCAGGTCGGACAGACGAATGTTGTAGTGAAGCAGGATCTCAAGATTGTTCAAGACTCGGGGCAGGATTGTCATCGTAAATCCCGTTGATACCTGGCCCGGCGTAATTCGGGTCTGATTCAGGCTGGAACCGTCGGTCACCAAATCGACGGCTTTGGCATAGGCCACCTCCCGGATGACCTGAATGGGAACTATCCTGTTGTTTGATGTTGTTGCCCCCGTGCGGGTTTCCACGTTCACCTGACCCACCTTGTTCAGAAGCCCAAGAAAAGCCTTGATTTCAAGGTCTTCACGAATTATGCCGACATTGGCAAAGGTTGACGATTCCGAAAGAGAGGGAGTGGCGCCCAGATCCAGATACGTCTCACCTTTCTGTCCGGCAAATACGTTCAGGTTGGCACCAAAACCCTGGGTGTTCCCAAGTGTGACAGTCAGGATGTTGACGTCGATGGCAATCTGCTGGCCCAGATTGGCGTTGATCTGCCTTATGAAGCGAGCGATGAGTTCATGGTCGCTTGGTTTGGCATTCACCAACACTGTTCCGGCACCGGTCAGCTGAACGTAATGACCTCCGTCACCCAACAGTTCCTTCAGTGACGTCTGAATGTCCTGGTACAGATCCAGTTTTACCGATGTGGCGGACGACCCAATCGCCGATGACGTGGCCGATGACGTGGGAAGAACGTCGATCTGGTAGCTGCGAGGGGTGTATTGTTCGAAATGAATTCTGCCACCGGCATAGTGCCAGACTAAGTCATAGTGCGAGGCAACTTGATTCAAGATGATCGGGAGAGAACCCTTGAATGCTATCAGCATGTCCTGACCAATTCCAAACTCGTTCAGCACCGTTTGTGCGGGCGCGTTTTGACTCTCCGTTTCAGGATGGTCCTCAATCTGGACCGGCGTCGTTTTCACGGTTTGGTTGCCGGGTCCAATAGTCAGACGGAATGGCAAATCGGACAAGTGGCTCAAGCCGTGGAGGATTCCAGTCAGGTCCAGCCGTGCTGCTGCTGTCCAGACAAGCGCATCTGGAGCCTTCAAACGTGCCGGTAACTGTTCGGCATTGGTCAATTGTTCCCTTTTAGTCGCAACAAACATTCCCGTTGCATTCTGTACTCCTTGAGGCGCAACCGAAGGGCGGTTCTGAAAGACCTCGAGTGAAGATACCAATGGGGATTCGGACCGGTCGCCTGCGGGTGCAATGGACGATTGCGTGGGAGCGTCACAGCCGGCCAGGGCAATTCCAGTCGAAACTATCCACCAGCCAAGGTCCTGCCGCAAGCTGGCTGAACGAATTGGCCGATCAGTCAAGGAACTGGCTCTCATCCAACAAGTCGTGCGGTGGTAACAAGAAGTACCTGATTGCCATGAAACAGGGTTGTATTCAGTTCCGGTCGGGATTCGTAGAGGTGTCCCATCAACTGCGAAACCACCTCCTCAAACGAACCATTCAGTGTCAATCGGGTTTGAATCCGGATGTCGTGCGGTGAATTCCACACCAACTGCCAACCGACAGACCTCGACCATTGATCCAACACTTGCTTCAGGTCAGAATTGGCAGAAATCTGCCACGGCTTCTGCTCAGGCACTATTGTGGCGACCTCGCCGGCCCTGGCATCTTGCGTTGCAACGTGTCCCAGTGCCATCGCAATGGACAAGGCCGCTCCGATGAGTTTGCTCTTCATGGTTCCTTCCCCCTGTTGATCATGAGACAGGCTTAACTCACCCTTTTGAAACCTGAAACTGGAAATGCTTGAGACAAACTGGAAACTGGTCGAAAACTTCGACCATCATTGGGCATCGCATCAAGGTTGGCAAATTGCCCTGCAGAATCTGACGCCGAAAGGTGTCGTAGCTGCTGACCACCAACTTTCCCTGTACCTATTTTGCAACATTCTGTCGCAGTCGACGGATGGCAATTGGAAACTGAACAAAATAAATTGCAAACCTGTTCAAATACGAGTAAAGCCATCAGTGACAGGTCAACACCAAAATCTAACAACACGTTGATCACAATTGAGGCAGTACCCTGAACAGTTTCGAAATTTGGGGTGCACAGACGATGGAGACGCGACATGGCATCGGTAATACCCGTATCACCGACGGCTTCGGCACCCACACGTAAAATCGATAAGAGCAGTGCCAGAAAGCATGTTTTTTCAACGGAGGGCTTTCACTCGTTCCCCAATGTTTCATTGGCTGAATCGATAAAGGTGAATCAGCGCAACCGGTCTGAAGGCGTGGCTTTTCTCAAGCGGCTGCCGGAGGCTCAGTTTCCGGTTGCATTTTTCGATCCGCAGTATCGAGGTGTACTGGACCGTCTTAAATTTGGCAACGAGGGGCGCTCGAAAACGAAGGAGCGAAGTCGGCTTCAGCAAATGTCCGAGACGAAGATAAGAGACTTCATCATGGAACTGGACCGGATTCTGGCACCCAGTGGACATCTGTTTCTGTGGCTGGACAAGTTTCACTTCTGCTCCGGCTTCCAGAACTGGTTTGATACGAGTTCCCTGTCGGTTGTCGACTTTCTGACTTGGGACAAGTGTCGGTTTGGGCTCGGTTACAGGACCCGCCGTCAGTGCGAGCATCTGGCAATCCTGCAAAAGCCTCCAAGCCGAGCCAAGGGAATATGGAAAAATCGAAGCATACCGGATGTTTGGCAGGAAAAGGTTTCACGAGGGGCCGGGGGTCACATTCATCGAAAACCTGTTGAACTTCAGCAGACACTGATTGAAGCCGTTTCCGACGAAGGTGACTTCATCGTTGACCCGGCTGCCGGCAGTTTTTCAGTGTTGGACGCGTGTCAACGTGCCGGTCGGAACTTCGTCGGTTGCGATATCGAAGGTTGATTCCCTGACGGCAGACCCGCTTTTCCTGCTGCCTGCTCGATTCCGATACGAGGTGGGGCACTTTGCCAACCGCATGGCTTCGACATCAGAACCGTGTCTTCCACCCCATCAGGACCGTCCATGCCATCGGAGCCTCGGCCCGATGGCCCGGCTGGCGGCTCAGAACCCCCTCCAAGGCCAACGACCCGCCGGCCAAGGGATGATCAATCCGGGCACTCAAGTCCAGCTGGCGACCCGTCGGGGCCATCCCGACGCGCACCCGTTCACTCGCCACACGGCCATCGGGCGTTCGGCCTGTCGGCAGATCCAGATCCGCTGTACCCCTTGCGACCCGAACCGGCTGTTTCAGTGCCACCTGCAGTGAGCCGCCCGCCGACAGGTCGCGGCGAGCCGCGACACGATAGGCATCGGTCCGAAGCCCCGAGAGACCACGAAGGAGTAGCCCGTCGGAACTGTCCGATCGGACAACGCCCCACTCCCCTTGCGTTGTCACCTGCCATCCCAGAGGCCCCGCCGTCTCCACCCCGACCGAAACAAAGTGGGTGCGGCCCGCCAGGCGCCCGAAGGCACCGGAAGCCGAACTCCCCAGCAGGCTCTTTCGTTCCCTCAGCCACCCGGCCTGCACAGCCATCATGGGCCAAGCAGTCAGACGCCATTCGGCCGTCATTCCAGACAGATGCTGATCCGCCTCGGCCTTCTGGGGCTGATTGAAATAGGCCACGGACCAGCTGTCCGACAGAGACAGGTCAAATCGGTTCGCGTCGGTGGCTAGGGCAAGATGGCCAAAGTCCTGTGCCGGCCTACTCAGACGAATACCCAGACGCCTGTCTCCGACCTCCGGTCGGGTGCTGACAGGCGGGGCCAAAAGCCGGTCCAAACGCATCGACGTCGTAATATCGGACTGATGAGGCTGCACGAAACTGTCAGCTGCATACCAGAAGGGAGCGCCCAGATCGTCAAAGGCTGCCACCTCGCGCCCAGCCAAGGCATGAGCCAAGCCGTCCCCAAGGGCACTGCTCGGAAATATGCCCGTGCCAGCGGCACCTACGCCCCCAATGCCGCCGGCTGTCTGCTGACCTGGAATCCGAAAGGCCGTTACACCCCATGGGCTGGTGGCCGCACCCAGATCCATGAGACCCTGGCCATAGATGTTACGCTTGGCGTATTCGCCCGTCTTGTTTGCCGTGGCAAACAGTCGGGTCACCAGCTCGGTGTTGCTCAGTTGATCCCGGAAAAGCTGCTTCATGATCGCCAGGCCACCACTGACCATCGGGGCTGCAAATGATGTTCCCGTACCGGTTCGCCACTCCCGAACGCCATTCTGCCCGTTTTTGGGTCCGAAATAGGCAACCGGAATGTCTTCGCCCGGTGCTGCAATACACCAGTTGGCCGCCTTGCCGCAACGATTGGATATGGGCAGGATTTTGCCATTCTTCCCGGTGGCGACGACCGCAACGGAATGACCTCTAAGTTCTTCGATGTAAACAGTCAGTCCAGCCCAGAGCAAGGGGGACGATGCATTGATTCCGCCTAAGGTGCGGGTCTCCCCTGGCAACGGTATGTAAAAAACATTGGGTCGGTAATTCCCTTCAACACACAGGCCTCCTGCCACGTCTTCAACATAGCATTGATGCATATTGTGATTGCCGGCGGACCAGACCAGAATCGTTTTTTCCTCGGCCTCTTCTTGCGCAAGCACCTTGATCGTGTCACAGTAACCGGAACCAGCCTCACCCTTACCGCAACCTTTACGCAACTCCTCCTCGCTATAGTGATCGATCAGTCCTGGTGTGGCAAGACTGACATTCAGGATGTCGGGATTCATGGCCAAAGCCCTTGCAAATCGGTCGCGGTCGTAGTCATCATCTACCCAACCCAGGCGTGGCCGGCTGTATTCGTTGCTTGTCGGCACCTCGGAGTTCAAGTCGTAGTTCTTCATGGCATACATGGCAACGTCGGCACCCCAAGCCACGCCTTTGAAGGACTTGGAATCAGATTCCCGGCTCCCTGTCGCAACACTGGCCACTTCAGTTCCGTGGGAATAACTGTTGCCGGCTTCATTGCGAACTCCCCCGTAACGCTCCTCGACAACTTTGGTGTCCGCAAAATGTGGATGCCCCTCGTCAATGCCCGAGTCAGCAAAGCCGATGGTGACGCCGGCCCCCGGCTTGGCGTCATTTCCCTTGCTGAGACGCAGGTGGGCGTAGGCACGGTCCGCCTTGACTGCCCCCAGCCCCCACTGGTTGACAAACCATGGCTTCCCCCTGTAAACTGCGGACCACGCGTCAATTTTCTGACGAAAGGTCTGTTGCGTGATACAGCCCAGTTCCAGTGATTCGTGAGTAGGGACCGTGCCTGCTGGGCAGGCCGATGACGGCGTACGATCAGTATCTACCGGCGTGGCGGTCGAGGAATCATCCCGCGGCCCGGCGGTTGGCTCGGTGACTTGGCGCTGCCCGCTATCGGGCTGTTGTGACGGTGGCGGGGGTGGTGGCGGCGTGTTGGATGGCGTGCCGGAGTTGTCGGACTGTTGTGACGGTGGCGGCGTGTTGGCCGGCGTGTTGGATGGCGTGTTGGATGGCGTGCCGGAGTTGTCGGACTGTTGTGACGGTGGCGGCGTGTTGGCCGGCGAAGACGAGTTGGCAGGTGGACCACCTGATCCACCGCCGCCGCCACAGCCAATCAAGGCAAAAGACAGAAACAGGCACAGGGCGATAACAACCCGTCTCGACATCCGTTGGATTGCAACCACGAAGGAACACAGAAAGCCTATGATCCCAAAACCTCTGTGACCGCCAAAATCTGTGGTGGAGTCGCCCGAGGAAGGCAAGACTTGGGTTCGCTGTACCAACCCCTTGATCATCATGCGCCAGTACGCTCCCCACAAAGCGCTGGTGGGGGTATCGATTCCACGGAATTCTGCTGTTCAAAACGTACCATGCCGGACCCCCGAATTTTCAACATGCTCAAAAGCGGCAATGGTATATGCTAGATCGAAAAATGGCAACACGTTTAGACAAAGATAAGGTTATTGCACGACAGGCCCAGTGGGCGCATGAATCATCATCGGTCGAGACGACCTTTGCCATCATTCAAAGTCGCATTGACAGGATTGAAGCATCAACGTATGAAAACATCTAAACTAAGGGATGCACTGCACCAAAACGAAAGAGTCACGTGAAAGCATCATGATAGACCAGTCGCTTAAAGCCAACTTGCCCCACGGCGGCAAGATACTCGTGGATCAACTGCTTCTGCACAATGTCAGGCGGGTATTTTCGGTCCCTGGAGAGAGTTATCTGAACGTCCTGGACGGGTTATACGATACGTCCATTGAGAATGTCGTTTGCCGAAATGAAAGTGGCGCAAGTTTTATGGCCGAAGCGCACGGCAAACTCACCGGCAAACCGGGAATCGCCTTCGTTACGAGAGGGCCAGGGGCGACAAATGCCTCGGGTGGAATACATACGGCCAGCCAAGATTCAACACCCATGATTCTGTTCATCGGTCAAGTCAAGTCTGACCATCTAGGCCGGGGTGCCTTTCAGGAGATTGATTATGACAGGTTCTTCGGCTCAATGTGCAAGCGGACATTCATAGTTCGTGATCTGGATGATATTCAAAGATCCGTAAAGTTGGCGTTCAGGATCTCTCAGGATGGCTGTCCCGGACCGGTGGCTGTTGCCCTTCCAGAAAATGTTCTGAATCTGCGAGGAGTTGTAGAACCGCTTGGTCCCGACGATGAGATTCATGAACGAAAGAGACATGAGGATGGTATCAGCGAAGAATTTGAGGACTGGCTCTCCACTGGGCAAAGACCTCTGATAGTTGTCGGTGGACCAATCTGGTCAAAGGGAGCAACATCAATGCTCACCGAATTTGCTGAAACATACAATATTCCTGTTGCCACAACGTTCAGACGCCAGGACCGCTTCGACAACCGTCACCCAAACTACGCAGGCGACTTGACTGTGGGCATCAATCCGGAACTGGCTCAAAGAGTCAAGGAATGTGACCGACTTCTCCTCTTGGGGACACGCTTTGGTGATGTGCCCTCAAACGGATACACGCTGATTGAGCAGAATGGTCAATACCCTTCAATTTGTAGTGTCAGCCCAGCTCCTGTCAAGCTGTATTGCGACTGGGCCAGAGATCTGGCGATAATCTGCAAGCCGGAAACCTTTCTGGTCAAACTCAATCAGGCAGGGCTGAAGATAAAACCGTTGGGGCAGAATTGGCTGGTGAAATGCCAGAAATCATACAAGAACTGGGTTGAGCCCAAGACTGTTCCAGGGGATGTGCAGTTTCCAAAAATTCTGAAATGGCTCTCCGACAACCTTCCAGTTGACGCAATAGTTACCAACGGTGCAGGGAACTACGCTGCATTTTTGCATCGCTTCTATCAGCCCAAACAATACCCAACCCAGATTGCTCCGACTTCTGGGTCAATGGGGTATGGGCTTCCGGCGGCCATTGCAGCCAAACTGGAGCATCCGGCAAAGCTGGTTATCTGTTTTGCCGGAGATGGGTGTTTCCAAATGACCTTGAGCGAAATGTCCACCGCCGCCCAATATCAGGCCAACGTCGTCGTCATCATTGCCAACAACGGGATGTACGGCACCATTCGCATGCACCAGGAAAGGCAATTTCCTGGCCGGGTGTCGGGTACTGACCTGCATAATCCCAACTATGTTGCCTTGGCTCAAGCCTATGAATGGCACGGCGAACGAGTGAAACACACTGACGAATTTCCAAGGGCGTTCGAGCGCTGCGTTCAGGCGAAAAGACCATCCTTGATCGAGCTGAAACTGGACCCGGAAGCCATTACACCCGACACTACCATTGGCAGTTTGAGAGGCCAGCCGGCGGTATGAGCATTCCAAGCGAAAAAACGGAACAATCCGGGCGAAGCCAAAAGCTTCCAGTGTCGAAACCCAATCGCAACTTAATCAGGATGAAGTGAATCAATGCGACTTAAACATTGTCTAGTGTTCGTGATCATGGGCACCATGCCCGCAAGCGCATTCTCTGAAACCTTGCCCTGCGGCGGTTCATTCGATGCCTTTGTGGATTCTGTCCGACAAGAGTCTGTGGCCAGGGGCTACTCACCATCAACCGTTGATGCTTTCCTTGCCAACGTCGAACCTGACCCCGATGTCATAAGAAGAGATCGGTCCCAAGGAATCTTCAAAAAGTCATTCATTGAATTCTCGCAACTGGTGATGAATGACTATCGCATTGTCAAGGGGAAAGAATTCCACGCCAAACATCGAGCCGTATTTGATGCGGTCAAGAACAGATACGGGGTTCCCCCTGGCGTTCTGCTATCCTTTCTGGCCCTGGAAACGGATTATGGGCTCGTACAAGGTGATCATAACACTCTCAACTCAATCATGACATTGGCCCACGACTGCCGGCGTCCGGAACTGTTTCAACCACACCTGTTTGCCGCTTTGGAGCTGTATGCACGAGGGAATTTTGACCCGACCAACACGATTGGGGCCTGGGCAGGTGAAATCGGAATGATTCAGATGCTGCCTGGAGACATCGTAAAGTTCGGTATTGACGGCGATGGTGATGGGATGGTCAACCTGCAGACATCCGTCGTTGATGCACTCATGACAGCCGGCAACATACTGAACAAGTTGGGATGGCAGGCCCATCAGCCATGGCTGGTCGAGGTCGTTGTCCCCAACGAAATGGACTGGCATCTGGCCGCTCTGGACATTTTCTTGCCCATTGAAGAGTGGGAGCGTCGGGGCGTGCGGACCCGAAATGGAACATCATACTCCAATCAGAATCAGGCCGCGGCATTGCTTTTGCCCCACGGTCATAAGGGGCCGGCATTCTTCGCTTTCCCGAATTTTCAGTTGTACCTTGAGTGGAACAAGTCTCTGGTCTACACAAGCACATCCGCTTTCTTTGCCACCCTCCTGTCCGGCGAGCCGATGTATTTGGAGGGAAGTGCGCCGCCACAACTGTCGGATGATGAAGTCAAGCGATTGCAGTCAGCTCTCGCCAGTCGAGGTCATGACGTAGGAAAGGTTGATGGAATCATTGGTGTCAGAACACGCGCGGCTGTTCAAGAGGAGCAGATCAGGCACGGCCTGCCCGCAGATTCCTGGCCGACAATCGAACTTCTCAGTCTTATTGAGTGAGCGTTTCCGCGGGCTCGTATCCAGACCTGCCTTCTGACCCCTTGGCCAATGCAAGTCGGATTCAATGCCTTGCGACAACCGAGAATGAAATGACGGCAACAATTTTTTGTTCTTGCCAACTGGAATAAATTGCGTTCGTTGCCATTTGGAAGCACTGAACTTATCTGGGCTGGTGCCCAAAAGAATCCTGACTGTCGCTGGACGACATCCTGGCATCAGGATTTTACCGCAGATTCCATGGAGCAATCAAGATGTCGATAACACCCGAACTCAAGCAACAGATTATGGCGGAGTATGGCCGCAAATCCGGTGATACTGGATCGCCGGAGGTACAAATTGCGGTCCTGACCTCACGCATCAAAAATCTCACCGAGCACTTCAAAACTCACAAGAAAGACAACCATTCTCGTCGCGGCCTCCTCAACCTCGTGGCAAGACGACGCAAGCTGCTTGATTATTTGAAGCGAACGGATGAAGAAAAGTACCGAGAAACTGTCAGAACGCTCGGGTTGAGACGGTAGGTCACTGACCGCATCGGATTGATGGCTGGCACTTGGGTGCATGACCTCAGTCGCTCTAGGCTGTATTTGGCTCTTGACGGTTTCGGGGGCTCTTTTTGAACGGGACCCTTTATGGGTTCCAAGGAAGTGAAATGTTTGATAATCATATAATGCGTTCGATTGAATGGGGAGACAATACCCTCACTCTGGAGACAGGCAAGATAGCCCGTCAGGCTGACGGAAGCGTGCTGGCTTCGGTCGGTGGAACTTCGGTGCTGGCTGCTGTTACCTTTGACAAGCATCCTAACGATGCCTTGGATTTTTTTCCGCTTACAGTCATTTATCAGGAAAAATACTATGCCTCGGGCAAGATACCGGGTGGATTCTTCAAGAGGGAAGCAAAACCGTCTGAAGCGAGTACTCTCATTGCCCGACTCATAGACCGCCCCATTCGCCCGCTCTTTCCGTCATGGTTTCAAAATCCGGTCGATATTGTCTGCACGGTTTTGTCACACGATCTGGAGAATGATCCCGATATCATTGCCATGATCGCAACTTCAACGGCATTGTCAATCTCTGGCGTCCCTTTCCAGGGGCCCATTGGGGCCACACGAGTCGGCTTCGAAAATGGCGCGTATCTTCTGAACCCGGCGATCTCGACCGTGAGTCAGTTGGGATCGAGCAACCGATTGGATCTCGTTGTGGCCGGCACGAAGGATGCCGTCATGATGGTTGAGTCCGAGGCCTACGAACTGACCGAGGCCGAAATGCTTGATGCTGTCGTATTTGGTCACGAGTCCATGCAGCCGGTCATCACTTTCATTGAAGACTTTGCCGGTGAAGTCAGCAAGCCCAAGGTAGAAAACTCTGGGATTTTGCCAGATGATGGCATCAAGAGTGAAATCGAGAAGCTCGGAACCGCAAAACTGAAGGAGGCTTATCGGATTGCGGATAAAATAGAGCGGGAAACGGCCATTGAGACAGCCAAGGAAAGCATTGTCAGTGGTCTTGATGCCGAAGAGCACGACTCGTCTGCAATCAACAAGCTCATCAAAGGTCTGGAGTCAGATATTCTTCGGAGGAACGTTCTGGATGACGGTGTCCGCGTTGACGGTCGCGCGCTCGAAGCGGTTCGTCCGATTGAGTGCGAAGTCAGCTTCCTGGCGCGAACGCACGGGTCCGCTCTCTTCACGCGTGGCGAAACCCAGGCTCTGGTCGTGGCAACCTTGGGAACCGGCGATGATGAGCAGATTGTCGATGCCTTGCATGGCAATTTTCGCGAGAACTTTCTGCTGCACTACAACTTCCCGCCCTACTCTGTCGGAGAGACTGGCCGCATGGGACCTCCGGGACGGCGGGAAATCGGCCATGGCAAGCTGGCCTGGCGAGCACTGAAACCTGTGCTTCCAGACCTGCAAGAGTTTCCCTACACGATCCGAGTCGTAGCAGAGATCACCGAATCCAACGGTTCTTCGTCCATGGCCACAGTTTGTGGAGCAACTCTGGCCATGCTGGACGCTGCAGTTCCGCTGAAAGAGCCTGTTGCTGGAGTCGCCATGGGATTGATTCTGGAAGAGGATGGAAGTTTTGCCATTCTGACTGATATTCTGGGAGCTGAGGATCACCTCGGAGATATGGACTTCAAGGTGGCCGGAACGAGAGCAGGAATTACCTCCTTGCAAATGGATATCAAGGTGGCCGGCATCACGCCGGCAATAATGGCCCAGGCATTGGACCAAGCCAAAGACGCCCGGCTTCACATTCTGGACAAGATGCAGCCCGCCATAGCGGGGACAGGAGAGTTCTCGGAGTATGCTCCCCGCATCATATCCATGAAGATTCCTGTTGACAAGATCCGGGAGGTCATCGGTTCGGGTGGCAAGGTCATCCGCGAGATAACGGAAGTGTCCGGTGCGAAGGTCGAAATTGAAGAAGATGGCACGATCAAGATAGCCAGTCCAAACACGGAAGCCCTTGACAAGGCGTCCGAGATGATCAACAGCATCGTGGCCGAACCCGAAGTCGGGAATGTCTATACTGGAAAGGTTGTCAAGATCATGGACTTCGGGGCCTTTGTGAATTTTCTAGGCAAGCGGGACGGTCTTGTCCATGTCAGTCAGATTTGTGGGCGCCGCCTGCGGCACCCCTCGGACGAACTGGGAGAGGGTCAGAGCGTCAAGGTTTTGCTGACCAAGATTGATGATCGTGGCAAGTTTCAGCTGTCGATGAGCCGGGTCAACCAGGACACGGGTGAAGTGCATTGAACGTGCCGCACCGTCTGATATCGCTAGGTGGTAGACTCATTAATCATGTTCTGTCTCATTGCGACGATGAACTGACACCATCGGAGAATGGCTCCGATCACGACCATGGCCCGAAAGTTGGGCTCCAACTTCTCATAGCGGGTGACGAGGCACCAAAAGCTTGGCTTCAACCAACCAAAGTACCGTTGTTCAACCCGGTTGTAGGCCTTGCCCATCTCGATGTCATGCGGGATGGCGCGGCGGTGGTTGTACACCGACGTTCGTGGACCCTACACGGTCGGCCACGCCCGCCATGCTATCCCGCTGACCACCCGGTGATCATCCACACGCGGGACACCCCGCGTGTCCGTCGGAAGCCACGGTTTAATCAGGGCCCACAGGGCCTCATATTCCATGGCCTTCCTCCGATGTCTATCTGGGTCAACAGATCGAGAAGGAATCTCATCCACGCGGCAAAAGTAAGATCAAACACGCCTTTAATTTATGAGTTCACCGCCTAAAACTAAGCAGACAAGACTTGAAGACCTGAAGAAAGGCATGTCAGTTCAGGGTCTGGTGTCATCGCGAAAAGCTAAGATCGTCAATATCGAATGGTTCGGCAACGATGTAGTGCAAGTCACTTTCGAAGACGTGGACGGCACTGTTGATAACCGCCTTGTCTACCGCGACGAGGAACACACACTCAAGATTTTGTCTGCGGGCCGCACGTGGTCCTTCGATGCTGATGGAGAAATGCTCCGCCTCATAACGGAGGCCAATCGTATAAAGCTTGCGCATTATTTTGATCCATTTTTGGCGATCCATACAAGCCTAGTACAGCCCCTTCCACACCAAATAACAGCCGTTTACGAAGAGATGCTACCAAGGCAACCCTTGCGTTTCTTACTTGCTGACGACCCAGGTGCTGGTAAAACGATCATGGCGGGTTTGTTTATGAAAGAGTTGCTTGCGCGAGGTGACTTGGAACGCTGCCTCGTCGTGGCACCGGGAAATCTCGTCGAACAATGGCAGGACGAACTTGGTGAGAAGTTCAACTTGGAATTTGACATCCTGAGCCGGGACATGATTGAAAATTCCCGCTCTGGAAATCCATTCAATGACTGGAACTATTTGATTGCCCGGCTTGACGTTTTGGCCCGTGGCGAAGCTCTTCAAGAAAAACTTATTCGCTCGCAGGGATGGGATTTAATCATCTCAGACGAAGCGCACCGCATGTCAGCGAGTTACTATGGCGGTAAAGTCAAATACACAAAGCGATATCAACTCGGGCAGAAACTTGGTCGTATCTGTCGCCATCTATTGCTGATGTCAGCAACGCCACACAATGGTAAGGAAGAAGATTTCCAACTTTTCATGGCGTTGCTTGACTGTGACCGTTTTGAGGGCCGTTTTCGTGATGGCGTTCATTTCGTGGATACTCAAGACTTGATGCGTCGTCTGACCAAAGAAGAACTTTTGAAATTTGATGGCACACGCCTCTTTCCTGAGAGACGAGCATATACAATCAAATTTGAACTTTCCAGTGAAGAGGCATCACTTTATACGGCAGTGACGGATTATGTCCGAAAGGAGATGAACCGTGTAAAGAGGTTTGCAGAAGAAGACGCTAAGAAAGGGAACAATGTCGGCTTTGCGCTGCAAATTCTCCAACGTCGATTAGCGTCGTCTCCTGCCGCGATTTATCAGTCTTTGAAGCGCCGCCGTGAGAAATTAGAGAAGGAGTTGGCCAAGGCGAGGCTCATTACTCGTAGCAGGGAAGTTCCCCTCGCTCATGAAAAAGGGTACTTGAGTTTTAATGAAATATTCAGAGATATCGAGGAATACAGCGAGGAAGAAATTGAGAAATTTGAAGAGAAGATTTCGACAACGGCGACAACGGCGAGGACTATAGAACAGCTTCAGATAGAAGTTGATGCACTTAAGGGGCTAGAACAGCAGGCTTTGATCCTTCTGCAATCTGGTAAAGACACCAAATGGCTGGAGCTCAGCAGAATTCTTGATGACCGGTTGATGATCGACGATGAAGGCAATCACCGGAAACTAATCATCTTCACTGAGGCAAAAGACACAATCCACTATCTTGCAGATAAGATCAGAACTCAACTAGGTAGGCCGGAAAACGTAAGCGTGATTCATGGCGGCGTGAACCGTGAAGAGCGGCGTAAGGTCATTCATCGCTTCATGCAGGACCGTGATCTGTTGGTTTTGGTTGCAAACGACGCAGCAGGCGAAGGCGTGAATCTTCAACGTGGGC
The DNA here is from genome assembly GCA_965116235.1 of Paracoccaceae bacterium. Classification (GTDB taxonomy): domain Bacteria; phylum Pseudomonadota; class Alphaproteobacteria; order Rhodobacterales; family Rhodobacteraceae; genus MPNP01. The sequence goes on along the minus strand of OZ220496.1, from coordinate 999,507 downwards.
GTTTGATGGTCAATTATGACCTGCCTTGGAACCCGAATAAGATTGAACAACGATTTGGTCGTATCCATCGCATTGGTCAAACAGAAGTCTGCCATCTATGGAACCTTGTCGCTGCTGATACGCGGGAAGGTGAGGTCTATGCCCGCTTGCTTGAGAAGCTTGAAACGGCTCGAAAAACCCTCGGCGGCAAAGTTTACGACGTGCTTGGAAAAGAGCCGTTCGAAGGCACATCGTTCAAAGAACTACTGTGGGAAGCAATTCAGTATGATGAATGCGAAGAAGCTAGAGCCAAGCTTTTCGAGAAAATCGACGGTGCGGTCGATCAAGAGCGTATTAATAAGATCTTAGAGAGGCACAAGTTAACAAACGACATGATGCAGGGGTCTACGGCCGAACAAGTCCGGCTAGACGTCGAACGGGCTGAAGCACAACGGCTACAACCACATCACATCCAAAGCTTCTTCATGGAGGCCTTCAAGTGCCTAGGTGGGCGTATGAAGAATCGGGAGAAAGGCCGCTTCGAGATTACGCATATACCCATTCGCATACGGGAACGCGGCTGGCTGGCTGGAAACCGCGCATCGATACAGAAACGCTTGGAACGCGTCTGCTTCGACAAACAATACATCAATCAGCAGCCAGTTGCAGAGTTCATATGTCCGGGACATCCGCTCTTGGAAGCAGTTATTAGCGCCTTGCATGAGCAATATGGTGATCTGATGAAACTAGGGGCTGTGATGGTGGATGAAAACGATCCAGGTGAAGATATTCAAGCGGTCTTTATGATGAAACACAGCATTGTAGACGGCCGAAAAACAAGCTCCGGAGCCAATCAAGTTATTTCTCAGAGGCTCCAGTTCGCAAGCGTTCAAGAGGATGGTAAGGTCTCTAACGCTGGCATAGCTCCGCATTTGAATTTGAGGGCAGCCATGACCGCGGAGATTTCAGCAGTGGAAAAAGAGATTGGAGGGCACTGGCTATCAAAAGATCTGGAAGCAGAAGTCAAAAAGTTCGCGATAATTAAACTGGCTCAGGCACATCTCAAAGAGGTTAGAACTCGGCGCTTTCCAGAAATCAAAAAGACAGAAGAAGAGGTTAAGGCCCGTCTCAAGAGGGAGATTAATTTCTGGGATTCGCGCTCATTTGAGTTGCAAGAACAAGCTAATGCAGGCATAAAAACGCGCCTAAACTGGGAGCGTGCTCATCGTCAAGCGGAGGAACTGGAAGATCGACTTAAACGCCGAATGGAACAATTGGAACGGGAAAAAAACATCACGGCAAGTGCTCCGGTTGTCCTTGGAGGACTGATTGTAGTTCCGCAAGGGCTTCTCGAAAAAAAGCACGGCACTACACCTTTACATGCAAGTTTTACAGAGGATGCTGCTAACAGGCATGCGATTGAGCTAATCGCAATGGACACCATCATGGAAACTGAGCGCTCACTTGGTAATGAGCCAGAAGACGTTTCGAGCATGAAGATTGGTTACGACATTTTGTCATTCAATCCTAGAACGAAGACCCAGCGCTTTATCGAAGTGAAGGGGCGAGTTGAGGGAGCAGACTCTGTTACCGTCACTCGCAACGAGATCATTACGTCATTGAATAAGCCCGAGGACTATATCCTTGCAATCGTGCAGGTCGGCCAAGATTTTGTCAGTAAGCCGCGCTATGTTTGGCAGCCATTTGATATCGAGCCTGCATTCGGAGTAACGGCACAGCAGTTTGGATTGAAACACCTCTTGAACAAGTCCGAGAAGCCCAAATGAGTCCTCGCCCGGCTTATTTTGACAAGATTCAACAGCATGCCACAGATCTATGGCAAACGCTGGAGAGCAACCGGGAGATTGCTGCTGCATGGTGGTTACTATTCAAGCAAGTTCAAAGCCCGCGTCACATAATTTCTGAACTATTACAAAACGCGGACGACGCTGGATCCAATGAAGCCACCGTAAGGATCGAAGATGGATTTTTTGTCTTTAAACATAAAGGCAAAGATTTCAATGAAGGTGATTTTGCTTCACTCTGCGGATTTGGATGCTCGAACAAAACATGGTTGCATACAATCGGGTTTTATGGAATCGGCTTCAAAAGTACCTTCAGCCTTGGTAATCGGGTAGAACTTTTCACGCCTACTTTATCGGTAGCTTTCGACAAGGACCAGTTTACTCTACCGAAGTGGGTGAGTGGTAGTGATGTATCTGACGATACTACGACAGTCCGGATAGCAATTGAAAGCTACCATAAACAAGCGGAAGTTGAGGAAAACCTTCAAGAGTGGCTCAAGAGTCCTATCTCGCTTCTGTTTTTTAAAAACATACGCCGAGTTGAAATTGGTGAGGATGTGCTACGCTGGGATGACTATGGTTCCGGTCCGGTTAAAGGTACTCATTGGCTAACCCTTCACGATAATCCTGAAAAGAAATTTCTTAAAGCTCGTTCAGCACCTGAGCCGTTCCCGGAAGACTCACTAGCAGAGATTAAAAAAGAGAATATGGGTAGTGATGAGCACGCTGATTTGCCCCAATGTTCCGTCGAGGTCGTTCTTGGCGCTGCTGGTAATCTGTACGTAGTGTTGCCGACAAGCGTTAGGACAGAATTGCCATTTGCATGTAATGCACCGTTCATACAAGACCCTGCACGAAATAACATAAAGCCACCCGGAACTTCACCCACAAACAAGTGGTTGCTGGCCCGAGCGGGAAAGCTTGCGGCAGATGTGATGCTTCAGTGGTTGAAGCAATCAACCCTGGATCCAACTGAGCGAGCAAAAGCCTATGGTCTTCTGCCAGACGTAGATCATCAAGATACGTCCCTAGGGGGCACATGTGGTAGGATAGCTGAGGAAGCGTTTGCTGAGGTTATCCAAGATAAAGAATTCCTGCTTACAGATGTTGGTCAACTTGTCGAACAAAAGGGCAGTATTATCATCCCGAGTCCAATTTTTAATGTCTGGCCATCCGAGCAGGTCACAAAACTCTTTGATTACGATGAGAGACCGGCCTTCTCCCGCCATGTTTTGGATCAAGACCGGAAAAAGCTTTTGCATTGGGAAATCATTGAAAGGGTCGATGCTAATGAGATCCTAAGCGTTCTTCGGAATAATCAACTCCCTAAACCTAAAAACTGGCAAAGGCTCCTGAGTTTGTGGGACTACATTGCTCCGATGGTTACCGAATACAACTTTCGCAACAGAATACACGAACTCTCTATTATACCGGTACAGGGTAAAGACGTTTTGTACTCAGCCAACGAAGTGGTAAGACTCGGGATGAAGAAGTTCCTACCCACAAGCGACGACTGGCGTTTTTTAGGAGATGGGCTTTCAGTTCTCGATCAGAGATGGCTTCGCTATCTGACGAAGCAGCTTCGAGTTGCTAAGCAAACAGGTAACGAGGAACTTGCCAGGCAGGTAGAAAGTGCCAATAGCGTACTTAAAACCATATCTCTGAACGAACCTAGCAATACCGGTAAGATCATGGATCAGGCGGCCAAGTATTTTTTCACGAGCGAAAATAGGTCTCTGACAGATGCTATACGAATAGCGCAGATCGCTGCCAAACTTGGCGCAAGAGTAGGCGAAAACTTCCTTTTTGCTTGTGAAGACCAGCGGTTGCGGTCAACTGATGATACAATACTCATAGATATTCATGGTACCTTGGATCCCTTGCTTCCTGAAGAATGGCGCAAACGTCATCTCCTGCATTACGACTATTTGAAGGCATTCGCCTCTTGCTCCAACAAAGAGTGGTTAAAATGGGTGTCAAGTGGGCGTTCAGGCTTACGCAGTTTTGTTCCTTTCGTTCAGACCAAATCGAAAAACATTTCTCGGAGAGATATTGAGAAGGAGTTGGAGAGACGACAGTTCAACAGCGCTTTCAGGCCTCGTTATAAGAACCCATTGTTTCAAATCACTGACTGGGATTTTGTAGCGGAAATCTGGGAACACTGGGAGAATATGGCCGCAGTGGATGACACTATTTGGTGCAAGGTCATAGAAAGGATTTTGAAAGAATCTCAAAACTTTTGGTTAGAGTCTATAACTGCTGAAGTTACTGAGAAAGCACATAATGGCAACGCGAGGGATTCAATATGTAGCGGCCTCGTTCCAGAATGGATTCTTAAACTTCGCGAAAAGGAATGCCTTCACGATACAAAGGGTTTCTTGCGAAAGCCTGCCGAATTGTTGCGAAGGACACCGGAGACTGAGGCCCTTATGGATGTAGAGCCGTTCGTTAGCCTGGAACTGGATAATCCTAATTCAAAACATCTGCTAGATTTATTGGGTGTCGGTATCGTACCAACAGGTTCTGAGAAACTGCTGAGCCGAATCAGAGCTCTTACTAAAACCGAAAACCACGTAATCCAAGATGTCGTAAAATGGTATCAAAAGCTTGATGGGGTAATTGCTAGTAGTTCAAATGTAGATTTTTCTTCTATAAAGTCCGCCTTCAAGACAGAGCAACTTATTTTGACCAAGAACGAGAATTGGCAAATTTCTTGCAACGTCTTTCTCAGCTCCCATAGGGAAGAAGACCAAGGAGTAGAAACGGTTCATCCTTCGGTCCGGTCCCTGAATATTTGGAAAAAAATCGGCGTCAAGGAGCGTCCGACGGCAGATCATTCGATCAGTTGGTTGCAAAAATTGCCTACCGGTTCACTGACGGAGGGAGATTTACAACGAGTTGAAAATTTACTGATGCTGTATCCCTACGATGTATGGGAAAAATGTCAGCATTGGCTCAGCCTCTCGGGCAAATGGACACCTGCAGAAAAGTTCAACTACTCACTGACAAAGCATTCTTTTGTTGAAGAAAAACGTCTGCATCAATGGGTGAGAGACAAAACAGCTAATCTTCAGAATTTATCGGATGAAGTCAGCCGATCCACTCTCTTTGAGAGTATTTCTCTTCTTGAAGATCACATCGAAGAGCGCCTTTACAACAAGTGTGAGAACACTAGCAAACCGGTAAGACTCTCCTGGCTCAACCAACTAGCGTTGGAACTACAGCGCATTAAGTTTAGCGATCAGGGAAAGGCAGATTACATCCAGCGTCTAGCCAAGGATCTAGCTGAAACGCTATGGCAGACAACTCGAGATCTTGAAGTCATCTCCTACGTAGAAGGAAAACCGGCTGAAACCCCGCGACACGCTGATACGTTTTGGACCAACAGAACTCTCTATACTGAAGACAAACCTCTTGCGAAACTTGCCCGTTCAATCTCGCTAGAACTTGGCCGATCGTTTTGCGACGGAGAAATTGAGGACGCGATAATGATATGCTTTGATCGCTCCAAAGAGTTCGTGACCGATTACATAGAGGGCAACTTCACCCTTGTATCCCGCGATGAGATCATTGTGACCAACTCGGAAGTCTCGGTGAAAAACAAAATATCTGGGCTAAACGCTGATGATAATGAACCAAAAACCACAAGAGACTCACAAACTTTCAGAGGCGAAATTCCTGATGAATACGAAAAAGCAATCGGTGAAATGGCAGAAATGGAGTCAAAACCCCCATACGAAGGGGAAGAAGGCCGTTTGAACAAACACAACTTGATCACGAAACAACACCTGAAAAGAAAGTCACTTAAACCGAGTATCATGCAGCGCTTTGCCCTTAGCAAAGGTTTTCAGAAGAAATGCGATGATTGCTTTTTTGACGACGACGGGAATTGGATCGTAGAATCTATTGGTGGGCAGTTCCCATGGGAGCAGAGATCGGCGTCGGGAGAAATCACCTGTTACTACTGGCCAAAAGATCACTGCCTCCAGCGTAACCCGCTCCAACTCGAAGTTGAAATCTGGCACGTTGTCGAAAAGTTCCCTGAAAAATACCGGCTAATCCTCTCAGATCTTGAAGATAAACCGATAGAAATCACTGGCACACAAATCAAAGAAATGCTTGAGCAAGGGGCAACCTTACCCTGTATCCATCCAAATATCGATTAGTTATGAAACATGACAACGAAGTTTAAGAAGAAGCTGATTGAAGTTGCCCTTCCACTAGAAGCAATCAATGCTGCCTCGGCACGGGAAAAGTCGATTCGCCACGGGCATCCCTCTACACTGCATCTCTGGTGGGCGAGACGTCCTCTCGCAGCATGCAGAGCGATTTTATTTGCGCAGTTGGTCGATGATCCATCCGGCTATGCCAACGAACTCCTAAAGGATTCAAACATTCGAGGAGCTGCAGAGGAAGAACTGATCAAGCGTATCGAATCTTGGGAAAGCGTTGAACAAAGCCAGATTCAGCGACCACACACCCCAAAACCTACTCTTCAAGACTGCGCTGTTGATATCAAGCGAAAGCATCTGTTCAGGATTATTGAAGACTTAGTAAAGTGGGAAAATTCTACCAACGAGCAAGTTCTCGAAAGCGCACGTGCAGAGATCAACAACAGTTTTAACGGGGAACTCCCGTCAATCTACGACCCCTTTTCAGGTGGCGGCTCAATACCGCTAGAAGCGCAAAGACTAGGCTTGCCTGCCTATGGTTCTGACTTGAACCCTGTTGCCGTTATGATTGGCAAAGCAATGATCGAGATTCCACCGAAGTTCAAGGATCAACCCCCAGTCCATCCTGAAGGACAGGAGCGAAATTGTTATCGTTATGCTGAGGGCCTCGCTGAGGATGTAAAATATTATGGTGAATGGATACGCAAGGAGGCATTTGCACTGATCGGACACATGTATCCGCAAGTGGAATTGCCAAAGAAATATGGTGGAAAAAAGGCTAACGTAATAGCATGGATTTGGTCCCGAACTGTGCCAAGCCCCGATCCGGCTTTTTCAGATGTGGAAGTACCGATCGCCTCTAGTTTTCTTCTAAATTCTAAGAAGGGTAAGGAAGCTTGGGTTGAACCCATCGTAGATAAATTGTCCAAGACGATTATATATGAGGTTAGGAGCGGTGGCACGGAGAATGAGATTGAAAGGGCAAAAAAAGGTACAAAGGCAGGGCGGGGCGCAAACTTCAGATGTCTTATCTCCAATACTGCGATCACGACGGAGCACGTTCGTGGAGTCGCAAAATCTCGTGGGCTAGGATCGGTATTGATCGCCATAGTGGTGGAAGGGGTGCGTGGGCGTGTCTATCTTGCACCCCAAGCCAGCCACGTTTTTGAAGTGGATTGCAGAAACTGCAAGCGAAATCCGGATCTCAAAATATCGAAGAACCGTAGAGCATTTACACCACCGGACTACGGCATGGAGAAATTTAGCGATCTGTTCACTAACCGCCAATTAATGGCACTAAATACTTTCAGTCAGCTCGTTAGCAAGGTACGTCAGCAAATAGAACAGAACGCCTTAGCATCGGGATTACCAAAAGATTCCTTGGCACTCCGCGACGGTGGCAAAGGGGCAAAAGCATACGCTGAAGCAGTGAGCGTCTATTTGGCATTCGCTCTTGATAGAGCAGCCGATGCATGGAGTAGCCAAGTTAGTTGGATTCATTCAAGTGAATCATCCCGAAGCACTTTTGCTAGACAAGCACTCGCTATTGTTTGGGACTACGCTGAACTTAACCCTTTCAGCAATAGTAATGGAAATTGGTCCGACACGTCTATCGCGTGGATTGAAAGAGCATTGGCGGCATTTCGAGGAAACGACAATGGTCGTATTTCTCAATGTGATGCACAGACAGTAGAGATTCCTGATATGTCAATTATCTCTACTGATCCACCTTATTATGACAATATTAACTATGCTGACCTCGCGGACTTTTTCTTTTGCTGGATGAAACCCACACTTGGAGTAGTTTATCCAGACTTGTTTGGGTTTCTAGCCACTCCAAAAACTGATGAAATAATTGCTGATCCGTATCGTCACGGTGGAAAAGAGCAGGCCAAGCGTTTTTTTCTTCAAGGAATGAGTGATGCTGTTACAAACATGGCCTGCCAAACATCTGAGGAAGTGCCAGCAACAATCTATTACGCTTTCAAGCAAAGCGAAATAGAAAAAGAGGGTATTGCGTCTGCTGGTTGGGCAACGTTCCTTCGTGCAGTCATTGATGCTGGATATGCGGTAGTTGGTACTTGGCCACTTCGTACAGAAAAACCAGGTCGAAGCAGGGCAATTGGAGCTAATGCACTTTCGAATTCGATTGTACTGGTTTGTCGTCAGAAAGAAAAAACCGCCGAAACTATAACGCGAGCCGAGTTTATCCGCTCACTGAAGCGTAAACTGCCACTGGCAATAGCCGAACTTAAGGCTGCGAACATCGCGCCAGCCGATATGCCGCAATCTGCAATCGGACCGGGCATGGGCGTGTTCTCGCAATACAAATCAGTACTTGAAGCAGATGATAGCCCTATGACGGTAAAGACCGCACTCCAACTCATCAATCGTGAACTAGACGACTGTATTGGTGGGGTCGCTGGTGATTTTGATGCCGGCACGCGCTTTGCTATCACTTGGTTCGAGCAGAATGGAATGAAAGCTGGAGACTACGGAATGGCGAACAACATCGCTACGGCACGCGGCATTTCTGTTGAAAATGTTAGGCAGGCTGGTATCGTAGTAAGTTCTGCTGGAAGAGTCCGACTTCTGCAGCGTGAGGAGCTCGACCCAGACTGGGATATCGATACGGATCCGTATATGACTGTTTGGAAGTGCCTGCAATGCTTAATTCGTCAACATGAGCAAGAAGGGGTTTCTGATGGAACCGCACTTTTGCTAAAAAAGTTTGGAGATAAGGTGGATGCAGTCAAAGACCTCGCCTATTGTCTCTACGACATCAGTACGCACAAGCACCAAGACCCCAAGGAGGGCACCGCCTATAATGCGCTCATAACTGATTGGAAAGGGTTGACACGCTTGGCTGCGACAACGCAAGACATACATGGTAACGTCCAGATGCTCATAGACACTTGAAAGGAAAGAACATGGCCAAGAGCACGCGCCATCATGTTTTCGACGGCATGGAACTTCTGCCTGATGCACTGATTCCGTTCGTTGAAAAGAGGCTCGAAACTTCTCTGGGCAAGGACTGGCGGGTTCAGATTTTGGAAAAGATGCAAGGCCTAAAACATGACCGCGACGGAATGATCTCTTGGGATCAAGCATCGCTTCTCAATACTATGGACCGGTTCTGGACGAATGCATTCAAGTCTGTTCTGGGCCGCGCTGAGAGGTCCATCGTGAATGAACTCGTTGATGTGAGAAACAAACTTTCCCACAACGAGCCTTTCACCTATGACGACGCTGAGCGTGCCTTAGACTCCATGCGACGCTTGATGGAGGCGATCAGCGCTGGGGAAACCTCTGATAAGATCAGCGAAATGCGCGACACAATCCTTCGTACGAAGTTTACTGAACTTCAGCGCAATGAGGAGCGTCGGAAGACACAACGACTCGATATATCGGTCGGAACGGTCGCAGGTATTTTGCCTTGGCGTGAGGTCGTTGAACCTCATGAGGATGTTGCCACCGGAGTATTCACTCAGGCCGAGTTTGCGGCCGATCTTAGCAAAGTTCACACTGGTAGTGCACCATCTGAGTATCTAAACCCGGCTGAATTCTTCGCCCGAACTTACCTGACCGAGGGACTGAGCGATCTCTTGGTTGGAGCTGTCAAAAGGCTTTCGAACGCCGGGGGAGATCCTGTTGTTGAATTGCAGACAAATTTTGGCGGGGGAAAGACGCACTCTATGTTGGCACTCTATCATATGGCAGGAGAGGCACGTTCAGAGGATCTAACGGGCTTAGATCAACTTTTGTCAAAATACAAACTTAAGGTACCAGCAAAAATCACTCGTGCGGTTCTTGTCGGCACGTCACGGGGGCCACTAGATGGGTTAAATTTGGAAGGCGGGTACAAGATCCATACAACGTGGGGTGAGTTAGCTTGGCAACTCGGCGGCAAGGAAGCCTTTGAGATGATCATTGAAAACGATGAAAAAGGCATAGCACCGGGTTCAAAGCTCCTTGAAGACATCTTCAAAAAATATGCACCTAACCTAATTCTAATTGACGAGTGGGTTGCCTATCTCAGGCAAATCTATAGAGTAGACGGGCTATCGTCAGGGTCGTTCGACGCAAATCTCTCGTTTGTACAATCTCTTACCGAAGCAGTTAAAGCCTGCCCGCGAACGCTCCTTGTTGCTTCACTACCAGCATCTCAGATCGAGGTAGGCGGAGAGGGTGGTGATGAAGCACTTAAGCGCCTGAAACAGACTTTCAGTCGTGTTGAGTCGTCCTGGCGACCGGCTTCACAGGAGGAAAGCTACGAGATTGTTCGCCGCCGCTTATTCAAGGAAATTCCAGGTAGTAAGTTTCACCATCGAGACAATACGCTCAAGCAGTTCGCGAAGATGTATCGGGAAAACTCTGCTGACTTTCCGCATGGTTGCGCCAATGAGGATTACCGTCGAAAACTTGAAAAAGCATACCCAATTCATCCAGAACTTTTTGACCAGCTCTATACGTCTTGGGGTTCCCTGGAAAAGTTTCAGAGAACGCGCGGTGTCCTGCGTTTGATGGCTCAGGTCATTCATGAACTTTGGATGAACCATGACCCTTCAACGATGATTATGCCCGGGAGCTTAGCGATTAGCTCCGCAAGGGTAGAGCCCGAACTGTTGCATTACCTGAATGCAAGCTGGCAGTCGATTATCGCTGGCGATGTAGATGGAATGACTTCAACCCCCTACAAAATTGATCAGTCGGCACCGAACCTCAATCGTTATTGTGCAACGCGTCGGGTTGCACGGACGATCTTCATGGGAACCGCTCCGATTCACAGTCAGGAAAACCGCGGACTAGACGACAAGCAGATAAATCTTGGTGTTGTGCAACCCGGTGAGAGACCCGCAATTTTTAGCGACGCGCTTAGACGATTGACCGATCGTGCCAAGTTTATGCATGGAGATCTTGGTCGCTATTGGTATTCTGTGAAAGCCAATCTCAACCGAATTGCCGCAGACTCGGCCAGACAAGTTGAAGAAACACTTGTTCTCTTGGAGATTGACAAAGCCCTAAAAGCCTACATCAACAGTCTCTCAGATCGAGGCCATTTTAATGCCGTGCAAGTCGTACCCAGTAGTAGCATAGATGTACCTGATGAACCCGGCGGCATTCGGGCGGTCGTACTTGGAGTTGAGCATTCACACAATGGCAAAGATGACTCTCTGGCTATGATCAGGGCCAATGAAATTTTTATTCAGCGGGGAAGCATACCCCGTGTTTATCGAAACATGCTGATTTTCCTTGCCGCTGAGTCCCGCCAACTACAAAATTTGAAAGACTCAATACGTGCCTCTATAGCATGGTCTGAGATCGTTCGTGATACACAAAAACTTGACCTTACCCAGAGCGACAGTGCATTCGCCAAAGCAAAAGCTGCAGAAGCAAATGAAACCGTTAAGACCAGTCTTAAGGAGGCATGGAACTACCTACTCTATCCATATCAAGATTCAGCTCAGGCAGATGTTGAGTGGGTTTTCTCGAAGGTGCCCACTCAGGATGGTTTGCTTGTACATGCTAGCAAAAGGTTGGTAAATGATCAAGCTATCTGGCCAGAGTTGGGGCCGGATAATCTGAACCGCCAGTTGGAGAAATATATCTGGAACGAAAAGAACCACCTCTTGCTCAGTGACATTTGGGAGTATCTTAATCGTTATACCTATCTGCCTCGTTTGAAAAACCAAGAGGTACTTTCCAAGGCCGTACAGTCAGCCATTTCAGGTATTTTCTCCGGCCCGTTCGCTTACGCTGAGCGTTGGGATGAAAAATCGAAAACCTATATTGGTCTAACTCTAGAGAAAGCAATGAACGTTTCAGCCGTTATCGATAGAGATAGTGTCATCGTGAGGCCTGATGTTGGTGAAAGGCATCGGCCAGTAAATTCTCAGTCCGGTATGGTGATTGAAAAAAAGGAGTTGCCTCAGGGGGATGCCTCAACTTTCAAAGAAGCTAATGACAAGGGAGCAAAAGCGGAGCATGTACCCACCCGGTTCAGAGGAACAGCCATTATCTCACCCGATCGCCCAGCAAGAGATATGAATCGCATATTTGATTCAATCGTCCAGCATCTGACCACAATACCAGACGCATCTGTTGAGTTGAAACTTGAAATTGATGCCGAAATTCCAAGCGGAATTAATAAAGCAAAATCTAAAACGTTGCTGGAAAATGCAAACACTCTCGGATTAATCGATAAAACACTTGATTAGCACTTCACAAATTTGAATGCATATGCGATAAGATACGCACAAGACTCCTCCCCTCCGGGTCAAGACAAAACCAAGTAAGTATTTCCACTTGGAATGATAATTAAATGGGGGTGCCGTGTTATAAGAGATTCGTGCGTTCGCTTGACTCCATTCCAGAAAACCTGAAAAATTACGAATCTCATTTTTGAAAACCCGAACTTCCGAGCCGATTTGAGCCCTTGCATCCACTCCGACCCCCACCGTATGGTGGTCTGGAAGGATTTTACGTTCGCTTCCGCCATCATAATCTATCCATGTAAATAGTGCCTGGCAGAGCCCCCCCCCGACTTCGACGGTTTCGCGTGATGGCAAAAATCGGAAGGCCCATGTGACGGGCTTTCGACGACCGAAAATCGGGGCGCGGTCTGTGTAGTGCCTAGCCTAAATTAAATATTTATTTTTCCCTTTGCATCCCTTAGAGCCCGAATCTAAAGTTTTGCATTGCAATGCCTTGCCAGTCTGCGTGTTACACGACGGATGCTGGCAATGTGTGCCCAAGCGGTTGAGCTTTCGACCGTACTTTCCCAGTCTTTGGCCCATCGTCGACACCTTCCCAACCACGCAAAAGTGCGTCCCCCCCCCCATCGCCCTACTCGATTCACACATTTCCAGCGATGCCATATCCGAGTTGGATGGCCCGGAATTGATACAACCCGCGTAACATGACCACAGGGCCCGGTTTCGATATACAGGAACACGGAGATAATGGTGGAAAAGGAAAAGGCCAGTGTATGTAGATAAGGAGATTGTCAAACACATGAACAGGTTATGGCGGTGGAAACGGCATGGGAAGCCCTTGCAGAGCGCTGTATGGCAGGGGTCAGGCCAATCTCAAAGAGGCAAATCAGTTCGGAAGTTCGGTCTAGACCGAATGGCGTCATGAGGCAAACCAATTACCTTGCAATCTGGCTTGAAGTCCGATTTTTGGGGCTGGGAGATGGAGAATTCAAAATGACATCGGGAATAGACTTGAAAGGGTCAACCGACCCCGATACAACTGCCCGCATGAAAATCGGGGACTGGCCGGTGCTATACTGTCTCCTTGATTTTCTCATCGGATGTCGAACCCCAACCACCACCATTTGCGGTTTCAATAACAATCTCATCACCCGGGGTCACTTCCAGGTCGCTGACAAACGAATATGCATTCACCCGACCGTCCTCGGTCTTGACCTTGAACGTGTTGGTTCCACCCTTCGCTCCACCATTCAATCCCCAGACAGGAATCTTGCTCCGACTGTATCCAGCCGACACAACGGCACTCCCTCGCATGCGGTAGGAAGTTGACAGCCCTCGACCACCCCGGTGGAGACTGTCTTCCGGCTCTTCATCGACAAGTCGTTTCCAGCCGACCTCAAGTCCGTAACGAGCTTCGCAGATTTCCACCGGACAAACGTATGTTTCCCCGTGACCTGTCGAATACATGCTATCGAGACCGTTTCGTGTCGAAGTGGCTCCCCATCCCCCAAGCTGAGGTTCAACCATCGTAAACATGCGACCGGTATCCGGATGTCGTCCGGCTATGACTGTTCCGCAAATCGAGGCAAAATGTCCGGCAGGCAACCGGTGCGGCATCTGATTGGCCATGCAATGCCACATCAAGTCGTACAGACGCATCCGGATTTCAAAATAGTAGCCATGCGGAGCCGGCTCGCACGGGTCAAACACGGTGCCGGCTCGAGTCATGACCTTCAGGGGACGAAACGAGCCTTCGTTCGTAAACAGTTCGGGGTCGGTCAGGGCCTTGAACAGCATTTGGCAGGAAATCACGGCCCCATCCCGGCTTGTGTTGTAGGGGCTGGACTTTTGGTCCGGATTGTCCGACAGGTCCACGACAAACTCCTCGGCTGAAATCGTGATGCGAACACGCCAGATATCTCCATCTTCCTGTTCTTCGGCAAACTCAAACTCTCCAAACGGAAGCTTTTGCAGCCCCTTTCGGGTTCTGGCTTCGCCGTGCCGAAAGAGATCCTCGATGGCCTGCATGTAAGACCGCACACCGTAGGTTCTGACCAGATCGACTATACGACTGCTGGCCTTGCGACTGGCAGCGATTTGAGCCCATAGGTCCCCTGACGTAAAGTCCGGCAATCTCGAATTCACCAGTACAATATCCAGCAGTGATTGAACCAGTTCACCTTTTTCAAACAGCTTGATCGCTGGCAGCCGCAGTCCTTCCTGGATGATCTCGCTCGCATTTGTGGACATGGATCCTGGTGTCAATCCGCCAATATCAGACCAGTGACCGATCGAGGCCGTCCAGGCGATGCATTCGCCTTCAAAAAAGACCGGCATGGCTATCACGACGTCGTTGAGATGCGTAACGCCCCCGTGGTAGGGGTCGTTGCTGATGAACAGATCACCGTCGGCGACTGTCTCCAATCCATGCATGTTGACAATATGCTTGACAGCCTTGTCCAGAATGCCAACGAACGTGGGAATGCCGGCACCAGAGCCAACCAGCTGTCCGTACCTGTCGGTGATGCCGGTCCCAACGTCAAGAACTTCATAGATGATCGGGCTCATGGACGTTTTCCGGAGAATCGAAAACATTTCATCGGCGGCAGCCGTCAATCCGGCCTGAATCACGGCCAAGGTGATTGGATCTTGCTTCATGGTGTCATTCTGGGTCAGACTTGTGCGTAGTCCCTTGAGAGCGAAGACAGAATTTCCGGTCCACCATCTCTCAGGATAACGATCTCTTCCAGCCTGACCCCAAACTTCCCGGGCAGGTAAATTCCAGGCTCGATCGAAAACACCATGCCCGCTTCCAGAATTGTTTCAGACGTTGAAGTCAGATAGGGTGGTTCGTGGACTTCAATGCCCAACCCATGCCCAGTTCGATGAACAAAGTATTCACCGAAACCCGCTTGGGTTATGATGGCTCGTGCCTTCTGGTCAACCTCCTGTGCCTTGACGCCAGGCCGAGCGATCCCCATCGCTGCCTCAACGGCATTATTGACGACAGCGTGAACCTCCTTGAATTCACGGGACGGTTCTCCGACAACGGCGACACGGGTTATATCGCTCGAAAATTCCCCCTTTTTTCCACCGATGTCCATGACGACAGCGTCTCCATTTGCAATGGTTCTGGTACCGGTTGCATGGTGGGGAAGTGCACCGTTGGGTCCGGACCCGACGATGCAAAACTGCATGTCGGCACCATGTTGTGCAAATTCCTCCCGGATAATGGCTGCCACATCAAGTTCACTCATTCCAGAACCGACCGAGGCAATGCCTTTCTTCATGGCAAGATCAGCGATACTGGCATTCTCTTTCAGAGATCGATATTCCTGCTCATCCTTCTTCATCCGCAGATTGCCGACTGTATCGTCGGTAAATCGCCGGCCGGCTCCAGGCAGATGATCCAAGACAAGCAAGGCAAAATCGGCACGCATGGTTTCATCCAGCACGACTTGGCTGAACTCTCCATTCCTGACAGCTGCAAGGGCATTCTTCATGGCTCGGTGCGGACCATCGGCGTCTGTCCATTCATGGCATTCGATTGAGCATCTCTGCTGCGTGTCTTCAGCGTTTAGCGACGGCATCAGGAAGGTTTCGCGTTTTTCGCCAATGAGCAGGAGGCAAGGTCTTTCATCAGGATGCGTATGGAAACCCAGCAGCCACTGCATGTGAGCACCCGGACCCAGAACAACCAGCTGGGTGTCAGACGCCCGCATTTTCTGACGCAACTTGGCCAGTCTTGATTCTGTTCTTTGCGACATGACGTTCACTCCAATTCACTTCGTTCTCAGGCGTTGACGATAATGCGGCTGCCAAAAACATCATCATCATCAATGATGCCAAACCGTCTGATTTCCTCTTCGGGCGGTGCTTCACACGACCATTTTCGACTCGGTGTCCAGCCGCAAAACCGCTTGAGATTGGCCGCGTATTCCGCCCGCTTCAAGGCCGCGATCGATGGATCGATGACGGGAACGCCCAGTTCCGTCGACAGTTGCCGGAAAAACCCTATCTCCAAGGTGCAGCCGAGAATGAGGGCTTCGGCATAATCGTTTTCAACCGCCTTGCGACCGGCTTCAAGAAGAAGCCGTTCAGTTCTTGCATGATCCACCTGAAACTCGTTTACTCCAAGCTCGACGTGATAAAAGCCGCTCAACTGTGGTCCTCGACCATTGTCATGAACCGTTGCCGACATCTGATTCACCCATTTTCTCCGACCGACGATAACACCGAATCGATTGGCCAGACTGCAGGCAATCTCGATGGAAGCCGAACATGGGGCCGTGACGATCATGTCGCCCGACACTTCACGCGCGTCATGAAGAGCCGTATCATAGAAGCAGCCAATCGCCAACCCGTCAAATCCTTCCTTGGCCGCCGCTCTTGCAGCCCGAACAATGCCTGTCGAAACAACCGTTTCATAAGCGCGGTATTCGATGTGCGTGAACCCGCCATCCGAAGCCTTGAGGGATGTGACATGAACCTCGGTTCCAGGGTTCTTGTACTGCTGGGCCATTTCGGCAAACACATCATCATAAAGAGCCGTACCCACAGGGCTCAAATACATGATCTTGAGCGGTTTGTCCGGTGTCATGCTATCCTCCTTCAAATCAATCCAAGACCAGCGAGTTCAAACATCCAGACCGAATATTTCCCGGGCCTGTTCCTTTGAGATCAACTCATTCCTGAGATCAGTCCGCACCAAATCCCGGTCTCGTTCCTTGGGGTCACCAAGTCCGCCGCCGTTTCCAGTAAATACCCGGATGACGTCATCCTTCCGGGTTGCCAACCCGGAAACTGCCGCAAAGCTCTGCCGTTCTCCGTTGACCGGTATGAACTCGATATAATTGGGGGAACCAGCGTTTCCGCCATCAAGCCCCCACGGTGGAAACTTCGAACGGGTATAGCCCGCAGTCAGAAATCCATCATTGGCCCGTACTCGATAGTCGAGGACAATGCCTCTTCCACCGGTGTACCTGCCTTCACCACCCGGTCCTGTATTCAGTGTCATCTGATCGACGATCAGCCCGTTGCGGGCCTCGTTGATTTCAGCGGGACAGTTATAGGTCTCGCCGTGGAATCCGCAAAACATCCCTGAGTTGCCATCCCCGCTCCGGCTTGCTCCCCAACCTCCCAACTGGGGTTCAATGACGGTGTATTGTCGGCCTGTATCGGGATGAATCCCACCTATGAACGTTCCGCACACCGAAGCAAAATGTCCGGCCGCCAGACGATCCGGCATATGCTGGGCCAGACACCGCCAGATGAGATCGTAGACACGCAGTTCTATTTCATAGTAAAAGCCGAGCGGGGCGGGTTCCTTTGCATGAAACACGCTTCCTTCCCGAGTCAGAAGTTCAATGGGACGAAATGATCCTCCGTTGGCAGGAGAATACGGATCCGTCAACGACTTGAAGATCATTTGAACGGCAACCATGACGCCGTCCCGACTCGTATTGAGTGGACCATCCAGCTGATCGGGATTGTCTCTCAGATCCACCGTGAACTTGTCGTCAGCTATGGTGACCTTGACGTTGTAAGTCTGGCCGTTATCCTGTTCCTCGGACAACTCGTAGGTTCCTTGGGGGAGTTGCTTGAGTTCTCTGACTGATACCTCTTCCCCGTAGTCCATGAAGGCTTCAACGGCCTTGGCAAAAGTCCGTGTTCCATACTTTTCGGCAATGGTCGTCAAACGGCGCTCGCCGATGCGAACCGACGCAATAGCGGCCCAAAGATCCCCTTCAAGTACATCGGGCATCCGGGAATTGACCTTGATTACGTCCATCACAGGGGCAATGGGTTGCCCTTGAGAAATGATCTTGATGGCCGGAAGACGCAGACCCTCCTGGAATATTTGGGTGGCCTCGCCGGTCAACGAGCCGGGAGCCATCCCTCCCACATCGGAGTTGTGGGCGATGTTAGCACACCACGCAATCAACTGGCCGTTCACAAACACGGGCATGATCACGACGATATCGTTCAGGTGGGTAACCCCGCCATAATAGGGATCGTTCGTGGCAAATACATCACCGGGTTTCACATCACCGGGCTTGTCGAATTTTTTGATAATGACCTTGACCGACTTGTCCAGAACGCCCACAAACGCCGGAATTCCGGCTCCCGACCCCGCGATTTCGCCTTGAGGATCCATAATGCCTGTACCCATGTCAAGCACTTCATAGATAATTGAGCTCATGGCCGTCTTGCGCATGGCTGCGAACATTTCGTCCGCCGCCGCCTGCAGCGAATTCTGGATGATTTCAATGGTAATGGGATCGGCTTCATCATTGGTCATGATTACCCCTCCTTACAAACTGATCGTGTAATTGCCAAATCCGTCGACGGCAACGCGATTGCCTGGATGAACCACAGTCGTTGTTCCTTCCTCTTCGATGATTGCCGGACCAATGAAGGACATGTCTGGTTCCAGCTTGATTCCATCGTAGATCATCGCCTCGTGGACCCCTTCAAGTGCATAATCGACCGTTCGTGTCCCTTTCTGCGCAGCTTTGAGCCCGGCCCCTGTCACTGGCCGTTCGGGCAGCGACGGTTTGCCAACCTGCGCCAAGGCGACAAGATGAATTCCGACCATTTCAACCGGGGCATCCATGCGATAGGTGTACTCACGTTCGTAAGCTGCCTGAAACGCCTCGCTGATGACGGGTACGAGTTCCGGCACGATCGAATCTTGGGGAAGTTCAATTTCGGTCGTGTGTTCCTGATTTTGGTACCGAAACTTCCCGAACCGCTGCATTGTGATGTCTTCAGCCTTGATGCCCTCTTGGTTAAACTGTTCCCGGGCCCTGCGTTCGACATCGGCAAAACTCTGTTCAACGCGGTCCGCAGCATCTTCCGTAAAATCGGTCAGACGGGTTACAACATAATCACGCCTGAGGTCCGACATGGTCATGCCCCAGGCCGAAAATACCGAAGCATTGGCCGGAATGACGATCGTCTTGACCCCAAGTTCCTGAGCGAGTGCAACGGCATGCATGCCGCCACCGCCGCCAAAGGCGACCAATGTAAAGTCTCTGGGATCAAAACCGCGGTTGAGTGATACCAGCTTGAGGGCATTGACCATATTGTTGTTGGCAATGCGGACAATTCCTCTTGCGGCCTCATCCAGGCCAACATCAAGCTTGTCTCCGACAGCCTTGATGGCCCTTTCGACACTGGCCATGTCAGCATCGATTGCACCGCCGCAGAAATAGTCCCTGTTGATCCGACCCAACCACAGATTGGCATCTGTCGTGGTCGCGTCGCGGCCACCCTTGCCGTAGCCGGCCGGTCCTGGAATTGCCCCAGCCGATTGTGGCCCGACATGCAGCTTGCCGTAGTCGTCAACCCAAGCGATGGAACCGCCGCCGTTGCCGATTTCAACGAGATCAACCACCGGCACCATGACCGGATAACCGGCCGATTTGCGGCTTTTTTCTATCCAGTAGTCCGTTACGATGCGGATATTGCCGTTTTCGATCAGGGAACTTTTGGCCGTTGTGCCGCCAATATCGAGAGCCAGCACATTTTTGACACCGATGAGCCGGCCCAGTTCTGCGGCTCCCCAAATACCGGAAGACGGGCCCGATTCAATCATGGTGATGGGGGTCTTGGCCGTCGCCTCAATCGTGTCGATGCCACAGTTGGATTGCATGACGTAGGGATTCCCCGCAAATCCATGATCCTGCAGTTTACTGTTGAGTCTTTGCAGGTACCCTTCCGCAACAGGCTGAACATAGGCTGAAAGAACGGCCGTGTTCGTACGCTCGTACTCACGCCACTCGCGGGCAATGCTGTGTGACGACACGACTCGGACTTCAGGCCAAAGTCTGCGCACCTCTTCCTCTGTTGCCTGTTCGTGCGCAGGATTCGCATAAGAGTGCAAAAAACTGATGGCAATCGCTTCAACCCCGTCTTGTCGAAAATCATCAAGTATTGTGGCCAGACCCTTCAGATCGAGGGGGCGCATTTCAGCTCCACGGTAATCCATCCGTTCGGGAACTTCCCGACGCAGATGACGAGGCACGAACGGAGGCGGCTTTTCGTAGTGCAGATTGAAAAAATCCGGGCGATTCCCCCGGGCAATTTCCAGAGTGTCTCTAAACCCCTCCGTTGTAATCAGGCCAACCTTGACTCCTTTGCGCTCGGTCAGCGCATTGATGACAACCGTCGTTCCGTGCACCAGAAAGTCGACTTCGGCCAGATTGATGCCAGCCTTTTGAATGACATTGATCATGCCGGTTTCATAATCGGGCGGAGTTGTCGCCGACTTCGCTGTCCGCACGGATGACTGCCCCGTTACGGGATTGAATTCAAAACAGACCAGATCGGTAAAGGTTCCGCCGACATCGGTGGCGACCCGGAAAACGGTTTCAGGCATCATCTTTTCCTTGGCTGACAAGTTGTTCATGGGCTAAAAAACAAAGCGTGCCGTAGGGCTTCAGCGCCACAGCAGCCTTGACACATTCATCGGGATAGGAACCGGCCGCCCCCAAGATGTTCAGGGTTCCCAGCAAGCGTCCGGCAAGCACGACGGGGACGTTGATTATGGCCTCACACCCCAGGGACCGAATGACTTCATGGTCAGGGAAATTCTTCTGGATGCCGGAATAGTCATTGGCCACAAAAGCCTCTTTCCGGAAGAGAACAGTATCCGACCAAGGGCCGGACGGGATGGGCTTCAGCCCCGACACGGGGTAAATTTCGGGTTCATTGGTATAAATCCGCCGGGCTTCGTTGCGACCGAAATCGACAATCGTCATGGAAAACAGTCGCACCGGCATGCGTTTCCTGATCATCGTTTCCAGTGCAGAAAACAAGGTGTGGGGCTGATTCTCTGAGGCTTCTAAAGCCCTGACAAACTCTGGCATGGCCTTTTCATCTCGCTTGACCCCTTTTGCAAGAAGGCTCGCAGTTCTTGCTCCTCGGCCGTGATGACCGGTGAAGCGCTGATCAGTTTGCGGGTATAGGGGTGGGAAGGATTGGTGAAAATCGCTTCTGTCCGGCCCAGCTCCACCATCTCGCCCTCTTTCATGACAGCAACACGGTCGGCCATGTTGCGTACGACCGCAAGATCGTGGGTTATGAAAATATAGGTCAGATTCCGCGCCGCTAGCAAATTCCTGAGGAGTTGCAGGATCCGGGCCTGAACCAGTACGTCAAGGGATGAGGTGGGTTCATCAAGCACAAGCAATTCGGGCTGACAGGCCAAGGCTCTGGCGATGGCCACCCTTTGACCTTGACCACCGGACAATGTCGTCGGGGATCGGGTGACAAACTCCCCCGGCAGACCGACCTCTTCAAGAAGTTCCCGTGCCCTTTGCCAGCGCTTCACAGGTACGCCGATGTCATGGACATCAAGGGGAAGTCGGAGTGATGCCCCAACGTGCCGACTCGGATTGATTGACGAGTAGGGGTTTTGCTGAACCAGTTGAATGCGTCGTCGGTACTGGAGTGTCCGGCTCAGCAGCAAGGGGTCGCCGCTGAGTTCAATGGTTCCGGCAGTCGGCTCCAGCAGGCCCAGAATCATGTTGGCGACTGTACTCTTGCCAGATCCCGATTCACCAACAATGGCCAGACATTCACCCCGATCAATTGATACGGTCAGGCTGTTGACGGCCCTGATTTCATACGCACCAAGGCGAAACACCTTGGACAGATTGTGCAGGCTGAGATGGGTTTCGGTCATCCGGCAGCTTCCCTTGCACCATGGGTCATCCTGGGTGACAAAAAGGCCTCGGGATCATCGTCAAACTGGGGAATCACGCTGCTTGTTATTCGTGGAACAGCCGAAATCAGGGCCTTGGTGTAAGGATGCATGGGATGAGCAAAGACATTCTCCGTTCGTCCATCCTCAACAATGCGGCCCCGATAAATCACATACAGCCAGTCCGAAAACTCCCGCACGACCCCAAGATTGTGCGATATGAAAAACACTGAGGTTCGGCTCTGTTCGACAAGCTCCTTCATCAGGTTGAGCGTCTGATCCTGTACCGTGACATCAAGTGCGGTTCCCGGTTCATCGGCGATGAGAAGCGAGGGTTCATTCACCAGTCCCATGGCAATCATGACCCTTTGGTTCATTCCGCCCGAGAGTTGAAACGGAAAAGACTGGAGAACCCGGTCCGGGTCGGCTATGGCGACCTCTGACAGTATGGCAAGCATTTTGGCTCGGGCTTCATTGCGCCCGATGACGGGATGGGCTCTTCTGATAACATCCAGGAATTGAGTCTCGACCCGATAGAAAGGATTGAGGGCTGACACCGGATCCTGAAAGATCATGGACATTTTCGTCCCCCGCAGGCGTTGCCGTTCACGAGGAGAAAGGCCAGCGAGTTCTCGCCCTTCGAAATTGATGGTGCCAGACATGCGGGTCTTGATCTCATCTTGCAACAGACCGAGTACCAGCCGTGCTGTTACCGACTTGCCCGAACCCGATTCCCCGACGAGGGCGACTTTTTCTCCCGGATTGATCGTCAGCGAAATGCCGTGCAGAACATCATTTCTTTCCTGAAGCCCCTGGAAGCTCAAATACAGGTCATTGATCTCGAGGATGGGCACGGTCATTGACTTGTCCCAAGAATCTCGCGCAAGGCGTCACCAAGAAGATTGAAGCCGAAGACGGCAACGAGGATGGCCAGCCCTGGGAACACCGTGAGCCACCAGGAGTCAGGCAAGTAACGTGCCCCTTCAGCAACCATTGAGCCGAGATCAGGAGTTGGGGGCTGAACCCCAAGGCCCAGAAACGAAAGGGACGAGGCAATGAGAATGACAAACCCCAGATCGAGGGTCATTTTGGTGATAATGGCCGGAAAGCAGTTGGGCAGGATTTCGAATATCATGATATGGAATTTCGACGCACCAATGACTTCGGCCGCAATGACATAGCCTTCTTCCTTCTCTGCCAGCGTAATGTTGTAAACCAGGCGTGAATACCACGGCCACCACATGGCGGTTACAGCCATCATGCCATTGATGAGGGTGGGTTCAAGTACACCCATGATTGACATCGCCAGAACCAGTGGCGGGATGGACAGAAAGACATCGGTCGTGCGCATCAGGGCAAAACGAACCCACCGATTGAGATAACCGGCCATCAGCCCTACCATGACCCCCAACGGCACGGCAAGGACGAGGACAACGACTCCCAGTATGAGCGAAATTCTGTAGGCATAGACAATCCGGGTAAAGAGGTCACGGCCCACCAGATCGGTTCCCATGACGTTTTGCCAGGACGGGGACTGATTGAAGTTCGAAAAGTCTACAACGGTGCCACGATGCGACGGGAATGGGGTTATAAAGTCGGCAAACAGGGCCGAGAACACGACCATTGCGATCAGGATCGTGCCAATGATCGACAACGGGTTTGCAAGAATGATTTTGATCGCCCTTTTCATGCGACCCTCCGAGCATGGCGAATTTTGGGATTCAGCAAGGCAATCAGCAGATCAACGATGAGATTGGCGATGAGGAAGGTCGCTGAAATGATCAGGACGGTCCCGACAATGGCATTCAGATCCTTGCGGAGAATGACGGCGACACCATAGCGGGACAGTCCCGGCCAAGCGAAGATCGCTTCGACCAGAAACGCGTTGCCCAGCATCGCAGCAAAGTCAAGACCAATGATTGTTAGGGAGGGTATCAGGGAGGGCTTGAATGCGTACTTGCGGGCAATTCGCCAGCTGGAAAATCCATAGGAACGGGCCATTTCAATGTAGGGTCGGCGGTAGGTCTCGGTCATGTTGGCTCGAGTCAGGCGAGCCGCTTGACCAATGCCGGACAAGGCCAGGGCCAAAGCAGGTAGAATCAGGTGCCACAGGGCGTTGGCAAAAGCATCGAACTGGCCGGCTGACAGGGTGTCGTAGAGCAAAAACCCTGTTGTGCGAGGAATGTCAAAGTCCGTGTCGATACGCCCGGCAATTGGAAACAGGGGCAAATAAAATGCAAACAGCAACATGAGAATGACTGCCCACACAAAACTCGGAGCCGACACTCCTAGCAGGGACACGACGCGAACGATGTTATCGACAAGTTTTCCCTCATATTTCGCTGAAAGAATGCCCAAGGGGAGCCCAATGCAAATCATCAGGATGCCGGCGACGATGATCAGTTCGAGGGTGGCAGGCAAGAATTGGGCGATGTCCTTGACAACCGGGCGATTGGTGTAGAGCGATATGCCCAGATCACCGTGGAGCAGGTCACCAACAAAATGACCGTACTGTTTCCAGATGGGTTCATCAAGATGAAGGTCGGCCCGCAAATTGCTTACCATTTCCTTGGTTGCGTTAGGTCCAAGGGCAATTCTCGCCGGGTCCCCCGGTATCACTCTGGCAATGCAGAAAATGAGGAGGGAGACGCCAACCAGCACCAAACAGGAAATCCCTATCCGTCTGAGGAGCAATTTCAGGACATCGGCCACGTTATCGTGTCATACCCGAGGTGATGCCAGCTCTCGTTTCCGAGGGCTGGCATCCTGAATTTCTGTGGATTCAATGAACTTCCATCAAGCGGAAGGAAAACCCGAATGAATCAAGACCGAAAGCCATGCTCGGATCGGTCAGAGCCGCAGCCACTATGTTGGGTCTGGCCGCAAACACTGAACTTCGATCAAAGCCGTAAATTGACGGTGCGATGGCCATCAGGCGATCATTCAATTGCTTGTAGGCCGCTGACCGAGCCTCAAACGAGGACTGATTTCGACCGGCCTCAAGGAACTTGTCCACTTCGGCATCGTTCAGATGTTCCGGCGACTGCCAGGTGCCGGCGACTGACGAATGGTACATGGAATACAGCAAGGTGTCCGGATCACCCGTTACAGCCGTCACAAAGATCTGCGAAACATTCGGCGTATTGGCTGGATCCGTGACCGATCCAGCGAAAGCTGCCCATGGAACTTTCTGAATGCTCGACTTGATGCCGATTTCGGCAAGGTTTGCCTGCAGGAGAAGGGCAAAGCGTTCTTCAAGCGGCACTTCAGCGATCCAGGTAATTTCAATCTCAAATTCAGCCGGATCATACTGGCACTGAGCCAGATAATTGCGTGCCGCGTCCAGATCCTGCTTCAATTCGTTTCCCACAGGATTGGCTCCCATCATCGCAACCGGTATGGCGCCTGTTGGCGGGGTGCCGGTGGATACGGTGTCGGTGACCGCTATGAGCTTGAGAACCGAATCATAATCGAAGGCATTGGATAGCGCCAAGCGACAGTTGACATCGTCAAGCGGCGGCTTTTGAGTGTTCAGTTTCAAGTAGAAACCTCCTGTGCCTCCTTCAAAGAACAACTGGTTGCCTTCTTCAACCAACGCTCGCATGACTTCGGGAGGAAGCCACTCGGAGGTGATGTCATGTTCCCCTTGTGCCATCAG
Source organism: Paracoccaceae bacterium (assembly GCA_965116235.1). GTDB lineage: Bacteria > Pseudomonadota > Alphaproteobacteria > Rhodobacterales > Rhodobacteraceae > MPNP01. The sequence goes on along the minus strand of OZ220496.1, from coordinate 973,969 downwards.
TGTCCGAACAGTGGCGGGCTCCAGACCATACCGCAATCTGACGGTGTCCGGAGCCATTGTACCGATTCCCAGGAAGTAGCCTGGATTTTTTACCATGACGGTTTCTTCCTGTGGATTGTGAGAATCAATCACGTAGGCCCCTGTACCCGCGTTCGTTGTTGCCAGATAGGCTTCACCCCAAGGATCGTCTTCCGCCCGATTGGCCTCAATGGCCTGCTTGTCGACAATAGGCAATCGAACCAGTGAAGCAACAAAGGGACCGTAAGGCTCGGACAAGGTAAACTGAACCGTGTGCGATCCAGTAGCTTCAGTACTGGCAACATTGGCAAAGAGGTGTGAGAGTCCTAGGCCGATTGCTTGCATTCGTTCCATTGAATAGACCACATCCTCTGCGGTCAGCGGGTTGCCGCTAATGAACGTGATATCGTCGCGAATCTGGAATGTGTATTCCGTTCCTTCGCCATCCCAGCTGGACGCAAGATGAGGATCATGACCGGGCGCGCCCTGTTGGGGTATGACCAGGGTGTCATAGAGGTTGAACATGAGAATCGAGTCGGCCTTGTCAGATGCCTTGGCCGGATCGATTTCACCGACAGCCACTTCGTCAAGTCGCAAGACACTTTCAGCCGCTGCAGAAAAGCCTGCAAACGCGGTGAGCAAAATGGCAGCGGTGAGTTTCGATAAAGACAGCATGATCTTTCCTTCCCTAAATTTGAAATGTTGTGGTGGTGGCATGCCTAACCACCTGACCAATGAGATCGGGGGCAAGAACTTGATGTTCACGGAAGTCATTCTTCTGAATCCCCGAACAAGTCCATTGTAATGATGACCAGCATCCTGGCCGTTTCAGTTGTATGATTCCAAGTTGAGTGCAGCTTCTCTGAACTGAAATGAATGGAGTCACCCTCCTCCAGAATTGTTCTCTCGCCGGCCACCTCGACCGTGATGGCTCCCTTCAGCACGTAGAAAAGCTCCTCCCCTTCGTGCTGGGAAGGTTCATGACGATAACCCGGAGGCTCGTTGACGATGACTCCATTGAGAATATGACCAGAAAATCTGGTCGTCAGCCGCTCGTAAATGACGCTGTTTTCGCTGATCGTGTAAGCCGGTCTAGACCTCGACCGAGTTAGAGATGAATCACCGTCAGGCATCACCAGAAAATCGCCGATCTCTGATTTAAGGGCCTTGGTAATGGCAACAAGTGACGACAATGATGGGGATGTGAGGTCGCGTTCAAGCTGAGATATGAACCCCACTGAAAGACTGGCTTGCTCAGCAATGTCTTGCAAGGTCATTCCAAGCGCCTGCCGCCGGTCACGAATTTTGGTGCCTATGGGCTCGAACTCGCACTCTGGTTCAATTCGAGCTGTATTTGTCGATTCCGCCATCTTGCTTTTTAGTGCTACTAAAATGAGCAATATTGACCGTTCGACATTTTGTCAATCAAAATTTTAGTCACACTAAAAAGTGGGGTGACACAATATTGCCAACCCATCAGATTTGGAGACCGCGCCTGGACTGGACTTCTTGCCACGGGAGACAAGCCTAAGTAAGAAAATTTTGGGAATTACATTCATTAGTGCCATTGTTCCTTTGGCATCAAGGCATCGGCCTTGCCCTTGTCATCACATGACACCGGCAAAAAAAATGCTTTCCGGAGCTTGCTCATCTTGGCTTTGGGCCTAAAAGATTCTTCTATGTCTGCCCATGCCGGCTGATAACCGGCCAGAGGCATGGGAATGACCTTCTCAGTCGGTTTTCTCTAGTTTTATTTCACTTACCAGATATCCCATCTCAATGAGACAATGGCACTGATGAATATTATTCCTCATATTTTCTGCAACGGTATGGAAGTGAGGCGTTTCGTCTGCTACAGATGGGCGACACCTCTATCTGGGTCTGAATGAATGCCGGCAGGCGATCAAGCACGCGCAGAATGAGCGCGATGCGTACTACAAGGTGCGATACAACGAATTTGACGACGCAGGGGAGCTGGCATTGGCCCGCCGTGTTGCCCAGGAGTTTCCAAGGCATGGCCATCGTCTGGATGTGGTGCAACTGCGCGCAGTACTGAATGAGATGGATCCGGCCCAAACAGAAATGCGTGAGAAATTCTTGCGTGAAGTGGGTTATGTGTGGCAAAAACCTGATGCCCTGATCTGGGAACCTGGCATTCCTTCGCTCATGGATTACATGATTGCGGCTCCTATACCCATTTCCGCCAGCGAAAGCGAACACGCGCAAAGCCAGACCGCGTGATTCGGACGTGTCGGTGACACAAACGATCCGTGCGGGCTACGGATGAGTGTCAAGTGATTGAGGCAAGCCACTAATCGCTGATCCAGCCGGCACTTTGCATCTCGTTCAATCTCGAAACTGCTCGGTCAAACTCAAAGGATCCTGTCCCTTCGATGTACAAGTATTCTGGTTTGGCGGCTGCCGATACAATGAGTTTAATTCGATTCTCGTACAAGGCATCGACAAGCATGACAAATCGCTTGGCTTCATTGTAGTTTTCGCTTGACAGCAAGGGGACATCTTCCAGAACCAGTACCCGGATGGCTTGCATGATGGCAATGAAGTCCGGTGGACCCAGCGGTTGGCCGCACAGATCCCAGAAGTGGGCTCGGAGCACACCGTTGGCGAAACTCGAGAAAATTATGTCCCGGCCCATGAATTCAATTTGAAGCGGTTCGCTCTGTCCTCCAGACAGATCATGCCACAATCTGTCTATGTGCCGAGATGCCGTTTCATCGGCCGGGTAGAAGTATGTTTGCTGGCCCCGGAGTCGATCAACCCGATGGTCATGGTTCCCACCAAACTCAAAGACGTCCATGTTGGTCTTGAGGGATTCAATGTAGGGCTCGATCAGGTGACGATTCAGACCATCCTTGTAGAGTTCGTCCGGATGACGATTGGATGTGACGAAAATTGTTACACCGTTGGCAAACAAGTGCTCAAAGAGCCGACCGAGGATGACTCCATCGGGGACATTGTCAATTTGCATTTCATCCAGACAAAGCAGTTTTGTCTGACCTGCAAGCTTGCTGGCAAGTGGTGGGATGACGTCTTCAACTTCCTGTTGATGGAACGTCCTGAGGAGCTCGTGAACTTTCTGCATGAATGCCAAGAAATGAATTTTACTCTTTTCTGGATATACAAGATGCTGATAGAGCATATTCATAAGAAAGGATTTGCCGCGGCCAACCTTGCCCCACAGATACAGACCCTTTGGAGTCGGAGATTTTTGGCGGCGGAAAATACTGCCCAAAACCGATGGTTTTTCGAGTGCGTTTTCCAGCCTTGTTCTCAGTTGCTCAAGGTGCTCGAGGGCTTCAACCTGGTCAGGGTCGAACTGAAGTTTTTCCTTCCTGATCAATCCCTGGTAAATCTGAATGAACGATGCGGTCATGGATGCAGATATAGCCAAGTTCTATCCACGGGCATAACCCAAAGCCTTGTCAGAGGCTGATTTTTTGCCCCAACGGCAGCGCCAGGTCGCATATTCTTCAGAGACAACATAAGCGGCATTTCCAGGTGAATTTGCTTTTGGCAAGGTCAGGCTGTTAATCCTCTCCGGCGAACAAATAATGGATTCACAATTGATATTGAGAGGGTTCAATGCTTATATCCGGATGCCGCAGCCTATCCAAATCTAGGGGCTTGGACTCAAGCAAGCCGGTCACGTCAGTCAATCATCAATAAACCAAGTGTCAGGTTCCGTACTGCTTTCCGGGTATTTTTTTGCCGCCTCCATAGCTCATCCATTTGCTCGCATGATTGCCCTGAGGCGGCTGAGAGCTGGCAAAGAGGACCCGGCTCGGATCACTGAACGCTTTGGTATTCCATCCCGGAAACGTCCAGCCGGTCAACTCATTTGGATTCACTCCGCCAGTGTCGGCGAGGCTCTTTCAATCCTGTCTCTAGTCAGGGTATTGAGGGAAAGCCGCCCGAACGTGTCCATTCTCCTGACAACAGGCACGGTTACTTCTGCCCAAGTAATCAGTCCCCATATCGAAGATGGCGTACTTCACCAGTTTGTGCCCTATGACCTGAGATCTTGGGTGCAGAAGTTCCTCAACTACTGGCGCCCGGCGGTCGCGATATTGGTGGAAAGCGAGTTGTGGCCAACCTTGATTACGGAAACCAAGAAAATGCACATACCCCTCTTGCTGATCAATGGCCGGGTATCATTACGGTCACTGAATCGCTGGCGGAAATATCCAAGGATTGCCAAGGCATTATTCACCAGAATCGACTACATAACTGTTCAAACCCAGGAGACTCTGACCCAACTCCTCAAGCTGGGTTATCCGGCCGACCAAATCGAAGCCACAGAAACCCTTAAGCAATCGGCTGACCCACTGCCCTTTGATCAAGATGAACTGACGGCATTGAAACAGACCACGAGTGGCAAGGTGATTTGGGTGGCGGCCTCGACCCACCCGGAAGAGGAAGAAGTCGTTTTGGATGTCTTCCGATCTACGGCCAAGAAAATTAAAGGGCTATTCCTGATCGTTGTGCCCCGACATCCAGAACGAGGACCTTCAATCATCAGGATGGTGAATGATTTCGGCTTTGAGGCCAAGTCAAGGTCAGCAGAACGCCTTCCCACTAGCGATGACCAGGTGTATGTTGCCGATACCCTTGGTGAAATGGGCCTCTGGTATCGCCTTGGGCACTTTGCCTTTGTCGGCGGCTCGCTTGCAAACATTGGAGGCCATAATCCCTACGAGCCCGCGATGCTGGGGTGTCCTATCATCCATGGACCACACATATACAACTTTGCCAAGGCCTATCAAACGCTCCTCAAACGCGGAGGTTCCATACCCGTGACATCCGCTCTTGAACTGGAAACAGCGGTGCAGAAAGCCGTTTCAGTCGAGTTTCAGGAGCGGATTGCCAAGAATGCCAAGAACATTGTTCGGGCGGGAGAAAACTCCGTTCAGAAAACCGCCGAGATCATTGCCAAATTTCTGCCTTGACAAGTTTGGCTTGCCTAGGGAAGAACCTGTTCTGCGTTAAACTCGGCGTGCTCATCAGAACCCTCCCTCATTTTCAAAGCCTCAATGTACGGTTGTGATTGGCGGGGGTCCAAAAGTGCTCATACTGAAAGGCGGCAGGGCCACAGCCGGCATAATGAGGGACTGCATGGCATGTGATTGCGTGATTGATTTGCCAGGAGGGATGAAGAGGTCGCCTATGAAGAATTTCGTGGCCCTGACAAAGCGGAGCCATGGGAAGCGGAGATTCCGCGCATGTTGCCCGATGCATTCCGGATGAACAGCGATGACACCGTTCGCAATTTTGGTTGCTGCTCTGAATTTGAACGGCCCAATACATCCATGACGGCATGCAAGACAAAATGGCCCGAATGGAAGGACAAGACCGACCCCTGCCAATGAAAATGGCATGGTCTGACCTCGTCAAGGCACAGATCAACGGCAATTATGGATTCGGCAATCCGCCGTCATGCCAATTTGGACTCTGGACCGACTCCTTGACAGACGCCGGAATCAAATTTATACGATGAACATGCTCATGCCTTGAACAGCCGAGAAATTCAGGACAATCACACATGACCCCAACATTCAACGCCACTGGACTTCAAAGATTCATAAAGGAAGGTGATCGAGTCATCAACCCCTTCTTTGTCGGACGCTCGGACGAGATCAATGACATCATGGGCTTGAGCCGAATCGTCAATCAGCGCTACAGGGAGAATGCCCGAGGCGACCCTGGCGAGGGCATGAGTCGTCTTATCCAGGAGCCACCCGGTATCGGCAAGACGTCAGTTCTACGCGAGATTCAAGATCGATGCATTCGCCAACTGACAGACGACAATCGCGACCACTACATCATTCCGGTGCTCATCACCGATCCGAAGCGCCTGTCACGCGATCACTTCAACCAACGCATCAGCGCGACCATTCAGGACATCAACGATCGGATCGGCAACGCAGAAATGCGTCAGTTCATACGCGACACCCTGTCCGTTCTGCAGTCTGTGGTTGTCTTTGGCGTTGGCATTCAACTCCGGAATACGTCGAAACACCCTGCTGACATGCCGCGAATGCCTAGCCATGGGACCGTTCTCATCATGATCGACGAAATCCAGACCGTAACTTCCGGCATCAATCCGGCCGAAGCCGAGGCCGTTCTGCAGTTCCTGCATGGTGGCAGCGATGGTCATCCTGTCTTGCCTGTCTTCGCCGGACTGTTCGACAGTCTGGATGAAATAAGACGAGCCGGGCTGTCACGATGGAGCGACGCTGCCATTCATCGCATGAAACCATTGCCACACGATGAAATTCGAACCGCCGTGTGCCAGTTTATCGATCATTTTGGCATCACAGCTACTCCCAACTGCCGGGATCGCTGGGTTGATGCTGTCGACCGCTGGAGCAAGGGCTGGCCCAAGCACCTCCAGAACAATCTCGCAGCTCTTGGCGAAAGCTTGCTCAAGGCCGATGGGCAGTTGAACCGGGTTGACCGAAACGTCGTTCAGATCTGTGCAGCCCAAAAACGAATCGACTACTATCGGACCCGCTTGGGCGAATGGCGTGGACGGCCGGCCTTGATCGGCACCATCATGGCCCGCATCGGAACCGAACCCGTTGATCTTGATGACATTGAAGCCGCCATTGACGTCACCATGCGGGATGAGCGCTGGCAAGGCAAGCTGGCACCGGAATTCAGTGTCATGCTTCGCCTCGGTCTCATTGACGAATCCACGAACCGGCTCGTGGTCCGCTATCATTGCCCCATCCCAACTCTTCAGTCCTTTGCTGTTGCGCAGACTGGCACGCTCCTGCACATGGCCGCCATGTGCGGACTTCCGAACGAGGTCGACCAGTGTCTCGATTCGGTCTCCGAAGTGAACGCCAGGGACAACTGGCAACGTACGGCATTGCATCTGGCCGCCCAGGAAGATTGGCCGAATATCGTAAACTGCTTGCGGAATCGGGGAGCCAAAATCGAACCGCTTGATCGCAACGGCCGAACGCCCCTGCATTACGCCGCCAGTGAGAACGCAGAACATAGCTTACAGACCCTGCTGGACCTCGGTGCCCAGATCGACATGCACGATCACGGGGACGAGACCCCTTTGCACCATGCGGCCCGCACTGATGGAAGCAACAGCATCCAGCTCCTGCTTTCGGCTGGAGCCGATCCTGAACACCGCAATCATCTGGGTCAGACACCCCGTGATGTTGCGCCGGCCAAATCGGTTAGTCGTCGTATTCTGGACGAGACTGCGCATTAAACAGAACCTGAAGGTCCACGCATGTGGGTCACCAAATGGAGTGAGATGAACCAAGAGACGACGATGGCATCCGCATTTCAGGCACCGCTGAATCCTTTGCGGCGATCGTGAAGCCCTATGATGTGGCGATGGTGAATCATGCCTGAGCCGGGCACAGTACCTGAATGTGCCCTTAAAGCACCATTATTCAAGGCAGGGGCGGGATCGGTTGAGCCCCACCACCACCAGCCAATGGCATCTGGCGGTTCGTATTTCTGGCCTTGATCAAACCTCGTGCCATCGGCATGTAATCCCAAGACATCAACGCAATGAGACGTAGCATGATTCGTAAGTTTAGTGTCCATGTGCCTTAAGTGATGAGTCGGCACATCGCAAGGGCAAACAGCGAATCCGACGGCTGGGCCGCCAGACTGGAACTCGGCTTCCAGATGGGGAACGGTCGAACTGTTTTGACACATCGGCATTACGGCCCTTTGGCAGTCCAGAGACCGTTCTATCCAGAAGGAGAGGTATGCCATGTATACGTGCTCCATCCGCCGGGAGGCGTGGTTGGTGGCGACCGCCTGAACATTCAGGTTGACGTTGCCAATCAGTCGCATGCCTTGATCACTGCCCCCGGTGCCATGAAGTTCTATCGTAGCGCACAATATCGCGCCATGCAGCATCAAGTTATCAGGGTTGCTGATACGGGTTGCCTGGAGTGGTTTCCGCAAGACAACATATTTTTCCCCGGCACGAATGTTCAGCTGTTGACCCGGATCGAACTGAACGGCAAGGCACGGTTGGCAATGTGGGACTGTCAGTGTTTCGGGCGTCCAACGCTCGGGGAAACGTTTTTTGATGGTGTTGTCGATGCGCACTTGCAATTGTGGCGTGACGGCGTGCCGATGCTGATTGAGCGTTTGAACGTTTCAGACGGTCGGATTGATCGGGCATCACAGTTGCGCAACGCACCGGTGAGCGCGACATTCTTGATGACGCACGCTGATCAGCACGCACTCGAAACAGTGCGCAACAGGATGACAAAAGAAGCCGATGTCACTTGTGGGGCGACGTTGATTGACGATCTTCTGATCATTCGTTATCTTGGTCATTCCACCGAAACGGCCCGCAAACAGTTTCTTGAGATCTGGTTTGCGTTGCGATCCAGGCTGATCGGCAAAGTACCCAAGATACCACGCATCTGGAATACATGAAGGAAATGGCATATGGAACTTTTACCCAGAGAGAAAGACAAGTTGCTGGTCTTTACCGCCGCTATTGTCGCCGAGCGGCGCAAGGCACGCGGTTTAAGACTGAATTATCCGGAGGCTGTCGCCTATATCAGCGCCGAGATCATGGAAGGGGCACGCGATGGCAAGTCCGTGGCGGAACTGATGACTTTTGGCCGAACATTGCTTGGTCGCGATGACGTGATGGATGGAGTGGCCGAGATGATTCATGATGTTCAGGTTGAAGCCACTTTCCCGGATGGAACCAAACTCGTTACAGTTCATGAACCCATAATTTGAGGAAAGCACGATGATTCCGGGCGAGATTTTAGTTGCGGATGGTACCGTGGAACTGAACGCACATAGGGAAACGATCACGTTGTCCGTGGCCAACAATGGCGATCGTCCCATTCAGGTCGGTTCGCATTACCACTTTTTTGAAACCAACGCCGCCTTGATTTTCGATCGCGACAAAAGCCGCGGCTTTCGGCTGAATATCCCGGCAGGAACAGCCGTTCGATTTGAGCCGGGCCAAAGCCGCGAGGTCGTCCTAGTCGCTTATGCCGGCCGGCGAGAAATCTACGGGTTCAATGGCCGGATTATGGGGAAGTTGGACTGATGGTCAGCATTTCACGTGAGGCTTATGCCGAAATGTACGGTCCCACGACTGGTGACCGCGTCCGTTTGGCCGACACAGAGCTTTTCATCGAAGTTGAGGACGATCAGACAATTTATGGCGAGGAAGTCAAGTTTGGTGGAGGCAAGGTCATTCGGGACGGAATGGGTCAAAGTCAGGTTGCGTCGGCGCATGCGATGGATGTGGCGATTACGAACGCGCTGATACTTGATCATTGGGGAATCATCAAGGCCGATGTCGGCATAAAGGATGGCCGCATAGCCGGAATCGGCAAGGCCGGCAATCCGGATGTGCAACCGAAGGTGAATGTCGTCATCGGCCCCGGAACCGAGATTATCGCTGGGGAGGGTAAAATTCTGACGGCGGGTGGGATCGACTCTCACATCCATTTCATCTGTCCGCAACAGGCGGAGGAAGCCCTGATGTCAGGTGTAACGACAATGCTGGGAGGCGGGACGGGACCCGCAACCGGAACCAATGCGACAACATGCACGCCGGGTCCTTGGAATATCCACCGCATGCTTGAGGCAGCCGAGGACTTGCCCGTCAATATCGGTTACCTGGGCAAGGGCAATGCGTCCAAGGCAGAACCGCTGGCTGAACAGATCAGGGCCGGGGCGATCGGCCTGAAGTTGCATGAAGACTGGGGCACGACTCCATCGGCGATCGATACCTGCCTGACTGTGGCCGAAGAGCACGATGTCCAGGTCGCCATTCATACCGACACCCTGAACGAGTCAGGCTTCGTGGATGATACGATTGCGGTCATGGACGGGCGCACAATCCACACATATCACACGGAAGGTGCCGGTGGCGGTCATGCGCCCGACATCATCAAGGCCGCGGGCTATCTTCATGTCTTGCCGTCATCAACCAATCCGACTCGACCTTACACGGTCAACACGGTGGATGAACACCTGGACATGCTGATGGTGTGTCATCACCTGTCGCCATCCATTGCCGAAGACGTAGCCTTTGCCGAGTCGCGCATTCGCCGCGAAACGATTGCGGCTGAGGACATCCTCCATGATCTTGGAGCCTTCTCGATGATTGCGTCTGACTCTCAGGCGATGGGACGAGTGGGAGAGGTCATCACGCGGACCTGGCAGACCGCGCACAAAATGAAAGTGCAACGGGGAACGCTTGACGGTGAAACCTCCGGAGCCGACAACTTGAGGGCCAAACGCTACATTGCCAAATATACGATCAATCCGGCAATCTCGCACGGCATCGCCCATGCGGTTGGATCGGTCGAAGTCGGCAAGCTAGCCGATCTCGTTCTGTGGGCGCCCGCCTTTTTTGGAACCAAGCCCAGCCTGATCCTCAAGGGTGGAATGATAGCCGCGGCTCCGATGGGTGATCCGAATGCCTCGATTCCGACACCTCAACCCGTGCACTATCGATACATGTTCGGTGCTCTGGGTGGAGCCCGGCATGCCACAAGGGTGACCTTCATGTCAAAAGCTGGTGTGGATCAAGGTGTGGCCGACAAGCTTGGCATCGCATCCTCGATTGAGACCGTCAGAGACTGTCGCAATGTGACAAAGCAGAATATGGTGCTTAACGATTATCAGCCGAACATTGAAGTCGATTCACAGACCTATCAGGTGAGAGCCGATGGACATTTGCTCACTTGCGAGCCGGCAACAGAGTTGCCCATGGCCCAGCGATATTTTCTGTTTTAGCATGATAAGGGTCGTGCAGAGAATTCATGCCGGTGTCCCCTCGGCAACCTTGACCCTGCCCTTGGATATGCGTGTAAAGGCCCGCTTCAAGCACCGGCTGGACGATGGTCGCGAGGCCGGAATTTTTCTGGACCGAGGTCCGATCATGCGAGATGGCAACCTCCTTCAAGCCGATGATGACAGCATCATTCAGGTCAGAGCCGCACAGGAGGAGGTCGCGGTTGTCAAAACCCGAGATTCACATCTTTTTGCCCGCGCCTGCTATCACTTGGGCAATCGGCATGTACCGTTGCAGATACTCAAGAATGAGCTTCGCTACCAGATTGATGACGTTCTGGATGCAATGATGAAGAAGATGGGCCTTGCACCCGCCTATGCACTGTTGCCATTCGAGCCTGAGCCGGGCGCTTACGGAGAACACGGCAGCAACCATGCATTTGGACGACATGGCCATGATGACATAACCGACCATGAGCATTGATCGCTCATCGCCTTTGGCTTTGGTCAGGCTCATGCAGCTGATCAGCCCTTCACTGCCGATTGGCGGGTTCAGCTTTTCTCAAGGACTGGAGTTTGCCGTCGAGTGCGGATGGGTCCGCCATGCTCATGAGGCCGAAAGCTGGCTCGAGGGCTTGTTGCAAGACAGCATGGCCCATCTCGAGATTCCAGTACTGAAACGCATCTACATTGCAATCCAAAATGATGACATAAAATCGATTGAATACTGGAGTGCCGTATTGCTGGCCTCCCGTGAAACTTCAGAACTGCGGCAAGAAGAAATCCACAGGGCCAAAGCTTTGCACACCTTGATACATGATCTTGAAATCACCCGAGAAGCCTGCTGGAGTGATGCCTTGCAAAAGACGCAACTGGCCCCTTACGCCCTGGCTGCAGTGGAGTGGTCAATCACATTGCCCGATGCATCTCTGGGCTTTGCATGGTCGACGGTGGAGAGCCAAGTCGCGGCCGCGGTCAAACTTGTCCCGCTAGGCCAGACCGAAGGCCAGAAACTGCTGTTCAATCTGTCAGAATCGATACCCTATATCGTTGCCGACGGATTGAACATCAAGGATGCACAAGTTGGTGCCTCTGCTCCGGCGATGGCCATTGCAAGCAGCCAGCATGAAACACAGTATACACGATTATTCAGATCTTAGGATTACAGTCATGAGTTACCCGAAATCACCCCTCAGAGTAGGTGTCGGCGGACCGGTCGGCGCAGGCAAGACGGCCTTGCTTGAGGTACTGTGCAAAGCCTTGCGAGATCGTTATGATATCGCCGTCGTCACCAATGACATCTACACGCAAGAGGATGCAAGAATTCTGACCGAGGCCAATGCGCTGCCGAAGGATCGCATTGTTGGCGTTGAGACAGGAGGTTGCCCACACACGGCGATACGAGAAGATGCATCCATGAATCTGGCTGCGATTGCCGATTTGCAAGAGAAGTTTCCTGCTCTTGACATCGTGTTCGTCGAGAGCGGTGGAGACAATCTCTCGGCGACATTCAGTCCCGAGCTAGCAGATTTGACAATTTACGTAATTGATGTTGCCGAAGGTGAAAAGATTCCTCGCAAGGGCGGTCCTGGCATTACGCGGTCGGATTTTCTGGTCATCAACAAGATTGATCTTGCACCCCATGTCGGGGCCTCATTGGATATAATGAGAGACGATACCGAACGCATGCGCAAAGGGCGTCCCTATGTATTCAGCAATCTCAAGGATGGCACTGGACAGGGGGAAGTCATTCGTTTCATCGAAGAAGCTGGAATGTTGTCGGTTGGACAGACAGGTATGACGTGAAAGGGGGCGGCATCAGCGTCTGACCCACATCGAACCCGGTGCCATTTGTGCTGGTGCCAAAATGTTGGCCGGTTGGATAACGGCTCAAATGTTTCCAGATTGCATCCAGTTCAAAATCGGCTAAAACCCCACCAGTGCCTGAGCAACGATTGGTACAGAATGAGGTGTTGGTCAAGGAGGGTCGCTTCAGGGGTAGAAAAGCCGGCTTGAGACCCAACATTCACAGCAAAAAGAGCCGGGAAAGACCATCGGGCAATCCGATCTGATGCTCCGCATGACAATCTGAAGCTTTTCCTGGTAGGCACTACGTAACCCCCACAAAATGTGATTAATGAGTTTACTGTCTAAATCAAAAGGAAATTATATCAAACTCGCTCACTACCAAGCGTCTCCCGCTGACTCTATTGCTACCCCATCGCATGAGGGGATGCTACATCCCCTCCCCATCGCCCATGGTGGCTGGACTTGTGATCATTATGAATCGCATCACTGTCCAGGATCTGTCGACGGTGCGGTGTGAGACCGAATCGGCTTGACCATCGCCTGCAAAACGTCCGCCATCGCCGCAAATCGCTTCCTCCGGGCCAAATCAAAAGCCTGATTCAAAACAGCAAGGCTCACACCGGGGAAAAAACGAGACTCGTGCCGATCATGAACAGCGGCACCGGTCAAATCCCTAATGTCCAGTTGCAGAGTGCTGGTTTGCCGATTGGCCTTGACGGACCACAGTTCCACAACACCGATTTCGGCCCAGAACCTCCACTTGTCGGCATCCCAATGCGTAACTTCTACTTCAACCACCAGGTCGGGTGGATTCGCCGCAACAAACGCTTCCCCCGCAAGCATACTTTCGTCTTCGGCCACCATCCATGCCTGAACCTTGGCACCAATATAAAAAGCCTCGTCGGGTTCCGCCTCAGGCTGACGCCGATTATCGGGACCCCGCCAGCGAGAACCGCGATGGTTGGCCACGTCCAGTTGCCACAACTCTCCCAGTTTCGTTACAATCCGGTCGGCGGCGTTCACCAGGCCCTCATGGGTCGGAGACGGATTCATCCAGGTAATGATGCCGCGCGTGGCGTCCAGCATAAGCTTGCGGCCCAAATCAAGCCGGTCAATATGAGGGGCCAAACGCTCAACAAAATGCCCAGGGACCTGAATCCGATAGAAATCGGATCCGAGGGGGCCAACAACATGATCGGGGGCGACATTGGCTGACATGACATGTCTCCTGACTGGAACCAGACGGATCTCTGTCACGCCAATCTATACTCGCGGTATCGGATTGTCAATCATGGTCTGTTGCAAACCAGTAATTTCTCCTAAGGACATAATCAACTGAAGCGATTGTCAGTGATCAGAAAATTTCATAACGATTTGTCGGGATAAAAACCGACAGTTTTGATTGCCGTTTTGTCGTCGACCAACCGCTTCCGGTGGTGCCATGCATCGTCGCCGCGCCTCAGGCTTCGGCCCGGATGCCCTGGGCACTCGCTTGATCCCCCTGTTCGCGTCAAGATGGCTGGCGGCGCGAAACTCTTGCCTAGATTGAAGAGTGTGAGCAGCTGAGGCAACGCACTATGCATGTGCTGCATGCGATAAAAGCGGCTGTACAGATCCAACATGCGGTTCCAGACATACTGGCCGGGCCTGGCGATATGAGCCAACTGGCAAGCCTTGCTTTGGCAACCGGGCAGCAGCCGATAGTTGATGTCGCGATGGTCGGCGTGGGTCGGGTCGAGGTATCAGATCAGTGACCTAATCTCGAATGTCGAGCACTCGTGTTCTGGATTGACAGTATAAAGGCCTCTCTGCTACAAGAATGTTGTCACTGTATGTAACCCCCTCTCTCCCTTTGCCTTTGAGCCGCATTGCATATTCACAGTCGGCCAGCTTTGACAGAGTCAGTGTTGTCAGATGGCAACTATTTCGCTGTGATGGCCTATTATGCGATAGCAGAATTTAATGCTACGGAACCTACAGTTGTATGATTGTTCAAAACGAATTAATTGTGTCTTTTCACTACGTATTTCCAATGTTGTAAGTTGATCAGGTTGAAGCATAGACTTGGAAGTTTTGAGAAAAGCTACGGAAACTAAGCTACAATCGAGGAACAAGCACGATGGTGACGCAACAAGACACAGGCATGCCAGTCACCCCCTCTCTTGTTTCCTGGGTAAGAGAGGAGGCCGGTTTCTCTCTTTCTGAAGCCAAAAAACATTTTAATAAAATTGATCAGTGGGAGAGCGGTGAATCACTGCCGACATACCCACAACTAGTGGTTTGACATTATTGAATTGATGGATAGAGCGAATGCCGCTTGATGCGCGCCTCGGCTGCCGTAAACCGCCACTTCACCGGACGCGGGTCCGCATTGATGGCCGCCGGCCATGCCGCCACCTCGCGGGTCCGCGTCTCCCGGTCCGCCAGACGCCGGGACAGACACTGGCGGCTCAACACGCTGATCTCGCTTTCCGCGATGTTTAGCCCGCTCCCGTGCTTGGGCGTGTGGTGCACCTCAAAGCGGCGGCTCAGCCGCCGGGCCTCCTTGGGGGGGGGGATAGACATGATACAGGCTGGACAGCTTGTGCGTGTTCCGATTGTCCATCACCAACACGATCTTCTGGTTCGGAAAGTGCACATTCGCCCGGTCCGCCAGCAGGGTCGCGAAGTCGGCCGTGGTGCGGCGCTCGGTGACCTTCACAGGACGCCAGCCCCGCAGAGGAGCACACACCATGAACAGGTTGGCCGTGCCGTTGCGCTCATACTCGCCGTCGATACGAGCCGGCTGTCCTGGTTCCATCGGTACCGCCGTGCGCACCTCCTTCGTCCGTTGCTTGGATACCTCGTCGACGCACGCCAGGACCGTATCGTCGTCGAAGTCCCGGTGATCGACATCCCGGACATCCTCCATGGCCGCCACGAAGTCGGCATTCTTCCGGGGTGGGATGCACCAGAAACGGGACCGCCACGGCTTCAAAGAGTTTTTTTTAACGCCACCCGTACCGTTTCAGTCGCGATGCTGTCCACCACGCCCATCTCGACCAAACGCTCGCCCAGCAGGGTCAAGGTCCAGCCTGCACGTCCCTCCGGCGGGTCCGATCCGGCGATCATCGTCCGGGCGGCTTCCCCCGCCCCGTCCCGCTTGCGTGGCTTGCGGTTCGCCTGTACGCGGCGCTCCAAGGCGGCCTCCAGACCCTCCTCCACACACCGCCGCTGGTCGTCGCGATTTTATTAACGCCGAACCTAGGATGTTGATTCATGACCCTGGCCCGCCCTGCCGGTAAGTCACATCTTTTTTTTTAACATAGTTATTGGGTCAGAACAAATTCCTAGTGATTGAATTAAAACAAACAGTTCTTATTATTGGCCGGATATCCGACCCTGTTTTCAGCCAACACTGATGGCGGGACCCTTCATTCCCCTGACACGGAGCGGATCATGGCCCCGTCCCCCCGTTATCCTGTCCGCAGTCGCCTCAAAAGCATGTCTGGCGAGCTCGTATCATCCTGACGCTGGGCGCCGGCCATGGCCGGTTCAAGACCGTGCGTCGCACTGGCATGTCCAAGTTCACCGTAGGGCACTGGTGGGACCGCTTTCTGGAGGCCGGCATGGTCGGGCGCCCATCAGCCCGGAGAAGGTGGCCGAGGTGGTTCAGACGGCGATGGAGCCGTCGCCCGAGCATGCCAGCCACTGGACGCTCAAGGCACTGGCCCGCGAGACGGGCGTGGCCATGTCAAGTGTCCGCACCATTCTGCGCCGACACCGGCTGTACCCCCATCGGGTGTCGACCTTCAAGGTCTCGCGGGATCCCGCCTTGGCCCCGAAGATCCGTGATGTCGTCGGTCTGTATGGGAACCCGCCGGACCATGCGGTCGTGCTGTCCATCGACGAGACGCCGCAGATCCCGGCCTTGGGACGCACCCCGAAGCCCTGGCCCATAACCCCGGGACACACCGCGACCCGCACCCATGACTATGTCCGCCATGGCACCACCGGCCTGCTGGCGGCCCGGGATGTCGCCACGGGTCGCGTGATCGGTCGGATGACCGAGCGGCACCGCTCCGAGGACTTCGTCGCCTTCCTCGACCCTGTGGCCGAAGGCCTCGATGCCGACGTGGATGTCCATGTCATTCTGGACAATGTGTCCTCGCACAAGTCGGCCACGGTTATGGAATGGCTGGCGGACCCTCCGCGCGGGCACTTTCACTTCACGCCGACCTCGGCGTCGTGGACCCATGCGGTGGAGGGCTTTTTCTCGAAACGGGCCCGTCAGCGGCGCAAGCAGGCCATCTTCAACTCGCTGGCGGAGTGCATCGCAGCGGTGGAAGGGTTTATTGCACACCACAACGAACATCCGGCGCGACCCTTTCGGTGGAGCAAGGCGCCGGAGGACCGGGTCCGGTCCTGGAAAAATGGGTGTCATATGATTGAAATGAAACACTAGGCAGTGGGCGTTGCAAGAGCCCGCCACAACTGAAAATGACACCTTATGCTTGTTGCTTCTTTAAATTTGTTCTGCAAACACTACGATGGAGGTCGGTCTGGTCATCTTTAGGAACATAGCGCATGGTCAATAAAAGGGATTGGGTGGCATCGGCAAGAACACTGTCGGAGGCGTTACCCTATCTACAACGATACGACAACGCCATCGTGGTCATCAAGATTGGCGGGCATGCCATGACGGATGAAA
The DNA here is from genome assembly GCA_965116235.1 of Paracoccaceae bacterium. Taxonomy (GTDB): domain Bacteria; phylum Pseudomonadota; class Alphaproteobacteria; order Rhodobacterales; family Rhodobacteraceae; genus MPNP01. Next base: position 956,673 of record OZ220496.1, on the reverse strand, counting down.
ATATCCTGAACGGTTTCGCCCGTGATGTGGTTCTGATGCGCCAGGTCGGCATAAATGCCGTTGTGATTCACGGGGGAGGGCCAAAAATCAACCGTACTTTGGAGAGATTGAACATCTCTTCCAGCTTTATCAGGGGCAAGAGAGTCTCCAGCCCAGAGATTGTCGAAGTTGTCGAGATGGTCCTCGCGGGCAACGTGAACAAGGGCATCGTCCAGGCAATCAACAACGAAGGTGGCCAAGCCATAGGCATTTCAGGCAAGGATGCCAGCATAATGGTATGTGATCATTCTGAACCCGAGCTGGGGATGGTTGGAATTCCAGCCAGAATCAACACAGACGTAATCAGGAATTTGCTTCGCAGTGGACTCATTCCCGTCATTGCTCCAATCGGCGTAAGCGCCGAGGGGGAAACACTCAATGTCAATGGAGATACGGTTGCTGGTGCCATCGCGGCTGCCCTCAATGCCGCCCGCCTTTTACTGCTAACGGACGTTGATGGTATCCTGGATCAAGACGGTAAACTGCTAACGCGGCTGACTCCGAGCAATATTGATATCAAGATTCAGGAAGAAGTCATAGATGGGGGCATGATCCCCAAGGCCGAAACCGCTGTAAAAGCCGTGCAGGATGGTGTAAGGGCCGTGGTCATTCTCAACGGCAAGACTCCCAACGCGGTGTTGCTGGAACTTTTTACCAGCCAGGGCGTGGGCACTCTGATTTCAGAGAAAAGAGCCTGATGGAGCGGATACCTCGTTTTGGCTGACGTTTACGATGACATCAACCAGATGGCCGGAGAGGACTCTCTGGAGATCTTTGGCGGCTTCTATCCCGAAACTGGTGATGGGGTTCCAAGAGATGCGAGAACCCTTATCATGTTTGGTCCCAAGGAGCCCGGTTTTTGGTCCTACTTTACCCAGCAGCGCGAATTCAGGGATGGCAAGCCCAATGCGATGGACCGCTGGTCCAAACGAGTCATTGATGGTTTGGCCAATGCATTTGCCGGCCTGCCTTTTTATCCTTTCGGAGGTCCGCCCTATCATCCGTTCTTGACTTGGGCCGTCAAGACAGGAAGAAGCTGGCATTCGCCCGTTCAGTTTTTGGTTCATGACACGGCTGGACTGCTGGTATCCTACAGGGGAGCGCTGTGTTTCAACTACCGGATTGCATTGCCTTCTTCTCCACCCGCCAGCCCATGCGTTGAGTGTCATGACAAGCCGTGCACTGAGTCCTGCCCGATAGACGTTCTGACAACCACACATTACGATGCTGATGGTTGTCGCGACTTTATCGTGACCGAGAAAGGTCGGGATTGCCTTGATTCCGGTTGCCAGGTTCGAAGAAGTTGTCCCGTAAGCCGAACTTATCAAAGAGATCCCAGACAATCCCGGTTTCATCAGCTGGCATTTGCCAAAAGCAAAATGCCACATTGATGCGTGTGAGCCGAGGCTCACAGTCAATATTGATTGAGCCAGCTCTTCATATCTAGAAATTAACCTCTATTTAAACTGTTCCAGACGATCAGTACGGCATTTTCTGATTGCTCCCTCGTGCACTGGTAGCTCAGCTGGATAGAGCACATGACTACGAATCATGGGGTCAGGAGTTCGAATCTTCTCCAGTGCGCCATCTTTCCCAAGCCCTGAATACTTTCCGATGCTTGAAAGTGTCGGATTGGTTGTGGTAGCCAATCGGCATGAAGACGTAATCAGCGGTCATTCAGGTGATCGGTAAGCCAGAATTTAAGCCCCTATCTTGTGCGAATGAAGTGTGCCGCGGTGAAAGTGAATTGGGCTATACGCAAAGCAAGAGAACTACAGAAGACATGAAGGGATGCATGGAAAATATTTAGTGCCTGGCAGCCCCCTATTTTTGTCATGCGTTTTATCGTATCGGATCCAGAGGGGTCTTGCAAGCCTCATTCGGATGTCCTTTTGGGGGCTTCAAATGGCTTTTCGGGCCCAAAATCCGCCGCGCAACCGGCGGATACGGCCATGGGGCCGCCTACGTGACACACCTCGCCGGTCATCGGGGCGACCGATCCGGATTTCAAGACCGAAGGGAGGAGCGCCGGGTGGGGTTATTCGAGCTGGCGGATCAACCGTCCCAAGCGGTGGCCATTGGCCGCCAGCACCGCCAGAGCCACCGTCCGGGCAAACCCGTCGCGCCCATGGCTGCGTACGCGGTCCAGGCCGCGCTGTTCCCGATGATGAATGGCGGACTCCACCGCCGGATGCCGGCGCCGCACCGTGACCAACCCCACCTCGGCCTCCCGCTCCCGCTCGGCCTCCGAGCGATATCTCTTCGTCGGCCGGGCATTCACGTCCTGCAACGCATCCAAGGCCCGGCGGTTCGCCGGACTGTAAAACCCGCGGTCAAAGCGACATTCCCGCAGGGACGGATACTGCGCCTGGGCCGCCTGCACCATGGGCACCGCATAATCAACATCGCGACCTTCCCACATGATGGCATGATGCCGCAGAAACTGATGCTGATCCTCCAGAATGCAGACCGGCTCCACCGGCCGCCCCGCCTTGCCCTTGGCCACCCAGCGCGTGTGCGGCTCAAACACCGAAAACAGCTTCTCGTCCTGAGGAATGGTCTCGCCCTTGAGCAAGCGCCGTTCCACCGGATCCATCAGACGCCCCGCACACGCCCGAAAATGATTCATCCGGCGTGCACGCGTGCACGCGCCTACCGCGATCAGCCCCACACGCGTCCGGTTGGCTTGCACGATCAGACGACGACACAGGCGCCGATGCCGTGCTTGTCAGGGTCTGGTTTTAATCAAGTCATCAAACAGGAGTTTCATGATATCAATCATCCAGACCACACCTTCTGTCAAACTGATCACCCAATCGTATCTGAACTGCGTCATCCCCGTCGTATCCGTTTTCGTAAGGACCACGTTTTGATTCCGCATATTAATTGCGGCAAACTCAGACATGTCACGATTCATGCGATACTCGTTGAGGTGATAGCTTGTTTCATGAAAACCTCACTTCAACACAAAGGAGAAAGACTTGATGCCCCTGATAAAAGCCCAACCATTTGTGTATACCAACCAAACAAGCAAGGGGCTCGCAAGTCAGCAAGCCCCTGCACCTCGCCGGCGAAACGACAAGTGGGATAATGTCATGTCCGATAAGGTATATCGACCAAAATTGCAAAGTTTTTTTCAAGTTTTTCACAGCCTCAATCGTTGTTCCCGACATCCCGAACTACCTCGGATACTTCATCACAAAACAGCAATGACTAGAAGTCAGACGCCATAGAAACTCTTGTAAAGACAGTGGCCCCACAGTACAAGTTTCCTCAGTTGCAAATCAGTCTCGACTCCCTTCTTTTGCCTGTTCCAACAGGCTATCAAAAGACAAACTCAAAACTGAACATTCTCAGGATTCTGATCGACTGAACTTGTCTTTCCTGAGGATCGGAGTTTTCAGTCGCGGGAGAAAATAGGTGCTGCAGATGATTCAATCTATGGTAAATAGAACCGGTCACAAGCGTAATTTGTAAATTCAACTGGGGGACCTGGCATGATCGGCAAACCGTATCTGTTGTTTTTGGGTGATGCACCCGATCAACTGGCGGCCAAAGTGGCACAAGGGATCAAGGATTGGCGCCCCGAATACGCCGTTGGTCAGGTTAAATTGCGCGACTGCAAGGCCGATTTGGGACTAAGGGAGCTTTCGGTTCAGGAAGCCGATGCCTTGGGGGCCCAAACGCTGGTCATTGGTGTTGCCAACAGAGGCGGCACAATTTCTTCAGATTGGAAACCCGCCTTGATTGAGGCCATGGCTGCCGGCTTGGACTTGGCTGCCGGCTTGCATTCATCCCTGAACGATGATCCTGATTTGGTCGCAGCTGCCCAGAAATACGGCCGACGAATGATTGATGTTCGCAAGCCCGCGACGAGCTATCCGATCGCCAACGGTCAGAAACGCAAGGGCAAGCGGTGTGTAGCCGTTGGCACGGACGTGTCCATTGGCAAGATGTATACAGCCCTGGCACTGCATCGAGAGTTGGCAAACAGGGGGAAGAAGTCTACATTCAGGGCTACCGGCCAGACCGGAATCCTGATTGAAGGCGATGGTGTCCCTCTCGACGCGGTTGTGGCCGACTTTATGGCTGGCGCAATTGAGTATTTGTCACCGGATAACGAAGACGATCATTGGGATTTGATTGAGGGGCAAGGTTCCCTGTTTCATGCTTCGTATTCTGGTGTAACCCTTGCCATCATCCATGGAGGGCAACCCGATGCACTCGTTCTGTGTCATGACCCGGCCCGGCTGGAAATGCGGGGGCTGCCTGGCTATACGCTTCACTCTCTTGCTGAACTTCGAGAATTGTCACTGACAATGGCAAGGATTGTCAATCCTGCTTGTCGGGTCATTGGAGTATCGATCAATTCAAGTGCCATGACGCAGGACGCCGCCGCTGATTACATAAAGAGAACAGAAGACGAACTTCAGCTGCCGGTTACCGATCCCGTCCGCTATGGCATGGTAAACTTGGCCGATTCCCTTTTGCAAGTCTGATAACAGAGTCATTGATGAAGCTCATTCTCAAACATGAGAGTTTCAGACTGGCCAAGCCATTCACGATCGCCCGGGGATCAAGAACATCGGCTGAAGTTCTGACCGTTGAAATACATGATGACGGGTCCATTGGCAGGGGCGAGTGCGTACCATACAGGAGATACGGCGAGACACTGGAGTCCGTGTCCGAACAGATACATTCCATCGCACTCCCCGTGAGCAGAGAAGATTTACAGAACGAACTCCCACCAGGGGCCGCCCGCAACGCGATTGACTGTGCCCTTTGGGATTTGTCGGCAAAACGGGCAAACAGACCTGTCTGGCAGCTCGCCAGGCTTGATCCGCCCAGACCTGTATCAACTTGCTACACCGTTTCGCTTGATAGCCCGGAGCGCATGCACGAAGAGGCCAGAACCAACAGTTACAGACCGACATTGAAGGTTAAGTTAGGGGGATCGGGCGACATTGAACGACTGCGAGCGGTGCGCCGTGCTGCTCCCGACTCCCAATTGGTCGTTGATGCAAACGAGTCATTTGCGGCCAAGGATTTCTTTAAAAACATGGATACCTTCGTTGGCCTGAACGTTGCCATGATCGAGCAACCCTTTCCAGCCCTGGACGATGAAGAATTGGCCGGATTCAACTCACCGGTCCCGATTTGTGCGGACGAGAGCTGTCATGATCGAGCTTCACTCGATGGGCTGAACACGAAATACGCAATGATCAACATCAAGCTCGACAAAACCGGTGGAATCACCGAAGCGATCCACCTATATGAGGAGGCGGTGAGAAGGGGATTTCAGGTGATGGTTGGCTGCATGATTGGTTCTTCCTTGGCGATGGCACCAGCCCTGCTGATCGCTCAATATGCATCAATTGTTGATCTGGACGGACCACTGCTGTTGGCTGAGGACCGGCCATGTCCCATCCGGTATGAACAATCAACTGTTTATCCCCCAGCATCGACACTGTGGGGATAGGACAGAAATTCGTCCAAGTCAAGGTATCCCGGAGAATTGCAGATGAGCCGAACTGTTTACGTCAATGGTGAATTCCTTCCAGAGGAAGACGCAAAAATATCTGTATTTGATCGCGGCTTCATGTTTGCCGATGCCGTCTATGAAGTGACATCCGTTCTGGAAGGCAAGCTCATTGACTTTACGGGACATGCCAGACGATTGGAACGGTCGCTGGCAGAACTTGAAATGGATACGCCTTGCAGTGTCGAGGAACTTCTGGCCATTCACCGGGAATTGCTGGACCGAAACAGACTTACAGAAGGTCTCGTGTATCTGCAGGTATCCAGAGGCGTTGCGGATCGAGACTTTCTCTACCCTGTTGAAACCACTCCTTCCCTAGTGGTTTTGACCCAAGCCAAGAATCTGCTCGATTCGCCAAAGGTTCGACAGGGGTGGAGGATCGTTACCCTGCCCGACCTCCGATGGCGGCGTAGAGACATCAAGACGGTTCAACTTCTGTACCCTTCAATGGCAAAAATGGAGGCACACCGCAAAGGGGTAGACGACGCGTGGCTGGTCGAGGACGGATTTGTCACGGAAGGGACATCGAACAACGCCTTCATCCTTGATTCTGACGACAGAATCATCACTCGCAATCTGACCAATGACATCTTGCATGGCATAACCCGCGGCGCTCTCCTCAGATTTACTGACGAGGTTGGCATCGCTGTTGAGCAACGACCTTTCACGGTTGACGAAGCGCGTGTGGCCAAGGAAGCCTTTGTCACTTCAGCATCAGGTTTTGTAACTCCGGTTGTCGAAATCGATGGCATCTCGCTCGGTGATGGCAAGCCGGGTGAACTCACCAAGCGCTTGCGCAAGATTTACATTGAGAAAAGCCTTGAATACGCAACTTGAGTCGGCGGTTGCATGCAGGCCAAGTTGGTGAGGTCATGAAGGGTATCAACATCATGAAGTTCATCAACATAACTGATGTTCAGGTTATGCAGTCTTCCGACACAATCAGCCAAGGCATGTTGAGATGACCAGCGGACTCCGTCGCATGCCCTCCGGGTGAGAAGGCCCCAACGACGCAGGCCGATCAGCCAGAAACCACCATCCGTGGATGGGCCAAAAACCGCATCATGAGATCGAAGTGCCTTGAATGCTTTCACTATATGACGGGTTGTAATGTTAGGAATATCGGATCCGATAATGATAACGGGACCATTTGAAGCGTTCCGAAATATCCGTACAAACCTGTCACCTAACTGCCCCTCGCCCTGAGGCAGGCGTCTGATTGTTTCCGGCCAGACGGTCACCCGGCTTGCAACACCGGAAGAGCTGGGTGTGACGGCCAGAACCGTTTCCCAGTGGGGAGCATTGTGCAAACGATGTATGGTTCTGAAACATTCTCTTCTATACCACGCGGTTGCCTCAAGCAAGCCCATATCCTTGGCCAGCCTGGTCTTGACCCGGCCCACACGCGGCTCCTTGACCATGATGACAAGGCAGGGATATACTCCATTATCCCAAGTAGTCGTCAAGGCATTGCCTGTAAACTTGCTTGAGCGCGTTTATGTCCTCAACCGCAACGTGCTCGTCAACCTGATGAATTGTCTTGCCAACCAGACCAAATTCAACCACTGGACAAAGCGGAGCCAAGAACCGGGCATCTGAGGTTCCGCCCGAAGTGGACAATTCCGGCGTCTGGCCCAAGACCTTGGCAATTGAATTGGAAACCAATTTGGCAAAATCCCGATTTGATGTATAAAAGCTCTCGGCTCCCGTCATTCTGGCGATTTCGACGCCGCAACCGTGAGTTTCAGCAACTTGACGAGCCTCGGCATCCATCCATTGCAGGAGGCTTTCTGTCGTGTGAAGGTCGCAGAATCTTATATTGACAGTCGCGGTGCAGGCTGCGGGGACAACGTTGGTAGCCGTATTGCCTGTTTCAAACGATGTTATGGCTAGATTTGTCGGCTGGAAGTGTTTGGTACCTTCATCCAGCCTTGTTGAGTTGAGAACATGTCCAAGGTCGATCATCGCTTCGATCGGATTGATGTAGCGGTCGGGATAAGCTGAATGTCCCTGGATGCCATGCATGACGATTTGGACCGAAAGTGAGCCGCGTCGACCCACCTTGATGGCATCGCCAAGTTGGTCGGGGCAAGTCGGTTCTCCTACCAGACATACACTCAGGTGCTGGTTGTTGTGCTGCATCCAGTCCACTATTGCAGCGGACCCGTCTTGGGCTGCTCCCTCCTCGTCCCCCGTAATCATGATGGCAACCGATCCTTTTCTCGGCCCGGTCTGCACGAAGTCCACGGCTGCAGCCACGAATGCGGCGACCCCGGATTTCATGTCCGCGGCCCCACGACCCCAAAGTTTTCCATCCTTGATTTCACCCGAAAATGGATCCACCGACCAATCCTGAACATTGCCCACTGGCACGGTATCCGTATGACCATTGAACCCGAAAACAGGTGCTGCATTTCCCCATCGGGCATACAGATTGGCAATGCCATTGCGATCAACTCGCTCACACCTGAAACCGGCTGTCGTCAAGAGCTCCTGCAATGCCACAATCGCTCCACCCTCGCATGGAGTCACGGATCGGCATTGAACTAGCCTCTGGGTCAGGGCTACCGGATCCACGGTTTTATCCAACATGAGCGTTCGGGAGCGTCAACAGTTGCCTGCTCAGTCCCTGAGCAGGTCATTGATCGAGGTTTTGCTGCGTGTCTGGGAATCGACCTTTTTAACGATGACTGCGCAATAAAGATTGACATTGTTCCTGGACGGCAATGAGCCTGAAACCACGACCGAATAAGGAGGAATTTCTCCATATGAAACGGAACCGGTCTCGCGGTCGAAAATTTTTGTCGACTGGCTGATGTACACTCCCATCCCGACCACCGAACCTTCCCGAACGATCACGCCCTCAACTATCTCCGAGCGGGCACCGATAAAGCAGTTGTCCTCTATGATGGTGGGGCCTGCCTGCATAGGCTCAAGCACTCCGCCGATGCCGGCGCCGCCAGAAAGGTGGACATTCTTGCCAATCTGGGCACATGAACCTACAGTGGCCCAGGTATCGACCATTGTTCCTGTGTCGACGTAGGCACCCAGATTGACAAAGGAGGGCATCAGAACAACTCCGGGAGCTATGTAGGCTGATTTTCGTACAATGCAGTTTGGAACGGCTCGAAACCCGGCCTCTTTCCAGTCGGCTGATGTCCACCCCTTGAATTTTGAATCGACCTTGTCCCACCAGTTGGAGTGCTGTGGGCCCCCTTCCTGTGGTTGCATGTCATTGAGCCGAAAGCCGAGCAGAACGGCCTTTTTGGCCCACTGATTAACGGTCCACCGACCAGTCTCAGACCGCTGGGCTACCCTGAGCATGCCCTTGTCCAGCGCTCCGAGTGTGTCTTCGATGGCACTGCGGGTGTCACCGGCGGTATTCGGTGTGATTGAGGACCGGTTTGCCCAAGCCTCTTCGATTCTGGTTTCCAACGCATTGATATCCATGGCTACAGTCGTCCTTCTCGAAATAGCTTGCCGACCACGGCTCCACCCCCAAGTCGAAGCTTTTGTAAATCGTAGTCCTTGTCTGATCTTCAGTTCATGAATCTGGAGCATCCAGAACGCTCTGACATTGCTCGGGCAATTGAGCCATGACATAGTCTCTGGGATGGGTTCGTCTCGGAGCGTCGGGATCAGGCGGTTGCTTCAGCAGTTCCAGGTAGTCTGTAACCCACCACTCAAGCGTGTCGTCACATCCATCGCCTCCATTGGACAATTCGGTGACCGTCGGCTTCTGGGTCAAGCATTCGGCCGTACCATCGTCAGGGCACCTCAGGCGAACATGAAAGTGGTAGTTATGACCCGCCAAGGGACGGATTTTTTGTAGCCAGTCTCGATTACTGCCAGCTTTTTTGCACATTTCCAGTTTGGCAGCGGCAGCAACGAAAATTCGATCCACTCTTGGATCTTCGGCGGCAGTTCGAAGAATGTCCATATGGGTTTGAGTCCAGTTGCCATTGACCTTCTTCTGGTCTTCAGTACGAATGGAAATGGAACTGATGTTTTCCCTCTCTTCTCGGGTCAGATTCAGCCTTTCAGGCGGCAGCATCCAGACATCAACATCCAGCCCAATCTGGTGGGACCGATGTCCCGAAGTCATCGGGCCACCCCTAGGTTGGGACAGATCACCGACATAAAGGCCTTTCCAGCCCAATTCTCTCGCCTTTTCACTCAAATCCATGGTGAAATCAATAAGAACAGGATGCCCCCAGTTGCGGTTTCGACTCAAACGCATGGCTTGCCAGGTCGGTCCTGATTCCGGAAGTTGAATGGCGCCGGCCAAACACCCCCAAGCGTAACTTCCCACTGCGGTGGAAGGTTGGGAGGAACCAACCCGTTTATCACCGAACAAACGACTGGCTTTGGGCTCTTCCGCCGTGGTTCCAGATACGCAAAGAATAGCCGTCAACCAAGTGAGAATCGATTTCCGGACCGCGGATTTAATCATGCGATGAGCCTCCATTTTGATCTCCGTTGGGCTGAACCCAGATCAATAATACCAAGCCTATGAGAAAAAGCAAAATCACTGGAGATATCCCCAGTCTTTGATCGTTCGTCAGACTTGTGGTGACAGCGATCAGGAAAGGGGCCATGAATGCTGTGGCCTTGCCGGCAAGAGCATACAATCCAAAAGCTTCGACATATCTCCCTTCACGTGCCTGAATGACCATCATGGTTCGAGAAGAAGCCTGAAGAGATCCTCCCATGGCCCCAATCGTACATCCGCAAATCCAGAATACCGCATGAGGAAGGGCAGAATCTTGGGGTACAGGTATGAACAGCACCTCCTCAAGCGAAGTCGAAATAATGATGAGAGCGACAATGATCAAAACAATGACCGAGATCGAAATGACCTTTTTGGGACCAATCCATTTGTCACCATACCCTCCAATCCAGGCCGCCAAGGAACCAAAAACCAGAGCCAGAATGCCAAAAATCCCCAACTGGGTTATTGACCAGCCCAGCACTCCTGCAGCATATATGCCACCGAAGGCAAAAATGCCGCTGAGCGCATCCCGGTAAAACATTGATGACACGAGATAAGCCGCAAGGCTCCTCATGCTGGCCAGACTAACGAGTGAATTAAGCAGGGCCTTCATATCGCCCTTGATCATCCGATAGATAGAGCTTCTGTTGTCAGTGCCAACATGAGCTGAACTTCCCTTGATCGCCTTTCGGTGAGCGGGTTTGACCCACAGAAAGAACGGAATCATGAAAGCCAGATACCACAATGCACTGAAAGGCCCAACAAATCTGGTCCCCTCACGCTTTTCGGCATCCAGACCCAGCAACGGATCCAGATTGAGGAATGTTTTCCCGGTCTCGCTTTCAGCAAAGAACAGGAGCATGATTGCCAGAGCAATGATCCCTCCCAAATAACCAAACGCCCAGCCAGAGCCGGAAATCCTGCCCACATTACCGATCGGTCCCAGATCCGGCAGCATGGAATTGGTGATGATCACAGCCAACTCCAACCCGACGAGACCGATACCAAAAAATGTCAATATCCAAAATACATGTGTGGAATCAGGCTCAGCTGTCCAGAGATATGCCGAACCAGTGACGATCATGACAGAGAATGCCACTACCCATGGATTCTTTGAAGGATGATTGTCCACTACTGAACCTAGAACAGGGGCAAGAATTGCGATCACAACCCCGGACGCCGCCATCATCCATCCCCAGTATTCCTGAGCAAGGACAGCGTCACTCATCACGCCCGAAACAAAATACGGTCCGAAAATGAATGTCACGAGCAGTGTGGAATACGGTTGGCTTGCCCAGTCAAAAAACATCCAACCCCAAATCCGCTTCTTATCTGTTGCCAAACGCCTATCCTAACAAGCCGCATACTCTGAACACAAAGAAGACCCTGCTAATTGCTGATAATGCCGCCATTTCCATACTTTAAAGTTCCCAAGACAATAGCAGACCCTCTTGAAGAATCCATCTTCGATTGATCTTTCTGAAACTCCCCGTATCATGTCGAGTCAGAAGCCTTTTTATGGATTGCTCGGATAAACTATCCTTGATAACTCTGCGAAGGTACATAAGTGAGCAATGAGTTCTGGAGAATTGTATGACGGGAGTAATAGCGCTACTGGATTTTGCCCTTAACATTCTCTGGTGGGTGGTCATTGTCCACGCCTTGATGAGCTGGTTGATCGGAATGCAGGTTCTGAATTTGAGCCATGAATTTATCAAGTCAATCTGGTTCAGTCTGGAAAGGCTCCTTGACCCCGTTTACAGCAAGATCAGGGAATTTCTTCCACGCACTGGAGTGATTGATCTCTCACCGCTGGTCCTGATTTTTGGAATCATCCTGATTCGACAATTGTTGATCACAATCTAACCGTCTCAGGCTTCCTGATCTTGAGGTCATTTTTGCCTGTTCAATTTTGGACTGCCACACCAGGGTGTTGGGATGTCAGCCGCGTGACAGCCTGGAAGGGAAGCGATACGGCCCGGTGTGACCTTTGAACAGCCGGAGCTTCCTGGAGTGCAGCAAGAAGCCAAAATCACCTGGAAAGTTGGCGACAGGGAAATGGCAATCCAATATCGGGGCGATGCTGAACCTCTGGATGTCAACGGGGTAAAAGTGAATATCAATCCTGTCAAAATCAGGCTTTTAAACCCTTACGTCGCAACGCTGCTTCTGTGATATCTGGAAATCTGATCCCGCAATGCGGTTACGTTCTGCGACCCATCAATTAGAGTCAGACTTTTGTCCCAAAGGCGGATATCGGACCCACCCTTGGCATTGCCGTAGTGGATAAAGACCAAGTGATCCCACACGTACTCAACCAACTGATCACTCTGACTTCAAGGAGCAGCTTCAGCCGCCGCTGTCATGAACTGAACACGTGCACTTTTCGACTTGTGTCGGGTTTAACGTTCGAACAGGCCTCGGCATCAAGCAGATCTTGGCATGGAAGGTCAGCACCAGCGGGTTGTAGTATCGATTGATCACGACAGAAGCAACCGCAGTTGAAGAACTTACCGAAACTACTTGCCACGCCGATCTATTCCTCAGGGAGTGGTCGTCCGCTGTTCATCGGCTAGTGGTGAGAGTCGGGCATTGACCTTGCAAGCCGATTCAACTATTTCAGAGGTAGTAAAGGCGTGGAGAGCGAAATGGGCGAAAATGCGGATACCAGACATACAGAAATCAAGAATCCGTTTACGCCCGGCATTGGCAAGACGCCCCCAGTCATGGGTGTTCGACCACATGTCGATGACGTCCTGAATAACGTTTTGGCCGAACTGAAAAGGACTGATCGAAAGACGCATGAAACCGATCCGGATTTTCTGTACCTCTACGGTCCACGCGGCAATGGCAAGACCGTTCAACTAAGGAATTTCGAGAATCAGGCCCAAGATTCAGGCATTCGAACTCTGATCTTGGCACCTGGTAATCTGCAGTCGGACGATGTATTGGTTGATGCCTTGGCCACGCGCCTATGCGACACAGACACAGGGTTTCGGAAAATTCTCCAGAATCTGCCCCTCAAGGGCGAACTCAGCCTGAACGTTGGTGTGGTTCAAGGTGTGGTCGGGTTACATCGCAATCGCACCGACGATCTGCAAACTGTGTTGCAGGCGGCCAACTGTCCCCTGTTGATCACGCTGGACGAAGCACATACAGAAGATGTTCATCCAGGCACCTTGAAGTCATTGATGGATGCAGTGCAGATCGTCGGTCGAACGACTCAGCCGACGGTCCTGGCGTTGGCGGGCACACCGAGCTTAAAGGATCGGCTGCGCCAGACCAAGGCCAGCTACTGGAGTCGAGGGCAGCTGCTGCCAATCGGGCGTTTGCCGCAGTCGGCGGCCATGGAAGTCGTGGCCCACCCCTTGCAGGATACGGGCATCGCCTGCGATATGGATGCGATCAAGCGCTTGACACAGGTAGCAGACAGCTACCCGTATTTTTTGCAACTCTATGGTCGGGCCGCGTTTAATGAAGCGGTCAAGTCCGGCACCATGAAATTTGGGGCAACCGAATGCGCTGCAGCGATTGATGCTTCGCGGGTGTCACGAGAGACCTATTATGCCGAACGTCTTGACGAATTTATTGAAGACGGCGAGCCGGAGGTGGCGCGCTTCGTGGCACGGGCATTTCGACGGCATGGTGACAAGATGAACACGATGCAGGTGAAGGGCATGCTCGATGCTTTGGATCCCGACCGAACCATGGCACGGTGGCGTTTTCTACGACACAAGGGCTATATCTGGGAAGGAACGGCAGGAGGCATCTGGGAACCGGGGATTCCATCCTTGATGGATTATATGATCGAACAAACCGACCCAACGCCAACGCCTCCCTAACGGGCGCACAACCCTGCCCCATATTTCGTCCTCTGACGATCTGGTGTGAACAGAATCCCTCGACTTTTCTTGATCACCCTGAAAGTACTGGAACCCCGATGCCAAGGGCAGAACTGCTTGGATATTTTCCGCCTTGTCAAACTCTCCCATACCTTGAGATGTGGCTCATTGCTTCATTTTTCAGGACAGGGAGAAATTTCTGGTACCCCTCCAGTATACAGTCATCCAACAGGTGTGACCGGTCATTTGACAAACGCGGCCTCCTTGCCCCACAGTTCCTTGACTCTTGCATCGCGGCCACATGCCTTGCGATAACGCTTGTATGCCTTGGCCTTGGACAGAGGGCCAAATCGCGTCACTATGAGAGCGCTGGATTGATGATAGTTCTGATGATAATCCTCCGCCGGGTAAAACTTTCCAGCATCCAAGATTTGCGTTACAACACTCTGACCCAGATCATTTTCAGCCGCTTCGCGCAGTTCGGTTGCAATCAGTCTTTGCCTTTCATTCGCAACGAATATGGCCGTCCGGTAAGATTCACCGCGGTCACAAAACTGCCCCCCGGGATCTGTTGGGTCCACACTTCGCCAGAACTTGTACACCAGTTCCTTGTACGAGACCACGGATGGATCGTAGTCTATCCACACTGCCTCGTAATGCCCAGTGCCACCAGCCGTGACCTCCTTGTAGCCCGCTCGTTTGCTCCCACCGGTAAATCCTGAAACGGTATTCAAAACGCCTTCGACGGAATCAAAGTCACTTTCCACACACCAGAAACATCCTCCAGCGAAAATTGCCGTTGCTTTCTCCTGCGCAGACAGCTGGGTTGAAACTGCCAATGCCAAAACGATTAATGACATGGCATAAGACCCGTACAGCTTGAACATCAACCCCCTCCTTTTTCTGCTGAAAGAACGACTTTGGTCTGGTAGGGTCCATTATAGCCGGCTGGACACATTTTCCATAAGAGAAAGCACAATTCGACAATCATTCAATGAATTGTGAACATCGGGTTGATTCATGGCCTTTTCATGACGGGCGGCAGCGGCAAGCTTGTGCCATTTCCAGCTGCCCCATTGGTTCAATACCTGCCTGTATCGTGAATATTCCTGCATTATGCACCGGCCACTGTAGGGCTCAAACGTGACATTCCTGAATTTGCAGGTCTGCTGGATGAGTCGGGTATCAAACTCCAGATTGTAAACCAGCACAAAACTGGCTTGGGTTGTGAGTTGAGTGAAGCGGTCGTGGTAAGCATTCCACGGCTGGGCATCGAGTTCAGCAAGTTTTGCCAAGGTCAAGCCGTGTATCTTGGTGGAATCACTTGGAATATTGTTCTTGGGCAAAATGTACTCGTCAAACCTTTTGGTGCCCTGGGTGTCAATGATCGAAACCTGCAGGACTTCCGAGTAATTCCTGAATCCCGTTGTTTCGGTGTCCAAAATCAATACATCTGAGCGACCCAGCAAATCCGGCCAGTCTTCAATCGCTTTCCTGTTAGTCATTACAGTCCCCAAACATCAAAATCATTCAATACTCTGGCGGCTCTCGATCAATGAGCACCATTGCTCAAATGTCTCAAGACACTCTCATTTCACATCGCCTTGGGTCAAACTACGCCTTTCGGACTTGGATTGTGTACAATCGAACGCTCTGGCGCGCACCATCATAAAACAGACACTTTTTTGAAACGGTTTGCCTGAACATAGTACGATGCTTGGCCAAAATTCCCAGACAAATAGAAAACAAATCGCAAACTTTGCCTGAGAATAACCCGGATCCTGAACAAATCTCAGCATGGGAAGCGCAAAATGGGTTATTTGGGTAGTTTCATGACCAATGCTCAGTCGACGACATTTTCTGCCGCGGCCTGGATGATGGGAGCCGTGGTTTCGTTCAGTCTGATGGCTGTTGCCGGACGCGAGGTATCCGTCAGTCTTGATACGATTGATCTGATGCTCTTTCGTTCCCTTGTCGGCATCATCATCGTCCTGATTTTTGGTGCGATGGCCGGTACTTTGTGGCAGATACGCTTCCGGAACGTAAAACTCCATGTATTACGCAATGTGTTTCATTTCGCCGGTCAATATCTCTGGTTTTATGCCGTCGCGTTAATACCATTCGCTCAGCTGTTCGCGTTAGAATTCTCGTTTCCAATCTGGGTTGCTCTTGCCGCCCCCTTGCTACTTGGCGAACGACTTACAAAAATCAGGATGACAACGGCCGTTGTGGGTTTTGTCGGCATTCTGGTCGTGGCCAGACCGGGACTTGTCGAGATCAACTCGGGAGTCATGGCCGCCGCCCTGTGTGCAATAGGGTTTGCCGGATCGGTCATATACACAAAAGTCCTGACCCGAACTGAATCCATAACCTGCATTCTGTTTTGGCTCAGTGTAATTCAGGCTGTTCTTGGCTGCATTGCTGTCGCCGTTGGCGGCGAAATGACTTTTCCCTCGATGGCGGCCATGAAGTGGATTGTCATGATCAGTTTCGCCGGATTGTGTGCCCATTATTGTGTGACTCGGGCCTTGGAGCTGGCTCCAGCCATCATTGTGGCTCCGCTGGATTTTATCCGACTGCCTTTGATCGCTTGTGTCGGAATGATGTTTTACTCAGAATCGCTTGACGTGTTTGTGGTAGCCGGAGCGATCATGATTGTCGGAGCAAATTATGCCAATCTGCACTGGGAAAACAGACAACGCCAATCACGGAACACAAAGGCAAACAGGATTGATCTGACCGAGTAAGCAACACGGCTTCATGCATCCTGCCGCATGATCAATGGAAACGAACATCCAACCTGACAGTTTGCCTTCCGGCTGATTTCAGCGCGCATCTGCGGGCATCAGGCCAAATTGATCAGTGGGGTATCAGATTGGGAACTATCGTTACAACGCCGGGGAATAGAGCCAAAAGAAGCAGACCAACTACCTGAATAATAACAAACGGTATGACGCCCCGATAAATATGCTTGGTCGTCACTTCGGGAGGGGCAACGCCACGCAGATAAAATAGTGCAAATCCGAAAGGAGGTGTCAAAAAGGAGGTTTGGAGGTTCACCGCAATCATTATGGTCACCCACTTCGGGTCCAAATTCCCACCGTATATCACCGGACCGACAATCGGAATGACGATGTAGATGATTTCAAGAAAGTCAAGAACGAAACCCAAAACGAACAGAACAAGCATGACGATCAGGAAGACCACCCACTCGCGATCAAAACTGCGCAGAAACTCCTGTATGTAGTGTTCGCCACCAAAGGATATGACAACAAGATTCAACAACTGGGATCCGATCAGGATCGTGAAGACCATCGAGGTTACTTTTGCCGTTTCCCGAACGACAGGGCTCAACACTTTGGTTTTCAGCAGGGTCCAGCAGGCATACAGCAGTCCCAGCATGCTGACATGATACATGACCAATGCTGACGCTATGGCTACCCACTCTTCAACCAGAATGTTTTCCTTGCCGGTTCGAAGGTCAAAATTTATCCCGATAAGGAGCATGATGACCATGGCAAAACTTGACATCAGAATGACACGACCCGACCGGTTTTGCTCTTGCAGCTTGCGATAGGCCGCCAGCATGATTGCCCCACCGGCACCCAGAGCAGCAGCCGGTGTTGGATTGGTTATACCACCCAGAATCGATCCCAAAACGGCCACAATCAGAACCAATGGAGGAAACACCACCCTGATCAGTTCATTTTGCCCCAATATTGATAGTGCATGACGACAGCCGTACAACGTGAGGGCCAATGGTGCGGCCAAGAATAAGACAGTCGTGCCCGGTGTCGTCGTGGGACTGATCAGTGCTACATCAACCAGCAGTGCCAGCAGGGAACCACCGAGCCCCACGTACAAGGGCTTTGGATTCGAAATGATTGAAACCCCTCGGGCCGTCGTGATTATCAGGCTCAACAGCAGGAAAAGAACGGCAACGCCGGTGCCAATCTTCGGTGCCGAGGCGATTTTATCCTGCAAGGCCTGGGCCAGTTCTTCTGGGGTGAGTTTTCGGCTCTCCTGAATCCCTCCAGCCTCCTGAATCTTCCGTGTCTGTTCGACAGCCCTGTTCCAGCGTTCCTGACCGTGCAGCTCAATCATCGATTGCTGGCATTTTTCGGACACATTGGTTCTCAGGTCGGCCACTTGAACCACATCAGACAGGGAGTCGACGATAATATCCTGATTGCCGACAAGACCGGCCTGCATCAGCAGAATTGTTCCCCCGATCAAGCCGGTTGGCACGCCAAGGAACCAGGTCAATGCCGTACGCTTGGCAATGGTTCCTCGAGACGCTTCCTTACCAAGGACGGGCGGGGCCTTCGACGGATTGATCAATGCGTACCCGAAGGCATAGGCAGCATAAAGAAACGCCAGCATGATGCCGGGAAGTATCGCGGCCTGAAAAAGTGTGCCGACTGAAACGACCGCGGCCTCACCCAAATACGTGAGCGCATCCGAGCACCCGGCTGCCTGGGCCCTTGTTTCCTGAGCGGCAGAATACAAATCGCCGGCCAAGGTGCCTAGCAAAACAATGACAATGGATGGGGGAATGATTTGTCCAAGTGTTCCGGACGCCGAAATCACTCCCGTTGCCAGTTCCGGAGAGTATTTGTTGCGCAGCATTGTCGGCAGCGACAAAAGTCCCATCGTGACCACCGTGGCCCCTACAATTCCAGTTGACGCAGCCAGAAAAGCTCCCACGGCAACGACAGATACCGCCAGCCCGCCCGGTAGCGGGCCAAATATTCGTGCCATCGTCGTGAGCAAGTCGTTGGCGATTTTGGACCTCTCAAGGGTAATTCCCATCAGAACAAACATCAGAACAGCCAAAAGGGTTTCGATTGACTGACCGGCAAGGACCCGCTCGTTCATGCGGTTGACGATAAAGCTCAGATTGCGGTCGACGGCGATCTCCCAGCCTCTTTCAAACAGGGGGAGGGACAGAGTCGGCAAATCAGGATATCGAAACTTTGAAATGTCATGCTGGGACACACCGGCATCAATCAATGCCCTGTATTCAGCACTGGCTGTATCAACGGCCTGATGTATCAGCAGTCCAGAACTGTCCAGCACAGCCAGTATCGCAAAAGAGATGACGGCTGATCCACCAATGGCAAATGCAACCGGGAAACCGGACATAATTGAACCAAACAGGGTTAGAAAAACGACCAGCAGTCCGACTTCCACTCCGTCAAGCCCAAAAATCATGACAAGCCCTTCGCCCCATGACTGGGAAAATCACTCTTTTTCCTTGATTCTACCATGTCATCCCGGTCCAGGTATCTGTTTTCCGAACGTTCGCCCTCAAGGCATTCGAGAAGTGACCTGTAGAAAAAGGCAATCGCCTGGAGAAACATGAAACCGGCAAACAGCAACAACAGGACCTTGAACAGAAAATAACCATCAAAGCCGCTTGGTGAAAAGCCAATGGTCTCGACATTCCACTTTACGATCCGGGCTTTTCGTATCAGAAGTTCCAAAGTGTCACTTGCGGATACCTTGGGTGTTATCAGATGCCTCCACAAAAAATACCAGGCATACAGCCAAACCAGGGACATAGCCGGTATCATGAAGAATAATGACCCAAGCATGTCAATGATCTTCTTTTTGCGCCCGGAAATGCCGGCATAAAAGAGATCAACCCGTACATGTCCACCCTGTATGAAGGTATAGGCACAGCACAGGCATATCACTGTGGCATTGTAGAGCTTGAGTTCTTCAGCCCACCAAGCCAAATCCTTAGCAAAGATCAGGGTGGTGGTGCCATGTGCCAAGTCATAGCCCAAAGGGGATGTCGGACCAAGTGTAATTTCTGAGACACGGAATATGCGCTGCAAAAAGATGATAAGAATTTGTTGCAGAACCATCAGCAGGCCAGCCCAGGCAGCAATGCGCCCAACCTTGTTGGCAATGAACTCGAGAATTCGTACCGACCACCACATGAATGGGCGATGATAGATCCCAACCGCAGTCAGAATAAAAAAGATCAATAAAATTGCTGAAAAGAACTCGAAGGATCCGCCATAGTAGACGAACCTCATCAATGCCTGCTTGTCTGACCAGTCCAGCCAGAGCAGGGGATGAGTTAAAGCATAACCAATGTTGTAGAATGCATTGCCTATCCCAACAGCCAAGGATAAAAAAAGGTCAATCATTCCCTAGTCTCGCTGGGCAAGGGGGCTGCCCCCATCACTATTTGGGGGCAGCACGGATTCACATTTGTCCTATCACTCGGTCGCGTTGTGCACGGTAGGCACTGATTGACTGAGATATCCATCCGGAACTTTCACGCATGGATGTCTGGTAATCAGCCAATATCTCGGCGAACAGGTCGTCCTCAGCCGCATACTTTTCGTAGACTTCCATTGAAGCTGACCCAAACGCGTCCCAGACGCTGTTTGGAAACTCAAGAACCTTGACACCCTCGGACTGCAAACGTTGAAGAGCAGCACCATTATGATAGAGATACTGGCTGAGGTTCCAAACATTGGCATGCCCGGCGACAACCTCGATCATGGCCTGGTGCGCGGGCGAAAGATTATTGAACACTTCGAGATTTGTCGCCACACTTAGCCCGGCAGCAGGCTCATGAAACCCAGCGGTATAATAGAACTTGGTGATTTCCTGAAAGCCCGCCTTTTCATCGGCCCATGGACCAATCCATTCTGTACCGTCAATCGATCCTGAGGCTAATGCCTGATATACCTCGGCACCGGGTATGTTTTGCACGGAAGCGCCCAGACGTCCAAGAACTTCACCACCTAAGCTCGGCATACGGAACTTGAGACCGTTAAAATCTTCCGGACCATTGATCTCCTTACGGAACCAACCGCCGGCCTGAGCACCCGTGTTACCGGCAAGGAAGGATTTCAGTCCAAAAATTTCCCCGAGCATGTCATGATACATCTGGCCTTTTCCATGATAGTACCAGTTGTTCAGTTCCGTTGCCGTCATCCCGAATGGAACACCAGTAAAGAAGGCGAGTGCCGGATGCTGACCGACAAAGTAGTAATCCGCAGCGTGATACATATCGGCCTGACCGGAGGTCACGGCATCAAACACCTCCAAGGCTCCGACCAGTTCACCCGCAGCCTTCAGATCAACCGTAATTTCTCCTCCCGAAACTTTCTCAAGATTTTCGGCCACTTTCGCAGCTGCATCAAAGACGCCTGCAAGACCTCGACCCCACGAAGTTACCATCGTAAGTTTGACATTGCCCTGCGCAATCGCTGGAGCCGCTATACCCCCCCCCGTAGCGGCAACACCCGCGACGGCAGTCGTTTTCAAGAAAGATCTTCTGTCCATTTTTCCTCTCACTAACTTAACAATCCATAGGCAGGCATTGGTACCCACCAAACCTTAACTACCGCGAAGGATTAAACCAACGGCCATGATTTGTCAAACACTATATCCAGCCCATTTTGAGCATTCGAGCAAACAACAAAATGCTCAAGACTGGCCAGTGCGAGCATAGCAAGATTCATTGCCAATGTCTACTCAAGCTTCAAGTGGGCCCTGCCTAAGGGGCGTGCTCTTTGCAGCGGAATCACTGAAGCCAAATTCAGCCCGCGAACTCATGCTGGCGGATAAAATCCATGTCTGGATCAATCCCAAGGCCAGGTCGGTGAGGAACTTCGACATAACCTCCCGTTGCCTTGACCTGCTTGAATATGTTCAGAGGTTCCTTCAACAGTTCATGGCAGAACTTGTTTTGGGTCGTGTCAAACTCCAGCATCGGCTCCCAAGGCGTCATGCCACCAGGCAAGTCCGGCATCGCTGCTAGCAGTTGAAGATTCACGGCAATCGAGACCGCAGATCCCCACACATGGTTGACAACTGGCGTGAAGTGTGTGTGAGCCAAGGCCAGAACTCTCAAATATTCACTGACCCCACCCATGGCACACACCTCCGGTTGAGCGATGTCCAATCCACGATTGGCAAGGATTTGCTGCCAGCCCCAGCGATTGAATTCTGTTTCTCCGCCGGCGATTCTGACCTTCAGCCCTATTCTTAGATCCCGATACCCATTCAAGTCCTCCGGTGCTACGGGTTCCTCAAACCAATAGGCATTCAGGTCCTCCAAGGCCCTCCCAACGTAAAATGCATCAGCCGTGGTGTAACAGTGATTGGCGTCAACCATGAACTGATAATCATCACCGATACCAGCCCTGACCGCTTCGCAAAGCTTGACATCAGCCACAGGCCCCAGCCCGACCTTCATTTTCACCGCCCCAAAACCCATGTCGCGAATTGCTGCAGCTTCATCCTGAAACCGCATGACATGGTCCATCAAGGTCTCGCGTTTCAGCATCATGCCGTAGCCGTATACCCGGACACGGGAACGATGTGCTCCACCAATCAACATGTGCAGCGGCAATCCCGTAAATTTCCCGACGATATCCCAAAGGGCAATATCGACACCGGACAGGGCTTGCATCTGCATTCCTTTCTGACCATGATCGCGTAACAGATTGTAGACCTTATGCCACAGCACGTCGCGATCCAGCGGGTTGCATCCAAGAATCATCGGCTGGATGACTCCTTCAACAATTCCCTTGTTGGCAACCGCTACGTTGCCTGGCCCGAAGCATTCGCCCCATCCATTGATGCCCTCATCGGTTTCAACTCTAACCAGGTGTGCCGTTCGCTTCTGATAGAACTGCTGAGAATAACCCAACTCCTCGGAGAGGTCATGCTGCAGAACGTAGCTTTTTATTTTGGTTATTTTCATTCGCTTGTACGTTCAATTACAAAATTTCAGAATTGGCGGTTGCCTGGGCCGATGCCATGCATCTCAAGTTGCTCCCACATCCTAATCAAACAAGTTGTAGATATTGGACTTGATGCTCTCACCCACGTAGAGGGCCAGTGCCTGAATGGTGGAAGTTGGATTGACGGCTCCGGCAGTGACAAAAATCGATCCGTCCACGATAAAGAGATTCTTGACATCATGGCACCGTCCCCAACTGTTCACAACAGACTTTTCTGGGTCAGTTCCCATCCGGCAGGTTCCCATTTGATGCCATCCGGCTCGCCACCAGACCTCATCGCCACTTTTGGGAAGAATCTTTTTGGCCCCGGCAGCCATCAGGGCTTCCTCAGCCCTTGCTTCACCATGCTCAAGCATCCTTCTCGTGTTGTCGCCAACTCTATATGTTACCTTTGGGGCCGGAATACCGTCGCTGTCGGTCAACTCTGGATCCAGCGTTACACGATTACGTTCTTCCGGAAGGTCATCCGTCACAACTGTCAGGCTTGCCAGATAAGGGTAAATGTCATCCATTATTTCGCGATGCTCATCACCCCAGGGGATCGGATTGTCAACTCCGTAACCACCGAGAGCAAAGGTCATCGGGGTCGTCGAACGTCCCGCATGCAAGGCGTATCCGCGAACAAAGCCGCGACTCGGGTCGCTCTCGTAGAACTCCTGGCTGAGAATGGAACAGGCCATTGGTCCTTCGTGTCCTTTCATGGGTTGATCAAATACCCCCGCGACTCCTCTCAGCGGATGGAACATCAAGTTCCTTCCAACTATGCCTGACCGATTTGCCATACCATCAGGAAAATTTCTTGAGGTTGAGTTCAAGAGCAATCGGGGAGTGCCTATGCCGTTGCACGCCAGGACAACAATTTCAGCCTCCTGCTCATGCACTGACCCGTCTCTCGCATGATAGAGCACCCCCGTGGCAAGACCCGTATCCTGATTAACCAGTATCTCCCGTACTCGACATTCCGTGCGCAGTTCCACTCCTCCAGCCTCGAGGATGGGCCAGTAGGTAAAGCTCGTGCTGCCCTTGGCAGCCGCCGCACAACCCAAATCGCAAGTTCCGGCGTTGACGCATCTTTGCCGACCGTCACTATCTTCGCTCAGTATGGCTACATCTGAGGGCCACCAATGCCATCCAAGCTTGTTGAAACCCTTGGCAAGGGTCTGTCCAAGAATACCGATGGGGATAGGGGGAAATTCCGGTTCATACGGTGGGTAGGCGGGATTGCCTCCCAAGCCGGAAACGCCTGTATTGCGATCGTTCATGTCGTAAAAGGGTCGCAGCATTTCGTAGTCGATTGGCCAGTCCTCTGCCACGCCATCCAGTGTTTTGGCACGAAAATCAGACGGTCTCATTCTGGGCCAATGGGCAAGAAAGTTTATTGTCGACCCGCCAACACCGTTCCAGTTGACCGGCGTGATACAGCTGTCGGCAGAATTTATCGGGTAGTCTTGTCTGAGCTTGCGCACATTTGGGTCATTGGAAAACTCGCCATAACGGGCCAATTCATAATCGTTTCGCCGACTGGGGAAGTCTCGGTCATCTAGATGCGAACCCTGTTCGAGGCATACAATGCGCATTCGCGTTTCCAGAAGTGACCAGGCAAAGGCGGCCCCCGAGGCTCCAGCACCGACAATCAGTACATCTGTTTTGGAATTGGACAATTCTTGAAATTCCTCCCGACCTAAATGTCCCGATAAATCGAGCCCCGAGCCCTGACCGGCTCCGCAAGATCATCCATGAGCGACTTGTCCTCACGATCAACCTGATAACCTTCGGGGTGAACAGGTCGTCCCGCCAGACCAAAATGAATTCGCATTTCCGGACGGCTATAATAACCCATGTACGCCAACTGAAGAAGAGTATTGAAGGCACCGCTCTCCTCTTCCTCCACCCGTTTGATGATGGCTATCCTCTGTGACCGTGCCGATGCTGAAAATTCTCCCGCCTTGTTCCTGATGCAGGCAAGAACTTTCCTGGCTGCACCCACGGGATCATCGGCATATCGACCGGCATCATGGATAAACTCAGCTACACCCTTGGCACTTCCACCGGGAACGCGACCATCAGGACTGGGCGGTATAATTTCGTCCAGAATGAGGTTCAACAGAATTTTTTCTTCGGTGTTCCACATTCTCTTATTCCTAACCGGTTTGTTCACTTGACGGGCGTGAAATCGCATCGATTGCTACCGCCAGCAACAGGATTGCGCCGGAAAACATCAGTTTGTCGGCCGCACTTGCGCCCGAAAGATCCAATCCATTGCCAAGTGAGCCAATGACAAGTGCTCCCAGAATTGCGTTCCAGACTGATCCCCGTCCTCCGAAGAGTGACGTTCCCCCGATTACGGCTGCGCCGATGCTTTCGAGCAGAAGTGTACCTCCTGCAAACGCAGTATACGAAACAGATCCGTATCGCGACGCGCCGAATATCCCGCCAATTGCTGCCATCAAGCCTACAATGCCAAAGGCCACGACTCGTATGCGCTTGACGTTCATGCCAACCCGTCGAGCACTTTCGGCATTCCCTCCGACCGCGAAAATGGACCGACCGAATGGGGTGCTGGTTGTAATCCAATTCATCAGGGCCGTCAGCATGACCAGCAGCAAAATCATCAGCGGAAGCGAGCGGTAGGTATTCATCGTCAGTACAGCTGTGAGGATCAGTACCGAAAAAATTGATATCTGTCCCCAGAGAACAATTTTTGAATCACGCTCCAGTCCCTTGGCCCGGCGTCTTGCCTGTTTTTGCAAGGCCAAGCCGGCAATGAGCGCCACCGCGACTAAGGCGAGGACTAGCCCCCACAGGTCCGGGACGAGAGTTCTGGCAATCGAGCGTACAAAGATGTCCCCTACGTTCAGATTTCCAGTTGGAAGAATCTTCTGCATAAGCCCCTGATAACCTAGGAGACCAGCCAGCGTGACAACAAATGAAGGAATGCCCACGTATGCCACAAGCAACCCTTGTGCAGCGCCCATGACAACTCCCACGATCATCACCATGAGGCATGCAATCCAGCCCGGGACGCCAAGCAACACAAGGACACCAAGCAAGGCCGCACACACCCCTGCAGTCGCAGCGGCTGACAGATCTATGTCACCGAGAAGCAAGACGACGGTGATGCCAACGGCCAGTGTGGCAATGACGGCAGATTGCATGAACAGGTTGTAGATATTACGCGGACTGAGAAAAATGAACCGTATGGTCTCGGCATTCGGATTTGCCCAAAACTCCCATAGCGGTACGCAAAGCCCAAAGTATATCCATATGGCTGCAAGTGCCAGCAGGACAGGCGCAAAGGCGCCGAAACGCGTTTGACGCATTTCCTGCAGACGCTCGACAATCACTCGTCGTCGGGGTTCAGACCGAATTGCCAACCTCTTTCACTCCTCTGGTCATAGCGGCCACGATTTGATCGGGATTGGTTTCTGACGCCACCCAGGTTGCAACATTGCCACCTTGACGAAGCACACAGATCTGGTCAGCAATTTCAAAGACGTCACGCAGATTATGCGACACGTATACAACCGCATGGTCCGTGTCTCGAAGACGCTTGACAACGTCAAGAACCTGCTTCGTTTGGGCAACACCGAGTGCGGCCGTCGGTTCATCCAACAGAACAATGGAACTCTCCGCACCAACGGCGCGTGCTATGGCGATTGCTTGGCGTTGGCCACCAGAAAGAGCTCCCACCTTGGCTCGTATCGAAGCCAAAGTGCGAACTTCAAGACTGTCAATTGCCTTCTTGGCTCGTACCTCCATTTCCAAATCGTCCAAGGGGCGAAGAGCATAAGGCAAAAATGTCCACCCGGGCTTGACTATTTCAGCTCCAAGCGACAGGTTGGCCGAAACATCCAGATTTTCACACAGCGCCAGGTCCTGGTATACTATCTGTATGCCCAAGCCTGTGGCATCGTGAGGAGAACCGATTGTAACCGGCTGCCCGTCAAGCAAAAAACTGCCCTCATCGGCTGAGAAAGCCCCGGCAAGCACTTTCATCAGCGTCGACTTTCCTGCACCATTGTCTCCAACCAGAGCCATGACTTCGCCACGGTCCACTTGAAAGTCCACGCCTCGCAAGGCATGCACTCCACCGAAGCGCTTGTGGATTCCGCTTACTCGCATATGAGGAGGTGGGGCAGTCTGCCCCACCGCATGATTTTTCAACGTCGGGAACCTGTGCCTACTGGCAGAAGTCGGTCGCCGCCGCTTCGCCCTGACACACCATATCCTTGGTAATTGATGGATCGTGCTCAATGACATAGGCGACACCTTCGGCCCCGACAGCCGAATAAGATCCGACGGGAATGTAGGCGACTTCGGCCCCGACACCGTTGGTGACCATCTGGGTCGCAAGATCAGAAAAATCCTCTCCATCGATCAACCGGACAGTTACCTGAGCCGCAGCGGACGCCATGTCGGCCAGCGGACGCCATCCACACTGAGTCTGCTTGCCAAGCAGCATGAGTTGTTGTGCCTGAACTGTGCAATCCAGACCGGAAACCGGAACCTTGCCTGCCAAACCGTGCTCTTCCATCGCTGCGATCGCGGCCCCGGCATTCCCATCGTTCGACGAAACAACACCTTGAACATTGTTATTGAGCTGGGTCAGAGCCTGATCCATGGATCGGCGCGCAATCGCAGGATCCCACCCCGGTGTCCAGTTTTCATAACCCATAACACGCGCTCCACTCTCATACAATGGAGTGAGTGCTCTGAGTTGTCCGTTATGAATAACAGCTGCATTTGGATCTGTCGGTGATCCCTTGAGCATTACCAGCGTATCACCATCCTTGGTATTCTCGATCACATGCATCGCCTGATCATATCCCATGCCTTCAAGGTCAGCCTGAACCCAAAAAGTTGTGTTCATGGAATTGATCATGCGGTCATAGGCAATCGTCGGCACACCTTCCTCGGCAGCGGTATCAGCAATGATTGCCGAACTCTCGCCGTCGATAGGAATGACTACCAGAACCTTGGCTCCTTGTGTCAGGGCCTGCTCCGCTTGGCGTTGCTGGACGGATGTATCATTGTTCGCGTTAAAGACTTCAACCCTGACATCCGGAGCAAGCTCGGCCATCGTGGCTACAAACGCAGTTGCATCCTGCTGTTCCCAGCGCGGATTCACATTTTCCGGCAGGAACAGCGCAACCATGTCTTGGGCGGAAGCGCTGGATACAACCATCATCGCGGCGACAGCAGTGCCAACGGCAGCAATTCCCTTTCTGAATTTCAAGTACATCATAAGCCTCCTTAACTTTTTTTCGGTGCAAGGATGCACCAATAGCGGTGGTAAATTTCCCATGTCACGAAATGTTCACAAATCAGCATCATGCCATTTCGACGAATTCGGCCACCATCCGAATAAGTATCTTCCTGTCCCGTCCAGTTTTCAATTCTCAAACATGCAATGCCAACCTGACCCCGCTTTGACCTATTTCGACAATGCCGCGGTCAGTCGGTTGCTTGTGTCCTCCAAATGCAGAAGCATTTTGCGTTCAGCCGTTTCAGTATCCCTGACTAGGATGGCCTCCAGCACCTCTCGGTGAAGGGGTATTGACGACTTGTTTTGTCTTGTTTCGGTGTTGGTCAGCTTGATCGAGGTGAGGAGTGCAGAGAAGATCACCCCCTCCATTGAGCGCAGGATCTCGTTGTTGGCCGCCTGCAGGATTGCACGGTGAAACTTTGCGTCCGCAACCACGAAGTTCTCAACTGATATCGTGTGCTCTTCCATCAATGACTGGGCTTCCGCAATGGCCTGATGCTGCTCATCGGTCCCAAATCTGGCTGCCCATGAAGCGGCCTTCGGTTCCATCATGCATCTGATGTCCATCAGCTTCCACAAGAATTCAGGTTTCGGCTCAACAGACAAATGCCAGGCAAGTACGTCATCATCCAGCAGGGCCCAGCTGCTTCTCTGTCGGACTCGAGTGCCGTTGCCGCGCACTACAGCCAGCAAACCCTTGCCCACGAGAAGCTTCACGGCTTCGCGGAGAACCGAACGGCTGACCATGAATCTCTCGGCCAACTCGGATTCGCTTTCAATCAGGGAATTCTCTTTCCAATATCCGGCAACAATCCTGATTCCCATTTCACGGCACACATGCTTTGCCATGCTTGGGGCAATGCTACTTTCTCCCTTGAGTTCGTAATATAAAAATTCACTCATACGAAATATATAAACATCAGATGTTTTTATTGTCAAACAAAATATGATGAATCTTTATTTTCCAAGTTCCGTGCCTCGTGTTATCTGCCAGGTGACTTTCTTGACAAAGAATTGCGAAAGTGCTTGCCTTCGTGAGACCTTGTCCATCTTGACATGACGTCAACAGCATCCAGACCGTGACATTGCAACAACTGCTATGGTTTGCCGGGCTCCGTGTCGGAGAACTTGCCGTACCGTCCAATCGCCGCTCACTTCTCGTTCAATCAAAACTTGACGCAACCAGGACGCTATCGGCTTCACAACCTCCCTTTTGACAATCCTTGATTGCTGAAGCGCCAAAATTCTTCGGCAACCTCTCGGACGACCAGTTCAAGAAACCGCGTGCCATCTTCCGGATTGGCAAGTGCTGAATGTGATCCAACTCGTCCATCAGGAAAATCTTTTCTGTGACGTTCTGGAGGCCCATGTCTGTCACCGGAATGGTTTTTGACATATTCGGAGGTAAGGCGTTGCGGAGGTTTCAGGGCCATATCGACCATCGGTGGAATGCGTGCAAATGACTGGGTTATGGCCACCTCGGATGGAGTGGCATGCATCCCTTCCCAATTGCCATACAGCGATTGCCTGAGATCGTTGACGCTCTCAAAATCCCACCAGTTTCTGATCAGAAAATGACAATCGCTGAAGTTCTGAATTGCGGCTTGCAAGGGTCTGATGTTTGCACCGTGCCCGTTGAGCAGATAAAAGCCCCTGAAACCTTGGCCGGCAAGGCAACGGATGATATCTCCGACCACTCGGGAAAGCAGGTCCTCGGAAATCGAAATGGTTCCTGGAAAACTTTCGTTGAATGGCGCTGGCGTAAAAGCCTGAGTCGGGGCTACCAGAATATCCCGGTCCCCGCCAGCCCTTTTGGCAATTTCACTGACGACAATCGCGTCCGTTCCGATTAGGCCAATTGGGCCGTGTTGCTCAGTTGATCCAAAGGGAACCAGAATGCTCTTGCTACGCTCAAGGTATCGTTCGACTTCAATCCAGGTCGACTCGTCCAACTGCATGCTTGTTTCAAGATCCTCACGGCACCACGCGAGGGCGCGATTGCCTCTGCCAGTTCGGCTTCACTCCACTGGTCACAATGGTTCAACGGCTAGTCGAGGCGCCACTTTCTCTCCAGTTCAGCGAAGAAACCTCGTTCCCTCTTCAGGGTAATCCAAGTGTTGACATAGTTGATCCAAACCTGGTCATCCTGCGGAAGAAGCATGGCAATGGGGGTTTTTGCCCTTGGCTCCTTGACCGGTACGATCATCAGTTGATCATACTGATCAATCAGCTTGTTGGCTTCGACATTGGACGTAATATGGGCTTGGGCCCGACCAGCCAACACCTCCTGAAAATCACGCGCCGGAGCTTCAATGATCTTGATGTTGGCATTGGGAAAGAACTGCTTGACCTGCTGTTCCTGAGTGGTTCCAAGAGTTGCAGCAACTGTGACGTCCGGGTGGTTCAAATCCTCCCAGTCATTGTACTGACCTTCATATCTTTTGTGAATGAGCGGAACAGTCGCCAGGGCAAAATAACTTATGGAATAGCCGGCAGCCTTGGCACGCTGTGGCGAAATCGAGGCCGAACCAGTCATGTAGTAGGTTCCAGCCGTAACACCGTTCACCAAGGTCTTCCAGTCGGTAGGAACCAGTTCCAGCTCAACACCGAGATCATTGGCAAGTTCGGTCATGACATCAATGTCATAGCCTCTGTAGGAATTGGTAGCTGGATCCTTCATGGTCATGGGATTCCAGTCACCTGTTGTTCCCACTTTCAGAACCCCTTCGTTCAAAATCGTATCAAGCGCCGACTGAGCATTGATTCCAGCCGTTGAAGCCACCAATGTTGTCAAGACGATGAGTAGTCGTTTAATAAACACAGATTTTCCTTTCACAGTTAAATGAATTAACTTACAATAACTGAATCATTGTAGAATGGCTATGCCTGTCGTCATATACGAAACTTTCCAGAACGAATGAATCCGCAGTTCACGTTAAGTGCCGCACACTCAATCAATGACATGCATCAGCTGCAGACACGCTACAAGTCCTGGGAGCGTCAATGCATTGTTGCGGCCTTGTTCGCCTTGATCTTGGTTGCCTGATGAACAGTTCCTCTGGCCAAACTGACCCTGTCATCGAGTTTCGCAACGTCTCAAAGTATTTTGGCGCATTCCAAGCCTTGAAGGACATCAATTTTTCGATTCTTCTGCAGGAAAAAATAGTCGTTTGCGGTCCGTCCGGTTCGGGGAAATCCACGATGATTCGCTGTATCAACGGACTCGAGACGCAGGAATCGGGGACCATCACGGTTGACGGTTACACGATGCGGGGCAATCCCGGCGACTCCGCACGGATTCGGGGCAAGATTGGCATGGTGTTTCAGGGGTTCAACCTGTTTCCACACTTGACCGTGAAGCAAAACCTGACATTGGGACCAATGAAAGCGTTGGGCATGAACAAGTCGGAAGCCGAGGAACTTGCCATGCATTTTCTGGGCCGGGTCCGGATACCCGAACAGGCAACAAAGCTGCCGCGGGAGTTGTCGGGCGGGCAGCAGCAAAGGGTAGCCATTGCCCGATCTCTTTGCATGAAACCGAAAATCATGCTTTTTGATGAACCCACCTCAGCACTTGATGCCGAGATGATCAACGAGGTGTTGGAGGTTATGGTCGAGTTGGCAGAATCCGGCATGACGATGGTATGCGTTACCCATGAGATGGGCTTTGCCAGAAAGGTAGCCGATCGAATCGTCTTCATGGATCATGGCCAGATCGTCGAGGTCGGCAATCCTGAGCAGTTTTTTACTGCACCCGAGAGCGAAAGGTGTCGCGAATTCCTGAACAAGATATTGCATCACTGACTTCATCATGCGCTTCATTGGACTTTCACTAGCAGCCCTTCTTCTCTCTGGGTGTTCAGCAAACTGGGGGTGGTACGTCGTGAACCCCTTCAATGCTTCAGGGATAGTGAATTTGAAGTTTCTTCTGAGCGGCCTGTACTATACGGTGCTGCTGACTTTCACCGGGATAGTCATCTCGGTGCTTGTTGGACTTCTCGTTGCCCTGCCGGGCCTGTCAAACATAAAGTGGATGCGACTGGCCAGTCGGACCTATGTCGAGTGCGTTCGGGCCATCCCCATACTTGTACTCATCCTGTGGGTGTATTATGGCCTCCCGCAGATTACCGGACTGGTCATAACCGTATTCTGGGCCGGGGTGATCGCCCTGGCCTTGTCCGACAGCGCGTTTGAGGCCGAGATATTCCGTGCCGGAATACAGTCGATAAACAAGGGGCAGTATGAAGCCGCTCACACAATATCGCTGGGGTATTACGACACCATGCGGTACGTCATTCTCCCCCAGGCCATTCGAAGAATACTTCCCGCTTTGGGCAACCAACTGGTTTACATGCTGAAAATGTCGTCCCTCGTGTCCGTAATCGGAATGCAGGAACTCACGCGAAAGGCAAACGAACTGGTTGTGACCGAGTACAGGCCCCTGGAGATCTATACCGTTTTGGTTCTGGAATATTTGGTCCTGATCCTGATTGTTTCTGCCGGCGTACGTTGGCTGGAACGCAGAATGAAGACGGACGAACGCGCCTGACAGTCGCCCCCTGATTTTCAGGATTCGAGAAAATCGAGCAGTTCTCTGGTTGGAAAACCATCTGGAACCATTCCATAAGAACTCTGATAGCGTTGGATGCTCTGGACTGTCTTGGGTCCGGCGAGTCCGTCGGTTCCCCCAGTATCGTACCCCAGCTGCACAAGCCGCGACTGAAGCGTTTTCACCTCTTGCCTTGTCAGGAGTTGATCACTTGGGGGCCATCCTGATTCAATCTTTGTGCCACCGGACAACTGGTTGTACAGCTGGCCGACCGCAATGGCATACATTCTGGATCTGTTATATCCCAAAACGACTTCAAAATTGTCAAAAATCGCGAATGCCGGACCATCCTTGCCGACCGGTATCATGATCGAACACGCTTCCGTTTCATCGGTCCTTGAACCTAAAAACTCAACGCCCTTGGCAAGCCACGAAGAAGCGGGTTCCCTGATTCGCGAATTGGCAGCCATGTAATTGAAGTTGTCGGAAAGCATGACTTCAGCAAGAATCTTCTTTCCTTGCCGCCAACCCAGGTGCTTAAGGTAGTTCGCGGAAGACGCCAGAGCATCAAGCGGGTCATCCGACCAAATGTCAGCACCTCCCCGCCGAGTTATGTCGATGCTCCATTTTTGGTAAGTCAGCGGCATGAACTGCGTATGTCCCGTTGCACCGGCCCAAGATCCCAGAAACCGGTCCGACTCGACAACTCCTGACTGCAATATTTCTATTGCCGCTGTCAGGTTGTTCTGAAAGAAGGCTCTCCGTGTTTCATCGCCACAGGCAAGGGTTGCCAGTGCTTCGATGACTCCGTAGTCGCCGCGTACAACTCCATATCGTGTCTCAACACCCCAAATTGCCACGAGCACACACGGATCTATCATTAATCCTGATTGCTTGATCAGATCAAGGTTTTTGTCTTCCAACCGAAGTTTTTGCCGGCCAGCGCATTCCTGGCTGTCTCCAGCCAGAATCGTCAAGTACTGCTCTAAAGAGAGGGTGTGTTCCGGTTGGAAACTGGCTTTTTGCCACACTTCCTGGTTGAAGTCTACACTGTCAAGGATTCGACGGACTTCGGGTTCGATTCCGGCTGGAAATTCGAGTTCACGATAGTTGTCGAGCCACTCAGGAAACGATGCTGACGGTTCACTTGGCACCCTGAAAACGAGCCCTGACAGTGAGGTGGTTCAAACGCCAGTCAGGATAGATCCTTATGCGCTTCTTCGAAAGCGGTGAGTTGTTTCGCGGAGGCTTCGGTCTGATATCGCCTTTTCCATTCATCAAAGGGCATGCCATAGACTATTTCTCGGGCTTCGTTTTTTTCGATGTTGATTCCCTTTTCCGTAGCGGCTTCCGCATACCACCGGGACAGACAATTGCGGCAAAAGCCGGCCAGGTTCATCAAGTCGATGTTCTGCACATCGGTTCGCTTGCGCAGGTGTTCAACCAGACGTCGATAGGTGGCCGCTTCAATTTCCAGTTGTGTCTTGTGGTCCATTGCAATCTCCCAGTCCACCAGCTTGTTCATGCCAGTATTCACCCCGATGTTATTATGAACCCTCCAATCCAGGATTCAAGAATCAAAAGCAAAATTTGGGGGCTTATATACCTAACTTGAAAGTCGGATCTTGAATGGTTCCGAGGCTTTATATGAGCGAACTGAACGGCGTTTCGCGAGGCCACTTCACGCGGGACTGGCTCTTGCGATACGAGACATACAGGTCAATGGCCCAAGTCCGCTTCCGCCACGATACCTTCGTATGTTCCGGCGTGGGTCTCGTTCGGGCCGAGAAGGATCGGACACGACCGTGGTACCAGTTAGGGGCATCAATCGGGCATTCTTGATTTCAAGTTAGAGATATAAGCCCCCAAATTAGGGGTTGTGAAAAATCATCGACGTCGGGCTCAACTGCTCAAGGGCATCAAGTTCTTCGGGATTGACATGCTTGGTCGAATGGTATTTCCACTTACATCGGCCATTGATTGAATATGATCCTAATTCACTCTTGAAAATCATAGCCATTGGTTGACACTTGAAGGCGCTATCTGTATATCTTGTTGCAGGTGCAAGGGGGTTTATGGTCGTGCCAATGCGAGCTTCATGTGTTTCTGAATCGTGTTTAATTTGGCACGTAACGGAGTTTTCATGAGATGACTCCACCTTGTCTTTGTACTACGCAAAACGGAACAAGCAGTATTAAAATCGCTGTTACCTCTCGCGATCGCGACTGTGGCCAAGCAATACAGGCATTGTTAGTCATTCGCTGATAACTGTTCATCAAGGAAGCATTCAAGTATGGCCCAGAATATTTCACATGCCGTGATGGCACAGAGGATTGAGCCATCCGACAGCCTAGACGATTTCCCGACTCCCCCTTGGGCAACACGAGCGCTTGTTGAGCACGTCATTCACCTCTGTGATAACGCCCACACACTTTCCGTATTGGAACCGGCATGTGGGCGAGGATACATGGCACAGGCTCTTGGCGAATATTTCGGAACTGTCGAATCTTCCGATATTCACGATTACGGCTTTGGCCGGACGGCTGATTTCCTGAAGCCACTCCATGCAGCCGGTTCGTTCGATTGGGTCATTACCAACCCGCCCTTCCGTCTGGCCGAGGATTTTATCCTGCGGTCACGATCTGTCGCCCGGCGGGGAGTTGCGATGCTGGTTCGCACTGTGTTTCTTGAGAGCGTTGGTCGGTATGAGAGGCTCTTTTCGGTCTTTCCGCCAGCAGTAGTCGCCCAATTCACCGAACGCGTCCCTATGTTAAGGGGTCGCGTAGACAAGAAGGCAACTACTGCAACTGGCTACGCATGGATGGTCTGGATACACCCCCACTGCAATGAACCGCGTCTCGAATGGATACCGCCATGCCGAAGGTCTTTGGAACGCGACAGCGACTATTGCGATAATTTTTTGTTTCAGAATCCATCAGTTGTTGAGCCGGCACAACCCAGCTTGTTTGATCTTAAGTGATCCAACGGCCAGCAAGTATGCCGTTCAAAATATAGGCTCAACTGAGTATGCAAAGGCCAAGGGTTGCTAATGACTATCATACTCAATTTATTGCTGACAACAGGATAGGCTGCCCGGATGGCTGGGGATTATAAGTCGATACCTCCGCCACAACAAGACAAGCAAGTGCGTTTATGCTACAGTCCCGAGCCGTGATTTATTGACTCGATGTTCTTTTCCATCCATGCTTTTTGAATTGGAAGCCATTAAAGTCGATTTGTATCCTGCATAATGTCTGTTGCTTCAGGTACTGCTGAGTTACGGCTCTGCAAACGCTCAAGTTAGAGTACCATGCTACCGCCTTCACCGATGTCGCTGGAGCTATTGGTGTTTGCCCTCTTTGGCATCACCGTAACTATAACTCACTTTCAAATACCTTCGTATGTCTTCTATAAGCCTTGGCGGGCGACTCGTATGTATCATCCGGTGACAGTTTGCACACAGTGGTCTAACATTTCCCAAAGCCTCCGAGATTCGTAAAGGCTCTCCCCTCATATATGAAACAGGTCTTAGATGGTGGATTTCGATATATCCATCTCCTATCCCCGGATAGGCAAGCGCAAACTCAAATTCACACGCGGCACATAAAATTCTCCCATTTTCGGCGTAATGCTCGACTGCCGCCAATCTCAATTCCCTGGATCGGGTGTGATACTCTTGAGAACGCTGCCTTAACTTCCCCTCGACGATTATTTTTTCGTCAATCACTTCTAAAGGTTCACTATCAGCAAGCTGCCGGAATTGACGCGCCGCCTGGAAAAACTGAAATTCAAATAACAGTTCAAGTTGCGACTTATGCTTTTCGACCATGTCGTGACCTGCTTTCGTGATCTCGTATCCTCTGTATGTGTGCGTTGCAAAACCCTGATCGACCAGTGTTCCATGAGATTTCAGGTTTCTAACTTTTTGAGAGAACTTTGTATCTCTTCGCCCCTCGAGAATTTCTAAATCATGACCTGTCGGTTTCAATATCTCCGTCAATGCTTTGATCAAGTCCGTTGTCTGAATGCTGCCCCCCTTTATGTACATGGCATAAAGGGCTGGCAGGATGAGGGCTGACTCAATAATTCGGGGCATATCGATTGCTGTCTAAAATGATCATTCTCAGAGTTCGGCTGGACCTGTATCTGCCAATCCCGAACCTCAAACTTTCTGGTTTCCTGCCACAATGCATTCAATCGCCAAAGGACAGGGTCCCAGACCGTTTTCTTAGGGAATTATATACCAAAGTAAAAATTCAAATTCGGAATTCCCGGACTTCTCTTGTCAGACCAAGCGGAATTTCCCACCATATCTGCCAACTCATGGAAGGGATTAGGGTTGACAGAACACCCGCGTTATTTTCTTGAACATGTCGCTTGCCAGTCTTGCACCATCGGTCGACTTAAAGACCTTGCAAATACTCACTGTCCAATGTTCTTATGCAGTATTCGTGATGGCGACCGGATTTGTCGTCAATCTTCTTATATGAGACGGATATGAAATCTACATCACGACTGTTAAGGTATTCAGTAATGGTGGCCAGATCACCCTCTCATGGGATTGTTGCCAGAAACGACTGGATGGAACGGCCTTGTTGGTGTAATGCCAGACCAGCCAGCGTTGATTCTCGATTGGATACTAGGCGGATATACGCGCCAGGATTTCGGCAAGCCCATAGACGTAAATGATGCTGTCATCCTTCAGCAGGCGAAAGCGCTGCGTCAGCCATTTCTGGCTCCAGGCAACATACTTGTCCAACGGCATGAAGTCGTTATTGGTGCCAAAGTTCCTGGCTATTTGGGGCCGTCCGGCCGCTGATCCTCGGCGGGTTCGCCATCGGCTTCCGGGTCCAAAGGCTCTGGCGGGGTCAGCAGCCAGTGCACGCTGCTCCCGGCGGCCGCGAGAGCGCCCGGGAGCCGACCTTCACCATCCCGGATATCGGGATGGGCACCGTTGGCCAGCAATGTTCGGACGGCGTCCAGGGCGTTGGTCCGTGCTGCCCAATGCAGCGGTGTCTGACCATTCTTATCCAGATGCTGGATAGACGATCCGGCCGCGAGCAAGTGCTGCAGGCCGGCCGCGTCATTGGCCTGGGCCGCCTCATGCAAGGGGGTGTACCCGGTGTGGCTTATCGCCGCCGCGTCGCTGCCCGCCGCCAGCAGCTGCCTGAGTGTGCAAAGGGAGCCGGAGCGGGCAGCATGATGCAGCGGGGTACAGCCGTCGCTGTCAAGCGCATGCGGGGCAGCAGCGTCGGTGAGCAGAAGAGAGACGACATCAGTGGCGTTGTTCCCGGCGGCGACGTGCAGGACGTTTCGACCCCAATGATCTGTGACTGCTGGATCATGACCGGCCTGCAGCAGGTCCGCAACAATGGCGACCCTGTTCTCCTGCGTGGCGAGATGCAAGGGTGTGCGCCCCCAGGCATCGGTCTCGTCGGGGATCTCCGTCTGCAGCAGGTCCGTGATCGTGCGCCGGGGGGCGGTCTGGACCGCCGCATGAAGGGCCGTGCCCGTCTGAGCGACGACAAAGGAGCGAAGAGAAGGGATTGGACAGGCAAAGTGGCCACTTCCGGCCTGGACCTCATCCAGCAATCCCAACCGAAGCATGGTGGTCATGGTGGCACTGCGCTTCGGGCCCGGCTCGGTGACGAAACCGGTCGCGCGCAGGATGGTCTCGACCTGCTCTTCGGGAACGGGGTCGCGGCCCAGGCGGGCCATGACCTGCCCGACCTGAGAGGCATGACCGGTCCAGGGCCCCAGACGCTGGCGATAATAGGCATGGCGGGTGGTTATGACATGGGCCTGAATGTCAGGAGGGGACAAGGCATTCAGGTTCCCTTGGGCGGGAAGCAGGTGACGGCCCATTATATTGAGCACATTCTGCATATGCTTGGGCCAGCCCCGCGACCATTGCCACAGGGCTCCAGCCCACAGGTCTTGCGTGCGGGCTGTGGTGGTGATGCCAAAATGTGAGACAAAGTTGTCCAAGGCTTGCTGCACCTCATTCGGGTTCAGGGCCCCGGGCTGGATGATGGCGTCACTGGACAGGCGCGAAAGGGCGACGTCCTGCAAGGTCTTCCAGCTGTTGGACAGGCCGGCGAGCACGGGCAGAACAGGCAGTCCCTGACTTCCGCCTTCCAGATATTGCAGCAAGGCTCCGGCGGCGCCCGGCACCGTTTGCACCTCGTCGATCATGAGAAGAATGACGCAGTTGGGAGGCGGAACGATCGGGGTCGCGCTCGAATTCAGGCTGACTCCGACCCCGATGCCGGCGGGTCCGGTGACCTGTGCCCCCTGTATCCGCCGTGCCAACCGAACAAATTTTTGCACTATCCCCCGCCCAAGCGACTTAGGACTGTCCCGGTTCATGGCCTCGATGGCAGCCCTTATGCATGTAACCATGTAATCGCGTGACAAGTCCCGGGCTTCCGGTATCATGACCGGCAGAATAAAGGGCTGGTTGCGCGGGCGGTCCACAGCCGTCCGGCAGTGCGCTCGCAAGCTGTTGAGCAGGGCAGTCTTGCCGATACCCGGCGCCCCCTGAATCAGGCGCATCTTGCCTTGGGCGGGCCATTCTTTTGAGGTCTGGGGATCATGCTGGTGGATACGCCGGGCCAGACGGAGAATCTCGCTCATAATCTCATCGCGCCCAACAAATATGGGGGTCTGGGCCCGATCACCCAGATCGATAAAGGCGTTTAGGGCGTCTCGTTTCAGTTGTTCGACCATGATGGATTATCCGTGTGGATCAAGCCAATTGTCCTGTTTATCGAATTAAGGTGCGCACGACTCTCTGTCAATCGCTGGTGTCCTGTTTCTTATTGCAGCAATGAGAAGAATCGGTTGCTGCTGGTGGAGCTGCCAGGTCTCGCCGAAGACATCCTGGAACCCCTGGCTCTCTTGCACCGGCAATGGTGCGCCGAACCGTCCGTGCAGGGGAACAAGGGCACAAAACCGTAATGTCTCAATTTGAAATGGCGAGTGACAAAATGAAACAGAACCCGAAGAAAGCTACCAAGAAATTCCGGGGAAAAGTGTTGCTCGAAAGGTTCCGAAAAACTTATGGACGATTACCTGTTGGGACTACGCAAAAATGACTTTTTACTTTGGTATATAATTCCCTTTTCTTATGATTCCAAATTACCGTCGCTGAATTATTAGCAGCACTGTCGCAACCTGCACAACACAGGTTAAAGACGACTGAAAATCTACAGACTCAGACCGCCGTGCATGGAAGGGACATCAACCGGCAAAAACCCGTAGTGACGTAGCCAACGGATGTCAGATTCAAAAAAGGATCTCAAGTCCGGAATGCCATATTTGAGCATGGCAATACGGTCGAGTCCCATGCCAAAAGCAAATCCCTGATATTTGTCGGGGTTTACGTTGCACGCCCGCAGCACATTGGGGTGAACCATGCCACTCCCCAATATCTCCATCCAGTCGTCTCCTTCACCAATCTTCAATTGACCGCCATTCCACGAGCAACGGATATCGACCTCGGCCGATGGTTCCGTAAAGGGGAAGTGAGATGCACGGAAACGGAGTTCAACGTTGTCGATTTCGAAGAAGGTTCGGCAGAATTCCTCAAGCACCCACTTCAAGTTGGCCATGGTCAGATTTGTGTCGATGGCCAATCCCTCGATCTGATGAAACATCGGCGTGTGGGTCTGATCATAATCGCATCGATAGACACGACCGGGAGCTATGACTCGCAGAGGAACGCCCTGTTCGGCCATGGCCCGAATCTGGACCGGCGATGTGTGCGTTCTCAGGACGTTCGGGGGGGCATTCGAAGAATCGGCACTTTTGATGAAGAAGGTATCATGCTCTTGCCGAGCCGGATGTTCAGGCGGCATATTGAGCGCATCAAAATTGTGCCAGTCCGTTTCAACCTGTGGTCCTTCAGCATAACTGAAACCCATGGCTGAAAATATCGCCACGGCCTGATCGACTGTTTGGCTGACTGGATGTACTGTTCCTTGCCTTCGCGGACGCCCCGGGAGAGTGACATCAAGCCATTCACGCTGTATCTGTTCCTCGAGTTCGAGTTCTGCCAAGGCTTCCTTCTTGCGGACAATCGCCTCGTTGATTTCGTTTTTGAGTGCATTCAGGAGCGGGGCAATGGTCTTGCGCTGCTGCGGATCCATGCCACCCAGCCGCCTCAACTCGAGGGTTATTTCTCCCTTCTTCCCCATGGCCTGAACCCTTGCCTGTTCAAGCTCAGCTTCCGACTTGGTCGCGTTGATTCTGGTCAGATGCTCATTTCTGAGCGCGTCGACGGTCTTCATGACAAATGAAGCGAATGATAATGGCTTGCGTCAATCCAAGGCAGCCTTGGACTTGGCGACGATGTCCCGGAAAGCCTCCGGGTCGGCCACGGCCAAATGCGCCAATACCTTGCGATCAAGCACAATATTGGCCCGTTTCAGCCCATGAATGAACTGCGAATAGGTCAATGAACTGTCAATTTCTCGCACCCCGGCATTGATTCTCTGGATCCAGAGTGCTCGAAAATTGCGCTTTCTAACCTTGCGATCTCGGGTCGCGTATTCCTGTGCCTTGTCGACAGCCAGCTTCGCTGCGCGGAATGTGTTCTTCCGGCGACCGTAATAGCCCTTGGCGGCCTTGATTACCTTTTTATGCCGGGCATGAGTAACCGTACCCCCTTTGACACGTGCCATCGATTCTGATCCTTATCGCGAATAAGGCATGAACGCCTTGACAATCTTTTCATCCTGGGATTTCAGGATCGTTGTTCCCCGGGCGTTGCGAACAAACTTGTTTGACCGCTTGATCATCCCATGCCGCTTGCCTGCCTGCTGGGCCT
Organism: Paracoccaceae bacterium; assembly: GCA_965116235.1. Classification (GTDB taxonomy): domain Bacteria; phylum Pseudomonadota; class Alphaproteobacteria; order Rhodobacterales; family Rhodobacteraceae; genus MPNP01. Next base: position 915,339 of record OZ220496.1, on the reverse strand, counting down.
TGATACGCCCGGTTGCAGTCACCCTGAATCTTCTCTTGGCACTTGACTTGGTTTTCATTTTGGGCATTTCTAACTCCATGAGCCGAGACAGTTGCACGAAACCCGGCATGCCTCATGTGGCCGGTTCCGCGATTGAGCACGCCAGATAGTCCTTTTGTCTGGCGTTTCAACTCCAGCCGCAGATTTTCGTCTACGACCTGTTGCGTCTTTTGCCCAACAGTCGAAGTCGTAGAGCGTTGAGCTTGATGAATCCCTCAGCATCCTGCTGGTCGTAAGCTCCTTCATCTTCTTCGAAGGTAACATGCTTTTCGGAATAAAGGGAACACGGCGAGGTGCGCCCGACCGTCTGGGCATTTCCCTTGTAGAGCTTGAGCCTGACCGAGCCATAAACACACTCCTGACTCTTGTCAATCAGGGCCTGCAGCATCTCTCTTTCCGGACTGAACCAAAATCCATTGTAAATCAATTCTGCGTATTTGGGCATGATCTCATCCTTCAGATGGGCCGCTCCGCGATCAAGGGTGATTTGTTCAAGCCCGCGATGGGCTTCCAAAAGTATGGTTCCGCCCGGAGTCTCATAGATGCCTCGTGACTTCATTCCCACGAATCTGTTTTCGACCAGATCCAACCTTCCGATGCCGTGCCGTCCCCCAATTTCATTGAGTTGAGTCAGGAGCATGGCTGGGGACAATCGCGCTCCGTTTATGGCAACCGGATCACCCTTTTCAAACTCAATTTCAATGTATTCGGGGTTATCTGGGGATTTTTCCGGGTCGGTCGTTCTTTGATAGACAAAGCTGGGCGCTTCGATCGCCGGATCTTCCAAAACCTTGCCTTCGGAAGATGTATGCAGAAGGTTGGCATCGACTGAAAAAGGCGCCTCCCCACGCTTGTCCTTGGCAATCGGGATTTGATGCTCCTCGGCGAACTTCAGAAGTCGGGAACGGCTGGTCAGATCCCATTCGCGCCACGGTGCAATGACCTTGATATCCGGATTCAGTGCGTAGGCTGAAAGCTCAAACCGAACCTGATCGTTGCCCTTGCCCGTTGCTCCATGGGCGATCGCGTCCGCTTGCGTCAATTCGGCGATTTCGATCAACCGCTTGGCAATCAAGGGGCGCGCAATTGAGGTTCCCAAAAGATACAGGCCCTCATAAAGTGCATTCGCTCGAAACATGGGGAAGACAAAGTCACGAACGAACTCCTCCCTTAAATCCTCAATGTAGATTTCCTGGATGCCAAGCATCCGAGCTTTTTTACGTGCGGGCTCAAGTTCCTCACCTTGACCCAAGTCAGCGGTAAAGGTTACCACTTCTGCACGGTATTCGGTCTGCAGCCATTTCAGGATGATTGAAGTGTCCAAACCGCCTGAGTATGCCAGAACAACCTTGCTTACATTTCCCATTTAACTCACTTAAGCCATCTTAAAACCAAGGGGCTTCCGGCAACCCTGAGAGAGTTTTTGCCTAGGGGCACTCCGTTTGAATCAGGTCCCTGACAAATGAACGGTCAATAGTCAAATTGCAAGGCATTCAGCCTTGGCTTTCTGCCATCGAACAAGGCGCATTCATGGAGCCCATAATTGTGTCTATCGGCAAGCGCCGCATTCCTATACCAATCGTTTTGTTAAAAGATTTTCCGGCGATCATGATCGGCAATAAGAATGCCTTCGACTGTTCTTTGCTCGCGGGAACTGTCCTCGTTGCATCGACAAGCGAGAGCAAGCGACGCTGGATTTGTCCTTTTTTTATTTTGCAGTTGACTTTGTTCACTTGCCGCTGGACACCGTTTTGTCGAGGTCGGATCGATCAACTCTACCTTTCAATCTTCGCTGTCGGCGCAATTTGGCACCTGAACCGCCCCCTCTGTCAAAGGCGGACCATGAGAGCGGAGAAAACTGGATTTTTGCTCGATTCACCCTTATGTCTTATGCGGACTATCGTTCCGATATCCTTGTTGCAATGTCTGTCAATCAGCACGTACGTTTCAAGCAGTTGAATGCACATGAGTACACAGAACTCGCGCCAACATTTTAACACTTCCGGCCTTGAAGCCTTCATTCGTGAAGATGATCGTTTGATCAATCCCTTTTTTGTCGGACGAGATCGTCTCATGAACGATATCGTGGCTTTAGCTCAACATGTCGATGAACGCCGTCGGACACAGGCCAAGGGAGATCCGGCTGAAGGGCTGATGCCCTTGCTTCAGGGACCGCCTGGCATCGGCAAGACCTCGCTTCTGCGCGAGATCGAGCATCGGTGCTTGAGCGGGCTGACTAACGATGGGAACGCTCCGCGGATCATTCCGCTCGTCATCAAGGATCCTAAGGAACTATCCAGAGCCCAGCTCTTTGCCGCCATTCAGTCACGCGTCACTGCCGTCCGAGACCGCATCGGTCTCGGGCCAGTCCGCAGGATCTTGCGGGCACCGTTCGACTACATTCAGTCTGCCCATATCATGGGTACAGGGATCGACCTCAAGTCTGACGAAATCGTCGTGCCACCCAGAATCCCAAAAGGATGGGTCGTGCTACTCATGCTCGACGAGATCCAGATGGTAGATCCAGATCCGAAGGGGGCTGCGGCCGCGGCTCTCATTCATCTCGAAGGGGGCAGTGGCGGATTACCCATCCTGCCGGTGCTCGCCGGCCTGTCCAACAGTCGTCGAATTCTTGACGCGCTCGGTCTGTCTCGCATTGGTGGACAGGCCCAGCGGCCCATTAAAAAGCTCGGCAAGGAGGACGTGGCGGTCGCCGTCGCGCGCTTCGTTCGGCAATTCAACATCACTGCCAGTTCTGCCTGTCAGGACCGTTGGTCCCGAATTCTTTACCGCTGGTCCAAAGGCTGGCCTAAGCATATGCAAAACGGCCTGGCTGCGATCGGTGAGAAACTGCTCGAGACCGACGGAAAACTTGATCAAGTCAATGTTATGAGCGCGCAAAAACGCTCTGCGGAGATGCGTACCGATTACTATCGGACGCGCTTTGGCCCATGGGACACGCATCCAGACCTGTTAGGTACCGTCTTGAGCTATCTCGGACACGAGCCGGTCGCGCCGCGCGAGGTGGAACAGGCCATTCAGACTGCTATGCAGTCGGGGCGCTGGCCCAATCAGACCCCGCCCGATGACAATGCCCTGTTGCGTCTGGGCCTGATTGATGAGGTTCGCGTATATGCCTCGATCAAGCGGGCCTGTCCCATTCCCTCACTGCATTCCTTCGCCGTTGCCCATACGGGCAGCGATCTGCATATTGACATTCGCCATGGCGATCCAAACGTCATTGCCGATCATCAGGCTCGCGGCACGGACATGAACACCCGTGATGTATGGAACCGGACACCCCTGCATCTTGCTGCCCAAGACAACTGGCCAGACAACATTACAACGTTGCTCGACCATGGTGCTGAACTAGACGCAACCGACCAGTGGGGGCACACCGCCTTGCACATGGCGGCTCAAGAGAATGCCGAAGAGGGGCTGCAGGCGCTGCTCGAAGCGGGGGCATCTGTTCATGCCACCACCAATGACGGCGAAACGCCCCTGCATCTCGCCGCCCGCGAGGATAACGAACAGGCCGTCACCATGCTGCTGGACCACGATGCCAATCCACGGGCTTGCAACCATCGCGGCCAAAAACCGGCGGAACTGACACCTCCAAAGAGTGCTAGCCGCCGCATCCTAACGGTTGAACATTGTTGAATTGATAGCTTGAACGGGTTCGTCCGGTACGCCAACGCTGGATGATTGAATGTCACACCTCCAATCGTGCAGCCTTTAAGTCCGGCATATAAGGTCCGATTTTCTTTACGCCCAGTGTCATGATTGGCCCATCAAAGCGGCATCAAAAGGATATTGGGTCAGATTTTCGGGCCCCTTTTCGGTAATCAATACCTGATCTTCAAGCTTGATTGAAAAATCACCTCCCTCGGGACTGACCAGTGCCTCAACACACAGAACCATGCCGGGTTCTATGTAGTAGTCGAAAGCCCCCTTGCAGTGATTGTCAGGATAGCTGATGGCTGGCCATTCATCGCACAAGCCAACCCCGTGCATCATGACGCCGTACTTTTGCTTTTGATAGATCGGATCCAGCAAATGAGCGTTGAACGTGATCTCGTCAAAATGAGTGCCCGGCTGAAGCAGTTGCATGTTGCAATGAATATGCTCATAAGCGTGCTTCATGGCATCAATCATGTCCGGGCGAGGTTTTTGATCACCGATCCACCAGGTCCGTGAAATGTCAATGCAAATCCCGTAACAGCCGACCAGATCGGTATCAAAAGCCAGAATTTCGTTGTTTTGCAGCCGCCGGGGACCGCATTCCTGGAACCAAGGATTTGTCCGGGGACCTGTTGCCAAAAGGCGCGTTTCAATCCATTCTCCACCCCGTTTGATATTTTCAGCGTGCAGAACGGACCATATCTCATCTTCGGTCATCCCGGGCCGGGTTGCATCCTCCATGGCCTTGACCGATTGTTCGCACGCGTGACTGGAGCATCGCATGGCCAAAATTTCATCAGGTCCTTTAATGGATCGAGCCTTTTCAGTAACTTCCTCACCATTAAAGATGTCGAATCCGCACCTCTCAAGTGCCCTCAGACCCGAAACCATTATCTTGTCGACCGCGAGACGGCGGTTGTCACCAACACGCTCTTGAACCAGGTCAAGAACCTGTCGGGCAAAAACTTCAGCCCGCGACTCCTCAACGTCGCCAGCGGTGAAGTAGAAAAGGGACGCTCCCGTTCTGACTTCCTTCACCAGCGGGTTGAAATCGGCCAGAAACATGGATGACTTATACTCCCAGAGCACCATGTGCCCATCCGCACACAACAGGATGGCTCGAAAAGGATTGTGCGTGTTCCACAATTGCATGTTGGTTGAATCCGTTGCATATCGGATGTTCAGGGGGTCAAACAACAACAGCCCACAATATCCCCGATCGTTGATGTGCCGTATCAGACGTTTCCAGCGAAACTCACGCATCCGTTCAAGACTGGGAAACGTCAAGCCGGCTTCTTCCCACTCCCTGATCGCCAGCAATGTCGGTCCGATTTCCATGCGATCGTTGTCGTTGGGGGTTCCGTCGCTGAGTTTGCTGCCCTTCGAGGGATCAATTTTCCGCCGATCCGAATAGTTTTCCGTATCCATTAGCCTTGCTCCACCAAAAATTGCTTACATTTGCCTGCAATGAACACTAAATTACCTTCTCGCGACTTCCAATCATGGAGAATTCAAGCGATTCTTTGAGTGAATGGTTCACACGTTCTCTGAAATCTGTCAAGAATCTTTTCCGTTCCAGCCTTGGCTTGAACACAAGACCCGCAAGCTTCCTGGGATCAATCCTCTTGAGCCGCATGACTGGCTGCTCCAAGATGAAGTCTATCACCGTCAGATGGCTTACCGCGATCATCTGATTGCAACCAGGAGAGATCAGGTCTTCGACTGTTTGGTATGTGCACATGACATTGCTCAGGAATTGCTTGAGACCATTGTCGAGCATCTTGAGACCATTCGGGGTTTCAGGATATCAAGAGAAAGTGTAACACGACCGGATGGAGTTGTTGTTGACATCAATTCCGATCATCCGCTATTGCGTGCCGGGCGGCTGGTACAAGAGGATTTGTGCCTTCTGAAGCGAATTGGCAAGCAGCACGTTCTGGTTGGGGCGATTCTTTGCTTTCCGGCAAGTTGGCTACTGGCTGAAAAGATGGGGCGACCTCTGACGGCCATCCATGATCCCGTTCCAAAATACGATGGCCGCATTGCCTCGGTTGTGCAAAGAATGTTTGATAATCTAAAACCGGAAAAAATAGTCTACAGGGGCAATTTCCTGGCTTATGACAGTCCGGACCTGTTTCAGCCTAGGAGCGTTGATGATCGGCGGGACAGATCGAATTCAGACAAAAACTGGATCCGGGTCGAACGTCAAACTCTCAGAAAGTTGCCTCGTACGGATGGTGTCGTTTTTGGTATTCACACAACAGTGTGTACCAAGGACAAGGTTCTGGACTTGAAGGGGTTTTGGCACCATCTGAAAGAGAAGGATCTTTGAACCGCTAGAGCCTGTGACGCCTGAATGCACAGAGAGTTGTAGGCATGCGTTGATGAATCGGGCTGGCCACAAACCATAAGCCCACAAGAACACGACCCTATGCATGCAAATAGTACACTGACGTTCGAATGCATTCGTGAAGCACTCCTGACCTACAGGGAAAAATCTTCGGATTTTCAGCTCAACGAACATCTGCGTAAACATGATATCAGGCCGAAGCGACCAGCTGGAGTACTTATCCCTCTCATTCATCGACCAAACGGAATCAATGTGATCCTGACCCAGCGGTCTCAACACCTGAAGTACCATGCTGGCCAAGTTGCCTTTCCGGGCGGCAAGTTCGAAAAAAAAGACAAGAACCTCATGTCTACCGCCCTCCGAGAAGCGCGAGAAGAGGTCGGGCTCGATCCTTCGGTCGTATCGATAATTGGCCGCTGCCCTGATCATGAAACCGGCACAGGTTTCAGGATGACACCTTACGTTGGCAAAATAACCCAGTCCTTTTCACCGGTTCCGCAGGTTGAAGAGGTGGCGGCGATCTTTGAAGTGCCCCTTGAGTTGCTGATGCAAACAAAAAATTACCAGATTTTTTCAACCCAACGGAACAATCTGGACTACAGGTACTATGGGCTGAACTATCTCACCTACCACATCTGGGGTGCGACCGCAAAGATCCTTCATGGTTTTGCCAATCATCTTGAGGCAACGTGCTGATCGAACCAACCTGGCAAAACTGCACCCATCTGAACCAGCTGTTCAGACTCTTTGAAGCGAATGGGTTCCAGCTGTACGTGGTAGGCGGATGGGTTCGGGACACTATCTTGCAAAAATCGACCCAGGATCTAGATTTGGCCACCGATGCAACGCCCCAACAAATTGTGGACTTTATCGGTCCCGCCGGAATCAGGCACAAGCCAGTCGGCATTGAGTTTGGTTCCATTCTCCTAGGGCCCGACAATGTTTGTGTCACAACCTTTCGGGAAGACATAAAACCCCGCGGACGCAAAACTGACGTCAGGTTCACCCGTAGCCTGAACACAGACGCCCGGCGGCGAGACTTTACCATCAACGCACTTTATGCGACTTACGACGGACAGGTCTTGGATCCCGTTAACGGCCTGGACGATTTGTACAATTGTCGAGTAAGATTCATCGGTGACCCCGAATCAAGAATTGGCGAGGACTGCCTGCGAATATTACGATTCTTCCGGTTCAGCGCTGGCTACGGTAACCCTGAGCAGGGTTGTGATGCAGCCGGACTGCATGCCATCAGCAAGATTGATGTCGCAAGGCTCCACTGTCTTTCACCCGCCAGAATTCGGGCTGAGATAGATCGGTTATTCGCTCTGAGGCCACTGAGCTGGTGCCTCAGGGAAATGGAAAGGGTCAATGTTTGGGCATGGCTGTTCCCAGATGGTCAGAGCATGCACATTGAGCGATTGGAGCAGCTGGAAAGGCAGTTTAGCCTGCAACCCGATCCACTCCTGGTCAAAATTATTTTGGGTGCCAAGTCCACCGACGGTCTCCTTGCCTTCACCCGTCAGGAAATCCGGCATCTCAAACAAGTTGGTCAATCCATCGACGACACCAAATCTCCAGAGGAAGTGGCCTATCTGTCAGGTCCCCGGGTTGCCATCCATGCCCATTTGGCTCACTCGGTACTCCAAAGGAAAACCGTTGAACCCGATTTTATGGAACGGATTGCATTCGCTGCTGAGCAAGTGTTTCCTCTTGCATCCGGGGATCTAAGCCACCGATTCAAAGGCAAGGCCTTGGGAGACAAGCTGAACGATTTGAAATGGGACTGGATTCGTTCCAACTTCACGCTGAACAAGAAATCACTGCTTGAAAGGGCAATCTAAACTTCTCTCATGCTGTTGACCTCAGGCTGCCGACAAATTGTATACTGGCGGCGCTTGTCATGAACAAACCGGCACGCGTGATTTTTGTGCAGCCTCAAACCGCAAAGGAAACGCTCTGAAGACCTTTATTGACCCTTATCTGTCCTCTGAGGGGACACCTCCACAGACTCTCGGTCGCTTTTTCCTCTGGTGCCTCAAGGGGGCCTTTCCGCTGATTGTCGCTGGCTGTGCGATTTCCATGCTGGCCGGTTCAATGGAAGTGTTTTCTGCCCTGATGCTGGGCTTGGTCATTGACAGCACACTGGCCAGCGGTCCGGCAAATATCTTCACGGACAACCATCTGCTGTTGGCAGGAGCGGTCATGTTTTTCATTATCATCAGACCGCTCACCTTCGGCGGCAGTTCATACATCAATTCCGTCTGGATAAATCCCAACATCAACGCATTGGTCCTGTCCCGGCTTCATCGACATACCCTCGACCAAGCCATTTCCTTCTTTGATGACGATTTTGCCGGACGCATATCGCAAAAACAACTGCAGGCATCGCGTGCCATTTCCGAAACGGTCAACGAGTTTGTCAATGTCATATCGTTTGCCGCCGCCTCGCTGGTTGGCTCCTTCTTGCTTCTTGTATCCATTGATTACCGCATTGCCATTGCCCTGACGCTCTGGCTGGTGGTCTACTGTTACTTGATTCGGTGGTTTTTGCCACGCATTCGCAAGCGGTCCGCCGACCGAGCGGGGGCTCGCTCCCATCTGTCCGGGCAGATCGTGGACACGATCACAAACATCCGCACTGTCAAGCTGTTTGCCCACAACAAACACGAGGACCGGGCTGCTCTTGACGCCTTGGAGAGATTCCGCACGATGGCGGAAAAGTTCGGTCTGGTTGCTTCCTCGTTTCGTTACTTTCTCATGCTAATTTCGGGTTTGTTGCCTGTGGTTCTGGTCGGTGGCGCACTCGTGCTTTGGGTCAACGGCCTGGCCACGGCGGGTGACATCGCGGCGACCGGAACGGTAGCCATCAGAATTGCCCAAATGTCCGGCTGGGTCAGTTTTGTGCTCATGGCAATCTATTCCAATGTCGGAGAGGCTGAGGACGGCATGCGCACCCTGGCCCATCCCCATGCCTTGAGCGATCGGCCAACAGCGGTATCCCTGCCGCAGTTGAAAGGCCGGATCGAATTTCGGGACATTTCGTTTCAGTACGGGCGTGAGATTGGCGGGGTAACAGATATCAGCCTCCTCGTGAAGCCAGGCGAACATGTGGGGCTGGTGGGCGAGTCGGGAGCAGGCAAGTCAACCTTGGTCGCCCTGCTCATGCGCTTGTATGATCCTGAAAGTGGTGCCATTCATGTCGACAATCATGACATTCGGCAGGTGACCCAGGAAAGCTTGCGCAAGCAGATCGGCATGGTAACCCAGGAAACGGCCATGTTCAATCGGTCAGCCATGGAAAACATAGCCTACGGCAGGCCTGAGGCCAGCATGGCTGAGATCATTGACGCGGCCAAACAAGCCCAGGCTCATGAGTTCATCCTGAACATGGAAGATCGCCTTGGTCATAAAGGATATGAGGCCTATCTCGGCGAACGAGGCGTCAAGTTGTCTGGCGGGCAGCGCCAAAGGATTGCCCTCGCCCGAGCCGTTCTGAAAAATGCACCCATCTTGATACTGGATGAGGCCACATCCGCTCTGGATTCAACAGTTGAAAGCTCCATTCAGGATGCCTTGAAGGACATCATCGTCGGCAAAACCGTAATCGCCATTGCCCATCGCTTGTCAACCATTCTGCGAATGGATCGGATAGTGGTCATGCAGGACGGGCGCATCGTTGAGGAAGGGACTGTCGACAGGCTGCTCAGTCTTGGTGGTGTCTTTTGCCAACATTGGGACAAGCAGCTCGGCGGTTTCATCGGCTATGATCAAAAAAAGGATGAACGCATCCTGACCAGAACCGCGTAAGGCATCCGTCATCGGCTGCGATTGATGGCATATCGGGCCAATTCCTTCAGATTGTCCGCCCTGTTGCCATAGGATTCAAGGCTGGCGATGGCCTGCTCGACAAAGGCAGTCGCCTGCCTCCTTGCCTCTTGCTTGCCCAGCAAGGACACAAACGTGGGTTTGCCAACCTCGGCATCCTTGCGAACGTTCTTGCCAACAAGTTCCCTTTGACCGCACACATCAAGCAGATCGTCGGCAATTTGGTAAGCAAGTCCCAGATTCTTGGCATATTCCCCCAAGGGTTTTGGATCAGCACCGGCGAGTATCGCACCGGCCTGGCACGCCCAGCCGATGATGGCACCCGTTTTCAGCTTTTGGATGGTGATTATATCATCAGAGGCGACTCCCTTTGCCGAATTGACGGTTGTCATGTCAAGCATTTGACCCTGCACCATGCCGTTGAGGCCGGCGCAGCGGGCGAGATTGTAAAGGAGTGCCGAGCGTATGTTTGGATCGGATATCCTGCGGCTGTCTGCCAAAATCTGGAAGGCCAGCGCTTGCAGAGCATCACCGACGAGAACGGCCGTCATTTCATCCCATTTGACGTGGACCGTTGGTTGACCCCGGCGCACGGGATCGTCATCCATGCACGGGAGATCATCGTGCACGAGCGAGTAGGAGTGCAGGCATTCGATCGATACGGCCGCATGTTCGGAGGAATTGTCGTTCAGGTCGTGAAGGCGTGCACTTTCAATGACCAGAAAGCCCCGGACTCTTTTCCCGCCTTCCAAGGCATGGATCAAGGGAGTCCGTAAAGGGCCGTCGGGCAGAGCCGAACACAGGTCCTGAAGGCGTTCGTCAATCCGATGGCGTACCCCGTTGAAATACTCTTGAAAGCTACTCATTCCTTGGGTTCCGGAATTTGTCACTCCTTCATGACATCCAGATTTTTCAGACCTGTGGGGCGACGCTCCCGATCCAGTTCGATCACCTGAGGAGGAACCTCGTTCACTTCAAGATACGTCTGGCAATACTCGAACAGCAGTTCAGCGTACCGATAGAGATGTATCGTCTCTTCAAGCGAATGTCTGGAGGAACCCATTATTTCAGAAATTTTCTGCAATCGATCCAGAGCCGCTGCGAAACTCAGCGTGACTATGTCACGCCGAAGCTTCTCATACTTTTGATCCAGTTCTGACGGTGAATCGGTATCAGTCATCGCCTAGATCAAGGTTGCCGCACTGCTGGCAACTTCGTTCCGCTCAGCCGCCACGAGCTCGGCAATTTTCTTTTGGGCCGCTTCAAGCTTGGCGCTGCAATGCTTGCGCAAGTTTGTGCCATGTACATATAATGCGATGGCCTCATCAAGGTTCGCATCGCCTTTTTCCAGGTCCGTGACTACTTCTTCGAGGGCCTCAAGCGCCTCCTCGAAGGACATCTTTGCAATGTCGGATCCTGCTTTTGTCACGGTCTTATTGTCCTCGTTCATTGGGCTGCCCCCTCCAAGGCATTCAAGTGCTCCACAACTGATGTTGTCAAGCCTGTGATGCTGTATCCTCCCTCCAGAGACGATACGATTCTTCCGTTGCTGTGGGCTTGAGCCAGTTGACAGATGGTTTCAGTGACCCACCCAAAATCTTCGGGTTCAAGCCGTAATGAACTTAACGGATCATCGAAATGGGCATCAAACCCCGCCGATATCATGATCATTTCCGGTTTGAACTGATCCAGGCGATCAATTATCGCATTGATGGCCTGCTTGAACTCAACGCCCCCTGATCTGGCCCCCAGCGGTTTATTGATGATCTGCCCATATCGTCCTGTCTCGCTTTCGTACCCGGTACCGGGATACAGGGGCATTTCATGGGTGGAAGCGAACATGATCCTGTCCTCGCCCCACAAGATGTCACTCGTACCGTTGCCATGATGCACGTCAAAGTCGACGATAGCGACACGCTCAAGGTTGTGATTTTCAAGAGCGTACAATGCCCCGATTGCCACTGTCCCAAAGAGGCAAAAGCCCATGGCTCGGGTTTTTTCGGCGTGATGTCCAGGGGGTCTGACAGCACAAAAAACGTTCTCGGCCTGACCACTCATTACCATGTCAACGGCCTGAATGTTAGCGCCAACCGCCCGACATGCCGCATCCCAGGAGCCAGGTGTCATGTGCGTGTCTGCATCGATGCTTGCAAAGCCGTGGGCTGGAACTCTGTTTCTGATGCTCTCGACATATTCAACGGGATGAGCCAAGGTCAAATGCTCGGTCGAGCAAAGATCTGCCTCAAGTCTGGGCACTTGGGCAAAATCCTGCCCCGCAAACGTCTCATTCAGTGCCTCAAGGCGGGCCACCCTTTCGGGATGACCTCTGGGAGTCACATGCTTGAGACAATCAGAATGGGTGATGATGGTCGTTGTCACAGTTTCTCCATGCCTGGTACCGTTTCCTTGCAGGCGAGCCTAACGGGTTTGCCCCTGTTCTTGCAGTTCTAGAGCTTATGGTCTTGCAATGTTCCGGCCGCATTCGTCAATTCCGAAGGAGTGGTTACGCTTTCCATGTCTCGGCGGTTGTTAACGGTAAGTCGTCTTTTGCGTTTTGCCTTCAATGTCAGAACTAGCAATTCCTACCAACTTTTTAAACTCTTGAACTCTTCCTGATAGAGGTAAGTCAGATATCACAGCCTGTCACGATGCCGCTTGGATCTGATCGCAGTTCCAATGCCGCCAAGAAGAATTCGGAGTCATCCACGATTCATGAAATCTCTTTAGACGAACTCGATGTCATCGGGAACGAAAATGTAACCTTTACCTCGAACCGTCTTCAGGTATTTCGGCACTTGGGGATTATCCCCAAGCTTCTTGCGCAGGCGGGAAATGCGCAAATCAACCGTTCGATCCGTGATTCTTTCGCCCTTTGTGCTGACCAGACGACAGATTTCCTCTCGCGAGACCGTTTGATTGGCTCTTGCGGCCAAGATGTTCAGGATGGTCCGCTCGGCATCACTCAGACTGACAGTGAGGTCACACGACGAAAGCTCGCCCCGCTCAAGATCAAAGACAAAATCGCCAAAGGCTATCCGTCCTATGTCCGCTTTTTCCGATCGTCTCAGGACGGCCTTGATCCTCAGCAAGACCTCCTGCGGGCTAAAGGGTTTGGGTATGTAATCATCCACTCCGGCCAGCAGGCCGTCAATACGATTCTCGACAGTCGTTCGGGCCGACAGAATGATCACCGGGGTTGTCGTTGTGGATATGATGTGTTCGGTCAAGGATATGCCGTTCTCTCCGGGCAGCATCACATCGACGAGAGCCAAATCAAAGCCGATGGTTTGAAGCAAGATCCTGGCCTCTTCAGCATCGCCTGCCGGAGAACAGTGAAAGCCGTTGCTGTCCAGAAACCTCTTGAGCAGCTGGCTTATCTTCAGATCGTCTTCAACCACGAGAATGTGAGGACGGATACTTTTTGAATTGGCCGAATCAATCATCAGAATGGGTCAGTTCCTGATAATCGGGATGGGTCAAACATTCCAGGACCGATCGAAATCCGGCCACAGCTTCAGGTCCGGCCTTGAGATAAGCAGCTCGAACCCGATTGTGCTGAACGCGGGCCAATTCGCCGGCCAGTTTTTCACCGGCCGAAGTCAGGTTGAGATACTTTGAACGACGATCCTTTGGGTTGGATCGCACTTCCACCAGAGAATCACGAATCAGCCGGCGGAGAACGCGATTCAATGACTGCTTGGATATGGCCAGTATCTCCTTCAGGCCAGACACGTTGATTTCCGGACGGCTTCGAATAAAATGCAAGGCCCTGTGGTGAGCCCGACCATAGCCGTATCGAGCGAGAATGTCGTCCGGATCGGAAGTAAAGCCTCGATACGCGAACATCATGGCTTCCATCCCTTCGTTGATCTCCTTGTCCGTCAGGTAAAGAAGCCTGTAACCCGCAAGGTTGTGCGGTTTGATCTTGTCATCCATGCCTGACAAAGTAAGTATTGCTGACCTAATTTCAAGCCGCGATATTGACTTCACGCATGATGCCACTAGTTGTACTTGCCTTCGTGCGCGAGGTCGGCCTGGCGCATGAGAATCGGGCTTTTCATTCAACGAGCGGCCGGGGGCGTTAAACCTGGATGCGGGGGGCATGACAATGGCAACAATATCTGAATTGCCGGGATACGGCAATCGTGATGGATACATCTGGTTCAATGGAGAACTCATCCCGTGGCGCTCGGCTCAGGTGCACATGCTTACCCACGCGCTGCACTACGGTTCATCAGTGTTTGAGGGTGAACGTGCCTATGGCGGCAAGATATTTGCCAATCGGGAACATACGCTTCGACTGCTTGAATCCGCCCGCCAAATGGACATCGATATCAGCTACTCGCCTGAAGAAATCGAGAGAGCCAAGGCCGAAGTCATCCGGATTAACGGGCTGACCGATGCATACGTTCGGCCCTTGGCCTGGCGGGCCGATGGAGAGGATATGGGCATAGCATCGCTGAAGAATCCCTCCTGCCTGGCAATCGCCACCTGGGAATGGGGACGTTATTACGGCAATAACGAAACCCCGGGCGAAATCAAGGGCATCAAACTTGACATTTCGGACTGGCAAAGACCGAGTGAAAAGACCATCCCGTGTCACACAAAGGCTTCGGGGCTATACATGATTTGCACAATTTCCAAGCACAAGGCTCAGAGGAACGGATATGCCGATGCCCTCATGCTTGATTACAGAGGATTCATTGCCGAGGCAACGGGAGCCAACATATTCTTTGTCAGAAATGGGGAAGTTCACACTCCGACACCCGATTGCTTCCTGAATGGGATAACCCGGCAGAAGGTTCTCGGTCTGCTGCAAAAACGGAACATTGCCGTCCACGAACGACACATCCGGCCCGCGGAGCTTGAATCATTCGAGCAGTGCTGGCTCACGGGAACCGCCGCAGAAGTTGAGCCTGTCAGTCAGATCAGGGACTACAGCTTCGTTGTGGGCGATTTGGCCAAAACCATTGTTGCCGACTACAGCAAGCTCGTGAGGGCATAGATCGGCTGGTGGCGAAATTGTCTATGCCGCTTCGGGGACCTTGCCGCCAAGAACCGATTTTAGCTTGGCCAGATCGATGTTGCCCCCTGACAAAATGATCCCCACCTTTTTGCCGCGCATTCGGGCCCTCTCCTGCATCAAGGCAGCAAGTCCGATGGCTCCTGCACCCTCAGCCACGTTGTGCGTGGTCCGAAACATGCATTTGATGGCTTCAACGATTGCGGATTCTGAAACGGCTACAACGCGCTCGACGCCGGCCTTGTAATAGTCCAGTGCCTCCGGGACAGGAACCCTGACCGCCACTCCATCCGCAAATGTCCTGGCCGCGTTGGTCTCGGTATGCCGTCCTCGCTCGACTGACAGCTTGGCGCATTGGGCATGCTCGGACACGACACCCACAATTCTTGTTGGCAGATCAAGTGCATTGCGCATCGCAATAACTCCGCAAACACCTGAGCCACAACCGATTGGGACATAAATCGTATGAAGGTTGGCAATCTTGCTGAGAAACTCCAAACTGTAAGTTGCAACTCCTCGGACCAATTCTGGATGAAACGGCGGCACCACCGTCAGGCCATCATCCTTCGCCACTCGGTAGGCTTCCTCCTTCGCGGAATCAAAATCCTCACCCCATTCAATCAGTTCGGCCCCAAAACCGACCATGGCCTGATTTTTTTCAGCCGAATTGCCAAAGGGAACGTACACCTTGCACACCATCCCGATAGTCGCCGCGGCTCGGGCTATGCTCTGGCCATGATTGCCTCTGGTGGCCGTGACAACACCTTGAGAGCGAGGAAGGGTTCGGCTGACCCAATCCATGAAAGTGATGCCACCTCGAATCTTGAAGGCCCCGATCGGCGTGTGATTCTCGTGCTTGACCCAAACTTCAGTCCCGATTTCCTTGTTGAGGAGCGGCCACGAAATCTGCGGTGTTGGCGGCATCGACCGATAGACAATTTCGCTTGCACCAACGATGTCTTCCTTGTCAAACATCAAGACTCTCCGCTGTGTCTATGCTGGCGCATCACCATCATCGGCGGTTTCGGCCTTACCATCCGTGTCGTTCGGGGGGAACTCTTCAGCCGGCGATACCTCTTCGCCTGTTGGTGCCGCATTTGCCTCAGAACCTTTGAACTTGTTCATTTTGCGTCGGATGTTTCGTTTGACCGAGTCGGATGCGATATCGAAAGGCGACTTTCCCTTGTTGTTTTCCAGATAGGGGTCGGCACCCGACTTGATCATGAAATCGAGGGCGGCATTGTTGGAGTTCATGCGAACAATTTTATGCAACGGGGTGTTGCCGTGTGAATTCTGAGAGTTAGGATCAAGACCTAGCTCAACCAGTTTTTGGATGGCCTTCAGGAAAATTTTGTTGGTCTTGAAGGTCAGGTGAATCGCTGAATTCTCCATTTTGTCCAGCGCAAGTGGGTCGGCTCCATTCGCAACCAGCACACTGATAACCTCGGCTGGGCAGTTGGTATTCGTTGCGGCCCGGTGAATAATGGCAACACCCGTACTGGTCTCGCCATTTTCCACCGACGACCCCAGCTTGATGAGGGTTTCAACAACATCAGGATGGCTGGCGTTGCGAACGGCAATTTCCAGTGGCCTGATAGCCGTGTCCTTGACTTGTGCTTCCAAGTCTGCGCCGCGGTCAACCAGCAAAGTGACTATGGCGCTGGGAATGTACGGATTCTGAACGGCCCAATGCAACGGTGTCAATCCTGTGCGCTCGGTGGCGTTGACGTCCGCACCTTCGTCCAGCAAAGCCTCGATGACGGACAGATGCGGATTGCATCGTACTGCCCAATGAAGTGGCGTCAAGCTGTTCGGAGGCACACGAATGTTCACTTCGGCCCCGTTTCGCAAGCATCTTTTGACATCTTCCAATGTGGCCACAAGGAAAAACTTTTTGCTTCCCCAATTGTCTTGATGGACCACGCTCAAAGCCTTGTATACGTCTGAAGCCACAAGTGCGCTATTGCTCTCGAGCGCTCGTTCACAAGGCAACTTGCCATCTTTGTCGGTAATTCCGATACCAGCGCCAGCGGCAAGCAGGTTGCTCACGACTTCAGGATTTGGATTGCTGGAAGCCGCCAGATGAAGCGGTGTAAGCCCGTCTGAATTCACTGCATCCGACTCGGCTCCGGCGTCAATCAGGATTCGTGTCGCTTCAGGATTCGGATTGATCTGGGCCACAGCATGCAAAGGTGTATCAGAACCGTCATTTCTGCGGTTCGCGTCCGAACCATTTTCCACCAGCGTCCGTATGATCTCGGGATTCTTGTTATTGGCGGCCGCGGCAAATAGCGGAGTCATGTCGCTCTTTGACACTCGGTCGATCTCGGCCCCACCATTGATCAGTTCGGTGGCAACCTCCGGGTTCGGATTGTAGGCCGCCGCCCCGTGAAGGGGCGTCAATCCACTGGATGAGGCCACATTGACCGGAGCCTTGGCATTGACCAATTCCCGGATGATTTCGGGATTGTGATTGCAAGCCGCCGCAACATGAAGAGGCGTCAAACCCATCTTTGATTCACTGAAAACACTGCCTCCCGAGTTGATGACCACGCTTATGACTTCGGGCGACGAATTGAAGGCCACAAATTGATGCAGAGCGGTCAATCCCTCATCGTTCGCCGAGTTGATATCCTCCAGACTGGCAAGGTGGCTCTCAACTTCTGTCAGGTCGGTGGATTCGTATATGCTGCTTTCCATTGTATCTCCCCGACTTAATGTTCAGTTGACATTTCGCCCGTTTCAATTTCGGATGGCCTGTGAAGGAAGCACACGCCGTGTCCGAAACGCAAGAGCGACGCAGCGGGTCAGAAAGTCTGTTGTCGCTCGCCCTGTCATCTCATTCAAGCACGCTGGAACGGTACGGGAAACGCTGAAACTTCCGACATGCCTGGCCTGTCCCCGGATTCTTGAAGGGACATCGCCGATCTGATCGCGGTCCCCCACTCGGCCCCCAAGTGTCACAAGCTCTCAGCCAATCCATCACGCACCCACTTAAGAGATCGAAGTAGACTTTCAATATTCACGGCCTGCTGAATGTAAAATAGTTTGGGCACGTGTCTTGTTTGTTCTCGCACAGAGACCAATATGCAGGATGCACAAAATTGATGTTAAGCCCTTTCTTCCGAATTTCTGGACTTCGAGTGCCCGTTGCTTTGGTTGTCGGCAGAGGGGATCCAAAGATCATTTGACCTTTCGGGTTGAATGAGTCACACTTCGAAGGACAAAGAGAACGATGAATTCAGGATATGAAATGACAGCGGATCAGTTGAACGAGATAGAAGAACGGCTGATCAGACGACTGGGTCAGATGTTTGATGATAAGTTGCGCGGACAGGTTGATCGCCTAGTAGACAAGCGGATGGCGATCCGAATGGATCAAACAAGCGAAGACAGACCTGCCGTACAACAATCGCACCATCGCACCGAGGAGCGCCCGATGCCGGGCAAAATGCCTGGATGGGTACTCGGGGGGATGCTTGCTGTTGGAATGGCGGTAGCGGGATATTTGGCGATTCGGGTCGACAATCTTGACCAGAGGTTTCTTCGATTGTCAATTGAGGTGGCAGAAGTCAGAGATGAGGTCAAGGACGGATTCGAGGCCGTCGATCAGCGGTTCGATGTTGTTGATCAACGGTTCGATGTTGTTGAAAATCGCCTCGACGTTGTTGAGGGGCGCTTTGATGCCATGGAAGAAAGGTTCAGTGCCATGGAGGGACGCTTTGATGCCATGGAAGAAAGGTTCAGTGCCATGGAGGGACGCTTTGACAAATTTGAAATCCTATTGATTGGCCAGGCCAAACAGGATTCAAGCGAAATTCCTTGAGTCGCTTTTCTCTCACTGTCCTGCTTATCCGGCAATTTCCAGGCGAGCTTGGAAAATAGAAGATGCGATCAGTCCCCGTGCTTTTCTCTTGCGAAACCCTTTTTCAGTGCCCTGAACACTTTGATGTCTGAAATGCTTCAACTGGGAACCGGCTCTAGGAGACTTAAGGAACAGTTTACTTGACAGCGACGCCGATCCGTGGCAGGCCGCCTGCCTGCCATCTGATTATGCAGGCAGTATTGACGGCGTGGGGTTAACTCCGGAATGGCTTCAACCTGATTCGAAGACCCTACCTGCAACAGCCCTTGCTGTCCATTTCTATGAGCAATAGGCTCGTTGGCGTATACCCTCCAGACATTTGATTGGCAAAATTTTCTCTCGCGCAAAATGCTTGTGCGCTACTTCGCACCAAGATCAGGATTCAATGTCTTGCCATCTGAAAGGCACGGCAATTGCCTCGTTGGAGTAGCCATTTTGACAGCCCGATCCGATGATTGAAGTCAATGAAACAACTCTGTAATACATCCAAACACTTGATCCCCATGGGCGAACGCTCTTATCCTTTCCAGAAATTAATTCTCAACAAAGCAATTTTTCTTGTATTTCCTCTGCTTTCAGTTTAAGGATGGAGAGTACAAATCCGGGCTGAATGTCTGATAACACACTGATTTTATGGAGTTTTACATCTGACACAAAAGACCATTGCGGATCCGGCTGGATCCACCCGCCTAGACCCTCATACCGACACATCTCCTACCACAGCTGGAACGGCACCTCGCGAATGGATCCTGAGGTTGCTGGACGACAATCAGGCCGAAGATATCGTCGACATTGACCTTCGAGGAAAGTCGTCGATTGCCGATTACATGGTGATCGCCTCTGGTCGTTCCAAACGTCATGTACTGGCACTTTGCGATAAGCTCACCGACGGTCTCAAGAATGACCTGAAGATTCGTAACAAGACCGAGGGCAAGGAAAACGGCGACTGGGTGCTCATTGATGCCGACGACATCATCATACATCTGTTCCGGCCTGAGGTTCGCGACTTTTATCAGATTGAAAAGCTCTGGGCTCCTTCCGAAAATTTCTGAGACCTGCTCATGAAGATCACAATCCTGGCCGTTGGGAGGATGCGGCCTGGACCTGAACTTGAACTTGTTCGGCGCTTCCTGGACCGCTTTGATCGACGGGGCTGCTCCCTGGGCCTCGGCCCCCTGAATATCGTTGAAATTCTACCGAACGGACGACAGCGCCCATCAAACTCGTTGAAGCTGCTGTCGAATACGGTGTGCCTGTTGGATGAAGGAGGCCAGAAATTGTCCAGCGAGGAGTTTGCCCAGGAACTGGCCAAATGGCGAGACAGTGGCTTGTCAAGCGTCACTTTTGCGATCGGTGGAGCCGAAGGAAGGAGCCAGCTGCCAGCTTTCGAACCCTTTTATACGCTCTCCTTTGGCGCGATGGTTTTCCCGCATTTGTTGATCCGAGCCATGCTGGTTGAACAATTGTATCGGGCAACATCGATATTATCTGGATCACCATACCACAAGGAGTAGATTCCTCTGCTGATGTGAATGTCATGAGTGATAAACCTGTTGCCTTGTGCATTCTCGACGGATGGGGCGTGAATCCCCGGAGAGAAGGGAATGCCATAGCGTTGGCTCAGACACCGAATTACGATCGCTTGCTGGCGACTTGTCCCAATGCAACGCTTACGACTCATGGCGAGGCTGTGGGCCTGCCTCCGGGCAGCATCGGCAACTCTGAGGTGGGGCACCTTCATATTGGAGCGGGCCGGGTCAACCGGATGGAAGTCGTTCGCATCAATGAGGCTATCGAAACGGGTGAATTCGCAACTCGAGATGCCCTGCACACGATAACGCAAGAAGCAGGCTGTACGACAAGGGCGGTTCACCTGATCGGGATTATTTCGGATATTGGAGTTCACGGCTTGGGAGCCCACTTGATCGCTGTGGCCAAGATCTTCGCATCAAAGGGCATGAACGTTCAAGTCCATGCCATTACTGATGGCCGCGATACCCCGCCTGGACAAGCCGCGGACCACATTGACAATATTGTGACTCACCTCCCGTCCAATGCGGCAATGGCCACGGTGAGCGGACGCTATTACCCGATGGACAGAGACAATCGCTGGGAACGGGTTAAAGTGGCCTGGGATACCATGATCTTGGGCCGGGGGGAACGCGTTGCCACGGTCGAAGAGGCTGTTCAAAAGTCAATTCGGCGTGGAGAGACCGACGAATTCATACTGCCGACAGCAATCGGCGGTTATACCGGTTTCAGAGATAACGATATTGTGTTCTTCACCAATTTTCGGGCCGATCGCATGCGTCAGTTGGCGACCGCCATTGCCGAACCGGATTTCGACCGCTTCGAGACACTTTCGAGACCTTCGCTCGGTGGGGCTCTCAGCATGGTCAGCTACTTTACCCCATCACAAGACTGGATCACGCCTCTCTTTGTCAAGCCGGCAATTGTCAATGCCTTGGGAGAGTGGATTGCCAAGCATGATCTGACCCAGATGCGGATTGCCGAAACCGAAAAGTTTCCACACGTCACTTTCTTCTTGAATGGCGGCAAGGAAAAAAAGGAAATCGGTGAATGTCGATTCATGCCGGACAGCCCCAAGGTAGCAACCTATGACCTGGCTCCCGAAATGTCCTCTGTGCAAGTTGCAGAACGCTTTGTCGAAGCGGTCAAGAAGGGGTTCAATCTGATCGTCGTCAATATCGCCAATCCGGACATGGTGGGGCATACCGGCAATCTGGCGGCAGCGACAAAAGCGTGCGAAGCAACCGATCGAGCCTTGGGGCGGATGGTCGCTGCCATCGCTAAAGCGGGCGGAAGCATGCTTGTCATTGCCGACCATGGCAATTGCGAACACATGATCGATCCCGAAACGCGAGGCGTTCACACCGCTCACACGACAAACCCGGTTCCCGTCGTGCTTTATGGACGAGAGGATATCGGAACGATTCGGTCAGGCAGCTTAATTGACGTTGCCCCCACCCTGCTTGAATTGCTCAAGCTTCCGCCGCCAAAGGAGATGACCGGCCAATCATTGATAACTGATCGGCAAGACCTAACTGTAACGTCGGCACCATCGTGATCACCATGTTTTTTCCTCTGACGGTTCCGTCACCCGCAACAGGAGCAGTGTCGCAGAAATGAACGAACTGAACATAGGCCCCTTGGCGAGTGGGCTGTGCAGTCCGTTCCTGATCCGGTTGCATGGCAAGAGACGGGGAGATTCGGGATCAATGCGTGCTGCGCTTGCCGGTCTGTTGACACGGACGTACCGTGCGTCTGGCCGGCTGTGGATCTGGAAAAGACGTGCCTGTCAAATTTGAAGTCGATGGTTTTATGATCATGCCCAAACTCACAATGCTGAATGTCCGTATTCTCTTCGGATTGCTGGTTGCCCTTTGTCCGCTTACCCCTGCCGGCGCGCAAGGGAATGGTATCGAATCCGACATGCTGGAAAGCATTCAGTTGATTCCCGAGGCCCTATCGCGAATCCACGAGAACTATGTCGAGGAAGTGGACAATGAAGAGTTGATCCAGGCGGCCGTGGATGGCATGCTGCGATCGCTTGATCCTCATTCGGGCTATATTTCCCCGGAGGAAATGATTGAAAACGAAGAATTGACGACTGGCGAGTTTGGCGGGGTGGGCATGACCGTGACGGCCGAGAACGGGTTCATCAAGATCATTTCGCCCACCGACGACACGCCCGCTTACCGGGCGGGATTGATGGCTGAGGACTACATCATCGAGATCAATGGGGAAACCGTTCTGAACAAGTCGCTGAGTGAAGGCGTGGATTTGTTGCGCGGACCGCCGGGTTCGGAAGTCACGCTCACGATACGAAGAGAGGGGCTTGAGCCCTTTGAAGTCACGCTCATTCGCGAAATTATCGAAATTGAGGCCGCCAATGTGCGAGTCGAGGGCGATGTTCTTGTCGCTCGGGTAAAGACCTTCAACCAGAAATCCGTTCCAAACCTGACTGAAAGCTTTGAGGAGATTTTTGCGGATCATGGCGGCATGGACGACTTCGTCGGCGTGGTCATCGACCTGCGCAACAACCCAGGCGGAACTCTTGATGCCGCAATTGGCGTGACAGATCTGTTCCTTGAAGACGGCATCATCGTTTCGGTTCGCAATCGGGATTCACGACAAAATGTCTTTGAGGCCGAAAGAGGTGATATCGTGGCGGGCAAGCCGATGGTCGTGCTAATCAATCGGGGAACGGCATCGGCGTCCGAGATCTTTGCCGGAGCCGTTCAGGATCACAATCGGGGCGTGGTCGTCGGCACCCAAAGCTTTGGCAAGGGTTCCGTGCAGACCATTCATGACCTGGATCGCCAGCTCAAGAATGCCGGAGAGAGAAAATACGGTGGCTTGCGCATCACGACGGCCAAGTATTACACGCCCTCAGGCCGCTCCATTCAGGGCAATGGGATTACCCCGGACATCGTTCTCCCGTTCAGAATGCCGGACGAAGAGGCCGAAACGGACGAAGAATTCTTTTTCTCCGAAGCGATGTATGACAACAGCCTGGAAAATGACGGCCTGCAGGATGACAAGGACGAACGGGACAAACAGGCCGAAATTGAGGCCCGAGTCGAGAATGTTCGTTCGCAGGACAATCAGTTGGGATACGCCATTGATCTTATCCACGGCCTGCATGCGCTCAATTGACCGTTGGCCCTTGAGACATGCCGCAATAGGCAAGAGAATGTCAGACGTCGGAAACCAATGATCAATCTCCCCTATCGTCCCTGCGTCGGCATCATGCTGGTCAATTCCTGTGGAGCGGTGTTTGCAGGACAGCGGCTTGACGGCATTGCCGAAGCCTGGCAAATGCCGCAAGGGGGAATCGATGAAGGGGAAGAAACTCTGACGGCGGCCTTGCGTGAACTGGAGGAAGAAACCGGCATCACGTCCGATCAGGTCAAGTTTTTGGCCCGGTCTCAAGACTGGCTTTGCTATGATTTGCCATCGGATCTTGTCTCCAGACTCTGGGGCGGAAAGTTTCGAGGACAAAAGCAGATGTGGTTTCTGTTTCGATTTATCGGCGTGGACAGCCAGATTGACATCAAGACCCGGCACCCGGAGTTCAAAAGTTGGCAATGGATGTCGACCGACAGCATTGTAACAAAAATCGTGCCTTTCAAGCGGGCCGTGTACAGATCGGTCATCACCGAGTTTCGCGACGTGATTGAAGCACACGTTGCCACTGACCATGACCCATTGACCGGACCCGGATGCTGATCACCCGGATGGCCAACCAGTCGCGATTGCCTCAAACGACAAACAGTGCGGACTTGTGAGAAAATTCAGAAACAGAATCGACACGAAATCGTTGGGGCTGGATCTCGGGATCGAGTTTGTGCGTTTCCTGACCGGCAAGGAACACTTGCATTATGGCCTGTGGGAGAATGATATCGATGTTTGCGCCCGGAATTTGCTGACAGCTCAGGAAGCCTATACGGAAAAGCTCCTGTCGCTGCTGCCGCCCGATGGTCCCCTCCGAATACTCGATATCGGAGGCGGTGCCGGAGAGACGGCCCGAAAGCTACTGGCCGATGGCCATGTTGTCGACATCGTCGTGCCAAGCCCGACACTGGCCGAAAGGTGTCGAAGCATTGACAGCGCGAACCTGAGCGTTCATCAGACGACTTTTGAAGAGTTTGAAACGAACGATGTGTTTGAGGTGTGCCTGTTTTCCGAAAGCTTTCAGTATGTTCCGCTTGATCAGTCGTTGACCAAGGCCAAGAAGCTTCTGGCCAAGGACAGCCGCATCATCATAGCCGACTGTTTCAGGTCAGACGCGATTTTTCAAACTCATCTGAACTTTCGACCGGTGGGCAGCGGCCATTACATTGGCGACTTTCGAGCCGAAGTGGCAAACAGCGAGCTTGAGGTCGTCTTTGAGGAAGACATAACGCTTCAGGTTGCACCCTCGGTCGAACTGGAGCAGGAGTTTTACACTTTCGTCGGCAATTCGGCCCATCGTATCAATACCGATATTCGCAAGAGCTTTCCTCAAGTCCGGGCGGCTCTGTCCTATATCATCCGTCGATTTGTCAATGAGCACAGCCGCGAAAAAATGTGGAACAGGCTGTATAAACGCGACCGCAATGCGCAAGAGTTTTGTAAATTCAATCATTACCTGATGATGATTCTCAAAGTGAAGCCGATGCTCTGACATTCGGTTTTCATTTTTGCCCGACAGTGTCCATGCGTTTGTGAGGTGATTCCGTTGCAGATCAACCAAAAGGTCAGAAATGTCCAGATTTCGGGCACTGTCAGGCTCGCTCAAAGGGCTAGGGAACTGGCCGCAGCCGGAACGGACATCATTGACCTGACCGAAGGGCAATCCTATCACAACACGCCTCTGCACATCATAGAGGCTGCACATGCTTCGGCCCTGAAAGGTCAAACCAAATACACGCCCGTCCCGGGCCTGCCGGAGTTAAGAGACGCGATCGCCCAGCGTATCAACAACCAGAACGGAACCGGTTACAGTGCCGACAATATCGTTGTTGGATGTGGCGGGAAGCACTTGATCTTCAACGCCATGATGATATCGCTCGAACCCGGCGATGAAGTCATCGTTCCAGCCCCCTACTGGGTCAGCTATCCGGAAATTGTCAAGCTTGGGGGAGGAACCCCAATACTCGTCGACTGCCCGAGCACGACCGGTTTCAAGATCACGCCAACGCAACTGGCAAACGCAATAAGCCCACGCACTCGCTGGCTTGTACTCAATTCGCCGGGCAATCCCACCGGCTCCATTTACGCAAGGGACGAGCTCGAGCAAATCGCCCATATTCTGCGAATGAATTCCCATGTTTCGGTCCTTAGTGACGACATCTATGAAGCCATCGTGTTCGACGCTGGGGAATTTTGTAACCTGACCACGGTCGCCCCGGACTTGACCGCACGGGTGCTGACCGTCAGCGGCGTCTCAAAAGCCTACGCCATGACCGGCTGGAGAATCGGTTACTGTGCTGGCGAACTGCCCTTCATACGGGAGATGATCAAATTTCAGGGGCAATCCACGACAAACCCGTCCACTCTTGGCCAAATTGCCGCTCTTGAGGCCCTGACCGGTTCTCAGGATTGCGTTGACCAATGGCGGGCCGAATATCAGCACTCAAGAGACGTCTTCATCAACCTGCTTGAAGAATGCCATGGGCTGGATATCAACAGGCCTGACGGAGCCTTCTACCTGTTCGTAGGGTGTGATCGGCTGTTCGGCCCGTCGGCCCATTCTTCCAGCGCAATCAAGACCGATTACGATTTTTGTGACTATCTGCTGGAAACGGCATTGGTCAGTACCATTCCCGGATCAGAATTTGGCTGTCCCGGATTCTTTCGCCTGTGTTTTGCCAAGCCCCTGTCAACCCTGCGCCATGCGGCCCGGAGAATTGAGACCGCTCTGAGCGCGTTGCAATAGCGCTGGATATCTCCGGCCGGCAGCGACGCGTCAGGCCATCGGGTCAGACAGTTCACGATCTCGCATTCCTAATCGGCAATGGGTCGGCCTTCAAGTTTTACCTGATAGATCGTGAGCGCTTCAGCGACCCTCATGACATAATTTCGGGTTTCTTCATACGGTATGTGTTCGATCCAGTCAACTAGGCCGATGTGCGAACTTCTCGGGTCACCAATCTTGGGCAGCCATCCCTTCACCCTGTTTGGGCCGGCATTGTAGGCGGCAAAGGTCAGCTCCTGAGAATTGCCATAACTGTCCAGAAGTTCCTTCAGGTATGTCGTGCCAATCATCATGTTGTGGTTGCGGTCAAACAGAACGTCCTTCGTCGACCAGTAAATGCCCGAATCTTCCGCAATCGGCTTGCCCGTGCTTGGCATGACCTGCATCAAGCCCATGGCACCCTTGTGGCTCACGGCGTTAAGCCGAAACTCTGATTCCTGGCGGATGACCGAGATGGCCATTGCAGGGGAAACCTTGTACTCCAACCTTGCCTCGGCGGTGAGCGGAAACAGGTACTCGACAATTACATCGCCTTGCCTGGCACCCTGCTTGGCCACTTTCAAAGCTGAGTATTCCGAGCCGTTCGCTCGGGCTATGGAGGCCAATGCGGCGATTCCAGAGCGATCAAGAGATTCGGCCCTATGGGACAGAAACCAGCCGGCAAACAGCTCCAGTTCAGCATCGCTGAATATCAGGCCCGCACGCACGATCTTGTCATTCTTCAGGGATTTTACCAGTTCCGGGTTCAGAGGTTCACGCCGAGTTATTTGCTGGCTCGTTGGGGCATTGATTCGCTGCGTGGCCAGTTGTCCGTAAAACGATGTCTGAAACCGTGCCCCAAATCTGTAGGACGTGAGCGCATCCCCGCTGTTGCCGATAGCCTCGTAGGTGACACCCAGCCAATAGCCGGCCTTGCCGGACCGCACGGCCGAATGACTGACATCCGGAACCGACGGTTTTTGGACTTCCAGATAGTAATTGTGGAAATGAGCCAGAGCACGTTCAGGATGGTCAAGTTTTCGCAACGCAATGAATCCGGCCAGCCACTCCAATTCAAGATAATTGCTTCTTTGCGTGTTTGCCCAGGTTTTGCGGTGAGCGGACGAAAGCCACCGGATCGGTTTCAAGACTCCATTCCGGGTCAACTGGTGCGATGAAGCCAGCCGATACGCTTCCTCGTTGCGCCCCTCCCTCATCAGTGAATGAGCCAGTCGAAGCCGACGAGTCGACCAAAAGACCGGCTTGCCAAGAGCGCCATCGGCCTCGCTATATTCCAGAAACAGATCAATGCCTCTTTCAATCTCATCATTCCTGAGGCGCCAAGACACCCGATCATGCGTTATTCCTTCGCTGCCCCTGAGATCATCCGGAACCGCTCGGATCAAGTCATTCACGCGCTGCCTGTTCGCTTTCAGCGCGGTCCGGGCAGCCAGAAGGGCCGATTGAGAGCCCGACAGGTATTCCTTGAGTTGCAAGGCCGCATCGATCCGATTCAGCCCGATCAGATTGTCCATTCGGGCAGCCAGAAGCGGAACTGTACTCAAGGGATGGTCATGGATCACCCGATCCAGATCTTCATTCGTGAAGGGCAGTGACAGAAACGCGTCTCGAATGACCCGGTTGGCCATGTCAGGCTTCCCAAGGGCCTGAAGGGCCCGTGCATACCTCAGGGCCCCGTTTCCAGTTTGCGGGTCATAGGATTCAAAGAACTGAATGACATGGTAGGGATTCTCGTTTCCTGTAAGAGCCTTTTCACCAGATCGTCGCAAAATGCGCAATCCGGGCCAGTCGTCGCCGCGGGCCAAAAACAGCCGGTAGGCATCCCAGTCGGAAACGCCTTTTCTGAGATGCAGCCACTCGATGATTTCCGCCGCCACCGGATCACGTACCTCGGCGGCGAGCTCGTAGGCTTCCTCCCATTGGCCGGCATTGGCAAAATCAACGGCCTTTTCAAAATTGACGGCTTCCTGCTGGGAAACATAGGAGAAGGCTGATGTTCCAGCCGCCATCAAAGCCATGGCGACGGCCATTCGAACGATGTTTCGGGTCATGGTCAAATCAGGATTGTAAACTGCTCGAAAAATTGCTTATTATCCTTATATCAATAGTCTGGTCGTGTCAAAATGACAAGAACAGGTGGCGCCCCTTTTGTGGAGTAAGAAATGTTCAGCGGTTCGATTCCGGCATTGGTGACCCCTTTCAAGGGCGAGGCCATCGACTGGACTGTTCTCAAGGCTCTTGTCGACTGGCATGTTGAACAGGGTTCGAGTGCCGTCGTTCCCGTCGGCACCACAGGTGAAAGCCCGACCTTGACTCATGATGAGCACGAGCAGGTCGTCAAGGCGGTCGTCAAGGCCGCCGCCGGACGGATCCCTGTCATCGCGGGGGCCGGTTCA
This sequence comes from Paracoccaceae bacterium, assembly GCA_965116235.1. Taxonomy (GTDB): domain Bacteria; phylum Pseudomonadota; class Alphaproteobacteria; order Rhodobacterales; family Rhodobacteraceae; genus MPNP01. The sequence continues at coordinate 886,674 of OZ220496.1, read as the reverse complement.
AACTCCACAGCCGAAGCGATTGGGCTTGTCCAATCGGCCCAAGAAGCCGGGGCCGATGCCGCCCTAGTTGTGACGCCCTATTACAACAAGCCCAATCAGGCCGGTCTCTACAGGCACTTCGTGTCCCTCCACGACAACAGCAACATACCCATTATCATTTACAACATACCGGGGCGCTCAGTCATCGACATGACGCCGGAAACCATGGGAGAGCTGGCCCAGTTACCTCGCATCATCGGGGTCAAGGATGCCACCGGCGATGTCGTCCGGGTTTCCAAGCAGAGAGAGGCCTGTGGCGAGGACTTCATCCAGCTGTCCGGTGAAGATGCTTCCGCTCTCGGCTTCAATGCCCATGGCGGGCGAGGTTGCATCTCGGTCACGGCCAATGTTGCACCGCGGTTATGCAGCGAGTTTCAACAGGCAACCTTGGCCAATGACTATCCTAAGGCCTTGAAGCTGCAGGGACAGCTGTTGCCCCTGCACGAGGCGATTTTCATTGAACCGGGGCTGGCGGGAGCAAAATTTGGGCTTTCGGTGCTAGGCCGATGCTCCGAAGACGTTCGCTTGCCACTTGTGCCGCTTACCCCGGGCACCAAAGACAAAATTATTAGGGCCATGCGATGGGCTGGAGTGATTGAGTGAGCGCACGGGACGGCACGGAGTGAAGACGGAAGGGATTCTCTCTGGAATTTCTCTCGTGAGGCTGGACATCCGGCCTGTCAACGCCAATTCAACCGACAGTTCCTCTTTCTGGCGCATCGGTCGCTTCAAGGATGAAACGGCACTGACCAAGCAGACCTGTCTTGCAAGCCATGACCAAATCTTCGGACGACAAGAACTATACGGTTATCGCCGTCAATCGGCGAGCTCGGCATGACTATCATGTTGAAAGCGAACTTGAGTGCGGCATCGCGCTTTACGGAACCGAAGTCAAGTCGCTTAGGAACTCACAGGGCAACATTGCCGAGAGTTACGCTTCGGTCGAAAATCAGGAGCTGTGGCTGATCAACAGTTCCATAGCACCGTACGACAAGGCCGGATACTCGCATCACGATGAGCGGCGCAAACGCAAGTTGCTGGTTTCAAAAAGGGAACTGGGCAAGCTGTGGTCGCAAACCCGACGAGAGGGGAAAACCCTTGTACCCTTGGTCCTGTATTTCAATCACACGGGCAAGATCAAGATCAAGATCGGGGTGGCCAAGGGAAAGAAGATGGTGGACAAACGTCAGGTTCAACAAAAGAGGGACTGGAATCGCCAACAGAATCGATTATTGAAACGCGGGTGATTGCACGTGCGGATGTATTGAACTAAAACTGGTCCATGACGCCTCTTCCGGTGGTATAAAATGACTCATAATGATCCGAAAATCCTGGTTTCAACCGAGTGGCTGGCCGAGCATCTTGACGATCCGGATGTCAGGATTCTGGACGCGTCGTGGTATTTGCCTGCCGACAAGCGAAATCCGGCCGAGGAGTACAGCAAGGAACACATTCCTGGGGCCGTGTACTTCGACATTGATGCCATATCAGACAAATCCTCGCCTCTGCCCCACATGGCTCCACCGGCTGAACAGTTCTCATCCCAGGTCAGAAGGATGGGAATCGGCAGCGGTCATCACATTGTCGTTTACGATACCGCCGGAATATTCTCGGCCGCTCGTGCCTGGTGGCTGTTCAAGTTGATGGGACACGATGATGTTGCCGTTCTTGACGGAGGATTCAAGAAGTGGCAGGCCGAAAACCGCCCCGTCGAGGATCGGCCATCACGCAGAACCGAACGGCATCTCATCGTGCGCAAGCAATCGCACCTTGTCAAATCCTATGAGGAGGTTGAAAAGGCTTCGTCCGAATGCACCGCGGTCATCGTGGACGCGCGTTCGAGCGGACGGTTCATGGGACTGGCACCCGAACCCAGAAAGGGACTTCGGGCTGGAAGCATTCCCAATTCGAAGAATCTGCCCTTTCAGAAACTGCTGAACAGAGACGGCACCTTCAAGGAGTTGCCCGTTATCAGAAAAGCTTTTGAGGCCGCCGGGGTTGATCTTGCAAAACCCATAATAACCACTTGCGGATCTGGAGTTACAGCTGCAATCCTGAGTTTGGCCCTGACACTGCTTGGTCACCACAATCACTCACTGTACGATGGTTCATGGGCAGACTGGGGGAACCGGTAGAACATTCCCATAAAACAGTAGACCACTTCGACGGTTCAATAATCTTCACTGCAAAGGATCCTTCCGATGTTCAATGCACTTACCCCCCAACCGCCAGACAAGATAATTCAGCTCATTCAGCTGTTCAGGGACGACCCCCGGAGCCAAAAAATTGACCTTGGCGTTGGCGTCTATCGCGATGCCCGTGGCATCACGCCGATCATGGATGCCGTCAAGCAGGCTGAGAAAACCCTGTGGGAGACTGAAGATACAAAGGCCTATACCGCCTTGGCCGGGGATTCCGCATACCATGATGCGATGATCGACCTGGTTCTGGGCGATTCTGTCTCCCGCGACCGGATAGCCGCCGCTCATACGACCGGCGGCTCCGGTGCCGTTCGCATGTCGTTTGAAATGACCCGGTTGGCTTCACCCCGCTGCACGGTATGGGTACCCGATCCAAGTTGGCCAAGCCATAGGTCCATGCTGAACTTCGCTGGCATGAACCAAAGGGATTATCGCTATTTTGATTACGATTCCAAAACTCCGGATTTCGGCCACATGATGAGTGACTTGCAGGACACTCAACCCGGAGACGCCATTGTCTTGCATGGGTGTTGCCACAATCCGACCGGTGCCGACCTGAACGACTCGCAATGGCAGGAACTCGGAGAATTTCTCCTGGCAAGAGAAATCAACCCGATCATCGATCTCGCCTACCAAGGGTTCGGGGAAGGACTTGAAGAGGATGTCAAGGCCACACGCATGATTGCGGCCAAATGTCCTGAAACCCTGATCGCATCCAGCTGTTCCAAAAATTTTGGCCTGTACCGCGAACGGACGGGAATCCTCATTGCCGTCGCCCAGGACAGCAAGACCCGGGACACGGTTCAGGGTATCGGGGCCTTTCTGAATCGGCAGAGCATTTCATTCCCTCCTGATCATGGGGCACGGCTGGTTACCATGATCCTGAACGATGCAGCGCTGGCGCAAAACTGGCGGGCTGAACTGACCCACATTCGGCTCCATCTCCAAAGGCTCCGCACTTCCTTGTCAAATGAGCTGCGGCAATTGACTGGTTCAGACCGATTTGGCTTTATCAGGTCCCACAAAGGGATGTTTTCGTTGCTGGGGTGCACGCCAGAACAGGTTCAGACCATGCGTAATGACCATGGCGTATATCTCGTTGGTGACGGCCGTATCAACGTTGCCGGCCTAACCGAGGAATCCGTTCCGTATATGGCCAAAGCCATGGTCGATTCCGGAATGTGATGCCGTTTCCTCGTCCTTTCGATTGCCCACTTGCATGGGTCTGGTTCGGTCTGACTTTCGGGTCCGCATCCCGTCTTCGTGGCCGGGCATCTTGAAGTCATATTCCAGTCAATTGCCGATCATGCGGAACTTTCCCTTGATTGGGCCTGCCTCTATCCAAGCACATCAGCCGTTATTTTCAACTGAACATCTCCAGTAAACTCACATGAACAGACCCATAGCCATTGGCATTCTGGCGATGGCGACAACTGTCGTTGCGTCCAACATTCTCGTTCAGTTTCTGGTTGGCGAATGGTTGACCTGGGGTGCCTTCGTGTATCCTGTGGCCTTTCTTGTCACCGACTTGATGAACCGAATCCACGGGCCCGTTGCAGCACGAAAGGTCATCGTGGCGGGTTTCATGGCGGGTGTGGCCTGTTCTCTCATCGGTTCGCAGATTTCCAGCCCCTACGGGCCGCTGGTCACTCTTCGCATTGCAGTCGGGTCTGGTGTGGCATTTTTGGTTGCCCAACTCCTTGATGTCACCATCTTTGATCGGCTTCGTCAAGAGATTTGGTGGAAGGCACCTCTGGTGTCCACGCTGATTGGCTCCACCATGGACACCTTTCTGTTTTTCTTCATCGCCTTTTCGAGTCAGCTTGCTTTTTTGGAACCCGATGTCACAACTGCCTGGGCCAACGACACAACAATGCTTCTTGGGATCGGGCCCCAGTTGCCTTACTGGACCAGTCTGGCGATCGCTGATCTTGCCGTAAAGTTGACCCTTGCCCTTTTGCTGCTGATTCCATTCAAGGTCATTTCACAGCGGTTGCTCGTTCAAAGGCCAACCGTTCCAGACAAAAACTGACCACCGGGAATCGAAAAGGTCCGCGGCTTGAGCTTGTATCGACGGTCCGTTTTTTTCGGACAGCGAAGGTTCCTCTAAAATCAGCAGGGTTTATTGCATTTCGCTCTTGATTTCTCATCCAGAAATGTATAGGGATAATGTGCAAACGCGAGGGAACGAAGCAACCGGAATAAGCCGTTTGTGCCTCGCCGGGTCTGATCGGTCTGTCTTTCGCCTTTGCGCATTCAAGGGATCGGAGGACCATGGACACTAATTTCAGACCAGCTTCCAGCCAGAATGGGACGTTCGGGTCCGTCAATTCGGGTCAGACGGCCGTTCCTGCATTGCAGAATTTGGAAGTTTATGACACCAAGCTTGATTATGGCAATGTATTGCTGGTTCCCGGTACCAGGACACCCGTGTCTAGCCGCAAGGACGTGAATCTGCATTGTCGCGTCGAGTTTGCCAAACACCCCTCGATCGTTTATGACGGCATCCCGATCATGGCAGCGAACATGGATGGGGTTGGAACACTTGAAATGGCCAAGGCGCTTCTCAAGCATCGGATCTTCACTTGCCTGATCAAGTCGTACACGGCTGAAGAACTCATTGAATTTTTTGACGCTGATCCACTTCGCAGAGATTTTTGTGCCATCACGGTTGGGCTTCGTGAATTGGATCGCGACACGTTCGCACAGGTCAATGAAGCCGCCGGACCCATGAAGTTTGTTTGCCTTGATGTTGCCAATGGGCATACCGAGCGATTCGTGAAGTTTCTGGCCGATTTCAGGGATGCCTTTCCCCATGTGGTCATCATGGCCGGGAATGTCGTGACGCCCGAGCAAACCTTGGCTTTGGCCCAGGCCGGCGCCGACCTGATCAAAATAGGAATAGGGCCGGGAAGCGTGTGTGAAACCAGAATCAAGACCGGTGTTGGTTATCCGCAGTTCTCAGCCGTGCTGGAGTGCGGACAGGCCGCTCGTGAGGCGGGTGTGGACATCGTTGCCGACGGAGGTTGCACGTGTCCAGGAGATGTCGCCAAGGCCATTGCAACCGGAGCCGGATTTACGATGCTGGGCGGTATGCTGGCCGGCCATCGTGAGGGTGGCGGTCGTGTAGTAACCCGGACATTTCAGACTGGCGAAATACTTGAGAATGGCCAGCCTCTGGTCAGGCAAAGCAAGTTTGTTGAATTCTACGGCATGAGTTCCCAGGTGGCCAATGAAAAACACTTTGATGGCATGCAGCCATGGAAAACGAGCGAAGGGCGGGAAGTTCTGCTCCCATTCAGGTTTTCGCTGGAGGAGACCATCCATGACCTCTTGGGGGGACTGCGGAGCACCTGCACATATCTCGGCGCTCCAAACCTGTCTGAGCTCCCTGCCAGAGCCCGCTTTGTTCGATGCTACGACACCCATAATCGGGTATTTGAAGATTTTCCAATCTCCGAGCATCCTTTGTCGTCAATGATCATCTGAAACTGGCTGACACTCGCCGTCAGAAGTCCGTTGGTGCACCACCCTCGGCCTTGCGCCTGTCGACAAACGCCTTGAGTTCTTCCTGGGTGGCAACGTCCATGGGCGGGGGTTCAAACTCGGCGATTATGCCCTTGTAAATCTTGTTTGCTCTTTCCGCTGTCCAGATGCCACCGTCCAGCTCAAATGCCTCATAGTTCTGCCAATTGCTCAGAAATGGCTCGTAAAAGGCCGTCGTATACCTTTCCTGAGTGTGTGAAGCCCCGAAGTAGTGGCCGGACGATCCCACTTCCCTGATCGCGTCAAAAGCCAGGTCTGACGTGTTCGTGGCTGACAGTTCGGTTTCGAAATAGCGCAGAAATTGCTGGAGTGTTTCGCAATCCATCACAAACTTTTCCGGGCTGGCAATCAACCCGCCTTCCAGCCAGCCGGCTGAATGATATACAATGTGAGTCCCGGATTGAACAGTGGCCCACATTGAATTCAAGCTTTCCCACATGGCCTGACCATCGGGGACATTGGCCGTGCAAGCATTGGTCGAGCGCAGTGGCAAGCCGTAAAAGCGACACAGTTGCCCAGTCATCTGAGTGGCTCGGATGTATTCGGGAGTACCGAAGGCCGGTGCACCCGAACGCAGATCGACATTGGAAGTGAAGGTTCCAAATACGACTGGGGTTCCGGGGTTGATGTATTGCAACAATGCAATGGCCGCCAGGCCCTCGGCCATGGACAGAGCCACCGCTCCCGCCAGGGTTACCGGAGCCATGGCTCCGGCCAGCGTGAATGGGGTGACAATGACAACCTGATTGTTGCGGGCCATCCTCATGGCTCCATCCATCATGGGCCAGTCATGCTTGAGAGGAGAGGTCGAATTGATGTTGGTAAACATTCTGGGTTTTTGCCTGAACTCCTCAGGCGTGAGATTAGCCGCAATCCTGACCATCTCCATCACGTCTTCGACTCGTTCCGTGCCCAGAGAATAAGCATGACACACCTTGTCGGTCAGGGTCAGCTTGTCGTAAAGACAATCGAGATGCCGCACCGAAGGGTGAATGTCGACCGGCTCAACCGGATATCCGCAGGCCAGGTGGATACAGTTGAAATACTGCGAGAGCTTCAGCAGGTTGCGAAACATCTCTTGGCCGGCGACCTGTTTGCCATTGTCCAAATCCCAGCTGTTGGGAGGCGACGATACATTGCCGAAGAGAATGTACTTGTCGCCGACGATCAATTCCCGTTCCGGATTCCTCGGCGTCAGAGTGAACGATTTGGGGCAACGGTTCACCATCTCCATGACAAATTCCCGATCCAGCTTGACATTGTTGCCCTCAACCTTGCATCCAGCCTCCTTGAATATCTCGACGGCCTCTTCATTCAGAAACACAATCCCAATTTCTTCCATGATACGAAGACCGGTTTCGTGAATTTTCTGAACCCCCTCTTCATCGAGGGGTTCGGTTGGATGATCCGGATTGACAGGGAGTCGCCACTCCAGCTGCTCAAACAGTCTGGTGCTTCGCGATTTCAGGTTGGCCGATCGGCCACCGCTTCTTCCTCGCCTTGTGCCTAGCATAAAGTCACACCTCCCGGAGCAAGTCTTTTCGATAATCTCAATCGAGGACTACTGTTAGCACGCCGCTCCATTTCGCTTCAATACAAGCGATAAAGCCGGAACACGAGACTGTCAATGACATTAACATTGTATTCGCTCGGCATATGTAGATCTACAAACACGCCTGCCAAAAACCTGATTTTATACAAAAACTGTTTGCTTGCACGCTTTCCTGACAAGGATCATATCCATAGTACGGGAGATTTGAATTACGGTTGAATGACCCATTTTGTCCCCTCATTACCTACTTGGCCTACCTCGTGATTGCGTGAACGACAAACTGGCTTGCTTTCGCTATGGGCAAACACAAAGTAAGAAGATTCCGATTTTTGGTGCCATATGCTCAACGACTTTCGGTCGTCGCAACATATCCAATGCTGATTATATACGCATCACGGACCTCAACTACGACCGTGGTTGTTGACAGAGAGCACGACACAAGTCGACCATGTTGAATCCTGAAGTCCGAGCACCTAATGGTTGAAGCGAACCGCTGATCCACATTCTTCAAAACACTCTCTATTCACAAGGTCAAATGAGGCCCAAGGTACGCCACATAAATACGCTTCTCCGATGCATCTGGATAAAAATGCATCCGGTACCCATGAGGCAGTTTAACGTGGCTTTCACAATAAACCTCACGGCCATCTTCCAGCCAGAAAAGGCGTTCCTCTCTCTTTTTGGGGTCTTTATTCACACTCGATGATTCGTCACTCACTTTCGCAGCAAGCCCCAAGTCTTTCAAATGGCTATGGCGGTAGTCGGTATACTTGTTATCCTGCCACCTCTCGCAAAATTTTTCTAAGATGTTCAGTGCATCTCGAGCCTTAACCAAAACATCTAACCGATCCGACCAAGTTTGCAAAGCCTTACCGACTTGATCTTGAAGTAAACTCAAATGGGGAAACAACTCTTTTCGCCGGAGCCAAATATCTTTGGCAGAACTGGTCAGTTCATCGCGCCTACGGTTCAGTTCCCCTCTGTGAACTTCAATGCTACCGTCATCACAAAGATTTAAAAGTGCACACTCTTTTTGTTCGGGCTCTGCACCCAGTTCAAAAACCCAAACATCGACATGAGACTCGGACCAAGGAATTGAGGTGGCAAAACTGGCAAGGAAGGTCTTGAGGTGGAAGGCAGCCAAGAGCACTCGCCTTCCTTTTTTCTCGCCAAGCAAACCAACTTCAACACGATCATCAATACTCTCCTGATCAACCACTTGAAATAGCGGTTGCTTGGTTCGAACACGGTCAAAAAACCGGCGCTGTTCAATCGATGTGGGATTTTTCTTGTTATAATCGTACCAAGTGCGCACGTAGTACCCCTGAGCCAACTCAAGGCTCATCAATGACCTGTCTTGATCTTCGTCTAAAAGCAGAATCCTCAAGCCTGACGCTTGACAAGCCCTAAGCACTCTAAAAAATGCTAACAATCCGTTATCCGCATCCTCTCTGCTGGCAAATGGCAAAGAGTGGTGGTTTAGCACAATGCCATGGTTCATAGAAGCTGGTCCAGCTCCTTGTCCCATTGATCAAAAAAGCCGTCAGGCCAACAATCGATGAGGCCCTGATCGTCAACATTGGGACATATCACTTCCGACGCGTGAGCGGAGCTGTGAATATCTCGATGGAGAAAGAAAACCTTAACATCACGAGCAGCCATCACTTCTTGTTTCACTGCAACGCGCATCCCATTCAGAAAATGATCAGAGTGAGATTCAGCAATGATCTGAACCTCGTTTTTGGCAGCAATCGCACACAGCTTGCCTATAAGCGACTGGCCAGCTGGATGCAGATGCGATTCTGGGTTCTCAATGATCAGCAAGTCACCTTTTGATGCACTTAATACGCTGGTTACAACAGGCAAAGCGTAACTTAAACCAAAACCTACGTTCTGGGGCTTAAAATCTTTTGTCGTTTCCTTACCTTGTCTAAAGGCATAGCCTAAACTGGCCGAGTTAAATTCCGGCCGAGCAACGGCCCTAACCTTTAGACCTGGCGTAACATCCGACATCCATGCTTCAATGTTCGCAAGCAACGTATTTGAAACGGCTTCGGGGTGTTGAAGCGCTTCAATCTCAAGTTCTCGAGCCCCGTTTTCCGCGATAAAGTGCACCGTAAACTCACCACGATGGCCGAGCGACTTCAAATCGTGAATATGAAATTGAGATAACACGTGATGGCTTTGAGGGCCTAACCTATCGGCACTCAAATACTGAAAGTTGGAGTTGAATAGACTTAAACCATCTAACTGCTGAGCAGTGACGTCTTCTTCTTCTCTTTGTAAAGGCAACAAGTCAGATTCATTTTGATAATCAAATTTAAATTTGACCGCTTTCTCAAACTCGCTCCATTTCAAAGTAAAAACGATTTCTACGTGTTCGCTGAATGTCGAAAGTGCGTCTCCGCCAGTGCCGACGCTGACATAATCACCGTTTAGCAACAACCCTTTGCTTGTGAGCGTGTTACGTTCATGAGATTGACGTAGCAACAACAAACTCTGCACCATCGTGGATTTACCCATGCCATTCAAGCCTGAAAGTAAATTTAGTGAACCCAACGGAAAACTGGCGTTCAGCAAAGTTTTAAAGTTCTTGACATTGATAAATTCAATCATTCAGCACTTCAGCAACCAGGTTGCCGACCTTCTCGTAGCGTATCTCTACATGTTCTTTTTTCTGTGTGGAGTAAGTGATGGCCCGTTCGAACTGGACATCTTTTAGTAAAGTGCGCGTTTTACCCTCAAAAATCTCTCGCTTTTTCATCAGACTTTCAAAATCTGATTCAGTGAGTTTTGCCAGTTCAACCATCCAAACTTCGAACAACGTTGAGTTTATTGAACGTTTGCGTCCACCTGAAGATGGATTTCTTTCGAAGCCCGAGCGGCCGAGCAGCTGGCGGCAACGGCCTATTGCGATGTCAAATTTGGATTTAAATCTTGACCTGTACTCATCATCACCCTTTTTGATCTCCTCCATAGCCTTATCCAAAAAGGAGGCAATTTCCTTCTTGTTTTTAGGTTCAAGGTAATCAAAACGATAAAACGCCCAAAACCGTAGCACCAATTCTTGATCTTTCATTCGCTTTGAAAGATCACCAAGCATCACTTTAGAATGTTCTGATTGTGCCAATTCTTCCAAGAGCTTGCGGTCCACGGGTTCAGCTAAGGCATTTCGCACTTCCTGATTATTCAGGGTTAAACCTCCCGTATTCAACCTCCGAAATATAGAGTATTTGACGTTACTCGGCGTACCCGGCTTAATCATGTACACCGTAATCGGACACTCATTGATTCTACGCTGGTAAACGCGGCCTAACTGGTCATAGCCCTTGCCATGCAAATCGGTTAGAAATTCCAAACCACTTAACCTCAATTTCTTATCGATCACAAATCTACTAATGGACGACAGTCTCTGAAGCCCGTCTACAATTAACCAGTTTGACTCGTCGGAAGCGTCAAAGTAAAAAGCGGGGAGCGGGAATCTGAGCAATATGGACTCAATCAATCGACTCATTTTACTGTAGGTCCATAGGTCAGGGTGACGCTGAAAATCCGTATTCATATCGATTTCCTTGTGTGAAATCCGCTTAATCAGTGCATCGAGAGACTTGGGCTCAACCACTATGTCGATTTTGGACAGATCGAACGGTTCCATCACGGATTCGGGAGGTTCTAGTTCCTCGTCTGATTTCTCCTCCTCTAATTCAACTCCTTGATCATTAGTCATGATTTTTCTTTGCTTTATCAACATGTTATACTTGTCAACAACTCTTGATAAGCCCCACTGACTTACCGCATTTTGTCACAGCAACCAAACTCCGATATACCCGATTTTATATTAGACAGGATAGGGGCAACGCCGGTAAACTTTGAATTCCGAGCAGGACGATGTATGTCACCTAACCCCATCTAGCAAAATTTTCATGTTGCCGGGTTTCGTAACTGAAGACCCAAGACAGATCTTTATAATGCCTAACTCAACAGCGACATTCCCCTGACCAAATGGCACATTGTTAAGCATATGGTACTCCATCTGATAAGATCAACTGATATCGTGCTCCTTATAAGTGAACGAATAGCGCGGTTGAGTTCTGTGATGCGCTCGGCCAGTGCACTGAGAATGTCGTTATGGTTGACGATAGCCGAACACATGGCATCGGCAAGTGAAACTTTCCGCTTCAACGAGAGCAAAAACCGGCTGAGTTCTCAACCGGTCAAATTGGTTACGGATGACCGACAAATGCCTGACATCGTCAAATGATCAAGTCGTGCTCGTAGTGTGGCTCAGATGTCTGCGTTGTGTACAGCACATCTGACATCAGAGTTTACATGACACAAATGCGCCCCAGAAGTTGGCTACGCAATAAGTGCTGCATGCAAGATTTGCAGAAAGTAACGTTTGTTTTGGTGACAATGATTGAGAAAAGCCGATTCTTGAGCGCTGGGCTCATGACCTTCAAGCCGTGTCACTATCATGGCTAAACAAACTGAACCTCCAACCTCAACAGATAGGATGGCAATTCCTGAATGTCTTCAAGCACCTTGTCAGCCAGTGGTTCCAGTTCGTCTCGGGTGGCCACTCCGGTCAAAACTCCGACCGTATGCATTTCGGCTCTTTTACCCGCCGTCAAATCAAACCAACTGTCGCCAACCATAACGGTGGCTTCAGGTTGGACACCGACCTGTGTACAAAAGGCAAGAAGCATGGCCGGATTGGGTTTGCTGGAAAAACCGCTGTTATATCCAGCCAAGAACTCAAAATGTTTCAGAAGACCATTTGCTTCCAGTTGCGACTTGGCCATCTCAGCACTGTCATTGGTGGCGACTCCCAAAATGTATCCGGCGGACCTGAGCTTACACAACTCCCTGTCCAGGTTTGGAACGAGAATCTGGGGAGTGTTCGAGAGAGATCGGTAGATATACACTTCAAGGTGTCTTCGGTCTATCTCGGGAAACTGAGCTCTTAAATCAGTGAAGAATTCGCTCGGCGTACCGGCGATGAACTTGCTCCGTTGAAGGAATTTCTTCGCTGACCAGTCGAAGCCCAGATTCAAGCCTATGCGTGAAGCCCGTCGCCTGTCGTCTGAACAGAGCTCGATCAGGAACCTGTGCATCCAGGACGCCCAAGTCTTCTGAAAATCAAAGAGGGTTCCGTCCTTGTCGAAAATGATCCCTTTGAACTTTCTTGACGCGGTCAGGTCCAATGGTAATCCTTCCCACCCGGCAGGACCATTCTCGCCTGATGTGGTTCTGCCGGGTTCAGCTTGAGAGTTTGACAGCAATCACAAATGGTCTGGTCACCTTGCATCAGGAAAAAATCAAGAACCGAGGCCAGGAATTCGGGATTGTTGGCATCATCCCTGATAGTGGCCAGCGTACTGCCTGAATGATCCAGAAAAATCTGCAGGATATGCGGGTTTCCACCCATCCACTCCAGAACGTTCAAGGCCAAGACTTCGGCCTGTTTGCTGTTCATGTCAGTCTCTTGTATCCAAGTGTTGCTGGCTTGCTGCATCAAATGCAGGTTGCCGATGCATAACGAACTGACAACAACTATATTCAATCCGATGCACGTTTTGAACTGTTTGAGTCAAATTGGGCAACCGAAAAGGCGTGCTCCCGGTCATGCCGTGTGCAGGGAGTTCAACCGGATTGATGCGACCGTGTGGCTTTCACCATCCATCAATCGTTGAGAGAACATACTTCTTGGCCTTTTCAGTTCATTGGGCGCAAGAGCTCAAGGGTTCTGGTCTAAAGGGGCTGATTTGCCAACATCCAGCATATTTGAACTTGGATTGAAGAACATATCTGACTATGGTTGGGGGTATGCGAACACAGCTTAAACGCCGGGATCCACATGTTGCCTTCGGTTCACGCGTGACATCAACTCACCATTCGGGCTCACCTGCAATCTGGAACTTTACGCATCATGGCCACAACCAAGTGGAATAGGGACTACGCGATCGCACCCAGCCCGAACAACGCGCTCCTGACAAGGATCGTAGCCGGGATGATGCACGATGGAACAACGCAACACATCAAGGTGGTCGAAGAAAAACCCCTGACCATCTTTCTCAATTCGACCGAAATTGTAACAGCGATGACCATTGGGGATTATCCAGAGTACTTGGCCCTTGGGTTCCTGTTTAACCAGGGGATGCTGGCCTCAATGAATGTCGTAAGGCAAATTGATTATGATGAAGAGTTGCAAACCGTTGTGGTTCGAACGAGCGAGTCAACCAACTATGAAGACAAGCTCAGGAAAAAAGTCAAGACGAGTGGCTGTGGAATGGGTACCGTATTCGGTGATCAAATGGAACTCGTCGAAAACATCCAGCTTCCATCTCTGCAAGTCAGGGTCTCATGGCTGTACAGTTTGGCCAAGACGATCAACATGACCCCCAGCCTGTATCTTGAAGCTGGTGCCATTCATGGAACGGTGTTGTGTCATCAGGACAAGACCATCGTCTATATGGAGGATGTAGGACGTCACAATGCCGTGGACAAGGTCAATGGCTGGATGCGGACACATGGTGTTTCACCTCATGATAAAATTCTGTATACAACTGGTCGGCTGACCTCGGAGATGATCCTTAAGACGGCGATGATGGAAATCCCTGTACTGGTTTCACGGTCGGGATTTACGGCTTGGGGCGTGGAAATAGCCAAGCAGGTCGATCTAACCTTGATCGGTCGCATGCGGGGACAACGATTTATCTGCCTGGCCGGGAACCAACGCCTCGTTTGGGATGTCAATCACGAATCCGAGCCCGCAGCATTGAAGCGGGCAAAAAAGTAAAAGCACGATTGAATGGACTTCATGGCGTTTTCGAGATGACGGCCGTTCCCGCGCCAATGGCGAAGGTCGCCGGTATCATTCTGGCGGGCGGGAGGTCATCCCGCATGGGCGGGGGCGACAAGTCGCTCAAAAAAATTGGCCAGCAGACGATCCTGCAAACGGTCATCGACCGAATCCAGCCGCAAGTTGCCACCTTGGCTCTTAACACCAACAACGACCCCGCCCAGTACTCGGCTTATGAATTGCCTGTCATTTCCGATCGTTTTGAACATCGCCTAGGGCCTCTTGCGGGTATATTGAGCGGCATGGCATGGGCTCAAGAAAAGGGTTTTCCTTTTATTGTTACGGTGGCAGGAGACTCGCCGTTTTTCCCCTTGAACCTCGTGGCTCAACTCACATTGAACCAAGTTCAGAACGAAAGTTCAATCGTCCTGGCCGGAACCCGTGACGACAAGGGCGGCATTCGCCGGCATCCAACTTTCGGGCTCTGGTCAGTGGATCTGCGCAAAGACCTTCAGGCAAGCCTGCTTGAGGGGGTACGCAAAATTGTATTATGGACCGAGCGGCATAATTCTTCGGAGTCGCTCTTCCCCTCCGACCATTGCGATCCTTTTTTTAATATCAACACACCAGAGGATCTGATCATGGCTCAACATTTGGCAACGAGGATGTAATGCACCTGCTTGGTATAGCGGGCTGGAAAAATTCAGGCAAAACCACGCTGGCCTGCAACCTGGTCAGTGAACTGACGTCTCGACGGATAACAGTGTCAACGATCAAACATGCTCATCATGACTTCATGATCGATCAGCCTGGTACCGATAGCTTCAGACAAAGGGAAGCCGGAGCCGTAGAGGTGCTCGCAGTTTCCGACAGGCGGTGGGCCATCATTCACGAGAACAAACCGCCCGAGCCGCCGCAGTTGAAAACGCTTGTGGACAAGCTCGACTCCGTTGACCTGGTTATCGTGGAGGGCTTCAAGCGGGAGTCATTCCCCAAGATAGAAGTTCGGCGTGAAGCATCGGCAGGACCTCATCTGGCGCCTGACGACGCTCATGTCATAGCGATTGCCAGCGATCACCCGGTGGACGTTGTCAACCTCCCAGTATTCGATCTGATCGACATTCAGTCCATTGCTGATTTTGTCTGTGACCATTTTGGCATCAACAAGGGAAGCGACCGGTGACATTGCCTAGGAACACAAGGCAAGACTCATCGCCACCTCTCGGCGATGACTGGCTGAATGTTGATCAGGCACTGGCGATCATGCAGCATCATTATGCACCGATCAATCGTACTGAAATCATTCCCGTCGACAAGGCTATCGACCGTGTCCTGGCCAAACCCCTGACGGTTTTGAGAACCAACCCGCCATTGTCAAACTCCGCTGTCGATGGGTATGGATTCGCGACACGTTCTCTAACCCGTTCCAAGATGCTCAAACTTGAGGACGGGCAACTTGAACCCGGAGCGGTCGCGGACCGTGCAATTCCACTAGGCGCAGCCATAAGGATTCTGACTGGAAGCCCAATCCCTGAGGGGGTTGATACGGTATTGATTCAGGAGCATGCAAAAGTCGAGAAGGGATGCCTCATAGTTGAAAAGTCACCAGAAGCAGGGTGCAATATTCGGGTTGCTGGAGAAGACGTCAGGGCTGGAGATCAGCTACTGCCATGCGGACACAAGATCTTAGCCAGCGATCTTGCTACCCTGGTGGCCGCCGGAGTTTCCGAAGTGGAGGTTTATTCTCGTCTGCGCGTGGCCGTCCTTTCAACCGGCAATGAACTGGTTTTTCCCGGAACATCTGCTCAGTCGCATCAGATCATCGACTCAAATCGTCCAATGCTGCTGGCAATGATCGCAAAATGGGGATACGAGCCGATTGATCTTGGCTCTGCCCAAGACGTCCAAGCCCAAGTGCGCTCAAGACTTGACAGTGGCAGCCACAGGGCAGATGCGATATTGACTTCGGGCGGAGCCTCGGCAGGAAATAGGGATTATATTTCCTCAATATTGAGCTCCAAGGGGAAGCTTCATTTCTGGCGCCTAGCGGTCAAGCCGGGCCGCCCGCTTGTCTTTGCCGACTGGCGACAGACCCCGGTTTTGGGCCTTCCGGGCAATCCCGTGGCGGCCTTTGTCTGTGCGCTGGTATTCGGGTTTTCATTCCTGCGGCTGCGAGCCGGTGAAATTGACACGAAACCCTTGGGATACATGGTTCCGGCAGCTTTTGCCAAACACAAGAAGCCCGCCCGAAGGGAATACTGGCGGGCCCGCATCAATGATGCCGGAGAAGTAGAGACATTCAGGTCCGAAGGTTCCGGCTTGACGACAAGCCTGCTGTGGTCTGATGGCCTTGTGGAAGTCGGCGAGGCCACGACAATTGTCAACCCTGGGGATCTGGTGAGATATCTGCCGTATAGCAGTTTTGGTCAGTGACCGCGGTTGTTATTCGCCAATAAATGCCTGCCCCAAAAGCAGGAAGAGCCGCAGGGTTCTGGTCTCAGCCAGACCAACGACTTCCTCATCACTCAAAACGGGAATGACCTCAATCAGAAAATCATGAACGTTTTGATAGAAGCCTTGCGCTTTGTGCAACAAATCCTCGTCGGCCGAAAGCAATTTGACCGCACTGGCAATGTCCATTTGGGAGCCAGCTCCACCTAATGTCGGGTCTGGGCCCTTTGCCTCTCCCTTTGCATAATCGCGCCATACATTCAAAGGCCCCAGATCTGGGGTTAAAACATCCATGTAAAGACCCACGCCGGCCATGCTGTACAAAATTTCAAGCGAAGAATGCAGCATGACCGCCAGCAAATCGTTTTTAGCGGCGAGGTCGAAGGCTTCAAAACCTTCCTTGTCCTCATCGTTGTCAGGCAAGTTTAAGGCCCTGATCAATGTCGGATAGTCAACTTGCCACTCGTCCAGAATACTGGTTTCACGATCCTTGTCACTGAGGGCATTGTCTCGATAGCTCTCCCCTTCTATCGGCGGTGCAAACAAGGTCGCCTCCGGCTCAGGCCCGGTGTGAAACATCCGTGCTGCTGGCTGCTGATCAGGTATTTCCGTTGCCGCTTCCTCACTATACTTGATCTCCTTCCCCGCGTGAAGAGAATGGAATTCAATTTCGTTCTGAAGGAATTTGATTCGCCGTTGCAATTCACCGATTTTATCGGACAGGGTATGATTCACCCGAAAGATCTCGGTGATCAGCCAGATTATGACGACGGGAAGGGTTCCGATGAAGACAAGAAGAAAACCTTGGGTCTCGAGCAAACCATTCGAAGCGGGACCAAAGACATAAAAGGCAACAAAGAAAGCAATCCACAGGAGCACAGCAACGAGGGCCACAATGCCCATGATCATCGTCCGAAAGGCGCCCTTCTGACGAGATTCCGCCGATGGTTGGTTGGCCATTTTATGCCCCAAAAGCACATTTACGAGTATGAAACCTCCAAGACAGTATAGTTCCTTTTGCCCTTGGGTGCATTGATTGTTACTTCGTCGCCTTCATCCTTGCCGATCAGGGCTCGCCCCAAAACCGTCCTGATGTTCAACTTGCCGTTTTCAACATCGGCTTCCGGTTCATCAACCAGTTGGTATGTGAGTACTTCCTCCGTTTCCTCATCCTCCAATCTGACGGTGGCACCAAACTTGATGGGGCCATTCAACAAGCTGACATCAACCACTTCGCCTCGGGCCAGCACGTTCTTGAGGTAAGAAATCTTTGCCTCAATCATACCCTGTCGCTCTTTCGCGGAATGATACTCGGCGTTTTCACTGAGGTCACCATGGGATCTGGCTTCAGCAATTGCCTTGATGATTTGAGGTCGATCTTCCGACAGGAGTTTCTTGAGATTCTTCTCAACCAACTCCCGACCGGTCTTGGTGATAAAATATCGTTGTTGTTCCATAACCCTGCCCAGCCCCCAAGCGAGGGCTTCCTCAACAAAAACTGAATGGGATCCGATTCCCGGGAAGGCCGTTCCCAAGAAATCACTGCAATCAATTTATTGTCTACTGACTGAAATACAACCAAGCTGGGTTTGCGATAGCGTTTCGGCTTGAAATTTGATTTGCCGTTATTCCAATTTCTTGATGCTTCTTCACGAACATTCGGTTTGCAGCATGAACTGCCAAACGCCTTTGAGCACGTGGCTCAAGGCGTGGGTTTAGTTCAATGGATATCTTTCGGCACTTTCTTGATGACGTGCCTTTTCTCCTCGCACCGCGTTGTTCCGTCACCGACTCAACCTTGATCTTGGGTGATCCTTTCTTCTCCCCGACCGGTCGGGATCGGAATGAATCATAAACCCGTAGCAGGCCCGCACACTTTTGGATATTCGGAAAGACAAGTGTGAATACTATCCCAAACCATCAATGAGCACTCGTACCCACCCTGGTTCACCGGATTTGTTCGTCAACCATTGAGCGAACCGCTTCATGATCTTGCAAGGGATATGCTCCCTCGGGAGATGGAGACCGCACATGCGGTCACGAGAGTTGTCCCATCACGAAATGTCTGTCATGGGCCGGACGAGTTCAGCCGCCGGGTCGGATCAATGCACAAGAGTGATATCCTCCGAACCCGGCGGCTCTCAGTTTCCCAATCAGAAGCGGATGTTCAGTGCGACCCCGCCGCCAAAGTCGGCATTGCCGCTGCCCGCCGTCGCATAAAAGGCATCCCCCGCCAGCATCGTCGCGTCCGTGCCACCCAAGGGCATCGCACCGCCCACACCCAAACGGACCCAGGTCGGCTTCACCTTCGCCGTGAGCCGGGTGCCCGCCGCCATCACGTCCAACTCGGGCGAAAACTCATGCTCCACGTCCAGCGATGCATACAGCCGGGTGTCGGCATCCGCTGGCCCCAACTCGGCCAACACGCCCACACGAGCCTGAACGCTCTGCCCGTCATCCGGCGCCACCGTGCCCGCACCCGGCAACGCCGCCGGTTCCGCAAAGGCATCCATGTCCACCGACGACCACGACAGACCCCCACGCGGGGTCACGGTCATGTTGGCCCAGCTCATCGGCTGACCCACTTCTACTCCAACTGCCAGACCCGTGCCGCTGCCAGAGGTGATCAAGCCGTTGCTGTTGGACCTCACCTCAATATCCGAGAACCGGGTGTAGGCCAACTGGCCGTCCACATACAGGCCACGGTCATCCGTCCAGGTGGCCGACACGCCCAGACCCACGCCTTTCGCTTTCATGGTGCCGCCCATCGTGACGGTGGCCTTGCTCTGGCGATAATGGGCACTCACCCCCAGCACCAGATCATCATCAGTCGGCAGGTCCAGACCCGCCTCAAAAGCCGTCTGCTTCACATCCCACGACAGCGACTGAGCCCGGAAGCCCCCGGTTGTCGTCGCCGTATCCGCCCTGCGGTCGCCCTCGCTAGCTGCCAGACGCACCCAGACGCCCATGTCGGAATGCGGGGCCGCCACGCGCTCGCCTCGGGTGCTCTCCACCACGGCCGCCTCACCGCCCGTCAGGCGGGGCACCGCCATGCGGACGCTGTAGGGGGACAGCTCCACCAGACCCGCAAGCATCGACGGCAACACCTCATACAGCCGGGCCCGGTCCTGATAAAGGCGCTGTGCCGAGGTGCCCGCCTTGGTCGCGAACTCGTAACCCTTCGTGTCTCCCGTTAGCGGCTTGAGAACGACCTGGTTCACGACATCGTACACGCCCTTCGAATCCCCGCGCATCTTCAGAACCTCGCCCGTGCCGTCCTTCTTCAGCTCAACACCCGAACTGGATCCGACCGTGTACTCGCCCGTGTGGGTCTCGAAGGTCAACTCACCCGTCGCCGTCGCATCGGCACTGTGGATCTCACCCACATGCCCCACAAGCCCGTGCTCGTCCTTTTCCAGGATAATCTTGACATCGCCTGCCTTGTCGTCCACCTTGATGGCAAGGCCAGACTGGGCACTCACATGGCCCCGAGACCCGATGACAATTGTACCCCCGTTGCCTTTAGCCGCACCTGAGATCGCCCGGACATGCACGCCGGCATACTTGATGTCGTCGGCACCCGTGTTGCCGCCCATGACCCTTCCCCGAAGGGTGAGGGTGAACGTGCCCTGGCCCGCCTGCGAACCGCCGCCATTGTGCCACAACAAAATCCCCTCCTTCTCTGCCTTGATCGTGCTCCCAACCGTGGTCTTCAAGGTGATGGTGTTGGTTTTAGCTACATCCCGGCTCGTGGCCGTTGCAAAATCTTCTTGACCATAAATGTTCGTATAAATGCCTTGCCCTGCTGACTCGATCATACCGTGATGGGTCACCTCGACCGCACCGCTTCCACCACCTCTTACGGACGCGTTGATGCCGGCGGATGTTCCTTCGGCTGTGATCGTGCTGCCTTTCTTCGTCTCAACCTTGATGTTGCCTGTACCTTGGTTCACGACAAACACCCCTATCCGGGCCGCAGTAATCATCCCGTTGTGGGTGATCTCGATATTGCCCGTGCCGGTATTTTTGAGGATCGCTGCATAGATGCCGTCATTGCCTTCCGACGTAATCTTGCTGTCTTTCGCCGTCGTAGCAGTGATGTCACCTGTGCCAGAATCGTCTGTTCCCCTGTACAGATATATCCCCTCCGCCGTTGCAGTAATCATGCCTTCATGAGTAACCTCAATAGCTCCCGTACCATAGTGGCGCGTCCGAATGCCCCGTGTTTTGGCTGTGATCGTGCTGCCCTTTGCCGTAATGACCTTAACTTCACCGGCACCCGTGGTTAGCCGGTTGCTCGCATAGATGCCGTCGTTTGACGACGTGATCGTACCGTGGTGAGTTACCGTGACCGTGCCCCCGCCACTGCCTGTTTGCACCGATGCATTGATGGCGGCGGATGCTCCTGTGACCTTGATCGAGCTGTCCTTCCCGGTCGTGACATCAACATTGCCTGTACCTTGGTTCACCCCATATACCCCTAGCCGTGCGGCGGTAATCATGCCGTTGTGGGTGATCTTGATGTTGCTCTTGCTGGCCGTATTACTGATCCATGCATACACGCCAGCCATGCCAGAAGCAGCTGATGTCGATGTAATCTTGCTGCCTTTCGCCGTCTCGACCACAATGGCTCCCGTGCCATAGTGGCGTGCATAAATGCCGCTTTCCACGGCCGTGATCGCACCGCCTTCTGCTGTTGTGACCGTGACGCCACCGGTACCCGTGGCTACCCGATTGCTCACATTGATGCCTTCGTCTGTCGACGTGATTGTACCTTTGTGAGTTACCGTGACCGTGCCCTTGACACTGCCTTCTCGCACCGACGCATTGATACCGGCGGATATTCCTTTGGTCGTGATCAAACTGCCCTTTCCGGTCGTGACATCAACACTACCCGTACCTTTGTTAGTGGCCAATATCCCTACCCGGCGCGCGGTAATCGTGCCGTCGTGGGTGATCTTGATGTCTCCCGTTGCGGCATTGTTCTCAATATGCGCGTAGACACCGTGCGCACTTGTACTGCTAACTGATCTGGTTGTAATCTGGCTTCCCGCCACAAGCCTAATCGTGATATGGCGCTCTGCGGCAACTGTATCCCCATCCACCAGAATCCCGCGCGTAAGGGCACTGATCGTACCCGCATGAGTGATCGCAACGGCCCCAGTGCCGTCCTGGCTAACCCAAATGCCTATCCCCGGAGATGTAATCGTACTGTCTTTCACCGTCGTCAGAGTCAGGCCTCCCGTCAGGCCGGTGCATTTCACCTGAGCGTTTGGGCTAGTACTGATTGTGACCGTTGGGGGCGTTCCAGTCGGATTATCAACGTCAGTGCACACAGCTTGAGCCGGTACGGAATGGGGCCAGACCATGATGACTCCTGCAAGCAGCACACCAAGAGCCAAGAGTTTCCAAGGAGCCCAACCCCCAAGAAGTCGGGCCGAGGAATCATCTACCCCCCCCCTTGTGCCTGTCGCTGCAAGTGCAAGTCGTCGTTCACACTCGCCCAAAATCGAAAACAGTTTTTTCATGACATCAGGTCTCCCGTTTCGTCATCTAAAAATAATCAGTCTACGTATAACATTCCTCCTGTAATTGACAATAGATCCTATGCTTTTTTACCTGAAAATCTTTTGCCCCCCCCCGTCGTCACTTGGTTTCGGCCGATTTGAGCTTCACGAAGTTACAGTCCTTTTTAGGCTGGTCGTTACACGATGATGTTAGCCACGCTTTCGGGATACCGTCGATCCGCCTGAACTTCTCATGGAATCGGGAATACAACGGTTTGGAAATTTTGGGTAAACAGGTATTTAATTTCCTGTTTCTCGACAACGGTCATTTTCCGGTGAGATGGTGCATTGGCACGGCAGGTCGGGCAAATCCTGACCATCTCATGTCGATGACATGAACGCCGTTATGGCTTTACCAATGAAACGTTTGTGTAACGGATGCCTGTCTTGATGCCGGCAATTCAAGCCAAAGGCAGCTGATGCATCTAGGAATGGCCCATGTTCAATTGCTGAACCGAATCTTATCGGGACTTCATGGTTCAGGCCTTATATCCGTAAATATGACTGTTATCCAAGGCAGGACTTGATCTGCGCCTGATTGCGCATCAGTTGATCGTGGCGTGAATTGTCGGGCTGATGGCCGTCGATAGACTTAAACTTGGAAAGTCTTGCAAAGGAGAAGTTCAAGTTGTGTCACGGTCGAGTCGGCCCGTTTTGACCGTCAGGTTCAAGAGGCAAAATTTTGAGGCCACTGTCTCTGAAGCCCTTTGACAGGGGCCCCGACTCAAACTAAATTCAACCGGCATTAAGGTGCTGGCCGGCAAATATTGAACAGGGATGAAGCATGACCCAAGCGGGACGAGAATTCATGGAATTTGACGTTGTCATTGTCGGGGCCGGTCCAGCTGGTCTTTCCGCCGCAATACGGCTGAAACAGAATAATCCCGATCTGGAGGTTTGCATTCTCGAAAAAGGGGCTGAGGTCGGGGCACATATCCTGTCCGGTGCCGTACTGGACCCTGTTGGTCTGGATGAGCTCCTGCCGGATTGGCAATCCCGTGGAGCTCCCGTCACGGTTCCTGTCACAAACGATAACTTCTATCTCTTGGGGGAAGGGGGACGTATTCGCCTTCCCAACTGGCCCATGCCGCCACTTATGAACAACCATGGCAATTTTATCGTGTCCATGTCCAATGTCTGTCGCTGGATGGCTGAACGGGCCGAAGAGCTGGAAATAGAGGTGTATCCGGGAATGGCCTGTTCGGAACTGGTTTATGGCAAAAACGGAGAGGTCAAGGGCGTTATCGCCGGCGAATTTGGCAAAAATCCTGATGGAACGGAAGGCCCCAACTACGAGCCTGGTTATGAAGTGCTCGGCAAGTTTGTGTTTCTATGTGAGGGAGTCAGAGGTTCCCTTGCCAAGGAGGTCATCGCCAGGTTTCAGCTGGACCGGAATGCCGATCATCCCAAATTCGGCCTGGGCATGAAGGAAATCTGGGAAATTGATCCGGAAAAGCACTGCCTGGGCACCGTGACCCACACGGCCGGCTGGCCTTTGGGATCAAAGACAGGGGGCGGTTCATTCATCTATCATGCCCAGGACAACCAGATCAGTCTCGGCTTCGTGGTCCATCTGAACTATGCCAACCCGTACCTCCATCCATACATGGAGTTTCAACGTTTCAAGCATCACCCAATGATCAGGAATTTGCTGGAAGGGGGACGCCGTATCGCTTATGGTGCGAGAGCCATAACGGAAGGGGGATGGCAATCGGTACCCAAAGTGACCTTCCCGGGTGGAGTGCTTGCCGGATGTGCTGCGGGCCTGGTCAACGTTCCCCGGATTAAAGGCAACCATAATGCCATGCTAAGCGGCATTGCCGCGGCGGATGCTGCAGCCCGAGCCATTGCTGAAGGGCAAGCTGGCATCGAACTCGATGCCTATGAAACGTCCATCACAACGGGCCCCATCAGCAAGGATCTGAAACGAGTCAAAAATGTCAAGCCCTTGTGGTCTCGTCACGGACTGTATGCATCCTTGTTGCTCGGCGGCTTCGACATGTGGAGTACGTCGCTGTTGGGAGGAAGCCCCTTTGGAACACTCAAGCACGCAAAATCGGATGCCGAATCGACCGAACCGTCAATCAAGCACGAACCCATTGAATATCCCAAGCCCGATGGCACGATCAGCTTCGACCGCCTGACCAACCTTAGTTTTGCCGGCACCAATCACGAGGCAGAACAACCCTGTCATTTGCAACTCACGGATCCAAGCGTGCCCATTGGCATCAATCTGCCAATCTACAACGAACCCGCCACACGATACTGCCCCGCAGGTGTTTATGAGGTGGTTGAAAGCGCGGCGGGGAACAAGGAATTCAAGATTAATTTTCAAAACTGTGTCCACTGCAAGACCTGCGATATCAAGGATCCATCCCAAAACATCAACTGGCGTACCCCGCAAGGGGGCGACGGACCCAATTATCCCAACATGTGATCGGCAGGGGTCCGTGTACAAAATTCCTTGAAGACGACACGAATTTGGCGAATACAGTTCCTATATACATGACAATTTACCACTCGCAGACAAACCAGCGGCATCTCCTTGAAATGCGCAGATCGCATCGCGAATGTTTAAAATGATTCAGTTTCAGTCTACCTGTCGAATGGCCGTTCTTGCACTGGTCATCTCCATTTCGTTGCCGGCCAAGGCAAGGGATTACCTGTCAACATTCATTCTGGCCACTCAGGCATCGATCGAACACCAATATCTGGATGCCCGATCCTTCATGGAAGACATGCCAGCCGCAAGCTTCGACCATGCCCCCGTCAACAGTCTTGCCCTGGAGGTCTATTTGGGTGCCGGCGAGTTTGATCAGGCCCTTGATTATGCCCACAACGTAATCGAAACGGACCCCTCCGACATCCTGGCCAACCTGACAATCCTCACGGGCGCCTTTATTGAAGGCGATTTTGAAGAGGTTCTCCGGTTGAGTCAAAGTGATGAGTGGAATGACTATCGAAAAACGTTTTTCGAGGGATGGGCCCATTTCGCTCTTGGTGATTCCGAGAGCGCGCTGGCCATCTGGAATGCCGAATCCTTTCAGCAACTATCCGATCTGGGACGTTATTCGTCCGGTCTGATTCTTGCTCATGAGGATCACTACGGAACGGCAATTGGAGTGCTTGGCAATCTTTTCGAGTATGAGGAATTCGTTCAGCCAGAGGGACTCTATCTTTATTTGACGATGGTCCTTGCTATGGGTCAGTTGGACGAAGCTCGGCAGGTGTTCAACAGCCTGAATATTGCCAGCAACAATCCTCGCTCTGTCGTTTTGCGAGATCTCAGAACATCTGTCAACGATGAGGCGCTTCCGGATTTTGACTTTTCGCTGACGGCCGAGAAGGGGCTTGCAACCTCCCTGCTGGTCTTTGGCCGCATCATTGGCGAGGGATATCAGGACGATGCTGTAGAGACATTCAGGCTGGCGAGTTTTGTCAATCCGTCAGACCCGCTGACTTATTTTGAGCTGAGCGAGTACTTTTCTCAGCTCGAGAGCCATGAACTGGCTCTTTTGGCCTTGGACCCGATTGATGACAATGGCCTTTATGCCCTGCCTAAATTGCTGTATCAAGCGGATATTCTGGCCCTGAATGACAACCTGGCCGAAAGTGCAAAAATTCTTCAGGATGCGGCCCCAAACTTTGCCGACAGTTATGATTTCTGGCTCAAGCTTGGCGAGATCCAGTTTTATGAACGACAATACCGATCGGCAGTGGACAGCATTACCCGTGCCTTGAGCATCAGCGGACCCGATGAGGAGGAACTTCTTTGGTACCCATACTTTCTCAGGGGGGCCTCGCATAATTTCATGGAAGAACATGGGCTGATGGAGATCGATTTTCGCCAGGCGCTGGAGCTGGATCCGGACAATCATCAGGTACTCAACCATTTCGGTTACAGCTTGGCCGTCCGGGACATCGCTTTGGATGACGCCAAGGAAATGATTGTCCGTGCACTGGAGTTGAGTCCCAAGAATGGCGCCTATCTTGACTCGCTCGGCTGGGTGTATTTCCGCAAGGGCAATTACGAGGAGGCCGAAATGTATCTGCTGGAAGCCGATCTCATATCACCGGATGAATTCGAGATTGTGGATCATATTGGCGATTTGTATTGGGTCACAGGAAGGCAGGGCATGGCCCGACAGGAATGGCAACGAGCCCTGGAACTCGAACCCACGGACAAAATCCGGACAATGATTGAACTCAAGCTGAAACTTGGCCTGGAAGAAGCGGAACGGCTGACGGGTCTGGATTAGTCCCATGGTGACGAAGGGCATAGCCCACGCCAAGGTCAATCTGGCCCTGCATGTAACCCGTAGACTGAGCAACGGCTATCATGCCATCAACAGCCTGATTGTCTTTACCCGATTTGGGGACGGCGTTGAACTGGCCTTGAGCGACGTTTCCACATTAGCCGCAAGCGGGCCGTTTCGGGCTCATGTACCCCAAGGAAACGACAACCTGATGTTTCAGGGGCTGAATCGGCTTCAGCTTTCAAAACGCTGCGATTTCGCCATCGCCCTTGACAAGAAGATACCCGTGGGCGCCGGTCTCGGCGGTGGATCCTCCAATGCCGCGACTGTGCTCAAGCTTGCGAGCAGGATGCTGTCGCGACCGCTGCCATCCGTTGAAGAACTGACCGCCCTAGGGGCCGATATTCCCGTTTGTGTTGTCGGCAAGACCTGTGTTGTTGCAGGCACCGGCAACATAATTGAACCTCTCGATTCGTGTCCGGCACTTTCATTGCTGCTCGTCAACCCTGATGTCTCTCTGGCAACTGGACTGGTTTTCGAAAACCTGCAAAGGACTGAAAATCCTTCCCTGTCAAAACTTCCCTCCAACCTGTCACTTGACGAATTGATGGCTTGGTTGAGGTGTCAGCGCAACGATCTTGAAGAGACTGCCATTCGCCTATGCCCAGTCATAAGCGATGCGCTTCGCTGCATTGCCGTATCAAGCGGGTGCCTGCTGGCCCGCATGACCGGATCGGGACCGACATGCTTTGGCATCTATGACAGTCTTGCCAAAGCCGACGAGGCTGCCGCCGCTATCAGGCAAAACCATCCCTCATGGTGGGTTCAAACCTCCATGACCCTGATCTAGATCCTCGCGGACGGAAGTGGCAGCGGCATCCGGACTAACTTGAGCGCTGTACCGAGTAGTCCGCCAACTGGTGCATGAACTCCTTGATTTCGCCATCAGGAAAGTGGGCGAGATGCTCCTTTGACCTGCCAGACCAGATCACGGCCTCGTTTTCAACCCTTGCGACAATTCCCCTTTTATTCAGGATCGACATGCCTTCTTCCAGATCACCGTCCAATAGCTGTTTGTGCTTGAACACCCGCAGCCAAAATTTCCGTTCCTCCTCATCGGCCTCTTCCAGGGCGTAAATCACCGGCAGGGTGACCTTGCCATCGCGGAAGTCGTCACCGACATTTTTCCCCAAGGCCGACGAAGCGCCCTGATAGTCAAGCAGATCATCCATGATCTGAAAACCTATCCCCAAGGCCTCGCCAAAATCATGCGAGGACCGTATCTGTTCCTCTGACCCCTCGGCGACAATCGTGCCGGCTGATGTTGCCGCCGAAAACAATGCCGCCGTCTTGCCCCTTATTATGGTCAAGTAGGTATCCAGGCTCATGGTCGGGTCGTTTTGTTTTACCAGCTGCAGGACTTCGGCTTCAGCGATGGTTGAAGAGGCATCTGAAAGAACTTCAAGCGCTCGCAGTGAGCCCGATGCAACCATTAATTGAAAAGATCGGGCAAAGAGATAGTCTCCAACCAGAACGGATGTCTTGTTGTCCCACAAGAAATTGGCCGCAGGACGACCCCTTCGTTGCCGACTGTCGTCGACCACATCATCATGAACCAGGGTTGCCGTATGCACAAACTCGACGGCGGCGGCAAGATACAGGTGCTTGGCACCCTCATAGCCCAGCAATCGGGACGCGCACAAGGTCAGTATAGGTCGAAACCTCTTGCCTCCACCACTGAATATGTGATGCAAGACGTCGTTGATTCGGTCAACCCGGTCGGAGTCGGATTTTTGTCGAATCAGCGCCTCCACTTTCGCAAGATCGCTCTGAACCGCCTGAGGCAATTGCAAGGATCTATTCATGTCGAGCCATTGTCATCAGATTTTGAAGCTCTATCTTTGTTGCGGGGTTCATTCCGGAATGTCCATGAAAGAAATTTTCCGAACCAACGATCCGACGAAAATCGCATTTGCCTCGGCCATACTTGAGGGTGAAGGGGTGCAGGCCTTTGTCATGGATGCTCACATGAGCGTGCTTGAAGGTCAAATTGGCATCCTGCCAAGGCGTGTCATGGTTGCCGACCGCGACTATACCGAGGCTCGGAGCATTCTGGCAAGTTGCGATTTGGATATCCCCGAGGAAAGATAGCGTCCTGAACCCGGCATACGTAGCCGCGGTCCGTCTGATTTAAACCTTCGGGGCAAGGGCACCGATCACGCATGTTTCAAGCGTCTTTGAAACTGAGAGTAATGGCTGTGTGCGGGCCTCGTGTCGTACTGACCTTGATCCCATCGGCAATCCTGTGAACCAGATATCCGGCCATTTCGGTTACAGCATCGGGGTCGTCCAGCATGCGCTCTGGGCTTGGAGGCGTGTCGACGACCTTGAAGCCAATTCCATTGTACATGACCCGAAGAGAACAGCCTGATTCAAAGAATCTTGCCGTAAAATGCACTTCCGGCTGCCCCCTCAGCAAGTCATTGGATGCAATGACGTCGATCAGTTCGTTGGTCGAATGAATAATGCGTTCCACCGTTTCTGGTGATGCTCCCCAAGCTGCACCTAGCGACCACATCATTTTATTGAGGCGTTCATTCCATCCCGGGTCAAGGCTGAGATCATAAGTCAGTTTCTTGCGGCTGTAGATGAGAAACAGGGCGTTCAGGACAATGGCGATGCTGAGAGTAATCGCCAAGGGAGTGGAAAAAAGAACGAAGAGGGTTGAACCTTCCGATGCTGTCTTGGACACCATTTCGTAGCCAACGCCACCGATGATTCCCAATCCCAAGGCTATGGTCCGGCGATTATCCAGAAGCCTGAGAGTGAGAACTCGAATTCCGGTTATGGTGATAAAGACGCCGATAAAGATCAGAATCGCCCCGACAACAGTGGTTGACAAGCTGTTCCAAATATAGGTGACAGGCGGAAAAAAGGACATGACGATAAAGACGCCGCCGAGAACGAAACCCACGATTCGACTGACAATGCCGGAGGTGAGAGCCAAGCCGACGGCCGGACCTGAACTGGTCTGGGTAATTCCGTTCAGAAACGACGTTAAGATGTTGGTCATGCCCTCAGCCATCAGGCCTCTTTGTACACCCTTCAGATCGGGCTTGCTCCAAGCTGAATTGTAGGATTTCTGAGCAACGACGACGATCCCAAAGCAGTTGAGCGACAACGCGACACCGACGAGAGCAAAATCGGGAACCAGGCTCCAGTCTATTGACCAGCCAAATTTACCAATCGGGGGTATAGAGAACAGGTCGTTTGACCAGATGGCGGCAATGTCCTCCGGTCGCACAAGCCCGACCAAGATGGCAATCAGCTGGCCGATCACCAAGCCGACGAAAACGGCAAACGCGCGCAGGGTGACGGGCGCCCAGACACCGATCACGATAATCAGACCGAGTGTAATCAGGCCCACTGTCATGTGCAGATTGTCGTATTCGTATTCCGTGCCGATGCCGAAGATGTTTCGGAGACCCAGCAATCCGACCTCAATCCCGATGGTAAACACGGCCAAGCCAGCAATTTCGACAGGAATGAACTCCTTCAGGCGAACGATAATTCGGCTGACCAGCAATTGAACCAAACCGACAATGGCCAGCATGCCGAACGCCAGACTCAGACCTCCAATGCCGACAGCGACCCCCATGGCCGGAAACGCCGCAGCCGATGTATGCATGGGTACGAACAGCCCGACGCCCACACCTCCACGATTCAGAGTTTGCAAGATGACTCCGACTCCCGCAGCAATCATGGTCAGAGCAACAAGATTGATCTGTTCGGTCTGGCCCAGACCCAGTGATCGACCGAACACAATGGGAAGGGTCATGATGGACCCGAGAAGGGCAAATTGCTGTAATGTCGCAAAAAAGGTGACCGAGGCAGGTGGGTGATCATCTACCCAGTACTTTATGTCATCCGGTTTGCTTTCGCCCGCTTCTACCAAAGTCTCAACCACCAACAAAGGATCATGAATCCCCGCTTCACCAGATGCTCTGAATACGAACGATCCATACTCTCGAAGACAAGTGAGGCCTCATTCCCGGATAATTCCATGCTGTCAACAGGTTGTACTCGTCAGTTAACTCAAACCGGCAATTTTCTCTTTCAGAAGCAACTTCTCTTTCTTGAGCCGCGCGATTGTCAAATAGTCAGTGGAGGGTTTCTTTTCCTCTTTCTCCACTCTCTCGGAAAGTTCCTTGTGCTTTTCGATAAGTGCTTGCAAGTGTCCCGCTTCTGACATTTATCTTTTGCTCCTTAACCTCTAATGAATGTTTCAAATGCAGATTATTCCGTTTTTGAAATCAAGACAACAAGGTTTTGACCTGATCACTCGTTGCAGACCGTGGGTCAAACCTGCTGTCATGACCTTGTTCCCTGTCCAGAGCGGCATTCGGAACCCATGACGATTTTTTCCCGGCTTCCCGCCCAGCATGTTGGCGAATCGAGAAACATTCAGGTTATCGAGAAGACCTTCGAACCCCTGAGCGGCAAGAGAATTCTTGACGTCGGCTGTGGCCGCGGAAACCTGCTGAAGGCCCTTCTCAAGAGGGGCGCCATCCCGACCGGGATCGATGTGAACGAGAACTCCATCGTCCAGGCCAAATCAATGTGGCCCGAAGTCAACGCAATTCGTGCCGGCATTGAAACAGCCGCTTTCGCTCTGGATTCGTTTGATGGCATCATCATAATGAATACGCTCCATCACATTTCGGTTGACAGGATGATTCCGAGTCTGGAGCAAGCGTTAAAACTGGTCCGACCAAGCTGCTCAATACTGGTACTGGAGCCTTTGGCCCGGGGTGGAAGTTTTGAAGTCATGCAGCCACTCGACGATGAAACAGAGGTTCGGCGCCAAGCGCTTGAGCAACTAGACCTGTTTCTGCAAGAATCTGAGGTTCAGGGGCAGTGCAGGCTGGTCGATACCTATGAGTTTTTGACTCATTATCCCGTGCCACATGCATCGGAACTCATAGCGATGGCGATTGCCGTCGACGAGACACGCCGACCTCGGGCCGCGGAATGTGTTACAGACATCGAGGCTCGATTTGCCCAGCATGCCAAACGGCATGATGGCCGTGTGACTCTGGATCAGCCAATGCTGGCCTTTAACATTGTTAAGACCGGGTCTTGAACATCCGGCTTCTCAGGCGTGAAAAGCTCCGTCGACACGTCTTATCGCCGACTGGCCTGTCAGGCGAAGGCGTGTGTCGTGTTGAGGGCGTTCTCAATTATGAACTCCTTGCGGGGTGGAACATCCTTGCCCATGAGCTTGATAAAGAGATCATTGGCCTCGGCCACATCTTCAACCTTCACCCGAAGCAGTACTCGTTCGGAGGGATCCAGGGTCGTTTCCCAAAGTTGATCAGGGTTCATTTCTCCCAGACCCTTGTATCGTTGCAAGGTCAGCCCCTTTTGTCCTACGTCTAGAATGGCGTCCAGCAGACCAGTTGGCGTATAGATTGTTTCTGCTCTGCTTTTGAGAACCAGCTCGGCTGGAAGTCTGTACACCTCATCCAGCTCTTCGCCCATGCGAGCGAGTTTGCTGCATTCGGGAGTGACGAGGAAGGCCCGGCGCAAAGTCTGAAATTCCTCGACACCTCGGAGCGTCCGCCGGAATGTCAACCCTCCATCTTGCGCCGGTCGTCCGACCCAGCCACGCTCATACTCCGGCGCCTCCATGTCCAGCCGGGCGGCAATTTTGTCGGCGGCCCCCTGGGCATCAGCCTGAATCCGGTTGTTGGAAAATACCTGGGCAATGGCTCCATGCTCTATTGCCGGACGCCAATGGTGATTGCGAAACTTCTTCAGGATTGTGGTGACATCCTTGGCCTGATTCACTACTCGCAAAAGGTCGGCGGCAGCCAAGGTTTCACCGGTTCCCAAGCGCAAGACGGCTCCTGCAGTCCCTTGTTGAATCAGAAACTCATCCAACTCGGACTGATCCTTGAGATAAGTTCCTGCATTCCCGCGCTGGACTTTGTACAAGGGCGGCTGAGCGATGTAAAGATAGCCATTTTCGATGATCTCGGGCATCTGGCGAAAGAAAAATGTCAGGAGCAGAGTGCGAATGTGAGCTCCGTCTACATCTGCATCCGTCATGATGATGATTTTATGGTATCGCAACTTTTCCACATCGAACTCGTCCCGGCCTATGCCGGCTCCCAAGGCCGTGATGAGCGTGCCGATCTGCTCATTCCCCAAGACCTTGTCAATCCGGGCGCGTTCAATATTCAGCACCTTGCCTCGGAGGGGCAGAACGGCCTGATTCATGCGGGCTCGACCCTGCTTGGCCGATCCCCCGGCCGAATCGCCCTCGACAATGAACAATTCCGAATTGCGCGGATCCTTCTCCTGACAGTCGGCCAGCTTGCCGGGCAACGACGCGACATCCATGCCCGACTTTTTGCGTGACAGTTCACGGGCCTTGCGAGCTGCCTCCCGAGCCTCGGCCGCTTGACTGATGCGAGTCAGGATCATCTTGGCCTCGGACGGATTCTCCAGCAGATACTCCATCAGCTTTTCCCCGACCAACGTCGACACAGCCGTCTGAACATCGGTCGACACGAGCTTGTCCTTGGTCTGTGAACTGAAATCCGGTTCCGCCCGCTTGATCGAAATCACGCATGTCATGCCTTCCCTGATATCATCGCCATTGAAACGCACCTTGGCCTGTCTGGATTGCGCAAATTCAGCCGCATAGGAGTTGATGGTTCGAGTCAAGGCCGAGCGAAATCCCATGACGTGAGTACCCCCGTCAGACTGGGGGATATTGTTGGTGTAAGGCATGATGAGTTCGTGGTAGGAATCATTCCACCAAAAGGCGACCTCGACTCCGACATCCATCAGATTGCCGCTGATGTAGATTGGTGCCTCCATCGCCGCCGTACGCTGGGAATCAAGATAGGCAACAAATTCCCGCACGCCCCCTTCAGAGTAAAACAGTTCTTCCCTGACTTCGGTTTCACGCTCGTCCCGAAGTCTCACTTTCAGGTGAGAGTTCAGGAACGAAAGTTCACGGAATCTCTTTTCCAGGCGGTCCCACTCATAGCTCAGGTTGTTGAAACGCCCGAAACTGGCCATGAACACAACCTTGGTGCCGGTTCTATCGCCGCAGTCCCCGACAGCCTTCAGAGGTTCGACGGCCTCGCCATGGACAAATCGGACGAAGTGCTGCTTGCCATTGCGCCACACCGTAACTTCCAGCCAGTCAGACAGGGCATTGACGACCGATACGCCCACGCCATGGGTGCCCCCGGAAACCTTGTAACTGTTGCTGTCGAACTTGCCTCCCGCATGCATTTGGGTCATGATGACCTCAACCGCCGATGCACCTTCCTCTTCCATGACGCCGACCGGAATTCCGCGACCGTCATCTTCCACCGAAACCGACCCATCAGCATGAAGCGTAACCGAAATCTCTTCGGCATGACCGGCCAGGGCCTCGTCAACACCGTTGTCAGCAACCTCGTAAATCAAATGATGAAGACCATCACCGTTTTGAACATTGCCAATATACATGCCCGGTCGCTTGCGGACACCTTCTAGCCCCTTCAGAACCTTGATGTGGTCTTCACCATACTCTTCGGGGGCGGAATTATTTTCACTCACAATCTGCTCCTTTTTCCTGCCCAAAATATAGGTTTTGCCGCCGTTCATTAAAACTGTTAATGTGGAACTTCAGAGTTTCATGAATGCCTTGTGCATCAGACCCGTTTCAAACCCGTGATGAAAGGGGGACATCCAGCCGTGTCTGATCTTCATTTGCGACCCGCAAGACTGGCGGAACAGGCGAAAATCTATCGTTGGCTGGCCGGCTCCGATGCCACTGCCGAAATGCTTGGACCACCCAGATTTGCCGACGCGCCTGTGCCAACCTACGAAGAATTTTGCATGGACTATGATGCCGAAGCCTTCGGCGAAAATGGAAACTTCAGACTTTTCGTGATGGTCGCTGCCGGCGAGGAAATCGGCGCTATCAGCTATTACATCCGGGACAACATCGTTGAACTGGACCTGTGGATTGCCGACCGTGCCAATTGGAACAAGGGCTGGGGCTCAAGAGCCCTTCGTGAGGTCATTCGTCTGATACCGGACAAGCAGCGAACGAATCTGGCCATCATCCGACCCTCGCAACGCAATCCTCGAGCGATTGCCGCTTACCGCAAGGCTGGCTTCATGCCGTTTGATCCATCACTCCATTCCCTTCCTCCCTGGTGCCTGACCGAAGACCTTGATTACAGTGACGCCGTCGTTCTGTTTCAACCCATCTGAGCTTGATTGCGGATTGCATCTGTCTTGATTGAGATAATCTTTCTTCTCCGTCAACATTTTGACCTCACTTGTCGTCCGAGGATACAAAGAGGGTGGTGTAAACGGCTCAACAGGTCAAGCTGAACCGACAAGCCAATCGGCAGAGCCGAAATATTCACCGATGATACCCTTGAAACGGCTGTCTCCAAGCATTCTCATCGGACTGGCAGCCGGAATTGATGGATTTCATCATGGCTGTGGTCATGCACCACCGCCCCTCGAGGGCACATCCGGTTTCAGATCAACGAGCGCTCGTAGTCGTGGCCAGTCGTTCCGCATCTCGCCCGCCATGGCCGAAATGTCGATGCAGACGACCCCGTCTGCCTCGTACTGGTGAACCTGTTCGACCGTGAAACGCGGCGAGACCATCGTCCAGATCCGTCGCAATCCTCCTATCCTCTTGTTCAGGCTCGGCATCCGTTCTAGCAGGCGATCAAGTCGAACCGGCATTCCTGATTCCTTTTTCATCTCCCTTGCCTGTTTCGCTGCCTGCCGCTTGGCACTGACGACCAGCAGAATGTCGTTCGTATCTCCATCACCCAACTGTAGCAGGGCATCGATCTCATTGGTGTCCTCATCTTGTCTCAATCGATTCCGGGGCGTATAGACGTTGGTTGCTCCCCATTGACGCAAGGGGCATTCACGCATCCAGTCCTTGATCAGGCGCTCCAAGGCTACTCCTTCCAGCGTCGTCATGCGTGCTTGCGCACCACGCGTATCCAGCGATGGCTCCGGATCAGCTTCGATTTCTCCTACGAAACGGGTGCGAAACAGTTCCGGAAAAACATGCAACTGAAACAGGATGGCATTGTCAGCAATTTCCCACACCGGATCGTCTGTGTCTGAGCTTGAATCCGTCGGCAGACTGTAGTTACGAACCAGTTGAACGTTGCTTTTGAGCTCGGACAGTGCCATCGCCAGATCGGCGGCCGTCTGGCCATCTGACCGCAATTCAACCGGAAAGTCGGAGGCTCGCAGCTTGGTTCTGGGATAACGTGCCATATGCAGAAGAATGGTCCTCAAATAAGGCTTCAGTTCGATATAAGCCTGATTGTCGAACCGCTCATCCAACTCCGAATCCAGCAGGATGTCGTGTTCCATCTGCAGGAATGCCTGCAGCCAGTTTCGATCCTGATCCCGATCGGCCTGATCCGAACTGGATCGTGTCAGTCCGTCTCGTAGAGCGGCATGACGCGCGTGTATTATGAATCGCTCCCAGCAATGCGGCATGCCACCATAGGCAGTCCATAGCGTGAGAAAGCGTTCCGGCTGCTGCAGGAGACCCTGCTCTTCGGCCATCATGAAGATGCTCGACAGCCGCCAAGGGCGGACCTTTACAGCCGTGTCGATGCGCCCATACAGTGCCCGTTGCTGCGTGAACATGGCCTTGATCCGCTGCTGGTGCGAACCCATGAGAATCAACTTGCCCGGAGGCTTGGGGACCGACGGTTGCCGAATATATCCGAGGGCAATATGGTCAATCAACTGTTTGATACTTGACACGATGCCAGTCCGTTCGGCATTGTGAAACTCATCGAGACAGACAATGACACCCTGACCGATCAGATGACGACATATCTCGCCAAAATGATAGGATGGGCCGCTGCGAGCAGGCGGTAGAGAAAAACTTTTCAAGCGTTCGTGCAAGCCGCATCGGTCGATAGCCGCGAGCAGAGAGAGCAGACACAGAGAATCGTGACCGCCGCCCTCGTGCTCTGGCAGTTCTACGACCAGGAGGTCTGCCAAGTCGCCGTACCGGCGAACAGTTTGATTTAGCAACGCATTCTTGCCGACACGTCGCCGACCTGCAATAAGGGTAGTGTTGAATTGACGTTCAGCGAGCGGTCGGTCGAGTTCCAGATCTCGACTCAAGAGCTCCATTTCCTGCTTGCGGCCGTAAAAATTCCATCTCGTCATGTCTCCTCCCCCTTCATGCCCAATTCATTCCGGCCCTCCATGTGCAAGATGCAATCGTCGAACGACAATGTTCAACCTCGTCCTCATCCTTGGGCTGAATGACTGAACCCGACAAGAAAAGGAATGTCATGACCTCGGCTCTTCTTGTCCGGGTTCCTCGTTCACCTGTGGCGACCAGATCGACCATTTACGGTCCGGCAGTCGATGAGTTCTGGAACAGTTCATTCCAGTTCAAGCGAAGATCCACATCTGGAATCAGCCTCTGCGGCTTGAAGGTCACTCGATAGTGACTGGAACTGACATTGCCAGCATCAATTTGCTCGACAAAATAGGTGACATTGTCCGACAAACCCAGAAAATGCTTCTTGAATCCGTCATCCGTTCGGCAGGTAACCTCAAGCTGGTTATTCTGATCGACAATCGAGCATAGGCCGATGATCTCCAGCATGTACCGATCAGTTATGCCGTTCATGAACACAACCCGCCGCAGAATCTCGAAATTGTCGGCGGCCTTGCTCAGGTTTCTTGAGGCTGTCTCGGCATCGTCGTCAAAAAGCCCGGCCTGTACGGGCTTGAGAGACAGCGGTGACGCCATGACGGTCAAGGTCAGAATGACGCTCGCCAGTGCAACAGCAGCCGAACGTCCACGCGAACGAGGGGAGGAAAAGAAAGCCATTATGAATTCTCCTGCAGTGCGGGGTTAATACGAAACACCGACCAACTATGGATCACCACAGGCCATGTCAACGCCAACAATGTTCGTTAATATGCCGACACAAGATATTGGGCAAGAACCGGTCTTACCATCACTCACACATGTGCCAGGTTGCCAGAACATGGATTTGACCCGATGAAAGCGACGTTTTCGTTTCGGCTCCGCTTTACGGCCCTAGCCCCTCGGGTCCCAGTTCGTGTGTCACCGCATCAAGAAGGCAACGGCTCTTGCCACCTTTCGACGTGAGGTCGCTTGGCGTCTGTCCAACCCGTTTGTACAGATTCGGGTTGGCCTGTGCCCTGAGCAGCATCTCGACAGCGCAGGCGCTGTCCTCAGCAGCAGCGTGATGCAGGGGCGTCTCTCCCTTTACGTCGGTCGCATGGACATCCGCCCCGGCCGCTAGCAATGTGGCAAGACTCTCTCTTCGGCGTTTTCATGAGCCGCCACATGCGAGGCTGTGCTCTGCCACCGATCAACAGCCTCAAGTGATGCTCCCTCGTCCAGCAACTTTTCAATTACAAACGGCCAGTTCTCTTGGGCAGCTATGCGCAGAGCGGTGCGTCACCACGCATCGCGAGCGTCGACGTCAACGTCGATATCCGTCGCTTCGATGTGGCCGTTCTGCACAGCCCAATGCAAGGGCGTTCTGGTTTGCATGACGGCAAAGGAGTGTAAGGAGGGAATAGGACAGACGTAGCGAACGCCGCGAGCATCAACCGAGTGAATGTCAATGAGACCACAATGCAACATCTCGAGCCATTCGGGAAGCGACATACCAGGCCACGTACACTTTTGCATGGCGGCCTGGATGCTGGCGTCAACCTGCTCGAGGGCCACGGGCTCGTGGCCCATGCCAGCCATGACATGACCCATCAGAGCTGGCTTTTTCTGATAATCGTCCAGACGGGTTCAGTAATAGTCAATTCGCTTGACCCCGGCCTGCCGTTGAGCGGCCATGACATCGACCGTATCCAGCTGACCAGCGGCGGCGAGTAGGGTGTCACCAAGAACGGCCAGGCCGTTGCAGATGCTTGGGCCAGCCCTTGGACCAACGATAAAGAGTCCGTTCCCAGCGCCTTTGTGTGGCGGGTAGACCGGCCACGCCGAAATGCTGACTGAATTGCCGGGTGGCGGCAGCGACATCAGCCCGGCTGAGCGGTTTCATGTATGTGACGGGCGCGTCGCCATGGCGTGACAGTCCCAACTTTCGCAGCACATTGAGGCTGTTGGACAAATCGGCGAGCACTGGCAGAATGGCCTGGCCGTCACTGCCGCTCTCGAGGTGTTGCAGAATGTGGGCGCTTTCGTCATCCGGTTCACCCGGCACAGTCTGAATTTCGTCGATTCGAAGCAGAATGGTGCAGTTTTTCGGCAAGCGTGGTCGCTCGTTCGCCGTCCTGGCGGGTCGCTCGATTCGAACGCCGAATAAGTTGACATCCTGCACGAGGCC
This sequence comes from Paracoccaceae bacterium, assembly GCA_965116235.1. GTDB lineage: Bacteria > Pseudomonadota > Alphaproteobacteria > Rhodobacterales > Rhodobacteraceae > MPNP01. The sequence goes on along the minus strand of OZ220496.1, from coordinate 847,856 downwards.
CAGCACCTCGGCGTTGCCGACACGATCGAGAACATCCTCCATGCCGTCCCGCAGACGCTGATGAACACAGCCCAACGAAAGCCGATCGTGTTGCTGATGACGATTGGGATGACCTTGTGAGCGCCCGGCTGGGTTGTCAGTGTCTGAATGTAGCGATGTTCGAGTTCGCGCAGGACAGAACTCTTGCCGACGCCCGGGGCCCTTGGATTAACCGCATCAATCCCTCGGCAGGATGACCCTTGGCCTTCTTCTGGCGCCGCATGTTGACTGATTCGAGACAGTCGTTCACGAGCGTCATGATGCCCTCGCGGCCGACGAAGAAAGGATTGATGATGCGGTCCCGAGCCGTGATGAAATCCTTGACGCCTGAAGCATCAAATGGTGGCCGTGAATTCTCGTCGCTCATCGGGCAACTCCTCTTGTCGGTTGAATTATCAACAGCGGCTCGCGCCGGGTTCCCGGGTCGAGGAAAAGCGGTTTGTCGTGATTTATAGATCACAGGAATGCGAATGTCAAGGCGGGCCTGTGTCAAACCTAACCGAATCGTAAAGTAGGCCAGGGACCGGCATCCCGAATAATCGATCTCGATACCATTGGCGAAATGATTACAAGAGGCCGGGCAGCCTCATGTTAAGAGGTGAGAACAAACGTATCTGTTGAGTGATGTCGGGGCGGGTCAAAATGATGACTACGACAAACCGAAACCCACCGTTAACAATGCGGGACAGCTTTCTCATGATCAAACGTGTGCCAACCGTCTCTGATGCCCCTGCATTCGCACAATGAGATGGAACGGGATTCGTGAGTCGATTGCCTAGAATAATTTCGATGGTGTCTTAGTTTACGTAACGGCGAATCAGGTTTATGATCATCTGGTCCCGTCTCGACGAATTGGAAAAAGATGCAGCCCAAATGAAAATAGATCGGAAAACGGCACTTGTTGCCATTGATGTTCAGAATGATTTCTGTCCCGGGGGACGGCTGGCGGTCAAGGATGGAGACCAGGTTGTTCAGCCTATCAATTGCTTGCTGGATTCCTTTGCCGTTAAAGTCTTCACGCAGGACTGGCATCCCCTTGATCACACTTCGTTCGCATCCAACCACAAGAACCGTGAACCTTATCAATACATTGAGGTATCCTACGGTTCGCAGATACTTTGGCCCGATCATTGCGTCCAAGGCACGCCGGGAGCCGATTTTCATCCCCGACTGGACCACACTCGGGCGGACCTGATCCTTCGCAAAGGTTCCAACAAGGATGTTGACAGTTATTCCGCCTTCCTTGAGAATGACAAGGCCACTCCCACGGGCTTGAACGGTTACCTCCGTGACCGCGCTATTGTCGAAATTGTTTTTGTCGGACTGGCAACGGATTTCTGCGTCTTTTATTCCGCTCAGGATGCTGTCGAACAGGGATACAAGGTAACGGTTCTGGAAGATTGCTGCCGAGGCATTGATCTCAATGATTCCGTCGCAGAGGCAAGAAAGACCATGCAAGCCAAGGGTATTACCCTGCTGACCTCAAGCGAATTTTTCTTGACCGGCTAATGCAGCAATGATCCATTCCTCTCATGTCGATATAGCGACAAGGGTATACAATCACAGCTGGAAGATTGATCCTATCGTCAGGTCCCTGATCGACACAGACTTTTACAAGCTTTTGATGTGCCAGTTCGTGCTCAACAAAAAGCCGGAAACCAAGGTCGTATTCAGGCTCATCAATCGTTCAGACAATATTCCGTTGGCCCGTCTGGTCGACAAGCACGAACTGATCGAGCAGCTGGATCACATCAGAACGCTCAGCCTGTCGCGCGGTGAATCGACCTGGCTGCGAGGCAATGTGTTTTATGGCAAGCGCCAGATGTTTGATCCCGGCTTCATCGACTGGTTCGAAAAATTGCGCCTTCCCCCTTATCATCTGGAAGTGAAATCTGATCAGTTTGAGCTTTCCTTTGAAGGATCATGGGCAGAGGTCATGCTGTGGGAGATACCGGCCTTGGCCGTGTTGACCGAACTCAGGTCTCGGGCTGTTCTGAACAGACTGGGGCGCTTTGATCTTCAGGTATTGTATGCACGAGCCATGACGAGAGTCTGGGAAAAGATTAACCGGCTGAATAGGCTGGAAGAACTGCAGATAGTGGACTTTGGGACTCGACGGCGACACTCCTATCTATGGCAAGACTGGTGCGTTCAAGCCTTGTGCGAGGGCCTGGGGGACAAGTTCATTGGCACCTCAAACTGTCTCATTGCCAAGCAACGCGAAGTGGAAGCCATCGGGACCAATGCTCACGAACTTCCGATGGTCTATTGCGCTCTGGCCAAAAATGATAATGAACTGGCATCCGCTCCTTATCAGGTACTTGAAGATTGGCAACAGGAATACGAAGGAAACCTGAAAGTCATATTGGCTGATACCTATGGCACTGAACAGTTGCTGGCCAATGCCCCCGACTGGTTGCCAAAGTGGAAAGGAATTCGTATCGACTCAGGCATTCCGGAGGAAATGGGAGAAATCGCCATAAAATGGTGGGAGCGGAAGGGGCAGAGTCTAGACGAAAAACTGCTGATTTTTTCGGATGGACTGGATTGTGCCAAAATTGAACAACTGCATGATCGCTTTGCCCGTCGAGTCAAATTGAGCTTTGGCTGGGGAACACTTCTCACCAATGACTTCAGAGGGTTGACAGCGGCCGACAATCTCGTGCCCATTTCTCTCGTTTGCAAGGCCGTATCCGCGGATAGTCACCCCACGGTTAAATTGTCTGACAACCCTCTCAAGGCATCCGGTCCACCTGAACTGATTGAACATTACAAGAGTATTTTTGGCGTCGGGAATCAGATCCCTCAAGAGATTGTTGTTTAGGCAGTACAATCCTCTCCCAAAAGACCAGTGGATTCGAAAAAGCTCGTGTTAACTCTTCAATTGACCCAACACACAAGGCAAACAGGAGGCCGCTTCAGATTGAAGACGGAGACATGAGCTGCATCGAGAATTCCAGAAAACAACAGGTCAACGCAGGCGGCCCAGACCTAGGACACATCATTCCCACAACAAGCTGACAGCCAAGCCCTCCCGTTCCATTTTTCGTGGCCTTCTGCGCTTGCTTCGGGCATTTTTTTACCGCCTTGCCCTGATTTTCGGTCTGATCCTCATGGCTGCAACCTTGTATTACTATTCATCATTGCCTGATGCGGCCTCTCTGGCAAATAGCCGCTCTAACGGTTCCGTTACGTTTCTGGACATGAATGATCGTACCTTCCATTGGAGAGGGGAACAGCATGGTGACACGGTCACGGTCAATGATGTGGCGCCCAGTCTCATCAATGCCATCATTGCAATTGAGGACAAACGCTACCGCGGGCACTTCGGGATCAGTCCCAGAGGCATAATCGGAGCGATCATCATCAATCTGAGGGAGGGTCGTGGAGCCTTTGAAGGTCACGGAGGGTCAACCATCACGCAACAGGTGGGAAAACTCATTTGCTACAACAATCCTTACGACCCGGAACGATGGGAAAACCCAAGCGACTATGAGAAAGCATGTCGGGCGATCAATCTGTGGCGGAAAATAAAGGAAGTTCCCTTCGCCATGGCCATGGAACTCAAATATACCAAGGACGAAATTCTGATGATCTACATGAATCGGGTATATTTGGGCGCAGGTACCATCGGGTTTCAGGCGGCAAGCCAGAGATATTTTGACAAAAATGCCAGCGAACTCAATTTAGCCGAGAGTACACTGCTGGCCGGCTTGCTCACCGCCCCCTCAAAGTACACGCCAACCCGCAATCTCAGTCAAGCTCTGCAACGAGCCAGTCTGGTCGCGACCCTGATGGAAGATCAAGGATATATCTCTTCCGCCGCTGCGGCCAGAGTATCCACCAAACCGGCCCAGCTGTCCTCGGCCGCCAAAAACAGGTCCGGCGGACACTTTGTCGATTGGATTTTGCAAGTTGCGCCCGACTTTGTGATCAATGAAGCCCAAGACGACGTGGTGATTCAAACGACCTACGACCCAAGAGTTCAAAGATCACTTGAGGATGCTGTTGATGAGGTTCTGACGCAACGGGTTTATGCCGGATCAGGGGTCGAGATAGCCATGATCACGATGACGCGAGATGGTGCCGTTCGTGGCATGGTAGGCGGCAAACATGTTCATAGATCCGGCTTCTTCAATCGAGCGGTAAGTGCCAGGCGACAGACCGGTTCTCTCTTCAAGCCGATTGTTTTTGCGGCCGGCATGGAATCAGGACTGGCCTTTGATGACCTGATTGATGACAGCAGAATCCGTGTTCGACATGGTGACAAGGTGTGGGAGCCCAATAATGACAACAACAAGTATTTTGGTCCTGTTACCCTGACAGAAGGTCTTGCCCGCTCACTGAACTCCGTCGCTGTTCGCGTTCTCCTGCATGCGGGCCGAGACATGGTTGCCCAAACGGCCAAGGACTTGGGTGTCGAAAGCGAACTGGTTGAAGGACCGAGCATAGCCCTTGGCACATCAGAAGCCACGCTACTTGAGATGACCGGTGTCTATACTGGAATACTGAATGGCGGATGGGCCGTTCACCCCCACGGCATCAGGCAAATAAAATACCGGAACGAAAGTGATCCCATCCTTAAGGCCGGACCGGGACCGCGCAACAGGGTATTGACTGGAGAAACCTCCCGGCAACTCGTGTACATGTTGAGTCAGGTGATTGAGCAGGGAACAGGACGAAGGGCCTCACTTGAAGGCTGGGAAGTTGGTGGCAAGACCGGTACAACTCAAAAAGCCCGGGATGCATGGTTCATTGGCTTTACGGCTGATTATGTGACGGGCGTCTGGATGGGCTATGACGACAACACGCCCTTGACCGGCGTTCAGGGTGGAGGACTGCCGGCCGAACTTTGGCGCCTGTCAATGGAAAGAATGCACGCTGATCGGAAGCCGGTCAAACTCCCAATGATCAAGCCCTGAAGGACAGAACGGCAACTTATTTGCAAGTCTGGAAAGAATCTGTGCATAAACCATTCTGACCCAAGGATTCTTCCCATAAAACTTTAGTAGCGGGCCAGTCCAAGACTGCAGAACACAGCATTCCATATGGCCCCGAAGCTGACACTTTCACTTTACCTGATCATGATAATTGGTGAAAGCCTCGCCATTTGTTGTAAACTGGGAAAGTCAGGTTGCGTTTCGTTCCTGACCTTTAATCGGAATGGAGTCAAAGAGAGGAATAAGCCATGGGCACAGTTGCAACAAAACTTGAGGAGCTGGGTATCCAACTGCCTGAAGTTCCCAAACCGGCGTTCACATACATACCGTATGTCATTACAGGCAATCTTGTCTTTGTATCCGGACAAGTTCCGCTGGTTGATGGCTCTTTCATCACCGGCAAACTGGGGGACACCATGGATATTGAAAACGGAGCCAAGGCGGCTCGAGTCTGTGCCATCAATCTGCTTGCGCAGGTCAACAAGGCCTGTGAAAACGACCTTGAGCGCCTGGTTCGGGTGGTCAAGCTCACCGGGTTTGTGAATTCCACGCCGAATTTTGGTCATCATCCAGCCGTCATCAACGGAGCATCAGACCTTTTTGTCGAAATCCTGGGCGAGGCCGGTCGACATGCTCGTTCTGCCGTCGGCATGGCCGACCTTCCCTTTGGTGTTGCCGTTGAAGTCGAAGGCATCTTTGAAATAGAATCGTAGATGATGAAGTCAGGACGAATTTAGGGTGAAGCGCGATGGACAAGCCACTTGACGTCCAGGTCGTTGCCTACAACAACATCGGCAATATTCCTGCCGAAGCGTGGGATGAGTGCGCTTGCTCCGCAAAAGATGCGAACAGGGCTTCGGACCCCTTCACAACGCATCGATATTTGTCCGCATTGGAAGCTTCTGGCTCCGTATCGCTCGAAGCCGGCTGGATTCCGCAGCATCTCGCTGTCACCGAAAGCGGCAAGTTCATTGCCGTCATGCCGCTATACGCCAAGCTGAACAACTTGGGAGAGTTCAATTTTGACTATCTATGGGCACATGAATATGAAAAGCTCGGTGGGCAATACTATCCCAAACTACTCTCGGCTGTACCATTCACGCCAGCGACCGGCAGAAGGTTTCTGGTTAAATCCACCGCTGAACCTGTTGGAACGGGTGCCTTGGTCAAGGCTCTCAAAAGTCTTGTTATGCAAGGTTCACTATCGTCCTTCAACATCAATTTTTGTACTGATGAGGAAGCCACAACCGGAAGGAACTTTGGCTTGCTTCACCGGTTGGGATTGCAATACCGATGGACCAACGCCGGCTATGAGACCTTTGATGACTTCCTTGGTGAATTGTCCGCACGCAAACGCAAGAACATCCGTCGAGAGCGACGCAACCTTCCTGAGTTCGGCGGAACGGTTCAGTTGCTCACCGGCCCTGACCTTGAGGAACATCACTGGGACGCTTTTTGGGAATTTTACCAGGACACAGGCGCTCGCAAATGGGGGCGACCCTATCTGACGAGAGAGTTCTTCAGTCTGATCGGAGAATCGATGCGGGATGAGATTCTGCTCATTCTGTGCGAAAAGGATGGTCAGTACATTGCAGGGGCCCTGAACTTTATCGGACAGGATACCTTGTTTGGTCGATACTGGGGATGCACGGAGTATCAGGATTTTCTCCATTTTGAGCTCTGCTATTATCAAGCCATCGATTTTGCCATCGCCAACAAAATCAGCATCGTTGAAGCTGGGGCTGGAGGAGACCACAAGTTGGCCCGAGGTTATCTGCCGTTCGCAACCAACTCCCTGCACTGGATTCGTGATGAAGGGTTCAACAAAATAGTAGAGGAATATTTTGAACACGAACGGGTGGGAGTTTCCAAAGGCATCGAGCGCCTCAAACACACCGGACCCTTCAAGAAAGAAAACTAAAATGACAAACAAATTGACAGATGTTGAAAAACGGAACGCTCTTCAGCAGCTCAACAGGGCTGGGTGGAGCCATCTGGAAGCAAGGGATGCGATATCAAAATCATTCAAGTTCAGGAACTTTGTCGAGGCCATGGGTTGGATGGTCAAGGTGGGTTTGCTGGCCGAAAAGAACAATCACCATCCTGAATTGAACAATTGCTATAACCATGTTGAAGTTACCCTCACAACCCATGATGCCGGCGGTCTGACAGACAGGGACATCAATATGGCCCAGTTGATCGACAAATTGAAATAAAGTTGTTTACAAAGACTGTTTTGTAAAGGGCTTATATCGTTAACTTGAAATCAAAAATGCCATGCCGGTCCGCCGGACTGCTACCAGGATTGTGTCCGATACGTCCTGGGACAATCGCAAACCACGCGGAAGCATTCGCGCGTGTTGTTGCGAAAGCAAGCTTTTGACATTGACCGGCAGGGCTCGTATCTAAAGGGCCTGGCCCGCATGACGTTGTACCGCAACATCACTGTGGCTTCATTCACATGAAGCCTCGGAATCATTCAGAATCTGACTTTTAAGTTAGGTACATAGTTCCGAAAAAACGGTACGAGCAACTTGCCGAGAGCGGATGAATGACGAATGCACTTTAATCCCTCTATGGCCAACCATCCGCCAAATAGAAGTTCGGCAGCGAGATCTTTTTCGTTCCTTCTACTGATAGACCTTTTTTCTGGTCTTTTCGAGCCGGAGAAGAATCTCGTTGAGACGTTCCGGCCTGACCATGAATTCCTGAAAACCGAGCATGCCTTCCCTGGCCATTTCAGCAGGCGCGTCGCGGTCGAAGAACTGGGCTATTCCAGATGCTTTTGAGAGCATCTCGAAACCAGCGGCCAGAATGTAGTCATCGGCGACTTCTGATCCTGAGTTGACCGGCAACTGCCTCAATGCCGCGTTGAGTTTAGTCTGCACATCAGCTCTGGCCAGAAATGCGAGAAACTTGCGGGCATCCTCCTTGTTTTTGGCTTGAGCAGGAATGTGCATCGTATCCATCGGTGCATCTTCGGCCTTTGGTATTCCAGCCGTAATCTCCGGAAACTGGAAGAAACCAAGTTTCGTTTCATCAAGACCGGCCTCACGCAGTGGGGGTACTAGGAAATTACCCATGACATACATTGCCGCATCGCCCTGAATCATTGGGGCTAACGCTTCCTGCCACGAATAGGCGGTATGATTGTCGATAAAGAAATTGGCGTCGAGTAGCTCCTTCCAGTTTGCCATTGTCGCTCGTACCCGATTATCCGTCCAAGCGATCTTGCCCGCGGTCAGATCATTGTGAAACTCATACCCGTTTGTTCGCAGATTTAGATAGTCAAAAATTCCGGCGGCAGTCCATAGGAACTTGGTACCGATGGTGATCGGGCGAATACCGTTTTCATTGAGCTTCGCCCCTGCCGCCTTGAATTCATCCCAATTGGTCGGAACTGCAATCCCGAGTTCCTCAAAAATATCTTTTCGATAATAAACACCCCATTGATAGTAGGTATAGGGTACTCCCCATTTCTTTCCGTCCATTGTCATTGATGGCACGGCTGATTTAAGCGACTGATTCAGACCGTGTTCTTCCCACAGATTGTCGACTGGTTCGAACAGACCCGCCCGCACATAGGGAGCCATGCGATTGCCAGCATACCAGTTGGCTATATCGGGGGCATCGGCGCTTAAGAAGTTGCGGATCGATGTCTTATATCCCTCTGCGTCGAACAAGTTGAGCGTCACCTTCACATCAGGATTTTCTTCTTCAAAGTCAGCAATCAAAGCCTCAAATGCTGCCTTTGGAGCGGGGTCAGCCGCATTGGAATTGATGACCAATTCGCCGCCGATCGCGGTTGTTGACAGTATCGCAATTGCTCCGACAATAAGAAATTCCCATACAAATCGAATTTCCATCTTTCTCACTCCCTTCAATAGAATTTGTTTAACTACATTTATTTGTAGTAAAATTTATTTATAAAAATACATGTGTCAACAAAAAACAAATATTGTTGCTCAAATACTTGATTCATCCATAATATAGTTTTATTACAAAACTTGACTCCAAGATCATGAATATGAATCGTGTTGTGTTTGGGGTGGACACTTGCGTGATTTCAGGGAACATTAAACTCGATCAGCATTGCAAGGTCGTGGATTCACGGGGCAACGGTGCGTTCACATTTCAAGTGGTCAATTGCACCAATATAACGTTGAAATCACCGCGACTGCGCGCCGTGCGCATCCGCTGTCTGAAGGGCAGTCTGAACGTTCGTGGCGCTACCCTCGAAGGCACAAGGGGCGGCGAATTTGAACTGGTCGCTCCAGATGGTTTCGATCTCGCCTCAGGAGAATGCTGGGAGATTTGCATCGACGGCGTAACCGAGTGTGCTGGCAATGTCACAGATGGGATTTATCGTGCGGATATAATTTCACAAAACCTAAATGCAATTTCACTAAAAATCACCGCGCTCAAGCCTCCACCATTGAAGCTTGGTGACCCGGAACCAGTGGCTCATGCAGTGCCATCATCCGACACATTGTTATTCATTCATCCCGCACCGAGTCAGTTGGATATCGGACCACTGATCAGCGGTCATGCACTTTGTCTCGACAGTAATTGCAGACCGGCAGAGCAAAACGCATTCTTGATCATCTCCGCTCTCCATAGGCGCCTGTTCCCATCCGCGAAGCGCGTATTGGTGGATGCAAGCGATACTTCGAACCGAAAGTTGCAGTTAAATTTTGACGAGAGTCTGGAAAGACCGGCGTATCTGATTGATTTCCAATCAGTTAAAGTGTCGATGCGGTATGGTGGAAGCGAAGGGTTAATTTACGGTCTGATTTCACTCGCCCAGATGTGCCATGCAGCAATAAAGAATTGTCAATACCGACTGCCTGAATCCGGGACCATTTACGATAGACCACGATTCGACTGGCGTGGATGCCATCTGGATATCGCCCGCGCCTTCATGGACGCGAACGACATTGGCCGACTCATCGATATTCTGGCTTGGAACAAAATGAACCGACTCCACTTGCATCTTACCGACGATGAAGCTTGGCGCATTCCCTCCCATGCGATGCCTTGTCTCAACGAGTATCGGTCGATGTACTTTGCTGATTCTCGCCACTATTCAACCGAGGAAATCAGGGAATTGGTTGCACACGCCGGCAGTCTGGGCATTGAGATCATGCCAGAGCTGGACATGCCAGGACATTCAGCCCACCTGCTGAGCGCGATACCCGGCCTTATGGATCCGGACGAGCCTTCACAGAGCTATCGCTCTTTTCACGGTTTTTTCAACAATGCTCTCAATCCGGGCATACCAAAGACGACGTCAGCAATTGAAACTTTACTCGGTGAAATAGCCGATCTTTTTCCGTTCAATTATATTCACGTCGGTTGGGACGAAGTTGTACCAGAGGCTTGGTTGCAGTCGCCTCGTGCCGTGGAGTTTACTGCAAAAGCAGGTCTAACTTCACCGAGTAAGCTCAATGGCTGGTTACTGTGCAAAGTGCTGTCGATACTGGATTCGCTCGGTCGTAGGCCGGCAGGCTGGGATGACATCGTGTCGGCAGGGGCAAAACCGGAAGACGGTGTGCTCGTATTTGCTTGGCAATCACAAAAACTGGTTTCTGATCTGGCTCATCGCGGTTACAACGTGATTGCTTCACCGGGGCAGACCTATTATCTTGATATTCGCCAAGCGGATGACTGGTTCGAGCCCGGCGCAGCTTGGGCTGGCATATCTTCTCCCAAGCAGACATACCTTTTCGATCCTCCATGGGAAGCTTCCGCACCAATCGCGGGAGTTCAGGCTTGTATTTGGATGGACCCGACTTGGGACCGTTCGCGTTTCAATCACATGGTGTTTCCCAGATTGTCAGCGATTGCAGATGCTGGATGGTCAGAAAAAGTACGGAGATCATGGTCGGAATTTTGTTCCCGTACCGTACACTTACCAGTTCTTTGAGAATTCAATGAACAAAAATGTTTTCAAGTTCTCTGGTGGTGCAAGCGTGATTCGTGATACCTTTCTCGACGTTGGTAATGACGCGTTTTGTGCTTTTGTTGACCCTTCAGGCTATTGCAGATCAACGTTGGTGCGCGTGGTCTTGGATCTGGAGGATATAACGGATGATCGGGTAGAAATTGGCAAAGGTGTATTACCCGCTTGAGTCCGGTGCAGTGGCATTTCGTGTCAATCTTTCAGTACTATGCTCCCTGCTTCCTTCCAAGCGACGGATACTGAACGTGGGCTTCGAAAATAGGGGGACGGACGTTCCGCGAAGGCAGATTGAGACAAAAGTCAGCAACGGAACTGTGATATTGCAGCTTGAAAAGCTTTGCGGCCGAAAACCAAAGAAACATTCAGCTGGCCAGCGACAGCGCGTTGCGGCTGGACAGACGATTGGGCACGAGACGGAAGTTTCAGGTTGGACAAGTCGCTGTCAAATTTGGATACTGAATTTACTTGGATTGCACGGCGAAATTGCGCGACTTCACAGGGAGTTGTACGCGACTGTGGTCCATGCAACCTATCATCAGATCAAGGCGATGTTGCTTGCCAAAAAACTGTTGTCTTACAGGAAAGTCTTGGGGAATTGATTGGAAGCTCTGTCGATTTTTATAGAGGCCCCGTAAATCGACTTATCGCAGGCTTCATCAGCTTGCCGGATATGACCTTCCCGCGCGGCGAAACTCTCGGCATCGCTGGTGTATTGCCCACATTAAAGGTAAAAAGCACCCAATCAACCGTGCCAAACTTTACTGGCACAGAGAGATTATCATCAACCTTAAGCCGCGATTTCGGCAAATTGAACCATAGGAGAAAGGGATGGGCATCAAGAGGGTCGAACAACCGGGTGATGCAATATTCGCGCATATCAAGTCCGCAGACGACAGCGGCGTGGATGTATCCGCAGGGATACCGCCCTGCGAAGTGATGACATGACTGGTGTTTCCAACTTATCCCGCAGAGCCCTGCTGTTCCACTGTGGGACGGGGAATAGAACTTACGCAGAAACATCCTCCTCCATTTCGAAGAAAGCCAGATGAACAAATCAAGCAACTTAATTGCCAAGATCAAGACTGATCTGGAAACTTTGTCGCCTGCGTTTCGTAGAGTCGGACGCTTTTTGGTGGACAATCCAAGAATATTCATCCACAACCCGATCAAAACTCTGGCCAGCATGACAGGTGTCAGCGAACCGACCCTGATTCGATTCAGTAGAAGTTACGGGTATTCGGGAATTCCAGGCCTCAAACTGGCGACTGCCATGTCGCTGGCAACAGAAGATCGCGCAAATTCAGCCATGCTTGAACCAAGTGTACTTGATAAGGTAAACGTCCATGCCCGGGCGAAACTGGCCATCGCGCGAGCAGCGCTTCCCTTGGTTCAGGCTGATCGGTCCATTGTACTCGATTCAGGTTCAACAGTCCTGAATTTTGCCAAGCAATTGGCTGAGGTAAAACCGCTGTCGATACTGACGACTGGTCTTGCAGCCATTTTCGAACTCTGCGCGTTCAGACAGCATGAGCTAATGATTCCCGGGGGAGTGTTGCGTCCAGACGCGATGGCCTTGAGCGGACGAATGGTTGAGGAGACAGTTTCCAAATTATCATTCGACAGCGCCTATATCGGTGCTGACAGCATCAATCCCACTATAGGACTTTCAACATTCAGCGAAGAAGAGGCTCATTTGACAATGGCACTGACCAGCGCGTGCCGGCGGGTCGTCGTCCTCGCCGACTCGAGTAAATTTACCTCTCCTGCTTTGCATCACATCTGCAGCATCGATAAGGTAGAGGTCATCGTCACAGATTCCGGCCTATCCAGCGAGACCAGACAATTGCTTGAGCAAAGCGGGACAAAATTGATTTTCGCCGCACCGGGCGTTGAAGCAGAGGCGAGCACATAGTGACAAATAAAAAAACAAGAGGGCTTATATGCCTAACTTGACACAGTTAGGCGTGTATCAATTTCATGGCTCATTGGGTGCCATACGCGAACGCTCCTCCTCGCGCCTAAGCGCCAGGCCCCAACGCCGTGTAGTGTGGCCTGCATTCATGTCCGCGTGTAGGCTGCGCATCCAAGCACCTGAAGCGAGCGCCGGAATGTCTCGGCGACCACACCACAGGCCGGGGCGGTCAGGCTGCTGCAGGTCGGATCCACGGCTACCGGCCCCATGGTCTTGCAGATCAGCATGGCTTGCAACTGGTCCCCAGCCCGTATTGAGAATAACCCGGCTCAGGCCTGCCTTCGATTTCGCACGCGACCCTAGCTCTCGACTTCAGACGTTTTTGCGGTGTCTGAAAATTGAAAATCCTGCTGCCGCCAAGCCACCAGCTAGTTGACCACCTCCCTGATCCATAAAATCAACCTTTGTGCCAGCTTGCAATGCAGTACGGATTTTGACGACCCTTCCATACAACGTCAAAAGTAATATCAGAGTTTTCAGCAGTATAGGCATCCATCACTTCGCGCAAGGCAGCCGCCTGTTGCTCCTGCTCGTTTCACATTGACTAGAAGATGAGCTTTGTCTCTGCAAGGTAGACGCTATCAGCGTGGTTGATACAAACACAGCGGTTAATAAAAGTTTCATTTTTCATTTTGATTTCCCTCTTCTTCAAACTTTGGTGTTCAAGACTTACAACCTGTTGGTACGATTTTTGTAGTAAATTAAATATAAATAATTTATAAAACTATAAATTTTTGAATAGACGTATTTTTATGGATAAGATAGGAGCAAAACAAATTATGAACTTAACCGGCAAGTAAAAAATTATGAAATAGGAGAAGTTTTGCTGATACGAAATTTTGAAAGGCACTTGAGGAGCAGGAATTGACAAATCCTAGCTCCATCTTGGCTCGCATTTCCGAGCAGATGCCGAACTTGTCCAAGACGTTTCGTATGATTGGAAAGAGCATATTGGAAAATCCGGATGCGTTCGCGAAAAAATCACTGCGCGTCTTGGCTGAAAGCCTCAATGTCAGTGAACCATCCATTATCCGTTTTGGTCGAGAATTCGGCTACAGGGGCCTGCCAGAACTGCGCTTGGCAATAGCCCGAGACATGGGGTCGCATGACTCTGCTCTGCTTGCCAGCCTCGAACCCGCCTTGTTTGAAAAGGCCAAGCAACACATTGAGGAAAAGCGTGCAATTGCCTACACTGCGTCCACGCTTATCGACGATGAACAAGCGATCGTTCTTGATTCCGGCTCGACGGTAAAATTCTTCGCTCAGCAGTTATCCGGCGCGGCACCGCTTAAAATCATGACGACAGGTCTTGGCACGCTTCTATCTCTTCTTCAATTCGAACAGCACACGCTTATGTTGCCAGGCGGCAACGTGCGACGCGATGCAATGGCTCTGACTGGGCGCATGGTCGAAAATGTCATGGGGTCCATGTTCTTCGACACTGCTTTCATAGGTGCCGACAGCATTGATCTGGATTTCGGGTTGTCAACCTATTCCGAAGACGAAGCGCATCTGACACGCATCATCCTCAGATCCGCCCGCAAAACCATTGTTCTGGTTGATAACAGCAAGTTCCGTTCTCCTCAATTGCACCGCATATGCGGGCTTGACGAAATTGACGCTATCGTGACCGACACCGATCTACCTATGGACCAGCGCCAGCGCCTGCTGAATTCAAATGTGGCTTTGCACATTGCCAGGCCAGCAGAACTACGGAAATGAAAGGAACACACTTGACTCAGGATTGGCAAACCAAGCACGAAATTTTCTCGCAACCTGACATATGGGCCAGCTGGATTTCAGAATGCTGCTCCATCGCCGATGAAATTCAGTCTTGGCTGGCCGATAGCGCCGTCCGCCGAGTCTGGTTCACGGGGGCCGGAAGTTCTGCCTTCATCGGAGAGACACTGGCGGATGCCTTGACAGCTCGACTCCCGGAATTGGATTTCCGCAGCGTCGCTACAACGGATATTGTTTCTTGTCCAGCACTATATCTAGATTCCGATACAACTGATTTGTTGGTCGTTTGCCTCGGGCGAAGTGGTGACAGTTCAGAAAGCATTGGCACGATTCGTTTGCTCGACAGTCTTGCACCACAGGTCCATCGCTTGAATATTACTTGCAATGGCAAGGGCTTGCTGGCCACCAATCGCCACCCCGGACCGGGTACCCAGCGCACGGTCGTTCTGCCCGATGCCTGCCATGATCGGGGCTTTGCAATGACGTCAAGTTTTACAACGATGCTTTTGTCAGCGCTAGCCGTATTCCTCCCTAGGGACGAGGCTAAAAATTCTGTTAAAAAAATTTCACAGGCTGCCCTCGGTTATCTCGCCAATCCATTCCTGCACGAACCAGTTGACCGTGCCGTCTTTCTGGGATCCGGTGCCTTTCGGGGCATCGCTCGGGAAAGTGCACTCAAGGCTTTAGAGCTGACCGCAGGCAATGTGTTCACGAGCTGGGACAGCTGCCTCGGGTTTCGCCATGGTCCCAAAGCGATCATTTCCGAAAACAGTGCCGTATTCATCTACCTTTCAAATTCCGAACCGACACGAAGCTATGATACCGATATTGCTGCCGAGATTCGTGCACAATTCCCCGAGGCTCGCGTACTGACCATCGGATGTGATATTGGTTGTGAACCCACACCGGATGTGGTGTTTGCCGGTAACGCCGCCGACCTTTGGAATACTGCACTGTTTTTACTCTTTGCCCAAGTCCTGTCATATGAGTGGTCAAACAGTATGGGCCTCAATGTCGATGACCCCTTCATTGACGCGGGCAACCTTTCGCGTGTCGTATCTCATGTTCGACTCCATGCCTGAAACCAGGTCACAGGGATGGGTTTGCGGTATCGACCTTGGAGGTACAAAGATTGAGGCCAAACTGTTCGATGCTGATCTAAAGCCATCAGTTTCCAAACAAATCGCAACACCACACAGCGACTACGACACGCTACTGAAATCCATCAAAACGGTAATGGATTGGGCAAGACAAAGGTCGGGCAACGCCGAAATACCTATTGGATTTGGGTTGCCGGGACTACTGGACAGGAAAACAGGAATCGCGCTTACGTGCAATATACCTGCCACTGGAAAAACTCTGGCCGCAGATGTTGCTCGGATCGCCGGACGGCCCGTGGCCATGGACAATGACTGCAAATGTTTTGCACTATCCGAAGCCAATGGCGGCGCCGCCGACAGACAGAGCGTTATGTTTGGTCTGATCCTTGGAACAGGGCTTGGTGGTGGAGTATGCCATGATGGTATGCTTTCACAGGGCCTGAACCGCGTTGCAGGCGAGGTTGGTCATTTCAGCCTTCCTGCCTCGATGCTGCAAGAGCAGGCACTGCCAATTCTACCCTGCAGCTGTGGGCGTGTCGGGTGTTTTGAAACCCTTCTCTCCGGGCGCGGCATCCGGCGTCTAGATCGGCATTTCAATGCCTGCGATCGCCAGGCCTCTGAGCTGATCCACGCGTCTAAGAAGAACGATCATGGTGCAATCCGCGTCGTTGATACGTGGTTCGCATTATTAGGCGAATTGTTGCACACGATCCAGCTAATGGTTGATCCAGACTGCATCATTTTGGGCGGCGGACTCACCAATATCGCGAACATCGAATCCCGGGCTCGGAAGTCAATGCGCAACATGGCACTTGCGAGCCTTCGCCTCCCCAACATCCGAACAGCGCATTTTGGCACCAACAGTGGCTCCCGTGGTGCCGCTTTGCTGGCCCTTCAGCACGAAATGCAAAAGAAGGACGCATGACAAGCAATAAACTTGTGAGCCATGTGAATGATACCTTGGCCAATACGGGCAAGGCACTGACTTCGGTCTGCACTGCTCAGCCCGAAGTATTGGAAGCGGCATTGATGCTGGCGCATGAAAATGACCGTGATCTTTTAATCGAGGCCACCAGCAATCAAGTGAATCATTACGGTGGCTACACAGGTCTGAAACCGGTGGAGTTCATCGCCGACGTTCACGAAAGAATCTCTCGACTTGGCATTTCACGGGAGCGGGTATTTTTTGGTGGCGATCATCTTGGTCCCCAAGCGTGGAAGCACTTGTCCCCTAGAGCGGCGATGCGGGAAGCTGAGACGATGGTGCGGGACTATGTCGAGGCAGGATTCATTAAAATTCACCTCGACTGTTCTGAAGGTTGCGCAGGCGAGCCCGCACAATTGGATGATGCTACAGTGGCTCGGCGCGCGGCTTCCCTGGTCGAAACGTGTGAATGTTTTGCACCCGATCCAAATGCACTGGTTTATGTCGTGGGGACGGAGGTGCCTCCTCCTGGGGGATCTCGAGTTACCCGTGAGACAGAAGGCATCGTTCCAACGAAACCCGACGCTGTTCGGCAAACATTGGCGACTCACAAGGCAGCCTTTCTAGATCGCGGCGTGGACTCCGCCTGGCAGCGCACGGCTGCCGTGGTCGTCCAGCCCGGGCTCGAGTTTGGTGCCACCCAGATTGACCGTTTTAATGTTAACAGTCCGGATGACCTGTCCGCGATCTTGTCCGACTGGCCAGGCATTGCGTTCGAGGCACATTCGACCGATTACCAATATCCGGAAGTTTTCCCCGAACTGGCCCGTCGACATTTCACTTTCCTCAAGGTCGGCCCCGCACTGACTTTTGCATATCGCGAGGCACTCTATGCGCTGGATGCTGTCCGGCAGTGGTACATGCCAACTGCGGAAGCACTTACACAAGTCATGGAAAGACTTATGAAGGCCAATCCCGAAATCTGGAAAGCACATTTTCAAACTGACGGCGAGGACCTTAGGCAACTTTTACATTTCAGTTACTCCGATCGAATCCGGTATCTTTGGCCACAACCTGCGGCACGGTCCGCCGTGAACGTTCTGTTGGATAGTCTGGAGAAAATCGTTCCCATGCCCTCGCTACTGCACCAGCATTTTTCCGCCGAGGTGATTACACGGGCCGAGGCACTTACCTGCCGCGGCATGACTTGGCCACATGCCTACTTGACTGCCGAGATTCATGCCGCGCTTGCTCCCTATATGTTTTGAGATTGCAATGGACTGGATTCTTCCCCACGGGGTTTATGACGGTGGGCACTGTTTGGGCCATGATCTCGCGATCCAGCTTGACCAAGGACAATTGATCGCTCTGACCATTGCTGACAATCTCCCCCCTGATACGCAGATAAAGAAAGTTGATGCGATAGCCGCATTTGGTCTTTTTGATACACAAGTAAACGGCGGTGCTGGCGTACTGTTGAATAACCTGCCGACCGCTGAAGGGGTCGAGCATATTGCCAAGGCACATCGGGCATTGGGGACAGAGTTTATTCTTCCCACGGTCATCTCTGACACTACCGACGTTATTCGTCGAGCGGCAGAAGGTGTCCTCGCCCAGCTTGGTCGGGATGGTGTCCTGGGTATTCATATCGAGGGTCCACATATCAACCCGCTTAACCGCGGTACCCATCGTCAAGACCGGATTCGTGCCTTTGATGCAGAAACCCTTGACACCATCAAGACGTTACGCAAATGGGATTGTCCGGTGCTGTTGACCTTGGCACCTGAATGCGTCAAGTCAGAGACCATTGCTATCTTGGATCAGATGGGAGTAGTGGTTTCGGCAGGTCACTCGGCGGCAGACGCCGAACAAACGCGCCAAGCGATTGAGGCAGGCCTGAAGGCTGTCACCCATTTGCATAATGGCATGTCACCTATGACAGGACGTGCTCCGGGGCTGGTTGGAGTTTCGATTCTGTCAGAACTGTGGTGCGGGCTGATTGCTGATGGACACCATGTTTCTACTGACATGATTCGCCTGACACTGCGGGCATGCGGCCACCACGACCGAATCGTCCTTGTCTCTGACGCAATGCCGACTGTTGGCGGGTGCGACAGTTTTTTGCTTTACGACGAAGAAATTCACGTGGACGGCGGCAAGTTGATAAATAAGGCCGGCTCTCTGGCCGGAGCCCATGTCTGCCTGAGCGATTGCATCGCCCATATGCACAAGACAGTTGGTGTCTCAATCGACGCCGCTCTCTCAATGGCCAGCGACAATCCATTCGGAATGATGGGATTGCAACCTCCGAAGAATGATAGCGGCAGGCTGGTCACATTTATCCCAAACGTTCCGACGAAAAGTTGAATGGCTGGCACCCTTGAAGTCGTTGGTCACATTCGAGGTGCCAGACATAAACATGTCTGGCAGTGCCTCGGTTTGAAATTTGTGCACGATCATAAAACTACACTATCTCGCGGTCGTACAATTTGCGTGCGAACGGGGAATGAAACATCAAGAATATAAAGGGAGAGATGTCCTTCAACGATGTATTTTGTCAATGCCTTCCACGCGGCCGACCACTTAGGAAATCCATGCAAAACCACGCCGAGATATCCTGATCGCGTTCAAGACGGCCAGATCAGGTCTCCTGCCCGAGATTCGAACTGCCGAGGAATCCTCGGCAGTTGCCTTCTTCATCAACTCTCGACTTCCGCATTTTTTACCATGTCGAAAAACTGAGGATCCTGCCATGGCGGGGTTTTACGACGTTCAAAATCTCAAAGGGGCCTTGTAGTGTCCTCATAAAAACAAGAGTTGAAAAACGCGCTTCCCGTCCTGTTCTCTTCCCCATGTTCATTCGTCGCAAAACAATGCCCGCCGGACGCATCAAGATCCCGATCGTGGAATCCATGCGCACCCGCGACAAGGTCCGGCAAAAGGTCCTGCGCCATGTTGGCATCGCCACCTCCGAGGCACAGCTCGAACCGCTCGAACGCCTGGCTCATGTCATTCTCGAAGAGATGCGCCCGGAGGCCAGCGGCATGCAAGCCCTGCTGAGCTCCCGCGAGACGGCCGACCTGGCCACCTCCCGCCCGGACACCGCCGGTCGATGTCATGGACTGCTCCGAGGATGGACGCATCACGGTCGGCATTCGCGACGTCTTCAACATCGTCTATCGTCAGTTCGGCTGGGAGCGTCTGCTCGGGGCTCGGCGCATGAGCGCCAACCGCATCATCTAGGAACTGGTGCGGGCTCGCATCGCCCAGCCCCAGTCCAAGCGGGCCACCGGGCGCGAATGGTATGATCATGGGGCGATGGCCATCCACCTGGATCGGGTCTATCGCAGCATGGACGGTCTGGATGACCGGGCGGTCGAGACCATCTGTCAGCGCTCCCTAGACGTCGATCACGACCGACGGCTGATTGTGACCCATTCGCCCCGCCGGGCGCGCAAGGATGCCTACGACCGCACACGTCAGATCGCGAAGCTCCGGGTCCGGCTGGCCCGCTTTCTGGACTTCCCCGACGGCACGGTGCAGCGGAACGCGGACAAGGTGGCTGCCGCCTCTTGCTGAGATGGGCTGCGCGGCATCATGATTTGGGGTTGCGACACGACCGACCCGCGAACCCTGATCGGTCAGTATCGCAAGCTGGCCACCATCGAAGCCGGCTTTCGGACCAACAAGCACGATCTCAAGATCCGTCCGATCTTCCATTGGCGTGAACCCCGCATCCGGGCCCACATCGCCCTCTGCTACATGGCCTTCTGCTGCCTGCAGCACTTGCGCCACCGGCTGGCCCTGCGCGGTCATCCAATGAGCCCGGAGCGCATCCGACGGGCCCTGAACGCCTTGCAGATCAGTCTTCTGCATGACCCGCACGGGGATCAGCGGATCGGGCTGCCGAGCGCCATCACGGCGGATGCGAAGGAGATCTACCGGACGCTGGGCTTGCGCTGGCGGCGGTAGCCGTTCCTCATGGAGCCGCGCCCTGCCGGTAGGTCACATCTTTTTTCTTGACATAAGTATTGAGAATGATTACCTTGGGTTTCATGTCCCTGATGGAACCGCTTCGTTCGACTCTGTTGTCTCCGGCTCACTGGCCTCGCGTGCAGGCTCTGGCTCGGGAGCCGGCCCGCAGTCGTCATGCCGTGGCCCGCCGGGTATGCGAGACGTTTGATCTGCGCGACGGGTGCGGTCGTCTGCGCCTTGCCAGCTGTCTGGCCGTGCTGACCGCGCAGGAGACGGCCGGACATCTGACCTTGCCGCCGGCCCGGTCGCACGGAGGCGGTCATCCGCCACGCGGTCTGGGGGTCGCCGTGCCGGACCCGGTGGCGGTTCCGGCGGCGGTGTCGGATGTGGTAAACCTGCGGGTGTGTCCGGTGGCGACGAAAGCCGACCGGCGCATGTGGACAGAACTGATGCGCCGCGAGCATCCCTGCGGGGCCGTCATTCATGCCGGCGTGCAGCAACGATATCTCATCCACTCGGACCATGGCGTGCTGGGGGCCCTGGGCTTTGCCGCCCCCGCCTTGCGGCTGGCCGCCCGCGACCAGTGGATCGGCTGGGACGACCCGACGCGCGCGGCGGCCCTGAACCGGATGGTGATCGGTCTGAGCCGGTTTCTGATCCGCCCGATGGTCCGCTGTCGTCATCTGGGCTCTTGGGTGCTGAGCGCGGCTCTGCGGCGTCTGGCCGGCGACATTGAGGCCGGATACGGGTTTCGTCCGCTGCTGGTCGAGACCTTTGTCGATGCGACACATCATGCGGGCACGGTCTTTGCCGCGGCGGGCTGGGACTGCGTGGGCGAAACGACCGGACGGGGACGCTTTGCCGGTCCGGACGCTCCCCGCCGGTCGGTCAAGACGATCTGGATGCGTCCGTTGCGGCGCGACTGGCGGCGGGTTCTGGGCGTGGCACCGGCGACCCCGGCTCCTCTGGGGCCCGCCGAGGGGCTGGACGGGAGCCAGTGGGCCGCCAACGAATTCGGCGACGCCCCGCTGGGCGACCGGCGTCTGAGCCGGCGTCTGGTGACCTGTGCCGCCGTCATGGCCTCGGACCCCGCCGCTTCCTTTCCCGCCGCCGCGCAGGGACAGACAGCCCTGATGACCGGCTACTACCGGCTGATCCAGCAGCCCGCGTCCTCGGACGTGACCCCCGACAACATTCTGGAGCCGCATCGCCAGCGCACCATCCGGCGCCTGGCCGGAGCCCGGACCGTAGTCCTGATCCAGGACGGCACCGACCTCAACTTCGCCACGCACCCGAAGTGCCGCAACCTCGGTCTGATCGGTCGCAATGCTGGCCGGACCGGGACCTTGGGCCTGCACATGCACAGTTCCCTGGCCGTCGATGCCGACACCGGCGTCCCGCTGGGTCTGACCCGGATCGAGTATGATGCCCCCACGGGGGCAGCCGAGCGTTCGGCTCCGCCCGCCGCTCGCAAGTCGGCCCGCTGGTTGCGCGGTCTGCGCGACGCCGCCCATGTGGCCCCCAAGGGCGTACGCGTGGTGGCCGTCATGGACCGGGAAGCGGACTTCTTCGCTCTGTTCGCCGAACAGCAGCGGCACCGCCCTGTCGACCTGGTCGTCCGGGCCAAGGTCAACCGAGCCATGGGCCCCCATGAGGCCAGGCTCTTCGAACAGCTGGCCGCCGAACCGCCCGCCGGGTCCGTGACCCTGACGATCACCCGCCAGTCGGCCCGCAACGCCACCCGTACCCAGAAGGCTCGACCCGCACGCCCCGCCCGGTCGGCCACCCTGACCCTGCGCTACCGGTCCGTCCGGATCCCGCCACCTCGCGACCACGCGGACCGCCACGACCAACCGATCCCCATGACCATCCTCAGTGCCATCGAGGAGAGCCCGCCCGAAGGCACGCCCCCGCTCGGCTGGACCCTGCTGACCAGCCAGAGCGTCGCCACGCCCCAAGACGCCCAACGAGTTCTGGATCAGTACCGTCTGCGCTGGCGCATCGAGGAATGGCATCGCATCTTCAAGACCGGCTGCCGGGCCGAGTTCCTCAACCACCACGAGGGCCAGCGGCTGGAACGCAGCCTCACCATCAAGGCCGTCATCGCCTGGCGCCTGTTCACTCTCGCTCGCCTCGGACGCGACACACCCGAACTCCCGGCCGGCACCGTCCTGGACGATACCGAGATCACCGTGCTCGCCGACATCGCCCAGGACCGCCAGCTGACCCTGAACCCCTATACCCTGGGCGGAGCCCTGGTCATCCTGGCCATCCTCGGCGGCTATCTCCATCGTACGAACGACCCGCCTCCGGGACCCACATACATGTGGCGCGGCCAGGCCAAGCTGGCCGCTCAGGCCGACGCCTATGAACGCCTGTATCGCATGGGCGTGCTGGAGCGACGGTCACCCGAACCGCTGCACCAGAAACTGCGTCCGGACAAGACTTGTGACTAACAGGCAGGCCGCGCCCCCCCCCCTCCGCCAGAGCCCTGACCGGCATCATCAAGCAACGTCGAGAGCCCGAAAGTAGTGCCCCTTTGAAAATGAGTGTCATTGCATATCCAACAGTTATGCCAATAAATGGCTGAAGTCAAGAGTGTGAACAGCGTCGCCTTCAACCTTGACGATCTTGGTTGAAGCCCGCTTATTGATGCGCAATAAGGAAAGGTCTGTTAGCGTGATTGCACAAGTTTTATCTTGTCTTTAAGTTCATTCAAGCGAGACCACGAAACCAGTTTTCGGTGTTGTAGCATCCCGACAATTATACCGGGAGCAATATCCTGCTCTTTAGCGAACCTTTCGATTGCACGATGATTTAGGGGAGCAGAAGCCACAAACCTGTCCCAAGTCTTCCTTGGGACCAATATGTTGGAAGCCCATTCATTGGCCTCAGATTCCAGCTGCGTATCATCGGCTTGGGTTTCGTCAACAAATATTCCCTTCTTGCTGTGCAAGAGAATGTGAGCGGCTTCGTGAAAAAAACTGAACCAAAAGTGATCATTGGTCCCGTGACGGGCAGTTAGCTGGATCAAAGCCTTGTCAGGTGAGGTCCATCTAGCTGCCCCGCTAAGTGCCATCTTGGGAAATGACGTAACAACCACGAGTGCAACACCAGCTTCATTGCAGAGTTTCGATGCCTGTCTGAGGGCTTTGTCAATCGGCTGTTTCGTCAACCCCCGAATCGCTCTGACTGCACTTCTGAATCGAGCCGCGTTGAACTCCTCACAATCCTGGCCTTCGGCTTCGATTTCTCCGAGTCTGAGCCAAGTCGTCAATGCCGCCTCGTCACTCTTAAAACTTGGAGAATGACGATAGGCCACATTCTCCATGCTGTAGCGGGTGTACCATGCATCAATGGAGCCCACGCGAAAGAACTTGAGCAACTTCACAACGGCATCCGCTTCTGACTCAGGGGAAGTGAAGTAGCCACGTCTTGCCAATTCCTTGACGGGGAAAGACTTGAGCCACTTTGCTGAACGTCTGACTTTTTCAGCCTCCATGGCACGAGTCTGGTAGAGTTGATAATCAGACTCTATCTCCAGCCAGATACTCGCGTTGACTCCCAGCACTCTTTCAAACTGAAGTGCCGTTTCTGGTTCCAAGGGGGCTTTGCCGGATATGATCTCGCTGATCAGCTTTGGAGTGCGTCCGCACCTCCTGGCAAATTCGGCTTGAGATATCCCCTCCGCCTCTATATGCTCTTTCAGGACCCATCCGGGAGGGACCGCATAATCCGGATTGTACTCATTCCTTGCTGTAACCATTTGCCTTACTCCATCAATGATAGTCGGTCACATCAATGATTCTGATGGCCGTGATCATTCTTGTTTCGATTCCTCCATCCTCCTTGCGCGGAGATTGCTCATGGTCCGACACAAAGACGAGCCTGTAAGGGTGCACCAAGTCAACAGCGAACTGCTCTTTTCTGTCTCCTTTCAGTTGATGCCGCCTTGCGGGTGGCTTGCTGGAAATATCAGCAAGATTTTTTGCCGCTTTAAGCATTGCCATCCGCACCATGATCTTTTTCGTGAGTTGCGTTCCATATTCTTTCTTTAGAAGATTCTCAGAGTTGAACAGCTTCTTGAGCTTGCGTGTCTGAAAAACTACGTCCATATCCTCTTACTATTGATATTTCATTACGAAATAGGTAATTGTTTTTGTATATTTATCAAGAATTCCCCTAAAGATAAAACTCTGTCATCGGCTGTGGCGCTCTTGACGCAATCGCCTGCTTGTGCCTGTCGACAATCGAAGTTGAAAGTCTAGATGCGAGGTTCAGTCAAATCTCTTGACCGAGTTTTCAACTGTCAAGGAATCCTTGGCAGTTGCTGAAATTGCCAACATTTCATTGAAGGGTGCAAAACCACATCTGCTCTATAGTGCTCTTCGGTTTGGCAACTAAATCTGAACCATCCTACTATCGCACAAGCTTGACACCTGCATTTCTCAAACACGACACCCCTGGGTAGTGTCTCAGTTTGAATTATTGAATCCCAAGGATCACGATCATGTGGGGAAGTAGTATGTAAATTAGGGGCTTTTATATCCTTAACTTGAAATCAAGAATGCCAGGCCGATGCACCTACGATTGTGTCCGATACTTCTTGGTACGAACGAGAACCACGTTGGAATATTCGAGAGTATCGTTGCAGAAGTGAATTTTGGCCATTGACCAGCATGTCTCACGTCTCAAGGACCTGTCCAGCATGGCACTACACCGCGACACCTAGGTTATTTCGCTCACATAAAGCCTTGGAATCATTCAAAATTTGACTTTCAAGTCAGGTATGTAAGCCCCGTAAATTATATTCAAGCTGAGATACTACCCACTACTGCCTTAAAGTTGACTCGAGAACCAAGTAACGGTTTTCAGCCGGCGATGCTTGTGCTACGCCCAATCTGGCACTTTCCCACGGTTCGAACTACCGAGGAATCCTCGATGATTCTGCCGAGTCGCAGCACTTTGAAGTTGCAGATGTTTCTGAGATGACATCCCACATTATCTGTTGACGTATCAACCACTTCCACCATCTGCGTTTACACAACCGGATCATCTCCTGTCGTTGAAGCAAACTTAATCAAACATTGCCCTCGCACGAGAGAGTATTTTCGCAACTGGAAATTTTCCAGAAGCCTGAACTTCGTGCTCCTTGCACGCTAACCGTACGGAAGACATCATACCGATCCGTTCAACAGTAAGGTAGATCCCTTCGGTGTTTCTGCACATCCTCCATGGCCAATACGTTCACGGCATGAATTTCGTTATCCCAGCGATAGTCCAGGGCACTCCCTGAAGGTGCTCAGCACCTATCAAATCTGTTCAAGAAGCGTTTCGGCTGCTGAAAGTTCGCAAATTCCGGGCTCCGACTCTACGTTCAATTGCTTGACTTCACCATCCTCAAGATACATGGTAAACCGCTTGGATCGGTTGTAAAGCCCGGCGGGTGGAGCCGAAAAGCTCATTCCGATCGCTTCGATGAACTTGCCGTCAGGATCACCAAGCATGGTAATTCCGTTCTCTTCGGCAGCCAAATGTTCGGACCAGGATTTCATGACGAAGGGATCATTGACCGAGACGCAGATAATTCTGCTGATCCCCTTAGCGGCCAATTTGTCGCGATTTTGCTTGAAGCTGGGGACGTGTGCATTCGAGCACGTTGGGGTGTAGGCTCCAGGGACAGCAAATATGACCACCTTCTGACCTTCGACCAGACCAGTCAGGGATACTTCCTTGGGGCCATCTTCGCCAATCGTCATCAATTTGGCCTCGGGAATCCTGTTACCAACTGTAATCACCATATTTCTCCTCGCCGACTTTTTCGATAATATCTCAGCTCCATATATGGAAGTTTGTACTGAATTTTTACCCTGACAGGCTCTCGCATGGTGAATATCGTTGTCGTGGGTGGTGGCCAGGCCGGGGCTTCCACTGTTGCCAAGCTTCGTGCTCTCGGCTTCAAGGGTAGTCTGACCCTTGTTTGTGAGGAAAATGAGTATCCCTACCAAAGACCTCCCCTGTCCAAACAATACCTCGTGGGTAACTTTGACAAGGAACGCCTGTATCTGCGTCCAGAGTCCTACTACAGGGAGAATGACATCAATGTCTTGATCGGTCAGACATGCCATGACATTGACACTGAAGCAGGTTGGATCAGGGTCGGAAAGCAAAGTCTGCCGTTCGATCATCTAGTCCTGACAACGGGCTCCATACCCAGGAACTTACCGTCAGGGATTGGAGGGGATCTAGATGGAGTCCATGCCGTCAGAACTTTGGCTGACACCCACGCCATTCGGCCTGAAATTGGCTCAGGAAGACAGGCCCTTGTCGTCGGCGGGGGCTACATCGGTTTGGAAACTGCCTCGGCCTTGTCGGCCAAAGGCATGCGTGTCACAGTTGTCGAAGCCGCTGAACGAATACTTCAGCGTGTAGCCGCACCGGAGACCTCGGCCTATTTTCGCGAGTTGCACCAGCACAAAGGCGTGAATCTTATCGAAGGGGTCGGCTTGAAATCACTTGACGGCGATACACGAGTTCGCTCGGCCACATTGTCCAATGATGAACAACTTGAAGTCGATCTGGTTGTAGTCGGAATCGGTATATCACCGGCGACTGGATTGGCAGAAAAAGCTGGAATCACTATCGACAATGGCATCAAGGTCAACTCAAAAGGCCAGACATCCTGTACAAACATCTGGGCTTCAGGTGATTGTACTGCGTTCCCGAGAAAAAATCGGTTGATCCGGCTGGAAAGCGTCCAAAATGCCATCGATCAGTCAGAAGTCGTTGCATCAAACATTTTGGGTGACACCGTCGAATATGATCCGGTTCCGTGGTTCTGGTCGGACCAGTACGATGCCAAATTACAGATTGCCGGTCTCAATCAGGGATATGACAGCATTTTGACGCGCCAGGGTCCAAAAGATGATGCTGTCAGTTTCTGGTACATGCAGGGTGATACACTTCTGGCAGTTGACGCGGTCAATGACTCGCGGTCCTATATGGTTGGCAAGAGATTGTTGGAAAACAATATCAAGGTTGAACCTGAAGTTTTGACCAATCCGAAAACCGATCTCAAACACTTGCTTCGGCGTTAGCCGTTTGCGGCAAGCTCATGCAGATCATCGCGGGCAAGTTCAAAGGTTTGAAGCTGCATTCACCCCAAGGCAAGGGCCGAAATTCCATAGTCCGGCCCACTTCAAGCCGGGTCAGGACAAATATCTTCAACCTCTTGACCAATAGCCATTTGGGTAATCGTGTCGAGAACGCCAGGGTCCTTGACCTTTTTGCCGGCACTGGCGTCATGGGCCTTGAAGCCTTGTCAAGAGGTGCCAGCTTCACAACCTTTGTCGAAAACAACTCGACGAGCATCAATCTTGTCAAGCGCAACATAGCCAAGACCAATCGGGGGGCACAGACATCGGTCATGAATGTTGATGCAACCAGACTCCCCACCAACTCTGGACTACCCTACGAACTGGTTTTGATGGATCCGCCATATGGCAAAAACTTGGTTATGGACACTCTGAAGAGCATCCATGAGGGAAGGTGGACAACACTGAGAAGTATCGTTGTCATTGAAAGCGACGGGCCGCTCATGCCAAGCGAAGAGTTTGTTATCAGTGAAACACGAAGGTATGGTTCCACCCATGTAACAATATGCACTTTCCAACAGGGCCGGACCCCCTAATCTCAGGCTTCCAGACCTGACAAAAGTCATCAAAGCCTGGTTGCAACCGGATTTGTTGTCACGGCCCCCCGTTAACATGCTGCAGTTCCTTACCGACGCGATATTGGTCTGACCTTTCTCCACCAAAGATCCTCCGGGCCATTTTTTCCTCATCACTCTGCCATGCGACTATTCAAGCTTTTTACGGCCCAACCTGTAGGACAAACGGTCTCAACACCAAACCACGCCAGCGTGACTTCCGATATCTGTTCAACAATGCATTTCTACATCCGAACTTCTGTCTTTGCACTACCACCGAAGACGGACACAACACCAAAGTCCTTTAGACCTGCTCCTATCAACCAGAGACAAATGAAGATCTCGATAGACAATTATGGCACTTGTTTTTCTCCTGCTTCTGAATTATGCGGTGGCGATAGGGAAAACCGGAGGGGCGGTACGATGAATGAGAAAAGGGTTCAGAGTTTCGCTCTCTGCAAAGAACAAGTGGACCACGTTTCAATCCCGACAGCGGCTTAGGCTAGAAGTTTCCCATCTGCTGACTGACCTGAAATGACGCAGGACAACTGGCCCCAGCGTGTCCGTTATCCGGTTCACGGATTGATTGTATTTGGCGGGGGAACCAGTGGCCATCGAAACGATACGGACCGCATCGCATGGAACCTGATTAACACACCTGAGTTTCAGCGGCTGCGTCGCATCCGTCAGTTGGGCTTCTCAGATCTTGTCTTTCCTGGTGCAACCCATAGCCGCTTTACTCACAGTGTCGGCGTCTATCACGTGGCCCGCCAACTGGCCGATGTCATTAAACGGGTTGGCGATAGTTCTGGTGATCACGACAGCGAACGTGTCGCACTTCTGGCTGCACTGCTACATGATATAGGGCACGGACCGTTCAGTCACGTATTCGAATCCATGGGAACCTCTCCCCGAGAGCACGAAAAATGGAGCGCCGCGGTCGTGAAAGGTGAGGCAGAAACGCAGGTTAACGCAGTGCTCCGAGAAGCAGACAAGAAATTACCCGATCAGATAGGTGAGCTTCTAACCGGTGAAGCCCCAAAGGATATCTATGGCGTGATTGTCGCCAGCCAATTTGACGCTGACCGGCTCGACTATATTCAGCGGGACAGACTGATGACCGGGGTTGGGTTTGGGCGCATTGATCTCGAATGGCTTCTCGATTGCCTTGAAGTGGGAACGGTCACCATCGACAGTAAAAATCCAACCGGCGCTATGTGTCTTTATCTTGGCCCCAAAGGTATCCAGGTAGCTGAGGAGTATCTAGAAGCCCGATCGCGGCTGTATCGCATGGTTTACATGCACAAGACGACAAGGGCAGCGGAAATGATGCTGAGAAACTTGTTGGGAACAGTTGTGAAAAACCCACAATCGGAGCGTCAAGAACCAGTTCTGCGTTATTTTAAGACGCCAACACTTGAAAACTATCTCGCCCTTGATGACTCGTCAGTTTGGGCAGCCCTTTCAACATATTTGAGGCATGAGGATCCAAGGATATCAAGTCTGGCAAAACGGCTTCGAAATCGTGAACTCTACAAGTGCGTTGACATCGGAATCCGTGATACGCATGATGGCAACATGTTCAACCGATTGCGGCGGAAATTGCGTGAAACGGCATTTGAGCCCGAGCCGCTGTTCGATGACGCAACAATTGAACCCTACAAATGGTACAACTTTGACGATACGTCGGCTCTAAACAAAGTTTTGATAAAAACTGACCTGGCTGAACCGGCAGACATCTTTAACGTGTCAGACATTGTGAAGACACTTAGAAACGAACACCGCATTCAGCGCGCCTACATGCCGGATGCGGATGGTGCCAACAAGTTGGAAAAACAAATTAGGGACTTGAAATAATGTGCTCGACAGAATTCGCCGATATTGTTGTCAACCTAGTCGCACTGAATGGCCGCAAATTGGTTGGACGAACGCGGTTGCAGAAGCAGGCCTATCTTCTCAAACATTGCGGCGTCGGGTTCAACCTGCAGTTCACATACTATCATTATGGACCGTACTCCTTTAATCTCGTGGAAGGATTGACTGACGCCGTAGCCGAAAAACGTGTAAAAGTTACAGAAAAATCTGGGTCTTATGGGGTGCCATATGCGATTTTCAGATTACCGGACCAAACACCATCGGAGACAGCAACATCCCTCACCTTATTTTCCGACCGTGCCGAACAGCTGATCAGCAAGATGAAAGACGTGTCTGACATAGTCCTTGAACTTGCTGCAACCATAGTCTTCCTGCGCGACGAGTGGGACTATTATGGCAAGAAAAAGACTGATATAATTCAAGAGGATACGCGTGCGGCGATCGAGGAAACACGCATACGCAAGCCCCACAAGGTGCACGGCGAGAACATTCAGGAGGCGATCAACCTGCTGACAGCCCTTGAGCTCTATAGGGCGTGACCAACCCGTGGCACGAGCATTCTCCGTAGCCAGGGCAATATGACATGGGTGATGAATTTAGCCTGTCGAACAGGCCGATACAGTTGTCTGAACAACGGGCTACGAGTTTCCACCCCCATGAGCGGTAAAGAGCTGATCAATCAATAATCGGTGACGCCCACGCTTCTTGTTGGGCTGGCCGACCTTGTTCTGAATGGTATCCGTTTGGCCAGCTACGCGCACAGGCAAGACCATTCCACGCAAGAATCGCGCATGCATGGTCCTTGAACCCCAAGCCACGACAGGCTGCTCACCGCATTCCCACCATGGATCCCCAGGATTGATTCCACGAAAACTCTCTACATCCTGATTGACATTGAACGTACCTTCTACCATGCAGCGTATGCCAGGTCCAGGGTGCTTATGCGGATCTGTCACCCGATTCGGCGGGGCCGTAATTTGGTCCAGCCGGAACAGCCAATCCGTTCCGGGCCGGATGTCCAGCATGCCGATCACTCGACTCATCCGGTGTAGCGACAATACCCCCTCACCCGACATCAAGGACTGATCGGCAATGGGAAAATCGACCTCCCAGCGCCAAATCTGTGTCCAGTCCGCAAGACCTTCAACGGATTTACAGCTGGAGGCATAGATGGCGTCTTGGGCATTGACCTCCAGACCATTGATCCTGGCACGACCAAACCGGACATAGAGAATGCGTGGAATCGGCGGGATGGGTGCAATGTTGGAAGACCCCTCCAGCAGTTGATCCTGATAAAAGTGGATTGAATACGGCATGGGACTGTTTCTCCTCAAACCCGGCTCTGGATTTCCGGGCTGTCATGCCCGTAATGACGGGCACGAAAAATCCAGTTGATTTCGGCAAACACAGGATGGACACTCCAGAAAGGGCTGACATAATGCCAGACTATGTCGCGCTCGGGAGTCGTTTCAAATATCGTGCCTCTGGCTCCCTCGCAAACAAGCGTGTTCCCGGACGAGAGCCTTTGACAGCCGCTGATGTGAGGGCTGAAGAAATTCATCGGGTTGCGCTTTTCGGTAAACTTCCAGATCACCTTGTTCGTGGCGGTCTCTATTTCCCACACCGACGAATGATGCAGGTCAGTCGCGTAGGCGCCGTTCGCGAAGGTCAGCACGGTACCGGCATCAGTCATCTGCACATCGTGCTGACCTCCCAGTGCCTCATCCTGAAACTCCCAGATCAGTTTTCCGGTACCCCGCTCAATGATGAGAAGAAGATTCATGACCTTCAAGCTCAGCAGCACATTTCCATCATCCAGCATATCCAGTGAATTGGCATGGCCATAATTGACTCGCTTGGCATTGCGGTGAAAGGGATATTTCTCGTAGTCAAGGCTGCTTGCCCTCCACTCCCAGACAATCCTTCCGGTTTCGTCCACTTCGCGAACGACTTCAGAATAGATGCCGTCGGCGTGTTCGGTCCCCGACACTCCTCCATGCAACCGTGCCGCTTCACTTTCGGGCAGCAACTCCCACGCGAGATAAATCACGCCACTTGGCAACCGTCTTGCATCGTGGTGCTGAAGGGGGTCTCTATGTTCCCAGACAATCCGCCCCTGCCAGTCGTATTCCCGCATGAGCCCACATGCCCCAATACGCATGGGCGACGGTGTGTCACTTCGTTCCAATATCCAAAGATTGCCGTTGGGAAGCATCATGGCGCTGTTCAGAGTTTTGCCGACGATATCCCAGCTGTGCCTTACATCCCCGGCATAATCAACAAGATATGCTCTCTGAGACTGGGTCGGACTGAACAGCACCAAGCCGTCTGTCGCCCTTTTCTTGTCGTGAAGGGTAACCCCTTCTTGGGTCACGTGCATGCTATGTCGCTTTCAACCAAGTTGAAAAAGAGCTGCAATTGAACCAAGCTATGTCCTGTCAACATGACGGCTCGCACGACTGTCATATGGCTTCACGTCTTTGCATGTACCGGTGCAGGGCCAGCAACAGTGCGGCTGAAACGATGGCCAGAATGTAGATCGACGGGATCGAAGTCATCAGCATGACGGCAACGACCAGTCGCAGACCGGTTTCCCAGAATGGCATTGACCTCAGATCAAAACGCGCGAGAGCACTCGCCAGCAAATAAAGAGCAAGAATCATTCGGGCCAGGACAAAGACCAGCGCGGTCCAGTCAACCGTGCCGTCATAGCCCGGCAAGTACTGACTTGTCCCCGTGGTGGAACTGGGATCAATCATGGCCGCTTCAATCAGAAGAATTTCGGGATACATGGCAAAGACGAACGGAATGACAAACATCACGATCCCGGATCGAACCGCCGAAACACCTGTTGCCATCGGATCCTGTTTCGTGATGGAAGCGGCGGCAAATGCAGCCAGGGCAACGGGTGGAGTGATGGCCGAGGCAACGGCAAAATAGAAGATGAACATGTGGGCCGTGAAAATGGCAATCCCAAGACCGGCCAGGACCGGCCCCATCAATAAGGCCACGTTGACGTAGGCCGGAACGGCCGGCATTCCCATGCCGAGCAGGATGGCCATGACCATGGTGGCAAAGAGGGCAAGGAACTGAAAGAAGAAGGTGCCCTCCGTTCCCAGCCCCAGACTTTTCAGCCAGACCAGAACATCCAGCGAAATGTAGATTGGAAGACCGGTAAACTTGAGACAGAAGTCGATGATCGAAACGGCCAGAAACATCAGGTAGAGAGTCGATATGAGCTTGCCAGCCTCACCCAGCGCCGTGAAATACTTGACCGGCCTTTGCCGCATTTCAGGATCGACAAAGATCAGTCCCGAAAGCAGCATCACGGCGTACCAGCCCGCGCTTCCGGCATCACCGGCGGCATTCTGAATCAGTCGCATGAGCCACGGCAGATCCTCGACAACACAGCCGGATGAGGTAATCGTCTTTTGCAGTCCGATGAGTGTTCCGACCCAACCACATCCAATCGTCTCCTTTGATGTCAGCAACAGGAAGAGGATCAGCAGGATGGGGGCAAATATCATGATCAGGTTCAGGATATCCTGACGTTCCAGATGCATCTCCTCGGTGATTTCGCCAATGGCCTGTATCTTCTGCTTGCGGGACTGGAACACTACCGTCAGAAAGAGACACACAAAGTAAGCCACGGCCGGGATGGCCGCGGCAATGATGATCTTGGAATAGGGCACACCCGTCATGACGGCCAGGACAAATGCGGCAACCCCCATGACTGGCGGCATGATCGAGCCACCAGACGATGCTGCCGCTTCCATGCCCCCGGCAAAGACCTTGGAGAAGCCACGCTTGATCATCATCGGTATCGTCAGGACTCCGGTGGACAGAACATTGATGATCGGCCCCCCGGAAATGGTGCCAAACATGGCCGAACTGACTATGGCTGCGTGTGCGGGTCCGCCCCGCAGGTTGCGAGTCCACCGAAAGGCTACCTTAATGAGGGAACGCCCGCCCGCTGAAGCGCCAAAAAGGGAACCCAGAATAAGGTAGGGAAATATCTGGTTGAGAATGACATTCATGAACCGGCCTAGCAGGCCCGTGAAGTTGTTGGTCAGAATGTCATGAACCCGAGGGCGCCCATCGCCGAAAAGCCGCGGTTCGCCACCAAGCTTGGTCACAAAATACTTGTTGATGTCATCCGCTCCGAGAAAATACCAGATGACAACGGTGATCATTGTATAGGCCACGATGACGATGGCCACGGCAACCAGCGGAAAGCCCCAGACTCGGACATTGTAGGTCAGAAAGACTATGACCGCAAAGCCGACAATGGCAACAATCCAGCCACCGGTATTGGCAACACAGTTGGGGTCGTCGACCGTCGTCGGTTCCGGCAAACCGAACAAGGCCGCCGTTTCCTTCGCAATAACCAGGCTGTGCTCAATCAGTCGGACGCGCTCGCCGGTAATCTGGTCGATCAGGCAGATCGCCTGAATTTCCGTCATGTAGGTCAGGGAGATGGCCAGAGCCATCAGGACCAGCAAAAGATCCAGCATCAGTCCGATGTAACGCTGGATTGGCGACTTGTCGACCCATTTCCTCCAGGCCGAATGCTCCAAGGCAACGATAGCCATCATGATCAGGAACATGATGGGGTAAAAGTACTCGAAGGTAAATTTGCGAATGGCGAAGGATTGACTCCCAGCCATCGAACGGGCCCAGTTGTCAAGTCCCGGAAAGCCCGGCATCGCATTGACCAGACCAATGAGGACAAAGCCTACGGACAGAACGGCCAATATCCTCTTGGCCAGCCCGCCTTGGCCCGTATTTTCCATGACCTGCAGTCGATATTTTAACGTGAAGAGGCAGCCCTATGCTGCCTCTTCAGCGATTTACTTGATCAGGGCTTGGCACAGTCTGGAACTGTATAGCCCGCCTCTTCCCAAGCCTCCACGGCAGCAGGGTGATACTTGAGCGGATTGGCCCCGCACATGCCGGTAATGACCGGATCCAGCTCGCCCAATGCGGCATAAGGCATGAAGGGAGCTTTCTCTTCGTATCGTGGAATGTTTTCAATGAAGGCCTTGGTCAGAGCTTTGGCGGTTTCATAATCAACGTTGCCACTGACCGCATCACCGCCAATGGTGGCAGGACTTCGCCAAATGTTGTCTTCCGTTACGATGGTCAGACCTTCCTGCTTCTGAACATCATCCATATCCAACACGAACTGTGCCACGCCGGGACTTTTCATGTAGTTCTGCATGGCATCGGTTTCCCAAATTTCCATGGGAATCGCCCAGGCGGTTATGTTTCCAGCGGCCAGAGACGGAGTTGCACGTGAATCCGGAAAGTACCACGGCAATACCGCGGCATCAACCGAACCATCAGTGATGGTGCTCACCATTTGACCCCAATTCACCTGAACACCCTGATAATCCTTGCCATCCTCAAGACCGGCGGCAATCTGAATCAGGGTTCGACCGTTCGTGAGTGCTCCGCCACGAGGCGGGCCGTTCAGGATCTTCTTGTCTCGTAGCCCATTCCAGCCGTCAATCCCCTTGCTGTCATAGGCAAAGAGCGCGAATCCTCCAAACCTGTAAGTGTAAAGTACATGCACGTTCGCCAGCAATTCCTGTCCTTTTTCTGCACCCAAGTCGGCATACGCCCCGGCGCCTCTGGACATCAGGAACGGCAAGACGAAAGGAAACGCGCCAACATCCGTCTTCCCTTCTCCCAAATTTTGAAGGGTGTTGGTCAAAGTTTGACCGTCGCTGACCTGCAAGCTGGCAATGCCATTCTCCACTGCCAGTTCCCCCAAGGTGGTAATGGTCGCATAAGGGGCCCCGCCTGGGCTAGCCGTTTCTGCCGTCAGGTTTTTAACATCGGCTGACGCGACATGGGCCAGACACAAGGCCACTCCAACCATCAGCAGTCTTTTGATGAATTCCATTTTTCACTCCTCCACTTTCAGTTCTCGCCGAGAATCACTTTAGTTTGCCCCGTAATATTAAACAAACTTTTATTTGTTGCAAATGCTACAATTATTGACCATACTGGTGAGGTCAACAAAAAATGCGACTTATGGTTCCGTTGTGATGTCGTGACGACAGAGGAACAAGCGAATGAATGCCGAACATACCCGATTTGTCAATATCAAGCTGAACCGAGCCTTTTCCCGGCTGAAATCGGAATTTTCAAAAACGATACTGCAACCGGAATCCCTGACCATCCAGGAGTGGCGTACCCTGTACAATATTTGGCTGCATGGAGATTGTCATTTGCGTGAGCTCGCTCGCCTGGCTTATCTGGATCCTGCCCACGTCAGCAAGGTGAACTCGTCACTCCGGGCAAGAGGCCTGATTTGTGTCAATGTTGACGAGCATGACCGGCGACTCAAGCGCATAACATTGACCCCGAAGGGCATTGGCCTTGTGCAGATCATTCTCCCCCAATTCTCCGCATTTAATGATAAAATCAAGGTGTATGTGGGAGAGGATCGATTCCATGAACTCTGTGACACTCTCGACACCATTATCGGAATGCCTGACAGTGTCCTGACAACCGATTGAACAGCCTTGGTGAACCTATGACTTCAACGATTGCTCAGCTGACGGTCAAGACTCTCGTCGACAATGGAATCAACCAACTCTATTGTTTGCCTGGCGTCCAGAATGACCACTTTTTTGATGCTCTTTACGATTGGACCGACATTGTCAAGCCCATTCATGTCCGCCACGAACAGAGTGCAGCGTACATGGCAACGGGTGCAGCGATGGCGACAGGACTCCCTCAGGCCTATTGCGTGGTTCCCGGGCCAGGTTTCCTGAACACTACGGCCGCCCTTTCAACCGCCTTTGCCGTGAATGCTCCAGTATTGGCACTGGTCGGTCAAATTCCACTTGCCATGCTGGGCAAGCATCATGGTCTTCTGCACGAAATTCCCGATCAGTTCGGGATATTGGAGTCTCTGACCAAGTCGGCGTATCAGGTGACCGGTCCAGACGACGCCGTCTCATGTGTACAATCTGCGTTCAAGGATCTGAAGTCCGGACGTCCCAGACCTGTAGGGCTCGAGATTGCCGTCAATCTGTGGACACAACAGCTGCCCGATTGTCCGGAGAATCTGGAAGTGATCGGGGAACCGTCTCCTCCGGTGGACAGCCAAGAAATTGATCACGCCCTTCGTATCATCAACAGCTCACAATCCCCGATGATCGTCGTCGGAAGCGGTGCACAGGATCATGCGTCCATGATTCAACAGATTGCCACCAAAATCGGTGCTCCCGTCGTTGCCTTCCGAAATGGGCACGGCATTGTTCCATCTGACAGCCCGTTATCGATCGGCATGCCCGTTGCCCATAGCCTTTGGGCCGAAGTTGACCTTGTCATCGGCCTGGGAACGCGTCTGCAGAGTCAGGTGTTGGCTTGGGGACACGATTCCAATTTGAAGATCATTCATGTTGATGTGGATGCAGCCCAGATCGGTCGCAGTGCACCAGTCACCCTAGGCATAAATGCCTCACTTGGCGATGTATTGCCATTGCTGCTGAACAGTGTTGATTTCCAGTTGGATCCGAAAAAAATCTGGCTGGAGAAAGTTGCTCAAGCCAAGTTGCGAAGAACTAGTGAGTACGCCGAAAAGCTGCGTCCCCAGATCGCTTGGCTTCAGGCCATTCGGGATGTCTTGCCCCGAAATGGCATATTCGTGGATGAACTGACGCAAAACGGCTATGTCTCCCGATTTGCCTTCGAAAGTTATCATCCCCGAACATTTATCTCGACCGGCTACCAAGGAACCCTCGGCTATGGGTTTGCCACGGCTCTCGGAGTAGCCAACTCCCGCCGGGATGTTCCCGTCGTCTTGATATCCGGTGATGGTGGAGCTCTCTTTACCATCAACGAACTGGCAACCGCCGTGCATCACAGGATACCTCTGACCACCGTGATATTCAGTGACAACGCGTTCGGCAATGTGCGTCGATTGCAGATGGACCACTACGACAGCCGATTCATTGCCATTGATCTCAGCAATCCGGATTTTGTTGCCTTGGCTGAATCCTTTGGAGCTCAGGGCGTGCGTGCTGAAACTCCTGACCAGCTCCGCAAAGCCCTTGAAACTGGAATGGCCCACGATGGACCAACCATTATTGAAGTTTCTGTGGGAGAACTTCCCTCACCCTGGGAATTTGTTCTGATGCCACAAGTCCGAGGAACTGGAAAGTCTGTTCCTTTCTGACTTGCCGACCGCCGATAAGGACAACAATCCGGACTCGTCACGGTTCTGCTTGAGGGAATAGAGAAACGACTACGTATACAGTGACCGCATGGCAAGCTCAATGAGCATGATCCCGGATTACCGTCCCTTCATTCCAGTGCCTGGTCAAAGCAGGATAATGGGCCGGACGGCTCGAGAACATGCCCTTAAGCGACTAAAGAGTGAACGAGTCTCTCAATTGTTTGGGGAATGGAACCGGCTTGCTGCCGAACCCTTCACCGGATTGACGTCTGATGGCACCATTCAAACCGGCCTCTGTGCACCAATCACTGAACAGATTCCTGTTGAGCAAATGGTCATGACTGCCACTCGCCTTTACGACCGCCTTCATCCACAGCAACGCAAGCAAGCGTGTCATGCTGTGGGTTCACATTTTTGGCGCAAGTGGCAAAACACCGAGATTTTCCATGAACGGCACGGCTTGCGGCTCGAAGAACTGTCTGGTGAATTGCGATCGCTGACGATGGCCGTTGTCAAGGCATCACTCTCACCAAGTGGCTACGAACAGACAGTTGCCGCGATGAAACTGAACGGCTTCCTTGGGATGCTGCTGCAGGCCCCCGGTGTGCTGAACCAGTGGTCATACAATTTCAACCTGTTTGGCATGCCCTCGGTGACTGAACCTTGGGGATGGCAATTATACGGCCATCATCTGGCCTTGAATTGCATGGTGACAAACCAGCAAATGGTCCTTACTCCCACTTTTTTGGGAGCCGAAATCTCGTATGCCGATCAAGACCCCTTTACCGGATTGCAGCTGTTCCAGGACCACGAGCGGCTTGGTCTGGAACTTGTCAACCAACTCAGCGACAATGAAAGGAGTCAAGCTGTCGTTTCGACCTCCATGGCACAAGAGGATTTACCTGAAGGACGATGGCATTTTGCCGACTATCTGAATCTGGGCGGCGCGTTTCAGGACAACCGTACAGTGCCGTACGAAGGAATTCGCATCGATCAAGTCAATACAAGAAAGTTGCAGATGTTTATGGATCTGGTCGCTGAATACATGGCTCCACTGCCGGATGGTCCACGACACAAGAAGATGGAGCAGATCGCCACACATCTGGCCGAAACGTTTTTTGCTGGATCGGCGGTACGGGCTCAAGCGACCCATTCTATTACAGGATTCAGAGCCCGGTCACTTTCATTGAGTTTGACAATCATCCAGGATTGTTCATGACCAACCCTGATCCTGCGAAATTCCACGTGCACACGATAGTCCGTACGCCAAACGGCAACGACTATGGTTTTGACCTGCTTCGCCAACACTATCACAGGGAGCATGGCTGCGGAACTGAACACAGTTGAGCGAGTCAGGCCGTCGGTCGTAATCAGCTTCAATCGCCCTGTTGCCAGATTCTTGCTGAAAGTTGAAACGTTGATAAATGTAGGCTTCTCAAGCCTGCGGGGACTGAGGGACTTCGGTCAGCAAATGCATCCGATTGTCGAATATTCGTTGACCACGTTGCAACGCCACGGACTTGCGGTGCGCCGATCATCTATTCTGGCTGAAACGTTCCTCGGTCAAATGGAGAGGGTGACGGATCAGATGATTCATCGGGATCCTCTCCTGCGGTAACAATTCCATCGTTAGGGGATAGTAAGACCTGCCCGATGTGCACCCCCGTTGCCATGGCATTAATGCGTCAAGCCGCTCAGGATAAATTCGGCACACTCAGCGGCTTCCTCCGACCGCACGGCCGCGAAACGGCCGAGATAACGCACAAATGCAGGGAAATTTCCGCTGTCGGCCATTTCCAAACTGGTGATGTGGCTCGTCCTGTCGGCGGCCAGAATCACCAGTGGAAACTCCTCGGCCTTTCAAAGGCATAAGCCATCAGCAGTCTTGAGATACGCCCATTGCCGTCCTGAAACGAATCAACCCGCACAAACTCGTGGTGCAGCCAAGCCGCCTCCAGTTCCGGGGGCCAGATCCAGTTCCCGATGGCCCTTGTGAAAAGCAAGAAACTTTTTCATCTCTACCTCTGTCTGCTCCGGCGAACAGTATTCATGGACAAAGCCGTCCGCCCGACGTGGGTTGTTAGGCCGGATCCTGTACTGACCCCTGAGGAGCGGTCTCTCGACCCAATTGTCAAACGGATCCACCCCAGTGGCACTGGACTAATGGCAGGCCAGCAGAGCGTGTCGCTCCTAGATGACAGATTCGGCCAGCGGTCGCTCCTCTTCCACATGAGCGAACATCATCTCCAGCGCATCCTCCTGATCAGTCAGAAGCCCCTTCAGCGTGTCATCGCTGATTGGGACGACCGAATGAGCCCCGCGTACCCCTAAAATCCTTCGGCAATCAGCGTTTCAATAACCCCATGTCGCAGGACACAGAAACCCTTGATCTAGCCAACTTCAATGGCAAAAGCCCGACGCTGTTCCCGAAGCCGGATATCCATGGCGCTACGGTCAATGACCGGATCTTCAAGTTTATGCCGCACAGCACGCCAGCAGGCTGTATCCAAGCAGGGTCGGATTCAGGTCGCGTATGGGGCGCCAGCGGGCACTGATTGGCTTATCAGTTTCATCGCTGTTTATTGTTTGCTCTGCGTTCAAGGATTCCCGATCATTATCGCGTACAATCACCACGCACTGTACGGGTAGTAAACATTCAAGCCCAAAGTCTTAACCCTTACGACTGTCACGAATTGCTCTGCGAACAATGTGCAGAATGCCAGCCTGGGAAAAACCCGAACCCTTCGGG
Source organism: Paracoccaceae bacterium (assembly GCA_965116235.1). Classification (GTDB taxonomy): domain Bacteria; phylum Pseudomonadota; class Alphaproteobacteria; order Rhodobacterales; family Rhodobacteraceae; genus MPNP01. The sequence continues at coordinate 806,677 of OZ220496.1, read as the reverse complement.
GTGAATGTCAGGCGGTCTCTTTTGGTTATCTGAGTGAACGGCAATTCTTCAATCTGCACAACACTGCCTCCAGAATGTCGGATGGCTATGTTTGCCACATGCTCAAGACGACAGGGAGGCACTGCTGAGTAATGATTGAAGCCGGGTCGGTCCAAGTGGACAAAAGGGAAGTGTGACCGGATTGGTGATGGACGACAGCGAGTGTCAGCGTCAGCCAACGGTCGCTTGACCCTGAAATTCTTCAGCGGTTGGAGCGGCATTCGTATCTGTGGTCAAGACACCGTTCGTTACCGAGATCATTCCCAAGTTTTTGTTCGTCAGACTTGTTTAGCCAGCAACTTTGGACATTTTGGGAGTATGAGAATCGGCATTCTGTTGACCAGCAATGATGACACGGCTTTCGCCCGCAAGTTTCCCAACGATGGCATCCATTTCAGGAACCTGCTTGCACCACTCGTACCGGAGTGGGAATTTGACATCATCCGAGCCTTTGAGAATCAGTTGCCGAATTCAGTCAAGGATCACGACGGCTACATCATCACCGGAAGTCCGGCATCGGTGAATGACGACGTCATCTGGATTCGATCTCTAGAAGAGTTTGTTCGTCATCTTGATCGCGCCGAGGTCCCAACTGTCGGCTGCTGCTTTGGCCACCAAATGATTGCCAAGGCCCTTGGCGGGACGGTCACCATCAGCCCTCTGGGCCTGACGCTTGGGACCTGCTCTACCGAATATTGGACTCGGATGTCATGGAACCCGGACGGAGTGACCCATGTCAATCTCTTCAGCGCTCATTCCGAGCACGTTTCTGAACTGCCCGACAGAGCCGTGGCATGCGGAAGAAGCTCGTCGACACCGTACGCCTCATTCGTGGTTGAAAATCATGTTCTGACAACCCAATATCACCCTGAGATGACCTTTCAATTTATGGATGAGCTCATCGACTACATGGCTGAAAACGGCAACATATCCCCAGAATTGCGAACGCAAGCAAAGCAATCGATTCAACTGCCGAATGAGGGAACCGTCTTTGCCTCTCTGATGGTGAATTTTTTTGAACATGCAAACCATAATACCGGAAGCTGAACGCATGAACGACGATATCGCAAGCCGGCTGGACACGGCTCTGCAAATCTGCAGGGATGCCGGGAGGCTGGCCTTGAACAAATACCGGAATCTCACCGAACTGACAGTCGAAAAAAAGGGCCTCCAAGACTTGGTTTCTGAAGCTGACAGGGATGTCGAAAAACTGATTCGACGGTGTCTCATGCAAGCCCATCCCGGAGATGGAATCATTGGTGAGGAGTTCGATGATCAGGAGATGGACGGATCACCATACCGCTGGGTCATTGATCCGATTGACGGCACGGCCAACTATGTCAGGGGGATACCCATCTGGTGTGTTGTGCTTGCCTGTGTCACGCGTGATGAAACGGTCATTGGAGTGGTTTACGATCCGATCCATGACGAAATGTTCCATGCCAGCCAAAATCAAGGGGCCTGTCTCAATGGCAAGATCATTCGGACAGTTCAATCGGAGGGGCTGCATGATGGGCTGACCGGCATTGGGACGTCACTACGCACGACCGATCGACAGGCGAGGGGCATGATCACGGACTTGATCACGCAAGGCGGGGTATTCAGCCGGACCGGATCAGGAGCCTTGGGAATTGTCTATGCAGCGTGCGGCCGATATATTGGTTACCTGGAATCCCATATGAACGCCTGGGATTGCCTGGCAGCGATGCTCATCGCCAAGGAGGCCGGGGGACGGGTCATTGACTTTGCCATGGATGACATGATTGCCGAGGGAGGTCCGGTCATTGTCGCCAGCGAATGTGTCGCCGACCACATCTGGAAACTGGCCAGACACTTCACTGAATAGGCAGAAATGACTGGTATTCATCCAGAATGTTGCCCTTCTCCAGATTGTCTATGATCTCGGTTACCTGATCCCGGTGCCAGTGTGAACAGTACACGGGCAAGTCATCCAGGCTGGAAAAAACGATTTCGAATATCTCCCGGTTTTCGGACAGGAACAAATCCTGGCCATCCAGGCTTGAACGAGGACTCGACGGGTTCCGTCGAAACAGTCTGCCAAGCTCCTGATGCTTGTAGTAAAAGCTTTCTTCGTCAAAGATCTCCTCGCCATCCGGACCAAACTGGATATCCTCCAGGGGAAAGCGGAAACGCCCCGAAAGATCTTGGCCCGGTAGACGGTGGGACAGCACCATGGTCCCCAGTGTCTTGCTCCCGACACTAATGTTGAAAACCAGAAAAGTCTCGGCCAGTCGGCCAGTCATGAAGAGACTGGTCAGGGCTTTGGCCACACGGCTTGATGGCACCATCACGGGCAATCGGCTCAAATCGCGGGCAGATCGGTGGATCACCACCCCCCGATGTATTGTCCCAGCCATGTCTCGATAGAGCGAGAGAGCACCCAGATGGTGGCTGTCGGCCTCGCGGACCGCGGCCAGATGATTGCCTGTCAGGATTTGTATGGGGAAGTTGCGTTCCTGTACGCTCTGTTGGCTGAAATCCTGCAAGTGACGCAAGTTGTCGCCTTGGGACAGACCGATCTGGAAACGAATCGATGCCTTGTTGAAAGCCATCAGCTTGTTAAGAGCCGTCAGTCGCGGTTTTGCATCCCCGGGTTCGACCGTCTTGATGCGATAGGCCTGCGGCAGATGAGCGTGCTGCATCTTCGGGCCGAACAGCTTGACGACAGTCCGCAGGGAATTGTCCTTTCCGCCCCAGGTTCGATCGAATTGAATGACAATCCCCGGCTTGATGTGACTCAGCAAATGATGGAGAAGCTGCAAGCGTGTGAAGCGGATCACAAATGCGTAGGACTGCTCATCGATGCGGTCCACAGCCTCCTCAAAGGTCATCGAGGCATCAAGCAGGTCCTGCATGTAATTGGGAAAATTGGTCGCCAGCGTATGGGCGTAGGCCTTGAAGCCCTCAGCTCCATCCGTGATGATGGACTGGTTGACCATGATGCGCAATTCGTCACTTGAAATGGGTTTTTCGTTGTAGTGATGGATTCCCGTTTCGATGTACAAGGGGCTCAGGAAGGACGATCGGTCCGGATCATCATCCGTAATTTCCTTCCCTTCGTAGAGGGTTCTCGCCTTGATTTCCATATGGCCCGGTATTTCCTGAGGCTTCAAGGGATTGGCATTTTGGCTGTTCAGTTCCTCAATCGTGGCATCAAATTCGTACCGGATCAGATCGATCAGATCATTCTGAGCATTGGAACTCAGCACAATCGAACGCGACAGAACCTTGTTGGCAAACCCGCCCGTGGCCGCTTCTTCCATTTGCGTTCCCAAGGAAAATCCGAGCTTGTGGGCCAGCCTGGGATTGGCCTCCAGCACCTGCCGGGCCGAACGATCGCCAATAGGGTTCAGAAAATCCGGCACGTCATCAACCAGCAGAGGATGAGACCGATTGCCGTCCACGCTGGCACCCATGGCCCTGAGCTTGCGGTTGCGCTGTTGCAAAATGCGCATTTCCGATGCCAGACCTGTCATGACCGATACCACCCGAGGGCGAGACACCTGACCGTAGCGATTGCTGCGCCCCTGGGCCTGAACATACTTGATGATGTCCAGCGGCGTTTCCATTTCGATGAGGGTTCGGGGACGCTGGTCCCTGAACTCCGGAGAAGCATGATAGGAGCCGCCAGTGGCTCCGGCCATGTTGTAAATCAGGACATCCAGTTCCCCACTGTTGAATTGACGAATTGTCTCGTATCGCCCCGAATTGCGGCGGCGTACGATCCGATTGTCGCGATAGGCCAGGTTGCGACCGGAAATTTCACCGGCTGAAATCCCTTGGGCTGCCAACTGCTCCACGATTCGATCAATTGGAAACGCCGGCAGTTCCGGATTGATGCGATCGACAAGATCGTCCAGCTCAAGGCCATGCTGGCGAATGTCCTCGCTTTCGTCTCGGAAGTCGAAGTCGCCTTCATCTTCACTCTTGTTCTTGAACATGCTTTCAGTGACTCGGCGAACTTGATCCAGCAACGTGAGGTGTATCTCGGTGTCTCGTCCTAGACCGGTGTCCTCGGCAATCAGCTCGGACAGGAGGGATTCACCGGTTGAATGGAAGGTAATGAGGGGTTTTCGACCCTCCTTGAGTTCATTCACGACTTCGCGAACGACCTGATCGACCTTGAGGGCATTGATCATGAGTCGGGCCAGCCTCGTCATGGGACCGCCCGGCGAATGGACTCGAATGGAGTCCTCCACCTCGGCCTTGGCCTTGGCTCGAGAAACTCCCTCTTCGATCAATTGGGCATAAATGATCCCCGCCTGCTGGTGCTGAAAATGATTGATTTCCAATGTGCAGTCCATGACTTTTTCAGCCAGAGGCGAGAACTTGTCCATTTCGGCAAGATATGTGGACATGGTCGCGTCATCCGGCAGGCGCACCTGAAAGTCGATATTGGAAAGGTCATGATCTCGACGCAGATACACTCCGTCCTCGGCCAGCATGGAGGTGAAGCTTTCCTGAGCGGACTCGCCACCGGTGAATTTCATGTCCAGAATGTGATTCAGTCGATATCCCTCAATGTTGGGAAGCAGCGGCTTGTACAGATCCGCGCTGTGCTTGTCGCGCATCGGTGTCGCCGTGGCAAACAGGACGTTGGAGCGCCCAACTTTCTTGATCATGGATCGAATGACGGCTCCCGTTCGCGTGTTTGGATTGATGGCATTTTGAGATTCGTCCAGAATGATCAGGGTATCGGATTGCAGGGCGCTTTTGGCCCACATGGATGACGGAGCGTCCTTTTTGCCTCTGAACTGGGAATAATTGGTCAGGATCAGGTTGTGGGCACTGGGCCATTGGCCACTCTGGAACAACTCGTTTTTCTCGCGGGCCGGCATGGTGCGAACCGGTTCCGGCTTCAGCAGGTCGTCGGGTACGCCATCCCATTTCAGTTCAACACTCTTGCTGGCTATGATCAGCGGTTGCAGGTGCCCCAGTGCGCCAACCGCCTTCATGTCTCGCCATACATCCGGGATGTTGATTTCAGTATTTTCGGTAAAGTATATGACCTTTTTTCCTGCCCGGGCGGCGATGAATGCCAAGGCGGCAAGGGTTCTCCCTTTGCCGATGCCGGTCTGATCGGCCAGCAGGAAGCCTCGATTGCGTTCGGTAGCCTCCATTGCCATGGCTATGGCATCGACCTGCTCAGCTAGCAACCGCTTGCTGAGTTCGCCCTTGCTGATCCCCATCCAGTCAGCCACCTGTCGATCCAAATCATGTCCATATCGTCGGACCACCCGTTTCATGGCCTTGGCGGTCGGGGCTTCCAAGGCCTTCGGAATCATGGTGAATGAGCGGGAGGCCTTGGACTGAGCCTCGTAAACCCTTTGACGCTCGTTTTCCTGATACGAATGGTCTTCGGCCTGATCAATTTCGGCCTCCCATTCCGCAATTCTTCTTCGGGACCGCAGAATTTCCTGATAAACGCTGTCGAGATCGGCTGTTGTCTCCACGAATTCAGTCCGGTGCACGGCTTGTGGCGCCGTTTCCTGATAACTCCCCCGCTTGTCGCCCACAACGATCATGGTGATGGGCTGTTCGGTCCTTTGGCGGGTCACGACCTGGGGCTGGAGCTGGGCAACGATTTCAAAACTGTAGGATCGACCAATTTCGTGTCTGAAGCGGTCGGATTCGGCCAGCATCTCGCCCGCAAGCAGGAATATGCTTCGCCCTTTTTCGCGGCGGCATTCCAAGGTGTTCGCAACCCGCTCGATCAGACCGGACAATGCGGCTTCGGTCCAGTCGCAAACCTGTAGCCTGGGTCGGTCTTTCGTTTTGACAAAAGGCAGTCCAAGGGCAAGTTTGCTGTTGCCGCTGAAATCGACATCGCCATACTCCTGAGTTAATCGCCGGAGAAAAATAAGGAATTGCACATTGGGCGTGAACCCGTCATTCTCAGGCTCCTCGTCTTCAATGACATCGTTCAGGTGGAGGGCCATCTGCATGGCCTTGTGGTAGTTTTTGCGGTCGCCTTTCTTTTGGGTCACCACCTGCAATATCTGCGTTACCAACTCCGATTTCAGGTGATTGGTGACTTCGTGTGCGTCCAGTTCGGCCTGATTTGCTTGAAAGGGTTCCAGAGCCGTATCGACAAGCCGTTCCAGGTCAATCGCATTGATCCGGTGTTTCAGGGCTGACAGCAAGACGCCTGCGGCCAGCGCCTTGATGTCGTTCAGGGAAGCGACACGAAGATAATAGCTGTGCGGTCGCTCGGGCTTCTCGACGTGAAACGATGACTCACCTTCCTTGGATTGGAGTTTTCTGTATCGATTGCCGGTGACATAGCTGAATATCTCATGGCCCTCGGCATTGAGTCCGAGAAACTTGATCCATTCGGACTGGAGTTGAACATGTTCTGCCTCCTCGTCGATGCATGTCGGTTCACTTGTCAAGCTGGCTGGAGGAAGGTGAGTTATTTGACCGCCGAGTACCTGAGCCAGTTCCTCCATCATGCTCTGCGTGAGCAGGTCCGTGGGGCAGGGTAAATACAAGGCGTTCTGGCAAGCGATACGCCAAAACCCGAAGGGGGAAACGAGTTCCTTGATGCGAGCCAGATCCTCGGATCGGCGAACCTTGAGGAGCAATCCTTCCGATCCCCTTCGATGCACACGGTGAAGACTGGCCTCGTCATTAGGAAAGGCAATCCAAGGAACTTCCAAACGTGAATCTTCTGTTACTGGCATCAATCCATCTCCGACCTGTTCCAACCAAGGTGCAGACAAACTCGAGAGATCTTGACGCGAATCTGGCTGAATTATTTGGGGGCGCTGCCTACCCCAAGTATTCATTTTCGTGTGTATTGTCCAGATCAGGATTTGAATCCGCAAGACAATTTTCCATGCTCATTCCAGAAGTCTTGCGATTGTCCAGATTGACTCTTGCTTCCTTGACCAGGTCACGGAAATAACTGAAGTACCCACCGATCGCATCGGGAGCACTGGGTGTGGGGATAAAATCCGATGGCACTGTTGGACCCAGCGGGCGCGACTTGCAGACAATGCTGACCTCTTCTCCGTCATCGGCGGCAAATGTATTCAACATGACTGTGGAGCTGGCATATCCGTAAAGCGGAACCGGTTGGGGCTGAATGTCCAGATTCTGGAAAAATGAACGGATATCTGAATCCCGAACACCGCGCCAGCCAAACTCGGCAAACAGGCTCTTGGCCCGGTCGGAAAGAGTGGACAAAAGCTCCTTTTCGAGACTCTGGGTGTCGACTTCCCTGTTCTGCTTCAGTGCCAGTTCAACGCGAGCTCCGAGGCCACCCGTCCGATAATCTCGTTCGTTGATCTGGGTCGTTCGGCCCTGATCCATGGCGGCCGCCACCAGAGAACTCACCCGATAGGATTTGACGGGCACGACGTCGATCTGACCTCCATGGATCAGGCAATTCTCAAAGTTTGACTGGTTGGGCTCGCAAAATATTTTCAGCACGGCTTCGTCAACCGGAATCTTTTGTCCGTCTCGCCACTTGTGCCACAAGAATTGATTCACGCGCCGGCCATTATCGTAAATTTGAGCCAGATAGACATTGCTCCCATTGGCAAAGTTTTGACTTATCGCATCGTAGAGCCCCGCAACATCGGGTGGCGATTCTGCTTCCCCGGTGTTGAGAGCAGTGGCACTGAACACGGTCGCATTGTTCGAACTGTATTTGCGTGTCGTACCGCTTTTGGCATCATATACCGGAGCAATCCTGATCGGCACCCCGGCAAGCAGATCAGCATCAGGGTTGGCAAATTTGTTGGCCCATCCTGCGACCGCTTTCCCTGATGTTGCCCGAACTGAACTGAGAGCGACATAACCGCCGGACTCAGTAAAGGACAGGTTTTCCCTGTCCATGAAATCCTTGATCTTGGTTACGTTGGCATTGCTTGGAGACTGTCGGATCGAAGCGTCAACCCTTTGCCCATCGAGCGGTCCTCCAGCAACTATACCGGTGAGCGTTCCAGGGTAGCATTCGGTCACCGACCTGTGAACGTCATAACTCTCGACCTTGACAACCAGATTGCGATGAAACTGTTCCTTGTTCTGGCGACTGCCTTGAACGGCCAGCGTTCCCATCTCTGCCTCCATGACTTGTGCGAAAAGAATGTTGTGCAGACACTGTGACACAGAACCGTGAAACCTCATTCGTCTCGAGGCTGATTTATGTGGAAAACTGTCAGGGCTGACCGAGTCGGTTCAGTCTGCAAATTATGGACCGCACACGATGCCCAGCTGCCGCCCGATATGCCCAAGCGCGGTTCGCACAGCCTTGCTGATCGACCCGAACCCTGATCTGACCGGATACCCTTTTCGCAAATTGCGCCTGATTTTTGGCAACATTCTCGATGGTTGACTTGCTCAGCCCGGTACCTTTTATCGACTGACATTCATTCTTTTGCCGGAAAGTGCATGGGGCGATCCGTCTTGAGTCTTCATTTTGACTTGCTGAGTGAAGACAATCCTGACTTCAGCATGCGACTGCCGCCAGTCATTTTGCTTCCCAATTGTCCAATGCCGCTTCGAACGAAGGACGACAGCATTTGACCACCCGATTGAATTCGTTTGTATTCGCCTGAAATTGCCAAGTCTACATCACCTCCAATCCACGCCAATACTCTGTTGGGGAACTCCGCAACCAAGGAAAAACTTCTCTCGATGATCGCAATGTAGGCTACGACCAACAGGAATCCGGTTGCAATGAGTCCGAATATTCCCACGATTGGCGATCCATTCACCAAAGCGGTCATCGCAAAGTAAAAACCCGTATCCAGTAGGGTTGTCGTGATCTTGAAAAGCATCATGCCAGCAAAATACCCCATCACCATCAGGGGTGGGGTCAGGATCAAACCCAGCAACATGATCCATCCTCTCTGACCATGACTTCCAGACAACCCTTCACCATCCAGGCGAAGATGGGACAGGAGCCACAGGGTTGAACCTACCGTCGCTTCGACGAGGAGCAGAAAATACCCAGCTACGGCGAGGATCCATAAAAAGAATGGCAACAGGGGCAGGATAAATGACAGCGTTATGCCAATGACCGCCAAAGGGGCCGCTATCAGAAACGTTACCGTTGTTGAAATTGACCCTGCAAATAGTGACGCCGCCGCACTGCCAAGCATTAAGGTGCCCGCTGCGTCCAGATACCAGTGTCCGATATTGACAATGCCGACAATGGGGTCATCGGCCCATCGAGACGGAGACAGGTTGGCAATCATGGCTTCGACACCTCCGGCAAAACCGACTCGCCAGATTTTGCCCAGAAAGCCCCCTTCACCCTTTGTTGCCGTTGCCTCCATAAGTGCCGTGGGGATATTGAATCCCGACACGGCAAGATTGAGCGTTGAGCGTTCCAGCTCGCCTGTGAATGCATCCCAGATTCGCCGTGTTTCCTGCCGGTGCAGGTACTTGTTATCATCCACCGACCCAAGCAATCGCCGCCACGAACCAACATTGTCCACTTCACCGACGACAAGCCTGTTCAATGAGTTATTCTCGTTGCTGATGTATTGCGTGGCTGTCGCACCGACACTGGCCTTGACCAGACCAACAGCTTCTGAGTTCAACCGGGCTATTGTCATGTACCAATTCCCGGCTCCTATCCATCCTTCACCGTTGCAATTCGCGGTCTTGCCCAAGCCTGATGGGCCTGAATTGCAACCTGTGCCCGAAATGTAGTCACCAATTACCCTACGCGCTGAACCGTCTTGGAGGGATGAACCCGTAATCAGCTGATTGATTCTCTGATTGCCCTCCGACAGTTGTTGATTGATATCCACCAAAGTCGCCCGGATAGAACTGGAAAAGTCATTCAACCCCTGTGATTGGTTGGCAAACACCTGCCATTGATCATCAAGGATGTCGTTGATGCTGGTGACAAGGGTGTTCAGCACCTCCCGATGTAATCCTTTGAACTCATTGCCGATTGACTGGGAAAATTCGGGCGGGAGATTTGCAATGTAATCCGGAATTTCAGGGATTGAGTATGAGCCGCAAATACCCTCCCTTCTGTTATCCACGTGGGATATGAAGGTTGTGGTTCTGGATGAACCGACCTCCTTGAATTCAACTCGCAAAGGACTATTGGCCGCACCAAACTGGTAGTTGGCAATCTTGACACAAAGCTGGTTCCTGTAGGCAACCTTGAATATTTCCGGATCCAGTTCCGAACCATAATTGACTATTGGAACATCCCCTGATATCAGGCTGCTTGCTCCCAATTGCCACACTTCCGAGGCCATGACCGTCGAACCCTTGACGAGCCAGGCCATTCCATACTGAAGTGGATTATATCCTCCTAGCCCCGGAGCCGGAACCAACAACGCGATGGCAAACAGGATCCTGACAGGAACCCACAAGGAAGAATATCTGTTTCCCAAAAAGATGCCCTCATGGGCTGTCTGCAATACAGCCACGATGGTATTGTAAAGAAACATGACCACGGCGATGCTCAACACCACAATGTTGACGATTCCGATCAAGGTGGAAAACAGGGTGGCTCCGCTCGCATTTCTCGGCGATGGAAACAAGGGACCAAATATCTGGTTTAACAATTGCGCGCTATAGTCATCGCCGTGGGGAGTGTCGAAATAGTCCTGGATGTCGGGCAATTGGTCAACAAGCGAAGACATTTGCGCGTTTGCTCCATTGCTTAACATGAGCCCGCCGACAAGAGAAGCAGTCAGAAATTTTGTAGAATTGTGTAACAACCGCAGTGCACCGAATCAATCTTTGGACTACAATGCGAGATGCTGGCGAAACTCCAAAACGAAATCCGTCTGGCAACGAATTGAAACTCAGGACTTTCCAGTTTGGTTTGGACTTATCTCGCGCCACATCGTTCGGCCAGAACAAATTCAAGGCGTTGAGCAGCACTTTGTTGCCGAAACCGATGCGGCGGAAGAAGACCTTGGAACAGATCGCACGCACGCGTTGGAAGCTGGTGAGGGTGTGCCGGAACTGGCACCGTCATGTGAGCCATGAGTTGCGGTACAAGCTGGTGGTGGCCGAAGATCTGACGATAGTGTCCATGACACGCAGCGCACGGGGGAGTTTTGAAGCTCCGGGTCCAACGTGTGACAGAAGGCGGGGTTGAATCGTGTGATATTGAACACCGGGTGGGGTCATTTGCAGATGATACTGGCCTACGAGGCCATCGGTCTGATCCCGATCCTTCCGACGTGTACCGCCGGACCTGTTGCGTATGTGGGGCGATTGACCCGAAGTCGCGAAGGAAATTTCGGTGTGTGGCCATGCGGACACGAATGCAAGGCCGCACCATACGGCGTCAGGGATTGGCGCGTCTGCACGAGGGAGGAGCCATTCACGTCGGTGATCCGATGATCCGTGCAAAGGGTGCGGAGTTAACCCACGGCTCACAATTTATGCGAGTTCTCAACTAAAGTTGATAAGCGGTTTGTGTCTGATCCCGCAGATCTGACATCAGAACCGCGTTGTCCATCCCATCAGGACTGTCCATTCTGCGGACGCGCTGACCCGGTGACCGGGTTCGTAGCTCAGAACCCCTTCCAAGGCCAGAGACCCGTTTGCCACGGGATAGTCAAGCCGGGCACTCAGATCCCGTTGGCGACCGGTTGGCGTCATCCCGACACTCATTCTCCGGCCTAGCACGTGCCCTGTCACTGACCGCCCTGTTGGCAGTTCAAGGTCCGCAGTCCCCCGTACGACCCGAACCGGCTGCTCCATGGCCACCTGTAGAGTTCCGCCGTTCGCCAGCCGACGATGTGCCGCTACGCGGTAGGCATCGGTATGAAGGGTTGAGAGAGCCCGGAGGAACAAGCCATCGGCATTGTCGGGTCGAACGACACCCCATTCGCCCCGAGTGGACAGTTGCCAGCCAGCCGGTCCGACCGCCTCCATTTCCACTGAAACAAAGTTCGTGCGTCCGGACAGACGCCCAAAGGCACCGGTAGCCGAACTGCCAAGCAGAGTGTTGGGTTCGCTCAGCCAGCCGGCCTGCAGAGCCACCCCGCCGCCTAGACCCGGCGGACGCCATGCGGTCGTTAGGCCAGAAAGCGACGACCCCTTGGCTTGTTGTGATCGATTGACATAGGTCACAGACCAGTCCTCCGACAACGAGAGATCGATCCGATGGGCCTTGTGGGCCAAGGCCAGATGACCAAAATCCTGAACCCCTCCACCCGAACGGAGACCCAAGTTCCAGTCGCCTACCTCAAGGCGGGTCGTTGATGTTTTGGCAAACAGCCGGTCCATGCGACCGGTCAGCAAGTCGGTCTGGGGTGATTGCACGAAACTGTCCGCGGCATACCAGAACGGGGCACCCAAATCATCAAAGGCCGCGACTTCGTGTCCAGCCAGAGCCTGAACAAAACTGTCGCCCATTGTCGTGCTCGGACGCAAACCCGTGCCCACGGCCCTCACAGAACTGGCCTGACTGTCAATGGACTGGCCGGTGCGCATGAAGGCGGCCTCGCCCCAAGGATTGGTCGCCGCTTGCAAGTCCATGAGCCCCTGACCGTAAATGTCGCGGTCCGCGTAGCGGCCACTCTTGTCGGCCGTCTTGAACAGGCGGGCCAACAGTTCGGTGTTGGACAGCTGATCGCGAAAGAGCTGCTTCATGATCGCCAATCCACCACTGACCAATGGGGCTGCAAAGGATGTTCCGCTCCAAACTGACAAAACACCGAGCGAGTTACCTCCTCCAGCCGGAAACGCAATGGAACCGGGTGCCGCGATACACCAGTCTCTAGCAATGCCACAGCGATTGGAGTACCCAGCAATGGATGGGAACCGCCAGTCACCTCCACTTCCATCCCCAATCGCGACGACAGCCACCCAATGTCCCCGAAGTTCCGGGATCCGAGCTGGCAAACCCGCCCACACTGAAGGGGATGACGCATCCACGGTACCAACACCCTGACTGTCGGCACGAACACACCGGGCACCAATGTCTGCAACCCTACAGCGATTATCATTGTTATTGCTTGCCGAAAGGACAAAAACCGTCTTGTCCTCAACACCCTTTTGTGCAAGCACCGCAATGGTCTTGCTGTAATGTGTACGCAAGTATTCCTCAGTATAATCCTCGATAATTCCCTGATAGGCAATGCTGAGATTCAGGATTGGGGTATCCATCTTCAGAGCCTGGGTGAACAGTCTGGAATCCCTATTGTCCTCATCCGGATTGAACCGAATCGGATCGTAGAAATCCGGGCCCGAACCATCGCTTAAAGGGATGGCCAACATGGCCACATCGGCGCCATAAGCCAAACCGTAGAATTCGCCAAGGCGGCGAACGGCCACGCTGACAACCCGAGTTCCGTGGGTGGTCTTCCGAGCACTCTCTCGTGTGGTTCTGCCAAAAAATCTCTCCGTGATGCCCACGCCGGCAACCAAAGGGCTGCTGGGGTCAATGCCGCTGTCAACAAAACCGATCGTGATGCCTTTTCCTGGGGTGGCATCAGCACCTTGAAGAAGATGCAAGTGCGCATAGGCGTATTCTGCACGAAGGGCTCTCAATTGCCATTGCTTCCTTTCATCCATCGACTGCCGGTAGCTGGTAGCCAACGCGTTCACCCTGGCATCAAACTGAGCCTGTTCAAGACAGCCAAGACCCAGAGATTCGTGGGTCGGGATTTGGTTGCGCGGACATTGGGGATTGTTGGGGATCGTAGTTTGGGCTGGTTGGATGGTTTTGGGTGGAGATGGCGTGTTGGATGGCTGGTTGGACGGTGAAGACGAAACGGCAGGCTGACCACTCGATCCACCGCCACCGCCACAACTTGCCAAGGCTAGGAATCCAACCAGGCATAGAACGCTGATTAAACGACCTGAAAACCACTGACGCTTGAAACTAAGGCAAGTCGAAAAGTCCTGGATCCTAACGGCCGTTCTGAGCAAAACAGCAGGATGCTTCTTGGCGTATCGATCTTTTGAGCATTTACTCGCTACCCCCCCCTTGACTTTTGGAGAAAGACATCGGCACACCTCCCTTCATCACCGGGCGCTCGGTATGTCAAAAGTGGCATCACACAATCCAAAGTCTTCGAGTGGACACAACCAAAGTGTCAGGATACGATCGGGGCATAAGAAAGTCAAGAAGCCGATGGCGACCGCAAAGGAACACTCGAAATGGTCATTTTCGCTCCAACAGACCGCCATCAGATTCCATGCACAATGACAACACAATCCGCTGCGGTTGATCATGTTATCAGAGGGAATGACCAGGCAGATAAAATTTTCTTGATCGACGATTCCTTTTGTGGTAACTCCAGATGCACAGCGCGATAGAATTGAAGGTTTGGGATGAATATTTCTGCTTCAGCCGACTCTCGCAACCAGCACCAGATGCTCGGCATGAGTACCGTTGCATTTGTCTTTTGTTTCGCCGTCTGGACCATCTTTTCGATCATTGGCGTCAGGATCAAGCAAGAGCTTGGACTCACGGACACGCAGTTCGGAATCCTTGTGGCTACACCGGTCCTGACTGGTTCCCTGAGCCGGATATTCCTTGGCATATGGACCGACCAGTACGGTGGGCGACTCGTGTTCACACTGGTCATGATCGCCTCTGCCATTGCAACATGGCTACTGTCGACGGTCGACACCTATCTCATGTTCCTTCTTGCCGCTCTCGGCGTCGGTCTGGCCGGAGGGTCTTTTGCCGTGGGCATCGCTTACGTCTCGACGTGGTACCCGCCAGAACGTCAAGGAAGCGCTCTCGGAATCTTCGGCGTTGGCAACGTAGGGGCCGCGGTAACCAATTTCGGTGCACCTTTCCTTCTTGTTGCGCTAGGCTGGCAGACAACCGCACAGGTTTACTCCGTTGCACTGCTGGTCATGGCTGTTGTATTCTATGTCTTTACCAAGGAAGACCCTGCAACATCCGCACGCAAGGCTCGCAAAGAGAAACCGCGCTCGACGTGGGTGGAACTGGATCCATTACGCAAACTGCAGGTGTGGCGTTTTGCCCTGTACTATTTTTTCGTTTTTGGGGCATTTGTTGCCCTCGCGCTTTGGCTCCCGCGATATCTGGTCGGCGTTTACGATCTTGATATCAAGACGGCCGGGATGATCGCCGCTGCCTATTCTGTACCCGCCTCCATCTTTCGTGCCTATGGTGGATATCTGTCCGACAAACGCGGCGCAAGGAGCGTAATGTACTGGACTTTTGGCGTCTCGGTGGTGCTCACGTTCATGCTGTCCTACCCCAAAACCGACTACGTCATCTATGGCATTGACGGTCCCATAGTCTTTACCACAAGCATGGGCCTTGTCCCGTTTGTCATCGTGATCTTTTTGCTGGGCTTCTTCATGTCCCTCGGCAAGGCCGCCGTTTACAAGCATATCCCCGTTTACTATCCGGACCACATCGGTTCCGTAGGGGGCCTGGTCGGGATGATCGGCGGGTTAGGGGGCTTCATACTGCCGATCACGTTCGGCATCATGCTTGACCTGACAAGCGTCTGGACAAGCTGCTTCGCCTTGTTGTTCGCCATCGTTCTGGTTGCGCTGTTGTGGATGCATTTTTCAATCCGAGCCATGGAGCGTCGGGCCCTGTCCGAGAACATCGATTCGCTGCCGGAATTGCCGGAAATGCAACCCCTCCACGGCCCGGAACAGAAAGGGGCACTGTCCGGTGCACTCAAGAAATGGCAACCGGGTACAATTGGTGACTGGCGACCCGAAGATGAACAGTTCTGGAACGAGCATGGACATAAGATTGCCAACCGAAACCTCTGGATATCCATACCGGCCTTGTTGCTGGCCTTCTCCGTCTGGATGGTTTGGAGCGTCGTGGTTGCCAAGTTGCCGTCCATTGGCTTCAACTACACCACAAATCAGCTGTTCTGGCTGGCCGCCCTGCCCGGAATTTCGGGGGCGACGCTACGCATACTCTACTCATTCATGATACCAATCTTTGGTGGACGCCTCTGGACGACAGTTACAACGGCTTCGCTTCTTCTGCCAGCCTTTGGCATCGGCTATG
Source organism: Paracoccaceae bacterium (assembly GCA_965116235.1). Lineage (GTDB taxonomy): Bacteria > Pseudomonadota > Alphaproteobacteria > Rhodobacterales > Rhodobacteraceae > MPNP01. The sequence goes on along the minus strand of OZ220496.1, from coordinate 790,659 downwards.
CAGTCCAAAATCCGGAAACGCCCTATCTGATCTTCCTCGTTCTGGCCTTGCTGTGCGGCCTCGGGGGCGGCAATTTTGCCTCTTCCATGGCCAACATTACCTATTTCTACCCGAAGAAGGAAAAGGGACATGCTCTGGCCATGAATGCCGGCCTCGGAAATCTGGGCGTTTCGGTCATGCAGTTTCTGGTTCCAATCGTCATTTCTACCGGGGCCTTTGCGATTTTTGCCGGAGACGGGCAAGTTACCACTGACAGGTCCATGCTGTGGCTGCAAAATGCTGGCTTCGTATGGGTGCCTTTCCTGATCATTTCAACCATCCTCGCCTGGTTCGGCATGAACGACATAGCGACGGCAAGGGCCTCCTTTTCTGATCAGGCCGTCATTCTCTCCCGCTTTCACAACTGGGTGATGTGCTGGCTTTACACCGGCACCTTCGGTTCGTTCATCGGTTATTCGGCCGGTTTTCCGCTGCTGATGAAAACTCAGTTTCCAGCGATCAACACTCTGTCCTATGCCTTTTTGGGCCCGATGGTCGGTGCCCTTAGCCGGGCGGCAACAGGATGGATCTCTGATCGTTATGGAGGGGGTCGGGTCACTTTCTGGACTTTCATCGGCATGATCGCCGCTGTTGGAGGCGTTCTTTACTTCCTGGCCATCAAGGATGAGCCCGGCGCGTTTTGGGGCTTCTTCATCTGCTTCATGGCGCTGTTCTTCCTGACCGGGGTCGGCAACGCTTCAACCTTCCAGATGATTCCGACCATCATGCGTCAGGAGGTGGCCCGCCTGATGCCCGATCTCGATGATGCCGGAAGACTTAAGCAGGCTGAGCGAGAGAGTGCGGCGATCATTGCCTTTACATCTGCTGTCGCCGCCTATGGAGCCTTCTTTATCCCGAAGTCTTACGGCACTTCAATTGCGCTGACCGGCGGACCTCAGGCCGCTCTGTGGGGTTTCCTAATCTTCTACGCCGCTTGCGTGATCGTTACCTGGTTCTTCTATACCCGCAAGAGCGCTCCGGTTCCCTGCTGAAAGGTCTAACGAAGGTATGTCGTCATGTCACTCATTCTTGATCGCCTCAATTTTCTCGCACGAAAGAACACGGGAACCTTTGCCGACGGGCACGGTGTAACCACGAACCAGAACCGCGACTGGGAGAATTCCTACCGGAATCGCTGGCAGCACGACAAGGTCGTACGGTCCACGCATGGCGTCAATTGCACGGGTTCCTGTTCCTGGAAGATCTATGTCAAGGGCGGCATCGTCACTTGGGAAACCCAACAGACCGACTATCCCCGCACCCGTCCCGATCTGCCCAATCACGAGCCTCGCGGCTGCTCCCGCGGCGCGAGTTATTCCTGGTACATGTATTCGGCCAACCGGGTAAAATACCCCTTGGTGCGTTCACGACTGCTCAAGCTGTGGCGCAAGGAGCGCGAATCAAGGGCACCGGTTGAAGCGTGGGCGGCAATCCAGAGTGACCCGTCGAAACGCTCCGAATATGTCAGGATTCGTGGACATGGCGGCTTTGTCCGATCCAGCTGGGACGAAGTCAATGAGATCATTGCCGCGGCCAATGCGTACACGGTCCGGCAATGGGGACCAGATCGAGTCGTCGGCTTTTCACCCATACCAGCCATGTCGATGGTTTCCTATGCTGCCGGCGCACGCTACCTCTCCCTGCTGGGCGGAACCTGCATGTCCTTTTACGACTGGTACTGCGATCTGCCTCCGGCTTCGCCGATGACTTGGGGCGAGCAGACCGATGTGCCGGAATCGGCGGACTGGTACAATTCCGGATTTCTCATTCTGTGGGGGTCCAACGTTCCCCAGACCCGCACCCCGGATGCCCATTTTTACACCGAGGTCCGTTACAAGGGAACCAAATCGGTCGTCATATCCCCGGACTACTCGGAGGCTGCCAAGTTTTCCGACATCTGGCTGCATCCTAGGCAAGGGACCGATGCCGCGCTCGCCATGGCCATGGGTCATGTCATTCTGCGCGAATTTCACCTGGATCGGAAGGTCGCGTATTTTGATGATTACTGTCGACGCTACACCGACATGCCCATGCTGGTGTGTCTGGTTGAAAAGGATGGTCATCTTGTTCCGGACCGGATGCTGCGTGCCTCGGATTTCAAGGACAGCCTGGGCGAAACCAACAATCCCGAATGGAAAACCGTCGCGATCGACGAAGTGTCCGGCCAGGTCGTTGTCCCTCAGGGTTCAATCGGTTTTCGATGGGGCGACGAAGGAAAATGGAATCTGGAGCCCAAGGACGGGCAGGGTCAAAACATCAAACCCTTCATGAGCCTTGTCAGGGAAGGTGATCATGACGAGATTGCCTCCGTGGCCTTCCCCTATTTCGGCAATCGTGAGCATGACCATTTCAAAGGCACGGATCATGAGAGCGTTCTGGTTCGCAAGATTCCGGCCAGGCAACTGGATCTGAAGGAAGGCAAGGCACTGGTCGCCACCGTTTTTGATCTGTTCCTGGCCAATTACGGACTCGACCGCGGGCTGGGCGGCAACAGTTGTGCATCCTCCTATGACGATGACCAGCCCTATTCTCCGGCCTGGGCAGAAGCGATAACGGGGGTGCCGCGGGACCACATCGTCACTGTCGCCCGAGAGTTCGCTGCCAATGCCGAAAAGACGAAGGGACGTTCAATGGTCATTCTTGGTGCCGGAATCAACCACTGGTATCACATGGACATGAACTACCGGGGAATCATCAATCTTCTGATCATGTGCGGCTGTATCGGTCAGTCTGGCGGTGGATGGAGCCATTATGTCGGGCAGGAAAAACTGCGCCCTCAAACAGGTTGGCTGCCGCTGACCTTCGCTCTTGACTGGAACCGTCCGCCGCGACAGATGAATTCGACTTCCTTCTTCTATGCCCATACGGATCAGTGGCGCTACGAGACGCTGACAATGGACGAGATTCTCTCGCCGACCGCACCGAACGGGCAGTGGGACGGAACGCCACTTGATTACAATATTCGTGCCGAACGCATGGGCTGGCTTCCCTCCGCGCCTCAGCTTGAAACAAATCCTCTCACAGTCGCGACGGCGGCCCAACAGGCGGGAAAGGAGATCAAGAACCATGTCGTCGATAGCCTGAAATCGGGCGAACTCAGGCTGTCCTGTGAAGATCCGGACAAGGAAAGCAACTGGCCGCGCAACCTGTTCGTCTGGCGGTCCAACCTGCTTGGCTCATCAGGCAAGGGGCACGAGTATTTTTTGAAACACCTGCTCGGTACGAGCCATGGGGTATTACGCGAGGATCTTGGTGAAGAGGGACGTCAGCGAGCAAAGGAAGCAGTCTGGCACGATGAGGCGCCGAAGGGAAAGCTGGATTTGCTCGTTACCCTGGACTTCCGCATGTCGACGACCTGCATGTATTCCGACATAGTCCTGCCAACGGCAACCTGGTATGAAAAGAACGACCTCAACACCTCTGACATGCATCCTTTCATCCATCCGTTGACCAGCGCAGCAGACCCGGCCTGGGAGTCACGCAGCGACTGGGACATTTTCAAGGGGATTGCCAGGACGTTCTCGGAGGTTGCACCGGAGGTTCTAGGCGTTGAAAAGGATGTCGTCCTGGTACCGATTCTGCATGACACACCAGGCGAACTGGCTCAACCGCTCGACGTGGAGGACTGGAAAACGGGCAGCACCGAACCGGTTCCCGGCAAGACCATGCCGACGATTGCCGTTGTTGAGCGCGACTATCCAAACCTTTACAAGCGCTTTACGGCTCTTGGACCGTTGATGGACAAGCTCGGCAATGGCGGCAAGGGCATCATGTGGAACACTGAGCGTGAAGTGGCGTTGCTCGGTGATCTCAATGGCGTTGTCACCGAAGATGGCCCAACCAAGGGAAGACCGCGCATCGACAGCGACATTGATGCCTCCGAGGTCATCCTGTCGCTGGCTCCGGAAACCAATGGTCAGGTCGCTGTCAAGGCTTGGGAAGCTCTCTCGAGCCGGACCGGCCGTGACCACACTCACCTCGCAGTACCCAAGGAGGATGAGAAAATCCACTTCCATGACATTGTGGCTCAGCCCCGCAAGATCATCTCTTCGCCAATCTGGTCCGGCCTTGAATCGGAGAAGGTTTGCTACAATGCGGGCTACACCAACGTCCACGAGCTCATCCCCTGGCGGACCCTGTCAGGGCGTCAGCAGCTCTATCAGGATCATCTTTGGATGCGGGCCTTTGGTGAGGCGTTCTGCGTTTATCGGCCCCCTATCGATACCAAGGCCATCAACCCGGTGGTCGAAGCGAAGTCGAATGGTCGGCCCCAGGTCGTGCTGAACTTCATTACCCCGCACCAGAAGTGGGGGATTCATTCCACCTACACCGACAACCTGCTCATGTTGACAATGAATCGTGGAGGCCCCGTGGTCTGGATATCCGAAACTGATGCGAAAGTGGCGGGCATCGTCGACAACGACTGGGTTGAAGTCTTCAATGCCAACGGGGCGATAACGGCTCGGGCGGTCGTGTCTCAACGCATGAAGGAAGGAACGATTTACATGTATCATGCCCAGGAAAAGATCGTGAATACGCCAGGGTCCAACATCACTGGCCAACGCGGTGGCATCCACAATTCCGTTACACGGACAATTACCAAGCCAACTCACATGATTGGGGGATATGCCCAGCAATCCTACGGCTTCAACTATTACGGCACAGTGGGGGCAAACCGCGATGAATTCGTCGTTGTTCACAAGATGGACAAGGTGGACTGGATGGAGGATCCTTATCGCGAGCCCCCTGTGCAAGCGGAGGTAGCAAAATGAAGATACGGGCTCAAATCGGAAAGGTGCTCAACCTCGACAAGTGCATTGGCTGTCATACCTGCTCGGTGACATGCAAGAACGTCTGGACCAACCGTGAGGGCGTTGAATATGCCTGGTTCAACAACGTCGAAACCAAGCCGGGCATCGGCTACCCGAAAGAGTGGGAAAACCAGAAGAAGTGGAATGGAGGCTGGACGCGCAAGGCCAACGGCCGGATTGAACCGAAAATGGGGGCCAAATGGCGTATTCTGGCCAAGATCTTTGCGAACCCGGATCTGCCTGAAATTGATGATTATTACGAACCGTTCGATTTCGATTACGGACAGCTTCAGACAGCCGGCGAGAGCCAGACAATGCCCACGGCGCGTCCGCGATCCTTGGTCAGCGGTGAACGGATCGAGAAGATCGAATGGGGACCCAACTGGGAAGAAATCCTCGGAGGAGAATTCTCCAAGCGGTCGGCGGACTACAATTTCAAAGGTGTTGAAAAAGAGATCTACGGCGAGTTTGAAAATACCTTCATGATGTATCTGCCTCGGCTGTGCGAGCACTGCCTCAATCCAACCTGCGTGGCCGCCTGTCCGTCCGGTGCCATATACAAGCGCGAAGATGACGGCATTGTTCTCATCGACCAGGAAACTTGCCGAGGCTGGCGCATGTGCGTGTCCGGTTGTCCCTACAAGAAAATATATTACAACTGGTCGTCCGGCAAGTCCGAGAAATGCGTGTTCTGCTACCCTCGCATCGAGGCCGGCCAACCGACCGTCTGCTCGGAAACCTGTGTCGGACGCATTCGTTATCTCGGTGTGATTCTTTACGATGCTGACCGTATCGCCGAGGCGGCGTCCACTCCGAACGAGCAGGATCTGTACGAGGAACAGCTCAAGCTGTTTCTCAATCCCGAAGATCCAAAAGTGATTGCTCAGGCCCGGAATGACGGTGTACCGGACGCTTGGCTTGAGGCCGCCGTGAGATCGCCAGTTTACAAGATGGCCATGGACTGGAAAGTCGCCTTTCCTTTGCATCCTGAATACCGAACCCTGCCAATGGTGTGGTATGTGCCACCACTTTCCCCATTGCAGTCGGCGGCTGAGGCCGGCAAGATCGGCTGGGAGGACGGTCTCCCTGATGTTCGCTCGATGCGCATCCCGGTGCGATATCTGTCCAATCTCCTGACCGCCGGCAAGGATGAACCGGTGATTGCCGCACTTGAACGCATGCTTGCCATGCGAGCATACATGCGAGCCAAGTCGGTCGAAGGTGTCATCGACGAAGCCATCGCGGAGCGTGTGGGCCTGTCTGGTGCCATGATTGAAGACATGTATCGTCTCATGGCCATTGCCAACTATGAGGATCGCTTCGTCATTCCAACCTCACATCGCGAGATTACCGAGGACGCCTATGACGTGCGTGGGTCATGCGGCTTTACCTTCGGGAGTGGCTGCTCCGGCGGATCGGCCGAGAATGATCTCTTCGGCGCCAAGCCGACACGCACCGTGCAGACGGCAACCGAACTGTTCCGGGAGCGTGTATGAATGGAATAGCGTACAAGGTCGTTTCCCTGCTGCTTTCGTATCCCACGAAAGAGTTGCTTGAAGCCATGCCGGAAATTCGGTGCGCAATCGACGCATCTTCCTTGAAAAAGCCGATCAAGGCATCATTAAATTGTCTTGTTGACGACATCGGTCACCGCGACGTCTATGACGCTCAGGAACGTTATGTTTTTCTTTTTGATCGCACCCGATCGCTGTCCCTGCACCTGTTCGAGCATGTTCACGGTGAAAGTCGCGACCGTGGACAGGCCATGGTGGACATGATGGCCATGTATGAGGCCGACGGCTTCGAACTCGGAACGAAGGAGCTGCCAGACTATCTTCCGATGTTTCTCGAATATCTTTCGACCAAGCCTGAAGCGGAAGCCAGACACCTGTTGGGTCAGACATCACATATCCTTGCAGCCTTGCATGAACGACTGAAGTCACGGCAATCGGTTTACGCAGAGGCGTTCGCGGCCTTGGAAGCGATAACGCGGCAAAAACCTGACCCAAAACTGCTGAATGACCTTCTCCAGACGCCGGACGATGACCCGACAGATCTTGAAGCGCTGGACAAAATCTGGGAGGAGGAAGCCGTCACATTTGGAGGCAACGCTGGGGAAGGTGCGTGTGGTCTGGGGCGTCTGAAGACGCAGATTCGTGCAGCCCAACGCAAGCCTTCGCAAGAGGTTCGTTCGCCCAATTCGGAGTATGGTAACCATGTCTGATTTTCTGAACACGCTACTCTTCGGAATTTATCCCTATATCGCTCTTGTTGTCATGATTGTCGGGACCATTGTACGCTACGACCGTGATCCCTACACATGGCGCTCCGGGTCGTCTCAGCTGTTGCGTCGCAAGCAGCTCGTCTGGGGCTCCGTGCTGTTTCATGTTGGAGTCATCATCGTCTTTTTCGGGCATCTCATCGGCCTGCTGACCCCGATCGCCTTTTTCGAGATGCTGGGGATCAGCCACGGTGCAAAGCAGATGATGGCGATTGTTGTGGGGGGCCTTGCGGGAATCATGGGAATTGTTGGCGCGACGCTTCTGGTTCACCGCCGTCTGTTTGATGCCCGGATACGGGCATCCTCAAGCATGGGTGAAAATCTGATCATCATCCTGCTGTGGCTGCAGCTCATGCTTGGCCTTCTGACGATTCCAATTTCGATGCAGCATCTTGATGGTCACGAAATGATCAAGTTCATGAACTGGGCGCAAGGAATCTTCACTTTCAATCCTGAAGCCGCGAGTTATGTGATCGATGCCGCCATCGTCTTCAAGCTTCATTTGTTCTTGGGACTGACGATCATACTTCTGTTTCCGTTCACGCGTCTCGTGCACATGTTGAGTGCACCGATCCATTACTTGTGGCGTCCGGGTTACCAAATAGTTCGCGAACGCAATCAGCGACCCTCTCATGGGCGTACTCCACCAGCTTGAACAGCGAATGGTCACGACCAAGTTCGAGTTGTCGCCTGAGGCCTCCCAGGAGGACGATGCAACCGGGTCAAGTCCGGCAATCGGGTTTTCTCCGAGGGAGGTCTCGGTCAATGACGTGCCGATTCCCGAACGCAAGATTCTGGAGGAGGCGCAAAATCACCCGGCCCAAAGTCCCGGTCGGGCCTTGCATGCAGCGGCCGAAGCCTTGGTGATCCATGAGTTGCTTAGGCAAGAAGCTCTTCGCCTTGACATCGCGGCAACACCCGAAAAGGACGATGCCGGGCGACTGGAAACCGAGACTGACGCCGCAGTACGTGCACTGATCGACCAGGAGGTCGAAGCTCCGGTTGCAACTCGGCGGGAATGCCTCAACTACTATGAGAGGCACCCTGACAAATTCCGTACTCCCACCCTTTTTGAAGCTCGCCATATTCTCGTTGCGGTACCGGAATCGGATGTCGCAGGGCGGCGCAAGGCTCGTACGCGAGCCGAGAATCTCTGCAAGATGCTGGGAGAGAAACCGGAGCTGTTTGCCGATATGGCTCTTGAGCATTCTGACTGTCCATCACGTGACCAGGGTGGCAACCTTGGGCAACTGTCTCCCGGGAGCACAGTCGCAGAGTTCGAGACTGCACTGGCTGGAATGCAAGAAGGTGACATTGGACCGTCGCCGGTGGAAAGCCGGTTCGGTTTGCATGTGATTGCTCTCGACAGAAGGATAGACGGGCGCAGCCTTCCATTTGACATGGTGAACGGGCGGATTGCGGCATGGCTTGAGGCCTCCGCCTGGTCCAAGGCCGTGTCACAATACATCTCGATACTTGCGGGACGGGCGGACATAACCGGAATCACTCTCAGAAGTGCCCGCAACCCTCTCGTCCAGTAAAACGGCCAGCTTCTACAACTCGAGAAGAGACTTCAGCCTTGTTCGGAAAAGGTGACTTGCCATCATCACTCACCAGCGTCAGGGGACGTTCCTGATCCTTTTTATCTGAGGCAGCGACAGTTGCGGCCTAATGCGTTATTCTTCTGTCTCCATTGTATTGCGAGAGCAGAACGACACGCCTTGACCTGTCTGCGCCGGAAACAGCCAAAAATCTAATGCTTGCCTGAACGGATGCTCTTAAAACTGATCCAAAGTCCGGTATTAGGGGTGGGACGGGGCTGAACGAGATGGCTTTGCCCTATTTCCCCTGCATGGCCGACAACGGCAGGGATGACTGGACATGATCCAAAAAACGCGAATTCAAAATCCGTTCCGGCCTGGCATCGGCGAACCACCACCCTTCATGGGGATGCGTCCAGATGTAAACCCGGTTCTGGATGACATGCTCGATACCTTGAAGAATCAAAGAGAACCCCGAGCCCCTTTTTCTATTTGTATGGTCCTCGCGGCAACGGCAAGACGGTGCTGTTGCGTGATCTGAGAAAGCGGGCACACAAGGCGGGCATCAGGACATTGACCCTAACTCCGGAAACCATGCGTTCGTATGCTGATCTCATCACGGAAATCGTAAGTCATCTACATGAAAACAAGCACATCGTGACGCGCATCAAGAACAACTTGCCGGATGTGGAAGGACAGGTCAAGATTACCGGTGTTGTCGATATTGGCGGCGACATCAAGCGACCGGCGTCAACATCGATTGAAATGAGCCTGACTCGACAGTTCGTGGCTACGAAGCAACCTCTGCTGATCCGGCTGGATAAAGCCCATAAGGAGGAAGTGAGACCGAGCGTTCTGGGTGCGCTGATGGATGCGGTGCAGATTACTGGCGAGAATGTGCCAATCGCGCTGGCTTTGGCAGGCACGCCGGGTCTGGAGGACCAACTTCGGGCGATGGGTTCAAGTTATTGGAGTCGGGGACATCAGTTGCCAGTCGGTCGTCTCGACCCGATGGAAGCAATCAAGGCCGTGACTGAACCGCTGCAAAAGAATGCAGGTTTCGTGACAGACACAGAGGCAGTTGAGTGTCTGGTCGAGGAAGCGAATTGCTACCCCTATTTTTTGCAACTCTACGGCCGCGCCGCCTTTGATGCGGTGCAGGCTGGAGGTCAAGGCCACTTCGGCATGGCGGAGTGCAAAAGAGCCGTGATCAAGGCGGTTCGGGACCGACGGGAATACCATGAGGAGCGCCGCCAAGAGTTTTTAATTGAGGACGCAATACCTCTCGCTCGTGCCGTGGCTCAAGCGTTCATTCGGCACGGACGTCGAATGACTCATCTTCAGTTGGAAGAAGTTCTGGCCAAATCCGGTTCGGGCATGATCTTCGACTAGCAATCTTTCTTGCGCCACAAGGGTTATATTTGGCGCCCCCATGGCCAGAGGGTCTGGGAACCGGGGATTCCGTCCTTGATGGACTTTATGATAGAAACGACGGACCCTACACCAGATATTCCATCCAACGCAAACGAACTGGGGTCACACGACTTGACCATTTGAGATCGGGCTAGTTCGAACAACCCGATCTGCTTGCAGCTTTCATACTTTGATGACGTTTTTGTAGTGGAGAGGCACTTATGTCGTCAATCCCGAACACGAGCCTTGATCCACCGCATGACCCCGACCCTCACCAACCATCGCAGCATCACCTATCGGCTCTTGCCCGGTTGTCCAGGCAAGGTCCCCCAGCGGGCTCACATCGCCGGGGCCGGACGGTATGTCTGGAACCGCATGCTGGATCTGTACAATCGCTTGCATCACATGCGGCACATGCATGGCGTGTCGCCTCAGCCGCTCACATTCTTCAACCTGGGCCAGAGCTTTACGCGGCTGCGCCGTGAGACGCCCTGGCTGCAGCGATTGCCCTATGCCATTGTCCGCCACAGTCTCAAGTATCAGGCGGACGCCTGAACACGCTTTCTCAAGGGTCAGGGCAGACAAAACCGGTTCCAGAGCCACCACACATCCCTGTCGTTCACCATCCCGGAGAAGGTCCGCGCCCAGGAGGGTCGGCTACATGTGTCGACGGTGGACTGGATACGCCTGAGGGGAAGCAACCCGTATCCGGCCGGAGCAGCCAGGCAGGCAGTGGTCAAGACGGTAGGGGCGAAGTGGCATGGCGTGGTATGCGGTGGAGAGACCGGAACGAGATACGGTGTTGGATGCTACAGATGTTGTAAGCGTGGGACTCAATGTGGGTCCGGTGACGACGAGTGATGAGGTCATCTCCCATCAGCCGGATACCCGTCGACTGGAAGTGAAGATCCGGCGTCGGCAACGCCAAATGGCCGGTCAGAAACGGTGGAAGAAGACCCGAGTCGCTTGCACGCGTCATAAGCTGGCAAAGGGTACGCCAGAACTGGTATCATCATGTGAGCCATGAGTTGTGACACAGGCTTGTGGTGGCCGTGACATCCATGACGCGCAGTGCCCGGGGGAGTGTTGACGCCCCGGGATCCAGAATGAGATAGAAGGCGAGGTTGAAGCGGGAAATGCTGAACACCGTGGACTACAAGACCATGGGTCTGATCCTGATTCCTCCGACGTATACCAGCCAGACCTGTTTTGCATGTGGAGCGATTGACCCGAAGTCGTGGAAGTATCTCTTTTTGAGCGATTGGTATAAGATCGCATGTCCCAGGCTTGCGACATGGGGACTGAATTCTACGACAGTTTTCACGGGCCTTGATAGAGGTCAGATTCGTCGACCGCTGCCAATTTGACCCAATTGAAGAGATTGATGAAAACTGGCGGAAGTTGCTTGAAAAAACCCTTGCCGAACCGCTTTCGTCAAGCCCCAATCCAATCCTTGAACTGGAAGTATTTGGCCGCCAACGCCGTGATCGGCACCCGCAATCGATTGCCTCCCGGAAACTGTTTCTGGGGCATCTTGGCAAAGACATCAAACCGTTCACTGTCACCCGAGATAGCCTCGGACAGAAGCTTTCCAAAGAGATGTGTGCAGTTGATTCCGTGGCCGGAGTAGCCTTGAGCATAATACACATCGGGTTCAATGCGTCCAAGCTGGGGCATTCGGGTGACGGTGATGGCCAAACATCCACGCCAGACATACTCGACCTCTCTGGTTCGCAATTGTGGAAACACCTTGACCATTCGGCTTCGGGTGTTCTTGCCCGCTTCAGCCCGGCTGGGCTCGCCATAACTCGTTGAACTGCCAAAAAGCATTCGGCGGTCGGCCGTTAACCGGTAATAATCCAATATGTGTCTGATATCGTAAGCCGAAACATCGGTCGGCAACAGTTCTCCAGCCAGCTTACCCAATGGTTCCGTCACGACAATTTCGGAATAAACCGGGAGGATTTGGCTGGATACGGCGTGTTCGAACAGGCCGAGATAGGCATTCCCAGCCAAGATGACCTTGTGGCATCTGACTGAACCGGCTGGAGTCTTGACAACCAGAGTGTTGCTCTTTCGTGCAACGGCAATCGCTGGAGATTGCTCGTAGATCATTCCTCCCAGTCGCTCGAATGCCTTGGCCTCTCCCAGTGCAAGATCAAGTGGGTGAAGGTGACCGCTCGTGTAATCAATCAATCCGCCTTGATAATAGTTTGAGCCCACATGATCGCCGAGTCTGGACCTGTCCAAAATTTCAAAGTTTTGGATGCCACATTGTGCCAGCGTCTCGGCTGCATGCGAAAGATTTCTGAATTGCTTGCGGGTGATGGCAAGAGCCATATTCCCAGATTTCAAATCGCACTGGATATTGTAACTCGCCACCATTTTTCGAACGAGATTGACACCTTCGGGATACATGGCCTTGGCCAATTGCCCGGCTCTGGCTCCAAGCACAGATTCGACATTGTCAAGGTTTCCGGCCATGCCATTTATGAGCTGACCTCCGTTGCGGCCTGAAGCTCCCCATCCCACCTGAGCTCCTTCAAGAATTATCACTGGATACCCTAACTCCTGAAGATAGATGCCGGCTGAAAGACCCGTGAAGCCCCCGCCGATAATGCAAACGTCGGTGTCTCTATCCTCAGCAAGCCGAACAGGTGTTCGATGGATCGATCGGGTGGCGGCGTAATAGCTGGCTGGATGGGTCGGGTCGGAACAGTGATGAGCAACTTGCAGCTTCATCAGCAGGTGTCCAGATAGGTCTCGTATTCAAACGGAGGGATATGTCTGAGGAACTCCTCGTACTCGTACCATTTCTTGGATACAAACATGTCAATAAAAGACTCGGAAAAGGTTTCCTTAACCCTTGAGCTATTCCTGAAGGTGTTGATGGCTGAAGCCCAATCGGTTGTAAATCGATTCTCCTTGACGCCACTCTCATAGCCCTCCATCGGACTGTCCGGGTTGGACTGGTTTATGATCCCATGCCAGATTCCTCCCAAGATTGAGGTCAGAAGCAAGTAGGGGTTGGCATCAGCGCCAGCCACTCGACACTCCAGCCGTTTTGCAGTGTTGGGTCCGCCAGGAATCCGGATGGCAGAAGTTCGGTTTTCATATCCCCAGCTTGGACATGCGGGAGCCAAGGTGCTTGGACTAAACCTTCGATAGGAGTTGCCATGAGGCGCAAAGATCAGCAGGTGTTCCTCAATTGTTTCGAGCAATCCGCCAATCGAGTGCCGGAGGAGTGGCGCACCAAGTTGCGTCCCGTTATCGTAGAGATTGTCATCACGTTCGTTTGCCAAACTGATGTGAACATGCATGCTGTTCCCTGAACGACCTCCATAAGGCTTTGCCATAAAGGTTGCCTCATGTCCGTGCTGCCTCGCCACGCCCTTGACCAGTCGCTTGAACAGAAGAGCGTCATCAGCTGCCTTTAGCGCATCCTTGCTGTGTTGCAGATTGATTTCAAATTGGGAGGGGCCGTTTTCAGATGTCATCGAACCAATATCAATCCCGCTTTCCTTCGCTGCGGTTTCAATATCGTTGAAGAAACCGCTGAGTTCGGTCATCTCTTCAAGAGATAGAATAGAATCCGTGCTGAGTGTTCTGCCCGACTGTTCCAGAGTTATTGGTTTGGGGGCATTGCCATGCTTGACAAAAAGGTAAAACTCCAGTTCAAAAGCGACGACAGGGTAATAGCCATGATCACTAAATCGCTCAAGCATTGCGTTTAATTGACAACGTGGATCGCCTGCAAATGGAGACCCATCTTCATTATGCATCCATCCATGAATCAGGGTTGTTGGGGTTTCAGCCCAGATCAAGGGTACGGCTTTTCGGCCAGTGGGGCGGCAAACAACATCTGAATCCCCACCCTTGCGAACAAACTCGTTGAGAACAAGATCTTGTCCCCAAATGTCGCATGCCAAGATAGATCCCGGCATGCGAACTCCTTCTGAATAAGCCTTTTCCAGATCACCCTTCATGATCCGCTTCCCGCGCAGAAGGCCATTAAAGTCAAAGACGCCAATTTGATAGGATGTTGCAGAAGTATTGATGTGCATACTCCGTAATGATCTGGACGTTAACCTCGGCTTCTAACAAGGACAACACCGTTATGTTGACTGGACTAAGTTTGATTGTCACCAACCCATCTCTGGGCATGGTAAGCAGCGAAGCGAGATTGTCAACTGAAACCGATGCAAGGGTTTGACCCCCCCCCGAGAGACTCCTGAATCTGTCTGATTGTATCATGGTCAGTTCCCAAGCACTTCTCATCATTTCACTTTTGACTTCAGGAAGCGGACGATGATTGAGGTTTGCTGCCAATCACAATGGTCAAAAATTGCCAAGACATCATCATAAGAATGCAAGTGTAGAGCCCTAAATCGTCGGAGCAATCAGGTTGCGATAGAAAAACGGTCGAGCACGTGCCAAGACTGGCCAATCACTGCCCGGCAGCTTGAAGAGTTCGAGCAAGAGTCCCATTTGTGCGATGGTGCAACAAAGAGTGGAAAAGCCGTGGCTCGGAGTTGCCGTGAAGCACAACAGCAAAAACCAGAACAGGGTACCCCAAATGCTCAAAACCTTTTGCGATCCGTCGTGCATGGGATCCTGCGCCTGTGGCAAACGAATGGGGGCGCAAGTTGGTTAAATTTTTGCAACCTGTTCGACACGCGCTACTCAGCGTTTCCGACAAGACAGGTCTTCTTGAGTTCGCTGGAGAACTTCATGGTCGTTCCATTAACGTCCTGTCCACCGGCGGCAGCGCAACACTGCTCAAGGAGGCAGGCATTCCGGTACAGGAGGTTGGTGATCACACCGGCTTCAGCGAAATCCTGGACGGTCGGGTAAAGACCCTTCATCCACTGATCCACGGCGGTATTCTTGCTCGCAGAGGACAGGATGAAGCGGTGATGCTGAAGCACGGCATCACTCCCATTGACCTCGTTGTCGTCAACCTCTACCCGTTCGAATCTGCAGTTTCTGAACCGGATTGCCAGCTGTCACAAGCCATGGAAAACGTTGATGTCGGAGGCCCGGCAATGATCCGGGCGGCCGCGAAGAACCATGTTCATGTGACCGTCGTCGTAGACCCGAACGATTATGATCTGGTTCTGGAGTGCATGACGGCAAATCAGGGTGCCGTCGACGAAAAGACTCGATTCAGTCTTGCCCTCAAGGCATTCGAGCATACGGCACGCCATGATGATGCCATCGCCAATTTTCTCGGACGATTCGACGGTGCCGGAAATACCGGTCCAGGCAATGAATTTCCCCATACCATGAACGTGCAGTGGTACCGGCACCAAGGCATGCGATACGGGGAAAACCCCCATCAGAAAGCCGCGTTCTATGTGGAACGCAACACACCTCCAGGGAGTGTGTCAAGTGCCAGCCAACTGCTGGGTAAGGCGATGTCTTACAACAACATAGCTGATACCGACACAGCGCTCCAATGTGTCCAACAGTTTGATGAATCCCCGGCCTGTGCAATCGTCAAGCATAACAATCCGTGTGGTGTCGCCACTCAGAAAAATCTGCTCCAGGCATACAAGAAAGCCTTTGCGACCGATCCGGAATCCGCTTTTGGTGGCGTTATCGCCTTCAACCGGGAACTCGATGAAGCCACCGCCGAGCAAATCCTGGCCCAACAGTTTGTTGAGGTAATCGTGGCACCGAACATCTCAGACAAGGCTTTGCAAACTCTGACCCGCAAGAAGAATGTCCGGGTTCTCGCCTGCGGCGAATGGTCGGAACATTCTGCAACGCTTGAGTTCAAGCAGGTTGCAGGCGGGATTCTTGTCCAGGAAGCGGACTGCAAGCTTGCCGAAGGCATGACTGTTTTCAGCAAGCGGAAGCCGGACGCAAGAGAAATGAACGATCTGCAGTTTGCTTGGCGGGTGGCATGGATGGTCAAATCCAACGCGGTCGTTTATGCCAAGGATGGCATGACCGTCGGTATTGGTTCAGGACAGACGAGTCGGGTCAATTCAGCGCGCATGGCAACAATCAGAGCGGAACTGGCCGGACTTGAGGTCGCTGGGGCCGTCATGGCATCCGATGCATTCCTTCCTTTCCGGGACGGCCTCGACCTGGCAGCCACTGAGGGAATCACCGCCGTGATCCAGCCCGGAGGGTCAAGGCGAGACTGCGAAGTCATTGCGGCCGCCAACGAACACAAGATTGCCATGGTTTTCACTGGCACGAGGCATTTCCGGCATTGAGTGGAGGCAGGACCGCATCGACGACATGACAACAGGAAGTCTCCTTGGAGCCGTGTCTCAGGCTGAATTTTCTTTCTTGCACGGCCCCAGCCCTTTGCCATGCATGACGCTCAACAATTCAAGCTGGGACATTACATGCTGAATGGAGATGGCAAGGCGTTTGAAAGGTCTGTTCCAGCTATCCGGATTAGGCGTTCAAGAAAAACGAAGCAGAAACCAAACTCATTATACGGGGCTCTCTTGCGGGCAGATCTGGCGATAATTTGGCCCGATCGTGTGATTTCGGGGCTACGGCATCGTTTCCCGGCTGGGGCGCGGGGTCTCCCCGCAGAAGACACGCGGCGGCGGGGACGGGCGAGCGAATGGGCCTATGAGGAGCGAATCCCGGGGTATCCCAGGTCATTTCCGGCCGCCGATTGCCCTTCTCGTCAAAGTATGGGGGCCTCTTTTCGCCTGTTTGCCCGGATTTTGCCGGAATCGCCCCTAATCGGGGGCCGGCCCTGATGTGATGGGCGCCGTCCTGTCCCTGCCCTATGGTCGGCGATGTCAGGACGGGTTTTGCGTGACGCTGTGTCCGTCAGTTCAGTCCAGCGGCTTTGCGTAAGGCAGCATTGATGCGGCTTTGCCAGCCCGCCCCGTTCGCCTTGAAAGCCTCGATCACGTCAGGATCCAGTCGGATCGTGGTTGAGACCTTTGTGATCTCGGCTTTAGGGCGTCCGCGTTGCACCTTGGCTTTCGCAAATTTGTCCGTCCAATAGGGCGCAGACAAATCCGGCGCGTCATCGTCAGAAGCGGCTGGCATATGCTTTTTGTTCTCGCTCATTGGCTTTCCTCAAACTGATAATGCGACGAGCTGCGTCGCATTGCGTCCAGACCATCACCACCATGCGCGCATCCAGACAGCCAATCGTGATCCGGCGGATTTCGCCGTAGTCTTTCCGGTCATCCTCAACCGTTAGAGTGGCCCCGGCGAAGATTTCTCCGGCGCGGGCCATGTCCAATCCGCGCTCGGCAAGTGTGGTGTCGCGTTTAGCGGGGGGGGGGATATTCAATTTCCATATTTTATGTTGCTACAATAATTATATCAAGATGCCAGTGGGATAACGCATCAAAAGTATGCTTACGATAGGCCGATGGCACCTGCACGCGGTGCTGAATCAGAAAATCCACACAGCGATCAAAGATCAGACGAGGCTTCCGATGCATCCGCGCCATCGTGGCGATCTCGGTAGCCAAGTTGTCGTTCACCGTTTCATCAAAGGGCGCGAAGCCATGAAAATCCAGAATGATCTTCTGATGTCGTTGACGCGTGCGATCTGGATATTGGACACCCGATGAGATGGATGGCCAAGCTGGCTTGCCACATAGGCCAGATCGCGTTCTGGAAAATCCACGGACGCAAAGAACCGCCGCGTTGCCCGAAAATATCCGCAACTCACCAGAAAACTGATCTGATGATCAGGGTTGCGCAGGGTCGCCGCAGTTGTCAGCAGAGACTGGGGAAAATCGAAGACCTTCTTCCGGTCGTGATGATCGAATGCCGGTGGCCGGTCGAAGGCTTCCGGCTCATTGGCCGTGAGAATGCGCATCCGGGGCATAAGTGGATCCGGTCGGAAGTGACCGAAAAGGGACTATTGCGGGCAGGGGGAAAACGGACGTCCGTAAATTACCTTGCAGCATTATAGGACAAATGTATTATTACGTACAGCCATCTCGTAACAAATCCGACCATGTCTTGAACATTCGCATACGCACGTGTCTCCACATTCGATCAGACCCCGGGAAATCAGATCCGGGACATCGAAACTGCCGGGTTCGCCATCGCACCGCATCGTCACGGAAACCGTCTCCGGATCCAGGGCGATGGCTCAGCGCGAGGGGTTCTCCAGACTGCTCGACAAGATGGAAAAAGGTGACGTTCTGATCGTCACCAAACTCGACCGCCTTGGCCGGGATGCCATCGACGTCAGCACAACAGTCGCCAAGCTCGAAGAAGTTGGTATCCGCGTCCACTGCCTTGCACTTGGTGGCGTCGACCTCACCAGCTCGGCCGGAAAGATGACCATGAACATCATCAACGCCGTCGCCCAGTTCGAACGCGATCTGCTTATCGAGCGCACCCAATCCGGTCTCGCCCGCGCGCAAGCATCCGGCAAGCCTCTGGGCCGGCCATCGGCCCTTTCCGAGGATCAGCAGGCGGAAGTGAAGGAAAAACTACAAAACGGAGAGACAATCTCAGCCATTGCGCGCCACTTCGAGACCAGCAGGCAAACGATCATGCGCATAAGAGCACAGGCATAATCCCATTCACCTTTTTTCCGCTAAGGTTGGCGTTGTAAATGCTATGAGGATATTTCTCAATCGGCCCAAGGATTAAAGAGTTTGACGCTGAAACCCTCGAAATCCTTGATGTCGCGTGTCGCCAGACTGAGATCATATGCCAGGGCGGTGGCGGCGATCAGTCCATCCATTGACGACATCCCCCGGCCACTCCGCTTTGCGTTTCCCATCAAGTCACCCCAAGCCAGTGCGACACGTTCGTCCACCGGCAGGATACGATTCTCGAAACGCGATGGCAGATCCTGTGCGAGCCACTCTTCAAGTGCCTCGCGCTTCCGGCCGGCGTCCATGAGGGCCACGCCACGACAAATTTCCGCGATCGTTATCACGCTGATGTAGGAACGATCTTCATCAAGGTCCTCCAACCATTTGAGAACGCGGAGTTCTGGCTGTGGTCTTGTTACTTCTGACAGGACGTTCGTATCGAGCAGAAATTTCACAGCGACAGGTCTCGAGGCTCGTCATGCTGGCGTTCGAAGTCGAGGTCGCTACTTCGGAGCGGCGACTCCATCAAGAACTCGGCGAGCGTGCCCTTGCGGGCGATCTTGCGCTGCCATTCCTCGGCCGAGACGACAACGACGCTGGGCTTGCCGTTTCGAGTGATCGTTTGCGGCACAGATTGTGCCCGCTCGATGACTTCTGAGAGCTTTGCCTTTGCGGTCGCGACGGTCCAACTTGGTTCATCGTGCGAGGACAGCGGCATTTCTCACCTCCTGACTATAGTGACTGCTATGACTATATAGTTTGCCGAGAGATTTATGACAAGCTGCAAGGCAAGAGGGGGAGGGGAGCTCACAGTACAGCCGCCCTGGTGCCAGTTCGTGGACCCAGCTGCTCGGTCGGCAATTATAGCAACTGCAACCCGCCGCTGCCGCCCAGTTATTCCAGCTCTAGTAGTCTGGCATTATTGAATTGCTGGGTAAAGGGAATGCAGCTTGATGCGCGCCGCGGCCGCTGTAAACCGCCACTTCACCGGACGCGGGTCCGCATTGACCGCCGCCGGCCACGCCCGGGATGCTGGATCGGAATCCGAGGCCCGAGACGCTGAAGGCCACGCTGGACGCGGAGCAGACCCGGTTTGATCTCGCCCTCATCGATACGCCCCCCGCCGCCGCGGGGTGGCTGGCCGAAGTCCTGGACGTCGTCGATCTGATCCTCATACCCGTGAAACCGTCACCGGATGATCTGCGCGCAGTCGGCGCGACCATCGCAGCCGTCACCGCCGCGCACGTGCCGTTTGCTTTTGCGCTCATGCAAACACCCCGGACCCGGGTCACCGCGGAAGCCGCGCGGGTCCTGGCTCAGCACGGACGCGTCGCCCCCGTGAATATCGCGCAGCGGGTCGCCTATGCCGAAACCGGGGCCACCGGGCAGGGCGTATCCGAAACCGCTGATGAAAAGGCCACGGCGGAAATCGCCGCCCTGTGGCGCTACGTGAAAGGACTTCTCAATGGCTAAACCCATCGCACTCGATGGACTCCTGAACACGCAAACCCGCCGACCGACACCGGCATCCCGCAACGCGGCGCACCGCCCGCACCAGCCGCAAGAACGGCACGGCGGCCCGGGGAAAGGCGCCTCACCCTCGCCCTAGATGGCGAGACCTATCGGCGACTCAGAATCCATGCCGCACAAAACGACAAGACTCATCAAGCCATCCTGGAAGAAGCCCTTTCGGCATATCTGGATAGCGCACAGGCATAATGGCGCCACGCCACATTGCCGCATCAACGCTTGTTGGCCACCGACAACAGGACACAAAAGTCAGGCGAATCCTGAGCCATAAGCCCTCTTCCAAAAGTTATCAACAAAAATTATTGGCAAATGAATCTTCGTCTTGTTTAATTCTCTTGCAAGGTATGTTAATTAATCCTCCCCAATCCTTATACGGGAGTTAGGCGTGTTGGTCATTCCAGAGTGTATTGACTAGCCAGAGCCGGTTCCTTTGATGACGGCTCGTTAGGGTGTCTGGGCGGCTATCCAGTCACCCACTTATTAGCCAGAACCCTCGATTTTCGGATCGGGGGTTTTGCACGTTCTGGGGGGGGGGAGCGGACTTGACTTTCCCAAGCCAATTCAACCATAGTGTCTTCGGTGTATAAGCCAAATGGAAAGGGAGCCCGCGGCTCCCTTTGTTCCAAGCATGACTGATCACTGATATTTTATGCGACCCTCGACCTTTGGAGCGACATTGCCGCGGGCGGCTATATGGTTGAAAACATGAACGGAATCGAGAACGGCTGCATATTCGTCAATAATGACCTTTTGCCCCAGAAACATGCTGTAGCCATCGCCACCACCCGCAACGTAGTTGTTGACAGCAAACCTGAATACAGCATCAGGGTCCAGAGGTCGTCCGTCGCGTGTGACCGAAACCAAGCGCTGTCCGGGTTCGGCCGAAGAGTCAACGACTACATTGACTCCTGAAACATGGGGAAATCGACCGGCGCCATCCTCAATCTTGCTGAAGCCGTTTTCCAAGGCATCAATAATGACCTGACCCGAAACCTCAAGCACAACAACCTTGTTTCCGAATGGAAGTTCGCTCTGGATATCTCGGCGAGACAAGACTGTCCCCGCTTCATAGATCTTGTTGCCTCTGATGCCTCCACCATTGACCAGGCTGATGTCAGAATTGGTGGCCTCGCGAATGGCGTCCGCAAAGAGGTTGCCAATGGCGGCCTCTTTTGCCCGTATCGTTTCTCGACGGCTATCAAGGGGCGTATCCGTCGTACCCAGCTCGGCTGACAGTTCCTCATCCAGTTGAGCCTCAAATGCAGCGACTTTTGCCATGAGCGCTGGAGCGGGTTCATAGCGCATCGAATCGACGATGCGGACATCCCAACTCCAGACGAACTCCATTTTGCCGTCATCTTCGACACGGTCCAGATAAGCGTCCACTATGGTAACCATTTCGGCCTGCTCACCAGACTCGACATACAGGGTGTCATTTGAGTACTCGACGATTTGCAAGTGATCATCTCCACTGAGCAGGATGTCAACCACTTCGGCACTGATAATGTCTCTGTCTTCACTCACGTCCGTGTGAGCCAAGGCGACAATCAAGTCTGCACCGTTCTCTCGCAGCAAATCTCCCTCAATTGCCGCTGTTTCAACAGGATCCTTGAACGTAAATTCCCCCGGACTCGATTTTTCAAGAGTTCCGACTGTGGTCAAGCCGATCAAGCCGACATGGTAATCCCCAACCGGAACGATCATGGTTGGCATGGCACCCTCAACCAGGTTGCCATCCGGGTCAACGCTGTTCGCACCCAAGACAGGAAATGATGCTTCGGCAATTCTGTGCTCAGCGACTTCTGGGCCAAAATCAAACTCATGGTTGCCTAGGACCATCGCCGTCAAATCCAGTTCATTAAGAAGTTCGATCATGTGAGCCCCTTGATCAAGGGCTGACATCAAAGAGGGGGAAATCGTGTCACCCCCGAAAGTCACCAGCACATTCTCATTCCTGCTTCGTTCATCGGCAATGATCGCTGCTAGCCTGGCTACGCCCCCACGACCATCATCCCCACTCATCTGATCCAAATCATTGAAGTGAACGAAGGTCACCCTCGTCGGATCCGCTGCCGAAACGGATCCCAATCCCCACAAGGACAAAGCCAATGCAGCAATCAGCCATAATGCAGTCAGTTTTTTCATTTCGAGCACCTCTCCATATCCACTTCAGAAACAACCGACATCCCAAGGGATGGCAAGCTTCAAATCCAACCTAGGTGCAAAGACCATGATAACCAGTTCAACTCAGTAAAACTTTTGTTAAAGGACGGTCAAGTTCCCCTGATTATAACTTACCTTGTGGACGGAGTGTGGTCATGCTCCTGTTAAACAAAAGACTAGCTTTATCCTGATGATATCCGTCAAATGGCCTGCATTTCTTTCTGCAATTGACTGAATTCATCAACTGCCTGTTGCGCAACATTCATAGGAATGTGGGGCTTTAGCCTGATCAGTTCACAGGCTTGCTCATATTTTGACGTGCCGGCTTTCTTACGAGTGATGTAGAGGGACGTTGTCAACTGCTCGAGATCCGTAATATTCCGGTCCGCGAGCTTGTCGGTGAGAATGTTAATCTCTTGCATATAAGCGTCAACTGTTTTCGGAAAGCGTCCCAGCAAGTCTTCCCCCCCCCCCACTCGGTGATACCGAATCCTGCACCATATTGACGAGAAACCCGAAGGGTCAAAAATTTGTCGGCGCGAAGTGCTGTCAACTCGTCTCTGAGTTCGAATGAAAACGGTGCAAATTTGTACATGATGAACCTGAAACCCAAAGGAACCTCGAAAAACTCCTGAAGAAAATATGCCGCTTTCTGGATGTGGGTCTGACCACACCATTTTCCTTTGTCCCAAAGGCTGTCTATCAACTTCAAGATTACGGCAGCTCTCCTCATGTCATCCATTTTGTTTCTCCATTTCGAATTGCTGAATGATCCCGGCGTGTTTTTTATCAAGCCATTCGTTGGCTCGCTTATAGATATTCTTATCGGCATACACATTGTCGATTGAAACGGGAGGAATGTTCTGCAAAGTTTCTGATCTGACAAGGGATGACTCGATTTTACCGCTTCTCATTATGACAGGAAAATCAGGTGCACCACTCTTTTGATAATAAACGTCGTGCTTGAATTGATCGGCATCGAAATTCTCTGAAAGAGCATTGAAAACTAGTCGTCCTGCTCCCCGATCTTTCCCAGAATTACCCGGAGTGTTCTCATACAGCAACCTGAAATGCTTACGGTTCAAGATTCGCTTGGCATGCCGATAGCCTTTCTTCCCTTTATCTCTTGCCACGTCAAGCAATCCTGAGGTAACCTCATTGTCAGTCATGCGAAGATGTTCATCAATTGAAGTCGAGAATTGGCCAGTATCAAGCCAGTCATCAAGAAAATCCTTCAGGTGAATATCGTAAATCCTTCGCACCGGATGAAAATACACTTGAACATACATGAAATACCGTGCCAGCATAAGTGCTTCAGCCGAATGCAAGCCACCTTCCTCTACCCCCAACGCCGGCTCGTTTTCCGACCGTGACGAAGGTAGAATCCTCAGGGTATCAACGAGCCGATAATGGTCAAATCGACCGTATCCCACCCCAGTATGATGTGAATCCCGCAGAAGATAGTCAATGCGGTCGACGCCAAACGCGTCTCCAGTAATGATTTCCGACAGTACCGTTTCCCAAACGGAAAACTCAAGGTCCGTGGCCTTGTCTGGACCGACCGCGAGCTTGACGATGTCGTCTGGTCGAATGGGCGGTGTCAGACTATCCCATATGCCTTTCATCCCTTTGCTTTCGATGATGCTACGCGTGATTCTCTCATGGTCCCAGCCAGATGGCAGTAGGCTCTTTTCAGCAGCATGAGAAAAAGGAAGATGGCCAACGTCATGACAAAGAGCGGCCATTCGCAGAACGGTTCGCCAGTAGGATAAACTCTCTGGCTTCAGGTATTCATGCATCAAGTTCCGAACATCATTCGAAATGTTGTTTGGATGGGTGACAATGTCAAACACTCGACTGGCCAGTTCCATCACACCCAGCGAGTGTTCAAAACGCCTGTGCGTGGCCCCCGGATAAATCAGATAGGTGAGTGCCAGCTGGTGGATATGACGAAGGCGCTGAAACGGGCGTGAATCAAGAACCTTGCGCTCATCGCTGTCTAGCCGAACGAATACGTGGATGGGGTCACGAATTTCATGAATATACTTGGTCAGTCTACCCTGCATGCCTGTCAGGCCAATCCCGGCTTTTCGCTCTGCGCTGCCGATCCTGTCTCACGCACGTAGCCAACCTCAAACATCCGACATCCTAGAAACCTTCACTAAGCACACAGCCTCGTCGCTCCTGCATGGAGAGAATCTGACTGTCCTTCCAATGCAATGAATGGTTGAGGGTAGTGACATTCCGACCACAAGTCGAGACGCCCTAAATTACCCAACACACCCAAGTTGAATCTTCTGATGAAGATGACTAATTCCCTGAGTGCAATGCTCCTTGTTATCCATAACCCAACGAGGGTCGAGGCATTCTACCCGGTGACAGCTTTAGCCTCCGATAACCACGATTAGTTCGCAAAGGCGAAATCAGGAATGGCACTTGGCAACATAGCAAAGAAAATCTTCGGCTCGCCCAACGACCGAAAGCTCAAGTCGGTTCGACCGATCGTTAGCCAGATCAACGAACTGGAAAGCCAGTATGAAAAACTCAGGGATGACGAGTTTCAGCCCAAGACGATTGAACTTCGTGAACGCATCCAGAAGGGTGAGAGTCTTGATCATGCACTTCCCGAAGCCTTTGCACTGACCCGGGAAGCAGGCAAGCGTGCCTTGGGGCTCAGAATCTTTGACGTTCAGTTGATGGGCGGGATATTTCTGCATCAGGGCAACATCTCCGAAATGAAAACCGGCGAGGGCAAAACCCTTGTGGCCACGCTACCGGCATACTTGAACTGTCTCACCGGCAAGAGTGTTCATATTGTCACCGTCAACGAATATCTGGCCAAGCGAGATGCCGAATGGATGGGCAAGATCTATTCCATGCTCGGCGTGTCCGTGAGCGTGATTCTCTCCGAATATGACAAGTTCGGCAAGCGTGAGGCTTACAAGGCAGATATTGCCTATGCCACGAACAATGAACTTGGGTTTGACTATCTCCGGGACAACATGGTTCCGACACTCGACACAATGGTGCAGCGCGGCCATCACTTTGCCATCGTCGACGAAGTGGACTCAATCCTGATCGACGAGGCGCGGACGCCCCTTATCATATCTGGCGCTGCCGGTGACAAGTCAGACCTTTACAATACCATTCAGGATTTCATAGCCGAGGTCAGCCCAGAAGACTACGAACTGGATGAAAAAACCCGCAACGTAACGCTGACCGAGGAGGGCAACGACCACCTTGAGACTCTGCTGAAGGAGAAGGGCCTGCTTCCCGAGGATCAGTCGCTTTACGACGCCGAGTCGGTTACAATCGTGCATCACGTTACACAAGCCTTGCGAGCCAACAAGGCCTATTTCAGGGACAAGGACTACATTGTTCGAACCGGCCAGGTTGTACTGATTGATGAATTTACCGGCCGCATGATGCAAGGACGCCGGTTAAGTGAAGGGTTGCACCAGGCCATTGAGGCCAAGGAAGGCGTGGCCATTCAGTCCGAAAACGTGACCTTGGCTTCCGTTACCTTTCAAAATTACTTCAGGCTTTATGACAAGCTTGCAGGGATGACGGGAACGGCCTTGACCGAAGCGGAAGAGTTTGCTGAAATCTACGGCCTGGGAGTCATTGAGATTCCGACCAATGAGCCTGTGGCCCGTGTCGATGAAAATGATCAGGTCTATCGGACAACCCAGGAGAAATACCGTGCCATTCTTGAATCCATTCGGGAAGCCCACAAGAGGCGGCAGCCCATTCTGGTAGGGACAACGTCCATTGAAAAGTCAGAAGCTCTGTCCAAGCTGCTGACTCAAAATCGGCTAAAGCATAATGTCCTTAACGCCCGCCATCACGAGCAGGAAGCCAAAATCATAGCCGATGCCGGAATTCCCGGAGCGATCACCATTGCGACAAACATGGCCGGCCGGGGTACCGACATCCAGCTGGGGGGCAATGTCGAAATGCGCGTCTTGGAAGGACTCGAGGAAAATCCGGACGCTGATCCCGTTGAACTCAGAAGCGAAATCGAACGGGAGGTCAACAAGGCCAAGGAAATGGTCAAGGATGCCGGAGGTCTTTATGTTCTGGCAACTGAACGGCACGAATCCCGGCGCATTGACAATCAGTTGCGCGGCCGATCAGGACGACAGGGTGATCCGGGACGATCCTCCTTTTTCCTGTCTCTTGAGGATGACCTGATGCGAATTTTTGGTTCCAGCAGGCTGGACAGTGTCTTGGGCAAGATTGGCATGGAGGAGAACGAGGCCATTGTCCATCCTTGGATCAACAAGTCATTGGAAAAGGCGCAAAAGAAGGTTGAAGGGCGCAACTTTGACATTCGCAAGCAACTCCTGAAATACGACGACGTCATGAATGACCAGCGCAAGGCCATATTCTCGCAGCGCATGGAGGTACTGGAAAGCACCGACGTTACAGACATCGTCCAGGACATGCGTTATGAAACCATTGACGAACTTGTTGACCAGTTTGTCCCCCCGGACTCGTATCCAGATCAGTGGGAACTGGACAAGCTGCAAGGCCAGATGGCCAAATCAGTTGGGCTGAATGCCAAGATCACGGATTGGGCTGAAGAGGATGGGGTTGATGAAGAGACCATCAAGGACAGGCTTTATCAAATGTCAGACGACTTTTATGATCGCAGAGTTGCCGAAATTGGCCCACAAATCATGGGACTGATGCAAAAGCAAATCCTGTTGCAGTCGATTGACCTTCACTGGCGCGAACATCTTCTGGTTCTTGAACACCTGCGTTCAGTCATTGGCTTCAGGGGTTACGCTCAGAGAGACCCTCTCAACGAGTTCAAGAGCGAAGGCTTTGAACTTTTTTCTGCTCTTCTGAACAACATTCGACGGACGGCAACTCATTTGATCGCTTTTTCAAAGCCGGTAATCACGGAACCCGAACCACCGAAAGAAGTTTTGCAGCCAAACCGCAACTCGCATCTCAATCAACTCCCTCGTAGCCGGGCAAATGGTGCAACGCGTCCAAGCCTTGCTCAGTCATCGACATCAGCACCGAAATTGGGACGTAATCAACCTTGTCCGTGCGGGTCCGGCAAAAAATACAAGCACTGCTGTGGCCGACCAGGCCGGCGAACCTCGTAATTGATCGGTTGATCTGATCAGTGGCCGGCAAGAAGCGCTCAGGCGACTCGAAGAAGGTGCTGCTGGTAACTGAACTTTCTTTTTTGGACTTGGCCCAGCCATTGCCATTCGGGTTGCCTTTGAGCTAGAAGTTCATCAATCTCCACTTCATCAAAGCCACTTTGCCGGGCCTGGTTGTACTGATCGGCAATCAGGTGTCCCTGCGCCCGCAATACACCCCCATATCCGAATTGCCTTAGCCTTTTGGCCAGGCTGAAGCCACGTCCATCACTAAAATCCGGGAATGGAATTCGGATCAGTCGAATCCAGCAAAAGTGGGGTTGCAAGGGCACTGGATCCTGGTCATTCGGCAAGTCAAGATTGACCCGATACTCCACTCCATGGCCCAGTCGTTCCAAGTCAACGAATGTCCGTTCGATGTCCGATACCGGATGAAATCCGTCATCTCGGACGATAACGCTCATCGGAGGCTCCGTGCAGGCTGCTTGGAGTCCGGATATAAAGCCTCCTTGAACGGTGCCATGCCGAGACGCGAGTAGCAAGCGTAGAACGTTTCCGCGGGGGATTGCCTGAGTTGCAGATAAGCCTGCAGCATGCGCTCCAGAGCCGGAATGAGTTCATCCGCCGAAAATCCGGGACCCACGCGTTTGCCGATTTGTGCATCTTCAGTGGCATTGCCACCGAGGGTAATCTGATAGTTCTCGACTCCGGCCTTGTCCAGACCCAATATTCCGATGTGTCCCACGTGATGGTGACCACATGCGTTGATGCAGCCTGAGATCTTAATCTTGAGAGGGCCAATTTCGTTTTCCAGCCGCAATTCCTCAAAACGCTTGGCTATATCCTGTGCAATCGGGATTGAGCGTGCCGTGGCGAGGGCGCAGTAGTCCATACCGGGACAGGCAATGATATCCGACAACAGTCCCAAGTTGGCCGTCGCAAGGCCAGCCTCCTCCAATCGGTCATAAACGGCCGGAATATGGGCCTTGGGAACATGGGGAAGAACCAGATTCTGCTCATGGCTGACACGAATCTCGTCATGAGCATATCTTTCGGCAAGGTCGGCCATCACTCGCATCTGATCGGTGGTGGCATCGCCCGGGGTTCCGCCAACGGGTTTCAGGGAAACGGTCACAATGCCATAATCGGCCCGCTTGTGGTGCGTAACATTGTTTCGAACCCAGGTCTGGAACTTCCTGTCATGGGCAATGCGGGACACATGGTCATTGACCGACAGCCGGACGAATTTCGGGGGCTTGAAGTCTTCTTCCAAGGCGGCCAGCAATTCGGGATTGACGCCCGGAAATTCAGCCTTGCGGGCCATAAACTCCGTTTCAATCCAGCTCTTGAGTTCCTCGATGCCCGTCTCATGAACCAGTATCTTGATCCGGGCCTTGTATTTGTTATCCCGGCGCCCGCTCAGATTATACACACGCAGAATGGCTTCAATGTAAGGCAGCAGATCTTCTCTGGGCAAGAAGTCCCGGACCGTCTTCCCGATCATTGGAGTTCGCCCCAGGCCGCCTCCGATCAAAACTTCATAACCGCTGTGGCCATGGGCATTGCGAACGGCCCGCAAGCCAATATCGTGGGCCCTTGTGACCGCTCGATCATTCGGCGAACCGGAAACGGCAATCTTGAATTTGCGTGGAAGATACTGAAACTCCGGATGATCGGTCGACCATTGGCGCAACAGCTCTGCCGTCATCCTTGCATCTTCGATCTCATCCTTTGCCGCACCGGCAAAATGATCGGCCGTGACGTTTCGAATACAGTTGCCGGAAGTCTGAATGGCATGCATTGAGACATCGGCCAAGGCATCCAGAATATCCGGCACATCCTTGAGTTTTGGCCAGTTGAACTGGATGTTCTGACGTGTGGTGAAATGGCCATAGCCCTTGTCCCATCTCTCGGCAATCATGGCCAGCTGACGCATCTGCCGGCCATTGAGAGTGCCGTATGGAATGGCCACTCGAAGCATGTAGGCATGAAGTTGCAGATACAGGCCATTCTTCAACCGAAGCGGCTTGAACTCTTCCTCGGTCAAGGCACCCGACAATCGCCGGTCAACCTGACCTCGGAACTCATGCACCCGGTTGCGGACGAACAGTTCGTCAAATTCATTGTATGTATACATCTATCGTTCCGCCTGTTTGCCGTGAAAGTAGTTTGATGGCCCTGTAGTTCGGAACCGCTCTCGAAAGTGCACCGGTTCCGGTGTGCCGTCTTCATCCAACTTGGCTTCAGCCAGGTAGGCTCCGACGTGAATATCACGCCGCCGGTCCGCTTCCTTCAATTTGGCTTCGGCAACGATGGAATCCTTGAACACTTCGGCTTTCGCGAAGTCGCGTACCCATTCACCTCCCGTTCCAAAGTATATGACATCGCCCTCAAGCAGATGATTTGAAGTAATGACCTTGGGGGTAAATTCTCTCGGCATCAAGCCACCTTCCTCACGGGTCCAAGGTCGGCACAGATCGGGTCCATATTTTCCTGACGAACCAACTTGCACGGATACTTGTCACTTGTGAATGGCGCCGTCTGTCTGCATCCCCCTTGCGACCGCTCTGAATCTTTTCCACTTTTGACAAGCTCAACCTCCACGCCGGATTCCAGGCAGGACGTATTGCCAGAACCGAATTGAAGAGCCATTTTTCGCCATGCATCGAGTCTAGACTTGCTTGCACCAGAGCCCAACAGTACAAGCGTTTGTCCGGGCCTGATCCGGTTGAGTTGTCGCGTGACGACTGCTGTTTTGGAGGTGTTTTGATCAGCGGAACGCTGATCCAAGTTTACGAGATCAGCCTCCCTCCTCACCAGTTCCACAATTGTCTTTGGCACATCGTTGTCGATGAGAACAACATCCGCATCCTCGATAAGGTTGCGTGATTCCGCGGGCAGATCGCTCAGTTCACCACTGCCGTATTCGATCAGGCCGAGCCTTGCAACCTGATGCGACCGGCTCAGAATCTCTCCAATTGATGACTCGACCTCATACTTGATTTCCTCTTTCGATGTCATGCTAAACGCGGGATCGAGAACCTTGTCGAAGAAGTTCGACCACATGTGCCGAACTTCACCTGAGGGCAGGATTCTGGCTACACGATTCCGGAATGTGGCACTGTACTGGGCAATGGCACCTAAGAAGGCTGGAAGCAAGTCTTCGATCATGGACTTGATTTTGCGGGCCAGGACAGGGGCTGTGCCTTCAGTGCCTATGGCAACAGTAATCGGATCGCGGTCGACTATTGCTGGCGTAATGAACTGGCTGAGTTCAAGGTTGTCCACGATGTTGATCCAGGCACCGGCTTCCCGGCCCATTGCCAACACTTTCTGATCCAGTTCGAGGTCGGCGCTGGCCCCATAGACCAAGGTTGAGTCACGTATATCGGCAACCTCGGGAAATCTGTTGACATGAACGATTTTGCCCTTTTTGTGCCAATGCAGGATATCGTCATGGGGGTCGGTGCCATACACCTCGATACGCGCCTGCGTCTTGAGCAACAGCCGAACCTTGGGTACCGCAGTATTACCGGCTCCCGCAACAACCACTCTACGGTCAGCCAGATCCACAAATATGGGGAAGTACCGCATACACTATTCCCAAAACAGCCCTTGGATTCATGATTCGAGGATGAATTAGGAAATATTTTTGTTTGTTTCAATATATGTGATATATTACGGGATAATATCCCATTATAATCATTTCTAGTGGAAATTTATCCTATATCATGAGTTCATACGAGATTGGCCGGCACATCATGCATCATCGGCTTGGAGGAACGGTATTTTCATCGGTGAGTTTCATGGCCGTTTGCACCAACTCGATGCCGTAAGGTATAAATTCTGGACCTTGGTCATCACCGCAGCTTGACTGAAACACCGTTGTGATGTCTCTGGAGTTTGCCTTCTGGGGTTCATGGTCCGCGATCAAAAAAGAGGCCGACTCGACTCATCTACCTTATCAACTCTTGTTTTTCTCCGCAAAAACGCTAGCTCATTTCCTGCACGGCAGTGCAGTTAAGCCTCTTCTTCCGATTTCCGGACTTTGGATGTTCGTTGACCTTTGGGTCGGCTGGGGGGATTCAACAATCATTTGACCCATGGGATTGAATGAATCATAAATGCAACCGAGAGGGGGACGATGAATACCGGATATGAAATGACTCCAGATCAGCTGGCCGCCATGGACAGATGGCTGGATGAGAAACTGGATGAACGACTGACCAGACAGATGGATCAAATCAGGCAGATGCTTGGCGACAAGCCCGACAGTCGAATCGATCAAGTTCAAGAGGGCCGTTCGACCAGCCGGATGGATGGAATGAATGTAAGCGGGTCGGTTTCGCAGCGGTCATCCAATCACTCTGAGGAGCGCCCTATGCGTTATTCCACGCTATGGCGGATACTCGGCGGGCTGTTTCTGCTTGGAATGGCTATTACGGGATATTTTGCATTCAGAATCGACAACCTTGATGATCAGATCAGTCGAGTTTCGACAGATTTGGCTGTGTTTAGTGGTGTCGTCGATAAACAATTTGAAGCCGTAGACCTAAGGTTTGACATGATGGAAGAAACCATAGGCTTGCGGTTTGACGCTATGGATGAACGATTGGATGCTATTGAAGTTCGGTTTGACCGGCTGGAAACAATTTTGACTGACCCGGCAAGGCAGAATTAGGCCCTATTTCCAATGCCTTTTGCTCTGGTTGAAAAGCAGCGGGTTGGGTTGGATTCCAGAAAGCATGACATGACAATGATTTTCGAATGTTTCCCTCCTTCGTTGTTTTTGCCCGGATTTCAATCTCGGTTTGCACGAGTTGATGCCCGTTGAGCTGCGTGTTTCCCTATCCAAGTGACATTCTGACTTCGAAATCCTTTGTGCAAGGATAACCTGATTGCTCGTGTTCGTGCGGTAAAAAGATGTAGCATAGACTCTCACAAATATTGGTGCCAACCATGAAGCTGCCCTCAAGTTGGTGAAAGTGACGACCCGCTGCTCACATTATGGAACCGACTTGAGGTCAGCTTTAGCAACCCTAATCCCCATATCTGAAAAACATCCACGGCTGAACGTCCTTTTGCAAGGCAAGATCACAAAACCGTCCTTTTCAATATCCTGTCAAGTTCACCAATAATACGCATCATTAAATCGTCAAGTTCTCCGGGATCAAGGATGCTAAGTTCCCTCTGACCCTGATACGTCGAGACGCGACGACAGAGCCGTTTAAAGGTATCAGTGCTAAGAATTTTGGTCTTCGGATTATCACGTACAAATAATGCCAGCGCACCCAGGAAAGCACACCGCAAATTCTCATCTCCAAAGGTTGAATTCCGAAAAACAGCGCGATCAATGAATTTCTCCCAGTATGTCTGACTTGGTACATGAGTAAAGGACAGGTTCGTTCCAGAATGGCAAAGAACAATTGACTCGCCGGTAACGCAGAAACTGACGCTCGACATTTTGGAAGTCGGTACGAGCACATTCAATTAAAGACGAGGAAAATACTACTGTAGTTGAGTCCGTCACTGCCTTGAAGAAACAATATGTTAAAGACCAACTTGCTTGAAATCATTGCCAATGGCGAAAACTCCGGAGTCGAGTTCAAGCGCGATGATACAAGTCCCGAGCGACTGGCGAGAGAGGTGGTTGCCATGGCTAACTTTATGGGCGGCATGGTACTGATTGGCGTTGAGGACGATGGCACGATTACAGGTATCCAAAGGGAGAACCTTGAAGAATGGGTCATGAACATCACGCAGGACAGGATCCATCCGATGATTTTGCCATTTTATGAAGAGGTTCATCTGGATGAAACAACCGCAGTCGCGTTCTTGGGCTTTCCACAAGGCATCTCCAAGCCTTATGTCGTTCGTGACCGTGGCCGAGAAGAGGTTTATATACGGGTCGGGTCGACCTCTCGATTGGCTACTCAAGAACAACAGATGCGTCTGTTTGAGTTGGGAGGCTTGTTACACACCGAAGTCATGCCTGTATCTCGCACCGACATGAGCAGTTTGGATGAAGCCCGGTTAACCAACTATTTCAAGGATATTTTGCGCGATCCTGATGTGCCTAAAACGTCGGAAGAGTGGCAAACCAGACTCTTGGGATTGAGCCTTTTGACTGAGGCATCGGGTGTCGTGTGTTGCACCGTCGCTGGCTTGATGCTGTTTGGAAAGAGTCCGAGGCGCTACATGAAACAGGCTGGTTTGAGAGTTATGGCGTTTGACGGGGCCGACAAAGACTATCAGGCGGCTCTGGATGACATGATTGATGGTCCACTGGTGGGTCGATGGGATTTAGAGAATGGCGAAAGACATTTGGTCGATGGCGGCATTATTGAGCGCTTCATGGGTGCCATAAGGCCATTCGTTTCTAAAGAGGCGAGCCAGATAAAAGAGGATTTACGAAGAGAGGTTCTATGGTTTTATCCTCTGGAGGTGATTCGAGAAACGGTAGTCAATGCCCTTGCCCACCGCGATTGGACGCGGTTTATAGAAATTGAGATAGTGAGTTATTCCGACCGGCTTGAAGTGATCAGCCCCGGAGCTCTACCCAACTCAATGACCATCGAAAAAATGAAGGCTTGACAGCGCTCGCCAAGAAATACAATCATTGTGGACGTGCTTCGAGACTATGGCTATGTTGATGAACGCGGGATGGGAGTCCGAACAAAAATAGTCCCGTTGACGCGTGCATTGACGGGGAAAGATCCTGAGTTCGTGGCAACGGATGACCATTTGAAAACCGTGCTGTATCGCTAGCCACTACCAAACTCAACTTCCGAACCGATTTGAGCACTTGTGGTCGACCGCACTCCATCACGCGGGACGGTTTGAAAAGGTTTGATCTTCATTTTTTCTGCCCAAACTGTCCATGTACAGACAATTCCTCGTCAACAAGTACCAACACGGTCGTTTGCAATCCTTGTGCGTATGTTCATGCGTATCGCGACCCTGCCGAATCACGACTCCCGACCCACCATCAAGCAGCGGAAATCCGTTTGGGACAAAGGTGTCCGGCATTTCCGCAAATAACCCCTTGTCAATCTCGACCCGCCACCGAGCGTCATCACCAGCCTGAAAGCTGGCCGGCAAGGTGCCACTGCCTTGGGCTTAGAAGCCATCATTGCCCGTTTCAGCAATATACCGGTTTGACATTTTGCCGATCGATTGCCGTCTCGTGTCATGTTGACCAAATACAGCCCCGCCAGCGTCTGGGAGCATTGCAGTTGCGGCCATGGCGACAACTCCGCCTCCTGCAGGAGCGTGTGTCCGCCTCCGGACTTCGGCGACCTCAGGGATATCCGGTAACGGCGGTACGGGACTGTCACTTTTTGCCGTCATCCCAGCCCGGCGCATGACCCCATCCACCAACACGGCCCAACAGGACCAAACATGTCGGAATGCGGGAACGCCAGAAAGGGCTCAACCCTCGGTATAGTCGTGATCAATCTGCATGCCGTGCAAGACTGTCACCTGAGCAAGCCATAACATGCCGGTGAAGCTGTTGGGGTGTTGCACATATGCGACAGTTTACAGAAAAATGACTCGGAACGGCAAGAAAGAGTTGCAAATACCATGGGGGGGGGTAGTAGTTAATGGCACCAAGCACAACTTTTTGGATGATGAAAAGGAAGCAATGATCATGACAGGATTGATTTCGATCTGGGGCGGACGGGGACGGCCCGTGCGTACCCATAAACGCGAGGGGGGGGGGAGATGATCTCTCGGTTCGGTCCCTCGGAGGGCCGGCCACAGGCCTTGCGACAATTGGTGTACTGCTTGCGGTATTGGTGATACTTGTAGCTTCGCCGCATTCCGTTGCGGCTCAAGGAACGTGCACGGGTGCCGAAGATCCGGGTACGCCGCCTGTTCTGACCCTTGACAGTACCAGCACATACATGGCCAAGATTGAATGCAGTGGACTGACCGAAGGGCTGACGCTGAATTTGAACGGGGCCCGGATCGACACGAGCGCAACGACCGACAGTGCCCTCATTGTTGATGCCGAGGGTGATGGTGACAATGATGTCAAGGTCATGGGCAGCATCATCATCAATTCGGCAGGGGAAGAGGGCCTACGCATGGTGCGCGATGGGGCCGGTCTGCTTGGGCTGGACCTGAAAAAGGGCAGCACCATTACTTTCTCGGACGATTACAAAGCCATTTTTCTTTCCCACAAGGGGAAGGCCGGGAAGACCGAGGGTATCAACATCGTGTCGAGTGCCGTGATTGACGTGTCGGGATCGACGGCTGAAAGCAAGACGGGCATTTGGGCTCAGACAGACAACGCTGTTGAGGGCGCGATAATTCCGATCAGTATTCATCTCACTGGCGGTTCTATTAGTGCGGAGGACAGCGCAGAGAACGCTTATGAGAGGGGGCATGGCGTGGTTGCAAATCAGGCGGCCGAGGGTGACATCACGATTACGGTCGAGCCGGGAGTAAATATTGGTGCGAACGGCAAGTTCCTTGGCGCGATCGGCATTCACGCCACTATGCGCCCCGTAGGCGAGGGCAACATCACGATCAGGCATCTGGGCGAGATATATGCCACGCACGGGATAAGGGTGTCTATGATAACCCCGAGCGCCAAGGACCAGAAGCGGGGCGACATTGAGATTGAGACGGGAGCGAACAGCAAGATCGTGACACAAGCACTCGGTGCCACGCCGAAGTTGACAAATGACAGAAGTGGAACCTATCCATATGGGATCTTGGCCCACATCAATGGAGAAGCCCGCATAGGCAAAATCAAGATCACCCACAAAGGCATGATCGATGCTGCCGGAATTGGCATTGAGACGTCTGGCAACCGAGATGTCACGGTTACACTGGAAAAGGGCAGCAGCATCACGGCGAAGGAGAAGGGCATTGAGGCAAGTTCCAGTGGCGGCGGTACCGTTACGATCACCCACGGAGGCACGATCAAGGCGGCGGGTGAAGGCATCTATGCATATGGTGGTACAGGCGTCCCGAAAGACATCACGGTTACACTGGAGAAGGGCAGCTCGATTACATCGACCGGCAATGACGGTGTTTATGCTGCAATCTCGTCTAGTGCCGGGAAGGGTGACATCAAGATCAACCACTATGGCAAGATCGTTGCGGACGGGAACGGGGTGTTTATTGGCAACTTCGGTACTGGCAGTGTTGAGGTTATGACCGAAGCGAACAGTTCGATCACGGCCTCGGGGGCTGGTACATACAAATCGGGTATCAATGCATCAGTACGAGAAAGTAGTGTCGAGGGCGCGGTTAGGATTAACCACAAGGGGACGATCACGGCGGATCATGAAGGCATCTATGCGACCAACCGGGTAAGCACCGGCACGGGAGCCATCATGATCACGGCGGTGAAAGGCAGCACGATTACGGCCAAGAGACAGGGCATTCGGGTCCGCCATGACGGCACGGGCAAATTTGATGTCCAGATCCGCGGTACGGTCGTGGGAGACAGTGAATACACCAGCGGTACCGAATATGCCGGGGTGCATGTTCAAGGGCGCACCGGTGGCGACGCGACCAAGGTCCGGGGTGGTACGATCCGGATCGGTCCATGGGGTCATGTCAGTTCCAAGCCCAAGGACAAGCCTGTGGACACCAAGATCGCCATTCAGGTGGACGCCTATGCGGGCACTGACGCCCATCCGGTGACCATCATCCTGGAAGAGGACGAGGCAGGTGTTGTGGGTCATGTCGAGGGTCGGATCCTGAAACCGGTGAAAGGGAGTGAAGACGACACCCGTTCGACACTCAAGTTCCAGACCCGCAATGTGTCGGGAGCCGACATGGAACTGAAGGTGAACGATGCTGTGTATCGTCGAGGCAAACGAGTGGGCGTGTATGATCAGGTGATCAAGGCCCAACTCACGGAGCTTGCCGATAAAGAGGGCTACTGGTTTAAGGATGATGACACGCCGGGGGACTTGCGTCTGTACAGCCATCGGGCGCGGTTGTATGAGGTGGTGCCCTCGGTGCTTCTGGGTCTGGTGGACCTGACGCCCTACAGCACGCGCATGGCGGTGCCCCGCCGGAGCACCGGCGACGAGGAGATCATGGTCCAGAGCAGCAAGGGGGAGCATGTGGCGGTGCCGGGTTCCCGCACGGGTGTCTGGGTGCGTCTGGCGGTTCGCGATGGGGAACGGATGGCCGATACATCGACGACGGCCCGAGATGTCTGGCGTCAGTCTCTGGCGTGGGATGTGAAGCAGACCGACTTTGAGGCGGGTCTGGAGGTGCCGACCGATGATCATCTGGTGCTGGGCGTGAGTGCCCACTACCGGCAGAGCGAGGCCACCGTCAAGAGAGGTGGCACCATGGAGGCGAACGGCACCGGTGTGGGCGTGTCCTTGACCTGGACGGACGACAGCGGGCTGTATGTGGACGGCCAGCTGAGCTACACCCGGTTCTTTGATATCGCGATGACATCCAGTCGCCAGGGCGTGATCACCTCCAAGGGTGGCGGCAGCGGTCTGGCGCTCGGGGTGGAAGTCGGTCAGCCGATGAGTATAGGGGGCATGGCCGTGACCCCGCGTGGGGGTCTGTCCTGGTCATCGGTGGACATGGACGCCTTTGACGAACCGACCACGATCGATGGAGCCGGTCGGGTCACCCCGGACAAGGAGCAGAGCGTTCAGGGTCGTGTGGGTGTCTTGGCCGAGCTGGGTCCGGAGGATGCGGACCGTCGGCTGTATGCATCGCTGGATCTGGAGCATGAGTTCTCGTCCAGGCATGCAGTGATGGTGGCCGGCGCCCGGCTGGAGACCGAGATGAAGCCGACCTGGGTGCGTCTGGGCGTGGGCGGGGCGATGTTTCTGGGCGGCCACGACACGACGCAGCTGACGGGGGATGCCTTTTATGCAACAGCGGGGAGCGACAACACCGACTTTGGGGGCGGTCTGGCCGTGACCTTCCGCTTCTGATCGGGCGACGGAAGGCCGTCGGGTGCGTGACGATGCCGGTTGTCGGCATCGGCGCAGGCCGGCGGCGGGAATCCATCATGATGCGGCCCAAGATAAGAGCGTACTTCACCGTCACCGTACAGGACGATGGGTTTATCGGGTGTCGGAAGGCCGCGAACATCGCGTAGAAGCAAGCTTGGACAGCCTTCATGTCGTGCCGGCCAGCCGGCCGGATATGATCATGAAGGCCGACGAGACTGTGCGGTCCGACAAGCACCGGGCTCGTGTGACCCCCGCCGTCTGAAGCCTGAAACCGCAGATCGGAAAGTCCAGCCATCAGCGTCGGGCTTGTCGGGGATGTATCCATGTTCGGCTGGGATGCGGGCCTGATATGTCGAATGGCGCATGCGTGCGGACGGGCAATTCCGTCTGTTCCATGATGACGGCATCCCGGCGCGACCATCGGTCATGGCCCCGACGACCCCATTGTCCCAAGCCCGGCCCAAGGCAACCATCCGACATACGCCCGCCGGCCGGTCCGGCGTTTTGCTGAACTGATGATGGCACCGACCTCGTTGCAGGGGCGAGCCTTGGAACTTCTGGGCGTGTACAACACCTGAAACCTGTCTAGCCGGACGCCATCCCAAAGTGAGGATAGTGCTTGTTCTTGCAAGGTTGCAGAAATTCAACTTTGGTAGTTCGGACTAAAGACTCAAAAGCATGATCCTGATCAATGAAGGAGAGCTGGCGAGTGTTTCCTGAACGGGTTTCCATCCCTCTTGCGTCTTATTCAAGAATGAACTCTTGCTTCAGCAGATTGCTGACAAAATGCTCTCCACGCCCGGCCCTGACTTGCCTTTCCTGTCTCTTGGCCAGATAATTCGACAGATCGGAATGTCCCGGCAGCACTTCACTCATCAGTTCATGAACATAGCGCAGGTCCTTGAGCGAATTGTGAATGGCAAACTGGCTGCCATCGTAGTTTCCACTTAGATAGGGCTTCACCATCTTTTCCAAGGTTCCAGACCTGACGGCTCCAGCTTCCATGACATCATGGAGGGCCTGTCGATCAACGCCTTTTAGTTCAGCGCACAAAAATGCATCAGCCAGCAGGATGACCATACCCTGAGACACAAGATTGTTGAGGAGTTTTGCTGTATTCCCGGCACCAACATCACCAAAATGACGAATGACCTTGGAGTAGATGCCAACCACTGACTCAATCAGTGGGTAATGCTGTCGGTCACAACCCACCAGAGATGCCAACTGCCCTTCGACAGCCTGAGCGGGGCCGCCAGTAACCGGGGCATCCGCGAAAATAGCCCCCTTGGCTTGAACCCTGGCGGCAATGTCCTGGCTTGTTTCCGGCCTGGATGTTGTCGCATCAATCCAATACATGCCTGGTGTGAATTCTGGCATCAGCTTTTCAGCCACCTGCTCGGCTGTATCGGCATTGGGAAGACAGGTTATCACGCCATCAGCTCCGTCAGCAACATCCCTGTGGTTCGAGACGACCCTTGCTCCCATGCTTTCAAGTCTTCGGGCCGGTTCGTGATTTCTATGAGGCAAGACTCTGACCTCCAACCCCTTTTCAACCAGACACTTGGCCATGCCAAATCCCATTAGCCCGGTGCCAATAAAACCTACTGTTTGAACTTCACTCATTTGCCTGATCCCAATTCATGACCATGTTTCCGGCCAATTCAAAGGCATTACGG
Source organism: Paracoccaceae bacterium (assembly GCA_965116235.1). Lineage (GTDB taxonomy): Bacteria > Pseudomonadota > Alphaproteobacteria > Rhodobacterales > Rhodobacteraceae > MPNP01. Next base: position 750,581 of record OZ220496.1, on the reverse strand, counting down.
AACGCACCAATGTCAGCCACTCCCTTGCCAGCGATATCAAAGGCCGTCCCGTGAGCTGCTGTCGCAATTGGAAAAGGAATGCCACCAAGCACGGTAACTCCGCGATCAAACCCCATGAGTTTCAGGGCTATCTGTCCCTGGTCGTGATACATGGTCACGATCGCATCCACTTCGCCACGCTTGCATTTTAGAAATACGGTATCTGAGGGCCACGGACCGTCAACAGCGATCTGCTTCTGACTCGCTTCCTGCACCGATGGGTAAATGACATCAATTTCCTCGGTGCCAAAATTGCCCCCATCACCGGCGTGTGGATTCAGTGCCGCAACGGCAATTCGAGGTCGCTTGACACCGGCTCTTTTGAGCGTTCTGTCAATCAGCTCAATCGAGTTCATGATCCGACTTTCCGTGATTTCACCGGATACCTCTTTCAGGGCAATATGGCTTGTAACCCGGCTTGTCCAAAAACCATCCAGGGTGTTAAGTTCAGTGATGTATCCGTCGTATTCCAAATAATCTTTCATATGGTGAAGCTCATCCTGGAATCGCAATCCTCCCAACTTGAGGGCCTCCTTGTTGAACGGCGCAAAAACTAGAGCTTCAACGATCCCTGCCTTCAACAGATCCAGACCAAGGTTAAGATTAGACATGGCCGATATGCCTGATTCCAGCGTAACCTCTCCAATAACAACATTGTCCGGTTCTATAGTGGGATTTTCGTAAAAAGCGAACGGAGATATTTCAGTCCAGTCACCCCTCCACACATCAACAGCCATCAGATCATATGAATGACTTGCTTGGGTCTGGCCCAATTCAAAAACATGTCTATCCCCAATCAGCAACACATCATTGCGTGCTGCAACCTGCGGATCGTCAAGGAGCTTGGCGACCAGCTCGGGCCCTATGCCGCTTGGGTCGCCGGAAATAATGCCAATCTTGGGTTTTCGAGTTCTTGTCATGATGCTTGCTTCAATAAACGGGAATCTGTGTTGGCCTGGCTATCGTCCCCAAGACAGTATCGCTGGGTCAAGCGGTCGCAGCAGTTCCATGAGCAGCTGCCTGGTTTCGGTTCCCAATGCCTGAACAGGATGGCGACAATGGCTGGACTTAATGATGCCACCCTCAACCATGGCCTCCTTTGTCGCGCGAAAACCGCATTGCCGATTTTCATGATTGATTATCGGCAGGACATCGCCGTAAAGTTTTTTGGCCACGGTTTTTTCACCCGCCAAATAGGATGCAATGACGGGGCGAATCAGGTCGGGAATCAAGGCGGACGTCATTGACCCGGTCGCTCCGGCAACAAGGTCGGCATACAGCGTGATACCTTCTTCACCATCAAATGGTCCCTCGACATGCGTGTCGGCCAGAGCCAGAAGACCGCGAATCTTGGCCGCTGCACCCGCAGACTCGATCTTGAAGAGTTGCAGCATCTCAATTGCACGAGCCAGTTCCGCCAACAGAGAAACCGGCAAGTCCACTCCAGACAGCGGGGCATCCTGGATCATGATTGGTATTCCGATATCCCCCATGTCCTTGAAATGCTCCAGTATCTGCTGGGGAGAACCCCTCAGGAGCGCTCCATGATAAGGTGGCATGGCCATGACGATGGATGCTCCCATGTTCTTGGCCGATTGTGCTCGAGAACAGGCAACCTGCGTGGAAAAATGGCTGACGGTAACGATCAGGGGAATCCGTCCATCCGTGTGCTCAATACACACTCTTTGGAGTCGACTTCTTTCTTCATCCGTCAAGGAAAACTGCTCGGAGTAATTGGCGAGTATGCAGGCCCCGTCAACTTTCTGATCAATCAAAAAGTCCAGCGAACGCTTTTGGCCATCCAGATCCAGATTCCCGTCATTGTCAAAGATGGTCGGAACGACGGGCCAAATTCCATTGTACTTCTTCATTGAGCCCCCTGTCTCATATTCTCCACGGGTCCGCTTCCGTCTCGCTTCTTCTACTCGAGGATTGTGAAACTGTCGTGATACTTGTTGGAAATTCTGATGCCCAGACCGGGCTTGTCATCGTCCAGATCCAGATAGCCATTCACAGGCTCAGGATCACCTTCGAAAATGTAGTAAAAGAGTTCATTGCCGATTTCGACATCAAAGACAGGAAAATATTCACTCATTGGACAATTGACGTTCGACATGGTGAGATGGTAGTTGTGGGCCTGTCCAGCATGGGGTATGACAGGAATCTGATAGGCTTCCGCCATGGCGTTGATCTTGCTGGCCGCCGTGATTCCACCAACCCGATTGGTGTCGTACTGCAACACGCCGACAGCCCGATGGTGCAACAGTTGGTGACAACCCATGACGGAGAACTCATGTTCGCCACCGGAAATGGGTATTGGACCCCTGTTGAGTTCTGCATAACCCATTATGTCATCGGCAATTACAGGCTCTTCCAGCCAGCGCGGTTCAAACTTTTCCAGTTTTGGAATCATGCGGCGGGCGTAATCGAGATTCCACCCCATGTAGGCTTCCAGCATCAGGTCCCTGTCGTATCCAATGACTTCACGCAATGCTTCGACCCGCCTGATGTTTTCGCGCATGCCGGTCATTCCGTCCTTCGGCCCAAAACCGAAGCGAGCCTTGAAGCCCTGAAAGCTGCCGGCCATGGCCTGTTCGGCTTCCTCTTGCATGGCCTCGACAGTGTCGGCATAGAGTTTGGAGTAATAGACCGGTATCCGTTCTTTCGTTCGTCCTCCCAAGAGCTTGAACACGGGTTTGCCAACAATCTTGCCCATGAGATCCCAAATGCCAATGTCCACCGCTGACATGGCCGTCATGCCAATGCCCTTGCGACCCCAGGCGTGTGTCTTGCGATACATGCTTTCCCATAGGAGGGCGTAGTCAAAGGGGTCACCACCGATGACGAGTGGAGCCAGATACTGATCAATTGTCTGCTTGATCAGGGGTGGTGCAAGGGCGGCATTGCCGATACCCACCATGCCATTGTCAGCAATCACTTCACAAGTCAGCCACTGATGAAATCGAAAGCTGTCCATCGAGTCCTCACTCGTCGGCAGGATATCCGTGGCCGAAGTGCAAAAATGAGGCTGGGGAGGGACGGTTGGTCCCGTCCAGTTCCAAACCCTGGTTCGGATTTCCGTAATCCTAGCCATCGTTCTCACCCTTGTTCATCAAGGGCCTGATACGACCCCAGATCGGCTTGCCAAAAAGAGCCAGAAAAGTCAGAACAAAGAAGAATAGCGTGAGCGGCCGGGTTGGCAGCAACCACCATTGTTCCTTGAGCATGACCATGGACTGTCCGAGTCGTTGTTCCAGCATTTCGCCCAAGATCAGGCCAATGGCGAGCGGCACCACCGAAAAGCCGTAGCGCCGCATGAAATAACCCAGAACGCCGGCCCCAAGCGCAATCCATACATCCATCATGGACTGATGGAGTGCATAGGCTCCAACGACCGAAAATATGAATACGCATGGCCACAGAACTTGAACGGGCACAAGCGTCACTCGGGCAAAAACCTTTGCGCCCAGCAGCCCGACTCCAAGAAACAGGAGGTTGACGAACATCATTGACCAAAAGATGGAAAAGGCAAAGTCTGACTGTTCGGTAAACATGGTTGGCCCCGGGCGCAATCCGTGAACCATAAGGCCGGCGAGGATAACCGCCGCGGTCGGACTTCCTGGAATCCCCAGTGCCAGCGTCGGAACCATCGCTCCACCCGTGGCCGAATTGTTGGCCGCTTCCGATCCAGCAATGCCTTCGACGGCACCCTTACCGAACTCTTCCGGAGTTTTGGACCATCGCTTGGCCTCGTTGTAACCGATCATTGAAGCCACTGTGGCTCCCTCTGCGGGCAGAATGCCGATAAAGGTTCCGATTCCGGTCGACCGCAATATGGTGCGCCAGACCTTGAGATAATCGGCTTTCGAGGGCAGCTTGACAGCCTTGAGCTTGATCTGTTCCAGGCCTCCCTGCTTGTTTGATATCTGAATCAGCAGCTCTGAAATGCCGAACACGCCGATCATGACCGGCACGAATCCGATACCATCCGAAAGTTCAGACATGTCAAATGTAAATCGCTCCACACCTGTCATGAGATCAATTCCGACTGTTGATACCAGTATGCCAAGGCAACCGGCCAGAACATTCTTGGCGGGTGAACCACCCCCGATCGTTGCGAGCATGGACAGCCCAAACAGCGTGAGGGCAAAGTATTCGGGGGGAGCAAAGCTGTAGGCGGCTCGGGCCAGCAGGGGGGACGCCAACATCAGAACGATGACGCTCGCGACTCCACCGATTGTCGAGGACACGACCGCAAGCCCCAGAGCCCTTCCCGCCTCACCGCGCTGGGCCAAGGGGAAGCCGTCCAAACAGGTTGTCGCACTGGCCGAAGTGCCGGGCGTATTGATCAAGATTGCCGTGATCGCGCCGGCAAAGGTTGCCGAACAGTAAATTGCCGTCAGTACGGCAATGGCTGCCACGGGTTCCATGGTAATCGTGAACGGAAGCAGCAATGCCGCGCCGGTCGTCGCATTCAGACCCGGCAGGGCTCCGATGACGACTCCTCCCAAGGTTGCAGCAACAAGGAGAAGAATCAGGGATGGATCCGCCAAGGCGACAAGCCCGGCAACAAATGAATCCATCACCTGTACCACAAATTGGTCAGGAAACCTCGGGGAAAACGCACCTCGAAAACCTGGTCAAAAAGAAAGAAGACCCCGATGGGAACCAGGAAACCAACGAGAAGAAGGACCCGCCAGTCTTTCTCCTTCCACAGAAGGGTCAGGCCCAGGCAAAAGATTGACAGGGCAAAGAAGAAGTCCAGAAACACCAAAAGGACAAATACGGCCATCAGCCCCATGGCAATCAGTGTTGGGTTGGCAATTTTTGCGGTTGCTCGGACTGGATCTTTCCAGACGATCAGTGCCGTCAATCCAACCATGAGGAAAATCAGCAGCTGAGGAAAGTCAGAGGGCTGGATGCCACGCTTCAAGATGGGCGGCATTCGAGCGAATTCAGTCGTCAGCCAATAGGCAAAACCACAAAAAGCGACAATAACCAAGGGAACCACCCAAGATTCGGTGGCGGTTCCCTTGATCTTTCGTTCGGAATCGCTGTCCATGGGCATAAGCCCCAAATCCGGACGGGGAGCGGGCTGGGCGTTATTCGATGAAACCCAACTCACGCAGAGCCGATTCCATGTCCATGATCATGGTTGAAATCTGACCGCCCCAAACATCGGAACCGGCAACGGATGACGAATCCAGTCCGACCGAAGTCAGGTAACCCTGATAAATGCCATGACTCATCGCCTTGATAAGCGATTCTTCAATCTTTTCGGCCACATCATCGGGTGTATCGGCATGAACGACAAAGCCCCGGACGGTCGAAAAACTCACCGGGATCCCCATCTCCTTGGCCGTAGATACATCGGGCAGAGCCGACATTCTTTGGTCGGCAAGGACAACGATCGGGCAGATGTCTCCCGCTTCGATCTGGCTGACAGCTTCAGCTAAATTCAGAACAGCCACGTCAACGGCACCGGCCACGAGTTGTGTTGCGAGTTCACCACCTCCATCAAACGGCAGAATCGTTGGCGTGGCCATGCCGCCCTTAACGGTAAACATGAAGGCCGATACATCATCAATGTTGGCCACGTGAGTGGTTCCGTAGATTAGGCCCGTGTCCATCTGGGCATTCACAAAGGCCTCGGCACTGTCATAAACCCCGCAGCGAACCATCAGGATTTGCGGGTCGTCCGTTCCGCGGGCTATCGGCCTGATGTCTTCCAGCTTCATGTCGGTGTTGCCCTTGGCCAACTCTGCAGCATGACCGATGGTAAAGGTCAGAATCGTATAACCGTCCGCCGGGACAGTCAGATAATGATCCATGGCCGCTGAGCCACCTCCACCTCGCTTGTTCACGACGATCATGTCTTGACCCAGTTCACGACGTGCCCTCAACATCATCATCCGAGTGGTAACATCGGTACCACCGCCATTGCCGGCATGAGTTACCACCTCAATCGTTTTGGACGGATAGTCTTCGGCCTTGGCGATAACCGCAAGGCCACACGTAGCCAAAACCACAAACAGAATTCGAATTAAACGCATAACATCCTCCCTACGCATATCAATTTACCAAGACTCAGGTTTCAGACCTGCATTTCATTGGCATACATTATATCAGTGTATATCATTCAAGAGTCGAACTTTCAAGGTCGCTCGGAGACAGTTACGGGGCAGGACCGCTCGAACGGGTGTATGCACGCCATTTGCTCCACTGCATGAGCACAAGACAGGCCACGTACAATGATGTGGGAAACCGGTCATGCTCCAAGCAAATCGGGAACTTGACTGGGCAAGTCCGCAACAGCCACGCCGTTTTTTTCCAGATATTCGCGCTTGGAGGCATAACCACCTGACTCCCCAGATACGATGGCTCCCGCATGCCCCATCTTCTTTCCTTCTGGCGAATGCCTTCCAGCGATGAACGCAACGACCGGCTTGCTCATGGTCGAGGCGTATTCTGCCGCCTCTTCTTCGGCATGGCCGCCGATTTCACCGCAAATCACGACCGCTTCGGTATTGGCATCTTGATCCATATGCCGCAGGGCTTCACGAATGCTGGTTCCAATGATGGGGTCTCCGCCGACGCCGCAAAAAGCGGACTGACCCATTCCCCTTTGCACCAAATTCAAGCAGATCAGGGTACCCAAACTGCCTGATCTTGATATGACTCCAACCTTGCCCGGCTTGAACACCCGATCATTAAAGGCCGGCATGATGCCGGCAAAGGATTCTCCCGGTGTAACCAGTCCGGCGGTATTGGGGCCAACGACTTGGGCTCCATTGGCCTTGGCCACGGCGACAATCTCCATGACATCCTGAACGGGGATGTGTTCCGTCAGGCAAATCATGCGTCTGGCACCCGCTTCGGATGCGTCAATGGCCGCCTGCTTTGCCACACGGGGAGGTACAAAGAACAGCGCCGTATCAAAATCCACCTCCTGGCAACATTCCTGAGCCGAGGCAAATACTGGAACACCCAAGTGTCTGATTCCCGGCTTTCGGGGATTGACGCCACCGACAACACAGGTGCCATAGTCAATCATTTCTCGACCCCAAAAGGTTCCCTGCTTGCCGGTCAGGCCGAAGACAAGCACCCGGTGCTCCCTTCTTGATATCATAGATCGGACTCCGCCGCTTTTACGGCCATCTGTACGGCAGCATCCATGGTTTCGCAAGGTTCGGCATCCAGTTCCTTGCGAACCCGGGCAATGGCCTCTTCGTAGCCAGTGCCATCGATGGAAAAGTAGAGGGGCACACTCGGCTCAAGTTCCTTCCAGGCATGAATGATGCCTTCGACCATGACATCCGTACGGGCAAAAGCACCACACAAATTTACCAGAACTGACTTTATGGCATCATTCTTCAGCAAGATCTCCAATGCAATCTTGCCCTTGGTATAGGCCTCACCTCCAATTTCCAGAAAATTGGCCGGCTTCCCGCCAAAATGCTTGACCGCATCGATTGTCGTCATGGTCAATCCAGCCCCGTTGGCTATTATTCCTACGTTGCCGTCAAATTCGATATACTTGAGACCATGTGTCTGGGCCTCACGCTCAAGTTCTGTCAGAATTTCGGGAACAATTTCAGCCCGCAAGCTTTCCTGGCGGTAAAGCGCTGAATCATCCACAACGAGCTTGCAATCCAGGGCGACAATCGAGCCGTCCGAAGTTTCGACCAAGGGATTGACCTCCACGAGTTCAGCATCCATTGCGCGGTACACTTTGAACAAGGCCTGCAAGGGTCGGACCAGCGTCTTTGCGTTCCCGGCAAAGCCGCTCAAGGCCTTGAAGACAAGCTCTTCGGGCAGTTCATCGTCAAACGGGATGGGCTGTTGCACAACCCGGTTCGGGGCTGCCTGGGCGACCGCTTCCACATCCATGCCGCCCATGGCTGAAAACACCAGCATTGGGCCTTTGGTTCGAGTATCGTTCAGGATGGATACGTAAAGCTCCCGCTTGATGTCGATCAATGGCTCCACGAGAAGCTTGGTCACCCTGTATCCGGCAATTTCCATGCCCAAGATGGCATCAGCCACAATTCCGGCCTGCTCACGCGTGGATGCCATCCGAATCCCGCCCGCTTTGCCTCTTTTGCCAATCGGAACCTGAGCTTTTACGGCGCAAGGTCCAAGACGTTGAAAGGCCGCCTGAACAGCCTTCCTTGATTCGGCCAGCAGGCCGGTTGGGACGATAATGCCAGCGTCCGACAGCAGTTTCTTGCCACTGAATTCACAGAGATTGGCCACGTCTGATCCTCGACATGCCGACCCGTTCCCAATATGGACCAAACAGCTCCTGTTCGGACGGCTTGTCTTCCGGTATGGTGGTTACCAGATGGGTGCGATTGATAAAGTGACGGTAATTCAGATTTTCGTCAATGACGTTGCCGGCCCACGTTCCACCTCCCATGGAAAGAGTGAATGGCAGACTGTTGTCGAACGCGCCGCCGTTGCCGAATGTATGAGCCTGATTGACCAACACCCTCACGACATCCGACTCTTGGGCAAGCTTGTGTGCGTGGTTGGGATTGCGAGTGTGAATGCCAACTGAATGACCTCTCCCCTTGACGTCCAACAGGGCTTTCACTATCGCGATGGAATCATCAAAGTCTTGCGCCTTGTAAAGGGTCAGGACAAGCGACAGCTTCTCGTCGGCAAAATCACCCCTGCCTGAAACTTTCTCTTCCTCAACCATAAAAAACTTGCACGTTCTGGCTTCTGCTGGCAGTCCAAACAGCTCAGCCGCAACGTCTGCATCCTTGGCGATTGCCCTGCGGTTCAGAGCGCCATCAACCCAAAGCCGGTTTCGGACCCTCTCTTTCTCTTTGCTTGCGCACAGCCACCCGCCTCCCTTTTGCAAGGCGGCAAGCGCATCATCGTAAACATCTTCGATTATGACCAAGGCATTCTCAGAAGAGCAGGATGTTGCATTGTCAAATACCTTGGAGGCGATCACCTTCCTTGCTGCATCAGCCAAGTTGGCTGTACTGTCGATAATGACCGGAACATTCCCTGGCCCAACGCCGATGGATACGGTACCCGATTGCATGGCTCGAGCCACATTGTTTTGAGAACCGGTTACCACGGCCAAGTCGACCTCTTCCACAAGACGTTGCGTGGCTTCCTTGGTGACGGGAGCATCCAGTATCTGAACCAGATCCTGTGGAAAACGGCACTTGGCCAATTCGCCACGCATCAACTCCACGGTCTTGGCTGAAGTGCTATAGCCTGCCGGGGATGGAGCAATGATGACGGCATTCCCTCCCTTGATTGCCATCATCGCCTTGTTGGCTGGCGTTGCAGAAGGATTGGTTGACGGACACACGGCCCCAACAACGCCGACAGGCTTGCCGTAAATGATCATGCCTTTGGCTTTTGATTCCTCTATGATCCCGACCGTTCTGGCCCGCAGCAGGTCACGAAGAGTTCCAAGCGTTTTGCGTGTATTCTTGACGATCTTCGATTCGACATTTCCCAAACCGGTGTCACGCACAGCCATCTCGGCAAGCATCTGCGCGTTGGTCGGGCTGTAAATTGCCCAAGCCAAAGCTCGTACAGCCATGTCAACACTGTCTTGGTCAGCGTAGGAAAACGCGTTCATGGCTCGGCGGGCCCTGCTTATCAGACCTTGAACTTGATTCTCGGTGCTCAAGGAATTTGATTTGTCCAAGTCCAATTTACTCATACAACAGTGATCGGAAGATTTTTTGACAGGCCCAGGGTGACAGTCAAAATGCCAGAGACCTCGCCAAGTTGAAAGTGTCAGTTGGCTCTGCTCGTCTACTTCAACCTCTGTGAAATACCAAGAATGATCGCTCAGCTAGTCCGCCAGCGCAAAGTTGGTTGGAAAGTACTTCCCGGCCGGAGAGTTTGTAAAGATTTCGAACCCGTCAGCGGTCACACCGATTGCATGCTCAAACTGTGCTGAAAGAGAGCGGTCCTGAGTTACCGCCGTCCAGCCATCCGCAAGGAGTCTGGTTCCCGATTTGCCCAGATTGATCATGGGCTCAACAGTAAAAAACATGCCCTCCTGAAACACGGCGCCTGATCCGGGCTGACCGAAATGCAGTACGTTCGGTTCCTGATGAAAGACCTGACCAATGCCGTGACCGCAAAAGTCTCTTACAACTGACATGCCAAACTTCTGGGCGTGCTGCTGAATGACAAAGCCCAGATCGCCAAACCTGTTTCCCGGACGAATCTGCTCCAGACCCAGCATTAGAGAATCGTATGTGACCTGAATGAGTCTGCGAGCGCGGAATTTTGGCTTGCCGGCTACATACATGCGGGAGCTGTCACCATACCATCCATCAACGACCACGGTCACATCAACATTGAGAATATCCCCCGGATTCAGTTTTTTCTCACCGGGAATCCCATGGCAGACCACATGATTCACCGAAATGCATGACGCATGCTGATAGCCACGGTAGCCGATGGTGGCCGATTTCACGCCCAGCTCTTTTATTCTTTGATGAATGAACTCATTCAGCTCAATGGTTCTGACACCGGGATGTACATGATCGCACAGATCATCGAGAATCTGGGCTGCGACTTGGCCTGCCTTGGCCATTTTTGGGAAGTCTTCTTGATCATGAAGGACTATGCCCTCTCGCGTTAGCTTTTTTGCCCTGTTCATCTGATTCTTACGTGCATCGACCTGCCGATGTCGACAGGCATTTATCCCGCTACATTTGCCGGTGGCGGAGTGGCACCGGGAGCACCTATGTTCGAGGCGGCCTCAACACCCCCAAACTTCTCAATGAGAGCTCTCTGGTCTCTGTAGGCCAGCTCGCTTGTTGACTCTGGATCACAAATTGACAGCAGTTCTTCCCTGAGACACGCAACGACGCCCTTGTATTTTTCATCCTGGGCCAGGGAATTGAGTTCTTCCGGGTCATCCTCAAGGTCAAACAACTCCGGTTCAAAACCGACATAGTGAATGTATTTCCATCTTCCTTTTCGGATCATGAAGGCTCCGGACACCGAGCCCACCGCATGATATTCGCTGAACACGACTCTTTCCGGTTCGTCAGCAGCCTTGGCTGTTGCGTACAGCGAGCGTCCGGGGGCACCCAAATCCAGAGAGGTGTCAAAATGATCACAGATCGTGCTCGAGAGGTCAATCAGGCTGACCGGTGTATGACATCGTGCCGGCCGCATGCCGGGAACGGACATGATCATCGGAATCGCAACTGATTCCTCGTACATGTTCGATTTGCCCCACAAACCCCTTGCTCCAACATTATCACCATGATCGCTTGTATAGATCACGGTTGTATTTTCACCAAACCCGTTCTGCTGAAGAGAATCCAGAATTCGTCCAACGTTGTGGTCCAACCACGAGCACAAGCCAAAGTAACTGGCTATGGCTCGCTTGCGTTCACTGGCATCGACAAATTTGGATTCCGAATCCATAAGCTGATTTTGCTTGTCGACCCATGGGTGCTTGACAAACCCCGTTTGCGGCGCAAGCTTGGGCTCTGGCAGGGAGTCCAGAGGGTAGAGGTCATAAAACTCCTGCGGCACGATCAAGGGGAAATGGGGAGCAACCAAGCCGACATAGAGACACCATGGAACCTTGTCCATGGAACGTCTCTCAGCAAACCACCGGCTTGTCCGGGCAACAACCGCATCATCGTAATCAGTGTATTTGCTGGTTCCGGGCCCAATGTATTGTCCCAGCATTCTGCTGTCTCGTGGAGTCCGTTCATCTTCACGCCGGATGGAACCCCAAACCATGCCGTGCCCGCCGACAACGTTCATCGGAATGTGCTCAACATCAAAGCCAGCTGGGTCCTCCTCCGACCGGTAGTGAAGCTTGCCGATGCTTTCGACTGGAATCCCCCTTTGCTGAAGTTTATGCCCCCAACCGGATGGCCGACCTGCGTATGGCATCGCATTGTCCCACAGCCGAATGTCGTGCACATATCGCCCCGTGGCAAAGGCCGCCCGAGCCGGAACACAAATAGGGCTGGGAGTATAGGCATTGGTGAAGGTCATGCCACGGTCCACCAATCGGTCCAACTGGGGCGTCTTGACAAATGGATGCTTCAGTCGGCCTATGGCTCGAGACTGATGCTCGTCAGACATGATGATCAGCAGGTTGGTCGTCATAAGCCCGCATACCAACGGCCTGAAACCGACCGCTCAGTTACACTCCAGGGGAAAAATATTCATTGTAATTGCTCCCACAAATAAATAGGGTGCGGCCAAATTAAACGGGGGCGAATGAAAAAGCCCCGACTGCTAGGGTATTTGGGAAGGTATTTGAATGAGAAAGTATGTTCTGACTTTTGTGTGTGCTCTCGGCTTGATTTCTTCTGGCACACTTGCGGCACTGGCTGACTGGATGCCCCCGGGGCCGGTCAAGATCATGATTGGATTTCGCGCCGGCGGCGGAGCCGACACGCAGGCTCGATTGATTGCCGAAGGGTTGAACCAGGCCAAGGGCTGGGAATTTATTCCGGTCAATGTGACGGGCAAAGGCGGCCTGAATCTGCTCAAGGAGCTGAGTGGCGAACCGAATGACGGAACCGTAATCGGCATGGTTGTGACCGAGTCTTTGGGCTATAACCTGGTCGCGGCCGGGGTGACTGAATTCGGGGTCGATGACTTTACGCCTATTTTGACTACTGCCGGCTTCCAGATTGGCATCGTCTCGCTCAGCGACTCGCCGTGGCAATCCTGGGACGATGTCGTCACTGCAGCCAAGAGTGGACAAAGCATTCGATTTGGCACCATGAGTCCCCGACTGTCCGATTTGGCTTATCTTATCGGAAAGGCGGCTGACATCGAGTTCAACATCGTCGAGCTGACCGGTGGGCGCGCTGTAATGGATGCCTTGAATGCGGGCGACATTGACATTGGCTGGGGCGCAGGCATACAGACCCGAGATGTTCTGGCCGGGGACAAACTGAACATCGTGTCCGGCCTGGACGTTCCGCTTGACGCCTCACCCGACGCACCGACAATGGCCGACATTGGCGTACCGTTCACGGCTGATGGCTACTTCCTTCTGGTTGCTCCGAAAGGGCTTTCATCCGAAGCTCGAAGCGCCTACGCCGAGGCCATCAAGGCACTGGTCAGCGACAGCAGTTCGCAAGTTGGCACCTTTATCAACAACGGTTTCGGCGGACCGTCAATCATTGAGGGCGCAGAACTGGATGCGTTGGTCAACAGTGGAGTCAGCGACGCAGAAGCACTCTTGAACGCATCAGCCGAATAGTTGCTCACTGTATGCCGGACGGACAAAGGGCGGGATTGATTCTTGGAAGTCTGACTGTTCTTCTCAGCCTCCTCGCTCTCTTTGTCTGGATACCCCAGGACGTCGGGTCTGGCATGTTTGAAACCATGCGTCGCCGAGTCTTCATCGGCGACGCGTTTGCTCCGACCGTTGCCGCTTCGTTCATTCTCTTCAGCGGAGCGCTGATCATTCTCGAAAGCCTGCGTCAAGGCAGTGCCGGGACGCTGACGTCGCATAACGTCCGCTTCATCGTCATTCTCGCACTGACCGTTATTGTGACCCTGCTCATGTTCCGATGGCTTGGCCCTCTGACCATTGAACTGTTCAGTCACTCCGAATACCGTCTTTTGCGAACAACAAGACCGTGGAACTTTCTGAGCTTCATGACTGGCGGCATCTTTCTGATAACAGCATTCATGACCTTCATGGATCGACGATTCAGCTGGCAGGCGGTTAGCACGGGCTTGATTGTGACAATCATTCTCGCCTTTCTGATTGATATTCCCTTCGACTCTCTGCTGCTTCCCCCCAACGGGGACGTCTGATGGGCGTTTTTGACTATATCGCACTTGGAATTCAGGCAGTTTTTCTCGGGCCCGAAGCGTTCTCAATACTGGGCATTCCTTTTTCCCTTACCGTCGTAATGGTGTTTCTGGGCTTCTTGCTCGGCATCAGCGTGGGAAGCACGCCGGGTCTGGCGGGTCCGATGGCCATGGCGATCTCGCTGCCAATCCTGATCTCGACTTTCGGCTTTACGCCCGATGCCCTGCTCCCTGTACTGGGCTTTCTCATCGGCATCATGAAGGGCGCGACCGTGGGCGGTGCCGTTCCCGCCATCCTGTTCAACACGCCGGGAACACCCGATGCCTATCTGACGACCTTTGACGGTTATCCAATGACCCAGAAAGGCGAGGCTGGCAAGGCCTTGCGAGTGGCTCATTTCTCCTCGGCAAGCGGCGATACATTTTCTGATATCGTTCTGATCCTGTGCGCTCCCTTTCTTGCAATTCTGGTCGAGCGATATCTGGATTTTCCGGAAAAGACCGCCCTGCTTTTGCTCTCGATGGCGTTCATTGCCACCATAATCGGCCAATCGCCAGCCAAAGGCCTGTTGTCGATGTCTCTGGGCTTGATGGCTGTCTATATCGGTACGGGCCAGGATTTTGCGCCCCGTCTGACCTTGGGGTTCGACTTTCTGAACAACGGAATTCCTTTGGTTGCGGCCATTCTGGGCATCTTGATACTCGGTGAGGTGTTCAAGTCCATGGAAGACCACTACAACGCTGAAAAGTCCGGGGAGAATGTCGCTCGGATAACTCAAGGGCCGGCTTCCCGCCTGACTTGGGGCGACATCCGACGTTGCCTTCCCTTTATTGGTCGTTCGGCCGTGATCGGCACAATGATCGGCTCGTTGCCCGGAGTGGGAAGCACGCTTGCGGCCACCCTCGGGTATTCATCGGGCCGAATGTTCTACAATCGGCGCAAGGAACCGGATGCCATACCCTTTGGCACCGGTGCACCTGAAGGCGTGGCGGCCACCGAGGCAGCCAATTCCTCCGTTTCAGGCGCCAATCTGATTCCTGTCCTGTCTTTGGGAATACCGGGCAATACAGCCGCCGTGTTCCTGATTCTCGCGGCCGATTCAATCGGTGGCTTCAATCCTGGTCCGTCTGTGTTCAACTTCATCCAAGACACGGTGAACCCCGAACTGGTCATTGCTTTTGGACTGTTCACGACAATGATGATTGCCAACGCCTTCAACTGGACAATCGGCGGCGTGATCATGCGCTCGACAGGCTTTCTTGCGCGAACCCCGAAGCGATATCTGTTTCCCATCGTCATCCTGCTGACGCTGACAGCCATCTACATTCAGGAAACGCGACTGTCGGCCCTTTATTTCACCTTGGGGTTCGGGGTGCTTGGCTATGTATTCCGCAAGCTTGAAATCTCGCCCCTGCCCTTTGTCATTGCCTTTATTTTGGGCGGACGTCTGGAAGACACCTCACGCCAGGCCTTTGCCGCAACCGGTGGTGACCCCTTTTTCCTTTTCAGTTCGACGACTTCGGTCGTTCTCGTGGGATTGACCGTGTTCATCATTGTCTTTACCTTCTTTCGGAAATAATTGGCTGACCACAACACCAAATCAGGAGTAAAGCCGTTGACCGATCTGACCACACTGAAACGAACGATACGACTGGGGCTCCACTCTCTGGCAAACGGGGCCAGAGCCGAGGCCTGTTACCATGCAAACGCTAGATGGTGGGGTTCCCATCCCTTCAATGAGCTGGAAGGAGTTGACGCCATCAATCGGAACTGGGGTGTACTGCGTCAGTCCATGCCGGACATGGAACGAAGGGACAGCATCTTTGTCATTGGCTACAACGTTGCGGACACCCGAAATCAGCATGACATTGCTGGTCAGCTCATGGTCGCATCCTTTTGTCACTATCAGGGAACCTTCCGGCAACCGCTTTTCGGCATACCTCCGACGCACGGAGTCGCTCACCTGCGGAGTTGTGAAGTCCATCAGATTGTCGAGAACAAAATAACTCATTCCTACATGCTGCTTGATTTCCTTGATCTGATGAAGCAGGCTGGGTGCTGGCCGCTTGTTCCATCATTGGGATCGGAGGGCGTGTGGATGGCTCCGGCAACCATGGATGGCGTCAAAGACGAGGCCGGAGACCTGAATGCCGGAAAGACAGCCATAGACTTCATTCTGCGCATGCATGGTTCCTTGCACAAATTTGACGGCCGGAACATTGCATCGATGCCCATGGACGAGTTCTGGACGCCCCATTTTCAGTACTATGCGGCGTCAGGCATAGGAACAACGCGGGGGCTGGACGGGTTTAGAGCTCACCATCAAATCCCTTTTCTTGTTGGCTTTCCCGACCGCAAGGGGCAAGGCCATTACATCCGTATGGGTGAGGACAATTTTGCTGTAACGGGCGGCTGGCCTTCCGTCGGGGGAACACACCTCGGCGAATGGCTCGGCTTGCCTCCAACCGGTCGCTTTATCACCATGCGGGTTATGGATTTCTATCGCATCGAAGACGGGCGCATAGCCGAAAACTGGGTTCCCATCGATATAATCCAAGGCTTGTTGCAAATGGGCTTTGACGTCTTTGGTCGGCTGAAGCATCGGCAGGGTGCCCCAAGAATGGACATTCCCAAAGGGTAGCCGGCTCTGCCAACAAGTGGGTCAGCGACTGACCCGTCCGGTCACGGGCAGCTCATCCGTCAACGGGGGTATATCGTATCTGGGGGCCCAAGGTCGAACCGGCATCGGAATACAGGAGCTGCCCGGTCGTCTTAGTTGCGTCAACTGCCAGAAAGGCCACGGCCGCAGCGATTTCCTCTGGCTCGCTGATGGCATTCAGGGCTGCACCGCTGGCAAACTCCTGCTTGATCTGGTCAAGTCGTTCCTCTCCGACGTAATCCAGAAACCACTTCGTGTTGACGAATCCCGGCAAGACTGCATTTACCCTGACTTCAGGGGCGTAAAGCTTGGCGAGGGCAAAGGTCAAGGCATTGACCGCTCCCTTGGAGGCAATGTAACCCAACGAACTTCCGCTGCCATTTTGAGAGGCAATGGACGAGATATTCACGATGGCACCGTTTGGACTCTGGCGAAGATACGGTCCGCAGGCTCTGGCCATTTGATAAATGCCAATGACATTCACACCGTAGATGCGCTGAAAATCCTCTGCATTCTGGTTGGCCAGGTCGTCAAGAGGTGTAAATTGTGTCGTTGCGGCACAGCATATCAAGGCATCGACCCGATTGAACCTTGCCGCCGTCCGGGCCACGAAATTGCGGCAATCATCGTCCTTTGAAACATCTCCGGCCATGGTCATGGTTTCAACTCCCATGGCCTCGCACTCGGCGGCCACGTCGTGAGCCAGATCGGCCTGATCAAAAAAGTTGATGGCAACATGATACCCCTTCTCGGCCATGGCCCGAGCGCAGCAGGCCCCGATTCCGGTTGCGGCGCCGGTAATGACGGCCACTCGTGATTCTGTCATCTTGTTGTTCCTTCAAAAAAATCTGTCAATGTGAATTTAAACAATTATGGTACCTATTGTTCCGGCTGTGTTTTGTCAGGAGTAACTCTCTGTTCAAGATTTCTGCCGACAGGACTGCAGAATGCGTCTGTGGGTTCGGGTTTATTAAAGGAGTTTCATTTTGAGTTCGCTGGACGTTGACCCTGACAAAATTGATATCTGGATCAAGGGACATTTCCCGGAACTTGAAGGCACGCCTCAAGTTGAAAGGGCTGCCGGCGGACAGTCGAATCCAACTTACATTTTCACTTATGGAGATCAAAAGTTCGTGTTGCGCCGACGGCCGGATGGAGAATTGCTCCCCTCTGCCCATGCGATTGAGCGCGAATTCCGGGTGCAGTGTGCGCTCATCATGTCCGACATATACGTTCCGACAATGTTCCATTACTGCGAAGATGAATCCGTGGCCAGAACGGAATTTTACCTGATGGAATTCATTCCCGGACGTGTGTTTCGTGACAGTTCCCTGAGTCAGGTTGATCCGGAACTGAGAAAAGAGATGTATTTCGAGATGGCAAAAACCCTTGCCCTAATCCACTCGGTTGACATTGATGAGATCGGCCTGACCGACTTTGGCCCCCATGGCAACTATTTTGCCCGCCAGATTCGCCGATGGACGCAACAATGGCAATTGTCCAAGAATAACGAAGATCCCGCGCTCGAGCATCTCATTGCGTGGCTCCCCAAGAATTTGCCTGCAACCGACATGACAACTCTGGTCCATGGCGATTATCGGATTGGCAATCTGATATTCGATCCTCATGAATCCTTTATCGTTTCCGTGATCGACTGGGAGTTGTCAACTTTGGGACACCCTTTGGCGGATTTGGCCAACAGCTGTTGCTATGCCTGGTTCTTGAATTCTGATGAGTATGGGCAGGGCATTGGCGATCTGCAATTGGAAGAATTGAACCTCCCAACCTTGGAAGAGTTTGTCGCCGCATACCACTCCGAGTCGCCTCATGGGATCAGGCTGTCTCGGTTCCATCTGGTCTTTGCCCTGTTTCGGATGGCCGTCATATTTGCCGGTGTGGCCACGCGAGCCCAAAAGGGGAATGCGGCATCCGATGATGCCTTGAATTTGGGCATCATTGCTCCTCGCCTGGCCCAAAGAGGTGCCGAATTGTCCGAGCAGGCCGATTTCGAAATCTGACACGAGAGAAGCCCGACTCGAGACTTGGCATTCAAGGACGGTCCATAACCGGTTACACGCAAAACAACGAGATCTTGGGACAATGAACACCGACTCGCTTTTCGACCAGTCTCCGAAAGTGCTGGAACTCCGTGCCAAGCTTCAAGCCTTTATGGATACCCATGTGGTACCAGCGGACAGTGAGTGGCAGCAGACGGCTGATAGAGGAGTCTATCCTCTCAGTCTTGTTGACAGCTTGAAAGAACGGGCCAAGAGTGAGGGCTTGTGGAACCTTTTCCTGCCCGGATTGAACGATGACGAGCCCGGGACGCGTTTGACCAACATGGAATATGCCCCTCTTGCAGAAATCATGGGGCACTATCATTGGTCATCGGAAGTGTTCAATTGCAGCGCTCCAGACACAGGCAACATGGAGCTGCTCCATCTGTTTGCATCGGAAGATCAGCGGAAGAAATGGCTGAATCCGCTTCTGGAAGGTCGTATTCGCTCGGCTGTTTCAATCACCGAACCTCATGTTGCTTCCTCGGATCCAACCAATTTGACAACGACCGTTGAACGTGATGGAAGCAATTATGTCATCAATGGTCGGAAATGGTTCACGACCGGTGCCTTGCATCCAAACTGTGCCTTTACGCTTGTGCTGGGAGTTTCGAACCCTGATACGGAGGCATTTCGCCATGAGCGCCACAGTTTCGTGATTGTCCCCTTCGAAACCAGTGGATTTCGTATCGTCCGCAATCTGCCCATCATGAATCATTTGGCGATTGAAGGCCACTGCGAACTTGAGTTCAAGGATGTTGTCGTTCCAGCTGCCAATCTCATCGGTCAGGAGGGCCAGGGGTTTGCCTTGGCCCAAGCACGTCTGGGTCCGGGACGAATTCATCACTGCATGCGCTCAATTGGCCAGTGCGAGCGTGCGCTGAAACTGATGTGCCAGCGCGTTTTGTCTCGGTCGACCTATGGCAAGGGCCTGGATGGTTACGCCAATCTCACGGACTGGATTGCGGAGAGCCGCATGGAGATTGATCAGGCACGACTGTTGAGCCTTTACGTCTCCTGGCTGATGGACACGCAAGGCAACAAGGCGGCCCGGGTGCTGATATCCGAAATCAAGGTCGCCGCCACCCGGCTGCAAACAAAAATCTTGGACCGGGCCATGCAAATATGGGGAGCAACGGGTCTGACCAACGATACGCCCCTGTCCTACCTTTGGACATGGGGAAGGGCACTCCGATTCGTCGATGGCCCGGATGAAGTTCACTTGCGTTCCATAGCTCGCGCTGAGCTCAAAAAGTACATGTAATCGATGCCCGCGGAGCTTGCTGTTCAGTCCAGGCATTGAGAGAAGAGATAACAGATGGACGACAAAGGGATCTTTCAGCCGCTTGCCGGAGTTCGCGTTGTCGAGTTTTCGCACATGATATTTGGACCCTCCTGCGGCATGTTTCTGGGGTTGCTGGGAGCGGAGGTCATCAAGGTGGAGCCACCCGGAGGGGACAAGACCCGAAAGCTGACAGGCATGGGAGCCTCTTTTTTCCCGACCTTCAACCGCAGCAAGAAATCCATCGCCATTGACATGAAATCGGCTGACGGTCGAAAGGCCGTTGACAAGCTGTTGGCAACGGCAGACATTCTTGTCGAGAACTTTCGTGACCAGTCCCTGGCCAAGATGGGACTGGACCATGATGGGCTGCGATCAAGATATCCCAAGTTGATCACCGTTTCCTGCAAGGGCTTTTTGGAAGGGCCCTACAAGAACAGGTCTGCCCTGGACGAAGTCGTACAGATGATGACGGGACTGGCCTACATGACCGGTCCTCCGGGCCGCCCCTTGCGTATTGGTTCGTCAGCCAACGATATAATGGGCGGGCTGTTCGGAGCTTATGCGGCCGTTGCGGCCTTGCAGGAAAGAGAAGCAACCGGCAGCGGTCGGAATATTCGTGTTGGCCTCTTTGAAAACAGTTTGCTGCTCGTTGCCCAGCATATGGCTCAGTATGCGATTCTGGGCGTGGAACCCGAGCCCATGCCCAATCGCGCCTTCACTTGGCCAGTCTATGACACGTTCACGACGGCTGACGACAGGGGAATTTTCGTGGGGGCCGTGACGGACGGTCAATGGAGCATTTTATGCCGGATTCTGGGTCTGGAGGACTTGTTGACGGATACGCGGCTACAATCCAGAATGGATCAGATCAACGCCAGAAACTGGACTATCCCTCTGTTTGCGAAAGTCTTCAAGGAGCACCTCTACGCGGATTTGATACGGATGTTCGAGCAGGAGGGAATACCTTTTGCCCCGATTGCCAAACCGTCCGAAATGTATGAAGACCCTCAGGCCAAGGCTCGGGGAGGACTTCCTGTTTCGATCATGCCAGATGGTCAGGAAATCAAGATTCCTGGCTTACCTATCGAGGTTGACGGGCTTCGGGTCGGACAGGATCACGGCATCCCAAAACTCGGTTTCGACAACGGTCCCATCCTGAAGGAACTTGGTCTTGACGATGATGTCATCTCCAGCGCAACAGGAAAGGAGAGCTAAGTTATGATGAGCGATGACATGTATCCGAAGGATCAGGTCAGTCTGCGTGAACTGTCACTTCGTGATGGCTTGCAGTTAACCAAGTCCTTCCCTTCAACGGAAGATAAAGTCAAACTCATCCAGATGGAATATGAGGCTGGCGTTACCCACTTTGAGGTCGGATCCTTTTTGCCGGTCAAGACCTTCCCGCAATTTGCCGACATTCGCGAACTCGTAAACTGCGTTGCCGGTTTGATGGGAGCCTATTCCACCGCCCTGACACTCAACGAAAGGGCCTTGGACGATGCCCTGAAAACTCCCGTTGATGAGCTGGTCATCTCTCTCTCAGCCACGGAAGAACACTGTCAGGCCAATATCCGGCGCTCGATCGAGGCTGCAATTGGCTTGATCAGGACTGCCGTCGACAAGCGCAGCCAGGCCAAGTTCAAACCTATGGTCTCTGGGGCCATATCGGTTTCTTTTGGCTGCTCCATTGCCGGCGATGTTGACGCAGACGATGTCGTTCGCATCGCGGCTCGTTGTGCTGAGGCTGGGGCAGACCAGATTGCCATCGCTGATACGGTGGGCTTTGCAGGCCCACGTCAAGTCTATGATCTGACGCGAAAGGTCATTGCGGAAGTCGGTGATCTGCCGATTGTCATACATCTGCATGAGACCCGAGGCACAGGCGTTGCCAACGCGTATGCCGCTCTTGAGGCTGGTGTCCGGGTTCTAGATGGAACCTTGGGCGGCTTGGGAGGCTGTCCTTTCGCTCCGGGGGCCACAGGAAACGTTGCCTTTGAAGACCTCGTATACCTTTGCGAACGATGTGGCTTTGTCACGGAAATCGATCTTGTCAAACTGCTCAAGGCACGAGAGCAGCTGGCTCATATGCTCCCAGACGAAACCCTCCATGGCGCAATTGCGCGAGCATTGCCTCCCGCCAATATAAACTGGCGAGCAACCCCCTGACATCACGGTTTGAATCTTTCTGTCAGCATCGAACAGCATCATGGATGAAATCGATTCTTTACAATATCCCTCCTTTGGACGATCAGACTGATCTCGTCAATCCCCCATCCAGCCGAATGTTTTGGCCTGTCATATAAGCCGCAGCGTCTGAAGCCAAATAGTTGATTAGAGCCGAAACCTCTCCCACCGTTCCATATCGCCCCATCGGAATCCTTGCCCTTCGATCCGCTGTTTCCGGCAGGCTGTCGATAAAACCCGGCAGGACATTGTTCATTCGCACATTGTCCTTGGCAAACTTGTCTGCAAAAAGCTTTGTGAAACTGGTCAAACCAGCCCTGAATACGCCTGATGTCGGGAAAAGGGGATCGGGTTCAAAAACGGCAAAGGTCGAAATGTTGATAATCGTTCCGCCTCCCTGATTAACCATGATGGGAGCAACCAGCCGAGCCGTGCGGACAACATTCATGAGGTAAAACTCCATGCCTTCATGCCAGTCCTCGTCGCTGATGTCCAGAATGTCACCCTTTGGCCCATGACCAGCCGAGTTGACCACGACATCCACACGCTCCCATTTGTCCATGGCTCGACTGATCAGTTTCTGGATATCAGCCTGCGACCTGTTGGTTCCAGTCACGCCCACCCCTCCAAGGGACTCGGCCAATGCCTGACCTTGGCCCGAGGAGGACAATACGCCGATTTCATATTCCGACTCTGAAAGTCTTTTGGCGGCATCGGCTCCCATGCCACTGCCACCGCCAATGATCAGTGCGACTTTCTTCATTCTTGTTCCTTTCCGGTCCTGATATGGAAGAAATACGGATTTGAGACGATCAAGTCTACTTTGTTAGCACTACAATACAAGACATGACTTTTCATTGGCGTTCCAAATGCAACGCGTGGTTGATGGCTTTTGCCAAGGCCCACGCTGTCCGGAGTCAGGAGGGCTGTTGGCAGTGACACTGCCAATTTCATTGGCCCGACCCCGTGGACCGTCGCCTCAACAAACTACACGACATCGTATAACAGACCATCCACACCGTCCGCTTGAAAGCTGAACGTCATGCCTGTGCACAACGCCTGTTTTGGGCATGTTCACACGGGGCGTGCGCATGGGTAGTGTCTGTCAAGAAATCCTTTTCGGCTAGGCATCGGCAAGAAACCTCCGGTAATGGGCGTTCATGAACCAGTTGAGCGTGTTCTCAACAACGTTCTGGATGATCTTGACTGACCGAAAGGGGGGTGAGACCGAGCCGGATTTTCTGTATCTTTGTGGCACCACGTGGTGCTGGCAAGACGGTGCTGTCGAGGACTCTCGTAAATCGGGCTCGAGAGTCCGGAATTCGGACCCTGATTCTGGAGCCCGGCAGTCTGCATTCCGACGACATGCGGAGGCTTTGATCAAGTGTCTGTGTAACACGGATACGGGGTTTCGCAAAATTCTTAAGGAGTCGCCGCTCAAGGACGAAATCAGCCTGAACTTTGACGGGACCAAGGCCTCGGTTGGGCCTGGCAAGCATTATCGGGCCGATAACATGCGTCGGGTTCTGCAGGCTGCCAAATGCCCGCTGCTGATTGTGCTTGATGAAGCCCACATGGATGATGTTCGACCCGATACCCTGAAGTCACTTATGAATGCCGTGCAGACCGTGGGTTGGACGAAGTACCAAACGGCTCTCGTACTAGCCGGTACACCCGGTTTGAAAGATCAGTTTCAGTTGCGGCAGACACAAGCCAGCTACTGGATCCGGGGCAACCGCCTTCCTATTGGGCTCTTGTCACCGTCAGCGGCCTTACGGTCTTGACACAGCCTTTGGAAGAGGCTGGCATCGCCAGCGATGCGGTGGCAATTGAGCGTCTGGCATGCAAAGCTGATTGCTATCCGTTTTTTCTTCAACTCTACGGAACCACGGCCTTTGACGTTGTTCAGCCCCGCAAAACCGATTATTTTGGTCTAACGGAATGCGACGAAGCCATCGCCAATTCAGAGCCGTCGTGCACGACCTATCACGCCGAACTTCTTGATGAATTTATTGAAGAGGGCGAGCCTGATGTAGCGCGGGCCGTGGCCTTGGATTTTCGCCCAGCATGGAAACGCAATGAGCACAATGTAAGTCAAGGTCATGCTGGATGCCGCGGGTTCGGAACGGACACAGGACCGGTGGCGCTTTTTGCGTCACAAGGGTTACATCTGGGAGGGAACGTCAAGAGGCGAATGGGAGCCGGCTATTCCGTCACTCATGAATTACGTGATTGAGAAGACTGAGCCTTCGCTGGCCGGAGATGTCGGGTCTCAATTCCGACTCAACGCTTGAGTAAACAAACGTTGGTAGCATCTACTGAGTGCCATGTAGCACGGCGAATGCCTAAAGCAGATACTTCAGGACAAACATGGGGAAGATTTGGCATCAGGCAATCGGCTAGGCGGGTGTGTCGTGGTTGAACCGGATAATCAATGCGTCCGAACTTTGATCATGAAATTGTTCTCGTGGTTTTATTTGCGTGCCTATGGTTCTGACCGTGAAATCTAGATTTGAAGTCTGTCCCGTGTCAATTGATGCCTGTTCTGGAACGACACGTAGGGTGAAACTTATTGACGCCGAGTTGCCCATCTCTCGACATCAAGCCTGCAGCTTGCTTTGTAGCCTCACAAGTTCTTCTTGAGTTTAAGATGAAAGGGGCGGCTGCAAGACATTCGCTCCGGCAAAGTACACAGGATATGGCGTTCCTCGCATGTGCAGCGAAAACGCAGGTCGTAATGGCAGCCAATGCGGACTTTTCTACTTTTCGTTCGGCAATTTGCGAGGTCCGCTTTGCAATCGGGCTTGATATGCAGTAAAATTACTGCATATAGGATTGATGACGGATGATCAGTTCGATCTCATTTTCAAGGCTCTTTCTGACAGCACGCGCCGCCGCATCATTGCCCATCTGAGCAAGCAACCCGCTCAGTCACTGTTCAAGGTATGCGCTGCGTCGGTTGCAGAGGATGGCATCGCTTTATCCCGTCAGACGGTTTCCCAGCATCTCGCTGTTTTGGAGAAAGCTGGGTTGATCGAGACAACACGGAAGGGGCGGACGAAAGCTCATTCATTGAGCATCAACGAAGATCATGTCGCCGCTGCATCATGGCTCATTAAATACAAACAGAACGGAGAGAAAACATGAAAATCTATGTGACTAACGTTTTTGTCGAAGACCAGGACAAGGCAGAAAAATTTTACACTGAAGTTCTCGGCTTCACTGTGAAGAACAATATCCCTCTAGGCGATAATCGTTGGCTGACAGTCGTGTCAAGCGAAGACCCTGAAGGAACAGAGTTGCTGCTTGAGCCAAGCGATCACCCCGCCGTGAAACCCTATAAGGAAGCACTGGTTTCTGATGGTATTCCTGCACACTCTTTTCAGGTGCAAGACCTTGATGCAGAGAGGAAAAGGTTGGGCGGTCTAGGCGTAGAGTTTACGGTTGAGCCAATGGATGCTGGGCCGGTTCGCATGGCGGTTTTCGACGATACCTGTGGGAATCTTATTCAGCTGATCGAGATGATGGACACTGCCTCATAGTTAATGTCACAAAAGTCGGCATGATCTTGATCCGGACGGCAAATACTAGTGGTCAGTAAAAAACAAAAGATTTCAATTCTGGTGATGTGTCAGCGACTGTTTTCCGTCATTCCCGCATCTTTGTTGCTCGTGAACGGATCCCGACTACACCGAGGCCAAACCGATCCGATCAGTCATATGGACCACAACGCATGGCGATTTGACCAAGTTCTGAAACGTTAGTAGCAAATGATTAAAACTGACCACTAGCCGTTCAGTCGAACCGCAAAACTCGGTAGAACGGCCTCGGAGGCAACTTCGGCATTTCTCTTGAGCGATCAATTCCGCGACGCCAACCATGCATGGATGTCATCATCGGACCGAACAATCCGTTCTTCCCATCGGCCTCGTCGGCAAAACGTGCGTCGCCCTCTTCTCCGAGACTGGTCATGCGGTGCTTGTCGGGTTCATTGGCGGCGGTGTCGTAATGCACCCTGGTGTCGATGGTCTGATCAACATCTACGCATTCATCCCGCTCGCAGGTGCTGCGGGAGCGGCGTTTGCGATTATCTCTGTCAGACGCCTTTCCCAAAGTGAATCCACTGCGACATCGCTGTTCTATCAGGCTACGTTGGTCGGACTGATCGCCGGATTCCCGCTGATCTGGCTCTGAGTGACACCCGACCTGTTCGGCTTCTTCTTCCTCATCGCTATGGGAGTGATTGCGACAAACGGTCAATGGGGCGGGGTCAAGGCACTCCGGCTCGGTGAGGCCAGCGTTTGGCAACATCCAATGCACACAACTGATCTACGCGGCGATTCTTGGCTATCTGATCTTCGATGAGGTGCCGGACGCGTACACGTTGATCGGTGCTCTAAACCGTTCACCGCGAGGTGTCGAGGATGCGCATTTAACGGGTCACTCAGCGCATCAGTAGATCATGCATCTTGCCAAATCCACAGGCCCTGTGATAAGTACATCAGTGCCACGTTGAAAAAGTTTAGTACATGGACGCAGAGTCTGTCATCACTGAATATCAGTCGTCACTTCGAGCCTTTTTGCTCTCGAGGTTGCAGAATCCGTCGGATGTCGATGACGTTCTTCAGGATGCTCTAACCAAAACGTTTCAGAATCTGCACACACTGAAATCCAAGGAGAAAATTAAACCCTGGCTCTTTCAGATCGCCAACAATGCGATGGTGGATCACCATCGTCGTAAGAGCCGTGAAGCGTCGGTTTCAGCTGATAATCTTTGGTACAATGAACCCGACGAAACAACTGAACATGCCTTCGAAGGATGCATCGGACCTTTCTTGGAAGCTCTTCCCGGCGAAGCAGGCGATCTGCTTCGTGCGGTTGAGCTGCGGGGCGTGTCACAAAAGGAATACGCCGAGAGGTTAGGAGTCAGTTACTCAACGCTCAAATCTCGCGTGCATGCCAGCCGAAAACAACTTCGCCAGCTATTCGATCAATGTTGTGATATTACCTTTGCGTCCGATAGCTCAGTGCTGGATTACAGCAGGAGGTCGCATGGCTGCGACACCTGCTAAAAAACTTGTCCGAGGTTCGTCTTTTCCAGATGTCGCGCGTCTCACTTGTAGACTTCGACATTGAAAGGACGAACTGATGATCAAAATCGTGAGTTTCAAAATCTGCCCCTTCGTTCAGCGCGTGACAGCATTGCTGGAAGCCAAGGGCGTTCCCTATGACATTGAGTTCATCAAGTTGAGCGACAAGCCTCAATGGTTTCTGGACATCTCTCCTACAGGGCAAGTGCCTTTGCTGATCACTGAGGCAGGTGAGGTGCTTTTCGAGAGCGACGCGATCGTGGAGTACCTTGAGGAAGTCACACCTCCCTTGGTGGTTGACGTTGCACCTGTGCAACGTGCTAAGGATCGTGCGTGGAGCTATCAGGCTTCTAAGCACTACCTGGTTCAATGCAGCACCATGCAAAGCAAGGATAAAACTGTTCTTGCTGAACGCGAGGCAAAATTGACAAAAGCCTTTGGGAAAGCCGAACAGCAGCTGGGCGAAGGCCCATTCTTCAACGGCGCAACCCTCGGAAACGTGGACATTGCCTGGCTTCCGCTGCTCCACAGGGCGCAAATTGTCAAAGAACATTCGGGATATGACTTCCTTGCCGATTATCCCAAAGTCCGCGCTTGGCAGTCCGCTCTGGCAGAAACAGGCCTCTATGAAAAGTCTGTCTCCGAGGACTTCAAAGAGAAGTTCTCAGACTTCTATTTTGCCGATCGTACGTTCCTCGGGCGCGGTGCCGACTTTTCAGAGCCGGGGCCAAAAACAGAGCAAATGAAAACAGCAAGTTGCTGCGGCTGATCAATACGGCAGGTCATCTTCCGTGGTGACCTGCAAATCTCCCAATTGCAAACATTGGTGCATGTCGCAGCATTGGCAAATTGGGCTCCAAGCCAACATGCGGCGGTGCAGCGTATAGAACGCTGACCACTTTGCTCGAAAACTGGACAGTCGCCAGCGCCGCCTTCGCGTGGGCGGCATTCGACAGAAGGGCGGGTAGCCGACATTCGTTCCAAACGCAACAAATGACAGTTCGCCTGCAAGTATCGGACGTTCGTATCAACTCAAACGTGCCCAGGTTATCAACTATCTTCCACTACAAGCCTTTACCTCCCGAAAAACGACGCCAGATGCGCTTCAAAAAACCATCGCGCTTTCTTTCTAGTGGTTGAACATTGTTGAATTGATGATCAAGGAGGTGCGTTGGCCATGGCGTGGCCAAGGGTTGACTTGAGCCCCGAAGGACTGTAATCCGGCCCCGTGAAACACAACAGGACCGGACGCTGGGATCCTCTTGGACCCGCCCGCCCCTCGTCATGACGAGGGGCCGTGGGTATGGACCGGAGACAGACCAGACGCAAGACATGGCGTGTTCGGCTGGATGAGTCGGAGCGCGTGGGAGGTGGCGACCAATGCGGACCCGCGTCCGGTAAAGTGGCGGTTTACGGTGGCCGAGGCGCGTATCAAGCTGCATTCGCTCTATCCATCAGTTCAATAATGTTAGACCACTAGCTTCAATTCAGGCGTCGGAATGGTTAATCGTTGGTGAGCGAGATACCGTATTGACGCGCCTTTGCCGCCTTGTCACGCCGTCTTTCCTTCTCAACTTGCTCGTCTGTCCACGGTCCAGCTTCAATGACGTCCCCGCTTGATCACGTAGTGCGGCCGGCAATCTAGCATCCAATTCCCAATAGATGGGTTCACTGACACTATTTTGCCGTCAAACGCCATTTTCCAATCAGTTGGCGCAAAGGGTGTGACGACTTCTTCACCGCAACCGCGGCAACAGCTGTGAGCAGCCGTTCCATATTCCATGGAGATATAGAGAACGCCCGGCTCAACCGTATCTGGAATGTGTTCGACCAACACCCGCTGCAATGATCATACCGCATCATTCTGTATCACCATTCAACAACATGTTGCCATCCGTGGTGTAAGTGCAGTGATGTTCTTGTTCCAGGTTTCGATAGAACCCCCGGATCCTTTTCCATTTCACGACTGCCATTACGGCACTCAGGTCGGCCACCTGAATATTGGAAGCATAGAGATCTTTCATCCAACTCAAGCCCCATACCGACAGCCACAAACGATGTTCCAATGGCCTCGAGTTTCTCGACTACGAGCCGCTTTTCCTCTCCCGCATCCATGGACAGGAAGGCAGATGTTATGCCTGCAAGCTTGTCAATGTTGGCTTTGTTCATGGCTTCATCGCAGGCAACCACTCCACTATGCATTTGGGAGTAGACCGTCTCGAAGTAACCTACCTTCTTAGGTACTTCACGCAGCTTTTCGACCGATGCGGCGCTGGGCGCACGAAACGCATCTGGATTGAAAAGGGGCTTATAAAGATAGCTTGACACGATGATTTTTACTCAGTGGGAGTGTCATTAAAGCGAGGTTTTACGGGGACAACTTCGGAAACTTTGGCTCGTACCTTGCTTTGCCAAGAGAATCTGTCTCGAACGGAAGGTCGGGCCCATCTCGTCATCCGTACAAGGTCTAACTGAAGAAGACGACGACCGGCTGGGCCAGCGGCCGTGATGTTGAAAATGACTTTGTCAAGTTATCTTCATAAGCCCCATTGAAAAGCCTGATCTCGGAAACAGGAGTCTTGGCACCAAATCAAGGATGTATCCACCCGTACCACCCAACCCGATAATCGCAACGACATCGGTTCTCGGAAGATATTTGGCTGCCGAGAAACAAATTTCTGCGCTCAAACTTAGTGAGGGGCGGGGTTATACAAGTTACCAACGCCGAAAAAGTGCCGCGGCAGATTTTTCAGGCGCTAAGACGTGTTAGCCGGTTAGGGCATACGCAGCAGTGGGCTGGGGTCTCTAGTGGTCAGTTTTAATCATTTGCTACTAACGTTTCAGAACTTGGTCAAATCGCCATGCGTTGTGGTCCATATGACTGATCGGATCGGTTTGGCCTCGGTGTAGTCGGGATCCGTTCACGAGCAACAAAGATGCGGGAATGACGGAAAACAGTCGCTGACACATCACCAGAATTGAAATCTTTTGTTTTTTACTGACCACTAGTCCCTTTTTTGTTCGGGGAGTTGCAAGTTAGGTGTCAAGAAATGGCAGGTTAGGTGTCGTCATATTCTGCAAGCCCTATAAACATGAGGTTTTGAGGGGCTTCGGGTGTCACCTTGTGTATCGTTACAGACCTGCAGACATCACTCGTTTCTCTGCGCAAGCAGATTTGATCCCATTTTCCGAATTCTCACAAGGGAGCGTTCCGGCTTGCAAGCCCATAGTGATTTGCGTTGAGAAAGTGATATATGATAACCTTGCCTGACATACATCCAAATGACCGGCTGTTTAGTGTCGATGAACTTTTCAATGCCAAAATCTTCGTTGGAACCGATGACTGAAAACAATCCAACCGCAGCCATGCTCGTGATTGGGGACGAAATCCTCTCTGGCCGAACCCAGGATGCCAACGTCAATGCTTTGGCCAAGGAGCTAGTCGCAGTCGGAATCGATCTATGCGAAGTTCGCATCGTGCCGGACAAAACGCCGGTCATTGTCGCCAGTCTCAACGCTTTGAGACAAACGTTTGATCTCGTGTTCACTTGTGGCGGTATTGGTCCGACACATGATGACATAACCGCTGACGCCGTTGCCAAGGCTTTTGACCTGGAACTTGTCGTCAATCCCACTGCCAAGGAGATCATACTTGCTAGAGCCCAGAAACAAGGTTTGGATCTCAACGAGGCTCGACTGAGAATGGCCCGAATGCCTCGGGGCGCTAAACTGGTTCAGAATTCAGTTTCGGGTGCGCCTGGTTTCATCATCGAAAATGTGTATGTCTTTGCAGGAGTCCCTCGCATATTTCGTTCCATGCTGGGACATGTCATTGATGAGCTGCCCCATGGTCGTCGATTGCTTTCAAAAACCGTGCACGTTCAACAGCCGGAGGGTGAAGTCGCCTCTCAACTGGCCGAAGTAGCAGCTCAGCACCCGAACGTCTCGATTGGCTCCTATCCCTTCTTCGAAAATGGCGTGTTTGGTTCGAGCGTGGTCGTAAGAGGAAAGGATCAGAGTCTGGTCACGAGCGTGGCACAATCGTTGTCTCAGATATTTGGTCTGGAAGCTGATGGTGGCAGTGAGTAGCCGGTTACTTCGGCGTTCTGACTGGCTTGATTCCGTTTATGCGAAGAATTGAGCTGGCTGGCTGCGTCCAGCTCCAAACCCGAGCCATGTCAAAATTCCACATGCGGCGTGCTTCGTCAACTTCACCACCCTGTCCGGGACCTTTGGGAAACAGGCAATAGCCCTCTTCATCTCTGAGATGTCGATGTGACCAGCCAATCAGTCGGCTCAGCCCAGCTACGGCTCGGGCTGAGATCACGTCCGCCGCAAGCGATTCCAAGTGTTCGACTCGATCTCGGCAGATAACGACATTGGTGCCGGTCAGATGTGCAACATGGCTCAGGAATTCAGCTTTATAGCGATTGGACTCCACCAGATAAAATACGTCTTCATCCGGCTGTTCCATTGCCAGGATAGCCAGAATCAACCCCGGGAAACCACCGCCAGTACCAATATCAACCCACCGATAGGGACAACTCGGTCGCAACCTGAACAACTGGGCCGAGTCAATGATATGGCGTGTCCATATCGAGTTCAGGGTTGAATGAGCCACCAGCTGGTTTTTGCCATTCCACTTGATCAGCTGAGAGCGAAAAATGCCTAGCCTCTCAATTGTATCAGCTTGCAGATGTTGTTCACAAAAGGCGACGGGATCTTCAAGGTCGAACGTGGACAGCCCTTCCTTGGCCTTGTCGCTTGTCCAGCGGTCGAAGAACGGATTGAACGTATGAGGCCCCAAGTATCAGTCTAAGCGTGTGGCGCGGTATGTTGCCGCTGAACCGTGGAAAGGAGGTAGGCCAGAGCCGATGGCGTCATGCCTTCAATGCGACCGGCCTGACCTAAAGTTTCAGGTTTGGCTTCATTCAGCTTGGCTCTCAGTTCGCCCGACAAGCCTTGCAAGTTCAAGTAATCAATATCCTGAGGGATTCTGCACATCTCGTCCCGCTTGATTGTCATGGCCTCCCGATCTTGCCGGTCCAGATAGCGGGCATAGACGCTTTCGTTTTCCATCTGTTCGACGATAGAATCGTCAATTTGCTGCAGTTCGGGCCAAATTTGCTGCAGTTTTTGCATGTTCACTTCCGGATAGGCCAGCAAGTCCAGTGCTGTTCTAGGCGTACCGTCCATGCTGATTTTTATACCGTGGCGAACAGCCTCTGACGGCAGCATTGAATGTTCTGCAAGCAAGTCCCTTGCAGCAATCAGCTTAGAACTCTTGGCTTCAAACAGTCTCTTTCTTTCCGTGGTGACAATATTCAACCCCATGGCTTTGGGCGTGAGCCGTTGATCGGCATTGTCGGCCCTCAGCGACAAGCGAAATTCCGCACGGGACGTGAACATGCGATAGGGTTCGGTGACACCTCGGGTAATCAGGTCATCAACCATAACCCCGATATACGATTCGGCTCGAGAAAACTTGACGGGCTCGAGGCCTCGGGCCAGCCGTGCAGCGTTTATGCCCGCGACCAGACCCTGACCGGCCGCTTCCTCATAACCTGTCGTCCCGTTAATCTGGCCCGCCAGATACAAGCCCTCCAGCATCCGGGTTTGCAAGGTGTCGGTCAAGGATCGAGGATCTACAAAGTCATACTCGATCGCATAGCCAAACTGGGTGATCGCAACATTTTCCAGACCCTTGATCGAGCGGACATAGTCGGTTTGCGTCTCTTCCGGCAAAGAGGTTGAAATGCCGTTGGGATACACAAGGTCGGTCGAGAGCCCTTCCGGTTCAAGAAATATCTGATGTGAAGCGCGATCCGGAAATCGAACGACCTTGTCCTCAATGGACGGGCAATAGCGAGGACCCACGCTGTCAATATGCCCTCCGTAAATGGCTGACCTGTCCAGATTCCGACGAATGATCGCGTGCGTGGAATCGTTGGTCTGAGTGATGAAGCAGGAAATTTGCCGGACCTCGGGTTGCTCCGAAAGAAAGGAGAACATGGCGGGCTTTTTGTCTCCGGATTGCTCAGTCAGGACATCCCAATTGATCGTCCGCCCATCCAGTCGAGGTGGAGTTCCGGTTTTCAGCCGACCGAGGGGCAGATCCAGGTCGGTCAGTCTTTGCGCCAGACGGATGGCGGCTGGATCACCGATACGCCCGGCCGGTATGGCTTTTTCACCGAGCCGAATGACACCGCGCAAGAAGGTTCCGGTTGTCAGAACCACAGCCGTGGCCATCACTTCAGACTCATCGGCGAGAACAATCCCTTTGATCGCTCCTTTCGTCATGACAAAATCAACCACCTCACCAATGACGACATGCATGTTGGGGGTCGTGCTCATGGCTTGCTGCATGGCTCCGCTATAGATCGCCCGATCCATCTGAGCGCGCGGGCCTCGTACCGCCGGCCCCTTGCTGCGGTTCAGCAACCTGAACTGTATTCCGGCCTCGTCGGCAACGGTGCCCATGATGCCGCCCATGGCATCAATCTCGCGCACCAAATGCCCCTTGCCCAGACCGCCAATGGCCGGGTTGCAGGACATTTGTCCAATGCCCTCGCGCTTGAGTGTAACCAAGGCCGTCTTGGCACCAGTGCGAGCCGATGCGTATGCGGCTTCACATCCGGCATGGCCGCCACCCACAACTATGACGTCAAAACGGTTCATGACCGAAAGGCCTACTTTCCGATGCAAAAATTCTGAAATATCTCACCCAAGACGCTTTCAATATCGATCCGCCCCGTGATGGATTCAAGGGATCTTATGGCCTGCCGTATTTCTTCCGAAGCTATTTCATCAACCGAATGGCTCTTCTCGAGTTCAGCCATTGCGCTTTCCAGACAAATCACTGTCCGCTCTATGGCCGACCGTTGTCGGGCATTGATCGTGACCCCGACCCGACCCACTCTTTCCTCCAGATTGGCCGCAATGGATTGCAGCATGTCGTCAACCCCTTGGCCGGTCTGGCCTGATACACCGGCGTCCGTTCCAATCGGGAACCGATCAACCTTGGCCAACAGCACCAGGTCGCCGGGCTTGCGCTTCACACCGGGTTCTTCGGCTTTTTTATCCTCCGCAAGAAACACTCTCAAGTCGGCAGCATTGGCCCTTTTCTGCGTTTTGGCTATACCCATCACTTCGACGGGATCCTTTGTATCGCGAAGGCCGGCCGTGTCGAGAAAGGTCACCGGAATGCCCTTCAGATCCATCTGAACCTCAAGGATATCCCGCGTTGTGCCCGGTATGCTGGATGTTATGGCCGCATCGCGACCAGCCAGATAGTTCAACAACGTCGATTTGCCTGAATTGGGCGGCCCGATTATGGCGACCTCAAAACCTTCTCTCAGCCTCTCGGCGTATTCAACCCCGGACAACTCTTGACGCAGGTCGTGAACGAGCCTTGCAAGGAGCTCCATGGCCCTCAGCTTTATGTCAGGCGGAATGCTTTCTTCGGTGAACTCGATTTCGGTCTCGATCAAGGCCAGACAGTGAATGAGCTCTTTCCGCCATTCTTGAGTTTTGTCTGAAGTCTTCCCCTTGAAGACATTCATGGCTTGCAGTCGCTGTTGCTCGGTTTCTGCCTCTATCAGGTCGCACAAACCCTCGACCTGAGCCAGATCCATGCGTCCGTTGCGCAAGGCTCGAAAGGTAAATTCCCCAGGCTCGGCCAAGCGAGCTCCGGCTCGAAGCAAGCACTGGCTCACGACATTCTTGATTGCTCTTCCACCGTGCAAATGCAGTTCAACCGAATCTTCTCCCGTGTAACTTTTGCCCTTGGCAAAAAACACGACCAAGGCCTCATCCAATATCTGTCGCGTTTCTGGAGACACGATCTTGCAGAGTGTCATCTCCCGAGTCCGGGGCACCGATCCGGTCATTTGGACAAGCAATTCCCGGGTTCGGTCACCAGATATCCGAATTACCGAGATGGCCGCCTTTCCGGGAGCCGTGGCCGGGGCAAAAATGGTATCGAATGCATGTCCGAAAAAGATCACGTCAAACCCCCATCCGTTTGGAGAGTCTGATCATTCCCCAACCCCGGGCGATTTAGGCTGGTTGCGTCCCTCGGCGACGATTGCTCCGGAACGCTGAAATCAAATGATCAGCGGCCGTCGGGATTCATGGAGCGATAAAATTCCTCGTTGGAGTCCGTTATCTTGAGCTTGGAAATCAGGAACTCAATGGCCTCCGTTGTTCCCATCTGGGTTAATATTCGGCGAAGCATGAATGTCTTTTGAAGATGCTCCTTGCGCATCAGAAGATCTTCCTTCCTTGTTCCAGACTTGAGGATGTCCATTGACGGGAACACGCGTTTGTCGGCAACCTTGCGGTCCAGCACGATTTCCGAATTTCCCGTTCCCTTGAACTCTTCAAAAATGACCTCGTCCATTCGGCTTCCTGTATCAATCAGGGCCGTTGCAATGATCGTCAAGGAGCCTCCTTCTTCGATGTTTCGGGCCGCTCCAAAGAAGCGTTTCGGCCGTTGCAAGGCGTTGGCATCGACACCTCCGCTCAAGACTTTGCCTGAGGAGGGAACAACGGCATTGAAGGCACGACCCAAGCGGGTTATGGAATCAAGAAGGATGACAACGTCCTTTTTGGTTTCAACCAGTCTCTTGGCCTTTTCAATCACCATTTCGGACACCGCGACATGTCGTGTGGCCGGTTCATCAAAGGTTGATGAAATCACCTCACCCTTCACGCTGCGCTGCATGTCCGTCACTTCTTCCGGGCGCTCGTCCACCAGAAGAACAATCAGCTTGACCTCGGGATGGTTTGTCTCGATGGAGTGAGCGATGTTTTGCAGAAGAACCGTTTTGCCCGTTCGGGGCGGGGCAACAATCAGAGCTCGCTGACCTCTGCCCAAAGGGGCTATCAGGTCAATGACACGAGCGGACAAGTCCTTTTTCTCGGAACCGCTGATCTCCATCCGCAAGGGCTCATCGGGGTAGAGCGGAGTCAGATTGTCAAAATGAACATTGTTTTTGGATACGTCCGGTTCTTCGTAGTTCAGCTGCGTGACCCGAGTCAGGGTAAAATAGTTCTGTTCGCCCCAAGGCGACTTCAGATGACCGGCCACGGTCGATCCGGTCCGCAAGCCATACTTGCGAATGACGTTTGGACTGACATAGATGTCATCCGGTCCAGGGAGATAGTTGGCCTCTTGTGAACGAAGAAAGCCGAACCCGTCCTGTAACACTTCCAGAACACCGTTGTCACTGACTATGTTCCACCCCATCTCGGCATATTTCTTGAGAATTTGAAACATGATGTCACCCTTGCGAGTGGCAATGTTTTCGACCTCCAGTTCCTTGGCCAGATTCAGCAATTCGGCGGGGGTCTTGGCTTTCAGGGCCGCTATGGATATGGTTTGTTCTGTCGGTTCAGTCACGGAATCAAATGACACTGTTTCTCTCGCGCTGGTTGATCTGAGTGGAAGAATAAAGATCAGAAGGATACTGACGCTTCAAGGGCATTCACGAATCTAGGGCTTTGCTGGCATGTTGCAATAGGAAATCCAGCTCAAAGAGCATTTTCTTGACTCATCCTGGCATTTTCCGACATCAAAACGGCTTGACAACGGCGAGAACGACGATTATCACGAGCAAAACCGTGGGCAATTCGTTCATCAGTTTGAACGTGCGGCCAGAAACCTGACAGGTTCCGTTCATGATTTCCTTTCGCTTGGCCGCGAGCCAGCCATGAAACGCGGTCAGCAGCAGGACGGCAATGATCTTGACCCATATCCATCCCGTGCCAAGATCTATGACACCAGGTATCATCAGCAAAAGCAGACCGAATATCCATGACGCCACCATGGCCGGCGTTGTAATTATTTTCAGCAACCGCTTTTCCATCAGGCCGAACAGATCGTTCATCTTCTCTTCATGACCTTCCGTAACGTGGTAAAAGTACAGTCGGGGAAGATAAAACAGTCCGGCCATCCAGCAGACGATCGATATGATGTGAAAGGCCTTTATCCAGGGATAGGCGAGAAACATGGTGTCCATTTGAGTTTTGTGGCTCCTGTCGCTTGACCTGATCTGCCGTTTTCAAAGAGGGATTCGCATTAGGTCGTGTCCAATTGTCAACTTGCCCTTCCACGTTTTTCTGACTTGATCATAAATGTCAATTCTGGGAATGTTCTTTTCATCCCGAGGTATGATGTGATTGAGGACCAGATGGCTGGCCTCGGCAATGTTCGCAATTATCCCGACTTCCTCTGCCTTGGTGTGACCGTTGACGATATGATCAAGAAGATTGGGTTTGACCTCCTTCAAGCACTTGGCCATCGCCTTGACTCGCTCATAATGAAATACCTCATGCACCAACACATCAGCTCCCTGAGCAAAATCGCCCAGCTTGGGAAGTGCCGACGTGTCCGACGAGAAGACTATGATCTTGTCCGCAATTTCAAATCGTAAGGCATAACAGTGATAAACAGGCGGATGATTGACGCGCATGGCAAAGACCTTGACCCGATCATCTTCCAGTACCGGACCTTCCGTATACACATTTGACCTGATCAGGGACTTCAAGGGATATTGTCCTTCATCACTCTGCCGCGTTTCAATATCGAACTTGAGAGACAGAAGGAATCCTTCGATGAGTTCGGTGATGCCAGGGGGTCCGTATACATTCAGACTTCGCGGATAACTGGATACCCAAGTTGTGTGCAGCAAAGGCCCCAGCTCAAGATTGTGGTCGGAGTGGTGATGCGTGACGATGACCGTATGAAGGTCAGCAAGATCATACCCAGCCTCAACGAATTGCCGGGTTACCCCCAGTCCGGCATCAATCAGATACGGTCGCCCTCCTACATCCAGAACCATTGATGTCGGCCAGCATGTTCCTCTGGACATGCGCGGACCTCCGCCAGTTCCCAGCAACACCAAGTTGATTTTCATGGATTCGGATCAACCACGTGAAAATGTCTTTGTCCTCAACACGCTACCTATTACGTCTTTACCACAAAGGAAGTAACAAGAATAGGGTTCAGATACTTCGTGGAAAACTCGTCAACGATAACTCTCGACAGGATTGGAAGCGAGAGATTGTGGTGATCGGAAGCGATGACTGGATCAACGATAACTGTTGAAAACTGGACGTATAACTTTTCGCAACTCATTATAAAATGGACAGATGTCTGACATTAAGTTAAATCAATGCACTTGTGGTGAGGGAACGGGTTGGCAATCCCACCGCTTTTCCCGCTTTTATCAACATTCTATCAACGCCGTGCAAAAATGTCTCTGCAGAGCAGTATTCCAAGAATAGCGGGAGTGATCGGAACTCCGATTGATCAGAGCAAGTCGCCTCTCATCCATAATTATTGGTTCCGGCAGAACAATCTTGAAGCGTATTATGTTCCGCTTGAAGTGTCTCGGAAGGACTTCGAAACCGTGGTCATGGCCCTCAGAAAAATGGGCTTTCGCGGGGTGAACATAACGATTCCACACAAGGAAAAAGCTCTTCAAATTGCCGACAAGGTCTCGGATAACGCGGCCATTCTGGGTGCTTCGAACACACTGACATTTGGCATTGATGGATTGATTTACGCTGATAATACGGATTGTTACGGTTTTATCGAGAGTGTCAGGGAGAGTGTGCCGGAATGGGAAGCTCGTCGGGGATCGGCTCTCGTTCTCGGAGCCGGGGGCGGAGCCAAGGCCATAGTGTACTCATTGTTGCAGGAAGGCACGCCGGAGGTCTATATATCAAATCGAACCATGGAGAGGTCTGAGAGTCTGAAATCAAATTTTGGCAATCGGATCAAGATCATCCGAAAAGACAACATTAATGACTGCATTGACAAGATTGGAACGCTGGTCAATACGACATCGCTTGGAATGGTCGGTCAACCCGAACTGAAATTTCATATCGACAAGATCAGCCCTAGAACCGTCGTCTGCGACATTGTCTACAATCCCAGTGAAACCAAGTTGCTAGCTGATGCCAGGAAAAGAGGTTGCCAGACGGTTGGGGGCATTGGCATGCTTTTGCATCAGGCGGCAAAGTCATTCTATATCTGGTATGGCATCAGGCCGGAAATAACCGAGGATTTACGAGCCCTGGTTCTGGATGCTATAGAGAGATGAAGGTTCTCGGCATTACCGGTTCAATCGGCATGGGCAAGTCGACGGTCAACCAGCTTTTTGCAGATGAAGGCGTGCCGGTATGGGATGCCGATGAAGCCGTCCTTCAAGTCTATCATGATGACAAGGAAGCGATTGAAGACATTCGGCGGCAATTCGGCGATGAAGTCATTGATAAAGGCCGGGTCGACAAATCGAAACTCAAGTCCGTTCTGGCAGCGAAGCCTGAGTTGAAAGGTGTCTTGGAGGCCATTGTTCATCCCTATGTAGGGAGACATTGCCAAAAGTTTCTGGCGGCCTGCAAGACATCGGATCATCCTCTGGCGGCCCTGGACATACCGCTGCTGTTTGAGACCAAAATGGAATCGGAAGTCGATCATGTGGTCGTTGTTACGGCTTCGAGTGAGAGTCAAAGATCGCGGGTGTTGTCTCGCCCGGGCATGAGCGAGGCATGGTTTGCTACAATCAAAAGCTGGCAGATGAGTGATGAGGAAAAGAGGAAAAGGGCTGATTTCGTGGTCATTTCGGAAGATATTGACGAGACAAGGGCCCAGGTTCAGAACATTGTCGATGAATTGACATGATGGAGGGCGCAAAGAGGTGAGAGAAATTATTCTTGATGTCGAAACGACGGGGAAGGAGGTGGACAAAAACCGCATAATCGAGATAGGTTTTGTCGAACACTTGAATGGTCGTCAGACCG
The DNA here is from genome assembly GCA_965116235.1 of Paracoccaceae bacterium. GTDB lineage: Bacteria > Pseudomonadota > Alphaproteobacteria > Rhodobacterales > Rhodobacteraceae > MPNP01. Next base: position 710,659 of record OZ220496.1, on the reverse strand, counting down.
GTGTTGAGTATCAGGCGTATTTCAATCCGGGAATCCAGGTCGAAGAAGAGGCACAGAAGATTCATGGAATTGATGACGAATTCTTGAGCAACAAGCCTAGCTTTGATGAAAAGGCCGACGAGATTCTGGATCTCATTAGGGATGCGAGAATAGTGGCCCACAACGCGGAATTCGATATCGGTTTCCTGAACAAGGAACTCCAATTGTGCAATCGGGAACCAATCTCCCAGGATCGGGTGCTGGATACCCTGAGTCTGGCCCGCCGTGTATTGCCGCACAGAGCGCAGCACAATCTGGATGCACTCTGCAACTATTTCCGCCTTGATGGTTCCTTGCGAACCAAACATGGAGCATTGTTGGACGCGCAATATCTCTCCGAGATTTACCTCCGGCTAAACCAGACCAAGACGGAGGATCTTCTGGAGATGAACGGCAGCCATCTCTCCAAGGGACAAAGAGCCAACAGACGATTCAAGAAAAGACCAATACCGGTCGCCAGCGGCATCACGGAAGCCGAAAAGATTGCCCACGATGAATACGTTCGCACTCAGCTTGGCTCAAAACCGCTCTGGCTCAGCGAGGATTAGGTCAGGATTCAGACTTGCTCGTCAGGGAATTTCGATACAGGGTCAAGAAATCAACCGGATCCAGATTGATGGGGGGATATCCGGCCTCATGAGTGAGGTCGGATGCTATTCGGCGAATATAGGGAAACAGAAGCCGCGGGCACTCCACCATCAGAATCGGGTGAAGGTCTTGCTCGGACGTGTGGGTTATGGCAAATACGCCCAGATATTTCAGCTCCAAAAGGAAAATGACCTCTTTGCTTTCCTTGTTCTTGGTTGTCAGACTCAGTGTAACAGCAACCTCGAAGTTCCCCTTTTTGTTTTGTCTGACATCAACATTGACATGAATGTCCACTTCGGAACTGCCGACACGCTCCATGTTCTGCTGGCGCAGAGCTATGTTCTCGAACGACAGGTCATCAATATACTGGCCCAGCACCTTGACCTGAGGGGGAATTGATGTGTCGGTTGGTGGCGGTTTTGTGCCGTTTGAACGGGTCATTGAACTTGAAGCGGAATAGGAGTTGGTCTATGTTGCAAAACAGTGTGTACGGCCAGACATTGCGGTGGAGAAAGCAAGACTGAAAATGCCAGCCCCTGCGTTCAGGTGCACCACGACACAAGTGGTAATTCAGATCTGAGATTCTTAGATGTACAGAAAAATCATTCACGTTACCGGGGGGATCAAGTTATGAGAATGACCACAGAAGAGGCTTTTGTCAAGGTTTTGCAAATGCATGGCATTGAGAATGCCTTCGGCATAATCGGTTCGGCAATGATGCCGGTTTCCGACCTTTTTCCGGCAGCGGGAATTACCTTCTGGGACATGGCTCACGAATGCAACGCGGGAATGGCTGCCGACGGGTATACCCGTGCCACCGGCAAAATGTCCATGATGATTGCCCAGAACGGTCCCGGCATAACCAATTTTGTGACTCCGGTCAAAACGGCCTACTGGAACCATTCTCCCATCTTGCTCGTAACTCCGCAAGCGGCCAACAAGACAATTGGTCAGGGCGGGTTTCAGGAAATCGAACAGATGAAACTCTTTGAGGATATGGTCTGCTATCAGGAAGAGGTCAGGGATCCGGCCCGGGTGGCTGAAGTCTTGAACAGGGTCATTGAAAAAGCCTGGCGGGGATGTGCTCCGGCTCAGATCAATGTCCCTCGAGATTTTTGGAATCAGGTTGTTGACATCGAACTTCCTCAGACCGTCAGACTGGAAAGACCGAGAGGTGGCAAACAGGCGATTGAAAGAGCGGCAAGACTCCTCTCGGAGGCCCGATTTCCGGTTATTCTGAATGGAGCTGGTGTCGTGATCGGCAATGCCATCGAGGCGTCAGCTCGGTTGGCTGAAAAACTGGATGCCCCGGTCTGTTGCGGCTATCAGCACAATGACGCGTTTCCGGGCACTCATCCTCTCGCCGTTGGTCCTCTTGGTTACAATGGCTCCAAGGCGGCCATGGAATTGATCGCCCGGGCCGATGTCGTGCTTGCTCTTGGAACCAGACTGAACCCATTCTCGACCCTTCCAGGCTATGGTCTTGACTATTGGCCCCGCAATGCCCGGATCATTCAGGTGGACATCAATCCCGACCGTATTGGTCTCACCAAAAAGGTTACTGTCGGCATTCAGGGCGATGCCCGACAGGTGGCCGAGCAAATTCTGGAGAACCTGACAGATCACGCCGGCAACACGGACCGGGAGACACGCCGGCAAACCATTGCCCAGACCAAGTCACGATGGTTTCAGGCTCTGACCTCCATGGATCATGAAGATGACGATGAGGGAACCACCTGGAACGAACGAGCCCGAGCCAAGGATCCCGACCGGATGAGTCCGCGCATGGCATGGCGAGCCATCCAGTCTGTGCTGCCGACAGAGGCGATCATATCATCCGACATCGGCAACAACTGTGCAATCGGCAACGCCTATCCCATGTTTGACCAAGGGCGAAAATACCTGGCACCGGGTCTGTTTGGCCCCTGCGGTTACGGCTTTCCTGCCATAATTGGTGCCAAGATCGGCTGTCCCGATACGCCCGTTGTCGGTTTTGCTGGGGATGGCGCGTTCGGCATTTCCATGAATGAAATGACTTCATGCGGTCGTGATGACTGGCCGGCTATTACGATGGTCATCTTCAGAAACTATCAATGGGGAGCCGAGAAACGGAACACGACCCTCTGGTTCGACGACAACTTTGTCGGGACCGAACTCGATCTGAGGGTCAGTTATGCCAAGATTGCCGAGGGATGCGGCCTTGCCGGCGTTCAGGTCAAGACGATGGCGGCTCTCGCCGAAGCCCTGCAGAAAGGAATTCAGGCACAGACTGAAAACAATCGGACGACATTCATTGAAGTGATCCTCAATCAGGAACTGGGAGAGCCATTCCGTCGGGATGCCATGAAAAAACCGGAACGAGTCGCCGGAATCTCGCGAGAGGACATGCGTCTGCAAGTACTGGCCTAGACAGGTCTCGGTCGCCCCGATGCCTCCGCCCTTTGTGCAGGAATTGTTTCGTCGGGCCCGACACAATCCAAGGCATGTCGTCCTGCCGGAGGGCGAGGATGATCGAATCATTGCCGCGGCCCAATGGGCCGTACGAGAGGGCTTGGCCAAGATAACTCTTCTGGGCACGCCTGAAATCATTACGCCGCGGATTCGCGATTCTGATATGCCGGCCAGTTGGATCGAGGTCGTTGATCCCACTCGGAGCTTGCGTCTGGAGGATTACGCGGAACGATTTTTTGAACTCCGAAAGCATGAGGGCATCTCCCGGGAAAAGGCCAGAAAGGCCGTGTTGCAGCCTCTCCTTTTTGCCGCCATGATGGTCCATCGCGACGCCGCCGATGGAACCATTGGCGGCGCGGTCAATACGACAGCGGACACGCTGAAAGCCGCCTTGCAAGTTGTTGGACGAAAACAGCATGTGAAGACGGTTTCATCATTTTTTATCATGCTTCCCCACCAGCGTGTTCAGCCCATCCAATCACCGGTAATTTTTGCTGATTGTGCAATGGTTGTTGCTCCCGACGCTGAACAGTTAGCAGAGATCGGTCTCTCGACCGGAGAATCGGCCCATGCGATCTTGAATCAAGACCCACGGATCGGCTTCTTGAGCTTTTCAACTTCGGGGAGTAGCAAGCACAGAAATGTCGACACGGTAACTCAGGCACTGGACATGGCACGAAAGGTCCGGCCGAACTGGTTTATTCCCCGAGAGCTTCAGTTTGACGCGGCGGTAGACGAAAAGCTGCGGCAGAAAAAAGTGCCGGATCTGGCCTTCAAGGGACATCCGAACGTGTTTATATTTCCCAATCTTGAGGCTGGAAACATAGGCTACAAGATTGCCGAACGAATTGGTGGGATGACGGCCATCGGACCGGTGCTGCAAGGGCTCGCCAAACCGGCCAATGACTTGTCGAGGGGATGCAAGGTCGAGGATATTGTTGCCCTGATCGCCCTGACCTGCATTCAGGCCCAAAACATGACAAGAAACGGTTGAGGCGACATTCCTCGACTAAAGAATCAAGGCACGGAACCATGTGTCTTCAGCCATCCCTCAGCGGTCTGAAAGGGACTCTTTCCGGGCTTCCGCATTTCCCACGTCGCGAGCTTCTGCATCAATTACGTCTTCGGGTACATCCGAGCGATGATGGAAGGAGGCATGAACATCGCTGTTGCTGACGAATCGGATTGCCATGTGGATCAAAAAATGCCTTGAAGCCGGTACTAACAGTGCCAGACCCAGGGCATCGGTCAAAAATCCTGGCGTGAGCAGCAGTATGCCTCCGATGCCAACCGCAATCGTATTGGCGAGAGCCGTGGTCAATTCATGAATGTGGTTTCGGATGTTCAAAATCCTGTTAAGCCCACGCGGCAATTCACTTCGTACGAGATAACTCCCGATCAATGCCGTCAGAACAACGATTCCCAAGGTCGGCCAGAGCCCTAGCCAGCCGCCGATTTCGATGAACAGGGCGATTTCGATGACGGGTATCGATAGAAACAGGAGAAACAGTTTCATTTGCCTGATAAATCGTGAGTATTGTTCCGGTCAGTATAGACATAATTCTCGTCAATGATTAAATGAACGAATACGCCTCCTGTTTGAAGTGAACTTGAAAAAGCGGGTTTGATGAGATGTCTCCACTAGTACAGCTTTTGATTTTGGCTGGCATTGCACTGTTTTTGATATTCAAGCTGCGAAGCATATTGGGTACGAGGGACGGCTTTGAGGGGCCGTCCAAAACCAGCTTTACCATTGATCAGCCAAGCCGAGATGTCCCTCCCGAGGAAGAGAAGATTGATCGGGACATAGTGGCTCTTGTGCCCCCCGACTCACTGGAAGCCGATACTTTGGCGGCAATGAAAAAGATTGATCAGAAGTTTGTGGTCAGCGATTTTATGGAGGGAGCGGTCCGAGCCTACGAATGGATACTGACCTCTTTCGGAGAAGGACGGATGGACGACCTCAAGCCCTTTCTGTCATCGGAGGTGTACGAGTCATTCAAGTCAGGGGTAGAGCAGCGCGACCCCAAGCACACTGTCGTCGTTGAACTGGAGCGTCTCAAGGGCAAGACCATAACCGATGTAAAGTTTGAAGAGCAGACCGGGAAAGGCGAAATTACGGTTGAGTTCGACAGCGATCTGATTTCCTACGTTGAAAATCAGGATGGTGAGGTGATTGAAGGGGACTCCAAGAGTTCGGTCAGCCAGAAGGAAGAATGGACCTTCTCGAGGATTATGGGAAGCAAGGATCCCAACTGGATTCTGGTGGCAACCGGATAAGGTCGACTCTGCTCACGTTATTACGATGATGCCTAGTGGTCAGTAAAAAACAAAAGATTTCAATTCTGGTGATGTGTAATCGACTGTTTTCAGTCATTACAGCGTCTTTGCGGCTCGTGAACGGGTCCCGACCATACCGAGGTCAAGCCGGTCCGATCAGTCATATGGACCACAACGCATGTCGCTCTTACCAAGTTCTGAAACGTTAGTAGCAAATGATTAAAACGGACCACTAGAACTTTGAGACCATGTCGGCCAATCGTGACAGTGACCTCACCCCAGAAGATCGAATCGAGTGGGAACTGTTCTGCAAATCGGCCAACCTTCCGCTGAGCCGAACGGATACCAGAAACGATCAGTCCGGATTGGGTAGATCATCTGTCCCTGCCAATGGATCGGACCGGTCATCAATCACCGATGAGGCGTTGAGTCAGCTGGATAGGGCCGATTGGAAAGCCTATGCAGCCGGCAAGGACCTGTCAGAAATCAAAATCGTGAACCAGTTGGAGACGACTAGGGAAAAGCCTTCTGGCAACGTGTCGAAGAGGGAGTCAAACAATCATCGAGCCGTTGAGTTGCAGAAACAGGAAAATCAAAAGAACAGTCGTCCCACGGTGGACAAGACAGTTCTCAAAAGGCTCAATAGGGGTGACATGAATCCAGAAAATCATCTTGATTTGCATGGGCTGACAAGCTCGGAAGCCGCAAGTAAGGTTACTCAATTCATTTTCAGTTCCTATCGGGCTGGGAAAAGACTGATTCTGGTCATTCCGGGAAAGGGGAAAGATCCGAAAGGGGGTTCGGGTTTTGGCGTTTTGAACAGACTGGTGCCACAACTGGCGAAATCCGCAAAACTGGCATCAATCATTCTTCATTACCAAACAGCTCACACGAGGCATGGCGGCACGGGCGCATATTACATCTACCTCAAAAAATTCGGCAATTCTCGGAAGCGTTTATCCTGATTTGAAAGAACACTCTTGCGTTGACTGTCCTGTTCTGCACAGTTTGCAAGATTTGGAACAGGTCCCGTGAACTTTCCCCGATATCCTTTAGGTAGCAAAGGTCGCGATAATGGCCGGTGATTAGAGACGCAAGACCTTCCTCCCCTTCTGGCTCTGGCCGTAACTCAATATAAATGCCCGATCACCTCTTCGCGCTCCGGCACCATAAAGTACTCCGGCCAGCCTCTGCATGGGGGCCTTTCTGGGCGACTCTCATCGGCGACCTGCTGGCTGCGAACGCCCTGCATTTTGCTGTCCACGACTATGCCAACATTGGCTTGCCGCCCTGCTTTCGACGGGGCAAGGGTACACGCCATCGACGTCAAGGTCAAGACGCCGCTACATCGCGCTGCACGCGTGGACGGCGCCGGGGTCATCCGGATTTTGCTGGCGGCCAAGGCCAATCCCCACGCTCGCAACCAATTCGAGAAAACGCCCCATCGACCTCGCGCCTTTGGATAGCAAAAGTCACCGTATCCTCGCTAAGGTGACGGCATCGCCTGCCTCCAAGAGCCCGGCTTCGAGCGGTCCTGAGGGGGTGATCGCATACCGCTTATGAAATGACCGCTACTCGCTTGATATGGTTGCATCCCAAGATTACCTTTGGCCATGAACGATTCCCGAAGATGGCGGTTTTGCTTGCGCCGCCCATAAATGCTAGTTCAAAGATCTGTGCCGATACTGGAGATTAGAGAATGAATGACGAGACGGCCTCACGAAAGTTCGACGCCCAGGGCGTCAAGGACTTCATCGTGGATCGGGATCGTATCATCAACCCGTTCTTTGTAGGCCGCGATGACTCCCTTGCCCGCGTGAACGAATGTCTGTAACGAATCAATACGCGACGCAACAAAAAGGTTCCGGGTCATTCCGCCAAGGGGTTGATGCAACTCATACAGGGTGCCCCTGGCATCGGCAAGACGTCGCTGCTGGATGAAATCAAGTATCGTTGTATAGAGAACCTCAAGAAGCCGACTACTGAGCATAGAGTTATTCCGATCATCATCAGTGACACGAAGAAACTGTCCATTGATCATGTCAAAAGGCGGCTACAGGAGGGCATGACGGAGGTTCTGGACCGCGTCGGCAACAAGGAGATACGGGTCTTCGTGCACGACGTGTTGCACCTTGTGCACGACGTCAACTTATTTGGCGTCCGCTTCGGTCAAGCCAAAGATGCTCCTGTAACAACGCCGCGACTGCCGATGAACTGCACCATCCTGCTCATGATCGACGAGATCCAGACTGTGCCCGTCAGTCCCGATGGCGAAGCCGCACAGGTCCTGCAGCATCTGGAAGCGGGCTGCGACGGTCATGCTGTCATGCCCGTATTGGCCGGCTTGGCCAACAGTAGCAATATGCTGGACAGGTTGGGTCTGTCGCGCCAGAGCGACGAGTCCATCACCCGCCTGAAGCCACTCAGCCGCACAGAGGTCAATGAGGCGACTGGTCGGTTTATAAAGCATTTCGACATCCACGCCACTTTCGACGCTCAGAAACTGTGGGAACGCACCCTCTATCGCTGGTCTAAAGGCTGGCCCAAGCACCTGCAGAATGGCATGGCTGTGCTGGGTACGGCGCTGATCGATACGGAGGGCGAGTTGGATGGTGTCGATGTCATCCAGACCCAAAAGCAGGCCGTCGACAAGCGCATCGGCTATTACTGGACTCGCTTCGGTCCCCAAAGCGGCTATCCGGACTTTATCGGCCAAGTCATGGCTCGGATGGGGCGGGATGCCGTACCCCGCCCCCATATTGATTCTAGCCTGCGCACCGTCCGGCAAAAAGGCGACTGGGCCGACATGCCGCCCTTGGCTTGGGCGGACATGCTGCGGCGCGGACTTGTCGACATTCATTCGATCGACACCAAAGACATACTCTACAAGTGCCCGATTCCGTCCTTGCGCTCCTTTGCAGTGACACGCACTGGCTTTGAACTGCATCACGATGCCCTCAATGGCAACATCGAGCACATGCGGCATCATGTAATTGACGGGGCCGATGTCGATGCGCGAGATGCCTGGGGCCGCACGCCTCTGCACATCGCTGCGCAAGAAAGCTGGCCTGTCCTCATCGACGGTTTGTTGGCCTCCGGTGCCTCAATCGAGGCCGTCGATCAGTGGCAGCGTACCCCCTTGCATCTTGCCGCTCATGATAATGCCGAACAAGGACTTACCGCCTTGCTCGCAGCGGGAGCAAACGTACACGCCACCGACGCCAAGGACAAAACGCCGCTGCATCATGCCGCGCACGAGGACAGCGCCTGTGCCGTGAGGATGTTGCTGGAGGCGAAGGCAAATCCGAACGCTCGCAACTGGTACGGAAAGACGGCCTGCGAACTTGCACCCCTGGACAGCGAGAGCCGTTGCATCCTTGACAAGGTGACAGCATAGCCCAGACCCGCGATCTGAAAAGTCGTATTGACATCTCGTATATCCGAACCCGTCGGAGTAGGCAGACAGCAAGCATAGCCCTTTCATATAATTGACCAATGAAAAATGCTAATTTATGGATCAACGGGAGCAAAGTCCCTGCGTCACAACTAGAGGATGGTCGCCATGAGCTAGTCTTTCACTCCGCACCGTCTCTGCCGTTCATGACGCGACCGTGCAGACAGGATTTCTCTTCGAGCGTGTCAGTGACCGAAACGTTCAGTCCTTTGTACACGACAGGGTGTTGAATGACGTCGCCCACTTGATCAACGGTCAGATGCGTCTGCCCCACGGGAAATCATGACCGAAAGGGGACAGCTGATCGTGCCGACGAAGAAGAGGATTCTAGCTGGAACTTCATTTGTTGAATTGCCCATAAATCACCTTGGGGTAAGGGTTTGGCCGATTTAGGACTGGACTCCGCCTGGGAACATTTTGTCGACTTGGAAGCCCTGACGGGTCAAGGCCGGCTGTTACCAACAGCCTATTTGTCAGCAGTGTTGAGTCGTCTAAACCGATGCACGAAGTTTAGAAACTAAACGCAGAAGGTGATACTTTTGATATTCTACCAATGACCATTTGAATTTTGAGTGGAATTCGATGATTTGGTAAGGAGTCTGAATATGGAGCAAATTAGATATAGTTCTCGAATCTTTCTGCTGGTCACCATATTCGCGGTCTTCGGGTGCGTTCCAACTGATGAGTCAGTCCAGTTCGCCGGAAGTCCGTCAACTATCCATATCCCTGAATATTTCTACGGAGACAGGATTGGCTCCTGCCAAATGACCCAGCGGGGGCAGACGATAACCTTGGACCATGACTTTGTTGAACAAAAAATTGCCTCCGTAATCGGTTTCGACTGGGACGCGTACCATCGGCGAAGAGGCACTTCCAAGAGCGTTCACCACGAGGTAATTTCTGTGCCTGCCCGGTATCTCTCCGCCGCGGCCAAAGATGCAGTAGATTCAGGTGATCCCGGCAAGATCAGGAAGGCCGTGTCATTGCACATTAAGATTGCGCAAGCCGAAACCCTTCTCGACACGATGACAGTGAGCGAAGTGGAGAGGCTTGGCACAAGTTGCTATGACGGAGTTGGCAACACATCCGCTCCGTGTCATGGACATGCACCACAATTCGCCGCGAATTTCGGCAGCAGTTACCTTGTTTCGGCCATACTTCTGAAATCCGAGATGAGTGCGTCACAACGCGAGGTCGTCGATGCCTACGCGCGGCAGTTGCACAGGCGCTACATCAAACCATGGGCTACCAATGCCCGGATTGGCCCCGGGTTCTACCAATATGCAAATGCCGGCATCGGAGAATTGGCTTATGCTGCATGGATCGAAGATGAAAGGCTTGCGGTCACTGCATTCAAAAGAACCTTCCGGGATATCGACAAAAAATTCTTTGCGGACGGTTATATCGACAATAACTCGTTTCGCGGCGTCAGAGGATTCTGGTATCACACATATGGGGTCAATTCGGCGTTGGCCATGATCGGACTTGCCGAGGCATGGCACGTTCCCGTTCCGCCAAGAGTGCGCGACAAGGTTGTTGCATCCACACGACTGATTAATGTCGGCGTTCGCGATCTCGAAAAGTTCTATGACCGCCCATTTTCCGGATATCGGGGAAATGCATTAACCGACCCGAGGGACGCAATACCACGTATTCATGAGTCGGCGATCGCAATCGACACAATGGCGGAACGATATGCAAATGTCATTCTGGAACGGGATCCGGCATATCTCGACGTGCGAAGATATGAAGGGCCCTCTGACTTCACTGTCGGATTCCATCCCGGATGTATGATCGAACAATGAAAGCGCAGCCTTGCCGGACAAACCTTTCAGGCTTTGCTTTGATCGTAGCCAGAACTCCTGGGAGAACTGGTTGTCGTCGATCAAAAACAACATAGTCTCAATGCCGTAAGAACTATTCGACTGATTAAAACAAACCACTAGTAGTCAGTTTTAATCATTTGCTACGAACGTTTCAGAACTTGGTAAGATCGCCATGCGTTGTAGTCCATATGACTGATCGGATCGGCTTGACCTCGGTGTGGTCGGGATCCGTTCACGAGCCGCAAAGATGCAGGAATGACTGAAAACAGTCGATTACACATCACCAGAATTAAAAGGGGATTATATACCTGTTTACCCCAAAACCTTTTACCACGCCATCACTTGATCTTGGTTGATTTGGGCTTCACGAAGTTCCAGTTCTCTCTGTCGGCTGGTCGGTGCATGATGACGCCAGCCATGCTTTCCCGGACATTGTTGCTCGACTTGAACGCCGCACAGGATTGGGAGCATGACGGTCGGGGAATTGGGGGAAAGCTGACATATCAGTCCCCCCCCCCAAATCTTACGACCCCGAGCCTGGATCCGCACAGGCTGACGGCTCGACAGGTCATTCGCGAAGCGGGTCGGCATGACTTCGAGCAACCGCTGGCCTCTACGCGGGCGGGAAGCCTGATCCTCGAACAGGATGACATCGAGTTTCGGTTCATGGCGCGGCTCCGAGACCTCGAAACCCAGTCGCAATACATGATCGAGACCCTGAAAATGATGAAGCACGGGCTTTTGAGCAGGCGTTCCCCCGGCTTCAACGTGGTGCAGGAACGGGAGGTTGCCGGTCTTGAAACCCACCGGCTCGCGGCGGTCGAGCTAGCCGCCAATTGCTACGGGAAAGCCTTTGCCAGTGCCAAGGTTCAGGGATCCAATGCCCTGACCCCCGCCGCCTTGGACGGCATAGGCCGCTCGCTGATCCGATAGGGGGATGGATCGGCATTATCCGGGTCGAGCTTAACCCGACAGGTCAACTGGTTGCGGGGTCAGGCCGTTCTCTTTGATTCCAGTCCCGGCCATGCCTTGCGGGAGAACCCGCTATCGACCGACTACCGCCCTATCCGGCTGGGCGCCAATTCGCCCCAGCCCTTGGTGCAGTTGCACCGGCAAGCCATGATTCATGTGTTGACCACTTGCGGGATCCCGGCCGAGTTTGTCGAGGCCGGAGACGGTACCGCCAGATGCGAAGCCTGACGGCAGTTTGTCCTTGGGTCGATGGCCCCGCTGGCTCGCTCGATCGAGGCCGAATTGACCGTCAGGCTGGAAACGCCGATCTCGCTCGATTTCTCCGAGCTGAGCGCATCCGACCTGGCCGGTCGGTCGCGAGCCGACAAGCAATTGATCGAGGCCGGCATGACGGATCAGCAAGCCTCGATCATCAGCGGGTTCGACTAGAACTTCATGGTGATGCCCGCTTCCAGCGTGGTCACCTTCGATTTCTTGATGACTGGCGTATAGGTCGGCACCGCCACTGCACCCTCAGCAATCGCCGGGGTGCTGACGAGGTAGTCGCTGTTGAACTCAGACTTGTCGGCCTGTTCAATGCCCGCGTAGAAGCTGGCCCCGCCCCCCAGATCATAGGTGAAGTCCAGTTCCCATCGCTTGGTGCCAATGAAAGGGTTGGGAGTCACCTTGTCCTTGCGCCCCTTGTCTTCAAGCCGGGAATAGGTTGCCGTTATGCTCGACCCCTGGCCGACCTCTCTAGACAAGGACAGACCCCAGGCCTCCATTTCATTCACGGTATTGTCTTTTGCCACTTTTACGCCTTGATTAGCATTGAGTAGAAAGGTAGTGTGAGCCCAGTATGTCTCGCCGTCCTGCTTGACATAGGTTGCCTTCCCGGTGAACCCGGAAAAGGTGCCGCCTGCACCAATAGCCAGCACGTCATTGGAATCCGCGCCCGCACTTATGTAGAAGACACCGGGATCATACTTGATACCTGCCGACCATGCATCTTCTCCGGCCTCTCCCGCAGTCAGGGCATAGGAAAATGAATCTATGGTGCCGGTCAGAGCCATGGCAGCTCGACCCGGCGGCGGGGCGGGCATGTCCGTTCCTTTGATGCTTCTGTTCAGGACCGCATCATTGGCGGTCACGGTCAGCCCGTAGTCAATACCGCCGGCCTTTTGCTTGATGCCCGACAGAGCCCGCGAGTTCGCGTCGTAAAAGCCGACCGGCGACAATTTGCCAGAGGCAAGGTCCGCATACTTCGTTTCGGGCCTAACGTCTGTCTCCAGCTTGGCGCTCTTGTTCTTGAGGTTTTGAACGGCAGTGGGGACCGTGGTGTAGGCCCTGAGTCGCATCTTCGTTCCGTCGGTAAGCTTGTATTCGATCGGCACTACCGTCTTGGTCATGGCGGAAATGTCGTCCGCATCCGCCAGACCGACATTGCCAACCAGATCAATGCCCGGGTCGTTGCTCCCAAATTGGAGCTTCCAGGTGCCGTCGGCCGAACCAATGTGAACACTGGCCGCATTGACCCCGTTCTTGTCGGCGGCTCCCTTGCCGTCCTCGTCAATCGATATGGCCGCGCCAAACACAAGACCCCCGTCGGTCACCCCCGAAGAACTGAACTTGACCTCGTATTCCACCACGGTCTTGATGTCGTCGTCCTCCGGCTTGGTGCTGGTATTGTCGTCCACCCGCTTCAATCCCATCTTGGCCGAGCCGGACAACGCTACCGAAGGCGCGGCAGCCATTGGCACTTCTTCGTCCATGACTTCGGGCACACCCTCCATCATGGCGACATCCATTTTCGTCTCGTCGACAGCGTGGGCGCTGTCATCCATGGAGGCATCTACCCCCCCCCTCCATGGCCTGGGCACCGGCTCCCGCCAGCACCACGGCCATGGACAACATGATCCACTTTTGCATGATATCTTACTCCTGTTTCATGTGAAAGTTTCTGACTATGATGGAATATTTACCCCCCCCCATGCCATTTGCAACATGCTTTGTTGGATCACACATCATTTTCTCGCAAGGTGTCGCATTTTTGCGACACTATGTCCCTTCTCCCTTTCACTCTCTGTTTGAGGGAGGCCTGATCGCGACCGACAGGGACGCAAGCCAGATCACCTTGTGGGTTCACGTCCCGTGGAACCGTTGCACGATCTAGGACACCGCAGGCATCATGTCGATCCATTCGACTGTCCAGTCTTTCATCGTCTTGGAGGGGGCCGGGTCAGGCCCGTCAGCAAGGTCTCGACCGGTCCGCCGACAAGGCGACGGTCGCTCGTGAAGCCTCGATGCCCTTCAGGACCTGATTCATCATGGGAGCCGCCTGGACCAGGCGGGGTGGAATGGCCGCAGCGCCTTGCATCATGCCGCCACCTCCGGCTTGCCTGAAGCCGTCAGCCTTCTGGTTCAGGCCGGTGCGTCCGTCCGGGCCACGGACGATGATGGCTGGACCCCCTTCATGTGGCGACCATGACCGACAGCGACCGAACCATGCCGGCCCTGCTTGACGGCGGGGCCGACATCAAGGCCCGGGACGCGAAGGACAAGATGCCCCTGGATATGGCTCGGCCTGGCGGCCTCTGCTACGCCCTTCTGGAGCAGATGACCCGCAAGCCGGCCGGTCCAGAGCCGTAATCGCTGGAGCCAAGCTGGAGTCCTTTTCCATGACGCCATCGCTTTGGCGTCATGGGCAAATCCTGAATGGCTTGAGACTTCATGTGAACGAGTCAGACCGGAGTTCGGAGTCCAGATTGATGCCGAACCGGTCCCTGAGGTGCGTTCCAGCATGACTTTCGTTCATGCCGAGAAGAATCCGGCACAATCCTGGCACCAGTCCGGGACGTCAGGCCAGCATTCCTGCTTTCAAGCCAGATATAAGTCCCCCCTTTTTTGCGCGGTCATCCGCATGAACAGGGGCGCAAACCAGACTCAACCGTCGAAGTCAGGACGAGAACTATAAAGCCTGCTCAATTTCTTCCTGGTCAAAGACTTCGATGAAGTCCCCGATTTTCAGATTTGCGTAGTTCTCAAAGGCCATGCCGCATTCCTGCCCGGACACAACTTCACTCACCTCATCTTGGAACCGTTTGAGCGTTTTCAGTTTCCCTTCATGGATAACGACATTGTCACGAATGAGCCGAACACCGGCCTCTCGCTTGACGGTACCTTCGGTTACAAGACAGCCAGCCACCACCCCGACCCCAGTAATCTTGAAGGTTTCCAGAATTTTGGCGTTGCCAAGAAAGATTTCATTGATCTGCACGTCAAGCAGGCCCGAAGCCAGAGCCTTGACGTCATCGACCAGCCGATAAATCACGGAATAGTAGCGCAGATCGATGTCGTGCTTGGAAGCGGCCGAACGAGCGGAAGGTGTTCCTCGAACATTAAACCCGATAACATTCGCTCCGCACGAAGCGGCGAGAGATACATCGGATTCTGTAATGGCACCGACGCCAGAGTGTAAAATGCGTACCTGAACTTCGTCATTGCCAACTTTGGACAAAGCTTGGGTTATGGCTTCCGATGATCCCTGAACGTCTGTCTTGACAACAAGCTGCAACTCCTTGGACGGACTTTTGCCCTGCATCATGTTTTCCAGGTTGAGTATGGCCGCTGCAGATGAATTCGTATTCTTCAGGGTTCGAGTCCGGTATTTGGCAATCTCCCGAGCTTGCGACTCGTTGTCCACGACATTGAGAACGTCCCCGGCCATGGGAGTGCCATTCAAGCCTAGAACTTCAACCGGGACGGAAGGGCCGGCCGATTCAACACGCTCTTGATTGTCGTTGATCAGAGCTCGAATCTTGCCCCATTGTTCGCCGACCACGAAGACATCCCCCTTCTTCAGGGTTCCATGCTGAACCAGAACGGTTGCGACCGAGCCACGCCCAACGTCCAATTGTGCTTCAATGACCGTGCCACTGGCAACCCGATTTGGGTTGGCACTCAGTTCAATGAGCTCGGCCTGAAGTGTGATGGCTTCAAGCAATTCATCAATGCCATCGCCCTTCAAGGCCGAAATCTCGACATCGAGGACATCGCCCGACAGTCTTTCAACGATAATGCCGTGCTGGAGAAGCTGGTTTCGAACCTTGTCCGGGTCCGCGTTCGGTCGGTCACACTTGTTGATCGCCACAATAATCGGGGCTTCCGCAGCCTTGGCGTGATTGATGGCTTCGATGGTTTGAGGCATTACGGAATCGTCAGCGGCCACCACGATGATCGCGATGTCTGTAACGTTCGCCCCGCGTTCGCGCATCGAGGTAAAGGCCGCATGACCAGGAGTGTCCAGAAATGTTATGGCACGGCCAGCGTCAGTTGTTACCTGATAGGCTCCGATATGCTGTGTTATGCCACCATCCTCGCTCGCCGCGACACTGGTCTTGCGAATGGTATCCAAAAGCGTCGTCTTGCCATGGTCGACATGTCCCATGACGGCGACGACAGGATCACGCGGCTTGAGATCTTCGGGCTTGTCTTCAACCGATTCAATGACATCCTGGACGTCAGCATCAGCGACCCGAACGGCATTATGACCAAACTCAACGATGACGATCTCCGCCACTTCGGCATCAATGGTCTGGTTCTGGGTTGCCATGATGCCGTTTTCCATGAGTTTCTTGACGACGTCAGCGGACCGTTCAGACATGCGGTTGGCCAACTCCTGAACAACTATGGTTTCAGGCAGCTGCACGTCCCGAATGATCTTTTCACGTGGCTGGAGAGGCTTTTCCTGCAGTGTCTGGCGCTTTCTTCTTTCTTCGCGTCGAAGATAAGCCGCCCGGGACTTCTGATGAACCCCATCATCATCGCCGATGGCCGCATTCGGCGTAAACTTTTCCTTGCCTCTTTTCTTTGTTTCGGTGAATCGTGCGGGTTCTTCTCCCGATGATCGGCCCTTGGACCGCTTTCCTCTTTTCGTGGTGCCTTCATTTTTGGGCTTGTCAGCTGCTGCCTTGCGATCAACCGGCTTGGGCTCTGATTGTGCGGGTTCGGCGACATCTACTGGTAGGCTCTGCTCATCCAGAGCCAAGCCTCTATTCTCTTCCTCCTTTGCCAGCCTTTCCTTTTCCTCGCGGGCCTGGATCTCGAGCTGTTGCCGATCCCTTCTTTGCCTCTCCAGAACCTGCTGGGCTTCTTCGGCCTTGGCCGCTCTCAGGGCGTCGGCCCGGCGCTGAAAATCCTCGCGATCCAGCTGGCGGGCTTCATCAGGTGCCCTTTTGGTTGGCTGAACCTGTTTGCGGTTCGGGCTAGGGAGGCGTTTGGGATTCCCGGGAGGCTGCTTGTGAAAGGGGTGGGTCTTTTTGGCCTGAACGGGCAGGAGTACCGTCGTGCTCTTCTTTTTTACCACTCGTGATGGCCGACCGGTCTCCAGTTTCTGCCGCGGCTGGCCACTGGCCTGACCGTCAGTTTTCAGCGTGAGAGTTCCCTTACCCATAAAGACCTTCTGCTTTCCCCGAGCCGTTCAAACCGGTCTCAAGCACCTGTTCTCAGCACACTCAGTTTCATGGCCGTCAATGACACGACATCGGCCAGCTTGCCGGGTCTCACCCCCAGATACATCACGAATTCTCGTCCAAATACGCGACCCAGCTCGGCGGAAGACAGGCACCCATTCCGGCGTAGGTCTCGTGCAGTCGCCAAGAGCTTTCCCAGCTGGCGCTCCGACCCGTCCGATCCATGTAACAACAAGGTGATTTTTTGCGTCCCTATTTCGCCCCGCACCTTCTCAAATCCGGCGACTGCCAAGCCGGACTTGCGTGCCAAGGCCAGCAACCCCATCAAGCGTTCAACCAATCCCGTCTCCAGCATATAGACCAAATTGTCAGGAACGTCAACCCGCCTGCGGGCGGCTCGGCCAAACAAATTCCGGCTCACTGCGGTCGTCAGATTCTCCCTGGTTGCTCGAACCCAGAGGCCGCGGCCAGGCAATTTGCCATGGATATCCGGGACGAGCGTACCGGCCGGATCCAGCACAAACCGGATCAATTCGCTCTGATGCCGCTCTTCTCCTGTGACAACGCAGGTTCGAATGCAAATGTCATGACTCTTCGATTTCCCTCGGCTCACTTTCGACCTCCGGTTCCAGATTGTCAGCATAAAGCCTTTGGATATCATCCTCGGTCATGATGCCAAGAGCCAATCGGGCCGTTACTATCATTTCATCGGCAATGTCCGAAGTGACATCAAAAGTCTCCAGCAGACCCGGTTCCCAAACCTGCTTGCCCCGTTCTTCGGTGTAGCCACCGGAAAGTTCCCAATTGGCGAGGGTGGCAAACTCATTGAGGGTAGTAATTTTTTCTTTTGCCAGCGCCAGAAGCATTCCCGGCGTCAGAGGGCTGAAAGTTTCCAGATCCTCCTGCAGGCCGTGCCGCCGTGCCTCGGCCAGAGCTTCCTGGTTTTCCTTTTCAATATGCTGGATTGCACGGCTTTGCAATTCCTGAGCAATTTCTTCGTCAATGCCATTGATGGCCAGCAGTTCATCCTGACTGCAGGCCGCGATGTAGTCCACGCTGTCAAACTCTTCCATTACCAACAGCTGGGCGAAGGTTTCATCGATATCCATGGCATCCATGAACTTTTGCTGGATTTCCTTGTTCATTTCCTCACGCTGCATGCGTTCGTGCGTTTCAGAAATGATCTCAATTTGGAGGCCTGTCACGCCTCGAGCCAGTCGTACATTTTGACCGCGCTTGCCAATGGCAAGGGACAGCTGGTCATCGGGAACGACGACCGTTTTCAATTTGCCCTGGTTGTCCAGCAGACCTCGAGATACCTGAGCGGGCTGGAGGGCGTGAGTCATGAACTCGAATTCGTTGTCGCTCCAAGGGATGACATCAATCCGCTCGCCTTGAAGCTCATTCACGACGGCCTGAACGCGCGAGCCGCGAATTCCGACACAGGCACCGACAGGGTCGATGCTGGTGTCATAGGACACGACTGCAATCTTGGCCCGTGAACCGGGATCTCGAGCCAGGCATTTGATTTCGATGTTGCCATCATAGTATTCGGGGACTTCATTGCGGAACAATTCGCGCATGAACTCGGTGGACGTACGGGACAGCTTGATCTGCTGGCCCTTGTTTTCCCGGTTTATCTCCTCGATTCGGGCCTTGATGCGAGACCCCTTGTCCGGATTTTCCTGACGGATCTTGTGATTACGAGGAATCTGGGCTTCACCCACAGCCAGCTCCACAATGATGTTGCCATACTCAACGCCCTTGACGGTGCCGACGACAATCTGTCCGACCTTGTCCTTGTATTCTTCGTATTGCCTTTGCAGCTCGGCTTCGCGCAGGATACGGTGCATGGTCTGCTTGGCTTCCTGAATAAAAGCGCGGTCAATCTGCTCCGGTCCAAGGGCGGGAAGTTCATCAACCACCTCGGCGTCAACGTCGATGTTCGGGTCATGTTTTCGGGCATCGTCCACCCGGATTTCGACGGCGTTGTTTTCGATCTCGTCTACCACCCGGCGGACTCGCAATATGGAGAGGGAACCTGTCTCCCGATCATATCGTGCCCGCAGATCCAGCTCAGGGCCAAAACGCTTGTTGGCGACACTGGCCATGGCCTGTTCCATGGCATCCAGCACGGTCCCAAGGTCAATGTTTTTTTCTTGGGCAACCGATTCGGCCAGCTGCATCAGCTCGCTTCGGTTGGCACTGACATAGTTCATTATTCAGTCTCCTGTCTTTTCCGAGGTGTTTGCATGGGTGCCATTTTGTGCCGGTTCGTCGGCCCATTTCAGCCGAGCGCTGGCAATGAGAGAAAAGTCAATGGCCACAGTTTCGTCCTGAACCTTGACGTGAATCTCGTTCCCTTGGACATCATGTATGATTCCCTTGAAGCGCCGCCGGCCATCAAGCATTTGATGCAATTCCAGCCGGGCTTCAAACCCGACCCAACGGTCAAAATGTTCGACCTTGGTCAGGGGGCGGTCCATGCCTGGCGATGAGACTTCAAGTGAATAATCCGAGCCGATCAGGTCCTCGACGTCAAGAATGGGTGACAGGGTCTGCGAGAGTTCGACACAATTGCCGATTGTCATTGTTCCATCTTGACGTTCCGCCATGATCTGGAGGGTTCGCCGGGTGCTGCCGCCAAATCGAAGCCGGATCAGCTCATAGCCGTTGTCATGCAATACGGGTTCCAGAAAGCGCTGCAGACGCCGTTCAAAAACGGTCAGGGAAACAAGATTTGACATGTTCAAAAAATAAAAAAACGGGCCAGCGGCCCGTCGATCAATCCTCACTGGGGTCAGCAAATACGTTCTGCACTCAAGCTGCCTGCCCCTCACCTAAGTCACCTTTGCAGGGATGTCAAGCCTGCGATCAAGAATTTGTTGCGGCATGTCTGCGCCGAATGTGGTAAACAGTCCCTGGACAAGGGATCAACGAAGGAATGCAGGATGAGTGACATGAAAACAAGGCGGAATGATGCTGATGTTCAGGAGTTTTTGGCTTCGGTGTCCAATCATCATCGTCGGGAAGACGCCAGAACGGTGCTGGAAATAATGGCCCGAGTTACGGGCGAGCCCCCGAAAATGTGGGGGGACAGCATCATTGGGTTTGGCCAATACACCTATCAGCGGGCCGACAAGTCGAAGCACCAGTGGATGATAACAGGCCTGTCACCGCGCAAGCAGGCCCTGACCGTATACATCATGCCCGGTTTTTCCCGCTATCAGAGCTTGCTGGAGAGTCTGGGCCGGCACAGGCACTCGGTGGGTTGCCTGTACATAACCCGGCTGACACACATTGACCTGACCGTGTTGGAAGAAATCATCCGACGGTCCGTCGATGACATGCGAGCACAGTACGGTTGCTAAGGTCCTATCGGTTGGCTATGGTCCGAATCAGGATGTTGATGTCTCCGCGACTCTTTTCCAGCAGGACACGAACGATTTTTTTCTCCAGTGCCAAGAGGTTGAGGTCATCCACGATGATGTTGCGAATTCGAGGCTGGCCGTCGACTTCGACCAGGCGCCAGTAGACGGGGAAAGGAGGTCGGTTTTTGAGATGCATTCGAGTGACGATTTCATGGGAACGATTGTCGGCGATCGTGCGCGAGCGAACGATTTCGTAATCGCCACCGATAAACTTGGGGAAATGGACGGCATACTTCCGGGCGAGATAGCCTTGGAAGACCCGTGAATAGAGCCGTCTTTGTGCAGGGGTCATGCGAAGCCAGGGCCGTCCGAGAGATGTCTTGCTGATGTAAACCGTGTCCGCAAAGTTGGCAAACATGTCCTCGATGCCGGCATGAACCTGCTCAATTGGCAGGTCTCCTTCCAGCATGTAGGTGATCTGGCTTATGGATTGGACGACCACGTCAGCCGCGTCCTCTTCCGTCGCGGAAAAGGAAGAAGTGGCTGTCAGAATGAATGCCACTGGCATGACGATCCTTCGCCAAATTGAATCCAGGGCTAAAGCCGATCGGTACCAAAGCGTATTCAATTGACCGGAATTTCCTGCCGGCCACAGGGGGTGATCATGCTGTTGCCCTGAAAAGATTGTGGCGATAGATTTCATGACGCGTGGTCTCCTTATTGCGATACTACAAAACGAACATCTGGAACCGGTCTGTAAGATCCTGGCATCGGTACAGAATCTTCGTGATGACTTTACTGGCCATTCTGGTTCGGAACCAAGACAACTTCCACCCGCCGGTTTTGACGGCGACCAGTCTCCGTCAGGTTCGAACTTCTGGGTGCGAAGAAAGAATTGCCGTGGGCCGACACCTGGTTTGGATCGACCTCGTAATCATTGACTAAAATGTCAAGAACGGCTTGAGCGCGGGCCAGCGAAAGAGCCGTGTTCAAGTCTTCGCTGCCAGCTGTATCCGTATGACCAACCAGAATGATGGAATATCCGGGATAACTCGACAGAAAACGGGCAATGTCCTGAAATACGGGCAATTGTCCGTCCTGGGGAGTTTCTTCGCCCGATTTGAACGCAACTTCGCTGAGGATCACATAACCTTTGCTCATCAGACCGCGTTCAAAGTTTGGCGTTCCGATGCCGCTGATCGGTGGTGCAGCGAGTGAAGGCACCGTGACGCTCGTGTCTTGCCGCGCATAAACAAAGATGATCTGCACAAACCCGGTGGACAAACTTCGGCTGGTCAGGACCGTGGCGTGGTCCCGCCCATTTTCTGTCGTTCGCGATGCAGAGATGAACTGAAAATCGCCCAGGTTCACAAACATGTGCGGAGGTTCGACCACTTCGATTTCGTTCCGAAACTGGAATCCTCCACAGCGGCGGGTCTCGCACTGGAAAATTCTGGTAAAGCCGATGGTGGCCATATGATCCCAGACGGTTGACAGCAGGGAAGAGGTCGATTGCTTGTCCTGAATCTGAAACACCGTTGTCTGTATGTCGCCCTCAACGAACCTGACCGGTTTCTGATCGTTCTTGTGAGGGCCCATCGGAATCTCCATGAAGCCGTTGGGATTCCAGGAGTCGAAAACGCTTGTCCACCCGTCAATGATCATGGCCGGCTGAGCGAGCGCCGGGGCATAAAGCTGAGTGGCGACGATCAGAATCAGAACATGTGTAGCAAGTCGCTTCATTGGCTATCGACCCGACGAGTAGTATTCCTCATTCGGTACCATTCCTGTGGCAGACGCAAGTTTGTTGGTCATATTGAAAAAGGCGGCGACGGCACAAATGTCCCATATGTCGAAATCATTGAAACCGACAGCTCTCAGCCCTTTGCGATCAGCGTCCTCAATCCGGTGGCTCGCTTCCGTCATTTTGGCGGCAAAGTCCAGCATGATCCGCTGACGGGCATCCAGCTTGCATAGCCGATAGTTGATGGCAAGAGTCTCGCTCATTGCAGCATCCTGAGACAGTTTTCTCACTGCGGCACCATGCACGATCAGACAGTAATGGCAACGATTGATGGAGGATACAACGACCGCAATCATCTCGCGTTCCAGCATGCTCAGCCCGCTGTCAGCCAGCATGAGGTTGTTGTACATGGTTGAAAAGGCACGCAACTTGTTGCTGTCAAAGGAGTAGGCCCGAAGTACGTTCGGGATCAACCCCAGCTTGTCACGGCAAATGCGGAAGTATTTCTCCGTATCCTCGGACAAGGGGTCTTCCGGTGGAAGATTCAATGCAGTCGGTTCATTCATTTTTTTACCTGTTGACATCACTACCATATTCGAAACTCGGGGATAAGCCCCTTCACAAATGCATTATCTTCAAAACGCCCCAAAGAGGTCGAATTTTTCGAGCCCGCCCAATGCCTCGAACGGGCACGGCCACTCAATGGCCTGCATCAGTGCAGTTTGGAAGTCTCTGTCAGCAAAAGCTCGGTGGCGACGCGATTCAGCACCAGCACCCCTCGGTCTGTCGTCGTCAGGTTGTCACCTTGCCGGTTCATCAAACCGTCGGCCACGAGACGCTGGACGGCTTGTTCATCCATTGGAATGCCCGCAGTGGAGTTGAAGCGCGATATTTGAATTCCCTCTTTCAAGCGAAGTCCCATCATGAGGTATTCTTCGGCCCTTTCCCAAGAGTGGATCGGCTGCCTCAGACTTTCGCCGCTACCTGTGTTCCTGACAGCTTCCAGCCAAGCGTCCGGCCGTGCAACGGTTTCCGTCCGATAGTATTCATCGTCAACCTTGATCCGGCCGTGTGCCCCAGGACCAATGCCTAAAAAAGGGAGGTAGCGCCAATAGAGCAGGTTGTGCAAGCCTTCATAATTTTGTCGTGCATGATTCGAGACTTCATAGCGGAACAATCCGGATTCTTCACAGATGGCGTTGTTGAGAACGAACATGTCCGCCAGAGACTCTTCATCAGGAATGCCACGCAGCTTGCCGGCGGCATGGAGCTTGCCAAAGACGGTTCCGGGCTCTATCGTAAGCTGGTAAAGCGACAAGTGTGTGGGCTTCAACTCAAGAGCATCTTCGAGTTCATGCTGCCAGTCATCGATGGTCTGAAATGGCCGACCAAACATGAGATCAATGCTGACATTCGTGAATTCGTCTCGGGCACGACAATACGCCTCTTTGGCCTCCTCGGCTGTGTGCCGACGTCCCAGCCTGACCAGATCGCTGTTGCGCAAAGACTGAATTCCCAGAGACACTCGATTGATACCGGCTCTTCGGAACCGGTCAAACGTCTCGGCTTCCACTGAAGTCGGATTCGCCTCCAGCGTAATTTCGGCCTCGGCATCAAGATTCCACAGCTCGGCGACACGCTCTATGATTCGCTTGCTGGTATCGGGTGCCATCAAGCTGGGCGTGCCGCCGCCAAAATATACGGAACGACATGTCTTGAGACTGATTGTGGCCGCATATGCCTCGAGTTCAGACAGGTAACCCTGACACCACAGATCCTGTGCAACAGTGTCCCGGGTGTACGTGTTGAAATCGCAGTAGGGGCACAAGGACTGGCAGAAGGGCCAATGAATGTAAATCCCGAAAGGGGGATCGTCAAAATCAGACATTGAGGCAGGATTCACAAAATTGCTTCAGGGAAAGAGCCCTATGGCTGATGGCGTTCTTGTGCTCGGGTTCCATCTCTCCGAAGGTGCGGCAATATCCGTCCGGCATGAAAACGGGATCGAAGCCAAAGCCGATGGAGCCCCGCATCGGCCAGACTATCTGCCCTCGAATGGTTCCCGTAAAAATCTCATCATGGCCATCCGGCCATGCCAGACATATGGTTGAACAGAATCGAGCCGTCCTCGGATAGGGCGCATTCAGGTTCTCAAGCATGTTCCAGACGCGCGTCATCGCCAGTTCATAATCGCGTCTGGTTGGCGTCCCAGCCCAATCGGCCGTATGGACGCCGGGCTTTCCACCCAAAGCCTCGACTTCGATGCCGCTGTCATCAGCGACAGCCGGGATTCCGGTTGCCCGAGCCGCCGTATGAGCCTTGATTCTCGCGTTTCCTGCAAATGTGTCCTCGGATTCTGACGGCTCAACAAGATTCAAATCGGCACAGGTTTGAACCGTGATCGCAAAGGGCTGAAGGATGCTGCGAAATTCTGCGACCTTCCTTTCGTTGTGAGTGGCCAGAACAAGCCGGTCGCCCTCCAGCCTACGAACGGCCATTCTTCAAGGCGTCCTTCTGAATTTGAGCCAATTCCTTGCTGCCGGCAAAGGCCAGTCCCAAGAACTCGTCAATCGTATTCCGCGGTATGGTGCCGCCTTCACCAGAGCACTGAATCTCGACCAGTTCCTCCCGGCCGGTCATGACGAAGTTGCCATCGACATCGGCCTCAGAATCCTCTTCATAGTCGAGGTCTAGAATGGTGCGCCCCATATATGCTCCGCAGGACACCGCGTTGATCTGATTCACAATCGGATTTTGCCGGATGATGGAATTTTTCAGCAGATGATCGACGGCCATTTGCAAGGCAACCCATCCTCCGGTAATCGCTGCGCAGCGAGTGCCGCCATCGGCTTGTATGACATCACAGTCAATGACGATTTGTCGTTCACCAAGACGGGCAAAATCGACGGCGGCCCTGAGAGAGCGACCGATCAGGCGTTGAATTTCCACGGTTCGCCCAGACACGTTCGGTCCTCGGTCTCGGCGTCCCCTTGTGTGAGTCGAGCGCGGCAGCATCGAGTATTCAGCTGACAGCCAGCCGAGACCGGTTCGCTTGCGAAACGGCGGGACAAAATCATCGACCGAGGCGGTACAGATCACCCGGGTGTTTCCGCACGACACAAGACAGGAGCCCTCTGCATATCGATTGAAGCGTGTTTGGATGGACACGTCCCGCAATTCGTCAAAGCGTCTTCCTGAAGGTCTCATTTTGTTCCTCAAAATTTCGATGATCCGATGTCGACAAACATCAACGCGCTCGCCGGTATTGATCATGTTAAAATCGGAAAATGTTTTCCGTACGCAATCAGTCCGGAAAAGTTGGGAATAATATAGCGGGCTGAATACAATGCAAGAAAGGAAACGTTCGGGTAGTGTCTCAGTTTGAATTATTGCACCATAGAAACCATGATCATGTGGGGAAGCATTACGTAAATTATATTCAAACTGAGACACTACCAACGTTCGATTGCAAGTATTTCAAGCTTGGAGGCGCTTGTGTCATGCAAACATCGTCGAGGACGTTTGCGTTGAGTTCCCGGAAGGAAGAATTTGATGGTTGATGTAAAGTTTTTTGACGATCTGGATGAACGGAATCGACAGGTTTTTTCAGGCCTGGTTGAATCCTTTCTGGCTCATGGGCTGCCGGTGGGTTCGAGGACCCTGGCTCGAGACCTTCCCATGAACCTGTCGCCGGCTACAATCCGCAACATCATGCAGGATATGGAAATTCTTGGCCTGCTGACCAGTCCGCACGTGTCGGCCGGGCGGATTCCAACCAATCTGGGCCTGCGACTGTTTGTCGATGAACTGCTCGAAATTGGTGACATCAAGCCGGAGGAGAAGGAGGAGTTCAGCAAGCTTGATCTGGACCGGTATCCCTTGCCGAATTCAATGGACAAGATCGGCAACATCCTTTCGCTTCTGACCAATGGCGCCAGCCTTGTTTTGATGCCGAAGCAGGAGGAACAGGTCAAGCATGTGAACTTTGTGTCCCTCGGCGACAACCGTACCCTGGTCGTGCTGGTTCTGGCTGACGGAACAGTGGAGAACAGGGTTTTTGCCTCCCCGGCAGGCCTGACGCAATCATCGCTTCAGGCCGCGGCGACCTATGTCAATTCCTTTATCAACGGGGAAAGCATCAGCGAACTGCAAGCCGTCATTCAGGAAGACATATCGGCACGCAAGCACGAGCTGGATGAACTGGCCGCAAGATTGATCGAGAATGGCCTGGCAGTGTGGGACCGACACCCCGACCAAAGCGACCGTCTGATCGTTCGAGGGCGAGCAAAACTGCTGGAGGAAGAGGGCAAGAGCCTGGATTTTGAACAGATCAGGACCTTGTTCGATGATCTGGAGAAGAAAAAGGAAATTGCGACCATTCTTGAACTGATTGAGGCCGGCCAGGGGGTCAAGATTTTTATCGGCTCGGAAAACAAACTTTTTTCACTGTCAGGTTCAACTCTCGTGGCCGCTCCCTATATCAACAGCGATGGAAAAATCGTCGGAGCCATCGGCGTGATTGGTCCAACAAGGTTGAATTACGGCCGCGTGGTTCCCATTGTCGATTACACGGCTCAACTTGTTGGAAAACTTGTTGCCGAGCAAGGTTAGCCCATAAGTCTTTGATTGCCATGAACAGCAAGAGTAGCGAGATTAAGGAAGAAGAGAATCACTCACCCACGGTGAATGGGAAAGGAGCAGAGAAGCCGGGAACGGAGGAGTCCCAATCTGGCGCGAACAATGGACAGGCCGTTGCCGACCCCTTGGATCCATCGGAACCGGACCGTCCGGGTGCGAACGAAGGGTTGGAGCAGGTTTCCCCTCTCGGTGATCCGCTCGACGAACTCGTGGAGGAAAACCAGAGGCTCAAGGATGAAAACCGGAAATTGGCGGAGGAATATCAGCGAACGCTCCGGAATCTGGCTGATGAAAGAACCAAGAATGCGCGACTTGAGAGCAAGCTGACTCAAGACCGCAAGTTCGACGGAGTTCCGCTGGCGCGGACGATACTGACGAGTTATGACGATCTGAACCGAGCCATTGCCGCCGGTCAACAGAACCAGGGTCAAGCCGAAAATTTTGAGGACGCCTGGATCAAAGGCATTGAGGCTGTGCGTCGCGGTTTCGAGGATGCTCTGAAACGACACAACATTCAGGCCATCATGCCCAAGGTCGGCGACATCTTCGATCACAATCACCATGATGCCAAGTACAATGCGCCGGTTCCGGGTTGTAGCAATGGTCAGATTGTCGAAGTTCTCAAGATTGGCTTCAGATTCCATGACCGCGTTTTGCGCTATGCTGAGGTAGGGGTCGCAGAAAGTGCCGGTGAATCAGGGGAAAACGGCGTCTATCCGCCCGATGATGAGTCGTCTGAAGCGGACAGTAGCGAGAGTTCCAAAGACAGTTAATTTCTCGTTTGAAGCTCCTTGAGCTCGTAGACCAGATTCAGGGCCTCAAGCGGGGTCAGACCGTCCGGATTGACCGCACCGATTTTTTGTTCGATCGCTGAAGGCTCCGGCTCGGATTGCGGCTCTTCGTCGACAAGGCTGGCAAAAAGGGGAAGATCAAGGTTGCTGCAGCGCGAAGTGGCGCGTGTGTCTTCCAGTTTGCCGAGGATTGTTTGAGCCCTGCTTACGACAGCCTTTGGCAATCCGGCCAAGCGTGCGACCTGGACACCATAGGAACGATCGGCCGTTCCCGCTTCAACTTCATGCAAGAAAATGACATCACCATTCCACTCCTTGACTCTGACCGTTGCGTTTGTCAGGCTGTCCAGCCTTCCAGCCAGCTGGGTCAGTTCGTGATAGTGGGTCGCAAAGAGCGTTCGACACTGAACTTTATCATGGATGTACTCCAAGGTTGCCCAGGCAATTGACAGGCCATCATTGGTTGCGGTTCCGCGACCAACCTCGTCGAAAATCACCAAGGCGCGACTGTCGGCAGTATTCAGAATGGTCGCGGTTTCCACCATTTCGACCATGAAGGTTGATCGTCCCCGAGCTAGGTCATCGGCGGCTCCCACGCGGGAGAACAGTTGTGACACGATCCCGATTTTGGCCTCTTGGGCCGGCACATACGAGCCAATTTGTGCCAACAGGACAATCAGAGCATTTTGCCGCAGATAAGTTGATTTGCCAGCCATGTTTGGACCGGTCAGAAGGATGATTCGTGATTCGGGAACAAGGCGGCAGTCGTTGGGAATGAACGGATTCTGATTGTCCCTCATCAAGGAATGCTCGACCACCGGATGCCTCCCGCCGCGAACGTCAATGGAATCTATGTCATTCAGCACAGGTTGACACCAACCGCTGTTGGCTGCGACCTCAGCAAGACTGGCAGTGACATCCAGCTCGGCAATGGTTTGTGCCGTAGCAACTATGTTTGAGGAGTTCTCAATTATTGTCTCGCGGAAGTTGTCGAAGATACTCTGTTCGATCTCAATTTCCCGGGCTTCGGCATTCAAGATCTGGGTTTGCAGATCAGCGAGTTCCTCGGACGTAAACCGTGATGTGCTTGCCGTCGATTGACGATGGGTGAAAGTCTTGGATAACGGCTCCGAGACCATTTTCTCAAAATGAGAGGACGGTATTTCAATGTAATGGCCCAGAACGTTATTGAAGCGAATTTTCAGGGTGGGAATATCTGTCAGATCAACATATTTTTTCTGCAGGTCTGCCATGAATTGATGCGACTCATTGCGGAGTTTTCGAACGGCGTCCAGGTCGGCATCGTACCCCTGCGTGATGTAACCGCCCTCCCGAGTTGTAGTAGGAGGCTGTTCAACAAGGGCCTGCTGAAGTTCCGTGGCCAGATCCTCAAGAGTCAGAATCAGGTCTATTTCGGCCTTGCGCGAAGCCGAAATTTTTTCCAGTGACAGAACGTCCATCCGCAACTTCAGAGTTTGCATCAGTCCCAGCCGGATGGCATTCATGTCTCGGGGGCTCCCCCGGTCCAGCCCCAGCCGAGACAAGGCTCTGTGAAGGTCGGGCACTTGACGAAGTCGTGATCTCAGCTTGGTCCGAATGTCAGAATTTTTGAGAAACAGGGTGACCTCTTTCTGGCGTCGAGTGATGGTTCCAAGGTTGGTCGAAGGGGTTCGAAGCCATTTTTCCAGCAATCGGGCTCCACTTGCTGTCTTGGTGTCATCGAGAACTGAAAGGAGCGTGTTGTCACGCTCGCCGGCGAGATTTTGCGTGATTTCAAGGTTCTTTCTCGTCGCAGCGTCAATTTGCAAGGTATCGTCATGATATTCCCTTTGCGGCGGCTGCAACAGGGGAAGCTTTCCGTGCTGGGTCATTTCCAGATAGGCAATGAGTGCTCCCAGAGCGGAACATTCAGAACGCGAAAACTCCCCGAATGCATCAAGAGACCCGACTTGAAACAGTTCTTCGATACGCTTTTTCCCGTGCTGGCTGTCAAAATGAATGTCGGCTAAAGGGGTTACCGAACCACAGGCCTCCTTCAGGATTGTTATGGCCTGAGGGATCAAGGATTCTCGATGAAGTATCTCCGTTGCGGCAATCTTGGCCAGTTGGGGTGCCAGTCTGACTGGGGGAAAATTTGTGACGTGGAGTTCCCCGGACGAAATATCTGTCCAGGCCAAGGAATATTCATTGCGAATATTGTGAACGGCCGCGACGTAGTTGTGTCTCTTGGCGTCCAGCAGGGAGTCTTCGGTCAGGGTCCCCGGGGTAATCAACCGGACCACTTCTCTCTCAACAACGGCCTTGTGCCCTCTCTTGCGTGCTTCGGCTGGTGTTTCGGTCTGGACGCAGACAGCGACGCGAAAGCCCTTCTGGATCAATAATTGGAGATAACGGTCCGCCGAATGGAGTGGAACCCCACACATCGGAACGTTGCCGCTTTCGCCTTTGCCTCGTTTGGTTAAAGCGATGTCCAGCGCTTCAGATGCTGCGATGGCGTCTTCGCAGAACATTTCGTAGAAGTCGCCCATCTGGTAAAAGAGCAAGGCATCTTCATACTGGTTCTTTATTTGCTTGTATTGGGCCATCATGGGGGTCAGAATGGCGTCTTTCTTGCTTGCCATGGTGTATTCGTAATGAAAATGTTTGTGACATGAACCTGATTTGCCGTGGGAGCAAAAGCATCACGTCTTCTGGTTGGTTTTAAGATAATCGGCCATAAGCGCCACAATTTCGAACATGATGTTCATGGCCGCCATGGCGGTAATTTTGTTCGGGTTGTCAGCCGTTGGCATCAGACAGACCACGTCGCCTCCAATTATGTTAAGGCCCCGTACCGATCTGAGAAGCGTAACGGCCTGCTGCATGTTGAAGCCGGGAACCCCAGCTTCCAGGTTGGCTACGCCGGGAGCGATAGACGGATCCAGGCTGTCCAGGTCAAAGGTTATGTAAACCGGTCTGTTGCCAATTCGCTGGCGTACGATCCGACAGCACTCGTCCCCGCCGATGGCATCATGCCGATGCTTGGTAATGAGTTCGTACCCGAGTTGAAGACTGGGTTCATACCAGTCGAGCGTTCGGGGATTGCCTCTGATGCCTATCTGCGTCGACGCCGACGCATCCACGTGACCTTCCATGACCAGTTGGGCACCCCAATGGGCTGCCGATTTGCGTGCTCCGAGAAAGTGTTCCAGGTGCAGGAACGTGTCGGTATGGGCATCGACATGAAGAAGGGCGACGGGTTCGCCGAGGGACAGTTCAGAACTTGCGCCGCCCAAGGCTCTGAGTATTCCTCCGGTGATGGAGTGATCCCCACCGATTGCCACCGGCCGCGTCCCAGCTTCGTCAAGAGTCTTGAAGAACTGCGTGATATGGGCAATCGATGCTTCATTGTTGTTGCCTTCCGGCAGCGGAACATCACCCAGATCCGCGATTCTGCTGCTCTGCCACGGGTCGAATTCAAAATCCAGATGAACTCGTCTCCCCAGTCCTGAAATGTCCCGGACCGCTCGGGGACCTAAATGCTGGTCTCGAAGCGTGGTTCCGTTCCCCGTTGAATGAGGGACACCAACCAGGGCGATATCACACTGACTGGGGTCGTGCGCGAGGTCGCACTTGAAAAGAGTGGGGACGCCGGTCCAGTACAAGCCCCTGAAGAACTGGGAATCGGCATCTTGCGATGGCCATGAAGACACGGCTTTTTGATTGTGTGACCGAATAGGAAACTCCACATAGCGTTATTGACTTGTATTTCTTTTTTAAATGACTTGACAACGTATTGCAATTTGTTTCAAATGAGGCGTGTTTCTCGCGAGGGAACGAAGAACAGAATCGTCTTACCAAAAGGATTGGGAGAAAAGTATGCGTAAAATGTTTGCCGCGGTGGTCGGCCTGACGATGGGGATGACGGGTGTTTCGAAAGCTGCCGACATCGTGATTGGTACCCCCAACTGGCCATCGGTTCAAATTACGGGAGAGATCCTGAAGATAATCATTGAAGACAACATCGGTCTTGAGGTCGAAATCCAGAATGCCACCAATCCGATCGTGTTCGAAGCCATGGACAAGGGAGCGATGCACGCCCACCCCGAGGTGTGGATTCCCAATCAGCAAAATCTCCATGACACTTTTGTTGAAGAGAACGGTACCGTCGCCCGCAACGAGAACGGCGTGGCCGCATTTCAAGGAATGTGCGTTCATCAGTCTGTGGCCGACGAGCACGGCGTCGTGTCGATCTATGACCTGACCGATCCGGCCGTTGCCGAAATGTTTGACTCGAATGGTGACGGTCGCGGTGAAGTCTGGATTGGTGCCAATGGATGGGCTTCGACCAACGTTGAAAGAATCAAGGCGAAGTCATACGGATACGACCAGACAATGGATCTGGTTGAAATGGACGAAGTTCTGGCCTATGCCAATCTGGACAACGCCGTTGAACAGGGTCAGCCGTGGGTTGGCTTCTGCTATACGCCGCATTACCTTTTTGCCAAGCATGACATGCACCCGCTGGAAGAGCCGCCCTTTGACGCCGCGCAGTGGAATGTTCTGCAACCGACGGACGATCCGGACTGGCTGGAAAAGTCCAGTGCGCCCGTGGCATGGGATTTGGCCTACCTGCACCTATATTACGCCAAGTCGCTCGAAACCGACTATCCGGAAGTTGCCGCGTTGTTCAGGGGCATGAAACTGGATACCGCCACGGTGAGTGACATGACGAAGGCGGTTGTCGTTGACGAACAAGATATGGGGGCCTTTGCGCGCCAGTGGGTTGACGACAATCAGGACAAGGTGATTGACTGGCTGACCAACTAGTTCACGCAAAAGTCGGAATCAAGTTCTGCACAAGATTCTGTAGGCCTCCATGGAAGAAGCGGTTGTCAGGCTCGAAAATGTCTGGAAGATATTTGGCGATCGATCGGCTGAAGCCATGGAGGCTATCAAGGACAGAGGGATATCGAAGCCCGAGGTTCTGGCCGAGTTCGGATGCGTGGTTGGGGTGCAAAAGGCGACGTTTGAGGTTTCTCGAGGGGAAATATTTTGCATCATGGGCCTCTCGGGCTCAGGCAAGTCGACGCTTGTCCGACACGTTAACAGGCTGATAGAGCCGACCGATGGAACGATAGAGGTGCTGGGCCGGGACGTGGGGTCCCTGTCCAACTCCGAGCTCAGGGAAATGAGGGCCCTGCAAATGGGCATGGTCTTTCAGCATATGGCCCTGATGCCGCATCGTTCAGTACGGGACAATGTGGCGTACCCTCTGGAAATCAGAAGCATACCCAAGTCACGGCGCTGGGCCATATCGGACCACGCGCTGGCACTCGTTGATCTTGTCGGTTATGAAGACAGGCTGCCAAGGGAACTTTCCGGGGGCATGCAGCAAAGGGTTGGAATCGCCCGAGCCTTGGCCTCAGATCCGGCCATTCTGCTTATGGATGAGCCGTTCTCGGCCCTGGATCCCCTTATTCGACTGCAACTGCAGGATCAGTTCAAGGCTCTTGTTGCCCAGTTGCAGAAGACCACACTGTTCATTACCCATGATCTAGATGAGGCCATACGAATTGGACACCGGATCGCCATCATGAAAGATGGTGCCATCGTTCAGATCGGAACAGCGGAAGAAATCGTCATGAATCCTGCAGACGAGTATGTCCGAGAGTTCGTGAAGGGCATTTCCAAACTGAAACTGGTCAAGGCTCATTCGATCATGGAACCCCTGGCCGGTTACAATGGATCACTTGCCGGGGCGCCAAGGGCCGACCATCTGGCCGATCTGGATCAGGTCATCGATCTGGCCGTTGACACGGAAATGCCTGTCGTCATCACCGAGAATGACCAGGAGGTTGGATTGATCACGAAGCCACGGCTGTTGAGAGGAATTCAGGGAGGCAAGGAGTGACCAGTTCTGAAGTTATTTCCGACAGTGATCAGGGTGTCCTGGCGGCGTCCGACATCGAGGTAGACCGGGACCAGCTTGATGCCTCTATCGAAGAGTTTGCCGCTCGCAATCACCGATATTATCAGGAGGCCTTTCACCGGGTACACGAGGCGACCAGCGCAATGCCCAACACATTCAATTGGGCGGCCGCGATTCTGGGTCCGATCTGGGCCGGATTTCGGGGCATTTGGGGTTTTTTCTGGACCTTTCTGATCATTGAAATGATTGTTTGGGTCCAAATGGGACGGGGCATCTGGGGGAATCCAGGAGCCAAGTTTGAGGAGCGGGCCGAAGGTCAGCTCAGCCGGGCGGCGGAATTTCAGCGACAGGCCGCAGAAGCCGTTGCCGCTGGTGAGGACCCCAGCCGTTACGAACAGCTTTACACAAACATGAGCAATGCGGCTGAAAGAAGCATGGCTGAAGCCGATGCCCTCAATGCCGACAAGATTTATGTGTTCCTGACGGGGCTGGCCCTGTTCATTCTGGTCAAGGCCATTCAGGGGCTATATGCCAACAAGGTCTACGAGCGCCAGTATTCCAACTGGCGGATTGATCCCCAGAAGACAGAATCGGGAGTCAAGCCACGTAACCTTGCTCTGGCTCTTGTTCTGGTCGTGCTGATTGCCCCATTGACGATTTACAAGTTTACGGTTGCCAGTCCACTGGAACTGTTGAACGAGTTTCCGGAAAAGGAAGTCAGTGCCGCCATGCTTGGTGGCGAAGGAGACACGCTTTATGCCGTCACGGCCAATTGGCTGGAAGATCGTATCGATGCGGCCGCCAAAGCAGGGCAAGGGGCCTTTGACGGATTGACGGCGGGTGTTCGATCAATCCTGAATGCCATGACCTTGGCTCTGATCGTAACCCCGTGGCCTGTGGTCATGATTGTCGTCTGCGTCGTGGCGTGGCGCGCCGCCGGCCCGCGCGTGGCTATATTTACCGGTGCCGCCTTGGCTTACATAGCCTTGCTGGGCTTCTGGGAAGTGTCTATGGAGACTGTGGCCTTGGTTGGTGCAGCGGTATTCCTGTGTGTTCTTTTCGGCATCCCTCTGGGCATCTGGTTTGGCAAGTCACAGCGCGCCTACAAGATTGCCGAACCGGTTCTGGACTTGATGCAAACGCTTCCCGCCTTTGTGTATCTGATTCCGATCATCGCCTTTTTTGGCACTGGCAATCCACCGGGCATTCTGGCGACAATCATTTTTGGCATGCCGCCCGTCATCCGTTTGACAGCATTGGGCATGCGCGGGGTTCCCGCAACCATAATCGAGGCGGCCGAAGCGTTCGGTGCCAGCAAGCGTCAGTTGCTGAAGGACGTAGAAATACCCTTGGCCCTTCCGTCAATCATGACCGGAGTCAATCAGACAATCCTCATGTGCCTGTCAATGGTCGTGATCATATCCCTGATTGGTGGTGGCGGTCTTGGTCAGGAAATCCTTGTGGCCCTGCAATATGCGGCCAAAGGTCCGGGATTGCTGGGCGGATTTGCCATTCTATTCTGTGCCATGGTCATCGACCGCATCGTGCAAGGTGCCTTCCGCCGCAGCGATCAGCAGCTGTAAACACCGGGCTGTCATGGCCAGGAGCTGCGAGCCTTCGACTTGATAAGGCGGCAGAATTCAGTTGGAAAGCGAATGCCGGAATCGGTCGGCGATCACGACTGGATCCATGTCAATTACGGGAACGGGGACGTTTCCGGGCTTGCACTTGCTGACCAGAATAGTCATCTTCCTAGACTCAATGGACGCGGCAAGATTGTCTGGCGTTTCTGCGGCGTCGCATTCGATGACCTGTTCACAGCCACAGGCTCTGGCAACTTCGGCCAAAGACGTCCTCATTCCCGCGTAGGTTGGCTGATCGCCGGTTGAACCATAACTGCCATTGTCAACGATTAGCAGGATGAAGTTGTCAGACGGGTTGTTGGCAATCGTCGAAAGGGTTGCCAGATTGGTCAGCACCGAGCCATCCCCGTCAATGGCAATGACAGTATCCTTGCGAGTCAGGGCCAGCCCCAGCCCGATGGATGAGCACAGCCCCATGGTGCCCAGCATGTAAAAGTTCGAGGGCTGGTCCAGCAAATCGTGAAGTTCCTGAGACGGTGAACCAATGTTGCAGACGACAGTTCGCCCCTTGAGGATGGGCACGATCAGTTTGAGAAGGTCATGGCGGATCATGAGGCAGACTCCCAAAAAGAGGCATCGGTCAATATGGCCACCGGTTTCTTGGCCATGAAGCAGTGCTTGAGAATTCCATCAATCCTGTCCGCTTCAGCCGCCTCGGTCAGGTGATACCATGGAATATTCAACTGTTCGAGAATGGGCTTGGTGTGAATGGCCATCTCGACCTGACAAGCCACCTTTTCACCCACCTCTCCACGATAGCTGATGAGCATCGGCAAAGGAATGTGATAATACTGGATCAAGGTGACAAGGGAGTTGACGGCCACGCCCAAGGCCGTGTTCTGCATGAATATCGCTGCGCGTGTACCGCCGAGAAAAGCCCCGGTGCAAAGCCCCATCCCTTCATCTTCCTTGTTGCTGGGAACATGTCGGATTCGGTCTGACTGATCCACCAGTTCGATGACACCTGCAAGTTGCTTGCAGGGAACTGAAGTTACAAAGCCGACCTGATTGTTGACGAAGCTGTCAATGATCGCTGCATCCGTGTTCGTCGTATTGGACACCATTTCCCCTCAACCCGGTCCAGTTGACTGGACTCCAAGGCAATCCAGAACCCGATCAACAATCTGCTGGCTGATCCGATAATTGGACTCTTGTGTAACACCCGCAACATGTGGGGTTAAAATCATGTTATTCAATCCAGAGTAAAGCTGTCTCATGGAACTCGACAAGGGTTCCTCCTCGAATACGTCAATTCCGGCGCCACCAAGATGGCCGCTGTCCAGCAGCTGTATCAAGGACCGTTCATCCATGATTCCACCCCGCGACGTATTGATGATGATCGCACCCTTCTTGCAGGAGGACAAGAATTCATGATCGACGAGGTAAGCCGTTTCCGGAACAAGAGGAACATGTATGCTGATCACGTCTGACGATTGTGCCAGTTCAGTCATGGATACAGGCTTCACCGTCTGCCAAATGTCGTGGTCCTCTGGAAGGTAGGGGTCGTGCGACTGAACGTTCATGCCAAGACCAAGAGCATAACCGGCGGTGAGCTGCCCGATGGCTCCGAGGCCAATCAGGCCAAGGGTCTTGCCCTTGATTTCCGTGCCGATGTTCTGAGTTCTGTTCCATTCGCCTCTGATCATGCTCGCGTGAGCATGACCGGTCTTTCGCAGCAACACCATGGCCGTGCCAATGACGTACTCGGCAACACTGACGTTATTGGCGCCGGTTGCCGGAAAAACCTTTATGTTCCGTTGCGAGCAGGCTTTCAGATCAATATTGTCGAGGCCCACTCCGAGCCGTCCCACGCACCGCAGATTTGGACCATGGTCCAGCAAGTCAGCATCGACTTGAGTCTTGTTGCGAACGACAAGGGCTTGGGCTGAACCCAGCAAAACCTTCAACTCCTGAGGCCGGTTGACCAGATCGGGATTGTAAGTGGCAGGGTATTGGCTGGTGAGGTTCTGGGCGACAGTCTCGTCCATAAACTCTGAAATGACAATCATGAGACAGAGTCGAATTTTCTTGGAATGGCCGGAGAGAATTTTGCTTTGGCTTGCGGACGAAACTCTAGTCGTTCCAGAACAAGTTGCCAAAAATACCTTTGTCGACCCTGTTCTTTTTGCCGCTCAGATCGTTGAACTGGGTCAGAAGATCTTTCTGTTTCTGATTGAGGCGAACGGGTGTTTCAACGAAGAGATCAATGAAGAGATCGCCCTTCTGATTCTTGGCTCGGACGTTGGGCATGCCCTTTCCAGAAAGCCGCATACGCTTGCCGGTTTGGCTCTCGGCGGGAATCTTCACCTTGGTCTTGCCCCCGTCTATGGTCGGAATCGTGACTTCGCCGCCCAAGGCAGCGTCAACCATCGAGACATGGATTGTGCAGTAGAGATTATTGCCATCCCGCTCAAAGACATTGTGATCCTTGACATCAATGGTTATGTACAGATCGCCAGCTTGACCGGCAACGGTACCTTCCTCTCCTCTTCCGGCCAGGCGAATGCGCTGTCCGGTATCGATTCCAGCCGGGATTTCCACTTCTATGGTTTTGCGCTTGCGAACTCGGCCGTTGCCGTGACAGGTTGAACAGGGATTCGGGATGATCTTTCCCTGGCCACGACATTCGCTGCAGGTTGATTCCATGCGAAAAAAGCTTCGCTGAACGAACGTCTTTCCACTTCCCCCGCAGGACGGACATGTAATCGGTTCCGAGCCTTTCTCCGCCCCGGAGCCATGGCAGGACGAACATGCAACCAGTGTAGCCAGCTCAATCTGTCGGCGCAGTCCCCTGTAAGCCTCCTCAAGGGTCAAAGTCACGCGTTGCTGAAGGTCAGCGCCACGATAATTGCGTCGCGAGCCACCAGCGGAATCCGCAAAATCCCGAAAAATGTCATTGCTGAAGATATCATTGAAAATGTCGGAAAAGCCCCCGTGACTGGCAAAGCCGTGACCGGCTCCGTTGCCCGCCTTGAAGGCCTCGTGACCGAACCGGTCGTACATTTCCTTTTTCTGGGGATCCTTCAAGACCTCGTAGGCCTCGTTGACCGCCTTGAAACTGGCTTCAGCGTCGGGATTGTCCTTGTTCTGGTCCGGGTGAAGCGCCTTCGCCTTCTTGCGAAAGGCCTTCTTGATTTCATCACCAGACGCGCCGCGAGGAACTTCTAAAACGCTATAATAATCCTGTTTGCTCATCGGCGGATTTTAGACATGTGGCTTCAGCCTGATCAATTCCAACCGGGCGGAAGTTACTTCTTGGGCTCTTCCTCGACATCATCAAACTCCGCGTCAACGACATCGCTGTCCGAGGCTGAAGACTGTTCCTCTGGAGCCGATGCGGCCTGAGCTTCCTGACTTTGCTGATAGATGACCTCACCCAGCTTCATGGCCGCTTCAGACAGATTCTGGACGCCACTCTTTATTTTTTCGATATTCTCTTCCTTGACATTCTCTTCCAGAGCGGTGATTGCCAGCTCAATTGCCTCTACGGTCGTGGCATCAATCTTGTCCTTGTGCTCGTCAAGGGACTTTTGGGTCTGATAAATGAGTGATTCGGCCGAGTTCTTGGTTTCAACCAACTCTTTCCTTTCCTTGTCCGAATCGGCGTTTTCCTTGGCTTCCTGTACCATGCGATCAATGTCTTCTTCCGACAGGCCGCCCGACGACTGGATCGTGATGTTGGCCTTGACTCCGGTGGCCTTGTCCGTGGCTGTCACCGATGTGATGCCGTTGGCATCAATGTCGAATGAAACCTCGACTTGCGGCATCCCTCGCGGCGCCGGGGGAATGCCCTCCAAATTGAAACGCCCCAGGAGCTTGTTGTGCTGGGCCATTTCGCGTTCGCCCTGATAAACCTGTATGGTCACGGTCGTCTGGTTGTCTTCGGCCGTTGAAAACACCTGAGACTTGTTGGTCGGGATCGTGGTGTTGCGTTCGATAAGTCGGGTGAAGACACCTCCCAAGGTTTCAATGCCCAGCGAAAGCGGGGTTACGTCAAGAAGGACAACATCTTTCACGGACCCGCTCAACACGCCGGCCTGAACGGCGGCGCCAAGAGCAACCACCTCATCAGGATTGACGCCGCGGCTCGGTTGCTTGCCGAAAAACTTGGCCACTTCCTCGATAACCTTTGGCATCCGGGTCATGCCGCCCGCCAGCACGACCTCGTCAATGTCGCCAACCTTCAAGCCGGCATCCTTGAGGGCGGCCTCGCAGGGCTTGATGGTCTTCTTGATCAGCGAGCCGACCAGGCTCTCAAGCTTGGCCCGCGTAATCTTGGTGATCAGGTGCAGAGGCTGCTTGCTTTCGGGATCGATCGAGATGAATGGCTGGTTGATCTCCGTTTCACCGCTTGATGAAAGCTCGACCTTGGCCTTCTCCGCAGCCTCCTTGAGCCTTTGCAGGGCTATCTTGTCCCCGGTCAGGTCTATGCCGTTTTCCTTCTTGAACTCGTCGGCCAGATGCTTGACGACCGTCAGATCGAAATCCTCTCCGCCGAGAAAGGTGTCTCCATTGGTTGACTTGACTTCGAAAAGGCCTTCGTCAATCTCAATGATGGTAATGTCGAAGGTGCCG
Source organism: Paracoccaceae bacterium (assembly GCA_965116235.1). Lineage (GTDB taxonomy): Bacteria > Pseudomonadota > Alphaproteobacteria > Rhodobacterales > Rhodobacteraceae > MPNP01. Next base: position 670,926 of record OZ220496.1, on the reverse strand, counting down.
CCTCCCAAGTCGTAAACAGCGATGGTCTTGGCCTCTTTCTTGTCCAAGCCGTAGGCCAAGGCCGCCGCCGTCGGCTCATTGATGATCCGCAAAACCTCCAGGCCGGCAATCTTGCCGGCATCCTTCGTCGCTTGACGCTGCGCATCATTGAAGTAGGCCGGGACGGTAATGACGGCCTGCGAAACGGTCTTGCCCAGATACTCTTCGGCCGAGGATTTCATCTTTTTGAGTATGACAGCCGAGATCTGCTCCGGTGAATACTGCTTGTCGCGAATGCTGACCCAGACATCGCCGTTGCCGCCGTCAACGATCTGGTAGGGCAGGCTGGACTTGTTCTTGGCGAGATAGGAGTCGTTATAACGACGGCCGATCAGCCGCTTGACGGCAAAGACAGTATTCTTGGCATTGGTTACGGCTTGCCGCTTGGCGGCCTGTCCAACAAGTTCCTCCTTGTCCGTGTAGGCAACAATTGACGGGGTGGTTCGGGCTCCCTCGGCGTTTTCAATCACCTTGGGGTCGGTACCATCCATGAATGCAACACAAGAATTCGTTGTACCCAAGTCAATGCCGATGACCGTGCTCATATCAATTAACTCCTCAGCTTTATCATTGTCGTTGAACGAGCGTTCCACTCAGAAAACGGTTGCTTGTCTTCCTGTCATGTTGATATAGATAAGACCGATACTCATTCAAGAAGACTTCCTTGATGGTCCGCAAGGATCGGGAATCCGTGTGGTGCACGTCCCACTGCAAGATCTTGGCGTCCATCCCACCAAATTCAAGAGGCACATGGAAAAAGACGTGGTTGACATCAAGGGATTTATGATTCACAAGGGTTATCTGTCCCCCGATCGACAAGGTACGATACTGACTGCCCTCAGGGAGGTGGCCAAGGCGGCCCCGATGTTTGTTCCGGAAACACCATCGGGCAAGACGATGTCCGTTCAGATGACCTCGACAGGTCACTGTGGTTGGCTCTCGGATCGCCGGGGTTATCGCTATTCCCCCAAACATCCTTCCGGCCTGGCCTGGCCACCGATACCCCAATCAGTTCTTGAGGTATGGGAAGATCTGGTTTCCCGGCGAAGACAGCCGGATACATGCCTGATCAACTATTACAGGGCAGGTGCCAGGATGGGGATGCACCAAGACAAGGATGAAAAGGACTTCAGCTGGCCGGTCTTGTCGATTTCACTTGGTGACGAGGGATTGTTTCGGATGGGAAATCGGTCGCGAGGAGGACCAACCAGATCGATTTGGCTTGCCTCAGGCGACGTTGTCGTCATGGGAGGAGAAGCACGATTGAGCCATCACGGAATTGACCGAATCCGACTGGGGTCATCACCATTGCTGAAAAATGGTGGACGCATCAACTTGACATTGAGAGTGGTCAATTAGTTTTTATGGTGTTGATGTGACCTTGGTCGGCATGTCGCCTAGTGGACTGAATGGGATATAGCGCATGAACCTGTACGCAGTGGTTCAAACGATGTTTGCGGCTGCGTTGCAGGCCGCTGGGCGCATTAACGAGTTGCAAGCTGAAGGCAGTATCGACGTTGACTGGAAACCTGATGGAACTCCCGTTACAAACGCCGACCGGGAGGCCGATACAATCATCACTGGAGAATTGCAGGCACGGTACCCCGACATCCCGGTCGTCAGTGAAGAAAACCCGAGGTGCAAACCTGTCGGCGAAACGGCTTGTTTCATGGTTGACCCGCTTGACGGAACCAGAGGGTTCGTGAAGGGCGGGAGCGAGTTTACGGTCAATATCGCCTACGTCGAAAACAGGCGTCCTCTGCTTGGCGTTGTCGTGGCGCCGGGTCTTGATGAAGTGTTTTACAACACTCCTGACAGAAAAGTGCATTACAAATCGGACCTCGGCATTGATTTCTCCGCCAGCGCCGTGAAACCCAAGACTCTCAGGCGAATCCATGAGGAACCCTGCAAGGCGTTGCTGTCAAGATCGCTTGCTCATCAGGACAAGGAAGAGGAGTTCCTGTTGGCTTATGCCCCCGTGCACATCGAAAGATTGTCGTCATCAATCAAGTTGGCTTATCTAGCCATTGGCCGAGGGGATATTTACCCAAGACACGCCCCCCTTATGGAGTGGGATATTGCTGCCGGACAAGCCTTGCTGACAGCGAGTGGGGGTGGGGTTTACAATCTGGGCGACCATACGGAGCTACTGTATGGCCAGCCCGATTTTAGAGTTCAGTCATTTGTGGCATGTGCTCAAGGCATCACTCCAAAATAAAGGGAATTGCACACGCATTTCCCCAATAAATTCCTTGAGGCCACTTCATTGAACTGAAACCGTCAGTCTGCAGACCGACAAGATCCGGAAATGCTTCAGTATAGAGCGGACGGCTTTGGTCGGCAATCGGAGTATGCTGACCTCCGGGTCGTTTGCGCGAGGATCTGGGCCCGGCCGGCCTCCACTGGATATAGGCCTTGCGGAACATGGACATTAACCGCATGAGCCTGTCGGCGATTCCGGTGCATCATTTTTGCGCCACGACCGCACCGATTCGGGTGCAACAGAAGGCTTTGTCCTATCTGGGCGTCAAGACCGGCCGAATGTTCCCAGGTGGAGTCCAGTCCAAAAATCGACGAAACTCCCACCTAGGCGTAAGCTATGGCCTATTCAACAGATGAAGTTTCGGTTTGAAAGAATCCTGTTCCTAACCCGCTTTGGGACAAGGTCACCAAGGATTGCAGGCAACGGTCGTATCAATTCAACTCCATCCATCGATTGAAGCCTTCTCGTTTTCCCGTACGAAGCTTCACTCCCAAACCTGTGATGCTTCACTCAGTAGTGGCCGTGGGTACGCATGAGCGCGTCAGCACGATTTTGTGAACTTGTCAGGGCTTCGCGGGCACTCTTCCGGCCCAGTAGCATATCATGCATTTCCTCGCCGGCGATCGCTATTATGTCGGCAATCTCCGGTACTGGCGGACGGGGCCACATCTGCAGCACACCGTCACGTGCCATGTCATCAACTATTGATATCAAGGGCGACACTTTCTGAATCTCCGGATCCATGCTGACGCTGAATCTTGGGCTTACCAAGCTTCCATTCTCGATGTACTGCTTTATCGCCTGCGCCGATGTAAGTACTGCCAATGCGGTCCAAGCAGGATCGATACGCTCTGCAGCGATATTGGAGGGTATCGCCAAGGCATATCCGCCAAGCGGGGCCACCGGTCGCCCGGAGGTGCCGCACGGATGCGGCAGGTACTCGGTGTTTCCGTATGCCGGGGAGTGTCTGTTCAATTCGAAAAGGGGGGCGAGCAATGTTGCAGAATAGGCAATGGCCGCCTTTCCGTCGGCATAGCAGCGTGCTCGCTCGTACCACGACATGCCAAGTATGCCGCGCGGCGAGAAGTTCAGCAACTCCAAAAAGTATTCGGCCGCCAAGCGGGCCTCCGCCGTGTCAAACATCGGTCTGAAATTCTCGCCCTCAACGCTTTCGCTGTCAAATCCGTCGTCTGTTCGCCGCAAGTTCAGAATCGGTTGGCCGAAGGAAGCGGTTACATACAGAAACGAGTGCCCCAATGGTGTTCCCCGTGCCGCGTTCCAAGCGATTCCAGCCACGCCCAGATAGGGGTTATGGACAGCTCTGGCGGCAGCGATTGTCTCATCGATTGTGGTTGGCGGCGCCAGCCCGTGTTCCTTGAGCAGGTCGCGCCGGCAGACGAGAAGGTCCGGTGTCGTTTGCACTGGAATTCCATATTGTTGCCCTTTGTACCGGGCACTTGCCATGGCCACCGGATGAAAATCGGCCGTGCTGAATCCTGTGCTCTTCATCAGCCCGTCGACTGGCAAGAAGTGTTTCGCCTCAGCCATCTCGCCGAACCATGGCAAATCACAGGCAACGATGTCGTAAAGTGACTGCTTTTGACAGGAGTTTTGCAGAATTTCATCGCGAAGCCTGTCAATCGAAAGGGCACGGCTCTTGATGTTAACGCCGAAAACCTCCTCGAACTGCCTCTTGAGTGCATACATGGCCATGAAGGTAGGGTCGGCGTGGACCAGAAGTCTGAGATCTCTGCCTATGGGCAACTTTGGGTTCAGGATCGTCAGAGGAGGCAGGACGTTGGCACTGGCATAAGACGAACCGAAGAAATAACTTGCCTGGTCGGGCGCCGTTTCGGAACGAACGCCGGTTGTGCTGTCGATCAGCGCCTGTGTGCGCCGGGTGAATTCCTGCCACTCGCGAAGAAGTTTGGCCGTCGGATGAAGCGAAAATGATCGGCCTGTCGACGTCCGCGGCCGACGGAAGAGCAATCCCCGCTCCTCAAGTGCCGCAATGGACCGCATGGCGGTACCATATGACATCCCGGACGCTCCAACGAGCGATGATTTCGTCGAGAGCTTGCCGGAAACGTGGTTGCGGATCAATGTCGCAAGGATACGGATTTCGCTGTAGCCCTTCTTTATTGACAGCGAAAGCTCTGCTTCCTGCTCAAATTGCTCGACAAAACTTATGAATCGCTCCATCCTCCGGCTGGAGCCAGTCGCATGACTATGCCGGTCTTCGGTCTCGTACGGCCCTTCCGATTTTCGTGTCACAATTGCACCTGAGCACTCTCATCGCCGTATGGCTTTCGCCGCCTCGCTTGACGGAAGAAACGGCCCGCTTCGATTCGTTACCCGTTTGAGCATTGAAGGCCTATGCGATCCCCCCCCCTGTTGACCTCGTCACTTCAAGGAGGCTCTCGAGAACGCGAAGCGGCCCTGCGGGCAAGGAGGGAAGACCTCCGAGCGTCGATATCCCGGATTATCTGCTTGCGTCGTTGATGATCATCAAAGATCCGGCTGCCGGTCTGAAACATGATGACAATCATCAGGAGTACTCCGAGATAGAGTTGCACCATGAAGGCAGGTGTTACATTAAAGACAAGCCCGGTATTCAGAAAGTTCACCGTCAGGGTACCAATCGCCGCTCCGATGACGCCCCCACGTCCTCCGAGTATGGATACGCCGCCAATGAAGGCTGCCACCGTTCCGGCCAAGAGAAGGTACTGAAGGCCCAGTGCCTGTGCCGTGCCAGAACGGAGCCCGATGATCACACCTCCCAGCCCTGCGCAGAATCCAGATATGGCAAATACGATAATCATGGGCCGCTTAAGGCTGACACCGGCTGCAAGAGCTTCCTTGCGTGCACCCCCGATGGCGTAGATTTCCCGTCCATATCGGGTGAAGTTCATGAACAGGCCAACCGCCACGAACATGACGATCACGAGCATGCTCGCTGGCGAGAAATAGCCGAACATCTTTGTGGTGATGAAGTCAGGAACGGTGAAGTCCGTGAGCATTACGGTTTTTTCCTCAGCTGCAAACAGTGCCACACCACGCAGAAGCATGAGTGTCCCAACGGTCAGGACAATTGCCCTGATTCTGAGATAGGCGATGAAGTATCCTTGGATGATCCCGATCAGGGTTGCAACCGAAACGGCGATGAGAATGGCGGTAACTGCGCCCAGGCTGTCTGTGAAGCGCACCGCGATGACAGCTGCGAGAGCCGCATTGGAGCCAATCGACAGATCGATTTCACCTGCAATGATGCAAAGTGTCAAGGCCAGTCCCACTAACCCGAGCACGGCGAAGCGTTCCATGATTGCGAAAGTCGTGCGATGGGTTGCGAACAGTTCATTGGTAAATCCGAAATACGCGTAGACGCACGCCGCCAAAACTATGGCGAAAGCCAGATCGTGATTGTTGATGAGCCAATTCCTGAGTCGCGCCATGAATGATCCCTATTCCTGAAAGCGACTGTCACGACGAACCAGTGCAAACACGATGATGGAAAAAACAATCATCAGCCCGACAGCCAAGACGCGAGGACCGCTATTAAACCCGTGGAGAACCATCATGTTGTCGACCGTCGAAATGAAGATTGCGCCCAAACTGGAGCGAAGCGTGGAACCGAAACCGCCCATGATGGAGTTTCCGCCTACCATCACCGTGGCTATGACCATGATCGTCATGTCTCCCGATGAACCGAACTCTGACGAGAAGTAGTTGACGTGTGCGCTGGATACCTGCGCCGAAAATGCGACTGCCACAAATGCGGAACAAACCGAAGCAATTGTGCATACCTTGATGGCCATGGCAAAGTTTTCGTTCCCGGTCGCTCGCCCGGCGGCCCGATTGGCCCCGATCAGATAGACTTGACGCCCGAATCTGGTGTGGCGCAGAACAAGTTCGGCCAGTACTGCGATCAGGATGAATGCGATCGTGATGTTTGGCAGTCCGAGGAAAGAGCCAGTTCCCAGCCATTCGGCACCATGCGGGCGGCGGAACGAAACAACCAGATTGTCACTCCACCACGACCCCAGTCCAAAAAGCAGCCCTGCCGCCCCAAGCGTCACGACGATAGGATTGCCGCCGAGGCCGATCAGCATCCCCTGTGCCATGCCGGCCCCCACCGCAATCACCATTGTGAACAGAAAGGATATTCCGAAGCCGTACCCTGCCGCCATCGAAGTGGCAAAAGCGATGATACAGATTGCCGCGGTCTCCTTCATGGAAAGAAGAAAGAAATTGCCTGAAAGCGTCACAAACGTCAGTCCGATTGCCATGATGCCGACCAGTGCTGCGTCGCGTATGATTGTCTTGAAATTGAAGAGCGTGAGGAAATTCGGAGCGGTTGCTATTCCGACTGCGATCACGGCAAGAAACACCACTACGAGTCCAACAGCGAGCCTCGAGTTGTCTTGCACAAGCCGGTCCACATGACGCCGTACGGCCTCGCTGGTCTCGCGCGCTGCCACACCAATCACGGGGCCGTCTCCGCAGGTGATGCCGGATCAAAGGGATGGGTTATCTGCTCAAGAACCGTTGCCGCGGTCAGATCATCGGCGCTGACCTGTCCAATCTGCATGCCCCGGTAGAAAGTTATAACCCTGTCGGACAGGCCGGTGATTTCATGCAGGTCCGTGGAGGCAAAAATGATGGCGGCACCGTCATCAGCGAGTTCCCGCAACTTCAGGTAGATTTCGGCCCGGGCCCCCACATCAACGCCGCGCGTGGGCTCCCTTACCAGTATGACCTTTGGTGAAATAGCCAGCCATTTCCCCAGCGCAACCTTTTGCTGGTTGCCCCCGGACAATACGCCGGCCTCGGCACTCAGTCGCGACGTGTCGACGGTGAACTTGGCTGCATTTGAACTTGCCAGCTCGTTCTCCTTTCCGTGCAAGAGGATTTGAAACTTCGAAACCCGTTCCAGAGCTGGTGCAGTCAGGTTTTCACTTATTGGGCGACCAAGAAACAGCCCATCACGTTTTCTGTCATCCGAGCAATAGGCGATTCCTTCAGCGATTGCCGCCCTAGGCGATGCCGGCAAAAAGCGCCGGCCTTGAAACTCGATGGCACCTGACCGCGCCCTGGACATTCCACCGATTGCAGCAAGGACATCACCGGATCCGCTTCCCAGTTGACCCGCAAGGCCAAGAATTTCGCCCGAATACACGTCAAAATTAAACGGTTCCAGAGTTCCGTCGGGCCAGAGATCCACAACCCTGAGCAAAGGTTCGCCGCGCGGTACCGGCCTTCTTGGAGGAAACATGTTCTGCAACTCGCGTCCGAGCATCAATTCCACCAATTCCGGCACATCAATCTTGCTTGTCGCCCGCGGTTCTTGGCTCCGGCCATCGCGAAGGACCGTAATTCTGTCGCAAATCTTGAATATTTCGTCGAGCCTGTGGCTGACATAGATTATGGACTTTCCGTTCTCGGCCAGCATTCTGGCCATCGCCAGAATGCGCGTACTGTCGCTCTCTCCCAGTGCGGCGGTCGGCTCATCCAGAATCAAAACACGCGGCTCGTGGGCGAGTAGCCGTGCCACCTCTACCAGTTGCTGCTCCCCGACAGACAGACGGTTAACGGCAATTCCCGGATCAACACTGTCCAGTCCGACTTCTTCCAAATACGGCCTTGCTTGTCTTGCCAGCGCGCCTTTGGTGGCCACGGCGGGCACGTGATCGCCACTGAGGTAGACGTTCTCGGCAATCGACATCGTCGGAATCAGGCTCAGCTCCTGCTGGGCAATCGCGATTCCCGCCCGCTCGGCTCGGGCAGGGTTTGAAAACCTGACAGCCGCCCCGTCGATTCGGAGTTCGCCGGAGTAGGCGTTGTCAAATCCGCCGACAATCTTTACGAGTGTGGATTTTCCGGCACCGTTTTCGCCGACCAGCCCCATGACTTCGCCAGCGTCGATTTCAAAATTTACGTCCTTGAGTGCCTGAATTGCTCCGAAGGAACGGCTGATCGAATTCAGTTGCAGCAACGGTTGCATCGTCAGTTGCCACGGCCACGTGCCAAGAAGGCCGGGGCCGCTTGGCGGCCCCGGAAGTGTTGTTGGACTTCAAAGCCGCCGGTCAACTTCCCCAAGCGCCCGAGCAGAGCTCATCAATGCCATACAGCTTCCCGTCATAGCCGCGGAGTGCGACCGTTTCAAGATTGTCCAGAGTCACAGCCGGGTTGGGAGTGAAATTGATGTAGTGTGCCAATTCACCCGTTTCGAGGTATTCCTCAACCATCTTGATCGCAAGCTGCCCTTCATGAAGCGGGGACTGCAACGTCGTTCCGAACTGCTTCCCTTCTTCAATAAGCTGCTTGTCACCATTGCAGACCGTTCCAACCGCAATCACATCCTCGCCCATTACATAACCGGCTTCCTCGAATGCCTGAATTCCGCCAGTGAGGATGGCATCATCCATGCCGTAGACGAAATGGATTCCCTGGTCACGGTGTGCTGCAATCAGTTTCGCTGCGCCCTTGTAGCCATTTGCCTGGCCGAAGCCTTCGCCGATGTCACCGATGATGGTCAAATCGGACCCGGCGATGGCATCCTTGAAGGCGTTGATCGAGAGGCCGTATCCGCCGTAGGAATGTGGGTAAGACAGGACCAGAACATTGAAGCCGTTGCCGCCTTCGGCCTTCTTCCGGGCGGCGGCCTCGCGCATCATGTAGCCGGCGTTGCGCGCACGCAACCGGTCATCGGGGCCGGCATAGCCAAAGATGTACTGCTTGTCCTGGTCGTTCGGAAGCTGGTTAATCTTCAGCACTGGAACCCCGGTTCGGGCCAGAGCACGAAGTGAACCAAGTCCAGCCGTGGCATCAGAGGGCCACCAGATGAACACATCCGGAAGCTGGCCGGCCGCAAGCACCTGTTGGACCTGCTGATCCTGCTCCGCCTGGTTGAACTGGTTCTCAAACACCTTGATGTCAAATCCCTTGAGGGCAGCCGTCTCCTTGATGCCCTTGATGAACCGACCGATGTAGGCTTCCCCGGCTGGCCCGTTGAACGAGATGATCGCTCCCTTCTCGCTCCCTGCCACCGGACCGCTCATGACGCCCGCCGACGTGATTCCGGCGACCACCAGAGTCACAAATTTCTTGTAATAAGACATATCATTCTCCCATGCTTCAATTGTAGTGCGGCCTGTCGCAAGCCGCTCTCGTACATTACGGGCGCACCGGCCAGATTTAAACAAAAAACATATCCAAAATGGATATAATATGGACTTCATTTCCCCTGCAAGTGTTGCTAGCATGACACTCGAATGCAAGACTGTACTGACAAAGGAGTTTGGAGATGGCTTTGGGAAGACTCGCCGGCAAGCATGTGCTGATCACCGGTGGTGCAAGGGGAATGGGGGCGGCGGTGGCCGAATACTTCGCATCGCATGGTGCCAAGCTGTGCATCGGCGACCTCAACAAGGAAGGGTGTGATGAAGTCGCAGCAAGGATTCAGAAAGCCGGCGGCACAGCCATAGCGGTAAAACTTGATGTTACCAGCCGAACCGAGATGAAGGCGGCCGTTGATGCTACGGTGGACGCATTCGGCTCAATAAATGTCATGCTTAACAACGCAGGCATCAACAAGCCCATGATGTTTCTCGACGTGACCGAGGAAAACTGGAACACGATAATGAAGGTCAATGCCTTGGGTGTGCTGATCGGCATGCAGGAGGCGGCCAAGCAGATGATCCGGCAGGGTCAGAAAAACGGACCGTACAAGATCATAAATGTCGGCTCAATCCTTAGTCGTCAGGCATTTGATGACGTCATCCCTTACTCGTGTTCGAAGCATGCCGTGCTCGCCATGATCAACGGCGGTGCAAAAGCTCTCGCCGAACACAATATCACGGTCAATGGCTACGGGCCAGGCGTGGTGCGCACCGAGCTCTGGGAGCAGCTTGACAAGGATCTGGTTGCCATCGGCAAGTTCGACAAAGAAGGTGAATCCATGGACAGTCTTGCCGAGAACATGATCCTGATGAAACGCTATTCATATCCAGAAGATGTCGTCGGCACAGCCCTGTTTCTGGCCAGTCCAGAATCCGACTACATGACCGGCCAACTGATCATGATTGATGGCGGGATGGTGATCCAGTAGAAATGAATCCATCGGTCGCCGTAAACGCTGCGGACCAGATGCACCGCCTGCTGGTCGACCTGCACATCGTTGGTCGATCAATTGCCAAGGTGGCGTGTTCCGACTCCCCGTCGTCAGACCATGCACGGAATAATTCGCTTCCTCACAATTTGGAACGGCTGAGTCGTGTCTGGGAACGAAAGCCTTCAGTCAATTGCAGGATGTCGGAGAAGCGCCGAAAAGGTCTGTCCATACGTAACTATCGAGGAAATTTCCGTCGGGACAATGTAGAATGCCACATGGCTTGGGGAGACGTAGCCACCGTTTTGGAACTTGCCATCTCGTGGCCTTTACAACCCGAACAGGATTGCGGTCAAAGCATTGAGCCACCGGTCGCCATGAGCAACTGCCATTATCGTCAGGCCCGCTCCGATAAACGGATCAATGGTCGTATCACCCGACTTTGAATGTCTGATGGTCTTCGTTCACTTCCAGCAAGACAATTTCAAGGATGTTGTTCGAGTGACATATTCCACGCCCCGGAGATCCTGCTTGATCTTGTTTTCACAAATCGCGAGGAAGCACTCAATCAGCAGTGTTAGAGACTTTCGGGCAAACAGTAGATGATTTCCCAAACAAGCGATTCTCCATGCATGTTGCCATAATCATTCCAGCCCGGTATTCCTCAAGCCGATTTCCTGGCAAGCCGCTAGTGGGGTTGAAGGGATGTACAGGGATATCCAAGACCCTTGTCAGACGAACCTGGGAGGTTGCCTGCGCGGTCAAAAGAGTTGATAGCGTGACAGTTGCGACGGACGATAGCCGCATAGCGGATGAAGTGTACAGCTTTGGCGGCAATTCTCTGCTGACATCCTCACATTGCAAAAATGGCACAGAACGATGTCACGAAGCAAGCTTGTTGCTCGACAAGCCAGCCGACATCATCGTGAATGTTCAGGGGGACGCCCCTCTCACTCCTGCAGATTTTGTTGAACGGTTGATTGCGACAATGCTAGAAGATACTTCTGTCCAAGTTGCAACACCGGTCTTGCGTAGCAATGGCGAGAACTATGACAGACTAGTCAAGGATCGAATGGCTGGCCGTGTCGGAGGAACCACGGTTGTTTTTGACAGCCAGGGCCGTGCGCTTTACTTTTCCAAAAATGTCATACCGTGGTGCAACAAGAACTTTGAATTTTCTGACCCAACGCCTGTGTATCACCATGTGGGTGTTTATGCATACAGACGGGAAGCCCTGAACTGGTATGCTGGTGCGGGGCAAGGAAAGTTGGAACAGCTCGAGGGCCTGGAACAGCTCAGGTTTCTTGAAGGGGGGCTTGATATTCAGTGCGTTGAAGTGGATTCCAGGGGAAGGGGCTTTTGGGAGCTCAACAATCCCAGTGACGTAGCCATTATCGAAAAGTCGCTTGCCGAGGCCAATAAGGTGTAGTTGGAAATGAACACTGGGTTGGCCTGCATCTGGGACATGCCAAACGGATTTTGGCCGTAGACTTCATTAGCCATGTCCCATCTCGTTGTGTTGATGTGCCGGCACTATTGGAGAATGGTTTCGATCGTGATCATGGCGAAAACGCTGTACTCCAGCTTCTCGTAACTGGCGGCCATTCGCCGAGAACGCGGCTTCAAACGGCCGAGGGAGAAGCGGGGGTGGCGGTCGTGTTGCAGCCCCCTTGTCTTCATTCCGCTGTACCATGACGTTCGAGAAGTCCAGAAAGCGAGCCAGACCTCAATGCCCCTGAGGTACCGGACAGGCATTGCGGACTCAGGAAGGTCCGGGTGCGACGAGTTTCTGTCCGCAGTTCTTCGAGGATGACATGGACCCCGGCGTTCGAGCGATTTCAACAGGGTCGGAGTGGTAGCAATGCCTTTTGCTAGACCGGATTGCGGGTGAGCACGTATGGGATCTTGATGCGGACAGCGGGCATTCTTTTGCGATGAATGAGCATGCGAGGAAAGGTTGGGCATGTAGGGACATTTGTCGACCATCACTCTTGTGAGGAACCGACAAGGCTCTTGGAGAAGCCCGAAACGGTCGCAAAACGCCCGTATAGCAGGCCCCTCAGTTTTCAAGCACGGTCAAAATGTCTCAAGGCAAAAAAACGCCCTCTCCCCTAAGGGCGCCAAAGATACATCAGGGTGTCGCCGGTCCCATTGCGGCCAACTTCTCGCTTGAATTGGCAGTTCTAGGGGGATACAGGACAATGAACGACTGACACGGCACTCACAGCCGAACCCGGTCAAGCCGCAGGAGCCCTCCGCTACTCCAACGAGGCCGCGGACAAAACCAACGACTAAATCGCTCCAGCCCCAAATGACGCCCTTGCCTCGGCTCGCCAAGAATTCGCTGGCTACCAACCAGTCAACAATCCACTAACCGAGACACGACGACTCAACTACGATCCACTCAGCCATCAGCACCACAGTGCCTGACCGCCAGAAAACCCCGCAACGGCATCTCCACACCGCCCGCCAATCACTTGTATTGCAATCATTAGCCGATGCAACCGAGAGTGGACGCCCCCGTGGCTCCCAAAATCGAAGCCACAGTTGAGCCACACGCACCACCGGCCACGCCTTCAAGACTTTCATCACTCATTGTCGCATTCGGATCCGAAGGAATGACAAAATGATCAACCGTCTCCTGATTCGCGACAAACATGATTTCAATCCCTTCCGGATCGTCAAAGCCGAAATCCTTGAAAGCCTCGTCCCGCGTTTGACTTCCGCGTTGATTGAGCTGGTCCAGCCGCCCTGAATCCAGGTGGCAAGACTCCGCCCACGCCACTATCTTCGTGACATCCTTCGACGAAATCTCCACAGGTCGAAGATTCTGCATCAACTGATTTTGTACCATGATCGTCCTACCTTTCCACTTCCAGCCATTTCAATAACACCGGATTATAGCCAATGCCGAAGGGAATTGCAACAAAAAAAGACAACTTGATCGCGTCTTGGCTTGAATGTACCGGAATGAAGCGACCCGCAGGGGCACGATGCCTGAGCAGCCGAATTGCAAGGTGTGACACTTTCGAAGCCGCGCTGCGACCGGCAGAATAAATGAGCTCGGTCCGAAGGGAAGGGGGAATCAGCGTATCCAGGCGAAACGGATAACAGGTGTCTTGAGGGTGGCAGGTGTCCGGGGCTGGCAGCTGCTCGTTCATTCCGTGCGCAATGACATTGGCAGATCCAGCCCCTGAGGGCCGGGATGGGCCGTCCCTTCTCAACTTTGGACATCGTGACCGTGCTGGAAAACTGAGGGTCCCGCTATACCGGCATCTTGCAACCGTTCAGAGCTTCCCGAAGGGTCTTGTCGTGACCTCTCTTCTCCCTCATGTTCATTCGTTGCTCCAAAAGGCCTGCTGGGGCGCATCAAGACCCTGATCGTCCCATCCGAGGGCCCATCGCCTCTCTGAACGTCAGACGGGAAACCTCGGCTCACGCTTGAGGAATCTAGAACTTGAAGTCGCCGTATTTCTTTTTGAATTTGGATACACGGCCACCCGTGTCCATCAAGTGTGCGTTCCCACCCGTCCAGGCTGGATGAACTGTCGGGTCAATGTCGAGCTGTAGCGTGTCGCCTTCGCTTCCATAGGTCGATTTCATTTCATATTCGTCGCCGTTGGTCAACTTGACAGTGATCTTGTGATAATCCGGATGAATGTCTTTCTTCATTTTGGTTCAATCCCCCAAGACAGCAGTTTCCTTGACTCGCTTGGGGCGATAATTGGTGCGCTCGGCAATGCGAGCGGACTTGCCCCGTCGTTCTCTCAAGTAATACAGTTTGGCCCGACGGACCTTTCCTCGGCGTATGACCGTGATGCTGTCAATGTTGGTCGAATGCAACGGAAACATTCTTTCGACCCCCTCGCCAAAGGAAATCTTGCGTACGGTGAAGGAGCCGTCTATTCCTTCGCCTCCTTTTCGAGCAATGCAAACGCCCTCATAATTTTGAATGCGCGTCCGGGTTCCCTCTGTTACCTTGAAGCCGACTCGGATTGTGTCACCCGCCCGAAAGTCCGGGATAGTCTTGTTCTGCCGGAGCATCGCCAGTTGCTCGTCATTGAAGCGGTCAATCTCGTTCATTGTTCATCTCCTCGATGGGACGTCCGATACACATAGCAAAAAAAATCAGGTTTCAACTCTTTGGTGCGAACTATGTCGCCGCCATAAATCTGGTCGGCGGACGCGGGTTAGCGCTTCTGCTTGCTGTTGGCGCCACTGGGCAATGCGCTCATGATGACCGGAGAAGAGAATTTCGGGAACCGACTGTCCCTTCCATTCGTTGGGTTTGGTATACTGAGGGTACTCCAGCAGACAGTCGCTGAAGGTTTCATCGCGAGGAGATTCTTCATTGCCCAAGACCCTTGGCAGAAGTCGGACTGTGGCCTCAATCATGGCTTGAGCCGCCACCTCTCCTCCAGCCAGGACAAAGTCTCCCAGAGAGACTTCCTCGATTCCGGGATCAGTCAAGAACCGCTCGTCAATCCCTTCGTAGCGGCCGCAAATCATGGTCACACCATTCCCATGCGCCCACTCCCGGGCCATTTTCTGGTCGAATGGTCGGCCGCGGGGAGAGAGGGCAACAACAGGCCAAGACAGAGCGGCTGAATCAATGTCCGTCATGGCCCCCGCCAGCGCTGCTTCCAGTACATCCGGCTTCATGACCATGCCGGGTCCGCCCCCGATGGGGGCATCATCAACCCGGCAATGGGGGCCGGTACCAAATTGACGCAAGTCGAACGTCTGCAGGATCCAGTCCTTCCTGGCCAACGCCTTGCCGGGCAAGGAATGGCCCAGAACGCCCGGAAAGACCTCGGGAAACAATGTAACGATCTTGGCTGTCCAGGTCACTGCCAATCACCAATGTCATCGACAGTCAGATGTCCCAAGGAAATGTCAACCGACAAGACGCGTTCTTTCGTGAAGGGGAAATAGACCGCTTCCCCCTGGTTGGTCAGGGTGATTTCAAGGAAGTCTCCGGCCCCGTAGTCATGAACTGCAACGACCTGGCCTACGTGTCTGCCGAACCGATCGTGCACGCGCAGGCCGACCAGATCGGAATGATAGTACTCGTCCGGTTCAAGGGCAGGAAAATCGCGCCGTCGGGCCCATAATTGGGTGCCACGCAAGGCCTCGGCTTCATCACGGGACTGAATTCCCCGGACAGCCACAATGAGATGATCGGCCGTCTCTCGAACCGACTTGATCTGAAAAGGCTGGTGCCGGCTCGGGGTCGAGAATAGCATTGCGAAATTGCCGATGTCCCCCGGTGTTTCGCAATAACTCTTGAGATGAACCAAGCCCTTGATTCCATGGGGCGAACCCACATGCCCAACCAGAACCAGTTCATCGTCCGGCGGTCGTGCAGAGTTCGACGTTTCAGTACACTCGGGCAAGGGCTCAACCCCACCGGAAAGCATCACTCTTCTGAACTCTCGGCTGCCGCCTTGCGCTCCAATGCCTTCTTGCCCGGAGTGGCCTTTTGAGGATTGCTGCGCACTTTGGGTTGAAGCACTCCCCTGGCCTCCAGAAACCTCGCTACTCGGTCAGTCGGCGATGCCCCCTTTTCCATCCAATGATTGACCCGGTCAGCATCAATCTTGACGCGATCGGGATCATCCTTCGCCAGCAGCGGATTATAGGTTCCCAGCTTCTCGATAAAGCGACCGTCTCGCGGCATTCTCGAATCGGCGGCCACAATGCTGTAAAAGGGACGTTTCTTGGATCCTCGACGAGCCAATCGGATTCGCATTGTCATAGTTGTCACTCCTCGTTCTTGTTAAGCGAATGGATTCGATGATTGTGTTTTTTGTGTTGCTGAATGACCTCAGCGATGATGAAACTGATGAAATTCTTGGCAAACTCAGGGTCAAGGTTCGCCGACCCTGCCAATTCCTTTAGCCGTTCGATCTGTTTTTTCTCGCGTGCCGGGTCGGCCGGCGGCAGATTGTGTTCGGCTTTCAGGACTCCCACTTCCTGCGTCAGCTTGAACCGTTCGGCCAAGGTGTAAATGAGAATGGCATCGAGGCGGTCGATGGATTCGCGATGCTTTTTCAGGATCGTGTCAGCAATGGTCTCGTGCATAAAGATACCTATTGACGGTTTGGATTAGGCGTACGGCGATGAGTCAGGATTGGTACCAACGGAAAAGGCATGAATCAGCCGTATCGTCCGTATCGACCAGAAGGTCTTTTCAATTGCGATGCGGTCCAATCCTGCAAACCGAGTGAGGACAGGTCTCCAGACGGTTCCGACTGCAGTGTCGAACCCAGCATTTGCTTCAGGACTCCCTTCCGCGAAAGGTTTTTACCCATGGAGGTCATTTGCCGGTGAACCTTCAGGAGTGAATTGACATCCGACACTCCCAGGCCTGCACCCGCTGCGATCCGCTTCTTTCGACTGGCCTGCAGAAGTTTGGGGTTGGCTCTTTCCTTGCGAGTCATGGAGTTGATCAAGGCCAGATTCTTTTTGAGCACGCCTTCATGCCTGCTTACAGCAGCAACCTTGCCGCGAAGTCCGGGTATCATGGATGCGATGCCGCCGAGTCCCCCCATTCGTTCCATCGCGATCAGCAAGTCCCGAAGATCGTTCATGTTTATGCGCCCCTTGCCGTAGCGGGACATGATGCGTTCGGTCCTTTCCTTTTCAAAGGTTTCCGAGGCTTTCTCGACCAGGCTGACGATATCGCCCATTCCGAGTATGCTGTTGGCCACTCGATCCGGATCAAAAACAGTCAGGTCGGCAATCTTTTCGCCGATGCCCATGAACTTGACGGGCTTCCCGGTGATGGCCCGCATGCTCAGGGCTGCGCCGCCACGGCCATCACCCTCCATGCGGGTGAGAACAACGCCGGATATGCCGATTTGCGTATCAAACTCACGGGCGATATGGACTGCGTCCTGTCCGGTCAAGCCGTCCACGACCAGAAGAGTTTCCTTTGGGTTGGCCGTATCTCTGACGCTGACGACTTCCGCCATGAGCTCATTGTCAACATGCAGTCGGCCGGCCGTATCCAGCAAGACAACATCCGCCCCTTGCCCCTTGGCATGAAAACTCGCGCGCCGAGCAATGGTTCCGGCATCCTGTCCCGAGACGATGGGCAAGGTCTCTATTCCTTCCTGCTTGCCCAGGATGGCCAGCTGTTCCATGGCGGCTGGTCGTCTCGTGTCGAGTGAGGCCATCAGGACCTTCTTTTTTTCTTTTTCAGTCAGGTGCTTGGCCAGCTTGGCGGTTGTCGTGGTTTTGCCGGAACCTTGCAGACCTACCATCAGGATTGCTGCAGGTGGTGAACCGATTTGCAAGCGGCTGTCCAATTCACCACCGGCGAGGATTTCCTTCAGCTCGTCATGCACAATCTTGATGACTTGTTGGCCGGGTGATATCGAGCGTGTGACAGCTTGCCCTGTAGCCTTGCGCTGAACTGTGCGAATGAAGGACTTGACGATGGGCAAGGCAACGTCAGCTTCCAAGAGGGAGATCCTGACTTCCCGCATGGCGGCGGCAACGTCCTGATCGGACAAGGTTCCCTTTTTGGTGAGGCCTTGGAATACCTCGTTGAACCGGTTGGATAAAGACTCAAACAATGCTGTCTCTCCGTTTAGCGTTCAAAATGCGTTCGATCTTGAAAGATCTAGCGACAATAGCATGCGCACACCCGTGGGCGAAACTCGCTGACGTGTGGCGATCCTTGACCAGTATCCAGAACCGTAAGTAAACCAACAATTTTGGAGTCTGCCCCATATAGGAAGTGCTGAATGCGGAGTCAACATGTCGGAATTCGGGGTCATTAATCTCCCTAAGGGCATAATCAACCGAAATGGGGTGGATTGTCACCGATCCGATGGTGTCATGACGATCTGTCGGGGCAAAAACCGGTCATTTTGCGTGTCGTCTTGCCAGTGCTCACCCGCTTCCTCCCACTGTTGGACCTTGGTCCGCCCGTTCGCTTTCAGGGACGCCATTCTTCGTCGGCAAGTCCTGGTACCGGAGGATGAAGAGGGAGGGGGAGCGGTTGCACAAGGACATGTTCCAGACTTGGCATGAGGCCCAGTTCAGCTGGGAGAACGTCCGTCACGACCTGGACGATATTCGCCAGTCCCTGGCCACCGTCGGGGGCCCATAGAGGATGCAACGCCCGAGACACCGTCGGCGCGTACGCACCTCCATCAGTCCATTGATCGGCTGAGCGGTCGCCTAGCGACGCTTGATGAGATCCGTTGCCAGGCAGCCGAATACGGCATCGAGCTATCGCCGGGGGGGGGCTGGCTGGACACCTCATCGCGTGAGCCCAACGCCCCCTCCTCCAGTGACCCCGGCGCCGGGGTCCGGAATGGTCCGTGCTCCGCCAAGCGGGCGTTTTTGCATGATTGGCGCCGGCGTATGGATTATGGCCGGAGGCCATCCTATGTAAATGAGCGCAGGGGACGGACCGCTGACGGAGCGTTGTCACTGAATGACAGGAGACTGATGATATGGCACTGAAATGGGGCTTTTACGGACGCAAGGCCGAAATGGCTCACCGGGTGCGCAAGCTCCAGATCGAAACTCGGGAGAATCTGCGGCCTGTGTTTCCCTGCACTGGCGTCACCCGGCGACGCGGATTTGGCAAGAACGCCCTGTTGGACCGGACGATGCAGCTCTTCAATCAGGAGATTTGCCAGGCCCGGCGAGGATACCACAGGCATGGGCGAAACGGGCGAGATAATCTCTTTCTCTTCGAGCTCCTGCAAGACGGGACTCCTCCAGACGGGGATGCCGTGGATGGTCGCTGGCTGTATAACGAGACATGCCTCAGGCTGATGCACACGCTGCCGGAGGAGGTCCGTCCGCAGCCCCACAGAAAAGGAATTTAGCTATGACACCATCGACGACAGCCCGCTTTTTGGTCTGGAGCGACCTGCATGATGAGTTCTGGAACGAGTTTGCCTTGCCCAAGCTGGACGTCCCGCCGGACGGGGTGCTGATCGCCGGCGACACGCATGTGCGGGGGAGGCATCTGGAGATTCCCCGCCGCGCGGCGCAGAAATATGGCTGTCCAGTCGTTGCCATCTGGGGCAATCACGAATGCTATGGCTCGGTCTGGCCTGAACTCAGGGAGCAGGAGCGGCACCAGCTGGATGTCCTGCGGCGCCAGGGGCACGACGTGCGGGTGCTCCATGGCGAAACCACCGTCATCGCCGGCGTGCGCATCATCGGCGCGACGCTCTGGACCGATCTCGATCTGTATCCCGGTCTGGCCGGTCTGGCCCGAGTCACGGCTGGCACCATCATGAACGACTACAACATGATTCGCACGGGTCCGAGCCGGCGCCGGACCGTGGAGGACATGCTGGCTCAGCATCGCCAAGACAAGGCGGCCCTGTTCGAGGCTCTGGCCCGGCCCCATCCGGGTCCGACCATCGTGTTGACTCACCACCTGCCCGTCCGTGAGCTGGTGCCGCGAGAACGAGAAGGGGCCTCAGAGCGGGAACGGGCGCTGACCGCCAGCTATGCCAGCGATCTGTGGTCCGAAATCCGCCAGTATGACATCCATACATGGATCTGCGGGCATACCCATGAAGGGGATGACTGGACCGGTTCGGGGGAGCATGGACCGATTCGCTTCGTCATGAACCAGCGCGGCTACCCGCACACGCGCACGGGCCCCAATTTCGACCCGGCTCGCATGTTAGAGGTTGCGCTGCCGGAGTCGGACTTGTACGACTTCCGCTTGGACACCCAGAAAACTCGCTAGCTTTCCTCATCCCTTTTGGCGTCAGGGCGGCGGGCTCAGCGACACGCGCGATACCACGCTCCGGTTCCACGTCGGCATGAAGCTTGGCTCGTTGTCAAATCAGAACAGCCAAAACCCGGACCGCTGATCTCCCTACAGGACCCGCTGGCCGTGAGTCGCCGCAAGCTGAAGCGACGGACAGCACTGCTCCAGTCCGTAGTGGCGTGCAAGGTAGAGGTTGTGGAGCCGACCCCGACCAAAAGTTGGGCCTCACTCGCCGTCATGGCCTTGATGGAACCCATGACCGACGTGCGAGCCAGAGGTGTCTTTGCCAAAAAACTCCGGACCCGGCCCTCGGCTTGTTCGACAACATTCTGGTCTGATGCCCGACCATCGTCATCCATCCGGTCAACCATGATGCTGACTATCTCCACCCACGGTCAAAACAGTTCTCGGGCCATGGCGGGTTGCGATGGGACACGACGGTCTGCTAGGTCAAGCAGGATGACCAGTGCCGACCGAGCCAGAATCCACACGTGCAAGGAGCGAATATGCACAGTCTTGCCCGTGCCGCGCGGTCCATAGATCAAATGGCTGCGACTGCGGGGTAACGCGGACATGCCCAGCAGCCGCTCCAAATTGTCAAACGCCGCTTCGACGTCCGGACGCCGGCCCATGAAGTGCGGCGGCTCGCATGAATCGGAACAAAAGGATTGTCTGGAAACGCGTTGACCATTGACTGATACTCTCTGTCATGGCGGTTCATGGCCGACGGCATGTCATCCATCGCTTCGTGTGTATGAACGAATCATCACGATGCCAATGTATGGTGAGCGGAATCGAACGGAACAAGTCGTATACTTTCCACTCGGCCCCTTATCATCCTCACGCGTCTACAGATGTCTCTTGATGAAAGAGATACACAGCTGGACTCGGGGACGAGTGCCACCTCAAGCGAACGCTCTTCAAAATTTCTGTCATGTCTGTTGAGAGCGGCAACTGTTTCCTGTCAGCTCTTTGTGAGTCAGGGTTGTCTGCGTATATGATGGCGCGACGGTGATATTGCCGTGAAGCCTGGAGAGAGAAAAAGTATGGTGCCAATCAATCTTGCGGAGCACTCCAAGGGTCACCTCTTCATGTTCGCCTTTTCCTTTGGCATAGCCGGATCATTCAGTCTGGGCGGGATGGTTGCCAACATGATCAGCCCTTTCGCTCTCACGGCCTCCCGCTTCATCCTGTCGGCAATCCTCATTCTTGTGCTCGTATATTTCGGAACCGGGTTCAAGCCATCCTATTTCAAAAACCCTTGGCGGTATTTTGTCGCCGGGGCCCTGATGGCCTTTTACTTTGTTTTGATGTTTATTGCCTTGCAAACGACTTCCGCCGTGTCGACTAGCACCGTGTTCACCCTGACTCCACTCCTGTCCGGGCTGTTCGGATGGCTTCTGCTGCAGCAAAAAGTGTCCAGACGAACAGCCGGAGCCTTGATGATCGGAGCGGTCGGAGCTGTATGGGTCATCTTCCGAGCCGATTTTTCGGCAATCCTGTCGTTCCGTGTTGGTCAGGGCGAGATCATCTTTTTCTTCGGATGCGTGGCTCATGCATTCTACACCCCATTCCTGCGCTTTGCCAATCAAGGCGAGCCACCACAAGTGTTTGTCCTGGGGATGGTGACTACAGGATCGATTTTTCTCATGGCGTTTGGCTGGCAGGACGTTGCCACCACGGCGTGGTTCGATTTGCCGTCCATCGTTCTGATAACCATTTTTTACCTGACCTTCATTGCCACGATCCTGACCTTTTTTGCTGTCAGTTATGCCTCAATGCGCATTCCTTCGGCCAAGGTGATGGCCTACACCTACCTGACCCCAAGCTGGGTCGTGTTGTGGGAATTTACTCTGGGTCGGGGTCTCCCCTCCCTCCCCATCCTGTTCGGGGTGGCCATGACGATTGTCGCTCTTCTGCTGTTGCTGCGGCAGGACTGAAGATGTCCAGGGAAATGCCCCCTACAACCGTCCCAAGCACCATTTCATGATGGACTTCTGAACGTGGAGCCGGTTTTCGGCTTCATCAAAAACGACCGACTGAGGCCCGTCCAATACTTCCGAGGTGACCTCTTTCCCTCTGTGGGCTGGCAGGCAGTGCATAAACAGGGCCTCTGGCCTGGCCATCTGCATCATGGTCGAGTTGACTTGATACACATGTAAATCACCTCGCATTTTCGTTTCGGTGTGATCATCCTCGTGGATGGATACCCATGTATCGGTCACTATGAGGTCCGCTTGAGGTATGCACTGTCTCGGATCACGCTCAATGGTGACCTTTGACCCCCTTGATCGGGCGGACTTGATTTCCTTCAGGTCGGGATCAAATTCTTTCGGTCCGCAAAACGTCAGGTTGAACCCGAACTGTCCAGCGGCGTGCAAGAAGGAGTTGCAAACATTGTTGCCGTCGCCGACCCAGACCATATTTTTGCCCTCAATCGGTCCGGACTTTTCTTCAAAAGTCATGATATCGCCCAGAATCTGGCAGGGATGGCTGTAGTCCGTAAGACCGTTAATGACCGGGACGTCAGCAAAACGAGCAAGATCGTCAAGGATCTGATTCTCATAGGTCCGGATCATGATGAGATCAACATATCGGGAGAGCACCAAGGCCGTATCCTTGATAGATTCTCCCCGGACTCTATGAGTTGATTCCGTTGAAATGACTATGGACTTGCCGCCCAATTGATGGACGGCCACCTCAAAAGACAGACGTGTTCGTGTCGACGGCTTGTCAAACAGCAGGGCCACGACAATATCGGCGAATGGTCGGTCAGGGTCAGCATGCCCTCTGGGCTTTTCCTCGCGGGTCTGCTTGGTCTGGCTGGCATCCCGCAGGATCCGTCTCAAGTCCTCGTATTTGAGATCGGTGATTTGCAGAAAATCAGGCATCGGACGATACCTCGATGGAACCTGCGGCCTTGTCCAGCCGATTGACAATCTCCTTGGCTTCGTCTTCGCTGACGACCAGCGGCGGCAAAATGCGAACCACGTTGTCTCCGCCGGGAACGGTCAGGAGTTGCTGCTCATAACCTGCCGCAATGACATCCATGTTGGGGACCTTGCACTTGATGCCCAGCATCAACCCTTCACCGCGCACCTCCTCGAATACGTCGGGGTGACTGTCAACCAGGGACTCGAGTTGCTGCCTTATAGTTCCCGCAACTTTGCCGACATGCAGAAGCATATCCTCGTTGGCAATCGTTTCCATTACGGTGCATCCCACAGCGCAGGCCAAAGGATTCCCGCCATATGTCGAGCCGTGGGTTCCAGCGGTCATGCCTGCTGCCGCCTTTTCGGTTGCCAGGCAAGCTCCGAGGGGAAACCCGCCTCCTATTCCCTTGGCGATGGCCATGATATCGGGTGTAATGCTGGCCCACTCGTATGCGAAAAGTTTTCCGGTTCGACCCATGCCACACTGGATTTCGTCCAGAATGAGCAGCAGTTCTTCCCGGTCACACACGGCTCTCAGATCCTTCATGAACTTGTCTGAGAGCGGCATGATTCCCCCCTCACCAAGAATGGGTTCGACCAGAATGGCTCCTGTGGTATCCGTCAAAACATCTGTTACCGCGGCCATATCGCCGGGTTCTACCTGAATGAAGCCAGGCAGCAATGGCGCAAATCCCGTGGTGAGCTTTTCGGCTCCAGCTGCCGAAATCATGCCGAGTGTTCGTCCGTGAAAGGAGTTCTTGAGAGTTATGATCTGATTTCTTTCCGGTCGTCCTTGTTTGAACCAGTATTTGCGAGCCATCTTGACTGCGCATTCAACCGCTTCCGTCCCGCTGTTCGTGAAGAAGACGGTGTCGGCAAAACTGTTCTCGACCAGCAGGGATGCCAGTCTCTCCTGATTGGGTATACGGTAGAGATTTGAGGTATGCCACAGTTTTCCGGCCTGATCGACCAAGGTTTGGACAAGCTTGGGGTGGTTATGTCCCAGACAGCTGACTGCAATTCCTGCCCCGGCATCAAGGTATGTCTTGCCATCTGTTCCATAAAGCCAGCACCCATCGCCTCTTTCGAACCCCATTTCGGTTCTGGCATAGGTCGGCATGACCGCATCAATCATCGTGCAACACTTTCAGAATGAAAACAGGTGACATAGGAAAGGAACAGACAAAATCCAACGGTACAGTTCATCTCTGTTCGGGGGAGGTGCTGGACACAGTTCTTCGAATCCGCATATCATCTACCTTGATAAAGGACCTGTCAAGCATAACTCTTGTCGAGAGCAAGTTAAAGGACAGATTGGGTGGAGGGTAAAGTTGACAAGCTGGACGGACGATCAGGTCGAACAGGCAAAGGCCATGTGGGTGGAGGGATTTTCCGCTGTCGTCATTGCCAACAAAATCGGCAAGACCCGCAACGCAGTCATTGGCAAGCTCAGTCGACTGGGCATCAAAAAATCCGAACTGAATATTACGAGCCGAGCAAAAGGTCAAAAGAAATCAGTTTTGCCTCAGAAGACAAAGAAAAAACCTGACGTTCACCCCCCTGAAATCGAGCGTGTTGAACAAAAGCTCACCCTTTTGTATCTCACCGAAAAGACCTGCCGATGGCCCATAGGTGATCCGGCAACCAGGAACTTCTGGTTTTGTGGCAAGCCGGTTCAGGCTGGAAAACGTTACTGCACTCAACACGGTGATCTTGCCTTGCAGCCGAATTCAGCGAAAAAGGAGCGCAACACGTTCACGATGACAAACTTGAAAACCAGACGGTAAGGCGTTTCATCTACAAGGAGACGCCAAGCAGCCCGTGGGCAATGTTGACGGACCCTTGGGCCCAGTATCGTTCAGGGCGCGGCTGAAAGACATTTGCAAGGCCCTCTTTGGGCTGGCAGGATTGCACGGCGTCCAGCCAACCGGAGTCCAGAGTCTCCAACCCGTAAACCGCACCCAGCAGTGCCCCAGCCAAAGCTCCGTTGTGCCGTGATCGGATTCCACCAAACATGATGGCATGTGAAATGCCCTCCTCTGTCGAAGGAGCAAAAAGCAGTTCCTTCATGGCGATCTCGAAAGTCTGCAAAACGTCGGGCGTTTCAGTAATCAAGGCGCCCGGCTTGTAAGACTTAGGAATTTTGTCCAGAAGTCGGCGAATTTTTACGTCATGCTCCATCCTCGCGGCGAAACCCTGCATTTCCTGAAACAGGTTTTCGGCAGTCGCTCCAGAGCTCACGGCGTGAGCGATACATATGGCCAGAAGAGCATTGATTTGACCGCAAACAGGGTTTGGATGGGTCAGGGAGGTGTCCTTGATCGCGTAGGCAGCAACACGATCAAACTCCATTCCAGCTCCAGCGATTCCGATTGGTGTAATCCGAGCCAAAGCCCCCGGTGCAAGACTGTCTGCGCTGATTTTTCCCAAAAGGGAATTTGCTGTTGTCAGGCCACACTCGAAAGGGACAGAATCGAGCCAGTTCCGGTATTCCGCGAATACGAGCTCGGAATCATACCGGCCATTTGCGAGCAGGTGCCGGCTCAATACCAGTGCCAATTCGGACACGTTGGATATCTGGCCTTTGAGTGTGCTGAAACTGCCACCCCCGACCATGGACCGTATCCCTTTTGGGCATTGATTCCTGATTACCTCAGGAGAATGCGCAACGACCTGAAGTCCGAGTGCGTCTCCACAAAGATGGCCGAGCAGAGTGCCTGCCGCCCGAGATCTTTGCCAGGGTCTGTTGAGTATTTTGTTTGAATCTTTTTCTGACTTGGGCATTGAGTTCACAATGACACTTTTAATGACCCTGAACTACAAACCATAACTGTAGGATTGGAAGAATCAACCATTTGGGCGATGATAAATGTTGCAAAGAAAACCATGCGTATACCTTAAAGCTGTCTTGTCAATCACAATTGAGTTTCAGGTTAGAAGGTTCACAGGCACAGGATAGGAGAGTTGTAAAGACGATAGACGCAATATCCGGTTGGCTGCAAGGTCCGTACGAGGTCGAGGATGATCGGCATTTGGCCATCTGTCTTGCCCTCGTCTTGAATTTGCCAGTGATAGTTCTGAATGACACGGTCCAAAAAACAAGACACGACACCAAAGGTATATCATCTTCAAGAAGTGAAGACTGAAAGGATAGATTCGGGCCTTGACGAAGCAACTGGAAATGCCAACGATTCCGACTGAACTGCTGCCGTTATGACCTTGGATGCAAGCAGACCAATTCCGAGGTGGTTGCGGCTAGCGGAGGTTTCACAGTGAAATGGTCAGCAGTTATGTCCCGAGAACTGGAGCTAGTGTTGTGCTGATTCTGGGATATGGTGTTTCGAACCATTGGCTCATGAATTTGGTGGATTGGCGAAAACAACCGTTCAAGGCAGTATGAACAAAAACTGACACCCGTTTGTGTCAACTTGACTTCTGTTGATTTTCCGAAACAGAGACACTACTGTATCTCCGACAGAACGAATAAGCACCGTCCCATTTCATACGAAATATCTGCTGGTTTTAATGCTAAAAAAAATCAAGGAAATATTCGGAACGAACGAGTTTATCCCGACAACTGAAATTTTTCCTCGAATCGATGTCGACCGGCTCAAGGAACAACTTGAGCCGAGAAAACGTGGCATTCGTCGTGGAAAAGACGAGTTCCCAAAAAGCTCTAGCACGTTACCTGACAGCGTTGAGAACGAGATTATCAAGGCTGTAGACGATTTAAGACAGTTGAGTATTCAGGAATTTCATAACCATAGTGCAGTTTATGAACAGCGTCTTGCTCGTATTCCCAGTATCCGCACATTGATTGAATCAAGTGCATCCAAGGCCCCAAACAAATTTGAGAGTGACTCCCAGAAGCTTGAAACCCGATTGCAAGGCCCAATGGTACAATTGAAGGAATGCGTGGTCTCGAAGTTCCAGTTTCGCAAGAAACACGAAATAAAAAGAGTTGTCCACCACCACAGGTCAGGAGGCATCCGGTGGCTTGCACTGGGTTTTTTGATGGTGCTCATCGAAAGTGTTCTGAACGGTTACCTTTTTGCCCAAAAAAATGAATTCGGGTTGTTGGGTGGAGGATTTGCCGCGGCACTTATCTCGATAGCGAACGTAGGTGTTTCAAGCATTTCAGGCTACTATAGCCGCTTCAAAAACCATATAAATTCGTGGACCAAGTTGTATGGTTTTTTGCTTTTGATGGTATGGTCCATCTTTATCGTTGCATTTAACTTTAGTGTTGCACACTTTCGGGATGGTATGGTTTCCGGTCTCGAATGGAATATGGCAGCGGAAAAAGCTGTTGAACGCATCGCTACCGCTCCTTTGGATGTTGCATCCATAGAATCTTGGCTCCTGATCACCATTGGCAGCCTCATATCTGTGGTTGCGTTGCTAAAGGCCTATTATGCCGATGATCCATACCCCGGATATGGAAATACAGAGCGCTTGCTTGAGGATGCCAGGGAGCGATACGAAAAAGAGCATGACTCTGCGCTAGATGAACTGGAAAGAGAGCGGGATCGAGTTGTTGATGAGTTGCGAGAGGCTGAGGAGTTGGTACATCTTCATTCAAATGAGTCAACAGACGCTTTGTATGGTCATAAGTCTTTGTATGCACAATTGTCTGCACAACTTGCACACTGCGACTCTGTCGTTCAGCAACTATTGCAGATTTATCGTGACAGCAATGAAGAGTACCGCTCGACAAGCTCACCAGAGTATTTTAAGGAACAATTCAAATTCAAGGAATTTATTCGGGATGAGAGCAACCAGGTGAATACCGACAAATTACAAGAAGAGATAGGACGGATCGAAAGCATGGTCTCTTCAGGAATAAAGGAGATCAATGAACACTACGGGAAGTCCATTGACAAATTTCCGAGTGCGAGGAAAATCGAAGATTCGGCCTTGGCGGAAGTCTACGGCTAGTGGCGATGGTGAAATCCCGGCGAACGCGAAAATCTTTCAGGCGAACCGCTTCGGTTGGACTTTGGTGGTTATTGATCTTTTTTGTGTTGGTTGCTTTTGCAGGCTTGATTGCAGTTTTTCTCTGGATTCGAAACACCGGGCAAATCGACGAAGCAACACTTTGTCCTGAACAAGGCCCAAGCGGGTACGTGATGGTAGCCCTCGATTTAACCGACCCGCTCAACGATCAACAGGCCGAAAGACTCCAGAAAGAAATCAAGCGGCTGATTAAGGCTATGGAAGAAGGGACATTGATTGCAGTCGGAATTGTTCACCCGAAGACAGCCGAACAGGGGGAAAAGATGTCTGTTTGCAAGCCTCCTTCTGAGGCTAACCCATTATACCAAAACAGCCAGATGATTGAAGAACGCTATCGCAAGCAGTTTGAAGTTCCTCTTAATCGAACGATACAATCAATGATGATTGCTGATGAACAACCAAGTTCTCCTATTATTGAAAGCATCACTTCGTTGGTTGCAAGTGCTGAAGGCGTAAGGGGAAGTGACGCTCCCAAAACCTTAATCTTGGTATCTGACCTTATGCAAAACAGCAACACAATGAGTTTTTACAAAGGGCATAAATGGGATGACTTCCGGCGTACGCCGGCATTTGACAATTTGTCGAGGATTCTCAAGGATTTTCACATTCATATCATCCGGATTCCAAGAACTGTTCCGCAATCCATTGACCCAATTGATGTAGATAACTTCTGGAAACGGTATCTTGAAGCTCACTCAGTCAGATCATTAAGGCTAGACCGGGCGACACTGGGCGAAATTTAGAGACTGAAATTGAACCGATCGAAATCTCATAGCACAAGTCTCCCGCACTTTGCTGACCGTTTTGTGCTGGTAGCAGCAATGTGCTTTGGAGCCGCTGGCATCATCGTGATCAAACAACGGATTTTACCAATTATCCCAGAAGACCCCCAGCACCTGGTCGCATTAATTGCCGCTATCTGGACCGCATTTATTTTGCTCCTCTATGCAATCATTGTCCAGACGTCAAGCCGTTCTCAGGTTGAGCCGGAAACAATTGGCGACAATTGCTACTACCTGGGGTTCCTGTTCACTTTGGTCAGTTTGGCAGTCACGCTCTTTGAGCTTGGGTTTTCGACTGTCCAGTCTGAAATTCTACGCGAAATAATATCCGGTTTCGGGATTGCACTCACTTCTACCGTTATCGGAATTGCCCTTCGCGTCTGGTATTTTCAGCAACGCTCAGATATTGTTGCGCGGGACAGAGAAAATCAAATTGAAGTTCAGAGAGCGGTTCGAGAGTTTCGCAATGCGTTGTCTGAATCTACAGTCCGCTTCAAACAATTTGCAACCGAATCTGTACAATTAACGGTTGAACGCGACGCAAAGCTACGTAAATCAGCGGACTCGATTATTGATGGACTGTCGAGTGTCGCGAAAGACTCTTCTCGGGCCCTTGAAGAAATTCACAAATCAGTTTTTGAAGGCACCAAGGCAACGCTCGCTGAGTTAGAAAGTAGTGTTGGTCGATTAACGCTGGAAGTGGACAGTCTTCGGCAAAGCAATCTTGATGCCATTTCTGATTTTCAGGACAAGGTAGACCGAGTGCTTAAAGCATTTGAAACGAATGCCGGAAAAATTGGAGACGTTGTCGAAACATCATTGGTAAAGGGATTCGCCCGCGCGGCAGATGACATCCATAAAGAGATAATTGACAACTCCGGTCCGGCTTTTCGTGAATTTCAAAAGTCTATCGAGCAATTGGCAAGTGAGGTGGTTCGCACTATTGGAGCCCTGTCGAAATATGGAAAAAAGTCCAGTGATGTTCTGGTCCAATTGGATACAATATCCAAAAAAACTGTTGAAAATGTCAACGCTAGTCAAGAGCAGCATGAAAGCGTCATGTCAGGATTTGAGAAGAGTGCTGATCATATTGCGTCCCAATTGGAAAGATTGTCGAAACAGATTGTTGATAAAGCCCATGAGGGCAGGAAAATTCAAGATTCATCTTCGGTCTCTATCCAACAGAAATTGGAGAACATAGAACGTTCAATCGATAACCTGAGGACCGACTTGAACAACCTAGGGCAATCCGCGGGGGAATTGGGTGAAAGACTTGATCAAGCTAGCAAAGGCATTGAAGACGTTGTCAGCAGTTCGAACACCACATTTACGGAATTTGGTCATTCAGTACAAAAAATTGCCCAAGCGTTAGAGAGAATCAATCAAATTGATCAGGCTATATCTCCTGACAGAGCGAACAGAATCACAGAGCGAATTGTGTCACTAAACCCCTTCAGATCTTAACCAAAGTGCCTCGCTGCCTCGTTTTTCTCCTAGCAACTACTCTCTATTACGGGGTTTGAGCAATTTTGCAAGACAGGTAGTTTAGTTTAGGCATGTATTGAGTTTTCTTAAGTCAGATTGGCAAGATAGCATGAAGAATCTGCACGCCGTTGGCGAAACTACACGGTTCTATCGTCGTGGTACGATAATGGGACTCACCGTTGCTGAGACATTTATCCTTCTGGTCTTCGCATTATTGCTATTGCTGCTATTGATGTGGGATGAACTGGCAGAAAAAAACGATGCCTTAAAAGAATCGGAATCAAGGCAGAAGTCGTGGGGGGTCTTAACTAATGACCCTAATTCAGAATCTTTACTCGTTGTGATAAAAAACTTGCCTCCTGAAGGGCGTAAGTTTCTCAGCGATTTCATGACTAGAGACAACCCGCTGAAATTATTGGAAGAGGCCGTTGCACTAGATGAGTCCTTGGTTGATCCAGCAGCAATCCGAAAATTGGTCGGAATTGATCCCAACCTACAGCAAAAACTCGGTGAGTGGATGATCTCATCAGACTTTGCCGAGGTGATCCGGAGTAGCGATGAAGTTACCGAGCTCGTGACTTCAGGTTATGACCTGAAACAACTGATAAAGCAACTTGATTCAGATTCGCTCATCTCAACAGAAGTTGCAGAAGGCATCAACAAGAAAATAGGTGAAATAGTCAGGCGATTTGGTGGGGAAATTGGACCAAACGGTGTGATTTCTGTTCCAAGTACCAAGAGTTTTGCGTCTGGGGAAGCAACTCTGACTGTCGAATTTAAAGATTTTCTTACAGACTTTTGCCCTAAATACCTTCAAGAATTACATCAACATCAATCTTTCATTCGGGATATACGAATAGAGGGACATGCTTCGTCTGAGTGGTCGGCCAGCAATTCTATACAAGAGCGGTTTCTCAATAATCTGGATTTAAGCCAAAGGCGTGCTTATGCCGTTTTGTCACACTGCCTTAAATTACTTGAGAATGACAACTACCTCTTTGAATGGGCGACAAAAAAGATCACGGCAGTAGGATTTTCTTCAGCTCGACCCATTCTGAATAGGGATAACAAAGAAGATAAAGAAAGATCCCGTCGAGTCGATTTCAGCTATATCATAAATCACAACATGCCCAATTTCGGGATACGGTCCACAAATGATTGAGCCTTTATCGTCTCATCTCCCCAATACAATCTGTTTCTGACTATTTCGTGTGTCCTTTTGTCCGATCATCAGTGTCGCGATCAAACGGCTGAACCATACAACAACACCTGCGAAGACGGATTAGATTTCCAACGGGCAGATCATTTTATGAGTTTTGGATTTTTTTTGGGCTTATATCGTTGACTTGAAATCAAGGGTGCTAGTGGTTCATCTTATTCATTTGATACCTATATTTCAAGGCTTGGCAAGGCTGACATGCATCGTGTAATTTATGAGATCCAGCCAACTTCGCTTTGGTGTAGTTGGGATTCGCCATGTGCATCGAAGATTCTGGAGCGACTGAAGACGATCGAACAAGCAGGGCCAAAATCGGAATCTTTTGTTTTGAACATACCACTAGAAGCTCAAATCTTGGAATTGGAATACCAATTGATCGACTTGGAGACCGAGATTTCCCATATCAACCAAAAAGAAGACCCGGAAACTCTTAAAGATTATTTGGTAAAGCGTGATTCCTGGGTTCAAGAAATTCGCCAAAAAAGGGAACAACTAAGAGCCTTGGGGAAGAAAACTGAGGAGAACTGATTATGAAACGGCTGATGCTCCCCGTGTTGTTGGGGGCCGTCCTGCTAGGAGCCTGCACCGTCCCCACCCAGTCGACCCGCAACCTGTTGCTGAAGGAAATGTTTGTGCGGGTGGCCACCGACGCCCAGATCATATCGAAGATCGAGAGCGGAGTCCCGCTCAATGTCCATGACCCGGCAACGGGACACACACCGATGACCATGCTAGCCGCCCATCGGGACTGGGGTATGTCGATGCCGCAATCCGCGCATCGGCTGATCCGTCACATGCTTGAAGCGGGTGCGGACCCGAATATGCAGATAGCCCCCAACACGGACTACTTCAACGAGGGTTGGACGGGTTCCACGGTTCTAGATTACGCGGCGTCTAATGGCAACACGTCGCTGGTTCGCACCCTGCTTGAATATGGTGCGGATCCTAACATTGGACAGTCATTGTTTGAGGCCACTGCCCTCGGCAGTTTTAACATAACTCGCCTCTTGCTGGCTGCAGGTGCGGATATCAATGTGGAAAATGAGTTCGGAGTTACTCCATTGTATCTAGCCATTAAAAGCGGTCAAAAGGATGTGGTGCACTTGCTGCTTGAGTCGGGGGCGGACCCGAATTATGTGGACGCGGTAGACAAACAGGCCATCCTAGCTAATGTTGCTCAATACAGCCCTGAATGGCAAAGGCAGGGTTATGAACTCCCCGACCCCGGCATCATTGCCTTGGTGCGCTCGTATGGAGGGCATGAATAGCCCGGGTCAGTCTCGGTGCGTGGCTGGCGGTCAGCATATGCAGGATTACCGGGTGGGAATTATCGGTAAGCCGGCCATGAACTCCGTTGTAAAGCAGGTTGACCCCTTGAATCTGGGATCCCCAAATATGTAATGGATTTTCTGATGTCATTACTCGAACCCCGCTGATTATCGCGGCCTGTGCATCCGTCATGCCCGCCTTGATCAATGGTTTGCAGGCTCACGACCGACTAAAAGACAAACTGGCCCGCCGGACTGATCCCACCCTGTTTCGGAGACCCCTGCCCTAGTGGTTGAACATTGTTGAATTGCGGGTTGAAGAGTGCGTGTCGGTTCTGTCGCTGTCAGGGTTGACTTGAGCCCGAATGGCCGATAATCTGGCCCCGAACCTAAAACAGGATCGGACCGCGGGAACGTTCGGATGGGATCTGAACCGGCTTGTCCCGGACCCGCCCACCGATCGTCACTATTCGGAGCAGTGGATAGGAACACAACACAGACTAGACGCGAGAAATGGCGTGTTCGGCTCGATGGGTCGGAACGCGGGGAGTTGAAGGCCGTGATCGATGCGGGCCGGGGGTCGGCGGAGCGGCGTCGGCGGGCGCAGATTCTGCTGTTGGCGGACGAGGCGCGTACGGATGGCGGGCGGATCGATGCTGACATCGCGGCGATTGTGGATGTCAGCATAGCCACGGTCGAGCGGGTGCGGCCTGCCTGTTAGTCACAAGTCTTGTCCGGACGCAGTTTCTGGTGCAGCGGTTCGGGCGACCGCCGCTCCAGCACGCCCATGCGATACAGGCGCTCATAGACATCGGCCTGAGCCGCCAGCTTGGTCTGGCCGCGCCACATGTATGTGGGCCCGGGTGGCGGATCGTTCGTGCGATTGAGATAGCCGCCGAGGATGGCCATGATGACCAGGGCTCCGCCCAGGGTGTGGGGGTTCAGGGTCAGCTGACGGTCTTGGGCGAAGTCGGCCAGCGCGGTGATCTCGGTGTCGTCAAAGACGATGCCGGCCGGAAGTTCGGGTGTGTCGCGTCCGAGGCGAGCGAGAGTGAACAGGCGCCAGGCGATGACGGCCTTGATGGTGAGGCTGCGTTCCAGCCTCTGGCCCTCGTGGTGGTTGAGGAACTCGGCCCGGCAGCCGGTATTGAAGATGCGGTGCCATTCTTCGATGCGCCCGCGCAGACGGTACTGATCCAGAACCCGCCGGGCGTCTTGGGGCGTGGCGACGCTCTGGCTGGTCAGCAGGGTCCAGCCGAGCGGGGGCGTGCCTTCGGGCGGGGTCTCTTCGATGGCACTGAGGATGGTCATGGGGACCGGCGGGGCGTGGCGGTCCGCGTGGTCGCGGGGTGGCGGGATCCGGACGGACCGGTAGCGCAGGGTCCGGGTGGCCGACCGGGCGGGGCGTGCGGGTCGAGCCTTCTGGGTACGGGTGGCGTTGCGAGCGGACTGGCGGGTGATCGTCAGGGTTACGGACCCGGCGGGCGGTTCGGCGGCCAGTTGTTCGAAGAGCCTGGCCTCATGGGGTCCCATGGCTCGGTTGACCCTGGCCCGGACGACCAGGTCGACATGGCGGTGTCGCCGCTGTTCGGCGAACAGGGCGAAGAAGTCGGCCTCCCGATCCATGACGGCCACCACGCGCACGCCCTTGGGGGCCACATGGGCGGCATCGCGCAGACCGCGCAACCAGCGGGCCGACTTGCGAGCGGCGGGCGGAGCCGAACGCTCAGCTGCCCCCGTGGGGGCATCATACTCGATTCGGGTCAGACCCAGCGGGATGCCGGTGTCGGCATCGACGGCCAGGGAACTGTGCATGTGCGGACCCCGGGTCCCGGTCCGGCTGGCATTGCGGCCAATCAGACCGAGGTTGCGGCACTTCGGGTGCGTGGCAAAGTTGAGGTCGGTGCCGTCCTGGATCAGGATCACGGTCCGGGCTCCGGCCAGGCGTCGGATGGTGCGTTGCCGATGCGGCTCCAGAATGTTGTCGGGGGTCACGTCCGAGGACGCGGGTTGCTGGATCAGCCGGTAGTAGCCGGTCACCCGGGCCGTCTGTCCGCGTGCGGCGGCGAGAAAGGAGGCGGCGGGGTCCGCGGCCATGACGGTGGCACAGGTCACCAGACGCCGGTCGCCGAGCGGGGCGTCGCCGAATTCGTTCGCCGCCCACTGGGTTCCGTCCAGTCCCTCGGCGGGACCCAGAGGAACCGGGGTCGCCGGCGCCACGCCCAGAACCCGCCGCCAGTCGCGCCGCAACGGACGCATCCAGATCGTCTTGACCGCCCGGCGGGGAGCGTCCGGACCGGCCCAGCGCCCCCGTCCGGTCGTTTCGCCCACGCAGTCCCAGCCCGCCGCGGCAAAGACCTTGCCCGCATGATGCGTCGCGTCGACAAAGGTCTCGACCAGCAGCGGACGAAACCCGTAACCCGCCTCAATGTCGGCGGCCAGACGCCGCAGAGCCGCGCTCAGCACCCACGAGCCCAGATGACGACAGCGGACCATCGGGCGGATCAGAAACCGGCTCAGGCCGATCACCGTCCGGTTCAGGGTCGCGGCGCGCGTCGGGTCGTCCCAGCCGATCCACCGGTCGCGGGCGGCCAGCCGCAAGGCTGGGGCGGCAAAGCCCAGGGCCCCCAGCACGCCATGGTCCGAGTAGATCAGATACCGTTGCTGCACGCCCGCATGAATGACGGCTCCGCAGGGATGCTCACGGCGCATCAGTTCCGTCCACATGCGCCGGTCGGCCTCCGTGGCCACCGGGCACACCCGCAGGTTCGTCAGATCCGACACCGCCGCCGGAACCACCACCGGGTCCGGCACGGCCACGCGGCGGATGGCCGCCCCCGTGCGACCGGGCCGCCGGCAAGGTCAGATGTCCGGCCGTCTCCTGCTCGGTCAGCACGGCCCGGCAGCTGGCGAGGCGCAGACGCCCCCGCCCGTCGCGCAGATCAAACGCCTCGCACACCCGACGGGCCACCGCATGACGACTGCGGCCGGCTCCCGGGCCAGCCCCTGCACGCGAGGCCAGTGAGCCGGAGACAACAGGGTCGAACGAAGTGGTTCCATCATGGGCATGAAACCCAAGGTAATCATTCCCGATAACTATGTCAAAAAAAAGATGTGACCTACCGGCAGGGTGCGGCGGCGGTGTGTGGAGGGTCTGGAGGCTGCCTTGGAGCGCCGCGTACAGGCGAACCGCAAGCCACGCAAGCTGGACGGGGCGGGGGAAGCCGCCCTGACGATGATTGCCGGATCGGAGCCGCCGGAGGGACGTGCGGGCTGGACCTTGGCCCTGCTGGGCGAGTGTCTGGTCGAGATGGGCGTGGTGGACAGCATCTCGACCGAAACGGTGCGGGGTACGTTAAAAAAAACGCCTTGAAGCCGTGGCGGTCCCGTTCCTGGTGCATCCCACCCCGGAAGAATGCCGACTTCGTGGTGGCCATGGGGGATGTCCTGGATGTCTATCACCGGGACTTCGACGACGATACCGTCCTGGTATGCGTGGACGAGGTGTCCAAGCAACGGACGAAGGCGGTGCGTACGGCGGTGCCGATGGAACCGGGACAGCCGGCTCGCATCGACTGCGAGTATGAACGCAACGGCACGGCCAACCTGTTCATGGTGTGTGCCCCGCTGCTGGGCTGGCGTCATGTGAAGGTCACCGAGCGTCGCACTACGGCGGACTTCGCGGCCCTGCTGGCGGCCCTGGCGAATGTGCACTTTCCGAACCAGAAGATTGTGCTGGTGATGGACAATCGGAACACGCACAAGCTGTCGAGCCTGTATCATGTCTATCCGCCCAAGGAGGCCCGGCGGCTGAGCCGCCGCTTTGAGGTCCACCATACGCCCAAGCACGGGAGCGGGCTGAACATCGCGGAAAGCGAGATCAGCGTGTTGAGCCGCCAGTGTCTGTCCCGGCGTCTGGCGGATCGGGAGACGCTGACCCGCGAGGTGGCGGCATGGCCGGCGGCGATCAATGCGGACCCGCGTCCGGTGAAGTGGCGGTTTACGGCGGCCGAGGCGCGCATCAAGCTACATTCCCTTTACCCAGCAATTCAATAATGTCAGACTACTAGTGGTCCGTTTTAATCATTTGCTACTAACGTTTCAGAACTTGGTCAAATCGACATGCGTTGTGTTTATATGACTGATCGGATCGGCTTGACCTCGATGTGGTCGGGATCCGTTCATGAGCCACAAAGATGCGGGAATGACTGAAAACAGTCGCTTACACATCACCAGAATTGAAATCTTTTGGTTTTTACTGACCACTAGTTTGGAAAGGTCCCCTACGAACCGCACGCCGGAGTTGCGAACTATTGACTAAATTATGCCGACATAAACTGATGGGAGAAAATTATGGAGTGCGAGTTTTTAACGGTAATGGACGCTCAACAAGCCAGAGAGTGGCTTCGTGGTATGATCTTTGAGGCCGAGTCAGCTGCCTTGATTTTGGATAGATGGCTGGAAAATAGCTGGCCGACATATCCGAACTTACCGACAGTTCCCCTTATGGAACAGGACATGAGTGTTTTTGAAGACAACATGTATACACTTTCGCATATGGCTCATATTCATGGTATGATATCCAACTGGTGCACATTGCATTGACTAGTGGTCAGTAAAAAGCAAAAGATTTCAATTCTGGTGATGTGTAAGCGACTGTTTTCAGTCATTCCCGCATCTTTGCGGCTCGTGAACGGATCCCGACCACATCGAGGTCAAGCCGACCCGATCAGTCATATGGACTACAACGCATGTCGATCTGACCAAGTTCTGAAACGTTAGTAGCACATGATTAAAACGGACCACTAGCCAATGCCGGCACTGGCCATGGAAATAATCGAGTTCATAAACGGCCTGACAATCCAGCAAGGAGATAGGGTCGGCGAGCCGTTCAAGCTTCTCGGCTGGGAAAAACACCTTGACCAGTGCCATTGCTCTCTCTCGATTGCTGGGACCAAGTGCCGCACCGGTTAGAACGGGATCGCTCTGACCTTGATAAAGGCAAAGGCCCAAAATACCCCCGAAGAATTCCCGACTTCGACGGTTCCGCGTGATGGCAAAAATCGGAAGGCCCGTGTGACGGGCTTTTGATACCCGAAAATCGCCGTTGGGCTTGTGTAGTGCCTAGCATAAATTAAATATGGGGCTGGAGTAGCTAAGAACTCTGCGGGGTTCTATAATGGCTATGATGTATATCCGAAAAAGTCGCCCGACACCGCGTCAGCAAGGCCGTCCAGATCGTCCACTCCGTGCGCGATGGCACAAAGGTTCGCCAACGGATCCTGCGGCATGTCGGCATCGCCCACGATGAGGCCGACCTAGCACGTCTCAAGGACCTCGGCGCGATCCTCATGGCCCGCATGGAGGCGGACGGTGCGCCCCAGCTGTTTGCCCCCGAGGAGGTCTTCGCCCAGCTCGTGGAGGCTCGGCGCCAGCCCGATTCCTCGCCGCTGACCCCCGACCTGAGACAGCTGCGCGAGACCGGACGCCTCGTCACCGGCATTCATGATATCTACGGCGCCGTCTATGCGGAGCTGGGTCTGGATCGGATCCTGCCCCGGTCCCGCTATCGGTCCTCGCATCAGGCCCTGTTCCATTGCGTCATGGCCCGTCTGGCCCAGCCGCAGAGCAAGCGAGCCCGCAAGCAGGCCCATGCCCTGCTGGGGGATGGCGGGCACATCCTGTTCTTCGACTGCACCACGCTGTACTTTGAGTCCACGCAGGCCGATGCGTTGAAGCCGCCGGGCTACAGCAAGGACGGCAAGCATGCCGAGTGTCAAGTTCTGCTGGCTCTGGTGGTCACGGACTGGGGCCTGCCGGTTCACTATCATGTTCTGCCCGGCGCTTCGTTCGAAGGCCACAGCTTACGCCCGGTGGTAGAGGCCCTGCAACGGGAACATGGCGTGACCGAAGCCGTGGTCGTGGCCGACCGCGGCATGATGAGTGCGGCCAACCTTCAGGCTCTGGACGCGGCCGGACTGGGCTACATCGTCGGGGCTCGGCTCAAGAGCCAGCCGGCAGCCTTGCGGGCCGAGATTCTGGATGACGCGGGCTATGCGCCGCTGGACGGCGGGGTTCTGGTCCGGTCGCTGGCCCGGCCGACCCCCGGCCAGCGCCTGATCGTCCGCTATTCACCCACGCGGGCGGCCAAGGATCAGCAGGACCGCGAGCGGGGCATCGCCAAGTGGCGACGCCGAAGGCTCTGCTGCGCAACTCCGAATACAGTCGCTTCCTGAAGGTGACCGGCACCGCCACGGTCCAGATCGATCCCGAGGCCGTCGTCGCCGATGCCCGCTGGGAAGGCCGGCACGGGGTCATCACCAACCTTCCGGACACCACCGGGGACACCACCATCCTGGATCAGTACCGGGGCTTGGGACAAGTCGAGGAGACCTTCCGGGGCACCAAGCACGACCTGCGCGTGCGGCCGATGTTCCACTGGACCCCGCAACGCATTCGTGCTCACATCGCCCTCGCCTTCATGACGCTGCTGTGCGTGCGGCATCGGCAGTATCGCGTACGCCTGCAGCAGGGTGTCGCCATGTCGGCCGCCGTGATCCATGAGGCCCTGACCCATGTGCAGCACAGCGTGCTGGAGGATCCGCAGACAGGACAGCGCTATGCGATACCCTCGGGACTGAACGCCGAAGCACGCAAGCTGTACCGGGTGATGGGCCAGACCCATGATCCGGCGCCATTGGAACTGGAGGAATTGCCGGGACGCAAGCGATGCCAAAAGTAGTGCCTTTTTGGGGTGGTCATCCGCATGAACAGGGGCGCAAACCCGACTCAACCGTCGAAGTCAGGGCCGGCATGGAGACGCAGGCCCGGAACACAGCCCGACAAGAGCCGAAATGCATTCTTCATCCAGGGTCGTTCGAGACGAAGGACAGGAAGCAATGTCAAAGAGTAAGGATGGCACTAATGGATATAATCCCCATTTTTTGGGTATACGTTTTCAACGGTATAGTTATAAGCTTGATTGATCTCAATCTCATCTACCCAGTTCTTTATCGCGGACAATAGATTGGACTCGATTCAGGGCAAGGAACGAACCGAAATTTCTGGGTTGCTCTGGAAGGAGCTTGCTTTGAGCAGCACTTCCATTGAGTCAAGATAATCTTGTCAATGTAAATGTGCCATAATATTGTACTGGATAACTCGCGGGGTCAGTTGGTTCGTGGGTCAAGAAGTCGCCGGGCTATGACAGTGGCCTGAATTTCCGCGGCTCCCTCAAACAGATTCAGGATCCGAGCATCGCACAAGATGCGGCTGATGTCGTATTCCATGGCAAAACCGTTCCCGCCGTGGATCTGGACTCCATTGTCGGCAGCGGCCCAGGCAACTCGAGCGGCGAGAAGCTTGGCCATGCCCGCTTCCAGGTCGCAGCGCCGGCCCCAGTCCTTTTGACGGGCCGAATAGTAGGTTAACTGACGGGTAATCATCAGTTCGACGGCCATCATGGCCAGTTTGGAAGAGACTCGAGGAAACTGGATGATTGGCTTGCCAAACTGCCTGCGCTCCAAGGCATATCTCAGGGAAACATCCAAGGCCGCCTGAGCCACACCTATGGCTCGGGCGGCCGTTTGAATCCGTGCGGATTCAAAGGTCTCCATCAGTTGCTTGAACCCCTGACCCTCAACCTCGCCCAGAAGTTGATCTGCCCGAACAAGAAAGCCGTCAAACGACATTTCATACTCTTTCATTCCGCGATAGCCCAGAACGTCAATCTCGGTGCCCGAAATACCCGCGTCCGGGAACGGATTCGCCTCTGTTCCAGCCGTCTTTTCGGCGAGAAACATGGACAATCCGCGATAATCGCGGGTCGTTGAATCAGTTCGGGCCAGCAGTGTCATGAGATTGGCTCGTGCAGCATGCGTAATCCATGTTTTGTTGCCCGAGACGGAGTACCGGTTGCCCTCTCTTACGGCCCGAGTGTTCAGTGATCCCAGGTCGGACCCGGATCCGGGCTCGGTAAATACAGCCGTTGGCTTGACCTCACCCGTTGCGATGAGAGGCAGCCACCTTCGTTTTTGGTCGTCTGTACCGCCCTTCAGGATCAACTCCGAGGCGATTTCGCATCGCGTGGCAAGAGATCCGACACCCAGGTAGCCGCGGGAAAGTTCCTCCGAAACGACACACATGCCAATCTTGGGCATTTCCGAACCATCGTAATCGATCGGAATGGTGAGGCCAAAAACGCCGAGTTCAGCCAACTCATCCACAAGTTCAAGTGGGATGAGGGCATTGTCGAGATGCCATTTCTGGGCGTGGGGAGCCACCTTGTCGTCAACAAACTTGAAAAACTGATCCCGGATGTGTTCCATATCCTCATCAAGCCCTGTATTCCCATAGCAGGTTGATCCCATCTGATCTTGCATGAGTGCAACAAGTCTTGCGCGGTTGTATGATGAGTTGCCATTCTCGACAAGCCGCTGCCAATGGTCACTCCTCGGCATTCGCACATTGTCAGCAATGAGGTTGATGCGGGCAACCTCCCCTTGGTTCATGGGGATGCCGCCATCAATCTGACTCAAATATTCCCCAAATGCCACGAGCAGGAGAAGTTCCTCGAATTCCCCTAGTTGAGAATGCCCGTCAAGTTCCTGAGCCCAGGAGAACATTTGACGAAGTGCTTCCACATAGGTAGCAAACCAAGAAAACGAATGGGTTTCAAACTGGAGCGTTTCCAGCTTGGAAAGATCAATACGATTGTTCACTACCAGTCGGTCGCGTAAATTCTGCGTCAGGCGATTCTGGATAGCCTCAAGTTCGTTCAGTATGATTGAGCACGAACTCAGACAGTTGGATTTTAACCGTATGTTGTCGGATGACATTGATGACATGGTTTTGGGATTCGTCGGCAGTGATGATTGGTTGAAAGGTGTGACAGGCAAATGACCCTAAGCTAGGAACTGACCCGAAAATGGATATTTTTGTCGCAGAATTCAACATTGCCATTATGGTTGCCACCATCACGCTTGCGGTAATGGCAGGGTTTGTAAAGGGTGTGTGCGGCTTCGCCTTTCCAATGATCATGATGAGCGGTCTTGGGGCCATGTTCGAACCGGCACAAGCAGTATCTTATCTGATTTTCCCGCTGCTGGCGGTCAATGTCGCTCAACTTCTTCAATTTGGCCTGAAAGCGGCAAAGGAGGCAGTTGGCAAATATGTTCGAATAACTCTGACCTTATGTGTATTTCTCTTTATTGCCTCCCCGCTTGTTCTGATCCTGCCCAAAACCTCACTTTACCTCCTGCTTGGCATTCCCATTACCCTGATAGCAGTCTTGCAACTGTCGGGATGGCGATTGCAGATTGCTGCAAGCCATAGAGTTCACGTGGAGTACGGAACTGGTTTGATTGCAGGTATTTGCGGTGGGTTTGCTGGTGTTTGGGCTCCCTTGGTGGTGACCTACCTTCTGGCCCTGGACATAACCAAAAGAGAGTACATTCTGTCCCAAGGGGTGATTTACTCGGCTGGATCCGTCATCCTGATCGTGGCCCATTTGAACACTGCCGTACTGAATGCCCAAACCATGCCAGTTTCCCTGGGGTTGATCATACCGTCAGTCGCTGGGTTGTATCTCGGTTCTGCCTTGCGCGAAAAATTGGACAATGCCCGATTTCGCCAAAGTGTTCATGTTGTTCTTGCCGTTGCAGGTCTTAATTTGGTCATGCAAGGTTTTTCCTGATAATTGGCAAAAGATGACCGATTTACCGATACCTGTCGGCAACCTTTGGCCCGAGCCTCTTGAGTGGGTGTATGCATCCACCTTGAGGGTGCATCTTCATGTTCGGACCGCTGAACGGTGTATTCTGGGAAAGCGGCTTGAGAGGGTAGGTGCACCGGATCCGAAGTTCAGATCATCTCCTGTCGAACGCCTTCATCAACCAAAGATTCAAATTGCTTGAAGTTGTCTCTAAACTTCTCCACAAGTTCGTGGGCGGCCCTGTCGTAAGCCATTCGATCCTTCCAAGCCTCTCTCGGATTTAGCATTTGAGCCGGTATCCCGCCGACCGAAAGCGGAATGCGCAAACCGAAGTTGGGGTCAATGCAAAATTCGGCGTTACCCAGCTTCCCACTCAATGCAGCGGTCAGGAGGGCTCGGGTCAACTTGATGGAAATTCGCTTGCCAGTGCCATATCCGCCTCCGGTCCAGCCTGTGTTGATCAGCCAGCATTTCGATCCGTGTCGTCTGATTTTGTCTCGGAACAGATTGCCGTAGACGACTGGTGACAGAGGAAGGAACGGTTTGCCAAAGCAAGTGGAGAAAGACGGTTGAGGTTCCTTGATTCCCTGTTCCGTGCCGGCAACCTTGGCCGTAAAGCCTGACAAAAAGTGGTACATCGCCTGCGCGGGAGTGAGACAGGAAATTGGCGGGAGCACGCCAAAAGCATCGCAAGTCAAAAAGAAGATGTTTCTCGGATGTCCGGCCGTTCCCGTCGGCGATACGTTGGGGATTTTTTCAATCGAGAAGGCACAACGGGAATTTTCCGAAACGCTGACATCCTCAAAATCAATTTCCTTGGATATGGGGTCATAAACTGCATTTTCGATGACGGTGCCAAACATGGAGGTCGTACCGTATATCTCAGGCTCGTCAATGG
Organism: Paracoccaceae bacterium; assembly: GCA_965116235.1. GTDB lineage: Bacteria > Pseudomonadota > Alphaproteobacteria > Rhodobacterales > Rhodobacteraceae > MPNP01. The sequence continues at coordinate 627,447 of OZ220496.1, read as the reverse complement.
GGTTCAGTCCATGGGTCTTGGCATAGATGCCACCCTCTATGTTAAATATGCCATCATTGGACCATCCATGCTCATCATCACCCACGATGGTACGATTAGGGTCAGTGGAAAGGGTCGTCTTGCCAGTGCCAGACAAGCCAAAAAACAGTGCTGAATCAGAGGGATCATCGTGAGCGTGGTTGGCCGAGCAGTGCATTGTAAGGACGTTCTTGCGCGGTAGTGAGTAGTTCAGAAAACTGAATACGGACTTCTTGTTTTCTCCTGCATAGTTCGTGTTGCAGATCAGCACCATCCGCTCTTCAAGGTGCATGACTATGGCTGTCTCCGACATTGTGCCATGGTTCTGAGGATTGGCCTTGAATTCAGGTAGATTGATCACGACCCAGTCGGGAACAAATCGTTCGAGTTCATTATGGGGTGGCATGATGAACATGTTTTGAACAAAGGCAGAATGCCATGCCAGACCATTGATGAAACGGACCTTGACTTGATGGTTTGTGTCTCGACAGGCAAATACATCCTGAATGAACACTTCGGTTTCCGAAAGAGCTGCAAAGAAATCCGATTTGAACGAAGCATACTGATCTTTGTCCAAGGGTTGGTTGTTTCCCCAGAAGACATCCTGTTCGACGCGAGAGGACGAGTTGACTGTCAGCTTGTCTTTTGGCGAGCGCCCGGTATGTTTGCCGGTGTATGTCAGGACCGTCCCGCCCCATCCGAGCTGGGATTCACCTTTGAGGATGGACCGTTCCATGAGAACAGGCATGGCACAGTTACGACTGGCGAGCCCCACTGTGCAAGAGTTGCCATCATTGAGTTCAACCTGCCGGCGGGTCAATACCTGTATCATCAATCTCCAAGCGTTTGCAGTTCCGATTTGGTACTATTGTCGATGTGATGTGGTATTGCTACGCCCGATCCATGCCACTAATTTGAGTTCAAAATAAAGAGGTTCAACTCGACATGGGAAAAACTTTCTGCGCATCACTGAAGTTCGTTCTTTAGTTGGTTGCTTCCCTTTCCCAGCCTTTGGCGTTGTGACTCCATACTGCAATAACGATATCGGCGCGACTTAGGGGTTGCCTTCAGTTCTTGCTATTCCCCCTGCCCATGAGGGAACGAACTGTGTCAATTTGACCGATCTATCAGCTGACTTGATCTTGTCCTTGAAAAAGCGAGGCCTCAATGTTATCTTTCAACCATCTGTGAAAGAGGAACACACACATGCATGAATACATCAACCCCGCGACATGGATCATAGCCATTCTGGCTGTCCTGACGATAATGTTCTACGCTGTCAGTTGGTACAATGAAGTCAACCATGACCGAAAATCCTTTACGAAGTTCATTGATCGGATTGATCAAAGGCTGGACCGTTTTGAAAAAGGGATGGACCAGAGGCTGGATCGTTTTGAAAAGAGGATGGACCAAAGGATAGACCGGATGGACGAGCGAATGTCCAAGATGGACCAAAGAATGGACCGAATGGACGAGCGAATATTTAAGATGGACGAGCGAATGTCCAAAATGGATGGGCGAATATCCAAGATGGACCTGAGAATGGACAATATGTCTGAGATTTTGAATCAAACAAATCGGGTCGTGCGAAGTTTGCAAATCCAAGACCTTTCGAAAACAGCGGAATCGAAGAGTCCCAGAAGGCTCTCAGAGCTGGGTCACCGAGTGTCCCAAGAGATCAACGCACCCGTGATCGTGGAAGTCCTGTTGCCGGACGTTTGGCCTGAAGCCAAGGATAAGTCCCCTTACGACGTGCAGGCCATGTGTTTTGACTACATTTTCGATTGGAAGCCGACGGGTGAGGTAGAAAGCCGAATAAAGGACAGCGCCTACCAGAATGGCATCAGTTGGTATGAGACTGTTGAAGTTATCGCCCTTCAACTCCGTGATCGCATTCTGGAACGTCAAAGTCAGGAGAAAAAGCCGTCTGACTGACCGGATCATTGGGATACAATCATCGGGCGAGTTCTACCACCACCATAGGGAGCAGTTGCCCGATGACTTTGTGGGAGTGCGATACGACTCCCGCCTGACCGACAATACCATCCAGCTAGAAAGCAAGAAGGACATTAAGAAGCGGGGCAGGTCCTATGCCGACCCTGCCAATGCCCTTGCCCGGACTTATGCCTGCCCCATATCCCAGATAAGAAATGTCATACTGGCAGAAGTCCGGGCAACCGCCCGCCTAACTTCATAACCGCCCACTTTGATTATGGAGAGTTCCTATGACCGCCATGAACCTGATCAACTTTCCCTACAAGGACAGAAAGACAGAAAATGCAGGCAAGGGCAACCCAATGATAAACGTTCACTTGAGCGGACCCATAAGCAATGCCACACCGGAACAGATCAACTTGTTCTGCATCGTGGCAAGGGACTTGCGCGACCGTCTCAATGTCAATGTCTTCAATCCCGTTGAACAGATCAGCCGAGACACGGAATGGCGCCATGCCATGTTGTTCACCTTCGAGTTCATCTGCAAACATGCACAGGCACAGGTGATGCTTCCGGGATGGAAGGTTTCAAGCGGAGCATCATTGGAATACCATCTGGCAAAGGCCATTTGGCTTCCGCAATTTAGACCGTACATTGTCAAGGAAACAATCAACCGGTATAGATGGATAAGTCGTTCGGGCCGCTGGCTGGAGGGTCCGTTCAATGTGCCCCGCACGGCTCAATGGCGTGATGAAGACACATGGTCATATGACGATAAAGGTGAGAAAATGGGTACTCGTAGGAAGGTCTGAAGCAGCTCACTGTAAAAAATAGTTGCTCAAAACGACACAGATACAACACAATAGGCACGAAAGGGACGCGTTCCCCACCAGTGCGGAGATGAACTACTGATTGGCCGCCGGTCGCTAGATCATCCGGCCCGAGAGGTTGTGAATTCGTCCCCGCCCCCGGTCGCCGTCTCTAGTCCATTCGACAACGAACCGCGGCCTAGAGGAATGCGGAACCGGCGAATCGACTGTTATCATGACTGGACCGACCGGGTTTCAGCGAACCGTCTTATGTGGTACGCCCCCGTGTCTATTACAGGCCTTGACTATCGCTGAAATCATATCCCGTTACCCCCCCCCTGTCCTACTCGATTCACACATTTCCAGCGATGCCATATCCGAGTTGGATGGCCCGGAATTGATACAACCCGCGCAACATGACCACCGGGCCCGGTTTTCCATAATATCCGGTCCCGCCGCCGAGACGGGCGCACACCCCGGCCGCAAAGGCCAGCGAGCCCCGTGGATGCGGGTTCCACCGACACGTTTTCGATGTCGAAGCCTTGGGTCTTGATGGTCCGGAAAACCTGTTCAATGACCCAGCGCCGACGGTAGAGTTGCGTGATCCATCGTGCCTGTTCGAACGTTTCGACCCGATGGCTGGTCAGCAGGCGCCAATGGGCCGGCCGCACGCCGGCGGGCGGGTCGATTTCCCACGCCTCGACGATGGAAACGGTCTGGCGGGCGGGAACACCGGGTTCCATCGGTCTGTTTTCGGGGTGCTTGAGGGTCACGCACGCGAAACGTACGCCCATGCGGGCCGTGCGCTTCTTTGGCCCGGGTCGCGCGGGCAACGCGACCGTATGCTCCGGCTGCGGCCGGCCTTCAAGGCTGGAAAAGAGCCTGCCGGTGTCATCGCAAAGACAGCGGCATGGGACGCCCGGATCCGCACGTCCACGCCGTCCGGGCGGCCGGCGAACATCTCGAAGATGTCCGCTTCCCGGTCGGCGACCACCGTGACATGCGCCGCCGTGTCCAGAACGGTGGCGCTTGTTGGCATGGCTTCCAGCCCGCGGTGGCTTTCCTTGTCGCGAAGCGGGCGGTTTCGGGGCGGCTTCGGGCCGCCGCCAGAGCGTTCAATCAGCTGCATGTCGACCGCGCCGAGCAACGTGCCCTGTTCGGCCTTCACCGCGATCGTGGCAGGACCGACAAGGCTGTTTCCCGACCCGTCATCCCGAAAGCTCGTCGTGTCTTGAATCGCCAGAATAGGGAGACCATCCACGCGCCCAGACGTGCTCATGGTCGCCTTGTCGACAATCTTTTTCACGGTCACTTTCTCATTCCTCAAAAACCGGCCCCAGCGGACTTCGCCAGTGCGATGGCCACCGACACCCCGAACCGAAACACCACGCGGACCGACCTTGACAAGACGATCATGAAAAAACCGTTCGGCCGGATCCAAACGACGATCACCAAAATGCGAACTCGAGTTGTGCATATCTACTCCTCCCCCCCCCTGTAAACACAAGACAGAAGATAGAATCAACAGGACAAACGGCAAATTTCACGAACCAATTATGCAAGCGGGAAAAGATGTGTGCATACGGTAGCCCCCCTGTCAGTGGTCGACGGCGGACTTGAACCCTGAATGGCTTGCCCACGGGCACGCAGGCTGACACCATCTGATGCTTCCTCATCCTCGCCGCCGACAAGTTCTGGATTCTTGTGCTTGCCGAGTGCCTCATTCTTGCCGATATTCTCGGTCGCATGGTGCAGTGGGCGACATGTTCCCCGCCCATGCGGGGATGAGCGGTAATTTTCCGGTGATTGGTCAACGGAATCAGCTGGCTAAAGTGCTGAGCGGGTCGGAGGTTGGCAATGCCCGCCCTGCAACTTTGCCTGATTGACCTTACATTTATGGCAGGTGCTTTGCCTTCATGCGAGTCATTCAAACGACATCTCTACGCTCTGGGTACTTTGGGATTGGCGTCCGTAACAGCCTTTTCCAGCAGGCGGCGACTAATGGAATTCAGAGGTGCTAAATCCGCGGGCGTCTGCCCTGTCTGATTGCATGCATTGAACTTGGCTCCAGTTGCGAGCAGAATGGCAACAGCTCTGTCGCAGTCGGCGCGGGCAGCATAATGGAGAGGCGTTTCGCCATGCACATCGATCCGATGTGTGGGGGCGTGGGCTGCCAGTAATGCACGGATGCTGTCCTCGGCATCTTCCTTGGCGGCAAGGTGAAGAGGCGTGCGTCCCCACTGATCGACTGCATCTCGTTCGGTACCATTAGCAAGCAAAACCGTGATGATGTCAGGCCAGTTCTCCTGCGCTGCAAGATGAAGAGGTGTTCGTCCCCAGCTGTCACGGACATTCCCTTCAATTCCTTCGGCTAGCCGGTCCGATACGCGGTCCACTCGCCCGCGCAGCGCTGCAAGATGGAGTGGGGTCCCTGTATGGGCAACAGCAAACGAACGCAAGGATGGAACGGGACATGCATAAAGAACATCCTCGTCCATAATCTCATCAATGAGACCACGTCGGAGCATATCGTCAAATTTAGGAGCAGCCACGCCACGCCACGCCTCCATCTGCATGACGGAACGGATAGCCATTTCGATGGCGTCTTGCGACACCGCTTCGGTGCCGAGATGGGCCATGATCTGACCGATCAGAGCAGGTCGTCGCCGAAAAGTTCCAAAACGGGTCCAGTAATAATCAATACGCCGCTCGACGGCTTGCATCTGGGTTATCATCATGTCGACCCGATCAAGCTCTCCGTTCTCGGTCAACAGATTCTCGCCAAGAACGGCCAACCCGTTTTGCAGATGCTTGGGCCAGCCCTTAGACCAGCGGCCCAGGGTACGAACCCAGCGCTCACACGTGGTATGCGTGGCCGTGATGCCGAAATGCTTGATATAGAGTTGGACCGCCTTGGCTACCTCCGCTTTTGACAAAGACGAGATGGAGTGAACGGATTGACTGGCCGTGCGAGAAAGTCCGATGCTATCGAGAATGTCACGGCTGTTGGATAGACCTGCCAGAATTGGTAGAATAGGTTGGCCCTTGCTGCCCCCTTCCAAAAACTGTAGTATCCGTGCAGCGGGGCCGTTAGGAGTGGGATCGATGGTCTGGATTTCGTCGATCATCAGCAGAATGGAGCACCCGGTCGGAATGACTGGTATATCGGTACCACCGTCGTTCTTTGGTGCTCGCTGAAAGCCGACACCGAGAACGGTGACAGATTGCACAGCGCCGAGAACATTGCGTACAAAGGCTCGTGCCTCTCGATTGCCGAGGCGATCGTGAATCTCCTCGATAGTCTGTGTGATATGACGCCCCACATGTTCCCTAGACAGTTCCTTGGGATCCGTTATAAGAACCGGAATGACGCGGTGGCGACGGTCGGTACTCTCCTTTAACTCTTGAATACAGCGCTCTTGAATGGTGCGCAAAAGCGACGTTTTGCCTATGCCCGGTGGCCCTTGGATTAACTGAGTCCGACCCTCGCCTGGTGCAGCAGGGTCGCGTTGTGGATCATGAGCAGCGACATCTTGGGCGATACACATGATATCGTCGATGATGCGGTTGCGCCCAACAAAAAAGGGGTTGAGACGACGGTCGTCGGCTCGCAGGAATCGCCGAAGCGCGACGGGCTGGAATTGCCGAGTCATAGGCACCTCTTCGATATGGGTCGTGCGACGAATTGTGGCATGTAGAATGATAAGGTGCGATCACGGCCATGTCAAGGTACAACTCGCCGACCGAGACAAGAGTACAATGGCAAATTGAATACCCAGAACGATTCCGGTGTTTAGTATATATGTGATATGAACCACGATCAATGCTCTGTCTTCAGGACGTTCTAGCGGGGTGCACACAACACCATTTGAGTCAGCCGGAGGAAAATGAGTTTGGAAGAAGCCTGGGCATACAAAAGCCTCGCAAGACAGAGGAGCAAAAATTGGGCGCAAGCATTTGCATGCGAAAATGAACCGTCAAGATAAAATCCAGGAAGGAAGTGAAATGATCATCGCGATTCTTATTGTCGTGTTAATGGCCCTTACGGCACCAATGCTGTTGCCACTGACGCTTTTGGTAGCACTTATGCTAGCCATGTGCGTGGCAAGTGAAATTGACGCTCAGAGTCTTCACGATAATCATGAGAGACGCATGCATCCAGGATACGAGATTCGAAACGCCGAATGTCGAGATACGGTGCCCTTGGTTGCCGTCGATGGGTATTTCGAAACCAAAAAGCAAATGGAAGCGACGATTCCGCTTGGTCGCACTTGCTTTAGAGACAAGATAAGCTTAGTTGAGGGCTCAAAAGCAATTGACGCATGCAAGGCGATCTGATTGCAGACATTGACGAATTTGAAGACAGCAATCTTCGAGTGCTTGTCGATTTCGTGAAATATCTCGCGGATAGAGAGGCATCGAAGAATATGAAAACAGGAATGAAGATACATGCGGAAGGGGGATCAAAAGTCACAGCAGCAAATTCAGGAGAGAGTGTTGCGTGGTACATTAATTCACCTGAGTGGAGCAGATATGCATGTTCTTAGCTCCTGCGAGGATGAAGTGTTGTCCCTAAAGGAGGGGAATTTCTCGTCGTCGTTTTCTCTGTTCAAATGAATCGCTGTCAAACCGGGCAGCAGGCTCTGCAGCAGTTTTCATTCGCGGTGATTACGTCCAGCTTGCAACAGGCTGGGTAAGCATTCACTGCCGTGAGTGTCCAGATCATCTTGCAATGATGTCGTTTTCGCATTAGGATTCACGACGCAGGGCCGCATGAAATGGCAGCAGGAAGAACTTGATGGAAGCTGTAACTCTCACGAACGAAATCCTTGTGGTGATGCTTCTGCTGGTTTTTACCATCTTTCTCTTTGTTTCCGAAATCGTCAGAGTGGATTTTGCCGCTGTTCTGGTGATGGTCATTCTGGGCGGGCTGAGCTATCTCCCCGGGCTGGAAAATCTGGCCGATATCAGCTCGCTTTTTGAGGGTTTTTCTTCCAATGCGGTGATATCGATCATTGCCGTCATGATTATTGGTGCCGGTCTGGACAAGACGGGCCTCCTGAACAGTCTGGCGGGAGTCATTCTTCGCTACGGCGGTTCGTCGGAGAAGCGCATCATTCCCATCGTCTCGGGGACAGTGGGGTTCATCTCGAGCTTCATGCAAAATGTTGGTGCTGCCGCCCTGTTCTTGCCCGTTGTCAGCCGGATTTCAGCCCGAACAAGGCTACCCCTCCACCGTTTGCTAATGCCCATGGGATTCTGCGCCATTCTTGGCGGGACCATGACCATGGTCGGCTCTTCGCCCCTCATCCTCCTCAATGACCTGATCGTAACGACCAACACCATGCTTTCAACCGAAAACCGCATGGCGACATTCGGCTTGTTTGCCGTTACGCCTATCGGGTTTGGCCTGGTCTTGGTGGGGATTGTCTATTTTGTTGTATTTGGACGCCTTGTCCTGCCAAAGAGGCCCATCAAGGAGGATGCCACGACTGCGCAGTCAATGAAGGAATATGTCAAGCGACTCTATGGCGTTGAGGCGGACATATTCGAGGTTGTCGTTCCGGACAACCACCCCCTGTATGGGGAAAAGTTCTCCGACATCATGGCGGCGTTCAAGTTCTATGTGGTCGCATCCTACTATCAGGGACAGAAATGGCTTGCCCCTTCAGTGGATACGGAAATCACGACGCCCTGTCGACTGGCTTTGCTGGGTGACCAGTCGGTCATCAAGGATTTTTGCGACGTTTTCAATCTGAACATTGATCCCGAAATGACCGTTTTCAATTCGGATTTTTCCGTTGAACGTTCAGGCATTGCGGAAATAGTCATCCCACCCGACTCGAGGCTGGTCGGACGTTGTGCCCGCGAGATAAGTCTCCGTAAGACCTATGGCCTGAACCTGCTGGCAATTCACCGGGGAGAAGAAAATTTAAGTTATGCCGAGGCCGAAGACGATTACTCGTATGAATTGGGTCTGGTCAAGTTTCAGGCCGGTGACTCGCTGGTTGTTCAGACACAATGGACCTCCCTGTCGAGACTGACAAAAAACCGTGATTTCGTGGTTGTCACCACTGAATTTCCTCAGGAGGAGTGGCGCACCAAAAAGGTCAGCTGGGCCTTGATCTTCTTCGCGATCGCGCTGGGCCTGATTTTGTTCACTGACATCCAGCTCTCTTGGTGTCTGCTTGTCGGGGCATGTGGCATGATCGCCACCAAGGTGCTGTCAATTGATGAAGCCTATCATGCCATCGGCTGGAGCACGGTCTTTCTGCTTGCCAGCTTGATTCCACTTGGTCGGGCGGTACAGAATACGGGCGCGGCCGAATGGATAACCTATCAGATACTCCTCGTGCTTGACGGCTGGCCCATCTGGGCCCTGCAGGCCGGGATAGCCGTTCTGGCCACCTTCTTTACCTTGGTGATGTCCAATGTTGGAGCCACGGTTTTGCTTGTGCCTCTGGCTGTATCCATAGCCATTGCTGTCGGGGCCAGCCCGGCCATTTTTGCCTTGACTGTGGCCATTTCGACGTCCAACTCGTTTCTAATCCCCACTCATCAAGTCAATGCCCTGATATTGGGGCCGGGGGGATACAGGGTCACGGATTTCATGCGAGCCGGCGGAATAATGACACTGCTGTTTCTGGTCGTTTCGCTGATCATGCTCAACATCGTCTTCTGATCGGACATGTCTCAGTGCCCCGGCATTTTGAATCCGACTTTCGACTGACATATTTGAACGAAATGAGCCGGGACCGAGCATTCTTTCAAATCAGGGACATTACCAAGGAATATCCCAGCGTGAGAGCGAACGACAAGATTACCTTTGCCATCGGCGAAGGGGAGGTTTTTGCTCTTCTGGGAGAGAACGGCTCGGGGAAATCCACACTCGTCAAGACAATCTATGGTTTGGTCAAGCCCGACTGGGGAACGATGCAATTTCAGGGTCGGGACTATGCTCCATCTGATCCCAATGATGCCAAGGCCGCCGGGGTTGCGATGGTGTTTCAGCACTTTTCACTTTTTGAAGCCTTGACTGTCGCCGAAAACATCGCCCTTGGAATGGATAGGCCACCCGCCAGACGAGAGTTGCCGGAACGCATTCACGAAACAAGTCGCACGTTTGGATTGGCTCTGGAACCGGACAGCCTTGTTGGTGCCCTTTCGGCCGGCGAGAGACAAAGAGTGGAAATCATCCGTTGCCTCCTGCAAAATCCTAAAATCCTGATCATGGATGAGCCCACCTCGGTCTTGACCCCACAGGAGGCGGAAACATTGTTTTTCGCCCTGAAAAGGCTGGCTCAGGATGGAACCACGATCATCTACATTTCGCACAAGTTGGAAGAAATCAGAGATCTGTGCCATCAGGCCGTCGTGCTGCGCGATGGCAAGGTTGCCGGAACTTGTGACCCGAAAGAGACGTCAGCCCGTCAGCTGGCCGAGATGATGGTCGGCAAGTCCTACACTGAACCGCATCGAGCGAGCACGATCGATGTCAATGATGAAGTCGGTTTCCTCTCGGTCAAGGACATTCAAGCCAAGCCAGGCACTCCTTTTGGCACTCCGTTGCAGGACATTTCGTTCGAGGTCGCACAAGGGGAAGTGTTTGGTATCGGTGGCGTTGCCGGCAATGGTCAGGACGAACTTTTTGAAATCCTGTCTGGTGAGCGACAAGCCGAAGAGGGTTCGATTCAGATGGATGGTGAGGAACTCATTTTTGAATCTCCGAACAGTCGTCGAAAAAAGGGCTTGCTGTTCGCTCCCGAACAACGAATCGGTCATGCCGCCGCCGGTGAGATGACCCTGACCCAGAATGCCTTCCTGACGGGTGCCGATCGTCAAGACCTGACTCGGTACGGGTTCATCGACTGGATCAAGACCAGAAGTTTTGCCCAGGCGATCGTCAACAGGTTTGATGTTCGCACACCCGGTGTTCAGAACATGGCCCTCTCACTGTCCGGGGGCAATCTGCAAAAGTTTGTCATCGGTCGGGAAATAATACAAAATCCTCGCGTGCTAATTGTCAACCAGCCCACTTGGGGAGTGGATGCCGCTGCAGCGGCCAGCATACGGCAGAGACTGATGGACTTGGCCGACCATGCTGCTGCGGTCGTGATCATCAGCCAGGATATTGACGAATTGCTCGCAGTCTCCGATTCGATCGCCGTACTCAATGACGGCAAACTTTCAGCCAAGTTCCCAGCCCGTCGTCTGACCCGAGAGGGCATCGGCCTGTTGATGGGCGGTTCCTTTGACACCACCGTGGGCGAAATGGTTGCCTGATGCTGGAATTGCAGAAAAGGCAGCAACCCTCGCGCCTGTGGACGATCGCGACACCCCTTCTCGCCGTCCTTCTCACGACGGTGGCTGGGGGAATCATGTTTACCATACTCGGCAAGAATGCCCTTGAGGCCATCAAGATCATATTCTGGTCTCCGCTATTTGATCCGAGTCTTGCCAGTTATGCCCGGCCACAAATTCTGGTGAAGGCCGCCCCGCTCGTATTGATCGCCGTGGGTCTCTCGATCGCGTTTCGGGCCAATATCTGGAACATTGGCGCCGAAGGACAATACATCATGGGAGCCATAGCGGGAGGTGCCGTGGCTCTTGCCTTCCATCCCCTGGAGGCCTGGTGGCTGTTTCCCCTGATGATTCTGGCCGGAATTCTGGGCGGGTTTCTGTGGGCCATGATACCGGCCCTGCTCAAGATCAGGTATCGAACGAATGAAATTCTGGTTTCCCTGATGCTGGTCTACATCAGTGAGCATTTTTTGGCCCAGATGTCCATTGGTGCCCTGCGCAACCCCGAAGGTATCGGCTTTCCCGGTTCACGCAATCTGCAGCATTATCCCAGTGCCCATAATACGGAACTGATCGCGGGTACGGGGATTCATCTGGGAGTCGTCACCATGTTTCTGGCGGTAGCCGCTCTTTACGGTCTCATCAAGTTTCACAAGATTGGCATGCAAACGAGCATCTATGGTCAGTCTTCCAAAATAGCCCGTTTCGCCGGTGTCAATCCGAACCTGATAATCGTGTTCTGCCTGGGCATGGGAGGCGGCATGGCTGGACTGGCCGGTATTTTCGAGCTGTCTGGACCGGCGGGTCAGCTGTCAATTGATTTCAATGTCGGCTATGGCTTCACGGCCATCATCGTCGCCTTTCTGGGCCGCCTTCATCCCGTCGGGATTGTGCTGGCCGCCTTCCTGATGGCTCTGACCTATATTGGCGGCGAATTGTCCCAGTTCATTTTGAATCTGCCGGCGGCCGCCATACAATCCTTCCAGGGCATGTTGCTGTTTTTCCTTCTGGCCTTGGATTTTCTGTCCCACTATCGGGTTCGGCTGAAAGCGAGGCGCATCGAATAATGGACATTGCAGCCATCAATCCACTGCTGTTCCTTGCCACCATGGTGGCGGCATCGGTACCGGTTCTTCTGGCGGCGACAGGCGAGCTGGTTGTCGAAAAAGCGGGTGTTCTCAACCTCGGGGTCGAGGGAATGATGATTTTTGGGGCCGTTTGCGGCTTTATTGCCATTGTTCATACCGGCTCTCCCTTATTGGGTGTCCTTGCGTCAGCCGGAGCGGGAGCGTGCCTGGCCCTGATCTTTGCCATTCTGACCCAAATCCTGCATTCCAATCAGGTGGCAACGGGACTGTCCCTGACCTTGTTCGGTCTGGGATTATCTGCTCTGCTGGGCCAGCCCTTCACGGGCATCAGACCACCGAAGTTCCCTGAACCCAACTTTGGGTTGCTGAGTGAGATTCCGATTCTGGGAACAATCCTGTTCAGCTATGACTATCTGGTCTACTTTGCTTTTGCCTTGGTCATCGCGGTGGCGTATTTTCTTGGTCGTACCCGTCAAGGACTGATAGTGCGTGCCATCGGGGAAAATCACGATGCTGCCCATGCTCTGGGTTACAATGTCGTACGCGTCCGCATCTTGTGTCTGTTGTTTGGCGGAGGATGTGCCGGTTTGGGAGGCGGTTATCTCGCCATGATTCGGGTTCCACAATGGACCGAAGGCATGACGGCGGGAGCTGGGTGGATTGCCTTGGCTCTCGTTGTTTTTGCCTCGTGGAAGCCATACAGGGTCATTCTGGGAGCATTCCTGTTCGGAGGATTGACCCTTCTGCAGCTGAATCTTCAGGCGGTCGGGCTCAAGGTCGATGCGGCATATTTGTCCATGACTCCTTACCTGTTTACCATTGTCGTGCTGGTCGTTTTATCGGGCTCGGGCACAAGGATTTCAGGCATTGCCCCCGCTTCACTCGGAAAAATTTTTCAAAAAACGGCCTAGCTTGGGCTAATGTCATGGATGCATATTGCACTACAAGCCAACCTTTGTTCAAAAATTGAGATGAAAGATGAAACATTGTTCAATTGCAACCAGGCTGTTCTCGGTCTTTTCGGCCGCGGTGACTGTTCTGGTCCTGGCCTTGGGTGTGACCAAGGCCGAAGAGCCGGTGAATGTCGGCTTCATTTATATCGGTCCCGTCGGAGACTTTGGCTGGAGTTACGAGCATGATCAGGGTCGCCTTGCAATAGAAGAGGAACTCGGCGACAAGGTCACGACATCATTTGTGGAAAGTGTTCCGGAAGGCCCCGATGCCGAGCGTGTCATGACACAGATGGCCCTGTCGGGCTCGGACCTGATCTTTGCAACGTCGTTTGGCTACATGGATCCGGTCATTAACGTCGCCGCCAAATTCCCTGACGTGAAATTCGAGCATGCAACCGGATTCAAGAGAGCCGACAATGTGTCCATCTATTCGGCCCGGTTCTACGAAGGTCGAGCCGTGATCGGCCACATAGCCGGAAGGATGACCCAAACCAACACGATCGGCTATATTGCATCGTATCCCATACCCGAAGTCATTCGCGGCATCAATTCGGCGTTCATACACGCTCGCAAGGCCAATCCGGACGTCGAGTTCAAGATTGTATGGGTCTTTTCCTGGTTTGATCCAGCCAAGGAAGCGGATGCGGCCAAGACGCTGATTGAGCAAGGGGCCGACATCATCATGCAGCATACGGATTCAACGGCTCCCATGACAATCGCCGAGGAGGAAGGGATTTATGCGTTCGGTCAGGCTTCAGACATGAAGGAGTTTGGTCCCAATGCCCGGCTGTCTTCGATCATTGACGACTGGGGCCCGTATTATGTGGCCCGGACGCAAGCCGTGCTCGATGGAACCTGGGAAAGTGCCGATTCTTGGGACGGCATAGCGCCTGGCATGGTTGAAATTGGTGAGTTTTCGGACAGCATAACGGCTGATGTTCAGGCCGAAGCCCGAGCCTTGATCGACGCCATAGTGGCCGGCAGCTATCATCCGTTTACGGGACCGATCAACAAGCAGGATGGTTCTGCATGGCTGGCTGAAGGAGACATTGCCGATGATCTCACCCTGCTTGGCATGAATTTCTACGTTGAAGGTCTGTCGGGCTCGATTCCGCAATAATGGATCGGCCGATTGCATTCGGCACGGCGGGTCGAACGCAGAGAGATTTTGGGGAATTTCATGCCCCCAGGCTCCCTTCGGGATCTGGCATTCTGGACATAAGCGTGAAAAAGTGGCCTTGAGTCTTTGACATTGAAATGAGATAGTCACGGGATTCAGTCATTTGTCAGAATGACAGATCGGGTTTGTCAATCGGGAGATTGTTCATGAATTCAATGCCTCCGTTTCGAGCTGATCACGTTGGAAGTTTGCTGCGCCCTGCAGAAGTGGCAAAGGCGCGGGCTGCCTTGGCAGCCGACGAGTTGGAACAGGACGAGCTGACTGCCATCGAGAACAAGCACATAAAGGACGTCATCAGCCAGCAGGAAAGCGTTGGCCTGAAAGCCGTTACGGACGGCGAATACCGAAGATCGTTCTGGCATTACGACTACATGGGCATGTTGACTGGGCTCGATCTGGAAGAGCGTGATGAGGGGATTGCCTTTGCCGGTGCAACGTTGCGGCCGATTTTTCCAGTCATCAATGAACAGCTGGATTTTCCGGATGATCATCCCATGCTGGATCATTACCGCTTTGTCGCAACAAACACCTCGGTCTGCCCCAAGATTTCCATTCCGGGCCCGAGCTGCTGTCACTTCCGGGTTGCACTGGAGGATATCCACCCGCCCCAGTACAAGGATCCTGAGGTATTGATGGACGATATCGCGGCCACATACAGGAAGGCCGTCCGGTCCTTCTACGATGCCGGCTGTCGCTACCTGCAGATGGATGACATTTTCTTCGCCTATCTTTGTGATCCGGTTCATCGCAAGGCGAAAAGCGATGCAGGTCAGGATCCTGACTGGTTGATTGAAAAATATGCCTGGATGATGGAAATGGCCATCAAGGACCGACCGTCCGACATGATCATCGGCATGCACCTTTGTCGGGGCAACTTCAAGTCCACTCATGCCGCTGAAGGAGCTTACGAACCGATTGCCGACATTCTCTTCAACCGCACAGGGGTTGACATATTCTTCATGGAGTATGATACCGAACGGGCGGGGAGTCTGAAACCTTTGCGATACCTTCCCAAGGGCAAGCAGAGGGTCATGCCGGGATTTGTCACGACCAAGGTTGGAGATCTGGAAAGCCGCGACGAAATCCTGCGGAAGTTTGAGCTGGCTGGACAGTTTGCGGATATTGAACAGCTCGGGCTTGCACCGCAATGCGGATTTGCCTCCACGGAAGAAGGCAATGACTTGTCGGAACTCAGCCAGTGGCAAAAACTGGAGTTCATCGTCAGCATTGCCGAGGAAATCTGGGGTGAGGTTTAAGCCATGCCCCGGGGAGCACTGAGCCAGAATGAACCGTAGTCGTAAAACGGCCTTGGTATTGAGTGCTCATGCCGCCGATTTCGTATGGCGCTGCGGCGGTGCGGTCGCCCTTCATGAAAAGAAGGGATACAGCGTAACGATCGTCTGTCTGTCTTTCGGTGAAAGAGGTGAAAGTGCCAAACTCTGGAAACAGGACGGCATGACGCTCGACCAGGTCAAGGATGTTCGCCGCCGAGAGGCGGAGGCCGCCGCTGCGGCACTCGGTGCCTCGAACATCATCTGCCTCGACATGGGCGACTATCCTCTTGAGTTCGGTTCTGACACCAGAAATGAGCTGGTAAGGATTATTCGTGCGGTTCAGCCTGACTTCATGCTGTCACATTCGAAGTACGACCCTTACAACACCGATCACATGGCGACGACCCAGATTGCTCTCGAAGCACGGATGATCGCTCAGGCTTGGGGACACAATCCTGGAGAAACTGTTCTGGGTTCGCCGCAGCTGTATCTGTTTGAGCCCCATCAGACTGAGCAGATGGGATGGGTACCAAACGTGCTGCTGGATATAACCGAAGTGTGTGAACAGAAGCGGCAAGCCATCGAGTGCATGGAAGGTCAGACGCATCTGTGGAAGTACTACACCAACGTGGCCGAAAATCGAGCCAATCATTTCAACCGCAATTCGGGAGGTCAGGCCGGCCATCGGAGGGCACAATATGCGGAAGGCTTTCAAGCCGTCTTTCCTCGCTGTGTGGACGAACTGTGATGGGCAGCATCGTGGTTCAGAACATTGAACGTGCCGACAGGTCTGTGATCAGTGAACTCGGTGTGTGCGGAGTCTCGGCCGTGCATGAGGCTCAGGGGCGATCCGGGCTCATGGCTTCGTATTTGCGACCGATCTATCCTGGCGCTGCAATTGCGGGCTCTGCCCTGACCATCCTTGCTCCTCCAGGAGACAACTGGATGCTTCATGTCGCAATGGAACAGATTCAGGACGGCGATATACTGGTTCTGGGAACAACGTCACCGTCAGATGCAGGCTATTTTGGTGACTTGCTGGCCACGTCGGCCAAAGCTCGAGGGGCGCTCGGACTGGTTATTGACGCTGGAGTAAGGGACGTCAGGACATTGACGACAATGGAGTTTCCCGTCTGGGCCAAGACCATTTGTGCCCAAGGGACGATAAAGGAATCCCTTGGTTCGATCAACGTGCCCGTTGCCGTCGGGAATACCGTGGTCAACCCCGGAGACGTGATCGTTGCGGATGATGATGGGGTTTGCGTCGTCAAACGGGAGATCACCTCTGCAATTCTTGTCAAGGCCAAGGCCAGGATTGCTCATGAAGACGAAAAAAGAAACCGGCTTGCCGCCGGTGAACTCGGTCTAGACATGTACAACATGCGAGAAAAGCTGAAGGCGAAGGGACTGAAATATGTCTGAACCATGCTTTGATGTCGCTCATTTGGGCCATGTTGAGTTGTTTTCGAACACAATTGACGAGAGTCTTGATTTTTTTACGAGGGTCTATGGGCTGGCTGAAAGTGGCCGAGAGGGCGACAGCCATTACCTGCGTGCCTATGACGACTACGAATATCACACCCTCAAACTCACCGCTCATCACACGACCGGTGTCGGACATGTCGGTTACCGGACCACTTCGGCCAAGGCCCTGGAGAGAAGGGTGGAAGCAGTCCAGGCTGCCGGAATTGAGGGCCATTGGGTTGAAGGTGACTTGGGACATGGTTCGGCATACAGATTTCAGAGTCCGTATAGGCATTGGTTTGAACTCTATTGGGATACCAACGTTTATCAGGCTCCAGAAGCGGAAAAACCCGCATTGAAGAACATGGCCCAGAGGTTTCATGGGCAAGGATGCTGTCCGCGCCGGCTAGACCATGTCAATTTGCTGGCCGAAGACGTTGCCAAGTTTTGCCGTTTCATGGAAACCTGTTTTGGGAGCAGAGTTACCGAAATGATTCAACTGGACAATGGCCGTCTGGGCGGTTGCTGGTTCACGACAAACAACAAGAGCTATGATTTGGCCTGCACTGAAGAGCACGGTGGAGGAACAGGCCGCTTTCATCATGTGACATATGCAACAGATCAGCGCGATGAAGTGATTCGTGCCGCTGACATATTCTTGGAAAATGGGGTTCATATCGAAACTGGACCTCACAAGCACGCAATACAGGGAACATTCTTTCTTTATGTCTATGAACCAGCCGGCAACAGGGTTGAGATTGCCAACCAGGGAGCACGGCTGATCCTGCAACCGGACTGGAAGCCTGTTGTCTGGACAGAAGCAGAAAGGAAAAAGGGTCAGGCCTGGGGTCTGAAAACGATAGAATCCTTTCATACCTACGGGACTCCTCCGGCCAAGGCTTCATGAACCATGCGACCCGATCAACCCTGATGTGAGGAGGAAAATCGAAGGGGCACCATCTTCGACAGTTTGGTCAGCCTTGATAACCCGTTGAGTCAGGCGGATCATGGCTTTGGACAATGTTCTTGATCAGATTTGGCGCCATGTGGGCGGAATGTGGCTTGCATTTTGCCTCCCTAGTTTTCAGTAGACGGGGAAACAGATGAAGGGTCTATCCCCAGTCGCCCGGGGGAAATTTCTTCACGGTACGAAAACCGAACAATAGCATGTGATGCCTCCGGCATTTGCAATGTTGCCCTCAGGTTGTACATGCCGATAGGGCAGAAGCCATTGATTCTTGCCAAAGTGATCATGTATCCAATGGCATTGATCGCTCTAAAAAGTTTTGAGACTCTGCAACAGTGATCGTAAACAGATGTGAATCTAATAGAGGATGGTTTTGGTTCTCGGATGATCACGTGGCCAAGGTCATAGGTTCAATATTTTGTTGATCAGTAGCGGCTGAGCCACCACGAGGAGTCGCCCAGTTCTGTCGATGCGCTCCCATTTCGATCCGACTCAAGAGTATAGTTCATTCACCTACACTTATGGAGCAAGATGTGGTTCCTTTCTTCAAAACGGCTCAATTCATCACACGGCTGTCGTTCCTGCTCATATTTTTAGCAGGAGGCCTGACGGCTATTGGTCAGGAGCCCTTCAACCTACCCATATTTACCGTAATCGGCCTGGCTGTTGTCGTTTACTTTTTTGGATGGGCACAAACAGTCCAGAAGGCTTTCCAAGTCGGTTTTTGCTTTGGATTGGGCTACTTTCTGGTCCTCTTGAACTGGATTGTGCAACCCTTCTTGGTTGAAGCCAGTCAAACAGGATGGATGGCTCCATTTGCACTCGTACTGTTGGTAGCTGGAATATCGTTATTCTGGGCTCTGGCTTTTTGTTTCCCTTACTGGATTCAAGCCTCTCGTCTTGTTCGATATATAGTACTGGCCGGCTCTTGGACAGGAGTCGAAATCATTCGGGAGCATTTCCTCACCGGCTTTCCTTGGGGGCTTCTGGGATATGTTTGGAACGACACGCCAGTCGCTCAAGCTGCCTCTTTAATCGGTATCCACGGTTTGGCAGCGCTTACCTTGCTCATTGTCATCTTGCCCATAGCATCGAAGTGGGCGTGGCCAGCGATTGGCATTTCAGCATTCCTGTTCTGTCTGACGTGGGGGTATGGGGTGTTGCGTGCGCCTGACACGGCGGAATTATTATCCTCAGGTCCAACCGTAAGGATCGTCCAACCCAACGTCCCGCAGGCAGAAAAGTGGAATCCATCAAAATTCGACTTCTATCTTGATCATCTCATCGAACTCAGCAATGCCAGTTCGAATGAACCTGTCGATCTGGTGATCTGGCCTGAAACTGCGCTGACGATCTTTCCCACAGAGGAAGACATAAAAAACCTGTCACTTCTGCTCAAGGGCAAACCCTTGGTTCTGGGGCTAAGACGCATTGAGGACAACAAACTGTACAACAGCATGGGATACATTGCTGCCAACGGAACTATGGGGCAGGTCTATGATAAGCGGCGGCTTGTCCCCTTTGGCGAGTTCGTTCCCTTTGAAAAGGTACTGAAATGGCTGACTCTCTCACCTCTTGCCAGCGATGAAATATGGGATTTCACTCCCGGCGACGGATCCGACTTCATTGATATCTCGGGAAGCGGTCGGTTCAGAGCTCTCATTTGCTATGAAGCGATATTTCCTCATCTTGTGCGGACACGGGAGCGACCCCGGGCTTTGTTGCAGATTACCAATGATGCCTGGATTGGTAACCTTTCTGGTCCTCGCCAGCATTACATCATGGCCAAATTCAGAGCAATTGAATTGGGCCTGCCCCTTTTGCGCAGTTCAAATCCGGGAGTCTCGGCAGTAGTTGATGGTTATGGAAGAGAAGTGCAATCAATTTCCCTAAATCGGTCTGGAGCAATCGACAGCAAGGTTCCCGAACCGCTTGATCCGACATTGTACAGTACGGTTGGGGATTGGCCGCTGCTCATGACACTCCTTCTTGGTTTTGGGTTCCTGCTGGTGCGTCCAATGATTCTTGCTGACAAACGCTAGCAGGCTGATACAGGCACGAGAACTTCCGGGGAATGAAGGAGGCAAGACAGAAATGGTCCGGCTTGATTCCGTTGTATTGGCACCGAGCCCGTTTGAACTGGTTCCAGAAATTCTCAACCCTGTTGACATGATAGCGGTCTTCGGCCAAGAGTTTTGAAGGGTGGATGCGATGGTGATGAAAAGCCGAGATATTCCGGGCGTTATAAGTCTTGAACGTGTCGGTATAGACAATGCTGTCAGGTTCCATTCTCTCTTCCATGGGGCCCGATCATCTCGGTGCAGACACTGGGAATGATGGACGTATACGCCCTGTTGCCCCGCTTCAGAAACCCGAACACAGCCACCTTGCCACGGACTCCGCGACCCTTTTGACCTGTGCGTCCACCGCAAGCCACTGTCATCTGCTTCCATCTCCCCACATAAACGATAACTCGGCAACTTGCTGGCTATCAGTTGACGCCGGCCCGTGAAAAAGCGGACCGCGGTCTTCGGCTGGACACCAAAAATCTCTGCCGTGGCGTGAGCTGTGCTCACGGCGGCAAAAGACTCAATCAAGCGACCTTGCTGACGTGATGCCAGACGACCTTGTCGGATGTGGAGCGCAGCCACTATACCGAAGTTCCGAACTATTTGAGTCGTTGTGGTCGATCAAACCTTCACCACATGGGTGGCTTGAAAAGGTTCTGACTTCATTTTTTCTCTGAACAAACTATCCGTGCTAATGACAATTCCTTGTCAAAAAAAACACAAGCGCGGTCGCTCGCAATCATTATGCGTGTGCTCATGCATATCGAGACCATGCTGGATCATGACTCCCGACCCTTCATCTTGCAGCGGAAATCCGATGGAACAAAGATGTCAAGCAATCCTGCAAACAGCCTCTTGCCAATCTCTCAAACCGGCCATCGAGCTGCATCGCCAACCTGCAAGCCTGTTGGCGGGGTGTCACTGTCATGTTGCGACTGCCTTGATGGCATCGTCGCCTGTCACGACAACTCGCTGGTCCACCATTTTGCCGATCGGTTGCCGTCTTGTGCCACGCGGCTCCAGACACGGCCCTAGCCGGCGGCTGTCGTCATGACGACAATATCCACCCTTGTGGGGGTGAGTCTCCAAGCTCCTGAGTGTGCGCATTCTCGAGACCGGTTCCTCCGAACGCCATCCGAAAGTCACAAGAGCGCTTCCCTTTGCACAGCAACAAAAACCAGTTTCGGATGTTCGGTCTCGACGTTATGCGTGTGTCGCCTCTGGACTTCGGTGACCTCAGGGATATCCGGCAACGGCGGTGCAGGACCATCACTTTTTTAATCATTCCAGCCCGGCACATGATCCCATCCAACAAGACAGCCCACGGGGCCACACATGTCGGGATGCGGGAACACCAGAAAAGGCTCAACCCTTGGTATAGTCGTGATCAATCGCGCGCCGTCCAAGGCTTTCACCTGAGCACACCGCACCGCATCGTTGAAGCCGGGGTGTCGCATGCATGCGACAGTTTGGAGAAAAATGACCCGGAGCGTCACAAAAGAGTTGCAAATTCTGGGGGGGGGTATTTATTTTTTAGCAGACTTTGCTTTTTGGATAACGAGAAGGGAACAATGATCGTGACAGGACTGATTTTGATCTGGGCGGGCGGGGCCAGCCCGTGTGTGCCCATGAACGCGAGTAGGGGGGGGTAGATGATCTCTCGGGCCAGTCCCTCCGTGGACTAGGCTTCGGACCTTCGACAATTGGAGCGCTGCTTGTCGGGCTGGGGATGCTCATGGCGGTACCACATTCGGTTGCGGCCCAAGGGAGTTGCACGGGTGCCGACGATCCGGGTACGCCGCCTGTTCTGACCCTTGCCAGTGCCAACACATACACGAGTAATATTCTATGCACCGGACTGACCGGAGGGCTGACGCTGAATTTCAACGGAGCGCAAATCGGCCAAAGTGCAAGCATGATCACCGGTCCGGCCTTCAATATTAACGCCATAGGTAATGGCAATAGTGAAATTGCGGCTATGGGACGCGTCACAATCTATTCGCAGGACACAGGCATAAGAATGTTTCGTGACGGAACCGGGTCGCTCAAGCTCGAACTGGAAGAAAAAAGCGTTATCCATGCCTCGGGCAAAGACGACAGTGAAGAATACGGCATTCATCTTGAACATAGGGGGGAAGACAATACGGCTCTTGATGACGACAGCGGCATCAACCTCGTGTCGAATGCCAAGATTGTCTTGTCAGGGAAGAAGACGCAAAGCATAGCCGGCGTTTATGTTCGAACCAATAGTCCCAAGCCAGGCACGACGATTCCGATCAAGATTCATCTTGCCGGCGGTTCCATTCGTACGGAGATCGCTGACAAGCAGAGGGGCCAAGGTATAAGTGCTGGACAGTTCGCCAAGGGTGACATCACGATTACAGTCGCCCCCGGGGTGAAGATCGGTACGAAAGATAACCCCATCGGTGCGTTTGGCATTAGTGCTGCTATAGAGTCCACTGGTGTCGGCAACATCAGGATCGAGCACCTAGGCGAAATATATGCCATAAATGGGTTAAACGCATACATCGCAAGCGGGAGCAAGATCAAGGGCAACATCGTGATTGAGACGGGAGCGGGCAGCAAGATTGTGACACACCTCACAGGCGAATCGTCGGACACGACGTACGATGCCGACACGACGTACCGTGCCAGTGGAACCTATCCATATGGAATTTCGGCCTTCATTAAAGGAGATGACCGCGACGGCACCGTCACGATCACCCACAAAGGCATGATCGATGCGGCCGGACCGGGCATTGAAACCTACGGCAACCGAGCGGTCACGGTTACACTGGAGAGGGGCAGCAGTATCAAGGCAAAGGAGATTGGCATCAAAGCACGCACCAAAGCTACGGGCATCGTTACGGTCAAGACGGAGGCGGGAAGCACGGTTACTGCGGAGCGGCATGGCATCCAGGTTGATCAAAGAGGCCCGGAGATGCGCAAGTTTGATGTCACTGTCCACGGCACGGTCATGGGAGGCAACGTGGATGACGACGGTAACAAATACGCCGGTGTACACATTCGGAAGAAGGATCAGACGGTCGCGAACAAGATTGGTGGCGGTACGCTCGTGATTGGTCCCCAAGCTCGTGTGGAGGCGACATCCGGCGTGGCCATTCAGGTGGATGCCAAGGCCGGTGATGTCGAGGTGATCCTGGAGCAGGACGAGGCGGGTTTAATGGGTCATGTCAAGGGCCAGATCCTGAATCCGGCAGCGGAGGGAGACAGTGATGGAACCACCCGATCCAAAATCGAGTTCAAGATCCGCAGTGTGTCGGGAAGTGAGACGGTTCTGAAATCGGGTGCGATCTTTTATCGTCGTGGCGAACGGACGGGCGTGTATGAAGAGGTGATCAAGACCGAGCTCAAGACGATTGAAGGCGAGGGCTTTAAGTTTGAGGATGACACGACCGTTTCCGGCCTGCGTCTGTACAGCCATCGATCGCGATTGTATGAGGTGTTGCCCTCGGTGCTTCTGGGTCTGGTGGAGCTGACGCCCTACAGCACACGCATGGCCGTGCCCCGCCGGACCACTGGCGACGAGGAGGTCATGGTCCAGAGCAGCAAGGGGGAGCATGTGGCGGTGCCAGGTGCCCGCACGGGTGTCTGGGTGCGTCTGGCGGTTCGCGATGGGGAGCGTATGGCCGATACATCGACGACCGCAACGGACTTCCGGCGTCAGTCCCTGGCGTGGGATGTCAAGCAGACCGACTTTGAGGCGGGTCTGGAGGTGCCGACCGATGAGCGTCTGGTGCTCGGCGTGAGTGCCCACTCCCGGCAGAGTAAGGCCACCGTCAAGAGGGGTGGCACCATGGAAGCCAGCGGCACCGGTGTGGGCGTGTCCCTGACCTGGACGGATGACAGCGGGCTGTATGTGGACGGCCAGTTGAGCTACACCCGGTTCTTTGATGTCGCGCTGACATCCAGTCGCAATGGTCAGATCACCTCCAAGGGTGGCGGCAGCGGTCTGGCGCTCGGTGTGGAAGTCGGCCGGCCGATGAGTATAGGGGGCATGGCCGTGATCCCGCGTGGAGGTCTGTCCTGGTCATCGGTGGACATGGACGCCTTTGACGAACCGACCACGATCGATGGAGCCGGCCGGGTTGCTCCGGACAAGGAGCAGAGCGTTCAGGGTCGTGTGGGTGTCTTGGCCGAGCTGGGTCCCAAGGATGCGGACCGTCGGCTGTATGCGTCGCTGGATCTGGAGCATGAGTTCTCGTCCAAGCATGCGGTGATGGTGGCCGGCACCCGGCTGGCGACCGAGGTGAAACCGACTTGGGTGCGTCTGGGCGTGGGCGGGGCAATGTCTCTGGGCAGCGGCGACACGACGCAGCTGACGGGGGATGCCTTTTATGCGACGGCGGGGAGCGACAACACCGACTTTGGCGGCGGTCTGTCCGTGACCTTCCGCTTCTGATCGGGAGACGGAAGGCCGTCGGGTTGCGAAGCGATGCCGGTTGTCGGCATCGGTGCAGGCCGGCGGCGGGAACCCATCATGATGCGGCCCAAGATACGACCGTACTTCACCGTCACCGTACAGAACGATGGGTTTATCGGGTATCGGAAGGCCGCGAACATCGCGTGGAAGCAAACTTGAACAGCCTTCATGTCGTGCCGGCCAGCCGGCCGGATACGGTCATGAAGGCCGACGAGACTGTGCGGTCCGACAAGCACCGGGCTCGTGTGACCCCCGCCGTCTGAAGCCTGAAACCGCAGATCGGAAAGTCCAACCATCAGCGTCGGGCTTGTCGGGGATGTATCCATGTTCGGCTGGGATGCGGGCCTGATATGTCGAATGGCGCATGTGTGCGGACGGGCAATCCCGTCTGTTCCATGATGACGGCATCCCGGCGCGACCATCGGTCATGGCCCCGACGACCCCATTGTCCCAAGCCCGACCCAAGGCAACCATCCGACATACGCCCGCCGGCCGGTTCGGCGTTTTGCTGAACTGATGATGGCACCGACCCCGTCGCAGGGGCGCGGGCCTTGGAACTTCTGGGCGTGTACAACACCTGAAACCTGTCCAGCCGGACGCCATCCCAAGGTAAAGATAGTGCTTGTTCTTGCAAGGTTGCAGAAATTCAACTTTGGTAGTTCGGTTTAGACTGGACCATACACTTCACCTCGATTCTGCCTGAATGCAACGATGATGATAATGTAGCGGTCCCTTTTCTTGCAACTCCCGAAGGATAGAAAATTCATTTCATAAGGAGCCATGGCAAGAATTATCGAAAAAGTAAACGACCTCTTATCTCGTTGATGCCCAAGATACCTTGGGCAAGAAACTTGTTGCCTGTGCTGGTTGTGACCGGCACTTGGAAAAAGAGTTCATGCAACTTGATCCTATCAGTTCTAGATTAGGAGGTGGAGCCAACGACGTATCCAATAGAATCTTGTTGTGTAACTGACGCAACTTGAAAAAGGGCAACGAATATACCTTGATAGGATCAAGAATGATCATCAAGAAAGAAGGATGGATGCGCGATGAGAACTTGGCCAAGGTAGCCGAAAAGCAGGTCAATCAGAAATACAAGCAGATCGTGGTGGAATCTAGAAAATCACAATCGGCTTAATCGTACCCTCCATGGTACATGAATGGTCCAAAATTCACATCAAAAAGTTGAGATGCTACCGGCAGGCCAATGTAATACCAAAAGGCCAAAACAAGGCCCCATTTTAGAATGTCAAAAATCACAGGACCCCCTTTTTCTGTCAATGTTATCCATGGTACAAGAACTCCTGATGCAGTGGAACAGAAAAAGCTGCGCATTCAGGTACATACCCCCCCCCAAGATTTTCGCCTGGATTTCTCGAATGAGGTCGACAAGGTTTGCATCATCGCCGAAATTCGCCAAACTGCCGGATTCGGGATTCTTTCTGGTCTTGGCTCAGTATCGGGAATCGCCCAAATGATCATGTTGAAGTTGTTTTTTGTTTCCTTAGTTCAATTGGATACCAATTCGGTTAAATCGGATTAACTCCATTTATGACAGCGAACCAAGAGAACATGGAAACTGGGTTATTATGACGATCTCAAACGGGCTTTTTACTTCAGAATCGGTCTCAAGCGGCCATCCGGACAAGATTTGCGATCAAATTTCGGATGGCATCCTGGATGCCTTCCTGACTGACGACCGTGAAGCCAGAGTGGGCTGCGAGACGTTGGTGACCAAGAACACCGTGGTCATTGCCGGGGAGTATCGTGGATCTGAAACAGTTCGCAATTCCCTTGAAGGTCTGGCCCGCAACATTGTCAAAAGCATTGGCTACGAACAGGATGACTTTCATTGGAGACATCTTGAATTTCAAAACCTCATGGTCGGTCAATCGCCGGACATTGCACGGGGCGTTGATGCCGATGTCAGAAAGAACAAGGACGAGGGAGCTGGCGATCAGGGTCTGATGTTCGGTTTTGCCGTTGACGAGGCACCGGAGTACATGCCTGCGCCGCTCTATTATTCCCATCGTATCTTGCAGGAACTAGAAGCCCATCGCCGCAGCGGCACAATGAGTGCCGGCGAACTGGGCCCCGATGCCAAGTCCCAGGTCACTCTCAAGTATGAAGACGGCAAGCCCGTCAAGCTGGAGCGAGTGGTCATTTCTTCCCAGCACTCAGAAACCCTGGCCAGTTCCGAAGCTGTCAAGGAGGTTGTTCGTCCAATTGCCAGCATGGTTCTTCCGGGTGAGTGGGTGGCCGAGCTTCCGGATACCGAATGGCTGGTGAATCCGACCGGCATTTTTATCAAGGGAGGACCGGCTGCGGATTGCGGTCTGACCGGACGCAAGATAATCGTTGACACATATGGAGGTTCTGCTCCCCACGGTGGTGGTGCGTTCTCGGGCAAGGACCCAACCAAGGTTGACCGCTCAGGGGCGTATGCCGCCCGTTATTTGGCCAAGAATGTCGTTGCGGCCGGCCTTGCCGACAAGTGTCTGATTCAGGTTTCCTACGCGATTGGCAAACCGGAACCCACCTCTCTTTATGTCGATACCTTCGGGACTGAAAAGATCGACCCCATTCGGCTGCAAAACCATCTGTTCACTATCATCAATGACTGTATGAGCGGACTGACTCCTCGCGGCATTCGTGAGCACCTGCGGTTAAACGCCCCAATATATCAAGCGACGTCCACCTACGGCCATTTCGGTCGAAGGCCCGGTCCAAACGGCGAGTTCACGTGGGAAAGACTTGATCTCGTTGACGACCTGAAGCCCATCCTTTGAGCTGTGCCCAAGGATGATACGGACCGGCGGGCTGATCACCGCAATTTTTATGTCAAGAGGGTCGGTCGCAAGCTCAGGAAAGCACAACGGTTTTATCTGGACACCGAACGCGTCAAGTATGACGTTGCCAATAGCCTGATTGAAATCCCGAATGGCCATCGAGTCGATCTCGCGGGCTACTTTGGCAACCGCTCTGAGATCTGGTTGGAAATCGGTTTTGGTTCCGGTGAGCATTTGCTCCATCAGGCCAAGCGCAACAATGATGTCGGGTTAATCGGATGTGAAGTCTATCTCAATGGTGTCGCGTCCTTTCTCAGCAAGCTCCAAAGTGAAACCGTGACAAACATCGGGCTCTTTACGGATGACGTGAGAAATTTGTTCGATTGGCTTCCCGACCGGTCGATTGATCGCGTGTTTCTGCTATATCCGGATCCTTGGCCGAAGAAAAAACATCATCGACGTCGGTTCGTCAATCCGGATTTTCTGAACCCGCTGGCCCGAATCATGGCCATGGGGGCCATTTTAAGAATTGCTACCGATATACCGGATTATGCTCGCCAAACGATTGAGCAGCTATACCGCCATTCCGACTTTGTCTGGCTTGCCGAAACGGCTTCGGACTGGCAACATCCTTGGTCAGACTGGATTCCAACCCGCTATGAGCAAAAGGCGGTCCGGGAAGGACGAGTGCCAATTTATCTGACATTTCAGAAAGTCTGAAATCGAATCGACTCTCATTCCCCGACTCTCCGGATGTCGGCACCACTCAAGTTCATGAGCTCGACAAAATTGGGAAAACTCGTCGCTATGGCTGAACCATCGTCGATCTGAACGGGGCTTCGAGCAGCCAGACCCAGACACAGGAAACTCATCGCAATCCGATGGTCAAAGAAACTCTGACAGACGCATCCCCCAGCGATAGATCCCCGTCCCTGACCATGCACGGTCAGTCCGTCTTCATGTTCGGAAACCTCAACGCCACATTCACGCAGCCCCAGCACCATGGCGCGAATTCGGTCCGTTTCCTTGACCCGCATCTCCCCGATTCCTCGCATGACGGTATCGCCTTCGGCGACAGCGGCAATGGCCGCAAGAACCGGATATTCATCGATCATGGTCGGAGCTCTGTCCTGGGGAACCTCCATCCCGCAAAGACTTGAGGTCTGGATCGTCAGGTTGGCCACGGGTTCACCCGATTGGTCGGGCAATGTCTCGATTGCCAGTTCGGCTCCCATTTCCGTCAGGGTCGTGAACAGTCCTGTCCGTGTCGGATTCATGCCGACATTGGCAATCGTCAGCTGGCTGTCTTCAGACAAAAGGCCTGCCGCAACCAGAAAGGCGGCTGAAGACGGATCTCCCGGAACGACTATCTCTTGGGGTTCAAGTTCTGCGTAGCCATCCACCGTTATGGTCTTTTCCTCTCGACCTGCCTCCACCTTTATCTCTGCCCCAAATCCTCTGAGCATTCTTTCCGTATGATCTCGGGTTGCACTCGTCTCAATGACAGCCGTCTGGCCGGGAGCATTCAGGCCCGCGAGCAGTATAGCCGACTTGACCTGAGCTGAAGGGACCGGCAATTTATAGGTCAGGGGCAACGGATCATCAGTACCCATTACAGTGATCGGCAGCCGACCGGACTTGCGTCCGAAAAACTCGGCCCCAAATCGTCTGATTGGTTCCATGATGCGCTCCATCGGCCTGGAGCGCAATGAACTGTCGCCGGTAAACGTGACGGCAATGGGAGTCGTGGCAACGGCACCCATCAGCAACCTGACACCGGTGCCGGAGTTGCCGCAATCGATGACATCGTCGGCCTCGCAATAACCGCCGGTTCCGACTCCATGAATCACATACGTGCCGTCGGTCAGGCGGTCCACCTTTGCCCCGAGTTGCTGAACGGCGTGTGCGGTTGCCTTCGTGTCATCGCCTTCAAGCAACCCGTTGATGGACGTTTTTCCCACGGTCAAGGAACCGAGGATGACGGCACGATGCGAAATTGACTTGTCTCCCGGAACAGTTACATGACGCTTCAGCGCTTGCGAGGGAGACGAGGCCAGCGATTGCTTGCGATTGGTCGACATGAAGAAAATTGGTCTGTGCCCGAAATGTTAAGACTGACAGCCAAAGCAGCCAGTCTGTACCATTTAGGGCTTGAGAAAGCGATTTGCAGGAAGAGTGCAATATTCGTAGAATCCCTCCTCCAACCATGAGGAAGAAGGTCATTTGACAGGGGGTGAATGTTGGTCAGGCCTTTCATTGTTGCCATTGATGGACCGGCGGGGTCAGGGAAGGGAACAGTCGGAACGTCCCTGGCTCGGTACTTCGGCTGGAAGTTTCTGGATACCGGACTGCTCTACCGGGCCGTTGCCCGAAAATTAATTGCCGCTTACGGTGAACGGGCCGTTGACAAGGCTGTTCAGATTGCCAGTGAATTGAGCGAAGATGATCTGAGACAGGCCGGATTGCGATCCCCGGATGTATCCGCCATGTCCTCCAAGATCGCGGCCATGCAAGAGGTGCGTGATCATTTGCTCAAGTGGCAGAGAAACTTTGCTCGCAATTGCAACGGAGCCGTGCTTGATGGCCGGGACATTGCATCTGTCGTGTTTCCGGATGCAGACGTAAAGCTCTTCCTGACCGCATCTCCGAAAAAGCGGGCCGAGAGACGGCACGCTGAATTGATGGCGAGAGGAGACACGACAACTCTGGACCGCGTGTATCGTGACCTGCTGCAAAGGGACAAGCGGGATCAGGCACGGACCCATGCCCCGCTCATCCAGACAAAAGACGCCATCGTGATTGATACCACAGACAAGTCAATCAAGGAATCCGTCGAGGCGGCAATTCAGGTGGTTGAAAAGGCCATGTGCGGTTCCTAGTTGACCGAATCCACCGGCTGTTCAGCCGCGAACTTTCATTTCAAGACCGGCGGAATCAACTGCCAGGCCTGCGAAACAAGTTAAGGGAGCCTTACTGAGTGCAAGAATTTGTTGAAACCGCTGTCAATCCGGAGGAGGACTTTGATGCTCTTCTGGATGAATATCAGACCGATGTGCCGAAAACAGGATCTGTCGTTCGAGGTCGCATCATTGCCATCGAGTCGGGACAGGTCATCGTTGACATCGGGTCAAAAGCTGAAGGACGCATTGACGTCAAGGAGTTTACCAGCCCCGGCAACATGGAAACCGTCGATGTCGGCGATGAGGTCGACGTCTACTACGAGAGCGTCGAAAACAACAGCGGCCTGGCGGCGATTTCGCGTGAAAAGGCTCGCCGCGAAGAGGCTTGGGTGAAACTGACCAAAGCCCATGAAGCCAAGGAAAAGGTCAGCGGTACCATATTCAGTCGCGTAAAGGGCGGCTTTACAGTCGATTTGGGAGGCGCCACGGCGTTCTTGCCCGGTTCCCAGGTCAGCACGCGCCCCCTGCGGGAAGTTGGGGACTTGATGGGTTCGCCCATTGAGTTCGTGATTTTGAAAATGGATCGGCAAAAGAACAATATCGTTGTTTCGAGGCGGGCCATTCTGGAGGAACAGAACGCAGAACTCAGAGCTCAGGTCATCGAACGGCTCAATGAAGGCGACATTACGGAAGGGGTTGTGAAGAACATCACCGACTATGGTGCCTTCGTCGATCTTGGAGGGGTCGACGGCCTCTTGCACATCACCGACATGTCATGGCGGCGAATACGGCATCCGGGTGAAATCGTAACAATCGGCGAATCGATTCAGGTTCGCGTGATAAAGATCAACAAGGAAACACAGCGAATCTCGTTGGGGATCAAGCAACTCAAGGAAGACCCCTGGACAGTCGTGGACCAGAACTACGCAGTCAATTCGAAGCATGTCGGACATGTTACAAACATTACCGAATACGGTGCCTTCGTCGAGCTTGAGCCGGGCATTGAAGGTCTTATCCATGTGTCCGAGATGTCATGGACAAAGAAAAACATCGTTCCAGCCAAGATCCTCTCAACCTCACAGGAGGTTGAGGTCATGGTCCTCAACATAGAAAAGGAAAAGCGGCGGATTTCACTCGGCCTGAAGCAGACTCAGCAAAATCCGTGGGAGAAGTTCGCGGAGCACTATCAGCGCGGGTCTCGACTTCAGGGCAAAATACGCAACAAGACAGACTTCGGGCTCTTTGTTGGCCTCGACTTTGAAATTGACGGCATGATTCATGTAACCGACTTGAGCTGGGACCGTCCCGGCAATGAAGTCATTGCCGAGTACGAGGTTGGCGATGAGGTCGATGTCGTTGTCAGCGAGATTGACATTGACAAGGAGAGGGTGGCCCTGTCGATCAAGGATCTGGAAGCCGATCCCTTCCTTGAAGCATCAAGCGGGTTGTCAAGAGGCAAGGTTGTTGCAGTCACCGTTTCCGAGATTCAGGACAACAGCATTGAAGTCCAATACAAAGGCGTGACATCAATGATCAGACGGACTGATCTTGCCAAGGAGGCCCAGGATCAGAGGGTTGATCGATTTAAGGTTGGTGACGAGATTGAAGTCATGGTCGCCGGCGTTGATACGCCCCATCGTCGACTCAATTTTTCGGTGCGACTTCTGGAAGAAAAGGAAGCCAGGGAAACCTTGGCCAAGTACGGAGCCACCGACACCAGTGCAGTTCTGGGAGACATTATCGGAGAAGCCCTCGATTCCAATTCCAATGGGGAATAGCCGAGCAATCCGATAGCCGCAACATGAGGACTGATTCGTTTCTTGGGCTGCCGTGTTTTGGATTGGACCAAACCTGGTCGTGAGGGATGCTTCCTGCGTCAGGGAGCTCGAATTCATGCATTCCGAACTTGCACGCCGTTCCATTCTCTGATACTCTCTCAGGCAAGACCGTGAAGGAGATTGAGCTTCGGTGCTTGCAGCGGTTTCGAAAAGACTTGAAAGACCAGATGAAAACAAGACCATGAATCGTTCCGAACTCATTGATATCGTCGCTGAAAAGTTCCATCCGTTTACCCCGGATGAAACCAAGGTCTTGGTTGAGACGATATTTGATGAAATTGCCACGGCCTTGGCAGAAGGAAAAAAGGTTCGGTTCAACAATTACATCCATATGTCGACCAAGACCCTGAAGCCCGGATTCAGGCGTAACCCGCGAACAGGCGAAAAGGTTTTCGTGATTGGTCGAAAGCTTGTGACCTTCAAGCCCGGCCACGACATGCAGGAGGCCGTGAATCAGCTCTTGAACAGATGATCGAGTTGCAGCGTGCGTTATTTCAAGATTGTCTTTCTGGTCATTCTGGGGATTGTTCTTTGCTTTCTGGCTCTTGCCAATCGTGACCCTATAATTTTGCGTCTTGTACCGAGTACCCTGGAGGCGGTGGTTCCTGTGCCACCCGTTCGGGTTCCTGCATTCATCGCAATCTTTGGTGGCATATTGCTGGGATTGCTGGTTGGCTTCGTTTGGGAATGGCTGCGGGAATATCAGCACCGCTCGCTGGCCACCAAGAGCGAGCGCAAGATCAGAAAGCTGGAAAACGAGGTTTCCAGCCTGAGGACCGACAAGTCTGATGAAGATGAAATTCTTCAAATCCTTGATAGTGGTGCTCGGTGAATTGGCACTTCCCGTGAAGGTAAAGATTTGTGGGCTGTCCCAGCCGGACGAGGTTCGAACAGCCCAAAACGCCGGTGCCGACTATGTCGGCTTCGTATGCCATCCTCCTTCACCACGCCACATGTCCGTGAAAAGAGCGTCGCAATTGATCGATCAGGTCGAAATCACTGCGAGCAAGGTCGCCTTGACGGTCAACCCGACCGATGATGAACTCGAAAGCATCATCACGGCTATCGAACCGGATTGGCTTCAGCTTCACGGGAACGAATCTCCGGCACGGACAGACGAGATCAGGAACAAGTTCCATATCCCGGTCATGAAGGCTTGCGGACTGAAGTCAAAGGATGATCTATCCCAGTTGGGCGAATACAACGCGGTCGTGGATCAGATTCTAGTTGATGCCAAACCAGTGGACAGTCAGAGTCTTCCCGGTGGTAACGGCATCGCTTTTGACTGGCAATTGATTTCAGATTACCGCTGGACCAAACCCTGGATGCTTGCCGGCGGATTGAATTCGGCCAATGTCAGGGCGGCCATCGAACTGACCGGCGCCTGCCAGGTTGATGTATCGTCCGGTGTTGAAGCAAGGCCGGGATACAAGTCGCTTGCAGCCATAGTGCAGTTTGTGAAAGCTGCGAAAGGGAGCAGAAATGAACCAGAATCTTAACACCTATTATTCCGTGCCTGATGAGAAGGGATGTTTTGGGGAGTTTGGCGGCCGCTTTGTGTCCGAAACTCTCATGCCGCTCATACTGGATCTGGAGGAAGAATACAAGAAGGCTCAGGTTGACGAAGAGTTCTGGACCGAAATGAATTACCTTTGGAAACACTACGTCGGACGTCCGTCTCCATTGTATTTTGCCGAGCGACTGACTCAGCGCTTCGGTGGTGCCAGAATTTATTTCAAACGTGATGAATTAAACCATACAGGTGCTCACAAGATCAATAACGTCTTGGGTCAGATCCTTCTGGCCAGGCGGATGGGCAAGACCAGAATCATTGCTGAAACCGGAGCCGGACAGCATGGTGTTGCGACTGCAACCGTTTGTGCACGTTTTGGACTGCCCTGCATCGTTTACATGGGGACACACGATGTGGCAAGACAGGCTCCCAATGTATTTCGCATGCGGCTTCTTGGGGCTGAGGTCGTTCCTGTGACCTCTGGCCGTGGTACGCTCAAGGACGCCATGAACGATGCGCTTCGTGACTGGGTTACCAATGTCCGGGATACCTTCTACTGTATTGGCACGGTCGCTGGGCCCCATCCATATCCTGCCATGGTCAGGGACTTTCAGTCCGTCATTGGCAAGGAGGTCAAGGAGCAAATGCTTAAAATGGAAGGCCGGTTGCCGGACACCTTGATTGCTGCAATTGGCGGGGGGTCCAATGCGATGGGTTTATTCCATCCTTTCCTTGACGACTCTGGTGTGGCGATCATTGGAGTCGAGGCCGGAGGCAAGGGTGTCGACGACCGTATGCAGCATTGTGCCTCCCTTACGGGAGGGCGATCAGGAGTCCTGCATGGGAACCGTACGTACCTTCTTCAGGATGACGATGGACAGATTCTTGAAGGTTTTTCGATCTCAGCCGGACTTGATTATCCTGGCATTGGGCCCGAACATTCGTGGCTGCACGAAACGGGCCGGGCCAGTTACGTTTCAATCACGGACAAAGAGGCCCTAGAAGCGTTTCAGATTTGTTGCGAGCTGGAAGGCATCATTCCGGCACTGGAACCCAGCCACGCCTTGGCTCATGTCTTTAAAATAGCCGACAAGCTGCCTCAGGATCACATAATTTGCATGAATATGTGCGGGCGTGGAGACAAGGACATATTCACCGTTGCCAAGGCTCTCGGCATCGACATGGAGTCCTCGGACTAATTGAGATCGATTGCGAACCGCTTCAGAATCTCGGCCGGAACATGCTTCTCAGCCAGTTTGTTCGTCGCTCTGAGAATGACCTTGGGGGCCTTTCCTGCCCTGTAGGCTTCCATGAAGCGCGGGGCGCAAAGACACCATCTATCCCCGGCCTTGAGACCTGAAAAACCAAATTCCGGCCTTGGGGTGGACAGGTCGTTTCCGGCCGCCTTGGAATATTCCAGAAACGCATCAGTCATGATGGCACAAACGGTATGACTTCCCGAATCTTCCGCTGAAGTATCACAGCAGCCGGTTCGAAAGAAGCCCGTTTTGGGACTGTCCGAACAGGTAACGAGTGGCTCGCCGAGACAATTCAACTGGTCTGATATGGTCTTCACTAACTTTCACCCTCGCTCATTATGCTGCTCCATGCTAATTCCCGAACAACTTGCCCAGTTTGGCAAAAACACTCTCCGGCCGTTTGGTTTCAGGCACAGTTGGGGACACATTCACGCTCATCTCAGGAACTTTTGTAGCAGGACGGTTTGGATTGGGTCTCAGGCACGTGTTCACCTTGTTCAGGAACCCTGCTTGATCGTGCGCCAGCAAATACTGAAATCCATCGCTAATTCCGTCTAGGAGGTCGCTCAGCCACCCCTGTCTCTCTGCCCTGCCGAAGTTACCCAATACGTAATTCTGGACAAGGGTCTTGTCTCCGGGGTGGCCGACACCCAGTCGTACGCGGGTGAACCCGGCTCCAACATGCTGACTGACTGACCGCAATCCATTGTGTCCAGCGTGACCGCCCCCGGACTTGACTTTGACTTTGGCCGGCTGCAAGTCAATCTCATCGTGAAACACAGTGATCTGAGCCGGATCCAGCTTGTGGTAGCGACAGGCCTCGCCTACCGATCGACCGGAGTCGTTCATGTATGTTTGAGGTTTCAGCAACAGGAACTTCTCGCCGTTTGCACTGCCTGCAATGGCGAACCCTTGAAATTGCTTCTTCCATTTCCCATCCGTGTGATCTGCAGCAATCCTGTCAATTGCCATAAACCCGACATTATGGCGATTGAGCCAGTATTTGTCTCCGGGGTTTCCCAACCCGACAATCAAAAGCATTGTCAATTCAATCACTAAACTTGGCGCTCGGACGTATCCGCCGACCAATTACATGTTTGCCTAAAGCGTACAAAATGTCCAGGCGCTCGGGCTTTGAAACCAGCACATTCTCTCCTTGTCCTGTTGCGACAAAATATCCCCGTCGAGTTTGCTTAATCCATCCCACTCTTTTCAAATCATGTCGAGCCCACCTGAAGTGGTCGTCAAACAGATTATTCCCGCCACGGGTCTTTTCTTGAAGATTCTCAATTGAGAGTTCGCGTTTCCGTATCAGCCCATCTCTGGCTGATTTGACGCCCCACTCTTCCTCGGTCGCCACCTGTGAAACATGCAACGCCAATTCATTCGTACAGGGTATCATCAACTCTACTCTCTTCAGAATATGAAAAACTCAAATCAACCTCTCTGATTTCATAGAATTAGCGTTGGGGCGTGAGCAGATCAAGAGCATTATTGGGTCGAGATCTGCTTGACTTTTTCCCTCATATCCAGCGTTTGAACGCCGGCGTGCCGATCGATTTTTTTTGGGCTTACATACATTGTTAACATTGTCTCCGGGGTGATTGGTCGGCTTAGGTTTCTTCATGCCCGAGGGGCATGAAACGAACAACCGATTGAGTGCTTCCATCATGCCCAGACTTGGGGCGTCTCCAGCTCAGGGCTGGACATGGCCGGGCGCAATGGCCATGTATGAGGCCAGCATGTCAGGTCAGCGCATGACGGGAGGGGGATGATGGCAGAATGGGAATTTTACGGGCGCCATACGGCCAGCCTGGATCTAGCCCGGCGCCTGCAGATTCATCCCGACCAGCCTTATCGCCGCACGAAGCCCGCCCGCTTCGCGGCAATTGGCATTGGCGGGCGGCGCGGCATCGGCAAGAACGCCCTGCTGGAGCATGTCGCACAGCAACATGGCTGGCAGGATCGACTGCTGATTGTAACCCTGAACGACGGTCTTCACAAAAAAGAGACAGGCGATCAGGAAATCTGAATGTAGACCGTCGGCCTCTCTGTAATCAAGGAGCAACGATGCAATTCAGAACCTATTCTTCTTCTTCCTCCACCTGTTCTTCAACACTGTCTTCCCCTTCCTCCTCCGCCGATCTCAGTCCTGAAGGAGCCGATATGTTGGCAATCACGAAATCCCTGTCTGTGATGGTCGGTCTGCATCGTGGCGGAAGTTCGATATTCGAAATCGTGATCACGTCGCCAACATCGAGTCCCGACAGGTCCGCGGTAATTTCAGAAGGGATTTCGCCAGCGGTCACGATGAGTTCGACCTCACCCCGTACAACGGTCAGAACACCACCCCGTTTCAAACCGGGCGAAAGTTCTTCATTGATGAACCGAACCGGAATGAACAGATTGATCTTCGAGTCTCGACGCAGGCGCATGAAGTCCACATGAGTCGGCAAGTCTTTGACCACATCCCGCTGAACCGAACGACAAATGACCCGAACATCTCTCAGTCCTTCGACCTGCAAATTGAACAGGGTCGATAAAAACCGGCCGGCCCTGAGGCGTTTCAGCAAGTCATTGAATCTCAGATTGACGGAAACCGGGTCCTGCCCACCACCATAAACAACGCCGGGTACAAACCCGTTTCTCCGAGCTTGACGGGCGGCCCCCTTGCCTGTCCCCGTTCTCATTTCGGCTCGGAGATTCGGAAGCTGACTTTCACTCATCTTGATCTCCAATAACAAAAAACCGCTGTGCATCCTCCAAGGGTGCATGCACAATGTGGTGTAGGGATGTAGTATTGGCTTCAGCCCGATTCAACTGACCGGCCGCACAGTATTACCAAGACCAGTTTGTCGTAAAGTCAGAAGGACAGTTCAGGTTGGACTGATTGAATTGATCAATGCTGTTGACACCACAAAAACCCATGGTCTTTTGGGCCTCGTTATACAGAATGTCCAGTGCCTTCTCGACTCCCTCCTGGCCGTTGGCTCCGAGCCCGTAGATATAGGCCCGACCAATCATGACTCCCTTGGCTCCCAAACCGATGGCACGCATGATATCCATTCCCGTGCGAATGCCTGAATCCACATAGACGTCAAGGCGATGCCCAACGGCATCAACAATAGCCGGCAATACGCGGATTGACGACAGCGCACCATCAAGCTGACGCCCTCCATGATTGGACACGACAATTGCATCAGCACCAATGTCCGCGGCAATTCGAGCGTCCTCTGCATTCATGATGCCCTTGAGCACAAGAGGACCCTGCCAAAGATCCTGCAGCCTCTTGACCCTGTCCCAATCAAGCGTCTCATCAAA
This sequence comes from Paracoccaceae bacterium, assembly GCA_965116235.1. GTDB lineage: Bacteria > Pseudomonadota > Alphaproteobacteria > Rhodobacterales > Rhodobacteraceae > MPNP01. The sequence goes on along the minus strand of OZ220496.1, from coordinate 589,325 downwards.
TTGCGAGCTGACCCAGGACATGAGTGAGCGGGTGTCGTCAACGCCTTCAATATGACCGACAATGTTACCAAATGTTCGACGTGATGTTCCCAACATGCCCAGTCCCCACCGAACCTTGGTCCCCAGATTCACGATGTTCTTGAGAGTTGGTCGCGGTGGGGTGGACAGGCCGTTCTTGAGATCCTTGTGCCGTTGGCCAAGCACTTGCAAATCGAGAGTGATAACCAGAGCCGAGCAGTTTATCTCTTTGGCTCGGCGAATGAGGTGAGCAGTGAATTCCTCGTCCTTAAAGACGTACAGTTGAAACCAAAAGCCCTCATGGCTGTGCTTGGCAACATCTTCCATGGAGCAAACCGACATGGTCGAAAGGGTGTACGGAACACCCATCTTGCTGGCGGCACGAGCACTTTTGATCTCGCCATCGGCCCATTGCATTCCGGTTAATCCAACCGGTGCCAAAGCGACGGGCTGTGACACTGTCTGCTCCAGCATGGTGGTTGTAAGATTCAACTGCGAAATGTCCGCGGCCACAACCTGGTTGAACTTGATCAGGTTAAAGTCGCGCGTGTTATTGAAAAAGGTGCTCTCCGTGTAACTGCCCGTTTCCACATAGTCATAAAACATCGTGGGAACTCGATGCCGATACAGCTGTCTCAAATCTTCAATGCATGTAACAACAGTCACTCAAGCACTCCGCAAATCAGTTTTTGCCCATGCTCCGTCCTCAGGCACGTTTTGGGTGTCAGCTGGAATGAATGCCTTCGGCCAGGCTCGAAACAAAATTCATTATCGCAGGCACTGGCTTTTGCTCTTCAATCATCTTGACAATGGAGGATCCGACAACGACACCATCGGAAATGCGACCGATGGCTGCGGCAATCTGTGGCGTTTTAACACCAAAACCAACACACACAGGCAAATCTGTTACGGCCTTGATGCGGGCTACATCAGGTGCCACAGTTTTGGGATCAGGGGTTTTGACACCCGTGATTCCGGTGATTGAAACGAAATAAACGAACCCGCTGGCATTCTGCAGAACCTGCGGCAATCGCCTGTCATCGGTCGTAGGCGTGGCCAGTCGGATAAAGTTGAGTCCGGCGTTCTTGGCCGGAATGCACAATTCCTGATCCTCCTCGGGCGGAAGGTCGACAACGATCAGACCATCAACGCCCGCCTCCTTGGCGTCATTCAAGAAGCGTTCCACTCCAAAACTGAAGATTGGATTGTAATACCCCATCAGGATAATCGGGATTTCCGAGTGATGGACCCGAAAATCCTTGACCATGGTTAGTGTTTTGGCCACAGTCTGGCCATTGGCCAAGGCTCTTTGACCGGCCAGTTGAATTGTGGGTCCATCGGCCATCGGGTCGGTAAACGGAATGCCGAGCTCGATGATGTCCACTCCAGCCTGAGGCAGACCCTCGAGAATTGCCTGAGAGGTCTCGAGATCTGGGTCGCCGGCCATGACATAGGCAACAAACGCCTTCTGGCCGCTTGATCTCAACTGGTCAAATCGGGCAACAATTCTAGACATTGGACGGATTGCACTATGCCCGGGCCGACCTTTCAATCATTCGTCGCAGTTGATCATCCATGGCGTGCCGAATTTGTCAACACAGGCGCCAAATCCCGGTCCCCAAAACGTTTTTTCGAATGGCATCTTGATCTGTCCTCCTTCGGCCAAGGCCTCAAACATGATACGTCCCTGCTCGACATCCGTAAAGTTCAGGCTGACAGAATATCCCTGCGGCTTTTCAAAAAACTGCGGGGGTGAATCGCTTCCCATCAGGCACATGTCGCCCAACGGCAGACTCATGTGCATGATTTTTTCGAGCATGTCGTCAGGCATCGGATTGTCTTCATGATCAGGCAAATCCTTGTATCTCTGGATGTATTCCGGGCTTGTACCAAACAACTCCGCATATCGGGCAAAGGCTTCCTCGCACTGGCCGTTAAAAAACAGATATACATTCACTTTCATGGATCCCTCCCATATATTGATGCCCTTGGCTCACCCCATCATATCAACACTCAATTGACAAATACAAGGCATTTACCATGGGTTTCAAGACAGGCATCATTGGTCTGCCCAATGTCGGCAAGTCGACTCTGTTCAATGCACTGACCCACGCTGGCGCCGCTCAGAACGAAAACTATCCCTTTTGCACGATAGAAGCCAACATGGGAGAAGTTCCGGTAAACGATTTCCGGCTGGCTCGAATCGCCAGCATAGAAGGATCGCAAAACACCATTGCTGCCAAGACGACATTCGTGGATATTGCCGGACTGGTCAAGGGGGCATCTCAGGGCGAAGGGCTGGGCAACAAGTTTTTGGGCAATATCCGTGAAGTGGATGCCATCGCGCATGTCGTGCGCTGCTTTGATGACGAGAACGTGGTTCATGTCAATGGCCGCGTGGACCCTATTGAAGACATCGCGATCATCGAAACGGAACTCATGCTGGCTGATCTGGAATCCGTGGAGAGACAGCGGCATCGCTTGAGCCGCAAGGTCAAGGGCGGGGACAAGGAGGCACTTCAAATGGATTTCCTCTTGGAGTTGGCTCAGAATGTTCTGAACGACGGGAAACCAGCACGAGAAGTGTCTGTTCCCGAGGACGATTTCAGATCCTGGCGAAGTTTGGGATTGCTGACAGCGAAACCGTGCCTTTATGTGTGCAATGTTGAGGAGGATGCCTTGGTTAACGGCAATGGCCATTCCACCGCGGTGGCAAGATATGCCGAGGAAAAAGATTGCTCCGCAGTTCTCGTTTCGGCCCAGATCGAAGAAGAAATCAGCCAGCTGGATCCACAGGAAAGCGAGGAGTATCTGGCCGCAATAGGACTTGAGCAGTCCGGGCTGGACCGGCTCATTCAGCAGGGCTATTCGCTTCTGGGATTGATTACCTACTTTACGGCAGGCCCAAAGGAGGCTCGGGCCTGGACCATCACCCAAGGTTCAACCGCTGAACAGGCTGCAGGAGTCATCCATGAGGACTTCAGGCGGGGTTTTATACGAGCGGAAACCATCTCATATGAAGAATTTGTTGCGTGCAATGGATATACCGATGCCCGCAGCGCCGGAAAAGTTAGATCGGAAGGCAAGAACTACGTGGTTCAGGACGGGGATGTTATGCACTTTCTGTTCAATGTTTGAGACGCGTTGGCGTATCAGTCGCTGACCGAAAGCTGATTCAGGACATGGTCACAGCGGCCGCAAACACCGGCATGGCCATGTGTACCGACATCGGGCAGGACTTTCCAGCATCGATCACACTTGGTCCCCGCAGCTGTCTTGAACTCAACTCGAATGTCTTTCGCTTCCTCCTGAGTGTCGGTTGCGAGCACGACGTCGATTTGCGACGTGATGCAGACGTCACTGAACGTGACGGAATCGACAAGCTCCTTATCCTCGGCTCGTGACAGATACACGACTGGGGCGGCTTCCAGACTGGAACCGATGACCTTGTCAATCCTCTGCGTCTCGATTTCGGCATTGACCACTCTTCTGATCTCTCTGAGCCGGTCCCATTTTTGAGCGAGGGCCTTGTTTCTCCAGTTCTCCGGCACGACCGGAAAATCATGCAGATGAACGGAATCTTCGGGATTCGGATAGCGGTGTTGCCAGAGCTCTTCCATCGTGAAAGGCAAAATCGGAGCCAACCAGGACGTCACGAAATCAAAGAGAATGGCCAGAGTCTTCAGCGTAGACTTGTACTGGACGCTGTTCGGGTCATCGCAATACAGCAAATCCTTGCGAATATCAAAGTAAAATCGAGACAGATCCAAGTTAAGAAAATTGGATAGCTGGATAAAGGCTCCCCGAAAATCGTGTTCTTCATACCTTGTGCGGACGACATGATCCAGTTCTGCCACGCGATGGAGAACCCACCGCTCCAGATCGGGCATTTGGTTCAATGGGATGTCTTCGACGTCAATCGTATCGTAAAGGCTGCCTAGGATGAAACGAAAGGAGTTTCTGACCCGGCGGTAAGTTTCGACCGTTTGTTGCAAAATTGACGGTCCAATTCGCAGATCGGTGGTATAGTCCGACTGGGCAACCCAAAGTCGGAGTATGTCGGCACCATTGGCGTTGATGATTTTCCCCGGGGCCATGGCATTGCCGAGCGACTTGGACATTTTCATCCCTTTTTCATCGAGGGTAAATCCGTGGGTCAGCACTTCCCGGTAAGGTGCCCGTCCCGTCGTGCCACATGCCTGAAGCAATGATGACTGAAACCAGCCTCGGTGCTGGTCTGTACCTTCCAGATACAGGTCGGCAATTCCGTCACCGGTTCCGTCAGACCGGTCCCGCAGGACAAATGCGTGGGTGGATCCGGAGTCGAACCAGACGTCCAGTATGTCATCAACCTTGATGTACTGGGAAGGGTCATGAAGTCCCTCAAGGAACCTCTCTTTTGCTCCTTCCTTGTACCAGGCGTCGGCACCCTCCTGCCGGAAGGCCTCGACAATGCGTTCGTTTACCCGCCGGTCACGCAACAGAAAGTCTTCCGCCTCCGGCGGCATCCCCTTTATGACAAAGCAGGTCAGGGGAATGCCCCACGCTCTTTGTCGCGACAGGACCCAATCGGGGCGTGCGTCAATCATGGCCTCAATACGTGACTGCCCGGTCTGGGGCGTCCATTTCACCATCTGGTCTATTGATTTGCGGGCACGCTCCCGAATTGTCTTCCCATAAGAGTCGAGACCGTCGTCTATGGGCTTGTCGACAGCCACAAACCACTGTGGAGTATTGCGGAAGATCAAAGGAGCCTTGGAACGCCAGCTATGGGGGTATACATGGTTGTATCTTTGCTGGGCGGCCAGCTTGCCGCGGGATATCAGATTGTCGATGACAATCTTGTTTGCGGCTCCTTCCTGCCCCGATGGCGTGTAGATCTCAAAACCGCCAAAGATTGGCAGGGTAGACCGGAACTTCCCATCTTCGGTAACATTGAAGGTGATCGGCAACCTGTGTTGCGTACCAATCAGAAAGTCATCTTCACCGTGGGAGGGAGCCGTGTGGACAAAACCAGTGCCAGCTTCATCCTTGACATGACGGCCCGGCAACATCGGAACCGGGTAATCCCAGCGGTTAATATCCGGTTCATCCGCTGAAATTATGCCTTGAAACGGATGGGCGCAAACCAGCTGAGACAGTTCACCTGCATCAACCTGTCTTGTCCTTTTCAGTTCCCCGATGCGCGCAACGCTCTGAAAATCATCAATCAGCTTGTCGGCAAAAAGGAACCGCTCCCCCTTTTGAACCCAATTGTCATCGGGAGCGGAAACAACCTCGTAGAGTGCATAGGTAATGTCCGGATTATAGCAGATAGCCCGATTGGAGGGGATGGTCCATGGCGTTGTCGTCCAGATGACAACGGATGTCTCTGCCGGCAGGTTGATCTCATCCTGCGACTTGATCTTGTGCCAGTCAATGGGAAATTTCACCCAGATGGACGGGCTGGTGTAGTCCTTGTATTCAACTTCGGCATCGGCCAGAGCGGTCTTCTCGACGGTTGACCACATCACCGGCTTGGAACCCTGATAAAGTGTTCCGTTCATGAGAAACTTCATGAATTCCTCGGCGATAACCGCCTCGGCCTCGTAATCCATCGTCAAGTAAGGGTTGTCCCAATTGCCGATGATTCCCATGCGACAGAACTCATCACGCTGGATGTTGACCCACCGTCCGGCAAACTCACGACACTCTTTACGCAACTCGATTACATTGACTCGGTCTTTTTCCAGCCCTCGCTCACGGTATCGCTCCTCAATTTTCCATTCAATTGGCAAGCCATGACAATCCCAGCCGGGCACATAGCGAGAATCCCTGCCCATCTGCTGCTGAGATCGAACCACCATATCCTTGAGAATCTTGTTGAGGGCATGACCGATATGGAGATGGCCATTGGCGTATGGCGGACCATCATGCAAGACATAGGAAGGTCTGTTCTCCTTGGCTCGCAAGCGGTCATAAACCCTGATCTCTTCCCAGCGCTTGAGGATTTCGGGCTCCTTTTGAGGCAAGCCGGCCCGCATCGGAAATTTGGTTTTGGGCAACCGCAGGGTGTTTTTGTAGTCGATTGCCTCAGGACACATCGGGCGCTCCTCAATTACTGATGACAAAAATCGTCATACATCGACTGCTATATGTAGGATTGATTATTGAAATGGCAAAATCCTCGCGGACTCTTTTATGCCGTTGCACTGGCGGTGAAGGCTGCAGTCCATTCAAGTTCAACCGCAGTTCAAAGGGCGAGGGAAGGGGAGTGTGGATCTGCCGTTGCATGCTCAACTCCCTGACGCCAATTGCCCGGATCGATTCTTCCCCGATCATGCGGTGCGGGACATTCCCACCCGTCAAACGAATATGACAAGATCCGACATGATCGTCCGATTTTGTTGTCAATGGCTACGCTTGATCACTGCTCCGAAGGCTTCGACTGCTGCAGGCTTGTTCACCTGTGTCATGCAAGAACCGCACTCTGTTCGATTTGCAGGCCATTTCAGCGTTCATGGTTTGGGACTGTCCCTTGATGTCAGGATGTCCCCAATCGAATGCTCCGTCTACCGGGTGGCAACGTTTGTCCAAGACGCGAGCGAAACGGGTTGTCTCCCAACACGCCGTTTATGGCAATTCGCTACTGATGCTCGGTACCCTTGGGTCGGAGGAGATAGGCGTCGTTGACGGCCTTGAGTATCACCCGCCCCAATTCGGGGTGAAAACGTTCCCGTTCAGGGCGGACCACGATGCCTTCTCGTCCATGGGAGGCAGCGGGTTCGGCACTCGTGCCCGTAGCACGCTTGGTGACAATTTTCGGGTCCCAAGGTCCGTGTTCAAGGAGAGGTACGGTCACGAAATCATGCTTGGCGGCATGGGTCTGCACCTCTCTCCAGTTGAGCCAGCGTCCACGGTCGGGACCGGCAGGACCAGTGCCAATGTCGAACAGGCGGAATGCAGGGCGAGGCAGGCCGTAATCCAGATCCTGGATCTTCCGGCCGACGATTTCGCCGAGGATCCAGATTGAGCGTGGTTCGTCATTTTCGAGAAGGGTTTTGGCCAATGCTCGAACCTGATTTTCATGCCGCCGCCAGGCCTGAATGTAAATGTTGGTCTCGTTGTCCGGCGCGTCAATCTGAAAGACAAGCCGCTTGGCACTCATGCCCTTGGAAGTCACCAGCGGCCGGCCCTCGGCATCAAGGCCAAGACAGCACCAGCTTCCGTGCAGTTTTTCCGTCCACCAGACGGACTCGCCGGGCGTGAATGCGTTTGGCCAGCGACGCAGGTTTTCTATGTCGTAGCTTGGTGTCGGTCCCGATGCCGGGATCATGGTGCCAGACATGGAAACGGGGACAGGGGGTTCCCATTTCGTGATGCCAAGTCGTTCGGCTAGGTCGGTTCCTTCCTCAATGGCAGCGGTGTCAATGGCGCTTCCCTCAAGCGGGTAGATGACGCCAAGGCTGAGTTCACCCCGCAGGCGGATAGGCTTGACGCGGTTCTTGCGAGGTCCGGCAAGGCGTCCAGTCAGGCCAAGTTCAGCTAGGATGAGGTCCGGTATGATAGCCTGTTCGGGGATGTAGGCAATCCAGTCACCCTTCTTGCGCTGCCCCTTAGGCACGATGCATGGATAATCATCAACGTAGACGATTTCCAGCGCATCGGCGTTTGGATGTAGCTGAGGGTCGTCTTTCAGGCGAAGGGCCCGAACTTCAAATGTGGCCATGATCGGATTCCTTTGTATGAGGGGTCGTGTATGAGCACGGCAAAATGGATCAGCACCAGATAGATATCAAGGAGCTCTGAGAGAAGTAATATGTCTCAAGCCAGCAGCATTGTATATTAGTCCCAATGCCGATGTGCTGTGACGCACGACGAAACGAATATTTCAAGTCCAACCTGCAGGTTCCTGATCTTGCTCCGGGTGCTGTCCGCATAATGGATTCCATCTCCTTCCCTTGATAGAGCGGAACGGTTTGACCATTGGGCAAGAGCGAGGTAAAGACAGCGTTCCCACGTACCTGATGGCTTTCAGTTTCGTGTCAGAAGCGGAAGGTCATGGACAGGCCGCCACCAAAGTCGGCATTGCCGCTACCCGCCGTCGCATAAAAGGCATCCCCCGCCAACATCGTCGCGTCCGTGCCACTCAGGGGCATCGCACCGCCCACACCCAAACGGACCCAGGTCGGCTTCACCTTCGCCGTGAGCTTGGTTCCCGCCGCCATCACGTCCAAATCGGGCGAGAACTCATGCTCCACATCCAGCGATGCATACAGCCGGGTGTCCGCATCCGCCGGCCCCAACTCGGCCAGCACGCCCACACGAGCCTGAAGGCTCTGCCCGTCATCCGGTGCAACCGTGCCCGCACCCGGCAACGCCGCCGGTTCCGCAAAGGCCTCCATGTCCACCGACGACCACGACAGACCCCCACGCGGGGTCACGGTCATGTTCGCCCAGCTCATCGGCTGACCCACTTCAACCTCAACCGCCAGACCCGTGCCACCGCCAGAGGTGATCAAGCCGTTGCTGTTGGACCTCACCTCAATGTCCGAGAACCGGGTGTAGGCCAACTGGCCGTCCACATACAGCCCACGGTCATCCGTCCAGGTGGCCGACACGCCCAGACCCACGCCGGTCGCCTCCACGGTGCCGCCCATCTTGACGGTGGCCTTGCTCCGGCGATAATGGGCACTCACGCCCAGCACCAGATCATCATCAGTCGGCATGTCCAGACCGGCCTCCAAAGCCGTCCGCTTCACATCCCACGACAGCGACTGAGCCCGGAAGCCCCCAGTTGTTGTCGCTGCATCCGCCCTGCGGTCACCCTCGCGGGCTGCCAGACGCACCCAGACGCCCATGTCGGAATGCGGGGCCCCCACGCGCTCGCCTCGGGTGCTTTCCACCACGACCGCCTCGCCGCCTGTCAGGCGGGGCACTGCCATGCGGGCGCTGTAGGGAGGCAGCTCCACCAGACCTGCCAGCATCGACGGCAACACCTCATACAGCCGGGCCCGGTCCTGATAAAGGCGCTGTGCCGAGGTGCCCTCTTTGGTCTCGAACTTGTAGCCCCCCGTTATTGTCTTGAGAACAACCTCGTTGACAACATCATATACGCCCTTCGAATCCCCACGCATCTTCAGAACCTCGCCCGTGCCGTCCTTCTTCAGCTCAACACCCGAACTGGATCCGACCGTGTACTCGCCCGTGTGGGTCTCGAAGGTCAGCGTCGCCTTCGTGGCGTCGCTGCCCGGATTGAGGATCTGGCCGCCCACATGACCCACAAGACCAAACGCGTCCTTTTCCAGAATGATCTTGACATCGCCGACATTGTCGTCCACCTTGATGGCGACCTTGGACTCGGCACTTAAATGGGCTCGAGGACCGATCACAATCGTGCCACCGCCGCTGGTCGGACCCTCAACATGCAGTCCGGCATACTTGTTTTTGCTGCTATCCACATTACCACCCATAACCTCGCCACGGATCTGGACATCAAATGTGCCCATGCCCTTGTTTTCAATATATATGCCGTTTCCTGCGGCATTAATTGAACCGCCGTTCACTTTGATATCAATAGGTACCGTTGCACTTGCTCCGTGTGCCTTGGCTGCGATGCCATGGCCCGAGCTTGAAGTCTTGATCGTGCCAGCGGACACAATCGTGATGGAGCCGCTTTTGGTCTCCTGTGCACCCGGTGACTGATTCCCCCAATGCTCGGCGAATATGCCGTGACTGGTCTCATTCATGGCAGCATCTTGGGTAATGATGGTGCTCATTGCACCAACATCGACCAGGACATCCGCCTTGCTTTTGTCATTTCCGCCAGCTTCCTCTCCTTCCTCCCCGGCTGATGCATGAATGCCGTCTTCCTTGTCGCTCTTGATCGTGGCATCACCCGAAACGCGCACTGTCGCATGACCATTCCCCTTGTTGGCAACCCGGATGCTGTCATCGGTGCCGTGAACGGTGCCACCCGTCACTTCTACAGTTGCTGGGACAGCGGCTTTGTTGTTTGCAATTTCAATCAGAATTCCGTGCTTGACATTGCTCCGTACAGTACCGCTTGAAATGATCTTGACGCTACCTTCGTCTGCACTGGCCGCACCTTTGTACCAAGCGTAAATTGCTGCATGCCAGTCGGAGGTGACGCTTCCTGAATGCTTAATGACAACATCTCCCTTGTATCGGTTGGTAACAATAAGGCCACCCTCCTTGACCGTGTCATCCTCAGTGTTTGAACCGACAACGGTGCCGGTATTTACTAACTCGATATCACCATCAGTCCGGCGCTCAATCTTGATTCCAGTTGTCCGACTGTAGATTGAGCCTGCGTTATTGACCAGGATTTTGCCCTTGTCGCCGTCAATGGAAGGACCTTTCAGGTTGACAAGTATGCCTGTATTGCTCAAGGGAGATCCTTGAGTGCCGATCTTCGTTCCTTTTCCGACATTTAATGTCAGCGGCCCTGACGCCGTTTTGGGACGCTCCAAACTGATTCCATTGCCTGTACTATCACCGGAAATGATTGTTCCGCCAGTCGGCGGAATGACGGACAGGGTCAGGCCGCCGGTCAGACTCCTGTATTCGATACCATCGTCATAGGTCGCGTCTTCACAGGTAACCGCAGGGGGGCTGGAAACAGTGCCACAGGCTGAAGCAAGCGAAAGTGCCACCTTGGCCGACGACAGAACCACAAGCGTCGTGGCCAGACCGATCGCCGCCAAAATGGCCGTTGAAGCGTTTCCTCCTCGATACTCTGGGTTTGCCGGAAAACTGGAAACCACAGCGTCGGCTTCCATGGATCCCGCTGCAGATTTTCTCAAGGCCGTCATCGCATCCAAACGCGTGATTCTTTCTCCGAGTTTGCTTGCAGTGCAAAATCGACAGATCGCACAAGAAAATTTGGTGATTGCATACTTCATTGTCACGACACTACCCCTCCCTCTTCCACGGCCACGGGCGGCACCCGGCTGATGCCAGCACCCGCATCAACCAAAAAAATCCTGCCATGATTACAACTCCGGTCATGGCATTCAAAAATCTGAATTCAAGAATACCCCCCCCCGTGTGTGGTTTGCAACATGTTTGTGCCAACTGAGTTCATTTTCTTCGAAGAAGCGCGTTTGTGCTACATTCCCAACAAGATGATCGCCGTTGAAACTATCCGAAAGACGCGTTCGGCATTCGAGGTCAAGAGAATTGTCACACTGGCTGCTGTCTCACTCATTTCCGGTTGAGTGATCGTCAGGCCGAGAACGGAAGGAGGTAGGCGCAAGAAGGTTTCGCTGAATTTCCCGATGGCCAGCATGACAATCTTCGTACAGTAATTCCCCCTAAGGACATAATCGACCGAAGCGAGATGGATTGTGAGTGATCAGGAAGTTTGTGGCCATCCGCTTCCGGTGATGCCGTGCGTCACAGCCGCGTCCCAGATTTCGGCCTAGACGTCTTGAGCATTCGTCCCCCTCCCCTTGTGTGCAGAGGGTTAAACGCCAGGGGAGGGATTGCTGGTCAATGAATGCAATTTCCCGAATTTCCTGTCGATGTCCCAGTAAAACGGCCGGTTAAAGCACTCTATGGGAAGAACGGTTACCAACCGGATTTATTTGGGGCTTATATTGTTAACTTGAAATCAAGATTGTCATGCCGATCCGACGGGCTGGTGTCAGGATTATGTCTGATAGTCTCGGTACGAACGCGAACCATACGGGACCATTCGCGCGTGGTGTAGCGAAAGCAGTCTTGTGCCGTTGACCGGTATGTCTTGTGTCTCAAGGGCCGGGCCCGCATGAAGTTGCGCGGCGACATCAAGGTTGATTCGTTCAGACAAAGCCTTGGAACCGTTCCGAATCTGACTTTCAAGTTCGGTATATAAGCCCCCAAAAAGAGGGAGGGGCCTGATTCAAGCCCAGGACGGATACATGTTATTGGCAGGCATGAATGCGTGATGGTCATGATGAAAGAATGTCCGACATGATCACAGAACCCGCCCAAGCCGTGATGCTGCAGCCGATTGCCATTCCCCCGACCACGCCTCGGCGGTACATCTCGTTCCATTGGGCGCTCAATCTGCGTGAACCCGACGAAGATACGGGTGACTGGCACTTTGATGTCATGTTCTTCTGTCGGGCCGATCAACCGCCCCAAGGCGTGAATCTGGCTGGTGAAGGCATGGCCATTGACAGCACGGTTGCGCTCGGCGAGCGGGGCGTTCGTGACATGGCCCATGAGCTGGCGAGCGGCAACGTCCGGCCGCTGGACGGTCCTGTCTACGTCGCCAACCACTATCGGGCCATGGCCGATCTGGCGCTGGCCGAACTTCTGAAAGGGTGGATTCCCCCTGACCGTCACCGCGCGTGTCATCAACCAATGGCTTGACACGGAAGACCAGATCGAGACGCTGGTTCAGGACTATCTGGAGCCTCTGGGCGATCAGCTCCGAGGCCTGGCCCGGGAGGCGTATGACGCATGGTTGCCGACCATCCAGTACGACTGACCGCCATCCAGCGTCGGCATCAGGAGGTCATGCGCCGGGTGGTCGAACAGGTTCAGGATATGCCCTATGTCCTGAAAGGGGGTACGGCATTGCTGCTGACCCGAGGCGGGCAGCGACATTCCACGGATCTTGATTTTGACTCGGATCGCAAACTGAATGTCGAGCGTCGCATTCGCACGGGGATGAAGAATGCGGGTGTCGACATAACCCGCCTGATCCGGTCGAAAGACACGGACACGGTGCAACGCTTCAAGATCCATTATCGTGATCCGCAGTCCCATGATGACAAGGAGAGGTTTCTCAAGATTGAGACAAGTTTTCGTGGCGTCTCGGATCCGGCCGCCATCGAGGTCGTGAATGGTATTCGAACGTACCGGATCGATACGCTTTACGCCCAGAAGCTGGAGGCTTTGGGTGCTCGCACCGCACCTCGGGACTTGCATGACCGGGCACACCTGACCCAGAACTATGGCAACCAGATTGCCGACGCGCTCGTAGCCCGAGCGGACGCCATGACGGCGGACGTTGATGAATTGGCCAATCGGTATGAGGTCGCCTTTCACAGCGATGAAGTGCTGTCCGGTCCCAGCAATGCCCTGGACACGGCATTGCTGTTTCGTCAGGCGGTTGAAAACGAGCGAAGTCGCCGGGCCATGGCCGCCAGCGCGGCAATCACTGAAGAACCCGAAATGGCCGGATGCGGCACGGATGAACGCCATTCACCCTGACGACCCGTCCGCGCTGGGCGGACGATGCGGTGCGCACGCCCCCAGGCCTCGCCGCCTAGGGGCCAAGATGTGAAGGAACGGTCCGGTGGGACCACGGCGACGGACGGGCTGCATATGTTGGGGACAAAAGGCTGATGTGAGCCATAATCGTCATCACGTCCCGTTTTTCCTATGAACTGTCGTGCAACGCATTCGGTCATGATGCAATTGTCAAGTTAACGATATAAGCCCCATTTATCTTGATAAACGATGCTCAACAGGCAAGGGGCATTCAGCCCTGCAGCCCGTAGATTCTTTTGGCCCTGTCCAGAACGTCCAGCCCCTGTTCGTGGAGAAAATGAAGCATGTCGATGAAAATCCAGTTTTCGGCTAGCCGATTCCCTTCTCGATGGTAAAGATCCACCACTCTCATGTGGGTCGTCTTGTCACTTCCCGGAAACCCCATGAAACCTCCCGTCGATTTCATGGACAGGTTGGGCCAGCCGAAGAAGCCGCCAAACTTGCCTTCCGAAAATCGACAGATGTGTCCCAAAAATTCAATTGCGGTCAATCCCTCACTGAAAGGACCCTGATGCTGGTCCTGATAGCGGGGGACCGTATAAGTCGCTCCGATTCCTGCCGGCCCAAACCAGATCATGTCCTCATGCCAGGTTTCTCGCAACTCATTCAGAGGTGATTCAAGATCAGACCCCACCAGATCATCAACCATGCGATTGATCAACTGCATCGTCTTTTCAGATTCAGCCGGATCACTCTTTGCATAAAGCAGGCCATCGTGGGTGTAGGGTCCAGGGGTTATGAACCAGGCTCCGGTTTCGCTCGGGAAGGGGTCGATCCCGACCTGTTTCATTACGGCAGGGATATCAAAAAACATGGCTGTTTGAGCAATCTTGCCATCTTTGACTTCGTTGAATTCGACAAACCGCAGAAAGGTCATTTTTCGATTGGGAGGGATCCCCAGCCAACTTCGGTCAAAAAGACCCAAAAGGTGACCCATGCAACAGACCCATTCGCCCCCGTAGGGCAAGATGTCGTTGGTTCCAGCCATAAAAATGTCCGACCGACGCTGAATCGGGCCGATGGCATTTCTGAAGGGCTCCCAAAAAACATTGCAGACTTCGTCAATCCCATTCAGCTCGTTGAAAGGATGCATGCCACGCCAATGATAATCAGGATGCAAGTAATTCGACAATACCTTCGAAACCTCCCCTTTTTGGCAGGAATCGAGTTCCCTGTAATACTCCCTGACAAGTTGCTTTATGTCCTGATGGTCATTCATGGTGTCTGCCCCTCCTGATGGTTGCACAGCCCTCACTAATTGGCGGTTTCGGGCATGTTGGCCAACACGTCAAATCCAAGTTGCCGAAACACATCGACATGATCGATGATAACCCAATTCTCGCTGAGTTTGCCGTCCCGGAACGACCAGAAATCGGAAAATCGCATCCGCATGAATTTGCCTGTAGCCGGCAAACCCAGATAGGGACCTCTTTGAGTTCCGGTAACGAACCCGGTTGCAGCAACCCAGTTTTCGTCTGCAAACTCGATGTCATTTTTGGCATGATAATCAGGAAAGGCTTCGTAAAATGGACGCAAAACCTGATTCTTGAAGCCGTCAAGACCATGAATCGAGCCAAAACCCAGCGGTCCGTGCCAGATCATGTCCTCATGCCAATACTGGTCATGGGCGTCAATATCCTGCCGATTCAGAGCATCATACATATCCTGCACCAATCGTAAGTTGTACTCTCGAGACATACGCTATCCTTTCACTGCTCCCGCTGTCATACCTTCAACAATCTGTTTCTGAAAGAGCAGGATCAGAAACAGCAGAGGCACAGTTACCGAGACCGCCCCCGCTATGCCATGCATCAATCTTTCCATGCTCCGATTTTGTCCCATGAAATTCCCCAGCGCGGCCGTCATCGTCGTCATGTCACCACTCATCAGCTGGCTGGCGATCAGAAAGTCGTTATAGGCCAACAGAAACGAGAACAGCCCGGCGGTAATCACGCCGGGCCACATGACCGGAATGATCACCAGGCGAAAGGCCTTCCATCGTGTGCATCCGTCAATCATCGCGGCCTCGTCCAGTTCCTTGGGGATGCTTCGAAAAAAGGCCCGCAACATCCAAATCGTGAACGGCTGATTAATGGCCACCAGGACAATGATCAATATCTCGTAGCGACTCCACAGGCCCATTTCATAGAATATGGGTTTGTAGGCTGTCAAAAGCACGACATGAGGCAGGGCCCGAAACACAAGAGCAGCAACAAGCAGCCAGAACCCCATATGGCCTCCGTAGCGGGCCAGGGCATAGCCAGCCAGGCAACCGACCGTGAGGGACACGGCAACAGTCGCTAGGGTGACGATCAGGGTGTTGATGCCATAGCGCCAGAACTCATCGACAAGCCAGACATGAACGTAGTGCTTGAAGGTAACCGGAGCCAGCAATGTCGGGTTGGATGAAAACGCATCGACTGGAGCCCGCAGGGAAATCAGAAACATCCAGAAGAATGGAAATACGGCTATGAACAGCCATAATCCCAGGCTACTGCCGTTGATGATCTTGAGCCAAATGGGAGTTCGTGCTTTCAATCGATTGCCTTTTGTTCCTTGAACGTATGACGAAGTATCGGAATCAGCAGGATTATCACCCCGATGATCGTCAGGATTGAGTATGCGGCCGCCTTGTGAATGTCATCCTGAAATCCCAGTGCGAAATACGTCAGATACTGAACCGAATTGGCATAGACTGAGGTACCAAATACCAGTATGGGTTCAAACACCCGGTAAGCGTCCATCACGTGAATCATGGCAATGACGGCCAGCAGGGGCATCAGGTGCGGAATGACAACATATCTGAGCCTTTGCCAGGCATTTGCCCCGTCAATCATGGCCGATTCGAGAGGATCTCTCGGCATGGTCTGGAGACCGGCATAAAGGATGATGAAGGCAAAGGGAGCAGCAAACCAGATGCCGTAAAGGATGATGAGAATTCGTGTCGATACCTGACTGGATAGAAAATAGACCTGCCCAATCCCCAATTGCCTGAGAATGACCGAAACGATCCCATTGTCCAAGAACATCCAGAACACCGCCGAAGACGACACGATCGGGGTAACGATCATCGGCAAGAGGGTAACGAAGACAATGGGGCCCTTCAGTCTTTGTGTAACCCTGTTGACCGCCAGGGCCACAACCAGACCGATGACCAGAATTGCCGGCGTGGTCAGGAATGTGTACAGAAGGGTAAACTCAAGGGCGCTCCAAAAGTCGTAATTGGCGATGTCCTCGTAGATTTGGACGAGTTTGCTGCCTAGCCCTGCATTTTTCGGAAAAGGGCCGGTGAGAGCTTCGGCCACGCCTTTGATGTCCGATGCCTCGGCCAGATTTCTGCTCCCGACATATTCCCAGACGACAATGGTATCACCATTTTCATCCAGCACCGGCTGAGGAACGGTTCGAGTCACTTCCCGCGTTTGTCCCCCGAACAGGGGAACTTGCGTGGTCACTTCCCTGAGTTCAGTCTTAACATATGACTGATAGGCCGCAAGGAAAGTCACGCCAATCAGGGGCAAGGCGATCAACAGCAACATGGAAGCCACCGAAGGGGCCACAAACGCCAGAAAAGTCTGGGTTTTCATGAACCAGATCCCATCTGATGAGATCTTGGGGAAGTTTCCTCCCCCAAGACAGGGTCAATCAGTTGATGTAACCCTGGGCTCGAGCGGCCTTCGTGTATTCGGCTTCGGCATCAGCAAGGGATCGAGCGGCACTCTCCTTGCCAGCCAAATAGTCTCCGATATTGTTTCCGATAGCCGAATGGGCCAGTCCGGATTGCGGATTCATTGGGAATGGCGGTGCGCCAAGCATGATCGTATCGTTGACTGACTGAGTGTAAATATTGCTCTCATAGTTCGACCGCAACCATAACGCCACGTCGTTGTTCTGCTCGACTACCTCAGGGCGCAAGGCGTGGAGCAGGACCTGGAACGTAACGTCCGGGTCGCCGTCGAGATTCTTTGGTATGACAAAGCCATCCCACCAGAACAGCGATGAAGGCGGACTGCCGTTGTCAATCGCAGGCGCCGGAGCCAGCCCGATCTTTCCTGAAACAATGCTTTCGTTGGGATCATCCACGCCCAGCGCTTCATTTTGCCACTGAATGGCCATTGCAATTTCGCCCTGGCTCAGCAGTTGATTGACATTGCCAAAATCATGCGAAAGAGCATTGGGCGACATGTATTGGGTAAGACGCCCCATGATTTCCAGCGCTTGAATCCCTTCAGGACTGTTGAATGCCGCTTCCGAGGTGACGGGGTCAAACAACTGGCCACCATTGGCAAAAAGGATGTTGACAAACTCGTTTCCTCGCTCCCAATTGCCAGGGCCTCCAAATGCTGCCCCGTAGGGGTAGGCAATTTCGTCATCACCCGTCAGGATCTCCGCAGCTGCGAACAGTTCGTCCCAGGTTGTCGGAACATCAAGACCATGCTTGGCCAGAATATCTTTTCGGTAAAACAGAACTTGAGCGTTCGCCATGAAGGCAATGGCCATGATGTCGTCGCCGAAGCGAATGAGCATCTGATCTTCCAGCTGACCCTGTTCGCGATACTTGTCAACCAAGGCGTTGAGAGGCAACAACTCCCCATTGGCCTGATGGGACGTAATTGAGAAATTGGCTACCGCCGAGGCATCGTAGGGTGATGTCGAAGCGGCAAAGGCCACTTCCCGTTCTTCCTGATGCGATGTCGTCAGCTTGGCATCGATCTTCAGATCATCCCTTTCACATTCCTCCATTGCATCAGCCAATACCTCAAGGGCATCGAAAAAATTCGACAGGACATTCACTTCCCCACTGCCGTTGACATTGCACTGGGCGCTTGCGAAGACGGGCAGGACAGCAAGCACCACTGCTGCCAGGACTGTTTTGATTCTGGACATTTTCTCTTCTCCTCGATCAGTTTCTTGTCGCATGCTATCCGAATAGCTGCATGAGTATTCCAAATTCGTTGAATATTGTCCATTCTTTTTGAATCTTGTTGTCCTGAATATGCCATTGGGTTATGCCCCAAAGATGCACTTCCTTGCCCGATGGTTCGCCGTAGGGACCATTTCCTCTGTGAGTGCCGATTGCGCCCCACCTGACAGCGACCAGAAAGCCGTCCTTGGGGTTGCCCATCCAATACAGGTCATCCACGGTCAGGGCCAGATTGGGGAACATAGCCAGAACGGAAAGTGTGAAGGACTTGATCTGACCTATGCCCCGGTAAACCCGTCCCGTTGCACCTTCATAAACAATTGAAGGAGAGTAAATCTGGTCGAGGGCCGAAAGGTTGCGCCGATTCCAGATGGTATGAAAACTGGCATGGACGAACTCTTCAATGTTCTCGATCTTGGCCGGTATCGGCTGGATTGATGGCTTGTTTTGCCCTGATGTACGCTTGGGCTCGCTGGCCATAAAGTTCGGAGCGACAGGACCTTCCTGCTTGTGGTTCACGACCTGTCTGGCGCAGGCTACGGGATCGAGCCCTAGTTGCTTGATCATGCCCGCCGTGTCGTACTGAACGTGCTCCAGATAGATTTCGTTGTCTCTTGACACGCAATTGGCTATGCAGAACAGCCGTATCGGCTTGCCCGTGGGTTCTCCGAACCGGCTGAAGCCCGTGTTTGTTCCCAAGATCATGGTGCGGTGAGAAGTATGAAATCCCCGAATATCGTCACCGGCCCAGATGACTTCATCAGCGACAAGCCGGATATCCGGGAAGGCATTGTTCGTATGAATGGTGTCAGCCACGATCTTGTCCCGACCGTACTGAAGCCCGACATCATCCCATACCCGACAGTCATGACTGTAGGTATCGTAAATGTAGCCAATGTCTTTTTGTTCCCAGATGCGGTGGGTAATCCGGACGATGTAATCGACAATGTCCGTGTACGTATCCTCGAAACCTCGCATGGGGTGAAGACGGCTTGAATCCTTTCGGCCCTGCAGGAACATTTCAGTTCCACCCTTGCGATACTCGTCGAGCGAAATCGCGAAATCCGTTGGCATGCTCGAAACAGGCAAGGGATCAAATCTTTGTGCGGATTCCGTCTGGTTTCCTGAACTTTCCATATATCCTCCCAACCGGCTGAACCAGTCCAGTTTGGATCATTTAGCGTTGCGAACGCATGACCAGTTCCTCAACATTTTCGATATTAACGTCGTCACCCAGAAAATCGCCGTCGGTGATTCATACTCTTCCCAGGTTGCACGATTTTGTAAAACAAATTGTTGCAATTGCAGCGTATGCTATACACCACAAAGCCTCGAAAAAATAGAAGAGTTTAAGGATACGGAATTTGGCAACGGAAACAAACCCCTGTGAATTGTATCGTTTTCCTTGGGGCCCTTTTCTGGTGACATCCTCCGATAAAACTTGTAATCAGGCTGGACACGTCTGGAGCTTAACTGCATGGTCACGCAATTCCGAGCATTGGTGTTCATGACAATTCACAATTGATTGCCATATTCGATGCCTCGATTTGCTGCCCTCGTCGAGTATGATGGTTCCGAATTTTCGGGATTTCAGAGGCAAAAGTATCAGTTCACTGTACAGGAAGCCATTGAGAACGCGTTGCAAACCTTGCAGCCCGACTTTTCCTACCTCACTGGAGCCGGGCGAACCGATTCAGGAGTGCATGCCCTTGGTCAAGTGATCCACTTTGACATGTTGCAGCCCTGGAATCCGGACAACCTGACGCGGGCCGTGAATGGCAACCTGCATCCACACAAAATATCGATCCTGAAAACGGTGCGAGTCGATGACCGGTTTCATGCTCGGTTTTCTGCCCAGAAACGAACGTATCTGTATCGCATTGTCAGTCGCTCCGAGCCGTTGGTGTTTGAAAGTGCTCACATCTGGCAAGTCCATCGTGAACTGGATTTGGAAGCCATGCAGGATGGTGCCAGATACCTGACAGGAAAGCACGATTTTACGACGTTCCGATCCACTCACTGTCAGTCCAGCTCCCCCGTCAAGACGCTTGATTCCATCACTATTGAGAAATTGCCATGTACAAACGGATGGGAGTTCAGATTTACCTTGAAAGCTCTCAGCTTCCTGCACAAGCAAGTGCGAAGCATCGTTGGGACCCTAGAGCGGGTTGGAGTTGGAAAATGGGCTCCCGATGATGTCAAGGCGGTCTTGCTGGCGCGCAATCGCAAGGCGTGCGGTCCCTTGGCCAGCCCCCAAGGGCTGTTCCTTCAAAAAGTCGACTATGAGCCCAACCCATTTGAGGAAACCTGACCATGCAGGCCATTACGATCCGATGGAATGCTCAGTTATTTGCATGAATAATCGACCCTGCGAGGTTGTATGAACACACGACAATGCTTTTTTGATTACGCAGGCAGGCAGGGTTGCATCCAGATTACAGTTGACTAATCCCAACCCCGTACGTTTGCATGACAGCAATGGAGGTCAGATCAATAGGAATGAACTCAGACATTCTCGCTCATCCAAAGGCATTTTGGTACAAAATTACTGTTCATCCGCAGTGGGTTGACTACAATAAGCACATGCGAGACGCCTATTACAGCCTTGTCTTCAGCTTGGCCGTGGACAAGTTTCAGGAAGAAATCGGACTGGGGCGCAAGTATCGCGAAGAAACCAGCAACACGGTCTACGCTCTGGAATTTCACAATTTCTTCGTCCGTGAGGTCAAGAAGTTCGATCCCTTGGACGTGGCCACCTTGATCCTGACGAGCGACTACAAGCGGATTCATCTGTATCAGATGATGTACTGCAAGGATCAAATGGTGGCGGCGTGCGAAAGCATGCAGTTGCATGTTACGCAAACTGGAACGCCCGCGGCAGCGGAATTATCCGAAGAACTTCATCAAGCGCTCAAGACCAGACACATTGACCCCGAAATCCGGGATGGTCTGAAGTACCGGTCAAGGTCCATGGGAATTACGAACAAGAGGAACTGACATTGACGCAAATACGAAAGCTTGGCTTGCTGGGAACTGGCGTGATTGGTGGCGGTTGGGCGGCCCGAGCCGTCCACTGTGGAATTGATGTCATCGCGGCCGATTTTGACCCGCGAATGGAAACCTGGGTACGCGACACTGTGGCGAACTCAAGAGCAGTAATGGCCCAACTGACGGAAGGCATCCCTTTGCCTCCTCCGGGCAACCTCGAATTTACGACTGACCCCCAAGACATGGCCGAGCAGGCGGACTTTATTCAGGAAAGCATCTCCGAGGTGCTGGAACTGAAGCAAAAGGCTTTGTCTCCAGTGGCCGAAGCTGCTTCAGAAAGCGTGATCATCTCATCCAGCACCTCCGGTTTTTTGCCGACCGATATACAAGCCAGCCTGCAATATCCGGAACGGGTCATCGTGGGACATCCCTTTAATCCTGTTTACCTTTGCCCCCTGGTTGAAGTCGTGGGAGGAAGGCACACGACCGATTCGGCCAAGGCACGCGCCAGGGAATTCTATGAAGCGATGGGGATGCACGTCCTGATGGTCAAGAAAGAAGTTCCGGCTCATATTGGCAACCGGTTGCAGGAAGCCATGTGGCGCGAAATCCTGCACATGCTCAACGACGACATGTCCACGACCCGTGAACTGGACGAAAGCATTGTCTATGGTCCGGGCTTGCGATGGGCGGTCATGGGCATGAACCAGCTCTACATGATTGCCGGAGGAGACGGTGGAGCCCGCAAGTTCATGGAGAAGTTCGGTCCGACGCTGACCATGCCTTGGTGCAATATGGATGGCCCTGAATTGACGGACGCGATTCTTGACAAGTTTGCCGACGGAACCCACGAGCAAGCCGAAGGCAAATCGATCCGTGAGCTTGAGCGGATCAGGGATGAATGTCTCGTCGCGATTCAGAAGGTACTGGCCAGGCACAACTTTGCTTCCGGCAAGACCCTGAATGAATTCAAGTCACGGATGCAGGCCAAAAATTCCTGATGCGTCAGCGGGTTTTCGACTTCGGCCAGAACCCCTTCCACCGGCCGTCGATTGAGCTTGCAAATACCGGACTTTACGGAATCCTACAGCGATTGGATATTGACATCTGGGCAGACCTCGCTGGCGATATCACACAGGTGCTGGTGATGTGTAAAGTAAATGACCTGACCTTTTTTGGACATGTCTTCCAAGATCTTGAGCGTTTCGCCGGTACGCTGGTTGTCAAAAGATTCCAGGATGTCGTCCGCGACAAACGGTATTGGGGGGTTGTTCTTCAGGATTTCATGGTATCCGGCCACTCGCAGAGCAAGATAGAGC
Source organism: Paracoccaceae bacterium (assembly GCA_965116235.1). Taxonomy (GTDB): domain Bacteria; phylum Pseudomonadota; class Alphaproteobacteria; order Rhodobacterales; family Rhodobacteraceae; genus MPNP01. Next base: position 566,810 of record OZ220496.1, on the reverse strand, counting down.
TGGAAGCGTGTGCCCTTTGACAGATCTCGGACAAACTTGGTGCTGCCGTCGGATGCGTTGGCAACCAGAACTTCCTTGTTCTTCTCCTGAGCTGTCCCCAGCGACTGGTAATTGCCTACGCTGACGCGAGCGAACTTGTCAGACGCCAGACTCATCATGGCACTCTTGTGAATGTCACGAAAACGTCTGATGGCATGTTCAAGGGCGATCAGTCCAAATTTTACCTTCAGATGGTCACGGGTTTTCTGGTTTAGTTGCATTTCCAGATTGGCGTACTCTTCCTTGAGGCTAGCGATCGAGTCATCGCCGGTTATCTTTTCCAGTTCCCGTTCGACATCCCTTTTAGCCCTGACTTTTTCTTCGATGTCCTGCTGGCACTCTCTGATGCTGTCTTCGAGACAGCTTTTCTCAATCTCCAAGGCGTCTTGATTCAACCCCTGAACCTCGTCCAGAGCGGCCTCTATTGAAGCCGACTGCATGATTGTCTGGATCGTATCGAGAGCGTTCGACCGGCTCTTTTTGAGTTGTTCATAATGGTCTGCTCTTTCCAGTGCCGACTTGATGTCTTGCAGTTCTTTTTGTCCGTAGGGGTGTCCGATGGACTCCAAGTCCATTTGCAACCGCGACAACTCCTCTTCGAGAAACGCCTTGTTGTCTTTGTGGCGATCAAGCTGTTCCCGTATTCTGGTTCTGTTGATCGCATTCTGGTCAGCTTGCCTGGTTTGATTGCAAATCTCCTGCCACGTACGCTTGAGATTTGCCGTGTCCGCCTGAATTTTCAGTTCTTGGGCAAACTTTCCCACTCTGTCCTCAAAACGTTGCCTGTCTTCAGCCATCTTCTCAATGCGTTGTTCAACGCTTCGCATCTCGGTGAACTTTGGCACGATTTCGTCAATGATCTGGATGATTTCGCGCATTTCGACAACGCTGGGCTGTCGCTCAGGGCACAAGGTGCTGTCCGCACAGGCCATGGCCCACTTCTGATGCCAACTGTCCTTCTTCTCCCATGCGTCTTCGTAAGTCTTCCTTCGTCGTGTATGGTCCAGCTTGATACGCCAGTGCTGGTCCCGAAGCGACTTGAGCTGCTGATAATCGGTCACCGTCTGCTCGGCGAAATCCAGCAAGGCCCGGAGGGACATGGTATCATCGCCGGTTTCACCCATCTGCTGCAAGGCGTTCCGCAACTTGTGACGGTAATTTTCCACCCGGGACAAGAGACTGTTCTTGCGAGACTTGAGACTTTCCAGATTCTTGATGTCTTCAAGAACCCTCGTGCGACACTCCAGCCAACTGATGAAGCCATCGATTGATGGCGGATCGTCTTCGACGTTCAGGGTTGCCTGCCAAAAAGACCTGTAGGTGTCCCTCAGCTTTTGAAGCTCGCTATCGCAGCGGTCCAGGCTTTCTTTCTCCGCGTCAATTTTCAGGACCATGTCTGCATGCTGGCCTTGTCGTTCCTTTGACAACAGGGATTGAGAATTCTGCTCTCCCGCGCGAATGATGATCTCGTCATTCTGCCGCATGGCCTTCTCGAACAAGCGAGCTGTATCCATATCCAAAGCTTGCTTGTGCTCAGCCCATCGGGATTCCCTGAGATTGCGAGAATTGGCCACGTCTTCAATGGATACGGCGTCTCCAGCAGACAGTTCAGCCATGCTTTTCTCAATGGCTTTCCTGGAAGTTTCGAGTTCACTGATCCTCTGCCGGGTGTTCTTCCTGACCTGTCTGGCTTCACGAACCGCATCCTCAATTTCGCGCAGCTGTGCCCGGTACGGGGCTTTCATGATCTGCAGGTCTCCACTGTTTCCTTTCCAAGGCAACAACTCGACCATTCGCGTTTCAATCTTTCCTTCCAGATCAGCAATCTGCCTATCGGTCAGGTTTAGTTCCGACCGAGGGTCTTCATCATGCACCTCTTTCAGCAAGGACTGAATTTTCTTGGCCTCTTCGGGATGAAACTCCCTGCCCTCCATCTCAATGTCAAGTTCTTCCAGCTTGGCTTCCGTTGCGGCGAGTTCATCACGACTGGCATCATGGATCGCCATGATCCCGGAATGCTCTTCCATCAGGTTTCGAATGCGACCGATAGTCGCCGCATCCGGCAGGATTTCACCATCTCGGGTCAAGTCCAGCCCCAGTCGTTGGGCCAGGTACCCAACCTCGGTCTTGAGTTGCTGGGCCTGTTCCGTGCGTCTCGGCAAGTCTTTCACGGCTCCCTCATATGAGGGGCGCAAACGCTCGACCTGATCAACCCTGTCCTTGACGCGCAAGGCAACAGGGTCGACCTGGCTGGCTACAAGTTCGGCCTTCAGACGTTTGATGCTGTTCGCTTCTTGGGCTGCATTGGTCTTGTTTTCCGTCAGCTTGGTACTCAGTTGCTCAATCTTGGTGCGCCAGTCATCAGGAGGTTGTGGCAGAGGATCCTGCTCGTCGATCTGTGACTGAATTTGCTGATACTGCCGCACGAGTGGCAAGGCGTTGAGTTTTCGCTCTATCAGGGATAAACGGCTTTCCAGCTCACCCTTACCTTGTCGGGCCTGATCGAGATGGCGCTGGGCTTCTTCAAGTTGTTCAAGCTGCCTTTGGTACACTCGGGCATCAATATCATTCTCACGCCATTTCTGCTTCAACTCGTTCATTCTGTTCTTGATTTGGAGCAACTCGCTTTTGCGTGAACGCGGGCGATAAAACTCCTCATTCCTGGCACTCAAATCGTCCAGAATCCGTGTCACTTCAGTAATGCCGGTGCTGGCTGAAAAAAGCATCTTGCCGAGATCGCCCTTGCTGTCAAGTATCTCGTTGCCACCTCTCTCCAGTGTCTCTTCGTCCACCGAGAAGAGAAGCTCATAATCCGAACGCGAAAAACCGCCAAGAAGTTCCTGCAGAAATGACTCCTCAAGATTTGCGTTCTGCATATCAAGAAGAGAATTCTTTTGCTTGCGGATCCGTTTTAGCCCGACCGGATGACCTTCATTGTCGTCAAGCACGGCCCCGACTTCCATGGCGCTGGAGTGCAGATACCCATACGGGGTTCCCCATTTGATGCCGAAAAGGAGATCGTTCCAGGCTTCTAGGGCAGTCGACTTGCCGGCTTCATTCAGCCCGTAGACAACATGAAAATCCGGCTTGCCGGTCCTGCGCTTGCCAAAGTTCAGACTCTTTTTGGTGAACAGACCGTACTTGGTCAGATGGAGAGCATTGAGTCTCATGATTCTGCCCCTTCCTTCGTCGGTCGAAGGCTGGCAAGTACATCCTCAGCTCCTTCCCGGGCCAGTTCGTTGACAATCATGGCCCTTTCCTCATCGGAGTCGCCCAGGATTTTTCGTGAGGCCGCGGGCAGGGTCTTGATGACGGTATCACTGTAATCATTGAATTCTCCCCACGCCAGTTTGAGGATTTGATCATCTTGCAAAATTTGGTCATGCAAGGTCCAGAACAAGCCGGCTCTGTCTGATTCGTGTTCCTTTTCAACCGTTGCATTCCGGATCGTTTCGATCCATATCCGATCGTCATCTTCAACCATTCTTCGCGCCTCTTCCAGAAGGACTTCCAGATCGCGACGAATCTGCCATGACAGTCCGGTTTGCCCTGCCAGGCGCAGTCGCAGAACAAGGATCCTGTTATCCAGATCCTGTTCTCTGAAGCGTATCGACTGATCAATCAGGACGACAAGCCCGCGCCAGTCACTGGCGGATGATACGTCAATATCCATGAGTTCAAACTGCAACTTGGATACGTTTCTGCACTCGATCTGACACCTTCCATCGTCCGGAACACTGACCAATGCAATTGTCTTTTTTCCAGCTTCGCCAATATGCCTTCCTTGGGGGATGCCGGGCATCACGATTGTCGTGTCTCCGCGGATGCACGAGGGTTTGTGAATATGTCCCAGGGCCCAGTAGTCATAGCCGGTTTCCTGCAAATCCTGAACGCTGCACGGAGCATAGAGATCATGGCCCTCGGAACCGCCCAGACTGGTGTGAAGGATACCGATATTGAAGCTGCCGCTGACGGGCGGCGGATACCTGTGCAACAAGGATTCCGCTATGTGGCGGTTGGGGAAGCTCAGGCCGTGAATGGCAACTTGAAGGTTATCCTTCTCAATGACTTCGGACTCCGGTCTTGTCGAAAATATCTTGACCGACTCCGGGACCACCAATTGCTTGGTTATGGACGAGCCGGAGTCATGATTGCCTCTGATGATGAATGTCCTTATTCCCGCCCGATGGAGTTCTTCAAGCTTGCCGATGAGGAAGCGTGCCGTCTTGAATGACGTCTGGTCTCTGTCGTACAGATCGCCTGCGATAATCAGGGCATCGACCTTTTCCTCGATGCACAGACCGACAATGCTGGAAAACGTGTCCCGCGTTGCATTTCCAACCGTGCGCGCCATGTCCGGGTCCCGAAATGCCAACGACTTGAGTGGTGAATCCAGATGGACATCTGCTGTATGCACAAACCGAAACATCCCGTTTCCTTTCCTTGACGATGATGACGCGCCGAAAATTCGCAATTATCAAGCATGTCTTGACAAGCCAATTCGATCCAAAGCGTGAATCAAAGATGCCTGTTGGGAACTTACTGAAAAAGGGAAGCAAGAACAGGGCAAAACACGATTTCAACTCCTGTCGGTCCAGACTGCAAAAAACAAGGTCACTGGCTGGCCAAAGCTACTTCATCCATGGGCGGTCGCTGAAACTGTCGCCTGTTACCTGCTCGTAGTCGACTTCATCCCAAAACCCGATCAGTACCCCCGGCGGCTCCTTTCCCAACATCCCTTCAATCTGTTGAGGTGTCAAGGTGGTCCGGTTGTGGTGCCGACTGGCCCAAGCCAGCAAAGCCCTTTCCATTTTTTGCCGCACTTGTTCATGCTCCTTGTCCGAACTGGCTCCCCAATCATGGAACTCTTTCGGGTCAGTCTGAAGGTCGAAAAGCATTGGTCGGAATCCTTCGGCATGGATGTATTTCCACCGTTCGTCCCTGATCATGATCAGTCTGGCATCCTCTTGGTGGTTGCCAATGATCTGGCGGGCCTCTCGGGTCGAATAATCATACTCCGAAACGGCATAAGTGCGCCATTTCGACGGAGTTGACGGGTTGTGCAGGAGCGGAATCAAGGACATGCCCTCAAGAACATGCGGTAGCCTTGGCCCTCCAAAGGTTTCCAAAAATGTCGGTGCGAGATCAATGCCTTCCACAAGCTCATCCCGAACCATGCCCCTTGTGCTGTCTGCTTCAGGACTTGGATCGTAAATAATGAGAGGAACCTTGACTGGCTGGTCGTGAAAGAGATCCTTCTCGCCCATCCAATGATCACCGAGGTAATCGCCATGGTCTGATGACATCACGATCATTGTGTCCTTCATGCGACCCGTTTCCTCCATCCAGTTGAACAGGACGCCAAGCTGGTCATCGATTTGCTTGATCAGACCCATATACGCCGGAATGACTCTTTCCCGGATCTCATCCTCGGCAAAGGACCGACAAATGCGAGACTCGATGTAAGCCTTGTAGACCGGGTGCGGATCAACTTTTTCCGCTTCCGTGCGTACCGGGGGAACAATGTCATCGTGTCCATACATGCTGTTGTAGGGAGCGGGAACAATATATGGCCAGTGAGGCTTGATGTAAGATAAATGACACAGCCAGGGATCACGACCGGCTGTCCGCATGAAGTCGATGGCCCGTCGGGTCATGTATGGGGTTTCAGACAATTGCTCGGGTATGTCGGCCGGCAAGTTGCCGTATTTGAGGAACCAACCGGAGACTCTTTCGCCACTTTCATTCAGCCCCGAACTGGCGTGATCATCCCATGGATTGATTGAGTCGTATCCCTGATCCCTCAGATAGCCCTGATATTCGCAATCCGGCGCATACGGACCATAAGGGTGAAGCCCATCGTCGCGGTCGAAGGGTTCAAAGCCGCATTCCGATATGTAGACTCCAATATGAGAATCGGGGTTAATTCCAAGAGCCCGCATTCCTTCCAGATCAGGAACCATGTGCGTCTTGCCGACGATTGCCGGCCGAACGCCAATTTTGCGCAAGTGATCTCCAAGAGTCGGCTCACCCACACGCAAAGGAAAACCGTTCCAGGTTGACCCGTGCGAGCGGCAGTATCGTCCGGTGTAATAACTCATTCTGGAGGGGCCACAGAAGGGTGATTGAACATAGACTTGGGTAAACCTCACTCCTTTTCTGGCCAATTCGTCGATGTGTGGCGTCTGAAGATGGGGGTGTCCATAGCAGGACAAGTAGTCCCAACGCAGTTGGTCAGCCATGATCCAGAGCACATTCTTGGTTGGATACATTTTTGGTTTTCAGCTTTTCCTTGATGTCCGGGTCAGGTGCCATGATGACCGATACGATACAATATAGCCCCCTTTGAGTCTAATGTCGAGGCCATGCCGGGACCAGAATGGGCTCGTGGCTGTATACTGAATGCTCATCCTGCTTTGCACCGTCAGTATTGTCGCTGTTGTCAGCCGCAGATCAGGGCTGTGATCGGCAGGTGTGTGATCTGACCGCATTTGTCGAACGTTGCGGGTACGATGTCATTGGGTTTTCGAGGAAACCGCTTCAGGCACCTCGACCAAACGTAAGATCCAAAACCAGGTCATAGAGCTGGCACAGGCCTGCGAGATCGACGCCATCCTTGTCACCGATCTTTCTGGGAGGGTGTGCTTGACGCAGGATTTGCTGGGGACTTTGGAAAAGTTGGCGGCCCGGAATGCTCCCGTGGTCCCGATGCACGAGCTGACTTCGAACTCGGCACACCCCATGGCCGGATGACGACAACCCTGCTTGCTGGCATCGCCCGGTTCGAACGCGATCTGCTAAGCGAGCGGGTCAAATCCGGGTTGGCCGCAGTGCGTGCACGAGGCAAAAAACTCGGTTGTTAGCCAGGTCAGAGACCGCTATCAGAAAAGTTCGCTCTGAAGGTCATTAGGCGGTCAGCGAAGGCAGAGGTTATTGCTGGGTCGCCCAAGACCTCGGAATCGGCAAAGCAACCGTTATGAACGTCATGAAAGGGCATCGGAAAAATCCTTGCAGGGGTTTTTCACCCCCTTCCCAAATTACCCCCAGCTGATCCCGCTTTGGTAGGCCATTTTCTGCTATCAAATAAAGATAGGTGCTTGCATAATGCTAGCATACTTATTATATTGATAGCGTATTGGAAAGGAGCCTGAACAATGAGCCAAATGACTGTTCGCAACATTCCTGATCCGCAGTATGCCGCACTGAAACGTGTAGCCGCGTCCAACTATAGGAGCGTGGAAGCGGAGGTTCGGCAGTTGATTGCGCAGCATGTCGGTACTCAGGACGGCGATGGCTTTGGATCCAAGCTGGTTAGGAAATACAGCGGTATTGTCGAACAGGATTTCCAGTTTGAGCGCGACGAGACCGCCAGTGATCCAGTGAACTTCGAATGATTGTTGTTGATACAATGGTTCTCTCGGAACCTTTCAAGCCCAAGCCCGATCCTTTGGTGATTGAGTGGCTTGACCAGCAAGTCCCTACCGATCTGTTTGTGACCACGATCAATCAGACGGAAATGGAGTATGGGCTGTGGGCCCTGCCGGAGGGTAAGCGCCGAATCCAGTTGCATCGCGGTATCACCGAGCTTTTTGAAGTCGATTTTTCAGGACGCATTTTGCCTTTCGATTCAAAGGCGGCGTTGATGTTCGGTATGAACATAGCACCTGCCCGGCAGAAGCATGGCAAGGATGTGATCAGGGATATGGATGGAATGATAGCAGCGATTGCAATAAGCAATGGTTGCCGCGTTGCGACGCGGGATCGTCGCCCATTCGAATTGATGGGTGTCGAAGTGATTGATCCGTGGTCAGAGCATTTACGGAGCAGTGAGGATTGAAGGAATGGTCAGAACGCCAGCGGCACATGAAAGCCAGACCAGTGACGGGCCATCAAGTTGACAACATCGGCTTCGCTGCATGGGAGTCTCTACCTAGACCCAGTGGAATTCGGAATCACGAAAGCAGGGATAAAATTGGGTATTCTCAGGATGTTTCACCGACTTCCTTGATATTTCAAACATCTCATCCTGTGTCCATTCGTCTTCTCGAAAATACATTGATACTTATTGCGATTGGATGTGCCATCTTTCTTACATAGTAGTGTCTCAGTTTGAATATAATTTACGTACTACTTCCCCACATGATCGTGATTTCTATGGTTCAATAATTCAAACTGAGACACTACCTAAAATTGGCATTAGAACGCACCGGATTCTACGAACTTCTCCAAGATCACAATTCTCCATTACGCCACGCATCTGTTCCAGACGCACGCCTGCTGAAGCCGAGCATGCAATTGGCTGAAAGCCATCCTTTCTTTCTGCCACTTGATCAACTTCTTCTCTCCCAGAACCGAACATCATCCTGCACCCTGAGATATTCATCTTTCCTAACCTTTACCAAGCGGTGATAAGGTAAAAACTCTCTCTCGTCTTCAGTCAAGATGGTAATGGCATGGTTGAATGCCTCAAACAACCTTTCAGCAAGCTCATATCTTGATGTAATGAATGGAAGCCCTGGTGTCGCCTCGGTCCGTGCGGAAACGAAAAGATTGTCCCTGAATGGAGCAAACATGCAAATGATGCGCCATGTCGAGACGTCAATTGCGGCAATTGAAGACCTTCCGCTTGCAACCGCCTTTGCCGACTCCCAATGGCTTCCCGTTGATGGAACTCTTCAATCCTGATCCCGCTTCGGCGGGCATGAGCCAGGGGAGCGACCCAACCGGACTGAGAATTGTCGTCATTGTAGGCCAATGATTCCCAGCAGCGGTCATTATACTCAGTGCCCGCCCGGACAATCAGGCAGCTGTAGTAATATCCCGACGGACAATCCAAGTCGATATCAGGCGTGCCCACAAGGTGTACTTTGTCATGAATATATCGTCTGTAAGGGCATCCGCACGTTTGTGACAGCAGCAGGTTAGGCTGACTCCAAAGGTCTCGGCTGTCCTGACTTCTGTTCAGTTTCCTTGGGGCATCAATCCCTTGTCTCAGAAGATATTCTCTTGTTCTTTGCCATATGCTATCCGTTGCCTCCCTTATTTGAGGGAAGTCATACATTGGAAGGCTGGCCACCATACTATTCACATTCTGTTTCATGAAACCCGAACAATATATCAAGGAAGATAAAGATCTGTATTATGAGCCAATGGAGGCCTACGCGCCAAGCTTGAAGACGTGACTTTATGGCGCTCTGAACTATATTTATCACAATTTTGCAGTTCAGATTTTGCTGGGCTTGTATCAAAATCTTAAAGCGGCTTGGCCTAAGAGCCAACCTTGTGGCAAAACGGCCTTTAAGGTAAACGCATGCTGTATATCCACTGACGGCAATGAGCCTTGTAGAACCATCTCGTTGCCTTGTCAGATGTCAGTCAAACGGTGCCTTGCATTGAGCGGAAGCCAGTAGTTGAGCATTGTTGTATTGATGATTGAGGAGGCGCGTCGGCCATGGCGTGGCCAAGGGGTGACTGGAGCCCCGAAGGACTGTAATCCGGCCCCATGAAACACGAACCGGGCCGGACGACGGGATCCTCTTGGACCCGCCCACCGGTCGTCATGACGAGGAGCAGTGGGCATGGATCGGACACAGACCAGACGCGAGACATGGCGTGTTCGGCTGGATGGGTCGGAACGCGTGGAATTGAAGGCCGTGATCGATGCCGACATCGCGGCGATTGTAGATGTCAGCATGGCCACGGTCGAGCGCGTGCGGCGGCGGTGTGTGGAGGAGGGTCTGGAGGCCGCCCTGGAGCGCCGCGTGCCGGCGAACCGCAAGCCACGCAAGCTGGACGGAGCGGGGGAAGCGGCCCTGACGATGATCGCCGGTTCGGACCCGCCGGAGGGACGTGCAGGCTAGACCTTGACCCTGCTGGGCGAGCGTCTGGTCGAGATGGGCGTGGTAGAAAACATCTCGACCGAAACGGTGCGGGGTGCATTAAAAAAACGCCTTGAAGCCGTGGCGGTCCCATTAATGGTGCATTCCACCCCGGAAGAATGCCGACTTCGTGGCCGCCATGGAGGATGTCCGGGATGTCTATCACCGGGACTTCGACGACGATACCGTTCTGGTGTGCGTGGACGAAGTGTCCAAGCAACTGACGAAGGCGGTGCCGATGGAACCGGGACGGCCGGCGCGCGTGGACTGCGAGTATGAACGCAACGGCACGGCCAACCTGTTCATGGTGTGTGCCCCGCTGCGGGGCTGGCGTCATGTGAAGGTCACCGAGCGCCGCACCACAGCGGGCTTCGCGACCCTGCTGGCGGACCGGGCGAATGTGCACTTTCCGAACCGGAAGATCGTGCTGGTGATGGACAATTTGAACACGCACAAGCTGTCGAGCCGGTATCATGTCTATCCGCCCAAGGAGGCCCGGCGGCTGAGCCGACGCTTTGAGGTCCACCATACGCCCAAGCACGGGAGCGGGCTGAACATCGCGGAGAGCGAGATCCGCGTTCTGAGCCGTCCGTGTCTGTCCCGGCGTCTGGCGGATCGAGAGACGCGGACCCGCGAGGTGGCGGCGTGGCCGGCGGCGATCAATGCGGACCCGCGTCCAGTGAAGTGGCGGTTTACAGCGGCGGCGCGCATCAAGCTGCATTCCCTTTCCCCAGCAATTCAATAATGTCGGACCCTAGATCATTTCGGCAATGGTTTGCCGGAGATACGGAATGCCCTCTTTGGTATGAGAACTCGTGGTCAAAACTACCGGCAAGGCGACAGGATACTTTTGAAACACCTCATCGGCCCCGGCCAGCAGATTGGGCCTGTGTTCATGCTTGATTTTGTCAATCTTGGTGTAAACCATTTGAAAGGATACTGCACTTGTGTTCAGCAGGTCAAAAATTTCGTCATCGACCTCTTTGGGGCCATGACGTGCATCAAGAAGCACGAAGACCCGCCGCAGAGATGCACGCCCCCGAAGATAGGCACGTAAAAACCGTTGGCGACTGGCCTTGACCGATTTGGGCATCTTGGCATATCCATACCCCGGCAGATCAACCAGATAATGGGAATCCTGCAGGGTAAAGTAGTTGATTTCCTGTGTCCGCCCCGGTGTGTTTGAGGTGCGAGCGAGATTTTTCCGGTTGGTCAGAGCATTGATCAAGGACGATTTGCCGACGTTGGAACGGCCACAAAAGCATATTTCCACCTGATTGTCCTCTGGAAGACCTTCAGGCTGAACAACTCCGCGTTGGAAGGCGATATCGCCAGCGAACAGAAGCCTTCCCTGCCCCAGCTCCTCCTCGGAACGGTCAGGATAAAATTGCGCGTGCAAGGTTACCAAAAGAAAACCTGAAATGATTGATTGACCGAATGTACGACCGGAAACTGTTTCAAGGGAGTTTTACATCATATTTCTCGGCATAATCTGATCAGGCCTTGCCAATGAACCGCCTTCAAGGGAGTTCGAGACAAACTGAGCAACCACGCCTCTCGCGAAGGCGTGAAACTTTTTTCAGCATCGGCCAGTACGGCTCACCAGCCAAGAAAAGCGGGTGAAGTTTCAGGTCCCGATTCACATGAAACATGTGCCGAAGCATGGTCCGCCCAGCGAACGAGACGACATCCTGAAGCTCTTGTCCATATCTTCCAGCATCCAGCCACACCAAAAACCTGTCAGGCAACCCCGGGCACCGATCAAACAATATCGCGACCGTCTATTGATTCTGCGTGGCCTGACCGATCAGTATCGTTTCTAGTCGATCAAAGCGCGTTTCCATGGCATCGAATCTCTTATCCATTCTCTCAAGCTTTTCATCCATGCCATCAAACCGGACTTCCATCCTGTCAAACCGTGTTTCAATGGCATCCAGCCTCGCGTCCACGGCATCAAACTTCTGGTCAATAGTATCAAATCTTGCATCCACAGCTGCAAATCTTGCATCCACATCTATAAATTTCTCGTTCACAGCTGCAAACCCAATATCGACGGTATTTCTTAGCACCGCCACTTCCGCCGTCAATTGACCCACTTCTCTGTCCACTTGAAAAACTTTTCCGTCAACACGGATGATATTGAATGCCAGAAAGCCAGCGGCGGCGATCCCAACCGATAGTATTCCACTGAGTATCCACTTCAGCGTGGAATCCTGCATCGGACGCTCCTGAGCATGAGAATTCAGCCGCTTTGCAGCCAGCTTCTCTTCAATCATCTGATCTATCTGGCTCATTGCAGTTGTCAGCTCATCGGGGGTCATGGTCTGGCCTGTATTCACTATATCTTCCCTTCCATTATCGCTCATTTGAACCAGTAGGTCAAATGACTATCGGATCTGTCCTGCCAGATAACAGATCAATGAATACACACAGTCCAGAATCGGGAACAGGGGCTATTTTGTGAAGACATTCCTAATGCCATGTTCAAAACATGACAAGAGGGCATGGGCAATGATTTTGACGAAAAGGTCAAGGCCTTGGGCTCCGACACCAACTGTCTCGAAACGGACTACTTGCCTTTCTTCGCCGGGTCCCGTTTTGGCGGATCTTCCGTGTTGTCAGAGCGGGACGGCATTTTGACCTTTTTGAAACTGGTCATGATGTTGCCCAATATGTCGGGCTTTACACCCTGGCTACGCATGATCGTATACTGCTGAATGAACGTGATCATGTTGTTGGCAATCCAGTAGATGATCAATCCACTGGCAAACTGACCCAGCATGAACATGAACACCCAAGGCAGCCAGGCAAAGATCATGGCCTGGGTCGGGTCGGTCGGCGCCGGATTGAGCTTTTGCTGCAACCACATCGATATGCCGAGCAGAATGGGCAAAACACCCAGAGAAATGATGGCCAGCAGGCTTCCCGTTTCCGGAGTGCCCCATGGAAGTGCTCCAAACAGATTGAGGATCGATGTCGGATCCGGTGCCGACAGATCCTTCACCCAGAGAATGAATGGTGCATGCCGGAGCTCAATGGTGACAAAGATGACCTTGTAGAGCGAGAAGAAAATGGGAATTTGGGGCAGGATTGGAAGACAGCCGGCGGCCGGGTTGATCTTCTTGGACTTGTACATCTCCATCATTTCCTGCTGCAGCCGTTTCCGATCATCGCCAACCCGAGCCTTGATCTTTTCCATTTCCGGTTGCAACTCCTTCATGCGGGCCATGGAAACATAGGATTTGTAGGCCAAGGGAAAGAGGCAGGCCTTGATCACGAAGGTCAGGCAGATAATGGACCAGCCCATGTTGCCGACGTAACCGTTGATCCAGTACAACAGCTGGAAAATCGGCTTGGTCAGGAAGAAGAACCATCCCCAGTCAATGGAGTCGACAAATCGGTCGATGCCAAGATTGTTCTGATAGTTTCTGATTTTGGTCCATTCCTTGGCCCCGGCGAACAGGTAGGTCTTGATCTGGACGGTCGAGTTGGGAAACACGTCGACTGTAGGCAGTCGTGACTCCACCTGATAAATGTCGGAACCTTCTGAATACTTGGCCACCGAAGTGAATCGGGTGCCCGGCTCCGGGACAAGCGTGGACATCCAGTATTTGTCGGTGAATCCGACCCATCCGTTCTCCTGAACCTGAACTTTCTTGATGTTACCGCGCTCCAGCGGGTCATAATCGAGATCTGGCACGTCATCATAGTCGGTCTCTTCCAGGTTGCCGTCCGACATCCGAATGACACCTTCATGCAAAATGAAAAAGTTTTGCAGGTTCTGGGGTTCGCCATGCCGGGCGACGATGCCGTATGGGGCCATGCGCAAGGGAGTACTCGTCGAGTTCGTAACGCTCTGGGTAATGGTGAAAAGATAGTTGCTGTCCACTTCGATGGTTCGCCGGAAGGTTTGTCCCTTGCCATTGTCCCATACAAGTGTAATCGCGTTTCCGGGCCTGACGTCACGCCCACTCTCCAGACTCCATGCGGTCGAGGAACCCGGTACGTCTGCAAAGTTCAGACTACCGGCCGGCGCCCAGCCGAAAAGAGCATAGTAAGCTTGATCGACTCCGGCTGGAGAGAACAATCGTACAATGTCCGAATTGTCATCCAGAGTCACGTTGTATCGCTTGAGCGACAGATCATCAATGCGGCCACCGGTGAGATCGATTGAACCGGTCAGATCTTCCGTTTCAACGTCGATGCGACTGCCATCGTCAAGTGCCTGCTCAAGACTTTCGGGTCCCAGACTGATGCCAGCCACTCCCCCCACGCTATCCTGCGAAGCCGGAGGAGCCGTCGCTATTCCCTCGACAGCCGGGGCCTGGGCTTGAGATTGCTCAATGGGAACTTCGGATGGCTCAGGAGGGGCAAAAACCAGATACCATACCAGAATCACGACGAAACTTATTGCCGTGGCCAGCAACATGTTCTTGAGTTGATCATTATCCATTGATTTTAACCTTACCCCCTTGATCCAGCTCAGGGTCTTTCCGTGAGGACCAGCACCCGGGCGCCACGACAAGCCTGTGTAGCCCCAACGGGTTTAGAAATAGAAAACTCACGGTGGATTTGAACCAAAGGCCGATCCGTTTTTTAGTCCGGGACATCATCGATGCCGAATGACCCCCAAGGATGACAGCGACTGATACGCCTGATGGTCAGCCAGGTTCCCCTGACGGCTCCATGCTTGCGGAGAGCTTCAAGAGCATAGGCCGAGCATGTGGGTTGAAAGCGGCAATGCATCCCAACAAATGGGCTGCCCACAATGCGGTAGAGACGAATCGGAAGCGAGATCACAAAGGCAAGAGGAGACATTGGGTCTATCGGGAATGGATTTTCTTGAGAGCCCATTTCAGGTCATTGGTCATGGATGCAAATGGCCGCGTGACAGTCTTGTCCCTGAACCCGATCAACACATAATCCCACCCGGGCTGCCCGTAGTGAGGCAGGGTTTCTTGCGCTAGATGTCGCAGTCTTCTCTTGGCACGGTTTCGAACAACGGCTCCACCCAGTTTCTTGGAACACGTGATGCCCACTCGTACCACCCCGTCGGGATCGACGGATCTCTGAAAAGCCTGCAACAGAAAGCCATTTGTCCGAATTCGTCGGCCTTTGGCGACAGTCAGGAAATCGGCCCTTTTCCTTAACGTCTGCACCGCGAGCGGCTGAGTGCTCGCCTGCTGTCGAGTATCAATGACGTCCAGCTCCCGACGAATGCCAGTGGTCAGCACTTCGTTCAGGCCGTCAGGACCTTCCGTCCTTTAGCCCGACGACGATTGATGATAGCTCGTCCAGCCTTGGTCGCCATTCGCGCTCGAAATCCGTGCCGGCGCTTGCGGACACGGTTGCTTGGCTGAAAAGTCCTTTTCATGGCATCCTCATTCCATTTCCGATCATGCTATCTCCCCGAGTGGACTCACAGAAGTAATGCCCGCGAGGGACAATTCAAGGGGAGCAGAACAGTGGCATTTTCCGCGTTTGGCTTTTGATGGAAAAAACTGAACTGGTGTAGTCTTCGTCTTCATTGGAGGAAATTGGATAAAAGCAAGCAAAGTTGAAGATACAAGGATTCCAGGCATCTGACAGCGGCAAAAATCGACCTCCCGGACCATCAAGCTCCCGAGTTCGCTGATGACCTCTTTGATCTGCACCTCTGACAGACACAAACGCCACGATTTGTCCCCCCCCTCCTGTTTGCCCTACTCGATTCACACATTTCCAGCGATGCCATATCCGAGTTGGATGGCCCGGAATTGATATAGCCCGCGCAACATGACCACAGGGCCCGGTTTTCCATAATATCCGGTCCCGCCACCGAGACGGGCGCAAACCCAGGCCGCAAAGGCCAGCGAGCCCCGTGGATGCGGGATCGCTGGAAATGTGTGAATCGAGTAGGGCCGGCACCCCGTCCGCCAGAAGCGGAAACAGAATGAATTCCAGCCGCAGTTTCATTGTGGTCCCTCTCTCTTTTGATCAGGCAGTTACGTCCGGGTTTCGCGTCAAGCATTGACCTCCGCCGCGCGCGTGTCGCGAAGCCTTGGAATCATTCAAAATTTTGACTTTCAAGTCAAGGATATAAGCCCCATTTCAAGGCTTGATGTGAACGAATTCACCGTGATGTCGCAGGGTGACTTTATGCGAAACAGGCCCTTGAGACGCGAGACCGGCCGGTCAATAGTAAAAGCCCGCTTTCGCCGTGACACGCGCAAATGGTCCTGCGTGGTTTGCGTTCGCACTGAGAAGTATCGGACACGCTCCTGGCACCAGTCCACCGTATCGCCGGACATTCTTGATTTCAAGTTAGGTATATAAGCCCCATTTTTAAGATTATCCGAGAAAGTTTCTTGAAAAACGCTCAACTGCCAGACACGATTCCGAATACGAAGATCAGAAAACCTTCTTCGTGGAAATAGTGTCGATGTGTGGCGAGATTCTCTTGGAGAGGTGTCTGCTGACAGGCAGAATTGGGAACATCAGATTCCGCAGCAAGGTTTATGGAAGCAACCTTAAATCCAGTCCCGGAGAATCGCTAACATGCCTTGATTGGCAGGTAGCATGGGGTATTGGGCAAAGTCATTGGCTCGCACCCACTTGAACTCGTTGCTCTCGTTCGAGGTCGGAAATCCGTCCCACTTCCGGCAGACATACAGCAGAATCACATGATTGACGCCATCGTACATGTGGCTGGCAAAAGTCAAGGGTGCGAGGCAGTTTGTCCATGTGCTGATCGACAGTTCTTCCTGCAACTCACGCACGGCGGCAGCGTCCGGCGTTTCATTGGCCTCAACCTTGCCACCGGGCAACTCCCAATAACCCCCGAAGTCCTTGGACGCCGGCCGACGGGAAAATAGAACCCGACCGTCGAGGTCAATAAGAGCAACGACGGCAACAAGCTGGTATTTCACGACCGATAGTCGGCATTAATGGATATGTAGCCGTGCGAAAAATCGCATGTCCAGAACTTGGCCACCCCGCCTCCGAGCCCAAGGTCAACGGTGATGACAATTTCTCGTTCCTGCATGTACCGCTGGGCGGCTTTCTCGCTGTATTCGTCTGCCCTGCGACCGTTTTCGGCGACAAGAATGTCGCCGAACCATATTTTCAGCTTGTCACGGTCGGCCTGCGCCCCGGATTTCCCGACGGCCATCACGATTCGTCCCCAATTTGCGTCCTCGCCTGAAATGGCTGTCTTGACCAGTGGTGAATTGGCTATGGCTCGAGCAACTCGCCTGCCATCTTCGCGGTCCAAGGCTCCCGACACATTGACTTCAATGAATTTGGTGGCGCCCTCGCCATCAAGGACAATCTGACGTGCCAAAGAGGTCATGACGGCTGTCAGTCCCCTGGCAAAAATCTGTGCTGCTTCGGACTGTCGGTCCTGAATCCAATGGTTGTCGGCAGCTCCTGTGGCAAAGACCATCAGGGTATCGGAAGTCGAGGTATCCCCATCGATGGTAATTGAGTTGAACGTGTCTTCATTGACTTCAGCAACAAGGCTCTGGAGGGTATCCGGATGTATTCTCGCGTCCGTAAAAATGTAAGCCAGCATTGTCGCCATGTCGGGGGCGATCATGCCTGAGCCTTTGGCAAAACCCGTAATGGTGACGGGAATCTCGCCGATCTGCACCTTAATGCTTTCACCCTTGGGGAAGGTATCCGTTGTCATGATGCTTTGGGCCGCTTTCTCAACGTTTGTGGCCGACAGGTTGCCGGTCAACTCGTCGATGGTTTTGACAATCAGTTCGGATGGAAGCGGTTCCCCGATCACTCCGGTTGATGACGTGAATACGGAATTAGGCCCGACACCCAACTTCAAGGCAACAGCATCGGCGATTTGGGCAACGCTATCAGCGCCTTCCTTGCCTGTAAAGGCATTTGCGTTCCCAGAATTGACCAGAAGAGCAGATTGATCAAGAGATAACCTGCCGTCCTGAATTCGTTTCAGTTTGGTTTCACAGTCCAAAACTGCGGCCGAACGGGTTGATGACCGGGTATAGACACCGGCAACAGCACAAAGCGGGGCAATGAATGCCAGCATCACGTCCTCACGTCTGTCGCGGCTTGGTTTCACCTCGGCCCATGCTGTGGCAAAACGAACTCCGTCGACCTGCTCCAGTTTCAGGGGTCCACAGGCTGGGGCCAAAGAAGCGGTCACGGGCAAGTCGGTGGCATGACTAGAAATGGCTTGCCTAAGCTGGGTCTGCAGCTCTCGTATTCTTCGTTTGAGCTTCTTCTTCTTTCCCATTGCTAGTCATTCCCCGGTATCAGTCTCATGAAAGCGTTTGCTGGCACTCGGCTTTACAAGGCATCTTTCGATCAAGGGTCATGAACCTTCCGTTTAAAACTTCGCAACAACACTTTAACAACAATGACCGTAACAATGATGCGAAGAATGTGGTGAATTGCAACAAAGACGGGATTGCTTCCCAAGCTCAGAGCAACCAGGCCCATTTCGATGACGCCTCCAATCGCAAAGCAGATGAACAGGTCCTCAATTGGCAACTGGAAGTATCGGGACACAAACCCGGCAAATGCCAGCCCTATGCTTAACGCACAGAGTACGAAGACGACCCCCAGCCCGAAAGAGCGCATGATCATCCTGACGCTGATGCCTGAAAACGTCACTCCCAGCCCGACACCGATAATCAACTGGGCTGCGGCCAGAAGCCAGCCTGGGGTTGATATGTCCAGCCAGCCCAAGCCATGTACCGTCGTACTTACCAGCAGAGGGCCAAGAATATGGTAGACCGGCAATCGGGCAATCCGGCCAATGGCGACTCCAGTCGTGGCCAGAACAAGAATGAATACAACATCTGCAGCACTCCCGCCAGTGGGTGAAAAACTCTGCCCGGCTCCACTGCCGACAGGTTCGCCGGACCAAATGAGGATGGCAATCGGAACGATGACAGCCACCAAGATGATGCGAGAGAAATGATGTACGGACAATAGCCGGACGTCACCGCCGGCCTGAACGCCCATGGCGATCGACTCCAGCAGACCGCCCGGCATGGCGGCAAAGGTCGCCGTCGGTCGATCGTAGCGGCCAAAATAGCGAAAGAACCAATAGCCAAGTCGCTGGATCAATAATACAAAGATGATCATGGCCAGCAAGGAAAGCCACATTTTGGGTAGGATATCCAGAAGAGTGCTGTCAAAACTGGTCCCGATCATGACCCCGATAATCGCCATGCAGCCCCAGCGAACATGTTGCGGGAAGGGGATTTTGCGGTCGTATTTTTGGGTAATGTAAATTGTTGCCGCCGCGGTCGTGGCCAGACCTCCGATCAGAAACGGCATTGGCGAATTCAGGTATTGGGCTGCAAATCCCCCGATCGTGCCAACAAACAGCATCAACACTATGTCATGGAGTTGCTTTCGGCTGGGCAAGTCTCCACCTTTTGGCAAGCCATGCGATGGCAGAATTACAGTATCATGCACGCATCGTCAAACTCAAGGCGGGGAAATCGAGGAGGCAGGTTCTCGCCACTGCCATATCCCATGTTGATCAGAAAATTTGACCGCCAGCTTGATTCGCCAAAAAATAGTTCATCAACCTTGGCATTGCTGAACCCGGACATGGGTCCGCAATCCAGACCACAGGCCCGGGCCGCCAAAATCAGAAAACCGGCCTGCAAGGTGGCGTTGCGATAAACATATTGCTGAAAAGCGGGCTCGGGCAATTCAGCAAAATGAGAGGATTCGGCCATGGAGGGAGAGATGGTTCCCAGTTCCTTGTAAAACTTGGTGTCTATCGCCACGATGGCGGTAACAGGAGCCGATTCGACCTTCGCAACATTCCCGGGAGCCAGAGCCTCGGTGAGTTTGGCCTTGGCCTCGTTCGAGGCAACGAAGACAACGCGCATGGGGCATGTATTCCAGGCCGTTGGAGCCATTCGGGCCAAATTGTAAATCTGGCTCAGTGTCTCCGTACTCACTGCCTTGGGCAGAAAGAACTTGTGCGATCGGGCCTCAAGAAACAAGGTGTTGAGTGTGTCGTCATTGATGGCGGTCATTGCTTTTGTCCTTGTGAACGGGTGTTGTTGAATGAAGGTCATGCCAGTCGGGTTGGGCGCGGGCTTTCGTCCATCTGATTGGTCAGGTGATGATTCAGCCGTTCAGCCAGATAGGCCCTGTGTTGCGAACAGGAAGCCTCATCCCACAGATTGTGGGTCTCTTTGGGGTCGCTTTTCAGGTCATAAAGTTCACCCCAGGTCTGATTGGCATAAATCGAGTAACGCCACTCGTCGGTAACCAGACTGCGAACGCGGGCTGGACTCTCGAAGCCGAACTTTGGGGCTCCGTCATTGAATTCGATCAGCAACTCATTGCGTGATGGCGTTCCGTTAAAGATGGTGTTCAGGAAACTGGTACCCTGCATTCCGAAATAGGGATCCAGCCCGGCCCTCTCCAGAATCGTCGCCGATATGTCGATGGTCGAGATCAAATTGCGGGATTCTTTCGGAGTTCGAGCTTCGGGATCAGACCAGATCATCGGAATGTTGGTTACAGCCCGAAAGGGCATCAGGCCTTTCAGCATGAGATTGAAGTCACCGAGATAATCGCCATGATCAGAGTTGAAGCAGATAACGGTATTCTCAAACAATCCGCTCTGTTTCAGTGCTGCAAGAACGCGTCCAACGGCATCGTCGATACATCCGATCATGCCGGCAGTCAGCGCCTTGGCTTCGCATATTGTTCGATCGTCAGCCATGAATGCCGTCTGCTTGGTCATCTGCTTGCCACCCTCGTGATAGCTTTGCTCAAGCCACTGCATCGGTGGCGTCGGATTGCGATGAGCGGAATAGGGCAGATCGACCCCAAAATCATCCGGGTCGTACAAGCTCCAGTATTTCCCGGGTGGATTAAAGGGGTGGTGCGGATCCGGAAAGCTGATGAAGGCAAAAAACGGTCGGGTGCTCTCGGTTCGACCCTTGAGGTAATCAATGGCTCGGTCGGCAATCCAGTATGTCGGATAGAGGTTTTCTGGTATGGGAGTTCGATAGGCCTGGGGGCAGGTGTAGTTGTGAGGAAGTTCGTTTCTGAGGTCATAGAGTTCTTCCCAGCGGGTTGCATTCTGCCGAAACCAGGCCTGATAGTCTCCACCGCATTTGTCACCATGCAGCGTCGTGATCTCAGCCTGATCAAAGCCGTAGTAAGGGGTTTTCAGCTTGGAGCCCCCGACGAGTCTGGCCGTGTTGGTTTCTTCCTGATACAGCTCGTCGTATTCGTAGTCCCGCCAGGCTTCAGGAATTATGGAGTTGAAGTTGCCGTCTTGTCTCCATGGCGGAGTATCCAGCATCGGTTGCAGATGGGTCTTGCCGAATGCCGCCGTATGGTAACCTTCCGCTCGCAGAACATCAACAAAGGTGCGGGCATTCAGAGGCAGGAAGCATCCATTGTATCGGAGCCCATGCACGCTGGGCATTCGGCCGGTCATGAAACTGGCTCGGTTGGGCATGCACACGGGTGCGGCGACGTGGAACCTGTCGAATCGGACCCCTTGGGCCGCAATTGAATCGATATGGGGCGTTTTGAGAACCTTGTGTCCATAGCAGCCCAGCCAGTCGGCCCGGTGCTGATCGGTCATGAAATACAAGAAATTCGGTCGCTTCATCGTGTGCAGGGCTCGTGTCTTGCTTAACGGCCGACAAAGAGCCGACGACTAAAATGGCATGGGGTGTTTGCGGTGAGTGGAATTGATTGCAACAAGGCATTCTGGCGAAAGGGCGATATCAGTAACTTGCAGCAGGTATTCAAGTTGTGTCGAATGGGTGGCTCCGATGATGGCTGAAGCCATGAAGGGCCTGTATCGACACCAGGCTATGGCCATGTGGGCCAAGGATACGCCGTGCTTTGTTGCCACCGTCTTGTAGGCTTCAATCGCGGGCCAGACACGCGGCGTGACGCGTCCCCCTAGCGTAGAATTCAGGGACATGCGAGATCCTGAGGGAATATGGCCGCCTCCCTGATACTTGTCCGTTAGCAGTCCGGTTGCCAAAGGCGAATAGGCAAGCAATCCCACCTCCTCGTGAAACGACAATTCGGCCAAATCCAGATCGTAAAGCCGACACAGCAGGCTGTATTCGTTCTGGACGGCTTCAACCTTGGGAAATCCGTGCTCTGATGCTGTCTGCAGCCACTGAGAGGTTCCCCAGGCGCTTTCGTTGGAAAGACCAAAAAAGCGCACCTTGCCCGCCTTGACCAGATCGTTCATGCTTGTCAGGACATCCAGAAAGTTGTCGCGTGTCTGCTTGGGGTTTTGCCTGGTTGGATCGAAGTTCCAATTCTGTCGAAACATGTAGGAGCCCCGGTTGGGCCAATGGATTTGATAAAGATCAATGCAGTCGATCTGAAGCCTTTCGAGCGAGGCTTCAACCGCCAGAGACAAGTTCTGGCTCGTAATCGGATCTCCATTGCGAATGAGTCGCATCCCCTGACCGGCAATCTTGGTGGCAACAAGAATCTTGTCGCGATTTCCCGACTTCCTGAGCCATTTCCCGACAATGCGTTCCGAATCCCCTTGGGTCTCCTTGCGTATGGGATTGACAGGGTAGAGTTCAGCCGTGTCAAATATGTTGATCCCGGCGTCTTGAGCCATATCCATCTGTCGAAACGAATCTTCCTCTGATGTTTGCGTCCCGAACGTCATGGTTCCCAGACACAACTCACTGACGAACTGGTCGGTTTTGCCTAATCTCTTGAACTTCATCGTCTTCGTTCACTCCTTGAAACGCGTTGAAGGGCCTTGTCCAGTCAATGCCATCAGGGGTCAATTATCACCCGAAAGCACCGTGTCTGCCCTTTCTTGCTTCAGCGGCCCTGCACCAGTCAAGCTATCGGCGAAACGGCTGTCATCAGGTTGGCAGGAGACATGGCCCTTGGTCATGAATCATTGTTGCAAGACACGGTAGAAGGCACTTGGCCAAGCCGGTCAGAAAAGCGCGTCGATCGTCTTGGCGATGTCGTCGATTGACCCTTCGCTGCGGACATATTGAAGCAAACCGGCCTTGTAGTAGTATCCAGTCAGTGGAGCCGTCTTCTGATAGTACTCGAGAAGGCGGGTTCGGAATGATTCTTCGTTGTCGTCCTGACGCTGAACCAGGTGGCCACCGCACACATCGCAGATACCTTCGACTTTCGGTGGATTGCTGACCCGATGGAACATCGTGCCGCAGTTCACGCAGGATATGCGCCCGACAATCCTCTCAATGAGCCTGTCGGCTTCAACAGTGAGTTCAATGACCCGGTCGATGTGCGCTCCAGACTGCATCATGAGATCGTCAAGTGCATCCGCCTGAGGGAGGGTTCGCGGGAATCCGTCAAAGATAAATCCCTTGCCTGCTTGGTCTTTCAGCTTTTCGGCAATGAGCGCTATGACGATGTCATCGGTTACCAGTTCGCCGGCATCCATGATGGCGGCCACCATTTGACCGAGCTCAGTCCCGGACTTTCGAGCCTCCCGCAGTATGTCGCCCGTAGAGAGTTGTACAAGACCCTTGTTCCTGACCAGAATTTTTGCCTGAGTGCCTTTGCCGGACCCTGGAGGACCAAGTAATATCAGGTTCATCGCAAGCGCGCTTTCTTCTTCCGCTTGCCGCGCAGTCTGGACTTGTCAATCAGCCCCTCGTACTGGTGAGCCATCAAATGAGACTGAACCTGATTGATCGTGTCCATGGTGACGGATACAACGATAAGAACCGAGGTTCCACCAAAATAAAAGGGGACGGCCAGTTGTGATCGAAGAATCTCGGGCAGGAGGCAGACAGCCGAAAGATACGCCGAACCCAAAACCAGAATCCTGACCACGATGTGTTCCAGCAGATCGGCCGTGTTCTGGCCCGGTCGCACCCCTTTGATAAAGCCGTTCTGGTTCTTCAGGTTATCCGCTACGTCCTCGACCTTGAAGGAAACGTTCAGAGTGTAAAAATAGGCAAAAAAGACGATCATGACCACGAAGAACGTCAGGTACAGAGGCTGACCCGGACCGAAATAGGCCAAAAGAGTCGACATGAGCGGGCTGGTTGAATTGCCGGAGAAGGTCGAGATCGTTGTCGGTAGCAGGAGCAGGGAGGAAGCAAAGATGGGTGGAATGACACCGGACGGATTGACCTTGATCGGCAAATAGGACGAACCGCCCTGATAAACCCTGTTGCCCTGCTGTCGACGGGGATAATGGATCTGGATCCGACGCAGCGCTCGCTCGATGAAAACGACAAAGGTTATGACCGCGATGACCATCGCGATGACGCCAATGATGACGACGGGTGAGAGAGCTCCTGTCCGGCCCTGACTGAAAAACTGGGCCAAGGCCGAGGGAATTTCGGCGATGATGCCGGTGAAGATGATCAGTGATATGCCGTTGCCGATGCCACGGGCGGTGATCTGTTCGCCCAGCCACATCAGGAACATGGTGCCGCCGACAAGAGTGATGACGCAGGCGATGCGAAAGTACCAGCCGGGATCCAGCGCCAGATCGCCAGTCTCCAGGCTCACGGCCAGCCCGTATGCTTGGAATGTTGCCAGCAACACCGTGCCATAGCGCGTGTACTGGTTGATTTTCTTGCGGCCCTGTTCCCCTTCCTTCTTCAACTGTTCCAGCTTGGGGATCATGGCCACCATGAGCTGAATGATGATTGAGGCCGAAATGTAGGGCATGATGCCCAGGGCAAAGACACCCATTCGACCGATGGCCCCGCCCGTAAACATGTTCAGCATGCCGCCGAGACCGGTGGAGGCGGCATCGACAAACTCGCGCAGGGCTATGGTGTCAATGCCGGGGACCGGAATGAAGGTGCCAATGCGATAGACGATGAGAAGGGCCAGGGCAAAAAAGATGCGCTGCTTCAATTCGGTGGCCTTTCCGAACGTGCTCCAGTTCAGATTCTGTACCATCTGCTCTGCTGCTGAGGCCATAACTACTCTCTTTCTTCAGTGCTTGCGAAACGTCGGCCACGACGTGTCAACGGCAAGGTCCGAGATGGGCCACGACATGTCAAGACGAGGCCACCTTGAGTGATCCGCCGGCGTTTTCAACCGCGGCGATGGCCGCCTTGGATGCCTTGGCGACTTCAAGGGATAACCCGGTCGTCACATCACCTTTGGCCAGAACCTTTATGCCATCGAGGGGTCGTCTGACCAAGCCGCTTTGAATCAGGGCATCCGCGTCGACTGTTTTCCCCGGATCAATCTTGCCGCCATCGATGAACTTCTGAATGCTGCCCAGATTGACGATGGCATAGCTTTTTCGCGATGGATTGCTGAAGCCTCGCTTGGGCAGACGCTGATAGATCGGCATTTGACCGCCTTCGAAGGCCCCGAGCGCCACGCCGGAACGGGATTTTTGCCCCTTGTGTCCCCGACCGGCAGTCTTGCCCAGGCCTGATCCTGGACCACGCCCGACCCGCCGGCGCTTCTTTTTGGCAAAGGTATCGTCTCGCAACTCATGCAGTTTCATTGTATCCTCACGACTCAAGGCCAGTTCGTCACGTGGAAGTGGATTTCTCTTCGACCACCGTGACCAGATGCGGTATTTTTCGAACCATGCCCCGAACGGCAGACGTATCGTTCAGTTCTCGAATCCGATTCATCTTGCCGAGTCCCAAACCCTTGAGGATGGCTGCCTGTCTGGCATCACGACGAATGGGAGAGCCCGTTTGCTTGACACGAATGACTTTGTTCACGATTCAATCCTAACCTTGTACGGGTTCTTCTTCAACTTTGTGCAGAATGTCAGCCACTTTCCGACCGCGGCGTCTGGCAACCTGCCGGGGGCTGGAAATCTTGGTCAGGGCATCGATCGTGGCTCGGATCATGTTGTAGGGGTTCTGTGACCCGATGGACTTGGCCACGACGTCCTGAACGCCCAGCATCTCGAATACGGCGCGCATGGGTCCACCGGCAATGATTCCCGTACCTTGCGGGGCCGTTCTGAGAACAACCTTCCCGGCACCGTGCACCCCTTCCATGTCATGGTATATCGTTCGGCCATGCTTGAGCTGAATGCGGTGCATGCGGCGTTTTGCGTTTTCGGTGGCCTTGCGTATGGCCTCGGGAACCTCCTTGGCCTTGCCCTTGCCATAACCCACCCGACCTTTTTGATCACCGACAACGACCAGCGCAGCAAATCCGAACCGCTTGCCTCCCTTGACTGTCTTTGAAACACGATTTATGGCAACAAGTCGTTCATTGAAATCCGGAGCTTCATCACGCGAGCGCTTCTTATCGTCTCTGGCCATTCCCATCTTCTCCTAAAGCTTCAAGCCGCCGGACCGGGCCGCCTCGGCCAAGGCCTTGACCTGGCCATGATACATGTAACCGCCCCGATCCAGATAGCATTCGCCGATTCCGGCCTCCTTGGCCCGACTGGCAATGACTTCGCCCACTTTCGCCGCGGCCTGGGCGGTGCTTCCCCGACCGCCACCAATATCCTTTTCCAAGGTTGAAGCGGCCGCCAAGGTAATCCCCTTGGCATCATCTATGATCTGAACACTGATATTGCGGTTCGAACGGAACACCGAGAGGCGTACGCGGTCGGAAGCGACGGCCTTCAGCCGATGCCGTACCCGCGCCTTCCGTCGGGCAAACAGTTCTTTCTTGCCAAGTCCCATGTTACAACTCTATTTCTTCTTCCCAGCTTTACGATAAACAAACTCGGAGGCGTATCGAACGCCCTTGCCCTTGAACGGTTCCGGCGGTCTCCATTGCCGGATGTTCGCGGCAATCTGGCCAACCTTCTGCCGATCAATGCCCTCGACGACAATGCGCGTATTTGTCGGCGTCGCAATGGAAATGCCATCGGGAACAGGGATGGAGACCTCATGGCTGAAGCCCAATGACAGGTTCAGGGCGTTTCCTTTCATCTGGGCCCGATAACCGACCCCAGATATGTGCAGTTCCTTCCGAAATCCTTCGACGACACCCATGACGCAATTGGCAATCATGGTTCGGGTCAGACCCCATTTCTGTCGGGCCGACTTGGTGCCGGATTCGGGCTTTACCGTGATCTGGCCGTCGGTGATGGAAACGGCAATCTCTGCAGGCACATCAAAGGTCAGCGACCCTTTAGGCCCTTTTGTCGTGAGGGTCGGACCGTCGAGGCGGACCTCGACCTTGGGCGGAATGGACACAGGCAGCTTGCCAATTCGCGACATCGCTATTCTCCTAAAATACCGTGCACAAGACTTCTCCGCCCACATTCTTTTCGCGGGCCTGGGCATCAGACATGACGCCCTTGGCCGTCGAAATGATGGCGACACCGAGTCCCTGCCGAACAAAGGGAAGATTTCTGACGCTTGAATAGACGCGACGCCCCGGCTTTGACACGCGCTTCAGTTCGCGAATGGCCGGATGGCCGGCCGAATACTTCAGATTGATCTCGACCAGCTTGAACCCGTGTTCGTCATCGACCAGCTGGTAGCCCTGAATATATCCCTCCTCGATCAGGACATCAAGTACCCAGCGGCGCAACTTGGATGCCGGGGACAAAACTGAACCCTTGCGCCGAAGTTGCCCGTTGCGAATGCGGGTCAACATGTCTCCAACTGGATCACTGAATGACATATGCTTCTCCTACCAACTCGACTTGACCATGCCTGGGATCTGGCCAAAGCCTCCGTACTCCCGAACCGCAATCCGGGAAATGCGCAACTTGCGGTAATAGCCCTTGGGACGCCCCGTGATCTCGCAACGATTATGCAAGCGAGTCGCCGATGAGTTGCGTGGCAACTTGGCCAGTTTCATCGTCGCCTGATAGCGTTCCTGGCTGGACAGTTCACGGTTGTGGATGATGGCCTTCAGCGCCGCTCGCCTGTCGGCATATTTCGCGACCAGACGTTGTCGCTTGCGCTCCCGTTCAACCATTGCTTTCTTTGCCATAACTGATGTCTCCGCAATCAATTTCTGAAGGGCATGTTCATTTGAGCCAGAAGACTCTTGGCCTCCGGATTGCTCCGGGCCGTCGTACAGATGGTAACGTCCATGCCCTTGATGTCGTCAACCTTGTCATAGTCGATTTCCGGAAAGACGATATGTTCCTTCAGGCCCATGGAATAGTTGCCATGGCCGTCAAAGGACTTGTCCGAAAGTCCACGGAAGTCACGCTGTCGGGGCAGGGCTATGACAATCAGGCGGTCCAGAAACTCGTACATCCGATTGCCGCGGAGCGTGACCTTGGTTCCGATGACCATCCCCTCCCGAAGCCGGTATCCGGCAATGGACTGGCGAGCGCGAGTCGGCACGGCCTTTTGGCCGGCGATAATGGTCAGTTCGGCTTCGGCCGCCTTCGCCTTTTTTGAATCCTTGACCGCTTCACCCACTCCCATGTTGAGCACGATCTTGTCAAGCTTGGGAATGGCCAGATCGTTCTTGTAGCCAAACTCCTCCCTAAGGCGGGGTCGAATCGTGTTCTGATAAATCGCTTTCAGGCGCGGCGTCGAGTCAGTCATCAATCGTCTCCCCGGTTCGCTTGGAATAACGCACCTTTTTGCCCTCTTCCAGCCGAAATCCAACCCGGGTCGGTCTGCCGTCCGACGGATCGATCAAGGCCAAATTGGACAGATCAATGGGCATGTATTTCGGGATTCGGCCCCCGTCTTCACGTTCGGACTGCTTGCTATGACGAATGGCCATGTTGACGCCATCGACCACGGCCTTGCCTTGTTTTGGCAGGATTGCTTCAATGGTTCCCGTAGCGCCCTTGTCCTTGCCGGCGATCACGACAACCCTGTCGTCTGACTTCAATTTGGCGGCCATCAAAGCACCTCCGGAGCTAAGGATATGATCTTCATGAAGCGTCGAGCCCGCAATTCCCGTACCACCGGTCCAAAAATGCGAGTGCCGACGGGTTCATTCTTGTTGTTGATGATCACCGCCGCATTACGGTCAAACCGTATGGCCGTTCCATCGTCACGACGAACCTCTTTGGCGGTGCGGACAATGACGGCCCGACGCACCTCGCCCTTCTTGACTCGGGCTCGTGGGATCGCTTCCTTGACCGAAACGATGATGACGTCGCCAACCGATGCAATCTTTCGCTTGGAACCGCCCAGCACCTTTATGCACTGGATCCGGCGCGCACCTGAATTGTCAGCAACATCCAGACTGGATTGCATCTGGATCATGGCAATACTCCCGACCTTTGGGGTCCATCCGGCCCCAGGGTTTCGCTACAGTTCAAGTCCCGGACGCGACCGCTTCCAGCAATCTCCAAGACTTGGTTCTAGATATAGGTGAACATTCCTGAATTTGAACAATGTCACCAACTTGCGCCGCATTGCTTGCGTCATGCGCGCAGTACTTCTTCGTTCGTTTCACGGTTTTCTTCATGACAGGATGCTTGAAGCGTCTTTCGACCAGCACTGTTATGGTCTTGTCATTGGCATTGCTGACGACGCGTCCCGATAAAATACGCTTGGGCATGATCAAACCTTGTCCTTCTTTTCTCTGAGCACGGTCTTGATGCGGGCGACATCACGACGAATGAGCCGGATGCGGGCGGTGTTCTCGAAATTTCCATCGACCAGCCGAAACCGGATGTTGAAGGCTTCCTTCTTCAGCTCCAGAAGCATGTCGCCCAGCTCATCAACCGTCTTTTCTCGCAGTCCATTGATTTCCATCGTTTCGTCTCGCAGTGATTAGTGTCTACAGGCCCGCCCGAAATTACCAGTCTTCCCGTTGCACGATGCGGGATTTGAGCGGCAGTTTCATGGCGGCCAGACGCAGGGCCTCACGAGCGGTCGTGTCGTTCACGCCATCGATTTCGAACATGATGCGGCCCGGCTTGATCCGAGCCGCCCAGTATTCGACGGAACCCTTGCCCTTGCCCATGCGGACCTCGGTCGGTTTCTTGGATACCGGCACATCCGGAAAGATACGGATCCAGACCCGTCCCTGACGTTTCATCTGGCGGGTCATGGCCCGCCGCGCTGCCTCAATCTGGCGCGCGGTCACTCGTTCCGGCTCGACCGCCTTGAGACCGTAAGAGCCGAAATTCAGGAACGTTCCGCCTTTGGCCGTCCCGTGAATGCGACCTTTGTGCTGCTTGCGATAGCGCGGCTTTTTGGGTTGCAACATGGATCTATCCTCGTGTCATGGTCATTTGGGGCCAAACTTGCCCTCGCGCAAAACCTGATCGCGACGGTCCCGGGCGGAGGGGTCATGTTCCAGAATTTCCCCCTTGAATATCCAGATCTTGATTCCAATCACGCCATAGGGCGTGGTCGCCGTTGAAATGGCATAGTCCACATCGGCCCGCAGAGTATGCAAGGGAACCCGACCTTCCCGGTACCATTCCGTTCGCGCGATCTCGGCGCCGCCCAGACGACCGGCAACATTGATCCGTACACCCAAGGCCCCCATGCGCATGGCATTCTGGACGGCCCGCTTCATGGCTCGTCGAAACGAGACTCGATTTTCAATTTGCTGCGCGACTGAATCGGCTGCCAGCTGGGCGTCGATTTCGGGTCGCTTGACCTCGACGACAGTGAAGACAAGTTCGGAATCAGTCATCCGCCGCAGAGTGGTCTTCAAGGCCTCGATTTCAACCCCCTTGCGGCCGACAATGACGCCCGGGCGAGCCGAATGAACCGTAATGCGACACTTTTTGTAGGGGCGTTCAATGATGATCTTGCTGATGCCGGCCTGGGAGCATTCCTTCTTGATGAATGCCCGCAACTTGAGATCTTCCTGAAGCAGCTTGCCGTAATCCTTCTTGTTTGCATACCACCGGCTGTCCCAGGTTCGATTGACCTGCAGCCGCATGGCAATCGGATTCACTTTCTGACCCATATGAACTATCCTTCTACTTCGCGGACAACAATCGTGATTTGGGCAAACGGCTTGAGTATACGATTGGCCCGGCCACGGGCTCGAGCCCGAAAGCGCTTCATGACCAGATTCTTTCCGACATAGGCTTGCGTGACTACCAATTGGTCTATGTCCAGACCGTTGTTGTTCTCGGCATTGCTGATGGCAGACTGCAGAACCTTTCTGACATCCCGCGCGATGCGCTTTTTCGAAAAACTCAGAATATTGTAGGCCTGATCAACCTTCTTTCCTCGGATCATGGCCGCGATCAGATTGAGTTTTTGCGGCGACACGCGGAGCATGCGCCCCACAGCCACGGCTTCGTTCGTTTGCAGCTTGATGCGCGCCATGCCTATTTCCTTCTTGCCTTCTTGTCCGCCGCATGTCCGTAGTAGGTGCGGGTCGGGGCGTACTCACCGAATTTCTGTCCCAGCATTTCCTCGGTCACCAGCACCGGTATGTGCTTCTTGCCATTATGAACGCCGAAGGTCAGGCCGACGAACTCCGGTACAATGGTTGACCGACGCGACCAGATCTTGATGACATCGCGACGACCCGTCTCTCGGGCCTTGGCCGCCTTGCGATAGACATAGGGATCGACGAATGGTCCTTTCCAGGCCGAACGTGCCATGGTTAACGTCCTTTCTTGCGAGCAGATCGTCGACGAAGTATGTATTTGTCGGTCTGCTTGTTGTTGCGGGTTTTCACCCCCCGGGTCGGCTTGCCCCATGGTGTAACCGGATGACGTCCGCCACTGGACTTGCCTTCGCCGCCACCGTGCGGATGGTCGACCGGATTCATCACCACGCCTCGCACCGTTGGTCGAATGCCAAAATTGCGCTTGCGACCTGCCTTTCCCAGAGAAATGTTGGAGTTGTCCGGATTTGATACGGAGCCGATGGTAGCTCGACACCCCTGCGCCACCACTCGCAATTCGCCCGATGACAGGCGCAACTGGGCATACCCGCCATCGCGTCCAACAAACTGGGCGTAAGTTCCGGCCGCCCGGGCAATCTGTCCCCCCTTGCCGGGTTTCAGCTCGACATTGTGCACGATCGTTCCAATTGGCATGCCCGAAAATGGCATGGCATTGCCCGGCTTGATGTCGGCCCGGCTCGACGAAACAATCTTGTCGCCAATGGCCAGGCGTTGCGGCGCCAGGATATAGGCCATATCACCATCATCATAGCGGATCAGGGCAATAAAGGCCGAGCGATTGGGATCATATTCAAAACGCTCAACCGTCCCGGTCACGTCCAGCTTGTTGCGCTTGAAATCAATGATCCGATACAGTTTCTTGGCCCCGCCACCTCGATGGCGTACCGTAATCCGCCCCATGTTGTTGCGACCGCCCTTGCTTGTCAGCCCGTGGCTCAAGCTTTTTTCGGGTCGCCCCTTCCAGAGGTGGCTGCGATCCACCAGCACGAGACCTCGTCGTCCGGGAGTCGTTGGATTGTAAGATTTCAAAGCCATGACGTCACCTCACGCACGTTTCGAAAAACCATGACCGGTCTCATAGGCCGGATCCTGTGTCAATGTGGTAGCCTTTCTCCAGTCGAATCAGGGCTGTCTTGGTGTCCTTGCGCTTCCCGGGCTGTCCACGAAACCGGACCCGCTTGCCCTTCTTGACAACCGTTCTGACGGACTTGACCTTGACCGAGAAGAGGGCCTCGGCGGCCTCCTTGATCTGAGGCTTGGTCGCCGCAATCGGCGTCTCGAAAACGACCGTGTTGTGATCGGAGGCCATGGTCGATTTTTCTGTAATCCGCGGACGCTGAATGATGTCGTAATGCTCAGCCGTAGGTTTCATGACATCCTCTCTTGCAGGGCATTGATTCCATCCACGGTAATGACAAGGGTCTTGCATCTGAGAATGTCATATACGTTGGCTCCCTGCTGCGGGAGGATATCAATGTCGGGAATGTTGCGGGCCGCTCGACGAAAGTCGGCATTGATTTCGGCCCCGTCAATGAGAAGCGTCTTTTTCCATCCCAGACTGTTGATCCTGGTTCGCAACTCAGCCGTTTTGGGCTGGGCGACGGAAGCCTTGTCCAGGATCACCAGCTCTTCACTCTGCCACTTGGCCGCGAGAGCCATTTTCAGCCCAAGCTGGCGCACTTTCTTGGGCAACCCGTGACTGTGATCACGCGGGGTGGGCCCCTTGTAGATGCCCCCCTTGGAAAATATTGGTGCGTTGCGATCGCCATGGCGCGCCCGGCCAGAGCCTTTTTGATGCTGAATCTTGCGTTTGGAAAAACTGGTCTCGGACCGGGTCTTGACCTTGTGCGTTCCCTGCTGTTTTCTGGCTCTTTGCCAGCGGACGACCCGATTCAGTATGTCGGCGCGAACCTCCATGCCAAAAATGTCATCCGCCAGGTCAATCCAGATCTCCTCGGCTTCATCAAAACTGATCACGGGTGCCTTCATGACATGGCCTCCTGCGGGGCGGCGGACTCGGCCGGCCGTATCGCCGCCGGATAAACCAGACCTTCAGGGGGCTTCTTCTTGCATGCATCGCGAACCGAAACCCAGCCACCCTTGGGCCCGGGTACGGCACCCTTGATCAGGATAAGGCCAGTTTCGGCATCGGTTTTCATGACCTCGAGATTCTGCGTGGTTACCTTGGCGTTGCCCATATGGCCAGCCATCTTCTTGCCCTTGAAGACGCGCCCCGGATCTTGGCATTGCCCGGTTGAACCATGCGACCGATGACTGACGGAAACACCGTGACTGGCTCGCAAGCCGGCAAAATTATGGCGTTTCATGGCCCCGGCGAAGCCCTTGCCGATCGATACGCCGGATACGTCCACCTTCTGTCCGGCAATGAAGTGGTCGGCGGTGATTTCCGCTCCCACATCGATCATGTTTTCGGGCGACACGCGAAACTCGACCAGTTTGCGCTTGGGTTCGACCCGAGCCTGACCATAATGGCCGCGCAGGGCCTTTGACACGCGTTTGGCCTTCGCCGAGCCCGTTCCAAGTTGAACGGCCGAATAGCCGTCGCGACCGGGCGTTCGCTGGGCCACGACCTGCAGGCCATCGACCTGCAGGGCCGTGACAGGGACCTGACGCCCATCATCCAGGAACATTCTTGTCATACCGAGTTTTTTGGCAACCAATCCAGAACGCATTCCGGACACTCCCATCCTAAAGTTTCAATTCCACGGCCACACCGGCCGCCAGTTCCAGCTTCATCAAGGCATCAACGGTTTGTGGTGTTGGATCGATGATGTCGATGACGCGCTTGTGCGTTCGAATCTCCATCTGTTCACGAGATTTCTTGTCGATGTGAGGACCGCGCAAGACAGTAAATTTTTCAATCTTGTTCGGCAAGGGTATCGGCCCGCGCCAACGGGCTCCTGTTCGCCGAACGGTTTCAATCAGTTCCGAGGCGCAATTATCCAGAACCCGATAGTCGAAGGCCTTCAACTGAATGCGTATGTTTTGGTGCTGAATCATGCTCTGGCTCCGAATGTTGCCGGACATGACCGTCAGGTCGGGCCCGGCAGTCTCAAACTTACTTGATAATCTTGGTTACGACCCCTGCGCCGACAGTTCGACCTCCTTCACGGATAGCAAATCGCAGGCGCTCTTCCATGGCAATCGGGTTGATGAGCTTGACGGTGAATCGCACATTGTCTCCCGGCATGACCATTTCGACATCTCCCGGCAATTCGACCATGCCGGTGACATCAGTGGTGCGGAAGTAGAACTGTGGACGGTAGTTGGTAAAGAACGGCGTGTGACGTCCCCCCTCCGACTTGTCGAGAATGTAGGCTTCGGCTTCGAACTCAGTGTGCGGAGTTACCGAGCCGGGCTTGCATAGAACCTGTCCGCGCTCAACCTCTTCACGGCCGATCCCGCGAAGGAGCGCCCCGATATTGTCGCCGGCTTCGCCGCGGTCCAGCAGCTTGCGAAACATCTCGACCCCTGTGCAGGTAGTTTTGGAGGTATCCTTGATGCCCACGATCTCAACTTCGTCGCCCACCGTGACGACACCGCGCTCAACCCGCCCGGTTACCACGGTTCCCCGTCCCGAAATCGAGAAGACGTCCTCGATCGGCATCAGGAAGGGCTGATCAATCGGGCGATCGGGCGTGGGAATGTTCTCATCCACGGCGGTCAGAAGCTGCCGAATGCTGTTTTCCCCGATTTCGGGATTGTTACCTTCCACGGCGGCCAGGGCTGATCCCATGACAATGGGAATGTCGTCGCCGGGAAATTCATACTCCGTGAGCAGTTCACGAATTTCCATTTCAACCAGCTCGAGCAGTTCCTCGTCATCAACCTGATCGATCTTGTTGATGTAGACAACCAGCGCCGGCACACCAACCTGACGGGCCAGAAGAATGTGCTCGCGTGTCTGCGGCATGGGACCATCGGCCGCGCTGACAACCAGGATGGCGCCATCCATCTGGGCGGCGCCCGTGATCATGTTCTTGACATAATCGGCGTGTCCGGGGCAGTCAACATGCGCATAGTGTCGGGCGTCCGTCTCGTATTCGACATGGGCAGTCGAGATCGTGATGCCGCGGGCCTTCTCTTCCGGTGCCGCATCAATGGCGTCATACGCCTGAAATTCACCAAAATACTTGGTAATGGCAGCTGTCAAAGTGGTCTTGCCATGGTCAACGTGCCCAATCGTGCCAACATTGACGTGCGGCTTGTTTCTGACAAAAGTTTCCTTGGCCATATCTGTTTTCCTTCCTCTACTCTCAGGGCCTCGTCATTAGGCGTATTTGGATTGAATCTCTTCGGAGATGTTCTGCGGCACAGCTTCGTAATGCGAAAACTGCATGGTAAAGTTGGCCCGACCCGAGGTCATGGACCGGAGATTGTTGATGTAGCCAAACATGTTGGCCAATGGAACGACGGACGAAATGACGGTGGCATTGCCACGCATTTCCTGACCTTGAACCTGGCCTCGCCGCTTGGTCAGGTCGCCATTGACGGTGCCGGTGTATTCGTCGGGTGTCACGACTTCAACGGTCATGATAGGTTCCAGCAGCTTGACTCCGGCCTTCTTCAGCCCCTCGCGCATGGCGGCACGGGCACACAGTTCGAAGGCCATCACGGACGAATCCACGTCGTGGAAGGCGCCGTCAATGAGCTTGACCTTGAAGTCGATTACCGGGAAGCCCGCCAGCGGGCCAGAATCCATGATGGACTGTATCCCTTTTTCAACACCGGGAATGTACTCCTTGGGAATGGCTCCGCCGACGATCAGCGATTCGAAACTGTATCCCGCCCCGATGTCCTGCGGCTCGATGATCAGCTTGACTCGAGCGAACTGGCCAGCACCGCCAGTCTGCTTCTTGTGGGTATAATCGACCTCGGCCAAGTGGGAGACGGTTTCGCGATAGGCGACCTGAGGGGCGCCGATATTGGCTTCGACCTTGAACTCCCGCCGCATGCGGTCAATGAGAATGTCCAGATGAAGCTCCCCCATGCCCTTCATGATCGTTTGCCCGGATTCCAGATCGGTTTCGACACGGAACGAGGGGTCTTCGGCTGCCAGACGCTGCAAGGCCTGAGCCATTTTTTCCTGATCCGATTTGGTCTTGGGTTCAACGGCAATTTCGATGACCGGGTCTGGAAAGGTCATGGTTTCAAGCACGACCGGACTGGTCGAGCTGCACAAGGTATCGCCCGTGGTCGTTTCCTTGAGACCGGCAAGGGCAATGATGTCGCCGGCAAAGGCTTCCGTAATTTCTTCGCGGTTGTTGGAGTGCATCATCATCATCCGTCCCACCCGTTCCCGCTTGTCTTTGGTCGAATTCAGCAGCTGGCCGCCCTTGTTGATCTGGCCCGAGTAAATGCGGGTAAACGTCAGAGTTCCGACAAACGGATCGTTCATGACCTTGAAAGCCAGACCGGAAAAAGGTTCGGAATCGTCCGCGTGGCGCTCGACGTTTCGAGTTTCCGTCTTGTCTCCGGGCTTGAAGCCGACATATGCCGGTACATCCAGCGGTCCAGGAAGAAAGTCGATGACCGAGTTCAACATCGGCTGAACACCCTTGTTCTTGAAAGCTGAACCGGCGAGAACTGGGACGAAAGTCATGGCCAGCGTCCCTTGGCGAATGAGCCGGCGGAGGGTCCCGGGATCTGGTTCCTCACCTTCAAGATATGCTTCCATTACGTTGTCATCGAGTTCGACAACCGTGTCCACCAGTTTGGTGCGCCATTCCTGTGCGGAGGTCTGCAATTCGGCGCGAATGTCCTGCAGTGTCCAGTTGGCACCCAGAGCCTCACCCGTCCATGTCCATTCCTTCATGGTGACAAGGTCGATGATTCCTTCGAACTTGTCTTCCGCGCCAATCGGCACCTGAATGGGCAGAGGGGTGGCTCCAGTTCGAGATTCGATCATTCGCACGCAGTTGAAGAAGTCGGCACCGATTTTGTCCATCTTGTTGACGAAGACAATCCGGGGAACCTTGTAGCGGTCGGCCTGACGCCATACCGTCTCGGTCTGGGGCTCCACGCCGGCATTGGCATCCAGCACGCAGATGGCGCCGTCTAGAACGGCCAGAGAGCGCTCAACCTCGATGGTGAAATCGACGTGGCCGGGAGTGTCAATGATGTTGAAGCGGAATTTGTCGGACAGTGGCGTCTGACCGTCTTCGGTTCTTTCCCAAAAGGTGGTGGTTGCCGCCGAGGTGATCGTGATGCCGCGTTCCTGCTCCTGCTCCATCCAGTCCATGGTGGCTGCGCCGTCATGAACCTCGCCGATCTTGTGAGACTTGCCGGTGTAGTAGAGGACGCGCTCGGTTGTAGTGGTCTTGCCCGCGTCAATGTGGGCCATGATGCCAAAATTGCGATAGCGGTCCAAGGGATATGTGCGTGGCATGATGGCTTCCTGTCTGCGTGGATTACCAGCGGTAATGGCTGAAGGCCCGGTTGGCCTCGGCCATTTTATGCGTGTCTTCTCGTTTCTTGACGGCGCGGCCTCGTTTCTCCACGGCTTCGATCAGTTCCCCGGCCAGGCGCTCTTCCATTGTATGTTCCGTTCTCTTGCGCGCCCCTTCAATCAGCCAGCGCATGGCCAAAGCATCACGCCGTCGGGGTCGAACCTCGACCGGTATCTGGTAGGTTGAGCCACCGACGCGTCGGGACCGAACTTCCAGGGATGGGCTGACATTCTCGATGGCCTCATGAAACACTTCGATCGGGGGACGTTGCGTCTGTTTTTCGATTCGGTCCAGCGCATTGTACACGATGCTCTCGGCAACGGCCTTCTTGCCGTCCTTCATGAGATTGTTCATGAACTTGGTCAGTTTCTTGTCGCCATACTTGGCATCAGGCAGAACTTCTCGAATTTCAGCGCGGCGGCGGCGAGACATGAATCCTTCTCCTTATTTGGGCTTCTTGGTGCCGTACTTGGACCGTCGCTGACGCCGGTCGCTGACCCCTTGGGTATCAAGGGTTCCGCGCAGAATGTGATAGCGGACGCCGGGCAGATCCTTCACGCGCCCGCCACGGATCAGGACGGACGAGTGCTCCTGCAAATTGTGGGACTCGCCAGGAATGTAGGAGATGACCTCGAAGCCGCTCGTCAGACGCACCTTGGCCACTTTCCGCAAGGCGGAGTTCGGTTTCTTGGGTGTGGTCGTGTACACCCGGGTGCAGACTCCACGACGCTGCGGACACCCAAGCATGTGCACGGACTTCTGACGGCGCACTTTCGGCTTGCGCGGCTTGCGAATGAGCTGTTGAATGGTAGGCATGCCGTATCCTAGTTAAATTTTCTCTTGCCTGACATGTACATCGTTTCGTTCCTCCAGAAGTCTGGATGTATGGAATGCACGGGCTGTCATGCGCACTCTCTGTTAACTGGTTTGGATCTGATGACGAATCTGACGCCGTCGCTTGTTTCGCTCTTCCGCCCGGATTCCACGCCGGCAAGCGGGCCCATGCCCAGCGCTGATGGTTCGGAAAGTCAGCGGAACAAACGTTCGCTGAATGTCATTTACTTGCTTTCCCAGTATCCGGTCTTGGCAAGAAAAGACAGCAACCGCCCTGAGCCGAGTTGCGGCCTGACTCACAGAGGACCACCACCGGGGTGTTCTTGTTCCTCAAAATGGATGAATTCTATGTTTTCAGACTAAGGCCTCCCGCAGGAGGTCAGGACGAGTTAGTGATATGGATTCTTGATGTCAACCAGCCGCAGAAATTTTTTTCGACCGAGATGGGATCTGCTGATTTCCGATGCCGGCTTGGCAATCCGCTTCAAGGCACGACCGGCATCGAATCCGCGTCCGGCTCTCCCGCCTCGTTTTCAGTGCCGGGAAGGGCCGGCAAAGAGTCGCCATCCAACTCTTCGGTGTCAAAGTCTGTCTCTGGAAAGTCGATGAAAAGTCCACTCAGGTCAGAATCTTTCTCCAGCAATGCCAGACGTTCATCCTCCTCATAGGCCAAACGACGGATTTCGGCCGTGGCGCTGCCGGTTCCAGCCGGAATGAGGCGTCCCACGATGACGTTTTCCTTGAGCCCGGACAGCTTGTCCACGCGCCCCCGGATAGCCGCATCGGTCAGAACCTTGGTCGTTTCCTGGAAGGAGGCGGCCGAAATGAACGAGTTTGTGCCCAGGGCGGCCTTGGTGATGCCAAGAACGACGGGGACGGCCTTGGCCTCTTTCTCGTTCCGGCCGGCCGCTGCGGCATTGATCGCTTTCAACTCGGCCTTGTCCACAACTTCATCCACGACCAAAACGGTATCGCCCGGATCCGTGATGCGACATTTCTTAAGCATTTGTCGGACAATCACTTCAATGTGCTTGTCGCTGATCTTGATCCCTTGCATCTGGTAGACGTCCTGAACCCCTTCAATCATGTGGCGTGCCAATTCGCCCAGACCCTTGGACCGGAGCAC
This sequence comes from Paracoccaceae bacterium, assembly GCA_965116235.1. Taxonomy (GTDB): domain Bacteria; phylum Pseudomonadota; class Alphaproteobacteria; order Rhodobacterales; family Rhodobacteraceae; genus MPNP01. Next base: position 527,220 of record OZ220496.1, on the reverse strand, counting down.
GTCTTGTGGCGAAGGGGTGCCATCAACGATGGAATCGCCGCGTTCGACCTGATCGCCATCATGAACCTCAAGGGGCAATCCTTTTGGAATCTTGTACTTGACGACCTGATCGCTCGTGCTGTCATCCGGTTCGATGGAAATGACGCGAGTGGCACTGTATTCCCGTTCAAATCGAACGGTTCCGCTGATTTCGGCTAGCACGGCTGGGTCCTTCGGATTGCGGGCCTCAAAAAGATCCGCAACCCGGGGCAAGCCGCCGGTAATTTCTCGGGTTCGGAACCCCTTGAGCTGACTGAACAGGACGTCTCCCACCGCGACTTCAAGACCTTGCTTGCTGGCTTCGACGCCGGTACGTCTCATTGTCGCCCCTCGCGGAAGCTCATAATAGGCCTCTCGGCCGCTGTCAAGCTGGATGGGCTGTCCGGAGAACTTGTCAACCAGAAGCAGAGCGGGTTTGAGAATCTTGTTGTCGCCGCCCCAGGTCTGTTGCGGAACATCGGTCCAGGCCTTGGAACCGAGAAAAAACAGTTCTGTCAGACTTGTGACGCTGTCGCCGTTGCGAACCCGAAGATTCGAGTTTTTGGGAGCAAAATGAACCGCCACAGCCTGACCCTGGTCATTGATGACCGTCATGTACAGATTGTCGGATTTGACAATCACGCCTGTGTAGAGGACATCTTCCTGCACGCCCTTGTCATCGAACTGGACACGCCCCTTGCTGTCTGTTGATTTGGACGATGGCGTGGCCGAATCGAGAGAAAACAGTTCCCTGTCGCTTTCGACAAGGTCGCCATTCCTGACCTTGAGGACAGAATTCACAGGCGCAAAATGAACCGCCACAACCTGATCCCGGTCGTCAACGATGGTCAGGGGCAGATGACGGGAGGATACGATCCACTCATTGTCGCTATTGGCATGGACGCTTTCACCGTCAAACTGAACGTGTCCCTTCTGGCTGCTCAATGGGGCAAACGATGCCTTGGGTTCGAGAGCAAACAGTTCGGCCTGGCTCGCGACATACTCGCCATTCTTGACCTTGAGAACGGAATTTTCCGGTACAAGATGCACGGCTACGACCTGATCTTGATCCTGATCGTTGACGATGACCATGCGCATGCCTTCAGAGGACGCCACGAGATCGTTGTCGGCATTGATTCGGGTATCGCGATCATTGAATCGAACGCGGCCTTTCTGTGCGGCCGTGCAGGTAATTGTTTCGGGAACGAAGAGTTTTGAATTGCCGTCGACAAAATCGCCGTTCCTGACCTGAAGGACAGAGTTCACCGGCACCAGATGGTCGGCCACGACCTGATCCTCATCACTGACGATGGTCAGGTGAAAATTTTTGGAAGCTACGATCTTTTCGGTTCGACGCACGTTGCGCACTTCCTTTTCATTGAACTGGACGCGCCCCATGTGTTCCGTCGAGCGTGAAAACGTGGCGATGGGATCAAGGGCGAACAGTTCGGCCTTGCTCATGACATAATCGCCATTCTTGACCTTGAGAACGGAGTTTTCCGGTACAAAATGCACGAATTCATCCTGCCCCTGGTCGTTGACGATGGTCAAATGCATGTTCCGGGATGTCACAACTGGCCCGTCATCACCATTGTCCTGTAAAACGGCACCGTCAAACCAGACATGACCCTGCTTGTCCGCTCGGGCCGAACGTTGATTCTTGGGCTTCAGCCGGTCAGGCTTCTTGCCGCCTCCGGTATTGATGACAACTTCTTCGGTGATACCAAATTCTTCAATCTTTCTTTTTTCTGTTGTTTCTCCGTCAATCAGGTCAATGGCGCGCACCAGACCGGACTGTTCGGCATAGCGCCTGATCGTAACAGGATCCAGTTCAAAAAGGACATCATTGGAGGAGACGGGCTGATTTTCCGTGACTCGCAATATGGAGCCATATGGAACCTTGTACGGAGGCCGGGCCGGTGCACCGTCCGGCTTTTCGACAACAAGCCGCATGGATTGACCGACAACGATGGCCTGGCCGTTCGAATCGATCAGCAGCTTGGAATTTTCGAACCTGACCACGCCGTCATAGGGTGCAAGTATGAACGACTGCTCATCAATTTTTTGCGATATGCCCCCCGTATGGAAGGATCGCATGGTCAACTGCGTGCCCGGCTCACCGATCGACTGAGCCGCAATGATGCCAACGGCTTCGCCCGTGTTCACAAGAGTGCCCCGAGCAAGATCCAGACCATAGCAGAGCGAGCAGACACCATCCTCGGATTTGCAGGTCAGCGGCGAACGGATGAGCACGCTCTGGATTTCGGCGGCTTCGATGTCCCTGGCCCGGGCCTCAGTGAGCAGTTCGTCCTTGTGGGCAATAATCTCGCTTGTTCGGGCGTGGGCCACATCTTCAGCCAGTACGCGGCCCGCAATTCGATCCGCGAGATTGACAACGACGTTGCCGTCCCGGATCGTGGGTTCAACTCGAATTCCCCGTTCTTCTTCCATTTCCAATGCAGAACTGTCCAGTCCCGCATGACAGTCGTGTTCTCGAACTATGCAGTCTTGGGCAACGTCGACCAGTCGGCGAGTCAGATACCCGGCACTGGCGGTCTTCATGGCCGTATCGGCAAGACTCTTGCGCGACCCGTTGGCCGCGATGAAATACTCGGCAACGTTCAGCCCTTCCTTGAAGTTCGAAATGATTGGGGTGCCGATGATCTCGCCGGTTCCCTTTGTGATGAGGCCTCGCATGCCGGCCAGCTGCTTCATCTGATCTTTCGATCCCCGCGCCCCGGAGTCGGTCATCATGTAGATCGAATTGCGCTCTTGCTCCACCCCCTCGAAGAACTGCTTGGCTTCAATGCCGCCCTCCATCTTGGACTGAATCTGGTTGGTACACGCCTCCCATTCATCGATGGTCTTGCGATTCAGCTCCTTCTCGTCAGAAAAACCGCGCCGATAGTGCTCATTCAGCTCTGCAACCTTTTCACGGGTTTTTTCGACAATCCGCCTTTTGTCATCCGGCACCATCATGTCGTTTTTGCAGAATGAAATGCCCGCGTTGCAGGCTTCCTTGAAGCCGATTTCCATGATGTGGTCGCAGAAGATCACCGACTCTTTCTGTCCGCAATAGCGATAGACGGTATCGATGACCTCTTGAATTTCCTTCTTGCGCAACTCGCGGTTCAGGATGGCAAAGGACACGTTTGCGTTCAAGGGCAGATGCGACCCTAGCAGCAGCCGGCCTGGTGTCGTGACGTAGCGGGTATAAGCGACGTCCCCGGCACTGTTCAGTTCTTTCACTCGAGCCGTGACTTCAGCATGCTTGTGCACGTGGCCAGAGGCCAAAGCCAGTTCAACTTCTTCAGGCGACGAGAAGAGCATTCCTTCGCCGGTCATGCCGGCGCGCTTCAAGCTGGTGTAATACAGTCCCAGAACCATGTCCTGCGACGGTACGATGATGGGCATTCCATTGGCAGGTGATAGCACGTTGTTGGTCGACATCATGAGAACGCGAGCCTCGAGCTGTGCTTCGAGCGACAGCGGGACATGGACCGCCATCTGATCGCCATCAAAATCGGCATTGAAGGCCGAGCATACCAACGGATGCAACTGAATGGCCTTGCCTTCGATCATGATGGGCTCAAAGGCCTGAATTCCGAGTCGATGAAGAGTGGGCGCCCGGTTGAGAAGAACCGGATGCTCTCGGATGACGTCATCCAGTACCCCCCAGATCACCTCGGCATCATTCTCGACCAGCTTCTTCGACTGCTTGACATTCGCGGACAGGCCGCGTTCCTGCAGCTTGGAAAAGATGAAGGGCTTGAACAGCTCCTTGGCCATTTTCTTGGGCAACCCGCACTGATGAAGCTTGAGTTCCGGGCCGGTGACGATGACCGAGCGCCCTGAAAAGTCGACGCGCTTGCCCAAGAGGTTCTGGCGGAACCGTCCCTGCTTGCCCTTGAGCATGTCGCTCAAGGACTTGAGGGGACGCTTGTTGCTCGTGTTGGTGATGACCTTGCCGCGGCGACCATTGTCGAAAAGCGCGTCAACCGCTTCCTGAAGCATCCGCTTTTCATTGCGAATGATGAGTTCCGGAGCCCTCAGTTCGATCAGGCGGCTCAGTCGATTGTTGCGATTGATGACCCGCCGATAGAGATCGTTCAGATCCGAGGTGGCAAACCGCCCTCCGTCAAGCGGAACCAAGGGTCGCAATTCCGGCGGAATGACCGGCAGAACCGTCAGCACCATCCATTCAGGCTTGTTGCCCGACTCGATGAAATGCTCCACAATCTTCAGCCGTTTCTTGATGTCGGTCTTGCGCTGGTTGCTGTTGCTCGACAGCAGGTCTTCGCGCAGAACTTCGCGCTCAAATTCCAGATCCAGGTTGCTGAGCAGTTCCCGAATGGCTTCGGCGCCAATGGAAGCGCTGAAAGATTCTTCGCCGTACTTGTCCTTGAGATCCCGCAGAATACCCTCCGAAAGGAGTTGTTTTTCCTCCAGCGGTTCACCGTTGAGCAGCACTTCCACGCCGGGGTCGGTTACGACAAACCGTTCAAAGTAAAGAACGCTCTCCAGATCCTTGAGTTTCATGTCAAGCAGGGCGCCAATCTTGCTGGGGAGCAATTTCAGGAACCAGATATGGGCCACTGGCGCGGCGAGCACGATGTGTCCCATGCGTTCGCGTCGTACCTTCTGCAGGGTGACCTCCACCCCGCACTTCTCGCAGGTGATGCCGCGAAACTTGACGCGCTTGTATTTGCCGCACAGACACTCGAAGTCTCGCACCGGACCAAATATCTTGGCACAGAACAACCCATCCCTTTCTGGCTTGAAGGTTCGGTAATTGATGGTTTCCGGCTTCTTGATTTCCCCTTCGGACCAAGCTATGATGCGTTCAGGCGAGGCCAGCGAGATCTTGATCTCATCGAAGGTTTCAGGTATGTCCCCGCCTCGGGGCTGAGGCATCGCCAAGTTAAACTGCATGTTCTTCCCTTCGTATGGCTTTTCTTTTTGGGTTGAATTGGCGAAAATCTATGTTCAGGCCGAGTCCGCGAACTTCCTTGATCAGCACGTTGAAACTCTCCGGAACGCCCGACTCAAACTCGTTTTCACCCTTGACAATCGTATTGTAGACCTTGGTTCGACCCGTGACGTCATCGGCCTTGACGGTCAGCATTTCCTGCAGTATGTGGGCTGCACCGTAGGCTTCAAGGGCCCACACCTCCATTTCGCCAAAGCGCTGTCCGCCGAATTGAGCCTTGCCCCCCAACGGCTGTTGCGTGACCAGACTGTATGGTCCGGTTGAACGGGCGTGAATCTTGTCATCGACGAGATGGTGCAGCTTGAGCATGTACTTGACGCCGACTGTGACGGGCCGGGTAAACTTTTCACCGGTAATGCCGTTATACAGCTCCGACTGACCGGAGGTATCGAAGCCGGCCCGCAGCAGGGCGTCATCGATGTCGGCTTCCTTGGCTCCGTCAAACACCGGCGTGGCAATCGGGATGCCCGAGATGACCTTGCGGGCCGACGAGACCAGATCGATGTCATCCAGATCGGCCATTTCCTCGTTGTACATGTCCTCGCCATAGGCAAATTTCATGGCGTCCCGGACTCCCTCAATCCGGCCTGAATCATCGCTGTTGAGATCGTATTGCCGCACGGCTTCATCTATGGTCTTGCCTAGTCCGCGCGATGCCCATCCCATATGGGTTTCCAGAATCTGGCCCACATTCATGCGCGAGGGAACCCCCAAGGGATTGAGGACGATGTCGACCGGCGTTCCATCTTCCAGAAAGGGCATGTCCTCAGTCGGAACGACCCGCGACACGACACCCTTGTTGCCGTGGCGCCCCGCCATCTTGTCCCCGGCCTGAAGTTTCCGCTTGACGGCCACGAACACCTTGACCACCTTCAGGACGCCCGGGGGCAAGTCGTCGCCGCGATTGACCTTCTCGACCTTGTCGTCAAACCGTCTTTTCAGGGCATCCCTCTGGTTTTCAAACTGACGCTCCAGCCCTTCAATGTTGCGGGCAGTCGTGTCATCCTCAAGTGCAATCTTCCACCATTTGAAATCATCTACCTGACTCAGCAGCTCCTCAGTGATGACATCTCCTTTCTTGAGCGGCTTCGGCGCTCGTGTCACAGCCTTGCCGATCAGCATGTCATGCAGGCGACCGTAGATCGTGCGGCGCAGAATGGACTGTTCGTCCTCATATTCGCGTCGCAGGCGGAAAATCTCTTCATTCTCGATCTGCAGGCTTCGATGGTCCTTTTCGATACCATGTCGGTTGAAGACTCGAACCTCGACGACGGTACCGAAATCACCGGGAGGAAGTTTCAGGGAGGTGTCACGGACATCGGAGGCCTTTTCACCAAAAATGGCCCGCAGCAATTTTTCCTCGGGCGTGATCGGTGTCTCGCCCTTCGGCGTAATCTTGCCGACAAGAATGTCACCGCTGTTGACTTCCGAGCCGACATAGATGATGCCAGCCTCATCAAGCTGTCGCAGGGCTTCATCACTGACATTGGGAATATCTCGGGTGATCTCTTCCGGCCCCAGCTTGGTGTCCCGTGCCATGGTCTGATACTCCTCAATGTGAACCGAGGTGAAGATGTCGTCGCGCACGATCCGTTCGGAAACCAGGACCGAATCCTCGAAATTGTAACCGTTCCACGGCATGAAGGCCACGAGCACATTTCGCCCAAGCGCCAGTTCGCCCATGTCGGTGGACGGGCCATCGGCAATGACGTCGCCTTGGGTTACAACATCTCCCACCTGAACCAGAGGTCGCTGATTGATGCAGGTATTCTGATTGGACCGCTGAAACTTGCGCAGGCGATACGTATCGACGCCCGGGTCCGTCGGATCGTTCTCGGTCGCACTGATGACTATTCGGGTGCCGTCAACCTGATCGACGATTCCGGCCCGTTTGGCCACGATGGCCGCTCCGGAGTCTTCGGCCACCTGAACTTCGATACCGGTACCAACGAAGGGAGCTTCAGCCTTCAACAAGGGGACCGCCTGGCGTTGCATGTTTGAGCCCATCAAGGTACGGTTGGCGTCATCGTTCTCCAGAAAGGGAATGAGGGATGCCGCCACCGAAACCAGCTGCATGGGCGAGACGTCAATCAAGTCGACGGACTCCTTGAGAGTCATCTTGAATTCACCCTCCATGCGAGTGGAAACCAGGTCGTTGACAAAGCGATTGTTTTCGTCGAGCCGGGCATTGGCTTGGGCAATGACAAGTTCGGCCTCGTCCGTGGCAGAAACATAATTGTATTCGTCCGTGACCTGCCCGTCGCGAACAATACGATAAGGCGTTTCCAGAAAGCCGTACTTGTTGATCTTGGAATAGGTTGCCAAGGAGTTGATCAGACCGATGTTCTGTCCCTCGGGCGTTTCAACGGGGCATATGCGGCCATAGTGCGTCGGGTGAACGTCGCGAACCTCGAATCCGGCTCTCTCGCGGGTCAGTCCGCCCGGGCCGAGAGCCGAAAGTCGGCGCTTGTGGGTGATTTCGGAGAGGGGGTTGGTCTGATCCATAAACTGGGACAATTGGGACGAGCCGAAAAACTCCCGGATGGCACCGGACAATGGACGCGGATTGACAAGATCCTGGGGCATTTTCTTGTCGATTTCGACGCCGGCCATGCGTTCCCGGATCGCTCGAGCCATTCGTACCAGACCGATGCGGCACTGGTTTTCCATCAACTCGCCGACGGAACGGACACGCCTGTTGCCCAGATGATCGATATCATCGACCTCGCCCTGCTTGTCGCGAAGTTCGACCAGATACTCAAGACACTTGACGATGTCTTCTCGCTGGAGAGTTCGGGTGGATTCGTCAAAATTCAACCCCAGACGGGCGTTCAGCTTGGCTCGGCCCACGATGGACAGATCGTAGCGTTCGTCATTCTTGAAGATCAGGTCAAACAGTTCCTGGGCATTGTCCAGTGTTGGCGGGTCTCCCGGTCGCAAGGTACGGTAGATTTCGACCAGACCGGCCTTGCGACTGTCGCCCTTGTTGCATTTGTCCTGAAACATGGTGTCGCGAATGTAAGGCCCTACTGTCGAGTAGTCGATGTTCAGGAGCGGGATGTCGTGAATGTCTTCCTCGATCAGTGTCTGCAGCAGACCGCCGTCCGGGTTGCCGTTATCGTCCAGGCTGCCGGTAAGTTCATCGCCGGCTTCGGCCAGAACAACGCCGCTTTCGGCATTGATCAGATCCTTTGCTACAAACTTGCCTATGACCCGATCGGTTGGCAAGGCAACATGCAGCTGCCGGTTTTCAGCCTCAAAATTCTTTGCCATCTTAGCTGTAATTCGGGTTCCCGCCGCCAGGACTTCGTCGCCGGTTGTCGCATCGAACACGACTTCCTCCGCATGTTGTCCTACGTGGCTCCGACAGTCAAAATCAGTAATCCAGTGTATTTCCTCCGGGATGTAGTTGACGGCGGTTTCTCCCTGGCCACTGGCCAGACACAGCGGTATGCTGTAGCCCCTGATCAGGGTGTTGTCGTGCGGCGTCGCCGGGACATCGTCGGCACTCTCCCTTGGGGCTGTGTCCAGACTGGCTTGCTGGCGCTTGAGAGTTACCTCCAGCCGGACCATTCCACACAGCAACTCGTCAATGTTCAATGCGTGAGTCTTGTCGTTCAGATGGATATCCAGTTCCTTGGATGCCTGCAGGTTGATTTCCGTTGATGCCGAGTGAAGCAGGTCCCCGGTTTCAGAACCGTAAATTTTGAACTGCGGGACCCGAAAGCGCCACATCTTCTTCAGGAAGGTGAGGTTTATTTTCCGCCCGTGCTCGGTTACTTCTCCGGCATTGTCGTCAACGGCCACGAGTTGAGGATGATCCGGATCATCGGCATGATCAGCCAGAAAGTCTTCAATTGTCCCATGGCTGGGATCGAGCACATACAGGGGGGCCTCATGCACATCGAAATCATGCTTCTTGTGAGGCGCAAGACAGTTCAAGAGTCGGTTGATGTGGATCAGCAGCAAACATCCCTCGTACTTTTCGATTTTTTTGTAATTGGCAGGAGTCAGCTTTCTACCCGCCTTGGCTACGACATCATGGGTCTGAGCGTCAATGATATCGAAAGTGGGCGTTACCCGTTTCCAGCGCGAGGGGGCAAAATCCTCGATCAGGAATCGTCCGTCGGTGGAGACCTCGCGGCTGCCCGCCTGTTCCGGTCCCAGCCGGAACTCGCTCTCCAGATAGTCCAGATAGGGCTCGTCCATTTCATCAGACTGACGCGTTTTTTCAAACGCTTCGGAGAAACTGGAATCATCGCCGGTTTCATGGAAGATCTGCAACTTGCCATGACTGCATTCGGTTTGGATATTGTTCAGTTTTTCGCGGGTGATCCGGTCGCCCTTCAGGGCAATTATTTCGCCTGTTTCTGGCGCAATCAGATCATAATTGGGAGTGGCATCAAGCCAGTTTTCAGGAGTGAAGCCGAACTCCCATCGGGCCGGAGTCTTGCTCATTTTATAGCGGGTGTGATCATAGAACGCGTCCATGATGCTCTCCTGATCCATGCCCAAGGCAAAGAGCAGGGTTGATACCGGAAACTTCCGCTTGCGATCGACTCGGGCACTGATAAGTTCCAGGTCACCGTGGGTCTTGTCTTTCTTGAGGCCAAACTCAAATTCCAGCCACGAACCTCGACCCGGCAAAATCTGGCAGGTGTACAGGCGTTTTCCTGCCGGGTGATGGGTATAGTTGTAAAAGACTCCGGGGGAGCGGTGCATCTGGGACACAACGACACGCTCGACACCATTGATGATGAAGGTGCCATGGTTGGTCATGAGCGGAATGTCGCCCATGTAGACCCTTTGCTCCTTGCTGTTGCGGAAGAAGCGGGCTCCGGTGTCATTGTCGACATCAAAGACGTTCAGAAGCAGCTTGACCTTGAGCGAAGCCGCATAGGTCATGTCGCGTTGCTGGCATTCGTCCACATCGAACTTGGGCTCCTCGAACTCATAACCCTCATAGTGCAGTTCGGCCAATCCCGACGGATCGATGACAGGAAAGACGGAGCGAAACACACCCTCGAGGCCAAGACCTTCATCGTGCACGGGACCCTCTCCGGAGTTCAGAAACAGTTCGTAGGAATTCCGCTGGATTTCGATCAGATTGGGGAGCGGTGCCACAGACTTTATTTTTTGGTAGGAACGTCGGTACCGTCTACCGCTGGACTTGACCTGCTTCATAAAGTTAACCTTCTCTAGCAAACAACCACATGACGGGAACTTGCGGCTCCTCACACTTTTGCGTTGCGGCGCACCTGCCGCCGGGAGTCAGGAACCGCTGGAGCGGCACCTGACCGGATTCGGTTTGGGCAAGCGGATTCGATCCGCTTGTCAGGCTGAAGCCCTATTTGATTTCGACTTCGGCTCCCAGAGCTTCCAATTTTGCCTTGACTTCCTCGGCTTCCTCCTTCGACACGCCTTCCTTGACCGGCTTGCCGCCCGCCTCAACAAAGGCCTTGGCCTCTTTCAGGCCCAACTCGGTGAGAACGCGCACCTCCTTGATGACGTTGATCTTCTGGCTTCCGGCATCCTTGAGGATGACATCAAATTCCGTTTTCTCCTCTTCGGCCGCTGCTCCATCTTCACTGCCACCGGGGCCGCTGCTGACGACGACAGAGCCGCCGGCCGCGGGTTCAATGCCATACTTGTCCTTGAGTATGGTTTTCAATTCCTGGGCTTCCAGCAAGGTCAGCCCAACGATTTGTTCAGCAAGATTTTCTAGATTTGACATAGTTCAGTTTCCATTTCAGTTGTTGTGTCTCAATGCAGGTAAAGTTGCTTGCCGCCTGACTAGAATCATCAGGCTGCCTTCCTTTCTTCCAAGGCTGAAAGAATGGATGCCACCGATGCAGCGGGTGCACCGATTGCGCCGACCAGCGTCGCCCCCGGAGCCCCGATGCAGCTCACCACCGAGGCGATCAAGGTTTCTCGCGATGGCATGCTGGCGATCGACTTGACTCCTTTGGGATCAAGGACGGAGGTGCCCATGATGCCACCTAGCACTTCAAGGTGATCGCTCTTTTCAGCGAAGTTGTCGGTCACCTTCGCCGCTGCCACGGGATCGTCGGAATAGGCCAGGATGGTCATTCCCTTGAACAATGATCCGATGTCTTTGGCTGCCGAACCCTGAATGGCAATTTTGGACAGCTGGTTCTTGGTTACCCGAACGGAACCGCCGGCTTCACGCATCTGGAGACGGAAATCTTCCATCTCCGGCACGCTCATTCCTTCATACTTGGCGACAACCACCACACCTGAGCTTTCGAAGATGTGGCCGATTTCCGCGACCACTTGCTCTTTTCGGGCTCTATCCACAGTATTGCTCCAAGTTTAGGAAAGAAAATTCTTTCCGGTTAAAGATGGCCGAGCGGAACTCGGCAACGGATGTCCTTGACTTTCAGGATCGAACAGCTCTTCCCATGCCTGACACACATGAAACGAATCCATTTTTCTCCATCTCAGGCAGGATTTCCATGCTGTGCGGACACAGCAAGACCCGCCGTCTCGGACGGCTCCACGGGTATGGCTACCCGTGGTTTGCTGTCTTGCAACAAGACAGCGATACTCATGAACTCCCCCCGGCCGAGGCGATATCAACCGCGATTCCGGGCCCCATCGTGGAGCTCAGGGAAATTTTCTTGAAATACTTGCCCTTGGCCCCGACAGGCTTGGCCTGATTGACGGCTCCGACAAAGGTCTTGACATTCTCGGTCAACTGGTCCGGTGCAAAGGACGTCTTGCCAACCCCCGCATGCACGGTGCCGGTCTTGTCGACGCGGAACTGAATCTCGCCGCCCTTGGCATTGGTCACCGCCTCCTTGACATTGGGAGTTACGGTCCCAACCCGAGGATTCGGCATAAGATTGCGTGGTCCCAGAATCTTGCCGAGCCGGCCGACCAGTGGCATCATCTCTGGCGTGGCAATGCATCGATCAAACTCAATGGTGCCCGCCTGAATTGTTTCGACAAGGTCTTCGGCCCCAACGATTTCAGCGCCGGCCTCCCTGGCTTCATCGGCCATGGCACCGCGGGCAAAGACGGCCACTCGAACGGTTTTCCCCGTGCCATTGGGCAGGCTGACAGTTCCGCGTACCATCTGATCGGCATGTCGGGGGTCGACTCCCAAGCTGATCGCGATGTCTAGCGTTTCGTCAAACTTGGCCTTGGCCTCTTCCCTAACATGGTTGACCGCCTCTTCCACGGAGCAGGTTGGCAGTTCCGACACCCTCTTGCGAGCGTCCTTGATGCGCTTTCCCATTCGACCCATTGTCTAGCCTTTCACTTCCAGTCCCAGGGACTTGGCCGATCCCAAAATGATTTTCATGGCGCCCTCGACATCGACGGCGTTGAGGTCCTTCATTTTCAGTTCCGCAATTTCCTTCAGCTGTTTTGCCGTGATCGAACCGACAGTGGCTCGGCCCGGAGTGCTCGCTCCCGATTCGAGCCCCGCCGCCTTCTTGAGATAATAGGAGGCTGGCGGTGTCTTGATCTCGAGTGAAATCGACTTGTCCTGATAATAGAATATGATCGTCGGACACGGAACACCGGGTTCCATGTTTGCCGTCTGGGCATTGAAGGTCTTGCAAAACTCCATGATGTTGAGTCCGCGCTGACCCAGAGCCGGTCCGACGGGTGGAGCCGGATTGGCCTTGCCGGCCGGCACCTGCAGCTTCAATTGACCAACTAGTTTTTTTGCCATCGTGTATCTCTAGCTCAATTAATGAAATCAGTTGTCTCTCGTGACCTGATCGAAACTCAGTTCGGTCTGGGTGACCCGGCCAAAAATGGACACTCCGATGGTTACCCGCGAGTTGCCTTCATCCACACCCTCGACCATTCCATTCCAGCCCTCGAACGGGCCATCAGTAACCATGACCTTGTCGCCCACCTCGTAGGTGACCAGGGCCCGAGGTTGCATCTGGCCATCACTGGCCCGATTGAGAATGTCTTCCACTTCTTGCTCATCAAGCGGGGCGGGGATGCCCCGGCTGCCCAAAAAGCCTGAAACCCGACTGATGTTGTTGATCAGATGGTAGGCTTTATCAGACATTGTCATTCGGATGAGGACATAGCCAGGCATGAACCGGTGCTCGCGTTCTATCCGCTTGCCCCTCCGCACTTCGACGACATTCTCGACCGGCACGACAACCTCGGCGATGGCATTGGTGAGTCCGGCCTTGTCGGCATTTGCCCGAATTGCCTCGGCCACCTTCTTCTCATAGTTGGAGGCCACACTAACTGAATACCAACGGAGCGCCACAGGCTTGAACTTTCTTGGCTTGGAGGGGCTTTATTGAATTTTGACACGAAAAACGCCGGTTGCCGTCATCGACAGCGCAACCGAAGGAATGAAACAAGTCGGTCCGACAGGGATTGTCAATTCTGATGTCACAGGGTCACCTCCGATTTTTGCTTCCTCAAAACAATCCTAGCAGACCGGTCAGGCCCAGACGAATGACCTGATCAATCAGAAAAAAGAAAACTGAAGCCACGGTTGCCATCAGGAAAACCAACAGGGTGGTTACCAGCAAGTCACGGCGGGTTGTCCAGACGATTTTCGAGACCTCCGAACGAACCTGCTGCGCAAACAGCAACACTGATCTAATGTATTGCATCACAAGATCTCGACGAACTGGAAACTATCAATTTCGCTGACGAACAATTCTGGATTTGAGCCGGCCTTCCCGGAATTGGACATAGTCAAGTAAAACCCAAGTTGCAATTGTCAACGTCCAAAAAAATTTATCTGCCGGATTTGTTTGGCATGCCGCACCCAAGGGTTCGTCAAGGCAAGGCGGCCAAGACTTGCGCAAGGTCCATCAAAAAATTTTGAATGACCACGCACTCAAGAAAAGGCGAAGTGTGTTCGTCAGGGAAACGATTTCACGTTCATCATCCACGTGTAGAAATTCTCAAAAGTTGAAATATGTTATTCGGCACGATGAACGTGGTTCAGGCCGGTGGCATAGCATGAGCCAAACCGGTACGATGACCCAGACATTATGGTTGCAAGTGGACAGTTTACTCATACTTTTGATTGCGCTTGCCTTGGACGCAATATTCGGTGAGCCCGATTACATCTGGAAGCGAGTTCCTCACCCCGTGCGACTCATGGGGGCTGCCATCCAGTTTTTTGATACGAACTACAATACGGGTGATCAAGCCAAGACTGCGGGCGTGATTGGTCTTGTCGTGGCCTGTGTCGGGCTGGCCGTAGCCGGTTTCATCATTCAGTGGCTGCCTTTCAACGAACTGTTCGAAATAATTGTCGTTGCCATTCTGGTCGCACACAAGAGCTTGATCGGCCATGTATCTGCCGTTGCGAATTCCTTGCGGATGAGTCTCATGGAAGGACGCCTGACGGTCGCCAAGATTGTTGGGCGTGATACTGGCGACATGGATCAGACCGAAGTCGTCAGAGCTGCCATTGAAAGCACTGCCGAAGGGTTCATGGATGGGGTGGTTGCCCCAGCATTCTGGTATTTGATTGGGGGAATACCGGGCATCCTGATTTACAAATTCGTCAATACTGCCGACAGCATGATCGGGTTCAAAAATGAACAATACGAGGATTTCGGTTGGGCCACGGCGCGACTGGACGACATTCTGAACTTTATTCCGGCGCGGTTGACAGCAGCTTTGGTTGCACTAGCCCATTTTTCCAAGGACGTCATGCAATTTGCCATGGATGAAGGCAAGAATCATCGTTCCCCGAATGCCGGCTGGCCGGAAGCCGCCTTTGCCAAGGTTATGGATGTGGCTCTGTCGGGCCCCAGATCATATCAAGGAACTCAAGTCGAGTATCCCTTCATCAATTCCGAAGGTCGGCACGAGCTGGCACCGGAGGATATCGAAACAGGGGTCGGGGTCGCCTGGCGAACCTGGATGGGACTCTGCGGTCTGATACTGGTGCTTGAAGTCGTTCTGCTCAATCTCTTTTGATATGGGAGTATCCCGCTGTGCGTTCAGTCGGTGTCGCGGACACTTGTGGTCACGTAGTTGACATCAAAGTCGCCTGATGAAACGGACCACTCGGAAAGCAAGGGATTGAAGACAAATCCCTTGGTGTCAACAACGGACAGGCCCGCCTGACCTGTCAGGTTTTTCATCTCTTCCGGCTTGATGAAGCGATTCCAGTCATGCGTTCCGACGGGGAGCCACCGAAGAATGTACTCGGCTCCCAAGATCGCCATGAAAAAACTTTTCAGGTTCCGGTTGATGGTCGAAGCAATCAGAAGACCTCCAGGTTGCAGAAGGGATTGACAGCACTGCAGGAACTGTTGAGGGTTATTGACATGTTCCAGGACCTCCATGCAAAGGACGACATTGAACTTCGGTTCCCGAAGCGCGAGGTCTTCCACAGATATGTTCTCATACCGTATCTCCAGCCCCATGCTGGCCGCATGACTTTTTGCCACCTCAACATTGTTACGGGCGACATCAATACCCAAAACATTTGCTCCCAGACGAGTCATGGGTTCCGTGAGAAGTCCTCCCCCACAGCCCACATCAAGCAGATCCAGTCCTTCATAGGGCAATGGGTCGTCCAGGTCGCGGTCAAACTCCAGACATACTTGACTGTTAATGTAATCCATGCGAACCGGATTCATCATGTGAAGAGGACGAAACTTGCCACTGGGATTCCACCACTCTTCAGCCAGCGCATTGAATTTGGAGACCTCATCCTCAAGCACTGAGTCAGTGGTCATGTGACTATGATTTTGGGTAACCATCGTTGAACATCAGTTGGTGCCTGCAAGCTTCGGCTCAGTGGACCCGGGCACCCATTCACATGAGGACTGCGAGGCGAATTTCAATGTCCCCTTGAGTTTCAACTTTCGGTTACACCCGTAATTCCTCGAGAAGCTGACCTTGCACATGATGAGACTGCTTGACTTCCTCCGCCCATTTCAACAAGGGACCATAATCTTGGCGACCATTCAGTATGAACAAGCGATCCAGGTCATTCAGTCCACATTTCAGCAGCTTGGCCTTTTTATGTGGAAGGACCATCAGCGAGAAGAAGGTTAGCTTGAATCTTCGACTCTTGCCATGAAACGTCCTGTCTTGTTGGATATGGAATCGCGAGCCATCGCTTGTAGTCAATTGCAGCGCGAGAAGCATGAAGACTCCCACCGGCTAGGTCAGATTGTACCATCACGACCCCTTCGGCAAGTCCGGCTTGGGTCCGGTCCCGTTTTACAAAGTTCCACGGCAACGGCTCTTGACCAAAATGATATTCTGATACCAAGGCACCTCCTGCCTCCAAGATGCATGTAGCAAGCTTTTTATGACGCGCCGGGGCAACAGTCTGCAAGCCATGGGCCATTACAGCAACCGTGTGTCCGTTGCCTTCAAGTACCGCTTCATGGGCAATGGCATCGCATCCAATGGCCAGACCGCTTACGACGCTCCAGCCTTGGTCGACGAAAAAGCCGGTCACCCGCCGTGTTATAACCTTACCGTGGTCTGTAGGTTTCCGTGTTCCGATAATGGCAATTGACCTTGCTGAGGAAGGGGCAAGATTTCCCTTAATGAAAAGAAACTGAGGAGCGTCAGGGGTATTGCCGAGCAACTTGGGATAATCGCTATCCACGGAAGAAATGATCCGTGCGTGGCTTTTCTGTGCAAAATCAATCTGTTTTTGTGCCTCAGTTTCTGCCAAGCCAATCGCGGTCTTATCAAAATTTTCTGAGGTATTTCGTAGAAGGTACGGCCATAATCCACTGATTGGAGCTTGCTCAAAGTTTGGGACACACAAAACTCTTTGAAGTGACTTTGAACCGACGCCCTTGAGCATTGCCAATGCAAGCAATCTGCGGGTACGTGGAGAAATGTCAATCATACAGCACATTACCTATGTTCATGGAAATTGCAAGCAAATCCACTCGTTCAGCTCCAACCGCGTGGAGCTTTAGGCAAGAATTTATCAGACTCGACCCAGTCGTACACACATCATCAATTATCAGAACTCGTTTGTGAACAGATACGGACTTGGGCATTTGTACATACAAGTGATTGAGGACGTTGCTAAAACGAGCCGCGGAGTCCAGCCTCTCACCACTATGCGAACGAACCCCTGCTCGATACTTTAGGAGGTTAGGTTGAATTACGATATTCTTTGAACCCTCAAAAGGCTTGTTTACAACGTAGTCACGAAACTGTTCCACAAAACATTCAAGTCTCTGTTTTCTCCCGGGACGATAGGGTATTACACCGATCATCAATGACTTGTACTTGAGGTGCTCGTTATACTTCCTCAAGAGCCAACCGGCGGCCCTGCCGACCCCCGGCCAGCGCCTGATCGTCCGCCATTCGCCCACGCGGGCGGCCAAGGATCAGCACGACCGCGAGCGGGGCATCGCCAGGTGGCGACGCAAGCTGGGTCAGAGTGCGACGCCGAAGGCCCTGCTGCACAACTCCGGATACAGCCGCTTCCTGAAGGTGACCGGCACGGGGTCATCACCAACCTTCCGGACACGACCGGGGCCGCGACCATCCTCGATCAGTACCGGGGGCTGTGGCAGGTGGAGGAGACCTTCCGGGTCACCAAGCACGACCTGCGCGTGCGGCCGATGTTCCACTGGACCCCGCGCCGCATTCGCGCTCACATCGCCATTGCCTTCATGACGCTGCTGTGCGTGCGGCATCGGCAGTATCGCGTACGCCTGCAGCAGGGTGTCGCGATGTCGGCCGCGGTGATCCATAAGGCCCTGACCCATGTGCAGCACAGCGTGCTAGAGGATCCGCAGACGGGACAGCGCTATGCGATACCCTCGCGGCGGAACGCCGAAGCGCGCAAGCTGTACCGGGTGATGGGGCAGACCCATGATCCGGCGCCACTGGAACTGGAGGAATCGACGGGACGCAAGCGACACCCAAAGTAGTGCCTTTTTTTGGGCTTATATACCTAACTTGAAGTCCTGAAATTTATCCGTGTCGTCCGGCTTCAAGTTAGGTATATAAGCCCCCATGAAAGACATGCCTGTTCTGGGCCGAACGTTACGAGCTGGCTACCGTGCCACTGCTGGAACAGTGTCCCTGGGAAGAGGGCTACTCGATTCACACATTTCCAGTGATGCCATATCCGAGTTGGATGGCCTGGAATTGATACCGCCCGCGTAACATGACCACGGGGCCCGGTTTCCCATAATATCCGGTCCCGTCACCGAGACGGGCGCACACCCCGACCGCAAAGGCCAGCGAGCCCCGTGGATGCGGGTTCTTTTGCTTGTCGGTCGAACCCTCAAGCGAAGCGGATACGGCCTCAAGGACCGGTGGATCCGGCGCCGCGAACACATCCTTGAGCGGGCGTTGGCCAGCGCCATCCCGATCCTGCACGAGTTGCATGCACGATATCCCCGCAATCAACGTCATGGCGCACAGCGTTTTGAAGGGTGCGGTTTCCACCGACACGTTTGCGATGTCGAAACCTTGGGTCTTGATGGTCCGGAAAACCGGTTCGATGACCCAGCGCCGACGGTCGAGTTGCGTGATCCATCGTGCCGGTTCGAACGTTTCGACCTGATGGCGGGTCAGCCGGCGCCAATGGGCCGGCCGCCCGCCGGCGGCGGGTCGATTTCCCGTGCCTCGACGATGGAGACGGCCTGGCGGGCGGGAACACCGGGTTCCATCGGTCTGTTTTCGGGGTGCTTGAGGGTCACGCACGCGAAACGCACGCCCATGCGGGCCGTGCGCTTCCTTTGCCCGGGTCGCGCGGGCCACGCGACCGTATGCTCCGGCTGCGGCCGGCCTTCAAGGCGGGAAAAGAGTGGGCCGGTATCATCGCCAAGACGGCGGTCATGGGACGCCCGGATCCGCACGTCCACGCCGTCCGGACAGCAGTCGAACATCGCGAAGATGTCCGCTTCCCGATCGGCGACCACCGTGACATGCGCCGCTGCGTTCCGAACGGTGGCGCTTGTTGGCATGGCTTCCAGCCAGCGGTGGCTCTCCTTGTCGCGAAGCGGCCGGTTTTTGGGTGGCTTCGGGCCGCCGCCGGAGCGTTCAATCAATTGCATGTCGACCGCGCCGAGCAACGTGCCCGGTTCCGCCTCCACGGCGATCGTGGCAGGGCCGACAAGGCTGTTTCCCGACCCGTCATCCCGACAGCTCGTCGGGTCTGGAAGCGCCCGAATAGGGAGACCATCCACGCGCCCGGACGTGGTCATGGCGGCCTTGTCAACGATCTTGTTCACGGTCACTTTCTCGGTCCTCAAAAACCGGCCCAAGCGGACCTCACCAGCGCGATGGCCGCCAACACCCCGAACCGAAACACCACGCGGACCGACCTCAACCAGACGATCATGAAAAAACCGTTCGGCCGGATCCAAACGACGATCACCACAATGCGAACCCGAGTTGTACATCTCTACTCTCCCCTTGTAAACACAAGACCGAAGAGAGAATCAACAGGACAAACGGCCAATTTCAGACACCCATTACGCAAGCGAGAAAAGATGTGTGCATACAGTAGGGGAAGAGGGGGGGGCCGCCCGTCTGGTTATGGGTCCCAGCGCCGAGCGGGGAGCCAGCCATGGGCGCGAGGGAATCGTCATACGGCCGGAACGGGAACGGTTTCATCCGGAGCTGAGTCGGGTCCTGCTGAAGGCCGTCAGCGACGCCTATCTCCTTCGGCGGGGCGGCACCGAGCATAGATAGGGGCCAAGGCCGGAAAGGTCGGGCTGGACTTTTGCACAGGCGAACACTAACTGACAATTCAGGGAGGAGATAGGCATGAACGAGACAGGACAAGTCCAGGACAGACAAAGGGCGCGAGGACACTGGCGCTTTTACGGGCGCCAGGAGGAGCTGGCCTGGTTGCATGATCGCCTGGACCTCGATCATCCGCCATACCCGCAAAGCTTTCCGGCTCTGGGCATCGGCGGGCGCCGCGGGGTTGGCAAGACGGAACTGCTGCGGGAAGTCGTTCGGCGGGAAGCCGCCAGCGTGACGAATGCGCCAGCGCGACGCTTTCTTGTCGTCAACCTGCCGGTCCTGGAAAAGGACGAGGATCATGTCGAGGCCATTATCGAGGCCATGGCCAATCATGACATGGAAGACCTGCTAGGAACCCTGTCGCCACGAAGATCACACCAAAATTCCGGCTTATGGTGTGGTATCATCATCCATCACCTGATGAAGCACGGGGTCATCGTCGGGCTGGACGAGTTCCATCACGCCCGCAAGAGCGGCCTGCCCTCCGCCCTGCAATTCATGCTGGACGAGCAAAAGAGTCCCGGAACAGACGCTGACAAGCTGCTGACGGGACGCCTGGTGCTGATGGGCTCGCACCAGCAGCAGTTCCGCGCCATGTTCGCCCAGGACCAGCCTCTTCACTTGCGCGTGCGCATCGAGCACAACCTGCAGCCGTGGCCCCCATCCACCATCTGAGAGGTGGCTCGGGATCAGGGCTGGGATCACGATCCCCAACGCCTTCATACGCTATGGACGGCCTATGACGGCATTCCCTATCTGTGGCAGCGCCTGGCCCAGAACCGGCATGTCTTTCCATCGCCGCCGAACGCCCCGTCGGTCACGGACAAGGAGGATACGCAATGGGTCGAGGATTTCCTGCGTTTTGAAAGCGACTGCATCCGCCAGGACAATCGTCTGGCCTGGAACAGTCAGGTGACCATCGAGCTGAAGGAGCCCCTGCGCTCCACCCTGATCGCCCTGGGCCACCAGAAAAGCGCCGGCGACATGCGAACCACGTCATTCCTTGTGGAGCAGCTGCAAGAGCGCGAGCCCGTGGATCGGCTTCCCTCGCCGGACACCCTGCGCGAACGGCTGCGCGATATCCATGAACAGACGGGCATGATCACGCGGCGAGTCTTTTTCACCGGCGAGCCCCGCCGGCCCAAGGGGAAACCCCAGACTGGCGTCTGGGCCATCAATGACAATCCAATGCTGTTTCAGATCCGTGTACTGGGGCAGGCCCGGCGTGATATCCAGGCGCCCGATCACGATATCGGTTTTGACCAGCTGGCGACGAAACGGCTGCGACGGCTGGAAGGCGACATGATGGAACGGCTGGCCGCCCAGTGGCTGAAGCAGCATCCCCATTGTCGCTGGAGTCACTGGAGCGTCTTGCCCCCGCCGCCTGGGAAAGGGGAGGCCCGTGACATCGATGTGCTGGCCCGTCTGTGCCCCGGTCCGAAGCGCCAGCTGGACCCGGATCGCGACCTGCTGGTCTGCGTCAACGCCAAGCGTAATTCCGCCCGGCATGACCCCGCCGACTTTCAAGTCATTGTCGATGAGTTCATGGCGGCGGCCCCCCAGGATCCCAACATCATGAAGGTACGCGACCTGGAGCCCTGTCACCTGTTCGTGTCCCCCGTCATGGAACCGGAAGATCGGGGCCGGCTGGAAGAGGCTGGCCATCTGGCCTTCGACTGGCCGTCCATGATGGCGGAGATGGCCGCGGACTGGCCCCTCATTCGGACGCGGATGCCGCCGCCCCCGAACCCGACAATAAAAGCGGACACGGATGACAGGCCGAAGCCTTGATCCCGGTTCATCTCCTATATGGGTGATGGTCCATGAAAGGGGGCTTATAAAGATGACTTGACACGGTGATTTTTACTCAGTGGGAGTGTTCTTAAAGCAAGGTCTTGCGGAAGCAACTTCAGAAACTTTAGCTCGTGCTTTGCCTTGCCATGACAATCTGTCCCGAACAGAAGATCGGGTCCATCTCATCGTCCGTACAAGGTTTGGCTGAAGAGGGCTGCAACCGACCGGGGTGTTGAAAATGACTCTGTCAAGTCATCTTTCTAAGCCCCTTTTTTTTGGGCGGTCATCCGCATGAGCAGGGGCGCAAACAAGACTCAACCGTCGAAGTCAGGATATAATTCCCAAAAATTGTCGGAGGTGTTTCGAGGAAGGCACATCTGCAATCCCCCGATTGGGATTTGCTCAAAGATGGGGACACTCAAAACTCCTTAATTTGACTTTGGATCACCGCTCTTGAGCATTGAGCACAAGCAATCTGCAGGTATGTGGGGCAATGCCGTGTGGCGCCGCTGGTCTCGCTGGAGGCAAGCAGCGACAGGGATGTGGCGAGCAGAAGCTCGCGTGAAGGAAGCATGTACGCGATGGCCATGCTTCGGTTTTCATTAGCACGGGTGTGAAGAGTGGGTAGTCGGTGTTGTGTCAGGGCTTCGGCATGTTGCCTGTACCAATGTTGATCGGTCCTCAAGCTAACCCGCGGCGTCCAGAAGGGCCTGCATGCGAGGCCAGCCTTCCTGTACCTCCCGGTGCATGGTGGCGATATCGATGCACAGCGCCGGCTCAGGCGGTGCGTCGTCATTCGTCCGGATCCAGTCAGGAGATGCAGTGTCGCCAAACTTGTGCTCCGTGGCCACAAGCAGGTGCACGCGTCGCAGTTCAGCCAGCTTTCTGACCTCGTTTCGATCGGCATTGTGCAACTGACGTCCCATGTTCTGAAATTTCTTTTGCGTCGTTGCGTTCGCCAGCTTGCGTGCCTGACGCTTGACATTGGCGAGAAGCAGAATGTCATTTGCATCACCCTTGCCGATGCGGGCCAGAACATCGATATCGCCTTGCCGGTTCTCTTGCGGGACGACATTTGTTTCGCACAGATGGGTAGACGAGTGTGATTCAAGCAAGCCCGCCGTCAGGCGCTCCAGCATGATGCCTTCAAGGTCGTGCAACGCATTTAGACGGCTTGGGGTAGATCTCCTTGAGGAATATCTGAAATTGGCGTTCGGGCGGCAAACACGTCGCCCATGACGCCGACCTGGAACATGGTTGTATTATCGTGAATCATCCAAACTGGCTCCTTGACCAGCCTCTGGCGCAGGTGCACCATGCCCACATTCCACTCCATGTCACCCAGCATGCGCGCTATTGTCGTTTCGGGTGGTGTTGGCACACCATAGCGAAGCCCGGGATCTTCACGGTCCAGATAGGGCGGCATGACATGCACATCTACTCCTGTTTCGGTCAGCAGTTGTTTCAGCGTATACGCTCGACGAGGATGACGTCCCATCCAGATGATGATTTGCTGCATGGGACCAGGCAATTCAATGAAGGTTCGCGTGTTCAACCGTGCATCACGAGCTTGCGCCAGATGATTCCGTTCCATATCCAGAAATGCTCGCTGCCAATCCGCTTCTTCTTTTGCACTCTCGCCAGCCGATGGCCAGCGGGATGCGTCACGCAACGGTGCCGCCGCTTCGCTGGTGGCAAACCGTTCCCAGTTGTGCGGCAAGCCATCGTAAGCCGTCCAGAGAGTCAGAAATCGCCCTGGACCCATGTTCAGCCGCCATGGCCATGACGGTCGACACCGACCAGGGTCGTAGCAGAAGGTTGTTGTAAAAGCGACCATGGAGGGGCTGGTCGTCCTCTTGCATGGCATGAAAATGCTGCTGATGAGACCCCATGAGCACGAGTTGACCCTTCGGCACGGGTTGGCCGCGGCGGCCGTGCATGCTAATCGTTTGTCCGTCACGGGAATAAAAGCCGTCAATCAGCCTTTGCATGTCCGAAACCAGTGACGTGTTGCGAATATGGTGAAACTCATCCAGACACAGAAGCACTCCCTTATAGAGCAAATGTTCCAACATGGCACGGAAGTCTCGTCCCTTCAGTTCTTCCGGCGTGTACATGTCCAGAGTTCTATAGGGCGGGATGCGCGGCGGGACAAAATCATTCAGCCACTCGGGGCAGGGGCCATTTTCGACCGCTTCCTCGATAGCAGCAACGCATTCGTGGGCTGCACCCCCGGCAGGCAACTGCACCACCAGCAGATTGTCGCTCTAACCTGCTCGGCGTACTGTTTCCTCCAGCAGGGTGTTCTTGCCCACACCCCGACGGTCGGCTATGCCGATCGTGCGGAACCATCGGTTTTTCAAAGGCTTATAAAGATGCAGTTCGCGGTGCAATATCGACAGTTCGGCTTCACGTCCGTAAAAGCCCCACCCCTTAGCATTCGCTTCACGGTTCATTTGCAGATCCTGTTCGCCGGGTTCTCATGAGGGATATCATTACAAATGGATTTCCGATCAGCCTTTTTCGTGAAATAGGGCATTGCCATGCAAAGTCCAGCACAAAGCGTTGGCATTGTCGCCCGAAGGGTCGTTCCAGGTAATGATCTCCATGCTGTCACGGCGTGTGCTATACCGGATGGAGTGGTTACAACCTATGTGTGTACTTCGACGCTGGTCTGGTGTGGCAGACGACGGACTTGCATGGGATATTGCTTCTCCACTCCGATTGCGGGCGGCATCCGACGGATGTGGCAAACCGGCCAAGACAGGCAGGATTAATCCTTAGCTGGGCAGAAGCCCCTCATGCGGCTGCTGCGGCACCCAGGCAGGGCAAAACTGCACGCGAAAGCACGCTTGCGTGTGACAGCCCCGATGAAACGTGAAATGAATGCAATGCTTGGCGTTGTTAAGTAAGGCGTTTAAGTTCCACACAAAATCTCGTCGTTTGATGACTCAGCTTGCAAGGACTCCCACAAGATTTTGTAATTGAAAGGCATTCAAAATGTCCCTAGTTTAACTGGTTCACATCAGCACATTTTAGCGGATGGAAATACAATTTTGGCATGCTAAGTCAGACGAACGTAAATTCAAATCTCTCCCCGTCTGACGAGTCGGTCAGAGTTCCTGCTGAAGTTATCAATCTCAATGGGACATGCCCTCTGCTTCTAATTTGTGAGCACGCCTCGAATCACATACCTCCGGAGTTCGATGATTTGGGGATTGATGATGGAACCCTCACCAGCCATGCTGCGTACGATATCGGAATCAGGGAAGTCGCAATCGGCATCAGTGAAATTCTGGATGCCCCGCTCGTCGTTTCAAACATATCAAGATTGGTCGTCGACTGCAATCGAGATCCTTACTCACCGGATTCGATGCCGGCACAATCGGAAATCTACAGGATACCTGGCAATGAGAATTTGTCTGATGCCGAAAAGCGCTATCGGGTCAAAAACTATTATTATCCGTTCCATGATCTGGTTCGTGAAACACTCCAGTCCAACCCACGCTGCAAAGCCCTGGTTGCCCTTCATAGCTTTACGCCCGTATTTATGGGGGTCGATCGAGGAATGGAGTTGGGAATACTGTACGAGCAGGACCAACCCCTGGCAAACATCATTCTGGACAACTACAAGGCGTTCACACAATTGATCACGGTTGCCAATGAGCCCTATGCTCCTGATCCAAGGGTATCGCACACAGTCCGGAAGCATACGTTCTCCAGAAACATGCCGCACGTAATGATAGAAGTGAGAAATACTCTCATTCGAGAAAACGAAAAGCAGCAAGAAATGGCAAGGATGCTTGCAGAACTGTTCCGATATGCGATGGAAGAAATGCAAGCCCGACAAGACCAAAGTCCCTGATGGCAGACAACGTCGTTCACTGGTCATATCCGACATCAATTGCATTTGGTCAGGGAAGCATAAGATTCCTGCCTCAAGCCTGTGATGAGGCAGGCGTGCAAAGACCCTTGCTGGTTACAGACAGGACTCTTGCCAAGCTTCCGATGATTGAGTTGATCACCGACCTGTTGATCGCTGAAGGCATTGAAGCAGGGATTTTTTCGGCCGTTGACCCGAATCCGACGGGTGACAATTTGTCGCAGGGTGTTGAGGTCTTCAGACAAGGAAAACACGATGGCGTCATCGCCGTTGGGGGCGGGTCCGGTCTTGATCTTGGCAAGATGATCGCTTTCATGGCCGAACAGACTCGGCCAGTCTGGGACTTTGAAGATTTTGAAGACTTTTGGAAGCGAGCCAACGCGGACGTCATTTATCCATCCATAGCCATACCGACTACGGCGGGAACTGGCTCTGAAGTGGGTCGAGCCTCTGTCATAACGGATGTACAGGCCAAAACGAAAAAGGTTATATTCCATCCCCTTGTGTTGCCGAAGAGGGTTCTGATCGATCCTGTAATGACGGTCTCCATGCCACCATCAGTGACTGCTGGAACAGGAATGGACGCGTTTGCTCACTGTCTGGAAGCATATTGTGCCCCAAGCTATCATCCCATGAGTCAAGGAATCGCACTTGAAGGGCTGAGGCTGATAAAGGAAAATCTGAAACTTGTCTATGATGATGGCCAGTATCTGGAAGGGCGGGGTCACATGATGAGTGCTGCCGCCATGGGAGCAGTAGCTTTCCAGAAAGGCCTTGGGGCCATTCATTCGATCTCGCATCCGATTGGCTCGATGTATGATCGTCACCATGGAACAACCAATGCGATTTTCATGCCGTTTGTTCTGGAATTTAACAGGCCAGCAATCGAAGACAAAATCTGTTCAGCAGCGGATTACCTGAACATTGGAGGTGGCTTTAACGGCTTCATGGACCATGTGCTTCGGTTAAGGGAAGGGGTAGATATTCCGTCCAACCTGAAGGAGTTTGGAGTTCCTGACAATGATCTGGATACGCTGACCGAGATGGCACTGAAAGATCCCACGGCAGGTGGAAACCCCGTGCCTTTAAGCTTCCGAAACACTTTGGAATTGTACCAATCCTGCTTTGGGCAAGAGCAATGAGCCAAAAAAGCGCAAACGGCCGGGTCAAGACAAATGAATTGCCTGTCGGCAATGTTATCCGCTTGTGCACCGATGACCATTTCCAACCCATGTGCCCGGTTACCCTGTTCCTTAAAGTTTTTCACAAGAACGACCTGCATCTTGTAGTTCAAACCCGTGTAGTTTGACAATCCGGTGTCTGTCTACCCTCCAATCTTTGCCCAGCGGCATTTTTACCACTGTTGAACTGATGACAATCTTGTATTCGGCGGCCGAAGTTTGGCTGGAACGGTCTTGAGCGTCGTAATGAACGATAAGTTGCCGGTAGAGCAATATGGCCGGCAGATGAACATTGCGGAGAGTGAAATCAGCGTCTTGAGCTGTCAATGTCTCGCCTGATTTATCCCAGACCGGGAGATACTCGCCTGGAAGGTTGAGGTGAGGCAAGAGGTACGCAGTGAGTATCCGACACTGGCGAAAAGTGGTGGTTGAAGATCAATGAAATGCACCTCAAACTGTATTCATCCGACCCATCATTGCAATAATGGTCAATCATCCGGCAACTGGTCCTGAAGCTTCAAGTTCCGACGTCAGAATCTTGAGTGCAAGAAGAAACTGAAAGCTGACTGCAAATCAAAGACCAGACAGCAGTACGACCGGCTAGCAATGATGTTTGCGTTTATGCCATTTCATGGTAATCATCAAAGCCGGAGATGACAGAAAAAACGCTCGAAATGAACTCGGATTACATGCCAGTGAGAGAGAGTTAGTCGATGCAAGGAGGAAATAACCGATGAGAACAAAAGCAGCTGTGGCCACTCAAGCCGGCCAGCCACTGGAAGTCATGGACGTCAACCTGGAAGGACCGAAGGATGGCGAGGTCATGGTTGAAATCGGGGCGACGGGAATTTGTCACACCGATGAATTTACTCTTTCAGGGGCCGATCCCGAAGGGCTTTTTCCAGCGATACTTGGTCATGAGGGAGCCGGAGTCGTTGTTGAAACCGGTCCGGGCGTAACGACCGTGGGCAAGGGAGATCATGTGATTCCGCTCTACACGCCCGAGTGCCGTACCTGCCCATCGTGCCTGTCCCGTAAAACCAATCTGTGCACGGCAATACGGGCAACGCAAGGGCAGGGCTTGATGCCCGATGGAACGTCACGATTCTCGACATTGGATGGTGATCCAATACTCCATTACATGGGGTGCTCGACCTTTTCCCGATATACCGTCCTGCCTGAAATTGCGGTGGCCAAGATACGCGAGGATGCTCCTTTTGACAAAGTGTGCTACATCGGCTGTGGAGTCACCACTGGCATTGGGGCGGTCATGAATACAGCCAAGGTTGAACCTGGTGCCAAGGCGATCGTTTTTGGCCTGGGCGGAATTGGGCTGAATGTCATACAGGGGTTGCGGCTTGTCGGGGCTGACATGATCGTTGGTGTTGACGTCAATCCTCAGAAAAAGGAATGGGGTGAGCGTTTTGGAATGACCGATTTCGTTAACCCCAGTGAAGTCGACGGTGACTTGGTATCCCACCTTGTCGGCCTGACCCAAACCAAGTCCGACCCGATGGGTGGAGCTGACTATACTTTTGATTGCACCGGCAACGTTGAGGTGATGCGTGTGGCATTGGAGAGTGCCCATCGCGGTTGGGGAGAATCGATTATCATTGGCGTGGCACCCGCTGGGGCCGAAATCTCCACGCGTCCATTTCAGCTGGTAACCGGCAGGGTATGGAAGGGAACGGCGTTTGGCGGAGCCAGAGGTCGTACCGATGTACCCAAGATTGTTGACTGGTACATGGATGGCAAGATTGAGATCGATCCGATGATTACGCACACCATGGGATTGAACGACATAAACAACGGTTTTGACCTGATGCACGCTGGTGAATCCATCCGGTCCGTTGTCGTTTATTAGGAGAATAAATCCGGGATCCGAGACATTTTCCAAACTCGCGGAATTCTCGGCTAATCTAGCCAAAAAATCCACGATTCACTGCAGATTTGCATGCAGGCAAAGCTAATCACACTTTTCCCAAGCCTTCATTAATCTAGAAACCGAATGGCCCGCCACCCGGCCTTGCCGTTTTTGTTTTTTCGGTAGATCGCTAGACATTTCCTTTTGAGTTTTTGTCCCGGCAAAATAGCACTGGCCAGATCTGGAGGCACGAAGATGTCCAATTTCCTGCTGCGCAAAAAGGCAAAGCTATTGCCTTTATGCCGTTCTATTTCGCCGTAAAACTGTTCGCAAAGGCCAGCAATGCTAGTTTTGTTCGAAATCCGGCATTTTTGGGGGGAATTGTCTGCCTGGGTACGGCCGACTTCTATGATGGTGCCCGGAGCAAGGTCTTTGGTGTCCGGAAACTTTTCGTGAAAAAGGGGAAAACCTTTGTCTGCGCCCGTTAAAACGTAACTCAACCTCTTGGAGCTGTTCACGTGATCAATGACCCCAATTTCATATTCGAGAGGACGCCGGTCCAAGTCGTTGAGCAATGTGAGTGCTGAACCGTCAACCTTTGGTGGCGGTTCAAGTTGGTTGGAAGATTGCAACTTGCTAAACCAATCGCTTGCCAGCAATGGAGCGAGTTCAGAGGGAACTTTAAAACCATTTTTCTCTCTATAATCTACTGCTGTCTTGACGTGAAAAGCTGCTTCGGAAAACCGGCCTTCAGCGGCCAGCATTTGGCCCAAACGGATACGCACACGGGCAACCTCTTGTTCCTTTCGTGCTAACTGTGTAGCGTATGTGAAGCAAATCAAGGCATCGTTCTTGCGGGTATGTTCGAGGACTTTACCCAGTTGAGCCCATGGCCACGATGATTTCACTTGTCTTCGAAGTACTGGAACAAGGTGTTGCACGGCCTCCTCGGTTTGGCCTTCCGACGCAAAAATCTTGCTTTGGTAATAGTTCAACCATTGGTCATTTGGTTCTTTCTCCACCGCACCCTTCAAGATGTCTTTGCCCCAGTTGATCAAAGCTTTGTCTGCGTTCTGATCGGTTGCTTTTTCGGCCGTAACTCGCCCGATTGCCCTTATGAATTGCACCTCAAGGCTGTCAATTGTGCGGCCGCCTTCGTTCACAAAGGACTCTCGATCATCGGTAGAAAAGCCATTAATCCCTGCCCACCTTGCAAAATTAAGGAAATCTGACCAGTCGCTCGACATCTTTACTGCTTTGCGCAGCATCTGAGAAAACGCAGTGTCGCCGCGCAGAGGGGTACCAATTTGGGTGAACTCATGCATGAAGGGTGTAATACGATCATCCATGACAGTTTGGGGCAAACGGCTTGTTTCGTAGTCCTCTACTATTTTCTTGACATAATCATACAGAACCCAAGCATAGGCACGCAGATACCAAATATCTGACTCGTTTCCCGGTAAGCCTGACCGCGCTAATTCAAGGGCCTCAGATAATCGATTTTCTTTTCGAAGGCCTAATATTCGTTTGCTGTCCAAAGCCTGTTCCTAGTGGTACGTGTAAAACAAAAGATTCCAATTCTGGTGCTGTGCAAGCAACTGTTTTCAATCGTTTCGACACCTTTGATGATCGGGAACGAATCCCGACCACACCGAAGCCAAACTGACTCAATCATTCATATGAGGTATGACGCATGTTGATCTTACCAAGTCCTGAAACGAGGGTATCAAATGATTAAAACAAACCACTAGCTCTTGTCCATAAGGAGTCGAACCTCGTCGTAGATACCACCGCTGGCACCTGACCCTCCGACTTCTTGAGCTTTCGTCCATTTCATCGAGCCATCGTAGATAAAGTCGATATCACCCTGCCTGACCGTGTCTGAAAAACTTACGCGCAACCGATACGGCATCGACTTGAAAGCAGACCTTTTCAGCGGGCTGTCACTTAATTTGACGTCTAGATGATCCAGAAAGTCCTGAATGAACTGGTCTAATTGCTCTGCGGTTGTGCCCGTTTTGTTGATGACGTTGAAAGCCTCCAGTGCTTCATTCAGCAAATCCTGATTGGTATTTTCTCCAGGTGCCGGTTCATGCCGGCCCATTTGGAAGTTTTTGTTGTAGTAATACTGCACGTTGACTGTGTTATTGCCGCGAACCAGAGAGTAGCGTTCGCAATATTGGAGGTGTTGCAATCGCTCGATTCTTATGTTGTGTGAATCCCAATTCTCTCTCAGCCGTTGATGCGTTGGCATCAGGCGCACCCTCCCGGTCGCGGCAGAGAATGACAGACGGTTCCAGTCTGGGTCCTTCGTCAGATCTCTTCCGAAGGGAGGCGAGGCACCACTCGGATCAGCTGACTGAGACCAGTCGATGTCATCAGTCGCGCCAAATTCTGGCGCTCCGATTACATAAAGGCGTTGTTTGGCACGCGTGATTGCCGTGTATGCCCAGCGAAAGAACGAAGCATTTCTAGTGCCACCCCCGTAGTGGAAATCAACATATGCCGTGTCCCATTCTCCACCCTGCGCCTTATGACACGTCATGGCATACCCATATTTCACCTGAAGCGCGTTGAAATACCGGTCGTAGAGCAATGCCAGTCGGAATTCGTCCGACCGGGGAGGCAGATCGGGGTGCCGCATTCGAAAGTGAACCAATAACGCCCTTTGCTCTAGCGGCGAAAGCTCTCGTACGCGTGAATCAAGCAGGTTTTCCAAAAGAAGGCAGGGCAATCTTACAACAGTTCCGTCACACTCACAATAGTCAACCTCAGCAGATCGGAAAGAAAGTTCGACCTTTCCGTTACCTTTGATCGGCACGTTGTATTTTTCTGCCGCTCGATCAACCTCAAGAACCTGTACAAGATCGCCATTGCGCAGTCCGGATTGAGAATTCCGGTTTATTAGAAGGGTGTCACGAGGTCGCACCGGCTGATCCGCATTCCCCCAAAGCCGCGCACGGATGCTGCGGTTGTAATCCAAAGCAGTGGCGTTGGAATGAACGACAACAACAGCAGACTTTTTTTCATTGATATCTGTTTCGATGCGATCAAGAGCCTGATTGACTTCGATTTTCACAACGTCTTGCCCATTTGGATTCATTGAAAAAGAGTTGAAATCTTTCTTCGAAATCGCTTGACGGATAATTTTTGCGCGCTCCAGTATTCCGCTACCCTCGCATTGCCGCATGACTTTTTCAAGTTCATTAACAGCTATCCTCAAGTGGTATTTTTTGGTCATGTGATCTTTGCAAAGGGCCGGGGAGATGTTCTCTCCGACAGGTGGCAACTGAGCTGGATCGCCAACAAATAACAGCTTCGCTATCTGCTCCCCTTCTCGCCCCGGCCGCTGCATTCGGGTGTAAGAAATAATATCCTTGAGCAACCGCCCGGAACCAAACCGAACAAAATCTCCGGGCGTTTCCCGGTCTCCCACCATGGATGCTTCATCAATGATAAACACTCTGACTGATGGCTCTTCTTCCTTTAGGGGGAAAATTAGTCGGAGGCCTGGGTCATTGTCCGACTGTGCCTCCTCGTTTACATCAAGATGCTTCAATGAATAAATAGCACTGTGAATCGTTCCCGTTGCAATCTCCTGACGCGTGATCTGCCTGACCTTGTTGCCTAGGATTCGAGCAGCCCTGCCAGTAGGGGCTAGGAGGGCGCATGACATATTGGACGCTGCAATAAGGTCGACAATTTTCGCAATCAAAGTCGTTTTGCCTGTGCCAGCGCTACCTCTCAGCAAGAAAGCATCCAGCGTTTTATCTTTGAGAAAACTGTCAACCGCGTTGATCGCGCGGGCCTGATCTTGTGTAAGTTGCATTACTACTTGGAGCTCGAAAAGTTCTCGGTGCCGACGCAACTAAGGATTAATGTTTTGTGCATTTATACCGCGCCCGCAGCTGTTTCAAGAGATCTGCGCGGTTGCCGCCGGCGAAGTGCCATTCATATTCCTTAAGAAAGCAACAAATGATCCGGCTTGATTCCGTTGTATTTGCGTATGATCCGTTTGACCTGGTTCCAGAGATTCTCGATCCCGTTGATGGGATTTCGGTCCTTGGCAAAGTGTTTTGAATGGTGGGTGCGACGGTGATTACAGGCCAAAGCACCAAGGGTGTTACAAACCTTGAATGTGGTCGTTATAGATAATGCTGTGGGCTGTGCTTTTTTCAATGATGGGTATAAGCGTCTCGTCATGGACGCTGGGAATGATGGCCGTATACACCTTGCCGCCCCACTCCACGTCCTCTTTTGCCCTTGCGTATACCCCCAAATAACTTTCATTTGCTTCAATCTCCCCACACCAGTGATAGCCTGACAGCTCGCTGGCAATCAATTGACGCACGCCCATGAAAAATGGATTGTCGTGTTCGGTTTGACACCAATAATCTCCGGTGGCTCGAGTTGTGCTCCCAGAGATAAAAATGCTCAATCAGGTGACCTTGCTGACATAATGTCATGCGACTTTTCGGATATACATCATAGCCATTATAGAACCCCATAGAGTTCTCTTTTATTTCAGACCCTAACTTTATAATTCAGTTCTGCGGATTTGGGCAATAGCCCAAGCAATGGCGGCTCAAATGGGTTGTCCGGGACCGATGCCGGGAACCAGCAAGTCGACCAGAAAGCCCCAGAATACGGGAAAGTTCACGGCTATCGTTCCGGCGACCAAAAAAGTGACGCTGGACCCGACAACCCTGTGGCCGTGAGTTGAAACCAGATTGAACAAAAGCAGGCTCCTGATGATTGCGATGAGACCAACGAACTGGATAAAGAGGATAACCAGCTCGACCAGTTCACGAGATGGTCCGGAATCGAGTTGACCCAAGAGCGCTCGATCATACTCCAAGATGGATTTGGGGTCATGTCCCAGCGTGTTGCCGAAGAGAGTTTGGCTCAGCATGTCCACGGTGACAGGCAAGGCCAGCAGGAGCACGCCAACCAGGCCACACACAACGGGTCGAAACCACGAACCCTGCTGAGGTCCAAGCTCGGACCTCTGAGCAGCCCGGCGTAAGCTCTGAATGACGAGTATGACGCCGACGGCGTAAAAAACGGTTCGTATCAGACCCTCAAGGGAACCGATGAATTGAGCGATCTCGGTCATTTCATGCCCTTTAGTTCAGAAACACGACACCATCCTCAAACACCACCAGTCGACCATTTGAATCCTCCTGGATTGTCAAGACTTCGCCCAAGCCGTCAATCAGGTCACCAACAACCGCCTGCTTCAGGAAAACAAACCCGTTGGTCTGAATGGTTTGAGCAGGATTCATGGTGGGGCTGTCACCGATGACCTCACCCGTATTCACCAGAGGGGCTTGGGGAGTTTCCTTCATGGGTTTGCTGGCATCGTTTTGAACTGTGTCGAAAGATGCAGCCAGTACCTCGACCTGATCGAGTACAGGATCATTCACGACCTCGGCTTGATTGGAGTTCGTATCATCAAGGTTATCGGCCCCGTCAGAGTCCAGTGGTGATCGGGTGAGGGGTGGCCGTGTCGGACCAAAGGGAGTCCAGTTCATTTCGGGTTCAGACAGCCTGTACGGGAAGGAATTTTGGTTCTGTATCATCTTGTTGATTGTGATCAGCTCTTGCAGCCGGTCGTTTGTAAGAATGGACTGACGTTTCAACTCCTGAACTTCAAGAAGAATGTCTGCCATGACTCCTTGCAATTCCGCTGGGTTTTCGTTCATCGTTGACCCGGGCCTGACCCAGCTATACCCCGCATGGAGGCTATCATGAGCGACGGCTTTTTCGGACTGGTCAGGGTTGTCGTTGAATCTCGCATCCGCCGTCTGGGTTCCCATCCCTGAATCGTTGTCTGGCAATTTCATATCTTCGGTCGCGGTTTCTGCCATGCTCCCCGTGTGCTCAAGGTGAAATGCGGCCAACGAAGTCAGTGGATTCGGAGCCTGAGGTTCATGGCTTCCGACAAGTCTTGCCTCGCTCCAGTCCATTTCCCTGAGTCGGGCTGTTGTATCTGTACCGTCGCTTTCCGACAGGCCTTTCCCGAAGACTTGGAGATTGTCTTTGTCAAGCACCCCGGCATTTCGATCATTGATCATGACCTGTTCGTCAGGAGCGAATGTCGCGTTTGGTTTTTCTTCTGCCATCAAGCCCGAGTCGTGCCGGCTGATACCGGCCACAAGTCCATGATCATTCAGGATTGACGCGTGTTCCGATGCCGCAAGCCCTGAATCTGTTTCCCTGGTCAATGCATGACCATAGTCGGGTCCGACGCCGATCAGATTCCATGCCTGTACCCTGAGACTGTCGGGCAACAGTAGAGTTGTCAAGGCCGTTCCGACCATTGCGATCAGAACAACAAAGACTGTCAGCAGTACGGTGTGAGTGCCGGTTTTATCCTTTGCTTGCGGGTGCTGGTTGCCGTTGGCCGTTGGCTCATCATCGTCCATAATGTCGGCCTGACTTGTAAATTCCCAGTTTGTGTCCGCGCGCTTGATCCGGCCGATTTCTTGGCTTGGTGGCGTGGGGGTAGCCTTGTTCAAAACCGACTGGATGTAAAGTTCCCTCTCATCCGGGCCTCGATCAAGCCCCTGTTCCTGATAATATTCATCCGGCAAGATTTGTTCAGGAGAAAGTTCTTTCATGTC
Source organism: Paracoccaceae bacterium (assembly GCA_965116235.1). GTDB lineage: Bacteria > Pseudomonadota > Alphaproteobacteria > Rhodobacterales > Rhodobacteraceae > MPNP01. The sequence goes on along the minus strand of OZ220496.1, from coordinate 492,143 downwards.
CTGTAGCTCTTCCTCCGTCATATCCGGATCATCATCGGGGATTCCGGCAGGAAAGTGGCTTGCCAGCTTATCCTTGATCTCATTTTCGACTTCGGGGGTTACATGATATGTCCGCTTGCCAACAACGATCGGTTTGCCAATCTCTTCCGGCAAGACCTTTAGAGTCTGAATTCCCTCCCTTGTTTTCTGGGTTACCGGATTTTCGGTTGGCGAGGTCGCCCTCTTTTTCGGTCGGCCCACGCGTTTCTTCGCTGGAGTCTTGGCTTCCATTTGTCTTCCTTTCGTTAATTTTGAATGGATCATGGCCCTGTAGGGTCGGGCTTACGACACGCCCTCCCGGACAAAAGAACGGGTAAAGATGATGCCAATCGGATGGCCGGGATCGATCGTGATGAGAGGGCCGTCCGGGGAATTGGCGGCGATATCGGATACAATGGCATTCACACCGCTTTCCAGCCCGGCATAAAGACCTTGTTCCAGAGTGGGGCGTTCGGCAACCTCTATCTGGCTGGCTCCCAGGGTGCTGATCGTTTTTCGGGGAGTTGACATCCCGTTCGATAGGCCAGCAATGAAAGACACGGCGAAAACTGGACCATAGCGTTGAATGATTCTGTGGTTGACATCGCTGGCAATGATCGCTTCGCCATCCTTGCCGTCAATGGCCAGAGCAGCAATTCGGTGCTCTTGGCCATCGGGTTCAACCAAAGTCGTGAACTCAATCAGTAGCCCGCTGTTGCCCACGTTCGATTGGAAGCCGCCAATCAGCCGCCACCCCTTGAGGTTTCCAAGAGTGATTTCAGCCAATACAGGTGTGGCCTGATCGGAACTGACACCGGCCACGATATGCCCATACAGCACGCGACCGGCCTGAACCAACACCCGCCCATCTGAACCGTCAGTCTCCTGGCGTTCAAACATTTCCAGTGATTCTGGGTTGGGATAACCATTGACCTGTTCGGCTGACCCTCCAATCAAGGTCAATGTTGCCGGCGGCTTGATGACCATCGCCCGGGTGATGGCATTCATTTGGTTCAGCATGGGCTGCTTGTACGGGTTTTCCTCGGATTTGCCGATGCTGTGAGACGTGCGGACGGTTGCCAGCGGGACATTCGTGCTGGCTTGAAATCCTGACTCCGGGGGTGTATAGGATGGTTCCGACTGTGCCGGCAAATGAGACTCATCCCGGTGCCCTGAACGAGGCGTCAGCTCGCTCGAAGATGTGCCGTTGAGTTCGTTGAGCAGCTTTTGGGTTAAAATGCTGGCATCCGAAGCCGGGATTTTTGCATTGGTCTCTGTTTCGTGTCCTTGAATTGGGACGGCTTCCAACCCATCCGGCAGCACGTCTTGCCCAGCGAGTGGAGAATTGGCCCATGGCAGAGCGGTCGGAAGCTCTTCGGCTTCAATGCTCGTGGGTACAACTTCCGGTATCAGGATGTAGGACTCGTCGGTGTTGGTCACAAGTTCGACATTATTCTGGTTGGCCTCCTTGACCGTTGTCTGATATCGGTCCGAGTCACGTTGGATTTCCCCGCCTGGGGTGGTAATCATCATGGGAGCTCTGGCCAGCCTTGAGGTGTCTTGGCTGGCATCGTTGAACATGAGGTAAGCGAGCACTCCGGCAACCAGCGAACATCCCACCGCCAGTATCAGGGTTCGGATCAGAGGACTTCCTGGCGGGTATCCGCCCTGTTGCGAGTCATTTTGTCCCCTTCGCCGACCAAGCCGGCTCCACGACATCATTGAAATGCCCTTTTTTCGGGCATTGTCGTCTGTTGGCGGAGCAGAACCGGGAGAGAAGACACGTTTCCATCCAAACCGTGTCAGCATGTTTGCAGACCGACGCAGCCTACGGGCAAGTCTGAACATCAACTCATACTCCTTTCTTGAATTTACCCGGGGTGGGTGCTAGTGGCGTTGGGCCAAGTGGCTTGATGCCCCGCTCTTTTGGGTTCATAGACGAATGCCACTGTCAAGGCTGACTTTCCTCAAACTGAAGTTCAGCTTTCACGATCTGTTCGCCAACAGCGAATAAAAGCACCGAATGCACAGGCAGCCGATAGGATTTCATTCCGCCCGGCCCCGATAGCGACGCAAGCCAGGACGGAGACAAGAGCGGGTATCTTGACCGAACAAGCAACGCATCATTCCGGATCCATGCTTCAGCGTCCACTCCGCTGAGACTGACCGTTTCTACCTCCGTTGGTGCAAAGGTACCGGTCAAGGCTGACAGCAGGTCCTGATCGCCGGATTCAGGCAACGGCGTACTGGAGCCGATTGATTGACTATCGCCATGAGGTCCGTGCTGCATGACCTGAAAATTGATCCGGTAATGAGCCTCCTGTTCACCGATCATCACCTTCAAGACAATGGGATTGGGCTCATCCACAAGAGCAATGACCAGATTGGTCCAACCCACTCGAACCAGCGGGGATATTGTCAGGGTATTGGCATTGTCGCCGAGTTGAATGACCTCAAAGGCATCGCTGTTTCCAACCACCAGCTGCCGGACAGGCCACGGCGTTCCTGTGGCATCGTAAAAGCCCATCGCGGTGGCGATGCCCGGGGATACTCTGATCAGTTCGGGAGTAAAGCCGGAACTGAGATCAATCAGTTGGTGCTCAATCAGGGGATTGGGCTCAATCCGGTCGAGAATGGTCTTTTCGTTGAGGCGATAGGCCTTGAGAAATGCGTCGATCATGTCTGGAGACATCGGGAATATGCTCTCAAGAGCTTCCTGGAATCCCAGTTCTCTTGCATTCCGTTGGTCGTCATGAGAAGGGAGCGTATCCTCTGCATCTGTCTGCCCAAGTATTGATGTATTCCAAACCGAGACCAAGATGCCAATCAAAACGACTCGTGCTGTCGTTGTCAGAGAATTCAAGTGTCGCATGCCTCAACCCTTGCCTGGCCGAACGACAATCTTGGCAATGCCAACGGCATCGGGAGCCTGCCAGGTTGGCAACCGGATCACTTCAATCTCGGCCAGCAGGCTGTCGCGACTGATTTCGCTGGCTGATTCATAGGTGATCACCAACGGTATCTGAACCTGCCAAGTGTAGTGGCTGGCCTGGTCAAGCCCTGACTTGACGATAACGGCACCATTGGCCACCACGGTCGATACCAGGCGGTGATCCCGAACATAACTGAGCATGCCTGAGTATTCGAGGGCATCCAGAAAGTTGTTCCAGCCATCGGGCTTTTCAAAATACCGCGAGGCTTCACGCAGGTCGCTCCGCCAGTTGGCAAAATCCAGCGTCAAGGCATGGGTTACGGCCTCGACTGCAAAATTGGTAACTTGCCCGTCCGTAAGATAGGGTGTGGAGATCGGAACCAGCGGCAGAACCCCACCATCTGCTCTGGTAGCAAAATAGACCGGATCGGGTTTTGTCGACAGAACAACCAGCATGACTACCAGCATCACGATTGATAGCACAGCCATGACCAGAACAGTCTTGGACATGCGCTCGTGGCTGGTCATCCAGGTTTCGTAGCGCCGAAGGGTATACTCGACCTCGGCCTTCTTGCGATCAGGCGACAACATCACTGCAACCGGTCATTCTTGGCCAGTGCCATGTCAGCGATTGAATTTCCAGGTCAGGGATACCTCGCCGTTGGCATCGTTCTTTGTACAGAACGTTGCGGCAGCGCCAGGAGTGATTCCATTCTTGTCAGTCGCTGTTCCATCGCTCACCGAAACGATTCCTGTACCGATGGTGCCGTTGCCCGAACCATCAAAGGCCACAATCCGGGTGCACACATCAACCGGCACTTTGGTCAAGGCGACAGTAAACTGCCGTGTTGCGCCTGTTACGGTTATCGTTCCTCCAAAACCATGTACCAGAGCATCGACATCGCCATCATTGTCGGAATCTTCCAGCAGGTTGGAGGGAATTGCGTTGGAAGTAATGAGCAAGGTGTTCAGACCGCTGGTGCCGAAGTCTCCCCGGGCTTGAAATAGTGACCGGACCTGAGTCTGAACAGCTGCCATTGAGCGAATCAGTTCGTTGGTTTTGGCTGAGGTTGAAGCTTGCTGGAAGAATACGATCCCGCCCACGATTGTCCCCAACGCGATTACCGTAAACAGGGCGGCCTCAATCAAGGTTGCACCACGTTCGGCCTCAGTTGGGTTGAATGTCGGGCTTTGCTCCATGTTGATCTTCATCATTCCACGTCTCCAAATGTATTTGTATCTGGAGTTAGAATGATGCGAAGGGATGAAACTTGCGGCGGTTTCATTGGAGCCGAACGGGCTTTTATGTTGAAAGCTCCATTGCAGAAAGTTTACCGCTGGTACGGCCTGCAGCACGATTATTTGCAGAGATGTTGATACAATTTGCTCATCGCGGTTCACCCGACACATTCTGCCGCGGGCCAATCGCCGCCCCGTCATTCGGCGTGACGCGAAGATGGACAAGGTGTGCAACCGGATTGAGTGGTGCTTTAGCTGGCCGAAGCAGAATTTTCGTTGAATGGCCACCTGCCATGAAAAGCTGGGGTACAACTTTCGGGTCATGGTCGGAGCCATTCTTCAATGGTGCCAGTTCTTCACCGCAATGAGACAGAACATGATTAACGAGTCTACTGCCTAGTGGTCAGTTTTAATCATTTGCTACTAACGTTTCAGAACTTGGTCAAATCGCCATGCGTTGTGGTTCATATGACTGATCGGATCGGTTTGGCCTCGGTGTAGTCGGGATCCGTTCACGAGCAACAAAGATGCTGGAATGACGGAAAACAGTCGCTGACACATCACCAGAATTGAAATCTTTTGTTTTTTACTGACCACTAGCTGGCATGGTGAAAGAAACATGTTGCAAACTGCGTGAAAGAAGGTTACGTTTCACATCCGAATCAACATCCAAAGACAGGAGTTCAGAATCATGATGAAACGACTTTCCATTAGGGACAGGAGCCGGCAGCAGCCTGCGCTTGCCCGTCAACGCGAGGGGGGGGTAGATGACATTGCCGCCCGGCCCCATGGCGGATCGGCTTTCAAGTCCTCGGCAATTGGGATGCTGTGTGTGGGACTGGCCGCACTCATGTCCCTTCCCATCTCGGCCTCGGCCCAAGGGACATGTACAAACACGCCCGCTGGTGCCGGAACCCCGCCGACTGTAACGATCACCACCATCGTCGCGGCTCAGGTCAAGTGCACTGGCCTGACACAGGGGCTGACATTGACCCTCGACACCGGAGCCCAGATCGGCACGAGTGCGGGTTCACGGGCAACCGGAGTGACAAACAACGCTGGTGCCCTCGAAATTCTGCCTGGTAGTAGTTCTAGTGGCGACATTGCTGTCGTGAGCCGGGGCTCGATCTACTCAAGCGAGAATGGCATTCGGGTTTACATCCCGCAAAACCGGACCGGTGCCATAAGTGTGGATCTTCAGGCCGGCACCATAGTCGCAACCAAGGCGGGAGCTTATCTCCTGCAGTATGGAACGGGTGATATCACATTCAAGACGGCGGTGGGCAGCACGATCCGAGCATCTGGTGGTGGTTTGCTTGCTGAAGTTAATTCCGTCGGTAGCGGCAACCTTAGCATCACCCACAACGGCAAGATTTATACCGACAAGATAGGATTCTTGCTGGTCAACCGAGCGGCTGGCAACGTCACGGTCACGACGGGAGCCGACAGCGTGATTGACGCGGACAGTGTTCTCGATAGTGAAGGGGATTTAGTTCCGGCCACCTTGGGCAGAGGCATCCAAGCGGAGACAAATGGAGCGGGTGTCATCACGATCACTCACAACGGCATGATTGAGGCCGAAGATGATGGGATTGTAGCCCTTCATACCGGAGCGGGTGGCATCATGATCACGACGGCGAAGGGCAGCACGGTCACGTCCCAGGGGCGACCGAGCATCGGGGGGCGACCGGGCATTGAGGTGCAACGCGACGGCACGGGCACGTTCGATGTCAAGATCCACGGCACGGTCATGGGAGACAAGGGATACACCAGCAGCACCAAGCGCGCCGGCATACATGTGACAACCAACAGGACGAGTGGCGGCATGGGCGGCACGATCACGATCGGTCCGTGGGGTCATGTCGGTTCCGGTTCCAAGGTGGCCATTCAGGTGGACGCTTATACGGGCCCCGCCGCCAATCCGGTGACCATTGTCCTGGAAGAGGATGATGTGGGCATTGTGGGTCATGTCGAGGGAGATATCCTCAATCCGGTGACAAACAACAACGCGGCGGTGACCGCCGGCACGAAATCGACACTCAAGTTCAAGACCCGCAGTGCGTCGGGGACCGACACGGAATTGACGCCGGATGCGGCCGATGCGATCATTCATCGCCGCGAGACGACGGGGGTATATGACAAGGTGATCAAGGCCCAGCTCAAGACGATTACAGGGGGCTACAGGTTTGAGGATGACGCGTCGGCTCCCGTCCTGCGTCTGTACAGCGATCGGTCCCGCCAGTATGAGGTGTTGCCGTCGGTGCTTCTGGGTCTGGTGGAGCTGACGCCTTACAGCACGCGCATGGCGGTGCCACGTCGGACCACCGGTGAGACGGTCATGCTGGAGAGCAGCAAGGGCGAGCGGGTGGCGGTCCCGCGTTCGCGCATGAACATCTGGGTGCGGGTGGCGGTCCGCGACGGTGAACGCATGGCCAAGACTTCGACCACGGCCCAAGGCTTTCGGGGTCAGTCCCTAGCGTGGGATGTCCGGCAGACCGATCTGGAAGCGGGTCGGGATGTCGTGACCGATGAAGGTCTGATGATGGGTGTGAGCGCCCACTATCGGCAGGGCAAGGCGACCGTCCGAAGGGGCGGCACTGTCGAGGCCACCGGCGCCGGGATGGGGTTGTCCCTGACCTGGACGGACGCCAATGGCCTGTATGTGGACGGCCAGCTGGCCTATACCCGGTTCTTTGATGTCACGATGGTGTCCAGCACCAGTTCCGTGGGCACGATCACCTCCACGGGTGGAGGCAACGGTCTGGCGGTCGGCGTGGAAGTCGGTCAGCCGATGAGCCTGGGGGACATGACCGTGACCCCGCGGGGCGGCCTGTCCTGGTCGTCGGTGGACCTGGACGCCTTTGACGAGCCGGCCACGATTGACGGTGCGAGCCGGATTGCTCCGAGCAAGGAGCAGAGCGTTCAGGGTCGGGTCGGGGTGCTGGTGGAACTGGGTCCGGCGGAGGCGGACAGTCGACTGTATGCGTCCCTGGATCTGGAGCATGAGTTCTCGCCCGAGCTGGAAGTGATGGCGGGGGATGCCCGGCTCACGGCGAAGGGCAAGCCGACCTGGGTCCGCGTGGGCGTGGGCGGGTCGATGTCCCTGGGCGGCAGCGACACGATGATGCTGGCGGGGGATGCCTTTTATGCGACAGCCGGCAGCGATAATGCCGACTTCGGAGGCGGGGTGGCATTGACCATTCGCTTCTAGTCGGGAGGGTAGAGACCGCCGGGTGCGTGGCGATGCCGTCTTGTGCATCGGCACGCACCCGGCGGCCCAACCATGCAAACGATAGTGTTTCGGAGTCTGACGACGAGCTGTGTCAAGGACACGTTCCGTCCGGGCCTTCATCTTGGACGGCAATGTTCCCTGATCCGGAACCTGTTGGTACAGGCATGACCAACACTGGCAGACCATACGACATCTGTGCTGTCTGAAGCCTTGGCAACTGACAATCGTTGTGTCAGTTAGTCGATGAATTCGGGTATATTTACCAGGCAGTGTACTCATTGCATGTTTCAGCACTTTCTTGATGGAGTACACCTGTTCCTGTAATCCAGTGTTCCTGCATGAGAGAATCGCTCTTTGCAGGCGCTTTCTGCTTTCACAACCCGATCCATGGTTTGAGAGCAATCGCGACGATACAATCGTAGGATTAACGTTCATCAGCCTATCATAATCGGAATAGCTTCGGGATTGATGCCAACACCCTGCGGCAGATAAGCGACTATCAGGTTGCTCTAGAGCGCACGGGGCCAATTGCCTATGCAATCATCGTTGTCAGAACGGCGACGGACCGCTGTCGTCCGGTTCCGGTGCCTGAACCGCCTCCATGCACGCTGTCAGGCGGGGCCACTCCATCGTCAGCTCCGCCGCCATGGACGGAATGTCAAAGCAGTCGAAACCCGTCGCTTCATAATCAGCCTTCTGACCCGCCGGAAAGACTGGCGACAGCAAGACATGACACCGCCGCAGAGCGCGAATCGCTTCAACCTCGTAGTCGGTCGACTGCATGAACGCCTCCACACTCGCACGAAAACTGTCCAGCCCCTCATCCTTGGCATGCTCCTCCGGATTGCGCTTGGCACTGCCGACAATCAGAACATCGTCCGCATCCCCATGGCCTATTCGAGCCAGAACATCGATGTCCTTCTGGTCCTGACCGGATATCCGAACATTCGTCAGGCTCCACTGGACCTGCGGATGAGCCTCCAGCCATTCCGCTGCCATTCGTTCCAGCATGTGCCTTCCAGACCTTGCAAGCGCTCCAGCGGCGTCTGCGATACCTCCAAGGCCGTCTTGAGACACCGCTTGGGTTGGGGCCGATTGAAACGGAACATGTCGGTGAAGGTGTCGATCTGGAAGATCGTGTTGTTGTCGTCAATCGTCCACCGCCATTCCTCCCCCGGAAGACCGGTAAACTGATCATGCCGTCTCACCAGACGGGAGTTGCGGCGAAAGCGGTCCAGCGTCTGACGCAGCTGATGGGTCTTTTCGCCCCGAAACTCGATTGGGAAGTCCTTGATCCGGTGCTTGCGATTTGGGTTGCACCCCATCCAGATGAAGGCCTCGCGCATGTCCGGGTCCAATTCGATGATGGCCCGATTGTCCCAGCATTCATCCGGTTCCGCCCGCAGGATGGCGTGCTGGTGGTTGACGAACTTCTGCCGCCACTGCCGATCGGCCATCCGGTCTGCCATCCGGTTATCGGTCGGATCGGGCCAGACCCGCAAGTCATTGGGCGTCAGGTCGGGATCGGCGAAGGGTTTCTACAGATAGGGCATGCCGCCAAAGGTCGACCATAGGGTCAGAAGGCGTGCCGGTCGATGGGACCAGCCCTGCTCCGCGGCCATGGACAGGGTCGTCGGCAACGACCAGGGCAAGAGCTGAATGTCGGTCATGGCGCGCAGATGCAGAGGGCGGGTCGGGCCAAACATGCGTCCGACATGTTGCTGGTGGGAGCCCATGAAAACGAGTCGTCCGGTGGGCTCGGGCGTGCTGGGCTTTTTTGCATCGTCGATCAGCAGCTTGAGCGCACTTTCCAAATTGGTCTTCTCGGCGTTGTGAAACTCGTCAAGACAGACGATGACGCCCTGATCCAGAAGATGACGGACCAGTTTGGCAAAATAATAGTCATCTGAACAATGCTCCGATTGCGACGGCCGATCGGTCAGAAGCAAACGATCAAGATGATCAGCCCGGAGTATAAGCTGCTTCAAGCATGCTGAGGCCCCACCCTTCCCCGGCAGCTCGACGACCAGCAGATTCTTCAAGTCTCCATACCGCCGAACCGTTTCCTCCAGCAGGCTGTTCTTGCCTACACCGCGTCGCCCGCCAATGATAAAGGCATGAAAGGTCTGCCGCCGAGGAAACTCATCCTCCAGATTCAGCTTCCATCGCAGGGTCTTGATTTCCTCCTCGCGGCCGTAAAAGCCCCAGCTGGAATGGGGTGCCGGATATTGCGTCATGGGCTCTCTTCCCGTATGCGTCAGCACCCGGCATGACAGTTCAGACCCCGATGCGGATCAGGACGAGCGGCCGGTTGGACAGGAACGTTGCGGTGCGACTGGTACACGGGACGCTGGGACCGATTGGCCTCGGTAGCCAGCATCGAGCCCGCCAGGGCCCCCACACCGGCTCCGACCAGAGCCCCCTTTGTCTTGTCCTCCTCGTTCGAGACGGCCATGCCGGTTCCGGCCCCGATGGCGGCCCCGGCCAGTGTCGCCGTCGTGGGATCAATGTTGCTGTTGCAACCGGCCAGCAAAAGAAGGCCGAGAGCGAAGGTGGATAGGCGAAGAATGAGAAAGCGGGTCATGGCTGATTTTCCTTTGCAGAGGCATCATTGCATGAGCGTTACCATGGGAATGATGCGGACGAATGTCAAGGTGACAGGCTTCTGGTGATGGGTGCCTGTCCGGTCCCATTCCATGCTATGGACGATAGAGATTTCTTTGCCGTGGATCTGCTCAGGGTCGCGGGTGCATGACAGTTTTTGCCCAGCCCTGCTCATCGAGCCGCTGGAACTTCATTTCACCGGTTGAACGCTTGTCAATCCCGGGCTGATTTCTCAGATTCCACCTGTCTTCGTAGAAATACTGCAATCATAACAGAGGGCCGCCGGAGGTGTCATTCGGATACCGCCCGACCGTTGTACAAGTCTTGATCCGGAATGACGGCAAAATACAGGGACAGGAGAGGTGAGCGCTTGATCTTTAACGGCTTTGTGTCCTGTCATCATCTTTGGGAGAGTATGGAAAAGGTCATTACAGAGCAGTGAACTCGTAGAGTTGTTCAGTTCTAGAGACTGGCTTTATGAAGGTTATGGACGAAGGTTTGCAGAGAGGATCAGGGTACAGTAGACATGCTGTGGGTAAGCTGAGTCCAGCTGATGTTGCCGCTCGCCCGCAATGCAGCATCGACGATCAGGGGCCAAAAGGGCGGTTCGCCGCTGATCCAGTACACCCATCTTTGGTGCAGTTCTCTTGGAGCCAAAGACACTTTGGGTCGAAATAGTGTCGGGGATGGCAACGGGTTATCCGTTTGGAGGACAGCGCCGACTTGTTGTATCGAGTCGATGAAGCTGAGAAAGTTCGGTTTTCACAGGGCACGCCAAGTCATGCCAAGTCTGAGACAAGCTTTTCTCGTCGATGATCAAGGTGTGATTTCTGGCCAGCATTCGAAGATTCAACTGCTTCCGCAGATGACTTTAGTGAACGAATATCTGTTCGAACCTCAACGGCTACCCCAAACCATCACTCAATCAAGGACTTGTTCCCTCCGGGTCATTATTCGCATACCACGCCATCTCCGTCTCCATCCCTCATATACTTGTAGGCGGGATGGTTTTTCTGGACCGGGGCAAGGCCATGTCGGCGAGCTTCGGCGCATGTTATTCTTCCACTCTTGTTGTCATCCCATCTGTCCAACGCCGACATCCCTGATGAGTTTGAAGAATTGGCCGTGTCTCCGGTACTTGTACCTGAGGCCGAAGCGTGACCGGGATAAATGATCATCTTTGTTGAATCACACCGAGCCAAAACCTTTTCAATGGCTCTTGCTTCGGCTGCGTCAACCGTCAGTTTGTACTCCCTTTTGACCGCAAGTATTTGGTTAACATACCAGCACTTGTTGTATTGTGGTAGCCATTCGGCCGCATCGTAAGCCCGCTTGTGGTGGCGATTGACGCCGGGAGAAGCCAGTGTCAGGTTGTCCAGGTCGCGAGCAAATTGACGCCGCTGTTCGAGTGACCTTGCGCACATGCCGCTATCGTGGGCTTCAGAGATGGCCACTATGTGTTCAATGTCGGTCTGGCCAGTGTGCTGAAACGTGGTGCCGGAGTAAGGGCTATAGATTCTCCCGTCCATCAAATCGACAATGTCATATTCAACCGAAGGTGGGTAGCGGTAATCTTCACGGTAGTACGGAGAGCATCTGAATTCCGGTTTTACCATCAATCCACTCCATGTTTCCCCGATTGCGGGGTTGGTTAGCGTCAGGAGAAGGATGACCAAGGATGCTACTGAGTTGCTTTTCATTATTTTGGAAGACAATGCCTTGGTTGGAGAAGTTGCACAAATCATGCTATATGCCCTTTCGGCAGCTTCAAACGTCGGCACTATGACGCAGCCAAGGCGTCAGCCACCATCTTTGGATTGCGCTCGATCAGTGTAAGAAGAATGATTGCGGCCCGATCCGGTGAACGTCGCTTTTGTTCCCAATCGCGCAACGTTGCAACCGGCAGACCATACCGTTCAGCAAATGCCGCCTGAGAAAGTCTCTGTTTCTTACGGACCGCCACCACGTCCACCGTTTCAGGAATGAACACACCGGCCGGTTCCATTTCGCCCTTCGCGATACGAAGGGCTTCTTCCGCACTTTGGATCAGGTCTTTACCAAAACTCATATTGGTCTCCTTCACTTCTTTCCGTGTAGATTGTCTGCCAAAAGCTTTGCATCTGCGCGATAAGCATCTGCAATTTTCGGCAACAGCCTAGTGGTCCGTTTTAATCATTTGATACTAACGTTTCAGAACTTGGTAAGATCGACATGCGTTGTGGTCCATATGACTGATCGGATTGGCTTGACCTCGGTGTGGTCGGGATCCGTTCATGAACAGCAAAGATGCTGGAATGACTGAAAACAGTCGCTTACACATCACTAGAATTGAAATCTTTTGTTTTTTACTGATCACTAGCCAACTCATTCTTCTCTGCTTTGGTCAGGTTCGCTTTTGCGCCCTTGCCGTAAACAGCCAAAAGAAAGACAGGCACGTCGTCACCGCCGAAATAATGGATGGTTCGATAACCACCACCCTTTCCAGTACCACGACCCGGATGGCGCAATTTTCGTGCACCGCCAGTACCCGGCATAATGTCACCGACCAACGGATCTTCGGCGAGCGTATTCACGATGCTTTCCATCATTTCTTCAAAGAGCCCATGACGCTTTGCTTGCATCAAAAAAGTTGTTGTCCAAGTCACTGTGTGCATGTCCTCTATATACGGCAATGCCGTAATACTATCAAGAGAAAAATACGGCAATGCCGTATAAAAATATAGCATGTAGCATAGTTTGGCACTTAAGCACTTGTTAACAAGTTGATTTCTGGTAGCTCAGAATCTGAATGAAGCAGCTGATTGCCCTTCATACACATAGGTTGTCCAGCGAAGCTTGGTTTGCACCCGAGCGCGGCAACGGGATGCAGGCGGGACAAAGGCCCACATCGAAAAACCTTTGACTTTTCCACCGTTCGTGCCGTCTGATTCAATGTCGGCTACTGAGGCACGATGCAGGAAACTCCTGCCACTCGACCAGTACATGACGTTACCAAGAAGCACGAGAGTGATGCCCGCGATGGCGTTCTGAGTCATTGTTGGTTCTTGAACAGCGTCGAAACCAGCAATGCAAAAACGGGGAATGTGACCATCGCATAGCCCACTTGGACAGAGCCAATCCGTGCGACGAATAAGGGATATGTCGTGAACCCCACGACCAAGGCGAAGACTGCGAAGTAAATCAGGTCCGGAATATGGATCAGGTCTTCAGAGTGGACCATGGGCTGACCCGCCTCCATGATTAGAGCAAGCAATATGTAGGCCCCAAATCCTTGCTCCAGCCGTTTGCAAGGGTTGGTTAAATACTAGGTGCGCTGTCGGAGCACAAAATCATGTCGTCCAACGAGAATATCAGCGTTCCTAATCCGGCTCACCGGTTCCGCGCAGGGTTTGCCAATTGAGCGACTAGTGGTTCGTTTTAGTCATTTAATACCCATATTTCAAGACTTAGCAAGGCCGACATGCATCGTACACTCTATGAATGATCAAGTCAGCTTCGCTTTGGTGTAGTCGGGATTCGACCATGTTCATCAAAGATTCTGGAGCGACTGAAAACGGTCGAACACACAGTGCCAAAATTGGAATCTTTTGTTTCGAACATGCCACCAGACAAGACCGTTCTACAGGAGCAGAACAAGCTCCACTCCAACACTCCTATACCCCGGCAATAATGATGCACGGGGTGATATGACCGCCAAAGAAGATGCAGGCGTTGATCACATTGACGATCGACGCCAGGAGGAAGATGACTGACACAAAACCGGACGGGACAAGAGCGATCGCATTGTGGAGTACCATAAAATCTAGGCTGAGCAGGCATACACCCTGAGGCAGCACAAAGTCCCATCGCTTAGGAAGCGATAGGTAGTCCAAAACAGCGAGTGCGGACATCAATGGGATTGCGGCAGGAAAGATGTGATGGAACACCGGGACGGGACCGATCTATCCTGCGACTGCGATCCAGATCGTTCCCCTGATCAATAAGGTTAAAATGAAGAGCGCGGCGTTGTTCAATGCTACCTCCTTTGCCGATCGGATATCCACGCATTGGTGTGCTTACAGCGGGAAGGGAAAGTAGTAAGTCAAGGATTTTATTTTCTCTCGGCAGCAATCGTCAAGAATTGTTTGCAGTCTTTGGATATGAGATCGTCGATGCCTCGGAGTTTGATATGTCACCGCTTTTTTCCAGACCCTTCTAGAATTTTATTTGGGTCCTTGAAGGAAGCACCTCTGGTGAATTCCAAGGAAACGTGGCCAGCATAAGAGTAAATGCCACCAACCCGGCTCTTGGAATCGTTCGCTGTCAGTTCAATCACGATACCGCCGTACATATCGCGCATCGTTGCCTCGGGCATCACGCCTATGACCATTTCTGTCAGAAGCGTAATAATTTCGGCTTTGGTTTCGTCGTTCATGCTATTCTTTACGGATAGGTGACGCGATCTCAACCAAGCATCCGTTTATGTCCCGAACATATGATACTGTTTGGCCCCAAGGTTTTTCGCTTGGTGGTCCGACAGGCTTACAACCGCTTTCGATGGCATGGGTGTACGCAACTTGAACACCCTCGGTTACAAGGCAAATCTCCCAACCGGCACACGGGCTTTCCAGACTGTTGGGCTGAACAGCCAGACCGTTCATTTCTGCGGCTTCGTTGCCCGCAAAGGCAAGGGTTGTTGCGCCGGTTTCCAGTTCAGCATAGAGGCTGCTCTCGTGGATGAAACGGCGCTTCAAACCGAATGCTTGCTCATAGAATGCAACTGTGGCTGGTACATCCGCGACGTAGATGATTGTGTATCCGAATTTCATACAAATTTACCCAAAAAAATTAAATAATGAGGAAAAAGCGAGGAGTTTAACGCGAACGCTCACGGGTGTCTTGAATAAATCGGACATGTTGTGTCAGCGTACTTGGTTGTGAGAGATCACTTGGAATATTTGACGGTGTAAACCCACCAAATTTACGCAAGGTGCGGGTCATATGGGCGTGGTCTGCATACCCGCATTCAAGAGCTGCATCGGTAAGCGATAGATGTCCCGTTTGCACTAATCTCACGGCGCGATGGAACCGTACCAATTGCGCATAGGTTTTTGCAGTCAGCCCAACATTGGCGCGAAAGAGGCGGTTAAGGTGGCGCGTGGTACACTGCGTCATATCGGCCAAGTTTTCGAGACGAATGCGGCCACCGGAGACGTGAAGTAACTTCACTGCCTCGCAGAGCCTACGGTTGGGTTGCCCCTCCTGGATATTCTTGACCATCCCAAAAAAATTGTCCAGCAGTGCTTGGCGACAAGCATACATGCAAATGGCCGGTAAAAGAGAATAGGTCCTTTCCCCACGCAGTACGGCGTCAGCGGCTTGGTCGATTTTATCTTTCCAAATCCAAGCGCCGCATTCTGGCCTCATGCGCATCCCTATCCAACACTCACCCTCGATATAAGGAACCCAATAAGCCTGCGTTGCCGGGCCAGTGACAATTGGGAGCGGTCGTTTTGTATCGTGAATACTGTAGCGCAAAATGATGTCACAGCGCCCGTCAGGCAGTACCAATGCGCTGCCAGAACGATCTGGCATGAAAGTCCACCGGGCTTCGACTGTCCGCGACATCTGCGGCGTTACGATGGTCTCTTTATACCCGACGGGAATTGGCATGGCACAGTTCCAACGTGCTGGGTCAAATGTTATGAATTATGTAATTGAAGGGCACCATCGGCTCCGTCTTTTCAGGGTTTGATAGACGATCGGGAGTGACACGAAAAATACCTCAGCGAGACCGCTGATGGAATAGTCGCTAGTGGCATGCATGCAGGCCATCCATGAATCTAAAGCCAGTGCTATGCCTTCATGGGGCGGCTGGCAACATTTTTGTTCGCGCACAGGCGTTTCGCGGTAGTGCTGATGAGTGTGTCGTTTGAACTAACATTTTCTGGTGCGAGAGTAACTGTCAGGATGCCCGCCTCTCTGGCCTTGTTCCCGAACAGGTTCATCGGCATGGCCTTGCCGTTGCCGCGCGGGCCATATAGAAAGATACACCGTACCCGGCAAGCCTCCGGTCGCGTCAGGACTTTCACGGTTGCATCCAGAACATGATCCACATGTGGCCGAGCACCCAAGACCGGCGGCAGTTCACCAACCCGGGGTGAAGAGGTTATCAATCCCGACATTTCGGGGCACGGCAATACTCTCCTGTTGCCTCAAACGTAATCAGGAATAGCCTGAAAAGCAAGGGATCAAAGTGTTCAGATGGTGATCTCCTCGTCGTGGGGCCGTATTGCCCGCTGCAGGGAGATGTGGTTCAGCCGAACCAGTCGACGTGCACCTGCAGAAAGCACTCAATACAAGATCATGCGTATCGCTGATGTTTGAATAGATTGTTTGAACCAAGCCGAAGGCTTTTGTTTCGGTTATCCTGTTCACTCTTTTGACAGTCCGTACATAGGTGAAGGTCAGTCCGTATACCCGGCAGGACTTGCCCCATAATTTTGTCTTGATAATGCTTGAGGTGCGTGGAAACCACCCGGCCTTCAGTTCAGGAACATCGGATCAACACCTGAACAAGGTCGCTGGCTGAAGTCAGCGGGATGACATCAGCATTTCCATCACCGTTGTCATCACGATCAATGATGGCCTTCATGTCAACAATCCAGTTCATGTTGCTATCCGTAGCCTCGCCCCGCACTCCAATAACGGGATAACCGCCGGGTATCACAAAGGATGCCGGTGTCACAAATATCTCGGGACTGCTGTCATCATCCTGACATACAGGCTTGGGAACGGCCTTGGACTGGTTCATCGGTATCAGATCGACATGATATATTCCCTTCGTCAAGTCTTGCCCGGCCAGAGCATCCGCCAAAAACCGTTCGCCCTGGATTGCGCTGTCTCCGATCAGGTTTCCGCCCACCCGAAGCTGATTGTTGATGGTCAGATCATTGTTGATCGCAACATTCTCACTGAACTCGACGTTCCTGCAGTCGACCGTCAGCGTATCATGTGACGGGGATGACGTCGTGTTCCCGCAGCCAATGCCACCCAGATTCGTGATGACTCCGTGCATGTCAGGCACACTGTCACCGTCAGAATCGACTGCCGATCCCATTTCCAGAGTATACAGGTTTTTGATCCGGCCATAAAAATCTGGCACTCCATCTCCATCATCGTCAAAACTGTTGAATACCACCTCGGTGAAGATCTCGTTGTTTTTCTCACATGCTGTCAACACCGACCCTATGCTGTTCTCACACCGATCAAGGTACGTATTGGAATCGTCATTTTCTCTGGCGGTGCCGGGATAGCCAAACACGCCATTCCGAGAGAGGGCTATGAGCGATACGAGAGCTTTGGTTCCATCATACCCGCTCATTCCGTCGTAGGGACTCGTATCAAGTTCCCATACACCGTAGGACCCTCTGGCCACACCGTCCTTTTCGACATAACCGACCGAGTACATTTCAGCACCCGCCATGACCTTCCCACCCACTTGGGGATCAATGTCTTCACCTTGGCTTGTCATGAGTATGGCTTCCAGTTCAAGCTCTCCATTCCTCTGGTCTCCGTCAACCAGCTGCGCGTCGATTTTGCCGTCCGAATTGCCATCAGCCTGAGCTCGGGTCAGGGTGTCTTGCGGGCTTGAGGAGTCATTTGAATTCACTCCCCTGAGCAGTAGGGTGTAATTCTGACCGGCGGCATTCGTGTATAAGCCATTCTGGATGACGGCGGCAGGGAGATAGCCCTTCCCGGCAATGTCGCCCATTGCAACAGCCATCTTCAGATCCCGGCTGGACCGGGTGAACAGGTCCTGTCGAATGGTGTCATATTCATTCCCGACGTAATTCTGCACGGCTTGCGTTATGTAAGCCGTCGTGATACCCAGAGTCTTGGCAAACTGCTGCTCTCGTTCCATGGACACATAGCCACTCACCAGTATCATGAATGCCCCGAACAGCGCTAAGGCCAAGATGGTTTCCAGCATTGTCGAGCCGTGCTCGGAATGCATTGCGGCTACCGTCTTCTGCCTGTTGCAGGCCTTGTTGTCTGGCATCTGTTGAAGGAGCCTTCTCTTCCTCTGATTGTTTCAAGTCACCCGAATTCACCGTACCAGGCCCTGCCAAGCATAAAAAGCAGCATGACCGGAAGCAGTATGCCCAACGCCGGGAGATTGCGTCCGATCCCATCGTCTTGCACCATGGTTGCCGTGCGCTTGCCGTGAGCAGGCAAAGCATGCTTCAGCGACCGGTTCCCTGCTTGCAGGCATACCAGAACCAGTGCCACGGTCAGGTAAAGCACAAGACTCGTTATGCTTGCTCCAAACAGACACAGCGGTGCAACGACAGCAACCATGTCAACGGGTGGCATCAACTGGATACGGCATTTCGTTTGTACGAACCATAAACCATGAGCCAGTCCCAGAAGACCCAGCCCGAGCATTCCAGCCCATGCGAAATCAATCATGCTTGGGGTCGTGCAATTCCCGCTCACGATTCCAAGGCCAATGGCCAGCAGCGACTGTGCTTCAAGCGGTGCCCAGAATGTCTTAACATCGGTGTAGGCCATGGCAAGGAGAAGCCCGCCCAGCAATATCAGCGTCACATCAATTATGCTGACCGTTGCGAGATCAGGGTCAAGAACATACGCGACAAAGGCTCCCATCCCACATCCAATCAGGGTGATCGGGCGCAGCCAAGGAATTTTATTGAGTGCATGGTGCTCAACTCGCTGCAACCCTCTTCGCATTATTGCACTGATCACCAGCGTGCCGATCACGATCACGCCCATGGGCCCCATCCACTCCGTCATGACAGGCCAATGCCGAGCACCAAGGTTTGGTCCGGAATATGGCTGACAGGTTCGGGAATCACGGTTGCGCCGATTAACGCTTTACCGTCTCCTAAGGTGGTGTAGGCACCCCAGAATCGCTGGCTTCTGTATTCTCCACGGGACATTCTCCCATACGACCCCATAGGTCTGTTGGCTTCGGCCGGTTCATTTCCATTGCCGAGTTCAACGGAATCAATCCATGCCAGCAGATATCGCCCACCATTGTTCTCGACAATCTCCATCTTGATGTTCATGTCTGAACCAAGTGAAGTCACCGTGGCGAGTGGCAATGAACCGGTGCTGACGGGAGCGCTGTTCACATGCTCGTAAGCGTCACGGTGGAACCGTGTCAGCCCGTACAGTTCCCAACCCGCCGCTCCGGTGGTCCTTCGAGCCGAGTCTGTTTCAGAAACTGCGTGCATAAGAACGGTGGTCATCAAGGCTAGCGGAATGAACATCAACATCGTGATTTTCCAGATTGCCTCACTGGATGGTGATGTTTTGCCGAAGAGCGTATTCGGTTCCCGACCGGCTCCTTGAGTCGAGCGCGTTCTTGCCTTTTTTGGATTTTTGCCGGTGTCAGCCCCAGATAGTCGTTCAGCAGTGACCGTGCGACCTGAAACACTCTCCGACAGTGAAGGGGCATGTTGGCTTCAACTTCAGCCCGATAATGGGCGTAGACTCCGGCCACTTCCACAGGTGCAACCGTATCGCCGGTATTGTTGAGAGCGTACCATAGAGTGCGATCAACTCGCTTTAGCCACGAAAAAGACGGGGAGGCCAGGACCCCGCATTCCTCTCTTGCGGCCTTGATCATCGCAATGAAGGCTGTACACTTCCAGGCGTGCCGGTCGGCAACTGCCAGCAACCGTTGCCCCCTGCTGGAATTGAGTGCCTGTTCGGTTTCGCGCTGCAAGAACCCGTTTTGTTCAACCGCGGTCCTGAACTTGCCTGTTTCGGGGCAATGGCGGTCGAACAGCCGTGTCAGTTCGTTTAACATGCTCATCGCTGACGCGTAGTTGAACTGGTAATGGCGAATGAACGCCCCGATCAGGACTCTTTCATACGATACAAGTGACTCTGGACCATGCCAGAGCGAGTTGAGCTGCCCTTCCAAGACTTCGCTGACCTCTTCAACCGTGAGGTCCTTGCATTGCTTGTCAATCTCCTCGCGATCAAATTCTGAACCGACCTCTTCACTGTTCAACCGATTCCTGTCATCCAGCCCGATCAAACCGACCTGTTTCAGCCATTCTTCAGGATTGAGGGCTGGGCCGGACTGTGTGTCCAGTTTGCTGCCTTCGAATTCTGGCAGCAGGCGACTCTTCTTTCCGCGTACCTTATTTTCTGGCCCATTGGTGCCCATCCGCCTTGGACTGTCCCGTTGCGTCCGGCCGAAATGCTTGACCTTGCCTCTGCTCGTGTCCTGCCTGGTCCACAAGCTGTCCAGATTGTATCGCTGTCTGAACTTAAGATCCGGTCGGATTCCCCATGCCCTATACATGGCATACGACATGGGGAGCAGATGAACCATCAGCACGGCCCGGCCGGCAATGTGATGAATCTGCCACCATTCTTCCGTGCGGATAGGTGTTTTTGTCGCCGGATTGAGATACGGCTCTATCAGGGCTAACGGTTCAATCAAGGTCGTGTATGCTGGCCGGAGCCATTCACTGGCCTGAACATGACTTCCGAGCCAGGCAAAAGGCTTGACGTGCAGCCAGGCCAAGAACGAAACCATATCCTTGAGCCAGTCCTGATGGTAATGTATCAGGGCACTGATGCCAAGACACAGCAACACACCAAAAAAGGTCAGCTTGATGGGTTCGTCATCCTGATTGGAACTATCCTTCATGTTGACTCCGTAACGGCATTGTCTTGACTCCATGCGTCGATTGCCCGACTTGAAAGTCAACTAACACGGCCTGGTGAAAACACGTTCAGAAAAGGCACCGCTTGAATTGGATTCATGTGCAAAAATACACGGCAACGGCCGCCGGCTCGTGTGCCCCTATGACAGGAGGATCCACCGATGAGTCTGATCAATTCTGCAACACTTGATTCAATTCTGGACTTCTTTGATTTCGAACCGGCTCCGGCATCAATTGCCGATCTTGACACACCCGTTCCCATCATTGATCTGGGCGTCGTCATGCACAACATGCAAAAAGCGCAAAGCCACCACGATCAGCTTGGCATCAGCTTCCGCCCCCATATCAAGACTCACAAGATGATTCCACTCGCCAAGGCTCAGGTTCATTTGGGAGCACATGGCATAACCACCCAAAAACTCGGTGAAGCCGAGATCATGGCTGATGCCGGTCTTGAGGACATTTTGATCAGCTACAACATCCTTGGAGCCACCAAACTCCAAAGGCTTGCCAATCTGGCTCGCAAGTGCAACCTGACTCTGACGGCAGACAATATCGAGTGCGTGCAACAACTTGATGAAACAGCTCAAGGCCGAGGCATCCGTTTCAATGTTCTCATCGAGTGTGATACGGGGGGCAATCGAGCTGGCACTCAGTCGCCTGACGAAACCCTCCAGCTGGCTCAAGCGATCCAGTCAAGTTCCAATCTTGCGTTCAAGGGACTTCTAACTTACTCGCCGGCCGAAAGGAGAGAAGATGCGGCCTTCCGGTTGAATGCCGTCAAACACACCCTTGTTTCTCATGGCATAAACCCCAAGATCATATCCTCCGGTGGAACCAGGGATCTACACTCAAGCGCGGGTCTGCAGGACGTCACCGAATACCGGGCCGGAACCTATATCTTTAACGACCGCATGGTCTTGGCAGATGGTGCCTGTACACTCGACGACTGTGCAGTCCGGATTCTTGCAACGGTCGTATCCAGTCCTCATGGTACCGGTCGGGTTATCATTGATGCTGGCTCCAAGGCTCTGACCAGTGACTTGGGAGGCTTGGAGGGGTTTGGCATTGAGCCTAGTTCCCAAGCGAAGTTATACAATGTCAACGAGGAGCACGGCTTTCTGGAGGCAACGGGCTCGGCATCATCGTTGAAGGTCGGCGGTCAGGTTCAGATACTGCCCAACCACGTCTGCCCTGTCATCAATCTCTATGACAAGGTCATATTCACGCTTGATGGCCAGGTGCTAGGCTTTGTCAAAGTGGATTGTCGAGGTCGGGTGACCTAGCAGCCTGTTCCTGCTGTGCCATCAGGTACGGTGCTCGCAGGGTCAAATGAATGTGCGTGACACACTTGCCACCAAAAAGGAATGCTGATGGCAAGCATGATGTTGTCCTGTCAGGACCTTTGTTTCCTTGAAATCCAGCCATTCAGCACACAGTTTCTTCTCCCTGTCAGGGAGATAAAGTCATGAAACTCAAGGATTCATGGGCTCGCATCATTGATCTGGACATCGCTGGAAAATACATCTTTAGCAAATCGGATCTGCAAGTGATTTTTCCGGAGGATTCCGCTCGGGGCCTTCAGGCGACCTTGGCCCGGCTGGTAGAAGTCGGAGGGTTAAAGCGAGCTGTACGAGGAATCTACTGGAATCCGAAGTCGCGGAATTTGGACCGCACAACTTTGGAACGTATTGCTGCAGCCATGCGCCCCGGCGAGTTGTGCTACCTCTCGCTAGAAAGCATCCTGTCGGCACACTCGATTATTTCCGAGCAGTTGATGGGCACCATCACGGTCACAACAAGTGGAAAGGGCGGTTGGTATACTGTTGACGGGCTGGGAGCCATTGATTTTGCTCATACGAGCAAGAACCCAAACACCATCATGGACAATCTGCTATACGATACACATTTCTTGCCACACGCAACGGCTCGACTTGCTTATGCCGAACTGAAACGCGCAGGGCGTAATGTGCATCTTGTCGATACTGAGCTTCTGGAGGAGATCATAGATGAGCAGGACGCGATACGATTTTCACGCACTGGTCGACCGGGTTGTCCATGGCACGGAACTCCAACAGTTGCGCCCCGTGGTGGAGAAGGAGATACTGCACTATGATATTTTTCATGTGATGCATCAACATGGGTACCTGAAGGATTTGGTATTTCTGGGAGAAACTTGCCTCCGGCTTGTCTATGGCAGCGACCGTTTCAGCGAAGATCTGGATTTCGCTGGCGAACCAGATTTTACACCGGCTTCTTTGGGGGGTATGGCTGATGCGATTACCAAGCATTTGGAAGCTCGCTACGGGCTTCCAGTGACTGTAAAACCTCCTGTGGAGCAGCGAGGCAGGACCGCCCATACGTGGTGGATTTCCATGAACACGGAGCCGAGCCGGATAGATGTGCCCAGCCAACACATCAAGGTGGATATCAGCAATGCCACGGCCCAGACCCGGGAAATCATGAACCTGCGTCGCAACTATCTGATACTGCCACCTTCATTTTCTAACATTGCGGTTCCGGTGGAAACACCCCAAGAAATCATGGCCGACAAGATCGTAGCCTTGACCAATACGATATCCAGAACGAATGTTCGATACAAAGATATATGGGATATTGGGCTCTTGTCCCGACGTATGAATGACGTGTACAGTTTTGCTGACATGATCGAACGGAAGGTCGAGGTTCGTGGTATCCAGGACTTTGATGAAAGGCTGGATATCCTGATCCATACTCTCCCTGAAACGGTCGAGAGTGCGCCGTTTCAGACGACCATGCAACGCTTTCTGACCCCCTCAACCCTGAATCGAACTCTGGTCCAGCCAGATTTTCGCGCGGGGCTGTCCAAAGAGGTGATGGATGTTCTTGTACAAACACGCGATGCCCTCGAACACGTTCCGGTTCGGAATATAAAAGCCGAGATTCGACCGGCGGCCGCAATAATCAGCCGTTTGAGGCTTGCAGAACCGAACCGGTGCAAAATAGGTTCACAGCAAGGGGCGTCTCGCGAAGTTCAAGGCCTGTTTGTAAATTCGAGAATCGCCGACTCTCGTACGGTTTATGTTGTGCCGGGCGGGTTTCTGTGCTTGGTATGTCAACGCGAGGCGAACATGAGGTCAAGCATTTCGGAGAAGTTGTTGGGAGAATGATCGGGGCATCACGGAGCGTAGTCATCAAATTCCGTCATCAGGTTGAAGTCAGATTTGTTGTCCTGCATCGAGCAAGGTGTATGAGCATGATGGATGTAGTGAAGTATTCAGATGCCAAACCGGCGAATCATGAGACTTGGTAGAACAGCCGGAATTGGGGTTTGAAAAATTGTTTCCTGCCCGCCTTGCGCAAGACCAGAAAACAAAATTTTATTGATTTAGAGTTCATAATTTTATACTTTAATTATAGTTTAAGGCTATTTTTATGAACATTATGGGAAAATATCTGCCAGTATCTGCCTACCGTACCCTGAAAAAGTTGGGGGCCGATCTTGCCCTTGCACGCAAGCGTCGTCGCATTTCGACTATCAGCATGGCCGAAAGGGCCGGTATCTCACGGACGACGCTCAACAAGATAGAGTGTGGTGATGCATCAGTTGCCATGGCCTCGTGGGTAGCGATCATTCTGATCCTTGGTTTTGAGAAGCGTCTCGGCGATCTCGCCGCTCCGGCGACCGATGACATGGGTCTCGCACTTGATGCCGAACGAATTCCGCAGCGAATTCGAAGTCGATAACATGAGCGCAGAAAACACAATTCGCCTTCGGCAGGGAATCCATGGCTGAAACGCTGGAAGTGCATATCCAGCTCGGTCAGGAGACACGGCACGTTGGGACACTTTACAGCCACTTGCGCACCGGCTCTGAATCGTCCACTTTTATCTACGATGAGAACTGGCTGAGAAACCCGCAGGCGCTTGCCATTCAGCCTGACATGCCGCTCAGTCGGAATGGTTATCACATTCCGGCCGAAAAGGGTTCGTTGCCCGGATCGATACGCGATGGAGCCCCGGACCATTGGGGGCGCAAGCTGATTGTGCGAGCCATACAAAAGCAGCAGGAACCGATACCGATCACCGAAATAGGCTTTCTCATCGCGCTTGATGATGTCAGTCGGATTGGTGCGCTGCGATACCGCATCAAAGGCGACAATGGCTTCCTGCGCAGTCCGTCCGAACATTCCATACCACCAATCATGACCATTCCTCGCTTGATGCACGCAGCAAATACCGTGCAGACAGGCATGGCCACAGCCGATGATCTCGACTTGCTGCTGGGTCGCGGTTCACCGCTTGGCGGCGCACGGCCCAAGAGTGCCGTGCTGGATGAGGACGGAACATTCGCCATCGCAAAGTTTCCAAAGGTTGACGATAATCGCAATATTGCGGCCGGTGAGGTCTTGTCGGCTCAACTGGCAGCGCGAGCCGGAATAAATACATCAATGGCTCGCCTGCTTCGGGTCGACGGCAAGCCAGTCAGCCTCATTCGGCGTTTTGACAGAAGTGCCAATGGTTCTCGCATCCATTTCATTTCGGCTATGACCATGATTGGTGCACGTGATGGCGAAGATGGAACTTACACCGATATGGCTCTCGCCATCCGCCGGTTCAGTGCGGAGCCGATACAAGACCTGCACGAACTGTTTCGCCGCATAGCCTACAATATCCTGGGAACCAACTTGGACGACCACCTGCGGAACCATGCGTTCCTGCATGATTCAAGCAAGCAAAAATGGCGTCTTTCACCGGCCTATGACATGAACCCTGTTCCGATCACTGAGAAATCGCGGCACCTGGCCACGTGGATCTCCGAAAGCGGCAATGAAGCAGCACTTGACAACCTTATGGAGGTGTGTCAGGATTTCAGTTTGAAACCGGACACTGCACGTGCTGTGGTGCGCGAAGTGGCTGAAGTGACCCGACAGTGGCGGGGTATCGGACGACATATTGGGTTGGCTGACCTTGAACTTGCACCTTATGAGACTGCATTTGAGCACAAGGAACTGGATGTGGCCCTAAGTTGGTAATTCAAGCCCAGCAAACGTTGAATCCAGTTGGAGTAAGGCTTGCTGGCCAGCTTGGATCAACAGGGTCAATGCTCCTGCCTCTACCAGTTGCCCGCATCATAAAATTCACGGGCCAACCCTCGCAGGCCTTCCGGCAGTAGACGTAAGCCAGTTGTGCGTTCGTTCTCGGCATAAAGGGGCAAAGAGGCATCAAATTCCCAAATGCAAGCGGAAACCTGGGCTCAAAATGTCAGTTGATCATTCACCATCAGACTGTTCATTTCGTCGATCATAGGTATTCGTGTACAGTGTGTGGTGGCAAAATCATGCCTTCACGTCAAAGGACACCCCTTGGGCCAGTGGCAGCTCACGCGAATAGTTGATGGTATTGGTGGCTCGCCGCATGTATGCACGCCACGCATCAGAACCGCTTTCACGGCCTCCGCCGGTTTCTTTCTCGCCGCCAAATGCCCCGCCGATCTCCGCCCCGCTCGGGCCAATATTGACATTGGCGATGCCGCAATCAGATCCGCAATCACTGACGAATATCTCCGCTTCACGCATGTCGTTGGTAAAAATGGAAGAGGACAGACCGGCCGCCACCCCATTTTGCATATCGATGGCTTCAGACAGGTTGTCGTAGGGCATGACATAGAGAATTGGGGCAAAGGTTTCTTCGATCACGGGTCCGATCTGGGTTGGCATTTCAACTAGGGCCGGGCGAACATAATACGCCTGGCCTTGATTCTGCACTCGCTCGCCTCCATGAATCGTTCCACCCAGCTCTCGGGCTCGATCAAGTGCGACTTGCATATGATCAAATGCTGCCTTGTCGATCAGCGGACCTATGAGTGCTCCTGTCTCCAGTGGGTCACCAACGCTGACACTTTCGTAGATCGACAGGAGTTGGGACATGAGCTGGTCATAGATGGATCGATGAACGATCAAGCGTCTTAATGTGGTACATCGCTGGCCGGCCGTGCCCATCGCGGCAAAGGCGATTCCAGGAACTGCCAGATCCAGATCGGCTGATGGCGTGACAATGGCCGCGTTGTTGCCGCCAAGTTCCAGAATGGAACGACCAAAGCGAGCGGCAACTTTCGGCCCCACTGTCTTGCCCATGCGAGTTGATCCGGTTGCGGAAATCAGGGCAACACCGGGGTTTGTGACCAGTTCCTCACCCAGATCGGCATAACCTGTCAGCAACTGAACCAGATCGTCCCAACCTTCCTCGAGTCGGGTCAGTGCCCGGCGAAACAATGCCAGCGATGCGATGGAGGTTAGGGGCGCCTTCTCCGATGGCTTCCAGATGACCGAGTTCCCGCAAACCAACGCCAGAGCGGCGTTCCAGGACCAGACCGCAACGGGGAAATTGAAGGCCGTGATGATCCCGACGACACCCAATGGATGCCAGGTTTCCATCATGCGATGGCCGGGCCTTTCAGTCGCCATGGTCAAGCCATACAGTTGACGCGACAATCCAACGGCAAAGTCGCAGATGTCGATCATCTCCTGTACCTCACCCTCGCCCTCGCTGCTGATCTTGCCGACTTCGATAGACACCAGACGTCCCAACACCTTCTTATGAGTACGCAATTCCTCCCCCAAAAGCCGGATCAGTTCACCACGGCGCGGGGCTGGAACGCTTCGCCATTTCCTGTAGGCCTTGTGTGACGCCGAAACCGCGTCAACTGCGTCGGCAACGCCATGTTGATCGACCTCGGCGATCAACTCGCCATTCAACGGAGAATTTACCTTTAAATCCCCGCCCTGAAACCTTGCTACCGGGACATCAAGTGACGTCAGAATCGAGTGGATTTCGGATGCATATGACATGATTTCTCCTTTCATCTGAGTTGATTCAATCGAGGATCTTGCGAACCGATACGGATCGCGGAGCGACGCGTTCAGATCCAATGACAAAATCGGTGCCGGGTATCGTTTTGCAGATAAAGTGATCCGGCCCGCTATTAAAGATAAATTCGCAGGCGCCGCGGCGCTTCACTCGTATGTCCTCGTGAATATTTTGGGTCGGGATGCCAGCCCACTTGAAGGCATCGTCCAGAAGCTTGCCCAGCAATTCGTCTCTCGGCCGAAAGGCAAAATACCGGCACTGTTCGTTTCCGGCTATTGCGGGCGTTCCTTGGCGGTATTCACCACCGTAAACGGCCAAGACTGCCTCATTCGTGTGGATGCTTTCGCGCCATGAACCGACCGGAAACTCGCGGTTACCTACTCGAACGGTGTCGCTTGCAAAGGCCGGCAACGACTCGACACGTGTCACCTTAACATCCAGAAGTCGCCGAATGGACCCGGGCGGCATGCCAGCTGGAATGGACATGTCTTCGTTCTTGCTGCAACTGCGGCCATTGAAAACGACTTTGCATTCGCAGGTCGCGATACGCTCTGTCAAATCCAGATTGTCTTTCATTAGATCCGGGCACAACAAAAGCGTGTAGTTTTCAGGATTCACGTCCGGTCCGACAATGTCCACCGCAACGCCGCGCTGTCTGGCAGCCTGAAACCACTCGTATGCACTCGGGGCACCCGCATCATCGGCCCCTTGTGGAAGAATCTGCGAAACCCAGAAGGAAGGATAATCAATGACCAGTCCGACCTGCGCTTGATCGGACAACGCCATCCCGCCAACAGCCTTGCGGTCCCTGACAATCTGCTGGACTTCCTTGTATGCCTGATCTGGTGTTCCGTCTTCCAGCAATAGAGCGGTGTGAAACTGCTCTTGTGCCTTTGGATTTTGGCGCCAGCGAAAGAACATCACTACGTCCACGCCATGGGCCCAGGCTTCCCAAGTCCATTTACGGATCATTCCGTCGTCGGGTGCCTGATTGTATATCGCCCAATTTACCGGTCCTGGCTGCTGCTCGGTTATCCAAACGGAGCCGTTTCCGACCGCACGATACAGTTCACTGTTGAATGCTTGATAGTCCGGCATTCCGGTCCGCAGGTACCGCTTCTTTTGTTCGTCGCTATATGGTCCGTGCACCAAATGGCCCATCGGGTAACTATCCCATGAAGCGAAGTCGGTGCTAGCGCTCAGATCGAAGTGATCAAAATCGAGATTGTTGGCCATGTAATTGTGGGTAACCGGAACACCCGGCGCATGGCGTTTGATCACTTCGTATTGAGCCTTGTTGAACGCAACAACCTGGTCAGAAGAAAATCTGCAAAAATCAAGGGCATGAGAGGGATTCGGCTCTTCGACTTGTCCCGCCGGCAAATCAACTTGTCCAAATTCAGAATAGCGACTTGACCAAAACGATGTGCCCCAACGCCGGTTCAACTGGTCAATTGTCCCGTATCGCTTCCGCAACCATGTACGAAATGCACCCACCGCATTGTCCGAATAATCCTTGATCGTATCGTGATCTCCATATTCATTGTCGATTTGCCAGGCGTGTATGTAGTCGTTGGAGCCGTATCGCCGGCTGAACTCTCCAGCGATCCGTACAGCCTGGTCACGGTAAGTTTCACTTGAAAATGAGTAGTGGCGGCGCGAGCCAAATTTTCGCAGATTGCCATCTGCGCCGACGGGCAAGATCTCTGGATATCTGTCCACTAGCCATTTTGGCGGGCTGGCCGTTGGCGTGCACATCATGATCTTCAGCCCGGCGTCACCCAAAGTTGCAACGGCCTCATCCAGCCAGTCCCAACGAAATTGACCGGGGGAAGGCTCTATGTCTGACCAGCTGAATTCTGCAATCCGTACCCAATCGAGCCCGAGGTCCTTCATGCGCGTTGCGTCGGAAGCCCATTGATTGCGAGGCCACTGCTCGGGGTAATAGCAAACGCCGAGTTCCAATTGCCTTGGACGATGAGGTCTTGATTCTGCCAACTTATTCACCTCTCGCTTCTCAGTCTGCACAAAACGGCCAGACACGATCCCTCTATGGCTTCGGACAAATGAAAACGCTTGATTTCGATATTGTCAACAGAATTGATCGCATCACTCAAGCTGGGGACCAAGTGGCAAGTGTTTGACGGAGTTGATTCTGAAATATCGGTGATGCCATAACACATGACGGCTTGTGCGACTTGCATGATCCGGCTTCACTGGAAATCGTCCCTGCCGCCTGATGAGTTCACTCCAAAACCATTTGTAAGCAGTAAATGCAAAACATGGAAAAATGAACTTTACAGGCAAAAGTTAACCGTTTAAGATTAAGGCGGGAGGAAGGCGTGGAAAACGTATCGATCAAAAACCTGAAAAAACGATACGGTGACCTTGAAGTCCTCAGTGGTGTCGATCTTGAGATTGACAAAGGCGAATTCGTCAGTTTTCTCGGCTCGTCCGGTTGTGGCAAGACCACCCTGCTGAGAACCATCGCGGGGCTTGAGGATGTCAGCGACGGGCAGATCAAGCTGGGTAATCGCGATATTACGCAGACGCCGCCTGCCAAGCGCGACATTGCGATGGTTTTTCAGAATTATGCTCTTTATCCGCACATGACCGTACGCAAGAACATGGCGTTCGGACTTTCACTGAACGGTATTCCAAAAGCGGAGGTCAAGCGCTTGGTTGCGGGCGCGGCGGAGACCCTGCAAATTACTAGCCTGCTGGATCGCAAGCCGAGGCAACTTTCGGGCGGCCAACGCCAACGCGTGGCAATTGGGCGTGCGATTGTGCGTGCACCAAAACTGTTCCTTTTGGACGAGCCATTGTCCAATCTGGATGCGAGTCTGCGTGTTTCGATGCGCGTTGAGTTGGCTGATCTTCATGCTCGCCTTGAGGCGACGATGATATATGTGACGCATGATCAGGTTGAGGCGATGACCTTGTCTGACAAGGTCGTGGTATTGGACAAGGGCGTTGTTGCGCAATTCGGGACACCCTTGGAACTGTTTCACACGCCGAAGTCCAGATTCGTGGCTGGGTTCATTGGCACCCCTGCGATGAATTTCTTTGCTGTGGAAGCAACGATGAGTGCCGACCAGCTGTCCGTTACTGGTCCGGAATTTGCCAAGTCAGTTTCTCTTCAAGTGCAGGATTCGTGTCATATTTCCAGAAATGGCGAGATGACCCTCGGCATCCGCCCAGACGAGATCGAGATCGTCGAAGGGAACGCATACCACGCTGTTGTTCGAGTCGATCTGGTTGAACGGCTGGGCAACGAAAGTCATGTTCATGCACGCACCGCAGCTGGTCGCAAGATCGTTATTGTAGTGAGCGGAACGAGTCTTGCCACAAATGGTACTGAGGTGAAGCTGCGTCTGCCGTCTGAAAACTGTCACCTTTTTGATGTACAGGGTCGAGCGTTGCCACGCCGGATTTCCGAGGCGACCGCGCACATCATCTCCCGAAAGTTCACCGAGGTCAACTGAAACCATCAAGGAGGGTACTGCCATGGAATTTCGGAAACTTGCTGCCTCAATCGTCGTGATGGCGATAATCGCATTTGGCGCACATGCAGAGGATGTATTGCGCTTTGCGACCTGGAGCACTGGCGAATCGCTGGAAATACAAAGGGAAATTGCCAAGGACTTTGAAGTCGCCAATCCCGGCGTGAATGTTCAAGTCGAGGCATATGCGGACGGCTATGATCAAAAACTGATTGCATCTTTCGGGGCGGGTGACCCACCGGACGTCATGTACATGTGGAACTTCCCAAAATATGCTCCTTCTCTCGCACCGCTGAACGCGCAGCTAAATTCGAGCGCGGTTGAAATGGATCTGGATGACATTCCGCCCGCTCTGTTCAACATTTCTACAATCGAAGGCAACATCTACGGGGTGCCGATCGGATTTACCACGCATGCAATTTTCTACAACAAGGATCTGTTTGCATCTGCCGGTATCGACAAGCCGCAAGCCGGCTGGACTTGGGATGATCTGCGTGCGGCGGCTGCCCTGTTGCGCGACGCAGAAAATAACGTCTATGGCTATGCGGTCGAAGCAACGCCCGACGTCTACGATTATGAGCAGTTCTTTTGGTCGAATGGGACGAAGCTCATAGCCGATGACGGCAGTGCTGTTGAAGGATACATGAACAGCCCCGAGGCTGTGGAGGTGCTGACCATGTTTGCTGACATGGCAACAGCTGAGGAGGCGATCGTCTTGGGAGTTGGAGACACCCTGTCGGGTTCTGACCTGTTCAAGGCTGGCAAGCTTGCCATGTTTGAAACAGCTCTTTGGTCCAAGGACGGGATTGACGAAGCCGGAGTAAACTACGGTACCGTTATGTTGCCTAGATTTGGCGACAAGCCGGTTCAATCAACGGTCAATGCTTCGGCCATGTCCATGGCCGCGGAGACCAAGAATCCGGATCTTGCATGGGAGTTCATCAAGTTCTATGCCACACCTGAAGCGGTTCGCAAGCGTACCAACGAAATTCCGATCCGCACGAGCGTGGCGAATGAACTGAAGCTGACAGAAGATCCAATCTACAAGCCGTTTTTCGATATTCTGGCTGTTTCAGGAACAGAGGCCAACGCGTTCCTCAAGCACGAAAGCTGGGGGAAAATCCAGACCAACCTCGAACGTGCGATCGAAGCGACCATGATCGACAGAGGCAATGCTCAAAAGCATTTGGACGATGCCGTCGAGCGTTCGGCGCGGCACCTGAACTGATTTGAGACCTGTTCCAAGGGGAATGAAAATAGCCAGGCTGACTCTCCGAATTCGCTATAGCGAAAAGCTGACGCCATATCTTTTCATTTCCCCTTGGGTACTTGGGTTCTTCTTATGGACCCTTGGCCCGCTTGTCTTCTCGCTGGTCATGAGTTTTTACGACTGGCCGGTGGTCGGCAAGCGGACTTTCGTCGGGCTTGAAAACTACAAGGAGATGCTGACCAACGATCCGCTTTTTTGGGATTCACTCTGGATTACCATCAAATTTGGCTTGTTCTTCGTTCCTTTCAATATCGTTCTTGGCCTGCTTCTTGCCATACTGCTGAACCAGAACGTGTTTGGCACCAGCCTTTTTCGTACCGCATTTTACCTGCCGTCGGTGATTTCCGGCGTTGCTCTGGTGACCATATGGGCCTGGATCTACAACCACGAGTTTGGAATTCTGAACTACTTCCTCAGCCTGGTCGGCATTGATGGTCCCAACTGGCTTGGCAGTACACGCTGGGCGTTGATTGCCATTGTCTTCGCTTCGCTTTGGGGGCTTGGCGGGACGATGCTGATCCTGCTCACCGGCCTGCAATCGATCCCCAAAGAACTGTACGAAGCGGCGAGCATTTCTGGTGTTCCGGGGTGGGCGCAAGTGCTTCACATCACCATTCCGCTGCTGTCGCCGATGCTGCTGTTTACCTTCATTACGTCAATCATCGCGGCGTTCCAGCAGTTGACGATCGCACTCTTGTTGACTCAGGGTGGACCGCTGGAAAGCACATATTTTTTCGCGATGTACATATATGACAATGCGTTCACCCATTTCGAAATGGGCTATGCCGCGGCCAATTCCTGGATCATGGTCCTCATAATTCTGGCATTGTCCATGGTTGTCATGCGGTCTTCTTCGGCTTGGGTCCATTACGAAGGCGAGGTCAAGAAAAAATGAGGGGCGGGATAATACGCAGACCGGTCGTCTATGGCTTGCTGATTTTTCTGTCGGCCATGTTCATTCTGCCGTTCTACTGGACATTCCTGACGGCGGTCAAAAGCGTACCCGAGCTTTATTCATTTCCACCAAAATTCTGGCCCGAAAAAGTGCTTTGGGAAAACTTCGTCAATGCCTGGATCAAGCAGCCATTTGATGTTTATCTCAAGAACTCCGTGATCATAGTTGTTCTATCCACGATCGGGCAGCTGTTTTCGTCATCGCTCGTGGCATTCGGGTTTGCCCGCTACCGATTTCCGGGCCGAGATCCGCTATTCATCTTGCTGCTGGCGAGCATGATGGTCCCTTGGGATGTCAAGATGATCCCGCTATACATGGAGTTCAACATGCTGGGCTGGATCAACACCCTGAAACCGTTGATTGTTCCAGCCTATTTTGCTGAAGCCTTTTTTGTCTTCCTTCTTCGCCAGTATATCATGACCATTCCAATGGAGATTGACGAGTCCGCAAGAATGGATGGGGCCAACGCCTGGCAGATCTATTGGCGAATCCACCTGCCTATC
The DNA here is from genome assembly GCA_965116235.1 of Paracoccaceae bacterium. GTDB lineage: Bacteria > Pseudomonadota > Alphaproteobacteria > Rhodobacterales > Rhodobacteraceae > MPNP01. The sequence continues at coordinate 458,350 of OZ220496.1, read as the reverse complement.
ATGTTGCCCGCGCTTGTTTTGGTAGGCACGTTTCACTTCATGAATGCCTGGAACGACTATCTTGGCCCGCTCATCTTTCTGAACGATCAGTCGAAATACACGCTCACGCTGGGGCTTTCAATGTTCAAGGGTCTTCACAACACTGATATCACCTCCATCGCAGCCATCACGGTTATTCTGGTCATACCGCCGCTGGTGCTCTTCTTCTTTGCACAGCGCTACATCATGGATGGCGCCATTGGTTCGTCGCTCAAGGGGTAATCGTCGGTTGACCCTGTTCGATTTCAACAAGGTTCCATTCTGCCGGCACCAGTGCTTTACAACCATCTCGATGCTTCCCGTCGAGCACGGTAGTGCAAGGCCGTGGCTACGCTGTGTGAAAGGTGGCGATGAACGCCCTTCACTCGGGCGCTTGGCCGAGATCAGGCTGCTTGATGAAGACAGCGCTGAGTTGACGCCTGAATTCAGGTTGAGCCCATCGATGTTGCAGCTTTCGGCAGGTTGCGAGGCACTGGCAGAATTTGCGATCGGCGCTGACGACAATCTGCATGCGTCAGTCAAGAATTGCACCGTGGTTCTTGCTTTTGGCCGATCGCGTTATGATTATGTCTATGCATCGCCGGATGGTACGCCAGTCGTGGTGGTGGCAGGCGAGAATTTGCGCCTGACACCACGGATTTCTAAAGGTGCGCTCCGATACAGCGGAGCTTGGCGACGCGACCGGTCCGACGCGATTGAGTTGCATATCACCGGCAATCCCAGGGCCGAAGCGGTGATCCAAATTCACGAAAGACCGATCAGAGAAGCAGTCAAGCCCGATTTTGTGGGTGCAGCACACACGAGCAAGGTTGAGTTCGAGAATTGGGCAAGGGCCGACGGTCAGCATGAAGCCCATCGATTGGCCAAATATGTTCTCTGGGCGAACACTGTGCCCGCGCGTGGATGCCTGACCAGACCATCAGTGCTGATGTCCAAGAACTGGATGACAAACATCTGGTCCTGGGACAATGCCTTTTCGGCGCTTGGGCTCGCCGCGATTGATCCCGAGTTGGCCATCGATCAGTTTATGGCCATTTATGATCATCAGGATATCAGCGGATTGCTGCCTGATTTCGTGAATGATCAGCAGGTCAGCTTCGCTTTCACAAAACCACCCGTTCATGGCTGGGCCGTGAAACTGATCCAACAGAGATATCCGGGCTGGGCTCGAGAGGACCAGATGACGCAACTGGCCCATCACATTGAACGCCAAGTCAGTTATTGGCTTGACCATGCCCGAGCTTCGGACGCTGATTTGCCATTTTATACGCATGGCAACGACAGCGGTTGGGACAACGCCAGTTTCTTCGAATTTGGTGGTCCTGTCATCAGCCCCGATCTGCCGGCTTTCTTGATTTCGGCCTTGGACCTTCTTGCTGAACAATGTTCAGTTGCCGGCGCCCAAACCGCGTCCGACCAGTTTGTTGCCGGTGCTGATGAGTTAACCAAGATGCTGTTGTCTCAACTGTGGAATGGCGAAACTTTTACTTGTCAAAAAGCACATGAACCCGACGCAGTTTTGCCCGTGTCAAGTCTGATCCAGTTCGTGCCCCTCATCATTGGCGACCGGCTTCCCGATGAAATTGCCAACTTACTCGTCGACCGTTTGACCACGAGCCATTTTTTGACCGAGTACGGTCCGGCAACTGAGCAAACCGACAGTGAGTTTTACAAGCCAAATGGTTACTGGCGTGGTCCGATCTGGGCGCCCACGACGCTGTTGCTGTTCGATGGATTGCGCCAGCAGGGACAGGCTGATCTGGCAGTGCAGATCGCCCGAAACTTCTGCGCTACTGTGCGGATGTCTGGCATGTCCGAAAACTTCAATGCAAAAACAGGTGAAGCATTGGTCGATCCAGCCTTCGCATGGACCGCGGCAGTTTACTTGTTCCTGGAAGATGCAATTCAGTTTGCAGATTGATAAATCGTGAACCCATCTCTCTCATGCTGTCAAACCTGACTGCAGTGATTCCTTTAACTGCAACTCCGTTTGCTGAATTGCCGAACATTTGCATGTCGGCAGAGGTTTAGCCAATTTTGGACTGGGCTCTAACTGGGAACTTCAGTCCGGATTGATGTCTAGCCGAGCCAGCGTCTGGCACTACACGAAGCGAGGCATGAAGGTGGTAGTCGGGGGCCATGACCAAGTTCATCGATTCAAGGTGGTGGGGTCGTCGAGCAACGTACCGAAGCCGTACGCCGGAATACCATCGGGGGTGATTCAGATACGGCTCTGGTCTGAACTCAGTTCAAAGATTGGGGGATTATGTACCTGTTTTACCTAGAAACCTTTTGCTACCGACGTCACTTCATCTCGGCCGGTTTGGGCTTCACGAAGCTCCAGCCCTTTTTTAGGCTGGTCGGTGCATGATGACGCTGGCCATGCTTTCCGGGGCATCGTTGCTCGGCTTGAACTCCTCATGGTATTGGGAGCACGACGGTTTGGGAATTTTGGATAAGCAGGCATATAGTTCCCTTTGCTTTCGATCGGCCGTTCCCGGCAACGACGTGGTAACTCCGGTCGGCTCGTGTCATAAGGGACGAATATACCGGCACGAGCCAAGGCACGGTGGCTCTGACCATGGTTCTCTACTGGAATTTTACCGTCATCCGGGCAGCGGCCTATGTCGGTCTGTCCTTCAGGCTGGCCTGACCCATGCCCTAGGACGCCAACCTTGAAATGCGGGAGACGGATGCCGGCAGTCAGCCTGACTGATCGATTTCCCTGCGGGATCGAGACCCGGCTGGCTCCGGCATACAAGGAGGAAGTGACCCGCGGTCCTGGCCCTGTGAGGTCACGACCGCGGGACCGAGTTCGACCACGTTCCGCCGGATTCTCAGCGAAGGCGTGGTGCATCTGTGTCACTCGACCAACCCCCGAGGGCCCTAGATGGGATGCTTACCCTTGAAGGAAGCCCGAACCATCCTGAAATGGTTGACCTATCTGGGAGCGGAACTGGCCGGGCCGAACGGGTCAATTGTGCAGATCCCGAACATGGCCTCCGGTCCCGGCAGTCAGGTCGCCCTGACCCGCTAGGTCAAACGCTTGCGCGGGCAAGCCGCTCTCCTTGATTTCAGTCCCGGCAACCCCTTGCGGGAGAACCCGCTATCGGCCTATTTGGCTGGGAACCAATCCGCCCCAGCCCTTGGTGCAGTTGCACCGGCAAGCCATGATTCATGTGTTGATCGCCTGCGGCATCCCCGCGGAGTTCCTGGAAGCCGGAGACGGCACCGCCAGACGCGAGGCCTGGCGGCAGTTCGTGTTTGGCTCGGTCGCGCCCCTGGTCCGCTCGATCGAGGCCAAGCTCGAAACGGACATCACGCTCGATTTCTCCGAGCCGAGAGCATCCGATCTGGCCGGTCGGTCGCGAGCCTACAAGCAACTGATCGAGGCCGGCATGACGGATCAGCAGGCCTCGATAATCAGCGGTTTCGACTAGAACTTCATGGTGATGCCCGTTTCGAGCGTGGTTACCTTCGATTCCTTCGCAACCGGCGTATAGGTGGGGGCTTTATCAGCTCCATTTGAGACGACTGCATAATGCTCAAACATGGACTTGCGGGCCTGTTCAACCCCCGCGTAGAAGCTGGCACCGCCCCCCAGATCATAGGTGAAGTCCAGCTCCCATTGCTTGGTGCCCACAAAGGTCGGTTTCAGTCCCTTGTCGGTGAGTCTGGAATAGGCCAGTGTGACATTAGACCCCGACCCGATTTCCCGCGACACCGACAGACCCAAGGCCTCCATTTCATTCACCATTTCCTGTTTGGTCATGGCAACGTCAACGGAGGTGGCATCGTTGGGATACGCAGATATCCAACTCCAGTATGTTTCGCCGTCCTGCTTGACATAGGTTGCCTTCACCGTGTTCCCGGCAAAAGTGCCTCCAGCTCCCACCGCCAGCACGTCGTTGTAGTCCATGCCCGCGCTGACGTAGAAGGCCCCCGGATCATACTTGACCCCTGCCGACCATGTGTCTTCACCTGCCTCGCTAGCAGTCAGGGCATAGGAAAACGAATCTATGGTGCCGGTCAGGGCCATGGCGGTATGACCTCCCGGAGGCGGGGCGGGCATGGCGGTTCCTGATGGCGTAAAGACAATGGCCTGACCACTTTTCACGGCGGTATACGTCACTCCCCCCTTTTTTTGCTTGATACGTGAAACGGGCTTGTCACTCGGCAAAGGATCGTAAACGCCCGAGTCGTCCGCCGCGGTAAAATAAGCGTCGACATCATAGGTTGTCGTCCCAAGTAGTAGACTGATACCTCCCGGCGGTATTTTAGCAATGCCTTTTCCCCCAGCCGCTGATACCGGGACCTGCGTGATGGCTCCGGCGGTAATATGACTTGGCAAGTAAACTTGCTCCTTGTCATCGCCCCAAGTGACTGGTTCCAACGACAAGGTCTTGCCGGAGATGTCGTCCGCATTTGCCACGCCAATGTTGCCGACCAGATCAATGCCGGGATCATTGCTCCCAAATTGCAGCTTCCAGGTGCCATCCGCCGAACCAATGTGAACGCTGGCTTCATTGACCCCGTTACTGCCAGCGGCTCCCTTGCCGTCCTCGTCAATCGATATGGCCGCGCCAAACATAAGACCCCCGTCGGTCACCCCCGAGGAACTGAATTTGACCTCGTACTCAACCACGGTCTTGATGTCGTCGTCCTCCGGCTTGGTGCTGGCATTGTCGTCCACACGCTTCAAACCCATTTTGGCCGAGCCGGATAATGCCACCGACGGCGCACTGGCCATTGGCACGTCCTCACCCATGACTTCGGGGCCATCCTCCATCATGGCGACATCCATTTTCATCTCGTCGACAGCGTGAGCGCTGTCATCCATGGAGGCGTCTACCCCCCCCCTCCATGGCATGGGCACCGGCTCCCGCCAGCACCAGGGCCATGGACAACATGATCAACTTTTGCATGATTTTTACTCCTGTTTCATGTGAAAGTTTCTGACTATGACGGTACATTACCCCTCCCAATGCGATTTGCAACATGTTTGTCGTGTCAAGAAGCATTTCCTTGCCAAGTGTTGCATTCTTGCAACAGTCCTTTCTCCCTTTCAATCTCTTTTCGAGGGATACCTGATCTCGACAGACAGGGACGCAAGCAAGATCACCTTGTGGATCCGGAGCATGATCTGGAACGCCGCGGGTATCATGTCGCCCCATTCGGCTTTCAGGTCTTCAATCTCCTTGGTTGGCGGTTTCGTGTCCATGTGCAAGGTCTCGACATTAACGCGGGCCGGTTCCAAACACGCATGAACCGAAACCGACCCCAGCGCTTCAAGGAATGCCTTGAAGCGGACCTGAGACCCGACGAACGGGCGCCATCAGGGCCCGCGAAGTGCAAGACAGGATAACTTGGTTCAACACAAAACAAAATTGACCAGGCACTCGGTCAGTCGAATTCTCAAAACCTTGCCGCCAACATGGGCTGAAAAAGGGGGATTATATTCCTGTTTACCCAAGAACCTTTTGCCACCGACATCACTTGATCTCGGCCGGTTTGGGCTTCACCAAGTTCCAGTAGTCCTTTTTGGGCTGGTCGGTGCATGACGACATTGGCCACGCTTTCCAAGACGTCGTTGATCGGCTTGAACTCCTCACGGTATTGGGAGCATGACGGTTGGGGAATTTTGGGGAAGCAGGCATATAATTCCCTTTGATTGAAGGGTACCATTGACCAAGATACGCAAGTTCTGGAACAGTGAACGTCTTATGTTTTGATTGCATATTCTGACTTCAGCAGCTGGCCGGCTCGTGATGAAAGTATGCGACCATCGGACCAGGCACATTGTCCGTTGACCCAGACAGACCGTATTCCTGAACCGGGTTGCATGGGGTCGTCGTAAGTGGCATTGTCGATGATGGTGTTCGGATCAAAGATCACAAAATCCGCCGCATATCCGGGCTTGATTGAACCCCGATTGCCAAGACCGAATACCTGAGCTGACATTCCGGTCATCTTGTAAATGGCTCGCGACATGGAAAACAGTCCGAGGTTCCGGCCATAACGGCCCAGCACTCGGGGAAAGGTTCCCCACAATCTGGGATGCGGATGCCGGTCGGCCGGAATTCCGTCGGAACCGATGATGGTCATGTCCGATTGCAAGATATTCTGGACATCGTCCTCGTGCATCTGAAAGTAAATGGCACCTGCGGGCATCAGCCGCTCGGCTGCCTCGATTCTGGACACTCCCCAATCAGCCGCAATGGCCGACAAATCTCGGCCTGACATCTCCGGGTGAGATTCAGACCATGTCACAACTATCTTGTTGTCCTTCGTGATCTGGCCGGTACGCAGGACCGTGGAGCCTGCAGTGTAAGGATAAGCGTCAATATTGATGCGGTTGTCCCTCGCCAGTTTCTGCAGCAGGGGGAGAGTTTCACTTGTCCGACCCCAGTTTTGTTTCCCGGTACATTTATGATGTGAGATCAACAGGGGCAGACTGACGGCCCTGGCTGTTGAAACCGATTCCTCTATGCTTCCAAGAACGTCATCTCCCTCATCGCGCATGTGGGTCGTATATATGCCGCCATTGCTCCCCACACCCTTGGCGACAGCAATGACCTCTTCCTCGTCGGCAGCCCGGTTTGGCGAGTAAAACAACCCTGTTGAAAACCCGCTTGCCCCTTCATCCATGGCTTGTCGAAGCAAGGCATGCATGGTTTCAATTTCACCGGAATTGGCCACACGATTCGTGTCATCCATGACATTCAATCTGAGTGCCATGTGTCCAATGAGATATACCAGGTTCAGAGCAAAGCCTCTCCGTTCCAGTTCCGTGCGATAAGACAGCATCGTCGGGTACTTGTAGACATCGCTGGGTCCCAGCAGATTCATGGGAGGAAGAGGGGGTTGACCGTTCAGAACCAGTGGCGGCAGGGATATGCCGCAATTTCCGGCAACAACGGTCGTTACACCCTGACTGAGTTTCGGATAGACGGCTTCGGCTTCAAACAGGGCCGCATCGTCATGTGTATGCGAGTCGATAAAGCCGGGGGCAATAGCCAGGCCGTCAAGTTCAATGATCTCGTCAGCTATTGGGGATGCTTCTGCTCCATCAGGCAAAACACACAGAATCTTGCCATCAGCAAATCCGACTGACCCGAGATATGGTGGTCTGTCCTGACCATCATAAACCAAGCCATTCCGGAACAGGCAATCAACCTGCACGTCCTTTTCCATTCAATTTTATCCTCACTGCCTGTGGAACCACAGTCGGGTTCGTCCGGCCAACCATCCCCTCGGTCGTAAATCCAACAACCGAGTATGTAATGTTGGTCATGACAGTTTTCATCTTCCACAGCCCTGGTATGGATCCTCCTCTCATTTGTTCCTGTCACATGTTGACATTCAAACGGATGTCAGTAATGAATCGGGCTTCATCGTCATTCATCAAAGCGGACGGTCGCATTGCAGTTGCCAGCTACTCAATCTGCCCAAGAACAGACGCCTGTTCTGGAAGCAAGGAATGTGTCCAAGTATTTTGGGGCAGTTACAGCCTTGCGAGACGTAAACCTGCAGCTCTGGCCGGGGGAAGTTCTGGGAGTTGTTGGTGATAATGGCGCTGGCAAATCCACTCTGATGAAAGTCTTGTCCGGCTTGTACCCGCCCAGCAAGGGCAGTCTGCACTTTGAGGGTGAAGAGGTTCATTTTCATAGCCCCAAAGAGGCGCGCGACCTCGGCATAGAGATGGTGTACCAGGATTTGGCCCTAGCCGGCAACATGAACATAGCCGAGAACATTTATCTCGGCCGAGAGCCCAAGCGTAAAATTCTGGGCGGCCTAGTCTCTTTTTTTGATCACAAGCGCGGCTTGCAGATGGCCAAGGACCACCTCGACAATCTCAAAATCCGGGTAAAAAGTGTCGAGCAGAAAGTCGAAGAGCTGTCTGGTGGTCAACGCCAGGCCGTGGCCATTGCCCGTTCGATTGCCTTTCAGGCTCGCGTTGTCATCATGGATGAACCTACGGCAGCCCTAGCCATCAAGGAAGTGGGCAAGGTTCTGGACATGATAGTCGGGCTCAAGGACAGAGGAATATCAGTCGTGATCATCAGTCATCGGATGGATGACATATTCTATGTTTGTGACCGGGTCATGGCTCTTTATCATGGGGCCAATTTCAGTGAGTCTTGTCTTGAGGACACCAGTCGAACGGAAGTCATCGGCTGGATAATGGGTACCAAGGAAAACACCGGAGAGCTTGCGCATGACCGAGTCCAGTAAACCGGACACAAACAGTGAGGTTCCGTGGCATGTGCGGATGATTCCGTATTTTGATCGCTACGGCATCCTCATTGTCATCGTGGTGATGTGCTTCGTGCTGTGGGCCATGCAGCCCGACGTCTTCCTGACGTGGCGCAACATTTCCAACATCTTCAAGCAGACGGCAGCCAATGGAATGCTGTCTATCGGAATGTTTCTGGTCATCCTGACGGCCGGCATCGATTTGTCGGTCGGGTCGGTACTGGCCCTCGGCATGATGACTCTGGCGGTATCCAACGCTTCGGGGGTTGCCTGGCCCATTGTCCTGTGCCTGTCCCCGATCATGGGAATGCTTGCCGGTTTTGTCAACGGCATCGGCATTACCAAGCTCAGGATGCCCCATCCCTTCATCATGACCCTGGGGATGCTGTTCATGGCCCGCGGACTGGCCAACCTGATCTCCGGCGGTGTTCCGTATTCCGGTCTCCCGGACCCGGTCAGATTCCTTGGCTCCGCCCAGATATTTCTTGGAGAGATCGATGGTGTCCGATACAACATTCCGGTTGTATTTCTGTTCACCATTTTTGTGTATTTTGTCTTCTGGGTTCTTCTGGAACATACGGTCTTTGGGCGGCGAGTGTACGCCATTGGGGGCAATCCCGAAGCGGCTCGCGTGAGCGGCATCGACGTCGACAAGACCCTGATCATAGTCTACACGATATGCGGATTCATGGCTGGTGTTGCCGGATTGATCATGGCCGGTCGAACCAATTCAGGGTTCCCCAATGCCGGTCAGGGGATGGAACTTGAAGCCATTGCCGCCGTCATCATTGGCGGAGCGAGTTTCTTTGGCGGGCGAGGTCAGGTCCTGGGCATACTTGGTGGCGTTCTTATCATGGGGCTCATACGCAATGGCCTGAACCTGAATGATGTCAGCACCTTCTGGCAGCAGATTCTGATCGGGGGCATCATTGTTCTGGCGGTCTTCATTGATGTGTTGCGAAGGGACTGGGGCACACGAAGTTGATCGCCCCATTCTGAAGTTCTTCTCTTCAAAAACCGCTATTGTCATTTCATGTGGTGGGAATATAATCGACCGAAACAATGTCTTGGTAATCGTTTGGAGGAAATTATGAAGAGAATCATTGGCTTGATTGCCGCTACGGCCATAGGGCTGTTCATGGTCACCACGTCCGTTTCAGCTCAAAAAATTGTTGTCAGCATGAAAGGGCCGGGGGCTGGCAACCCGTTCTGGGCCGCAGTACAAAGAGGGGCTGAAGAAAAAGCCGCGGAACTTGGTGTTGAAGTGATCGTGATGGCGCCACCAACAGAGTCTGATGTGCCCGCTCAAATTGCCCAGATCGAAGATCAACTGGTCAAGGGCGCTGCCGGCATCGTTCTTGCCCCGACAGATCCTAACGCCTTGGCACCGGTTGTTGATGAAGCCATTGCTGATGGAGTCCCCGTGGTCTTTGTTGACACCAAGGGCGCGAATGAAGGGGTAACCTATATCGGTACCGACAATGCAACTGGCGCTGCCCTTGCTGCGACGCACATTTGTGAAAACGTTGCCGCTGGATCTGACGTCGCCATCCTGCAGGGCATCATTACCCAGTCAACAGGCATGGCTCGGGCCGAGGGTTCCCATGCCGGACTGTCAGCTTGTGGCCTCAACATTGTTGCCGAGCAGACCGCAGAATGGGACAGAGCCAAAGGTTTGGCCGTCATGGAAAATATCTTGACTGGAAATCCCAATCTGAAAGCCGTTTTTGCCAGTAATGACAACATGGCCCTGGGTGCCATGGAAGCCATCAAGAATGCCGGAATGCTGGGAGAAATCTTCGTTGTGGGATTTGATGCCAACCCCGATGCCGCGGAAAGCGTGCTGGCTGGTGAAATGGCGGCCACCGTCGCACAAAATCCCTACAACATGGGGGCGATAGGTGTTGAAAGCGTCGTGACGCTGATTAATGGCGGTTCACTGGATCCCGTCATTGATACCGGTACCGTCTTGGTGACGGCCGATAACGCCGCAGACTACCGATAAGTCTGACCAGACATACTGCCCTGGCTCGTTGATTCGAGCCAGGGTGAGGGGCCAAGCCCTATCCTGACTTCGGCGCTTTTATGCGTTTTTCGCCTAATTTTGCGTAATAACGATGGCGACCGGATGGTCGCGCCGCCTGCAGTGGCAGGGAAGATTCCGCAAAGGAATTATGGATTTGTGATCCTTGCATGCTGCTGATAGCATGCTGAATCGAGGAAAGAACCATGACAAGGAAACCAGTCAGAGCACTCGTGAAGCCGGAGATTCTGACTTGGGCCCGTGAAAGTGCTGGGTACAATCTTGACGAAGTTGCGGCTAGTTCCCAGCTGTCCAAGGTACCCGAGTGGGAAGCCGGAAAGCTTCGTCCTACCATCAATCAACTCCGCACTCTGGCCAAAAAATACAAACGTCCCCTTGCTGTCTTTTATCTTCAGGAAAAACCAACCGATTTTCAGGTCATCTCGGATTTCAGACGGCTTCCCGGTGAGGACATGCAACGCATGTCTCCCCAACTTCATATGCAAATTCGTGTCGCACAGGAGCGACGAGAAATCGCACTGGACCTGATCGAAGATGTCGGAGATCAAGCTCCCGAGCTGTCGATCTCGGCCACGCTTGACGACAATCCGGAAACAGTCGGCGCAGGGGTCCGTGACTACTTGCAAATTGCCCGTACCGAGCAACAGACGTGGCAGAACAAGCGCGATGTATTCAATGTCTGGCGCACACGGATTGAAGAGGCTGGCGTGCTCGTGTTTCAGATGGACAAGGTGGATACAAACGAGGCCTCTGGTTTTGCTCTTTCAAACAGGAAGTTGCCCGTAATCGCGGTTAACCGCGCTGATGTTCCGCAACGGCGAGCTTTCTCGTTGCTGCATGAATTTGCGCATCTGCTGCTTTCGCAAAGCGGGGTCTCAGAGTTTGACATCAACGCCAACCGACCACCTGGAATTCAGAAAGTGGAAGTTTGGTGCAATGCAGTTGCTGCAGCAACGCTCTTGCTGCAAGAAGAGTTTCTACGCGAAGAAATCATTCAGAATCAAGAACCCGGCAATCCAATCTGGGCTGAAGAGGATATCAATGATCTTGCACATGTCTTCGGTGTAAGCAAGATTTCGATTGTTCGTCGCCTGCTAACGCTTGGATTGACGCATCAGGCTTTTTATCAGGACAGAGAAGCCGAGTATGCTGACGCCTATGCCGCACTCTTCAATCAAAAAAAAGCCAAAAACGCAAGCAAGAAGTTCGGTGGACACAACATGCATCACGAAGCGTTGAGTCTTTTGGGGCACAGCTTCATTCGCATGGTATTTGCTTCATACCACGACAATAAGATCACATTGCGCGATGTGTCTGCGTATCTGAATCTCAAGGTGAAGCATATCTCAAAGGTTGAGGAAGTTCTTCTCCAACGAGCTGCTCAATGACAGCTGACAAATATTGTATTGATACCAGTTCACTGATCCACGCGTGGCGGCGCGCATATCCAATCCGGAACTTTCAACCCATCTGGGACCGTATAGATGAACTCATTGAAACCAGACGACTATTATCCACTGTTGAGGTGCTCAAAGAATTGGAAAAGGGCGATGACGACCTTCACGAATGGGCAAAGGAACGTCAAGCCATGTTTGTTGATATTGAGGGCGATGAAATTCAGATACTAGTGTCAAAAATACTTGATCAATATTCCCGTCTCGTTGATACCCGTAAAAACCGCTCTGTTACGGATCCTTTCGTAATTGCTGTTGCAAGTCTCAACAATCCACCCCTCATAGTGGTCACGCAGGAAGGTGCGACCAACAAAATCGATGAACCGCGTATTCCTGATGTTTGTGTAAAAGAAGGTTTGGGTTGTATCTCAATCCTTGAGTTGATCATTCGAGAAGATTGGCGTTTGGGATAGGAATGCATTTGATTACCTCTCTATTGTGAGTGCAATAAGGAACTGACCGAAGTTCGTCTGTCTATCATGGGCCCAGACTGTTGTGGTCTGCGCCCCAAGCGGGTAGATTTTAACTTGAGACGTAAATGCATAGAGTTTTTGTTTCCGCATCATTGCTTATCAGGGAGTTATGCCGCTAAACGTCGGAAGTCGTAACCGGATTTCCGTCGTTCAGCAGAATATGTCCGAAAAATGTATCAAACTTCGGACTTCAAATGTCCGAAAGACGTAGTATATTTCGGACATGACTGACGTTGCCGCCCATCAAACCTTGCCTATGCGTATCCTGAATCGGATCACGACCGAATCTGGAAAGGTCTGGACTCCGGGAGACTTCGCCGATCTTAGTCCGCGCGAGACGGTCGATAAAGCCTTGCAACGCATGACCAAAACCGGCAACCTCCGCCGCATCGAGCGCGGGCTATACGACAGACCGACGGTTAACAAGCTAACCGGAAAACAATCGGTGCCTGACTATCGAGCGGTGATCGAAGCTGTCGCACGACGCAATAAAGCTCGGTTTGTTGTCGATGGGATGACGGCCGCCAACGCATTGGGTCTTACAAACGCGGTGCCGGCTCGAATCGAAGTCTTGGTCGATGCGCGCCTCAAGCCGATTGAACTCGGCAACCAGAAGATCGTCTTTAAACACGCCGCCCCAAGACGTCTCTATTGGGCCGGGCGTCCCGGCATGTATCTCGTGCAAGCCCTGCATTGGATTCATGACGTAATCCAAAGCGAGGGCGAGCGCTCTAGGCTGGATCGCATCATTCGAAAGCTCTTGGCCGATAAAAGGTATGATCCTCCACTCATCGAAGATCTGCTGACCGGTCTTTCAGCAATGCCGATATGGATGCAAGATATCGTACGTAACACTGTCTCCTCAACAGGAACGGGATTGAAGGATTGATAGGGGGGTTATATCGTTAACTTGAAATCCTGAAATTCAATATTTATCGTCTTTCAGGCACGCCGATTCATAGGCGTCTCTAGCCATTTCGTGAGCGTGAGTAGCCGACCGCACCAGCTTTTCCAGGTTGGTGAAATAATCCCCTTTGCCAGACATGGGTGGCTCAATACCTCCGAAGATCAAAAGGTCCCAAGAGTGTTCTCTCGCGTCCTCGTCCCCTTCCTCCAAAAAGTAGGAGATGTTCGCCATGTTGTCCGTCAGATGATACAGGGCTACTTGGCTAAATTCCATGATGTCAGCCAAAAGCTTACAGGTTTCAGGCTTTCCTAGCGGTGGATTGTCGTTCTGGCCGCTGGCCGACAGAGCTAGCCCGAAGGTCAATATCAAGGTCAGTGTCAGCCGTTTCATGGTAACGCCTATCAAATCAAGGGGTTTCGTGTCCATGTCCTCCTCCTTCATGTTCAAGTTATACAATATGCATTCGAGCCGAGACACTACAGTAGGTTCAAGTGGTTGCATTTGCATATAAAATTGCTAGGGTTTAGGGGATTTTCATGAGTTAATGTAATTTCAAGGCTAAATTTTTATTGGAAGTCGTGAGGTCTTCACAATGAATGATCACAGGGGTGCGTTACGCCTGTTTACGGGTGGTGCTTTGCAAAGAAGGGCCAACGCCAGACTCAGACGATTAGAGCACTGGATGCTCTTTAATGTGTTATTGGCCCATCAGTGATATATCTTGACAACAATGCTACAACTAAACCTTTGCCGGAGGTTCGAGCAGCTGTTGCTGAATGTTTAGAGAAAGGCTGGGGAAATCCATCTAGTATACATCATGTGGGTCGTGATGCTGCCTCTTTGGTTGAACAGGCCCGGTCAAGGGTAGCGGACTTTTTGGGTGTGTGTCTAGATTGTATTACGTTTACCTCTGGGACTACGGAGGCCAACGAGGCTGTTCTACGTCATTATCAGACAAAAGGATATCAATTGGTTACCTCTGAAGCAGAGCATCCGGCGGTCACCGGTTTATACCGGCGATACGCGCCCGGAATGGTTCGGTATATACCATTCAATCGGGGAGGATGTGAATGGAGCCTCAAAACACTCGATGACACCTTGAAATCCTCGGTGGGGGGGGTAGCGATCCTTGTGTCATTGCTTTAGCCTGGGCAAACGGCGAAACAGGTGTAATCCAGGACATCAAAAGCATTGTTGAACTGGCCGCCCAATATTGGGCGCCGGTTCTTGTTGACGCTTCCCAGATTGTTGGCCGAGCCATTCTGGATCTCCCTCTTAAGGGCCAAACATACCTCACTTTTTCTGGACACAAAATCCATTCCATAAAGGGGGCTGGAGTACTGATTCAATCATGTCCTCCATCAGAAAAAATTACCATTCAGGTGGGTGGTGAACAGGAAAAGGGGATGCGAGGTGGAACTGAAAATGTACCCGGCATAGTCGGATTAGGAACGGCCTGCGAGCAGCGACAAAAAATCCTTCCTCAGGCCATAGAACATCTCAAACATCTCAGAGATCGGTTCGAAGAGATTCTGCTCAATGCGCTTCCTGACGTTCGCATAAACGGAATGCAATCACGGCGTGTGCCGAATACAAGCAACCTGACTTTCACAGGTATTGACGGAATGGCTCTGATCGCACGGCTAGCAGACAGGGACATTGTGTGTTCACAGGTTTCGGCTTGCAGTTCAGGGAATCCCGAACCCTCCAGAACGTTGCTGGCAATGGGTCTCAGCTCAGAAGATGCTTTTGCAAGTGCCCGGTTCGCTTTCGGAATGGATAATCGGCTTGCAGAAACGGAACGTGCAGCTAAGGCTGTTAGCGAAGAAGTGTTTAGACTCAGATCGATTGCGGTTAAGCAATGAGACTTGGAGGTCATCAAACATTTTATTTGCGCCCCGGATGGCTGACTAAGGGCTTGTATCATCTTACGGAGGTAGGAGAGGGACGATTTGCCGCACCTGAAGTGGCAGACAGTCTGGGGGTGGGTCGCAATATGTCAAAGGCTATCGGATGGTGGCTATACGCAACGGGACTGGCAAGCTTCAGTGCAAAAAGGTATGCGATTGCTGCAACGGATTTCGGAAACGTAATTCTCCGACATGATCCCTACATGACACACGTCGGCACCTGGTGGTTAATCCATGCAACAACCATGACCATGCGTTCAGAAATCTCTCTTCGCTGGTTCTTCTCTGCCAAGCGCCCTTATCGATTCAGCCGTACGAAGCTCACACAAGAACTACTACACGAGTTTGAACAAGCGAAAGGTAAGGCAGTGCCGAGCCTCAAGCAGATCCAACGTGAGATCGCTTTGGCACTCAAGACTTACGCAATCGATATACCAAAGTCGACGCGAGATCCTGAGGATAATCTAAACTCTCCCCTCCAGAGGCTCAATTTAATCCATCATGTCACAACGACCGATCACTTTGAGCGAGCTCGACCGGTTTCAGTTCCACCGGAAGCACTCGGTATTTGCCTGTCTTGCAAAGATACGAACAAATTTTCCTCAACGGGAAAAGGTGGATCCAAAACCGCAAATAGCTTGGGTGTGTTGGAAACTGCTACGCAGCTTGGCCAGAACTTTGAGTTAATTTTAGAGCTGGCTGAATGTGCCCCCAAGCATTTAGGTAGAAGACTGATAGAAGTTTTTAATCTCGCTGGTGAAAGAGTCATTCAGGTTCGGGATCTATCTGCGGCCGAGTGGGCTCAGTCATACTACGATCGTCTGGGTATTAGACAATCGGGAGCGATGACATGAAATCGGTCAATATGATTGAGGATTTTGCCCGTCCTGACGTTTTGGCACGGTACAAACCGACCCGGCAATCGTTGGAGGTAGTTCGGGCGATCATCGGCGTGGACGGGAGTTCGGCCAGCAACGTCGTTGCTCCATATGGTTCGGGTAAGTCTTTTGCGGCACTCGTTGGCATTACCCTACTTTCAAATGATCACGAACATAAAGCAATGGTACTGGACCGCCTAAATGGCGCTGGAAAAAGTTTGAGAGGCTCCGAATTCATGTTAGGGCCAAATCTATCCATCACACTCACAGGGTATTGTCCTCAACTGCCAGAATTACTGTGTCGAAATGTCGGTATTCCTGAGCATCAAGATATCAAAGAAGTAACAAAGGGATTGCAAGCAAGGCTCAAAGACTACAAGTGCTTTGCCATCATCTGGGATGAGTTTGGCCATCATCTGGAGACTTTGGTGCGGGAAGGGCGATCTGAGGATTTGCTCAATGTCCAAATTCTGGCTGAATGGGTGGTACGAAGAACAAATCCGACTGTAACTTTCACAACGTTGACGCACAAGAACTTGAACACTTACATCACAGGGGCTTCACAGACGCTCAACAATGCCTGGAAAAAAATCGAAGGTCGTTTCGATACGGTAAGGCTTGATACAAGTGCGATCGATTCTTACGAGATGATAGCCGATGCCCTTCAAACCCAAAGTCGCAAAAGTTTCAAAACAACGACCCGAAAAGTGCAATCGGTAGGCTTTTTCAATGAAATAGAACCAGCAACAGTTGAGAATATTCTAAGTCGAACTGTCCCCCTCACTCCAGCGGCTTTGGAAATATTGCCCCGACTTGGTGCGAAGTTTGCCCAGAATGAACGTACGTTGTACCAATTCCTTAAAGAGGAGATAGTCGATCCCGACCGCAAAGATTCGGTCGGACTTGACGTGTTATATGATTATTTTGCTCAGGCCTTGGCTTCAGACACCGGTCCAGGAGGTGCGTATCGGAGATTTATAGAGGCAGAAACGGCCCTGTCACAAACCAGTGACATGATTCAGCAACAGATCATCAAGGCCACAGCCCTTCTTCAATTAGGTAATCATTCTCAGCGCCTGAATTTGAGCAAACAGAAACTCAAGATTGGTGTTGCCGAATGTAGCGGGGTTGGCGTTCGAAAAGTTTCAAACGCAATTGAAACTCTCATCAGGAATAAAATTCTCCTTTACCGGCGCCACACTGATGACATCTCGGTTTGGTACGGTACTGAATTTGATTTGACCAGTGCTATTGACGAAGAGACCAGCAGATTATCGTATGCCATAGATCCAATCGAGGCTCTCGAACGGTTAATGCCCCCGGAACCTTATTTGGCTGCGGAATATAATTACAGAAGATCAATCACCCGATACGCTTCAGCCAAGTATGTCAATCGATCCCAACTGACAGACCGTAGCTGGATAAAAGAACACGAAGGGGTCTATCGCTACGAGGATGCATTGGTTCTGTTAGTTGTTGACTGCACGGCTGATGGATTTCAGAACATAGAAATAAACATACCACCCCATTGGATTGTTGCTTTCCCCCGCCAACCAATCGAATTTATGTCGCCACTCTTGGAGTTGATGGCAATCATGAATCTTCAAGCGAGAAAAGATCTGATTGAAAAAGATCATCTTCTGGTTCACGAATTGGGTTTACTCCGTTCAGCAGTTGAGACATCTCTCAGAAATACATTGGAGATGGTTGGGAATCCAGATCACCAGGAAGTCAGCTGGCTCGTTAATGGCAAGATCTATGACCTGTCAGATCAGTTCACACCTGATCAGGCCTTGACTGAACTGTTTGCTCTGAGGTTTTCAAAAACACCAATCATCAGGAATGAACAGGTTGTTCGGCGTAAGATTTCAGTTACAACACGTTCCGCAAGAAAAAGGTGCAATCTGGCCGTGCTTGAGCGAACGGGAACACCCCATCTCGGTTATGCCGGATCAACATCTTCTGATGCATCGATTTATCGGACAGTGTTTGAAAACACGGGATTGTACCGTCAGAACGGAGCGGAATGGGGATGGGTTGACCCAAATGAAATCAAAGATTGCCATTTGAGACATGTCTGGTCAGCAATTGAAGAGTTTTTTGCTCGCCCTTCCAAGCATCCCAAGCCCTTTAGTGACCTCGCCAAAAAGTTAATCAGCCCCCCATATGGCATCCGTGAAGGTCTTTGGCCACTGTTGATTGCCGCTGGTATACAGGCCTTTGGTCGCGTCATCGCAGTCTACAAAACCGTACATGGTGATCAAACCTATCTGAACGACTTACTGCCCAGTTCCATTGAAGAGATATGTAAACATCCTGATCAATTTACTCTCTATGTTTGCCCTTTTTCCTCACAACAATTGAAGTTTTTGCGGGATTTGGTCGAGCTTTTCAATGAAGGAAGTAATCCAGAAGAGAGGGATTTGGTCCGCGCATTTTATGATGGATTCATTGAATGGCGCTCCAATCTCCCGTCAAAAGCGCTGGAGACTGAAAGACTTGGCGAAGAGGCAAGTATCCTTCAACCGCTTTTTCGTTGCACCAACTTTGACCCAATACGATCTTTAGTCAGGGATTATCCGGCTGAAATTGGCGGTCGAGCCTTGACCAAAAGGTCGATTGCCAAACTCAAGAAAGGAAAACACGAAATTGAGAGTGTTGCCGAGTTGTTTTTGTGCAAGGCCGTAGAGGCTGCAACTGAAATTTTCAAGACCCGGCTCAATGATTCAAACCAGTCTCTTCTGAGCGCAGCAGAATTGTGGTCAAGTTCCATTCCACAGTCCATGCCAGCGAGTCGATCGTGGGATCATATTGCCAATGGCGTCTACAGGCATTCATGTCAGGCCACGAAATCTCACAACGATGAAAGGGATTATGTAACGAAGCTTAGTGTAATCCTTTTGAGTAAAAGCCCTGAGGAGTGGCATGATTCAGATCTGTCTTACTTTAGGGAAAAGCTGCTTGAAGTCCTCGCAGACATTGAGTCGAGCATTCTTGATATTACTGAATACACACTCGAACACGACCCCTTCATCAAGAGCCATATGGCCTCTCTGATTAACCAGTTCATCAGCAAAATTGGCTCCGACAAGGTGAAGAAATTAGTTGATGAAATATGTGAAGAAAGGTCTCTGCCATGACAACTCTTGACCAAGCGGTGAACGATCAATCAAAACGACATATCATTCCTCTCAGTGGAGGCAAGGACTCGACAGCCCTAGCCATCTACATGATTGAAAATCACAACGAGTTGCCCTTGGAGTTTGTCTTTACCGACACGGGAACTGAATTGCCCGAAACCTACAGCTATCTCAAACGGTTTGAGATGATCTTCGGCATCTTGATTAATCGGATTACAGCTCTTGACCTCCCCAATCTTAAGGTTCGCTCAAAAGGGGGTAGAAGAATTCCTTTTGATGTTGTCTTGAATGAAGTCTATTCAGGATATCTGCCCAGTCCCCAATCCCGCTGGTGCACCAGATATCTCAAAATCCAGCCCTTTGAGTATTTTGTTGGGGACGACAAGGCGTATTCGTATATCGGGATACGAGCTGATGAAAACCGCAAGGGATATACCGGCACGAATGGTCAATCACAGGGACTCAAGGGCGCCAAACCAGTCAAGATATCTGACAAGAGTAATATTGTGCCGATCTATCCGCTCAAGGATGTCGGGTATGGTATTGCCGAGGTCAAAGACCTGTTGATCAGGAGCGGTCTGGGGCTTCCACCCTACTATTCCTGGCGGTCCCGATCGGGATGCTATTTCTGTTTCTATCAGCAAATTGGGGAATGGCAGGGGCTCAAGGAAAATCATGCTGACTTGTTTGAAGCGGCCAAAAAATACGAGAAAGTGAAAGAAAACGGCCAGAAGTTCACGTGGGTTCAAGGTCGTTCTCTTGACGACATTGAAGCTCTAAAAACTCGATACTCTACACCCGAACCTGAGGCAGAGGATGGTTGTGCCATCTGTCATTTGTGAGGCTCTATGAACAACCTGCTTGTTGATTTTCTGGCAGCCTGTGGCTCTCAGCCTGACTTCAAAATTTTTACGATGGGGTATGAAATTGCAAAAATATCGCGCCTGACCGGCCACTACGACGGCTCAAGTTGGGATCTTGGGGAATAAAGAATGCTGGGAGTTCAAGCGTTTGCCGACCAAGCTGCATCATACCCGGAGATGGTGGTTAAGTCGCCAGACCGTTCACTGAGGTCGCTTGACGGAGTCCGTCCGCTTTACATGCTACCAACCGACCCGCTTGCAGAGGAAGTCTTGATTAAGGGGTTTCAGGAAGCGGGCAAGGTTGACTGTATGGTTGGATTCTTTTCGAGTGAGATTCTGGCATCTCTTGCACCTGGATTGGCCACCTATATCACCCGCTCGGAGAACAGTTTCCGCCTCATTATAAGCCCCCTTTTGCAAGCTGAAGATTTGGCAGCAATCGAGAAGGGCCAAAAATCGGCCGAAGAAATAGCGGACATGTTTCTTGAAGATCTGACAGTTACAGAGGACTTACTTCAACGACACACTTTGAAGTGTCTTTCATGGTTACTGCGGGAGCGACGTATTGAGATCAAGATCGCTCTGATGAAGGAGGCGCTTTTTCACCCGAAGGTCTGGCTATTTGAAGAGCGTGGAGATGTCATTGCAGCACACGGATCAAGCAATGGAACTTACGCAGGGATCGCGAAGAATATTGAACAAATTTCAGTAGCGCGATCCTGGCAGGATCGGAATCAAGGCTACACCACCAATAAGCTACGTTGTACATTTGACCGCTTTTGGGAAGACAAAGACGAAAACTGTCTTGTCATTCCGCTTTCAGAGGCCGTTCGGCAACGCCTGTTGCACAAGTACAGTTCCGGGAAACCACCGACTGAAGATGAGCTTCGAGCACTCCATGAAAAGGCATTGGGCCTCGCGGAGGAGCCGGTGCCATCCAAAACTGATCATTGTTCGGTCTCCAGAACGCGCTTCACGATACCGGATTGGCTAAGATATGAGGATGGTCCGTTTGAGCATCAGGGTAGGGCTGTAACCTCTTGGTGTGCCAACGAACATCGCGGTGTACTGGAAATGGCGACCGGATCGGGCAAAACAATTACCTCGATGATCGCCGCCCATCGGCTTTATGAAGTTCAAAAACCGCTCCTGATCGTCGTAGCCGCACCATACTTGCCGCTAATCGAACAATGGTGCGATGAAATTGTTCCTTTTGGAATTAACCCTGTCAATCTGACAAAACCAAGTGGTGTTGCCGAACGCATGAGCATGATCCAGGCGATAAAGCGAAGATTTCGTACCGGTCTGTCAGATGTCGATGCGGTGGTTGTCAGCCATAACACACTTTGCAAGCAATATTTTCTTGATGCGCTTAGGTCGTTTGATTGTGCACGCCTCTTAATCGCCGACGAGGTTCACAATCTAGGTCGCCTCTCCTTTATCGAGAATCTACCGGAGTTTTTTGAGCACCGTCTCGGTCTGTCGGCCACACCTATACGTCAATATGACGAGGAGGGAACGAATAAGCTGCTTAGTTTTTTTGGCCCTATAGTGTCTCGCTTTACGCTTGAAGAAGCGATTGGTCTGTGTCTGGTCGAATACGATTACTACGTCCATCCCGTCCATCTTACCGAAGGAGAGATAGATCACTGGTTTGTCCTCACCGACAAGATCAAACAGCATACTTGGCGCAGTGAGGAAGGTAACCCTGACAATTACCTAGCAAAGCTGTTGCGAGATCGCCGCGCGTTGCTGGAAACAGCATCGGGCAAGATTGCGAAGCTCAAAGATATTCTGGACTGGGAGGATGCAGGAAAGCTACGACACACGCTGGTTTATACCTCCGATAAGGGGCCGGACCAAATCAATAACGTGAATCGACTGTTGCGCAACAAAAATATCCTGTACCAACAGCTCACGGCCGAGGAAACTTCTGACCGTGAACAGACGAAACGGATCATTCAGTCATTTCAGGATGAGGATATACAGGTTTTGACTGCGAAGCGCGTACTTGATGAAGGGGTGAATATCCCTCAGATATGCAAGGCGTTTGTCCTCGCAAGCACTACGGTGGAACGGCAATGGGTGCAACGGCGTGGTCGCCTGCTGCGCACATGCAGTGCTGTTGGCAAGACGCACAGCGTTATTCACGACTTACTGGCCTTGCCACCGGAGATGGACGATCAGATCGACCCGGATTTACGTACGCTTGTGCGTGGGGAACTGCGCCGCGTTCAGGAATTCGCGCGTCTTGCAAGAAATGCAGGTCGACCAAACGGACCTCTTCCGATGATCGAAAAGATGGTTGCCGCTGCGTATCTGTAGAGCGTGAGGAGAAAAATATGCCTCTGAATGACAAGAAGATTATCTCGGTCATCCGAGAGCAATGCGAAAGTATTGAAGAAAGGTGCGAGGGCTACAGGGAAAAGCTTGCAGAAGTGATATTGGACATTTTTGAATATGAGCGAACGCACCGCGTGTCGGCAACGAACATTCAGAAAAAGATCAACGATAGGTTCAACACGGCTTCAAAGTTTCTCGTGAAGCAGCGCGACCGTGAATCGGATGTGGAAGAATTGGACTCATGAAACTGATCCGCGCACAATTTCAAAATTTTCGGATGCTCCGCGACCTAGAGCTTGATTTTGCACGAGATACTGAAAAAAAGTTGACGGTCATCCGTGCAGCAAACGAGTCGGGCAAAACGACAATCTTGCATGGATTACAATGGGCACTCTACGGAGATGCTGCTCTACCTAACAAAGGGAACAGCTTTCGCCTCTGCCCCATCGATTGGAATGTCAGTGAAGGGCAAAGCGTTTCTATTATGGCCACTGTCGAGTTTGAGTTGACAACACATCGCCAGGTATCTGGAGAGTTGCGAGAGAGTCGCCAACGATACCGCCTCGTGCGCTCGGTAATCGAGGATGTGGACTCTCGGTCGAGACAAACGAATTCGACCGTTAAGTTATTTTTACTCAATGACACTGGCACAACTCCATTTGATGCTCCAGAAGCGATGATCAATGACGAATTGCCACCGGATCTGCGCGAGGTTTTCTTCACTGATGGTGACCGGGCACTGAGTTTTATCGAAGCAGATGCCACCCCTTCAATCAAACGCAACAGAGTTCAGCGGGCCATACGCTCCTTGCTTGGTCTTGGCGCGATTGATGCCGCTATCAAGCATGTGAGCAATTTGGTTAAGGAAGTGAACAAGAAGGCGAAACAGGCTGGAAGCGGCGGTGAGCTGGACCGGGTCGCTTCACGCCTGGAAGAGATCGAAGATAAGTGGGAAAAGCTGAAGGACGAACTGGAGGACGCCAAACAGCAATTTAACACATTCGATGAGAAGGTTGATGAAATTGACAACTCAATCGCAACGGCACTTCAGAAAGGTGACAAGGAAAAGCTGCAAAAGGAGATGCATCAGGCCAAGCGTGAAATCAAACACCTTGATGAGAAACTTACTGAAGCGAATAAGGAACACTCGACGCTGTTCCGCAGTCAACCCATCGCCATAGCCCTGCTGGAGTCCCTCCTAAACCGTGCTTTCGGCAAACTTGAAGACCTGTATGATCAAGGCAAGATACCGAACGCGACGATACCGGTCTTGCAGGATAGGCTATCTGCGGAAGTCTGCATCTGTGGCGAAACGTTAGAGTTAGGTGATCCGTGTGGAGAGACACGTCGCACCCATATTCAGAAGCTTATCGACAACAGTCGACAGGCTGACGAAATTCAGGGAACTCTCACAAACCTGTACTTTGAAGCCAAGTCTCTAAATACCGTTGGTAATTCTGGATCAAGCTCTTGGTTTGAAGGATACAAGACCGTTGTCGAGAGACGTAACGGATTGCAGACAATGCGTGAAAAAGCTGGACGCGAGTTTAAGGCACTGGAAATGCAGCTCGACAAACTGCCCGACACCAATATTCAAGGCTTGCGTGAGACCTTGCGCCAGTACAAAGATCAACGAGACCGTCAACTCTCGCGACAGTCTTCGATCGAGACGCAGATCACCGCACTAAGCAACGAGCATAAAGAACTAGACGATGAGCGCGATCGTCTCCTCCGCGCCCAGAAAAAGAACGAACGTATCCTAGCCGAATTTGAAGTAGCGAAGGACGTAAAAGAGGTTCTGGAAAACGCGTACGGGCAAACTACAAATGAAGAGCTGCGTAAAGTCAGCAAACTGATGAACAGCATTTTCATTGAAATGATCGGTGCAGATCCAGAGTATGGTGCGATCATCCAACGCGCTGAGATAAGTCAGGAATTTGACATCATCGTCTATGGTCCGAATGATAGGACGCTTGATCCTGATCGAGACCTCAACGGGGCCTCACGCCGTGCCCTCACGCTCGCATTTATTTTGGCGTTGACAAAAGTCAGTGAAGTCGAAGCCCCTAACGTCATTGATACTCCGCTTGGTATGACCAGTGGCTACGTTAAGCGCTCCATTCTGCGCACGGCAGTGCGCGAAAGCTCGCAGCTCGTGCTGTTCTTGACTCACGACGAGATTATCGGATGCGAGGAGATCATTGATAAATCCGCCGGTGTCGTTTTTACACTGACGAATTCGTCGCATTACCCAAAAATGCTCGTTAACAATCCTGGCATTGAAGAAATCAATGTTCTCCGTTGCAACTGCAACCACAGAGTCGAATGCCGACTCTGCGAGCGCCGTCCGGACGCGCAGGGTGAGTCGTAAATGGCATTATAGGAGGTGACGATGGCGGATAGATATTTCAATCCCTTCCAAACTGTCGATATCAACGTGCCAGTGGAATACCACGAGTCTTTTACCCGGTATTGCCAACAAGACGCTGATGCAATCATCGATCAGAGTCCGCTTCCACGCATGGTCGATCTTTGGTTTCTGTCAGTTTGCGTTGCAACAAGTCTGGACCTAGAGCCAACCGACGTGACCAAACTTGACACGATAAAAATAAACAATGGGTCGGTCTTCAGCACTGATCCGTGGCGGGTGCCCACTCTCATGCTGATTGCAATCGCCAAAACCGACAACGTACAAATTGTCTCAGATCCTCGAAAGATGCTGACAATTTTTAACGGCCTTGCGGCTGCGGGCTTGCCAAAGGTCGTAGAAATGCTGAGGGACGGAACTGCAGAACCGATTTGGAACCTGTCGGATGCAGTTGATGGGTTGCTGAGAAGACATGATTAGGCTGAATCGTCTAGCACCCGAGCACAATGATGAAAATTTAGTGACCCGCGAACGCTTGGTTTGGTGAGATAGATATGGAAGAAATTGAAAATCTATTTGATGCGAAGGCGGTTAGCCTGCATGGAACGGTCATGGATCACGGTGGACTTGTCGGCTTCCGTATTCCCGAATATCAACGCGAATATAATTGGTCTGAAGGCAATATAACACGACTCTTTACTGATTGCCTTAGTGGACTCCATCGCCTGGCCGAAGGTTCGAATGCTAACCCCTTCACATTTCTTGGTACAATAATTCTCGTGAACGAGAAGTTGAAGAGAGAGAAATTTAGAGGAACCTCTTTGGCCATTGTAGATGGTCAACAACGCCTCATCACTCTCACGCTTTTCTCCTGTGCTCTTCATGAGAATCTCCAAGCCTCAATCAAAAGTCTTGAGACAATGAACATTGGGTCGATTGTCAAACGTTGGATTAAATGTGAGATTAAAAACAGCCTTGAATGTCTTTTCAAATGCTCTGTAGGCATTCAAGCGCTCGAAGGAAATAAGGAGTACTACTTCCCAAGAATCATACAACAATACGACAAAAGAGGTGACTCATTTCGGACATCCGAGTATCGTTCCGCGGTAGGAGCATTTCTGTTTGCTTTTGCAAGATACGCTAGGAAAGACGCCGATGAATTCCAAGTCTCAAAATTTGACCATGGTAGAAGTAAACCAAAGCTGTTGACAAACTATGAGCTGGTGAAGAAGTGTCTGGAGAAACTTAACGATACGAAATGGTACGAAGATCAAGAATGTGAGCAGGTGCCAATCAAATGGTTTGATCGTTCGGGATGCAGGAAGCTGCTTGACCGGTTGGGTAGCACTATCAAGGATGAAAAGGATCAGAACCGCGCCATTAATGACTTGCTGAGATGCGAGGCAGCCCACGATCTAGTTCGAACTCTCTTCTTCGCTGCGTATTTCTGTCGAAACATAGTACTGACTCGCGTCACAACTGACGAAGAAAGTGTTGCTTTTGACATCTTTGACGCGCTTAATACGACCGGTGAACCACTGACGGCGTTGGAGACACTCAAGCCCCAAGTTATCGAGTTTGAAGATTCAAACCGTGGATTTTCTGGCACAGAATCTGAAGACGCTTTTAAGCGTCTCCAGAAGTATGTTGACGAAGAGTACGAGGATGCAACCAAGAAGCAAAAGGAAACAAAGGAACTATTGGTTAGTTTTGCTTTGCATATGACTGGAGAGAAGCTTCCAGAGCATCTCCAGTCGCAAAGAAATTTCTTGCGCAAGCAATACGGGAAAGCAAGGAATAAATCTCAAAAAAAAGCTCAACGCTTTGTCTCGCTACTTGCGGACATGGCTGAATTCAGGTGGTATTACTGGACGAAACAGGGAATTGAAGAAATTGGCAGGTTTCATTCTGGAGAGAATTTGGGGCAGGTGCAGCTTTTGTCATCCTTCATAAGGGATACGGGAACCAAGCTAGTCCTGCCGATTTTGATGCGTTATTGGAATATCTATCTCAAGCGCGATGGTGATGGCGATTTCCTTGAGGTCTTGAAAGCCGTGACAGCTTTTCTGGTTTTGAGGCGAGCGGCGTCAGGTGGCACTGCAAATATCGACCGCGACTTTCGTGCTATTATGGCACCGAAGAACAACTCCCGAAAAGGATTTGGTCTTTGTGCTGGGGTCGACAGCGAAAATCAAGAACTTAGTATTGACGAACTTTGGAGTGCGTTCAAAAGCTTGCTGGCTAAAAGCGAATTCAAGATCACCCGAAAGGATGAGTGGATTAAACAGGTTATTGCCCAGCCACTTTATCGGCCAGCAAAAAAAATTGTTCGTTTTTTGTTACTTGCTGCTGCTGATCAATCTAAGCCCTCTTCGCAAGCCCCGGGATGCTGGGAGAAAGAGGGGATAAGAATCAGTTCTCACGAGAACAAATTTCTTACCTACGAGACGTGGAACAGCGAATTGTACGAGACAGTCGAACATATTGCACCAGCGGCAAGGCAAAGAAGTGGCTGGGATTCTGATATATACGAAGATACGATTCTACGTGATTCGTTGGGCAACCTGAGCTTGCTACCCAGGAAAGAAAACAGTGCCATTGGTAGTAATAGTTGGAAACAAAAGAGGGCGTTCTACCTCGCCGTGACCGAGGAGACAAGAGAACAGCAGCAGATAAAAATCAAAGAAGCTGCCAAACTTGACCTGAAGTTTTCCGATTACACAACAAAGTTGTTGCAGAAAGGTGAGCGCCTCTCCCTGCTTTCTCCGCTGCGAGACGTCGAAAGTTGGGACCGCTACACCATAGAAGCACGAGCACGTAATACTGCTGAACTCACATGGGACAAGTTATGGCCTTGGTTGAGTTAGTTGGTGTGTCCAGAAAACCAAGAGTTTTTGGGATTACGCAACTCGGCCAAGATGCATCACGTATTTGACGAATTCATGCAAGGGGAACTTTTAGCTTTGCCGGTTGATCTGCTCTTGGTTCTGGGGGCAATGAGGGCTGCCATTCTTCGTCGGTAGGTATATCTTGAATGTAGTACCCGAGCCCTCGGGTTGGTTTACGTCAAATCGGCGAGTATCGGCCAACTCGATTGTCCCTCCCAAACGCCGTATCTGCTGTCGGCAATAATAAAGACCCAGACCGGACCTCTCGTCTTTTGCGTCCACCTCTTGCGCTTCGTTCCGCCCCAGTTCGAATTTGAACAAATTCTTCCGATTGTAGTCACTCATGCCAATGCCATTGTCCTCAATGGCAATGACAGACATGGTTTCAGGACGGTTCTGCGACCCAAAATCATGTGTCACCCCCGCAGAAAGGATTATCTGTCCTCTTGTCCTTTTGATTTCCTGGCTTTTTTCTGACTCCATGCGGGCGTAGACCGCTTTCACCGAGTTCTCGACGAAATTGTACACAATATCCTCCAGATCATTCGTGTTGGCGTAAACGATCTGGGTTTCATCCTCTTTCGCCCAAACAATGTCGATGGGCTCGAAGGACTTGACCCGGTCAAAAAAGGCGGCATCAAACTCTCGAGCCCATGCCGCTTCCAGACCTCTTCTCTTGACATTGTGCAACAATTCCCTGAGCTCGAATTCATCCAGGTTCGAGAAAATCGTCTTGGACGTCGCGTACCAAATCAGCTGACTGACTTTGGAATGGATGCCAAGATGTTGCTGTCTGACCAGCTCCTGGGCATCCTCCAATGAATGGGTATCATCGCCCCCTTCAGTTGACGCCGCCTTGTTTCGTCTCTTCTCTTCGTATTGTTTCGGTTCGAGATTTCCGGCATATTTGATCGAAGTATCGACTATGCGCTCGATATTCGACCAGCTGTTGCTGATGTCATGGAGCGTACTTCCTTCCTTGATCGAGATGACATCGACTGGATTCAGCCGCCGTTCGAGTTGCGACAGGTCTTCCTTGATTTCATCGATCTCCCGGAAGTCCCGGTGTTCCACCTGATTGATCAGGGAAGACACCCCCGCCGTAAACCCCGGAGTGTGCCTGATGCCATGTTTCGGGCCTGATGGAATGGTCTTTGCTTCGCCGGCGGTTGGACCATTGCCAATCGAAGATTCTGCCAGCAACGATGAACTCTGGATGGTGTTGATTCTGTCAGAAACCTGTTTCAACGGGTTTGAGATGTAGATTCTGACCCCCAAGGTAATCAGAACCAGATTCAGCACCAGAAACAGCAACGAAGGGACAATGATGGCCTCAATGGAACTTCCGATCGTATTGAGAGATTTGTTGTTGATGGTATACCAATACCTGTATTGTATTTCGTCTTCCTGCATTTGGGTTGTGAAGTTGGCCCGAATATTGAAGCCTGGATTGACCACACGGTTGTAGAGGGAGTGGAATCCTGCGATCAGTTTTGGGAAGACGCCATGTTCCTGAAGGTCGATTTCGTGCGTTGTTACATCAAGGTCCGTGGCGTCAAAGTCTTCGGCGATGACAATTATGGAAGAGCATCCCAGATTCTCCGCGTCAGCCACTGTCACGGTAATGACGCCGACTGGTGCCAATTGGTTGACGAGATCACTCTCGTTCGAATAGGTGCTGACACCCACGGTATGGCTTTCCAGATCTAATGGGCCCACTTCAGCTGTTCCGCGCTCAGGGCAGGGATTTTCATAGGCGTCGCTATCCCTGTGGGATTTTTCGACGATGTCCGCCAACATGCCCAGCTGGCTTCTCTCCATGACCACCCCCGAGGTGAATATGAGCATGCTCTCGAGGATTATGATCAAGATGATCGCATAAATGAAAACAGACCTCAAAAGGGAGGGATGCCTCCTCCTTGAAGGCGAAGGTTTCAACATGTCGATTATGGATTGCCGAAAACGCGGTTTGCGGACTGATAACCGCTCCAGGAATGGCTGAGCTTTTTGATCAGGCTGATCGTTCATGGTCAATGCGCCCAGTTGCCTTGTTCATGTCAAGCAACGCCTGCATGGTTCGTGTTGATCTCAATTAGGGCGGGTATGCGTCTTGAATGACTTGATGACCATGGGAAGGGCTGCCAGAGCGCACAACCCAAGTATGGGCCCCAGAATATACCACTCAAAAATGATGCTGAGATCGGGTGTGCCCCCACGGGCAAAAACCTCACCCAGACCGACGCCAACCCAAGTATAGACCAAAGCCCCCGGCATAATGCCGAAAAAGGTGGTGAAGACAAAGTTGCTCAACCTGACACCAACCAGGGCCGGAAGCAGATTGGCCAGGAAGAATGGCACCGCAGGAACGAGTCTCAGCAAGAATAGGACGCTGACTTCGTTTTCTCGAAGACCGTCACGCAACTTTTGAACCGAACCGGAACGGGCATCAATCTTCCTAGAGAGATAATCTCCCAGCCCCATGCGGGCAGCCAGAAAAATGATGGTGGCTCCGATTGTCGCGGACAGGACGTTGTACAAGGTTCCCGGGAACAGGCCGAACATGAATCCTCCGGTAAGCGATGCGATCGCTGCTCCCGGAAGGGAAAAAGCGACAATGACGATGTAAACGCCCATGAAAATCAATGATGTCAACAAGTAGTTGTTGTCTCTGTACTGCAGCAAGATATCGCGATTTTCGCTCAGGGTTTCAAATGACAGATAGTCCCGCAAGGTAAAATACCCTGCGAGGGCGACAAGGATGATGAACCCGAAGGGCAGCAGCTTCTTGATGTCCTTGACACTACGCTTTTCGCTCGGTTCGTTGTCCATAAATCCACCTAACTTCAGTACTCAAGCCCAATATTGGTCGGCAAACCCTCCGCCAGCAATCGTTCTGTTATACAACGAGAATGGCATGCCTGAATCGATAAGTTCAAATTTTTGCATTGGTAAGTGTCTGCACATTCAAATTCCTTGATCGCATGATCCTTATCGAACGCATCATGCGACCGTTTTTACTTTCTCAAAAAGTTGCTCTTGCCTGATTCTGCAACTTCCATATAGGTTGTCTGGAGTGGTGCCGAGAAAATCACAAAGGCGATTGAATCCGTGTCGAAAAGGGCACAATTCGATTTTCCTTCACGACCTTGCAGTAGTCATGAAACCCTGAAATGCACTTCATCAGTCCAGTGATCTTGCCGTGCTTGCCGCTTCTCGAACAAGGGCTTTGAGAATCGGCTTGTTACAATCACGGCTTTTGTTGTTGATTGCGACCGCCTCATGCCATCCTGTCTATTGGTTTTCAAGTCGTCAAATGCAAGGTTGACTGCATTCCAGCATTCAGGTGAACAAGAAACTCCATGCCAGTCCCTGACAAAGTTGATTGGTCTGATGGCCGGGAACGTTTTAGGGTATTATGACAGTGCTTGGCCAATTTGCCCGCAACGGCTTTCTGAGGTGGTAACCGTATATCCACTCCCTCATCGTGAGGCCCTAGACGGCTTCGTCCCGCATGCGGCTTTCGCACTCGGGCAGTCGAGATCAATGACCACCTGCAAAGGCAACTGCGTTCAGCGAGCTGACGTACAGGGTCAAGTGACTCATGATGGTGTAGTTCTTTTTGATGGCGTCGGGGTCGTTCATGTCTGCCAACAATCCAAAGGAGAAGGGGAACACTTGTCATAGAGCACAGGTTCGGAATGTCCTCAGGGGAAAGATGGACCGCTGCGCCTGGATATTGTCTGCGGTTGAACGGCATGAAGGCATGCAACGGGTCATGCGGACGAAGCGTGGTTCTCCATGCCTTGACATAGATATGTCAGGCCTGGGCCATGTCGAGAGCAATCCATGAAATATGGACTGGGGATAATCGGTTCCCAGGACCCGGGGGCGGGACTCAGCGCTGGACCAGCCACAGCCAGCCGGCGCCGGACCCCGCCTCCCACAGGTCGGGCGGCACCAGCACATACAGCAGGACCAGCAGAAGCAGGGCCACATGACCGCGCAGGCCTAGAGGCCGCAGGAGCCAGATCACGGGCCAGGTCATGAGCAGCCCGGCACCGACCATGAGCAGGCTCGCCCCGTCCCACCCGCGCGCAATCAGGAGGCCCAGCCCCAGGGCCAGCCAAAGCAGGACAAGGGCCACGCGCAGGATAAAGGTCCAGACCAGTTGGCGCTCATGTCTTTTCATCTCCCGCAGGAACAGGTTGCCAAGGTTATTGTTCGGGTTTGTCATCATGGTCTCTCTCCAGTCTGGGGGCCGCCGTCACAGGGCGCTGACGCTGGCGTTTCTGATGGTCAGCGGACCGACCGCTGAGCCGGTGGTTGCGTCCGGGTTTCGTGTCAAATATGCTCGTCGATAGCCAGTGGCTAACACTGAGCGACGGTCCGGGCTCCCGATCGCGAGCCTTATTGCGGGCCGTCCGGCAACTTTGGCTGGCTTTTCGGGCTCTGCTTCCGTCGGCTGTGGAGGTGTAGGGCGGCGAGCTTCCGCCAAGGCCTTGTTGATCACCGGCCATCCCTCGCGCAGCTCCCGGATCAGATCCGGAATGTCCAGGGCCAGATGCCCCGCCGCCTCGATCGCCCGCTTATGGGTCGGGTTGAGCTGGGGCGAAACGAAGAGATGCCGCTGGGCCAGCCCGCAGATTGGCTCCACGTCTGGATCCGGATTGCAGTCCCGGTCCATGAATTCATCGACAATGGCCTGGAACTTCTCGGGCTTGTGATTGCTTGAGCACCGTTTGGCGTTGATGCACAAAAGCAGGTCGTCGTCGCTGGCATGCATCGTGTCGCCCATGCCGGGCTTTCGGGCCAGACGGACCAACCCGTCAATGTCGGCCATATGGGAATCCAGCGGCTTGGCGTTGCATATATTCAGCAGCACGCGCGGATGACAGGCCAGCATGTCCTTGATCCAGCGTTCCAGCATGACGCCTTCCAGGTCGGCCACCGCCTTGCTGGGCGTGGGCTGCGGGGCATCCCGATCCCGCTGGGCCCGCCAGACGGACTGGAAGAGGTCCGGAGCCAGGGCCATCTGGAAGAGCGAGGTGTTGTCCTTCATGTACCAGCGCTGCTTGTACGCACCGGGGCCTGTAAACATGTCCTGACAGCCGACGACATCCAGATCATCCATGAAATGCTTCAGTTCGTGCCAGATGCGGCGCATGGGCAGAACCAGTTCCGGGTCCATCTTCTTATGGATCTCTTCGAGACTCTGCATCTTGACCGTGCTTATATCCAGCCCCATAACGCACAGAATCTCGGCCGTTTCCTCCGGCAGCTGGATAAAGGCGGCGTTATCCCAGCGCTGGCCGGCATCGTTGCGCAGATGACGCTCGGCATGGGCAACGAACGCCCGGTGCCATTTCTGGCCCTCCCTGTGGTCGCGGGTATAATTGCCGGTCAGGGGCGGCCAGCCATGGGCCAGATGGGAATTCTGGCCCTTGAGCAGGGCAAAGCGCTCCCATTCGCGGGGCAAGCCGCCAAAGGCCGTCCACAGGGTCATGAAGCGGCGGGGGCGGCGATCCCACCCGTGCTCGTGCGCCACATCCAGGATGGTCGGCATGGTCTAGGGTCTGAAATGCGCGGTCTTGTGGATCCGGCCGCCGAGCGGCTGGTCACCCCGCCGCATCTTCTGGAATTTCTGCTGGTGCGAGCCCATCAGGATCAGATGGTCCCGGGGCGGGGGCTGTCGGGTTTCTACCAGCCGGCCATTTTCGGTACATGACAGACGGTCAATCAGCTTCTTGAGTTCGCTTGGCAGGCCACTATGCTCAGCGCAATTATGCACTTCGTCCAGCGCGACGATGTAGTCCTTGTAGACCAGATGCTCGATGATGTCGCAGATGGTGCCCGCCGGCACGTCCTCGATCTTCTCGTGCTCGGGCATGTCATCCAGCAGAGTCGCCAGTCGATGTCGCTGCAAATGCCTGTGCAGCATTTCCAGGCATTCGGCATCAAAAGGCCATTTTTCCTTGCCGGCCACATAGCCGACCGGTTATGGCCGTGCATTGAAAGAAGGGGACCTCGGTCATCAAGGGATGGATATGGAGGTGGCCGCTCAGTTCCTCAAGCTCCTTGGCACGTCCGTAAAAGCCCCAGGCGGGCCTCTTCGTGTCGGGTCTCTGGGCCATGGTCTTCCCCTATGGTTCAGGAATCACGGAATCTTTCCGGCACAGGCAATATAGGTCACATCACCCACCTTATCCAGTCCGGCCTCAGGGAGCCGGGCTGAACGGGTCGGACCTCCGCAGGCTCCAGTTGCCGCAGGGCCTGCGCCATGCCATGCCAGGATTCCTCCAGTCCGATGATGTCCCGAAACTGCGGTCATGATCGTCTTCTGTTGCGCAAGGGGCGTTTCGGTCATACCGGCATGAACCACAAGGCCTGGGCCGGCTGATGACCAGTGGCAGGAGTGGAGGGACTCGAACCCACCGGGATCCACATGCATGTGGCGCGACCAGGCCCAGCTGGCCGCTCAGGCCGACGTCTATGAACGCCTGTACCGCATGGGCGTGCTGGAGCGGCGACGGCCCGAACCGCTGCACCAGAAACTGCGTTCAGACAAGACTTGTGACTAACGGGCAGGGTGCGACGGGTGTACGAGACCTTTGATCTACTCAACGGCCGGGGCCGTCTCCGCACAAGATTCTTGGTTAGTTTGCCACTATGCAGAACAATGAATATACTTCATTTCATACCACGCAATGAATTGAAACGAATGTAGTCAAAGAACAACAACAAATACGGACAACCAAGCATAAGGTGCCGAATGCGTTCAGACAGGCATTGTTTGAAGGCGACGGGTGGCGGAGACGAAGGGATTCGAACCCTCGAGACGGTTTCCCGTCTACTCGCTTAGCAGGCGAGCGCCTTCGACCACTCGGCCACGTCTCCGCCGCTAAATCTATGCTGTCTTGACAGTTTTTGAAGCAAAACCGCTTGATTTATTTGCGATGTCGTGTGCATTCTCAGGAATGGGCTCCATCTTGGAATAGCAGACATCAGGCGGAATCAGGACTCGTTGCCAGGCTTGCAATGTAAGACTATAATCAATGGCAGCAAGATTGCTTTCCCACCTTAATCTATCGAGATGAAGTCATGAGAGACAATGTAAAAGACACGGTTCACTTCAACTGGCAAGACCCATTGAAACTGGCAGACCAGTTGACGGAAGAAGAAAACATGTTCCAAGAATCGGCCCGGGCGTTTTGTGACGCCGAACTGCGCCCCAGAGTGACATCGGATTATCTCAACGAAACTTCGGACCGAAGCCTGTTCAGCCAAATGGGGGGAGCGGGATTGCTAGGCGTGACATTGCCGGAAGCCTATGGGGGTTCGGAGGCCAGTTATGTCAGCTATGGCCTGGTCGCAAGAGAAATCGAACGCGTCGATTCGGGCTACAGATCCAAAATGAGCGTTCAGTCGTCGTTGGTCATTTACCCCATTCTGGCCTACGGCAGCGAAGAGCAGAAAAAGCGATACCTGCCCAAACTCGCCAGCGGAGAATTGGTAGGCTGCTTCGGCCTGACTGAACCCGAGGCCGGTTCCGATCCGGGTGGCATGCGGACCATTGCGACCAAGACAGATGAGGGCTATGTTCTGAATGGCACCAAGACCTGGATTTCAAACTCCCCATTGGCAGATGTCTTCGTGATTTGGGCCAAGCTTGACTCGCGTGATGGACTGATCAAGGGTTTTGTTCTGGAGCGGGACATGAAGGGTCTGTCAACGCCCCAGCTTGAGGGCAAGCTGTCCTTGCGAGCGTCAACCACAGGCAGCATCATTCTTGATGAGGTCAAGGTTTCAGAAAGTGCGATGTTACCGGAAGCATCCGGACTAGGCGGTCCATTTGGCTGCCTGAATCGAGCCCGCTACGGGATCGCGTTCGGAACTATGGGCGCGGCAGAAGAATGCTGGTTTCTGGCTCGAGATTATGGTTTGGACCGCAAACAGTTTGGCCGTCCCTTGGCCCAGACGCAGCTGTTCCAGAAAAAGCTCGCTGACATGCAGACCGAAATCTCCTTGGGGCTGCAGGCAGCCTTGAGAGTCGGGCGGATCATGGACGAAGGTCGGTTCTCGCCGGAAATCATCTCGATTGTCAAGCGCAACAATGCTGGCAAGGCACTCGAAATTGCCCGCATGGCCCGGGACATGCTTGGGGGTAACGGCATTCAGGCTGAGTATCAGGTCATGCGGCACGCGCAAAATCTGGAAACCGTGAACACCTACGAGGGAACACACGATATTCACGCGCTCATATTGGGTCGGGCCCAAACGGGCCTTCAGGCCTTCTTTTAGGTTATGTGGACTCTAAACCGATTCAGTGATGAAGAATTGAATCGATCATCTCAGCGTGATTGATGAGTGCGGTGTCGTTGTTCTTGCGACCGAGTGCCTGTATCGATAGCGGCAGACCGTTGTCGCCTTGCCCGCATGGTATGGAAACAGCGGGAAGCTGAAGCAGAGTCCACCCTCGGCTGAACAGGGGATCACCAGTTGTATTCAGCCCTCGCGGAGCTTCTCCTGAGGTTGCGGGCGCAATGACGGTATCGTAGGCATCAAAGAGGCTTTCAATGTATTCCTGTGCCTGTTTCCTGATGGTTAGGGCCACTGAGTATTGGCCCGTGCTCACCCGTAACCCGTCCTCAAACAGCGCGGCAAATTGCTCGCTGATCTGACTTCTGTGTTTTTCGTACTCGTGTTTGCGAGTGAGGGTGATGTCCCTGGCCATAATGGCTTTGTGGGCCCAGGTCAGTGAGGTGAAGATCGGCGGGTGGTCAATGGTGTCGACGTCGAGACCTCGGGTTTTGAGTTTCTCCACCACATCGAGGCAATTGGACTGAGCATCCGGGTTGCATCGTTCCCAGTTGGGGCCAGGCATAAAGGCAACGCTTGGTTGGGTTTCAGTCAATTCCATGCCCGCGTCTCCTCTAAGAATGCTCCGGATCCGCTGCAAGTCGGATGTAGAGCGAGTCATGGCACCGAGCGAATCCAGGCTTGGCACCAGTTCCATGACACCATTGAGGTCCAGGTATCCCTGGCTGGCCTTGTAGGCAAACACGCCACAATAACTGGCCGGCCGGATCAGTGAAGCGGCGGTCTGTGAACCCAGGCCCACGGGTACCATGCCATCCGCAACGGCCGCGGCCGTTCCACTGGAAGATCCACCAGGAGTATGTTCACGATTGTGAGGATTGACCGTCTTGCCAGGTGTAAAGCAGGCAAATTCGGTCGAGACGCTTATTCCAACCGGAATCCCGCCGGCAGCAACAAGCTTCTGTACGCACGCTGCTGTCTTGGTGGGTGTACGATCGGAATAGACCTGAGAGCCATACGAAATCGGCACTCCGGCACAATCAATGATGTCCTTGACGACAAACGGCACTCCGAACAGGGCTCCCCTGACCGAATTCTGTAGGACCTTGTGGGCCCAGTCTAGCGCAGTATCATGATCGATGTAGGCAAAGGCACCAATGAGGGGTTCGCGCTCCTTGATACGCTCCAGACAGTCGATCATGACCTCGACGGGTGTTGTATGACCGTCCTGAATGAGAGAGACAATTTCTGTTGCGGTCAGCGGGTTGCTTGCCATGACGGATCAAGCCTGTTCCAATGCCTTTTCGAACAGCTCCAGAGGCGCCTCGTAGATGCCTCCGCCCAGTCGTCCCCGTTTTCCTTGAACATCAATGATGCCGAGGGATATGACCGGTCCCTGACCGAAACTGCTGACACCCCTGGCCGTTAAGCCGAACTTCAGGTCCAATTCCCGAAAGCCGATGTGATGGCACAAGAGGAGCTCGTCCCGACGGTCGGTCAGATTTGATGGAAGATACGGTTTCATGGCCTGCATGGCATCCGGATTGAGATGGATTGCCATCGCACCGAGACCAAAGGCATCGACGATGGCACTGTCACCCAGGGCTCCTGTGGCGCGGTCGGAAGTGACACCAGAATCCAGCTTTCCCCTCGGCGGAATGGCCGGAACTGTAACCCATTCCTTCGGGTTGGACGCAATCTTGATGCCAAAGAGCAGGCCATTGCCCCCAGCTGTGGTCACGAGGGTCGAACTGTCAATGTCCTCGGCGAGCCGAAGCATGCATTTGGTCGCCGCCATCCACAAGTTCAAGAACAACGCCGGGCATTCCTCCAGAAATGCCGAGACTCTTTTATCATCAGAATTGTCCGGCATGCGGCCCCTCAATTCGTCCACGAGCAATCGGGTGGCATTTTGAGTGCGGCCATGGCAATCATCGCCATGTTTCAGGCTCTCGCGGGCGATGGGAATGAGATCTACCCCTTCAGCCAGACCCTGTTCAAGGTAATGGGCAACGTCCTGATTCAACCATTTGAGATGATCGACAACCGGCATTGATTTCAGCCCCAATCGTGCCGGTAGCGTATTGCCCCCATTGATGGGAGTGAAGGCCTTGGCCATGCCTCGGTGGGCATCATAAACAACCTGCAGGGGCATCCTTGGTGATACGACTGCCGCCAAGGGGGTGACAACGTTATAATCCTGAGCCGGTTGCAGGATGATGTCCTCATTGAGGATCATCATTTCGGCCTGATCCAGATCTTGGGCAAGACCTTCATAGACAGCGGCCACGCAGGCCGAGTTCAGAATGGGTCGGGTTATGCTTTGGCTCGTGGGGAAGGGTGGCCCGGCATGCAGCAGACAGTTGGGCTCAACAGGGATAATGTCCGATGCCCGCTGTATACGATTCCAGACGGGCTCACCCACCATCGCATGGTCAAAGGCGAGCTGGTCGGCAGGGGACAATGAGGCTGGCATGGCCGGATCAGGTATCTGGAAATACCCAGGTTTCGCCGAAGTACAAAAAGGCTGTTGTCGTTTCAAACCCGGCCTGTATCCTTGTTCCAAGTTGCCCCGGAAGCGGGTTGCCATTGACAAGTATCTTTCCCGTTCGAGCGGGTACCAGAATCGTCGTCATGTAATGTTCTTTGGTTCCAGTTTCCTCTGGAGTCAAGCGCAAGAGTTTGGGTGTTTCCAGGTCTTCCCAAACCAGTTCTACAGTCAGGGTTTCGGTAGCAACCGTCTCGATAAACCGTTTCCCGAATGGATCTCCAGTAGTCCTTATCTCCTTGGCCTTCTCAAAGGTCAGTCCGGAAAATGCCCTGGCCTTGCGAAAGGCTTCCAACTTGCCGATGAAGTTATGCATGAGGTGTTCGGCCAGCTGGGGACTGTCTCCAATCAGAGCGTTGGGCCGGTCAGCCGGGCCCTTTTCCGCTTGGGGATCACCGTACAGCAAAAGCAGTTCACCGCCGCCAACGGGTGACCAGACCACTCGGAAAAACAGGGCCATGGCACTGAATTCACCGTGTTCATCCTTGAGCAAAATGCCTGGATTCTCACCGGTCCAGTCCACCTTGCCCGTTGTATAGGGATTAAAAGTCATCGTCGTTATCATCCAATCCGTTGTCGAGCCATGTTTCCGTATAACCTAAAAAGGCTGTACGCATGGGTTCGCCGATCATGTCCTCGCTTGAGACAGGCTTGCCAAGCATTTTCTTCCCGTTGACCACTAGGGAGGCGTGTTTCATTTCCATATAAAAGGCCATCAGGTCATGAACGCCATTGTAGTTGCTCTCGGCCGGGACCGTGACAGCAAGCCGGTCGGTAACTTCTTCCCAGGTCAAGACTGCTGTAATGCCGTTGCCCCAATAAGTTTGAACATAGGGTTTGTAGACATTGAGTGGCCGCTTGGAGTGAAGGCGCAAGTTTTTCCAGGTCATGTTTTCAAAACCCGGTCGTCCCTTGAAGCATTGCAAGCGGCTAATCCAGCCGTCAACCAGCCATCGCATCAGAGGAAAGTTGTCTGTTATGACAAAATTGGGTTTTTTCGGCCATCCCATGGGAATGTTCGGTTCGCCCAAGACGATTGCCCCGTTGCCGTCGCCGTGGGGTGATGTCATGATCCTGAAGCACATGGCCAGGGCAGAGTAATCCTTATCGGGCTCCTCCTTTAAAAACATGCCTATGGATTCGCCGTGCCAGAGGATATCGGTTGCGTCAAAATTCCCTAGCATGTGTTCCAACTGTCTTCGTATTCCTTGAGTGATCGTCTGATGCAATCCTGACGTTCTCTACCCACGAGCTTGTCCCCGGAACGGTAGATTTCGGCGACCCTGAGAGCAACGGTTTTCAAGATGGCCGCATCGTCTCGCCCGTCCTGTTTCCGGACCCGCAGCATTGTGTCTCCACCATAGGTGGGGATAGGGTTGTCATAGGTTTCTGTGGGAAGAGTAACACCCTTGCCAGCTGCTAACTCTCTGATGGCCGCACGCAATTTGCGACGGACCTTGGCAACACCTCGGTCCGTGAAGCCCAGATTTTCCCGCTTGTGAATGTTGATGGGTCCCTGTGAAACCCAGGCATCATAATCGCCGGGGTCTTTTTGTCGGGTTTCATAGTCACGCTCGCCACTTTGACCATAAAAGTCGGTTTTACCCAAACCGACCTCGTTTGGATCAGTCATGCCGCGCGGATCATCCCCCTCACGGAAATGCCGCCAAGCAATGACCAGAGTTCGAGCGTCGTCGACAGGTGTTACCCAGCGGCTCAATCCGCAACGTCCAAAGTAACGCGAGTCGTCTGGAACCGGAAAGTGGCCGCCATTTTGAGTGAAGCTGGGAAGCATCAGGTCGTGAATTCGGATCCAGATTATATCGCCAACCCGTCTGGTATTGGTATAAAAGTCCCCGTACTCGCGTTCATGAAACTCGATTTTGGGCATTTCGGCAAAGGCTTCAATGAACTGGGTTCGGACAGCCTTGGTATGCAGATATACAACATGAAACGGATCCCATGCGTTTTCCATGACCTGCAGCCAATTGCACGGTGATTCAATCAGGTAAGGGATCATGACATCCCCTTCGTCATCGAAGGTATCCATGAAGGGGAATGGCGGGCAATGTTCGGACGGGCCTAAATAGGAAAAGACGATGCCCTTGTATTCAATGACGGGATAGGCCCCGAGACAGGTTCTGGATTTGACTTGACTGGCGGGGGGTTCGCAGGGCGTTTCCAGAATGGTTCCGTCCAGTGCGTATTTCCAGCCATGGTAACTGCACCGGATGCCGTCTTCTTCAATGATGCCGAATTCAAGAGACATGTTGCGATGGCAACAATGCAGGTGAACAAGACCTAGGTTACCTTTCTTTTCACGAAAGAGCACAAGGTCTTCACCCAGAATTCTCAGCCTTACCGGCAGGTCCGTGACCTGTTCGGTCAGTGCAACGGGAAGCCAGTAGCGGCGGAAATATTCACCACAGGCAGTACCGGGGCCTATCTCAGTCAGTTCGGGATCATGCCGACTGTTCCAAACCTGTTGGAGCGAATGCCCACGAAAGTTGCCCGATTGAGAGTTCAAACCCAAACCTGCCACCAAAAATCAACCCGATTGCAATCAAATATGAATCGTATAAAGAATTATAACTCCCACGGCGCTTTCTTTATTCGTGATGATACTGGATGATTGCCGGAATAGCCGAGAAGCCACACTACAAAAAAATTGACCATCAATGAGCAGCATGGAGATGAAACCAGTTCCGAATGCCGGATACTTGAAGATCAAGGCCCACATGGTCGACCCGGGCGATGGCAGTCCAGTCCCAATAATACGGCTTGATTCGAACGAAAATGCTTTGGGGCCCAGTCCCAATGCCGTCGCAGCAGCGAAAAGGGCGGCCGATGACCTGAATTTGTATCTGGCCAATCAAGCGACCGTGTTGGGTCCCGCCCTGGCTCAACATTATATGCTTGATCCTGAACGGATTGCCATCGGATGCGGATCGGACGACATTCTGGCCCGCATAGTGAAATGTTTTCTCCGTCCTGGTCGAAAGCTTCTCAGGTCGGCAAACTCATACCTCAAGACTCCGAGATACGCCTTCGCCGCTAATGGAGTCCCGGTGTCCGTTCCCGACAGCGACTTTACACTTCAAGTCGATAAGGTTTTGGCATGCGGCCTTGAAGATGTTGACGTGGTTTATCTAGCCAATCCTGACAATCCGTCCGGGACCATGATCCCCAATTCCGAGATACGACGGTTGCATCAAAATCTGCCACCACACGTTCTTATGGTCGTTGATTGCGCTTATGAGGAATATGCCGAACGAGGCAGCTTTGAAACTCTCAAGGAACTGGTCGAGATGAACGCCAATGTCATATTTACTCGAACCTTTTCAAAAGTCTTCGGCCTGGCCGGGGCTCGTGTCGGTTGGGCATATGGCAGTCCAAACATTGTCAGAGTTGTGGATCAGGCCAGCTTGACGTTTCCGATTGCCCGACCCTCAATGCATGCGGCGCTGGCAGCTCTCGAGGACACGGATCATGTCAGGCAAGTGATAGATCACAACACATATGTGCGGGCAAAATACTCCAGAGCATTTGAGGAAATGGGACTCAAGGTCTATCCAAGTCAAGCCAATTTCCTGCTATTGGAACTATCAGGGGGAAGCCCTGCCGCGAGGGGCCTTAGTCAATTTCTTGTTAATCGTGGAATATGGATCAGGCGATTTGCCTCCCCCAGTTTCAGCTCTTGCGTTCGAATTACACTGGGAAAGGGGGAGGATTTAGATGAAACGGCTGATTTGATACGGCAGTATTTGGAAACGTAGTCATTAGAGGAAACTTGAGGAATAACGAACTGCCTGCACGGTGTCCGCCAG
Source organism: Paracoccaceae bacterium (assembly GCA_965116235.1). GTDB lineage: Bacteria > Pseudomonadota > Alphaproteobacteria > Rhodobacterales > Rhodobacteraceae > MPNP01. The sequence goes on along the minus strand of OZ220496.1, from coordinate 416,096 downwards.
GTAGAGAGCGTGTGGATGGCAGGGGCAGGTTTAAGCGGATTCTTGAAATCCGCATTTGCCAATTATCAGGATTATGAAGATGTTCAACTGGCTGACAGAAGATCTAAATCCAGCCTATCGCTATCCAGATAATCTCGTGCCGTGATATCTTCGAGGAAACAAACGACAGGTGGTGCCAATCGGAAGCGACTTTCTGAATCGAACAGCTCGAGCCACTTGTTCACTTGTTCAATTCGACCTGAATCATCACCCCCGAGATCGAAATCCATGATGAAGAAAATTGTGAGTTCTACATGTTCTGCATTCCATGACGGTCCGGCCCGAACCCGAATTTCACGGAGTTCTCGCAAGAACTCGCCTTCAAAACTTTCCCGATTGTGTTTGCCAATCAAATGATTCACAAACCTTTTTGCTGCGCGACTAAAATCATCCGGAAATGCGAATCTTGAACGTTTTCGCGCGAGTGCGCGCGAAAACTCACGACTCTCTGCATCTGTTTCCCACCCCGGGATTCTTCCCCAATTTGCTACCACTGCCTTTTCTAAGGTCATTACACGGTCAAGGTCAGCAACAAGACAATCTTGTGAAATGGTAGGAACGTAGGCGAACGCAGGCCTTTTCTGGCGACGCACTTCCTCTACAAATTTCTTGTCGCGCATCACCAAAGGAGAAACTTCGACATAGGGTCGGTCCCGGCACTTCCGGATAATGTCGCATGTTTGGGTCAAGAGGACAAAGCCGGCAACCTCTTCATGAATTGATCCTAAATTGGCTGTTTGCGTTTCACCGTCACATTCTTCAGAGACCTTTAAGGAGGCACAACTAAGAGGTTGCAAGATGTCTGCCAGATGGATGAATTCCAAGCCGGAGTCTCGTGACAAATCCCCCTGACGCCATCGACGGAGCTTTTTGTCAACCGCGTCTTGAAATTGTTCCGACTCCACCATTTGGTCTGACTTCTTTCCTAACGAGGCGAGGACATGCGCACCTTCCCTACAGAAAATTTTGGTCGATCCCACAACGCGCCGAGAAGTGTACTTGGTAGAGGTGGGCGGCGCCTTGCCTGTTCATCCTCGGAAAGCGGTTCACGTTGAATATCAGTATCTTTTAACCCTTTTCCCGGTGTTTGGCGTAGTACATCCACATAGCATCTCTGCACGAGCAGTTCGAAGAGAGACAGACCATTGATGGTTTCCATGAGGCGCTCACGCGTAGCACGCTGTCCCCCTTCGTCCAAATGCCGGAGTACATTCAGCGTCCGGTGGATTTTGTCCTCTTGGTCAGGAGGCGGTTTTTTTCCGTTTGCCCAATGATGAATGATGCGGCGCGAAACTCCGAAAAGATCACTTAACTCATCCCATTCCAAGCCAGCCCGTCGTCTGATTTCGAATATTGCCCTTGCAGGATTTCGGTTAGCCGGTGCATTTGCCTTCACGGATGCTGGACCTGGTGATGTACTGTCCACATGCTGAATACGTTGGAGGCCAGGCCGCGTTCCAGCATCCAAGAGTGAATTTAATGCTATGATGTTCGCTTCTTCACCATCCATCGAATCCACTATTTCAAGCCAAGGGGGAAAGGGGGCCGAACTGGTGGTCAATCTGAGCGGACCTCGCATCTGAGTTGTCGGATTCATAGTTATGGCTTTTCTCCATAGAAGGTAAGAAAGTTCTCGGTGATCAGTAGCCTGAACACTGAATGGATACGTTTGGCGAATGCCTCTGTCTTGTTCACCAATTCTTTAGACCTGAAAGGAAATGCTTCTTGCGAGAACATATCCAGATCCAGCACCCAACTCGGTTCCTCTACTGGCTGTAAAAGGTCAGGATCATAAGTCGTATGGGGCGGCAGATTGCCCCATCGTCCCTGGATCAAGCCTTCTGCCGTCTGAAGCTGCACTTGGGTGGTCGAATGGATTGTCGCCTTGCGAAGTTCCTCAAGTGGTCCTTCTTTAGGCCTTAGAATTCCTAAGATATCCCCCTGAATAAGCTCTCCAATTCCATCATTACTCTGCAACCTGTCAATGTAACGCAGACCAACACGCTGTGCTTCGATCGGCCGAAAGCAAGTCTCCACACTTTCGAGGGCCGTACAAAAACGAGAGAGAAAGTCTTGTCGACTTTGGTAGTTCGAAGTTTCTAGCGCAATAAAATCTATACCGAGTGACAGCCGCCAAAATGCAGGCTCTTTCCTGTCTGAGAGTCGCCATATGATTGTTTCTGTGATATCGGAATCCCCATTTCTTATTTCGTTCCTCTGCAGATATGGGTAGTCATCCCGCAACGCTTCTTGGAAGTCAGCGACGCTGTCCTCCTTGCGGAGCGAAAGTATTGGTGGAAACCGAATCTGTGCAATAACACTTGCGAGAGGAGCTTTAGATAGTTGGATTTCCGCCGGGATTTCAGACGCGAAGGGCTTTACCCTGCTTTTCATATATTTTGGCCCGATCTCTCTACAAAAGTGATGCGAAACAATGCCTCAAGCTACTGTTCCGATAGTCGTGTTTTCCCATACTCCTGCCATCTGCTGGCCAGCAAGACATCCTCAGCCCAACACAGGTGTCCCACAGTTCCTTTACAAAGTCGGAGTATACAAAACAGGTAGCCGATTGCGTTCAGTCTATTCAGTCCTGGCAAACGAGCATAGGAGAAAAAGTCCATCGCTTCTTGCACACTTGTCCGGAAGAAAACGTCTTCGATAAAACTGCCCCCGACGCACACAACACGGAATGAACTAAGCATGCCTTTCTCCCATAGGTCTAACCCATACTTATACCGGTGGGTCAATTTGTCAAGCAGTCGTTTAGGCAGTAGACTCGTTGATCGTGTTCTGTTTCATTGTTGTGATGAACCAGCACCATTGGAGACTGGCTCCGATCGTGATCATGGCCCGAAAGCTGTGCCCCAGTTTCTCATAGCGGGCGGCAATTCACCGAAACTTTTGCTTCAACTGGCCGAAGTGCTTCTCAATCCGGTTGCGCACCTTGTCATCTCCGTGTCATACGGGATGGCGTGGCGGCGATAGGCCCGCGACGGAAAGATCAGAATGGATCCCAGTTGGGTGATCGGAGCCCGGATCCAGTCTGGACCGTAGCCGCGACCTCCAATAACGAACGGTCCCGGCTTGAGGTCGATGAGAAGGGTTTCGTACACCGGAGCATCCGGAGTAGGTCAGGCTGGACCGTCTCCAGAAACCATATTTTCATGGGGTCTATTCAAAAGTATCTGGTTCAGGAAAAGGCATATCTTCAGGACCATTCATCCAGGCTGTGATAGCTTCGTCTGAGATTGAGATACCTTCTTAGTGAGTTCGAGTCCAGTTTTCACGAGCGCTCGGGTTGCTTCCCGCTCTTCAACGAAATTCTGAATTGCCGATTGACCACGGAAGAAACTGAACGGCGGTCATACTCAGCGACCCTTTGGAGGCGGGCCTTCAGATTGACATCAAGCCGCGTTGTGAAAGGTACCATTGGCATCATTGTCACGCTTGCAATGTTGAGAAGCACTTCCCCACATTGCACACAGTGCTCGTTTTGGAGCAAAAGTCAAGATTTTCTCATTAATTCCTGTCAAAGAGTTTGTCCCATTGTACGGCTCGATGTTTATTGCAGGAGGATTGAAGCTGACCTACTTGCTACGATTACACCAGCCATAGGTGTCAAAAAGCTGACGAGAAATAAATGAATCCAGAGGTGTGAAAGCTCGACAATACAGGGGCTTTAAAAGAAGTTGCAATCACTGAAATTTTCTTGTGATAATCCAATATTGTCGCTGACAAAAACTCAGCATTTTTCCATTTGACCATCATTTCGAAGTGCCTTTTAGACATCGAGCATAATGCGCCAAAACGGATACGAAAAGGGCTTGTATACCTAACTTTAAAATCAAATTTTGGACGACTCCGAGGCTTATGTTCCACTTTCACAACGGTACTCTCGAATGTTCCAGCGTGGTTCTCTTTCGTACCGAGAAACTTTGGACACAATCTTGGCATACCAGCAGGTGTATCGGTTTGGCATTCTTGATTTCAAGTTAAGGATACAAGCCCCCTTTATATTTGGGGGAAAGGCAGATTGGTTTTCATGTTGCTTTCTCTACCCTAGTGTCCCCATGCCCAAGAAACTCGTTCAGACGGGCGGCAACGAGTTTTCGACGTTGATGAAAAAAACGGTCGTAGGCATCCACTCTCCACAAAGATTCTTCCGTTGGAATGCACTGTCGGGTAAGCACGTCTATGCCTTGTTCTAGGACAATATCTGGCAGGTACGATGCGGGCTCATTGGCACTTATCGCCCGGTTAGTCCGACCGCTGATGAAGGACAAGTTACAAATATCGTTGATCTTGTCCTTGGATATTCCCTCCCGTTTCAGCACTTTCTGCGGAAAGATATGATGAAACTGGAGGCTATGCTTGGAACCCTGATGTTTAAGCGAAATAGCGAGTTGATCACGCCAGTCCGTTGCCTGCTGTGCACGAAACGCCAGTAGCATGGTCTTAAAATAGGCACTGCGACTGTTGCGGTTTTCCAGATCGTCTGCTTGCACTTCGATCCGGCCAACCTGAGTACGGAGCAACTGAATCAAATCCGAAATGTTACCGCTTCGACGAATTGTCGCTAAATCCTGGTCAAGGTACGTTTCTGTTGACCCACGCGAATAACGAGCTTTAGCGTTTGTGATCAATACCCAGTGACGTAGAAGCTGTGCCTCTTCAGGCAGCAAATTGTATTCTTTTGCATAGCCATAATAGGCAATGACAATGATGATGAAGGGAGACGACAACAAGGCAGGGCTGTCGATGTCGGTATTGCTGCGCAGGAAATTGAGGGCAAAATCCATGCCTTCCTTGGCATTTTCCCATCCCTTCTCAAGTTGCTCTCTACTCAGGCCACTGACAAGGTGGAATCGAGATTGTCGGGTCACAAATGACACCAGATTCTTCAGGTGAATGCCCAAGTCGAGATCAAAACCCTGTTCCCTGCAGGAATTCCTGAACTCCTCAAAAACCCTGAGCGAGTTTGGCCATTTTGCAGTGATCTGAGCCAAGGCAAGATCTGAACCGCGCAGCTTGACCCCACGGGAGTTGACTCTGACGAATATCTCGGTTACTTCTTCGTAGGGCAATGTTCTTTCAAGGATGTGGACCCGGTATTGACAATCCTTGATGCCCCGAAGCTTCTTCAAGCGCGATGAGTATTTGTCGTAGCGCTTATCCTCCATCGTAGTAACCCCAGCCTTCTTCAGGAACGGTATGTCACTGCTTTCTTGAAACACTTTGGTCACAGATACCCAATTAGGTAGTGCCTCCAGTTTCTTGCTTGACACTATGAAGGCCAAGCGACCGAAACTCTTGAGCAGTTCGTTTTCCGTTGCTTCGGTAGTATCTTCATCAAGCGTATCGTTCTCACTATCGCCATCACTTTCATTGACTTCCGTAATGATCTCCAAATTATCCGGATGCTCAAGATTGAAGAGAATGTCAATTGGCCTGCGTCGGCCACGCACGAATACCGGCTTCCCGCGAACAATTGCCGAGAGTGATGTAAGACGCTGTTGGCCATCCAAGAGCAACTGAAAGTTATTGCCGCTGCTACTCACTGGGACCGCAAAATCCTGAGTGGCGACTTGAGTGTCAGTTCCCCATGTCAGGATTGTGCCGGACGGGTATCCACGATAAAGCGAGTCAAGCAGGTCCCTTACGCGCGTTTTATTCCAGACATAATTCCGCTGCATTTCCGGCAAACGGATTTCACTTCGCTCAATTTTGGCTACCAATTCCTGTATCGTCAGGTCCTGTTGTCCCATGGTGCCTCTTTACGTAGTCCTAAAAACGATTTTTGGCTTCTTCGGTCGGTGCACTTTGCGAGTCTACTCACCTTTTGTCATCAATCACTATCCGGCCAGCTGCTAAAAACGAAATGGTGCCGGCTAACCCAATGATCGGTAATTCTTGGCCGCTTGATTGCCCGTATCTTGGTTTTACAATTATCAACTCATCTGTATTACGGTATTAGTTTGAGATGGATTGTTCGATTGAATTTGAAGATTTGCCGGCGGCGTGGTTGAACTCTGATAAATGAACACGCTCAGGAATTCAAGCATGTAGGGTCGGACTTGCGCATGCTCTTTACCAGTGTTGTTTCCGGTTGCCCAAGGGATAGTAAAGCAACATGACTTTTGCTGGACCGAGTGGGGCCGAAATTATCCGCCAGATAAGAAAGGCATCAATCAAGTTTGTAGTCGCCTTGCCAGACATTGTAACTAGCGATGGCCTGTTATGGCCCATAACCGAAGACTCCGAGTTGAAACTGGTCAGGATTTGCAAGGAAGACGAAGGCGTTTCGATTTGTGCGGCCATGTCCTACAATGGCACTCGAGCTCTGCTTCTCATGCAGCAGACGGGCTTGATGGATTCGCTGAACGCTATCAGGGCCATTCCTGTGAGGTACAAGTTGCCGGTTGTCATGATGGTAGGCCTGCAAGGCAAGGAGCCGGAACTCAGTCCAGAAGAGTCTGCGGACTATGGCGTCCGGATTATTCGGCCTGTTCTTGACGTGATGCAGATTTCTCACAGTCTCATTGAAGGACCTGGAGATGTTGACGGCATCCGCGAGCAGATTGAAGAGTGCTACATTAAATCCTGTCCCCACATATTTCTGGTCGGAAGGCCACCGGTGGCCCAATGAGACGCGATAAAGCCCTCGAACTGTTCGCTCGGCATATCGCCGACAATGACATTGTCGTTGCAGTTTATCAGACATTGTTTGACTGGCTGCAGATCAATCCAAGAGACCTGGATTATGTGGCAACGGGAGCGATGGGGCAGGCGTCATCGCATGGGCTGGGCCTGGCCTTGGCCAATCCGGGACGAAACGTGATCATTCTTGATGGTGACGGAAGTCTGTTGATGAATCTCGGGTCACTTGTAACCATCGGCGAGAACTACCCGGAGAACCTGTTTCACTTTGTCTTTGTCAATGGAACTTATGAGGTCAACGGCAGACATCCTGTTCCAGGAGGCAAGCAAACTGATTTTGCCCTTATCGCCAGTTCCTGCGGCTATAGGGTGGCTCACAAGGTGCAGACACTTGGTGAACTGAAAACAATCCTGCCGAAGATGCTATCAGAAAGAGGCCCGGCTTTCGGAGTCATTGATATTGAACCTGGGGAGTCGCACCCGATGGATTACGAGTACATACACAGCAAAGAAGCCCGAAGCAAGTTCCGCCAGGCCCTTAATGACTGGTCAAGTTACTGACCGAGACTGGTCTCCCTTGATTTCAGATCATTTAGGTGTATAGCCCTTCCCAATGCAATTTTTTCTCTCAAAAAAGAGTATTGTTTGGAGTGGTCCTTTGTGCTATCGCCATCAGGTCGTCAAACTCCCGTAAAAGCAGTGGATCTAATTTTTCGCTTTCGTCCTGTTTTATCTCCTTCAGGATTGAGCTGGGCAAGCGTTCCAGTCGTTCGAGTTCATCGGCACTGGGCTGTGCCGACATGACGCGGGACGCGCTGACGGGCTTTGTCACCGAGCGGACTTGACGATCTGGACTTTGGTGCGTCCAACTTCCGTTTTTTTACGACGAATAAACATGGGGGGGGGGAATGTGTTAGGCATGGATAAAGGCAACTTCAACCACCTTTATTCGAACGCATTCGATTGGCCTTGTCGCTTTTCATCCTCACTACGGTGGCACTTTCAATATTCGAATGCCAAAAAACCGAAGCCGAGGCTCGTTCTACATTCGTGACAACACTTGCTTTTGGTCTCATTTCAAGGCATAGTGATTTTACCTAGGGTGCAGGTAGTAGTTCGAGTCGACGTGTTTTGAGATATCATGCAATTGAGACCGAACTTCGACGGTTGGAGTGCACCTCGTACTGTCCCCCTCAGGTCCCGTTGTCGGGGTTCGGACGTGGGTAAAGTGGTCAGCACGTGCTGGAGATGCCCAAAGGTAGAAAAGGGGTAATGTAAATGTCAAACTGGGAGAAATGTCCGGTGGTCGAGCGAAGATCAGGAAAAGTCAGTGGGGCTTGGGTGTTTGCCGGTACACGGGTCCCGCTTTCCACTCTATTCGAAAACCTCGCTGAGGGCGCTACGGTCGACGAGTTTGTCGAATGGTTTCCCGGCGTCGACGAAAAACAGGTTCGTGCAGTCCTTGAGCATGAGACTAGGGAGTGAAAGCGGAGCTAGCACTTTGAAGTTACTTTTTGATCAGGGAACACCCGCTCCCTTCAGGAAGCATCTTTCGAAACATTTCGTGGATACGCTTGCAGAGAAGGGTTGGTCAGATAGGGCCAATGGTGAACTACTTGATCTTGCAGAACGGGAGGATTACGAAGTTTTGGTGACGACCGACCAGAATCTTCGCCACCAGCAGAATCAAGCTGGCAGACAGATGGGTATCGTGGTGATTCTCTCGGCCAATTGGCCAAAGATCCGTCGCAGAGTGCATGAAGTTGATGAAGCGGTTATAGCGGTGAGGCATGGCGGGCTTACTGAGGTGTCCATTGGTTCCAAATGAGCTGTAATTACCGGAATCTTTCTTCAGATCAGGCGATCAGCGTCGGGTATGCGACTGTTTCGAAGTGGATGTTGACGTTCAAGATGTCAGTTCTCACACGGCCCACCTCTCTCTTTCCGCTCAATTGAAATTCGCCCGGAAACCCGTGGAAGTAAGCGATACATGCCTTTCCAGAGGCACTTGCAGTTCGAACCCCTTTGGTTCTCGTGAAAAGTCCCAGACCCGAAGCAAACGCCAATCAGCTTCGTTCTCACTGGCCACGGTGAGTTCGTTTGGTGAGATATAAAAGGGAGTACGGTCCCATCCATTGGTCGTCTTTACCTCGATGAGCCGCGGCTGACCATTGGGGGTATAGCTCGAGATATCATAACCAGCGCCATCGCCGTCCAAATCTGACACCCAACGTACCTTGCGTGCCAAGTGGTCTTGTCCGGCATTGAGCAGTGTTGTACGCTCATGCTTTAACACCAGCTCTTCCCCCGCCCGCCCGAGCACACGGTTTCGTTCGTCCCGATCAGCCGCATCAAACTTGCAAGCGATCTGCAGAATTTTTTCCAGTTCCTCAGGTGGTGGTTCGTTTTTGAATGTTGGTGAAGGTCCAATTAAAAGTTGTTTTGCATCAACTTTCTCAGCGGGCGTTTTGATCATCATCCATTCTTGATTGCCTGCAAGCCATCGTGCTACAGCCTCGACGAGCAATGTTTGAAAGTTGAAGGCGGGTTTGTAACCCTGAATCCAGGTCTCTCCCAGACATACAAGAACGGCACTGATGTTTTGGTGCTTGTATTCGACAGCCCCTTCTGAGCGATTGTGCAGCAGTGGTAACAATCTGCGTCTATGGTCGGCCTTGCTGTATGCCCTTCCTGCGATGTCAGCATTTAGCATCGTGAAGTAGTCTGCCACGATCAGGTCATTTTCTTCGTCTGTCCACGGACCGTTTGGCAATATCTCTACTCCATGGTGAATCTACGGCAAGGCTTGGGTTCGGTTCTGCAACTTGGCACACGCCTGACCACCACGACAGCGATCTGTTCGACGAAGAGAGGGTATGCTGATGGTCATTCTACTCATAGCAGACTTTCCTGTAGTGTACACCCCTTTTCAATTTGGGTCATTGAAAAATGGTACCGATCCGACCGAACCCTGCAAGGTTGCATTTTGCTAATGAAGTTTGTTCAATTGGAAAATTTATTCAATTCGCTTGTCTTGGCACTTTGGAAGAATGGGGTGACTGTGCGGACTGTAAACGGCTGTGTACGCAGGTTCGGAAAAGTTGCGTTAGTCATCTCGCCGAGACCGGAGATATGGTTTGAAAAAAATCAAATAAATTGAAAAAACTTGCATTCTTGCTGTAATGCTCTATCTTACAGTCAAAGGATTGGGGTTTTCCTGGTCGACATCAGCAGGGCTTTCCCACATGAATGCCTGGCTTGCTGTTCAAGGATTGGGGTTTGCTCGGTCGACATCAGGGTCTTGAGGTTTTCTTGAGACCCTTTTGTTTACCGGGGCTATGGAAAGATCCTTGTTGCCACAATCTTTTTCTGGATAATGCTGTAAGCTCTGTTGGCCTGATCGGGCCTGACGGTCTGCAATGCAACCGGTCTTGCTGTCAAGTCAGAAAACTGCAAGCCAGTGGAGTTTATCGACTTTTTCGCAAATCGAGGCTCGAAATTGATTCGGTTGAATTCGCGGTTTTGGCTGCCTTGCCGCGGTTTTCGAGCACATATTCGATGAAATATCCGCTCAAGTTCGCGGTCTTCCTCGGCACCACGGCATTCGAAAACCACGTGAACGGTTTTCCTTTCCTGTCCCGTTTCTATCATTAAATCAAACAGATGCTCCAAACAAAAGTTCAGAGCAATCTCGTATGGATTGCTCGGGTTTGCATGTCGCTGTCGAAGTTGAATCTTGTCAATTACAGAGGCTATGACCTTGAAGGGAGATTCTTCAATTATTCGACTCAGGTCAGACATGAACCCATCTCGCAAGACGCGATCGGTCATCAGAAAAGAGAAGTCACCTTTCTCCTTGCGGATTTCATTCTCGTGAAGCACGACCGTATCATGTCCCCAATACTGAAACTTGAACGCCTGCATGGCGGGCACGATCTGGGCAGCATAGTCAGCCTTAGACACAACGCAGAATACCAAGGCAAAAACTGGAAAGTCCGGGTCGATTGACTTCAAGCCATGGTCACCGCTTTCATCAACATAGACTGCATAATCTGAAAATTCTCCCATCATTTCCCTTTCTGGATCGATTGTCGTGCTGGTGGCCACGTTAGATGCGGTTTATAGTCTACTTAACAATGGTCAGTCGCAAGTTGAGATATTCTGTACCAATGAACGGATTGGCTTCACATGAATCTCGTTACTCCGATGAAGCGATGGGATGGCCAGGCTCTTGAGAAACGTCACCATCTCAGATGGAGGTGTTGACAGTGAAGCCGGTAACCGGCAATAGACTGGATTGGCGGAGCCCGAGGTTTTCCAGATATTTTCAGGTTCAGTTAGTGGTTTGCCGGCTATGGTCTCCGCACGAGCCACCTCTTGCAATAGGGTTTCAGTCTTGGTTGCCTATCTCGAAAAGAAATCTTTGGAACCCGTTCTCGACTGGTTGGAGCTGACCGAGTGGCTGAAGGATGGTCATGCACGTCCGCGTCCTCAAATCCACGACCATATTCTCGTTCAGGGGGCCAACCGATTGCTGAATAGGATAGCCTGGATTGAAGGTTTGGGAAGTGCAATCAAGACCTGTACGATATACCCAGACAATGCAGGTCGTGGAATTGGTACGGTGAATGGAATGATGACCCTGTTTGCCAACCTGACGGGCGAGCCTGAGATCATCGTTGACTTTCACTTGGTTACCAAGTGGAAGACTGCGGCAGACTCACTTTTAGCAGCATCCCTGCTGGCACCATCCAATCCCAAAAGATACTTGATTGTCGGTGCCGGTGCCGTTGCCCGGTCCTTGGTTGAGGCTTATACAAGCCTGTATCCGGATTTGGCAGTAACCGTGTGGAACAGGACAGAGGCAAGAGCGCTTGAACTGGTACGAGATTATAGTGGTCGGTGTGATATTTCTCACGCAAGCAATTTGGTCAAGGGTGTAGAAAGCGTCGACATTGTGAGCTGTGCCACAATGTCGACTGAACCGGTCATTAGAGGTGATTGGATTACGCCCGGTACACATGTTGATCTGATTGGAGCTTATACGCCAGAGACGAGAGAAGCGGACGACAAGACACTTCAGGCTGGAACGTTATTCGTCGACTATCGCGAGACAACGGTCGGTCATATTGGCGAATTTGTGATTCCCATGGCCAAGGGAGTAATCGATGAGAGCGTTGTGGTCGCAGATTATTATGATTTGCAGACGGGTCGGTTTGCCCGAAATTCAGAAGATGAGATAACCGTGTTCAAGAACGGGGGAGGAGCGCATCTAGACCTGATGACCGGCCGATATATCCACGCAAAATGGCAACAAATCCATGGTTCGTGTTGAGTCAGGCGAACTTTGCCATTATCGTCCGACCAATAGCCTCTCCAAGCCGTTTGTGACCGGTTTGGTCATAGTGGATGCCGTCGATTTCTGACACTGTCATGAAATCACCGGCCCCAATCCAGGGTGTGTTAAGCTCTGCAAAGTGATCAGATGCAAGCTCTATCAGTCGTTGGGACTTGGCTTCGGCACCGTTGAAGGATTCACCAAAAGGTTCAACCTCAAGCAAGGGAGGAGGCAAGACGATTAAAACCTTTGGCGATGAAAGATCGGGTCCAGTATCAGAACGAGCCACAGAGCCGGCAAGAATTCCGAGGGATTTCAAGATGTCCATTGCGGCAACGTTGAACCGCGCCTTGCAGTCATTGGTTCCCAGAAGGATGCATACCAGATCCAAGGGTTGATGTGAAGCCAATGCAACAGGCAGATGAGCGAGACCGTTCATATGCTTGCCATCAATCGGGTCGTCGTGAACGGTCGTTCGCCCGGGCAATCCTTCTTCCACCAGCTCCCACTCATCGGCAAGAATTCTCTTGGCGTGGCCTGTCCATCGCGTGTGTTCATCAAACCTTTCTCGTTGAGCCAGATGCTTCATTGGAACTGTGCCATGCGTGTTGCTGTCGCCATAACACAGGAGTCGTCGCTTCATCAATATCTCGTTTGTCGAATGGTTCGTGATTGTCTATTGTCGTCACTATGCAAAGTCAAAGGGATATTGCCAAACTTCCATTAAACTGCAACCATTGGGGTACGTACCGCGTTGAGGCCGTTGAGGGAAGAGTCGCTCGGTTGCATGCCTTTGAACAGGACCTGGACCCGTCTCCGATTGGCCACTCGATTACGGATGTCCTGTATTCTCCGACCCGCGTTTATGCACCGATGATACGGAAGAGCTGGCTGGAATCCGGTCCCGGTTCCAACACCGAAAAAAGAGGTCAGGAACCTTTTGTCGAGGTCAGCTGGGAACACGCTGAGGAATTGGTTGCAGCCGAGTTGAAACGAGTTGTAGCCCGACACGGCAACCCAGCGGTCTTTGCGGGTTCATATGGATGGGCCAGCGCCGGTCGATTTCATCATGCGCCAAGCCAGCTGAAGCGATTTCTCAACTGCCTGGGAGGATTCACGACGAAGGTGAACAGCTACAGTCTTGCCGCTGCCGAAGTAGTCATGCCCTATGTCTTGGGCCCATTCATGCAATTGCTTGACCAATCGACCTCCTGGACTTCAATCGTGAACAATACCAGGCTCTTTGTCGCTTTCGGCGGAATACCTTTGAGAAACAGCCAAATCAATGCCGGAGGTTTAGGCAAGCACTCGACCCGAGACGGATTGCTGAGCATCAAAAAGTCTGGAACCCGCTTCCTGAGTTTCAGTCCCATAAAATCCGACATGATGGATTCAATTGATGCCACTTGGGTGCCTGTCAGACCTGGAACTGACACAGCTCTCATCCTGGCCATGGCATTTGTTCTCCTGAACGATGAGAGTTACGCACAAGATTTTTTGCGTCGCTACACTGTCGGGTTTGATGAATTCAAGGACTATCTGCTCGGGCATTCTGACGGTGTCGAAAAGACCCCTGAATGGGCTTCCGGGATTACCGATGTTTCCGCCGACACGATCACCTCAACTGCCCGCCTGATGGCCAAGACCAGAACCATGATATCGGTGAGCTGGTCTCTCACTCGCCAAGATCATGGCGAGCAGCCCTTCTGGGCCGCAACGGCCTTGGCAGCCATGCTTGGACAAATAGGGCTTCCCGGTGGAGGTATCGGCTTTGGCTACGGAGCCGTGAATGCGATTGGGGATGAGCAGGTCGTCATACCGGCCAGGTCATTCAGTCAGGGACAGAATCCAATCAAGACTTCCTGCATACCCGTTGCTCGGATTTGTGACATGCTTCTCAATCCAGGCGCTGAATTCAATTACAATGGTCATACCCTGACCTATCCCGACATAGATCTGATCTATTGGGCCGGAGGAAATCCTTTTCATCATCATCAGGACCTGAACCGTCTGCTGAAGGCATGGCAAAAGCCTTCGACGATCATTGTCAACGAATGGTGCTGGAATGCTACGGCCAAACATGCCGATATAGTATTGCCCTGCACCACATCTCTTGAGCGGAATGACATTGCCATTTCCCGAAGTTCAGAATTGTTTTTCATGGAGAAGGCCGCTGAGCCCCCAGGCCTGTGCCGTTCCGATTTTGAAATCTTTGCCGGTCTGGCGAGAAAGCTGGGATGCCTGCAAGAATTTGCCGGGAACAAGGGTGAAGCCGAATGGCTGGAAGAGATGTACAACCAGACTCGGGAGAAATCTTGCCAAAAGGGGCTCAACCTCCCGGACTATCAGGAATTCAGGCGTGCCAAATGGCACAGCATCGAAAAGGAAACAAGGCCGCTGGTATTTCTGGACGAGTTCAGGGAAGATCCAGTGCGGAACCCCCTTCCAACGCCGTCAGGCAAAATAGAGATTTTTTCCAGAGCAATTGCGGGGTACAACTGCAACGGCTGCTCGCCGCATCCAAAATGGTTTGAGCCCTGTGAATGGCTGGGAATCGACGACAAGGCCCACCCGCTGCATTTGATTTCAAATCAGCCCGCGACAAAGCTGCACTCTCAACTGGACTCGGGCTCATACAGTCGATCATGCAAAATCAGGGGGAGGGAGCCCGTACAGATCAATACCGGTGATGCATCGGAGCGGGATCTTGTCGAGGGGGATATTGTCCGGGTCTACAACGACAGGGGGTCATGCCTTGCCGGTGTCAGGATCACCGATGACATCATGAAAGGCGTGGTACAAATGAGTACGGGGGCCTGGTTTGATCCCATCATGACTGAAGAGTTTGGCTTGATTTGTCAGCACGGCAATCCGAACGTTCTGACCAGAGACAAAGGGACCTCGGACTTGGCACAGGGACCAACAGCACACACTTGCCTGGTTGAAGTCGAGAAGTTTCAGGGTGAATTGCCGGCGATCAAGGCGTTTGATCCGCCAGCGATCATCAGTCGGGGATATGAATCCAACCACCCGGGCCACGAATGCGACACAATCCGGCACGATCGCCGGATTTTATCTTGAATGCCTCCGCTTGTCTACAAATCCGAAGACTCCAATCGCTGTATGGATGATGGCTCCAATCCATCCATGCTGCACAAAACTCATATTCGGCCTGTCCCTGGCATATCTGGCTGGGAATGATCATATTTGTGACGCTTGGCTCATTGGGATTGCAACCTTGAATCGTGTCTGCTTCCATGCAATGCCGCCCGCTAGCACAGGCTTTCATGCTTGAACTGAAAAATCGAATGAAACAGTTGTGAGACTGAAGGACTCTTGGGCGCGTATTATTGCGCAGGACGTGGCTGGCAATCACGTTTTCCACCTGCAGGACTTGCGCGTAATCTTTTCGGAGGATTCCGATTGCGCTTTTCAGGCAACCTTGGCCCGATTGGTGGAAGTTGGAGCGTTAAAGCGGGCTGTGCGCGGAGGCTATTGGAATCCGACATCGCGAAATCTTGACGGAACAACCTTGGAACGAGTCGCGGCCGCCATGCACTGGAACCATCTTTGCTACCTCTCGCTAGAAAGCATTCTGTCGGCGCACTCAATCATTTCCGAACAGTTGATAAGCACTATTAAGGTTATGACAACCGGAAAGTGCGGTCAATACTTTTGCCCTGGTCTCGGTGCCATCGAGTTCACCCATACACGCAAGCGTCTGAGGGATGTCATCGATGACCTGCTGTTTGACACATGGTTCCTGCCGCATGCAACAGCCCGTCTCGCTTATGCCGAACTGAAGCAGGTCAACCGCAACCTGCATCTCGTGGATACGGAGCTTCTGGAGGAGATCATTGATGAACAGGACGCGGCAAGATTTTCAAGCCTTGGTTGATCGATCTATCAATGGCACAGAACTCCGACATTTGCGCCCTGCGGTGGAGAAGGAGATCTTGCATTGCGACATTCTTTTGGCAATGCAAAGACATGGGTATCTGAATAATGTCACATTCCAAGGTGAAACTTGCCTTCGGCTTGTTTATGGCAACAACCGATTGAGCGACGATCTGGATTTTTCTGGCGGTACCGATTTTCGTCTTGCAGAAATGGACGGTATGGCTGATGTCATCACTGCCTATCTCGATAGGCGTTACGGGCTTCCAGTGAACGTGAAATTGCCGCGAGAAAAACCGATTCGAGGCGGCGTGACAGTCCATACCTGGTGGGTATCCATAGACATTAATCCGTATCGCCGCGACTTGCCAAATCAGCGTATCAAAATTGAGATTGCCAATGTTCCAGCACAGACCCGCGAAGCTAGAAACCTTAACTGCAATTATCCGGTACTTTTGTCATCGTTTTCCTCAATCGTTGTTCCAGCGCAAACACCTCAGGAAATCATGGCAACGTGTTGCGGCGTCATCGGCTGTATCCGCATCGGGTGTCGACCTTCAAGGTCTCGCCGACATGTGGTTGGCCTGTAGATCGTTGCCCTCGCTGATACGACTTCACGACCGAACGTTCGATACAAGGACATCTGGGATATTGGCTTCTTGTCCCGGATCTTGGGCCACTCCGACGTCTTTATGAACCTGGTAGCACAAAAGGTTGAGGATTACGGCATCTTGGATTTCGATGACATGCTAGCCAACCGGATTCGCTCCCTTCCTGATGTTATTGAAGACACCGAGTTTCAAAATGTCATGAAGAGTTTCCTGACACCATCGCTCTTTAACCATACCCTATTGCAGACGGAGTATCGCGCTGGGCTCACAAGAGCAGTCTCGGACATTCTCGAAAAGGTACATAACTCTCTTGCTACCTGATCCCTCGGATGAGTTCTCATTCGGAATGTAAATATCCCGAAGACATCGTTTGCGCTGATCCGTTGCACTGAGGTATGCCGAGTCGAATCTCCTGGCAGTTTGATCCAATGGGGGATTATATACCTGTTTTTCTAAAACCTCTTTGCACCCGCCATCACTTGATCTCGACCAGTTTGGGCTTCTCAAGGTTCTCGTCCTTTTGGGGCTGATCGGTGCATGATGACGTCAGCCACGCTTTCCGGAACATCGTTGACCGGCTTGAACTCCTCATGGGGTTGGGAGCATGACGGTTGGAGAATTTTGGGTAAGCAGGCATACACTTCACTAAATTTTATGACCCAGAGCCTGTAACTGCGGAGGTTGAAGGCTCGATAGGTCATTCGCGAAGCGGATAGGTTCGGTTTTCTAGACCTCGAACCTACGCTTCGAAAGGACAGAAGCACTGCGATTTCGATCGCATGAGTCATTTCATTGTCAATGCCATCGGCACCGCCCCTAGTCGACCGGCATATTGTTGTCCCCGTTCATCATGGGCGGTCACGACCACGACAACCCGGTGTTCGAGACGGTCAAGGACACAAGCGGAACGGAGGATGGCCGACGTAGCTCCGATCCATCGGAGAACCGACTCGTTTCAAGTTAGTTGCCAACCGCTACGGTAAGGCCTTTGCCAGTGCCAGGGTGCAGGGATCCTGAGCCCTGATCCCCGCTACTCGGGACAGGATCGGTCGCGAAAGGTTATGGCGTGAGTTCGACAAGGATTGAATTGACCAGCCGGAAATTCAACAAAGATAATAACAGGCGGTGATTGTCACCCAAAGGAATGGCTGATCGATTGAGATCAGAGGCTGGGCCTTATGGCGAATACGCTCAAATGTCGATTGAGGCTGTTCTGCTGGAGCTGTATTGGACCGTCTCGCAATGCCGGGCATAGGTCAGTTTCAGTCGCAAATTGGTGTCGGCCGATAGCAACCGCAACCT
The DNA here is from genome assembly GCA_965116235.1 of Paracoccaceae bacterium. GTDB lineage: Bacteria > Pseudomonadota > Alphaproteobacteria > Rhodobacterales > Rhodobacteraceae > MPNP01. The sequence continues at coordinate 398,252 of OZ220496.1, read as the reverse complement.
CATAATCCTAGGAGAGCATTCTCTTGATTGGCGAACCCATCAAATCCAATATTGACTTTTATTTTAGTCGTAATATATATTAAAGATTTATATTATGGTCATATAATGAGATGAGCAGCATGATGAAACGACGTGTCCATTCACACCTTTCTCAAGACGCTGTCGAACTCTTGGGTCAGCATATTCAACTTGGGCGCAAGCAGCGTCAATGGACGGAGGGCAATCTGGCTGAAAGGGCCGGAATTTCCCGAGCAACCCTGCAAAAAATCGAAAGAGGCAGCATGGGCTGCGCCATTGGCTTGGTCTTTGAAGTCGCCACATTGGTGGGTGTTCCATTATTCGATTCCAATACACTTCCTCTTGCTCTTCAAAAAGAAAGGGTTGCTGACAAGATTGCCTTGTTACCCCAGCGCATAAAGACAAGGGAGCCGGTGGTCAAAGATGACTTCTAGGGATCCAGAAGGCCATATCGCATGCAAGGAGGCATTTGTCTGGATCTGGCTGTCGCATCAAGTCAAGCCTGTTGTTGCAGGGCGCTTGGTGACCGATAATGGTACAATCCGGTTCAACTACGGAAAAAGCTATCTTGAGCGGGTCAACGAGGAACTGCCGTGCCAATCGATATATGAACCGGAGTTGCCTTTGCACGCCGGCTTGTTACCGCTTCGGCCCGGCCTGCACATGCCGAACAGCATTAGAGATGCAGCCCCCGATGCTTGGGGGCGCCGGGTCATAATCAACAAGCTGCTTGGTCTTAAAAGTGCCAACACCGACACCGCCGAGCTCGGTGAACTCACTTATCTGCTGGCATCAGGCTCGGACAGAATTGGTGCGCTGGATTTTCAGCCCTCGCCAACAGAATACGTGCCCCGATTGACTCAGGATGTTGGCCTGAATGAACTTGTCGACTCGGCTGTACGAGTTGAAAAAGGCATTCCACTTACGGCTGAACTGGACCAGGCCCTGTTTCATGGCAGTTCCATAGGAGGAGCGCGCCCCAAGGCTTTGATTCAAGACCAAGGCAAGAAGTACATTGCCAAATTTTCCTCAAGTTCCGATTTGTACAGCGTGGTTAAAGCCGAGTTTATTGCGATGCGGCTGGCCGCATTGGCCGGTCTTGACGTTGCACCCGTCAAATTGGTCAGGGCCGCAGATAAGGATGTGTTGCTCATTGAACGCTTCGACCGCCGGCTCACGAACGATGGCTGGTCCCGCCGAGCCATGGTCTCAGTCCTCACCATTCTTGGTCTTGACGAAATGATGGCTCGCTACGCCAGTTATGAAACCTTGGCTGAAATCATCCGCCAGCGCTTCAGCATCCCTCAGGACACGCTCAAGGAACTGTTTTCCCGTCTCGTGTTCAACATCCTGTGTGGCAACACGGACGACCATGCTCGCAACCATGCCGCATTCTGGAATGGCCGGGAGTTGTCGCTCACTCCAGCCTACGACATTTGTCCTCAGGGACGGGCGGGCAATGAGGCTTCGCAAGCCATGCGGATCATCGCCGGCAACAATCTGAGTCAACTGAAGACATGCTTGCAGGCGGCCCATAATTTCCACCTGTCCGAAGAAAACGCCCGCATCATCTTCAAAAAATTGATTGCGACAATAGAACAGCATTGGGACAATGTTTGCGACGAGGCCGATATCAGCGAAGTGGACAAGAATCTACTTTGGGGAAGGCAGTTTCTCAATCCGTTTTCATTGCAGCAGTAGTTGGGCATTTGCCGGACGGATATTGGTTCACGCAATCAACAAGTCAGTTTCAGATTTTCTGACATTGGATTCAGTCAACAAGACGAACACATTTTTCCGTCTGACTTCGACGGTTGAATGCAGTTTGAGTCCGTATTCAAGAAGATGGTCCCGAAAAATAGGCACTACTTTTGGGGATTATATGCCTGTTTATCCATAACCCTTTTGCCACCGCCGTCACCTGGTCTCGGCCGGTTGGGGCTTCCCGAAGTCCCAGCCCTCTCTTCAGGCTGGTCGGTGCATGATGGCATCAGCCATGCTTTCCGAGATATCGTTGCCCGGCTGGAACGCCTCCCAGCATCGGAAGCATGACGGTTGGGGGATTGGGGGAAAGCCGGCATATGAGTCCCCCAAATCTGAACCGCTCAAACCGGGTTTGTGAAAGTTCCGTCCGTTTTTTGGCGTTGACCATGGCTTGGCCTCAAACTTCACGAGCGACCGTCGTCTTGTCGGCGGACAAGTTGAGACTGCGGGTCCGTCCGATTTGACGCATGCCAGGCTAAGGCATAGGTTCGAGACCGGTTGCCTTGCCGGTATCCCGTGTCTCCCGAATGACGGGAATGACAAGGAATTGAGCCGAGAGCCCGTGATTGAGTGGCGTGTCCTTGACGCTCCCATTGTCGATGACCCATGTTTCGAGGGGCGGGCGACTCTCAGGAGGTTCGGTCAGGGATGTCCGGCGGTTGAGGAGCGGATCATGCCTGCGGTCGCCGGTCATGGTTCCAATGAGCCGCATCAAGGCGGGGGCGAACCGGTTCTATCGTTGGCATGAACCCCATTTCATTATGCGCAATAACCATGCCAAGGAAAAGATGTGACTGAGGCGGGCTGCGTCAGTCATAACCTTCCGATCGGCCCCGTGCACAATTTCGATACACTGCCCGCCGGTCTGGTCACCCATATCCTGAACCGCATGAACCTGTCTACAGTTCCGGAACATCACTTTTATGCCACGGCAAAACCAACTCCGGGGCAAAAGAAGACTTGGACTCATCTGGACGTTAAGACCAGCCCAATGTTCCCAGGCGGAGTCCAGTCCAAAATCGACGAAACCCCCACCCGGGCGTGAATTATGGTCTATTCAACAAATGAAGTTCCGGTTTGTAAACCAGACAGATGCCTCGCCGGAATGGGCATGGTCTGTCGGCAATCTTAACGCTCGGAATGCAGTCTTGGGTACATCTGATTTGGTTATCCGGAATGGAATCAATCGTGGCCTGACAAATTGCCTCCAAAAGTCCAGATAAATGTTGGTTGGCCGTATCAGCTCTCCCCAACGTGCCTTGCAAGAAGCTTTAGGCCAGCAACAAGCAACCTATCGATTGCCTGTGTGGTCAACCAAGCAGAGTGGGGCGTCAGCGTGACATTGTTCAGGCTATATAGCGGGCTGTCGTGAGCCATTGGCTCGCAATGGAATACGTCCAATCCAGCATGTCCAACTATGCCTTCCTCCAATGCCTTATCGAACGCCTTTTCATCGACGATTGCCGCTCTGGCCGTATTGATCAGGACCACGCCCGGCTTCATCCGTGCAAACGCTGCATCATCAATAAATCCTTCCGTCTCCAGATTTAGTGCCAGATGAAGCGACAGGATATCCGAAGTGAACAGAACCTCATCTAGCGAGACCATTTTCACTGGTGCACCCCGATTGTCGTCAGATCTAGACCAGCCGATCACGGTCGCCCCCAGCGCATCGGCAATTCGGGCGGTCTCGGTGCCTATGCCACCCAGACCGATCACCCCAAACGTTTTGCCACCAAACTCTTCCGAGCGCATGAGCCGCCATCTATTGGCGCGCACTTCACGGTCCATTTCCGCTATGCGTTTGAGGCCAGCCAGAGCAAGTGCTACTGCGTGCTCTGCAACGGCCCGATCACCGTAACCCTTGACGCCCTCAAAGCGAATTCCGAGCTCTTCGGCCAACTCAAGGTCGCCGTGTGTCTGAAGGCCGGAGGAAAGGTAGGCGACCGTTTTCAAATCAGGACAGGAACGCAGTACGCGTTCGGACATGTAGCCCATATAGACGAGCACGTGCCGACGTCCCTGAAGCCTGTGTATGAGTTCGTCTTCATCCTTCGGCTCGCTGTAGAACACATTAACCCCCTGGACCAGGCTCAACATATCCGGGCCTAGCCTGTGTGCCAGATCACCATAGCAATCAACAAATGCCGGAGGCTTGTTTGACACAACACTAACCGACGACGGAGAAACTGCTTTCCCGATTGATTTCCCGGTTTCTCGAACAAAACCGCATGTTCAGCTTGTGCTCGACATGGGGTAAATCATAGATAAGCGGCTGTTCATCATGATCATGTCCGGCGGCCTCATAGTCGATTAATGCTTTCATCATCATACCAACCACAGGCGCATTCTTGAACTGGTTTCCACTCGTTCCGACCGCCATGTAAAAACCGGGCAAATCCGACTTGTCGTAGATCGGAATCCAGTCGTCAGAAGCATCATAAAGATCAGCGATTCCCTGAACTGAGTTGGGTATACCCATCGATGGAAAACGTTGGGCACCTCGCAGGGCTTGCAGACGGGCTTGCTCTGTAACCTGCGTGTTGTAGTCGTCGGGATCAACCCATTCGAGTGGGTCACACTCAGGTTCTTCGCTGCCGATCAGGATCTTGTTGCCTACCTCCGGACGCCAATAGCCGCCGATATCGGCATCGGAACAAATCAGGCCGTCTCTCTCAAAATCGAACCCCTTCGGTGCTGGCACATGCGCGACTTCCACGCGCAGGGCTTTTGTCTTGATGTTCATGGCATCTGCGACCCCTGCCATCTCATTGATCTTGAAGGAATGGGGACCCGTTGCGTTGACTACGACCGGTGCTCCAATGATCGCTCCATCGTCCAATTCAACGCCGCTGACGCGTCCATTTGCCTTTTTGATGTTAACAACACGGCGCTCCATCAAGAAAACTGCCCCATGGCGCTCTGCAGCCGACTGTATATTCTGGGTCGCGAGCATTGGATCACTGATGAAGCCTGCCTTGGGGAAAAACAGGACGTAACGCAGCTCGCCGTTCTGTTTGCCAAATTTGGGATCATCCGCGGATTTTGCCGGATGAAAGTTGCCCGGATTCACGATCGGCAGTTTTGCCCGCATCTTTGAAGGTGTCCAGACTTCGTACGGAATGCCAATTGTATTGGCGATTTCTTCCAGTTTGATGCCGTATCTGTTTTCTTCGAAGCAGGTGTAACAGCAACCGACTTCTCGATATGTCGCCAGAATCTCGTCGTTGCTGGCACCGAGATAACCCGGCCAATCTTCCCAGTACGGATAGTTCGATTTAGCCAGAGCCGCCCCGTCAAGGGTTGAATAGTGCGTTCGAATGATCGCACAGGAATTGCTGGTCGAGCCGGAGCCAGCAACTGTGTTCTTTTCAATGCACGCGACGGCCCTCCCGCCTTTCGCAAGTTCGTAGGCGATCGCGCAACCGATGATGCCACCACCGATAATGACCGCCTCGAATTCCTGTTTCATATGCCATTCTCTCGGATTGCTGCAAAATATATTTCGTATATATACATTGGTGATTTAACGGCTGGCAAGACGGAATTCTTGCGGTTTCAAAAGGTATTCAGCTATCAGTTTGGATACGAAAACTCCAACGTAACTATTTGGCAATCGAGGCTTTCAATCAGACCCTACCGGAAAGTCAAAATTGGTCTGCAGCCTGGCACAGACTGCCTGTTAGTCACAATATGACGTCGTCAGTAGAGATGGCCATGGGTTCGGGTGCAGGGCATTTTGTTGTTTATGCCGACACTGCCTGCTGTGCCTGCCAGTTGAGAAAGTCGGCAAACGGATGGTTCATCAGGCAGTATCTCAGAGCCAGCATGACAATGGTCCAACCGTTGACCTGTAAAACCTCGCTCGCTTCCAGAACTTTCGGATGCTGGACTTCCGGGGTATCTGCTGAAACTGGTACAGCGACTGTTATCGACCACGCTCGAAGTTCCTTTGTGATTGAAGGTGAGGGCACCGTTGAACTGGCACAGAAACTTGTGCTGACCGATTTTGGGCTTGTGTTGGAAGCAAAATGTACGAATTTCGCGACCAGGACCATCACCCATCCTCGTATCGCCGACAGGCTTCTGACGGGCAGGATGTCGTTCGCAAAATAGTTTCCTTGGACAAATCGGAACCAACCGTTGTCGCTCAAAGCAGCACGTTCGGCAACCACAATGCTACTTGTGGAAAAACTGCGATGATTACCGCTGCCAACAGCATCAAAAGGAAAAACGGAAAAGCGCCTCTTGCGATTTCCCCGATGGGCTTGCCAGTAATGCCCTGCAACACAAACAGGTTGAACCCAATAGGCGGTGTGATCAACCCAAGTTCGATCATGATGACCAGGAAAATTCCAAACCAGATTGGGTCCCAGCCGGCTGCAACAACGATTGGAAGCGTGATAGGAAGCGTCATCACCATGATGGACAACCCATCAAGGAACATGCCGAGGACAACATAAAACACGCCGATTAGAACAATGATCCCAACCGGACCCAGATTGAATGCGGCCATAAGTTTGGCGATCTCCTGCGGCACGTGCAGATAGGCCATCGTTGACGACATGAAGCCGGCCGCAACCAGGATTGTCACAACCATGCATGTGATCCGCGTCGCTCCAGTCAGTGCATCGACAAACACCGACCACGAAAACTGACCGAGCAATATGACAAGAACTACCGAGGTGGCAAACCCGAGGGCTGCCGCCTCTGACGGCGTTGCCACGCCGCTATATATGCCACCCAGAATGATAAACATGAGAATGAGTATCGGCGCCAGATCCAAAAAACTCCTCAAAAAGTCATTCAAGCCAAACCGAATCCCGTCCTCCGGACCGGTCACCGGCGACACCAGCGCACGGTAGAAAATGTAGGCGGAATAAAGGACCGAAATCAAAAGGCCCGGCAAAATTCCTGCTGCAAACAGTCCGGTGATAGATTGTTCGGCCAGAACACCGTAGATGATCATGGATATGGAAGGGGGTATCATCAGTCCCAGACTGCCAGCACCAGCCAGCGAACCTGTTGCCAACCGGCTATCGTAGCCTCGACGCTCCAGTTCTGCCATTGTGATCTTGCCAACGGTCGCCGTAGTTGCCGTGCTGGACCCGCTGACTGCGGCAAAAAGTGTGCAACCCGCAACATTGCAGTGGAGTAATTTTCCAGGAATCAGGCTCGTCCAAGGCGACAGTCCACGAAACAGCCGGTCCGAGATATCCGTCCTGAACATGATTTCACCCATGAATATAAACATGGGAATGGCCGCAAGCTCCCAGGTGCTGGCCGTGCGCCACATGGTACCTTTCATGATTGAGCCTACACGTGCCAAAGGAAAATCCAGCAACAGCATCAGCGACGTCAGCCCCACCATTAGCAAGGCAACAAATATCCACGTTCCGATGCCAAGATAAAAGGCAAGAAACCCGAATACAGCCAGAGCGAGGAATATCTCCTCCATTGATTTACTCCAGCCCGAGTTCTACTGCTTTTTCCGAGGCCAGATCGGCCTCGCGAAACAGTACGCGCAGGAAATGAGACAGGAATTGAAGGAGCAGTATGGCCAGGCCGACCGATACAAATGCTTCAGGCAACCATAGCGGTATCTGTGCCATTGTCTCGCTTACATAACCGCGCTCATAGTTACGCAGAACATTTCGCGTGAAGAACCAGAACGCCATGCCGCAACTGAAAACACCAAACAGAATGCAGAGAATCTCGATTAGCCACCGGACCTTGCCACGGTCGTCCAAGTTTGCCAGTAACAGGTTCATTCGTATGAGCGTTCCCTTCTCAAGGGATTGTCCGAGTGCGAGGAAGCTCATCGCACCAATGCCGTAGCCAACGAGTTCGTCAGCCATGTGCGTGGATGAACTGAAAAAAGTGCGAAGCACGATTTCGGTTAAAATGAGTCCGGTCATGCACAGGAGAATGGCAACGGCAGCAAACATGCCCAAACCGGAGACAAATGACGAGAATTTGTGAAGATGGCGCATCAGGTCCGCGTTCTGCTGCAAAAAAGGGCCGCCGCCTCTAGAGAGGTGGCGACCAGGTCATGGTGGGGAGGATGCCCCTAATTGGCTGTCATTTCAAGCTGCTTTTCATATGCAGCGAGAATTTCGTTAGCCCGATCATCGCCTGCCTGTTCGCGCCACTCATTGATCGCGACCTGGGATGCATCCCTCAATTCCTTGATAAAGCTCTCCGGAACATCGATGACAGCGGTCACATTGGCATCTGCCAACCGCTGAACATTCAAATCAATGCGGTCTTGAGATTTGGCCCAAAGCTCATCCTCGACCTCTCTAGCCGTGTTCAAGACAATTTTCTGCAGATCCTCGGGTAGTGCGTCGTACACATCCTTATTTATGTGAACCATGTTGGTTCCCATGGTGAAATTCAGATAATGAAAATGATCCAGATACTCCTGAAACTTGGCTGAGAGCCCGCCTTCTTCCGAAGTCAGGACGGCTTCGATCGCGTTGGTAGAAAGTGCTGGCACGACGTCGGCCCAACTCATTTGAATTGCGGCAGCTCCGAGTTCCTTGAGCGTTGTGGTACCGTTTTTGTCGTATGTTCGAACTTTAAGGCCCTGCATGTCATCGGCCGACGAGATCAGCCGCTTTGTCCAAAGGCCCACAGGTGACCATGGCTCGGTCATAAGCAGCATCTGATTGCCCTTAGCGAATGCCTCCGCATAATACGGTCTGGCTGCATCGATGAGTGCTTTGCTCTGCGTTGGATTGGTTGCCATGAACGGAAGGTTGTTCATCAAAAAGACCGGGTCAAAACCGGCAAAGACACCGGTGTAGGTGCTGGCAATCGGAACCGCCCCATCTTCAACGGCTGCCCAGTGGTCCTTGGACTTGTAACCCAATGATCCACCAAAATGATTGGTGATCTTGATCCGGCCGTCGCTGTTTTTGGCCAGACGTTCAGCAAAGAGCTTGTCTGCCTCACCCGTGACGGATGTCTCACCATACTCATTAGGCATATCCCACTTCATTTCCTGAGAAATGGCAGAACCTGAAAATCCAAGTGCCAACACTACCGATGTCAGCACAGCACCAAAGTTGCGTACGTAAATATTCATCAGAATTGTACTCCTAATTATCTCCCATCGTTTTTTGTAAGCATTCACTCATCCGTAAGCGTTAAAGATCCATCTGAGCGAACAGGACCGCAGTCAGCGGGCTGAGTCTGTTTCGATATTCTCCTGCCACGTTGACGTGATCAAGGCGCCCCACTTCGAGATAGGAGACATCAAAGCCTGCCGCCCTGCAGGCATCCGTGTAGATTCTGGATTGTCGGCGGAATTCATCTGTTTCGCCGCCACCAACGGCAACAACTGTTGGCGGCATCCATTTCGGCAGATGATGGATGGGGCTGTTGCGTCTGGATTCGGCCTCGTCCATGCGCAAATCCTCATTCAGATAAGCAAGACGCAGGGGCTCGAGGTCAAACAGACCACTCAGAGGCACGGCACCGTTGACGACATCAAACGGCAGTCCGTATTCGTCCCAGTCGGTCGCCATCATCATGGCGGTAAGATGTCCGCCGGCGGAATGCCCGGTTAGGTGAATGCGGCCCGCATCCGCCCCAAAAGACGCTGCATTCTTGTAGATCCATGCCAGTGCAGCCCTGTTTTGCCGCGTGATCTCATCCATGGTGACGTTTGGGCAAAGATCGTAATTGTTGAGGATCACAGCCGCGCCCGCTTCGACAAAACGTTCGGCCACAAAGCGGAACATTTCCTTGTCGAATGCCCGCCAGTAACCGCCATGAATGAACAGCAGGATTGGTGATCCGCCCCGGCCCGGCCAGATATCCAGTTTCTCCCCAGGCTTTTCGCCGAACGCCACGTCCAATGTGCACTCATGGTTAGCAATCATCCGTTCGCTGTGGACGTCCATCGCGGCAAATGTTTCCGCGAAATGCGGACAGCGGCGACGCATGTCGTACTCAAGGTCAAGCTCTTCCTGGCTGTATTCGCCATATACAGCGTCCGTCACAAATCTTCTCCAGTAGCCATATTCTCCCTCGGTTTTTCGCGTATTATGGAAAAAAGTTTCGACTATTGCAAGTAAAATATATGCAGAATATATTTTACGCAAGAAAGAGGAGGAATGAAGTGCATGTAAGAATGGCCCATTGGTCCTGCAGCCCGGAATATTGGGGGCAGGACGTCGATTTATTCGAAAACGGCGCAGTCCCGATCATGCGCGGTCATGCGGGATTCGTGCGGGCAATGCTGTTGGGCGAGACCAATGCCGAGCGGCGCATAGCGCTAACAGTATGGACAAGCCCGGGTGCCTATCAGAGTTTCGTCGACAGTCCCGATCTCGAGAAGATAACCACGATGTTCTCCCACATGTATGTCGAGGGAAAACATCCCGGGCCCGTTCATGTGTATGAAGTGCGCGCGCAAGGCTCGGCCGACTAAATAGGGAGTAACGTCATGCTTTTGGACTTGCCAACCGCAGCCAGATACAACGCTTGGGCGAACATAAGAATTTACAACGCACTTAAGGGTCTTTCCGATGACCAGCGCAAGGAAGATCGGCGTGGATTCTTCAAGTCAATCCACAATACGATGAACCACATTCTTCTGGCTGATCTTATCTATCGCGAGCGGCTGGAAAAAAGGCCGACGTCCTTCACGACACTGGATGAAGTTCTCCATGAAGACTTCAATGCTCTGGAGGCGGCTCATCGTGCCAATGACGTCTGGTATTTGGAGTTCTGCGAGCAAATGGATCTGTCAGAATTGGACAATGATCTATCCTTTCAGGCGGTTGGAATGGACACACCCGAGTTCTTCAGCCTACCACTTCGTCTCTGCATGACAAATCTGTTCCAACACCAGATACACCACCGTGGTCAGGTTCATCACATGATTAGCCACGCAGGCATTTATCCGCCTCCTGTAGACGTTGTGAAATTCGGCCGCGGCGATGCTGATCAATGGAGCGATGAGGCGTGAGTGACGCCGTGCACAATCTTGTCATTGTGGGTGCCGGGCAGGGAGGGCTTTCCGTCAGCTACTTCTTGCGCAAAGCGGGCATTGACCATGTGATATTCGACCGCGGTGAAATCGGTCACTCCTGGAGCGCCAATCGTTGGGATTCCTTTTGCCTTGTCACTCCGAACTGGACAGTCAATCTGCCTGGAAAACCCTACACCGGTGATGACCCGGACGGTTTCATGCTGCGCGACGATTTCGTTCAATACATGAAAAAATGGGCCGAGTGGTTTGGCGCCCCGATCGTCTCCGGCATGAATGTTCGACGGATAACCCGGTCGGCCGATCACTTCGTTCTTGAAACCAGCAAGGGCCCCATGCGATCGCACAACGTCGTGGTTGCAACCGCAACGTATCAGCATCCAAAAATTCCGGAAGTGTCATCACAGCTTCCCGACCATATTCGGCAGCTTCATGCCGAGAACTACAAGAATTGCCGCCAGGCCGCTGATGGTGCGGTCATGGTGGTCGGATCCGGCCAGACCGGCTGTCAGATTGTTGAGGATTTCATTCGGGAAGGCCAAACGATCTATTTATGCGTCGCACGGACGGGGCGCCTGCCACGGCGCTACCGCGGTCGAGACTGCCTGAGCTGGCAGGATGATATGGGTCTTCTCGATCGCATACCCGACATGTTGGATAGTCCCGGCCACCGGTTTCTTGGCGATCCGCACGTGACCGGGCGCGACGGGGGCCGCACTGTAAGCCTCTACGATTTTCACAATCGTGGAGCAAAGCTTCTCGGACGTCTGGAGCGTGTGGACGGTCCTGTCGCAACGTTTCGCAACGATCTGGCCGACAATCTGACCTATGCAGACGAGTTTGCGGCCGGCTTCATGGAGAAGGTCGACGCCTATGTATCCGAAACGGGATTGTCGGCACCCGAGCCAACGGAAGCAGAGCTGTGGGGTGGGCCTGAGCTTGTCACGGACGAAATCGAATCCCCCTCCTCACTCGATTTGGACGTTGCCCAGATCAACACGGTCATCTGGGCCACCGGATTTGCATTCGATTTTGGTTGGATCGAAGGTCTGGAAACCGACAAATATGGCTATCCAGTCACCGATTGCGGGAAGACCGCGATGCCCGGTCTTTATTTCAGCGGACTGAATTGGATGACCAAACGCAAATCTGGAATTCTCTATGGCGTCGAAGAAGACGCACGCGTGGTTGCGGATCATATCATCGGACGATCGGCGATCGAAGCTCACGACTGTCAGAAGGCAAGGAAAGTCGAATATGTACATTGGCGTTGATGTTGGCGGTACCTTCACTGACATTGCAGTGAATCTCGGTGATGGCAGCAATCTCATTTTGCACAAATTGCCTTCAACGCCGGATGCACCTGAACTGGCAATCATCGACGGCCTTGAGAACATGCTGAAGGCCCATTCTCTTGACGCAGCCGAGATAAGGCGCCTTGCGCATGGAACGACGGTTGGCACGAATGCCATCATTCAGAGAAAATGTGGGAAGGTCGCACTGGTCACCTCGGTCGGATTTCGTGATCTGCTGGAACTGGCACGGCAGACTCGGCCAACCGTCTATGACATGCACAGCGACCACCCGGAACCGCTGGTGACCCGCGATCTGCGCATAGAAGTGCCGCAGCGTCGACTGGCCGATGGAACCGAGCATGTTCCTCTTGACGAATCCGCGGTTGCCCATGCGGCGAAAAAGCTGGCACAAGAAAAGGTGGACTGCGTTGTTGTCTGTTTTCTCCACTCCTACGCATTTCCCGATGACGAGAATCGCGCCGCCGAAATCTTGCGCGTGTTCTTGCCCAAGTCCACAACGGTATTGACGTCATCATCTGTCTATCCTGAATTCCGGGAATATGAGCGGTTTTCAACCGCGGTTCTCAACGCAGCGCTCATCACCGTTGTCGGCTCCTACCTTGACCGCATGTCACATTCCACCGCTAAACTGGGCATTTCGTCAGAGATAAAGATCAGTCAGAGCTCGGGCGGTCTCATGTCGGTCCGCATGGCCAAGGAGTTTCCAATAAGAGCCTCCCTGTCTGGCCCGGCCGCCGGTGTCCAGGGAGCCTTGCACAGGGCTTTGACCGCCGGGATTGCAAACATCATCACTCTTGATGTCGGCGGTACCAGCGCTGACGTTGCGCTTCTGGAAAACGGAGTGCCGACGGAGGTCAGCGAGCGGAATCTAGCCGGATATCCGATCCGTATCCCCTCGCTTGACGTCAATTCCGTGGGTGCGGGTGGTGGCTCGGTAGCCTGGATTGATCGCGACGGTCTGCTGAAAGTCGGACCACGCAGTGCGGGGGCAGTGCCAGGTCCCGTTTGTTACAACATCGGTGGAACCGAAGCCACGGTTACCGACGCAAATGTCATGCTGGGCCGGCTGAACGAGGAGGCTCTTCTCGCCGGACGCATGCCAATAAGGCATGATCTTTCCGTGAAAGCCATTTCCGAACTGGCCCGGAATCTGGATGTTACCCCGGAAGAAGCCGCATTGGGCATCATTCAGATCGCCTGCGCAACCATGGTCAAGGCGATTCGATCGATTTCGGTGGAGCGTGGCTACTCGCCTTCTGACTTTTCACTGTTCGTCTACGGTGGCGCAGGTGCACTCCATGCAGTGGATGTGGCAAGAGAACTGGGCATTCCAAGGATCATCGTCCCGCCTAGTCCGGGCATACTGTGTGCAGAAGGTGCAATGAACGCGCCATTGTCAATCGAGTTCGTGTCGACGATCCTGTCGGCATTGTCTATCGACAAAATTGCGACATTCCATAGTGCACGGATGGCATTAGAATCAAGAGTTAGAAACTGGTTTTCAAGCGAAAATGTGCCGCAAGCGCAGCAACGCACCGTTTGGTCGGTTGGAGCCCGGTATTTCGGTCAGAACTATGAACTTACCCTGCCCATCGATGCCACGGCGTCCGATGCGCTTTTGTTGGCTGACATCGAATTCGCCTTCCACCAGGCACACGAGAAGAACTATGGGTTCAGTGCTGAAAGCGAACCCATCCAGTTGGTGAACCTGTCGGTGAAAGCGCTCGGTGAACTCAAGCGCCCAGACCTTCCATTACTTCCGCGGTCACCTGTTTCCGAGCCGGTGGACCACCGTGACACCCTGTTTTCCGTCGGTGAGCGTTACTCCACTCCGGTTTACCCGCGACAAGCGCTTGTCGCGGGGCAGGAACTCGTGGGACCGGCGATTATAGAGCAACTGGATGCAACGATAATCATCTTCCCGGGAGACCATGGCGTTATCGATGATTGGGGAAACATAACGATCAATCTTGAAAGGTTCATTAAATGACGATGTCTCCAATCGAGGCCGAACTTCTTCGCAACTCACTGGCAAGCATCTGCGACGAGATGTACATCGCGCTGATGAAGTCGTCCTATTCAACAAACATCAAGGAACGCAAAGACCATTCAACGGCGCTTTTTGATGCCAATGGACGGGTCGTGGTCCAAGGCGAAAGCATGCCTCTGCACCTTGCATCCATGCTCGGCCTGGTAGAAGTTGTCCTTGAAAAATACGGAAAGGAAAGTCTGAAAGAAGGGGACATGTTCCTGTCAAACGACCCCTATGTGGGTCGTGGCTCCCATTTGCCAGACGTTGCCATAGCGGCCCCGATTTTCAAGGATGGCGAACTGGTGATGTTTGCATGCAACATCGCCCACCATGCCGATATTGGCGGCATGTCGCCGGGCTCCATGGCTGGTGGGATGACCGAAATTTTCCAGGAGGGCCTGCGCATTCCGCCTATCCGCCTGTTCGACGCTGGTGAATTCAAGCGCGACGTGATGGATCTGATCCTCTTGAATGTGCGGGTGCCAGAGGAACGAATCGGCGACTACAATGCCCAGGTCGCTTCCAACAAGCTCGGATTGAGGCGTTGCGACGTGCTGATAGAACGCTGGGGCAAGGATCGCATTGTTGAAGGCTGCGATGCGATCATAAGTGCCGTTGCCAAACGGACGCGCGCGGCCATTTCGGATCTGGAGGACGGTGCTTATGTGTTCGAGGATGTGGTTGATGATGATGGGCTGGCGCGTGCCAACATCAAGATCTGTCTGAAGATTACCGTCACCGGAGACGAAATCGAGTTTGATTTCGACGGAACAGAGCCACAGGTCGAAGGCAACAACAATGTCACCATGGCCGGACTGCAAGCGTCATGCCTTTATTGCCTGAAAGTTCTTCTTGATCCGGATTGTCCGCAAAACCATGGCATGCTTGATCCGGTTGCGATAAAGGCACCGCTTGGCAGCATCGTGAACGCCACCTTCCCTGCTGCGAGCGCTGCCCGGGCCCAAACCTGCCAAAGAATCGTTGATGTTGTTCTGGGAGCTCTTGCATCTGCCTACCCCGACAAGGTTGTGGCAGCCGGCAATGGTGCAAACACCTCTGCTGCCTTTTTCGGCCAAGCCGCGGACGGCAGGTTCTATGTTTATCTGGAAACGCTTGGAGGGGGTGCTGGTGCGCGCTCCTACAAGGATGGATCGGATGGTGTTCAGATTCATATGACCAACACTTCGAATTTGCCCATTGAGGCGCTTGAAACGGAATACCCCCTGATCATTGAGCGCTACGAGCTGGTGGAAGATTCAGGCGGGGCCGGAAAGTACCGGGGCGGTCTTGGCATACGACGTGATTATCGGCCAATCGACCATTCAACGACATTTTCCGGCCAGGGAGAACGGTTCGTTAATCGGCCGTGGGGATTGTTTGGTGGTGGCTCCGCCAGCACGGGTCGCTTTGCAGTCATTGCTGACGACGGCACCGAGACACGGCTCGCCAATAAGCCCTCAACGCGCAAAATACCGCCTAGTGCAGTTATCAGCGTGATCACAGCGGGTGGTGGCGGTTTCGGCACTCCCAGAGAACGCGGCATTTCAGATTTGGAAAGAGACTGCGAAAGCGGCAAGTTCTCGGAGGATTTCATTTACGATCACTATGAACAATGGCAGGATAAACCGAGGCATGCGAAAACCGGAACATAAGGGAAATGTCAAGGCGGCAGTTACACTTGGTGTTGCATCCGAGAACTTGTCGCTGACCGATCGCGCGACCAAAACCGTGCGCGATCATATTCTCGATCTGACGCTTGCACCAGGCATGACACTTGATGAACGCAATTTGCTTGAACGTTTCGAGTTTGGCCGAACTCCCATGCGTGAAGCCATGAATCGACTGATCGTGGAAGGTCTTGTGGTCCCTCGCGGAGTGCGAGGGGTGCAGGTAGCACCGCTCATCGTTGAATCAACAATAGAGCTCTTTGATGCCTATGTGCTGTCTGAACGCATGGTTGCATCCGTGCTCGATTTTGATTATCCAGATCTGGTCGAGGATATTGAGCAACTGCACGCGCAATATTTGCAAAACCTTGATCGGACGAAATTGCTGCAGGTGACAGAACTGAACGCGCTGTTCCATGGTAAGCTGGCTGCGGCGACACGGAACGCATATATCGAGGCCTATTCATACAAGCTACACAATCTTGCACGTCGCCTTTCATACTTCATCTACAAGCGTGAAGCCGACGCTGAATCCGAAACTACAACGGTACTGTTCGAAAAACCCCGGAACGATCACGAGAAGATTATAAACACCATAAAGAACTCGAATAGAGATGAGCTCGTGAAACTTCTGACAAACCACGCGATCTTTTTTCGCACACGATTAGCCAGAATCATCAGTGAGGATCACAGTGCTGAAATCGATTTCACAACGGTCACAGAAAACGCCTGAGCCCAATCAGTATTCATCGCTCCGTCGCTGACCGGCTCTACCGATAGTCACCAATGAGAACCAGCTGCGGGCGTAAGTGCTTTTCAGTTACCAACGAGCTGGAGAGCTAACCATCATTCCTCAATCTAAGCACATTTCTGCTTTGGAATGCCGCTTAACGTTGATAATTACCGACCGATATACACAGCAATATAAACAACTGAGGAGATCATTTTGGAAGCCAAGAACACGTGTGATCCGGCCTGGACTCTGATGATCAGGCAGCCAAGCAAGCACTGGAGTTGTCGTTGCTGGCAGCAGTCCTTGCGAACGTGTTTATTTGCGTCCCTTGTTGGTACTCTGTCCTTGTTTTGTAATTCAGCCCTACAGGCACAGGATTTCTCGTTCATAGGCGGAGTAGACAAAAATTTTGCCATGATCGATCGTAGCATACCGGTCTACGTTGATGTCATCGACGGAGTGACGGGCGGCTGCTGGCTTACTGCGGCCGAAGCCAGATTGAAGGTCAAGCGGGAGTTGATTGACGCGGGCTTTGTAAACTTTGTCGATGGGCCCAGCATTCTTTCTCTGGACATACAAATCAGCGTTATAGGTTATGACCTGTCCGGTGCTTCTTACACCTGCACTGCTTCTCCCATGCTTCTGGCCTTTGTAGGTAACTATAGTCAATACTATACCGGTGAGCACCAATGGAGTTTCTTCAACAAACATGCTATCTTTTTTGATCAATCAATCTTGTCGGGCCCACGGTCAAGCATGTCGAGTCGCATCAATGAATCCATTGGCAGTCACATTGATTCGTTCATCGTTGCCCTACACGAACAAAAACAGGAGCTTGCAGAGCAAGTATACCAGAGTGATGCCGCAACAATAGACAAAAGTGAAATCCTCAAGGCTGCCCAGCCGCTCAGGCCTTAGCGGTTGCCAATGCTCCTACTATAATCATTCTTGTTCTTTGCTTGTTCCCGAGTAACTTTTCGGACCGGCATCTGAGGATTAGAAGGATAGGTGTTGCGAGGTTTAAGAATCCAAGAGCATGGTGGACTTCGAACATCTCTTCTCCTTCCCCCCCCCCCGATGGTGAGTGCCTATGCCGACTCAGAACAAAATTCTGTTGCAGGCAGGCTCGGGACCACTGTCATTTGAAAAGACTGAAAGCTCGAAACAACTGCTTGATCTTGGGTTGCTCTTCAGTGTCGTCCCGGGAACTCTTTCTCTTTGGTGGGTGGCTGTTTGTCTTTTGCTTGATCACGAGGCCGAATTCTTCCAGGCGGATATTGATTGAGCGTGCTGTACGCTGAAAATATGCACTCAATTCCGAAATGTTCTTCCCTTCGTCCAACAAGGTGCTGAGCCGGTCCTTTTCTTCTGCAGTAAATGGGATCCCGTTGTTGACTGGACGGCCGTTCTCCCGATTTTTCCAGCGCTGTCTGTGTATCTGCTCAACGTTGGTGATGTAATCGGGTGAGATTCCACCGTTCACAGGGGTAAATGAGGCACATTCTTCTATTTTGAAATAATCACCCTTCGGATTCTGATTGTATTGGTGCTCAACTTGTGCATCTGGAAGGATGTCCTCGGTGGCCATCTGGTTGACGGCTTCCTCGATACCCATGTTTGTGCTGCAATGAGAAAGGATTATGGCTGAAAATTGTTCGTAATACTGTTCAAGTTTTTTGGTTCCTACACCGTTGATTGCCAGAAATTCGTCTGGAGTCCTTGGAGTGTCCCTTGCCATCTGGATCAGGGTCTTGTCGTTGAATATCACAAAAGCCGCCACACCCCGCTGACGTGCAATCTCCAGCCGCTTTTGTTTCAATGCCGCCAACAAGTCAGTGTCAAACTCTGCCGGTCGCATAGAGGTTGATTTCGGTTTTGGTGTTGAGCCCCTTTTCTCAAGCACTCGGGACTTGGCCCAGAATTTCTCCTTGTCGTCCAGTATTCTGCGGCCCGAATCGGAGATTTCCAACGCACCATATCTGGCCAAATTGACCTTCAATGCCCCGAATGCGATGAGTTGCCTGATGAGGGATTGAAGAACGGGTTTTCCGTATTCGGAGGCCTGCCCATAGCAGTTCAACAAATCATGGGACCAATTCCTGACCTTCTTGTTCTCGGACCCTCTGATCACGTCAATTATGTGAGCGATACCAAATCTTTGACCGGTTTCCAGTATTCCGGCAATGATCAGTTTTGCAACTTCCGTGAAGTCCTCGACTTCTGGAGGGTTCAGGCAATTGTCACAGTTGCCGCACGCCTCTATGTCCTCGTCGAAGTGGGCCAGTAAGGCCTTTCGTCTGCAGGACGTGGTCTCGCAATAGCCGACAAGTTTTTCCAACCTCTTGTACTCCAGAACCTTGAACTGGTCTTGAGCGTCTCCGTCAAAGATCATGCCTTGGCGTTTGATCACGTCCTGCAGGCCGTAAAACATCACGGTCTCGGCAGTCAAACCATCTCTGCCCGCTCTTCCGATTTCCTGATAAAACGCTTCAATGCTTCCCGGGAGGCTCGCATGAACAACAAACCTGATGTCCGGCTTGTCAATGCCCATTCCAAACGCGATGGTGGCAACCATCACAACGGCTTCCTCAGCCATGAATCTGTTTTGGGCATCGTAGCGACTGTCAGATGATTTCCCGGCGTGATAGGCCATCGCGTTAAAGCCATGGCCACTCAGGAATGCGGCAACATCATCAGTTTCCCTTCGAGACAGGCAATACACAATGCCACTCTGTCCTCTCTTCTCTTCAAGATAATTCAGCAGACTGCTCTTGAAGTTGAGTTTGGGATAGACAACCAAGGACAGATTAGGACGGTCGAAGCCTCTCACAAAAACTGTACAATTTCCTCCTGTCAGCTTGCGGACAATATCTGTTCTGGTGGTCTCATCGGCAGTTGCGGTAAAGGCAGCGATCCTGGCTGAGGGGAAATGATACTGCAGCTTGGACAGGTCCTCGTATTCTGGCCTGAAGTCGGCACCCCATTTGGTAATGCAGTGGGCCTCATCGATTACAAACAATCCCACGTTTTGCTTTTGCAATGCCTGCAGCATCTTGGGCTGCATCAATCTTTCTGGACTCAGATACAGCATTTTGCTTCTTCCAGCCGAAAAGTCCCGCCACTCGGCAGCGTTTTGACTGCGTGACTGCCCGGAATGGATTTTGCTTGCCCGGATGCCATTCTGTGCCAAAGCAGATACCTGATCATCCATGAGAGCGATTAACGGAGACACGATGATTGTCTGAAACTTGGAGGCAATCGCGGCCAGCTGGTAGCAAAGAGATTTTCCGCCGCCCGTCGGCATCACCGCCAGCACGTTTTCACCCGAACAGATCTCTTGAACTATTTCCAGTTGACCCGGGCGGAAATCCAAGAATCCGAATGTATTCTTGAGGATGTGGTTCAGTCTTGTCTCAGATGGATACTCCATATTCAGCAACTCAAAGTGGATATTTGTCTGGAAAACGGGCTTGCAAGCTTATTTGAGGCTGAAGTGGCGGGGAACACTACGAAGTTCTATGATGGTCGGGATGTATATGTGCAAAAGTCGTTTCACGTCGCGTCATGAGGTTCGGCTGATTGAATATTGTGCCGCCGAAAGAATGGCTTGTGCAGTCGCAGAGAATCGGTGTTTAACCAAATACAAAAACCCGTTTCTTGGTGGACTTTCGTCAATTGGTTATCAGTGAATTGCTGAGTTACCATTTGTGCAGGAAAATAGAAACGGGTTGACAAGGTCGACACAGTCAATATTCCCAACCTTGGACACTTGTGCTCATCATTGAGGCGAAGGTGAAATCGCACAGTAACCAACACATTCAGAACAGACAGTACGCAGGGTTTTGGAATTTAATCAACGCCACCTCAGCCATTCAAAATTCTGTGACGAAGACCAAAATCATGGAATAGATACACGGCTAAACCTTGACCACCTCATCTCCAAATCAAGTCACAACTATGACCTGAGATCGGAAAGTCTAAATTCGTGGGTAATAAATGAGATTTTTTGCAAACGGCCCCAGTATACCCGACCTCCTTCTTGAGAGATGCGATCAAGGCCGCGTAGTTTTTCTTTGTGGTGCTGGCGTGTCGCAACCATGCAACCCGGGCTTTGTCGAACTGACTCAACATGTCGTAGAGTGCCTCGGTCCAGAAGAGGATTCAGCAATTGCCAAAGCCCTCGCTCCGTACAATAACAAAAATGACGATAAGGACTCCGATGCACCAAGGGTACCATTGGATCAAATATTTCATTTGCTTTATCAGGAGTATGGCCGAGAAGAGATAACCGCCTTAGTTGCTAAACAACTCAGTAAACCGGAAGAAGAGTCTGAGCCAAGTTGCAACCATAGTTTGATCACAAGGGTATCGTCTGATCCAGAAGGTCAACTGCAGGTGGTCACCACAAATTTTGATCGGTTGTTTGAGACTTGCGAGGGAATAAAACAGGACAGAATTTTCACACCGCCGGCATTGCCTGACATTGAACTCGGTCAGCCGCTGCACGGCATAACCTACCTCCATGGTCGATTGTCCGATTTGGACAATCCCCGCCACGATTACGTTCTCAGTAGTGGGGATTTCGGTCGAGCTACCTGGCTGAAGGGTGGGCAACAAGGTTTGTGAAAGCTTTGTTAGATAAGTTTATCGTTGTTTTAATTGGCTATCAGGCCGAAGACCCGCCAGTAAAGTATCTTTTACAGGGCCTGAGTCGTGACAGAAGCCAGGAGCACTTGAATCTCTACGCCTTCGACATAGGAACTTTTGAAGAGATTGAGGCGAAATGGAGGGATCGCGGCGCTACCCCCATTGCATACGATGATCATCGGAATCTCTGGCAAACGATGGAAGCCTGGGCAGACCGAGCCGATGATCTTAGAGTTTGGAGAGACAAAGTAATGCGTATGGCCAGTCAAAGCCCGCGGAACTTACCTCCTTACAAACGTGGTCAAGTGGCACATCTTGTTCGAACCGTCCCGGGGGCAAAACTGTTCGCACAATCGAAGCCTCTGCCACCCGCTGAGTGGCTGTGTGTGTTTGATGCGAATTGCCGTTCAGGGAAAAAAGTCGACGGGTTCGATCCGTTGAGTGTCTATGGACTCGATGACGACCCAAGACGCGATCAAGGAGCACATTATGACCAGTTGATTGAGTGGCGGCGTGGAGACACGAATCCCACAACAGGACACACTCTGGCAGGGAGGCAAATAGAAGGACGAGAGGACTTACCCAGCCGCTTGATCCATCTTTTGAATTGGTCAGTAAAGCACCTCAACGACCCGTGCTTTGCCTGGTGGGCCACGAGATATAGAAACCTTCACCCGCGCCATATAGACCAGATTCGCAGGAAGATAAAAACCTCGCCTGACCTCCATCCAAAAGCGAGACATACATGGAATTTGATCCTTGAGGTAATGGAAGACAAGCGTCAATCAGTTTGGGACCATGGCTGGTTTGATTTAAGCGATAAAATAAAGTCAGATGGATGGACGCTTAGCACACTACGGTTATTCGAAGACATCATGGGCCCAGTTCTGAACTATAGGTGGCCTTGTGATATTTCTGGGGTTAAAGCGCCCGAAGGGACATGGGAGGATGTCTCCATGGCAGACATCGTCAAGTGGGAGGTAAAATTCCCAGTGCATCATGGTGAACCGCTCAATGATCCAGGAGAATCTCTCGTGGAGGTATTTCTGATCGCTGAAAACCACTTAAGGCAAGCAGCCGGAATGCATCGTGATATTGATACGCGTTTCTTTGAGACACCATCGTGCCACTCCAAGGCTGCCCAAATAGCTGAAAACGGTACCGACGCATATTTCCGCTGGTTTGTCAGTTTACTTCGCCGGATGTCGGATGAACATCCCAAAGATTTAAGGTTTCATGTACGGGCATGGGATCATAAGGATCAATTTTTTGGGGATTATAACCTTATCAAAGGTGCGAATTATAATTATATGAAGACAGTCTTGCCTTTTCTTTCTGCCCGCTTTATTGAAAAATGATTTCCGGCGTCAGTTCCACGATTATCTTTATCAGCATGAAAGCGATGGTGGCAAGACCCGCCACGGATTCTGCCAGACCATATGGACGGGTGACAGTCTCGACATCAATGATGTGATGGATATAATCCCCGTTGCTGTCATGGCGGGGACCACAGGAGAACAGGAGATATTCCATGTGCACGAATGAACAGGCGCGAATTGCTCGGCGAATCATGCATCCCCGGAGCCAAAACCAGCCAGAGGAAGAAGTGTGCGCCGACATCAGTGCACTGATGCATGCCATGGATGTTGAAAATTGCGTGGAATATCCCACAGGATCTGGTCCAGCCGACCTTTTCTTGCCCCAATGCCGCATGGTGATTGAATGCAAAAGCCGTGTTTCCGGCCATGCCTACCATCCTGAACGAGCGAGGGGGGGGGGAATCGCCGAAACAACAACTCGATCGCTATGTTCAGGCCCTGCGTACCAGACACCATGATCAACTGAATCTGCATGATGCGCCGGTGCGCCCTTGGATTGGGGTTGTGACCGATGGCCATATCTGGCATGCCTGGCGTTACCCGCATGATGGCGGAGACACCGCAGAGGTGGAATGCAACTTTGTGGCCGACCAGCCATCATCTCTCATTCGCTGGCTTCGTGGCATTGTCGCTGCCGGGCGCCCTTGGCCGCCGGACAATCTGGCGGACATGCTCCGTCCGCGGCTTGATGAATGGCTTGACTTCTACCATGGCCTGACCGGTGATGCCAATGCACATGCGTCCACCAAGCTTGAACTGTGGGCGGACATGATGCGCGTAGCCGGAATGCTGCCTGATAACGCTGGAGCACAACACCGGCTGTTTGTTCGCCATTCCTTTCTGGTCACGGTGGCCCGGACCGTCATTTGGCAGCTGAACCACCGCCATGATTGGGATCCCGCTAATCAGCAGGACATCATTGGCGACGGCTTTGTCGCCTGGATAGGGTCAAGGGGCAAGGGAAGAGAGTTGGCCCAGGATCTGATCCGCCGCATTGGCCGCTGGGACTGGCACGGACCGGAGGGAGACATTCTGCGGGATCTGTATACGAACCTGATTGATCCCGTTGACCGGCACGACTTTGGTGAGGTCTACACCCCCGACTGGCTGGCCGAATTGATTGTCGAGACCGTGCTGGACGACGAGTGGCGAGATACTGTCGTGCGCCAGATTCTGCGATCCGATGGGCCGGTGGAGGGCCGTGGCGTGCTGGACCCGGCCTGCGGGTCTGGAACGTTTCTTTGGCATGCGGCCCGCCGTATATTGGCGTCACCCTTGCTGAGCCATCAGCCGGTCGGAGTGCGCGCCAATGTAGCGGCTTGGCTGGTGCACGGTCTGGATATCAATCCCGTTGCGGTCGAGATTGCCCGGGCTACCCTGCTGCGAGCCTTGCCGGCGATGCCAACAGACGGACAATCGGCCTTACGCATCTGGCTGGGCGATGCACTGAATGTCGGCCGGCAAATGGAGGGACTGTTTCGACCGCAACGGGATTGCACGGAGATACGATCACCCGGCGGACAGGTTCTGACCCTACCACGTCATTTTACTGAACGAGCGGATTTTGCTGAAAGACTTCAGACCTTGGTTCAGACAGCCGTCGACGGCAATCCGTTCGAGTATATGGCCTGGAACCCTGATGATGAGGATCATGACGGTGTTCGTGATCTGCATCAGGCCTTGACCGATGTCATCAGGCGGGAAGGCAACTCGGTCTGGTCGTGGTATATCGGCAACGTTACAGGACCGGACCGCCTGCGCCGCCGGCGTGTCGATCGCATTGTGGCCAACCCGCCCTGGGTCCAGATGTCAACCATCAGGGATACTGATCGCAAGAATGTACTTCGCGCCTTGGCCCAGAGTGAGACCATGGCTGTGTGGCCAGGGGGACGTTACGCTTCAAGCTTTGACATGGCCCAGCTCTTCGTGCTCCGCTGTCGGGCCGACTATTTGCATGACCCGGTGCATGATCCGGCGGGCTGGCTGGTCAAGATCTCGGCTCTCACGGCGGGTCATTGGGAACGCTTCAGAGTTCGCCATGAGGCTACCATCAGCGGGCATGGCGGAGCCATCCAGAAAGTGGATCTCAGCACGCTGAAACCTTTTAAGGGCGGTGATGCCAACCGCTGCTGCCTTCTTCTGGAGAATGCGGCATTGGATCCGGAGGCGGACGATCTCGTGGCCGCACGGCCTAATCGTCTACCTGGCATGCATGAAGACCTGCAAAGGGTACGCCCACTGCTGCAGTTTGACCGCCAGGAGCCATTGCTGCCGCAAGCCCCCTCCGCCTATGTCGATGCCCGCGGAAAACCGCTGTTCCGGACGGGGGCATCGGTTACTCCCCATATTCTCG
The DNA here is from genome assembly GCA_965116235.1 of Paracoccaceae bacterium. Taxonomy (GTDB): domain Bacteria; phylum Pseudomonadota; class Alphaproteobacteria; order Rhodobacterales; family Rhodobacteraceae; genus MPNP01. Next base: position 373,342 of record OZ220496.1, on the reverse strand, counting down.
TCGGCGTGGGTCAGCGAGAGAACGATGTCGACCCCGACGTGGTTCGTATCACCACGTGGCGGAATCCGAACGCCAAGGGGCCGTGGCGCACCGTTCCGGTGCAGAGGGGTCGTGTTCCCCGGCGTTGGTGTCGCGATCTGATTCGCTCAGAGCAGGCCCTGCCCTTCGTGGTGCGACCGGGCCGGCAGGCGGTCATTCCGACCGGTGATGATGACTTGCTGCTGGACCAGCCTGAGGACCATTGTCCGTTCTGGCAGGAACTGGATAATCGCTGGCAGGACCATCACGCTCGAAGCCTTGTCGACAACATCGATCACCACGGCAAGCTGTCGAGCCAGTTGCCCGTGGCCGCGCATGACGAGCGGCGCATGGTACTGGCGCCAATATCGGGCCACATCATGCGCGGTGTGCGCATACGCCCGCAGCTGATCGATTCAACCCTGTGTCATTTCACCGCCGCCAGCGCGGACGAGGCGGCTTTTCTCGTGGCTCTTCTGAATGCCCAGGGGTTGCAGCGAGCCTTTCGTGACGCGTGCGCAAGCGGGCGGCATTTCGCCCTGCACCCCTGGCGCAAGGTTCCGCTCCCGCGCTTTGACGCACGCAATGCCAATCATCGGGAGCTCGTCGGCCTGACCGCACGGGCCGAAAGCGCGGCGGCACAGGTGCTAGCCGCCCAGGAGGATCCCGAAAGACGGGGGCAGAAATTCCTGTCGGCCCGGATACGCGCCGGGCTGCACGAGGAGGGAATCATGGCGGATATCGACAACTACGTTGCAGCCATTCTTCCGCAGCAATGCGTCAGGGCAGCAGCAGTCGAAGACAACGCAAGGCCGACCGGGAGCTGATTCAGCTGGCCGCCTGATACCGAACATCTCACACTATCAGCTTCTTGTAGGGCAACTGCTTGCCCACAAAGTTAAACGCGATATTGGCCATGATCGCCATCGTGTCCAGTTCCCTTATGCACTGCCGCGTGGCAAACTCGTTCACATAACGCCACAGATGCTTCTTGCTCATCTTGTGATAAACACCCTTGTGGGCGCGCTTGAACATGGACCAGAATGACTCGATGCCGTTGGTGTGAATCCCGTCCCACACATAGATGTTGGCCCGGTGCCACACGCTGGCGTGACAGTATTTCTTCAGGCCCTGATAGGACGGAAACTCGTCCGTGTAGACCTTGGACCCTTCCTCGACGGTATCCTTGATGAACTGATGCAGGGTCATCTTCTTGGTATCCGGGATCACCTTGGCCTTCACCTTCTTGCTGTCCCGTTCCTTGACGCCAACGATTATGGACTTGCCGACACTGCCTCGTCCCTGGTTCTGCTTGTCCTTGTCATGCTTGTTGCTTTCCTTGCCACCGACAAACATCTCGTCCACTTCGGCTATGTTCGTGAACAGGTCATCGCCCTGAGCAAAACCTTCCCGAATCTTCTGCAACAATTTCCAGGCGGTCTTTTGGGATATGCCCAGGTCCCGATGCAACTTCATGCTGGAGACCCCCTTCAGGGATGTCGTAAAGAGGTAGATGGCATACAGCCAGGTCCGATAGGGCAACTTGGAGCGATACATGACCGTTCCGATGCGCACCGTGTATTGATACTTGCAATCGACACATTCGTAGTCAGCGGACACATCGCTTGTCAGGGTGTAATGCTTGTGACCCTTGCACTTGGGGCAGGTCGGACCCCGACCTTGCCAGATGACGTGCTCGAACCATTTCTTGGCCGATTGCTCGTTGGGAAACAGCTGTCCCAGTTGAAAGAGGGATATGCCCTTGCGGAACGCTTTTCCGGGTGCCGACTTCGTTGTCATGGTCAAATTCCTTGTCCTGTTTTCTTGTAGTGAGATAGTAGGAATTCAACATTGCTTTGTCAAGGTTATAATCCCCAATTTTTTTTCCGCAAACTGAAACTCTTTGTTCTCGACGACGCAAAGGTTTTTGAAGCCAATGAAGCTGCAGGTTTGGTAATGGAATTTGGTCAGGATGATTTATGGGATTCTCAAGTTCGGCGAGAGCTTCTTTTTTTTCTGGTTGAGCGATGGCCGGAATTTACAGAAGAGACAAAAGTCGCCTTGACCGAACGATTGTTGGCCGGACCCGACAAGATGGGCCATTGGTCTAAGGAAGACTATCCAAGAAATAAGAACTATGTTTCAGTGTGCTATACGAGGTGTCTTGAATTGCGGCTCAAGCATAAAGGTTATCGGTTATCTGACAGGCAATCAGATCAGCTTGCTAAGATGATATCCCGAATTCCGGAATGGGATGATCGCTGGGCGGAAAATGTCGTTGAGGAGTCCAGAACGCAATTCGGTTGGGTTAGACAGGACATCAATCCCAACATTTTGGAAAATGTGGCCGTCAGAGACATCTTGGCAACGGCGAGATCCAAAAGTGGGACGGCACGCGGGGCCTTTGTGGAGAGGCAACCATTTATCGGTTTGGTAGTAAAGAACCCAAGAAAGGCCTTGGCAAGTCTTTCCCATGCTTCAAGGCAAAAGAAATACCCTCCAGAAGAATGGAAGCAGTTGATCGAAAATTGGCCGAAAGAAGTCACTCCGCGACTGAATCGAGTTTTTCTCCTCAGGATATCCCGCCTTCCAGATGCGACTGTTCGAGCTCTGAACAATCCGCTGGCCAGTCATATCGAAACCAATTTTAAGAAGATCTACGGGAACGATCCAAAACTTGCTTGGTGTGTCTTTGATTCAATCGTTAAAGGGCTTGTGTCGGACGAAGGCTCAGCGCTCAACAGTTGGATTTATGAGGCCCCGACAGACGAAAAAGTGATGCAATCGTCACGGCGGACGTATGAGCATGCGATCAATTCGCCTGTCGGAAAAATTGCCCACGGATGGATTGATGCTCTGGATTTATTGAAGCTCTCGCAGGCCCATGGAATACCATCAGAATTCAGGTTCCGGTTAAAGCGACTGCTTGAAGCGCCCGCTGAGGGTTGCGATCATGTTGTAGCGACTATCACTACTCGGATTTCTTGGTTGTATCATCTTGATCCTGAGTGGGTTCACACGGAAGTGATCCCTTGGTTTGATTTCAATCATCCGAAAGCTGAACCTGCTTGGAACGGCTATCTGTTGGCTGTCGGAAATAGATTTCCTCCGCCGGATATTGGGAGGCAACTGAAACCAATGCTACGAGAAATATTCCCCAAGATCAATCAGTATGGTTGGAATCAAAGTTCAGTCAATATTGCAGCCAGGATGGTCATCAAACTGGCCATTTTCAGATGTAAAGAGCCTGATGGCTTAAGTTGGAAAGAGGCCCGTCGGTGCATCCAAGCCATGACCGACGAAAGCCGCCGTACAGCTACGATCTGCCTCACACAGATTGGTCAGAAGGAAGACGGCGGTTGGGATAGGTACATCATTCCTTTCATTGAAAAAGCTTGGCCAAAAGAACGCAAGTTCAAGACAACTTACATGGTTTTTGCATGGATAAGCCTCCTCGCCAAAACCGACAACAGCTTTCCCCGAGTACTGAAAGTGGTCCGTCGATTCCTTGTTCAGGTAAAGTGTGAAGATCACTGGCTGCGTCCTTTTTACCCAAAAGGCTCGGACGAGAAGCCGTTGACTGCCAAGTATCCGGCTGAAGTACTGGACATGCTTGACGCAATCATCCTAAATGATTCTCAGATAGCACCCTACGAGCTTGTACCGATACTTGATCTGATTGAGGCTACAGACCCTGGGTTAGTAAGAAATCGAAAAATACTATCGTCTCATTAGCCTTGTGGAGAACAAGTGAAATCGTGTGCCACTCATTGGAGTGGTAGGCAAAAAGAGGGTATAGAGCTTAAGGTTGGATCACATTGCTTTGGGTTACTGAAAAAGGGGGACAAACTTTTCCGGGTCGCTTCATGTTTCTGGCAAGGGAGGTTCGTCGTATCCTGATGTTAGCTCGGCAAGGTATAATCGGATCACGGAGCCGTCTGGAGCCATATCCAGTGGCAGTCGGCCTTGATGATCACGGCACTCTGGGTCCGCCCCGGCATCAAGCAAAACTTGAACAACATCCGGCCAGTTCCCAGCGGAGGCAAGGTGCAAAGGCGTTCGGTCCCAAGCATCGCGCGCATTCACATCCTGCCCTTCGTTCAGGCAATCGCTGATCTCGTCCATAGCTCCTTCGTAGGTACATGGATGCAAATCGTTTCCAGTTTGGGCCACGGCAAAAGAGTGCAGGGATGGGATAGGACAGACATACCCGTGCCGGCGAGTTGTTAGATTCAGGTCAATGAGTCCGTAGCGAAGCAGGTCGTTGAAGTCAGGATAAGGCAAATTGGTCCACCGGGGATCAGCCGCCGTTTTTTTATGGCGGCTCGAATGTCCGCGGCGCGTTGCGGTTGTAGACCAATCTGGGCCATGATCATGCCGATCATGTCAGGGTCAGTGTAGAACGGTCCGAATCGGGTCATGTAATAGTTTGTTCGTCGCATTGCCGACTTTCGCTGGACCCTTGAGGCGTCGATCCGCCTGAGATCGCCCTCGTGCAGAAGCAATTCCTCACCCAGACTCTTCATGGAATTCTGAAGGTGCTTGGGCCAGCCGTCGCACCAGTTTCCGATGATTTGTCCCCATCTTTCCACAAGATCTGGATCTCCCTGTATGCCGAAATGCGTAGCAAAGAGATGCATGGACGCCTGGACCTCCTGGTCATTCAGGGGTGGCAGCCTGTGGATGGCTCCGTCACCCAGCCGGGAAATTCCAGCTGTTTCAATTACGTTTGTGCTGTTCGATAACCCAGCCAAGACAGGCAAGATCGGGTATCTGTCGCTACCAACATGGAGTCGACGTAGCAATGCGGCCGGTTCAGAACTGTCAATTAGATCCAGAGTCTGCACTTCGTCAATCAAGAGTAGGATTGTAAAGTCGGTTGGAACATTGAGGCGGATCTCCCTTTTCAGATCGACTCCCACGCTGAATCCGTGAACTCCAAGAGACGTAAAGATCTGCGCAACGTCGCGCATAAGGTTCCCAGCCCTGCGTAAGCTGATCCTTTGTGACAAATCGTTAATCGACCTTTGAATCTTGATGCCGATCTGCGAACTTTCGAGATCGTCGGGTGCAAGCGGCCCGATAGGCATGATCTTGTGTCTTGAGGTATTCGACCGCATTCTCAGAATGCAGTCCTCTCGGATTTTTTCGAGAAGTGATGTCTTACCAATGCCGGGCGGTCCCTGAATGAGTTGGGTCATGCCGCCGGCAGGAGACCGAGCTAAGGTCTCATCCAGATGACGTTCAGTGATGAGTTCACATTTGTCTACGATGATTTGGCGAATGTCACGACGCCCAGCGAAGACCGGGTTGAGATCTCGATCTTCTTCAATGGTGAACGTGCGCAGGCGACCCCTATGAAATGTGCCCGTCATGATTTTCCTCTTTTGGTGGAATCCTGCCCACCTATACATTGGCAGAGCGTGCGGTCTGTGTCAAGATGCCTGAAAGCACGGCCGTCCTCGACAGTTTACGGCTGTCAGCGGTGCCTTCAATTCATTCAGTGGCCAGGACAGTACGGTGTGAACCTCAATTGCCATTCAGTCAAAGTGACTCGTTTATTCACGTGGCGTGCAACGCATGTCAGTCCTGTCAAATCGCCGAGAATGAGCAGTCATCCAATCACCTTCACGACGTGCACCGCTTTGGGGGTCAAGCGTGGTACAGAACGCGGCGATGGTAGCGGAGGAGGGACTTGAACCCCCGACACGCGGATTATGATTCCGCTGCTCTAACCGACTGAGCTACTCCGCCAAAGCCATCATTGCAGATGGTTGCAACTACAATAGTGGACCAAGCGACAAAATAAAGGCCACAACTCTCAAATATAATCCGTTTTTAAGACCTCACAGATTGAGACTTCCGATATAAGAGAGTCCATAGTTTCGTCGGAGCGGCCCGGTGTTGTGCTGTGTAACGTTATGTCAGAAGGATTCAGTAGTTCACAAATTGTGATACAGGCTGACAAACTTGTGTATCCTTGCCACCGTTCCAGAACATTCCTACGGCCACCTGGGAACTGAATAGTGGCTTGGCGGAGAAGAGAGCAAGACCGTAGAGATAGGTTCGATCGGAACCTTACGGTCTGTAATTCTAAACAGACAAGGTACCCGGGCCAAGAAATCTTATATTTCAGAGCTTGACCCAAAATTGTGGACCATTCGTGAAATATTTGTGCGAAGCGTGGTTTCAACCGGTTATGGAGGTTATGATGGCCTGAAGCCGCTTCGACCGCAGGTCAATAATTCCCTTTGAACAGCGCTTGTGGAACAGGCTGAACGGGTCTGGAATGATCGCTGTTCGTGCCCTCCCCCGATCGTATAGCAAATCTGCAAGTAAAGTTGGAGGCTTGAACCGTGCTGATAGTGACTTCTGCGAAGAACTACCGGGTCAGGTCACGAAAGCTATGCAACTTAAGTTGAAAGCGGTGTTGAGTCGCCCATCGATGCCTGATGCGGTCGGCAGCTTCGATGTCAAGCAAACCTTCTTGAATGAACGAGATAATCAGATCCTGTGTTGTGATGATACGAAGTGTTGCATCCTTGATGTGTGCCCATTTAATGGCAACCCGGTCATCAATTGTCAGGGTGAAGGCACGGCTGATTGCGAGTGCGATAGTTGAACACTCCCCTGCCCCAAGTCGACCGATTGCAAACAATGATTCGAAGAGCTCAAGTTCCTTCCGCGTGACAATGGAAATCTCTGAGAGGCCGCCGGATCCAAGGACCTTGGCAAGACGCTGCTGTTGATCGGAATAGTGGTCAGTGATTTCTGCTGTCACATGATCGGTTGCCACGAAGTCACGCGAGTAACTAACGAGCAGGTCTGTCCGATCAATGCACAGAAAATTGATGAGGACAGAGGAGTCAATTGCAATGATCGACAACTACCTCCCCCCCCCCTGCGTCGGTGTCATTCACCGCGGGCCGCTTTTGCAAGGGTGATTAGTCTGTTGCCATCAATGCAAAGGGATGAACTCAGTTCCAGCAACTTCCCGCGGGAAATCTCCCCGCGGCGATATGCTTCAATGGCGAGATAGGTGATTTCATTTCGGAGCTCCCGATCCTGACTGTGATGTTCTTTGTCCCTGTCAGTATCGGTGAACATGCTCAACACCTCAAGATACTCACGCCCCATGCTTTCTTGGCCAAGCAAATATTTGCATTCGCGGTTGGTGATGTACCGCAGGCTCTTCAACCTATAGACCGCTGCCTGATAGTTCGTGCCAAACTTGTCCGCAATCCAGGCAATGTCGTTGTAAGTGATACGGCGCGATGGGGCATGTGCACGCTGTGTTGCTTCTGTACAGCCACCACTTGCTGCATCAAATACGGCATGGTCTTGGCGGCTTGGCCCTCCCTTGTTGAGATTCCGGAGACAAGAGTGGATTCCATTCCTTGGCATGAGAAAGGCTGCTGCAAAAGCGTTGGCACGTTTTTCGACCAATTCGGACAGGTTTTTTGTGCTAGAAATCCTTGTACCGGTGTTTCGGTCGAGTAGGGCATGAGCGTATTCATGAGCGTATGAAAAGCGTTTTCGCCTTTTCCCGTGGGACGAATTCACGAGAATTGCAAGCCCGACGCTCGGATGACGCAGGAACAGCCCCGATATAGAGTCAGGAAGCAAGACTTCAGATGCCCATATGCCCTGGGTGGCAATCAGTTTGGGTATATTGCCAATCGGAGTGTGAGCAATACTCAGTCGGTTTCGCTCCTGTACAGCTACTTCCTCGCCTTGGGACACGGCATCTGCGGATGATCTTGGATGATGCATCTTATAATTGGGCGGGCCGTGTTGGTGATCATACCCTAGAAGGTGCCGGAGTACGACGCCCTCAGCACAGAGGTAAGTACAAAGGGCGATTTGATCACGCGCAAAGGAATCTTTTTTTAGCTTGGGAACTGCACGGTAAAGAGCAAGCAAAACATCTTTGTCCCCATCTCTCTCCTTATCCTGAAGAAGGTCAGTGATAGGGCATAAATAGAGTTTGGCAAGTTTGGTCAATTCAAGGGTTGATACAGATCGATTGCCAGTTTCAAGTTGCGTGATAGCCGTGCGAGGGAGGTTTAACGCGTCGGCCACAGACCGCTGGCTAAGGCCACGAAACTCGCGGATCGACTTCAACCTTAATCCTAGTTCCATCCTGTTCATGATTACATCTCACCGCTTCAACTCTTGCAATTAAAATTTGACAATTGAATGCTATAATATCAAACATATATTGTAAAATAATTACATTAAAAGAGTGAAAATCGAACATATAGTTTCACCGCCATCCCGAGGCTTGCGAAAGTTGGAAAGTCGCCGCTGCTATCACCGCATAATGTTGGAACAATTTAATTCAAAGAGGAGAAGTCCAATTGATGGTTGATGACAAATCGCCAAAACAAAAGAAGCGCCGCATTCTGTGTATTGACGGGGGTGGGATTCGTGGCACTTTTCCTGCAGCCTTGTTGGCAAAATTTGAGCAGGATCTTGGTTCTGATCATCCGATTGGATATTATTTCGACCTGATTGCTGGTACATCAACGGGTGGAATAATTGCGATTGCCTTAGCTCTTGGACAAAGCGCGGAGGAGATACTGAAACTCTACCAAACCAAGGGGCCATCTATCTTTGGCCAAGACCAAGGAACAATCAAGAATTACCTGAACAAAATACTGCGCGGAATTCGATGGTGCTGCAGAAACAAGTATGACCTAGAAGTTTTACGAGGGGTTCTTGAGAACGATGGAGTCCTTGGTAGCCGGTGCATTGGTCATGCAAACAGACGTTTGGTCATTCCTGCATGGAATTCAGATGCAAAATCCGTTTACATCTACAAGACTGCTCATCATGAGAGGTTCCGGACAGATTATAAGTCCTCAGCAGTAGACGTTGCGTTGGCAACAGCGGCAGCCCCAACCTACTTTCAGCAACACATCACTCAACACGACGTGGGATTACACGATGGGGGAGTCTGGGCAAACAACCCAATTGTCATTGCTGTAGTCGAAGCTATCGCTGTGCTAGGTTGGCCTCGCGACAGCTTGAACATATTGAGCATCGGATGTTTAGAAGAGGCATACACGATCCCGAAATGGGCAGGAATCATGACACTCCGGGAGAAAGCAATCAAGTTGTTCATGGATGGCCAATCGCAAGGCGCTTTGGGGACCGCTAAGCTGTTGACAGGACATACCCACGAACACCAAGCTCTGCACCGAATCGATCAAACCGTGCCATATAACTCATACCCAATGGATGATACTAAAAAAATTCAGCAACTCAAGGGGCTTGGACACAACAAGGGCAGAGAACAATTTCCGATCTTAAAACCGATATTCTTCGACAAGCCTGCTGAGAAATTTATTCCTTTTTACCAACTGAATGAGGATAGCTATGACAATTGAAAAACGCGGGTACAAAATTTTTCTCGAAAAAATTGCGGAAGAAATAGACATAGCACCAAGCAAATACCAGCAGGCGGTCGACCATTACGTGGCGGTTGGAAGTTGGCTTGAGAAGAGCGAATATGGGGTTTGTGTTGGTATGCCTGACATTTACCCGCAAGGATCATTCCGACTTGGAACTGTCGTTAGGCCAATAAAGGGAGGCAACGAGGTGGATTATGACATTGACCTTGTATGTGAGTTGCCAACAACCAAGAAATCAACGAACGCGAGTACTATAAAAAGGGTTGTAGGTGACCGTCTGAGGGAACACTCTTTTTATCGTAAGAAGCTTGATAAGGAGGGAAAGAGATGTTGGACTCTCCTGTATGCAGAACAGGACGGTATCGGATTTCATCTCGATGTACTCCCTTCGGTCTCAGACCCACGATCCGAATCCGACAAATCCATCGCAATCACAAATCGGCATGGAACAATTTACAGTTGGTCAGCAAGCAACCCGAAAGGATATGGCGAATGGTTCGACAAAGTTAACCGGAAGTCTTTCCAACAAGTGGTAGAAGAAAAAAAACGTGCAATTCACGCAGAATCGAAAGGAATTTTTAGCCGGGTGGATGATGTGCCCGACCAACTGGTTCGTACGCCTCTACAGCAGGCAATCCAGATCATGAAGCGACACCGGGATATGGTATTCAAAAACGGAAATAATACCGACTATGCACCGATCTCGATGATCGTGACAACATTGGCGGCACATTTGTATCAGGACGAACACGATGTATATTCGGCGCTGAAGGCAATCGCGACGAAGCTGAATGGATATGCTGGACTTGTTAGGAATCTTCCAACCGAACCCACGATTGCAAACCTGCAACTCATCCAGTTAAAGCAGGGTAAATGGTACATTGGTAATCCGGTGAACCCGGAAGAAAATTTCGCCGATCGTTGGCACGAGGATAACCATGCTCGAGCTCAGGCATTTTTTGAATGGATCAAAAAGCTAAAGGAAGATCTAATAGACATTCTGTCTGAAAATAGACCTGAGACGGTAAAAAGACGACTTGCTACAGTTTTAGGAGTTTCTGCAACAGCTGATCATCTTGCTCTGATAAAACCTACAGAGGGTGTCGCTAGTCCTGTACGGGTGCACATTAACAAAGCCGCTCGACCTTGGAGACCTTGAGAGTGTGGGAGTATCTCAGGATTGAAATTGCTGATTTACAATTCAAATACAGGGATCTCACACGCCTTCGGCAAGAGACGGACAGTCTTGTTGTGTCTGGAGTGTTAACGTTTGAAGCATCGGCAAATGATCGCGAAACAATAGCAGATATCTTCGAAATCGATCTTATAATCCCCTCAAAATATCCGAAGGAACTGCCTTGTGTGTTTGAAACTGGTGGCAGAATCAGAGATGATTACGAACATATCCACAAGAACGGAAAGCTATGTCTTGCAGTTCCCGTTGAGGAGCGATTGATTTTTGACCGAGAGCCTTGCTTACGAGGGTTTGTAACCAACCTCGTTATTCCCTATTGCTATGGCTACTGCTTCTGGGAGCGGAACGGCTTTCACCCCTTTGGTGAGCGCGAGCATGGAGGATCAGGGATTGCATCCTTCTACATCGACAGGTTCAATCTGAAAAGCAAGATCCAGGCACTGAAATTTGTGTCTGATCTACTCCAACACGGCTTTCAAGGACGGCTTCATGATTGCCCGTGCGGTAGCGGATCTAAAATGTACGACTGCCACTGGCCTGCACTGAAAGAATTGCTTCCGAGCCTTACCAAAGGGATGATTTTGTGCGATGTGGTATCGATCCTTGAGGACTGTGAAGCTGAAGCGGCCAAAGGAGAGTTTAAGTTTCCACGACAACTGAGGCGAAAAATCTCGCGAAAAGTGAAAAAGTACTTTAAGCCTCCAATGTCTTGAGGTTCCATCAGAAATCAAATTAGTTTGGTTGATCACCGTTACGCAATACCATCTTGAAGCTGAGTCTTTGTACTTAGTCTGGGGATACTCTTCGAACTGAATTCAGGTTGATAGAATTAGTCCTAACCAATCCAAAGTAGTGCCTCCGTACAGGCTTAATACAAATAAAAATGGTCGGGTTTGATCCCGTTGTATTTGCGCAGGATCCGCTTGGCCTGGTTCCAGAAATTTTCAATTCCGTTGATGTGATTGCGGTCCTCAGCAAAGAGTTTGGAGTGGTTGATACGACGGTGATGAAAGGCGGAGACATCCCGGGCGTTATAAGCCTTGAATGTGTCGGTATAGACAAGGCTGTCGGGCTCCACCTTCTCTTCAATGATGGGCACGAGCGTCTCGGTGCGGACGTTAGGAATGATGGCCGTATACACCTTGCCGCCCCGCTTCAGCAGCCCAAATACGGCGATCTTGCCACCGGCCCCGCGGCCCCGTTGGCCCTTGCGGACACCCCCAAAAGAACTGTCCTCCGCCTCCATCTCGCCACACAAGCGATAACTCGGCAACTTGCTGGCAACCAGCTGGCGCAGGCTGCCGGTAAGTCACATCTTCTTTCTTGACATGGTCATGAAGGATGATTCCCTTGGGTTTCATGTCTCTGATGGAACCCCTTCGTTCGACCTTGCTGTCTCCGGCTCACTGGCCTCGCGTGCAGGCGCTGGCCCGGGAGCCGGCCCGCAGTCGTCATGCGGTGGCTCGTCGGGTGTGCGAGGCGTTCGATCTGCGCGACGGGCGGGGGCGTCTGCGCCTCGCCAGCTGTCTGGCCGTGCTGACCGTGCAGGAGACAGCCGGGCATCTGACCTTGCCGGCGGCCCGGTCGCACGGGGGCGGTCATCCGCCGCGCGGTCTGGGGGTGGCCGTGCCGGATCCGGTAGCGGTTCCGGCGGAGGTGTCGGATCTGACGAACCTGCGTGTGTGTCCGGTGGCCACGGAAGCCGACCGGCGCGTGTGGACGGAACTGATGCGCCGCGAGCATCCCTGCGGGGCGGTCATTCATGCGGGTGTGCAGCAACGGTATCTGATCCACTCGGACCATGGGGTGCTGGGGGCCCTGGGCTTTGCCGCCCCGGCCTTGCGGCTGGCCGCCCGCGACCGGTGGATCGGCTGGGGCGACCCGACGCGCGCGGCGGCCCTGAACCGGACGGTGATCGGCCTGAGCCGGTTTCTGATCCGCCCGATGGTCCGCTGTCGTCATCTGGGCTCTTGGGTGCTGAGTGCGGCTCTCCGGCGTCTGGCCGACGATATTGAGGCGGGTTATGGGTTTCGTCCGCTGCTGGTGGAGACCTTTGTCGATCCGACACATCATGCGGGCACGGTCTTTGCCGCGGCGGGCTGAGAGTGCGTGGGCGAAACGACCGGACGGGGACGCTTTGCCGGTCCGGACGCTCCCCGCCGGTCGGTCAAGACGATTTGGATGCGTCCGTTGCGGCGCGACTGGCGGCGGGTTCTGGGCGTGGCGCCGGCGGCCCCGGTCCCTCTGGGTCCCGCCGAGGGGCTGGACGGAACCCATTGGGCCGCCAACGAATTCGGCGATGCCCCGCTGGGCGACCGGCGTCTGAGCCGGCGTCTGGTGACCTGTGCCGCCGTCATGGCCTCGGATCCCGCCGCCTCCTTTCCCGCCGCCGCGCAGGGACAGACGGCCCGGGTGACCGGCTACTACCGGCTGATCCAGCAGCCCGCGTCCTCGGACGTGACCCCCGACAACATTCTGGAGCCGCATCGCCAGCGCACCATCCGGCGTCTGGCCGGAGCCCGGACCGTGGTGCTGATCCAGGACGGCACCGACCTCAACTTCGCCACGCACCCGAAGTGCCGCAACCTCGGTCTGATCGGTCGCAATGCCGGCCGGACCGGAACCCGGGGTCTGCACATGCACAGTTCCCTGGCTGTCGATGCCGACACCGGCATCCCGCTGGGTCTGACCCGAATCGAGTATGATGCCCCCACGGGGGCGGCTGAGCGTGCGGCTCCGCCATGTCGACCTGGTCGTCCGGGCCAAGGTCAACCGAGCCATGGGCCCCCATGAGGCCAGGCTCTTCGAACAGCTGGCCGCCGAACCGCCGGCCGGGTCCGTGACCCTGACGATCACGCACCAGTCGGCCCGCAACGCCACCCGCACCCAGAAGGCCCGACCCGTACGCCCCGCCCGGTCGGCCACCCTGACCCTGCGCTACCGGTCCGTCCGGATCCCGCCACCCCGCGACCACGCAGACCGCCACGCCCCGCCGGTCCCCATGACCATCCTCAGTGCCCTCGAGGAGACCCCGCCCGAAGGCACGCCCCCGCTCGGCTGGACCCTGCTGACCAGCCAGAGCGTCGCCACGCCCCAGGATGCCCAACGGGTCCTGGATCAGTATCGCCTGCGTTGGCGCATCGAGGAATGGCATCGCATCTTCAAGACCGGTTGCCGAGCCGAGTTCCTCAACCACCACGAGGGCCAGAGGCTGGAACGCAGCCTCACCATCAAGGCCGTCATCGCCTGGCGCCTGTTCACTCTCGCTCGCCTCGGACGCGATACACCCGAACTCCCGGCCGGCATCGTCCTGGACGATACCGAGATCACCGCGCCCGCCGACTTCGCCCAAGACCGTTAGCTGACCTTGAACCCCTACACCCTGGGCGGAGCCCTGGTGATCCTGGCCATCCTCGGCGGCTATCTCAATCGCACGAACGACCCGCGGGACCCACATACATGTGGCGCGGCCAGGCCCAGCTGGCGGCTCAGGCCGATGTCTATGAACGCCTGTATCGCATGGGCGTGCTGGAGCGACGGCCGCCCGAACCGCGGCACCAGAAACTGCGTCCGGACAAGACTTGTGACTAACAGGCAGGGCGCAGGCCCATGAAAAAGCGGATCGCGGTCTTCGGCTGGACGCCAACAATCGCCGCCGCGGCCCGAGCCGTACTCCCCGCTACAAAATGTTCAATTAAGCGTCCTTGCTGACGCGGTGTCAGGCGACTTTTTCGGATGTACATCATAGCCATTATAGAACTCCGCAGAGTTCTTAGCTACTCCAGCCCCTAACTTTTTAGTGGGTTGTCATTTGTCGAATTTGACGGCCATTGCTTGATTTAACGGCAGGGACGCGTACTTCACACGACATGATATAGCATGGAACATGAAGTTCTAGAGCAGCAAGGTTTCGAGCATTGATAAGTACTACGAATAACTGTACTACGGTACAATCGAACTGGTCAACCAAGGTATAAATAAGTCGGCCATTTGTTATGCGTTAACGTTTCTTCGAACGTAAAGTGGATAATAATGTAGTTCAATAATGAGAGATTGGCTATTCTTTAGTTATTTCAGCAGCTTTTGTGCGATCCAATGGGACAGGAGAAGGATAAGAACCAGACGCAGGATGTGATGAGAAATCACAAAGGCCACATTTGAATCCGTGATTATGGCCACCATGGCCATCTCGGCCTGACCACCCGGCAGGTAGGCCAGCAACGTGTCGAGCGGGTTGGTGCCCATCAGGCCGACGATCGCCAAGGCAAGAGCAATGCTGACCGAACCGATAACGCAACAATACCCCAAGGCGGCGAAGATGTAGTTTCGGATTTCCGAATATGTAACTCCGCTGTATCGGATACCGACGCCAATTCCGATAAAGTACTGGGCCAGCCAGATAAATTCCACCGGGGGCCGGAAGGTAATCATCCCCGTAAGTGTCAAGGCTGCCGTGAAGATCATTGGACCGATTATCGTGCCACCGGTAATTTTGAGGAATTCGGCCACTTTCCAGCCGGCAAATCCGGCCAACGCCATCAATAGCAACTGAGTCCAGGGAACTTCGTAGAAGTGCAGACCCGGAGGCCTTGTCAGGTCAATCTGCCATATGATCGCGATAATGAACGGTACCAGAATGAAGATGAGAATAATCCGAGTGGCATGAATGAGAGACAGTGCTCGAACATTGGCCCCGGCCGCATCTCCGAAAATGATCATGTCTACCAGTCCCCCGGGCATGGAGCCATAATAAGAAGTGTACTTGTCGTAACCGAGCAAGCGAAAGTAAAGGTATCCCAAACTGCAGATCACAATCAGAAAGAAGGGAACAATTGCCAGCGAAGCCAATTGCTGATTCATCTCGGTCAGGACCTCGGAGGTGATTGTACTGCCGACAGTGACGCCAAGGGTCGCCCGCATGATGATACTGATCTTGCCAAGACCGGCCATTTTGAAACCGGCCAAAGCCGCAACGAGACAACCCGTCATGGGGCCTAAAAGGAGTGGGATCGGAAACTTGAGAAGGTAAAATACTGCCCCGCCCGCTGCTGCGTAGAGCATGGTTTTGAGTTGGGTGCTTGTGAGCAAGTTGTATCCAGAGTTGTTATTATGGGGTCAGGCGACGGCTTGTTCCGGCGATCGAACCCGCGACAATTCGACCCGCACACGAATACGGCCAAAACCGAATTCCCTTTTGTGCTCGGTTATCTGTATATGTTTCTGAAAACGTTGAATATAAGGAGATCATGGTATTGTCTGGTTCTATCAACTCCGTCGACAATCTGCAGGAAAGACTGAGAGATGTAGGCTATATCTGCGGTCGCCCCTTGGCCACGTCACTCTTTTTGTCCCTGAAACTCAACCGCCCCCTGTTTCTTGAAGGGGAGGCCGGAGTCGGCAAGACGGAAATCGCATTGGCCATTGCTGAAGCCCTTGGCCGCAACGTGATTCGATTGCAGTGTTATGAGGGGCTTGATACCAGTTCCGCCGTTTACGAGTGGAACTTTCCAGCCCAGCTTGTGGCAATCCGGACCGCCGAGGCCAGCGGTCAAATTGATCGGCAGCAGCTGCAAAGGGAATTGTTTTCCAAGGAATACCTGATAGCCCGCCCCCTGTTGAACGCTCTGGCCGATGATGCACAGGGCCCGCCCATTCTGCTGATCGACGAGATTGACCGGACCGATGAGCCTTTTGAGGCCTTCCTTTTGGAGATCCTGTCGGACTTTCAGATCACCATTCCAGAACTGGGGCCCGTGAAAGCCACAAACCCGCCGGTCGTCGTGCTGACTTCCAACCGAACACGAGAAGTTCACGATGCCCTCAAACGCCGGTGCTTTTATCATTGGGTCAATTATCCGGATTTTGACCGGGAACTCGAAATCCTGAGAGTGAAAATCCCCGAAGCAAGTGAACGGTTCACGCAGGAAATTGTCGCTTTTGTTCAGTCCTTGAGGGAAGAGGATCTATTCAAAAAGCCTGGAGTTGCCGAAGCCATAGATTGGGCCAGATGCCTGCTGGCCTTGGATACGGTCGAGTTGTCCCCCGGCGTGATTGCCGACACTCTCGGAGCGTTGCTGAAGTTTCAGGACGACATTGCCAGGATTGAGGGTTCTGAAAGCAACAAAATTCTTGACGGGGTGAAGGAAAGGCTGAGACAGCAACAGTTGCAAGCGTCTGAGTCGAAGGCATGACGTCTTCATGATCAGGGTTGTTGACACGAGTCACCAAGGCAGGATACTCGAAAACCTTGCACATTTTGCCCGTGCCTTGCGCTATTCGGGAATACCTGTTGGTACTGGCCAGATTGCCAAGGCCGTCAAGGCCCTGGAAACAGCCGGTTTCGGCACCAAAAAGGATTTGTACTGGATCCTGCATGCGAGCTTTGTAACCAAGCCGGAGCACATGGTTGTTTTTGGTGAAATTTTTCGCCTGTTCTGGAAGGATCCGCGCTACCATGATCACATGATGTCGATGATGCTGCCGAGTCTCAGGGGAGTGGCTGAAGAGCCGACACCGAAAGCCGGAATGCGAAGGGCGGCAAGTGCATTGCTAGGAGACATTTCCCAGAACCGATGGAACAATCCGAACGATAAGGGGCCCGGCGAAGAGATTGAGATTCATGCCAGGGGGACGACGTCTTCAGTCGACAAGCTCAAGTCGATGGATTTTGACCAGATGACGCCGGAGGAAGTTGCCGCGGCCAAACTTGCGATTGCCCAGTTGACATTACCCGTCAAGCCGCTGACAACGAGGCGATCAAAGCCGCATCCGAGGGGGACGATTGCGGACTGGCGCACAACGATGCAAAGAGCAAGCCGACGAGGAGGAGAGTTCCGCTCCCTCCATTATCGCAAGCCCAAAATGCGATATCCGAACCTGGTCGCCCTGTGCGACATCTCCGGAAGCATGTCGAACTATTCGAGAATGCTCCTGCATTTTCTCCACACCGTTGCCAACAAGAAGGGTCTGGGCTGGGCCAAGGTCCACTCGTTCACTTTTGGCACCCAGTTGACCAACATAACCAAAAGCCTGACGCTGAGCGATGTTGATCTGGCCATCGACGCGGCTGGCAAGGAAGCAAACGACTGGGAAGGGGGAACGCGCATTGGCGAATGTCTGAAAACCTTCAACTATGAGTGGTCGCGACGTGTAATGGGACAGGGAACAATCGTGCTGCTGATTACCGACGGGCTGGAAGGAGGCAACCTCGACCTTCTTGAAGTGGAAATCAGACGGTTGAGGCTGAGCGCTCTCAAGCTGATCTGGCTTAACCCGCTCCTTCGCTGGCATGAATTTGCCCCCAAAGCCAAGGGTATCACCAAGATTTTACCGCATGTCGATTGCATGTTATCCGCCCACAACATAGACTCCCTTGCAGACCTTGCTCGAGCCATTGGCATCCCGAATGACGACGGCAATAAAGCACGATTGTTGCAAGCGATGTAACACTGAAATCGAAACCTTCGTATCCATACTGTCCGACCGGAGGGACAAGAAGAAAGTGGAACGCCCGGAACACGAACAGATACCTGAAATTGCCCTTTGTTGGCATAACGATGGGGGTGCCGCCATTGCAACGGTCATTGAAACATGGGGGTCCGCTCCACGGCCTGTCGGCAGCCAGTTGGCAATCAGTGCCAACGGGGAAATAGCGGGTTCGGTATCGGGCGGATGCGTCGAAGGGGCAGTTGTCGCCGAAGCCTTGGAATCTCTGCAATCGCAAGAACCGATCATTCTTGAGTTTGGAGTGGCCGACGAGGATGCCTTTGCCGTTGGATTGGCATGTGGAGGAAAAATCAAGGTTGTTGTTGAGCCTGTCAGTGGTGCGCTCGGGACCAACAAGGAGCGTCTGGGCGAATTGGTTGCCTATCGTGAGCGGGGCATGCCAGTTGTGGTTGAGCTGAACCTCGAATCCTGGACACAAAGATTGCTTCCCCTGACTTCCCCACTGCTGACCTCACAACTCAAGGAAAGAATAGATCTCGACAAGAGTGGCGTCGAGGAGAACGTATTCTACAACGTGTTCAATCCTCCGCTGAAACTGATCATCGTTGGCGGTGTGCATATCGCCCAGCCCCTGATACAGATGGCCAGGCAGGCGGGCTATCAGACGTTTCTCATTGACCCCCGAGAGTCATTTGCTTCCGATGATCGGTTTCCGGGAGAACGCATCAGCCATGAATGGCCAGATGAAGCCATGGAACATGAAAAGCCGGACCTGAGGACAGCCATTGTAACCCTGACCCATGATCCAAAGATTGACGACCCGGCCATTGCTCAGGCTCTCAAGACACCTGCGTTCTATATCGGTTGCCTCGGCTCTCCCAGAACCCATGGCAAGCGATTGGAGCGACTGCAGAATCAAGGCGTGGATGATGACCAGCTGGCGCGGCTGCATGCCCCAATCGGCCTGAACATAGGTTCGAGAACTCCGGCCGAAATTGCAATCGCGATCATGGCCGAAATGACTCAGGTTCTGCGGCAAGGAGCTCGACCCCAATGAAATTTGGTCTCTATCCGCTTGCAAAGTGCGAAGGAGCAATCCTTGCTCACTCGCTGGTCGTCCAGTCGCAGAAATTCAGGAAGGGATCCAAGCTGTCGGAGCGTGATTTGACCCTGCTCCGGTCAAGCGGCATATCAGAGTTGACGGTGGCCAAACTGGAACCGGGAGATGTGGGTGAGGACGAAGCGGCCGAACTGGTCAGCGACCGAATTGTCGAGCTGGAATCGTCATTCTTCGCTTCGGCTCCGTTCACCGGTCGGGTGAACATATTTGCCTCCTCCCCGGGCATGGTCGAGATCGATGCCGAAAAGGTCTTCCAGTTCAATCTGGTCGATCAAGCAATTACCCTGGCAACCTTGCCCCATCAGGCTCGAGTGACCAAAAATCAGATGATTGCGACCATAAAGATCATCCCCTATGGAGTATCCCGGACAAAGGTCGAGGAAGCATTGACAACCTTGGAGGATACCATCCGATTCCGGTTGGTCAAACTCAAGGCGGCTGATCTCATACTGACCACTCATTCCGGAACGAAAGCAAGCTTGGTCAGCAAGGGAAGGGATGCCATACACTCCCGGCTGCAGGCACTGGGAATAGAATTGAATTCAACAACAACGGTCAGGCATGACAAGGTCGAACTGCAAGAATCTTTGCGGGAATCCGAAGCGCCCCTTGTCCTTGTATTGACAGCCACGGCCACTTCGGATGAAAACGATTTGGGACCCGAGGCCTTGCGTGAGGCGGGAGGGAATCTCGTTCAGGTTGGCATTCCTGTGGATCCGGGCAATTTGCTGTTTTATGGTCGTTTGGGTGACCAGGAAGTGATTGGGTTGCCAGGCTGCTCGCGTTCGATCGCCCTGAATGGCGCCGACTGGGTGCTGGAAAGAATTGCCTGTGGAGTCAAGCTGGGGCGTAAGGAATTTGCTGCCATGGGGGCTGGGGGCCTGCTCAAGGAAATACCCACGCGCCGGCAGCCTCGCGACAGTATCAAGACTGTACCGTCCAAGCCCAAAGTCCATGTGGTGGTGTTGACGGATGACAAAAATGTCGATCTGGAAGAACAGCTGACACAGCTAGGAAAGGCCCAGATTGAAGGCATCAGCCTGGTTGGAAACAAGGTTGACAGCCTTGTCGACCATCCTAGACGAGATGAAAAGATCAACATTGTTGAAGAAGCAACCCGTTTAGGCAAAAGCAGCGTCGTCGGTGCGAGCATGGCTTCATTGCCAAAAGATGCTGAGGCCGTGATCTTTGTCCGAGCCAGTCAGGACACCGTAACCGCGCAGGATATCAATCGCCTGATCAGTGGCTTCAGTCCGGAGGACGGAAGAGAGATCGGCAAACTGAATGGCCTGGAAGTTTCACCCGGCCCTCCCATTCTGTTTGGTCGAAGGTTTTTTGAAAATTTGAGCAATCTGGCTGGCGGGCAAAAGCCTTCCGACCTGCTGGAAGAAGGCCGGGGGTTTGTCTACGAAATAGCTTGCTGAACGACAATCCGGACCACGCGTGTTGACATGAGGCCATGCAAAAAAGATAAAGTGATCGACCAGTTTTTGAGGTTGCAGCATGGAATGCTGTTCCATAGGTGCAAGGTTGGAGCAGGACAGGGGTGTTGCGGCAACCGATTTTTTTGAAAGATTGGTGGATTTGTTTTAATTTTGGAATAGAGATTTCAGTCGAATTGGAATTAATTGGAGGACGGTAATGGCTACAGTATCCATGACGGTGAATGGGAAGTCGGTGTCAGGTGAGGTTGAGGGACGAACGCTGCTGTCGGACTTCATTCGCAACGATCTGCACCTGACGGGAACCCATATCGGGTGTGACACAAGCCAGTGTGGAGCCTGCGTGGTTCACGTGGACGGTGCGGCAGTGAAAGCCTGTACGATGTTTGCTCTTGAAGCAGAGGGGGCCGAGGTTGTGACCATAGAGGGCATGGCTAATGCCGATGGATCCCTGGGTGTCGTTCAGCAAGCCTTCCAGGACAACCACGGGTTGCAGTGCGGATTTTGCACACCGGGCATGGTCATGTCAGCTGCTGCCTTGTTGAAGGAAAACCCGAACCCGACCGAGGGCGAAATTCGAAAGTATCTTGAGGGGAATATTTGCCGCTGCACGGGCTATCATAATATCGTCAAGTCGATTCAGGCGGCCGCTGCAGCGGGCTGATTGAACCTCGCGTTCCGAGTGGATTCCGGTGCGGTCAAGATTTTAGGAGGAAGTCATGTTAGAACAGGTAAAAAGTGGTATCGGAGCCAGCCCCCTTCGGCGGGAAGATGTCCGGTTTCTGAGTGGCAACGGCCAGTACACGGATGACATTAACGTTTATGGCCAGAAATACGTCTATTTCCTCAGATCCGACATTGCCAATGGCAAGATAAACTCCATCGACACCGGCAAGGCCAAGGATATGCCCGGTGTTCTAAGCATTCTGACGGCTGAAGATTTTGCCGGGGTAGGCGGACTGCCGTGTGGCTGGCAAGTGACAGACCGTTTCGGTGAACCGATGCGCGAGCCCGTTCATCCGGTGCTGGCTCAAGGGAAGGTACGCCATGTGGGAGATCCAATCGCTGGTATTGTTGCTGATACCTTGGAACAGGCAAGAGATGCGGCTGAAGCCATAGAGCTTGATATTGAAGAGCTTCCGGCGGTCGTGGATATGAGAGCAGCCCTTGATGGTGGTCCGCTCGTCCATGATGAAATCGAGACCAATCTATGTTACGACTGGGGTTTTGTTGAGGAGAACAAGGAGGCCGTCGACAAGGCCATTGCCGAAGCTCACCATGTAACAACCGTCGAACTGGTCAACAACAGGTTGATCCCCAATGCAATGGAACCACGGGTTGCAATTGGCGACTATAACCGATCGAATGACGAATCCACCCTTTATACGACATCACAAAACCCCCATGTCATTCGTCTGCTGATGGGAGCGTTTGTGCTGCAAATCCCTGAGCACAAGCTTCGTGTCATTGCCCCGGATGTTGGTGGTGGGTTTGGTTCGAAAATCTACCATTACGCCGAGGAGGCATTTTGTACCTTTGCCGCTCGCAAGTTGAAGGTACCCGTCAAATGGACCGCTAGCCGGACAGAGGCCTTTATCACAGATGCTCACGCTCGGGACCACGTCACCAAGATTGAGCTTGCTCTGGATGAAAACGGCAAGTTTCTGGCGATTCGTACCGATACTCTGGCCAATATGGGTGCGTATCTGTCCACCTTTGCCCCAAGCATCCCGACTTGGTTGCACGGCACCTTGATGGCCGGAAACTACAAGACGCCGCTGGTTTATGTGAATGTCAAGGCGGTATTCACAAACACCGTCCCGGTGGATGCCTATCGCGGGGCCGGCCGCCCAGAGGCCACTTTCCAGCTTGAACGGGCAATCGATACGGCCGCTCGAGAAATGGGCATCAATCCGATTGAACTCAGACGTCGCAACTTCATCCAGCCCGATGAGTACCCCTATGCGACTCCGGTCGCCTTGGAATATGATGCCGGCAACTACGGGGCCCTCATGGACAAGCTCATCGAATACTCGGACATGAACGGGTTTGCCGACCGGGTTGCCGAATCCAAGGCCAATGGTCGACTTCGTGGCATGGGCGTGAATACCTATGTTGAAGCCTGCGGAATTGCCCCGTCCAATCTGGTCGGCATGCTGGGTGCGCGAGCCGGCCTGTACGAGAGTGCGACCGTTCGCGTCAATGCAACGGGCTCCATCACGGTCATGACCGGTTGTCACTCGCATGGCCAGGGGCACGAGACATCCTTCCCGCAGGTCGTCGCCGACATGATCGGGATTTCTGAGGATCAGGTGCATATCCAGCATGGTGATACGGCCAGCACGCCCATGGGCATGGGAACCTACGGATCGCGTTCCATGGCCGTCGGTGGGCCCGCCATGGTCCGGGCAACCGAAAAGATAATTGCAAAAGCCAAGAAAGTTGCGGCCCACCTTATGGAAGCCTCGACCGATGACATCGAGTTGAAGAACGGAACGTTCTCCGTGGCCGGTACCGACAAGGAAGTTGCTTGGGGTGATGTGTGTCTGGCCGCCTACGTGCCGCACAATTACCCGTTGGCTGATCTGGAACCGGGTCTGGAGGAAACAGCCTTCTATGATCCGGCCAACTTCACCTTTCCTTCTGGCGCCTATGGCTGTGAGGTCGAGGTCGACCCTGAAACCGGCAAGGTTGATATCTGCTCCTTCATTGCCGTGGATGATTTTGGCACGGTCATCAACCCGATGATCGTTGAAGGCCAGGTGCACGGCGGACTGGCCCAAGGGATCGGGCAAGCGACATGTGAGAACGCCGTGTACGACGAAAACGGCCAACTGCTGTCAGGAACCTACATGGATTATGCCATGCCCAGAGCCGATGACCTGCCCAGTTTTGTGGTTGATCATTCCTGCCAGACTCCGTGCACGCACAATCCGCTCGGGGTAAAAGGGTGTGGTGAAGCCGGGGCGATCGGTTCGACGCCTACGGTTGTAAATGCCGTTGTTGATGCTCTGAATAGAGGGGGACATGATGTATCGCACATTGACATGCCGTTGACCCCGCTGCGTGTTTGGGAAGCCATAAACGGATAATTGCCTTGATGGCAGAGATATTTGTCGCAATTGAATACATTTAGGGAGAAACATTATGTACGGTTTTGAACTTCTCAGACCCACGAATGTCGATGAAGCCGTTTCGGCCCTTGCGGCCGAAGGCGCCCAGGTTCTTGCTGGCGGTCAGACCTTGATTCCAACCTTGAAGAATCGCCTGGCCAGCCCGGAAACCCTGGTTTCGATTGGTGGCATTGCCGACTTGAAGGGTGTCACTGAAAGTGATGGAGTCGTTTCAGTCAGGGCTGGAACCACTCATGCTGAAGTTGCGAATTCCGTGAAGACCTTTCCGGCCCTGGCCGAGCTAGCTGCCAATATTGGCGATCCGGCTGTGCGCAATCGGGGAACAATCGGCGGCAGCCTGGCCAACAATGATCCTTCCGCCTGCTATCCGGCAGTGGTTCTGGCAACTGACGCAACCATTGAGACAAACAAGCGATCAATCTCGGCGTCGGACTATTTCACCGGAATGTTTGAAACCTGTCTTGATGAGGATGAGCTGATAAAGCAGGTCAATTTTCCGGTGCCGACCCGTGCAGCCTACCAAAAGTTTGATCAGCCGGCGTCAAGGTTTGCCTTGGTGGGTGTGTTCGTGGCAAATTACGGGGGTGATGTACGAGTTGCTGTCACCGGTGCGTCAGAAGGCGGAGTGTTCCGCTGGTCGGAAGCGGAGGCTGCTCTCAACGGCAGTTTCAACTCTTCGGCCATTGACGGGCTGGACGCGTCAACTGAGAATTTGATTGCTGATGTTCATGGAACACCGAAGTATCGAGCCAACCTTGTCAAGGTTTTGACAAAAAGGGCACTCGATGCCTGTCAATGACAGTCCATAGCGTTCATCCTGCTTTTCAAAGTGCGCGGGATGTCGGCTTTGGTCGATGCCCCCTTTTTCAATAATTCCCTGCATCAAGGATATGATTTCTGTAGTGGGTTATCTCAATACAGTTAGCAATGTCAGTGGGCATCGTCTGGCTCAAGGAGCGGACGGTCTTCACCGATTGAGCGAGCAGGGTAGATGGCTAGATGAAACGCAGTAACAATCGAGTTCCAAGGGCAAGCCCGTTTGGCACTGACGTCGTTTCGCAGGTCCTGCATTGTCGGTGTCGACAGGTTTTGCTTGCCATCTCTTTTCTGCTGTTGAGCTGCAGCCCACCCCTGACCCCCGAGCAGCAGGCCATCGTTGATGACGTCGACGCTGCCATGGACCGAATTGAACGCAAGAGCGAGACGGTACTTGCTGGAATGGAGGAAGAGGTGTTCGAAAACTGCATGGGTGCAAGTCTGGCCGAAGTAGAGAAGCAAATCGAACGAGATATGGATGTCGGCAGCACAGATGGCTTCGAACAGGTTCGAGCATGTGTCCAGAAGGTTGAAGAACTGATTGATGACACGTTCCTGTTTATGCGTCAGCGCATGAAAACTTGGTCGCATGATACACATTGACACGTCTTGGCTTGTGGATGCGGGATGACCAGTACGCAGGAGTGTAGCGCGTGTGAATATGACTGGCGCCGTTGTCACCGCCGGTGGTAGACATAAAGCAAAAAATTCTGATCGCACAATGCCATGTGCCGACCGTTTTCGTGTGTCGCTGCATCTTCGATATACGGGACTCGCATATTACGAACCGTAAATCTCTATGCTAATCCGATTCGGTCATCTGTAAGGGGCACGACGCCAGTGGTCTTGCCAGATCCTTGAATACGGTATCAAATGATTGAAACGAACCAGTGATACATATACGGATTAACCCGCTGTCACCTTATCCGTCAATAGTTGAGGCTAATTGTGAGTTGCTTGCAACTTCATTCATTATCGAATTTCGGGAGACATCGGACGCGACAGATTGCGAACATGAAATCAATTGTACTAGTCACTATTCAACAATCTTGGCCGAGTTCAGAAATCTTTGTTGTGCATTCGGGAAGAACAATTGCTTGCCATCAATTTTGTAATCCGCGATGAGTCGTTGACCTTTTGGCGAAACCATCCACTCCAGAAACTCGGCGGCCAAATTGTCCTTGACGTTAGGGCAGTGGTCTGAGGCGACTAGAATGATACCGTATTGGTTGAAGAGTTCCTTCCCACCTCCAAACAAAATTTCATGGCTACGCTTGTTGCCAAAGTTTAGCCAAGTGCCTTGGTCTGTCAGCGTATAGCCATTGATTCCAACAGTGATATTGAGTGTGGCTCCCATTCCGGAACCGACTTCAAGATACCAGTCGCCTTTGGGTTGTACCTTGATGGAAGCCCAGTATTCAAGTTCCTTCTTGTGGGTTCCACTGTCGTCACCGCGAGAAACGAAAGGAGCTTTGCCATCCAGAAGTCGGTCAAAGGCATCATCTACGGAACCGGCATTCCGGATGTTGGCCGGGTCAGAAGAGGGCCCGACGACAACAAACTGGTTGTACATCAGATCATATGGGCTGGTACCGAGACCGTCAGCAACAAACACCTCTTCATCCCTTGGTGAATGAACGATGACAATGTCCCCGTTGCAATTTGCTGCGTTGTTGAGGGCTTGACCTGTTCCCACGGCTACAACCTTTACCTTAACCCCTTTCTCATCCTCAAAGTGGGGTAACAAGTGCTCGTACAGCCCTGAATTTTGGATCGAAGTCGTTGATTGCAGGATTATAAACTCGCCAGCAGCAAGGACGGATTGACTGAGGCCAAGGGATAAAGCAATCCAAACTATGCAGGCTACTCTTCTAGTGATCAAACGAGCAGTTCTCCCTCAAGGAAACACTTCACTTCCCGGGTTTTGGGAAAGTTGAAATAATCCAAGGGCTTGCTTTGTTCAAGAACTCGTCCCTGATGGACAAAGGTGACATCATCTGCCAATCGCTTGGCCTGCCCGATGTCGTGTGTTACAAGGATCAGCTTGACATTCTCTTCGGCCGTTGATCGAATTATTCCCTCGATGGCACGGGTTGATTGCGGATCCAGACTTGCAGTTGGTTCATCGAGGAGAATGAGTTTAGGCTCAGCTGACAAGGCTCTGACCATTTGAAGCCTTTGCTGCTCACCTCCGGAGAGTTGTCGGGCAGGATTCCGTTCCAGTCCCTTGAGCCCAGCGATTGAGATCAGTTCAGCAATTCTCTTCTTGCGATTCTTTCTTGGATATCGAGCAATGGCCAAGGCGTGGGCCAGATTACCATAGACAGATCTTCTGATGAGTACCGGACGCTGAAACACCATGGCAGTTCGAGCAGCAAAATCCGGATTGAGCTGAACAAAACCTGATGTGGGCTTCAGCAAACCAATGATCGTTCTAAGCAAAACGGACTTGCCAGCGCCATTGGGACCCATGACAACGCTGATACCCGATTGGGGAAAGGTCGCCGTGAGGTTTGAAAGAATAACCTGGTTGCCGCTGACGAAATTCAGTGACGAGCACCGAATGCCGATGTTCCCATTCTCCTGAGAAGCTCCCTTTGTTAAAGGTATGACCTTGGTGTCAGGCATATGCATACTTTTTAAGCGACGAGTTGAGCATGTAAGCCAACGCATTGACCGAAATGGTCAATGCCAGAAGTATCATGCCCAAACCTACTGCAAGAGCCAAGTCCCCCCGCGCGGTCTGGAGCGCTATGGCGGTTGTCATGATGCGGGTAAAGTGGTTAATGTTTCCGCCAACAATCATGACCGCCCCAACTTCGGAAAAAGCCCGACCTAAACCGGCCAGGGCTGTTGTTAGCAATGAAAACCGAGAATCCCAAAGCAGAGTGCTCATGACATCCAGATTGGATGCCTGCATGGAACGAAGCGTTTCATCATATTCTTCGGCCAAGAGGACCACGATTTGACGGGTATTGGCCACTATGATTGGTATGATCAGGATGGTTTGCGCTATAATCATCGCCGTCGGGGTGTAAAGCAGGCCCAACGGGCCAAGCGGTCCGGTCGCCGAAAGTGCCAGATAAACGGCCAGACCGACTACAACTGGGGGAAGCCCCATGAAAGAATTGAAGAGGATAACCAGTGTGTTCTTTCCCCAGAAATTGAGTACAGCGAGTGCTGTCCCCAACGGAAAACCGATAATACATGCGACCAGAACCGCCTTGAACGTGACCGAAAGCGACAGCAGTACAATTTCTGTCAGGTCTGCATCAAGGAACATGATCAGATTAAAAGCTTCAATGAACGCTTCGTATACAGTCGGCATACTCAAAACACCATGTGGCCATCAGGTTGAAACCTCTTGGACTGCCCCGTCCGAAATATAAAATCGCCCTGCTCTACACCTTGAGGAACACTATTAGACGGCTATTATTCGAAACACTTTACAACCGTCAAGGTTAATGCTGAAACCTGACACCATCCAACAAGATTTGCACTTAAACCTTTGAAATTCGGTGATGATTACCCGGACTTCCCTTGACGGGGGCTGAATTTCATTTCGACAAATAAATCGATCAGAGGTTTGATGGGTTTGCCTTGATGGCAGGTGATTTTGCAAGCTTCGGCCAGTAAGAAGGGCTTTTTGTCACTTCCGATATTGGTTCTGACGTATAACGATGTACGACCCATCAGATCTACCTTTGCCCAACCTCCTTTGGGTTTACCTTCGGTAATTTTGAACTCGCTGTGCCGCGAACTTGTCAATTTTTGGCACCAATCTTCTACCCCAAAATCATGCTTTTTGGCTAGCCAGATAAGCACTGCCAGATACAACGAGTTTGCTGTTGTTTCTTTCTTCCAATCCTTTTCCTTGGTTCGCCATCGATTGTAGATGACATCTTGAGTATCCGAAACTCTAAACGGATTCTGTTCCATTTCTGGGATATCGACAATGATATCAGTTCCAAATCCGATAGGCTTATTCTGATGGTGGGTGATTTCGCACGCTTCGCGGATTACAACTGACTTGTACCAGTTGTTCAGATTTCCTTTCATATACAGCGTAGTCATGTCATCCAAGCCTAATCTTGACCAATTGCCTCTGGGTTGGGTTTGGGCAACTCTAAACCAATGGGGCTTATATGCCTGACTTGAAGTCCGGCCGCATATCTAGGGCTTGAATTCGTCCTTGCGGCCCGCCGTCGGCTCATCCGGCTCCGGTTCCGTCCTGGTGGGAAGCCCGCCGTCGGCTCATCCGGCTCCGGTGGCGTGAATAATGTAATCCATGAAAGACGGGATCCCCTGTTCCCATCTGCCATCCTTGCGGCCTCGACAATGAAGCCGACATGCCGCAGCAGCCCTCCCTGGGCGGCGGCCCGATCGCCATACAGTCCCCTCACCATCTGATGCAAGGTCAGATACCGCACGACGCCGTTGCGACGCTCGTCATGAAGTTTTTGCTGGGCGAACTTTTCCGAGACATCGCGTCCGAGACGTTTGCGATTAGGCGTCTTTTCTATATTCGCCATCCTATCGATAAACGAATCGAAAGGATCACTGTTGGACATGCTGGCGCAGCTTGTATTCGTCAAGAATGTCCTGGTCGGGAATGACGATGTGCGGTACGTTCGGGCGGTAGTTCCGGGCCAATGCCCAGCCGGTCTGCACCATTCCGTCAACGCCCTCGGAAAAAGGCGCCTATGGCGTGTTACTGTGTTGACAAACCGTCCGGCCGGATTCATATTTCATTCCAGACGGAAAAATATACAGAAAGGACATGCGTGATGAGTCCCTCCCTAGACCGAACGAAGCTAGCAAAATTCATTCGGGATGATGATCGGGCGTTCAACCCCATCTTCGTCGGGCGTGACGAGATCATGGACAATATCCGCCTTCTGGCCCATGACATTGCCTGGCATCCGACGGATTCTCCCGACCGGTATCCGGCCCGCGGCAAGATGCAGCTGATCCAGGGGGCACCGGGCATCGGCAAGACATCCCTGCTGTATCGGCTGGCCATGCAATACCGCCCGCTGCCCGCCCGGCAGGCCAATCATCCCTATGTCCTGCCGGTCACGGTTCCGGCTTCAAGTCATCTGAGTCTGGGTCTTGTGGCCGACAGCATACACCGCGCGCTGCTGGCCCTTGACAAGAACCCTCGCAAGGCCGTTCTGAAGGGCATCGCCGGGGTCATATCACGCCTGAACGGGATACATTTAAGCCTGCCGTTCGTGGGTGGTGCCGGCTTCAGTCTAAACAAGACCGACCGATCACCCCCGGCGGGCCGGCCGGCTGTGCCGGACTTGCCCTGGGGCTGTGCCATCCTGCTGCTGATCGACGAGATCCAGACCGTGCCACCGTCGGCACAGGTCGTTCTCCAGTATCTGGAAGATGGCAGTGACGGCATGCCGATCCTGCCCGTGCTAGCCGGCCTGTCCAACAGCTCGCATGTCTTGCAGGAGGTCGGGTTATCACGCCTCGCGGGCGATGCCATCATCCAGCCTCCAGCCCTGGGTCCGACGGATGTGCATCAGGCCCTGGCCGCTTTCGTTCGGCGCTTTGGCATCCGCGCGACGGACGACACGCAAGAGCGGTGGGCCGGATCCCTGTGGCAATGGTCCCGGGGCTGGCCCAAGCATATGCAGAACGCTCTCAAGATCATGGGAAGACGCCTGCTGTACAACGGGGGTGACCTGAATGATCTTCAGCCGCTGGCCATCCAGCCGGATATCGTTGCCGCCCGCCATGCCTACTACCGGCAGCGTCTGGGATCATGGAGCGGACAGGCCGCTCGCATCGGCCGTTTCATGGCCCGCCTGGGACGCGATCCCGTGCCGGAGGATCAGGTCGAGCATCTCCTGCATGAAACGGGTCTTGTCGCCGAGAGGTCCCTGACACGCAGCCCGGTTCTGACCACCATGCTCCGGCTGGGCTTGCTGGATGTGGTCCAGGCGGGCACCGATCTCCTTGCCTGCCCGATTCCCAGCTTGCGCTCCTTCGTCGTGGCCCAGACCGGCACGCCTTTGCACACGGCCGCCCAGACGGGAACACGAAGTGCCTTCACATCCCTTCCATCGACCACTGACGTCAAGGCTCGGGATGCCTGGCAGCGCACGCCCCTGCATCTGGCGGCCCAGGAGAACTGGCCGCTCGTCGTAACCGAGATTCTGAAGACCGGTCATGATCCGGAGACTCGGGACCGCTGGGATCGTACCGCTCTGCATGTGGCTGCGGCCGACAATGCGGCGGCGGTCGCCCGTCTATTGCTGCAGAGCGGGGCCGACATGCAGGCGATCGATGATTCCGGCTGCACTCCTTTGCATCGGGCGGCCGGCGCCGGGGCCCCGCAGACCGTCGGCTTGCTTCTCGACGAGGGTGCGGCGATCGACACGATCGACACGTCGGGCCGCAGCCCCCTGCATGAGGCCGCTCGCGCCAACGCCCCTGCCTGCATCCGTCCGCTGCTGAGGGCCGGTGCCGCCATCCAGGCCACCGACCATGAGGACAACACCCCGCTGCATTGGGCGGCTCAGGCCAATGCCCGGGATGCAGTCCAGACATTGCTAGACGCCGGTGCCCAGAGCGATGTCCGCAACGACCAGAACCAGACCCCTGTTGACATGGCCCCTGCCGGCGGTGCCGCGCACCGCCTTTTGACGGACCCGGACCCGCCCGCCACGTCGCCGGATGAGCCGGATGCGGGCCGCAAGGACGAATTCAAGCCCTAGATATGCGGCCGGACTTCAAGTCAGGTATATAAGCCCCAAACCAAATGTCGCGGTTGGCTTCCATTCGATTGCACCAGTCTTCCACTCCCCTATCATGCTTGCCTGCCAACCAAAGGAGAACTTCTTCATACAGCAAGTCTGGTGCCTCTTCGTATTTCCAGCTTCCCTGTTCCAGCCGCCATCTGTATCGAGTTGCATGTTTCAAAGTGTTTTGAGTATCTGCAGCTCCAAAAAGATGTGGCTGCATTCGCGGCATTTCGACGATCAAGTCGGTTCCGAATTTGAGGGATCTGCCTTGATGGTAGGTGATACTGCAGGCATCGTTCAGAATGACGGACATCAACCAGTTGCTCAGTCTGGTCCTAATGTAAAACGAGTTCTGAAGTTCCGACCAGTATCTGTCTTTGGGACGAGTATGGGAGATCATGAAATGGCCACTTCGAGCCGCGACCATCTGTTTGCACCAATCCCCAATTCCGGAATCGTGATTGCCTGTCAACCAGCAAAGTACATTTTCGTACAATGAGATTGGTTCCCTTTCGCAGTTCCATTCTCCTTTGCGGGTTTTCCACCGCAATTCGGTGTTGCCCCTATCTTTTGCCACCAACAGAGGTTCCACGCTGTGACTTGTGCTGATTACGCGGCTGCGTGTTTGGCATCTCGACGATTAAATCGGTTCCCATATTTACAGGTTTACCTTTGTGATTGGTGAACGTGGCTGCTTGATTGAGCATGGTGAGCTTTGTTACGTTGTTCAGTTTTTTGTTAACGTAAAATGAAACCCCACCTTTCAGGTACAGTCTTTCCCACTTTCTACCGGGTTTGTTTCTGGTAATTCTGAAATTGTTTCTCCATCTATTTTCCATTTTTTGACACCAATGCTCGGCTCCTAAATCATGCCTGCCTGCCAGCCATTGAAGTACATCGAGAAACACTGAGACAGAGGTCTTTGAATTTATCCATTTACCACCTTCAGGCTTCCATCTAGCCTTGAATTCACCGGTCACTATTTCGGGTTGATGTTCATTCTTCAGCGATTCTTCTTCAATGCCAATGGATGATCTGGTTCTTGGGATGATATTCGCAGCTTCTGCATCAGAGTCATGGTCCAAGTCTATTTGTATGTTCGGAATTTCACTCTGATTCTGCAAAAGAGCCCGAGTAGTCTCTTGGATCATGGTGCCAACAGCTTCAACTAGGCTTTTCTTGTTGTTCCTGTCAACACGGAGATTGTTTTGGCTAATTGCAAGTTCACAAAGTTCGACGGCAGGGTTTCTGAAAATTTCCGAGGTCCAAGACTTCAAATTGTCCTTCCTTCGTTCAATCGCTGCCTTTACCTGAATCTTTCCAGGATCAAAGGACTTTCGGCACACAAACATCAACCAATCGAGGGATTCCGTGTTCGGTATCGATCAGATTGGCTTTTTTTCCGATTTGGGACGAATACCATTTCCAGATCAGGCCGTTGGTGAGTATGGCCAACTCAACTTCGGTGGATTGAAAATACGAGGCAAGCTGCTTGAGTTCCTTTTCGGTGTTGAATGGATTGCCTGCCGCTTTAACCTCAATCAGAACAGCTGGAGAACCGTTGACCATGAGTGCGTAATCACACTTTTGACCATGGTTAAAATTGTCTTGGACTCCAAATTCGGTTCGAACTTGAGTCGGGTCAGGTACATTCCAGCCCAGAACGTGGGTCAGAAATGGATCAACCAGCGAGCGAATTGTCTGGGTTTCGTTTGTTTTGCAATGCTCTATGATTTCATCTCTTGCGTAGTCTTCAGGAAATTTCTGGAGCTTTTCGAGTAACTTCAATCGGTCCATTGGTCTTCTCAAAATTCGGTGGCTTGTCCGGCAATATCTGTAAAATGGTGGCAGATTATTGAATTTCACTTGATTTTTCAATCATGGGCGTTGAAGTGTAACCCAGCGAGTATTCGTTGTTAAGGCGGGTAAATATCGTAAATTTCCGTAGCACAAAAGTGTTCACTTTAAACCCTCCAAGGGATGTGGTTGTCTCACTCGGTCTGGCTTGGGATTGGGTGCACTCCGGAGCCTCGAGTTGACAGGCTTGATAACAAACCCAGGAAGTGCAGGGTCTATGGGAACGCGAATTGCAGGTTTCTTTGGTTTTGGGGGTAGTCAGAGTATATGGGAACTAGGTTAAACCAGCCACTCGGTGGCAACGAGATGGCTCGATTTGGCGGCATAGCTTCCTTCATGCGCTTGCCGATCAGTCGGGACTTGTCTGGTGTCGATGTCTGCTTCGTAGGCATACCAATGGATATTGGAGCCTCCAATCGAGCCGGAACCAGACACGGCCCTCGCCAGATCCGAACCGAAAGCTGCCTGATCAGACCCTACAACATGGGAACAGGGGCAGCGCCATTTGAGACATTTCAGGTTGTTGACTACGGCGATGTGGCAATCAACACGTTCAATCTGCTTGATACATGCGACATTGTTACGACTGAAGTTGCCAGGATACTCGACGGGAATACCATACCTCTGGTCCTTGGGGGAGATCACACGCTGACCTATCCCGTTCTGCGGGCTATCGCCGGAACGCACGGTCCGGTGGCCCTGATTCATGTTGATGCCCATGCCGATACTTCTGATGCCATGTTTGGCGAAAAGGTTGCCCATGGAACGCCGTTCCGGAGAGCGTATGAAGAGCAGTTGATCATTCCGGACAAGACCTTCCAGATTGGCCTGCGGGGATCGGGCTATTCGCCTGATGACTATGACTGGGGCCGTGCGAAGGGGTTCCGGGTGCATACGGCGGAAATGTGTTGGCACAAGTCGCTGGCACCGCTCATGGAGGAAATCAGACAAAGCATAGATCAGACACCCGTCTATCTCTCGTTTGACATTGACAGTCTGGATCCGGCCTTTGCACCGGGAACGGGCACGGTGGAAATGGGCGGCCTGACCACGATTCAGGGCCTGGAAATCGTGCGGGGATGCCTTGGGCTGAATTTGGTCGGTGGCGATCTGGTTGAAGTTTCACCACCTTATGATACAACGGGCAATACAGCCTTGATCGGGTCGCAATTCTTGTTCGAGATGCTCTGTGTGCTACCTGGAATCAAGATGAACAAAAGCGAGTACTGAACTCGTTTTCAGCGACTTCGATTGCTGGAGGGTTGGTAGTGGTTTATCCTGTTTGTTGGAGATTGGAACAATGTTGAACTCGAACTTCCTGAATGAGAACAATGCCCGGTACAACTGGCATCCAATGGGTCATCCCGGTGACTCGATAGACAATCCTCCGAAAATCATCGTTGAATCTGAGGGTGTAAGAATCAAGGACTTGCAGGGCAACGAGGTCATTGATGCCGTTGGTGGGCTGTGGAATGTCAATTTGGGCTATTCGTGCCAGCCGATCAAGGAAGCGATTGCAGGGCAACTTGAACAACTCCCCTATTATTCAACCTTTGCGGGCACCTCAAATGACAAGGTGATTGCTCTGTCCTACCAGCTCAAGGAGTTTTTTGCGCCTGAGGGAATGGGGCGTTCATTCTTCACTTCAGGAGGGTCGGACAGCGTTGAGACGGCCTTGCGTCTGGCACGCCAGTATCACAAGATCAGGGGAGAGGCAAACAGGACCAAGTTTCTCAGTGTGAAGCTCGGCTATCACGGCACTCATTTCGGTGGAGCGAGCGTGAACGGCAACTCGCGGTTCCGAGATAGTTACGAGCCGCTGTTGGCCGGATGCTATCATATCCCATCCCCCCTTGCGTACCGCAACCCATTCAACGAAACCGATCCTGAAAAGCTCGGTGAACTGTGCCTGAACTGTCTTGAACAGGAGATAGAGTTTCAGGGAAGCAGCACGGTCGCTGCCTTTATAATGGAGCCCATACAGGGGGCTGGAGGCCTCGTTGTTCCGCCCGATGGATTTTACGCGAAAGCCCGCGCCATCTGCCAGCAGCATGGCATTCTGTTCATTGCTGATGAAGTCATCACGGGTTTTGGTCGAACCGGGGAATGGTCCGGAAGTCGACTCTGGGGCATAAGGCCCGACATGATGACCATTGCAAAGGCGATTACATCGGGCTATTTCCCCTTCGGAGCGACCATGATATCCGAAGAAATGGCAGAAGTGTTCGAGACTGCAGACAAGGGAGCGGGGAGTATCGGTCATGGCTATACCTACACTGGACACCCCGTAGGAGCAGCAGCGGCACTGGCTTGCCTTGAAGAGACCCAGAGGCTGAATGTCAAGGATAATGCCAAAGCCCGTGGGACCCAGCTTTTTGATGCCCTGAGCGCGTTTGTCGACCGCTATGACATAGTTGGCGATGTCAGAGGTGGCCGAGGCTTGATGGTTGGTGTTGAGCTGGTGTCCGACAAGAAAACCAAGACGCCACTGGCCAAGGAAACGATCGATCTGATATTTGATCGCATTTACGAATCTGGTGTCATGGTCCGAATTTCTGGCCACAAGATACTGATTTCACCGCCACTGATCTTGACTGAGAAGGATGTAAACTGTATGGTCACGGCCATCAAGAATGGGCTGGATGCAGCCTCATGACGAAGTTCGGACAAAGGCGCTGAGGAGTTGGACCATGCCACATATCAGGGTTGAGTATTCGGCCAATGTCGAGAGTTGGGTCGATCTCTCCGATTTCTGCGATATTCTTCGCAATGCCGTGATCGAGACAGAAGTATTCCCGATGCCCGGAACTCGGGTTCGAGCGGCTCGATGTGACCATTATTCGATAGCCGATGGTGGCCCCGAGCATGGTTTCATCGATATTGTGATGCGGATTCGCGAGGGACGTCCATTTGAAGCCAGGCAGAAGGCCACGGACAGGATTTTCTCCCGGATTCACGAGTATCTGAAGCCTTGCATGGAACAGCACTCCTTGTCGCTGTCCTTTGAGATGCTGAACATCAACGATGCACTCAGCCCCAAGGTGAGTTCAACACGGACCTTTTTGGCCAAGAAGCAAAATGCCTGAACTCGACGAAAATACGAGGAGGCTTCAGCCCTATCTGGCGGAGTTCAGGAACAAGGGAGTACTGAACCACATCAACGGGCAGAAAGCGCACGCCGTTGGGGGCAAGACGTTCAGGAACTCATCCCCGGTTGACAACAGTTTTATCTGTGATGTTGCCCAGGGGACGGCCAGAGACGTAGACAAGGCTTCTCAGGCGGCCAAAGCGGCGTTTCCGGCATGGCGAGATACGGACGCCAAAATCCGGAAGAAGGTACTTCACAACATTGCAGACCTCATCGTCGAGAGAGCCGAGAAAATTGCCCTGTGCGAATGCTGGGACACGGGTCAGGCCATTCGTTTCATGTCGAAGGCCGCGATTCGTGGCGCCGAAAACTTTCGCTACTACGCTGACATGACCCCGCAGGCCAGAGATGGCAAGGCCTTGCCGTCGCCAACGCTCCTCAACGTTACAACCCGTGTCCCAATTGGCCCGATAGGGGTCATCACGCCGTGGAATACACCTTTCATGCTGTCAACCTGGAAGATCGCCCCAGCCCTTGCGGCCGGATGCACAGTTGTCCACAAGCCCGCCGAATTGTCTCCGTTGACCGCAAGCTTGCTGATTGAAATCGCCGAGGAAGCCGGATTGCCAAAGGGAGTCTGGAATACGGTGAACGGCACGGGAGAAGAGGCGGGTGCCGCCCTGACTCAACATCAGGACATCAAGGCGATTGCCTTTGTTGGGGAAAGCAAGACGGGCAGTGCGATCATGCGCCAAGGAGCCGGCACACTGAAAAGAGTGCACTTCGAGCTCGGCGGCAAAAACCCGGTCATTGTCTTTGATGATGCAGACTTGGACCGGGCGCTTGACGCTGTCGTGTTCATGATTTACTCGCTCAATGGCGAACGGTGCACATCCTCTTCAAGGCTCCTGATTCAGAATTCGATCAAGGACGACTTCGTGAATGAGCTGGCAAAAAGAGTCGACAAGATCAAGGTTGGGAACCCGCTAGATCCAAGAACGGAAGTCGGGCCCCTCATAAGTCCCGGTCACATGGCAAAGGTCATGTCCTACTTTGAGATTGTTGGCAAGGAAGGAGCCAAAATTGAGGTCGGTGGCAGCCAGATTGGTGAGGATGGGTGCTACGTGGCTCCAACACTGTTGACGCGGGCCGCGAACTCCATGCGAATTGCTCAGGAAGAAATCTTCGGCCCCGTCCTGACCGTTATCCCGTTTGCCGACGAAAAGGAGGCGATTTCGATCGCCAACGACATTCGATATGGGCTCACCGGTTACGTTTGGACTAACGACCTGTCTCGTGCCCTTCGAGTAACCAACGAACTGGAAGCGGGAATGATTTGGGTCAATTCCGAAAATGTCAGGCATCTTCCCACGCCGTTTGGAGGCATGAAGGACAGTGGCATTGGCCGTGATGGCGGCGACTGGTCCTTTGAGTTCTACATGGAGCAGAAGCATGTCGGTTTTGCCCTCGGCGATCATCCAATACCAAAGCTCGGAGCCTGAAGGTAGATCGCAATGCCCGGATTCGAATCCAACCTCTATCCGCCATTCAATATCCTGAGGTTCAGTTATGCCAGTTTTGAAGTATCCGATTTGGCAGCCTCCAAGGAATTTTATGTTGATCTTCTAGGCTTTGTCATAACGCACGAAGATCAGAACTGCCTGCATTTGCGGGGGCTGGAAGAAAGAGAGCATCATTCGATAGTTCTGACCGAGGGCCCTCAGCCAAAATGCCAAGGATTGGGGTTCAAGGTCTTTGACGATGACGATCTTGAGAAGATTGCCGAGCACTTTCGTTCAAGAAACCTGGCAGTGGAGTGGATCAGCAATCCGTTTCAGGAGAGGGTCCTTAGGGTGAGGGACAACCTTGGAACCCCGCTCGAATTTTACACCCGGATGAAACTTCTTCCAACCATTCATCAGCAATACAGGCTTTATCATGGCGTGAAGCCTCTTCGGATCGATCATGCCAATCTGTTCTCCTCCGATGTTGACGGTTCAGCCGAGTTCTATAACAACTTGGGTTTTCGCCTGACGGAATACACCCAGGATGAACAGACGGGTCGCATGTGGGCGGCCTGGATGCATCGCAAGGGAACGGTACACGATATCGCCTTTACCAATGGCCGAGGCCCCAGACTCCATCATATGGCGTTCTGGGTCATGACTCCGCTGAATATCATTGACCTGCTGGACGTCATGTCGACCAGCGGGTATCTGGCCAATATCGAGAGAGGGCCGGGTCGGCATGGAATTTCGAATGCCTTCTTCCTGTATGTAAGGGACCCGGACAACCACCGGATAGAGATCTACTGCTCGGACTATCAAACCATTGATCCGGACCACAAGCCGATAAAGTGGGACTTGCAGGATCCAACCCGGCAGACCTTGTGGGGTCAGCCCGCCCCTCGAACATGGTTTGAAGAGGGCTCGGCATTTGAGGGTTCAGATGTCAGGGATCCAGTGCAGGCCGGCACGCCAATAGTGGCGCCGTAGGAGTCGTTCATGAGGTATGTGAGCTTTCAAGTTGATGATCAGATCCGTTATGGCCGGGTCGATGAAGACGACATTATTGAGCTTTCGTCCAATTTTCCACAATGGAAAACGCTGAAGGACGTCGTCGCCAATCAGGGATTTGATCAGCTGGATGAAGTCGCTTCAGGCAAGGAGGCAACTCATTCGCTGGAGCAGGTCGAATTGACCATACCCATACCCGATCCCCCGAAGATATTGTGTGTCGGCGTCAATTACCCGGCACGCAACGAGGAATTTGATGATGGCAAGCCGCCACCGGAGTATCCGTCGCTGTTCGTGCGGTTTCCCCGCTCCCTGGTTGGACACGGTCGCCCGGTCATTATTCCGCGGGAGACAACCCAGCTGGATTACGAGGGTGAGATTGCCATCATTATCGGCAAGCGAGGCCGTCGCATATCTCAAGCCGATGCGTACGATCACATCGCCGGAATGACCTTGTGCAACGAGGCGTCCGTGCGAGACTGGATGCGACACGGCAAATTCAATGTCACCCAAGGGAAGAATTTCGACCGATCGGGTTCGATGGGGCCCTGGTTCAATCGGTATGTGGAACGGTCGCAACTGGATGACATCGAGCTGAAGACCTGGATCAACGGTGAATTGAGACAACGGGACAGGACGAGCCGGATGATCTTCTCATTTGCACGCATTATCGAGTATGTTTCCACTTTCACGACCCTGCTTCCGGGCGATGTTATCAACACCGGAACGCCAACAGGGAATGGCAGCTTTCAAAAGCCGCCCAAGTTTTTGAAGGAGGGGGATATCATCGAAATCGAGGCTGATGGCCTGGGCCGCCTTGTCAATCCTGTCGAGAATGAACAATGCTGACTCAAGCCCAGATTGAAGCAGCAGCGCAATCTCTCTACCGAGCTGAAATTGCCAAAAGGCAGACGGGACTGATTTCGGGTCTCTATCCCGAGATGACCATGGATGAAGCCTATGCAATCCAGGATGCGCTCGTGTCCCGGAAGTTCAGGGACGGACGCAAGCAGATCGGCTGGAAGATTGGCCTGACATCCAAGGCCATGCAACGAGCCTTGAATATCGATATCCCCGACAGTGGCGTGATCTTTGACGACATGCATTTTCCTTGCGGGTCAGTCATTCCAGCCGGAAAGTTTTTTGAACCCCGCATTGAGGCCGAGATTGCCTTTGTCATGGGGAGAGACGTATCACCTGACGACTTGACCCGAGACGAGATCGTCCGGGCCACGGATCATGTCTTGCCCGCACTCGAGATCCTCGAAACCCGAATTGTACGAACGGACTCTGAAACCGGTGCATCGCGCAATGTATACGACACGATTTGTGACAATGCGGCCAATGCCGGCATTGTCCTCGCGGACCGCCGTTTCAAGCTGAAAGAGGTTGACATCCGATGGCTGGGTGTCATTCTCAAGCGTAACGGAATCGTTGAAGAGACGGGTTTGGGAGCCGGAATCCTGGATGATCCGGTTGTCAGTGTCCTCTGGCTGGCCCGGCGGCTTGCCGAATACGGTCAGACCATAAAAAAAGGGGATATTGTCATGGCGGGCAGTTTCATTCGACCGGTTGAAGCTCCTCCGGGGAGTGAGTTTTTCGGTGACTTCGGACCTTTTGGGACTGTAACCTGCAAGTTTCAGGACAAATGAAAGAACAAGAACCATTGGCCGAGACATTGAACGGCCGTGACTTTGTCATCAGCCATGCAAGTGCTTCAGGTGCTGCTTCTCCAGAAGGGCAAGCCTTCAGGTTTGATTCAATGCCGGATGACCCGATCCAGTTGAAACTCTAGGTGAAGACGCGATGAACAATTCGTCAATTGATCGCACTGCCAAGCTTCAGGACGGTCCATCGTCGGACGTCGGTCCAGTTCCCGACCGACGTCTTCATTCCGTTGGCTGGATATCACGATTTCTGGCTGAGATGCCTGAGGCCGCGGCAGAAATTCAGGCCGCGGGCATCCGCGACGACGAAAGTTATCTGGAGAAGGAAGCGACGCTGACGAATTCTATCCGAACGACACTGGGGCAATTTCGTTGCAAGTTCTTGATGGACGATTCCTCGGATCCGTTGAATATGGTTCGATTTGCTCCACCGTGGCTGCGAGCCCAAGAGCTGTCTGCACTGCCTCTGACCGTCAGACTTGGGAATTTTTTCAAGCACAACCGGATTTTGCTGGTCTCGGATCTTGATCGCTATTCGAACTCGGCTCTCCTGGCCTTGGGCAATTTTGGCCACAAGTCCATGAAGCATCTGTTCGAGGCTCTTCACGCCGGTTTGCATAGGGGAGCAATGGCTGGCGATGGCCTTGTTCAAGAAGAGCTCAACAATGGGAGTACTCAACACGTGTCACAAAAAATCCTTGGCGTATCCACGCCGTCTGCAAATGAACTTGGCCTGATTGGCAATATGCTGGAGAAGAGCAAGACACTGAATGAAAGAGGTTGCAAGATTTTGTTTGCACGAATGAGCTTTGATCAGTCACAACGAACCCTTGAGGATCTCGGCAGGGAATTTGGCGTCACACGCGAACGCGTTCGGCAGATCGAAAACCAGTCGCTGCAACGAATTACTGCTGGAGAACTTTGGGACGAACTGCTGGTCGTTCGCGTCCACGCAATTCTGGCCAACCGTGAAGAACCGATGCCGTTGTCGGGATTGGCAACGGCCGATGAGTGGTTCCGGGGTACAGCCGAAAGGCTTGAAACACTGACCTACCTGATCAAGGAGTTTGGCGAAAACAAGATTCATGTGGTGAAGGTTGGATCCGAACTGTACGTCGCTCGCATTGACCAAAGTACATGGGACGCCAAATTGTCCGAAGCCAAGCAGATTCTGGTGAATGCAGTCGACTTGAACCGGTCTGAAGCGAAGTGCCGGCAAGCCGTCGAGAGCATCCTGCCCAAGGAAAGCCCGGAACTGGCTTCATTGCTCTGGTCCGAAGCCTCGCGCCTGTGCCACTTCTCTGGTCCGTACGGGAGGCGTGTTCTTTCCAATTATGGCGACAGCTCTGCTCACGTTGTTCAGGTCGTTCTTGAAGACAGTGCCGGGCCGCTCTCAACATCGAAGATGGCGGAGATGGCAAGCGCTCTTGGCAAGACGGTTGGAGAAAGTCAAATTCGCCACTGGGCGACAAGGATCGGATTTCTCCTGGCTCGAGGGACGTATGGTCTCAGAAAGCATGTTCCGTTGTCGGATGCCGAGATCGAACGGATTGCCCAGATGGTTGAAGACATTGTTCGGAAAAATCCTGCCAGTCGTCAATGGCACACGGCAGAACTTGTTGCGAAACTGCAGGAAATTGATCTCTCAATGTGCGAGCAGCTCGATAAATACCTAGTGAATGCCGCCCTGAAGATAAAGTCGCGGCTGACATATCTGGGTCATTTTGTCTGGGTTCTTCCAGAGACTGACGAACAGCAACGTGTTGAACTCAAGGATACCATAATAGAAATTCTGACTGACGCTGGACAGCCCCTGACTAAACAGGAAATAAAAAGGCGGGTCATCAAAGTCAGAGGTGTGAACAGCAGTTTCAACGTCATTGAAAGCGACCCATTGATACGGGTCGGACGCAGTCTTTGGGGGCTGAATGACCGTGACCTTCCGATCAAGCGAGATCGGCAGCCGCTGCTCATCGAAAAGGTACATGACGCACTGAGCCGGAAAGGTTCCGGAATCTATCTGGACGAAGTCAATCGGCTCGTCGATTTCACCCCGCAAGCGGAACCGGAAATTATAGTCAGCATCGCGATCTTGGATAGCCGTATCAGGACAGGCAAGGGACGAATCATGTATTTGGCCGAGTGGGGAGATCCCCGAAGAGTTTCGGTGAATGAGGCGATCAAGAGCTTGTCGGCACAACGGTCGGAAACGATGAACATCGGTGCCATACAGGATTGGGCCGAGTCGACCTGTGGGCGGAAGATTGACAGGACCGTCTTGTACAAGGCTCTCACATCTTCAGGAGCCCAAAATCTTGAACATGGAGTCTGGAAGTTCAGGGCCCAAAAAACGTCCGGGGCTGACGGCGAATGAGCAGGTTTCGACAGGGCATGGAATCGAGAGGTGCCGTGATGACCTCTTCCAGCCCTGTGTCTGCTGGCCGACAAGTTCGTGACAATTGGCGGCTTTCGACAGTTCACGAGCCTTCTTTGTAGTGGGTCTGGAGGTCTAAAATTACAGTTTGGCAACCTGTTGATGACGGTTTTGCAGACCTTTCAAGCTATGACAGCTTCATTCATGGTCCGCCCTTGCAGACTTTTGCACGGATGCGCAAGGAAGCACCCCTCGCGTGGACCAATTGGAGTGATGGTATCGGCTTTTGGAACGTTACCCGCTACGACGACATCTGGAAGATGAACGGCGATTTCAGGTTGCTGTCCTCGGCTCGCGGGATTCGGATGGAAGACCAGACCTATGAAGAATACCTGGCCCGGCGAACCTTTCAGGAGACCGACCCGCCTGAACACACGAAGACAAGAATAAAGGTGCAGGGTGCCTTTTCACGCACCGAAATCAGCAAATATGAAGAGCAGATCAGGTCCATCTGCACGGATATTCTTGAGCGCGTGTTGCCACGGCTTGAGTTTGATGCAACCAGGGCCATCGCTCGCCAGTTGCCGATGCGAATGCTTGGGCGCATACTTGGACTGCCGGATGCAGATCTGGAGTGGCTGGTCGCCAAGGGGGACCAGTTGATTGCCAACACGGATCCGGAATTTACCGATCGCACTCTGGACGCGTTGGATACAGACGAATTCCGCATGATGCCTTTCAACTCGCCGGCGGGAGCTGAACTATACAGCTATGCCAGAGAACTCATGCAAGCGAAAGAACGGGCCGGGGATACAGACGGCATTCTGCACATGATACTCAGGCCGGCCAGGGATGGAACGATAATTTCGGAAACCGAGTTTCGAAACTTTTTCTGTCTCCTTGTTGCCGCTGGCAATGATACAACCCGCTACACCATTGCTGCGGCCATCCACGCCTGTGCCGTTCAGCAAGAACTGCTTGCAACCATGGACAGCGGAGATGACGCCATTTGGAATACGGCCCCGGACGAGTTCATACGCTGGGCTTCCCCAACGATGTATTTCCGGCGGACAGCGGTCAAGGATTTTACCCTGCATGGGCAGGAAGTCAGGCAAGGGGACAAGGTTCTGTACTGGTTTGTTTCCGGCAATCGGGATGAAGCTCAATTTGAGAATCCTGACAGGGTCAACCTGTCGCGCCATCCCAATCGTCACATGGCATTTGGTCAGGGCGGCCCGCACGTCTGTCTGGGCATGTGGCTCGCCCGGTTGGAGGTCAAGGTGCTGATGCAGGAGTTTAGCAAGCGAGTGACCTCTGTTCAATTCAACGGCCCGGTCGAGTATTTGCGGTCGAATTTTATTGGCGGCATCAAGCGCTTGCCAGTCCGGGTCGTCTTGAAGTAGGTACTGCACATGTCGGCAAGGGCGGAAGAGACTGCAAGGAAGGCTTTGGTTGACGCATCAGTTCGGGGCGACACGAATGAATGAGAGACTGAGAATATTGTTTTGCGACAATTTGAGCATCCCGCGTGGCAAATACCTGCCTTATGAAGGAGTTGTCGATGGCAAGTCAAGATTTTGCCGAACAACCTTCGGAGTCCATTATGACAAGGATCTGATCGATGCTCCGGGAGCCATGAAAATGGCCGGACTTCCAGACATGGAAGCAAGATACGAAGGACAAAA
This sequence comes from Paracoccaceae bacterium, assembly GCA_965116235.1. Lineage (GTDB taxonomy): Bacteria > Pseudomonadota > Alphaproteobacteria > Rhodobacterales > Rhodobacteraceae > MPNP01. The sequence continues at coordinate 328,810 of OZ220496.1, read as the reverse complement.
CATTCGGGAGTCATGGGAAAAACATACGCAAGTCGTTGTCTGCGACCTTTTTGATGCTGAAGGCGATCCTCTGGGATTGTGCGGCAGAGGCGTTCTCAGGCGGGCCGTTGCTGATTGGCAAAAGCATGGGCTTACCCCTTACGTCGGAATGGAACTCGAATGCTTTGCCTTTACCCAGAGTCAGGACGGTGAACTGACGCCATACGGCACGCCCGGAGCAGTCGTTTATGGGACGGGAGCGTTCACCGACCCGCTACGGTTTACCGAAGCCATCTGGCAAAAAGCGCATGACTTGGGCTTTCAGATTGAGATGTTTACCGCCGAGTATGACTCGCCGCAGTTTGAATTTACGCTCAGATACGATGAGGCCATCAAGGCCGTTGACGACGTGTTCCTGTTTCGGTCAATGTGCCGAGAGATAGCAATCGATTACGGCGTTTTGCTGACATTCATGCCCAAACCCATTGCCGAGGCTGGCGGGTCCGGACTGCATATCAACTTTTCGTTTTTGGATGAAACGGGCCGCAACCCGTTGGCCAATGGTGAGATCGGAGGGCTAGGCAATCTGACTGATCTTGCACGCGGCTGTTTGGCGGGTCTCATGCATCACCATCGGGGGCTGGCTGGATTATTGGCCCCAACGGCCAACTCCTATTCCCGTTTGCAACAGGGGTGTTTGGCCGGATATTGGCAAAATTGGGGTGGTGACCATCGTGGTGTCACGGCAAGGGTGTCAATGGAAGGCGGAGCCAAGGCTCGGGTCGAGCATCGCATGGCTGACTTCTCCGCCAACCCGTACGTGGCCGTGGCCAGTGTCTTGCAGGCAGCAAGGCTCGGATTTGAGAGAAAGTATGAACTGCAAAAGCCGGAATCAAGGGATTGTTTTGATCATACGGATGCGACGGAAAGAGTGGCTCCCGATTTACGTCGGGCCATGATGGATTTAGGTAAGGATCAGACCTTGGCGGACGCTGTCGGTCCGCTGCTTGTTCAAAATCTCATGGCCATGAAGGAAAAGGAGTTCAAGAAGACCAAAAACATGGAGGGAGAGGAACTCCGCGACTTTTACATCTATTACATCTAATCGAGAGGATTGCATGGCAAGGATTACCTGGAAAGTTTCACCAACGGAAACCATCAGTGCTGACGTTCAGAATGGGCTTACGCTGATGGAGGCGGCAAGGAAGAACGATGTCCCCAGAGTATTGGGCGAGTGTGGGGGCAACATGGCGTGTGCGACCTGTCATGTGTTGGTCGATGAGGATTGGTACGACACGGTTGGCACACCAAATGAAATTGAGGATGACATGCTGGATTTTACCGAAGCGCCGAGGCAAGAGAAAAGCCGTCTGTCCTGCCAGATACGAGTGACTGACAAGCTTGATGGCTTGGTTGTGACGGTACCGGAATACTGATCGGCAAAAAAGATCTTGATGTCAAGGCAGGAGGCAAAAGGAATGTGGGATGGAGTGTCTTACGCCCAAGGACCTGCAGCAGCGACTCCTCAGGTATGGGTATGCGACGAGGCGTGCCAAGACAGTTGATCATGTCGATCATGAAATACGTTGAGTGCAACGGAGTCGTGGCAGTGCCCGGATTGTCGTCACGATAGCGTTCAGATCCTCCTCACCAATCCATGAACCCGTGTACAGAGTGGCTGGTACCCCCCCCCAGGCAAGTCCGTTTTCATACTCACCGTTACACGCTGTCTGTCAAGATCAAATCATCGACGTCGAGTGTGTCGGCGGGTCCGGTTCCGTTGTCTCGATCATGTAATCCATGAGCGACGGGATGCCAGGTTCCCAGCTGCCGGGCACAGGACCGTCCCAGATGTAGCCTTTGTGACGCAAGAACCGCCACCTATCCATCGTCCGTTCCGGATCCAAGGCATCCAGTTCGGCCTGAACCTGTGTCGTGGTCAGATGATTGTCATGCTGCCGAAACGCCAGAGCAATGGTCCGACCCACATGCAATCCATCGGGCTGTTCCATGAATTCCCACTTGCGCCGTTCGTAGTAGCGGCATTTCGACTCATGCACACCCTGAATGGCCGCCGAACACTCCGCCTCGTCGAGATGTCCGGTGCCGCTTTCCTGGACCGCATCAAACGCGGCCTCACCGTACAGTTGCAGAAAGAAGGGGTAGAAATTCGTCGCGCCTGTCAGTCGCGCAAGTGCCACCGGGGCAACGGTCATGCCCGCATTGAGGAGCGGCCGTTCGATGACGTCTCGCGCCGCAGCGGCTGCCAAGCGGCCTATAGGCAGATGCAAGCCGCGGTCCCAGAAACTGGCTTGGGCCTCTTGCAGACGATCGATCAGGCCGGGTGTACCGGCCAGGGCCAGCACCACTGGCATGCGTTCGCCCGCTTCCTGCACCGCATTGAGCAGGATGCGCAAGGCATCTGGTCCCACCATGTGAGCCTCGTCCAGTGTGATCAGGACCGGTCCGCCCAAGCGCAACAGCGATTCGCCCGCGCTACGATCCGGCTGCTTTGGCAATGTCAAGATCACGGAGCCGAATCCCGCCGACAGGCGAACCTCTGTCGGTTGCAGCGCCGGAACATCACGCACTAGATCCGAGTGAGACGAACGCCAGCGTTGCAGCCAAGCTCGTACGACGTCCATCCGGTCCTTACGATCTGATGCGGGGTCGGCATCCGCGTCATCCTGCCCGACTCCTGTCATTTCGATACGTGGTCTGAACAAGGCATGACGCATTCCTTCCTCCGTGGCAACCTGGTCGGCCGTCAGTGTCAGCAGGATGTCGGGTTCGGCCCGGGTGCGACACTGATCTCGAAAGGCGTTCAGCTGCACCGTCTTGCCGGTGCCACGCGGACCATACATATACAGAAACCGTGCGCGCGGGTCTGACATCTGCGTCAGCATATACAAGGCTGAATCCAAGGCTGGCTCGACATCGGGGCGGCGGCCCATGAAAGGAGGCGGTTTGCCGATACCGGGAACGAACGGATTGCGGATGGAACAAAAAGCCGGTCCACCAACCGTATCGTGGCCAATGGTTATGGTTGGTCTCCGAATAGCAGAAACGAAAACTCTCTACATAACATAATCACGTCCGCCGTTCACATCAAGATGCTTGCATGTTCAGACTGGCGTTCAGTGCGGTTCATGATCGTTCGTTCCAGCATACCTTTGCACGGGCGGGGAACACATATAATCCCCATTCCAATGTCCCACTGTCAATTCACCATCTTGCCTGTTGGATTCATCCAGCTTTATGGATAAAAGGAAACTTCAAGAAGTATAGGAGATATAAACATGAAACATATCAAGACTGTTCTGGTTGCTCTTGGGGCGACCCTCGTCAGTTGGGGATTGGCTGTTGCCGAATATCCCGACAAGCCTGTAACCTTTATCGTTCCCTTCCCGCCGGGCGATTCTGAAGATGTCCTGACTCGCATCATTGCTGAAGATTTTGAAAGCGCCTATGGCGTATCTGCCGCCGTGGTCAACCGGCCAGGAGGCGGCGGCGGTCCATTCCCGGGAGCCATTGAAGTTGCTCAGGCCCCCAGTGATGGATCCGTTATTGGTTCATTCGTCATCGGTGTCCCAACCTTGGGCCACCAAATCGGAATTGACGAATTGACACCAGCCAAGTTTGATCCGATTGGCATCTTTCTCACCTATCCCTTTGTCATTGCCACATCAAGGAACGCACCTTATCAGACGATGGAAGAACTGGCCATGCATGCGATGAACAACGATGTGACTCTGGCCCACTTTGGCGATGCTCTAGCTCCCACTCAGGTGACCAAGGCTTTTGCCAAGCTGAACGGGTTCAGTTTTGCCTCTGATGCGGCCTTCGATGCAATTGATTGCAACACGCTGGCCTCGGGTGATGCCGACGTCATCAACACGACCTTGCAGCTTGTCCTGCCTTGCCTTGACGATATAACGGTTCTGGCTTCGGTTACAGACGTAAGAATTTCCAAGACGCCGAATACTCCGACCGTTGGAGAATTGGCCCCAGAGCTTGGCATGTCGTTATGGAACGGTCTCTTTGTGACCAAGGATACACCAGCTGATGCACGGGAGAAGATTGCCGCAGTTGCCATGCAGTCGGTGATGGGTCAGAGGGCGCATGATCACTCCGAAGCGACGGGTGCCATCGTTTACTGGCTGGATGCTGAAGGGTCAGCCGAACGGATTGCCAATGACATTGAAACATTGGCAAGAATTGAATCCATCCTGGCCAATTAGAAGACCCAGGCCAGCCCCTGACCTGGGGCTGGCTACCTGCCGGGAAATTGAACCAAGAGAGTCCCACATGGTTCAAGTCCGTTCGCGGTTCGTTGGATGAAGGACTCTCGGTCAGGCGTCTGCGTTTGAGACGAGGTGGAACGCGAATACGGAGTTCAAATGGTTGAATTTTCGGTTATTGAACCGCCTGCCCCGACGAGAGGACAATCGTTGTTCGCCATGGGTTTTGTGCTTTTCTCGCTGACCTTGTGGCTAGTTCTGCCATTCCAGACCACGTGGATTGATGGCACGTCATGGTATAAGCAACCTCGGTTTTGGCCGACGATCTCCCTGTCTGGCATGGTTCTCTTCGGGTTGGCGCATTTTTGGCGGTTGCCGCGCTATCGAATTGAGAAAATCGACCTGATTGAAGCCGGATTCTGGGTCAGAGCGCTCGAGTTTCCGTTCTGGTTCATGCTGTATGTCTTTCTGGTTCCAAATGTCGGTTATCTGCTCTCGACTGTTGTCTTTGTCCTGCCCATGATTTATCGACAAGGCTACCGACGCCCGGACCATTTCTATCTGGCTTTCATTTTTGCCATTTCGGTCGTCGTGCTGTTCAAGGTCATGCTTGAGGTCAAGATTCCTGGGGCGGCATTGTACGAACTCTTCCCGCCAGCCATCCGCAACTTTCTCATCGTCAATTTCTAGGCGGTTCCATTGGACAACATTTTGCTTGGCTTTGAAATTCTGGCTCGCTGGGATGTCGCCGTTGCCATTCTTGCCGGGTCGATCGGTGGTGTCATAATTGGTGCCATTCCGGGAGTCGGTCCGGCTGTTGCCATAGCCATTCTGCTTCCCGCGACTTTTTCCATGGACCCGATTGTCGGACTGACGCTGCTGTTGGGCATTTATGGTTCGAGCATGTATGGAGGAGCCATTCCCGCCATCCTGATCAATACTCCTGGAACGCCGGTCAATGCCCTGACGACATATGAGGGCTTTCCGATGACAACCCGCGGAGAGGCAAGACGCGCCATCAGTCTGGCTTATGCCGCTTCATTTTTTGGCGGAATCTTTTCCGTTCTCTGCCTTATTCTGCTGGCGCCTGTGCTGGCTAGAATCGCCCCGCTGTTTGGCTCCAGAGAGATCTTTCTGGCTGCATTCCTGGGATTGATCCTGGTGATCATTGCCCATAGAGGCAAGACACTGGTGGCCGGCATGCTGGCATGCTTCGGGATATTTCTGAGTACCGTTGGTCTTGAGCCGGTAAAATATACCTCCCGCTATACATTTGACCAAAGTTGGCTTGCCAACGGCATTGACCTGATTGTGGTCGTGCTGGGGCTCTTTGCCGTCAGCCAGTCATACTTTCTGATGAGTGGTGATGATACCAAGATTCGGGTCAACAAGGTCAGGGGCAACCTGTTTCAGGGCTTCAAGGAATTGGGTCGCCATCCGGTCATCACAGCCATTTCCGGCTTGTATGGCGTTGTCATGGGCATAATTCCGGGGGTTGGCGAGTTTACGGCTCAGTTCATGTCCTACACCACTGCCCAGCGCATATCCAAGCGGCCACAAGCCTTTGGCCACGGCTCCTCTGAAGGGTTGATTGCCTCTGAAACGGCCAACAACGCCGTTCCTGGAGCGGCTATGATACCCCTATTGGCCTTGGGAATACCGGGGGAAGCGCTGACAGCCATGATGCTGTCAGTCTTTTATGTTCATAATGTGATCCCGGGTCCCGGCTTGTTTCTGTATCAGCTTGATTTTGTCACAGGGCTTTATCTGGCATTGTTCATCCTCAATGTTGTTGTCGTGATCTTCCTGATGTTTTCGACCAACTTCCTGGTTCAGCTGGTCCGGATTCCCAACCGATTTCTGGGTGTCTGCATTCTGACCTTGGGCTTCGTCGGCGTTTACTCCCTGCGCAACAACCCGTCCGACTGTCTGATGGCTGCTGTCTTTGGTCTGATCGGGTACGTCCTGAGACGACTCAAGCTGCCGATCATTCCAATCATCCTTGGCATGGTGCTCGGTGGCATAATGGAGGTGAAGTTTCGAAGTGCCATGAGTCGGGTCAAGGAACCATTGGACTTCATTGAACGACCGATTGCCGGGATTATCTTTGCGATCATCATACTTGTACTTGTTATCCATTTCATAAGAATCATCAAGGACTGGCAACCTAGAAAGGAAAGACGTTGGACTTACAGGAAAGCATCAACCAAATTCGGAACAATCCTATTCAACCGCAGAAACTACTTGTTGCAGGAGCGTGGCAAGAAGCTGAGGGAGATCCAGTTGACGTCGTTTCGCCGATTGACGGACAAAGACTGACTACGCTCGCCAGTGCTGCGCAGAATGACGTAGACAAATCGGTTGCAGCGGCCCGCGAGTCCTTTGAAAAGGGAACGTGGGCCAGAATGCCCCCTCGCGGCAAGCAAAAGATACTTCATAAAATCGCTGACCTCATTGAGGCCAACGCGCTCGAATTGGCTGTTCTGGGGGTACGGGACAATGGAACCGAGATAGGCATGGCACTTAAGGCCGAACCTGGTTCAGCCGCCGGAACCTTTCGCTATTATGCCGAAGCCGTGGACAAGATTAACGGTGAAATTGCCCCAGCCCAAGATGATGTTCTCGCCTTGGTTCACAAGGAGCCCGTTGGCGTAGTTGGTGCCATTGTTCCGTGGAATTTTCCCTTGATGATTGGAGCATGGAAGATCGCGCCGGCTTTGGCAGCAGGCAACTCGATCATTGTCAAGCCCTCGGAAAACGCTTCTCTTTCGCTTCTCAGACTCGCCGAGATTATTCAGGAAGCCGGAGTCCCGGAAGGTGTCTTCAACATTGTGACCGGTTCGGGCCGGACAACTGGCGAAGCCTTGTCACTGTCGATGGGTGTGGATGTCCTTGCATTCACCGGCTCGGGGGCTATCGGAAGGCGTCTGCTGGAAAATTCGGCTCGGTCCAACCTCAAGAAAGTATATCTGGAACTCGGCGGCAAGTCGCCCAATATCATTTTTGACGATGTTCCTGATCTGGAAAACGTAGCGAAGGTTGCGGCTGGCGCTGTTTTTCGCAATTCGGGTCAGGTCTGTGTTGCGGGCTCCCGACTGCTGGTTGAAGCAAGTATACACGACGCATTCGTTGAACTTGTCACTCGTAACGCGAAACAGATGACTGTCGGCGATCCCTTGCAGTTGACAAGCGATATCGGTGCCGTGAACTCAAGGCAACAGCTTGACTCGAACCTTGCGTTTGTTGATCGGGCCAGACAGGCAGACCTGCAACCCATTCTTGGTGGTCGGCAAATCCTTAACGAAACTGGAGGGTACTACATGGAACCGACCATTTACGATAATGTTGACACGCAGTCGGAGCTTTTTCAGGAGGAAGTGTTCGGACCGGTCCTGACCATCACAGAATTTGAGAGTGATGAAGAAGCGGTACGCCTGGCCAACGCAACCGACTTCGGTTTGGCGGCGGGAGTATGGACTTCGAGCCTTTCGAGGGCCCACAGGATGATCAAGGCAATCAAGTCCGGAACGGTTTTTGTCAATACATATGGCGGGGCAGGGGTGACCGTACCGCTGAGTGGCCATAAGCAGTCGGGCAATGGAAGCGACAAGTCCATGCATGCCTTGGACAAGTTTCTTGATCTCAAATCGGCATGGGTACAAATTTGAGAGGAATTGCTCCAAGATGTTTTTAGGGCAATGAATAAGCATGCAATTCGCAAAAATTGTCACTGGCAAACGAGGTAAGTGTCCTGACGAGGCAAGGGGTTGCCAATGACCGGTAAAGCTCTTGAGACGCTATCCAGTGCAGACGAGAGCACGCCAAGCCCATCCAGTGAGCGATCCGATAAAGTCTGCTGCTGATCGGATAGCCAAGAGGATTTCGGTTTATCAACGACCTTGCAAAAAATCACGAAAGCAGTTGGTCCTAGGGCAAAGTGCCGACCACAGAATGAGATTGTCCACAGGGTAAGAGTAGGCTAAGACCAACTGCCGTTGGTCATGGTTGGGGATACAACTGATTTTAATGGCACTTTGAAAGCACTGTCCTTATCTTTTTGTAGCGTATAGCCTTGAAAGTGCTGGAACGCACCCCTAATTTTGATATATTAAAGCTGATTAAAAAATTTTAACAATATATCAAAATACATCATATAAGCAGATCCATTGAATATATGATATGTTAAATTATATCATAATAATAAAATGATATAGAAAGGATTATCAATGTTTTTTTTCTTTTGTAATTACGCAGCACAGGACGTAATAGGTGTGCTCAAAAGTGCCAGGGAAGCCAAAGGTCTTAGCCAGAGGGCTCTGAGCAATCGCACAGGCGTGCCGCAAAGTCACATCTCCAAGATCGAGAGCGGGGGAACGGATATCCGTCTATCAAGCCTGATCGAACTGACCCGCGCTCTTGATCTCGATCTCAAATTGGTTCCACGCAAGGCTGTACCGGCGGTAGACAGTATCGTCAGCAGCATCGCTCCAAAAATCGATGCGACGCCAGCAATCAAAGAGATCAACCGTACACTCGATGCTTTAAGGAATCTGCGTCCACTTTATCCGGAGCTTGAGGCCCTGAACAATCTGCAAAGCAGCCTTCAGACATTCAAAACCCTAAGCAATGTCGGCAAGGAGTTGGAAGCGCTGCGCAGTGTCACCAAACCAGTGCGCGAACTGCAAAAACTGACTGAAAGGTCCCGCAAGCTCACTGAGGCGTTCAAGCTTTCCAACGAACAATTCAGAGCGTTAGAGCGAGCTGCATGCAGCGCACAGACGCTGTGCAGCCGTCTTGTTCACGCGGTTTCCGAGCAGCCGTCGTTGCCGCGACCGGCCTACCGCCTCGATGATGACGGGGAGAATGGCGATGACTGACGTTTCTGTTCTCAATGTAAGGCTCTATGGCGATATAATTGGAAAACTGACTCGTCTGTACGGTGACCGTACGCTATTCAGCTTCACAGACGACTATGTTGCCGACAAGAACCGCCCGACTCTCGGGCTGGGATTCAAGGACGAATACGGGCAGCTCATCACCGAGTTCGCAGTGAAGCAAAAGCGCCTGCTGCCTTTCTTTTCAAACTTGTTGCCCGAGGGTCATCTGCGGGAATGTCTCGCACGACTTGCCGGAGTTAATCAAGAGCGTGATTTCTACCTTCTCTGGGCTTTGGGTCGCGACTTGTCGGGTGCAATCACTGTTGAACCCGCGGACGGCGAAGCATGGCCGCCCGGATTGGACAGGGACAGTTCCGAAGCCATAGAGAAAAAACGCGAGAACGCACTGCGTTTCTCGCTCGCGGGCGTACAACTAAAATTCTCGGCAATCTACAACGAGAATGCCAATAAAGGCCTGACGATACCAGCATCTGGGGTTGGCGGTTCCTGGATTGTCAAGCTCCCGTCTCTTCGTTATGAGGGCATGCCTGAAAATGAATATGCGCTTTTGACATTGGCGCGGCTGGTAGGTATCAATGTACCAAAGATTGCGCTGATCGATGTGGATGCGATTGCAAATCTGCCTGAAGGAATCGGCGATCTTAAAGGTCAGGCTCTTTCGATCAAACGCTTTGACCGCACGCCTGACGGCCCTGTTCACATGGAAGATTTTGCTCAGGTCTTTGGCGTCTACCCCGAGAAAAAATACGATAAAGCGAGCTACCGCTACATAGCGACAGTGCTTGGTGCTGAGACTGGCGAGGCCGACGTTGAGGAATTCATAAGGCGTTTGACTTTCTGCACTTTGACCGGCAACGCGGATATGCATCTGAAGAACTGGTCGCTGACTTATCCGGACAGGCGAACTCCCGCTTTGTCACCGGCCTATGACCTAATTTCAACGATTCCCTATATTGAGGATAAGGAAGCGGCGCTCAAATTTGCAAGAACGAAGCGCTTTGAAGGCTACACGCTCGACGAACTGTCATATCTAGCGGGCAAGGCCAGACTTCCTGAAAAGCCGGTGCTCGACACTGCAAAACAGACAGTGGAACGTTTCCATGAAGCATGGGAAAACGAGAAGCACAACTTGCCGCAACTCAGGAGCGTAACCGAGCGCATCGATGCACATCTAAGGACACTAAGAATTTAGGAACTCGGCACGATGGCGGATATCAAGCAACTAGTGGTCTGACATTATTGAACTGATGGATAGAGCGAATGCAACTTGATGCGCGCCTCGGCCACCGTAAACCGCCACTTCACCGGACGCGGGTCCGCATTGATCGCCGCCGGCCACGCCGCCACCTCGCGGATCAGCGTCTCCCGATCCGCCAGACGCCGGGACGGACACGGGCGGCTCAACACGCTGATCTCACTCTCCGCGATGTTCAGCCCACTCCCGTGCTTGGGCGTGTGGTGGACCTCAAAGCGTCGGCTCAGCCGCCGGGCCTCCTTGGGCGGATAGACATGATACAGGCTCGACAGCTTGTGCGTGTTCAAATTATCCATCACCAGCCCGATCTTCTGGTTCGGAAAGTGGACATCCGCCAGGTCCGCCAGCCGGGTCGCGAAGTCCGCCGTGGTGCGGCGCTCGGTGACCTTCACATGACGCCAGCCCCGCAGCGGGGCACACACCATGAACAGATTGGCCGTGCCGTTGCGCTCATACTCGCAGTCCACGCGAGCCGGCCGTCCCGGTTCCATCGGCCCTGCCGTACGCACCTCCTCAACCATCAATCCAACAATGTTCAACCACTAGGCAGTAGATTCATTGATCACGATATGTCTCATTGTGGCGATGAACTGGCGCCATTGGAGAATGACTCCGATCACGACCATGACCCAAAAGTTGGGCCCCAGCTTTCCATAGCGGGTGGCGATATACCGAAAGCATGGCTTCAACCCACCGAAGCACCACTCAATCCGGTTGCGGGCCTTGCCCATCTCGGTATCATATGGGATGGCGTGGTGGCGGTTGGACCGCGACGGGATGACCGGGGTGGCTCCCTGTCGGGTAATGTGCTCGCGGGTCCGGTCGGTAGCGCCACCCGCCGCTTTCTAGATGATCTAACGCCGAATGACGAGCCGGCCGGACCCGCTCTCTCGGCCCGCAGATCCATTGGGCGACGTTGGTATAGTTCCATTTGTATCCGATTCTCGATACTCACCGGTGAAACCGGCCGTACACTGACGTTCGTGGACCCTACACGGTCGGCTACGCCCGCCATGCTATCCCGCGTGTCAACACATAGATCCCACTGATCACTCGGCGATTGGAAGCCATTATTGCCCGGTTCGGCAGCATACTGGTTTGATGTTTTGTTGATCGGTTGCCGTCTCGTGCCATGTTGACCGAATACAGCCCCGCCAGTGGCTGGGAGCGTTGCCGTTGCGGCCATGGCGACAACCCTGCCCCTGCGGGAGCGTGTGTCCGCCTCCGGACTTCGGTGGCCTCAGGGATATCCGGCAACGACGGTACAGGACTGTCACTTTTTGCCGTCATCCCAGCCCGGCGCATGACCCCATCCAACAAGACAGCCCAACGGGGCCACACATGTCGGGATACGGGAACACCAGAAAAGGCTCAACCCTTGGTATAGTCGTGATCAATCGTGCGCCGTCCGAGGCTTTCACCTGAGCACACCGCACCGCATCGTTGAAGCCGGGGTGTCGCATGCATGCGACAGTTTGGAGAAAAATGAACCGGAGCGTCACAAAAGAGTTGCAAATTCTGGGGGGGGGGAGATTTATTTTCTAGCAGACTTTACTTTTTGGATAACGAGAAGGGAACCATGATCATGACAGGATTAATTTCGATCTGGGCGGGTGGGGCCAGCCCGTGCGTGCCCATGAACGCGAGCGAGGGGGGGGGTAGATGATCTCTCGGGTCGGTCCCTCGGTAGATCGGCCAGAGGCCTTGCGACAATTGGTGCACTGCTTGTTGGGCTGGGAATACTCGTAGCCTTGCCGCATCCTGCTGCGGCCCAAACATGCACGGGTACAGATGGAACGCCGCCCGAGTTTGCCCTGGGCAGCGGCGACACGGGCGCGATTGTATGCAGCGGACTGACCGGGGGTCTGACGCTGGACTTGAACGGGGCCGTGCTTGGCACAAGTGAAACACACCTCACCGGCGGCGCCCTCAGCATTGCCGCCACAACTGGTGGCGCCCGTGACGTTGTGGTCACGGGCCGTATCGCGACCTATTCGCAGGGCACGGGCATAGGCATGGAGCGTGCCGGGACCGGCTTGCTCAAGTTCGTACTGGACAAAGGCAGCATCATCACTACCTCGGGTACCGGGGGATTTGGCATTGACCTTAAACACACGGGGGAAGCTGGGAAAGAGACGAGTATCCATCTTGAGTCGAGCGCCACAATTGACGTGTCGCAGTCGACGAGGAAGGACAAAGCAGGCGTCTACGTTCGCACTGACGGCGCAGCCGCGGGCACGACGATACCGATCAGGGTCGATCTCAAGGGCGGTTCCATTCGTGCGGAGGACAGCGGCGACACTTATAAGGCCGGCCGTGGCGTGGATGTCTCACAGCATGCCAAGGGTGACATAACGGTTACGGTTGATCCCGGAGTGACGCTCGGCGCGGATGGCAACCCCATCAGTGCGTATGGCATTGTCGCAGCTATAAAGCCCGCGGGTGTCGGCACAATCACGATCACGCACCGAGGCGCAATATATGCCACGCATGGAATAAGTGCATCCTTGGAGGACTACTCTGGCAGCGAGAGCGAGATCAAGGGCGACATCGTGATTGAGACGGGAGCGGACAGCAAGATCAAGACGAACCAATCACCCAAGGATGCCAGTGGAGTCTACCCGTATGGGATCCAGGCCCATATGGACGGAGATAAACGCATCGGCGAGGTCAAGATCACCCATGGAGGCCTGATCGATGCGGCTGGACATGGTATTGAAGTGAAAGGCAACCGAGACATCACGGTCACAACGATGCCAGGCAGCAGCATAAAGGCGCAGGAGTACGGCATCAATGTAATTCCAGCCCCACTCGCCAGAGGCAACATCATGATCAGGCACTTGGGGAGTATACACACCGAAGATATTTATGGGATATATGTACGACTCCAAGATCCTGGCGACACGCCAGCCGGGGGCGACATCACGATTGAGACGGGAGCGGACAGCGAGATTGTGGCAAGCGGATATGGGATTGGGGCTGACCTTGACCCCGACCGCACCGGCACCATCACGGTCACCCACAGAGGCAAGATCACGGCGGGTGCAGAACTTGATGGGGACACATCACCTGCGGGCATTCATGCGCAAGGCGACACGGCCGTATCGATCACGATGGAGGCGGGCAGCCGCATCACGGCGACGGAGATTGGCCTTCGTGCCCGCGCTTACGCTGGCGCCAAGGCCACGGTCGAGACCAAGGAAGGCAGCGTGATCACGGCGGACCATTATGGCATCATGGTCGACAAGCGCGGTTCGGCCGTCGACAAGTTTGCTCTCACCATCCGCGGTACGGTCATGGGTGGTGACTCGGCATGCACCAACACGAAGACGAACCAGAACATATGTGCCGGCGTGCGCATCCGGAGAGCCGGCATAGTCGCGCTAGGCGCGAGTGAGAATGGGGGTGGCACGATCGTGATTGGTCCTCGCGCGCATGTCAAGGCGAAATCCGGCGTGGCCATCGAGGTGGATCCCAAGGCTGACGATAACCAGGCCGAAGTTGTCGCGGTGATTCTGGAGAAGGATGAGGCGGGTGTCGTGGGTCATGTCGAAGGCAAGATTCTGAACCGCGTGTCCGCGGCCCAGGATATAGAAGAAGCGAACAAGGAAAGGACCCGTTCCACACTCGCGTTCAAGACCCGCAGCGTGTCGGGAAGTGAGACGGTTCTGACACCGGATGCCGCCGATGCGATCATTTATCGTCGTGGCCAACGGATGGGCGTGTACGAACAGGTGTTCAAGGCCGAGCTCAAGGAGCTTGACGATGATAAGGGTTACCAGTTCAAGGATGTTGCGTCGGCTCCGGTCTTGCGTCTGTACAGCCATCGGGCGCGTCTGTATGAGGTTTTGCCCTCGGTGCTTCTGGGTCTGGTGGACCTGACGCCCTACAGCACACGCATGGCCGTGCCCCGCCGGACCACCGGCGACGAGGAGGTCATGGTCCAGAGCAGCAAGGGCGAGCGCATGGCGGCTTCGAGTTCCCGCACCGGTGTCTGGGTGCGTCTGGCGGTCCGCGATGGGGAACGGATGGCCGATACATCGACGACAGCAACGGACATCCGACGTCAGTCTCTGGCGTGGGATGTGAAGCAGACCGACTTTGAGGCGGGTCTGGAGGTGCCGACCGATGATCGTCTGGTGCTGGGTGTGAGTGCCCATTACCGAAAGAGTGAGGCCACCGTCAAGACGGGTGGCACCGTAGAAGCGAGCGGCACCGGTGTGGGCGTGTCCCTGACCTGGACGAACGACAGTGGCCTGTATGTGGACAGCCAGCTGAGCTACACCCGGTTCTTTGATATCACGATGGTGTCGGCCAACGGTGCGGTCGGTTCGATCACCTCCACGGGTGGCGGCAGCGGTCTGGCGCTCGGTGTGGAAGTCGGCCAGCCGATGAGCATGGGGGGCCTGGCCGTGATTCCGCGTGGGGGTCTGTCCTGGTCATCGGTGGACATGGACGCCTTTGACGAACCGACCACGCTTGATGGGGCTGGCCGGGTCACCCCGGACAAGGAGCAGAGCGTTCAGGGTCGTGTGGGTGTCTTGGCCGAGCTGGGTCCCAAGGATGCGGACCGTCGGCTGTATGCGTCGCTGGATCTGGAGCATGAGTTCTCGTCCAAGCATGCGGTGATGGTAGCCGGCACCCGGCTGGCGACCGAGGTGAAGCCGACTTGGGTGCGTCTGGGCGTGGGCGGGGCAATGTCTCTGGGCGGCCACGACACGACACGGCTGACGGGGGATGCCTTCTATGCGACGGCGGGGAGCGACAACACCGACTTTGGGGGTGGAGTGGCCGTGACCTTCCGCTTCTGATCGGGAGACGGAAGGCCGTCGGGTTGCGGGGCGATGCCGGTTGTCGGCATCGGCGCAGGCCGGCGGCCGGCCCCCGTCAGGATCGATACAGGATGAAACCGCACGTGACCTTCAGACGCGAGCCAGTGGACTCACCGGGTGTCAAAGGGCTGTCAACATCGCGCCGAGGCAACCTTGGACGGCCTCCGGTCGTGTCGCCTCCGCCGGCCGGGACATGGCCGATGAGACCGTCCGGTCCAACAAGCGACGGCCTCGTGGGATCACGCTGTCGGAAGCCTGAACACCATGGATCGGAAGGTGCGGCCGGTCGAGCATCATCGGGCTTGTCGTGGACGCATCCATGTTTGGCTGTGCCATGCTGGCCCGATATGTCGAATGGCCCATGCGTCGGACCGGGCAATCCCGTCTGTTCCATGATGACGGCCTTCCGGCGTGATCATCGGTCGTGGCACCGGCGACCCCATTGTCCTAAGTTCGGCAGGCCACTCGACATACACTCGCCGGCCGTTTCTGCCCTTGCCGAACTGATGATGACATCGACCCCGCTGCAGGAGCGGACCTTGGAGCTTCCGGGCGTGGGCAACACCTGAAACCGGTCCAGCCGGACGTCATCCCAAGGTAAAAATAGTGCCTGTTCTTGCAAGGTTGCAGAAATTCAGCTTTGGAAGTTCGATTTAGTTCATGAGTTCACTGCTTAGGAAGAGCACACAGCTTTGGTAATCAATGCATTCTGTAAATTGCCTCTTAATTCCTCGATCAAGGGCTGGAGTTCTCCATTCTCTGCATGACAGTCATTTTCAGTCAGAGCATTTAGCGCCTAGGGTCGCTGAGTAAACGGCCGTAGTGCGTAAGAAAACGAGCTGCACTCGCTCCGTTGATGACACGGTGATCGTAGGTCAGATCAAGAGGCGTCATCGGTTTGGGACAGAATGACTTGCCATCCCATACGGGCTTTATCTGAGTACGCGATACGCCAAGAATGGCAAGCTCTGGAGGATTGATGATCGGTGTAAATGACTGGCCATCAATGGCGCCAAGATTAGTGATTGTCATCGAATCTCCACCAAAATGCTCGGGCCGCAACTTTCTGTCCTAGGCCGACCCGGAGAGCTGTCGGATTTCCTTGGCCAAGACCAAGAGCGATTTGTGATCGGCATCTCTGATGACAGGGACAACGAGCCCATAAGCGGTATCAACGGCGATTCCAACATGCACGTAATTTTTCAAATAGAGAGTGCTGTGTCTGGGCTCAGCGAAGCATTGAAACGCGGAAACTTCAGCAAGGGCTTGGCGAATGCCATGACATAAAAAGCCATAGCCGTTGGCTTGCCTCCTTCATTTTCAGACTTGCCTCAACTTGGGTGCCATCCAATTCTTCGTGATGAGTGACCAAGGAATGACGTTTTGTGCCGCGGTCAGTTTGCGGGTGCCAATCTGAGCCAAAGCGCTCATAGGTTCTTCCATAATTGAACCGTAGGTCGAATGGTCAGTGTCCCAGTATTCGAAATGACCTTGTGTCCGATTTGAGTCCAGCACATCCAGATCCTCGTGCCCGATGGATTTTCGGTCAAGTCTATGGGCCAATCGCTTGAGATCAATGCCTTTACGGGCCGTCACTGATCGAATGAGGGGCTGGCAATTACGGTCTCCACTTCGGACTCCATGGCGGTTGCCAACCCTTGCCATGCCCATCGATCAAAGGTGAACAGCAAATTTCATCGATGGAAGATATGTCAATCATTTCAAAGCAGATGCCGCAGAGGCTGTTCCAGCCTGCCAATAAAGCCTTCCATACAATTCACGAGCTGGCCTTGGTTCAGAAGCCCTTGAGGAACCATAAGGGCTGCTTCAATTCGATTGCTGTCCCATGTGACCGCAAATGTTGGAACCAGCGTGGGGCCGCTTCTGATTTCCACCAGCCTTGTCGATGTGAGGTCGAAGACTATCAGATCAGGCTGCAGAGCGGACTCTGACTGTTCAATTCTGGTCAGCCCGACGCAGTCCGGAATCGTGTAAGTGGAACTTGTATCGGGCATGGAGTCGACACGTACCGTGATGTTTTTCGTAGTCGTGACGGACCGATAAGCGCCTGCTGCAAAGGCTGCCAGCGTCAGCGAAACCGGCAGACTGAACTCTCTTTTGAGTCGTTCAGAAAATTCCTTGAATGCAGCACCATCTGTCAGGGCTCGGACAAAGTCGTTCATTGTCGGTCCGCAAGATGAGGTCAAGGATATCAAGTGTTCCAGATCCGAGACGTGATAGGGCTGTGGATGGCCGGATCGAACAAGAACTCGCAAATCCAACCCGCGTTCCTTGGCAAGACGCTTAGCCTTTGGCGAGGCCAAAATTCTGTGATTGACACGGTTAGCTTCGGCTGTTGTGGACTCTTTTTTCTCCACTCGGCTCCTGATCTCTTCAGGTGGTGGCATGGAGTCATTTTCAACCGAGGATGGTTCGGAGGGGATAGAGGACCGAGGGGATACAGCAAGCTCTGTCTTGTCTCCGATGATGGCAACGACTTCACCTACGGGTACGTCCGTCCCTTCTTCAGCCTGCAGGGCAAGAAGGACTCCGGAATTTTGTGCCTCCACTTCCACTGCGGCCTTATCGGTTTCGACCTCCATGAGAATGTCGCCGACGTCCACTTCGTCACCGACTTCCTTTTTCCAGGACAGGATCAAGCCTGAGTCCTGAGTCATGCCCAAGGCGGGCATGATGACGTCATGGGGCATGCACCATTTCTCCTCTGCAGATACGTCGGGCATTCTCGGCAACAGCCTCAGGAGTCGGCACGGTCAAGTCCTCAAGAACAGGAGAGAATGGTACAGGAACATCCATTGCGCCCATTCGTATTACGGGTGCGTCCAAATGATAAAATGCCTTTTCGGCAATTCGTGCGGCAATCTCTGCCGTGACGCCAAAATTCTGATGACCTTCGTCAACGACTATGGCACGGGAGGTTTTTTTTACGCTGCCAAGAATGGCGGCTTCGTCAAGCGGCACAATTGTTCGTGGGTCTATCACTTCAGCAGAGATGTCTTCCTGGCTCAACAGATCGGCCGCTTTCTGGCATGTCTGAACCATTGAGGACGTTCCCACCAAAGTTACGTCAGTGCCTTCAAGAAGTCGATTGGCCGTGCCAAATTCAATGAGATACTCCTCTTCAGGCACATCGCCCTTCATCTGGTAACTCAGCTTGTCCTCGAAGATTACGACTGGGTTGTCGTCCCGAATGGCTGTCTTCATAAGTCCCTTTGCCTCGAAGGGTGTTGCCGGCAAAGCCACCTTCAAGCCTGGAACATGTGCCACCAATGCATGGAGAGATTGGCTGTGTTGAGCCGCCGAACGGCGTGTCGCACCAAGGTTGGTTCGAACAACGAGAGGGACCTTCAGTTTTCCTCCGGACATGTAGTGAGTCTTTGCAGCCTGATTGCAAAGCTGGTCCATGATCAAATACAGAAAATCCCCAAACATGATATCGACGATAGGCCGTAGACCGGTCATGGCCGCACCAACCGCTATACCCATGAAGCCCGGTTCGGCGATCGGTGTATCAACAACCCGCTCGGTTCCGAACTCCTCGACCAGTCCCGACAAGACCTTGAAAGGGGTGCCTGCTTCGGCCACATCCTCACCAAGCAGGATGACTGCAGGGTCTCGCCGCATTTCTTCAGCGATGGCCTCGTTGACGGCCTTGGCGTGTGTGATTTCACGGCTCATGCCCGACCTCCATGGATGTAGGGCAGGGCGTGATCCACGCCGGCAAAGACGTGGGTATCGGCTTCATCAGGATCCGGATACGGTGCGTCAAGAGCATAACGGACAGCCGCCTCGGCGTCCTCGTGAATCCCTTGAACAACTGCAGCAAGCTCTTCAGAATTTGCGATGTCTTGGTTCACCAGCCACTGGCCAAAATTCGCGATCGGATCACGACCTGCCTGCCACGATACCTCTTCATCCTTTGAACGATAGTAGCTGCGGTTGATGTCACCGACATGATGCCCGTGGAATCTGTATGTTTCCAGTTCCATGAAAAACGGTCCCTCGCCGTTTCTCAGTCGATTGACCAGTCCTTGGGTGAGATTGTGCACCGCCAGAACATCTTGACCATCAACGCCATGCGATTCTATGCCAAACGCTTCCGCTCGGGCTTTCAATGATCCAGCCGCAACCTCGGCCGTGGGAGTGTATTCGGAATACCCGTTGTTCTCGCAAGCATAGATGATCGGCAATTGCCAAAGGGCGGCCATATTCATGACTTCATACCAAAGCCCTTGGGCTGTGGCACCATCACCGAAAAAACAGACCGTGACGCCATTGGTGCCAAGCAGCTTTGCCGACAGCGCGGCACCAGTGGCAATGCCCATTGATCCTCCAACGATGGCGTTGGCACCAAGATTGCCATTGTCTTGATCGGCGATATGCATTGAACCGCCTTTCCCACCGCAATAGCCTTCCGCCTTGCCAAGCAATTCGCAGAACATTTCCCGGAATTCTGCCCCCTTGGCCAGGCAGTGTCCGTGTCCACGATGAGTTGAGGTAATACGATCGCGGTTTTCCAACGCTTCGCATATGCCGACCGCGACTGCTTCCTGACCAACGTACATGTGCGTCAGGCCCGGCATTTTTGCATTCAGATACAGCTGGTTCGCATTTTCTTCGAAAGCACGGATACGGACCATCTTTCGATACATGTGCAGATAACGCTCCGCATTGCTTTGTTCTGTCGTTGTCATCAAGTGTCTCTAATAGCGATTGGCGATAGGCAGCTCTTCAGCAGGGAAAAGAGAAATAACCTCGCAGCCGGTGTCGGTCACGACAACCTCCTCTTCAATTCGAGCAGCGGAAAAGCCATCCTCGGCGGGACAATAGGTTTCCAGTGCAAACACCATGCCGGTACGTATTTCCATGGGATTGTCAAGGCTGACAGCACGGCTGATGATGGGTCGTTCATGGAGTGCCAAGCCTAGGCCATGGCCAAATTGTAGGCCGAACGCCGCCAGTTCATTGGGAAAGCCTATGTCTTGTGCGGTGGGCCACAGCTTTGCAACCTTGTCTGTTGTCACACCGGGCTTGATGGCCTGGATGGCGGCATCAAGCCATTCGCGAGCCTTGGTGTAGGCGTCATGCTGCGAGGGGGTTGCGCGACCAATGTTGAATGTGCGGTAATAGCACGTCCGGTACCCTTGATAGGATTGCAGAATGTCGAAGAATGCCTGGTCGCCAGGTCTGAAATAACGGTCGGTGAAATTGTGCGGGTGCGGATTGCACCGTTCACCGGAGATGGCATTGATCGCTTCGACATCATCGCTGCCCATCTCATAGAGCATCTTGTTGGCCAGAGCCACAATGTCGTTTTCGCGTATTCCGGGCCTCAGGTTTTCGTAAATCATGTGATAGGTTCCGTCCACCATGCTGGCCGCTTGTGTCAGTAGCTGGATCTCGTCCCAGTTCTTGATTTCGCGTGCCGACAGCATGGTTTGCTGCCCGTCAACCAGTTTCAAGCCTGTCTCCTGAAGGGCGAAAAACATGGCTGTTTCCGCATAATCGACACCAACGGGCATGTCTGCCATGCCAGCTTGGCGAATGAGGTCGGCAATTTCTTCAGCATAACGCTTCATCAAGCCAAAACTCGGCGGGATGGTTCCACGCATGCCAACGACGCCGGCACGGCAGTGATCGGGAAGAAGCCAGTCCGAGTACATTCGGTGGTGGACGGCGGCCGATCCAAAATCCCAGACATAGGGGGAATCGTCACCGGTCAGCAAGCAGAAGCGACACATCTTGTCGCGCTCCCATTCGCCAATTTTTGTCCCGGAAACGTAGCGGATGTTATTGACGTCAAAAAGCAGCAGTGATCCGCAGTCACTTTCCTGAAGCGCCTTGCGAGCGCGCGACAGCCGATAGCGACGCAGGCGGTCAAAATCCACTCGGCGTTCAAAGTCGGTATTGGTGTGACCCCAGGTCGGAAGTCGACCTTGCCAATTCCAATGCGGCTCCAGGTCCGCGGGTCCCAGCACATTGGGGGTAAGAGCTCGGTTCATGTGTCATTTCCTTTGTCTTGTCGAGTTAACGCGCCAGTGAACAGAAAACTGTGCCTGCTTTCATGTTGAAGGCAGAAAGATTCAAACCGCTGCCCTTCCGAAGTGATACAGCGGATTGACCAAAATTCAAGTCGGATTGCATGCATTATTCCTCAGTTGTTTCAGGTGGGGATATTTCTCTGTAAGAAGCGACCCGTTGTAGTAGGTAGCACGGAACGGCGGAGTGTCTTGAATTCGTTCAAGCCATTCCCCGATCGACGGCCAGGCATTCCATAAATGGCCCAGATTGATGTCATCCATGCGTACGATCACGGGCATGATCGCGATGTCGGCCAGTGACAGTGCCTTGCCCGCCAGCCATGGCCCACCGGCGTCATCAAGCCATTCGGCCATTCTTTCAATGCCTCTCTGCAGTCGGGTCAGAGCCTCATTCATATCCTTTTCTGGAAATCCTGTACGCCCCATTTTCATGAGAAACTCCCTGCGTAGCGGCTTGCTTTCACACAGGTCCTGGAACTCGGCTTCAGTCATTGACTGAAAATGCGGCAGGAAGGCGAGATTGTATGATGGCACTCGAATGGCAGGGGTTGGCACCTCGTCAATGAACCGCATTTTGGCCCGCATGTTAGCGATGGCAATCGGGTCGCTTGGCCTGAAGGAGGGGCTGTCGGAACGAGTGTCTTCCAGATACTCCAGGATTACGGCACTGTCGATGACTGCTGCCTCGTTGTGAATGAGCGTCGGAACAACACCATTGGGATTGATTGCAAGATACTCCGGTTTCAGCTGATCGCCTGAGAACAGGTCAAGCTTGTGTTCCTCAAAGGCAATTCCTTTGGCGTTGAGTGAATATCGTACCCGTTGGCTGCACGTGGACTGCGGCGCGTTGTAAAGAATGAATTCAACCATGGTCTAGTCCCAATTCAGGAATTGCGGAAGGCGTTTGTACTTGGCAAGCGTGCCGACAATTCCAAGCGGAAAGAAAATCAGCGTCAGCATCATGATCAGACCCGTTGCAAGTATGTTGATTTCGGACGCTCCGAGGGTTGCAACGAAAATTTCATTGAAGGCAATGATCATCACCGCTCCGATCACTGGCCCGGCGACGGTTCCCTTGCCCCCAAGCACACACATGAGAACCATGTTGACAGAAATCAGTATGGTCAGAAAAATGTTCGGGCGGATATAGGTCAGATACTCGCCCCAGACCGCGCCGGCCATGCCGACAAAGAAGGCGGACACGGCGAATGCCAGCACTTTGTAAAGCCGGGTGTTGATGCCGGAGCTTTCGGCCTTGATCTCGTCTTTGGAAATGGCCCGCAATCCCAGGCCGAACTTGGAATGCTTGATCCGATAGCTGACCCAGACGGTGAGTGCGGCCATCACCATGAAAGCGTAATAATAGGGCAGCTTGGCCCATTGCACCGGGAGATCGTTGGCCGGCAAGGCAACACCGCCAGCACCACCGATAAACTCCCAGTTTTCAAAGACGATACGAAAAATCATCACCAGCGCGAGTGAAGAAATGATGAATGACGGCCCTCTGACCCGCAGTGTCACCAGGCCGATGCAATATCCGATGAGACCGGCCACGAAGCCAGCCAGCGGAGCCAGAACAATCGTCGACACGCCCAGGCGGGCAAATGCCATTCCGGCGCAATAGCCGCCAATGGCAAAAAAGACGTTATGACCGAGCGAAATATATCCGGTGTATCCCCCAAGTATGTTCCAGCCCGAGGCCATGACCACATAACATGCGGTGTACAGCATCAAGTGGATGACGTAGTTGAAATTGCCGACAAGCTGCAGGGCAGGGAGCGCCAGAACCAGCGCCAGAACCAGCAGCGGAAACCATACGCTCCGCTTCTGGTTGGCGGCAATCGCGATGCTCTTGTTGTACTGCTCGCGTGCCGCTAAAATTTCGTCTGTCGCAAGCTCGGCCATTAGATCAGTTCCGGGCGTTCGCCGAATAGCCCCTGTGGCCGAACCAGCAGGACGACGAACAAGGCAATGAAGAATGTCAACGTCGACCAGGTGGCACCAAAGTAGGTGCCCACCAAGGCGGCAACCGTGGAGAGCATAAAGGCACCCAAGACCGTGCCCAGGATGGAGCCCATTCCGCCAAGAACGACAAGTGACATCAGGATGACGATCCATTCCCAGTGCTTTGACGGGAAGAACGAAATCAGAAAGGAGACCAAGGTGCCGGCCGCTCCGGCCAGGCCGACTCCAATCGCGAAACTGATTAGCCCGACTCGATTGACGTTGACACCCAGGAGTTCGGCCGCTTCGCGGTTTTCAGTCGTTGCGCGAATGGCGTAACCAAGCCGCGAATGTTTCAGAAACAGGGCCAAGGCAGAGATGATGATGATCGAGGTTATCGAAGCAAACAGCTGGCCTTTCGGAATAAAGATGCTTCCCACAAAAAAGGCATCGGTGGCATAATCGGGAGAGGTAATTCGCTGGGTGTTTGTAAAGGCGGTTCCAAGCAGACCCTCCACCACCATGGCCAAGGCAAATGTCAGCAGTACGGTCATTTCGGAATACTTGGCCGAGCGAGCTTCACGTTCGAATACAAATCGATAGAGCACGGCACCGGTACAAGCGAGAAGAGCAGCGGCAACAGGCAGCATGATCATAGGATCGACACCGGCGAGGCGAAATGCCCAATAGGCAACATACGCGCCGATCATGATCAGTGAAGGATGGGCCAAATTAACGATTCGCATGACTCCGAATATCAGGCTCAACCCAGAACCCATGAGCGCGTAGACACCACCAAGAGCGAGGCCGAGAATCAAGGATTGCGTCAAGAGTGCCATTATTGATCCTTTCTGCCTCCCAGATAGAGTTCCTGTATGCGAGGGTCTGCAAGGACTTCCTTGGCTGGGCCTTCGAACAGGCTGCGCCCCAAGTCCAAAACGTAACCCCAGTCGGAGTGTTTAAGCCCCATGAGGGCGTTTTGCTCAACTAGGATCAATGTGATTCCCTCGTTGGCCATGACCTGTATGACCTGAAAGATCTCACGAACAATCTTTGGCGCCAGGCCAAGGGAGGGTTCGTCCAGCATGACGATTTCGGGCTTGAGAATCATGGTTCTGGCCATGGCAAGTATCTGCTGCTGTCCTCCGGACATGGTACCGGCACGCTGGTTATGTCGTTCTTTCAGGATCGGAAACTGTTCCTCGATTTCACCGATTCTCTGATCGAGGTAAGATTCGTCGGCAATGGAATATCCGCCCATGCGAAGATTTTCTCGTACGGTCATTTTTGGAAAAAGGGCCCTCTCCTGGGGCACAAAGCATATCCCCTGCCGGAGGATCTGGTCCGGTCGAAGTCCCTTGAGGCTCTTGCCCTTGAACCGTACATCACCCTCGCGCAATTTCAACATGCCGACAATGGCTTTCAGCAAAGTAGACTTGCCTGCCCCATTCGGACCTATGATGCAATGTACCTTGCCCGGATGGACAGACAAACCGGCCCCGTTGAGAATGGGCGGACCATCACCGTAGCCGGCCACCACCCCAGTCACATCAAGCAAGGAACTCATTCGTTGCCCTCAGTGGCTCCACCGAGATAGGCCTCCAACACTTTGGGGTCGTTTTGAACCTCTTCGGGAGTGCCATCGGCAATGACGCGTCCCTGTGCCATGACAACGACCTTGTTGGACAGACGCATGATGAGGTCCATGTTGTGCTCGACAATGAGAACTGTGAGGCCTTGTTCGTTCAGGCGACGAATATGGCCGACAATCTCTTCTAGCAAGGTTGGATTGACGCCGCCGGCCGGCTCGTCAAGAAGAATGATTTTCGGATCGCTCATCAACAGAGCGGCCAAATCCATCAGCTTTTTTTGGCCGTAACTGAGATTGGAGCCGTCTTCATGAGCGATTCGGGTGATGCCTAGAAAATCCAGTATGCCAATGGCCTTGTCAATCTCGTCAGTGCTCATGGCCGGCTTGAGCAAGTCTCTCCAGCCACGCGTTTTTGACTGGCAGATCACATTTTCCAGCACTGTCATGTCGGCCAGATTGCGGGAAATCTGGAATGTGCGGGAAAGACCTCGAGCCGTAATCTGGTGCGGGCGAAGATGGTCCGCGCGTTCACCGTCCAGCCAAACTTCACCACCCGTTGGCGTCATTGTACGACTGATGCAGTTGAATGCGGTCGTCTTGCCTGCTCCATTTGGACCAATTAAAGCCGTGATGCGACCTTCTTCCGCAACGAAACTGCATTCGTCAACGGCCTTGATTCCGCCAAAGTGCTTTGAGAGGTATTTGACTTCAAGCATTAAGGTCGTCTGGCTTCGAGTTTGCGTTTGTGGCTGTCCGCCCCCAAACACAGGGGGCGGACAACCGGTTGACTTCAGAATCCTTGCTTCGGATACGTCATTGTCTGAACTCCGGCAAATTCATCTGTTGGATAGATGAACTGAAGTTCGCCATCATTCCATTGTGCCATGAGGAATGGCTTGCCTTCGGGAAGCCCCCGGTCATCCCAGGCAAATCGTCCAAGGATCGTGCGCACGGGATCCGTTTCTGTTCGAGCCTTGAGCCATTCAGCCATCGCATCGTTGTCCGTCGAACCGGCTCCGATAATGGCTTGCTCTATTCCCTGGCACACGGCGAAGGGGATGGCACTGTCTTCATCTGGGGCTTGGCCATAGGCAGCCTTGAAGTCCTCGACAAAGTCCTGGTTGGAGTATGGCTGGCCAGCCAGCAGCCCATCAAATGGGGCGGCGGGATGCCACGATGTATGCACAAGAACCGAATCTGACGAATCACCTGTACCTTCAAGGAATTCTGATTGCGTTCCTTGGCTGTAGTAAACCATCTTCGGCTCGGCTCGAACCGTCTTGAGTGCACGGGTGATCTGGACCGCTTCTTCGGCCGAGGCCGTCAGTGCAACAATAAGCTCGGCACCGGACCGTTTGATGGAGTTGGCCAGAGTCAGCCAGTCGTTGAATCCTTCTTCTGGCCACTTTTCCGAGTAAACGATCTCAACCCCGGCCTCGACGAGAAAACCGGGAGCCATGTCCTCGACGACGCTGCCGTCAGCCGGGTCCATCACCTTTGTGCCCAGAAGTCCAGCCTCGACAGCGTTGGCAAAAAAGTCGTCGGCGGCCACCACTGCTGCAGTTGCCGGCTTGTCGTTGGCAGGCACCAGATCTTCCAGAATTCCTTTGAGCGTGGCCCCGACATACTCAGCCGCGTTAGGCTGAAAATAGAACACTTTTTGATGTCCTTGGGTATATATTCGGAGCGCGCCACCTGCAGGCAGAGGGTGAACGAAACCGTTCTTCTCCAGTATGTTGGCGACCGGGAAACTCAAACGAGACGAGAAGGTACCGAACACCGCATCAACCTGATCAACATTGATGAAACGTTCATACTGATTGATTGCCGTCGCCGGGTCAGAGCGGTTGTCAGACATGATGAGCTTGATCTGCTGGCCCATGATGCCTCCGTGTGCGTTGATTTGATCGACACAGAGCTGGTAACCCTGCTCATGTTTGGAACCGGCGATTGAGAACGCGCCTGTCAGGGGCAATGAGGCACCAATCTTGATCTCCGCAAGGATTGGTGTAGTGACCGTTGCAAGAACGGCCGTTGCGATTGTAAGAACCTGCTTTTTCATTTTCATCCTCCTTGATTTGAGTAGCAGTTGATGTTCCAGGTGTTTCGATCACGATGATTCTCGTGTGGCGATATACCAATCGAATTATTTTGAGTCGGTTTCAGCAGGAAGTTCCAATCCCGTGGGATAGGGGGTATTTTCGCTTTCAATTTGCATGCCGGATGCAAGAGCCATCGTTTCCAGGATAGCGGCAAAGTCTTGTTGCAGATAGGCTTCGGGATTGTCTTGAAGCTGTGCGGCACCAAAGTGTGACTGAAGAGCTTCACGTGTCGTGGCCGTCGTCGGCATTGCCACGCCAAGGTCACGAGCTGCGCTCAATCCCAGATCCAGGTCCTTTTTAAGCAATACAGGTGTGAAAGTCGTTGCCCAGTCGAGGTTGATCAAGGCATTTGACTTGTACCGCGTAAAGATCGACCCCAGGACCGAATTGTTTATGAAGTCCAGAAAGTCATGGCGCGGCACACCTGCTTTTTCCACAAGCAAGGTAACTTCAGCGAGGTTTTGGATTATGGTCCCGAGGAAAACATTGTGGGCGATCTTGCAGAATCGGGCAAGTTCATCGTCTCCGACATAGGAAACACCTCTGGCCGCAATGGTGGAAAGAAGGGGTTCAACTTTGTCAAAGGCGGCTCTTGGACCAGAGACGACCGTACTGAGTTTGCCAGCCCGGACACACTTTCCAGTGCCGCTGACTGGTGCCGCCAGAAAGGTCGTGTTGCGCTCAGAGAGACGTGCTCTGATATTGGCGGATTGATCAACGCCGATCGACGAGCAGTCAAGGAGAATTTCCGGAATCTTGTTCCCCGCAAGCACGCCATCCTCGCCAAAATAGACTTGTTCGAGATCTTGTCCGGTGGATACTATCGTGCCCAGAACGTCAACAGTGGAAAGCTGCTGGGGCGCATCAACCAGAATCGCACCTTTGGCAACCAGCGGTTCCGCCTTTGACCGTGTGCGATTCCAGATACTGACATTGTATCCGGCATCCAGCAAGCGCTCGACCATCGGAAATCCCATACGGCCGATTCCGATCCACCCGACAGCTAATTCATTCATTACTCTTTCCTTTCTTCAGAGGCGTTCAAATCATTTGTTTGGGGTGATACTTTGATCCATGCCATGTCAATGCGCACCTTGGCGTCCTTGATCAGATTGTAGACAGGGCAGCGCAATTCCGTCTCGTTCACGACGTCTCTCAGCCGTTCCGCTTCTTCATCGGTTGCCACACGAGCCTCGACCTTCACGGTCTGAAAATGCGGAACTACTCCCCGAACTCCGGATCGGCCTCTGATATCGATGGTAAAGGCCGCATTGAAATCGATTTGTGCATAGGAGAAACCCATTTCATTAGCAACACGGTTGAAAGTTACTGATTCGCATGCACAGAGTGCAGCTAGGACTCCTTGCAGAGGTGTCGGTCCGAGTCCGGTACCACCATGGGGTACAGGTTCGTCAAAAACCAGTCTGATCCCGTCAAGGTCGACTGTTGTTGCCATGCCACCTGAGTTCGTCGCCGCCAGGGTTTTGCGTACGGCTATGGGCTTGGACAGTTCATGTTCTTCCAGCACCCGAGCCAATCGTTCTTTCCTCCTGTCGTTCCAGCCATTTCACGGCACAAAAAATTTTCGGTAATGCGTCTTTGCAAACGATTGCATAAGATTATGCTCCAGAAATCCGACCTTGTCAAGCGTTTTTTGCAAACGATTGCAAAAAAACTATTTGAGTGTGACCTGATGACGCTTGGGAGAGAGGAATGGCAGTGAGAAAGAGAAATGCAGTTACCCTGAAGGACATCGCACAGCGTGTGGGAGTTGACACCTCAACTGTATCTCGTGCCTTGAACCCCGCAACGCAGGATATGCTGACACCCGATGTGGTAAAGCGGATTCGAACCGTTGCCGAGCGCATGGGGTATCGCAAGAATCATCTGGCCCGAAGTCTCCGAACACGCCAGACAATGACTGTTGGAATTGTCTTGCCTGATATCGCCAATACGCTCTTTGCACCCATTGTAAGAGGAGCGGAAAGTGTGTTTGAACCCAAAGGGTACGCGTCAATGATCGTGAACACGGACGATGATTTCGAGCGCAGGGAACATCTCGTCAATGTTCTCCTGGAGAGAGGTGTTGATGGCATTATTGATGCCGCAACTCAACGTTCAGCTCCCCATATTGACGCCATCGTGGCACAGGGAGTCCCGTTGGTGACAGCAAACAGAAAAATGGATCAGCCGTCCATCCCTTCGGTTACAAACGATGATGCCGAAGGAATTCGACTTGTGATTCAACATTTGCATGATCGGGGACATCGCAAGCTGGCTCACATCGCCGGTCCTGAGACCCTGTCCACCGGGCAAGTCCGACAGGTGGCTTTTCGTCAGCAGGTCAAGGCCATGGGGCTAGATCTGTCCAGAGAAGCGATAGTCGTTGCGAAAAGATTCGATGAAGAAGAGGGACGTCGCTGTGCATTGGAACTGCTGAAGCAGGGGTATGGCTTTACTGCGATTGTCTGTGCCAATGACCGTCTTGCACTGGGCGCCATCCATGCACTCAGTCAATCGGGAGTTCTCTGTCCCGATCACGTCTCGATTACTGGATTCAACGATCTTCCGTTTCTCAACTTGATTCCTCCCGGTTTGACCACAATACGAGTTCAGCAGTTTGGAGTCGGGCAACTGAGTGCAAAATTGCTGCTGGAAATGATGACGGATCAGGATGCGCAAATTCCCGGTACAAGCGTTCTTCCGGTGGAACTTGTGGAACGCGGCAGCGTAGCAGTGACGAGAACTGGAATCCGGCAAGGTCCTTTGCCCAATTGATTCCAAGGCAACAGACGGCCCGTATATCCGTTTAGACAAACCACCGGATGCACCCGTCAGATTGACGCAAAAGCACTTACACCGTGAACAAACCCCTACACAGAAGTTCCATGAGCATTCTGTGCCGGAAAAGTATATTGGATATCATCCGCCGGTGCAACAATTTACCTAGTGGTTGAACATTGTTGGATTGATGGTTGAGGAGGTGCGTACGGCAGTGCCGATGGCACCGGGACGGCCCGCTCGCATCGACGGCGAGTATGAACGCAACGGCACGGCCAACCTGTTCATGGTGTGTGTCCCGCTGCGGGGCTGGCGTCATGTGAAGGTCACCGAGCGTCGTACCACGGCCGACTTCGCGACCCTGCTGGCGGACCTGGCGGATATCCACTTTCCGGACCGGACGATCGTGCTGGTGATGGACAATCGGAACACGCACAAGCTGTCGAGCCTGTATCATGTCTATCCCCCTAAGGAGGCCCGGCGGCTGAGTCGACGCTTCGAGGTGTACCATACGCCCAAGCACGGGAGCAGGCTGAACATCGCGGAGAGTGAGATTAGCGTTCTGAGCCGTCAGTGTCTGTCCCGGCGTCTGGCGGATCGGGAGACGCTAACCCGCGAGGTGGCGGCATGGCAAGCGGTCATCAATGCGGACCCGCGTCCTGTGAAGTGGCGGTTTACGGTGGCCGAGGCGCGCATCAGGCTGCATTCGCTCTATCCATCAGTTCAATAATGTCAGACCACTAGTTCTTCGGAACCCCGGAGATAATGTTAACAATGTATATAATCCCCATTGATTTATTTGACGAAATGCCCGGGCACGATCGGGCCAGCGCGTCTCTCACTCCAGACGTTCTGCGATCCACATCTTGATCAGCGCCTGACGGGTGATGCCGAGCTTCTGAGCCTGCCGGTCCAGACCGGCGATGACCCAAGTCGGGAAATCCACGTTCACTCGCTTGGCCTCGACATTGAGGCGGCGCGCCTTTGTCCAATCGACATGGGCGGACATGTCTTCGCCCGCGTCGAAGCGTTCGTCGAATTCAGTCGCTTTCATAATGGTCAATCTCCTGCTTGCGAGCGCGGCGCACGGAGATGATCCGCATCCGGTCGCTCCGGTATGTGTAGGCAGCCGTCCAGTGTCTGGCCCCAATTATGCCAACCGCCAGCAAACGTGGCTCATCTGTGACGTTGGCGGGGACCTCGATCAGATAAGGATCATCCCAGAGAGCCTGGGCTTCATCAAAGTCGATCCCGTGCTTTTCACGGTTCGCGGCGCTCTTGTCGGGGTCATACTCGAACTTCATGAGAGGCAATATATGTTGAAAATGGTATAATTACTATACTTTTCAGCCGCCCTAAGGTGACGAGATTGACTCAGCTAACAAGCTGGCCAGGGGCTATCTCCGCGCGTGCGGAGAAACCTACTGCTGGAGGGCTTTACCACCTACGGTTTCAACGCTATCTCCGCGCGTGCGGAGAAACCTAACGAAGTCTCGGCCGGAATCCTAGGGACACGAACGTTTCTCCCATGTTTTTTGTCTTGGAAATTGATTTCTGCCCTTGGCGTCTGATCGGTCAGTTGGGCAAACTTTTTAAATTTCTGTGGGTTTGCTTGTTCCCAAATTTGGTGATGTGACACCCTTACCTTTTGATCAGTAATTTTCACGAGAAGACCAGTGTCATCAACGGTCCGGAGAATGGTTCTTTGGCGATGTGAAGATGACAATTGCACTGCTGAATCGCGTGATGCATTACTTCATCGGAACAGACAACATGCCATACCCTTTTGCTAAGAGCAAACGGCCCGAAAAAATTAACCGCCCCATAAGCAAAGCACCCAGACTGGTTGAGAGCTTTATGCACAAAAGCCGATATTAAATTTAAACGCCGAAACCGGGTTGTTTCAAACGTTCATTGACAAATTTCCTCGCAGATACCAAATATGCAATCAATCGGTTGCATATTCGGGGTTGCGCATGGAAGATCAGATTGAAAGAGTAATAGACCTGAATGCCTCGGTGGACCGGGTTTGGGTTGCCCTGACCGACCATGAGGAATTCGGGACTTGGTTCTGCCTGTCGTTGGATGGTCCCTTTAATGTTGGTGAAGTGACGTTCGGCGAGGTCACTTACCCGGGACACGAAGGATTGCCCTTCTGGGCCCGTGTCGAAGTCATGAACAAACCCCGTCGCTTCAGCTTCATTTGGCCGATGGATGAAACGGTTCAGCCAGATGACCCGCACTTGGACAAAAAGGTGACATTGGTTGAGTTCATTCTTGAACCGTTTGGCGATGGTTCGAGACTGACCGTTCGAGAGAGTGGTTTCGAAAAGCTTCCTGAAGAGAAGCGGTTGCAAGCCTTTCGCGACAACCAGGGCGGTTGGGACACACAGACGAAGAATATCAGGGACTTCGTGGAATGATTGCGAGTCGCGACATCCATCCACAGGAACTTGCGACCACGTTTGCTGCGCTCGGAGATCCACGCCGTCTTGCTATAGTTGCTCGATTGCAACAGGAGAAAGCACTGTCCATCTCTTCCCTATGTGAAGGAATGGATGTCTCACGCCAAGCGATAAGCAAACACCTTAGGACGCTGTCAGCCGCTCAGCTTGTGTCTGCGAATAAATCTGGTCGGGAGAAGCGGTACAGTCTTGAGCGGTTGCGCTTGGAGGAGGCGAATGCGTTTCTGGTTCATGTCGGGTCGAAATGGGATGGAGCTCTCGAACGCCTGAAGTCACAGGTCGAGTAAGAGACTGTCAAGCCCTGCAACTCAGGGCGAGCACATGCCGACACTCGCATCGGTGTCATATGCGATACGGATAGCCCACCGGCATTGGGAGATTGATAACGAGGTCTTCAAGACGCTCAAGTGTGTAGTTGATGGGCCAGAGTATAATCGTGACCATGGCCGCCCGCATCTAGAAGGTCGTGACGTTTATGTGGTGGTTCTGATCCATCGGATTGGCCGGCGCAGAAACACCGTTGCAAGTGTTTTCAAGAGGCTCAAGCCATCCAGTGACATCAAATGCAATCTATGACGAAGTCAACGCGGATTTTTGAGCTTAATGTGTTTAAGGATCAGTTCAGTTTCATTCAAAGCTTTGGGAAGGATGAACCGATAACGGTAGTGCGCGTTTCTCTTCCTCCGTAGCTCGACCCGAGTGACGATTGCTGACATATCTCGAGGTCTGGTCAACCCCAAGGCCGCGCAATCTCGGTCTGGGACAATTGAGCCTATGCCGCCGGGCCCATGGCGCCATCTGAGCTTCTATCTTACTCTAAAACAAGTTTGAGAACACCCGTATACTATGCCAAAAAGCCCCATTTGCGACACCAATGGACGGTAATCCGAACAGACATGGTCATTCAACCGCGAAGGGGAATTACCGAAAATTACGTCCAACATCTGATCTTCACCGCTATATTTGGATGTCAAGATCAGGCCGAGTTGTAGAAAAGAACTAGGAAAAAGTTTCGATGCGGGGTGTGACGATTTTGGTCATAGGTACGTATGATACCAAAAATGACGAGCTGGATTACATGAATGGCTGCATACTGTCTCAAGGCGGGCGTGTCTTGAGTATGGATGTGGGTGTGTTGGGCGACCCGGCAACTGAAGTGGATATCACCAGGCATGAAGTCGCGACAGAAGCGAAGAGTTCAATCCAAGAAATCATTTCATTTGGTGATGAGAACAAAGCGATGCAGAAAATGGCGCAGGGGGCGTCCGCTCTCGCAGTTGAGATGCACGAGGAAGGCAAAATACACGGAGTTCTGATTTTGGGTGGGTCCATGGGAACGGACTTGGCCTTGGACGTTTGTCGTTCTCTGCCAATTGGATTCCCCAAGCATGTCGTGTCAACAGTTTCGTTCTCGCCAATGATACCTCCGTCCCGGTTGGCTCCAGATATTCAGATGACGCTTTGGGCTGGGGGGCTATATGGATTGAACTCAATTTGCAAGTCGTCGCTGAGCCTGGCCGCAGGCTCAGTGCTGGGAGCTGCCAGAGCCGCTGAGCCGTGGCAACAGGACCAGCCGGTGGTTGGGATGACGAGTTTTGGCTCTTCGGTCTTGCAATACATGGTCAAGCTCAAGCCGGAAATCGAAAAAAGGGGCTTTGAACTGGCCGTGTTTCATGCAACCGGAATGGGAGGCATGGCCTTTGAGCGATTGGCCGAAAATGGCGCCTTTGCCTGCGTCATGGATTTTGCCCCGCAGGAAATGACCAATCTCGTTTATGGATCAGCCCTCCATGCTGGTGAAAGCAGAATGTATGGAGCCGGTCGGTCCGGAACTCCGCAAATTGTTGCGCCGGGCTGCATTGATCTGATTGATTTTCCGACGTGGCAACAACCTCCTGACATATTCAAGGGTCGAGACTTTCATGAGCACAACCGGCTGATATGTTCGGCCGGGCTCAATGCTGAGGAACGATGTCGAGTGGTCAGGGCAATTCTGGACCGAATGGCCCAATCCACGGCTCCAGCCCATTTTGTCCTCCCCGTCAAAGGAATACAGGGGTGGGACCAGAAAGGACAACCCTTCCATGATCCGGCGAGTCATCACGCTCTTTGTGAAGCGGTTCGCAGCTATTGCCCTAAGCCTGTCATCTTGGATGAGCAGGATTGCCATATCAATGATCAGGCCTTTGCTGACCGCGTGCTCACAATTTTTGATGAATGGCTTACGTCCGGTGTTGTCAAGTCACTCCGAAGAGATACATGAAAAAGTAATCGGTTGCAGGACCCCAAACCATTCAATCTAGTCGTAAGGCCAATGCAGTATAGAGGATTCACTTGATGACTCGATCGAAGAGTGTTGACTGGATTACCATTGGGGTCATGCTGTTTTGCTATTTGGCTTGGGGCCTCGGAACGACCGTACTTTACGCCCACTCCTCGTTCTTGGGGTTCGTTCTTGTAACCTTGATGGTTACACTCCATTCTTCGCTCCAACACGAAGTTCTGCATGGGCACCCGCTCCCGAGTCGAAGAATGAGTGAATTACTCGTCTATCCCGCACTTGGCCTGCTTGTTCCCTATGAAAGATTCAGGGAAACTCACCTGAAACATCACCATGATCCGAACCTGACGGACCCTTACGAAGATCCTGAGACAAATTACCTTGATCCCGAGGTTTGGGAGGATCTGTCAAAGCCGATTCAAAGGATCTTGCTGATCAACAACACCCTCTTGGGTCGCATCTTGCTAGGGCCTGCCATTTCAATGATTTACTTCATTAAGGGTGATATCAGGGAGTACAGGGAGGGCAATGATCGCATTCCCATTTCATGGCTCCACCACGCAATCGGGGCCATTCCGGTGATCTTGTGGATCTGGTCAGTTGGTGCCATGCCGCTAGCGACCTATGTTTTTGCAGCTTATTTGGGATTTGGGCTGCTGAAGATCAGAACCTTCCTGGAACATAGGGCACATGAGCAGCCTCGGGGAAGAACAGTCGTCGTCAATGATAGAGGGCTGTTTGCTTTCCTGTTCCTGAACAACAACTTTCACTTGGTTCACCACATGCAACCTGAAGTGTCGTGGTACAAGCTGCCAAAACTTTTCGACGAAGATAGGGAAAGGTATCTCAGCCGCAATGACGGCTACGTTTACACGAATTACATGGAGATTTTCCGCCGGTACGCATTCCTGGGAAAGGATCCGGTTCCCCACCCCCTTTGGGACAAGATGAAGGAAAAACAGGAGAAGTGCAGGTTCAATGCTTGACGCATTTGAATTCTTGCCGACTGTAGCAGTGCATCCGATTTAGCGTTCGATCAAGTATTCACCAAAGATCAGGCGCTGTATTTGCATCCTTCCATGATTGGAGTGTGCTGACCTGGCTGCACCCGAAACGGTGGATTCTGAACCGAGGCTTCAGTGAAGACAGCGGCTTTGAATAGGCAGTGCGGTCGGCGTCTCGCGTGAACTGATTGACGGTCCGCACGCCAAGACCCTCGGACTGAACTGAAATCACCATATTCGACAGTGTACCATGGTTGAACTATCAGGCACCTTGGAATCGTTTAGCTTGGCTCATGAGACGATGACACACCTTGATCCGTGGCCTCGATCATGAAGTCCTTGAACGATGGGATGCCAGGTTCTCAAGTGCCACCAATCGTCCCTTCCCAGATAAATCCCTTGTGCTTAAGAAACCGCCAGCGCTCTGACGTCCGGCTTGAATCCATACCATCAAGCAAACGCTTCAACTGCATTGTGGTCATGTTGTTGCCGTGTTGGCTAAAAGCCAGAGCAACATGGCGTGCGATGTTCGGTTCGCCCTCCTCAACAAATTCATCCAATAGGCCTGCATAATGATCGGTTCGTGCAGTTTCGCCCATGTTTGTAGCCATTCTGCATTCGTCCGTCCCGAAATGCATGGTGCCGCTCCTCTGGACAGCATCAAATGCCTCTTGCCCGCAGAGCTGGAGAAAGAAGGGGTAACAGCTGGCGGATTGAACCAGATGTTGGACGGCATCCCGGTTGACGCTGATATCAGTATCTTGAAGGGGATGCTCAATGACGGCCACTGCATCCTCCTGCTTCAGCCGCCCGATTGGCAATTTCTTTCCCCGGAGCGCATAGGTCGCTCGCGTTTCACGCAGAACGTCCTTTAGATCCGGTGTGCCGGCGAGAACCAGAGCAACCGAAATTCTATCGGCGGCCTCTTGGACGGCATTTAGCAGGATGCGCAGAGCATCGGGTGCAACCATGTGCGCTTCATCAAGCGTGATCAGCACCGGACCGCCAAGCCGCAAAAGGGATTCGGCCTCACTTCGGTCTGGATGTTCTGGCAAGGCAAGGGTCACAGATCCAACACCAACGCTGAGATGTAAGTCCTTGGGTTGCAGCGAATCAATATCCCGGATCAAGTCAAAATGCGGACGGGAAAACTGCTTCAGCCATCCACGGACCCACTGCTTGGCCTTGTCAATTGATGTCGGCATGGCTGCGGTTTCTGTCTTGGCCTCTGCCTGGCCTGTCATCTCGACCGTCGGGCGAAACAAGGCGCGCCGCATACCCTCTTCCGTTGCTACCGTGCTGGCGCTTAGCGTCAAAAGGATCGTCGGTTCCGGACGGACCCGGAACGTCTGGCGAAAGCGTCGTAACAGTGCCGTTTTGCCCGTGCCGCGCGGTCCATACATGAACGTTCCCATGACGTCGGGTTGTTCGGCTGTAAGCATGGCTCGAACGTCCTTAAGATGACGCTCAGCCGCCCGATGCGATCCGGGATAAGGTGGTAGGCGGCCAAAGCCGGGAACAAAGGGGTTTCGGGGTAAACGGGTCGTCGTGTCGGTCAGTTCGCTCATCATGATCTCTGCAACATGTCATGCGACATCATAATCGAACGAGGAAGGGGGGGGGCAAGACATGGTAGCGAGATGACAAGAGCATCGTCATGAGTCTAGAGTGGACAACCCATACCCAAGTTGTTCCATTGCTTCCGTGATACTTTGGATCATCGCCTGAGTTTCAAACCTTTGCCCGCCACGATCATGTCTGACAAAGCGCGACTGAAATGGTGAGGCCGGTTCCGACATGCCATCGCCAGCATTCATTTGGCCTTTTGCCCTCGAATCTTCTTCCACCGTCTCAAGCGTTCCTACTGGTGTGCCATCTGGCGTTGTCTATGACCGACTTTCGCTTCTAGACGGGGTGTCACCAGAACTTCACGGTGTGAAGAAAATGAAACAGGAAATCGTACCCTGTTAATTGTATTCCAAAGGTCTGTCATGCAAAGTTGAAATTCGAACCCACGGTCCAGAAAACCCGGGCAACGGAAGCAATTTTCCGACGAACAAACTCCTTTTACTGTCCTTTCCAGACAGGTTCCCTTTTCTCGACAAAGGCCTTGGCTCCTTCCTTGTGGTCTTCACTCGAATACAACTTGTCAACCGTGACCATCTGTCGCTTCGTAATGCGGTTGAGTGCATCCTGAAACCTCAGGCTTTCAGCCTCACGAACGATTTCCTTGGTCGCCGCGTAGACCAACGGAGGCCCAGCCTCCAGCAGTCTTGCCAATTGCCATGACTTCTCGACCAACTCAACGGGCTGTACAATCTCCTTGACAATTCCCCAGTGCAGAGCCTCCTTGGCGTCGAACCAGCGGCCCGTCAGAAGCAAATCCATGGCTACGTGATAAGGTATTCGCTTGGGCAGCTTTACGGAAGCGGCGTCGGCAACGACCCCAGCTCGAATTTCGGGGAGAGCAAAGGTCGCCGTACTGCTGGCCAGAATCAGGTCACAGGATAAGGCCAGTTCGAGCCCGCCACCGCAACAAATTCCATTGACAGCACAAACCAAAGGTTTGTTGAGATTGCCAAGTTCCTGGATCCCGCCGAATCCTCCGATGCCATAATCTCCGTCAACGGCATCCCCTCCGGCCGAAGCTTTCAAGTCCCAACCGGCACAGAAAAACCGGTCTCCCTCAGCACGTAACAGGCCAACGCGCAAGTCTGGATCATCCCTGAATTCCCTGAATATCTCTCCCATCAGGCGGCTGGTTTGCAAATCAATGGCATTGGCCTTTGGCCGGTCAAGAACAACCTCAAGGATTCCTCCTTCACGACGAGTTCGGACGGGAGAGTTTGACATGATGACTTTATCCTTTCACAAACCGAGTGAGCAAATCTACGGCCAAGCCCCCTTCCTTCATGCAGAAATAAGGGTTGATTTCGATTTCTGCCAATTGCGCCCGCTCGTCAATGGCGTATCGGGCCAGGCCGAGGATAACCCCGACGAGATTGTCAATATCGCCTGCAGATCTGCCTCTGTATCCCTTCAGCAAACTCCAGACCTTCAAGCGTTTCAGGGAATCATAAATGCTCTTCTCGTCTGTTGGAAGAAGTAAATGCTGTGTATCCTCGATCAACTCAGCCAATATCCCTCCGCTTCCAATCGTGAGCATTAATCCGACCTGAGGTTCATTGGTAATGCCAATAAGCATCTCGGCCACGGGGTCGGGAATATATTGTTCAACAAGGTAACCGCTTTCTGCATTCAGGCCGTAGGCTGCATTCAGCAACGCGCTGTCATTTGGCAGATTGAGAACGACACCCCCGTGATCGGTTTTGTGAGCCAGTTCACGCACCTTCAGAACTACCGGGTAGTCAAGATCGGAGGTTCCCCGTTCCAGCTCCTGGATGGTTTGAAATTCCCATGAATCTGGAAACTTGACACCGTAGTCGGCAAGCCTCTTTCGAACTTGGCTTGTATCATCGGCAATTGCTGCAGTATGGTCTCCTGGGCCAGAAGCGACGGGTTCAGGTGCCTTGATGCTCCAGCGCTCACCAATTTCTGCACATGCTTCGGTGGCTTTGATGGCTTCAGCCATGCCATGCAGAGGAATGACATTGTTCTCCATCAGCCAGTGACACCAATCTTCTGGCAGGGTTTCAACCAGAGTCGAAACAACGGCTGCTCTGGCTTGAGTCTGCTTGGCAGCCCTGACAAAAGCGTTGGTCGCTTCTTGCCATCCGCGACCCGTGCACCGGTCCGCTCTCGGATAATCGATGATCAGGTATGTCAAATCCTGATCCCCGCATAGCATTCCCTTGAACACTTCGGTCAGCCTGTCTTCCTGTCCCCAAAGATAGGTGTGGTAGTCCATCGGGTTGTCCAGATGGACATGGGACCCCAGTGCGCCCCTCAGAAGCTCTTTCTGCCGCTCAGAAAGAGGAGGAAAGACCAGACTGCTCTGACTTCCCAAGTCGGCCATCAAACAGGCCTCTCCTCCAGAACATGACAGTGAGGCAACCCGCCGTCCGTTCAGCGGGCCACACAAATGCAACACTTTCAAGGCTTCCAAAAGTTCTGGCACGGTTTGAACCTGACCGATCCCCAATCGTTTCAACAATGCAGTCGAGCCCGCTGATGATCCAGCAATTGAGCTCGAATGAGACATGGCCAATGTTGAGGACTTTTGACTGTTGCCAACCTTCAGAGCAACCAACGGCACTCCTTGCTCTCTTGCCAAAACACTCAGCCGTTCAAACTCCTTGAGATCCCCGAACCCCTCAATATACATCCCAATGGCGGATACTCTTTGGTCGTCAAGCAAGCGGATTGCAATTGAAGCCAAGCTGACCTTGGCCTGATTGCCCACGGTGATAAGATAGCCAATGGGCAAACCCCGAGTCTGCATCGATACATTGATGGCAATATTTGAGCTTTGAAAGATGAGGGCTACACCTCTGTCACACGGTAATCCACCATGAACATCCGGCCAGATCGCCGTGCCATCGAAATAATTGATTAGCCCATAACAATTAGGTCCCAGGAAGGGCATTTCATCCGAAGCGGCCACCAGATTGTCCTGCAGTTCCTGCCCATTAGAGACCTCCCCCATTGTTTCAGCAAATCCGGAGGCAAAGCAGATGGCTCCCCCTCCTTTCATCTTGGCCAATGTTCTCAGAGTTGAAACGGACTCTTCTCGATTGACGCCAACGAAACTGCAATCGGGAGGTGCATCAAGACAGTCAAGAGACGGTATGCAGGGGATACCATGCATGTGACTTCGATGTGGATTTATGGGCCACAGCTTGCCCGAATAACCCGACTTCAGGCACTGTTCGACTACGTTTGCCGCCCAGTCACCACCGATCACGGCGAGAGATTCAGGTTGCAGTATTCGCTTGAAGTTGTGCATCCCGCTACTCTTCAAGAGGGCGCAGCAATTCCCGACCGATGATGTGTCTCTGAATTTCGGAAGTGCCATCCCAAATTCTTTCCACGCGTGCGTCACGCCAAAACCGGGCAAAGGGCAAGTCGTCCATGAGGCCTATGCCCCCGTGTATCTGGATGCATTCATCGGCAACTCGAGCCAGCATTTCAGTGGCGTAGAGTTTTGCACTGGCTATTTCGCGGTTGGCAGGAAGGTTATTGTCCAGACGCCAGGCCGCCGAGAGCGTCAGCCAGTCGGCAGCATCAATTTCGGTTATCATGTCGGCCAACTTGAAACTGACTCCCTGAAAACGTCCGATTGGCTGGCCAAACTGCTTGCGTTGAACGGCGTAAGGCAACGTTAACTCGAAAGCTCGGCGAGCCCTCCCGACGCTCATTGCCGCCACAGTAAGCCGGGTGCCATATAGCCAGGCTTCAGCCAGTTCGAAACCTTTGTGTGTCTCTCCCAAAATCTGCTCTTGGGGCAGTCGGCAGTCGGCAAATCGCAAAATGCAGTTCTGATAGCCCCGATGTGATACGGAACTGTACCCCTTGGAGATTTCAAACCCCTTGGTATCCCGGTCAACGAGAAAGCAGGTGATCTTCTTTCGGGTTCCACGCTTGGTTTCATCAACACCGGTCGCAACAAACACGATTACGAAGTCGGCTATGTCTGCATGCGAGATGAAATGCTTGGTTCCGTTAATGATCCAATCGTCACCATCTTTCGTGCCAGTACATTCCATCCCCCTGATGTCAGATCCAGCCCCCGGTTCCGTCATGGCCAAGGCATCAAACTTTTCCCCACTTGCGGCGGGGTAGAGATAGCGGTGTTTTTGTTCTTCCGTGCAGGCCATGAGAATGCCTGATGGGCGACCGAAAAAAACGGTCAATCCCTGCGAACCTCGACCAAGCTCTCGCTCCAAGAGCGTGAAATCCAAATGGTTGAGACCTCCGCCGCCCACGTCAACAGGCAAATTGGCGGCAAAAAAGCCAAGATCCTTGCATTTATGGGCGATCTCCATTCCCAATTCCTTTGGAACTTTGCCGGTCTCTTCCACTTGAGCTTCGTGAGGGTAGATCTCCTTTTTGACGAAGTCTCTAACCGTTTCAACCATCATTTCCTGCTCATCAGTCAGGCCAAAATGCATGTATTTGAATCCTTGTCATTTTGCTGTAATCATCTCACGAAAACTTCTAGCAAGTGTTAATATTCTACCGAGAATCGGCTCCCCCGGAAATGTGAATCTTGTCGTTCTCGTACGGCTTCCCGCTCCTCAAAATAAAGCAAAAGAAACCTCTTTACACAAAGGAACCACACTATTGGCACATTACAGAATTAGAGATCCGCTTCATAATCTCATAGCTTTTGATACAAGCAGAGATCTCGAAAGAACTTTGTGGGATATCGTGAATAGTCGACCATTTCAGAGATTGCGGAGAATTAAACAGCTCGGATTTTCAGAAGCCGTTTTCCCTGGGGCAACACATTCCCGGTTTGCTCATAGTATTGGGGTTTTCCATACTGCCAGGAAACTCATGAAAATTGTCAGACGGTCTGAATGCCGGTCTGAGAACAAGGAGAATGTTGCTCTTGCAGCAGCGCTGCTTCACGACATTGGACATGGTCCATTCAGTCACGCATTTGAGCAAGTGGGTACCGAACTTGATGGTGATCTTGACTTGAGGATGATGAAGCACGAACACATGAGTGATTGGCTGGTTAGAAATGACTCAGAACTTGTTGGTATTCTAACAAAAATGGGAAGTGGGTTTTCTAATGACGTGGCCGAGATGATCAGAGGGGATCTTAGCAGTTCAGTTCATTCCACAGTCGTTTCCAGCCAATTTGATGCTGATCGGCTTGATTACATACGCCGCGACCGGATGATGACAGGAAGCAATCACCCGTCAATAGATTTGGATTGGTTACTTGATAACCTTGAGGTAGAAGAGATAATTGCAGAAGCAGAGAATGAAAAAGCGGGAAGAACACCAACTTTTGTCATAGGTCCCAAGGCAGTTTATGCTGCGGAAGCTTACATTGTCGGATTGTTCCAGTTGTATCCGACAGTGTACTATCACAAAACCACAAGGGGAGTCGAAAGGTTATTTGTAAAACTGCTGACTCAATTGATACACGAAGTTCGAAACGGTTGTAGAAAAGAGGTGGTCGGGTTGCCAAGGGGGCATCCTCTGGTTTTGTTTGCCAAGGATCCTAAGGATGTAGAGAATGTTTTGTCTCTTGATGACACCGTTGTGTGGGGAGCACTTTTCCAACTTCAAGATTCGAGCAATCAATTGATCAAGTTGTTTGCCAAGAGGCTTTTAGATCGAAGACTCTTCAAGTGCGTTGACGTTCGAGCTAAAATACAACATCGAATCAACCCCAAAAACGAGTTCATTCCCGAGCTTGACGACA
Organism: Paracoccaceae bacterium; assembly: GCA_965116235.1. GTDB lineage: Bacteria > Pseudomonadota > Alphaproteobacteria > Rhodobacterales > Rhodobacteraceae > MPNP01. Next base: position 286,033 of record OZ220496.1, on the reverse strand, counting down.
AGATCGATAGGTGTTGTGAAAACGTCAAGGTGGAATTGATCGAGTCTGAGAAAGAAAAGAGGCGTGAAGGCGACATTCCTGCAATTTTAGCAGATACTGGAAGCAGGTCGGCCTACAAAACCGTAAATGAATCAGCGAGTTTAACTGGACGGATTAACATAAGGACTGAGGGAGGAGAATTAATTGATCTCAAAGAGCGATCAAGTGTAGTGAGAAATATCAGCGAGTTCAAAATAACCCGGATTTATTACGACCAAGAACAAGAGGGGATAACAGATTGGGTTGATCAGGTCATTCAAACAGAGGTGAAGAAATGCAATCGGTAGTGTCAAAAATAGCGGAGATAGTCCGCGATGCAGGAGGGAAAGTTGTTGGTCGAACCAATTTGCAGAAGATTGCTTATCTCCTTGAGATAACCGGATATGGTACAGGTTTCAGATTTCGATATAAAAGCTTCGGGCCTTATTGCGACGAGTTGGCCGAGTGGGCTAGGAGTTGTGTATTGCAAGGCGGGATGTCCGAGACTGAAGAGACCACACCTTGGGGTGGGGTCTATTCAATATATGAGGTAGATGAGGCAATACCCGAGAAAGTTCCAGAAGGACGGTTAGAGTTGGCCAGTCAGGCCGCAGAGGCTGGTACTATAGTGTTGGAGCTTGCGACAACGGCTGTTTATCTCCATCTGGAAGAAAATTACAAAGACCCTTGGCTTGAAACCAAGTCGCGTAAACCGGTAAAGTCGGCAGAAGGACGGCTTGAAAAGGCCGGGCTACTGCTTGCCGACCTCAGAAAGATCAAAGTGCCGAATCCATTGCCAGAATTTTGACTCCTCCGCGCGACCGTATTTGTGTGCTCACCCGAGCCATGCTGCCTGTTATCTTTCGGCAAGTGACGGTTCCGTCACGCAGCCGTCGGGGCGTAAAGTCTGAGTGTGTCTGGCAAAAGCGGTTGTTTGGAGATTTTGATTTCTGTTGGTATTGAAGATGGTAAAGATGAACGTGAATGGTCCCAAGCCGATCGCCTACGGAATGATTGGCGGGGGTAAAACGGGTTATATTGGCAAAGTCCACCGGACGGCTGCCGAAATGTTCGGACGTTTCAAGCTCTACGCTGGGATGTTCTCGTCAGATACCCAAGTCTCCTTGGAATCAGCCGTGGAGCTGGGTGTATCTCCAGACCGAAACTACCAGTCTCTGGAAGAAATGGCACTGAAAGAAAAAGCACGACGAGACGGTATAAAGGCTGTCGTTATTGCAACCCCCAACCATCTTCATGGCGAAGCAATCACGACCTTCAGCAAGGCGGGATTCCACGTCATTTGCGATAAGCCATTGACGGCAACGCTGGACGAAGCCCTGCATGTGAGTTCTGTGGTAAGCCAGTCCCGCAAGCTGTTCCTGATTACCTACTGTTATACCGGTTATCCGATGGTTCGCGAAGCCAAGTCCCGCATCGCCAATGGCGAAATCGGTAACGTCCGCATGGTCAAGGTTGAATATCCACAAGGGCATCTGGCAATGCCAATGGAAAAAACGGGTCAAAAAAAATTCCAGTGGCGAACCGACCCTAGGCGTTCCGGTCAAGGCGGTACCGTTGCCGACATTGGAACCCACGCTTTCCACATGCTTCGCTTCATCACGGGTTTAAAGGCTCTTTCGTTGTCAGCAGAATTGAACGCGTTCGTTGAGGGGCGACCCGTTGATGACAATGCCGTTGTCAATCTCCGGTTGGAAAATGGAGGGATCGGCCTGCTGTGGGCTTCGCAAGTGGCCATTGGTCATGAAAATAGCCTTAACATCAAGGTTTACGGCGACAAGGGGTCAATAGAGTGGTCGCATAAGGAGCCATCAAACCTTTGGGTTTATCGCCTGAATCATCCCAAGCAGCTGATTACGCGCGGGAGTCCTGAAACAACACCGCAATCCAGGCGAGTAACTCATATTCCTGCTGGACATCCCGAGGGGTATCATGAAGCTTTCGCCAACCTTTATCAAGAGGCGGCAACAGCCATAGAGGAGCTGGAAGCCCAAGGGTCAGTCAGCAGTGAGGTCGATTATCCCGGCATTGATGACGGAGTTGAAGGCATGAAGTTTGTTGCCGCAGCTTTGACCAGCACGAAAGATGATGGAAGATGGACAGAGATTGACTGACTCCGCCGATGATCTCGTGCCGGAACAATTTGCTCCCGGCGTGGTGCCATCTCATCCTGAGGTTAGGATCTTTTCATAAAATCCGGGTTCCGATGCCTCGCTGAGAGAGGAAAGCACTTTCTCGACGATACCGGTGTAGCTCAGATTGGCATAATCCCTCTGCTTTTCGGGAGTATCCTGATCAATGAAGAGGTCGGGCATGAACATGGCACGAATTTTAAACTGGGAACTGAGGTAACCTTCTTCACTGAGCAAGGTCGCAACCCGAGTGGCAAACCCACCTATTGAACCCTCTTCGATGGTGATCATCAATTCGTGGTTGGAGGCCAGGTGACAGAGAAGTTCAGAATCCATGGGTTTGGCAAACCGTGCATCAACCACAGTCGTCGAAATGCCCATGTTTTCAAGGATTTTGCGAGCCGCAAGGCTGGCTTGCAACGAAGCGCCATATGACACCAAGGCAACCTGTGATCCTTCATGGAGCACCCGCCCCTTGCCAATTGGCAGCGGCTTGGCCACTTCCGGCACCTCGACGCCAGCTCCAAATCCTCTCGGATAGCGGAATGCGATGGGTCCTTCATCGAAACTGGCAGCGGTTGCTACCATGTGTTTCAGTTCGGCTTCATCCGAGGGTGCCATGAGGGTGAAGTTGGGCAGGCACCCCAGATATGCAATGTCGAATGCTCCGCAATGGGTCTGGCCGTCCGCCCCTACATAACCGGCCCGATCAATGGCAAATCGAACTGGCAGGTTCTGGATGGCAACATCGTGCACGATTTGGTCGTAGGCTCTTTGCAGGAAGGTTGAGTAGATGGCCACAAAAGGTCTCATTCCTCCAGCTGCCAATCCGGCAGAGAAGGTTACGGCATGTTGTTCGGCCAACCCGACGTCAAATGTCCGGGCCGGAAATTCTCTGGCAAAGTGATTCAGCCCCGTGCCACTCGGCATGGCTGCAGTAATGCCGACAATTTTTGAATCCTTGCGAGCCACATCAATCAGGCTGTCAGCAAACACCTTGGTGTAGGTTGGTATGTTGGACCGTTTCTTGTTGGCCTCGCCTGTGATCTTGTCGAATTGTCCGACACCGTGGAACTTGTCTTTCGATATCTCGGCGGGCCTGTATCCCTTTCCCTTTTCCGTCAGCAGATGGATCAGAACCGGTCGTTTCGAGCCACGACTTTTGACCTTTTGCAACCGTTCGGAAACTGACCTGACGCAATGCCCGTCAAAAGGGCCGAGATACTCGAACCCGAGGCAATCAAATACTGAAGTCGGAGAAGAATCGATCTCACCCGGTTTGGATTGGTCGAATCGCACTGCCGCAAGTTCTTGGAGATGGGCGGACAGGGCTCCGACTGGAGGATCGATTGACATTTTGTTGTCGTTCAGAATTACGATCAGTTTATGACCGAGCGCTCCCGCATGATTGAGAGCCTCATAGGCCATACCCCCGGTAAGAGCGCCATCCCCAATGACGGCGATGACGTGACCGGCTTGATCAAGATGGTTTTTGGCCACCGCAAAGCCCAGGCCCGCTGAAATTGAAGTTGACGCATGTGCCGCACCGAAGGGATCATACTCACTTTCAGATCTTTTGGTAAAGCCTGACAGCCCGCCACCCCGGCGGAGCGTGCGAATTCGATTGCGTCGGCCCGTCAATACCTTGTGTGGGTAGGCTTGGTGACCGACATCCCAAATGATGATATCCTGCGGGGCGTCAAATGCGTGGTGCAGGGCTATCGTCAGTTCAACGACACCCAAACTGGCGCCCAAGTGACCACCGGTCTCCGACACGACATCAACGATTTCGACTCGTAACTCCTGCGCTAGCTGTTCCAACTGTTCCGGACTCAAGCCCTTGATGTCTCTCGGGCCGTGAACTCTGTCGAGAAGAGGGGTGAGCGAGCGCATTTGTTGTTGCATACCGTTCTTGAGAGACGATCAAATTTTGGACCGCTGACTGTTGATCCTTGAGTCTAACATGTGAAACTATAAATCAGCAGGGGAATTTCAAGTTTGCGACATTGGTCCCGAATGTATGGTCGGAATGTTCTGAAAACAGTGCCTGACCGAGGAAATGCAGCGCATTAACAGGCTTGTGCCCGATCACGACTGTTGGTCGTCGCGTCGGAATTGTGACCGTGCTGTCTTGACGGTGCGAAACAGGCGAGGACCGTGGCGACTGGGCCAAGTGACAATTGTGCACTGTGAAATTGAGGAATAAACAGGATGAGCCTGCAACCCGTCGGAGTCGGCATTGACATAGGAGGAGGCAGTACAAAAATCGGCCTTGTTGATCACGACGGCCGTATTCTCGCCAGTGCAAAACTGACAACTCCCGAGGATCAGGATCCGAACAGCCTGATCCAAAGCTATGTCAATCAAATCCTTGAATGGAAAGAAGAGTTTGGCGCGCATGAGCCAATTGGGATAGGGGTCGGAGTTCCTGGTCATGTTATCCACAATCATCGCTCAACCAATGTCTGTAACTTGCCGTTTTTGGACAAGTTTCCCATTGCCGACGTCATGGAGACACACTTGAAACTTCCGGTCTGGATCGAGAATGATGCATCCTATGCCGGGATTGGCGAGTATCGCTTTGGCTCTGGCCGTCAAGCAGGACGGTTCCTGATGGCGACGCTGGGAACCGGGATTGGATTGACCTGCATAATTGACGGGCATTTGCTGGTAACGGGCAATGGAACGCTTGGTGATATAGGTCACCTGATCATTGACAAGGATTTGACCTACCAATGCCGCAAGGGATGCTGGGGATGTGTCGAATCGGTTGCATCCGGAGTGGCGATCAACCGGGATGTGGCTCAGATTGCGGATGATTATCCAGAGAGCTATCTGGGTCAGCTTAAATTGTCTGGTCGGCGCATTCCAACCGTCAGGGACCTGATTGAGGGATCATTTGAAGGAGATGAGCCTTGTTTGGCAAAACTTGATGAGACGGCCAACTGGATCGGCTTGTGGGCCTGCAATGTATTGCAGATTTTTGCTCCCGACCGAATGGCTTTTGGCGGTGGGTGGAGTGCGGCCGGTCAGGGGTTCATCGATAAAATCTTTGAACGAGCCAAGTCGGTGGGAATCGACGCCTATTACGAAGAGATGACCTTTGTTCAGGCCGCCCTCGGGAATCAGGCCGGCATGATCGGAGCCGGCATAACGGGTCTGAATCACGGCTTGAAAAGCGACATGAACTGACGGACTGTCAATCGTCAGTCTGGGTAAAGGCCAAGTTCAACCAGGTTTCGGAGCAGGGCTGATCGCATCTCCCCTGATAGTGCAGTCAGGGGAGGCAATACCGTTTCCCAGGATGGATCTCCGCTTCGGATGGCTTGAAAGACCTTCATCATGGGAATCAGGGGATACTGCTCAGCCAGTTGCCGAGCGCTGATGACCATTTCCATGAGTCGGGACTGGTCGGCCGGAGATCGAAGGACAGCTCGAGAGCAACCAGCAAACGCATTCACCGATCCTGAAATGATTCCGGCACATCCAATCTTTTGGGCTTCAAGCAGGACGCTTTCCGTCGATGGATAAACCTCGAAACCGGCGTTAATGCCGCCTGTGTCCTCGACAAATGACCGGGTTTGGGTGAAGTCGCCGGATGAGTCCTTGAGGCCACAGATAACGGGATTGAATTCCCGAAACAGCCGTCCCACGACGTTTGCCGGAAAGGGTACCATGCTCATTTGAGGAAAGTGGTAGAGGTAAATCCTGACATCGCTATTGCCAATGGCCTCCACAAGCTTGGCGAAGTAAGAATACAATCCCTCTGGAGATATGTTCTTGTAATAGTACGGTGGCAAAACCAGAACTCTGTTGTAGCCGAACATCTGGGCATGCAGGATAAGCTCTACGGTTTCCGATATTGCTGGACACCCCACACCCAGAATAACCCTGTCAGGGTCAATGTTGGCCCGGTGAAAGGCCTTGGGAACGGCTTTTCGATTGGCAAAGGACAGGCTTGTGCCTTCACCCGTTGTACCAAGCGGAGCAACGCTATCGCACCCGCCGTCCGTGGTCATGTATTGACAGTATTCGACCAGTTTCAGGACGTCGAGTTCCCCATTCCGGTCAATCGGAGAGATGCTGGCAACACATAGCTTAAACTGGTCCTGGTTCATGTTCATGATAAGCTCTGTTTAAATCAAGGCAATTCAAAAGGACTGCCGGTAGTGTACCAGGCTGGAATTGAAAAATTTTGATCTGTGGTTGATTGTCCTTTTGGGACTGAAGTAGCCGTGAACTCCGCGAGGTTCCATAGTGATCACAATGTACGTACGAAAAAATTGCTTGACATTGCGTCCGTAAGGTCGTTGGATTGAGCCTTTTGCAGTCGGGAATGCAGGTCGCCCGGTGAGCGTACCATCTGCACCCTGAGGAACCGATGTCCCCCCCCCGGAACCCTAACCGTCGGTCCCCGTAGAGATATGACGTCACGAGCGAATGTGCGATGCAAGCGCTAAATTCCCCTGACAATGGCTAGATTCTCTGGCTGCCGCTTTCCGCATGCACAAGCCGACCCCGCAGTTACCCTTCCGCAGAGTGATTGCCGACTGAACCATGCACGTAGTGATAAAATGTCAAACGTCAGCAGCCCCATGGCCTGTTGGAGGACTAAACCATGCACGTAGTGATAAAATCCAGTGCGTCGCTGACATTCAGCACAGTGATGCCGGTTGCTGAAGACAGTTCGTGAAGTTCCAATGCGTTGTGGTCGAATCGGGCTTGGGCATGCCTTGATGCTCTGAATCTGGAATTTTTTTGTCGAAAGGCTTGCATATCCCATTGATTGCTGGTAACGGGTCTTTTTGCATACGTATGCAAAACTGACGCTTAGAAAACGCATTTGCATGTCTTTCGGGGGCTTTTGACCCGATCTGTCCTCAGGATGGCTGTTGGTTTATGGCTGAAATTGAACTCCGAAACATAACCAAGAGGTGGGGCAACTTTGTCGGTGTCGACAACTTTGACCTGACCATTGCCGACCGCGAATTCCTGGTTCTATTGGGGCCTTCGGGATGCGGCAAGACCACGACGATGCGTATGATTGCCGGGCTTGAAGAGGTATCCGATGGCGAAATCGTCATCGATGGACGGGTTGTGAATGAACTGGATCCGAAGGACCGGGATGTGGCCATGGTCTTTCAGTCCTATGGGCTGTATCCGAACATGAATGTATACGAGAACATCCGGTTTCCGCTCAAGGTTCGCAAAGTTGATCCAAAGACGCACGATGAAAGAGTCAAGCGAGCCGCCGCCATGGTCGAGCTGCTGGATTTCATGCACCGCAAACCCGCCGAACTTTCTGGTGGCCAGAGGCAGCGCGTGGCGTTGGCCCGAGCCATTGTCCGTGAACCCAACGTCTTTTTGATGGATGAACCCTTGTCCAATCTTGACGCCAAGCTCAGAGTTTCGACTCGTGCACAGATCAAGAACTTGAGCCATGAACTGCAGGTAACGACCGTCTACGTAACTCATGATCAGGTGGAAGCAATGACGCTTGCCGACCGCGTTGTCGTCATGAACAAGGGTGTCATCCAGCAAGTGGGCACACCGGCTGACATTTATGATCAGCCAGCCAACACTTTTGTTGCCGGTTTCATCGGGTCCCCGGCCATGAATCTGATCGATGGCGAGATATCCGGCCAGACATTCCAGGCTGCGGGCGTCCGAATTTCCGGTCTGCCATATGCCGATGGCCAGGTCACCTTGGGATTCAGGGCTGAGGATGCCCAGATTGTCGACCAAGGGGGAGAGGTCAATGCTCCAGCCTATTCAGTTGAACTCTTGGGTGATGCCACCATGATGACGGTAAGGGTTGCTGATTCGTTGCTCGCGGTGAAAGCGAAAAAGGATTATCGCACCGAGATTGGCGACAATATCTCCATTGCGGTTTCGTCAACAATTTGTCAGGTGTTCGATCGGTCATCCGGCAAGGTTCTATCGGCCAGTTAATGGCTGCAATATCAGACCATGAGGTCTTGACGGTCTCGTCAATGCCGATGGGAAATTAGAGGAGTGTATATGAGAAAAATTGTTTTGGGTATGGTCGCGGCTCTTTTTATTGTGCCGTCCTCCTTGTGGGCCGCTTGCGCCTACGACAACCAAATCGAAATCAAGTCGTTTTCAGCCGGCTTTCAGGCGTGGAAATCAGTAACGGATGCCATGGCTGAATGCGGCAACTTTCAGGCTGTACTGGATCAGGAATTTGATCAAAAGCATGTTGAGGCCTTTTCGGCGAATCCATCTCTGTATCATATCGGTGGTGTTGCCAACTCGTCCCTGGTTCCATTGCTTAACAACGGTCTGATCCGGCCATTGGACGATCTGGTGGCCAAGTATGGAAGCCATCTGTCCGATAGTCAGTTGATCAGGAAGGACGGTAACATCGTGGCCATAGCAATGATGGTCAATGCCAAGCATCTCATGTATCGACAGGACATTTTCGATGATCTCGGCCTCGCTCAGCCGAAGACTTATGATGATGTACTGGCGGCCGCCGAAGCGATCCAGCAAGCCGGAGTCGTCGATTACCCCATGGGAGCCACATGGAAGGTTGGCTCGAACATCGGGCTGTCGTTCATCGACTATTTCCTTGGTGAAGGGGGTACGTTCTTCAACGAAGACAACACGCCGTCCATCAACAACGAAATGGGATTGGCCGTCCTGGACAGAATGGGCAAGCTCAAGAAGTACATGGATCCCGAAATCCTGGTATCGGATTCGACCTATGTTCAGCAACAGTTCCAGCAGGGCAAGATTGCCATGGCGAATCTGTGGGCAACCCGTGCCGGTGCAATGGACAATCCCGATGAGAGCACTGTCGTTGGATTGATAACCATGGCTTCAGCGGCCAAGGGTGCAGTCAGGCCTGCATCAACTCTTTGGTGGGATGGCATCGTCATCGCAGCCAACATTACCGATGAAGAAGCAGAGGCTGCGTTTCAGGTGGCCATGGAAGGAATGGACAAGGAGATGGTTACGGCCAATAATTCCGACGCGATCTGGCTAATTGACGGATATGTTTCGGGGCGCTTCTCAGAGGGTGCTTCGGCTACGGCGGCCAACGGCGCCATGCCTTATCCGGCCAGCGTCCCCATGGGCATCATGTTTACAACTCTGGGCAACGGCTTGCCGGCCTTCATTACCGGTGAAAAGGATGCGGCCACCACTCTGGCCGACATTGAGGCTGAGTATCTGGTGGCTGCCCGGGAAGAAGGCCTGGTTCAGTAACATAACGGTTCGTTTGGGGGGGGCAGGCAACTGCCCCCTCCCGAACCCATCGGCACTGAAAGAGAACTGGTGAAATTTAGAGTATTTATCGGCTTCATTGCTCCGTCAATGCTGTTGATGCTGGTTTTCATCGCCTTTCCTCTCGTCAGCGTCTTTTTTCAAAGCTTTTACACAACCTCAACCCTGTATGAGACAGTTGAGGTAGAGACCTGCACCCCGGGTTTCGGGACATCCACCTGTGTTACCGAGAGAGCTGTACAGCCTGTTCTAGATGACAGTGGCGAAGTCATAACCGAAACAAACTTCGTCGGCTGGGAAGCCTACAGAAACATACTGAGACTGGATGAGGCATTCGCGAATTTCGGCTGGTCGTCCCTGATGGCCATAGACTTCTGGAAGGCTCTTCGTTTTACGCTGATGTTTACCCTGATCACCCTGCCTCTTGCCGTGGGTTTGGGGCTGCTGATCGCGCTGGCAGTCAACAACCTGACTCAGGTCGTGCGGGGACAGGTCATATTCGTATCCTTGCTCCCGTTTATCATCACCCCGGTCATCGGCGCTTTGTCCATCCGGTGGCTGTTCATCGGCGACGGGATCTTGACGGCGTTTCTGGAGTGGTGGCTCGCCCGGGACATTGCCATGTTCGCTCAGGCCTGGACGATTGAGCTGATGATGATGTTCTACCGTGTCTGGCATGTCGCTCCCTTCGCCTTCGTGGTGTTTTACGCCGGTTTGCAGACGGTGAACAATGATACGCTTGAAAGTGCCATCATTGACGGTGCCAGCCGCTTTGAGAGACTCAGGTTCGTCATCATTCCCCACTTGATGCCCCTGATCGTTTTCATCTCGCTCATCCACCTCATGGACAGTTATCGGGTGTTTGAGGAAATCGTCGGATTCTCGTCGCAATCCTACGTCATTTCCTTGCAGTGGCTGACCTATGATTTTCTGACTCTTGATGAATCCGGAACCCGCTCCGTTACCCGTGCATCAGCCAATTCAATGCTGACCATGGTCGGCATTGTGATCATCTTGATTCCGCTTTTGCAAAAGACCTGGCGTGACCACAAGGCAAGGATCCTGTAATGTCGGTACCCAAGGCTTTGCAGATGCCGCTCTCGCTCAGGCTAGGAGTCATAGCGTTTGTGGCATTCTGGTGCATCATCGCGGCCTTTCCCATCTTCTGGATTGCCGTCATGAGTGTCAAGGAACCTGTTGACTCCTTTGCCGCCAATCCCCTTAAGGTTATTTTTGGGCCAGAAACTCGGGCCAGTGGAAAAGGGTTGTCGATTGTCGACATGGCCGCTGGGATCGGGTTCATTTACCTGATTGCCTGGTTTTCAACCCGGAGGCTTCCCAGGCTGGTCCGTGCCTGGTCGCCCTTCAATCTGCTTTTTCTAGGCTGGGTCATGGGAGCTCTCCTTGTCGGTCTGTTCGCCTTTCTGGGGCTGGGGTTCGTCTTGCCGCCGGTTCTGGGTGCACTCAACGGTATTCTTGGGTTTGCAGGAGCACCCATCCTCGGGTTCACCTTTGAGCATTATGTGTCGGTCTGGGTCGAAAATGAATTCTATCGCAACTTCAACAATTCGCTGATTGTAACCACCGGAGTTGTCATAATATCGCTGACAGTTGGCACCCTTGCGGGTTATGGGCTGGCCCGTTCGGGTTCAAACCTGGCCTTCTGGATCTTGATTGTGGCCCTGATCTTCCGCGCCTTGCCTCACTCGGTTCTGGTTGCTGGCTACATGCCAGTGTTCATAAATTCGGCCGAGATACTCAGGCCTCTCCTTGGCGAAAATGCTCCGACCCTCTACGGTCAGCCCCTTGCGGTGATCGCGGTTCTGGTTTCAATCAATCAGCCGTTTACCATCTGGATGCTAAGAGCCTTTTTTCAGAATATTCCGTCAGAACTTGATGAAGCCGCAAGGGTTGACGGCTGCACGCACTTGAAAGCCTTCTGGTGGGTCATCATGCCGGTCATGTGGCCTGGCGTCATCACCACGGGTCTTTTCAGCTTTCTGCTTGCCTACAACGACTATCTGGTTACGTCGCTCTTGCTCGACAGCCAAAACCAGACCATGGTTCCCGCCATTACGGGATATTTCAACCGTGAGACGACCATGACGGACCAGGTCGAGGCGGTGGCGGCAGCGGTTTCGATCACGGCCCCACTGTTTCTGCTTGTCATGGTCTTCCAGCGACAGATCGTCAGTGGACTGACGGCCGGAGCCGTCAAGGGCTGACCGCACAGTTATCAAAACGCAGGATATGGACGAACACCTTGTCACAAGACAATTTTGAGCAGGGAGAACTCACCAAGGACAACGACCTGTCGAAAACGTCCCAGACACGGGAGGTGATCGAGAAAATGGTTGAAGGGCTGAACGACCATCGGATTGACGATATTGGCGAATTTTTTGCCGATACCTTTCGATGGATGGGCAATTTTGGGTGCGGGACCAAAAACGGCCTAAAAGAGTTTCAGGACAATTGGCAAAGGCCCTTTCAGGCTGCCTTTTCCGAGAAGGTGTGTGTGGATGAAGCCCGTTTGTTCATGGGGGAGTGGGCCGCGGCTTTTGGACGGCAGGAAGCCGTCCATACGGGCGAGTTCATGGGTATCCGGCCAACGGGCAAGACGGTTCGGATTCGGTATATGGATTTCTGGAAGGTTCAGGACGGCAAAATTGTTGACAACTGGGTGATGGTGGACTTTCCTGATGTTCTCCGTCAACTTGGGGTTGACGTGTTCAATGGCGAAGGATGGGAGCGGTTTGACCACAATCAGCCCTAGAAGGAAGGAAAACACGAATTGGTGATTGAACGTTTGAAAAAAGGCAGATCCGCGGAACAAAAAACGGCCGACGATAGGAAGGTGGCCGAGATTGTCGCCGGAATGCTGGCGAAAATCAAGCAGGAAGGGGATGATGCGGTTCGAATGTATTCGAAGCGGCTGGACGATTTTTCCCCGACGTCCTTTCGACTGCGAGACGATGAAATCCGAAGCCTGGTCAATCAGCTTCCCGATCAGGTGATTCACGACATCAAGTTTGCCCAGAAGCAGGTCCGGGATTTTGCTCAGGCTCAAAGAGAATCAATGAAGGACATAGAGGTGGAACCCATTCCAGGGATCATTCTCGGCCACAGGAACATTCCGGTTCAGTCCGTCGGATGTTATGTTCCCGGCGGCAAGTTTCCGATGGTGGCATCCGCCCATATGTCTGTCGTAACTGCGACGGTCGCCCAGGTTCCGAGGATTGTCGTCACCACGCCCCCTTATCAGGGTCAGCCGAATCCGGCTGTTGTGGCCGCGATTCATTTTGGCGGCGGGCACGAGATTTACATCGTGGGCGGTGCTCAGGCCATAGGGATGATGGCCTGCGGCACCGAGAGCATGAAGCAAGTGGACATGATTGTTGGACCCGGCAACGCGTTCGTCGCCGAGGCCAAGCGTCAGGTGTTTGGTCAGGTCGGGATCGATCTCTTCGCAGGACCGACTGAAACCATGATCATTGCCGACGAGACCGTTGATGCGGAACTGTGTGCCACAGACCTGCTGGGCCAGGCGGAACACGGCGTAAATTCCCCGGCCGTCCTGGTTACCAACAGTCGCAAGCTGGCCCGACAGACCATGACGGAAATTGAGCGGATTCTAGAAGTTCTTCCGACGGCTCACTTGGCTACCAGGAGTTGGCAGGACTATGGTGAAGTGGTTTTGTGTGATACCTACGACGAGATGTTGGAGGTCGCTGATGAAATGGCTTCTGAACACGTGCAGGTCATGACTGATCGGGATGATTGGTTCTTGAACAATCTGACCTCCTACGGCGCACTGTTCTTGGGCCCTCGCACGAATGTGGCGAACGGTGACAAGGTCATCGGTACCAACCATACATTGCCGACCAGAGGGGCCGGCCGATACACCGGCGGACTTTGGGTGGGAAAATTCCTCAAGACTCACAGCTACCAGAAGGTTTTGAATGATGAAGCCGCCACCTTCATCGGCCGGTACTGTTCCCGCCTGTCGCATCTGGAAGGGTTTGTCGGTCATGCCGAGCAGGCCAATCTTCGGTTGCGACGATACGGTGGTCTCAACATTCCTTACGGCGGAACTCCGGCGTCGGGCAATTCCCAAGTGCTCAGCAAGGAGGCGTCGCATTGACCGAAATTCCAGCAACACCGTCCTTTCGTCTGGACAGCAAACGAGCACTGGTAACAGGCGGGGCTCAAGGTATTGGCTTGGCGTGTACGGTGGCCTTGGCTGAGGCCGGAGCCAAAGTCACCGTGGCATCAAGGGATTTGGTCAAGATTCAGGCAGTGATCAAAAACCTTGATGACAAGGGCTTGAGCGTACAGGGTCATCAGCTTGATGCCAGCAAAGTTGACGAGGTCAGACAGTTCTTTCAGGCGCACGACCCCTTTGATGTGGTCGTCAACTCGTCGGGAATGGCCCGGCATAGGCTGGCATTGGACACCACGGAAAGCGACTACGACGTGGTCATGGATCTGAATGCCAAGGGCGCCTTTTTTCTGGCCGCCGAGGCGGCTCGCCAGATGGAACGGCTGGGCGGCGGGTCGATCATTCAGATTTCAAGCCAAATGGGATTGCAAGGAGGCGTTGAACGGACGGTGTATTGTGCGTCCAAGCATGCCGTCGAAGGCATGACCAAGGCCATGGCCATTGAATGGGCACCCAAGCGGATCCGGGTTAATTCAATTTGCCCGACCTTCATAAAGACGGCCTTGACCGAGTCGACGCTCAAAGATCCGGAGAAGGTCAGCTGGATCAAGTCCAAGATCAAGCTTGGGCGTCTGGGTGAGCTTGAGGATATCATGGGAGCCGTGGTGTTCCTTGCGGCTGATGCATCCAGTCTGGTTACCGGGACTCATATCATTATCGATGGGGGTTGGACGGCGGGATGACCGGGGCTATCGGATCAAGCAAAACGGAAATCTCGGATGAGTAATGCAACGTCGGTTGATGTCGCCCGCAAGGCTGGTGTCAGCCAGTCCGCCGTAAGCCGAACGTTCACACGGGGAAGTTCGGTTTCGGCCCAGACATCGTACAAGGTGCGCAAGGCGGCAAACGAACTCAATTATCGCCCTAACGCCTTGGCGCGCTCTCTGATTACCGGCAAGTCTGGAATCATCGCCCTGATCGTGGCCTATCTTGACAACCAGTTTTATCCGCAGGCACTGGAAAGGCTCTCCCTCAAGCTGAAGCAGGAGAATTATCACATCCTGGTCTTTTTGACACCGAACGGAACCGACCGGGACGCCCAGAAGGTGGTCGAGGAACTCATGGACTATCAGGTTGATGGCATCATTACGGCTTCGGTGGCGCTGTCGAACAGCCTGGTCGATCGATGTCGGCGACAGAATATACCGGTGATGCTGTTCAACCGCCATCAGAACGACCGATCAATCGCCTCAGTCACCTCAAATAATGTTCAGGGGGCCAAGAAAGCAACCGAGCACCTGATTGAAACCGGCCATAGGAGAATCGCTCACATTACCGGTTGGCAAGGATCGTCAACGGGATGTGACCGAGCCAAAGGGTTTTATTTGTCCATGCAGGAGCATGGCATGGAGCCGGTGAAGGTGATTGACGGCATGTACAACCGCGACCGGGCCATGGAGGCCACCCGTGAATTATTGGACAATCATGCTGGTGCCCTGGATGCAATTTTTGTTGGCAATGACCATATGGCCTTTGCCGTGATGGATGTAATTCGCTACGAATTGGGCCTGAGGATACCTGAAGACATATCCATCGTCGGGTATGACGATGTTCCACTGTCCGCCTGGCCGGCCTATGACCTGACCACCGTACGCCAGCCGCTTGACAGAATGGTTGCGGTCACCGTCGAAAAGATGATGGAGCTGGTGAAGGAGGAGGCGGCCATTCCGCTTCAGGTTCAAATCGACGGGGACCTGATCGTTCGCAGTTCGACCAAAAGTAAGGAAACCAATGTCTGACAATCCGAGATATGCGACCTTTCCCGAATACATCCTGGGAATCACCTATGAAATTTGGGAAGAAAAGGGCATCAACAAAATCAAGCAATACTATCATGATGATGTAAAGGTCCGAGCCCCTGATGGTCTGGCCATTGGCAACAAGAGTGTCATTCAGGCCACCAATGAGACGCTGGCCGAGTTTCCGGACCGGGTTCTGCTAGGCGAGGATGTCATCTGGGCCCAGATTGATGATGACAGCTGGTTTTCTTCGCACCGGATATTGTCCAAGGCCACGCAGCGGGGCGAAGGAAAGTATGGACCACCCAAGAACAGGGAGGTTCAGTATCGCATCATTGCTGACTGTCATGCCGTCCGACACGAGAAACATGGCTGGGTGATCAATGACGAGTGGCTGGTGCGTGACCAGGGAGCGATCTACAGGCAACTGGGTCTTTCGTATGAAGACGACGAACTCATGCTGGAACCGAATGAAGGAACGGACCCGTTGGATCTCAATGTCGAAGGCCCCTACAAAGGCAAGGGCAATGATGCTGAGCCGGGACTTCAGTATGAGGATCATCTGCAAAAGATAATGCGAGGCGAGGTGTCCAATCTCTACAACAACTACGCGCGTGCGTGTCAGCTTGATCTGAGCGAAGGTCGGACAGTACATGGCGTCGACGAAGCCGAAAAATACTGGATCGGGTTTCGGTCCTCGTTTCCCGAGGCTGATTTTCGGATTGAGCACCGCATTGGCCAGATCGAGAACAATCGACCGCCGAGGGCAGCTGTCCGTTGGCGCCTAACCGGTGACCATTCCGGTTTTGGCATGTTTGGCCGTCCGTCCGGCCAGTTTGTCGACATCATGGGCATTTCCCACGCCGAATACGGACATGACGGCATTGTCAGGGAATTCATTCTGATTGATCATGTCTCGATCTGGAACCAAATCTATCGTCTGGACGAAGGGATTTATTTTGGTACCGACTTGCCTGCTGATGATGACGGCTAGACCCGCCAATGAACAGGAATCGGTTCACAAGGAGCAAAGGATGAATTCAAGCATTTCAACAGGGTCCATGAGCGTTGTTCGCTACGGCGAGCTCATTCCGTGCAAGACGGCGTTCATTGATACCCATACCCCGGGGTCAGATCAGAAAGAAAACTTTACCATCATTGGTGGGGGCGTGTCCGAAAGTGCAGACCAGCATGTTCACATCGTCGACACGCCAGGCTTCAACATCGGGGCAGCAGGGCAGCCACCAAAGTGTCGCAATTCTCTCCATTCCCACCGCACGGCGGAAGTCTTTATCGTTCTGAAGGGACGCTGGCGCTTCTTTTGGGGACGGTATGGCACGGCGGGTGAAGTCGTTCTTGAAGAGGGAGACATTTTCAACATTCCAACGGGAATGTTTCGAGGTTTTGAAAACATTGGCCAAGAATATGGCATGCTGCTGGCCATTTTGGGAGGTAACGATGCGGGAGGCGGAGTCATATGGGCTCCACAGGTCGTTGAGGAAGCCCGGGAACATGGGCTGATCTTGGCTGAAACGGGCAAGCTGTATGATTCCAAGAAGGGTGAGGCCTTGCCGGACGGTGTAAAGCCCCTGCCCCTGCCGACCGAAGAGGAGCTGAAGGCATTCGGTGAACCGACGGCCGAACAGGTTGTCTCCAATTATGTCGCTCGCTACTGGGACATGGTTGCTCTTTCAGACCCGTTGTCCGTCCGGGTAATTGGCAATGAAGGCATGATTGTTGACAGGCCTGGCTTTGAAGTGAGCTTTGTGTCGCATCGTACCCGGAACCAATCCTACAGTACAAAGCACAGTGAGGTTCTGTTGGTTACCGAAGGGCATTGGCGGGTTGTTTGTGACGGTGAAACGCGAATACTTGCTCCGGGCGACGTTGCCTTGTTGGCAATTGATGCCACTCGTCAGATCGAGCCTGCCGTCTCGGGTGAAGCAAGCCTGTTTCGAGTGAGAGGTACCGATGATCCGGCCGGTCCGACTTGGGGTTGGCAATGACCAAGGAGTGTTTGGGGCTCAGTCAATGAGCATTCTTACCACCCACGTCGGCAGTTTGCCACGAAGCCAGCAGGTCGTGGATATGCTGTTTGCTCGTGAACGGGGCGATGAGTACGACACGGCTGCCTTTGATGACGTCATGCGAAAAGCCACGTTTGAAATGGTCAGAAAGCAGGTTGAAGCGGGTATTGACGTGGTTTCTGACGGCGAAACCTCCAAGATTTCCTATGCGACGTATGTGAAGGACCGCTACACCGGATTTGCGGGTGATGCTCGGCGCCAGCCACCGGCCGATCTTCTGCAGTTTCCTTCATTTCTGCGGCGGCTGGCCAGCGAAGGCGGGACACCGAAGTATTCCCGACCCTATTGCGTTGGCGAGATCAAGCCGAAGGGCACTGATGATCTGCAAAAGGATATTGACAATCTCAAGGATGCCATGCGAGAACATGGTGCCAATGCCGGGTTCATGAATGCTCCCTCGCCCGGGGTCATCAGTCTTTTCCTGCCGAATGGCCATTATGCATCTCGGGAAGAATATCTTCATGCCCTTGGCCAAGTGATGCGTGAGGAATACCGGACCATTGCAAAAAGTGGTCTATACTTGCAGCTGGACTGTCCGGATCTGGCGCTTTCACGACACATGCTGTTCACGGATCTGTCGGATGACGAGTTTGTTCGGGTCGCGGCCCAAAACATGGAAGTGCTGAACGAGGCACTTGAAGGAATCGATTCAAATCGCATACGCATGCACATCTGCTGGGGCAATTATGAGGGGCCCCATACATGTGATATTGGCATGGACAAAATGTTTGACGTGTTGATGTCATCTCGAGCAAGGTACTTGCTGTTTGAGACATCCAATCCGCGGCATGCTCATGAGTGGACCATATTTCGTGAGCGGCGGGGCGAAATTCCCGAAGACAAGGTGCTGGTTCCTGGCGTCATTGATTCGACGACCAACTTTGTCGAACACCCCGAGGTCGTTCAGCAAAGGCTGGAGCGATTTTTGGAATTCATGCCCAAGCGCCGAGTCATGGCCGGTTCCGATTGCGGTTTCGGAACTTTTGCAGGTTTTGGGTCCGTCGATCCTGCAATTGCCTATGCCAAGCTCAAGAGTCTGGCCAGAGGTGTCAAGCTGACCCGTTGACTCCAATGTGACCGTGCATGGGAGAAGTGCTTTTGATTTACCCCCAACCTTGAATCCTTCACGCTTTATTGCGCAACAATTTTCATGTCGACCCGAGCGCAGGTGAATCGCGGTGTGGGCGCTGGATCAAGCACACCGAATTTCACCTTTGCCGCATGGACGTTTCCAGTCAGAAAGGGGTCCATCAGCAGTTTCGTCAGTTGGAATTGCTGGTCATGAAATCCAGTACCAGAGGTCGAATGTCATGAAGCCAGGACTTGCCTGAAAAGATTCCGTAGTGTCCGGCCTCAGGTTCAATATGATGAGCCTTCATGTGGTCGGACAGGCCGGTAAGAAGTTCCAACGCGGCGGAACACTGACCCGGAGCGGAAATATTGTCGCTTCCACCCTCGACAATTTTGACCGCCGATCGATTGATTCGGCCCAGATCGACGGGTCGACCTCGAACGGTGAAGGCATTTCGTGCAATTTCGCGCTTCTTGAATATCCGCTCCACGGTCGACAGGTAAAATTCGGCCGTCATGTCCATCACGGCCAGATATTCGTCGTAGAACTCGTTGTGACGGTCGTGATCAGAGGCTTCACCGCGAGCGGTTCGCAGGATTTGATCATGAAAGGATGACGTGTGCTTGTGCAGGTTCATGGCGATAAAGGAGGCAAGTTGAACAATTCCTGGATAAACAATTCGACCCACCCCGTCATACCCCGATCCAACATTCTGAATGAACAGGTGTTCCAGCTGACCCATGGTAACCCGCTTGCCAAAGTCGGTGACCTCTGTTGGTGCCGCGTCTGGATCAACGGGTCCGCCGAAAAGAATCAGCGACTTGGGCTGTTGATCCGGTGAATCTTCGGCAATCATGGCGGAAGCGGCCAAGGTCAGAGGGACAGGCTGGCAGACCGATATGACATGAGTATCCGGTCCCAGATGGAGCATGAAATCGCGCAAATATTCGGTAAAATTCTCGATGTCGAATTTCCCTTCCGACACAGGTATATCGCGTGCATTCTTCCACTCCGTCACGTAGAGTTCACAGTCGGGTATCAGGCTATGGACAGTTTTTCGCATGAGGGTCGGATAGTGACCGGACATTGGGGCCACAAGCAGGACTTTCAGAGGTTTGGCCGGTCTTCCTACTACGTTGAAGCGTACAAGGTTGGCAAAAGGCTTTTCAACGGCAATGTCCTCATTCACAAGATATTCGACGTGATCCGACACGATCCAGTGTATACCCCAGTCCGGCTTTTCGACAATGCGGCTATAAGCACGCTCGACTACCGTTCCCCAGGCTGAAAGAGTCTTGGGTACGGGACTCGTTGAAAAGCCGAAGAAAGGAAAGGACCAGAAAGTCTTGGCTGACGCTCCGGTCCACTCGGCAGACAATCGCGCGCTTTCAATGGCGTCATAGGTAAAGAATGGTCTCATCTAGCCTCCAGAGAACATTAAGAAAACTTGTCCCACCTTGA
Source organism: Paracoccaceae bacterium (assembly GCA_965116235.1). Lineage (GTDB taxonomy): Bacteria > Pseudomonadota > Alphaproteobacteria > Rhodobacterales > Rhodobacteraceae > MPNP01. The sequence continues at coordinate 266,039 of OZ220496.1, read as the reverse complement.
GAAGAAAATCAGTTAGCATATTTGTGATCAAGTAATGTTTCTGGCAACGGATTTAAATTATGGCAGATTCTTCGACGCAATCCGAAAGAATGAGCCACAACATGAGACGAATCGAGGAATTGAGCATTCGTCTGATGGAAGTTCTCTCGCAGAAGAATACGGTTGAACCGCCTGCTTATCAGCCGGATAGTGATTTCATGGTCAGGACCGGCATGGCAGCCGCGGCCGATGTCTTCCTGAATCCGACGAAAATTTTCGAGAATCAGGTGCAATACTGGGGCAAGTCGCTGGATCTCTGGCTCAAGACAAATAACGCCCTGATTGGATCTCAGGACGAACAAGCTTCACCACCCCATTCAACAGACAGCCGGTTCAAGAGCGAGCACTGGCAGAACCCGTATTTCAACCTTCTCAAGGAGCAGTACCTGCTGAATGCCCAGTTGATCAACAATTATTTTGAAAATCTTCAGGGCCTGGACGAAGAGCACAAGAAAAAAATTGAGTTCTTTTCCCATCAGGTTACGGATTTGCTGAGTCCGGCAAACTATCTGGCGACAAACCCTGAAGCTCTGCAAAAAGCCATTGACACGGAAGGTCAGTCGCTTGTGGATGGCCTTGAGAACCTCGTGAAGGATCTGGAACGAAATGACGGTGACCTCGTGGTCACACTCTCGGACACAAGTGCCTTCACGGTCGGCGAAAACATTGCCTTGAGCGCGGGACGGGTAGTCTATCGCAACAAGCTGTTTGAACTGATCCAGTACGCCCCAAAGACCGATCAGGTGAAGGAAGTGCCGCTGCTTATAATTCCGCCGTGGATCAACAAGTTTTACATTCTGGATCTGCGCCCGGACAACAGCTTTATCAATTACGCAGTTGAGCAGGGCTATACGGTGTTCATAATCAGCTGGAACAACCCGGACGAGTCGTTCCGTGATGTTGGAATGGATACTTACTTGCTTGAGGGCAGTCAGAAGGCTATCGATGAAGTTCGAAGGGTGGCCGATGTCGAGCGGATAAACGCTGTTGGTTACTGTATCGGTGGCACGCTCCTGGCCATGACGATGGCTTACCAGAACAAGACTGGGGCCAGCACGATCAGCGCCGCCACGTTTTTCACCACCTTGACGGATTTCACCGATGCCGGAGAGTTGGGAATCTTCATCAGTGATGAGTTTCTGGCCGGAATCGATTACGAAATCGAGACCAAGGGGTATTTTCCGGGCAAGAACATGGCCAAGGCGTTTTCCTATCTTCGAGCCAATGATCTGGTCTACGGGCCGGCCATTCGAAGTTATCTGATGGGTGAACCCCCGAAGGCTTTTGACCTACTTTTTTGGAACGGAGATTCAACCAATCTTCCCGGTCGGATGGCCGAGGAGTATTTTTACGACATCATTCGTGGCAATGCCTTTGCCAAAGGAGAGTTGAGCATCGATGGGGTGCATATCGGGCTGACCGATGTAACCCAGCCATTCATGGCCATAGCGTGTGAGTCTGATCATCTGGTCAACTGGAAGACGTCTTTTGATGGCCTGCAACAAACGAAGAGCACGGTTCAAGACTTCATCTTGGCTGAATCGGGGCATATTGCCGGAATCATAAATCCTCCGACGAAGAAGAAATATGGCCATTACTTCAATTCGAAGAGTAGCCGGAATTTGAATGAATGGCGTGAACAGGCGGAATATGGTGACGGAACGTGGTGGGGTAGATGGTCTGAGTGGCTTGGTCAACGTTCAGGCAAGGAGATTCCTGCCCGCGAACCATGTACAGAAAACGATTATGCCGATGCTCCGGGTCAGTATGTATTGGTACCGGCGGCTGCCTAGCGCCGAGGATTTCCTGTTGCGTGAATGGATGACCAAGCAATGAAGAAAAAGGAAGAACCACTATTAATCAAGAGGTACTCGAGTCGCCGGCTTTACAACACGGAAACAAGCGAGTACACGACCTTGGACGATGTGGCCAAGATCATCAGGACCGGCCGGGATATCCGGGTGATCGATCGAGAAAACGGGGAAGATCTGACCCGGGAATATCTCGTAAGAATTATCATCAACAACGAATCGATCGGCTTGCCAGTTCTGCCCGTAGACATTCTGGCGAACATGGTTCGATCCTACAAGGAAGATTCCCTTGCAGTCATTCCGAAGTTTCTGGAAGCCACTTACAGTGTCTTGAACCAGAGTCAGTCTCAGTTTCTGAAAAACGTGTCGGATCCTGTCAAGGGCTTCATGGAAATTCAGAAGAGCCAGCAGGAATACTTTTCAAGAATGTTTCCGTTTTGGTCGCCGATACAAAATCCGTCGTCAGAAGAATCGAGTGCGGCCAAGCCTGCTTCTGAAGAACCGGAACTGGACAGGCTAAGAAAGCAGATGGCTGACTTGCAAAAGTCAATTGATGAACTTGAGAGTCAAGGCTGATCCAAACGGGATTCAAGATTGGCCCAAGTCGCAACCTGACCAGTCAGGCCACCTTTATCTGCCCGGTTTCCGGGAAGGCATGGCATGACACCAGTGTCGCGTGATTTCCAGTCGATAAAGAAGGCCGCTTCAGAGTGGCACGTGCATGACTTTGTCGGCGTGTCAAGCAGATGCAGAGAAGAGGATGACGGCTGTAAACAGAGATAAACCGGACCGGTGGAAACAGGACATCGAACAGTCGGTGGACCTGTACAACAATTGGTTTATGCACTTTGCTCCTGATGCATACCGGACGACGCGAGCACAGACGGTTGATAGTGTCGAGGCATCCTTGAGGGCAACCAGATACCTCACCGATGTTGGCCCCAATCTGTTGAGGACAAAACCCTCGGTGTTGCCGACACTGCGCATGTCCACCTGTCCGCCTTTGGCTGTGGATCGATTGGCTGGCCTTGCTGGCGTTTCAAGAAATCTGATCAAGTCCATGGAGAATGACAACAGGATGCCTCCACGAATGTCAGCAAATGACTTGAATGGAGACCTTGAGAAGATTGGACAGATTATCAAGGAGATGGCTGATCCGGATATTTTCTTCTGGCTGAGAAGTGGTATAAGTCCGTCAGAATGCGAACTGAACCGAGCAGCAACAATCATAGCCGATCGTTTGTGCGGAGCCATTGCGAACCCCATTATCCGCAATGCTCAAGAGAAAAGGCAGCTTGATGCCATTGACAAGTGGTTGACGACGTTGGGATATCAGAAATTGCGATCTGGGGAAGGCATTAAGTATGACGAGATGCGGCCGGGAACATACTCGTTTCGTCTGAACGTGCCAATCAAGCAGGAAGGAGCCGACACAACGATCAACATCACCGCCGATGTGGCCGTTATGCCCAAAACTGCCGGTACAGACCACCGGCTGCTTCTTATTGAGGCGAAGTCAGCCGGTGATTTTGCGAACGTCAACAAGAGACGCAAGGAGGAAGTGGCAAAAATATACCAGTTGCGCCGGACCCACAATGATGATATGCGTTTCATACTGTTCTTGCGTGGATATTTCGACGGCAACTATCTTGGGTATATTGCCGCGGAAGGTATTGACTGGATATGGGAGCACCGTATGCATGATCTGGTGGAGTTTGGATTGTAGATGAGAGTGGAGACCCTTGCCGATCTGGAATCTCGTCGGATTGCCTTGCAGGCCGATCTGGACATGCGCCGGGAATTGGCAGTTCGTAACCGTAAGGGTCAGTTTGCGACGCCTGGTAGCTTGGCCGAAGATATGCAACGCTACGCATACAAGCAACTTGGAGCAAGCACAGGCATAAGATTCATGGATCCGGCCTTTGGAACAGGCTCGTTCTATTCAGCCTTGCAGAAAGTGTTCTCGCCGTCAAGCATTTATGCTGCTGTAGGCTATGAAACCGATCCGTATTATGGACAACCGGCGGCACGATTATGGCGAAATGCAGAGATTGATATCCGACTTGAGGACTTTACTCAATCTGAGGCACCTAGCGCGAACAAGAGATTCAATCTTGTCATCTGCAATCCTCCCTACATCAGGCATCACCATATCGCCAAGGGAGAAAAAAGACGGCTGCAGCAAAAGATGATAGACGTCTGCGGGATGAGGATCAATGGGCTTGCCGGTCTCCATTGCTACTTTTTGGGTCTAAGTCACACGTGGATGACTGAAGGCGGATTGGCGGGATGGTTGATTCCAAGCGAGTTCATGGATGTGAATTATGGTGTCTCAGTGAAGCACTATCTGTTGAACCAGGTAACGCTTCTACACATTCATCGCTTCGACCCTGTGGACGTGCAGTTCGGTGATGCATTGGTATCGTCAGCAATAGTGTGGTTTCGCAATCAATCTCCTCCAAGAGATCACAGGGTACGATTTAGCTATGGCGGCACGTTAGAGCAACCAGCGCTTGAGCGTTTGATTCCAGCCCAAGCACTAGGGCACGATCCCAAATGGACACGTTATCCGGCAAGTAAGAGATGTAAACCCGTCAGAGGACCAGTGCTTGGCGACTTCTTCAGGATCAAGCGGGGTCTGGTTACTGGCAGCAATGAATTCTTCATCCTGACGGAACAGGAGATTGCCCACCACGACCTTCCGAAGCAGGCATTCAGCCCAATTCTGCCAAGCCCGCGCCACTTGCCCGAGGATGAGGTAAAGAGTGACCAGAACGGCAATCCGGTACTGAAGCATCGTTTGTTCTTGCTGGATCCGCCTTGGACCGAGGATATAATCAAGGACCGCTATCCCCAATTGTGGAAGTATCTCGAAGACGGCAGGAGCAAGGGTATTTCTGACCGTTATGTCTGTCGTCATCGAAAGCCTTGGTACAGGCAGGAAAATCGGCCCTCTGCACCTATCGTCTGCAACTATCTCGGTCGCAACAACACCAGGTCGGGGAGGCCGTTTCGCTTCATCCTGAACAATTCGAGGGCAACCGCTGCAAATGTTTATCTGATGCTCTATCCGACAAGTCTCGTTGAACATGCCCTGCAAGCTTGGCCGGACATGAGACGGAAGTTGTGGAAAATCCTGAATGAAATCTGCCCGCAAGCGTTGCTTGGAGAGGGCCGCGTTTATGGCGGTGGACTGCACAAGCTCGAGCCAAAGGAATTGAGCAATGTACCGGGGCATGCCGTCGCTGAACTGCTATCCGTGACGATATCACCACAAGACAAGACCATGCTCACATCGCGAGAAAACCGCTTCGCAAGTTGTAATGGCCAACAAGCCAGTCACCGATCGGCAGGGCTGACTGTCATGCAGCCTATGAGCCGGCAGATTCCCGAACATTGACGGCAGTATCAGGGTTCAACCTAAGCGAGCGAATTTAGGTCAGGCTCCCGTTGCTCTCGACCATTGCCAAGGCCTTGGCAAGGGATTGAGATTCAAGCAGATTTTCTACCAGCACCTTGATCAAGACATCATCGACATCCTTGCCCAAGCCCTGTCGGGCCTTTTCTAACAGAGACTTCGGAACCCCGCTGCCTCGGTATTCAATCAAGCCCTCAACAAAACCATGATCAAACTCGGGATGGGGCTGCAAACTGAACGTATTGTCGCCGTAATCGATGAAGGCATTGCGACAAAAGTCGTTGCCACCGAGAACTTGCGAATTCACGGGCACGTGGATTACCTGATCCTGATGCCACGAGTTGAGATGGATGGCGTGTCCAAGAAAGTCATATCTTGTACGGCCGATACACCAGCCACCGCTGAACTTTTCGACGATGCCACCCATCGCCTGAGCTATGATTTGATGTCCAAAACACACGCCGGTCAGGGGAAGCCGGTTCGAGTGGCACTGACGTATGAACTCTTCCAGATTCGGGATCCATGGATGATCTTCATAGACCCCGAACTTCGAACCGGAAATCAGCCAGGCATCACATTGCGATATGGAATCGGGGAATCTGGATTCATAAACACTCCAACCCTCAATCCGCCCGTCATGATGGCTTAACATTTGGCCGAACATACAGGTATAGTTGCCGTATTCCGGCTGCAGTTCCGGAAACACGGGTCCTGCTTCCAATATACCCAGTTTCAAGACAAATCCTCCACAGCGAACGAGCCGAAAGTCTCAGTGCACCGGAATGTGAACATGAAAGCGACGGTTCGGCAACAGGTCAGCCCATTTTGCGCTCCAATTCCAGTTATGCTCGATCGTGCGAAAAGCAAGATTTCAAGCTCAAGAGAGTTCATGTCGTATAGGAAAATCGCTTCGCATCGGTTATACTCCAATGCTCATATTTAAGGTCTGAAAAATACCATCTGTGACTTAGGCACGCCGCGACCATGTTCAGGTTTACTTCTTTGTTCGAAACCCTTCCGCAATCGGTGCCATTTGTCGGGCCTGAGGCACTTGAGCGCCACAGGGGGCGGGCTTTCAAGGCACGGATTGGAGCCAATGAAAACGTGTTTGGACCATCACCCAAGGCCGTAAGGGCCATGCAGGAGGCGGTGGCGGGCAGTTGGCAGTACGGGGACCCCGAGAATTACGACTTGCGACAGGCGTTGGCCAATTTCAACGGAATCTCACCCGACAACATTGTCGTCGGTGAAGGCATTGACGCTCTGCTCGGGTATCTGGTCAGAATGGTCGTCGAGCCGGAGAGCCATGTTGTCACCTCTCTTGGAGCGTATCCGACTTTCAACTATCATGTTGTCGGGTACGGCGGGAAACTGGTTGCCGTGCCATATGTCAATGACAGGGAGGATCTCAACCTCCTCCTTGAAAAGACTCATGAGGTTGGCCCTTCGCTTGTGTATCTGGCCAATCCTGACAATCCAATGGGAACTTGGAACCGGGGCGCGGATATAGGGAGTTTTGTCAGTAACTTGCCGGATGGAACCCTGCTGGTCCTGGATGAAGCCTACATTGAGTTTGCCCCGGCTGAAGCGAAATTAAGCTGGCCGGTCGAAGATCCCAGAATTATCCGCATGCGAACCTTTTCCAAAGCCTACGGCATGGCCGGCATGAGGGTTGGGTACGCATTGGGTTCAAAGGATCTTGTCAAGGGATTCGAGCGGATTCGCAACCATTTTGGAATGTGCAGGGTTTCCCAGATTGGAGCCATCGCTTCTCTGGAAGACACGAGCAACTTGGCAGCAGTGTTGAGGATGGTTGAATCAGCACGCGATCGAATCGGCAATATCGCTCGAGCGAACAATCTGCAGGCAATTCCGTCAGGGACCAACTTCGTCGCCGTAGACGTCAACCATGACGGACAGTTTGCGCGTATCCTGCTTGATGAGCTCATTCAGCGGAATGTTTTCGTCAGAATGCCTCTGGTTGCTCCCCAGGATCGATGCATACGCATTTCAGCGGGGACAAAAAAGGATCTGGATCTGCTGGAAGAAGTTTTGCCGGAAGCGCTTGTCGAGGCAACCGAAAGGTATCGGCACCGGAATTAACTGCCTGTCCGACTGATCACCCTTTGACGGGCTATGGCACTGTCGCGGTCGGTAACACCAAGCAAATTCGCGACCAGGCGCAAAAAACTGTCTTCCTTGTGGTCCCGGACACCATCCGACAAGACAATCTCCCAGAGCAATTCGAGAACTGTTTCTCTTTGCGTGAAGGGGATTTGTTCCTTGATGATGCGGGTAAAACGGACGGAATCGGTCGACGAAGCCTCGATTGTTTCAGCCTCCTGACGAAGTTCGCGAGCCGTGGAAATGGATATTTGACAACTGTCCGCAACGAGTTCCTCAATGTGAATCTGCTCGTCGTCCGTATAGTTGCGATCAATGCGCGCAATACGAACAAGCAAGACCGTGAGTGCCAAATGCAAATCCATGCTTTCGAGTGGAGGTGGTTCGGGTAAGGCAAACCTGTCCAGAAAGCTCTTCACGTGACTTATCGGCATTTGGCAGGCCTGACTGTAATCCTCGTTTGATGAACTGGTCACAAGCATCGGGAAAGTGTTCCCGTTGAGGTATATAGATTCATCGATCGAAAAAGCATAGGCACTGGGGACAAAAAGGCATTCGCTCCAACCATTGCGCTCGGGTGATTGGCATAACCCCGTTCAGTTTCCTGTGTTGCGCAGAAGGCATTCAAGCGTTCTGCCTCATGCGGTATCGAGGACCAGATGTATGGGAGTGAGCATCTGTGCATGACACCCTTGATGGGTCGTGAAATGGACTGCGCATCTGGCTGAGCAAGTAAAGTGCTGGATTCCGAGGGCTTTGTGGACATTTGTTGAACTGACCTCGTCCTTCATTGTAGCAAGCGTCATGCTATGGGTTGCCCCATCCGCAGTTGCCGATGTACCCAAGCACACTGGAACTTCGGTTGTTTTACCCTCCTTGTACCCTGTTGATAATGATAAAAGGATCTTGTGACCTCTTATCAATGAAGTTCGATGTACCATGAATCACCCTAAGCAAATCGAGGCAGGATGGCGCATCGTCTGGAGAGCCCACTGAAGCATTTGCTTCACGGATGGGCAGGCTCGTTTCAAATCGTTGGATGATACTGTTGTGTTTTTCTGTTGCCGGCGTCCGGGTCGGTTTTGCCGACACCGCGTACTATATGTCGCAGGGGAAGAATCCAAACCAACCCCAAAAACAGATACAGTAGCATCTCCAAGAACCAGTGAAGTCGTTCACCGGCTCCATCAAGTACGTTTACAATCAAGATGATGTAAACGGGCAAGGCAATGACAAGGGAAACAAGGGTGAGGACACGTCTGAACTTGTAGGGCAGGAGCTGCATTGATGGTGCCTATAAGCAATTACAAGAATTTGCCAATGTGGTCGGAATAGATGATTGTGCTTTCTCTCAAGGGTGAAGTCGAAACGAGGTCAACGCGGCAGTCCAAAAGATCTTCCAGCCCGTCAATATAGTTCCGTGTCTCCTTGGGCAATTCGTCTTGAGCCTGAATGCCTATGGTTGAACGATTCCAGCCACGGAAGGTCTTGTAGACAGGCACCAGACGCCTTTGCCTGTCTAGCTGGAATGGCAAATGATCAATCCTCTCGCCATCCAATTCGTATTCAACGCACACTTTGATCTCGTCAAATTGATCAAGCACATCCAGTTTCATGAGAGCTATCCCATCCACGCCCGAATAGTCGCAAGCCATTTTGACCATGACCGCATCAAGCCATCCACACCGTCGAGGTCGCCCTGTGACTGTCCCAAACTCATGTCCGGTCGATGCCAATTGCCTGCCGTGAGCATTGTCCAGTTCAGTTGGAAACGGTCCTTCTCCCACCCTGGTCTGATAGGCTTTGCAGATACCCAGAGCATATCCAAGCTTGTTTGGTCCAAGCCCTGAACCCGTCGCAGCATTGCCGGCAACCGTTGAGGATGATGTCACAAACGGATAGGTTCCATGATCTATATCCAGAAAAGTTCCCTGCGCACCCTCAAACAGCAATCTCTTGCCGTCTTTTTGGAATCTTCTCATGGTTGACCATGTTGGTTTGGCATATGGATTGATGTGCGGGGCGATCTTGACCAGTTGCTTGAGTATCGGGTCAGGTTCAATGGCAGGAACCCCCATTCCCCGGCGCAAGGTGTTGTGGTAAGCCACTAGGTGCCGCAAAGCGGTTTCTAGCTGAACTGGATCTTGCAAGTCTCCGACCTTGAGAGCGCGTCGCCCGACTCGGTCCTCGTAGGCTGGGCCAATCCCCTTGCCTGTAGTTCCGATTTTTGCTCGCCCGGACTGCTGCTCTCGAAGGCGGTCCAGCTCGATATGAAAGGGCAGCAGGAGGGTCGCATTTTCACAGATCACAAGATTGTCTGCGCTAACCTGTATCCCCTGAGTCCTGACCTTGTCGATTTCGGCGAGCAAGGCAAAAGGATCCAGAACAACCCCACTCCCTATGACACCCGTTTTTCCGGTTCTGAGTATGCCGGACGGGAGTTGCGAGAGCTTGAATTCCTGATCCCGTGTCTTGATTGTATGACCGGCATTCTGGCCACCCTGAAAGCGAATCACGACATCGGCTTTTTCAGACAGCCAGTCGACAATCTTGCCTTTGCCTTCGTCACCCCATTGCAAGCCAACAATGACCAAGTTATTCAAGAATTACTCTCCCAGATGAATTGTTCGGGCCTTCAGCCAAGCAACAATTGCCCGTTTCAGGCAAGATGAAGGTACCCGTTGAACATTTAGAATTGCGTGAACTTGAAATAAGGCTCGGGGCCAATACATACACCCCTAGCCATCGGAAAACCATAAGAGTGGAAAAAGCCGGCATGAGTAATGTAGTTTTGGTTGTGCACTTGATTCTGGCCTTGGTCCTGATCGGAATCGTACTTTTGCAGCGGTCCGAGGGGGGTGGACTAGGAATCGGAGGAGGTGCCGGGAACATCCTGAGCGGCCGGGGTGCTCTGACCGGTCTGGGCAAGTTGACCTGGCTGTTCGCCGTTCTGTTTCTGGGAACTTCAATCTTCCTCACGATATTGTCGGCGAGCAACCAAACCGGTGATTCCGTCATTGATCGGCTGGAAGGCACGGTTTCAACAGAAGAAAACACGACTGTTCCAGGGCTTAACCTCGACGAGTTGACGACGCAACCTGATCAGCCGGCTACACCTCCAAAAGCGGAATAATTGCCTGTTTGCTCGCAATGACGTTGGCCGCTGGAGGGGTGTGCTGAAAGCGTTTGCCGGAAATGCACCTTGCTGCAGTTTGCTTGTGCGGCAAGAGGGCCATGGAGGCGACCTGAAATTATCCAGAAATGAACAAGTATTTGCTTTCGCGTCCGAAAGCGTGTCTAATGTAAATCCCGTGAAGTGGCAAAGAATTGTTTTTTGCCACACGGAAATGGCTTTTTCGGCGGGGAATTTCACATTTGACAAGGTTCGTATTCATCACCGGTGGTGTGGTTTCATCGCTTGGCAAGGGCTTGACGTCAGCGGCACTGGGTGCGTTGTTGCAAGCGCGAGGGTTCAAGGTTCGACTGCGCAAGCTGGATCCATATTTCAACGTTGATCCGGGCACATTGAGTCCGTTTGAACACGGCGAGGTTTTTGTAACCGATGACGGCACCGAAACGGATCTGGATATTGGTCATTACGAAAGATTCACTGGGGTTGCAGCCAAATCGACAGATTCGACCACCTCAGGGCGAATTTATCAGAGTGTTCTGGACAAGGAACGGCAAGGAGTTTATCTGGGCCAGACCATTCAGGTCATTCCCCATGTAACAGATGAAATCAAGCAGTTCATTGCCCACGATGCCGACGATGCGGACTTCATGCTCTGCGAAATCGGGGGGACAATTGGCGACATTGAGGGCTTGCCATTCTATGAAGCCATCCGGCAGTTTGCTCAGGAGGCGCGACCGAAGCAGTGCGTGTTTATTCATGTAACGTTGCTTCCATATCTTGATTTCTGCAACGAACTGAAAACCAAGCCGACGCAGCATTCAGTCAAGGAGCTCAGAGCGATTGGCCTGACACCGGACATTCTGGTCTGCCGTTGTCAGCAGCCAGTCCCAGAGAAGGAAAGAAACAAGATTGCCCTTTTTTGCAATGTGCGGCAGGAATACGTGATTTCGTCCCCGGACCTGAAATCGATCTACGATGCGCCCACCGTCTACGCCGAGCAAGGGTTTGACACTGCCGTTCTCGATGCCTTTGGCATCGACACCGTGCCTCAGGCCAATCTGGCCAAGTGGCTTGATGTATCGGACCGGCTGTCTCACCCGCTGGATTCGGTTCAGGTCGCAATTGTCGGGAAATACACCGGCTTGGATGATGCCTACAAGTCGATCAATGAAGCTTTGGTTCATGGCGGTATTGCCAATCGGGTCAAGGTCGAGGCAACCTGGCATGAGGCCGAGACATTTGAGACGCAAGATCCGTCGCAGATACTCAAGGATACCCATGCAATCCTTATACCGGGAGGCTTTGGCAAGCGAGGGACCGAAGGGAAGCTCAATGTCATCAAGTTTGCCCGCAAATCAAAAATACCGTATTTCGGCATCTGTCTGGGCATGCAACTTGCCGTGATCGAAATCGCTCGCAATGTCCTGGGCGTGGCATCCGCGGGTTCAGAGGAATTCGCTGATGAAGACGACAAGGGAGCCGAAAGGCTGATACCGATCGTTTATTATCTCAAGAACTGGATTCAGAACGGGGTCGAAATCACACGAGATCAGGGTGACGACAAGGGCGCAACCATGCGTCTCGGCTCGTATCCGGCCATGTTGGCCAAGGACAGTCTGGTTGCTGAAGCTTACGGCACAACCCGAATCGACGAACGGCATCGCCATCGGTATGAGGTGGATCTGCGGTACAGGGCAAAACTTGAAGAACAGGGCATTGCGTTTTCCGGCCTGTCGCCGGACGGAAAATTGCCGGAGATTCTGGAAATCAGGAATCATCCCTGGTTTGTGGGTGTACAGTTTCACCCTGAACTTAAGTCGCGCCCTTTTGAGCCTCATCCGCTTTTTGCCGGATTCATCGAGGCGGGATTGAAACGCTCCAAGAAGTGTCACAATTGAGCAAAGGCAGTTTTGTAGCCTGACAAGTCAGCGGCCTGGCTGGGAATTGACGCTTGATTGCATTGTACGTAGAATACGTCACGCCGGTTCTGTTGCCGGAACTTGACGTTCTGCGCAGTTGAGTCTTCGGTTGAAGGCTTTGACTCGAAAAGCGCACCCCCTTGGCCAACAATGGACAACTCGGTATATTTGCCGCCAGGAGTGCAAAGAGCTCTGTCAGTGTCCCGATCTACATTGATCTTAAGTGAGGTACGTCAGCAATTGTACAGATTATTTACTGCGATTCTTGTTGCCCTCCTGGGCTATTGCATTTCAGCTGGCGCTGAAGCGCCAAGCGTCTATGCAGAAAATGGCGTGGCCATCAATGGTTATGATCCGGTCGCCTATGTTGAGTTGACCGTGGCTCATGCCGGAAGTGAAGAGTTCTCCGCGAAGTGGATGGGAGTGACCTGGCGGTTTCTATCGCAAGAACATCTTGACAAGTTTATGACCTCTCCCGAGACATATACCCCGCAGTATGGAGGTTATTGCGCCTATGCGGTCTCCCAGAATGGCTTGGCCAAAACCGACCACTAGGCCTTTACGGTTTATGAGGGAAAACTATATCTAAATTACACCCCGATGGTTTCCAGACTGTGGCGGCAGGGTATGCACCGATTCATTGAACAGGCCAATCAAAACTGGCCAGAAGTATTGAGCACCAGTGCTGTTTCGGACTAGGTACCGGTAAGCAATACAGGTTGACCATTATCTGTGACATTCAAGTATAAGCCACCCGCTATCCACACCAAGAGGTCCTTTCGTGAGGGGGTCACCGTCGTTGGCGGTGGAACCTGTACCACCGCAGACATATTCCTGGCGTCCGAATATGCCCCAAGACTGGTTGGAGCCGATAGTGGCGGGCACTCAATCAAGAAAGCTGGGCTGGTTCCTGAATGTGTTGTCGGCGATTTTGATTCAATTCCTGATCAGATACTGAAGGCTCTTCCCAGTTCAAACCTTATACGGATATGGGACCAGGATCGAACCGACTTCGACAAGTGCATTGGCGTTGTTGACGCACCATTCTATGTTGGCGTGGGCGTGCTGGGAGATCGGGTCGACCATGCTTTGTCGGCACTCAATACCTTGCTTCATTTTCCTCACAAGATCATCATTTTGTTCAACGAATCGGATCTGTGTTTCCTGACACCGCCGTCTTGTACGCTAAGGCTATCGCAGAACGAGAGGGTTTCGCTGTTCCCATTTGGCGAGATGAAAGGAAAATCGGCAGGTCTGAAGTGGGAAATCAACACGATAGCATTTGCTCCGGACGGGATGACAGGTACCTCTAACCAGACCGTCGACGGTCATGTTGAGTTGCAATTCGACCAGCCAAGGATGGTCTGCATTGTTGCCAGGGAAAATCTTGGTTCGATACTGGAATCGCTAGTTGGTGCCGAGCACTGGCCCGCACCTGATTGCGATCAGTAATCGGGGATTTGTTTCTGGAAATCTACTTTCGGATGACTGCCAGAGCAAGTGCGAACATCAGGGTACTGGAAGTTGTGAAGGTAAGCAGCAAGTTGTGGAGAGCGTTGGTTCCAAATTGGGCCAGAATGGAGGAGTAAGAAGAACCGGCGACAAGATACATTGTCCCTGAGATACCTGCAGCAAGGCCAGCAATGTGAGGCAGCCTTTCCAGCGTGAGCGCCGTGCTCAGCCCGAGCAACGCACCAATGCAACCAAATGTAAGGAACAGCAAAGCGACAATGACCGGGAGGGAGAGCAGGCCAAGCAAGTAAAAGCCGACCCACAACAAACCTACAAGGAAATAGGCACCGGCAAAAAACTTGATCTGGATTTGAACTGACAGGTTTTGCCCGAGTTTGCGGCTAATGAATCCGCCAGCGGTGTATCCAATGGCGACGACCGCAAAAATTCCTGCGAACTCGACCGATGAAAGCCCGAGATTGATGATGAAAAGCTCCGACGAGGTGGTGATATAAGAGAAAAGCCCCAGTACGGTCAGGCAGGCCAAAAGTATCCCCATCAGGGCTTGAGGGGTTCGAAGAACTGTTCTTGAACCATCCAGGAATTGGGTAAAAAAAGCTGGTCTGAAGGTGTCTTTTCGGGTTTCTGCAATGACAAAATAGGTCAGAACCCAAGCAATCAGACCTAGCAAGACTGAACAGCCGAAGGTTGCACGCCACCCTCCAACGATCATGATCAGACTCCCAATCAATGGAGCGATGATCATGGTCATGCCAATTATTGTTGTTATGAGTGACATTATTCGCCCTGTTCCATTGCCCTCAGTGAGATCCCGAGCCAAGGCTCGTGACACCACTGCTCCACTGGAGCCAAAAATTCCCTGCAGAAAGCGGGCCAGGACGGCAATTTCGATAGAAGTGGCCAAGGAGCAGGCCAGTCCGGCAAGAATGAAGAAGCCGAGCGAAAAAATGACTACCTTTCTACGGCCAAACAGGTCCGAGGCAAAGCCAAGAGGGATTTGACCCATGGCATACCCGGCAAGATAAAGTGATATCGTCAATTGGGCGTTGCCAATATTCGTGCCTAAATCCTCTGCAAGAGTCGGTATGGTCGCCAGTGTGGAATCAATCGAGAAGATAGGGACGCCTACCAAGGATCCCAAGGTGATCGTATACCACCAGCCGAGGCGCCGGTTTTTGCTTTGAACAGTGGGTTGAGGCAAATGAGGACTGCTATGAAAACAGGAGTGAGTCACCAAAGAGTTTCCAGTTTATAGATTGTCTGTTTACGGTTGCAAGCATCCCATATCTTGTTCAGCCTGATTGAAGCAATGCTTTCGGCACCTCGCTACCCGGTGTGAGAAGCCAGAGCCAAACTTTCTTGCCAAGGCGGTGATTGGAGCCATTCTCCAATGGCACCAGTTCATCACTGCTATGGGACAGAACATGATCGATGAGTCTGCTGCCCAGCCTCGTGTGCCGCGATATTTATGGAGATAACATACATTGATAACATTTTTGTAGTGGAGAGACCTTTATGCTGTCAATCCCGAACGCGGGTGTTGACATCCGAGATCAGGCCACTGCTTTCACTATGTCAGTTGTCGCTGCCATGGTACTCAGTGATCTGACCCAAGCCGTGATCGACCGCATGACCCCGACTCTCATAGAACATCACAACATCACCTATTGGTTCCTGCCCGGCAAGGCTCACTAGCGGGCTCACATCGCCGGGGCCGGCCGACATGTCTGGAACCGCCGGCTGGATCGGTACAGTCGCTTGTGTTAAATGCCGCACCGTGAGACGCCCCGGTTGCAATGGCTGCCCTATGTCATTGTTCGCTACAGTCTCAAGTATCAGGTAGAAGCCTAGCCCCGCTTTTGCAGGGCCAGGGCGGACACCCCGGTCTAAGAGCCGCCATTCACCAGACCGGAGAAAGTCTGCATCCAGGAGGGGCAGCGACATGTGCCGACGGTGGGCTGGGTACGCCCGAGGGGGGAGCCACCCGTATCCAGACGGAACAGCCCGGCAGGCGGTGGTCAAGACGGTGGAGTCGAAGTAGCATGCCGTGATATCCCATGCGGTGGAGAGATCGGATCGGGATACGGTGATGGATGCTGCGAATGGGGTGGGCGTAGACATGACTGTGAGTCAGGTGGCGACAAGTGATGGAGCGGTCCTCCATCAGCCGGACACTCATCGGCTGGAAGTGAAGGTTAGGCGGCAGCAATGCCAGATGGCGTGTCCGAAGTGGCAGAAGAAGACCCGGGGCAGATTGCTCGCACGCGGTACAAGCTGGCGAGAGTGTGCCAGAACTGGCATCATCATGTGAACCATGGGTTACGGCACGGGCTGGTGGTGGTCGAAGATCTGAAGACGGCATCCATGACATGCAGTGCATAGGGGCGATTGACGTGCCGGGGTCCAGCGTGAGATCGAAGGCGGGGTTGAATCGGGCGATACTGAACACCGGGAGGGGTCAGTTGCCAATGATGCTGACCGACAAGACAGTCGATCTGATCCCGGTTCCTCAGCGTATACCAGTCAGATCTGTTTTGCATGCGGCACTACCGACCCGAAGTCGCGCCGGTCACGGGATGCGCTTCGTCATGCGGCCATGCGGATCATGCAGACGCGAACGCGAGCCGCACCATGCGGCGTCAGTGATTGGCGCAACTGCGCGCGGGAGAAGCGTTCACGTTTGCGACGACTCTGATGATCCGTGAAAAGGGTACAGAGTTGACCCACGGGTAACAACGTATATAAGTCCCATATTTACCAAGGACCCATCATTGCCATTCATAACCAATGCAATCCCGCCCCGCTTCCAATATTTTAAGTGAACTATATACGGAGTTTCGACGCCACTTCAGCTTCTGTGTGCTCGAATGCTTCAGAATACAGACGTATGTCGTCACTTGAGGCTCCTTCGTCGCGAAGCGCTTCTTTCCAGCTTGCGGCAAGCGTGCTCGCCATTTCCGCCGCTACGCGCTCGGCATCCTCCCACTTTACATCGAAGAACTCGCAGGCTTCAAGCGCGATTTCAAGCGACGCCTCGAACGATCCACCTTGGATGATACCTGTTTCCAGAACGCGATGCCGGGAGGGGGACGGGTTGATGTCGAAGGCTGGTGACAGTCGCCACCGGTCGCCGCCAACATAGATGAATCCGTGGTTCTTCAGGTGATCGTCCGTGTTCGACACAAGGATGGTGAAGACGATCCGTCGCCAAAGCTCGTGCAGATCATCTACCGGCGTGCTCGAAATCTGACGGATCACATCGGCGATGTCCGTGTAGAACCCGCCTTCCTCGCTCTGCCAATCCAGTGCGGTGCGGGCTGAGATATAGGGAATGCGCGCGGGCCCGCGACGGTCAAAGCGGCGGATCAGGGCGATCGGACTGTCGCTGTCGCGCAGCTCAAGCCGGGCGTTTGCCACACGCAGCCCGCACATGGCCGCCAGATTTAGCGTCGCCACTTCGACGCGCTCGACTGGTGTGGTGTCTTGCACCGACGTGAACTTGGCAATCCAGAGATGCTCGTCGCCTTCGACATTGGCTTTCGGTCGCGCACCACCCAACGATCCGGCCACCCCGGCGAGATTGCGCGCTTCCTCTTCCGCGCCGCCTGGATCCTGTTCGAATCTCTGCGCGAGCAAGCGCAACCGTTCAAGCTCGACTAGCCGAGGAATGGGCGGCGTGAGATCGGATAGCGGCTCCATGTCTTCGCCAAGAAACCGCAGCGCCCCTTGCCGGGTGCGATCATCGGACAGAACGAGATAGTCGAACTCGCTGAGACTGCCGCCAAGAGCCTTGGTCATTAGCGCACGCCCCCAGGAATCAGGGGCCGCATCACCAAAACATCCCGACAGTGCCGAGCGCTTGTCATCCTTGCCGGATGAAAAGTGACTGCCGTCGCGCAGCGGCAATCCCGGCGCGAGGGCAAAACGATCCTCCGCGGCGAGCCAAGCATCATCATATTCGAACTGCGAATGCTGGCGGCGCCCGTCGCTTTCAAAACGCAGGCGCCCGACAATCCGTTTTCCTTCGCCAACAGCGACGATGGCTTCGGGCATCAGAAACCAACCCCCTCTTTGTCACCATCATCGTCAATTGGATCGGCTCTGTCCTGGTTATCGTTCGAAGACCTAGACTTGCGCTTGCGACCGATGCGTTTGGGAAGGCTTTCCCGGTCGAGCAGCAATCCGGTGTCATCTGAACTCGCATCAAGGAAATCTGAGATGCGAGCGATCTCACCAAGGACAAGGCACGCCATGGCGAGCGTGCCGATGCTGACGCCGTCATCGCCTTTCTCAAGGCGGGCGACAGTGCTTTCGGACACGCCGCACCGTTCTGCAAAGCCCTTCACGGAAATCCGTCGCTTCAACCGTGCCGTCTTGATGTTTGTACCCAGAGCCTCCAAGGCAAGATTTATGCCGGTAGAAGAATAGAGGCCATTAACCTTTCGACATCGCAGATGCAGGGCAACATCAAGATCACGACAGCTGAAAAGAGCGTGATCAAGATAAAGCCTCCCAGTTCCTCGACATCCTCCTCGATCCGCGATGGAATTTTTGCCTTCAATGGGAAATCCATGGCACAATGGCAGAATAGATTCTGATCATATGGGGATCTACGCGCTAAATTGGGGATTGGGTGATGTCACGGTCATGACAGGAAATACCGGCGTAATTGAGGCGGAGCAAAATGGGATACTCGTCTCTGTGAGGGGTGCCAATCGTCCCGGCATTATCACAATTGCCCATAACGGCAAGATCACTGCAAAAAAGTCCGGAATTTATGCCCAATTTTTTCATGAATCGAGCACAAGTTCCGGTGATATAAGGGTCACGACCGGTCGAAACAGCGACATTGCCGCCAGTACTTCCGGGATTACAATCAATAACCCTGGCACTGGCAAATCCATTGTCACCGTTCATGGCAAGATCAAGGCTGTCGCATCGGGAGTAGACGTAGAGAATGAGGGAACTGGCAGTATCACGGTCACAACCGAAAAGGGCAGTTCAATTGTAGCGGAGGCAACAGGTGCCAGTGCAGTCGCTGGCATCAACGTATCCGTGAAAGGTACAGGCAAAACAAACAAGGTTGCAATTACCCACAAGGGTGAGATCAAAACGGATGGTCAAGGCATTTCGGCGGCCATCCACGGTGGTGCAACCGACTTTTCTTCCTCGAGTGACCGGGATACGACCAGCACAGGCGCAATTACCATCGAAACCGCGGCGGGCAGTAAAATTACCGCCGAAAAGAACGGTGTTCATGTGTGGCACAATGGAGGCGGTTCTCAAGCTGGCCAGGGAACGTTTGCCGTTACCGTTCGAGGGATGGTCATGGGTGACAGTGCATACAAGGAGACCAACACGGTAAAACATGCTGGCATACATATTCAGGCAAAAACTTCGGTTGCCAAGGGCGGCTATATTGTTGTCGGACCTCGAAGTTATGTGCATTCCAAGTCTGATGATGCCATCAGGGTGGACGAGTTTGCCGGTCCAGTAAAAATTTTTCTGGAAAAAGATCGTGGCGTTGTGGGTCGTATCAGGGGCAAGATTCAGAATTCGGGAGCGGCCAATAATAAAGCGACGCTGACTTTCTACACCCGCGTGGGTGCATCGGATACGCAACTTAAGGATGACGGTACCGGCCCGGTCCTCTACATGTGGGACCCGGACGCGCCGAAAGGCATTTATGAGATTGCAAGTCCGGTCCGGCTCATGCCGTTTGCGGATAATACCGGTTATGAGTTCAAGGCAGTGGCAGGAGTTTCGAATCGACGACTTTACCACAACCGGGCACGACTATACGAGGTGTTGCCCTTGATGCTTCTAGACCTCATGGAATCGATTCCCTACAGCATCCGCATGGCGGCTCCTCTCGTGACAACCGGTGAAGAAGTCGTGATGGAAAGCAGCAAGGGTGAGCGCATGGTGAATCCAGGTTCCGGTACCATTGTCTGGGCTCGCGGCACGGCGAGTGATGGCAAACGTATGGCAGATGCATCCACGACGGCCACGGGTCTCGGGAATCAGTCTCTGTCATGGGATATCGAGAAAACGGGTTTCGAGGCAGGGCTGAATATACCGGCCGGTGACAATCTGATGCTGGGAGCAAGTGCCCACTACCGGCAGGCTGATGCTACTGTCAAGGCGGGTGGTGCCATGGAAGCCAGTAGCGCAGGACTGGGACTGTCTTTGACGTATATGGATGACAGTGGCTTTTATGTAGACGGCCAGTTGACCTATACTCGATTCTCGAATATTGAGATGGTTGAGACGACATCCAGTACCAACAGGGTGATCTGGTCCGGGGGTAGTGGCACCGGTATGGCCGTTGGGGTCGAAGTTGGTCAGCGGATGACCGTGGCGAACATGACCATGACTCCACGGGGCGGTCTATCGTGGGCTTCCGTAGACATGGATGCCTTTGCCGAACCGGTCACAATTGACGGCAGTGGCATGGTCACACCGGACAAGGAGCAGAGCGTACAGGGTCGTGTCGGCGTGCTGGCCGAGCTAGGTCCTGAGGATACGGACCGTCGGCTGTATGCGTCGTTGGATCTGGAGCATGAATTCTCGCCCGAGCATGAGGTGATAGCCGCAGGTACAAGGCTCACAGCCAAGATAAAGCCGACTTGGGTACGTCTGGATGTCGGCGGGTCGGTACCCTTGGGGGACAGCGACACGATGATGCTGGCGGGGGACGCCTTTTATGCAGCGGCGGGCGGCGGCAATACCGACTTTGGTGGCGGGGTCGCATTGACCATCCGCTTCTGACTGAGAAGCAGAGAATTACCTGATGCACGGAATGCCGCTGCGTACATCGATCTGATCCAGAGCCGAACTCTTCTGGTCTGTCAAGAGCATTGCATCTCGTGATGACCTTCACGACGGGTGTGAACTGGCGCGGTTCATTCTCCGCTGACACTATTGCACGAATTGATGTTCTCTGGCTGTTCCGGGTTCTTGTGCCGCAGAGTCTTCCAAGCTTGAGTGAAATGCCTGGACCTCAGCAATGCTCGAACCATGAGTCTGACTTGGTCAACGGCCTGTTACAACGCAAAGTCGAAGTAATGCGCCCGTTGGATGACAAGGGCCTTGTAGGCCGCCACGACGATATTCAGACCGACAGAATGTCCCGGTTCCGAATGGTGGCATCGGAGACAATAGCATTTCTCAAATCCGTCTTGGCCCCGGACATGCCTAGCCATGACAAGCCAGTAATCACACGCGCGCCAAGGGTCCCTGATCTTGATATCTCCGGGGCTTGTGGCCGGTCAGGAATGTCCGGTTGTCTGCCGTCCGATCAATAACGGCCGTGAGTGCGATGTCCGGACGGCAGGTCTGGATGCGCACGACTCAGTCTTCAACATGATACCATAATGGGTATTCACTTTCTGCCCGCCCGCATCATTGAGCCACATCGTGCTACAGGATGCCTCACGCCTGCCCGTCTTGGCATACCACATTGACCGTCACGGGTACAACAGCATACAAGCTTGCTGGCCACACTCTCAGTTGCAATGGCGGCCATATGGCGGTCTGTCTGGAACAGACCGGGACGATATTGCCGCCGGGCGGATCCGATGCACAGGCACGGCCTCCCCCGGCGACCCTCGGCCGTTCAATCAGAAGCGGATGGTCAGTGCGATGCCACCCCCAAATTCGGTGTTGCCGCTGCCCGCCGTCGCATAAAAGACATCGCCTGCCAGCACGGTCGTGTCGTTGTCCCCCAACGGCATCGAACCGCCGACACCCGCCCGCACCCAGGTCGGCTTCACCTCGGCCGTGAGCCGGGTGCCCGCGGCCATCACTTCCAACTCGGGTTCGAACTCATGCTCCAGATCGAGCGAGGCATGCAGCCGAGCGTTGGCCTCGGTGGGCGCCATCGCGATCAACACTCCGGCCCGCCCCTGCACGCTTTCGGCCCGCCCCGGAGCGACCGTGCCAGGGTTCTCGATCGCGGACGGTTCGGCAAAGGCCTCCATGTCCACCGACGACCAGGACAGGCCACCGCGCGGGGTCACGATCATGGCCCCCACGGGTATCGGCTGACCGACTTCCACCCCGACCGCCATGCCGGTGCCCTTGCCCCCGGAGGTGATCAGGCCGTTGGTGCTGGACACCATCTTGATGTCCGTGAACCCGGTGTAGCTCAGCTGGCCATCAACATACAGGCCGCTTTCTCCCGTCCAGGTCAGGGACAGGCCCAGGCCTGCACCGGTGGCCTCCACGCGACCGCCGGCCGCGACGGTGGCCTTGCTCTGCTGGTAATGGGCGCTCAGACCCACCCTCAGATCCTCATCCTCGGTCGGCATGTCCACACCCGCGGCGATGCTCGTTTGATCGACATCCCACGCCAGGAGCTGACCCTGCCGGCCCGTGGCGGTCGTCGATGTCGTGGCCCGGCGCTTGCCCTCGCGGGCTTCCAGACGCACCCAAACCCCGGTGGAGGAACGCGGCCCCACCACGCTCTCGCCCTTGCTGCCGGCCACTGTGATCGCTTCACCGGTGATCAAGCGCGGGGCCATCATGCGGGTGCTGTAGGGAACCGGGTCCATGAGACCTGCCAGCACCGCCGGCACCGCCTCATACAGCCGGGCCCGGTTCTGATAGCGCCGCGTGGATGCGGCCCCCGGCGTTGCGGTCGTGTCGGCCGCCACATCCTCAAACTGGAACCCGCCTGTGATCGTCTTGAGCTCGGCCTTGACCTCCTCGGTATACACGCCCATCGTCTTGCGCCGCAGAACGGTGTCGCCCGGATCCAGCTGTGTCTTGGTGCCGTCCATGCGCGTGTAGAGGGTCAGCGTTCCCGTCGTGGCCGCATTCGCACTGAGGATCTTGCCCTCAATGTGTCCCACATATCCGTCGCTGTCCTGGTCCAGGATCATCTCGACATGGCCGGCATAATCCGCCACCTCGATGGCTATGCCGGACCCGGAACTCACATGGGCCTGGGGACCGACCACGATCGTGCCGCCGCCGCCCCTCGTGGTGTCGCCGGACTTCACCTCGATGTACACGCCGGCGTACTTGCTGGTGTTGGTGCTCGTGTACGCCTTGTCCCCCATGACCGTGCCAAGGATGGTGATAGCAAAGGTGCCATCACCCTCGTGGAGCAGACGAATGCCCTGTCGATCTGCGGTGATCGAAGGGGTTTCCGGCGCGGGATCGACGCCGGTCGTTATCGTGATGGCGCTGTCGCTGCCGGCAACCCGGTTGCGGGCATGGATGCCTTCCCTCTTCGCACTGATCGCGCCCTTGTGATCAATCGTGATGGTGCCCGCAGCGGTGCCCGTTCGGGTAGCACCAAATCCAGTGTGACTTTCCAACACTACGCTTGCGTAGATGCCACCCGTGATGCTGCGCCCGGTCAGGGACGCGTTTCCGGCTCCGGATACGATTGAACTTTTTTCCCCCGTCGTGATCGTGACATTGCCCGTTCCAGTCATTTCTGCAAGCAATCCCGGCGACCCCGCCTCAATCCGGCCGTTGTGAGTGAGTGTCGCATTGCCCGCTATATTGGTCCCATTCACAGCGATGTCTACCCCGACTTCTCCGGCCTTGATCATGCTGTCGTCCCCCAGCGTAAGCGTCAAATCGCCGGCTGTACCGGAATGGCTCATACTAATTCCGATCCGGCTTGCATCGATCGTGCCGGCCAAGTGATCCACCCGTATGTCCCCCGTTCCATCTCGAACAACTGCAATGCCGTTGTCAGTCGTCCAGATGGAACCTCTGTTCGTGATGCTAATGTCGTTGCTGCCGGCCGAACCACCGGAACGCTGTCCGGCTCCAATATAGAGGGCCCCCGGATTACCTCCCGTCGGAGCTATCCGTGCATTCGCCGAGCCAAGCGTCGTTCCGGGCTCAATTTTCAGCGTCAGCCCTTGGGAAAGCCCACTGCATCGGATGAACTCCGTCTTTGTACCGGTGACGATCGTTTCGGGGGTGGCATAGGTGACCCCGCCGGTACAGCTCTGCGCCAAGGCAGAGCGGGGCACAGCTGCAACCAAGGCCAGCCCCGCAAGCAACGCACCGATTGCCAGAATTCGGGCCGACGACTCGCCAAGGGACCGCCATGAGAGATCATCTACCCCCCCCTCACGGCTATCGGCACATGCTGGCTGTCGCCGCCGTCGGCACCGAATTGAAAACGGTTTTTCATGATATGTGACTCCTGTTCTGATATATGTCCGGGCACCAAATAACTTACTTCCAATATGTTTGCAAGGCCATTTCGACCGGTGGGGGGGGGGGATATTTTTCTTTGAGAATTATATACATTGTTAACATTGTTTCCGGGGTTCCAGAGATATAGGGCTCTTCAGATCATGCGCTTCATCGACGATCAGACCAAGGTCTGTCGGGGCATCCTTTATGCTACCGGCCAGCTGGTGCTGATGGGCTCGCACCAGCAGAAGTTCGGGCAGTTGCAGAATGCCGGGGCGCCTCTGCAGGATCGCTTTGATGTCCTGCCACTCCTGCCCTGGTCGATCGCGACCGTCATGGACATTGCCCAGGCGCATGGCTGGGACCGGCGGCCGGCCCGCTTCCACACGCTGTGGACCGCCTATGACGGCATGCCCCGCGAATGGGAACGCTTCGCCCGGGGCCCCAACACCCCCGAACGCCTGCGTCAGGGCTGGGAACCGCCCAGTGACGACGAGGACCAGGACCGGGCGCAGGACGAGCTCTGGTACAAGGCGTTCGTGCAGTACGAGCGGGACCGGATCCAGCGCTATCCCCGGCAGCGCTGGGACAGCAAGGCCTATGTCGAGCTGCCGCCGGCCTTGCGCACCGCCATCATCTGGTTGGGGGCGCACCGCGACCCCCGGACGCTTGCGACCGGCATCACGAACGCCGCTCCCATGCCAGGATAACCCTGGATCCGCCCATGTCACCGGCGGGCGATCTGGCCACGGCACTGCATAGGCTGGCCGAAGACACCCGGATCGTGCAGGAACGCACCCGCTTCATCGGGAACGCCGAAGGGATCCCGAAACGCTGGCGGCTAAACGACAACACCACCCTCTTTCAGCTGGTCCTCGCGCCCGACATGTTCATCCCGGATTACCGCGCCGCCCAGCTGAAGCCGCTGGCGATCGAGAACATGATCCAGGCCCTGCAGGAGCTGGAGGGTGCGGCCCTGGAACACCTGACCAGCGACTGGCTCATGGGGCATCCGCATGTTCAGGAATCCTATGCCGGCGCCAAGGCCCCGGCGCCCAAGTGTCAGGATCTGGGCGACATCGACGTTCTGGCGCGTTGCAAGCAGGATGAGGACCGCTGGAGCCCAAGGGACCTGCTCTTGCTGGTCAACGCCAAGCGCAACAGCCAGGAGCACGATATCGGGGCTTTCGAGCAGACAATCCGGCGTTTCATGGCGCAGGGCACGGCACCGGAGAACGACCCTGATCAAGTCATCCGCCAGGAGATCCGGGAGCTGCGCGACCTGCCCCACACGCTGCTTTTCGTTTCACCGGTCTTCGAGCCGGCCGATCGGGACCGCATCCAGGCCGCTGGTCACCTGCCGCTGGCCCTCAACGACATGATCGTCGAGAGGCGGGCCGACTGGCCCCTCCTGCAGGAGCGCTTGGAGCGGGCCCGGCAGGCGGAACCCGGCCAGGAGATCCGCCTCGTCCAGAAGTCCCGGCCAAGGACAAAACCGATGACATCGCTGCCCGAACCCAAGGCGGCGACAGACAGAAGCAAGACAGAACTGGAGGAGCCGAAGACGCCGGACGCACCCCAGGCGGAAGCATCGAAGGACAAGATCCAGACCGAGACTGTCCTGCCGAAGCCCTGATGTCAAGGAGAAAGTGATTCCCTTTGGGGGCTATATCCTTGACAAGGGCGATGGTCGCGTAATAAATGGTATCGATCTGGTTGTTGACTTTATCAATGAAGAGAATGCAAGATCAAGTCTGAAAAGACCTCGATCTCTGGAGCCCCGGTGACAATGTTGACAATGTAATAATCCCCGTTTTTTTACTGACCATTAGGTGTTGTGTGTGAACAATACACCCTTTGATTCCTCAAACTTCGCCTTGCAGTCCGCACGAGTGGAAAATGGCATATCGCACAAGTTCATGAGTCCTAACGTGCGCTGAATGTGTCGGCTTGGTCACTACTCACTCACACGCCGCATTCATGCCCACCACTTACTGAGGATAGGTTCAAAATGTAACCTGTGGGCATAATGGCAATCAATGAGTACAATGCCCGACAGCCCGTGAATGCGTGATTTTTCAGCCAGTTCGCATTGAGAACCGGGATTGGATGAACTACTTGCAATGGCTGATGTGAATTGCAGCCGGTCCTTTGTTTATCAAGGTTAGAAGGGTTGAGCATTGGGTCACGGCCCAAACTGCGGCAGTTTCAATACTATGGATTGAAAGAAGACGTCAAGAGCAGACATTTATTGTGATACTCAGGATATGTGTCGTGAAATCGTGGAAGAACTGGATTGTAACAAGGAAGTGACAGCTTGCACCCTTGCCGGCTTTGCATACGGGATAATCTAGATGAACAACCAAAATGTTTCGGAGGATTTTGGCAAGAAGAGTGCTGCGGCCTACGCCCTGAGCTATCTGAAAGACGACATGAAGGTGGGTTTGGGAACCGGGTCGACAGCAAGTCATCTGGTTCGAATGATAGCAAAGCAAAGCCTTCAGACAGAGCGTCGTTTAACTTTCGTTGCAACTTCAAGCCAAACGAGGCAGTTGGCGGAATCGTTCGGCCTACGGATTTCTGATCTCACCCGGGTCGGCAGGCTGGACTTGACCTTGGATGGTGCCGATGAATTCGATGCGGATTTGAATCTGATCAAAGGGGGAGGGGGAGCGCTATTACAGGAAAAAATCGTTGCGTCCGCTTCGACCAGGATGAATGTGATTGCAAGCATATCCAAGAAGGTCAGTTCACTGGGACAGTTTCCGCTGCCGGTTGAAATTATCGCCTTCGGTTGGACTGCGACCTTGAGCCGGCTTGAGTATCTGTTTAAGGAGATGAAGTTCGATTGCAGCCGGGGTAAGCTGCGGATGGCGGATGGAATCCCGTACCGGACTGATGAAGGGAATTACATTCTGGACTTTAAGCTCAATCATATTCCATCTCCGGAGCTACTGGAGAAGGAAATCAAGTTGCAGATTGGGGTCGTGGATTGTGGTCTGTTCATCGGACTCTGTGATGAGGTGATTGCCGGCGACAGCAGCGGTAAGATTACCGTTTTTTAGCTTGTAGCAGCCTCGCGATTCCGGCCCGCATTTTCCGATTTGTATCCAGGCTGCGATCGTTGGTTTGTACAAAACTGTCGTCGGAACGAGAAAAAGTGGGAAGACATTTCCCACGCGTGGTGTAGTCTTGAGTTCAGCAGAAACAATTGAGAGAGGACCGTGTTTGATTTTGACCTGTTTGTCATAGGTGGCGGGTCGGGTGGCATCCGTGCCGCCAGAGTAACTGCACAAAAGGGATTCAAGGTCGGACTGGCCGAGGAATATCGCTATGGGGGAACGTGCGTGATTCGAGGCTGTGTTCCAAAGAAACTCATGGTGTATGCCGCCGATTTCAAGGATTGTCTGGAGGATGCGCAGGGTTTTGGCTGGTCGTTTGGTCCCCGGAGTTTTGATTTCTCCTCATTTCAGCGGACCAAGGATGCTGAGATTGATCGGCTGGAAAGAATATATCAAGCCAACCTCAACAAGGTCAATGTGCGATGTTATCGTTCCCGGGCTGTGCTTGTGGATCCGCATCAGGTTGAACTCGCAGACGGACGTCGGTTCACGGCCAAAACCATACTCGTTGCGACTGGTGGGAGCCCCTTTGTACCCGAGTTTGAAGGCTCCGACCTGATCATGACCTCGAACGATGTGTTCAAACTGAGGGAGCTGCCGCAAAATATCCTGATTTGTGGAGGAGGTTATATCGCTTGCGAATTTGCCGGCATTTTCAATGGAATGGGGTCAAATGTAACCCAGTACTACCGTGGAGAACAGATACTGCGCGGGTTTGACGATGACGTTCGAAATCACCTCCATGAATCCATGAGCAATCGCGGCGTTGATATCCGACTTCATCGCAATATTAACCGAATTGCAAAAGCTGGCCAGGCACTGTCAGTCGAGTCAGATGACGGCCAATCCAAGACGTACGACGCCATCCTTTATGCAACGGGTCGCCGACCTAACACGCGGGGGCTCAATTTGGAGGTTGTCGGCGTACAGCTGGACGGCTCTGGTGCCGTCGTCGTGGATGAGTATTCACAATCCTGTGTACCATCAATTTTTGCCATCGGCGATGCTACAAACCGACTGAATCTCACTCCCGTAGCCATACGAGAAGCCATGCAGTTCACGGCAACAGTATTTGATGGTGTCCCCACGCCCGTTGATCATGTCAATGTGCCGACCGCCGTATTTACGCGACCAGAAATCGGCACGGTAGGAATGACTGAAACCCAGGCCCGAAAGAATCATGACATCGAGATATACATGACCAGATTCCGCCCCATGCTGAATGCAATGTCGGGCCGGAGCGAGCAGAACCTCATGAAGATGATCGTTGACAAGGTTACCGGAAGGGTTCTAGGGGTTCATCTCATGGCGCCGGGAGCGGCTGAAATGATTCAGATGGTCGGCATTGCCGTCAAGATGGGAGCCACGAAAGAAGAATTCGATCGGACCGTGGCGGTCCATCCAACGGCTGCCGAGGAACTGGTTACGATGCGCACTCCAGTCCGAGCATCTTGAAAAAAGGGCTGAAAGAATACAATTGACAAGGCGTGAATATAAGAACTCAACAAACGGGGGCTATGGCCGAGATGAGTAGCAATTCAAATGGACCGTGGGGTGGCGGCGGTGGAAACAGGCCACAGGGTCCGGAGATTCCTGAACTCGACGATATCATCAATTTGGGCCGGGACCGCCTGAAGGGAATTGTCGGCAAGGGTGGCAGACGGCCCGGCAAGGGTGGCGGCGACAACAAGGTTCCCAAAGGCTTTTACCTGATCATCGTGATTCTGGTCGTCGGTTTTTGGGCCTTCAACTCGTTTTATTCGGTCAAGCCCGAGCAACGGTCGGTTGAACTGTTTCTAGGTGCCTATTTGGCCACCGGGGACCCCGGTCTGAATTTTGCCCCGTGGCCGTTGGTGACCAAGGAAATCGTTGAAGTCACGCGAGAGAGAACTGTAGATATTGGTTCTGACAGTCCCAATTCGCGCTCTGATGCGGGCTTGATGCTCACCGGTGATGAAAATATCGTCGATGTCGGCTTTCAGGTTGTCTGGAACGTATCCGATCCCGCCAAGTTCCTGTTCAATTTGCGCGATCAGGAAGAAACGATTCTGGCCGTGTCCGAGTCAGCCATGCGAGAAATCATGGCCCGCTCCGAGCTGGCTCCCATTCTGAACCGGGACCGTGGAGTTGTGGCATCAAACCTGCGTGAGTTGATTCAGGCCAATCTGGACAACTATGATTCGGGAATGAGCGTGGTTCGGGTCAATTTCGACAAGGCCGATCCGCCGGCGGCCGTCATTGACAGTTTCCGGGAAGTTCAGGCAGCTGAACAGGAAAGAGATCGGCTGGAGAAGCAGGCCGATGCCTATGCCAACAGGGTATTGGCAAGTGCGCGTGGTGAGGCAGCTCAACTCCTTGAGGAAGCTGAGGGATACAGGGCTCAGGTCGTGAATCAGGCTCAAGGTGAGGCTAGCCGCTTTTTGGCCGTCCTGAGCGAATACCAGAATTCGAAGGATGTGACGCGCCAGAGATTGTATATCGAAACCATCGAGAGAGTCCTTGGCTCAGTCGACAAGATCATCCTGGATGGCGACTCCGGAGTCCTTCCATATTTGCCAGTGAATGAGATTCGCAGCAATCCCAGACCGGCTGTACAAGGAGACAATCAATGAATCGTACGACTTTAATTCTTGGTGCCGTGGCTGTCGTGGTGGTCGGCATCATTTCGTCCGTCTACATTGTTGACGAGCGTGAAAAGGCTTTGGTGCTGCAATTTGGTCAGGTCAAGCGGGTCAAGGAAACGCCGGGACTGGCATTCAAGATCCCCTTCATCCAGGAGGTTGTTCGCTACGAGGACCGCATTCTTTCACTGGAAACTCAGTCCCTGGAGGTAACACCTCTTGACGACCGACGACTCGTAGTCGATGCCTTTGCTCGTTATCGGATTGCCGATGTTGTTCAGTTCAGGGAAGCGGTCGGCGTTGAAGGGTCAGCCGAGAGCCGGTTGCGCAACGTTCTGAACGCGGCCACCCGGGAAGTCCTCGGTACGGTAACGTCGGGAACGATACTGTCCACCGACCGGGCAAGTCTGATTGCCGGAATTACGGAAACGGCCAAGAACGAAGCGTCCAATCTTGGCCTTGAGATCGTGGATGTGCGATTGAAGAGAACGGACTTGCCGGCTCAGAACCTTGAAGCCACCTTTGCCCGCATGCGGGCCGAACGGGAAAGGGAAGCGGCCGACGAGATAGCAAGGGGTGAAGAGGCGGCCCAAAAGGTCCGAGCTCAGGCCGACCGTACTCAGGTTGAAATCGTCTCCGAGGCCCAAAGGGATGCCGAAGTCGTTCGGGGTGAAGCGGATGCCGAAAGAAACCGGATTTATGCGAATGCCTTTGAGCAGGATCCTGAATTCTTCGAATTCTACCGGTCGCTCAATGCCTACCAGTCTTCGATGCTTCAGGAAAACACAACGCTTCTGATTGATTTTGACGGCGAGTTTTTTGACTACTTCAAAAATTCAGCCGCTCAGGACAGCCGACCTGGTGGTGAGCCCTAAAGCGCAACCATCAAGCCAGTGATTAGCCAGTTCATTATCGCTTTGGGCTTGGTCGCGGTCATTGAGGGCCTCGTGATTGCTCTGGCCCCCAAGCGGCTTGAGGAAGCAGTCCGGTTTCTGAATCGAATGTCACCTGAGCAGAGACGATATCTGGGTCTCGGCATCATGGCTCTGGGCGTCTTGATCGTTTGGTTGGCCGGCTGAAACGCCAGGTTCGATCAATAACTAAAAATTGATTTTGGTTTGGAGCCTCTGGTTTCTTAATTCTTGAACGGTGTAGCAAATATGTTGGCGAACACTGGAAGACTGGAATGACTGTTCATTGCAGTCTGCGGCAAAGTGATTTCAGTGTGCGTCAAACACGACAACTTAGGTGATGCCATGTTTAAAAGATTGTTAGTTGACAGCAATGCCAGCAAATTGAGCCGCTCAAGCCTTGTGGATCTGGCTGGCCGGTTGCTGTCTGGACTGGTGTTGTCATCAGTCCTGATTACGCCTCTTCAGGCCCATGACGACACAAGCGCGATGGTCAAAAAGATTCTGCCGGCGGTTGTCACGCTGGAAGTTGAGCTTGGTAGCAATGACGGCACTGCAGACGACCGGAGATCGGATGACTACTTCTATTCTCCTCAGCTGGAAGATTTCATGCGGCGCTTTTTTGGTGATGATTTCTTTCAGCAGCAACGGGGTCTGAAGGACAAGCATGATCCCTTCGGCTTGGGGCACGACATTGATTTCTCCAACCAGGCCCAGGGGCTTGAGGCTCGGATCGCGTATGGATCCGGCTTTATCATTTCACCCGATGGCAAAGTGGTGACCAACTATCACGTTGTCGAACAGGCGGCAAAAATAACGGTCAATCTGAGCAACGAGAAAGACAAGTATCAGGCAACGGTCATTGGAGCCGACCGGGAAACCGATCTCGCCGTATTGCAGATTGAAGCCGACCGAACGTTTGACTTCGTCAAGTTCGGCAACAGTGAAGAGGTTCAAATTGGCGAACCTGTGGTTGTGATCGGCAATCCTCTAGGCATTGGCCTGTCCGTGTCAAAAGGTGTCATTTCAGCCAAATACAGGGATTTGGGCGGTCCCTACGATGACTATTTTCAGACGGATGCCACGATCAATATCGGCAATTCTGGTGGCCCGTTGTTCAATGTTGACGGTGAGGTCATTGGTGTCAATACGGCCATCAAGACAACCGGCATGAGTGTCGGCTCGATCGGAATCGGCTTTTCGATTTCCTCCGGAGTCGTCGCCGATGTTGTGGAGCAAATCATCCAGCAGGGTGGGGTGTCGAGAGGTTATCTCGGCATAGCCATAGGCAATCCGCCGGGTGAAGATTTTGAGGGCAAGATCAGGGTGGAGACTGTGTATCGTGACAGTGCCGCCTATCGCGGCGGGCTGTTGCCCGGGGACACGATTCTCAATATTGATGGCTATACGGCCACGAGTGTCCGAGACTTTGTCCAGTATGTCAGCGATCGCCGGCCGGGGAGCCAAGTCATGCTTCAGGTTGAGCGAGGGAACGAAGAGCTGTCCCTGACGGTGGAGCTGGGTCAAAGACCCGTCGACCCCAGTGTCGTTGCTCGGCAGGTCCCCATGACAG
Source organism: Paracoccaceae bacterium (assembly GCA_965116235.1). Lineage (GTDB taxonomy): Bacteria > Pseudomonadota > Alphaproteobacteria > Rhodobacterales > Rhodobacteraceae > MPNP01. The sequence goes on along the minus strand of OZ220496.1, from coordinate 233,728 downwards.
AAGACAATTCCATGCTGGGCATGACCCTGGAAGAGGTGCAAGGAAGTGAAGGCGAGGTTGAAGTCCGTGTCGTCACGGTGACGGATGGTTCGGCAGCAGCCAAGGCTGGCATTGCCGTGGACGATGTGATCTACTTTGTCAATCACAACAAGGTTACCAGCATTGACGAGGTTTCGGAAGAAGTTCGGCTGGCCCGAGAGGATGGCATGGCTGAGCTGCCCTTGATCGTTCAGCGCGGCGAGGTTCTGACCGAAGTGATTGTCGAGCTGGGAAATTAAGCCAGTGGCCAGCGGCAGAGGAAGACGAGTCTCTCTGCCGCGGGCTTGATGTGACCGCCCGTCAAGTGATGCACGCGAGACGCACTCAGAGGCGTAGCTGGCAGTCGGCCTATTGATCAGGGAAGGGGACTGTGGTTGATCAGTCCAATACGAGGAGTGAATTTCCGTCCCACCCCACCTCAACGGAGGTGCCGATTGGAAACCGTGCACTCGAGTCTGAGTTGCGCATGGAAATCGTTATGGGCTTCGATGATCCGTCGAGTGCGACGTCATAGTAGGTCATGTCGCCAAAATATTGATGGTTGACCACGGTTCCAGTGGTTGTCCTTGATTGCGGAGCGTGCTTGTCCGACAAGATGGTAAACCGTTCGGGGCGAACACCCACGACCGATTTGGGGCCGAATATACCGGGCACCTGTTCCATGCCGACTCTTATCCGACCAAGGCTTTCGACTTCAAGGTCCAGACCGGTCGAGCTCTGGGCAACGATCGTCATGTCAAAGAAGTTCATGTAACCCACAAAGCTGGCCACATAACGATTGGCTGGCCGATTGTACAAGACTTCCGGGGTATCCAGCTGAGTGATTTGGCCGATGGACATGACGGCAATCCGGTCCGACATGGTCAAGGCCTCTTCCTGATCATGCGTTACAAGAACGAAGGTGATACCAACCGATCGCTGCAATTGACGCAGTTCATACTGCATTTGTTCGCGCAATTTTTTGTCCAGGGCTGAAAGGGGCTCATCCAGAAGCAGCACCTTGGGCTTGAGGATGAGCGCACGGGCCAGCGCCACTCTTTGTTTTTGACCTCCCGAGAGAGCCGTTGACGGTCGGTCGCTCAGACCGTCGAGCCCAACCATTGTCAGTGCCTTGTCCACCTCAGACCGGATTGAACTCCTGTCAACGTTTCGGGCCACCAGCCCATAGGCGACATTTTGACCGACGGTCATGTGGGGAAACACGGCATAATTCTGAAACACCATGTTGGTCGGTCGCAGGTTTGCCGTAACCCCTTGCATGCTTCGGCCATCAATTTTCAGGGTTCCCGAGCTGGGTTCCTCAAACCCGGCAATGACCCGCAGCAAAGTTGTCTTTCCGCACCCGGACGGGCCGACAATCGTAAAGAACTCCCCTTGCTGGATATCGACCGAGATTGGCGACAGAACCTGCTGTGCGCCATAGTACTTTTCCAGATTGGCAATCCGGATAATCGGCGAATTGCCGGCTTCCGGCTGGTTGGCAGCCGTTTCCACTGACTGGCGGTTCAAAACAGTCCTCCTTTATCCTCAGTTCCGGTTTTTCGGATGCCAAGTCGACGAAAATACTCGGCGGTCACCAACAGAGCAAGCGAAACGAGCAGCATCAGCGTTCCCAATGCCAGGATTATCGGAATGCGGGTTGGAAAGCGGAGCTGACCCCAGATATAGACGGGCAGCGTCGGCTCGGTTCCGGAGAGGAAAAAGGCAATGATGAATTCATCCAGCGAGATCGTGAACGAAATCAGCAGGCTGGAGATGATGCCGGGCATGACCAGAGGCAGAATGATCAGGCGAAAGGTATCGAATTTTCCCCGTCCAAGATCAAGTGACGCTTCTTCCATGCTTGTGTCCATCCCTTGAAAACCGGCACTCAGTATGGCGGTGCAGAAGGGAAGACAGATCAGGATGTGTCCGAGAATGATCGTCGTGAGCGACAGGCTGAAACCAAGCTGGAGAAGCATGACCAGCAAAGCCACCCCAACGATGATTTCCGGGAGAAACATGGGCACCATGATGACGCCCATGACGCCGAACTTGCCGCGAAATGAGTGGCGGGTTGACGCTCGGGCAGCAAATATGCCCAATACAGTCGCGGACAGGGAGGCAACAAGAGCCACGAGCAGACTGTTCAGGGTCGCTTGAATCAGTGCATCGGACTGAAACACCTCACCGAACCAATTTAGGGTGAATCCCTGCAGGGGGAAGGCAACGATCGTGGCATCGTTAAAGGAAAAGATAGGTAGCAGCAGAGCCGGGGAATATAAAAAGCAGAGAAACACGCCAACGTAGATGACGAGGTATTTCGAGGTCTTCGATGGTGATTTCATCGCTGTCTGAGGTACTTGCGATTGAGCCAGAGAAACGCGAGGGCCACAGTCGTGACGATCAGCATGGCCGAAAGGGCCAGCGCTGCTCCCAAGGGCGCATTGTTGGCTTTCTTGAACTGAACTTCAATCATGTTGGCGATCAAGAGGCCGTTGGGGCCGCCGACCAGCCTCGGTGTCACATAATCACCGATCGTCGGGATAAATACGATCAGGGTTGCCGCAACTATGCCGGGGGCAGCCAGTGGCAGGGTTATCCGCAAAAAACGCTTGATCGGGCCATCACCCAGATCTTCAGCCGCCTCGAGCAGGGTCCGATCGATTTTTTCGAGGGCAACATAGATTGGAAGTATGGCAAACGGAATCCAGGCATGGCTTAGTGTGAGAATTACGGCGCCCTGATTGAACAGCAGGAATTGGAGAGGTTGCTCAATCAGTCCGAGACCGATCAAGGATCCGTTGATCACCCCGTTAAAGCCAAGAATAACTTTCCAGAGAAAAATTCTGAGCAGGTAGCTGGTCCAGAAGGGAATCGTGATCAGGAATATCCATAGCGGCTTCCGACTTGGTGCAACAAAAAAGGAAATGTAATAGGCAACGGGGAAGGCCAGAACTACGGTCAACAGCGTAACGAAGAAAGAGACTTTCAGCGACCGAAGCATCAGTGTCTGATAAACGACGCTTGTCCAGGCCTCTTTATAGTTGGCAAGGGTAAATTCGCGGTTGAGCTGGATGTAGTCCTGGGTCCAAAAGCTGAGTGCGACCACAGCTGAAAGGGGAATCAGGAGAAAACAGATGGCGTAGACGAACGGTGGGCTTACCAAGAGGAAGCCAGGTGGTATCAGATGCCTTTTCGTAACCTGAAGCCGCGCCATTAGATCGGGATGTCAATCCGACGAGGATTGGTGAAGGCCATGCCCATGGCCTTCAACCGCATTAGTGTTCGGCACAAGGCTAGAATCCGGCCTTTATCAACTCAAACTCTGCCACCATTTGGTCGCGCAAAGAATGGTCCATCGGCTTTTGAGCCAGAATGGGAACATCCACTGGGCCGAGCCCGACTTCTTCAAGCACCTCAGTGCCGAGTTTTTCCATTGCGACCTGATTGCCATGACCATAGCCCCATTCGTTGACGATGTATTCGGCTGAATCCGGACTCATCCAGGCGTTGAAAAAGTCGTAAACCTTTGCCTCATCGTTGGCCCCATTGGCAAGATCCACGTAACCGCAGAACCATGTTGATGATCCTTCAGTTGTGGAGCGGTTCATGACAACCGGGTGACCTTCAGCCTGCATCGTGACCGGTACTTCGTTCCAGGCCCAGGAGATGAGAACCTCACCAGATGCCATCAGCTGCGAAAGCGCGGCTCCGTCGGCCCAGTAATCCCTAACATTCTGATGTGCCTGGCGCATCCAGGCCGATGCTTTCTCAAAGTCCGCCTGGGTTGCGCTGGACCAGTCGGAGACTCCTGTTGCCAGAAATGCCAGCGCGTAAGCGTCATCCACGTTGTCTGCAATTGAGGTTCGACCGGCATATTTGGGGTCAACAAACACCTGCAGGGACTGTATATCCTCGACTGGAACCAGGTCGTTGCGGTAAGCCAGAGCTGTTGTCCCCCAGTCGGATGGCAGAAAGTAGTATTCACCATCATACTTGAAGCTTTCCTTGACGGCATTCACATGGTCCCAACGCTCAATCTTGTCCACTTGCAAAGGATCAAGAAGGCCGGCATCATACCATTTCGAGACGGATTGCGAACATGGGTGCGACACGTCCGCCTCAAATCCCTTTGACAATTTTTGGAAGGCCTCCTCCTCTTCGCCGAAGAAGGTGAAGGTCGGCTCATCACCATGCTGATCAATATAGCCTTGATAAAACCCCGGGTCATTGTAAGCCGACCAGTCAAACACGATCAGTTCCTTGTCTGCCGCACCCGCACCGGTCCAGAGAGCAATGCCGCTCAAGACACCAATGACCGAAAAAAGCCTAGATTTCATTACGAGTCTCCTCATTTTCTCTTAAATTATCTGAGCTAGATTAGCACAGTTGTCTGATCAAGTCAGATGGATTTGTCAGAACGATGACACTTCAAAAGTGGATACTGGGCAAAGAACCTTCTGTCCTGATTAATTCATAGGGGGGCGAGCGCACGAAGTTTTCGGCACACAACGGGTCCGATCTCGGGTATTCCGAAAATCCCAGTGATCACTCGAGCCGCTTTCGGGTCTCTTATGACAGCTATATCATTGCCTTTCGGGCTGATCATTCCCACTACGGTCGATGGTACCTTCTGCCACGACTTTAAGCCGACAGAGCATTCATTGATTCCACTTTGAATTTTTGAATTCAGTTGCCATCTGCCGACCACGATTCATGCTGCTTCCTGAGAGCGATCGTTCTCTTCATCCCTTGAAGCGAAAACCGGATGCGGGTCGTCAAGACGTTTGCTGACCTCGAATTCCGGCATTGGATCAATCAGATCCGAAGTCCGAATTTTCTTCATCTGTTCTAAAACATAGTGGGGGAAAAGTTCATCCATGTCGCAACACACACTGTGTCGCCCTTCTTCCATGGCCACACGTGTCGTAATCCCGCTGCCGCTAAAAAAATCAACGACCGTTGATCCCGGATACGACATTGACCGGACCAGTCGTTGAATGACCGCTCTTGGCTTTTGTGTCAGATGTCCAACGCGTTCGCCCGAATTGCTGTTCAGCCGGCACATTCGCCAGACATTCGTTGGATTCCGGCCCTTCTCGATTGTGTCCGGGTTTAGTCGCTTGTCCTTTCGGTATGCAATCTTAGTTTCATCGGCGTATGGCTCTCTGACTGAATCCAAGTCAAAATAGTATCTCTTTGTTTTGACAAACCATGCAATTTCTTCGTGCCGACTGGCGAAGAACCGTTGAGCGCTCATGCCATTCGGATAGTTCCACACGATCAGGTTTGCCAGCGACATATTGCTGGTGTGTCTCATGTGATGGATGATGGATAGAAGGTCGCCGCTTCCAGCTTCCCCTTGATATTGTAGACCGCCGAAAATTGCAATGCTCCCTGAAGGAAGCAACACGCGCTCGGCTTCCCGAAGCCAAGTTGATGCCCATTCAATGTAATCGTCATACTGGTCCCAGTGAGCCAACATGATGTTGTACGGAGGGTCACATACGATCAGTTGAACCGAGGCGTCCGGCAGGCGAGCAAGCAGATTGAAGCAGTCGCCAACCTCAACAACATGATATGTTTTATCCGGCATACTCAAGTTCAGGTCATGAACAGACGAGTGGGGTCTATTTTCCCGATTCATGGCGTTCATCGCCCTATAACCGGAAGTTACGATGTGATCGGTTCGGCATAGTTCTGTTACCCCCTACTCTCCGGCAGTGATTCCGACAAGACATTCAATGACATTAGTGCAACGTCCCAAAGAACGCTTGCCATGTCTTTTGCTGACCATGGATGAGTCTGAAAATAGAACGAAGCAGCCTGAAGCATCTGAAGGTTATTGTCTAGCTCTACAAATATGTTTTGGCAATAGTTTTTGTTGACCTCCATACCGAAACTACTCGCTGTCACTCGGTCTATTCTGTTCAGGCTGCCGGCGTCATGCGCAATCTTTACGGGTCTGCCTTCAGGTGTTTTGATATACTCTGTAGAGGTGGCAAAATTAGACCCCTGAAGAAAGACAACGTAGGGGAGGCGTAGCTCGTTCAACATGAGATTCCTGATCTCTCGTATATTCTTGTGAACACGTTCTATCGCATTTCCGGCTGTCATGAGGTCTTGATCTTTGTTCTTTCCCCGTTTTATACCAGAGCGAATCCTTTCGACATCATTGCCTTGATGTTTGGCTTCGCTGACGAGAATTGCCCGAAATTTGCCGAGTCGGCCCTTAACCTCGACGATTCCGCCGTCTGGTTGAATTCTGGCATTTTGAACAAACAAGACTCGGCCAAGGTTAGCATCGATAGATGTGAGATATTCGAGAATTTCTTTTTTTGAAATTCTCATGCGATGACGAAATATTTGTCCCGGGTAATAGTGCTTTAACTCTTTTACAACTCTTTTCATGACATCCCGAATTGTGAAGTCATGCGATTCTGCTGTATCGCCGAAGATACCAAGAGGGCCGCCAATAAACTTCTGTTGCTTCTCAAGCCTGTTAGACTGGCCCTTGGCCTTTTTGGGTCTACTCATGCACGTTGGCCCCACGGTAAGTCTATTCTAAGGCAGCCTCGAAGGTTAGGTTCGATCTGTTCGTCTGGGGTTATCTTCAATTTTACGGCGTTACAAATCACCAAACCGGTCAAGAGTTTTTCCCCTTCAGGTTTGAACAGCACGGGAAACTTCTCTGTGGCATGGAAAACTGGAACACCCAGCTAACTATACGCAGGCAATACCGATTCAATATTAGGCGCTTGCACAAAGGTGTTCTTCAATTTGACAACAACAGTTACCGGGAGAAAGGAGTGATCTGCTCCATTGGATAAAATCCGCATTTCAGCATGATACGTTTTTTGGGGATTATATACCTGTTTACCTAGAAACCTTTTGCTACCGCCATCACTCGATCGCGACTGGTTTGGGCTTTCCGAAGTTCCCGTCCTCTCTAGGATAATCGGTGCATGATGATGTCAGCCACGCTTCGCGGAACATCGGTGATCGGCTTGAACGCCTCACAGTATGGGGAGCATGACGGTTGGGGCATTGGAGGAAGCCGGCATGTCACCCCCTAATTCTGCGACGCGGAGCCTGGAACCGTACAGGCTGACGGCTCGATAGGTCATTCGCGAAGCGGATAGGTTCGGTTTTCCTGACCTTGAACCCACGCTCCGAAAGGACAGGAGCATCACGATTTCGGATCGCAGGGGTCATTGCATTGTCAAGGGCACAGGCCCGATACCCCCCCCCGACCGGCATATGGCCAGCATCGTCCGGTCGATCGGAGACCACCCAGTGGTGGTGTCGGAGCCAGGACCTGTGAGAAATGCAGCGAACGGACCAATGCGGTTAGACGATCCCAATTGACCCTGTGGGGCGGGGTCATGGCCCTGAATATCTGGGGCCCTCTGGCCAGACCAAGGCGCGGAGCCAGGACTATACCGACCTTGTTGTCGATAGTCTCGAACGGGAGGTCTCCGGTCTGGAAACCAATCGGCTCGCGGCGATCGAGCTAGCCGCCAATTGCTATGGCGGGGTGTTTACCAGTGCCAAGGTGCAGGGTTCCAATGCCCTGACTCTGGAGGACATGGACGACATCGGAGCCTCGCTGATCAAGCGGGGGGGGGGGAATGGGTCGGACTGATTCAGGTCGACAATGCCGGGATTCGGCTCTTGCCGGTCTCGGACTGGACCATCACCGGCGGGCCGGACCCGCGCCAATGGTCCTATGAAATCACGAATAGCGGCCCTAGCACCACATTGACCCGCAAGATCGGGGAGGACGGCGTGGTGCATCTGCGCTATCGACGGGACCCGCACAGGCCCTGGATGGGATGCAGTCCGTTGAAGGAGGCCCGCACCAGCCTCAAGCTTTTGGCCTATATGGAATCCCGGCTGGCCGGGGAAATGGCCGGGCCGATCGGTCACCTGTTGCAGATGCCGAATGTCGGCAAGAACAACCTGCCCGTCCTGCGCGACCGGCTCAACCGCCTGCGGGGAGAGGCTGTCCTCTTTGATTCCAACGTGACCACGGTGTCCGCCCCCAATCCCGGCTCGGACTACCGCCCCATTCGGCTGGGAGCCAATCCGCCCCTGCCCCTGGTGCAGTTGCACCGGCAAGCCCTGATTCATGTGTTGACCGCCTGCGGCATCCCCGCGGAGTTTGTCGAGGCCGGAGACGGCACGGCTCGCAGGGAGGCATGGCGGCAGTTTGTCTTTGGGTCCATAGCGCCCCTGGCCCGGTCGGTCGAGGCCGAGCTGACCGCGAAGCTGGAAACCCCCATAACGCTGGATTTCTCCGAGTTGAGAGCATCCGACCTGGCCGGTCGGTCGAGAGCTTACAAACAATTGATCGAGGCGGGCATGACGGATGCTCAGGCCGCCATAATATCCGGGTTCGAGTGATGGCCGAAGATGCCTTACATATTTGGGGATCCCAGATTCAGGGGGTCAACCTTCTCTACAATGGCGTTCATGGCCGGGTTGACGACAATACCCACCCGGTGATCCTGCATATGCTCACCGCGAGCCATGTGTTGCTCGAAGTGGCCGAGGCGGACATTGCAGCCTTGCGGCTCGGCAACCTGACCGCCAAGAAGGAAGCGGCCATACGCAGTCGGATGACCCAGCGCATTGCCGCCGCCAGCAGTCTCTTGCAGATTGCGAGCAGGGGCGAAAACGACCGGGCCAGACTTCTTGAAGCCCTGGCCGTCCGGCGCAATCCGCCCCACCCGCACCGCGACTAGAACTTCATGGTGATGCCCAGCTCAAGGGTTGTCACCTTTGATGTCTTCGCAATCGCCGTGAGGGTTGCCGTCTGCCGCTCGCTCGCACCCGAAGCCCCTGAAACTTTCGCATTGAACGTGTTCTCGAACTTTGAGTTTTTGGCCTGTTCAATGCCCGCGTAGAAACTGGCATCGCCCCCCAGAGCATAGGTGAAGTCCAACTCCCATTGCTTGGTGCCAATGAAGGTGGGTTTCAGCCCCTTGTCGGTAAGTCTAGAATAGGCCAACGTGACATTGGACCCTGCCCCAATATCTCGCGACACCGACAAACCATAAGCTTCCATTTCGTTCACGGTTCGTGGGGCGGTATACGGAATTCCCTTTTCAGCAGGGAAATCAAAAATGGCGACACTCCAGTATGTCTCGGCCTTGTCCTGCTTGACATAGGTTGCCTTCACCGTGTTCCCGGCAAAGGTGCCACCCGCACCAATGGCTTTCACGTCGTTGTAGTCCATGCCAGCACTGACGTAGAAGGCTCCCGGATCATACTTGATGCCTGCCGACCACGTATCTTCCCCCGCTTCGCTGGCCGTCAGGGCATAGGAAAACGACTCTATGGTGCCGGTCAGGGCCATGGCGGTATGACCACCTGGCGGCGGAGCGGGCATATTGGTTCCTGTAATTGTCTGATACATACTATCCGCGTCGTACCGACGCCATCCAGCATAGCTGATAGCACCGTCAACATCCTTCTGCTTGATATAAGAGAGAGCTTTGTCATTGCCGGCCGTAAATGCGCCGGAAGAGTCAAACGTTGTATACACGGTCCCGGATCCTATCAGGCCTTCTAGGGTAACGGTAGCCGTCTGACCGGCGAGGGATGGTTTTATCGTTGAACCTTTAAATGCACGCCTCATGTCCGGGGTTCCTGTGGCATCCGTGTTGTGATTATACATGAGAGGAAGAACCGTCAGGGTCATGCCGGAGATGTCGTCCGCATTGGCCACGCCAATGTTGCCAACCAGATCAATGCCTGGATCATTGCTTCCAAACTGCAGCTTCCAAGTGCCTTCGGCCGAACCAATGTGAACACTGGCCTCGTTGACCCCGTTACTGCCGGCGGCTCCCTTGCCCTCTTCGTCAATCGATATGGCCGCGCCAAACACAAGGCCCCCGTCGGTCACCCCCGAGGAACTGAACTTGACCTCGTATTCCACCACGGTCTTGATGTCGTCGTCCTCCGGCTTGGTGCTGGCATTGTCGTCCTCACGCTTCAACCCCATTTTGGCCGAGCCGGACAAGGCCACCGAAGGCGTGGCGGCCATTGGCACTTCTTCGTCCATGACTTCGGGTCCACCCTCCATCATGGCGACATCCATTTTTGTCTCGTCGACAGCGTGAGCGCCGTCATCCATGGAGGCGTCTACCCCCCCCCTCTCCATGGCCTGGGCACCGGCTCCCGCCAGCACCAGCACCATGGACAACATGATCCACTTCGGCATGATATCTTACTCCTGTTTCATGTGAAAGTTTCTGACTATGACAGTAGCATTTACCCCCCCCCATGCCATTTGCAACACATTTTGTCAGGTCGCGCATCATTTTCTTGCAAGGTGTCGCATTCTTGCGACAGTGTGTCCTCTCTCCCTTTCCATCTCCTTTCGAGGAAGGCCTTGATCGCGACCGACAGGGTCGCAAGCCCGGCCACCTTGTAGATCCACGTCCCGTGGACCCGGTGTCCGATCGGGGACACCGCAGACACCATGGCGAGCCATTCGGCGTTCCGGTCTTCCATCGTCTTGGGTATCCAGGTCGTGCCTGTTTGCAAGGTCTCGCCATGGACACAGGCCAATTCCCAGAACCCGACAAACGGACCCATGGTCGTCAGCCAGAATGGCTGACACGCCTGTTCGGTCGCCCAATTCACGGACCGGCATGACACGAACCGAGCGGCATGACACGGAACTGCATGGGATCAACGGTTCCGGTACACCTGAGAAACCGGACGGAGACCATATCCGTGACGATCAAGACCCGGATCAAGGACACCCGCGAACGAAGGGTGGCAGAGGAATACTGTCGCCAAGGGGTCAGACCATGACCGGTGACCGCAGGCATGATCCGCTTCTCAACCGCCGGACATCCCTGACCGAACCTCCTGAGGGTCGCCCGCCCCTCGAGACATGGGTCATCGACAATGGGAGCGTCAAGGACACGCCACTCAATCCCGGGCTCTCGGCTCAATTCCTTGTCATTCCCGTCATTCGGGAGACACGGGATACCGGCAAGGCAACCGGTCTCGAACCTAAGCCTTGGCCCGGCGTTGCTCGACTCCATAACGCGGCAGGTCGCGCTGATAAAATTCGGTTCGCTCTATAAGCATCTGAGCAAGCCTTGCAGGAATTTGACCGCCAAAGACGATGGCCTGTGGATCAGCAATCGCACAAAGCGCATTGACAAGTCGATTGTAAGCTGGAACCGTAATATCGACCCATTCTGCAACTCCAGGCCAGTTCGGATCAAAGTCCATGCAGAGCTGTCGGATCGTCTGGACTGGAACATCCCTCTTTTTCAGGGTGGCAAGCAGAAACTGCAGTGCTGGACGTCGTTCACTTTCCTCGGCGTTGTACATGCCACTGAATTCACCGGCATTCCCAAAGCCGTCAAGCAACAGGCTACCATCGCTCACGAGCGCGCCGCCAAAGCCGAAACTGAAGGACAGGTAAGCAAAATTTGCCACATTTTTGGCTTGACCGCGTCTTTTCCTGCTCCGGTTATCGAGACCAAGTTTGACAGCCTGAAAACGCTGGCAAGGGTGTCGCGTCTGGCACAAATCAGCAGGAAGAAGATATGGGTCAATACGCTTGATCCGGTCGCATGTTACGGTTTGACCGACAGTTTGGCACTTGCTGACCCGCAGAAGGTTTGGGGAACATTGATTTCGTAAGGTGTGGGTATTATCCAGACGGATGAACCGAAAGCGCTTGAACGATTTTTGAAAGAAACATCCTAAATCCGCTGCCGTCCGCTTTCGCTCCTTTTGTGCTTCAGGCCATCTTTGGCTGGTCTTGCGCCAAGTGACAATGCGTTGGGCCTGACTGACAGCCATGGCCTGATCCGACCGGTTTCTTTCAGCACCATCGTTGATTCACCATGGATGGCCGGACAAAATCAGGCCCGATTCGTCAGAAATGCGGCAAAATGCCTTGGCCTTCGGACATGAAATCACCTAAAGACAGGGTTTGGAACATTAGAGAGAGCATCTATAGATTAGATCGTGGGCTACTTCAAAGGGTTGTTCTGGGGTACTGCAGGCTTCTTGCTGGGCGGACCAATAGGAGGGTTGATCGGGGTTGCCCTAGGTAACAGGGAATTGCTGTTTGACCGAGATCTGTCCTCCTCTGACTTCAATCTGCTAACTTACAAATTGTGTCAGGCAAACGGTCAGATGTCGAAAGAGGAGTGGTCGCATCTTGAGGAGATGCTCTCAGCGGAAGAAATCAAGAGCTTTGCCAAGGACAAGCAAACAAGTACAAAAGTGGCGAAGAGAATCTGGAAGGCAAACAAAAATGATCCGGACTCTCTCAAAGGCATGCTCCGGACCTTGGTCTTGATTGCTCAGGCCGGAAAAGGATACAAGCAGTCGAAAAGGAGATTCATCTACGATATCGGTCAAACTTTCCGACTGAACGGCAAAGAAATCGCCTTGATTGAGGATTCTGTACTGAAGTTTGAGCTCGGCGTGCCTCTCATCATGCTAATGGTCAAGCTCAGCCAGTTTGACGGTATCGTCACAAAGGTCGAGACTTTGGTGATCGCCAGAGAGCTTGAGCGGCTGCGGGATACCTACGGCAAGGCCCTGATTGACACGTCAAATCACGAGGGCATTCTTGATGAAGCGAAAAAGGATCATCTCGATTACCAACTACATGCCAAACAGATCAAGCTCTGGTTTGGTGACGACCACTCATTGCTGCAAGACTTGATGTCAGCCTTGATCAGCGTAGCTACGGAAGGCGAAACGACAGCGCAGAAAAGTGACCTCATAAAGGGAATTGCTGACATATTTGGCATTTCCGGTGATGAGGTCGAAGAGATACGAAGACACCAGACTCACAGTCGAGCTCTTTGGAGTCAGACCGAAAGGCCACCTCAGAATCGGCCATTTGCCAAGGACAGGCAGGAAACAATGCAGTCCCTATGGAATTAGGGGAATTCAAGCCCCATTTGGAGGAAAACCGTCAGTCCCGAGTATGCGCGATATGATCGACGGATGGTGATGAATTGTGGGTTTGAGGATACATGGTAAAGATAACATATATTGAATATAACGGGACACCCCATACGGTGAATGTGAAGGAAGGGCTCACCGTAATGGAGGGGGCAAGGGACAACAACATACCCGGCATCGAGGCTGATTGCGGCGGTGCTTGTGCCTGTTCAACGTGCCATGTCTATGTTGACTCCGAGTGGATCGACAAGTTGCCGGAAAAAGAGGCCATGGAAGAAGACATGCTCGACTTTGCCTGGGAGCCCGATCCGGTGAAATCCAGACTTACATGCCAGTTGCGAATTACGGCCGAGTTCGATGGGCTTGTCGTTCAGATGCCTGAAAAGCAGATTTGAGCGGATTGTTGACCGAAAAGCGCTTGAACAGGTCGGGCTATGGTGATCCGGTTTGGGCCAGCCCAGTCTCACATGAAGTCGATTGACATGACCCAATGAATACCGCCCCAGCTGATTCAAATCTCAAGGAATTCTCCGTATCCGAGTTTTCCAAAGCCGTCAAACGCAATGTTGAGGGGGCTTTCCCCATAATTCGGATCCGGGGAGAGGTGTCCGATTTGTCGAAGGCCGGCAGCAGGCACATCTACTTCAGTCTCAAGGAAGGGCGCGATTCCCTGTCGGCCGTCATGTGGAAGGGTACCGTTTTCCGAATGGGCAATCGATTGAATGCGATGCTCAAGGATGGGGCTGAAATCATCGTGGTCGGGAAAATATCAACCTACTCCGGCTCTTCGCGCTATCAGATCGTTGTCAATGATTTGGAGCTGGCCGGGGAGGGAGCATTGCTGGCTCAAATTGAAGAGCTACGAAACCGGCTGCAAGATGAAGGCATCTTCAACCTTCAAAACGAAGATGCCATTCCATTCATGCCCGAAGTCATTGGAGTCGTCACGTCCCCCACCGGTTCCGTCATCAGGGATATTCTGCATCGGCTCAAAGAGCGGTTTCCACGCAGGGTTGTTGTATGGCCCGTGGCCGTGCAAGGAGACACCTGTGCCCCTGAGGTAGCCGACGCCATTAACGGATTCAATGTTTTGTCACCGGATGGAGCCATTCCCAAGCCTGAACTTATAATCGTTGCCAGGGGCGGCGGGTCATTTGCCGATCTGAACGGGTTCAATGACGAAGGAGTTGTTCGGGCAACGGCCGGCAGCGCGATACCGATCATTTCCGCGATCGGTCATGAAACCGATACGACGTTGATCGACTACGCGGCCAACAAGAGAGCGCCAACCCCAACGGCTGCGGCAGAGTTTGCAGTGCCGGTCCAAGGCAGACTTGTTGAGCAGCTGCGCAACTTCAAGGATCGAATTGTGGATAACGTGCACACGTCCCTGGTTCATAGACGACAGAGAGTCGGGGATGTGAGTCGTGGCCTGCCAGTGGCCGAAAACCTGTTCGCATTCCGCAATCAGGAACTGGACAATCAGGAATTTCGTCTCAAGAAATCCCTGGAAGCAAACTTTGAAATGCATGAAGCAAGACTAAAGCTATGCAGTACAAAGTTGACTTCTCCCAAGGCGCTGAACGAAGCCAGATACAGGTTTGACTATCTGGAAAAAAGAATCACTTCTCGGTTATTGCTGAGATTCGTCGAAAATGACACAAGAATCTTGGACGGTCTAAGGCGGAAGCTGCAAGAAAGGATTAAAACGCATCTTGCGAGCAATGAAGCCAATTTGAGCCAATTGAAACGACTTCTGGACAGCTTGGGGTACAAGCAAACGCTCAACAGAGGGTATGCCGTGGTTCGTCAGAACGATCAGGTCATGACCCGAGTCAAGACACTGAAACCCGAGCAATCGATTGAAATTGAGATGAACGATGGCGAGATCAGATCTTCCAGACACACGATATTCCATTCCGGCGAATAATTCATAAACGGAAGGGGGAATTTTTCGATGGGTGAAGCATGACTGAAACGGCAGGCGGCGTTTGGAAATCTGGCCGGGGCAAGGGACGCAAGACCCCCAAGGGGAGACAGGTCCATGATCGGGCACTGGCCGAAATCCAGGAATTGCTGGGTGAACGCCCCCGTCGACGAGACCTGCTGATTGAATTCCTGCATCTGATTCAGGACCGCTACGGATATCTGTCTGCAGCCCATCTGCGTGCCTTGGCAAGCGAAATGAAGCTGGCTCAGGTCGAGGTGTACGAAGTGGCCACTTTTTATGCTCACTTTGACGTGGTCAAGGAAGAAGAGACACCGCCACCCGCGATTACCATCCGGGTCTGTGATTCGTTGAGTTGTGAGCTTGCGGGAGCACAGGAACTGATGGCCAAACTCAAGAGCAATGTCGATTGCAGCGAGGTCCGAGTCGTTCGTGCCCCCTGTATGGGGCGATGCGATACGGCTCCTGTCCTGGAAGTTGGCCATCGGCATGTTGATCATGCGACTGTCGATAGCACGCTGGAGGCTGTCAGCGGCCAGAGCGTGCATCCAGAGATCCCACAGTATCCTGATCTTGAAGAATATCTCGCCGAGAATGGATATCAGACCCTGCTCGCTTATCGGACCGGGCAGAAGACACCGGACGAGGTCGAGCAGGTCATTCTTGATTCAGGTTTGCGAGGTTTCGGCGGAGCAGGTTTTCCCTCGGGACGAAAATGGTCCTTTGTGCGAAAGGAGGATAGTCCCCGCCTCATGGCAGTGAATGCCGATGAAGGCGAACCCGGAACTTTCAAGGACCGATTCTATCTGGAAAAGCATCCCCATTCCTTCCTGGAGGGAACATTGATCGCGGCTTGGGCCATCGCGGCCGAGAAGGTTTATGTCTATCTGCGCGACGAATATCCTGCGGTGAGAGAGATTCTGTTAAAGGAAATTGCCGCCCTGGAAGCAAAAGGCCTGATCGAATCGGGCTATCTGGAATTGAGAAGGGGAGCCGGGGCGTATATCTGTGGTGAAGAAAGCGCCATGATCGAGAGCATCGAAGGGAAGAGGGGATTGCCCCGTCATCGTCCTCCTTACGTCGCCCAGGTTGGCCTATTCAACCGACCTACTCTCGTGCACAACGTGGAAACCTTGTACTGGGTCGCGCGGATTTGTCAGCAGGGCCCCGAACTGTTCACCTCAGTCGAAAGGAATGGGCGCAAGGGCTTGAGAAGCTATTCGGTTTCCGGACGGGTAGCCAATCCCGGTGTTTACGTGCTGCCGGCCGGTTCGACCATCAGGGATGTCATTGAAGCCAGCGGTGGGATGGCCACGGGGCACGAATTCAAGGCCTATCAGCCCGGTGGGCCGTCTTCCGGATTGCTGCCGTCGTCAATGGATGACATTCCCCTTGATTTTGACACGTTGCAACCGTACGGAACCTTTATCGGGTCTGCAGCCATTGTCGTGCTTTCACAGGTGGACAGCGCCAAGGAGGCATCATTGAACATGCTTCGTTTTTTCGAAGATGAAAGTTGCGGTCAGTGCACCCCGTGTCGGGTGGGTTGCGAAAAGGCTGTCAAGCTTATGGAGAGGGAACAGTGGGATACAGGCTTGCTTGAAGAGTTGTGTGAAGTGATGGCCGACGCCTCAATTTGCGGGCTTGGACAGGCAGCACCGAACGCAATTCGACTGACCATGCGCCATTTTCCCGAAGAAGTGGCCTGATTCCGTTTGAACTGCAAGGCGTGCCTGATTGGGGTTAGGCAAGCCATAACTGACAAGTCTCCATTTTACGAGGGAAGAAGATGTCGTTTTTCGCCAGTCTGAAGGCAAAACTGAAAAGGTCTTCATCACAACTTGGTATAGGTCTTGATGATCTGGTCGGTGACGCCGAAGGAGCTGAAAGTCCCGATGACGGCAGTTCTCTCGGTGGAAATACGGCCGGCAAGGGCGGTCTTCTCGGGAGGATAATCGGTTCAACCGGGCCTTCTGGGGAACCCCGCCGCCGGCTGGATGATGCCATGCTGGAAAGCCTGGAAGAGTTGCTCATAGTCTCCGATATGGGGTACGAAACCGCGATCCGGATTGCTGCGAACATTGCCGAACGCAGAATGGGGCAAAGACTCTCGGTAAGTGAGCTGAAATCCTGTCTGGCTCAGGAAATCATGACCATACTGGAACCGGTTGCTCGCCCCATACCGCTCTTTGCCAACAAGCCACAGGTCATTCTGGTTGTGGGTGTCAACGGTTCGGGCAAGACGACGACAATCGGCAAGCTCGCAAGCCAGTTCAAGGCTTCGGGCAAAGACATCATCATTGCCGCCGGGGACACTTTTCGAGCGGCAGCGGTTGAACAGCTGGAGGTCTGGGGGCAAAGATCCGCTGTCCCGGTACTGGCCGCAAAAGTCGGTTCTGATCCGGCGGCTCTGGCTTACAAGGCATATACCCAAGCAAAGGAAGAACACAGGGACCTCTTGTTGATCGACACGGCCGGCCGGTTGCAAAACCGCAAGGACCTGATGGAAGAATTGGCCAAGATCAATCGCGTGCTCAAGAAGATAGACGATGAGGCGCCGCACAACACCTTGCTGGTTCTGGATGCGACGACCGGGCAGAACGCTCTGTCGCAGGTCGAGGTTTTTGACAAGATGATCAAGCTGTCAGGCTTGATCATGACAAAGCTTGACGGCACGGCCAAGGGAGGTATTCTGGTGGCCTTGGCCGCCCAATTCGGGTTGCCGATTCATGCCATCGGCATAGGAGAGGGAATTGATGACCTGTCGCCTTTTGATCCGCAGGAATTTGCACACGCTCTCACCGGCATGGAAAAGTAAGGAACACGACATTCAACTGTCCGGCGCCCATTGCTCTCGCTTGATTTCGCATGCCCGGTGACTGGATCGTTTCGATTGAGGGTACGGATACCGGTCGAACCTTGGCCTTGGTGCTGGCAGTCGTTGCCGCCATACTGCATTCGGCAGTGGGAGCCTTGCAAAAGGGTCAGGTCGATCCTTGGACATCGCGAGCATTCATCGACATTTCCTACTGTCTCTACAGCCTGCCATTTGCCCTGTTTGCGTTCCCGCTTCCATCAGGGGAGGTTTGGGGAATCCTGTTCTGGGGCGTGATTGCCCATGCCGGTTACAAGATTCTGATGGCCATGGCCTTCAGCCGGGCCGCTTTTACCATCGTCTATCCAATTGTACGGGGAACCGGTCCCTTGGTGACCGTGCTGTTTGCTGGTGTCGTGTTCAACGAATTCTTCACCTTGATTCAATGGCTCGGCATTGGTGTTCTGTCCTTGGGCATCTTTGGCCTGGCTGCGTACAACATCAGCAAGCAGCAGGAGGATTCAAGCCGACTGATTCATGCTGTCGCCATTGCATTGGCAACTGGCGTTGCCGTGGCCATCTACACAACTGTTGACGCTTATGGAGTCCGAGCCGCTGACAATCCCTTCACCTACCTCGCCTGGCTGTTTGTGCTGGATGGCTTTGTCATGCCGATCATTTGGGTCGGCTGGAAAAGGAAACCCGAACACTTAAAGAACATCCGCCGAATACTACCTATGGGAATGGTCGGAGGACTCTTGGCCATTGGCAGCTTTGGCTCGATCATGTTGGCCACGCGATTGGATCAGGTCGGCAAAGCCGCCGTCTTGAGGGAGACATCAACGGTCTTTGCCGCCATAATCGGCTGGGTGGTTCTGAAAGAGGTGGTCGGACCTCGGCGGTTTGTACTGATTGCGCTGATTGCCATTGGGGCGATCATCGTTGAGTTTGGATGACGAAGGGAGCAGCAAATGACAACCAGAAGCATACATCCTGCAGTCAAGTCCGGTCTGGAGTTGATGCCCATGATTCTTTTCTTTGTGGGCTATTTCATGCTGAAAGATGAAACGGTTCAGCTGGGCAACGAGATCTATGACGGCTTGATCATCATTACCGCGATCTTCATCCCCGTTCTGATCGGAAGTACCATTCTTCTGTGGAAACTCACAGGCGAGATTTCCAAGATGCAGGTTGTAACTGCCATTCTCGTGATCGTGTTTGGCGGCATGACCCTATGGTTCAACGATGAACGGTTCATCAAGATCAAGCCGACAATAGTGTTTCTGCTGTTTGCCGGCGTTCTGGGCTTTGGTCTCCTCAGGGGGAGTTCCTATCTTCAGTTTGTCATGGACAAGGGAATTCCCATGAAGGATCAAAACTGGATGAAACTGACTCGACGGCTGACCTTCTTTTTCCTTTTTCTGGCTATCGCGAATGAGTTCGTCTGGCGCACGATGTCAACGGAGATCTGGGTGACTTACGATAACCTGATCGTGACAGCGGCGATCTTCCTTTTCATTGGCGGTCAGATCTATCTTCTGGTTCGAGACGAGTATGTCGACCACGACAAGACGAAGGATTCGGATTCCCTCGCCGAAAAATAAGCCGGATCATTTTTGCCTGAACAGAATGTCTTGGGACTTCTTGTCCATCGGGGAACTGTTGCGGAACTCCGCACCCAGAGCCTTGCCCTTTCGAACTAGATCTCTGCTCCCCACCCGTTCAAGCCAATCGGCCATGTTGGGGAACTTACCGATATCCTGTTCCTGGCCTTCCCATAATGTAGCCCAAGGCCAAATTGCCATGTCGGCGATGGAGTAGTCGCCAGCAACATAATCCCGGTCTGCCAGCCGCTTGTCCAGAACACCATACAATCGAGAGACCTCGTTTCGGTAGCGATTCTTGGCATAAGGAAGATCTTGGGGTGGATCCATGGTCGGTGCATACTTGATGAAGTGGTGTGCTTGTCCGGCCATCGGCCCGACACCACCCATCTGCCACATGAGCCATTGCTCGATTTCAATGCGCTCGCGTTCACTGGAGCCATAATGCTGGCCATGCTTTCGACCGAGATATAGCAATATGGCTCCGGACTCGAAGATGCTGACCGAATTGCCATCGGGACCGTCCGGATCAACAATTGCCGGCATCCGATTATTGGGAGCGATCTTGAGAAAGTCGGGAGCAAACTGGTCGCCCTGGCCGATGTTGATATAATTGACCTTGTAGGGAAGACCAAACTCTTCCAGGGCAATGGAAATCTTCCAGCCATTGGGGGTGGGCCAGTAATACAGCTCGATGGCTTGGGTCATGTCACTCTCGCTTCTTGATGACTGTTGATTTGACTGCTTGATGCTGGGCATGAAATTTCCCAGGAATTGGAATGTCTGCACCCATATGTTTCAAGCACATATATGCTCTGTCAGGCAATCGTCAATTTCACTTGGCAGGTCGTTCTGGATTGCAATGAACAACTATCCGAACTTCCGAGCCGGTTTGAGCCTTCAAGATTGGCCAATCCTTTACCAAAAGGCAGTTTGAAAGGGTTTTGGCTTCATATTTTCTGCAAAGTCTGTAACTGTCGATGCCCGATTATTTTGGGCAAGCAATTACACAATCCAAAAAAGCACTGGACCCTTGTCCCAGCCCATCTCGGCTCCCTACAGTTCATCCAGTGCATCGCGACCCGTCTTCAGCACCGTCGGATGAGGCCTGCCCAAGTCATCGCCTGATCGCTATGGCAGTGGGCTCATCCAGTCGCCGCGCTGAGAATCTCATCGTCAATCACGAAGGCAACTGTAGTACCAGGCCATGGACTCATCAAATACCTGGCCAACGCATTCACGCGACGCTGAATCCTTTCGAGTTCCGTACGCGGATTCCTGATTTTGTCCGCTCTCCAACCCCCATCACTCCTTCTCTCTCAACGAGCTGTGCCTGAAAAGATCAGGGTGTGTTGTTTCCTGCCGGTTGACGGACATGTCGATTCGTGTCTGGGCTGGAGACGTTATCTTTGGTCTTCACGCGAGATCTGTGTCGCAAGCCGAATACATGAAACAACAGGAGGGCTGTCCCATGACGAAATGTCTGTCATGGGTCGGACGGGTTCAGCCGCCGGGTTGGATCACTGTACACGAGTGATATGCTCCCGAACCCGGCGGCTCTCAGTTTCCCAATCAGAAGCGGATGTTCAGTGCGACCCCGCCGCCAAAGTCGGCATTGCCGCTGCCCGCCGTCGCATAAAAGGCATCCCCCGCCAGCATCGTCGCGTCCGTGCCGCCCAAGGGCATCGCACCGCCCACACCCAAACGGACCCAGGTCGGCTTAACCTTCGCCGTGAGCTTGATTCCCGCCGCCATCATGTCCAACTCGGGCGAGAACTCATGCTCCACGTCCAGCGATGCGTATAGCCGGGTATCGGCATCCGCTGGCCCGAGCTCGGCCAACACGCCCACACGAGCTTGAACGCTCTGCCCGCCTGTATCGCATGGGCATGCTGGAGCGACGGCCGCCCGAACCGCTGCATCAGAAACTGCGTTCTGACAAGACTTGTGACTAACAGGCAGGCTGGGCTGGCGTCATGTGAAGGTGACCGAGCGCCGCACCACGGCGGACTTCGGGACCCGGCTGGCGGACCTGGCGAATGTGCACTTTCCGAACCGGAAGATCGTGCTGGTGATGGACAACCTGAACACACACAAGCTGTCGAGCCGGTATCATGTCTATCCGCCCAAGAAGGCCCGGCGGCTGAGCCGACGCTTTGAGGTCCACCACACGCCCAAGCACGGGAGCGGACTGAACATCCCGGAAAGCGAGATCAGCGTGTTGAACCGCCAGTGTCTGTCTCGGCGTCTGGCGGATCGGGAGACGCCAACCCGCGAGGTGGCGGCATGGCCGGCGGCGATCAATGCGGACCCGCGTCCGGTGAAGTGGCGGTTTTCGGCGGCGCGCATCAAGCTGCATTCGCTCTATTCAGCAATTCAATAATGTCAGACTACTAATCCGAAGATCAATGGCAAGGTCAATAATTGTTTCAATTTTACCTCCAATTGGTTATATGCAAACGGACGCTTTGCGACCTTGCCTTTCGGTTTTTCGGCAAGAAATCGCGGGTGTCCTCAATCGTCCCCCCGCAAGATGTAAAATTCCAGTTCGGAATTGAGCACGGCAAGCACATCAATTCTAGCTTGGGTGTAGAAATGCCACAGGGACAAGCACTGCTGAGAGTCTTTTTTTCAAAGTGGGCAGTGAAAGCTTCAATCGCGGGCATCATGTCATCATGGGTCCTATTAATGGCATCAATGCACTCATCTAACAATGATGCTGGACGCATTACATGCTTTTAATAGATTGATCATTTGCTCGAATCTGTCTCTATAAAGCTGCCGCCGGGCATTCCATTCCAGCCAGTCGGTCGACCAGTCTATTCTCTCGGAACAGACCTCCTGCCATAGATTTTCGGCGTATTGTTCTTTATCGATAAAAATCTTGAGGGAGTTCTCAGGGGCCTGCCCGCTGGCCGAGTAAGCCAAGTCGAAGATCAATAACCAGGGCAATAGCAGTCGTTTCATGGTTGCCCTCAATCGTTCCCCTGTCGGATGTAGGATTCCAGTTCGATTTCGAGATAGGCAAGCACATCAATTCTAGACTGGAGGTAGAAATGCCACAGGGAGAAGCACTGCTGATACTTGCTTTCGCCTATTCTTTCAAAGTAGGCAGTGACAGCGTCAATCGTAGGTATCATGCCCTTATGGGTCCTATTAATGGCATCACGGCACAAAAAAGGGGTAAGGGTGCCGAACGACAAAATACATGCTTCCGTTAGATCGGCCATTTGCTTGAATCTGTCGTCATAAAGCCGATATTGGTTAGTAATTTCCGTCCATTCAGTCGAAGTTATTCTCTCGGAACAGACCTCTAACCATAGACTGTGGGCGTAGGCTTCTTTGTCGTTAAAAATCCTGAAGGAGTCCTCAGGGCCTTGACCGCTGGCCGGGTAAGCCAGTCCGAGGGGCAATGCCAAGATCAGTAGCAGGCGGATCAGGCCTTGCAGCATCTCGCCCGAGTTATCGGTTTCATCCGGCATACGTCAGTCCTTTCAAGCGGGTTCTAACGCGCGGGTTCTGTCTTCGTGATTTTCGAGTATCGGTTGAACATCTGCGACAACCGCCAGCTGGGTAGTGTCTCAGTTTGAATTATTGAACCATAGAAATCACGATCATGTGGGGAAGTAGTACGTAAATTATATTCAAACTGAGACACTACCGCCAACTGAACTTTCTTGATCTCAGCGGCGGTTTTTTTATCTTGTTTGGCTAGGCTATCGACAATGAATCTGTCTTGTTCCTTGAACCGCTTAGCAAGAAATTCATCCTGTTTCTCGAACCGAATATACATGGCATCTTTGAGTTCGTTTATTGCTTTTCTAAAATCCTCTGGACCTGATTCCATTTTATTCTCCTTGCGCATGTAGTTCTTTTTAGTTTGCTTATATCAAGTGTTGGCGGGATGAGCCAAGTTCAAGACTGCGGTTATGGCAGGAAAGAGCTTGCCAGTCCGCTCCCGCAGTTCGTCCAGTAAAGCTTGCCGCCGCGTAATGTTGCTCTGGTTTTGCAGGATGATGATGTTCGAGTCCCCGCGATCCAGGGCCGCATGACAGACCGCCAAGATGTGATACGACACCGGATCGCGGGTGTCGTCCACCCGACCCTTGGTCTCGGTGTAAAGCTTGCTGGCCCGGCGGTGCATAGTTTTCATGCCCGCCAATGTCAAATGTGTAGGGCATATAAAAATCTGAAAAAAATTGAGCCCATATTGCATAAATTAAGGGGCTGGAGTAGCTAGTAGTCTGGCATTATTGAATTGCCGGGTAAAGGGAATGCAGCTTGATGTGCGCCTCGGCCACCGTAAACCGCCACTTCACCGGACGCGGGTCCGCATTGATCGCCGCCGGCCATGCCGCCACCTCGCGGGTTGGCGTCTCCCGATCCGCCAGACGCCGAGACAGACACTGGCGGTTCAACACGCTGATCTCGCTTTCCGGGATGTTCAGTCCGCTCCCGTGCTTGGGCGTGTGGTGGACCTCAAAGCGTCGGCTCAGCCGCCGGGCCTTCTTGGGCGGATAGACATGATACCGGCTCGACAGCTTGTGTGTGTTCAGGTTGTCCATCACCAGCACGATCTTCCGGTTCGGAAAGTGCACATTCGCCAGGTCCGCCAGCCGGGTCCCGAAGTCCGCCGTGGTGCGGCGCTCGGTCACCTTCACATGACGCCAGCCCAGCAGCGGAGCACACACCATGAACAGGTTGGCCGTGCCGTTGCGCTCATACTCGCAGTCGATGCGCGCCGGCTGTCCTGGTTCCATCGGCACCGCCGTACGCACCTCCTTCGTCAGTTGCTTGGACACTTCGTCGACGCACACCAGGACGGTATCGTCGTCGAAGTCCGGGTGATAGACATCCAGGACATCCTCCATGGCCGCCACGAAGTCGGCGCTCGCTCGGGGTGGGATGCACCAGGAACGGGACCGCCACGGCTTCAAGGCGTTTTTTTAACGCCCCCCCCCGCACCGTTTCGGTCGAGATGCTGTCCACCACGCCCATCTCGCCCAGATGCTCGCCCAGCAGGGCCAAAGTCCAGCCTGCACGTCCCTCCGGCGGGTCCGAACAGGCGATCATTGTCAGGGCGGCTTCTCCGGCCCCGTCCAGCTTGCGCGGCTTGCGGCTCGCCTGCACGCGGCGCTCCAGGGCGGCCTCCAGACCCTCTTCCACACACCGCCGCCGCTCCGCCGACCCCCGGCCCGCATCGATCACGGCCTTCAACTCCCCGCGTTCCGACTCATCCAGCCGAACACGCCATTTCTCGCGTCTGATCTGTGTCTTGTTCATACCTACTGCTCCGAATAGCGATGATCGGTGGGCGGGTCCGGGACAAGCCGGTTCAGATCCCATCCGAACGTTCCCGCGGTTCGATCCGGTTTTAGGTTCGGGGCCAGATTACCGGCCATCCGGGCTCAAGTCAACCCTCGGCAGCGACAGGACCGACACGCACTCTTCAATTCGCAATTCAACAATGCCCAACCACTAGTGGTCCGTTTTAATCATTTGCTACTAACGTTTCAGAACTTGGTCAGATCGACATGCGTTGTGTTCTACATAACTGACCGGATCGACTTGCCCTCAGTGTGGTCAGGATCCGTCCACGAGCCACAAAGATACTGGAATGACTGAAAACAGCCGATTACACATCACCAGAATTGAAATCTTTTGTTTTTTACTGACCACTAGCTGGTAAGAGCACTTGGAAACATGTTGTCGATAAAAACAAACTCACCGGCTCTTCAAACGTGATCCTTCAGAGGCATCAAACACATGATGCTCCCGTCTTCTTCCGAATGTCGTGATTCTGGCTGGAAGTTCCAGTTATGCCCCCTCCCTTGCTCATCATTTCGGCTCTTGCAAAACACCGTGCAAGGACAAGTTTGAAACCCGTTGCGTCGAAAGGGATCATGGCACCTTGTGGATGAACGACGGCGGATGTTCCGTTTGTCAATCACCGAGTGGTTCCGTGTCATCTTTGTCGCGGGTATGCACCAGTTGATACTTTATGCGGCGCATCGACTCCACTGCCGTCTTGCCACGCAGTTTTGCCACTTCGTAGGCCAAAATGTCGATCAGGGCGATAAGAGCATAACGTGCCGGCGTTGGCACAAAAATGCTCTCGGGCTCTTCTGCATGGAACGTAACCGCATCCGCAGTCGCACGAGATAGCGGAGAATTCGGTGCCGTGAACGCGATCGTATGTGCACCATATTGTCCAGCGACCTCAGCGGCTTGGATTATTGGATCGTACCGACCCGTTATGGACAGAACCAGAAGCGTGTCTCCAGCGGTTAGGGTCGCGGCCATCATCAATTGGAGCTGGGCATCGTTGCAGGCCGTTGCATGCATGCCAAGCCGGAAGAATCGGTTTTCTGCCTCCAATGCTGCCATGGAGGACCCACCCCCACCGCCGAAGATGACCAGTCGCTCGGCCTTGGCCACGATGGTTGCCAAGCGCTTGATATCATTGTCGGATACCTGCTCCATCAGGGCTTCAAGCGAAAGGTGGATCTGAGCCATCACCTCGGTGATGGCCTCGCTGTCACTGATCTTGATGTTTCGGGGACGAAGATACCGTTCTCCGACGGCCTGAATTCGAGCCAGCTCCAGTTTCAGTTCACGCAAGCCGTCACAACCGACGGTTCGACAGAATCGGGTCACCGAAGCCGCACTCACCCGAGCGCGGGCCGCAATCTCGGTCGTGCGTGCATGAACGGCAAACTCCATGTCCTCAAGCATAAGGTTTGCCACCCTTCGTTCTGCTGGATGCATGGTCGGGGCTAGCCGGCTAATGCGAAACAGCAAATCCTCTGCGACAACATTGGACTGAGCGGACAATTCTTTACCTCCCCCTCCATTGGAATTCTGCAAACAACATTAGCAGGTCGGCCTCTCTGTCGATTCATGAAAATTATTACCATAAATCCTAATTTTTTAAATAATTATTGCAAAACATGAAAATTATTTTTACAATGCGACTGGGCATAAAGCCTGAATTTGTTCAATTTAACATCTTTAGGGAGAGAATCATGAAGATCATACGGTTTCACATGCAATGGATTGTCGCGTCTGCCATCATCGCTGTTGCCGCCTTGACGTCGACTGTCGTACAAGCCGAAGGGACCTTGCGCTACGCCACCGTCGGCGAGCCGCCAAGTCTGGATCAGCATGTCGTGACTTCTGACCTGGCCACGACCATCGCCCATCACATGTTCGAGGGGCTCTATACCTTTGACGGCAACTATGAGCCGCAACCCTTGCTGGCTTCGGGAGACGAAGCGAGCGATGACGGCAAGGTCATTACGATCCGCCTGCGCGACGATGTCGTCTTTCATAATGGCCAAGCCATGACAGCCGAGGATGTGGTTGCTTCGCTCAAGCGGTGGGGCGAGCACGGCTCGCGTGGAAAGTTGCTTTTTGCCAATGTTGCGGACGTTTCCGCATCCGGAACGCATGAAGTTACGCTAACCTTCAGCAACCCCTTCGGGCCGTGGAAAAACCTGATGGCATTCATCAACGGCGGACCAGCCATATATCCTGCCAGTATCGCGTCCAACGCCGACGGCTCTCCAATTGCAACAGAGGATTATATCGGAACAGGACCATACATGTTCAGTGAATGGAGACCCAATCGCCATGTTGAACTGGTGAGGTTCGATGGCTATCAAAGCCCGCCGGGAGAGGCCAGCGGCTATGCGGGCGAAAGAGCCGCACATTTCGACCGGTTGCAATTCATTCCGGTTCCCGATCCGGGCACACGGGTCAACGGCGTGAGAGCCGGCGACTATGATTATGCCGAAAGCATGCCCAGTGACCTGATTGACGAACTTGATGCCGATGCCTCCACAAGTGTTGTTCTGAACGGTGGTCCAATTTTCGGACTTGTCTTTGCAAACTCAAAAGCCGGGCCGTTGATGAACAATTTTGTGCTTCGACGAGCCATTCAGGCCGCCCTGAACAAGGAGGATGCCCTGCGTGTTTCAATTGGTCCGGAAAAGTTATGGCGTACGAACGGTTCCTTCCTTCCGGATCGTAACTTCTGGTACTCCGATGCCGGAACGCATAGCTTCAGCGAAGGCAATGCCGAAAAGGCCGCCGGACTCGCCGAGGATGCCGGTTACGACGGCACCCCGATCAAGCTGCTGGTCTCCACAAACTATGCCTTCCACTATGATCAGGCCGTTGTGTTCACACGGCAGCTACTGGAGGCGGGCATCAATGTCCAGATGGTCGTTGTCGATTGGGCCACACTCATCCAGAAACGTGCCCAGCCTGAAGAGTGGGACCTCTTTTTCACGCATCATGGATTCGTGCCGGATCCGATTCTGATTTCGGTCATGAACGACAACTACCCGGGATGGTGGGCAACTCCCGAAAAGCAGGAGCTGAAAGCGGCGTTCACCGAAACCAACGACCCGGCTGCCCGCAAGTCGGTCTGGGCGGATATCCAGGCGCTGATCTACGAGCAGGTTCCGACCATGAAAACGGGTGATGTCTATACGTACAACATCGCGTCTCCGTCTCTTTCGGGAATCGAGGAAACTACGCTGATATGGCCGCACTTTTGGGGTGTATCGAAGTAGTTATTGACAAGTGATCCGGTGCCCCGTATCCTGCGGGGCACCGGCCTGACCGGATGCCGTTCCCAGATCGGTCGGAAGGCATTTCGATCGGCCTGAAAAGCCAGAAACCAACGAAAGAGTGATGTGACCCGCTACCTGATTCGCCGGATCGGTGTGTTCATGCCCACATTGCTTGCAGCGTCACTGATCGTTTTTGCATTCGTGCGGCTGATTCCAGGCGATCCGGCAGCAGTCATGCTCGGTGACCAGGCCACGCCCGAGGCCATTGCCGCACTGCGGGTCGAGATGGGTCTCGAAAAATCCCTGCTGCAGCAATACCTCATCTGGCTGTCGGCCGCCATTCAAGGTGACCTGGGCCAGTCCATCTTCTTCCAGGTCCCGGTTCTTGACCTGATAATCGATGGTCTGGAAACGAGCATCCTGCTTGCAACCATCTCGATGGTCTGGATAATCCTGATCGGACTCCCGATTGGCATGCTTGCAGCAGCAAAACGGGGAAGCTGGCTTGATCAGAGCCTGTCCGGAATAGCCATGTTTCTGGCATCGGTGCCGACCTTCTGGGTCGGACTCTACTTGATCCTCATTTTTGCCGCCACACTCGGCTGGCTTCCAAGCTCGGGCTATCCTTCCATTTTCGGAGAGGGAGGGCTTGCCAATCTGCGTTACTTGCTGCTTCCGTCATTGGCACTTGCGGCTCCGAATGC
Organism: Paracoccaceae bacterium; assembly: GCA_965116235.1. GTDB lineage: Bacteria > Pseudomonadota > Alphaproteobacteria > Rhodobacterales > Rhodobacteraceae > MPNP01. Next base: position 205,100 of record OZ220496.1, on the reverse strand, counting down.
CGCTCTCATCATTCGTCTCACTCGAGCCAGTATGCTCGATGTCTATCGCGAGGACTATGTCCGCACGGCACGGGCTAAGGGCATTCATCCTTTGGCCGTGGTGGTTCGGCATGTTTTCCGCAACGCGTTGCTCACTGTTGTTTCGGCCATCGGTTTCACTGTTGCTGCGTTGATCTCCGAGGCGGTTGTGACCGAAACCGTGTTCTCCCTTCCCGGAGTTGGCCGGATGGTCGTGCAGTCGATTCTTCGACGTGACTATCCGGTCATACAAGGAACAATCCTCATGATCGTATTGCTGTATCTGACGATCAATCTCATTGTCGATATTCTTTACGCCTGGCTTGATCCGAGGGTGCAGTTGCAGTGACGAACAATTCCTTGCACTCCGGTCTCGGCGGACGCTCGCTTGCCGCCTTTGGCCTTGCGATCATCGCCGTTCTTGCAGTCTGTGCGCTGTTCGCGCCCTTGCTGTCGCCGTTTGATCCGCACGCAATCAATCCTCTGGATCGGCTGACACCTCCGAATTCCGATTACTGGTTCGGAACCGACCATTACGGACGGGACACCTTCTCGAGAGTTGTTCATGGTTCAAGAATGGCGGCATTCATCGGAATCGGGGTCGTTTTCATTGCATTGGGCGGAGGCATCGCCTTCGGGGTCACTTCGGCCCTGTTTCCCCGTCTTGGACTGCTGCTCATGCGAATCGTGGATGTGCTCATGGCTTTCCCGGCGTTGCTGCTGGCCCTGGCCCTGATTGTCGTGCTCGGGCGCGGCGTGGAAAACTCCATTCTTGCCATCGGTATCGTCTACATGACCACGACCGCGCGGATTGTTTTTGGTGTGACGCTCCGACTCAAGGCCCAAAACTGGGTTGACGCCGCACTGTCAATGGGTGCTGGAACGTCACGAATCGTGTTTCGGCACATCCTGCCCAACCTCATGTCCCCGCTGTTTGTTCAAGCCAGTTTCGTGTTTGCTTTTTCTCAGCTGCAGGCTGCGTCACTGGATTTCCTCGGACTTGGGGTGCCGCCTGAAACGCCGACCTGGGGCAACATGCTGAGCGAGTCCCGGGTCTACATTACCCGTGCGCCATGGTTGCTGCTGTTTCCGGGCATCATGATTGCCTTGGCAGCCTTTTCCTTGAACCTGGTCGGCGATGCAGCCCGCGACCGGCTGGACCCTAGACTGCAATCCGCCTTTGCGAACAGGAGTCGGCTGTGAAGCATCTGCTTGATATCCATGACTTGCATCTTGTCGCTCACACGGCCGAAGGGTCGCATACAATTGTCGATCGATTGGAACTTTCGGTTCAAGAGGGTGAATCGCTTGCGCTTGTTGGTGAATCGGGCAGCGGCAAGAGCATCACGGCGCTGTCTGTCTTGGGACTGCTTCCAGAACAGGAAGTGACAGTCGAGGGCGGTCGTATCGAGTTTGCCGGGCAGAATCTGGTGAGCATGTCGAGACGGGAACGCCGACGGGTCGCCGGAAGCGGCATTGCCATGATCTTTCAGGAGCCCATGACGTCACTCAATCCGGTCATGCGGATCGGGGATCAGATTGTCGAAATGATTCAGGCCCATGAATCCGTCAGCAAAAAAGCTGCGATGAGTCGAGCAACGGAGTTGCTGGCGGCAGTTCGTATGCCAGAGCCTGAACTGAGGCTGCGTGCCTATCCCCACCAGCTGTCCGGCGGGCAGCGACAGCGAGTCATGATCGCGATTGCCTTGGCGTGTCGTCCCAGACTCCTCATGGCCGACGAACCGACAACGGCCCTCGATGTTACCGTTCAGGCGTATATCCTGACCTTGCTTCGCGAACTTCAACAGGACATGAACATGGCGATGCTGTTCATTACCCATGATCTTGGTGTCGTTGCCAACATCGCCGATCGCGTCGCAATCATGTATTGCGGTCGAATCGCTGAAACCGCTCCAGTCGTGGATTTGTTTCGGTCTCCAGCCCATCCCTACACACGCGGCTTGCTGGCCTGTATTCCGACAGCGCAAGGCGATGGCAAGGAACTCACCACCATTCCGGGGCAAATGCCCACTTCGACAGACCCTGTTCTGGCGTGTCGCTTTGCTCCCCGCTGCCCCATGGCAACCTCGGCCTGCACCGATATCATACCGCCTGAGGTCGATCTGTCTCCGGTACACAAAGCTCATTGCCATCAGGTCACTTCAGGAGTCACAGCATGACTTTGCCAGCTACCGGAAGAGCCTTGCTCGAGGTAATTGAGCTCACTGTCTCCTATGGTCTCCCATCAAGAAGACTGTTCGGTTTTTCCCGATCGTTCAATGCTGTCGATTCGGTGAGTCTGTCGATCGAGCAGGGGGAATCGGTCGGTCTCGTTGGTGAAACCGGTTGCGGAAAGTCCTCGCTAAGCCGGGCGATTTGTGGGCTGGCTCCGATCGCGGCTGGCCAGATCTTCTTCAGCGGGAAAAACCTGTCTTCCATGAAGGGCTTGGAACGGCGGATGGTGAGCAAGAACTTGCACATGATATTTCAAGATCCCGGCGGATCGTTGAATCCAAGAATGAAGGTCGGTCAGCTGATCGCCGAGCCACTGGAAATTCACCGGATCGGAACACGGGATTCCCGCCGTCAGCGCGTATCAGAGATTCTGAGTGCCGTTGGTCTGACCGTGGCCGATGCCGACCGCTTTCCGCATGAATTCAGCGGTGGTCAACGCCAACGGATTGCCATCGCCAGAGCGGTCGTGACGGAACCGGCCCTCATTCTTGCGGACGAGCCAGTTTCCGCTCTGGACGTATCGCTCCAGGCCCAGATCCTCAACCTGATTGCCGCCCTTCGCCAGAACTTGGGATTGGCTCTGCTGTTCGTGTCGCATGATTTGCACATTGTCCGTCATCTTTGCAGCCGCATCGCCGTCATGTATCTGGGTCGCATCGTCGAGAGTGGTCCGACACGAGCCGTTCTTGATTGTCCGCGTCATCCGTACACGATGGCTCTTGTTGCGTCGTCGCCAGTAGCCGACCCCGGCCGTCCGGTCCGACTGCTTGCCGCAACCGGAGATCCGCCCAACCCGGCCTCGCCGCCGCCCGGATGCCGATATCGTCCTCGTTGCCCGCATGCCACCACGCTCTGCTCAACCGATGTCCCAGACATGATTCCGCTCGGCAACGCACATGGTGCGGCATGTCATCATGTGAACAGCATTGACAGGCAGGGAGACGTGTCCGCATGAAATTTTTTGTGGCCTCGCTGGCAACGGAGACCAACACGTTTTCTCCTGTCTTCACGGACCTTCAGGACTTCAAGGACAATTTCTACTACCCGCCGGGAATGCATCCGGATGTCCCCTCATTGTGCAGCGCACCATTCATTGCGTTGCGCGAGTACCGGGACCGAGCCCAAGGGAACATTGAAATCGTGGAAGGTACTGCGGCCTGGGCTGAACCCGGGGGAATTGTCGGAAAACAGGCCTATGAGCAATTGCGGGACGAAATCATCAATCAACTTCAGGATGCAATGCCGGTGGACGCTGTCTTGCTCGGTCTGCACGGAGCCATGGTCGCTCGGGGGTATGACGACTGCGAAGGGGATCTTCTATCGGCTGTTCGTCAGGTCGTCGGAGCCCAAACGCCAATCGGGGCGACATTTGACCCGCACAGTCACTTTACAAGGCAGTGTTCCGATGCTTTGGATGTAGCCATAACGTTCAAGGAATTTCCACACACGGACGTGATGGAACGTGCACGAGAACTTGTTGATATTGTTTCTCAAACGGTACAGGGAGACGTCTCGCCGTGCCTCTCCGTCTTCGACTGCCTCATGATCGACGTATTTCCCACCACGAGAGATCCCATGCGCAGGTTTGTCGATCGAATTGTTGCCTTGGAGTCTGAACTTCCCGACGTTCTTTCGATTTCTGTTGTACACGGTTTCCTTGGCGGCGACGTCCCCGAAATAGGTACAAAAATCATTGTAGTTACCGATGGATCCTCAGAGAAGGGGGAAGCATTGGCGCACAAGCTTGGGCTTGAACTTCATTCCATGCGGGGTACAACTCGCATGGAACTGCTGAATCCACGCGAAGCGCTTGATCAACTTGGCATGTCATCAGCCGAGGGGCCATTGCTGCTGGCAGACGTCTGGGACAATCCCGGAGGGGGAGTGGCTGGCGATTCAACAGTGATACTCCAGGAACTCATCAACCGAGGTATTGAATCTGCTGCCCTCGCTAGCATCTGGGATCCGATCGCCGTCCGATTCTGTTTTGCTGCCGGTATTGGTACCCACATTCCGCTTCGCTTTGGTGCCAAGTCTGGCCCTGATCTCGGTGAACCGATTGATGAACATGTCATGGTAATCGGACTCAACGAAGATGGATACATGCAGTTTGGTGGTTCTGTGGCAAGGATCGGTCGATGTGCCTCTATTCGGCTGGAAAATGGAATAGAGGTCGTTTTATGCGAGAATCGTGTTCAAGCTTACACGCCGGAAATTTTTACCTGTGTCGGGATTGATCCGAACCATAAAAGCGTACTTGTGGTCAAGTCGACCAACCACTTTCGCGCGGGATTTTCCAAGCTGGCAAATAGAATCGTGTATGTCAACAGCAATGCGCCTTATCCGCATGATCCTCGTATTACTCCATACAAAAAACTAGACCGGAAAATTTGGCCTATCGTCGCCAGTCCGAACTTTTCCTGAACGATTCAGGGTAACTGTGGGAGCAATCCTTTACATCACTTCAGTTCCTAATTTAGGGGCTTATATACCTAACTTGACGCGGGACCATTTGCGAGTGTCAATAAGAAAGCGAGCTTTTGTCATTGACCGGCAGGTCTCTTGTCTCAAGGGCCTGTTCTGCATTAAGTGACCCTGCGACATCATGGTGATGAATTCGTTCAGAATCTGACTTTCAAGCTGGGCATGTTATAGCCCGGGACAGTGTCTGCAAGAGAATCCGAACGAGTCTTTCCGGACGGGTGATCCCGGGCGTGAAACGTCGCGGATATTGTCAGCCGGCTTGACACGATCATGGCATGTTACCATATAACAAGACATACAGCGGTCACATGCCGCCCCGCTGCGCAGCACAAAGGATTAGCACCATGGCCCAGGAGTTCAAGCCCGAAAGACTGCGTGAGTTGATCCGCTACGGCGATCGTCAGCTCCACCCGGTCTTTGCCGGACGCGACGAGATCATAGACGAGATCATGACTCTTGCCAGGGGCATTGCCACGCGGAACGCGAACGGGTTGCTGCAGCTGATTACGGGTGCTCCCGGCATCGGCAAGACTGCCGTGCTTTATACGCTGAGAGACCGATGCTGGAGTACGCTGAAAAAGCCCGTCAACGGCGTTCGCATCCTCCCGATACTCATCAGTGACCCCGGCGACATGTCAACGGATGCCATCTATCATGTCATAAAGGAGCAGATCATCACGGCCAAGGATCATATCGGCTATGGTCTCCTGCGGCGACTGTTCCGCCAATCCCTGGGCCGGTTGCAGGGCGGCTCGGTCATGGGGACCGGAATCAATCTGCGGCCTCGGGCCGCAGAGTCCCGACCTCGGCTGCCCAAGGGGTGGACCGTGATGCTGATGATCGACGAGATCCAGCTGGCCGCATGGGATGATAGCGGTGCGATCGCCCGCGCCCTTGTGCGGCTGGAGGGCGGGAGCGGCGGCTTGCCGATCCTGCCCGTCATGGCGGGTCTGTCCAACAGCCGGGCCGTGCTTGGCAAAATGGGCGTGTCACGCCTGGCTAATATCGTCGTCCCCCCGCTCCCGCGACTGACACCGAACCAGGTGGTTCTGTCGTTCCGGAAATTCCTTAATTGTTACGGCATCAGCGGAACGCCAGACAGCCAAGACTTATGGACACGAACTCTCTGGCGCTGGTCCCAAGGCTGGCCCAAGCATCTGCATAATGGTTTCAGTGCCCTGGGGAAGCAATTGCTTGCCACACACGGCGATCTCGACTCGGTCGCTTTCTGGCCTGTGCAAAGGGAGGCCGTCGCCATGCGCACGAATTATTACGATACTCGCCTGGAGCCGTGGCAGGCCAATGTCAGACTGATGGGCCGGTTCATGGCCGGACTGGGCCACAAATCCCATTCGCAGGAAGACATCATGCGTCATGCACGAAAGATCTGGCAAGAGAGTCATGACCCCCTCATTCCCGTTCCTAAATGGGATGACATGCTTCGTCTGGGCCTTATTGATCATACTATATCCAAGAACCTCTTCGCCTGTCCCATTCCCTCCCTGCACTCCTTTGCCGTGTCGAAAACGGCTCCGCCACTCCACGAATGGGTCATGAAAGGTGACATCGATCATGTCCGGAACGAGCTAGACAGTAGCTGTGACGTTGAGGCCACCGATGCGTGGGGGCGAACCGCCATGCATGTCGCCGCCCAGGACAGCTGGCCACGCGTCATTACTGAACTGCATCGGGCCGGTGCTTCCATTCAACCCCTTGATCAATGGGGACGCACGCCCCTGCATCTGGCCGCCCAAGCCAACGCCGAGCAGGGGCTAGCCACCCTTGTGAATGAAGGTGCCGATGTCAACACGACCGACGCGGCTGGCCACACGCCGCTGGATTATGCCAATCGGGCCGGTAGCGACCGGGCACGGGACATGCTTATGGCGGCGGGGGCCAGGCCTCATGACTCCCATGATAGCCATTCGACTCCGCGCCGCCAGGCTTCCCGGAAGACCACCAGCCTTCACCAACTGAATCAACGACCTCCGAACCCCGACAGGAATACGGTGCCAGACGGCGGGAGAAGGGCTGAAAACAGTGGTCATGTCCCGCACGATGAGAACCCGGTGACTTCACCCCCACCTGACTCAGGGAATCCGCAGGCCAATGACTCCGAAGTGAAACGGTCCGTCGGCGAGCCGGCGATGCCCGATCCGGAAGCCGAGAATAATACGTCCACATCAATCACCGATTCGTCTAAGGCGAACAGACCCGGACCATGAAAGTATGGTGGCTGAAGCGGACTTGAACCATTGGTCTGTATGTCTCGTATCTCAAGAGCCGGTCCCGTGTGAAGTAGCCCCGAGACACGCCGTTCAGTTCGCTCATATGAAACCTCGGAACAATTCAAGACATGACTTTCAAGTTAGGTATATAAGCCCCCTAATTTATTGGTGGCTAATGGTTCGTTTTAATCATTTGACACCCGTTTTTCGGGACTCTGAAAGGCCGACTTGCGTCGTATTCCACATGAATGATTGAGTCAATTGGGCTACCATGTGGTAGGGCGTGAGCCCCTGATCATCGAAGTTACCAGAAAAACCGGAAACTGTCGATTAAAAAGTACCAGAATTGAAACCTTTTGTTTTGCACATACTATCAGTGATATGTGTTATATAGTAGACAAATGCCGCTGGCAGTTTTGGGCTCTGGAAGCCGAACTGACCCGTCTACGCTGATGTACTTACTGTTCGAAACAGAACTATGCAAAGCACCGGCAGGGTGAATTACACGTAACAATCCATAAACCAATGTCCGCGCTTGTACAAACATTTTGTAATGGCTCCGAAGCAAGCTTTGACTTATTCATTGATAAGGCCCTCAAGGTTATCAAGCAGATGGATCCGTTGCTCAATATGGGAGTCAAGAATGGCGATCCGGGCGTCCAAATACATTTCTTGAACATTGGCACACATTCGGGTTAGAGCAGACAGGGCATTGTAGTTCCAATCGGACTGGAGGGCTTCGGAGCGGGTCTTAGCTCCTAGATTGGACTGCCAATAAAGATAACAATTGCTGTTTAATGATACCAGCTGTTCCTCTTTTCGTATGATTTCCTCTTTCTTGGCTTGCATACGAGAATATTTGGGCTGGTATTCTCGGTCCACTCTGACGAGGTCTTCGTACGTGATCTCCCCGGTGGCCGGCAACACCATGCCAAGTGTCAAGGCCAATGTTAGTGTCAATCGCTTCATGCCATTTTTCTGAGTCGATACAATGCTCACTGTCCTATCCTAATCAAACATTTCTGCAACTAACGATACATTCAAATTGTTTTAAGTAGGTCTTTGAGGAAATGCTACCTTATGTATAACTTCATAACCGAACACATGCTCCGGATCCTCAAGCCGACGTGCAATTTCTTTCGTCTTTTCTGTGCCTGTTCCACCCCAACGGCTCTTAGCAAATACAGCTGGTTGGGATGGGAGACATTCTACTCCATCACTCATTGTTCATTATGCTGTTCAAGAGCTCTACAGCTGTTCCGACCCCATTTCAACTGCCCAAACCTGCAATTAATCACCCGGCACGTATATAGTTCAAGATGGCCTAGGCCGTTTCGCTCCCATGCAACCGACAAAGGCAGATGGTAATCGTTTGATCAAGGCAACCACTCCAAGTCCATCAAGAAAACCCTGTCTTGTACCGAACCACTACTGTTCAGAGAGACCCAAGCGTCAGTGTTACTCAATGAAGCCTCGTAGTATTTAACAAGGCTCCGTAACCGTTCTTCTATACGAGTTCGCTCATCTACACTCACGTTTTTGAACTCGTCAAGTGTCAGGGTCAAAACCTCACTTTTATATGGCAGGTTGGAGATGGCCCCAGGCAGTGCACCGGCTTGGCTTAACTGTTCACCTTGCGCAAGAGAAAGATCATAGGTCGTTGCCGTGGCGCCCTGTTGTGCTGACCCGAAGAAGGAACTCCCTGAAACCTGTTGCGTATCAAGCTGGGTCAGGAGCCCGTCCAGAAAGTCAATCAGGTTCTCGATATCTGTACGACTGACAAGGACCTTTACTTTAAGGGCCCTTTTGTCAAATGCAGAGATATCACGGTCGAGAGCCCACGCGGTTACTGAAGGTGGTGGTGACGCTCCTGTTCCGAGGTAATCAACAAATGCAGCTCGTGCAGCAGCAAGAATGGCATCGGTTGCTCTACCGCTCCCCGATTGGATGGCCGAGAAATCGCCTGATCGGACAAACTCTAGCAATTGTTCAATTGAGGCCTTCAGGCTTTCTTCGAGACCGGTTTCACCAGAACTATCGGAAATAGCTTCAAAAAACGCCTTGTTTCCTTCATCGCCTGCAGCCATAGTCTCATACTGTGGGCGAGCGACAACCAAATCTTCAGTTTGTTGTCCAACATAGATTGCCGCCGTGTAAATATCCTCACTATCCGTCAAATCACGTATTGCCTTTTCATCAAGACCAGTCGTGCTTTTGATGTGGATGGCATCGTGACCACTTGCATCACCGATAAGGATTATCATCCGCGCAGCTTCGGGCCGCCAGTTAACTTCGGTCACTGCTGCTTTCATTCCAGCAAAAACTTCCTCTGAGAAGTCACCACTACTGACATTTGCCTCTGCCACCTGCGTTTCGGACGAGAGAAGAGAGTCAAATTCGCCAGATTCGATGAGATCCGGCGTGAATACTTTAGCCGTCCATTCGAGTTCAGGGTTTGCTTCAATGCTATCTCGATAACCGACGAGACCAAACCGTATCGATCCAGCGTCAGGTCTCTCGCCCAAACGGCGTGCAACCTGCCTGATTGATCGTCGTACGTCATCGATGTAGGGCCCCATGGATGCCGTCATATCGACGACAAAGACAACATCAATGCCCAGCCCGGAGAAGCCTCCACTGGAAGCTTGCGCGGCATCTTCCTGACACTGATCGAAGTCGTTGCTTGACACATCACAGGCTTTCGCTTGGTCGGTAGCGGCCTCATCAGTGAGCACTGTCACCCTAAGTGCGCGCATGTCATCCGCAGGGTAATATACTGAGAGATCATCGTGTTCAATGATTGGCATAAGATAAAAACTTTCGTCTATATCGGTCCAAGTATTGCGTTCTCGTGTGATGATACCTTCAGCAGGATTACCAGCATCAATATTCGCGTGCAATTGATCACCGGTAATGGTCTGGCTGTCGATTTCTGCTAGAGATGACTCAAGGGTGCGCAGCGATTCGTACATGATGACGGGTCTTCGTTCTGACGCGCCGGGATTAGTGAATGCTACGGCAAGAGCCTGGCGCCAAGGGACGACATCCTCGGCCCGGAGATAGCCGATTGATGGTGCTCCAAGGCTTGGGCTGACATAATACCAGCCCGTCGACTCCATAGTGGTCCGATCAAAGGCAACTTCTGTCATTTCATTCACGAAATAGGCCTGAAGCGCTACAATCTCCCGTTCTATGATGGTACTATTTTCGTTTTTCTCTGAATACAGGTTTACCGCGGGCTTAGTCAGAACACGAAACGGTACCCCTGAGTCGGTCGATATGCAAATGCCTCGATTAGGATTGCATTCAACACCTTCAATGGCGCTCGCCAAGCTAGAAGAAACAAGCAATAAGACTCCGACCAAAGCCGGCAGATAGATATTTTTTGGGTTCATTTTTGACTCCTTGGACAACTGTCGGTCATTGCGACAGAAAATGCTTCAATGGGTACGTCGGATAGCGAGTATATTTTTCCGTTGGTGGGTGGGATGCTCTTGCCAATTATCAATGGAAGCCCAAAGGCTCCGTCGGCTAGAGATTTGTAGCAGTATTCACGCCGATCTGGACACCAATAGTCGCTGTCAGTGACGCTCACGTGCACTGAAATCGGATCCATGGGATCACCGCTTCCCCCATAGTTTCGTGTGACGCCCAATACTTCTGAAACCGATAGTAATGGTTGCTCTTCCAAGTCAGAGGCGCGAATTTGACCCTTTGCAACAACCATGAAATCCTCTGCATTACTGCATTGCGACTCGATCACGATGATTCCTAGGTGCCCATCAGACAAGGTCCGGACCTTTTCAACATTGACCCAAGGGTAGTCCGCGAGAACTTCAACTGTGTCCACTATCTCATCGGTTACGGCTTCATTGGAGCTAAATGGGCTCTCATCTGCGACATCCTCGGTGACCTTGAAATCTATGCTTTCGGTTATTGGGGAAATATCCTGTGGTACTGTTTCAGTGTCCGCAGTTTTTGCTTCGACAGTGTTATTCCCTTGCTTATCAAGAGGGTCATTCTCACCCGCACAACCCGTTAGAAATGCCACCGTCATGACAGTGGAGAGTGTACGCAATTGCGTCACAAATCATACCCTCCAAGCACTCGTTGCAAGCGATGGTCTACTTCGCAAGACACGAGTAGAGACAGCAGATGGTAACTGTTCTTCCGACTTGGCTAGTACCTGATCATCAAACGAGAGCGAAACTCCTCCACATCCCAGCGACATTGAAATCTTGGCCAGCGAAGGATAGGTCAAAGGAGTTCGGACATAGGGTACCGTGAACTCTTCGATCAACCATCGGCTGCTTTTGGTGACAATTGAGAGTGCTCCGGCATCCTGCATCATGTTGACAACTCCAAAGTGCGAAAAGATGTGGTACATCTCCTGCCAGATCGGTTCGGCACGATGAAACTCGTTCATTCGCGCTGTCCAGGCACAGGTTGCTGTACGGGCATCAGGGTCTAACTGAGCGGTATCCCGAGTACCACCGTTTGGATCCGGCATGCTTCCGACCGAGTTGAGCGCAATGGTTTTTCGGTCAAAAATCCGAACTCGAGCTGTCTCGTCCTCGCGGTATGAGAAGATGTCAGGAGCAAACCAAAATCTTGTCCCTTGGTGTTCTCCCCTGACAGCCACCACTCCATCGTTCCGCAGTCGCGTCTCGCGAAGTTCGGTTATTGTCGGAAATGGCTCTCTTATTTTTTGCGGATGCACCCCAAAAAGGGTCTGCTTCATTTTTGCATCCGCGTCTAGGAGAAGCTTGGATGTCCGGCAGTTGAACGGCATGCCGTAAACGCGCGAATAGTTTCTTGTTTTGCAGTACGCTTCAGAAGCTTGCTTGCCTGATTCTTTCATCTTGGCGTAAAGCTCGTGGATACCGTCAATCGACACTCCGGCAGAGTAATAGATTTTTTTACCATCCGCCAGTACTGGATAGAACCCGAGTACGGATCTGATTGCGACCACGAGATCTACAACATTGAGCCCAACTGAAGGCCCGTCAGCTCTTCCTAACAAGATAACGTCTCCATTGACGGTATCTGAAATGAAGCCATAAAGTTCTTTCAGACCATAGAGTGTCGTGGCACGCTTCCATTTGGCTCGAGCCGCTCTGTTCGTCAGATGTCTGAAAGCCGTTTCTTCAAGGTCGAACGACAGGCTGCGCAGGGAAACAGCAGCATTGGGTATATACTCGACAGGTTCCGGGCTAGCCAAGCCGCAGGCTGTATGAGTAGGCGCCGCAACAGCTCCGAATACAGGTGCTGCAAAATGACCAGCGCTCGCTGCTGCCGCCATACCAAGAAATTTTCGTCTGTCCAGAGGCTGTAACATCTTCTACCTCGTCAATATCCAAGCAACCAGTGTGTGTTTGCATTGCATACCAGGTTTATATGCCTGATTGCTGCAGTGTAGCCCAGAAGGCTATAGTCTATCGAAAACGCGATGCCATCATCGGATCTTCCTCGGATAGTCATACGGTTCCCCAACCGAAACAGGGCCAATGTTTCCGTGTCATAATATGAACGCGAACTTACCAAAGGTTGAAGAAAAGGGTCGTCAATGTAAAGAGTGCGGTATCTGCTATAACCGCTACCAAGAAGAATGCTGGCAGTTGCTTTACCGTTGCTGTACGAGAGATTTTCACCCTCGATATAATCCAGTGATACAATGGTACCACCGTCTTCTCGCGAGACGTATACCATAAAGTATGGCAGCCATTCTCTCCATCCTGTCGGTGGATTAACGCCAGTTGCAAGCGTGCGTGCCACACAGGAATCATCAGCCACACTCCAACGTACTTCCCAATCCTTGTATCGTGCAATTAAGTCAAAATCATCTGTAAAATGTGATCCTTTACGCGCTGGCTCCAACTTTTTGGCAAGAATGGCGGCTGACGTTGTTCCCACCAGCCGATCTTGAGATTCTACACGCAGATAGAGGCGAGAAGTTGAGGAGATGCCTGCTGAAGAGGGTGAAAAACGAATCTTTTCGGGACTGTCACTGCCGCTTTCGGTGGATTTGGCTAGCACGCGTCCATTCGGAGTTTCTAGAAATATATCTAGGTCCCGGTCCCCAAGCACAATAAAATCGTAAATGTTCTCTGGCTGAACGTGTAATTGGAAATAGGTTATGTTCACCGTAAGCGTATGGAATGAGACGTCAGGACTTAAATTCAACGAATGGGCATTCTGCCTTGCTAGATCCCGCTGTTGCGAAAGAGTCAGAACCTTCGGTGTTGCATCGCCAAGGATTCGTACGGCCAAATCAAATTGAGCGACGCCATCGGAAGATCTTGATTTTCGACGCAATTTGACTTGATAGGTTCCGGCATCAAGGTCTCCGACAAAGATCTCGCTTGTGGTACCTTCGGAATTGCCATGGGACGGATTCGAGCCACTGTTGCCTATTTTTTGGATGTAAAGATCAACATCATCGCTTAAACCACTCAAATCCAGCCTAACTTTGCGTGAACGAGTTAAGCTGAACTTGGCATCTAGGGAAGGAACATCGCGAGTGAGAATGCCGCTATAAGTGCTACCTGGCGTCATATTCCTCGCGGGGAGTCCCTGCCGTGCAAAAATCGGATCCGTTGCCCGGATGGCCACAGCCGTCCCTGAATAATCGGTAAAACTGGAACGGTCATCGCTAGCGGTGATTTGAAGAAACCCACGAAATCCGTCCTTTGCAGGAAGGAGCAGTTCTCGATCACCGCGGGCGAGTTGAAACGAGTAAACCTGATCTAGGTTTGAATCAATTAGATTGACGATCAAGTCACGGCGCCGCGGTGTCACAAGCTCAAGCTTAATAGCATCATATCCGGCGGCCAGACGAATTGGATAACTGTCGCTTTTATCATCGGCTCCGACGTAGCCACTCAGATCCAAATGACCGGCACCGGAAGAAACTGAGCGTGCCGTTGCCAAGGCCTGAAGCGTAGGAAATCTCACCCCTGTATCCGCGGCCTCGTCAAAAGCGACTATCGCGGAGACTGGCACAACTGCCGACAGTTGTTCTGGAGTTTGAAAACTGATGACATAGGCACCTGGCAATGTTGGTTCAAAAACTGTGGTATGAGCACCTGACATCAGTTTGCGTTCGCCAATCATGTTGCCTTGTGTATCGGAAAGCGACACGTGCAGTTGCACCGAGGTATCAGACTTGATTTTGACTTGACCATAATTGTTCAGGACCGTCCGGACGTGACCACTGTCATAGGTTGGAGACAAGTCAAAAGCAAGGTTCGATGCTCCGCTATGGAGCGACGGTAAATCGACGGGAACAAAAACCGTACGGCCTACTTGGTCTGCCGAATTTTCGTCGACGGGTTGATAGTTTTGTGCAAATTGTCGGTCAAGTTCGTCCGAGCCAACGCGATCAATACCTCCCGCAACCGGAAGGCCAATAACCAGGCGAAAGCCGACAGTAGGAAAATACTGAATAAGAAACTGGTCGCGATCAGGATCAAGAATGAACTGATTGAACTCGGTCCGTTTTGAGACCCGTACATCCTCTGGTTGCAAGCGATAGTTTCCACCGCGGGCTACATAGGCACCAACGGCACCAAAGCCGTTTTCGGACGTGAAGGGATTGCCCATCAGTTCTTCCACGTTCCCCAGCATGTCGTAAAGACCAAACAGGGGTTTTTTGGACCCGATCGGGATCAGACGATCCGGTTTGTTGCCAACATGAGCAAATTCCAGCAAGCCTGTCCCGGTGGCTTGCTTGGGCCGATCAAGCTGAAGTTCTTCACGGGTTATTCCACCTGTGACAAAAGCTTCGCCGCCTCGAGCGGCGAACTCCCACTCGTGTTCCGTCGGAAGGCGCAGGAATCCAGGGATTAGGTCGTTGCTAGAGATCCGCCGCAATAGAATGCGGCATTTCGGTGTTTCAACACAACTCTCGTTGGCATGCCGAATGAAGGCAGTAATGTGATCATAACGCAGATGACTGACAGGTTCGGCAAGCGTTTGCGCCAGCCGGCGTGTCACAACTCCTTTGCAGGGGCCTTCGAAATAATCTGACAGCACTGCGCCAAGGTCAGGATCTTGGCTGTGGCTGTGTAGAAGCGCGAGCCCATCCTTCAGAGAGCCTTGTCCCATAATGATCGCATACTGGGCTTTTGAAATTTCGTATTTCCCCATCAGCAGTTGCATGCGACCGGAATCGCCTGACTTGATGGACGATGCGATTCGAACCTTCAGGGGTGTTTCAAAAAGCACTTCGTCAGCTGAACCCATGGTATAAATCGATCTTTCCCCTCCGCTGAATATATTGCCCTTGGCAAGCTTAATGGGGCGAAAAACGATTTCAGTTCCACGAAATTCAAGGCGTACATCACTTGGTGCGGGATGAGGATTCGTCCAACTTGATGCGGCGTCAGGACTGGCACGAAGGGCTTGACACTCTGCAGCTAGGGGCCCAGCAGACAACAGGAGAGCAAAAGCAAACAAATGGCGGAAGCTCATGATTTAAGGGCACCGGACGGGTCGGTGCTGGTTGCCAGCCGTACAGCAAAAAATGCGGATAGCATCGAGCAGAGGAGTACGAGTACCAGGAACAGCGAATAGTGCGAGGCTGAGAATTTGGACAGCTGGGCGTCAAACCCGATTGCGTCGGCAACGACACGGTTGGATATTACCGAAATGAGGAGGAAAATGATCGCTGAAGCGAAAAAGCCGTAAAAGCCGGTCAAGAGTGCCTGAAACAGTGGAATCAGGCTCAAGGTGCGTTTGTCAAAACCGATAAGCCTCAAACAGGCATATTGCATGATTTTTCTTTGAACATTTGCAAAATAGCTTGAAGCCAAGATGGCACTCGCGCCGGTGATAGCGACGATAGCAACAATCGTGACCAGAATATTCAGGCTTCTCTCAAGTCGCTGTAAACGTTCGATCTCGGCAATCATGGTCCTGACGGGAACATCCCAACTCTCGATCTGAGCGACGATGTAGGGAACGCTCTCAAAACTGTCGGCGATGGCACGAAAGCCGCGGAAGCCCACAGCCAGCTCGTTAAAGTTTTTTGTCACAGGGTCAAAACTCAGATTGACTTCGCGTGCTCGGTTCAGCATGCCACCCAATGATGCCGAGATCAGAGCGGCATCCGTTGGGGCATCATCGTGTATGATCACGCGTAAAGGCAGCGCCAGTGCAACCGGCGTATCGTTAGAGCGAAAGATTTGCGCAACACCCTCGATACTGTCACCGTCCTGAAAATCAAGCGCCTCAGCCGTCGCAGGTGTTATCACGATCTCATCATTTGCCATAAAGAGACGACCCTCAGACAGTGAAAGTTTACGAGGCAACAAGTCACTTGGGGCGGCAAAAGTATCAAGAACTCCGGATGAAAATTCGATCGGAATGGGCTCGGAGATACCCCAAGCCGTTCCCAGCTTTTCTGACAACACATCACCAGCTTTTTTGATGTCCTCAGCCGAATAGCGACCGGAGGCGGGTAGGAGGCGATAATACTGACCGTCTGGGAAAACATGACTCTTGCATTGGGGGCAGATATCTCTGTAGACATCGGCAACATTCACGCTTTCGAGATCATTGGATCCAAAGCGAATGCGGAGTGCTGTGGATGCCGCATCACCAAGAGGCTCCTGTGTACGAATGAGCATGCCACTGAAACTCTGTTTGGGAATGGAATCAACTCCTTCCCAGGCACGCGATGAGACACCGAGTCCGGCCCGGAATCTCTCGATGTCAATGTCTATTAGCGATGGAACCCATATCGAGGTAATCTTGGCTGCTTCTCCGGACATTACACCCGTTATCGAAACGGGCAGTTGCTGGCGTTCAGTCTTGTCATCGACCAAGCGTGACATGACAAGTACAAGCGAAGAACCTTCAGCCAAGCCGTACTTATCGGCAAGATCTGCCGAGATAACAGCCTCATCGCCTCGCGGCATTCGCCCTGAAATCAACTTCTTAGCCTCTGGGTCGCCTGGCCCCGTTGGAATAAGACGAGCCTCCTCAAGCCGCCGCCGTCCCTCCGAGCTTACCATGACATCCACCGAACGTGTAATGAAAGTAACGCTTGGCTGGATAAAAACAACGCCCTCGGTATTGCGTATGAAATCAAGCACCGCATCGCTTTTGATGCTTGCTTCGTCCGGGCGGATCTCCCTGAACCGTGGATCCTTGATGAAGTCCTCTTTCAGACGGTCCACAAACCCTATCTTTACGGAAAGAAGAAACATGAGCGGCACAATGATTGCGGCAATGGAAAAAACCAGACACGCAAAAAACAGTGGCTCGTTGCGCAGATCCCTGCGCGCAACTAGAAATGCGTCGCGAGGACCCACACTCGCACTCGTATCATTGATCATGCCACGACCCGAGTTTCAACCTGACCCTTGGTCTTGGTTTCTGGGTGGAGTTCGATGACGCGGTCGCAGTATTGGTCCACAAGGTCAAGGTCATGTGATACCAAAAGGACCGTGGCGCCTGTATCTTTAGCCAAACTCCGAAATTGTTGAATCACAATTTCGGCCATATTTTCGTCAATAGCTGCCGTTGGTTCGTCAGCGACTACAACTTCGGCATTCGTTGCAAGAGCCCTCAGAATGCTTACACGTTGCCTTTGCCCGCCAGACAAAGAGCGAATCGGTTTGGTGAATTCTGGTCCCATCTCAAGTGCTCTCACAAGTGTACTGTCAGGTACTTGAGGTTCAATGCCCAGAGCATTCGGAATGAGATTAATGTTTTCCTCGACGCTCAGACAGTCCACGAGGCCTCCCCACTGTAAAACGTAACCGAAGTGCTTGAGCCTCACGCGGCTCATGACACGATCATTATTTGACAGAATCGACTCTCGTAACTCCAGACTCCGATCATCAAGCGTCAGGACATAACTTTCGAGTTGGTCAGGCACAGAGGCAAGAGACAGAAGGTCAAGAAGTGTACTTTTTCCGCTTCCGCTTTTGCCGACAAAACCCAAGAATTCACCTTTAAAGACCTCCAAGCTTTCGATCGTTAACTGAAAGGAAGAGTCTGCTGAGGATAACAGTTTGCGGCAACCGACAATTGAGATGACCGATGCCATGATACACTAATTCAGGGATTTGCGGTCTGAAATAGCCGGAGTATCACTGCCTGTCTCTATCTTGAACAAAACCAGTCTCTTGACATCAAGAACTCGTGTCCAAGAGATGGTGTTTTGTTCTTTGAACTCAGAATTCCTAGTAGTCGCCTGCACTTTGTCACTTTCACCAAGAGTTACGGCCACCAACCTCGGATGACTCGGTAAAGTACTTATTCGCATCACCTATTTCACTGACACACTCTCGTGCCGCGTATCACTTGTGACCAAAGACTCGAAAGGGACTCTCGTTGCAAGGCGGCAGGACTCGAATTGCGACTGGGCAAGGTACAAACAAGACAGCACAACTGCATCAGCAAAACCAAATTTGCTTGCACTGGGAACACTAAATTTCTGCCTTGGAGAGTTCAAGAGTTTCACCAGTAATTTACGCTAATTTAGTTCCCTTGAATTGCGGATTTGAGCTGGAATCTCGATTGGGATGGTTTGGTTTTTCCTTGGCCGCAATATCTCCACATTTCGGGGCCTAAGCACTTTCAAGATTGATCCTTTGCCTGTGGGATCTGGTGATCCAACACCGTACGAGGTTTCTTGAAAAGGCCGAAGACGGACCAGCAAGCCACGATTAATCAGGACAGAGTGATTCAAAACATCTTAACAGCACCGCTCCGATACCGTAAAGTCAGGGCTAAAATAAGATATGACTGAATATTCTATCCACTCGTTGTTTGCCCTTATCACCTTAATCCGAGCACCCCTGTACCCGATTTCCATTGACTTGGTGAGGTCATACTCCACACTATGATCAAACGCTGGTCGAGCATACCCGGCCACTAGCTCACGGTAGATAACATTCACTTTTAAACCGTATCCTCCTCCATAAACAAGATACTGCTGAAAATTCTGTTCCGAAGATGTTGCTTGTGAAGTATATTCCACTCTGGCGGTACCGCATGACTTGTAGTCAATTATGGTAATAACACAAACCTTGCTGTTCTCGCTCTTGGGGACGAAAACGGCCTTAGATTCATCAGCAAGCCACGCTCTCTCAATTTTTCCGGCTTCTCTATATCTGCTTGGACTATAGAAAGTGCCGGCTTCGGATTCCCCATCCTTGGTGTAATACCCGGCACGTAAGGTATAGTATGCGTTAAGTTTCACATCCTTTGGCAGGTATATGGCATCGTGCAAAACAGATTTCCCCTGACGTATCATGGGTTCTCCTACCGCCACTTTCGTCCTCTGCTCTAAAGGAGGTTCGCTAAAGAATGTCCTCTCTGGTTCGTAATTGTAGTCTATTGATGCACATCCGCTCATTGCCAATAAAACCAAAGGCGCGACGATAACTCTATTGAACTTCATGATTTTTTGGTTCCAAGATTCGTGAATTCAGATTTCAAAACTTTTTGAGGGAGTCAAAACCTCTGTCGTAATAGGACAATTATTCTTAAAGTTTCATTAGGTTAATTTCAATGCGGCCTCGGTCGTTTTTTCGTCCTTTGTGTTTCTCCGAAGTTTTGCTTGTCAGCTTGGCGGGAAGTCCGAGTCGTCGCATTGTTGATTCGAATTGACCTTGAACCCGACCGGATTGGTCTCCACTCACTTCGGTTACATGATTTTCACGGCAATGGTTTCAGTTGTTCCTGTTGCCAGCGGTATGATCACGATCTTGACGCTACGATGCTCGAGAGGGTTTGGGAACTTCAGAACTCTGGCTATTCTCACCATAACCATAGAGGTACACAAGTTGGATACATGGGGAGGTGCTGCGATCACGCAGCCGATCTAATGATACGAAGCAAAAAAGTAATCAAGGTCAAGAATCTTGGGTATAAAAACAATGGAATATTCGGCCAAAAAGGTCTCGTGCAGTCGTCATTCCTTAATTGTTGAAGAGCGAAGAGGGGGCCTTGATGGAAGTCGTTCAACGAAACCGCCCTGAGGGAAACCACAAGCCACTCAGGTGGCGGAAGCATCAGTTCCTGTACTTGTCAGGCCAGTGCTATCGCCTCGATCTCGACCTTGATGTCAACCATGAGCTCGCACTCTATCGTTGAGCGCGTTGGCCATGGTTGGCCAAAATATTCGGCATAGACGTCGTTCATGGCCCCGAAATCAGCCTTGTCTTGCAGGAACACGGTGGTCTTTACTACCTTGTCCATGGAACTTCCAGCGGCCTCGAGCAGGCTCCTGATCTTGTCCAGAACAAGCTTGGTCTGATCTTCGATTCCCGTGACAATCCTTCCATCGGCATCGGTCGGAACCTGGCCTGACACAAAGACTAACCCGCCAGCTCTCAGCGCGGGTGACAAGGGTATATGAGTAACATCTCCAAAGACTTCCATTTCCGACATTTGGATCTCCCAACAAGACAGCAATACAGAAGCGTCCGTTTATAGACTGTTCTGTTTCAATTGTAAATGCCTGATGGCAGGGCATTGGAGTGAACAGCAGCCCTTCACCAAGCGGGATGGAACGAGAAGAACAGGTGGAAATGGCTCTGCCTTGGAAACTGCGCAACTCCTTGCAAATGACTTCGCTCCGAACATATACTTCCGGTCGGACACTTTGCCGGGGACGGGTTCATGCCAAAATCATACTCAAGACAGACTCAAGCGGTGCAAGGGGGCATACTGCGCAGTCAGTTTGGCGAGACGTCCGAGGCCATTTACCTCACTCAAGGCTTTGTTTACGACAGTGCTGAACAGGCCGAAGCCCGGTTCATCGAAGCCGAAGCCGATGAGTTCATCTACTCGCGCTATGGCAATCCAACGGTGCGAATGTTTGAACACCGAATGGCTCAGTTGGAAGGCAAGGAAGACGGGTTTGCAACAGCTTCAGGAATGGCCGCGGTCAACGGCTCGCTCTGCTCCATGCTCAAGGCCGGTGACCATGTCGTGTCATCCCGGGTACTCTTCGGTTCCTGTCTGTACATTCTGGAGAACATCCTTCCATCCTTTGGGGTCAGGGTCGATTTTGTTGACGGAATCGACCATGATCAGTGGACCCGAACGGTCAAGCCAGAAACCAGAGCCATATTCCTGGAATCATTGTCCAATCCGACGCTTGAAGTCATCGATGTCGAATTCGTATCATCGCTGGCCAAGAAAAACGGTGCCGTTCTGATTGTCGATAATGCCATGGCTTCGCCATTGTTCTTCCCTGTTGCTGAGCAGGGAGCAGATGTGGTCGTGTATTCAGCGACCAAGCATATTGACGGTCAGGGGCGGGCATTGGGCGGAATCATACTGGGCTCTGGGGATTACATACGTGGACCTCTGGAATCCTACCTGAAACACACAGGTGGAGCCCTCAGCCCGTTCAATGCCTGGATCATGCTTAAAAGCCTGGAGACACTGTCGCTGCGGGCCAACCGTCAGGCTGATTCCGCCTTGCAAATGGCCACCCAGCTCGCACAATCGGATAAAATCGCAAGAGTTATCTACCCCCATCTGAGAAGTCATCCGCAATATGACTTGGCCAAAAGACAAATGAACAAAGGGGGGACAGTGTTCTCAATTGTGATCGAGGGAGGCAAGGAGGCCGCCTTCCGGTTCATGAACAACCTGAAAATCTGCCGCATATCCAATAATTTCGGGGATGCCAAGAGTTTGGTCACTCATCCGGCCACCACGACCCACCAGAGGCTGACTCAAGAGCAAAGGGACGTGGTCGGAATATCCGATGGAATGGTCAGGGTGTCGGTCGGTTTGGAAGAGACGGCCGACCTTCTTGATGATCTGACAACAGCCCTAGGTGCGATTTAGTTTGCCGACGACCATCCATTCAAGTTCTCGACGATCAGTGCGTAAAGCATGTCGATGTGGTCAGGAGAGGAATTCAGGGCTGGAACATAGACAAAATTCTCACCTCCGGCTTCGATGAATGCCTCCTTGATTTCGCCATTGATTTCCTCTAGGGTTTCGATGCAGTCGGCTGCAAATCCGGGAGCGGCAACGGCCAGATTCTTCACGCCCTCTTGAGCCAGACGCGCGACTTCATCGACCGTGTAAGGCTTGAGCCACTCTTCTGAGCCGAAGCGTGACTGAAAAGCCACACCGACTGGACCGAAATTCTCGCCAAGAGAGGCCTTGAGCAATCTTGCCGTCTTCTGGCAATGACAATGATACGGGTCTCCTTCCAGCAAATAGCGTTTGGGTAATCCGTGAAAGGACAGAAGCAACATGTCTGGTCGTGGCTCGACACGCTGGAAGGTCGCCTGGATTGAGTTGGTCAAGGCTTGGATGTAGCCGGAACTGTCGAAGTAGGGGGCAACGGTCCGGATCGACGGCAGCCACTTGACCTTGAGCAGGTGCCGCCACAAATCGTCACAGGCCGTTGCCGTCGTAGTGGCGGAGTATTGTGGATATAGCGGGAAAAAGAGCAACCTGTTGCATCCGCCTTCCAGCAAATGATCGACCGTTTCGGCAATGGATGGCCGCCCATACCGCATGCAGAATTCAACCATGTAGTTCATGCCGAAGTTGGTCGCGATTCTTTTTTCCAGAGAGTCCTTTTGATCTCGGGTGATTGTCAGCAGAGGACTTTCATCGAATTGATGGTTCCAGATTTCCTTGTAGGCCTTTCCCGAGGTAAAGGGCCTCTTGGATAGAATGACAAGTTGCAGAAGTGGCTGCCACAGCCAGCGAGGATAGTCGATCACGCGCTTGTCCGACAGGAATTGCGACAGGTATCGACGAAGGGAAAGGTAATCGTAGCCATCAGGCGTTCCCAGATTGACGAGCAGGATTCCGGTATTGCCGAACCGGATTTTGGGATGGTCGGAGGGCAGGTTTTCGGTTCTAAATGTGTTCATTGAGTGCATTCCTGACTGTGTTAGGCGCCCAGCCCGTAAGAAAGACAAGTTCAAAAGTGGCGTAAACACGACCGTCTGCGTGCGCAAACTGATCGCGATAAATCTGGTTGGCCGCAGTGAAAATGCCGCGTCGAGTGAAATGTTTGGACCGTGCGGCCAGACTATTGGTTTCACCCATGGCACGCAAGTGCGACATCAGTTCAAACATCGAAGCATAGGTTCTCCGGATCTCCAGACGGTCCGAAACCGGATCGGTCAAGTTCGCCCGAACGACCAGGTTGCCCAGATCCAGCAAGTCCCCCATGGGCACCACGCGCGGGCTTGATCCGCCAGCGATCTGGCTTTCAGCATGGATGAGTGCCGTGCGCAGTTCCTGGAGGGTCTGTGCCCCGAAGAGGACGGCAATGAACATGCCACCCGGCGAGCAAGCCTCTCGACACTGTATGATTTGTCCCAAAGGATCATTGGCCCAGTGCAGGCACAACCCATGAATGATCAGGTCAAAAGGGTTCCGAGGAAAAGAGAGGACATTATCATCTCTTACAATCGTTGCCTGTGGAAATGCGTGTTTCCAGATGTTCGGAAAGCCTGTAACGACAGCCACTCGTTTGGGAACGCACTGAATGTCGTTGAGACGGGCATCAATTTCCCGAATGGCCAGATCATGAAAATCACTGAACGGACTGCTCTCCGCCCGGCTTCTCTTTCGCTTCTGCCAAACGGCTCCGTGATCAACAAGTGGTGAATTCGAATGCATCTGAAAACGGATATTGCACAATCAGGTCTCGAAGCACATCATCGCAATAACCTGATAAAAAATTTACAAATCTCGTTCCGATATATACGATGGCCACTTGACTCATAACCTGTCTTGATCAAATAAATTGCCTTGAGCAAGTCTTGCCAATCCGCTGACTTGAAGCCGGCCAGTCTCGATTGAACGCCGATGTTCGCGCATCATTTCTGAATCGGCAATCTCCAATCCAGTCGTAGCCAATCTCGAACAAGCCAAAGCAACACGCGTAATTCAATGCTTGATGTCAGACCTGTCGGTAACGTTGTTGGATGGCTATTGATCGGTTTGGGGGCAGCGATGCTGATTCCTCTGGCGGCCAGTTTCCTGATCAAAGATGGCCAATGGATAAACTTCGTGATTTCCTCGGGTCTGACCATGCTGATTGGCTCCATCCTGGTTCTGGCCACCTTCTCGAAGCACATCGCGGAAAGTGGAACGAGCAATCGACAAACCTTTCTGATTACCATCTGCATGTATGTCATCATCCCCCTGTTCGGCGCGTTGCCATTCATTTTCAGCGACCCGGGCCTCGGTATCGTCGACGCCTATTTTGAAGCCGTTTCCGGGCTGACCACGACGGGTGCAACGGTATACGTCGGCTTGGAAAAGTTGCCGAAAGGAATTCTTCTGTGGCGGGGTCTCCTGCAATGGGTCGGTGGCATACTGATCATCATTATTGCCATGACGGTGCTACCTCGCCTGCGTGTCGGAGGAATGCAGTTTGTCATGGAGAGGAGCTACCAGAAACTCAGAACGGTTATGCCCGATGCCATTACGACAGCTCGTGGCATCTCAATTATCTACATGGTCATTTCGATCCTTTGCTTTGTGGGTTACAGCTTGGCCGGACTGTCGTTTTTTGATTCGGTTGTTCATACCATGACTACAGTCGCAACCGGTGGCTTTGGCAACTACGATACATCCTTCCAGCATCTGGGTTGGCGAGCCGAGTATGTCGCCATAGTATTCATGGCGGCTGCATCCATACCTTTCATTCAGTATGTCGAGGCCATGAAGGGATCACGCGCCCTTTTTACCGACTCGCAGATCAGAGCCTTTCTGCTGATCATCGCGGTGATCGGGGCCACTCTCGCGTCATGGCAAATACTGGTCAACGGCGAGGGCCTTGAACATGCTGTCCGCAAGGCCCTCTTCAACAGCATTTCGATCATGACGGGAACGGGGTACACCAGCGCCGATTACAACGCCTGGGGGTCGTTTCCGATTGTCGTTTTTTTTCTGATCGGCCTGATTGGCGGCTGTGCCGGGTCAACCAGCTGTTCCATCAAGGTGTTCCGCTATCAATTGCTGGTAGCCGCCATCATTGCCCAGATTCGGAAGATTATCACGCCCAATGCCATCATTCACGCCAAGATTCGGGACCGCAACATTCCAACCGAGATCTTGGCCTCGGTGATCATATTCTTTGCCCTGTTCATCTTTTCCCTCTTTGTTTCGGCTGTCTTGCTTGCCATGACCGGCCTGGATTTCATAACCTCAATGTCTGGCAGTGCCGCCGCTCTGGGCAATATCGGGCCGGGTCTCGGAGAGATGATCGGCCCCACAGGGAACTATCAGGGTCTGAATAATGCCGCGAAGATCATACTGTCGGCGACGATGGTTGTCGGGCGTCTTGAGTTTCTGGCCGTGTATGTAATCCTGAGTCTCAGGTTCTGGTGGGGGTAAGTGCCGGGTTGCCAATCTCAGCCGTTTTGCGTGTCCATTGCCTACAGTGTCGCAAGTGCCCACAACAGTGCATGTCGGTGTCGTTGAAGGGCATCGATCATGTACAGCACAGTGCGCCGCAAGATCAGAAGACGGGGCATCGTATGCGATGCCTTAGAGTGAATGAGGTAACTCGCAAGCGGTGTTAATCTGGCTCTTTGAGGCTTCGGGCTTCAGTGTTGTTCACAAAGCCGTGGATCTGGTGTTTATGGACCCGGACCGTAGCTGGCTTGCCTTGTGTGCAGAGTGATCAAGGAAGCGTCGCATTGCTCGCGAAGTGGCTTTGGATGTGTGATCCACGGTCCTGCGGATCATGCAAGCGAGAACTTAAACCGCAGCATACAGCTCGGGGACTGGCATAACGGCATGAGTAAGGGGCGTTTGCTCGTGGCAACCCCAATAAGCCATGAAGTGGATATAATGCCTGACCATTTCAGGCAGAGCAAGTCTCAAAATAAATAAGTGCTCATTGTGGACAATCACCGATCGGAACCTATTTGGTTGGAAATTGGCGGGGGAGGCAATCCGCATCCGTCTGGGCGTGTGTTCGGCAGAGCGGGTACTGTATGGTAGGGTGGTAGTCGTAGGGTTTCACTGGAGTGTTAGGTGGCTGAAAATCTGTCGATCTCAGCGGGGGTAGCTTCACGGTATGCCTCCGCATTGTATGAGCTGGCACAGAGCGAGGATCAACTGGATGCCTTGGAGAAGGACATGGTCGTTCTGCAAGAAGCCCTTGATGGCAGTGCCGACTTTCAAAGATTTCTGACTTCACCAATCTACACCAGAGACGAAGCCCGAACGGGTGTAATGGAGGTTGCCGACTATCTGGGTTTGGGCGTTTACGTCAAAAACACCCTTGGTCTCATGGCTGCCAAGAGACGGCTGTTTGCCTTGCCCTTGGTTATCAAGGAGATCCGGAAGCGCATTGACGATCAAAAGGGTGTCGTTTCAGTTGAAGTCGTTGTTGCCCACGGTTTGGCCGAAGATGAAAGGCAGAGGTTGATTGAAGTTCTGACGGCCGGAGTCGGCAAGGAAGTCAAGCCAGAGATCAGGATTGATCCCTCGCTGATCGGGGGCATGAAGGTCAGCGTCGGGTCACGCATGATCGACAGTTCCATAAGAACGAAGCTATTGAACATGAAGAATGCAATGCAAGAGGTTGAATAATGAGTATTCAAGCGGCTGAAATTTCCGCGATTCTCAAGGATCAGATCAAGAACTTCGGCCAAGAGGCGGAAGTTGCTGAAGTCGGTCGTGTATTGAGCGTTGGAGACGGAATCGCCAGGGTTTTTGGTCTTGACAACATCAAGGCCGGCGAAATGGTCGAATTCCCTGGAGGCATCAGAGGAATGGCTCTCAATCTCGAAGCCGACAACGTTGGTATCGTCATTTTTGGCGACGACCGAGACATCAAGGAAGGGGATGTCGTCAAGCGAACCGATGCCATCGTTGATGTTCCGGTTGGTGATGAACTGCTAGGTCGTGTCGTGGACGCCCTTGGCAACCCGATAGACAATCGGGGCCCGATCAATTCGTCGCAAAGAGCCATAGCGGATGTCAAGGCTCCAGGCATCATCCCTCGCCAGTCCGTCAACGAACCCATGGCCACTGGCCTGAAGTCGGTGGACGCCATGATACCCATCGGTCGGGGTCAGCGGGAGTTGATCATCGGCGATCGTCAAACGGGTAAGACGGCCTTGGTTCTGGATACCATACTCAATCAAAAGTCTTATAACGATGCCGCAGGTGACGACGAGTCCAAGAAACTGTACTGCGTCTATGTGGCCGTCGGGCAAAAGCGCTCGACCGTAGCCCAGCTCGTCAAGAAGCTGGAAGAAAACAATGCTCTGAACTACTCGATCATTGTTGCGGCAACGGCATCCGATCCGGCTCCAATGCAGTTTCTGGCACCCTATTCGGCGACCGCCATGGCCGAATATTTTCGGGACAACGGACGGCATGCATTGATCATTTACGATGATCTGTCAAAGCAAGCAGTTGCCTATCGGCAGATGTCTCTGCTCCTTCGCCGTCCACCGGGAAGGGAAGCCTATCCTGGGGACGTGTTTTATCTTCATTCCCGCCTTCTGGAGCGAGCCGCCAAGCTGAATCCGGATTTCAAGGGCGGTTCGCTCACGGCGCTGCCAATCATTGAAACGCAGGCTGGTGACCTTTCGGCTTACATTCCAACCAACGTGATTTCAATCACGGACGGCCAGATCTTTCTCGAGACCGAACTTTTTTATCAGGGCATCCGACCGGCTGTAAATACCGGCCTCAGCGTATCGAGAGTCGGCTCGGCGGCCCAAACCAAGGCCATGAAGTCAGTGGCCGGAACGGTCAAGCTGGAACTGGCTCAGTATCGTGAAATGGCCGCCTTTGCTCAGTTTGGCTCCGACCTGGATGCGGCTACACAGCGCCTCCTGAATCGTGGTGCCCGTCTGACCGAGCTGATGAAACAGGCCCAGTACTCCCCGCTGACCAATGCCGAGATCGTTTGCATCATTTTTTCCGGTACAAGTGGCTATCTGGACTCGATCGAGACCGGTGACGTGGTTCGTTTTGAACGGGGATTGATCAATCATTTGCGGGCCAATTGCCAGGACCTGCTGGAGGACATCACCGTGAATGACCGTAAGGTGGAAGGCGAACTTGAGGACAAGATCAGGTCGGCCATTGACGATTACGCCAAGACGTTTTCCTGACAGCGTCGTGTGGAGTGAATTGGGATGCCGAGCCTGAAAGACCTGAAAATCCGCATTGAGAGCGTCAAGTCGACGCGCAAGATCACCAAGGCCATGCAGATGGTAGCAGCGGCAAAGTTGCGCAAGGCTCAGGAAGCGGCCGAAAGGGCAAGGCCCTATGCCGAGAAAATGGATTCGGTCATTGTCAACCTTGCTTCGTCCGTCAAGGGGGCGGGATCGGTTCCCAAAATTCTGGCCGGTTCAGGACAGGAAAACGATCACCTGCTCCTCGTCGCAACAGCAGAACGCGGGCTTTGTGGTGGCTTTAATTCGTCAATCGTTCGTCTGGTTCGCAAACGTGCCAGGGATCTGCTCAACCAGGAGAAGACAGTCAAGATTTTGACGGTTGGAAAAAAGGGCCGGGAACAGCTGAAAGGAGAATTTGAGGACCTGATGGTTGGACATGTTGATCTGACCGGTTACAAAACGATTACAAGTGCCGCTGCGGAAGAAATCACAACCGCGATTATGGAGCGGTTTGAAGCCGGTGAGTTTGACGTGGCGACCCTGTTTTACAGCCGCTTTCAGTCGGTGATGACACAGGTTCCCACCGCCCAGCAACTGCTGCCGGTCAAAATTGAGGACACGCAAGACGCGGACAAGGTTTTCTACGAATACGAACCCGATGAAAAGGAACTCCTGGCCGAGTTGTTGCCCAAGGCCATTCTCAATCAGGTGTTCTCCGGCCTTCTGGAGAATGCGGCTTCCGAACAGGGGGCCAGAATGACGGCCATGGACAACGCGACGCGCAATGCTGGCGAGATGATTGACAAGTTGACGATTGAATACAACCGGTCACGACAAGCGGCAATTACCAAGGAACTAATTGAGATTATTTCGGGTGCCGAGGCACTCTGACAGGACGGAGATCACCATGGATGTTCTAGTTGAACCCAATCAGAAAGTAGACCAGGGAAGGATTAAGCAGGTTATCGGTGCCGTGGTTGACGTGCAGTTCGGTACGGGGCTTCCTGAAATTCTGAATGCGTTGGAAACACAGAATCAGGGCAAGAGGCTGGTTCTGGAGGTTGCACAGCACTTGGGTGAAAACACTGTCCGTACCATCGCCATGGACTCGACGGAAGGCCTGGTTCGGGGTCAGGACGTTGTTGATACGGGCGGCCCGATCACGGTACCTGTCGGTGATGCAACGCTGGGACGCATCATGAATGTTGTCGGCGAGGCGGTTGACGAGAAGGGGGCCGTCGAATCGGAAGAGAAAAGAGCCATTCATCAACCGGCCCCCGAGTATTCGGAGCAGTCAACCGAAACTGAGATTCTGGTCACCGGCATCAAGGTCATTGACCTCCTGGCACCTTATGCCAAGGGGGGCAAGATCGGATTGTTTGGCGGTGCCGGCGTTGGCAAGACGGTTCTGATTCAGGAGCTGATCAACAACATTGCCAAGGTTCACTCCGGCTTCTCAGTCTTCGCAGGCGTGGGAGAACGAACTCGGGAAGGCAATGATCTCTATCATGAATTCATCGAATCCGGCGTCATCAACATCAATGACCTGACCAAATCGAAGGTGTCTCTGGTTTACGGACAAATGAATGAGCCACCTGGGGCTCGTGCGCGTGTCGGCCTGACCGGCCTGACCTTGGCCGAGCAGTTCCGTGATCAGTCTGGAACGGACGTGCTGTTCTTTGTGGACAACATATTCCGGTTTACGCAAGCCGGCTCCGAAGTATCGGCCCTCCTTGGTCGAATTCCTTCGGCCGTTGGGTATCAACCGACGCTGGCGACCGACATGGGAGCACTGCAGGAGCGGATTACGTCGACTCGGACCGGATCCATTACCTCCGTTCAGGCCATCTATGTCCCCGCAGACGATCTGACCGATCCGGCCCCGGCGACATCATTCGCCCACCTTGACGCCACGACCGTGCTGTCCCGGGCGATTTCCGAGCTGGGCATTTATCCGGCTGTTGACCCGCTGGATTCCACCTCGCGAATTCTCGATCCGGCCGTCGTTGGCGAGGAGCATTATCAGGTTGCCCGGGATGTTCAGGGTATCTTGCAACGCTACAAGTCGCTTCAGGACATAATCGCCATTCTGGGCATGGATGAATTGTCCGAAGACGACAAGATTACGGTCGCCCGCGCCCGGAAGCTGCAACGTTTTCTCTCGCAGCCCTTTGATGTCGCTGAAGTGTTCACCGGCTCCCCCGGAGTTCAGGTCCCGCTGGATGAAACGATTGAAAGTTTCAAGAAGGTTGTGGATGGGGAGTGTGACCATTATCCCGAAGCCGCCTTTTACATGGTTGGTGGCATTGATGATGTCATGCAGAAGGCGCAAAAACTGGCTTTGGAAGCCGCATAACAGGAATAAGATGGCAGGTGACGCATGCGTTTTGATTTGGTTTCGCCCGAAGAAAGAGTGGCATCATATGATGCTGATGCCGTCGATCTGCCGGGCAGTGAAGGTGACATGACCGCCATGGAGGGCCATGCAGCTCTGATTACCGGGCTGCGGCCGGGAATGGTGACTTCCCGATCCGGTGATGAGACGAAGAGTTTCATAGTCTCTGGGGGTTTTGCCGAGGTCACGGCTTCCGGCGTCGTCATACTTGCCGACGAGGTCTACAAGACGAAAGAGTTCACCTCTTCAGATCAGTCCGAACTTGTCGAGAGGATTGCAAGCAGGGCCAAGGACGATACCGGCTTGGCCAAGGACCTGTCTGACAAGAAGATTGCCGACGCTAAGGCGATAAGTCTGAATTAGTCCGGCTTCCTGCGAATCAGAGCCACTCAGTTTTCTTGTCCGAACAGGGGCAGCTCCATGTAGCCGAACAGCCACTTTACATTTTTCGTCTCGAACAGGCTTGATACCGAAGTCCCGTCGGCAATGTTCATGATTGCCCGGGAAAACAGGGGGGCTGTCGACAACACTCGAATTTTGGAATTGCTGGCCTCCCGGCAATCAAATTGAATGGTGTCCGTGATCACGAGGGATTTCAGGCTGGAGTCCTTTATCTTCGTCTTTGCCGGATTCGACAAGACGCCGTGAGTGATGTAGGCATGGACCTCCGCGGCTCCCTTGTTCATCAGCGAATTCGCTCCCTTGCACAGTGTTCCGGCTGTATCGCAGATATCGTCGACCAGTAGGCATATTCGATCTTCAACCTGGCCAATGACATTCATTTCAGCAATTTCACCCGGCTTGCTTCGGCGCTTGTCGATGACGGCGAGGTCCACATCCAGCCTTTGGGCCAATTCACGCGCTCTCGAAACTCCTCCAATATCCGGCGAAACGACCACGAGCCTATCGAAGAGGTTTGCAAACTTCGTTCTGATATCTATTTCGAAAATCGGAGAGGCATAGAGATTGTCCACCGGTATGTCGAAAAAGCCCTGAATCTGGGCCGAGTGCAAGTCCATCGTCAGTACCCGATTCACCCCGGCCTGAGATATGAGATTGGCCACTAGCTTGGCCGTTATCGGAGTCCTGGCCTTCGTTCGTCGATCCTGTCTGGCATAGCCAAAATAGGGAATTACCGCGGTAATCCTCTGTGCTGAAGACCTCCTCAAGGTGTCGGCAATGATCAGGATTTCCATCAGGTGATCGTTGGCTGGACGAGATGTCGATTGTATGATGAACATGTCTTCGCCACGGACATTTTGATATAGTTCGACGTAGATTTCCTTGTCATTGAAACTTTCGACCCGTGATTCGAGGAGATCGATTTGCTTTCCGCTCTGGGCCGAAATGCATCGAGCTATGCTGTGGGAAAGATCGGGATTGGCACTTCCTGTGACCAGTTTAGGAAAATTGTAGGGATGCATCAAACGGTCCTGTACTGAAGGGGGAGCATGGGCTGGCTGGCGCAGACTCAACTAACTCTGACATCTGAGGCTACCGATAGGCGTCTGCGGTTAGAACTTGAAACCAAACCAATTCAAATCGTTCGGGTGAAGTATTAGTTGGAAATGGTAACCATTCAAACCAAAACGCAAAACTATTTGCGATTGAAAGGGCTGATCGGTCGTCGGTTTTGCTGCCCCGCTGGCCGCTTGGCAAAGACAGACTGGAACTGTGGCATGCAAATAGGAAGGAACGGGATTTCATGACAACCATTTCGTATTATTTCTCCGTCTTGTCGCCATTTACCTACTTGGCCGGAGACAGGCTGGAACAAGTGGCCAGGCGTCATGATGCCGGCGTTGAATATATCCCCATGGACATTTTGGAACTGTTCACCCGAACGGGTGGCGTGGCTCCAAAGAATCGCCATGCATCAAGACAGAAGTACAGAATTCAGGAAATTGTCCGGATTGCCAAGCGAACCGGGATGCCGGTCAATCTCGTTCCAAAGTACTGGCCGACCGATCCACGACCGGCCTCATATGCGATAATCAATGCGGTCGATGAGACCGGAGACATGGGCTTGCTGGTGCGAAACTTCCTGACGGCATGCTGGGCGGAAGATGCCGACATAGCCCGGGCTGAGGTTGTCAGGCAGTGTCTTGCGAAGGCAGGATACAGTCCTGAAATTGCCGAGAGGGATTCAGCTGGAGCCCAGGCCACTTTCGAAGCCAATACACAGAAAGCCGTCGATGCGAACGTGTTCGGATCCCCCGCATATGTTGTTGGAGAAGAGGTGTTTTGGGGTCAGGATCGCCTCGATTACCTGAACGATTATCTGGCAGAACTCAAATAAGCCGATCTTTGATGTACGAGCTCAATCGTCCCGTGTTCAAAATTCAGGTCACGTTCCGTGATTGTGAACGAAGCCGAAAAACCAGTGAGGTCAGCCCATCGATGATGGGCTGCAACATCGGAGCCAGTTGCAGTGCTGGTCAGCAGGCGCTGATAGCGCAAGCTGCCTCAATTGTTTGCGCAAGAGCTGGACGAGCGTCGTTGTCTGGCTTTTTGACTTGATACTCTGGTTCGCCCATGGAGCGCTTATGAGCCGAACCATTGGCGACCGCCATGACAACAGGATATTTTGGTGCGTTGAAGAGGCATGATGAAATGAAAGAGCCAAGTGCCCTTGAAAGGATACGAGACAGCGCATGACAGACGTAGTTGATCGCGATACACGATCTCGAATCATGGCCAGCATCAGGGGCAAGGACACCAAACCCGAATTGACGCTCCGCCGAGCGTTGCATGCACAAGGTCTCAGGTACCGGCTTCACGATCGAAACCTTCCGGGCACTCCAGATTTGATCTTTCGTCGGTTTGGGGCCGTCTGTTTCGTGCATGGATGTTTCTGGCACCATCATCAAGGATGTCCGTTTGCAACTGTCCCGACCACCCGAGTGGATTACTGGCAAGAGAAGCTCAAGAAGAATTGTGAGCGAGACAGTCAGGCTCTCGTGGATCTGCTGAACGGCGGCTGGCGTGTGGCCGTGGTGTGGGAGTGTGCATTGCGCAAGAACGGTGCCGGTCCGATTTCCCAAGCGCTTGTTCAGTGGTTGCGCAGCGACGCAAGAAGGTTTGAAACAACATTGGAGTGGGCCAAGCAAGACTGAAATGATGTGTTCAAGTCACTGTATCCTGTCATTCAGATGAGTGCATGATGCGCCCGGTGTGTCAATTTTCCTACCCGTTCGTCAGGTTTGCGACCGATAGCATGATTGAACAAGGTGGCCAGAACAGGTGATCGCCGATTTCATCAACCTTTCTGCACGACAATGCGACCGGTCTCGTTCTTGGTGTGGAAATCAAAGCTGGCGACCTTGATCGGTCAGTGTGTTTGGCGTCTCAGTGGGCGAAGGTGGCAGGAGTTTCAGCCGTGCGATGTCATCGACGAATCCCTTGATAGTCATGCCATACGCGTTTCTGGCATCAATTTCAGTCATAATCATCGACGGCATCTCCTTTGTTTTTTGGATAATGTGAGTTGCGGTTATCTTGATTCGACAATTCCTGGAAACATCGTTTCAGGGTACGGTACGGATTGGTTTCAAAGCTACAGGAAAATATGACCACTTGGTTCTCCTCATTCATGACCTCGCTCAAGTGGAAGGGTCATCGTTTTCAATGGGCTTATAACGATAACTTGACAAAGTCATTTTCAACACCCCGGTCGGTTGCAGTCTTCTTCAGCTGAACCTAATACGGACGATGAGATGGACCCAATCTTCTGTTCGGGGTAGGTTCTCGTGGCAAAGCAAGGCACGAGCTAAAGTTTCTGAAGTTGATCGCGCAAGACCTTGCTTCAGGAACACTCTCACTGAGTGGGAATCACCGTGTCTTATCTTTATAAGCCCCTTTTGAAATCAATAATCCAGTTGCATTCTGGCGATGGCCTTGCCGATTTGCGTCGCGAGCAAATGTTTGACAGGGGATAGGGAACGCTTGGCAGAGGTTATGATCCCAACTTTCAGGGACGTCAGGAAATCGTTCTCAAGTGGAGCAAAACGCAACGTGCCGGTCGATATTTCATCACGGAATCCAAGTTGCGTGTATAGTCCAACCACCTGCCCCTTCTCGATCATCTTTTTGGCGACCGGAAGGGAATTGGTAAACATCCTTGCTGTCAGGCTGGCTGTCACGCCGGAAACTGCCTCATCCAGCAACGAATGATGGCTACGCGCTTCAATGGAGCACACCAGCATATAGTTTTCCAGATCGTCTATCATAATTCTCGTGCGCTCGGCCAAGGGGTGGTCCGAGCGCATCACGGCACCGATGGGAGCCGCCTTCTCGACCATGATCCGGACATCCGGGCGGCTGTCGTTTGTAAATGAAAAGCCGATGTCAGCGATACCGTTGGCAACAGATTCAAGAATCTCTTCAGGCTGACTGGTCGTGACTGAATACGTCACGGCCGGATATTCGGTCGAGAAGTCGCCGAGTACCTCTGGCAGAAAACCCAAGGCTGCAGAATCCAGAACCATCAATTCGATATGGTCGTTTCGCGCCGCACGAATGTCGTCGACGAGCTCGCGTAACCGTTCGAAGTCGTATAGCGTCTTGCGACAGTGTTCGACAACCATCGAACCGGCAAACGTCAAAACGGCCCCATTGGAAGTTCGGTCGAACAGCCGAACGCCCATTTCCTGCTCAACATCAAGCAGCTTGCGGCTCACTGTCGTTGATGAAACATTCAGGACAGCCGCGGCTTTGCGAATCGATCCGTAGTGCGCCACGGCATCAAAGTACCGTAAAAATTTCGAGTGAAACATTCAGCCACCCAAAGCAGGTTGTCGATGCAAAAAATGCATCACATTGTAGCATTGACGGCAAATTATACACCGAATATCCTGAACCCTGTCAATGGTTATCGGCGTTCCACACGAGTGGTTCGTCATCGACGGGAGGGTTACTACAATGACGAAATCAAAAAATGAAATGAGCCGCAGAAGTGTGACAAAAGCACTTGCTGCGACGCTGGGTCTGGCAGGCTCGGGTACATTCCTCAGTGTCTTGCCGGGACGTGCGGATGACATGTACAAGGTTCGGTTGCAACTGGGCTGGCTGGCTTCAAACGGAATACTGGGCGAAGTCGCGGCAGACAGGTTGGGTTATTTTGCCGCTGAAGGTCTGGAGCTTGAGGTCATTCCGGGTGGTCCAAACATTGATGGCGTGGCGTCTGTGGCGTCGGGAGCCAACAACTTCGGATCGATCTCGTCGAGTCCTTCCTTGATGCTGGCCCGTTCAGCCGGCATTCCGATCAAGTGCATAGCGGCGGGCTACCAGCAGCATCCGTTCACGTATTTTTCCTTGGAGCGGGCGCCTGTGCGTGAGCCATCGGACCTTGTCGGCAAAAAAGTGGCGACACAAGGGACAGCGCGCATCCTGTTGCGAGCGCTTCTCGCAAAGAATGGCATTCCCGAAGAAAGTGTTGAGGTGTCGGTCATGGGCGGCGACATGGGTCCGTTGCTGACGGGTCAGGTTGATGTCGTGACTGGCTGGAAAACAAACGTAAATGCATTGTCTATACTCGGAGAAGACCGAGTGGACATGGCATTGTGGGATACGGGCATCCAGCTCTACGCAAATCCCTATTATACTACCGATTTCATGCTTGTAGATCATCGTGACAAAGTGGAAGCGACCATCAGAGCGATATCCCGTGGTTGGGGCTGGGTACACGACAACCCGGAAGGCGCAGTCGATTATCTGGTCGAACGTTATCCAAACCTTGACCGAGAGTCGGAACTCAAGGCGGTCGACATGGTGATCGGATATTCATTCAATGATCGTACTGCCAAAGATGGGTGGGGAACCATGACCGCCGAGAACTGGCAGGCTCAAATCGACATATATGATCAGTTGAAGCAGTTTTCCGGTCAGGCGCCAGCGCTTGAGGATTTGATGACTCTGGACATCCTGCAGGCCACCGCTGCCACGAGACCCAAGTTGGGGTAATTCTAGTGAGCACGACACGTCGTGCAGACCGCTCGCAGGATTATGCCGCGGTCTTGAGCAATGCGGTAGTTCGTTTTGGCGACTTCACCGCGTTGCACGACGTCAGCCTTCAGATCGAACAAGGAGCTTTCTGGACAATATTGGGCCCGTCAGGCTGTGGAAAGTCTACCATGTTGCGCCTTGTCTCTGATCTTGTTCCGCAGGCGTCCGGCGAGGTTACCATACTGGGAAAATCGACGAAGGCGGCACGGCTGGCACGGGAGTTCGCGTTTGTCTTCCAAGATGCCACGCTTCTGCCGTGGAGAACGGCGCTGAGGAACGTCGAGCTGCCGCTTGAAATCGGTCGCCGAAAGGGAATCAATATCCCGATCAGCGACCGGTCACCCAAGGAACTATTGGCACTGGTTGGTCTGCAAGGTCGAGAAGATGCTCTGCCGCATGAACTTTCTGGCGGTATGCGACAACGAGTGGCAATCGCCCGTGCACTGGTTTGTCAGCCGAAATTACTGCTGATGGATGAACCTTTTGGTGCCTTGGACGAGATGACGCGCGATCATCTGAACTCGCAGCTTCTCCAGATTTGGCAGAAAACCGGAGTCACCATTCTATTCGTTACCCATTCAATACCCGAAGCGGTATTTCTCGGGCAAAGAGTGCTCATGCTGCAATCCAACCCCGGTCGAGTGAAAGAGATTGTCGATATTGATCTGCCCTTGCCAAGAACCGTCGAATTACGGGATACGCAGGAATTCACCAGATATACTGCGTACCTGCGGCAGCTACTGCAGGTGCATTGATGGCAAGTCCAGAAGCAACTGCGGTACAGATCCAGGAACTGAAGATGCACAAGCGAGTGCTTGAGCGGGTGGGGGCGTATGCCATACCGCTCGGGACAGCGATTGGCTTGCTTGTGATCTGGGAAGCCGGCGTTTGGCTGTTTCAGATTCCAGCCTATATCGCGCCGGCACCAAGCGATGTTGGCCGGACGCTGGTTGAAGACTGGCCCCTGTTGATGAAGAATTTCTGGCCGACTTTTCTCGAAAGCGTCCTCGGATTTCTGTTCGGGAACACGGCCGCGATCCTTATCGCCATTGCCTTCGTGCACAGTCACACGGTTGAACGGGCCTTTTTCCCTATAGCCGTCTTCATCAACACCATACCCATACTGGCGATTGCTCCGATCCTCGTCCTTATTTTTGGGGCAGGATTGACAGCAA
This sequence comes from Paracoccaceae bacterium, assembly GCA_965116235.1. Classification (GTDB taxonomy): domain Bacteria; phylum Pseudomonadota; class Alphaproteobacteria; order Rhodobacterales; family Rhodobacteraceae; genus MPNP01. Next base: position 167,461 of record OZ220496.1, on the reverse strand, counting down.
AGGTCGTGATCGCCGCACTGATCTGCTTCTTCCCGACTCTTGTGAACATGGTACGCGGCTTGCAGTCGGTCAGTCCACAGACCCTGGATCTAGCACGAATCCTTTCAGCGTCGAAATCAGAGATTTTTTGGAAGATTCGGCTACCCTCGTCGTTGCCTTTCCTGTTTTCGGCGCTGAGAATCGCCGCAACAACCTGTGTGATCGGTGCGATTGTCGGCGAGTGGGTCGGAGCTGACAGGGGGTTGGGGGCACTTATAATAGACAGTACCTTCAATTTTCGTTCATCGCTTCTCTATGCGACGGTTTTTCTGTCTTCGGGACTGTCGGTAATGCTGTTTACATTGGTGATCATCGCCGAGAGACGGATTGTGCGCTGGTAGACCGTCTTGTCAGAAAATGTTGGAGAACACGAAAATGACACATCATAAGAACACGCTGCTTCAAGTCAAAGGTGAACAGCTTCCGATTGTCGAAGATACCGATGTGGTCGTTGTTGGTGGGGGATCCGCTGGTTTATGCGCGGCCGTGTCCGCGGCCAGGAATGGTGCCCGTGTCACATTGATTGAACGCTACCATCATCTTGGAGGCATGGCATCCGGGGGCATGGTTTTGGTGCTTGATGATATGGTCAATGAGGGCAACGAGATTGTCACAACGGGCCTCGTTACCGAGGTCGTAGAGAGACTGGAACGTCAGGATGCAGCGGTGTATCCCCCGCAGGAGGACTGCCAGACAAACTGGGAGATGTGGCGAAAGTGGTCGCGGTGGGGATGTATTGATTTTCACAAGGCCGGCATGCCCCAACCCATTATTCACGCCGTTGCATTCGACCCTGACGCGTGGAAGCGCGTTAGCCTGGACATTCTCAAGGACGCGAATGTCAGTTTGAGACTGCATTCCTGGTTTTCTGATGCTTTGGTCGAAGATTGTCGAATAAAGGGAGTTATTGTTCAGACAAAGATGGGCCGTCAGGTCATTCGTGCTCGGATGGTCGTTGACGCGACCGGAGACTTGGACGTCGGCGTCGCGAGTGGTGCGTCCTACATTGACGGTCAGTACATAGTGACCACTGTGTTCCGACTCTGTGATGTGGACACGGATAAGGCGGAGGCTTTCGAATATGCCAATCCCGAGGCGTACAAGAAGCTTGATCGCGCCGCACGCCGAGAAATCGGCGGGGCTTGGGGAATGTGGTGGCTGAAAACCCCGTTGCCGGGCATTGTATGGTGCAACTGCCCCCACATGCCGGGATACGATGGAATCTCGGTGGAAGACATGGTCGCTGCAGAGTACGAAGGGCGCGAGCGGATGATGAACCTGCTCTCATTCGCTCAAAAGAACTTGCCGGGTTTCGAGAATGCCAAAATGCTGGGTGCTGCCGAGCAAATGGGTATCCGTCAGACCCGCCTGCTTCTAGGTGAGTACGTGGTGACCAAGGACGACATCAAGTCGCGCCGCTATTTCGCGGACACGGTGTGCCGCGGGCGGGACTACTATACACCCTATCGAGCCTTGTTGCCCAAGGATATCGACAATCTGATCGTTGCAGGGCGTCATTATTCGGTGGAGTGTGAAGCACAGAAACTCTCCCGTGAGATTCCTCCTTGCATGGCACAAGGTGAAGCGGCGGGGATTGCAGTGGCCTTGGCTCTGGATAGCGATACTGCCCTCCGGAACGTCAATTATCGGGATATTCAAAAACGCATGCGGTCACAAGGTGCTGACCCTGGTGACAAGCCATCACCCAACGCACTAATTGAAGATTCCGAGGTGACGAAATGACAAGGCCAACCGACGCCAATACAGTGCTGCCCCTGAGTGGAGTGCGTGTCATTGATTTTACACAGGTTATGCTCGGTCCTTGCGCAACCCAGATGCTCGGTGATTTCGGAGCTGATGTCATCAAGGTTGAGCGACCCGGAACGGGGGATCTTTCGCGTAATTTTTTCGGCAGTCAAACGGAAGAACAGCAGAACAATGTCATATTTTGCTCGCTCAATCGAAACAAGCGGTCGGTTGCGATTGACATGAAATCTGAAGTCGGTCGCCAGACAGTCCTCAAGCTAGTCGAGACCGCGGACGTAGTGGTGGATAACTTTCGAGCCGAAGTGATGGAACGACTTGGTCTCGACTACAAATCGCTCAGCGCGATCAATCCCAGGATCATCTGCGCGTCGGGAACCGGATTCGGGCAAGTCGGTCCTTATGCACACAAGGGCGGTCAGGACGTGCTCGCACAGGCATTGACGGGAGTGATGGGCAAAACATCAGATCCATCGGTGCCACGGTCGATCTACCCTACGACGCTATGTGATTACACCGCTGGAATGCACCTTGTACAGGGAATCTTGGCGGCACTTCTCGCGCGTGAGAAAACCGGGCATGGGCAACAAGTCCATGTATCGCTTTATGACAGCATGATTGCCATGCAGATGCAGGAAGCAGCGCAGTGGAACGCACATGGCGAGGTATTGAATTGGGCAGCCATGCCCTTGACAGGGCTATTCGAAACTGCGGACGGTGCGCTGGTCGTCGTTGGTGCATTCAAGGCGAACCCGCTCCAGGACATATGTCTTGCGCTAGGCATTGAAGATCTGTCCCCCGAATACCCTGACCTGGTTAGTCAGCGACAGGCAAAACCTCATCTTCACCAGCGGTTTCGAGAGGTGTTGGTGACGAATACCACGGAACATTGGCTAGCAAGACTTGAAGCACGGGATTTGCTGTGTGCCCCGGTGCGTGAACTAGGCGAGGCGCTTGACGATCCGCAAACGACGATCAACGAGATGCTCGTGACAATACAAACCCGATACCATGGATCTGTTAAATTCGTTGGATCGCCTGTACATATGAGTGCCGCCCCCCTTGTTGTTCGCCAAGCACCGCCGACACTCGGAGAACATACGGAAGCGGTTTTGCGTGAACTCTATGCAGGTGCCACCGAGGGTGATTGGGCAAAATGAGCATCCACCTGACAGTTTCGGATCATGTGGCACGGGTGACGATTGATCGCCCCGAACGACGCAACGCCATTGATCGGGCTTCAGCCGAACGTCTTGCCTCAATCTGGGACGAGATAGAGGCCGATTCGAACATTCGTTGCGTTGTTCTAACCGGAACTGGCGACAAGGCGTTTTCAGCAGGTGCCGATCTGAAGGACACTCATGGACCGAGTGGAGTCGATTACTGGCACGAAAAAATCCGACACGGGTTTCGTGATCTTGCGTTGAGACACACACTGTCGGTGCCAGTCATTGCCCGTGTCAATGGCATGGCACTGGGCGGCGGATTCGAGATGGTGTTGGGTTGTGACATAGTTGTCGCCGCGGAGACCGCATGGTTCGCCCTGCCTGAGGCAAAGGTTGGACGGGTGCCGCTTGACGGAGGCATGATAATTTTGCCGCGAATTTTGCCGCGAAACATTGCACTCGGCATGATGCTGACGGGACGACGCTTCTCTGCAAGCGAGATGGCAAGGTACGGCTTGGTGAATGCTGTTGCTCCGGCTGACGAACTCGACGCTGAAACCGACCGATGGGTTGCCGATGTTTTGTCATGTGCGCCGCTCAGCAACCGTGCGATCAAATCTGTGGCACGAGAAACCATGCATCTGCCAGTTCACGATGCATACTCACTTCACAACGATGCACTTCAGAAGGCTCTTTCGTCTGAGGATGCAAATGAGGGAGTGGCGGCGTTTCAGGAAAAGCGACCCCCGGTCTGGCTTGGGAAGTAACAATGACCCTCGTAATTATGAGCCCGTGCATAGATGTGAAAGATGGGACGTGTGCGATTGCCTGCCCCGTCGATTGCATCTACGAAGGCGAACGGATGTTTTACATTCACCCCACGGAGTGTATCGAATGCGGTATTTGTGAGACGATCTGCCCCGTCGACGCCATTCGATACGATGACGAGGTGCCGTCCGACGAGGAACATTTCCTCAGCATCAATGCCTCCCTGTTCAAGGATGCAGACGGCAACATGATCGAACCGGGCGGCTGGTCCCGCAACGATGAACCATTGGATGACCCTGAAGAGGTTCGGAACCATCCAGCCTCCATTGCACCTTCATTGGCGACATCATGAGCGAGGCAAAAGCAGTTGTTTTGATGTGGGCTGGAGAAAGCCAAGGCCTTCATCGTGAGAAGTTTACGGTCAATTTCCCGACTACCGGCGTTGACTCTCTTTTGCCCTTTGGCCGCCGCAGGAACTTGTCGTTCGGTGCCTGGGAACAAGGCAGTCACGCCAAGGAATTCGATACGACGATCAAGACGTCTCATGTTTTTGCGGGATGAATGATTTGGCCGATCCGCGAATATGGAATAGTCGGTTTATGGGCCTGTGCGATCACATCGCACAATGGTCTGAAGATCCACATTTCCTGGTGGGCTGTGTCATTGTCGGGGATGGGCATGTCATTCTTTCGACCGGGTACAATGGATTCCCGCGAGGGGTGTCGGGCTGGGACCAAAATCGTTTCGACCGCGCGAGTGGTGAGAAGTTTTTCTGGTTCGAACACGCCGAGCGCAACGCACTCTATAATTCGGCGAGAGTTGGTGTCTCGGTGGTCGGCGCGACGATGTATGTGAATCGTTTTCCGTGTGCCGATTGCAGTCGCGCTATCATTCAGTCCGGGATCAGAACAATTGTTTGTCCGCCAATCCCAGAAGCCGATGGGGCCTTGGACAACAGTTTTCGTGCCGGCAGTACGATGTTGGGAGAAGCAGGTGTTAATATAATTGAGGTGTCGAGTTGAAAGCGGGAAGATCGCCTCACGGGAACTTGAGGGAGCAGCGTGGCTACGCGCATCAAGACTTTTCGAGTTATAGGCTTGGTCAGCGCTTTGATATCATGGTATTACCTAATATGAGGGCTAAAAACTGACGGAAATTACTGGCTATGAAGGAAGAACATGGGGAAACCCTTCTTCATGTAATTTGTTTAGTATTTCGAGTACTTTGATAGGCTGCTTCTCCGATGGTAGCTGAATGCATTCAGCAGTTTTGAGAATGCTAGTGGTTGAATTGAAGCAAACAGTTCCTATTGTCGGTCGGATGTCCTTTACTGTTTTCAGCCAACACTGATGGCGGGACCATTCATCCCACTGACATGGAGCTGATCATGGGCCAGCCCACACGCCCACCCGTTATCCTGTCCGCCGCCGACCGCCAACGCCTGGAAGAGGTCCGCGACCATCTGCAGTCGCCCTCGAAGCATGTCTGGCGGGCCCGCATCATCCTGACGCTGGGCGCGGGCCACGGCCTGTTCGAGACCATCCGTCGCACTGGCGTGTCTAAGCTCACGGTGTGGCGCTGGTGGGACCGCTTTCTGGAGGCCGGCATGGCCGGTCTGTGGCGCGACAAGACCCGCCCGGTCGCGCACCCATCAGCTAGGAGAAGGTGGCCGAGGTGGTTCAGACGGCGATGGAGCCGCCGCCGGAGCATGCGAGCCACTGGACGCTCAAGGCTCTGGCCCGCGAGACGGGCGTGGCCGTGTCGAGCGTTCGCACCATTCTGCGCCGACACCGGCTATATCCCCATCGGGTGTCGAACTTCAAGGTCTCCCGCGACCCGGCCTTTGCCAAGAAGATCCGTGATGTCGTCGGTCTGTATGTGAACCCGCCGGACCATGCGGTCGTACTGTCCATCGACGAGAAACCTCAGATCCAGGCCCTGGACGCACCCCGAAGCCCTTGCCCATGACCCCCGGCTACACCGCGATCCGGACCCATGACTATGTCCGCCATGGCACCACATGCCTGCTGGCGGCCTTGGATGTCGCCACGGGTCATGTCACGGGCCGGCTGACCGAACGCCACCGCTCCGAGGACTTCGTCGCCTTTCTTGACCATGTGGCCGAGGGCCTCGACGCCGACGTGGATGTCCATGTCATTCTGGACAACGTGTCCTCGCACAAGTCGGCCACGGTCCTGGAGTGGCTGGCGGATCATCCGCGCTGGCACTGTCACTTCACGCCGACCTCGGCGTCATGGGCCAATGCGGTGAAGAGCTTCGTCTCAAAGCTAGCCCGCCAGTGGCTCAAGCATGCCATCGTCAATTCGCTGGCAGATTATGTCGCGGTGGTGGAAGGGTTCATTGTGCATCACAACGAGCATCGGGCTCAACCCTTTCGCTGGAGCAAGTCGCCGGATGACTTGGTACGGTTCTGGAAAAATGGGTATCATATGATTGCATCAAACTACCAGAGGATCTTGCCCAAACGAATACTCAGTGACTCATGCCCCAGCTGCGGCATCATCAATCAGCCGAGTGCGTGAGAAACCCGTACGGCTTCCTCTTTGAGGTTGAAACTATCTTTCGCAACTCATACGCCGGTTTTCACTTTTTTCAATAACTTTTGAAGTCGAGCTTTGATGTTTTCGAGTGTCGTGCTCAACTGGTTCTTTGCGTTCTGTGTCAACAAACTGGTATGTCCCACTGCATTCCGAATGGGAGTATAAGTAATCTGATCACGATACAAAGGCATAGGTTTACCTTTTTCATCGCTTTTTCCTCCCTCCGAGAGAATGCTCAAACCTTTCATTCCGAGGTATGCCAGATCATTCGCAGGCCGCGTTATTTCATAGCTGATGTTTGCGGCCTCAAGGTACTTCTTTTCCTGCTTTTTCCATTTCTTAATTTCTTCTTCAGCGGGTTTGGTAAGAGCAACCGATTGGTTTTCTATGAACTCTCTGATTAGGTTCTCCGATAGAAAGCAATCCACATAAGCAGAAATGTTGAATTCAGCGTCTGGCCGCAATTTTGTGAGCCAATCCTCCACTTCATCTCTTTGAGGTGTACCTGGAGGGAGTGAGAATTCCTTCTTGGCTTCAGTGACCAGAGCCTTTGCTTTTCTCTGTTTCTTGGAAAAACGTGCTGTATTTTCATCGTCACCTTCTTCGTTCCGACTGAGACGGAAGTTATCCCACTCATCCAAAATTTTTGGAATCAGATCCTTCTTAAGGTATTCAAGGAGTAAACTGAATGTGGCATCACCTTCAACAATTCCTTCCCGGTTGCTAGTGAATGGATCTATTCCTTCTCGGTCCATGGTGTCGTGGTGAATCTGTCCGTAAATATAGCTTTCGAGAATTCGTTGCGTTGGGATGTGACGAAGAATGTTCTTCTCACGCAATCGTCCATTAACAAAAAGATCAATTGACGCCCTTTCGTCTGTCATGCTGATCTTTGCGTCGCGCGGTTTGATCACCGATGCCACGAAGCCCCTGATCGACAAATCCGTGACGACGTGCTGTGGGTCCGCCTTAAGGTTTTTCATTGCCGAGGTGTAGTCATCCTCATACTTGTTGATCAACCAAATGAATTCCGTGTTTCCCGACAAGTCGCTGAGATCTTCAACGGTGACTGGCTCGCCATTCACGTGAATCGTGAATGCGGCATCCAGTAGCGAGAATTTGAAGCTCATTGCCAAGATTTTCTTGATGTAGGCTGTTGAGTTTTTCAATTGCTCCTTCATGCTCTGAAAGATGATGACTGTTCCCTGTGGATGATCCTCTATTAAGCCCTTTGCCAGATTTATATCTAGTTGCTCCAGAGCATATTGCTGAGGAGTGAGGTCATCAGTTATAGCCTTATCCAATTCACCGTTGTCGATTGATCCTCCGACGTAGTCAGTCTCCGTGGTCTTCGTGAAAATCGAAATGCGGCTTGCACATGAAAGCAAAGCCAGTTTGCCGATGCCTTTTGCACCGATAAACGGGCGTTCTCCATCCGAGTGCCGCTTCCCATCCTTACGTTTCGAGTATCCAATCTTCAGGAACTTGTTCTGAAAATCATAGCTGGACATTCCAACACCATCGTCTTTGATAGAAAACGATGAATTCTTCTGATCTATGTTGATCCAGACATTTCTCGCATCGGCATCCCAAGAGTTTGAAATAGCTTCACCGAGTACGGTCACAAAATTTCGATAAAGATTGCGACCAAGGTGATTAAGGACGCTTAGTGAGAGCTCAAACTGGTACCGTCTCACCTTAAATTCTCCGCTCGTCGTCAGTGATAGCCAAGTTTCTTACAATGGAATTGCCAACAGCCTCTGCGAGTTTAACGGGAACGGCATTGCCAATCCACCGCCCAACTTCCTTGAATAGCAATTTTCGCCCTTTGGGAGCAAATGCATAGTTATCTGGGAATGATTGCAAAATTGCGGCCTCCCGAAGGGAGATTGCGCGGTCTTGTTCAGGATGCCCGAACCTGCCGTTACCAAAGCCGTAGCACTGCGTTGTCATCGTTGGTGAAGGATCATCCCAAGTCATTCTTGCATAGACACCTAGATAGGTCTTGCCCGACACCCGCCGATGGCATGCAGCCCGCAAGTTTTCTGGCCAATCCCTCCACGTACCACCCGGCCGTGAAGCTCGGATTCTACTTAGATTAAGGGAAGACAGCGAAGAGGCCGTGTGCAACGGGTCGTCAGAGTGAGTTTCACCTGCAGAAATCGGAGGTAAATCCCCAATTGCTTCTCGGACCGATTTTAAATCTCCGAGTGAGCATCTTTTTAGCTCAATAACTTGTTGCTTTGCCGCCAAAAGAACCAGACGTCGCCTTTTTTGGGGAACGCCGAACTCTTCACATTTGGCGATTTTCCAAGAGACGTGATACCCCGCATTTGTTAGTTTCTCACAAAATCCGTTGAAAACTTCGCCGTCCTTGTAAGCGACCAGTGAGGGCACATTTTCCATGGTTACGCAGTCTGGCTTCACTCCTATAACCAGATCGGCGAACTTTCCCACAAGGCTCCATTGAGGGTCTTCAACATACCGTTGCCTATATGTCGAAAATGGCTGACAGGGAGCACAGCCCGCAAGAACAGTTGCGGCCATACCAGAATAGTGCCGCCTTATCTCTTCTGCTGACAGTTTCGAGACATCAGCCTTAAAAAACTTGGCTTTATTGTTCGTTTCGTAGGCAAACCGGCAACGTTCGTCAGTGTCGTATCCTGCAAGAACTTTGAGACCCGCTCGTTTGAGACCATGACTCAACGCTCCCACACCGCAAAAGAGATCTACAACTTCCGCCATTTGTTTCGGTTTGCTGCTATCCCCGTTCATGATTCTCCCGATTTGTCCTGCAAGTACAATTTCACCGATGATCTAAATTAAATTATTCACGAAAATTGAATACCTTCATCGAAAATCGCAACTGTGCCACGGTTTGTACGGCAATTCTGTCGAACAAGTACGGAGAAATCGACTTGACATCTTCCATGGCAAAACCGTCAGATCAGACCCGCCGCCGTATCAAGCAACAGGAGCACTCTGCCCGTTAGTCACAAATCCTGTCCGAAGCGACCGCTATCGCTGTAACAAGGGTCATACGTCTCACTAGTTGGTTCGTTTTAATCATTTGATACCTGCATTTCAGGACTTGGCAAGACCGACATGCGTCGTGCTTCATATGAATGATCGAGTCAGTTTGGCTTCGGTGTGGTCGCGATCTGCTTCCCTGGCGTCAAAACTGCTGAGACGACCGAAAACAGTCGGGTGCACACTACCAAGATTGGAATCTTTTGTTTTGCACATACCACTAGAAAACCCATAAGCGTCCGTCTAGACCATCAACAGGACGGCCGCCGCACGAATATGTGAATCTGATAGCCTCCTATTCCGGTTATTATCTGCCTGCTTCAAGGCATACGCCCAAATAAGCTGTTCCATTGACCTTAGGCTTGCGTAAACTACAAACCATGACTGCCGCCTCACTGGCACTCAATCGTACACGATACGATTGGCGTCTGAGTATACCATCTCTTGACTTTCCAATGTGGGAGCAATACCGTTACACCGCCGATTATCATCGGCATACGCAAGGCTTGGTTCCAATCTTAATTATGTTTGTTGACGATTATAGATCGTCAGGCATCACGCAGAGCCAGAGCGACATTACCAAATCAGGCAGTATCCGAATGATAGACTGCTAGTGGTTTGTTTCAATCATATGATACCCATTTTTCCAGGACTGCACCAGGTCCTCCGGCGCCTTGCTCCATCGAAAGGGTCGCGCCGAATGCTCATTGTGATGCGCAATGAACCCTTCCACCGCCGCCACGCACTCCGCCAGCGCGTTGACGATGGCATGCTTGAGCCGCTGGCGGGCCAGCTTTGAGAAGAAGCCCTCCACCGCATGGGCCCATGACGCCGAGGTCGGCGTGAAGTGAAAGTGCCAACGCGGATGATCCGCCAGCCACTCCCGGACCGTGGCCGACTTGTGCGAGGACACATTGTCCAGAATGACATGGACATCCCTGTCGGCGTCGAGGCCCTCGGCCACAGGGTCGAGAAAGGCGACGAAGTCCTCGGAGCGGTGGCGTTCGATCATGCGGCCGATCACGCGACCCGTGGCGACATCCAGGGCGGCCAGAAGGCATGTGGTGCCATGGCGGACATAGTCATGGGTGCGGGTCGCGGCGTGTCCTGGGGTCATGGGCAAGGGCTTCTGGGTGCGTCCCAAGGCCGGGATCTGAGGCTTCTCGTCAATGGACAGCACGACGGCATGGTCCGGCGGGTTCACATACAGACCGACGACATCACGGATCTTCTTGGCAAAGGCCGGGTCGCGCGAGACCTGGAAGGTCGACACCCGATGGGGGTACAGCCGGTGCCGGCGCAAAATGGTGCGGACGCTCGACATGGCCACACCCGTCTCGCGGGCCAGGGCCTTGAGCGTCCAGTGGCTGGCATGCTCCGGCGGCGGCGCCATCGCCGTCTGGATCACCTCGGCCACCTTCGCCTTGCTAATGGGAGCCCGACCGGGCGGGTGGGTCTTGTCCCGCCACAGGCCGGCCATGCCGGCCTCCAGAAAGCGGTCCCACCAGCGCCATACGGTGAACTTGGACACGCCGGTGCGACGCACGGTCTCGAACCGGCCATGGCCGGCGCCCAGTGTCAGGATAATGCGGGCTCGCCAGACATGCTTCTGAGGCGACTGCGGATGGTCGCGGACCTCTTCCAGGCGTTGGCGGTCGGCGGCGGACAGGATAACGGGGGAACGGGTGGACTGGGCCATGATCCGCTCCATGTCAGGGGGATGAAGGGTCCCGCCATCAGTGCTGGCTGCAAACAGGGACGGACATCCGAAAAATAATAGGAACTTTTTGTTTCAATTCAAACACTAGATTACATCACCGCCATGCAACACCTCTGAAACAAGCGGCGAGAAGAATCCGACCTCGTTCTTACCTGGCAGACCAACTAGCATAGCTCGGTCTAGAAAGCGGTTGTATTCTTCACAAGCGGTCTCAGGTACAAGGATGCATGCATGACATGCGGAAAGGGACAGACGGTTGGTATCAGAAATCATGCCTTCGATACACAGCGGGTCGGAGGAACACCATTCCATTGCTGCTATCGCCGCGCCGACAACCCGCTCAATGCGATCGGCTTTACCTTGGCGTTGCAGACCGCCGAGCGTGCCATCGGAATCGGAGGTGGCGGTGTAGATCAGTATCCCCGCCATGCCATTGGTCCCGTCGCTCACATAGAGTCTTTCTCGCAACGCAGCAGTCGAGTAACCACATTCAAGTGTGAGTTGGCGCATGAGCGCGTGCGCGAAGCTGTGTGCTAGTAGATAGCGCGGTGTTATCGGACAGGCCGGCTTGCCCTTGCCGTACCGTTTCCATTCAACTCGCCACGCTTTATCAACTTTTCTTGCACGCGACATCACATCATCCTTTGCTTCCCAGGCGCGGAGCGTGTCTTGGTTGAAAGCAAGGAAAATCCCTTCACCGCGAACTTCAATAGCGGGGAGCCAGTCAAGATCTTTAACAGCGATTGCCGCAATATTCGGGCTGTCTTCATTGCCCGGTGGATTGATCCGCGTGAAACCTTTCAGGGCTCGTACCTCGCGTAGCCTTACGACGCGGATGATGCGGCTAAGAAACGAGCTTAGACGGTTGGGCACAGGTACAGTGCACACCTCGAACTCGCGTGCGTCCCTGTCCTGCGTGTCTGTGCCGGAGACAAACTGCCGGTATTCCTCTTGCCGGATGTTCAGGATGAAGTCGTCGTTGTATCGGGTCAGCCGATCTTCAATCTGCTGCGCGAGCTCGCTAGGACTCACACTAAGTTCTCGAAGGGCCGGTTCAAGATTGCCCTCGGCGAGGATACGAATGAAGGTCGCGCGGTCCTCCGGCTTTGTTGTGACAATCTGGTTCCAGTAAACACCTAGAGCTTCTTGCAACGCGTCCGACCACGGCGGGATGCTGAGAGCCGACTCGACCACAGGGAAGTACAAGTTCGACGCACCACGTTGCAGTGTTCGCGGCTTGCAATCGCATTTCTCATTCGCCACGGCAAGCCAAGGACGCTGTCCACGACAGTGGAATTCGTCCCAAGTTTTTGCACTGAATACCCCGTCCATCGAACGCGATGCTCCGCAATCACGACAGCTAAGAATCAATCCGGCAAGTCCCGGCCGTTTCGAAATGAGATAGAGATCGGCGCGGTCCTTCCTCTTGCAATCAGCCTTGTGTCCGACCCAGAAATGCCACGGAAAATCGTCCAGATGACCGTTGGGACAGGCCATGATGAAGCGAACAGGTACTGTGAATATCTTACGTTGGCCCGGCGCTTTGCGTGTGCAGCTCGCACAATACCGGTAGGCTCGGCCAGGGTCATTTAGCCAGCTGCTTGCTGGGGCTAGGCGGGCACATTGCGGGCACTGTAACCATTTCGGAAATCGCACAGCGACGAGAGCGCGACCGTCTGGTTTGACCCGATCGTTCCGCCAATTTTCATCTACGACCGGCGGCAACCGGAATCCTCCAACGGAGAGTTTTCTTTGCAAACGCGGCTCGGTGATTCTCTGCGGATTGGCCAGTCCCGCCGGCCGGAACGAGCGGTCCCATTCTTCAAGCCCTGCCGGAACGGCAGATACAGGTGCGCCGTCGGCACGGAAGTCCACGACAGAACCCGGTCCGAAAGTCAGGACGGTTGCGCTTCTGCGCAATTCTCCTAGCTGGTTATTCGCCATCGTCGCTCCTTGCGGTTGTCCGTTCACTCAGCCATTCGGCGAGCCTAAACCTTGTGGCGGCCTCAACGCTACGCATGTTGTTTAGCGCTGGCCAAGCGTCGCCCGGCATACGCCCAAGAGCTCGCAAGGTTACGGCACGCTCTGCGTCCTGAAGTAACGAGTTGCGAGCCTTCCTGCTCCAGTAGCTTTGTGGCGCTCGGAACTTCCAAGTGTCGAGATAGCGCTCCAGTTCCAGCCTGACAGCTGTTTCTTGCGGATCAATCGCCTCGGCGCGTCTGACTATGTCCTCTATGAAAACTTTTGCGGCATCAATCGCCCCATCGTTGAGTGTCGGTCGATTGATCATGCCGGGTACCAAATGACGCACTAGTGCTACAAGCACCACGTGAAGAGCGCGATCCCGCGCCCGCGAGGCAAAGGGCGTGACGCTAGTCGGTTCGACATCCCGGTACAGGGTCTCATGCCAAGTCGGGAAACTTTCGTAATGTGAACGGTCGCGGGCCTTGGCGTTATTGAGCACGGCGACAACAAGCCCTGGCACATTGCCGCGCCCGACGCGGCTGGTCGCTTGGATGTATTCGGCGATACCTTTTGGTTGACCGTGCACGAGCATCAGACCGAGACGGGGAATATCGACACCAACGCTGACCATGTTCGTCGCAAGAACGACATCAAGTGCGCCCTGATCAGTGACATGGGTTGCGAGTCTTTCTAGCATGTCCCGAACTTCGGTTTGCGTGCGTCTGGAGGTTAGCTCTTCTATAGACTTAGGATCGCGTACTTTCTCACCCCGGTGCTGCGCGAGCAGCGCGAGACTGTCATTAACGTCGTCCTGCATTAGGACTAGTGCACCACCAAGCTCGCGCAAAGAGTTGAAATACGACACCAGTGTCCAGTATGAATCTCGAGAGGCGTCGTCCGAGACACTGCCCGATGCAGACTGGAGAAGAGACGCAGCCACCCCCCGTAGAGTGTATTTTGCAGATCGGCCTGCTGTGGTGACACCCGCATAGACGCGACCGGGCTTGTCATGATCCACCACCGCAAATGCGGAATCTGAGGCGTCCAGACACGGGGGAGGGAACTGTGCTGTTTCACGATCGAACAGGGCAGTCACCTGTTCAAAAGCCCGTCGGATCGTTGCCGTTGAGCCAATGACTTTTGGACGTGACCCATGCACGGCAAACATCCGATCAATTGCGACTTCATACAGACCAGCTATCGTGCCAAGTGGCCCGGAGATCAGATGCAATTCGTCCTGCAGTATCAGATCAGGTGGTGTACCGACATTCAGCCCAAAAAGGTCGTTGACTTCCTCACGCCGGACAATCTGGGCAAACTTGTCGATCGTGCCAATTAGCAACGTTGGTCGCATCCGATACACATCATCGTCTACGGTCCAGATCGGGAGTGGAGTATCTGGATCGAACAGGAGGCAGCCTTCCTTCTCGCAGTGGACGTGAATCGCTCCTTCCCTTTTGCTGTGTTTCCAAGTCAGCGATTCACGGCAAGCTGGGCAATACACAAGCTGCTTGGGTGTCGATAAGCCCGACTCGCCCTCAAGTGCCGCGGCGGCATCATGCATACGATTCGGTACAGCATCACCCCCAACCCAGAGTCCGATTGAGAACGGTGTATCTCCCAGTTCACCTTGCGATAAGCTTGCTTCGCGAATAAGTCCGCGCCGAATCGCCTCGCATGCGAGCAGGACTGAGGCGGCGCGTGTAAACTGCTGTGTCGTCAGCAAGCGCAGCGTGTAGCGCATGATTGCAGCGACACCGTCTCCCTTATCAGGATCGTCCCCAGCAGACAGCCTTCTGTAGAAGGCGAGGAAGGCAATGAGTGCAAGATAGGCTTCCGTCTTGCCGCCGCCGGTTGGGAACCACAGTAGGTCCATTATCCGGCGTTCCAGATGCTTGCGGTCGGCGACAGATGCAGCTACAAGCAAGATGAAGCCAAGCTGGAACGGTCGCCACTCAAGTGCATCACTCGCCTGCTTTTCACGACCCCAACCGTGTTGGATATCCATTGCGAGATTTGCTAGGCGAAAAGCGCGTGACATCGCAGTCTCTTCTGATATGCGCGTCGCGCCGCTAAACATGCGGTCGTGGGCCTCACGGCAGGTCGCGATGTGCTTTGTGGCTTGGTTCTGTAATTCTTGGGGCAGCGAAGACACTTCCGCTTCCCTATCTTCAAGCCAGTTATCATAGGCGGCAGGGAGCCGTCGCAAGGCTTCGCCGAACTTGTCAGGTGCCGACGTCGCCAGCCAACGCGCTGAGAGCGGTTTAAGTGTCCTGTCCATGCGTATCGTGTTGAAGACTTCGTGGCCAGACGCGTTTGTCGCGGGAACGGTTGCTGTAGGAATCCAACTTGTGGCGACCATTTCGGCTGTCCCTAGGTCGGTTCCTGTTTTCCATTCGGCCGAACAGGTATGGCCTGTTGCGAACTCGTGAGCGTTGCGGTATAGTAACGCCGCTGAACGGTCGTCGTCATCAAGCACCGCCCGTCGTGAGGGACGCGATACCAGTACGGTACCTGGGCGCGGGCGAATCTCGACGCGTGTCTGGAACAGCGTCAACCGCTCGATTCCGTCCCGGCCTTGATCTTTGTCGAGTATGGCTTGATTCAGTAACGTAACTGTGGCCAGTGTACCGCCCGACCACGGTGCTGTGCGTATGTGCAGTTTGACGCCCGGCGGCGCTCCATGTGGTTTGAGATCAATTGATCGTGAAGTGTCATTCAGCGTGATGCCGTCTGCCAGTATTTCATACGCCCGCCGTCTCCATTCCTTGCGCAAACGTGTAATGCCGCCTCTCCGTTTCTCCGCGTTGGACTCATCAGTAAAGACAGGTTCGTAGGTTGCGAAGCGAACTGTCACGTCAAGTCCAGGAGATGCTCCCTCCGCTGCGCGCACGGCTAAAGACACACCCATCGAACACGGGCGCACGAGACCAACGAGTGTGACTTCTTCTTCCTCTCCACCGTCGTTATCGCTTTCCTCCATACCAAGCAATCCGAGGCGTTCGTCCTCCTCAGCGCCCATTCGGGTTTCACGTGGCCACAATATGCCCGTCAGATATATGTCCGAAGGGCGCGAAGTTAGAACTTCGTCTCCCTCATACGGTCCCAACAGGTCGACCTTCAACCGGTTCAGTAGATTATCGCGCATTCCACCTCATCCCTTGTCCTTTTCTAGACGGGAAGTACACCATGGTGTAGCCTAGAACAAGCGGCGCAAGCATGATGCCGCTGCTTTGCCATGGTTCATGCAGCGTCTCGCCCTTCGTTGCATTTGGTGGTAGAACAACCGTGCGTACTCCGCGTACATGCAGATGCAGAATCTTATTAGGTAAGCGGCGTTCACTACCACCGCACTTCTCCTGAACGACGTTTGCGATCTTGAACAAATCGTTGTTGACTGATCGCGACAGGACGGCAAGACACTGACTCTGTTCTTCTTCCCTAAGCCGGTATGCAAAATCAGCGGTTGGGTCGGCTTCGGCAACAAGAGACACGGGTTCATCCGAGAAGCTGCCAATTCGCAGCTGTGCCGCGCTCACGTCGGCAGATGTTGTGAAGTATTTTCGGCCTACTAGCCCCTCAGCACCAATATCTGCTTTATGGCCGAATTCGACTTGTACCCCGCTATTCTTCGTCATTAGGCAATACGTCCTGCCAGAATCCTCAATCCGGTTTGCGAATTGTCGATAGCCATGGCCAACCAGAAGCCGAGAGCGCCCTCTCGTCGCGCCGACGAATATGACCCGTGCTTCCTCGTTCTGGTCTATAGTACGGCCCTGAGTGTTGGGTAGCATCAGGCACACGGTATCTGCTTCGCGTCCTTTGGAGGCGTGTATCGTACCGACGATGGGGCCATGCATTCCCAGTTCAGCGTGGCACAGTTCGGCTGGAGGTTGTTTGCGTCCAAGAAACCTCCGCAACAGGCGCATATCCACAACAGTCTCTGTGCGACCCGCGATACGTACCAGATGCTCCCATGCGTCATCTACTTCAAATGTCGCCAGCGACGTGCCATGCACCCTTTTGGTCCACAGGTTTATGAACTTGTCGTGGCTTAGATCGGCTTTCGTATGTTCAGCCAAAGCTGCACCGATCCAAGGTGCAAGGTACACCGGTAGTCCTGACATTCGAACTCGGTGTGGAACGTTGTATTTGGTCAATATTGAGGCGGCTAGCAAAACTTCGTTGCGCCTACGATACAGAATGAATGCATTTCCAAGCGTTGTCAGCTCGGAATCGTTGACATGCGGTGCTTTACCGTCTGCAAGAGAAAGAATTTCCTTCTTGATTTTGGCAAGCTTTTCTCCGTTTTCATTTGTAGTGGTCAGTACCTTGCGTCGGGTGTTCGAGAAAATCCTCAGCAATTGCGCTGACCGAGTGCGATGCACCTGTGTAAGTTCACCTTCCCTGAATGTTCCCATCAGGCCGCGGCGGATTTTCTCAGGCAAAAGCGGTTCGCTGGCCTCTCCCTCCAGAATCTCTCGGTCATCCGCGAATCCGTATATGGCCTGTGCTTCGTCTGCGAACACGGTGACTCCGCAGTGAGACGACAGTTTCTGGACAAGCTCCACGACTAAATCGGCGCGGATGCCGACAATGTCCTGTGCTTCATCGATGACCAAGTGTTCGACCGTTCCAAGATACTCGCCAACATTTTGATTCTGCCGAACAAGATTGTATACCCGTTCAATATTTTCCTCATAGGTGCCGAGTAAACTCGCTTCTTCATCGAAGCCCGAATGAATTGTCCAAGCAAACGAATCCAGTGTTGCGATCTTGACTGCATATGCGACCGATGCGTCTCTAAGACAGGCAGCGATCCGGTCCCTGATCTCACCCACAGCTGTGCGTGTGAAACTGATCAGCCAGATGCGACTCGGCTCCAGCCTTTCTTTGTCGATCAAATGCGAGATCCGCGCACAGGCGACCGCTGTCTTACCTGTGCCTGGACCGGCTCCAACCAGTAAACGATCCTCAGGCGGTGCGTCAATTACCTCCCATTGCGACTCGTCCCATTCTATACGGCTATCGGATTCACACATTTTCTGCAATTCCATGCTTAAGCAGGATTGATCGGGATTGATACACCCTTTGCAACATTAAGGCGAGTTTGGGTTTGTCATTACATCCTTTCCATTCTCCTAGTTGAGCACAGAATCAGGTCACAAAATCCCAGTGATCTCGTCGGGTTTGTACTTTATGCATGTATGGCATTTTGTGCGAACGATCATAAAATTCTAATATCTGAATCCAAACATACCGACATGTACCGGCGATATGCATCAGTTTTCGGACCTCATCTTCTCTATCAAGCATGGGTCGATAGGTGACATTGCACTGGTTCCTGATTATTTGGGGCTTGCGGCTGTTCAAGCCCGATTGGGCTGTTTGGAATCTAGTGAGTGGCGATGGCACGACAGGAAGCCCAAGTAATGAGCCAAAATCAAATGTCAATCCTCGTATTTCTTGCTTAACATAGGTACAGTTAAAATACAGTAAGTTCCATTAGTTTCACAATTTCGGTTTCCTTTTTGTACGTGGCTCGGCATCGTTGTTTTGCATGGCGCCCAACAACTCACATGGAGACATATTCGGCTTGCTTAGCCTTGCCCCAAAATGTTATTTGAGTCAATTTTGGCAGGGGAAAGCGTTAAAGCAAGCTGAAGGATGAAATGCCGAACAAAGTTAGAGTTACCAACGGGCAGTCACATCATTATCCGCCAAAGAATTTTCGCTTTGTCGACCTTTTCGCAGGAATTGGGGGATTGCGCGTCCCGTTTGAAGAGATCGGCGGGCGTTGCGTGTTCACTTCTGAGTGGGACCGCTTCTGCAGGAAGACATATGCCGCCAACTTTACGGAGAAGGCTGATAGTGATCACAAATTTGTCGGTGATATTCGACCCTTTGCAGAAAGCCCCGACACAGTGCCCAAACATGAAGTCTTGCTGGCAGGATTTCCGTGTCAGCCATTTTCGATAGCAGGTATATCGAAAAAAAATTCACTTCGACTACCACACGGCTTCCAGTGTAGTGTACAAGGAACGCTTTTTCATGATCTGGCAAAGATTATCGGCTATCACAGACCACTGGCCTTTTTGCTGGAAAACGTGAAGAACCTACAAAAGCACGATGGGGGTCAAACTTTCGCTACAATAATGAATGAACTGGATAGCGGGCTTGGATATCACGTCCACACGCGCGTCGTGGACTCTTCACCTTGGGTTCCACAGAAACGCGAACGGATCTTCATGGTAGGGTTTAAGGAGCATACATCCTTCAATTTTGATGAGCTGGATATCCCCGAAGGCCCATCTCCCGTTCTTCTGACGATACTTGATAAAAGGGTCGGTGCGAAATACACCCTTACGGAGCGTTTATGGAACTATCTTCAAGACTATAAGAAGAAACATCGTAGTTCTGGAAATGGTTTTGGATACTCGCTGTTCGGACCAAACGACGTGGCTCGTACTTTGTCTGCCCGCTACTACAAGGATGGATCAGAAATACTGATCAAACAAAAAGGTAAACGACGACCGCGTCGTCTGACCCCTCGGGAGTGTGCTCGCTTGATGGGTTTCGAGAAACCAGGTGAGACAGAATTCGAAATTCCTGTATCTGATGCACAAGCTTATCGCCAGTTTGGTAACGCAGTGGTCGTACCCGTGGTTCGAGCCATAGCCAAACTCATGCATCCACACATTGAGGATTTGCTGGAACAGTAAAATCGTGAGCTAAGCTTGGGTCACTGGAAGGGGCCCAGAAGACTGAGTCAAATGGGGCCAGTTTGGTGTCAGTAATTCACCCCGACGATTGAATCACCGTGTATCGTCTGGGCTTTTGTCCAGCGGGAACCAAGGGGTGATTTTGGTGCGGGGTGTTTTGAACCCATTGAAGGACAAAACATTTGGAAATTATATCCATTAGTGCCATTGTTCCTTTGGCATCAAGGCATCAGCCTTGTCATCACATGACACCGGCGAAAAAATGCTTTCCGGAGCTTGCCCATCTTGGCTTTGGGCCTAAAGGGTTCTTCTATGTCTGCCCGTGACGGCTGACAACCGGCCAGAGGCATGGGAATGACTTTCTCGGTCGGTTTCCTCTAGTTTTATTGCACTTACCAGATATCGCATTTCAATGGGACAATGCACTAATGAATATAATTCCCCGTAACTTCATTCTGAGATTTGATCGGAGGGGGAATATCTGTTCTACAAAAATGAGTCACCAAACTTGTGAGCAAACTAAGCGTGCCGGGCTAAATGCAATAATTTATCTGCTTGATCCTCAGCCAATGGACCGAAACCGGTAGTTTGTTGATCGTATCATTTCTTGGATTACAGTCTCGCTCAAAGCAAAGGCAATACCCAACTCCTCCAAAAATCTGGATTCTTCCAGTGCAATTCTTCCATCGGCGACTATGACGTCGCAGGCTAACAAATAAGCCGTCGGGTACATTTGCTCCGAGAGGCTGTTCGTGATCAGGCCCAAAAACGCATCCAGGCCCTCTTCTTCCGCAAAGAGATCGACGACCGAATGGAAAATCAAGGGAATTCGGTCGGCATCATAATCACGAAAGGCCGGCAGATGGTAGATCGTTCGCTCAATGGTCAGCAATTCAGTGGTTGATACCGTCTCATCCGACAGAGTCGCTCCAATCATGACAGCAATGATGGAATCCTGAGGCGACAGAATCGAAATAACAGAATCTGGTGTTGGCATGAGACGTCTAAAATCAAACGAAGAACCGCAAGGCGTTTGTGCTCATGAAATTACGATCACACGCTACCCTGACTGAACCGTACGAAGCAGGTTTCAGGCTTGGTGGTCAGAATTAACGCTGAACCAAACGTCAATGCGGAACCCAGTGTCCATCTAATCAGCGATAATGTCAAGGAATGCATTGATTTCTTCGTCGGTTGTTGACCAGTTGCAAACCAGCCTCGCTAGAAGGGGAGTTGACCCTTCGCCCTCAAGCGACTGATTGGGCATCCAAAGGTGATAGTCGGCACCTTTTTCGAAAGCTCGCCTATGAACTCGCCGGGGCAGGCTCACAAAGATCATATTGGCATCCACGGGATGTGCAATTCTTGTGTCTTGAAGTGAATTTAGCCCCGTGACCAGTTTCGATGCAGCTTCGTTGGCCTGTCCGGCCAGGCGTAGCCATAGGCTGTCAGCGAGATATGCCAGCATTTGGGCCGATAGATATCGATGCTTGGAAAACAGGTGCCCGGCTCTCTTCCTTCGCAGTTCAAACTCCCACGCCAGAGCGGGATCAAAAATGACGACAGCCTCGACTCCAAGGAGGCCGTTTTTGGTTCCACCGAACGATAAAATGTCTACCCCGGACTCCCAGGATAATTCCGCCGGTGTGCAGCCCAGATTGACCAGTGCATTGGCAAACCGGGCTCCGTCCATATGGGTCTTGAGGCCATAATGCTTGGCCATCGAAGTCAGTTTTTGCAGTTCGCTCAATGAGTAGACAGCACCGAGTTCGGTTGCATTGGTGACTGTCAGTGCACCTCGTTGGACATTGTGAACGCCCAGAATCCCAGTGGCTTCAATTGTTTCCGACAAGTGATCGGGAGATATCTTGCCATGTTCACCCTCAATCAGTGTAAGTTTCGACCCACCGGTAAAAAACTCTGGTGCCCCGCATTCATCAACCTGAACATGAGAGTGACCATGACAGAAAACGGTTCCCCATGGCGGACAGATGCAGGCCAGTGAAAGTGAGTTCGCTGCGGTGCCGGTCGCCACGAGGTAAACCGCCAAATCGGGATGGTCAAAAATGTCTTTGAAAAGTTCCGTCACCTCTTCCATCAAGGTGTCACTGCCGTAGGATTTCTGATAACCCTCATTGGCTTTTGCCATGGACTGGAGTATTTCCGGCGCGGCGGGTCCGGAGTTGTCAGAAGCAAAATTCATGTGTCGATGTTCTCCTCCAGCATGTGGTTTTCTAGCTCCTCCAAGGGAATTTCGGTTTCCGAAACAGCCAGCCCCTTCACTGAAATGCCGCTTTGGTGGACAGTGTCCCGGCTCCCTGAAATCAAATAATGCCAGTCAAAGAGCGGTCTGTTCTCATGCAACAGACGATAGGCGCAGGTTTGAGGCAGCCAGTGTAGCACCGATTCGATATTTTCAGTTGTGATTTTTATGCAATTGGTAACGATTTTCTTCCGTGCTTCGTAGTGTCTGCAGCGACATGTATCGCAGTCCAAAAGCCGGCATGCCACCTTGGTGTACCGAATTGTATCATCCGTGTCATAATCGAATTTGTGCAGGCAGCAACGCCCGCAACCATCACAAAGTGCTTCCCATTCGTCTTCGTTCAGTTCCTCCAGCCCAAACTGTTCCCAGAACCGATGTCGCATGGCGTCTGAAATGATTATCTCCCCACGAAATGATGCTGTGGCTGGCTATGAAGAATGAGCATCCATTTGCTGCAGGATTTGACGTGCCTGCTCGCAATCTTGATGCATCTGGGATACAAGCGCTTCGACTTTTTCGAATTTGAGTTCCGGCCGAATGCATTTTACCAGACTCACCTCAATTTCGTCACCGTAAAGGTTCCCATCAAAGTCAAAGATATAGGTTTCGATATTGGGTTCATGCACTCCGAAGGTCGGCTTGATACCAATTGAGGCCACGCCTTCGTATTGGCCCTTGTGTTGACCTGTCAGAACCGCGACGGTAACTGCGTAAATTCCGTGTTTCGGGTGAATGACATGATCCAGATCGAGATTGGCAGTCGGAAATCCGATCGTTCGGCCCCTCTGCGCACCTGACTTGACAGAGCCGATAATATTGAACCATCGACCAAGCAACCGAGCGGCTGTTTCGACGTCCCCGTCTGAAACGGCGTCTCGAATTGCCGTTGAGGAGTAGACTGTCTGGCCGGCCCCGAGCAACTCAGCTTGGGTGACTCCAATTCCACAAGCCTCACCCTGCTTGACAAGCAGGTAACAATCGCCGGCTCGTCCTTTGCCAAACCTGAAATCCTCTCCGACAACGACATGACGGATGTGTAATGTTTGATGCAGGAGACTGTGAATAAAATCATGCGGCGACAAGCTGGCCAAGCATGCATCAAACTCGAGTTCGAACAGCAAGTCAATGCCTTGAGCTTCAATTTCCTGGGCCCGAGTTTTGGAGGTTGTCAGCCTGAAGGGTGATGAGTCGGGCTGGAAAAACTGCCGGGGATGGGGTTCGAAGGTGATCGCAGATGTAGGGGCCTCTAACCGACCTGCCACGCTCTTGGTCAGTTCAAAAACCTTCTGATGACCCAAATGCACGCCATCAAAGTTGCCGACTGCAGCCACCGAACCGCGGCATTCATCCGGAAGAGAGTTGAAGGAACTGAAGATTTTCATTCAATGCTGCTGAATAATTGGTCTGTAGTTAGCCAAAATGACCGATAGCGTAATCTGGATTCAACCCACAAGTGTGAAGGTACGATTTTAACATGTCCGGGTCGGGCTCATCCTTGGTTCCGGTTTCCTCCACTGCAAGTCCACCTGTCACAAAAAGACATGGAAAGTCGTTTTGTATGGCTCCAAGCACGTCTGTGGGTATTCCGTCACCAACGCACAATGTTCGTCGTTTGTCAACTGCTGGCAACAACTGCTCCAATCTGGACAGGGCGAGTGTGTAGATGGCTTCTCTGGGTTTGCCAAACAGCAAAACCTTGCCGCCGATCTGGGCATATTCCTGAGCGATTGCTCCAGCGCAGAGAACTTTCCGATGTCCTCGATACACCATCAGGTCTGGATTGGCACACAAGAGAGTGAGTTTGCGAGAGAGGGCGTCTTGAAGGTCAGGACGATAGTCTTCGGGCTTGTCCAGGCTTTCCTTGAAAGGGCCAGTACATACTATTCCCTCAGCCTCGTTTAGCGGAACTCGATCGATTGCGCAAAACAAGTCCATGTGGGGACTTTTGCGAAAGAAGGACAGCTCGGCGTCGGTACCGATGTGATAGACCCTTGTACCGACATGCCCTGAAAACAGGGCGTGTTGAGCGGCATCGCCGGAGGTAACTATGACATTCCAAGAGTTTCTTGGAACCCCTATGGAGTTGATCTGCTTGGTTGTTTCGTGTCCCGGGCGGGGAGAATTGGTGAGGAGGACAACCCTTCCTCCACCGGCAATGTATTTCTGCAATGCCGCAACGGCCTTGGGGTAGGGCTTGAGGCCGTTATGCAAACATCCCCAGACATCAAAGAGCACGGCATCATACTTGTGCGCAATGTCCTCAAATGACGTGATGAGTCGAGTCATGAGTTGAGGGAAAGAAAATTACAGTTTCAGATTGGGAATGATCTGCTTCTTGCGGCTGACGATGCCAGGAAGCGCTATGGTATCGCCTGGGCCGGACACTCCGAAACTGTTCTGGCAGATGGTACGAACGGCTTCATTTTGCACTAGAAGTGTTGAAGACCCGTTCAGAATGTCGACAATGAACAACAGAATTGCATCAACCCCTTCGTCTCTGGCTACTGATGCCATGGAATTCATCAACGAATCCTTGCGTTCGAGCACCTGGTTTGGGGTTGTTGTTTCCAATACGGAGATTCTGAGTTTCTTGCCCCCGAGATCGTACCGCTTGGAGTCCAGATTGACCAATTCGGCATCGCTGAACTTCGACACGTCTGATTTGGCGGCAAACATCTCTTGGGCATAAGAGGGAATATTAACACCAATATCCCGAGCCAATCCCACGGCAGTGGCACGATCGTGTTCCGTTGTGGTTGGTGAGCGAAACTCTAAGGTATCGGACAAAATGCAGCTGAGTGCCACCCCTTTCAGTGAACGGGGCAGAGATGGAACCGTTTCGGGTCCCATCAAGTCCAGCATTATGGTCGCCGTGCAGGCCAGTGGACGAATGGTGACATCAATCGGAAAACTGGTGCTCAATCCGCCCTGAAGAAGGTGATGATCAATGATTCCGACAATGTTGGCCCGGGCGATCCCGGACGGCAGTTCGGCGGCATTGTTGGTATCGACAACGATCACATTTTCGTTTTCTGCCACATCGTCAATGATCTCGGGCGGGTCGACAGCCCAGTGGTTCAGGACAAACTGCGCCTCGTTGTTTGGCACCCCCAGCAGCTTTGCTTCGGCTGGTCTTGATTGGACATTGTTGAGATACCAGGCCCACAATATCGGCGAACCCGTTGAATCGGTATCGGGTGATTTATGGCCAAAAATTTTAATCACGAATTCACCTCAAGCCTCAATCGATGTTTTCAGGGTGGTTATTTTTGCTGTAACCGGCTGATTTCAATATGGCCCGCAAAATCTCCAGATACAGGGCCCTTTCAGCGAACGAAGGAGCCGTTCGATTCGACAAGCCAATCCTCCCGGTTTCAGTCTCGACCTTGCATTTTTTCAGCCAGCGAATGACCTTTCTTTGGGGCCATAAACGACCGTATCATATCGCAAATGACGGTGCCGTGCTGGTTTCTCCCAATATGCTTGACCCGAACTATTCCGCAGTCGGTCCGGGATTTCGATTCTCTTTTGTCCAGGATTTCAGTCTCGCCATAAATTGTATCACCGGCAAAAACGGGAGCGGGCAGATTGATGCGTTCCCAGCCCAGATTGGCAATTGCTTTCTGGCTTGTTGTCGACACGCACATTCCAACAACGATCGAAACGGTCAAGGTTGAATTGATCAAGCACTCACCAAACTCGGTCTTGGAGCCGTAATTTCTGTCAAAATGCAACGGGTGAGTGTTCATCGTCAGGTTGGTGAACCAGATGTTGTCTGCTTCAGTGACTGTTCGTCCCGGCCAGTGTTCAAAGACATCACCAGGCTCGAAATCCTCAAAGCTGAGGCCGGGATCCTCCTGAAACCGGTGAGGTCCGATCTGCTTCATGCCATTGAGCCGTCTGTCCAATTGTCATGCTCCCCTAAATGCTGTTGAGTTCAAACGTCACACCACACGATACAGAAATTCAAAGAAAAATTACATGCAGGTGTTGAAATGCCGATGGCCGGATTTTATCTCTGCTCCTGTTAGCACTCGACAGAGGAGAGTGCTAACAATCGAAACATCGTAAATTTTATGTTGGAGGACATCTAATGAATTTTCGACCACTACATGACCGTGTTCTGGTTCGCAGAATTGAAGGTGATGAAAAGACCAAAGGCGGGCTGATCATTCCGGATTCGGCCAAGGAAAAGCCGGCTGAAGGCGAAGTCATTGCTTGTGGGGAAGGGGCTAGAAAAGACTCTGGTGAACTGATCCCGATGGGTGTGAATGTCGGCGACCGCATCCTGTTTGGCAAATGGTCCGGCACAGAAGTCACCATTGACGGTGAAGAGCTGTTGATCATGAAGGAAAGCGATGTTCTCGGGATCATTTCCTGAGATCGGCTGTTTAACAAAACTCAACTAAGGAGAAATTAGTTATGGCTGCAAAAGATGTAAAGTTCGATACCGATGCCCGTAACCGGATGCTGAAGGGTATCAACACACTTGCTGATTCCGTACGCATTACTTTGGGCCCGAAAGGCCGCAATGTCGTGATTGACAAGTCCTTTGGTGCTCCACGAATCACCAAGGATGGCGTTACCGTCGCCAAGGAAGTGGAACTTGAGGACAAGTTCGAAAACATGGGCGCCCAAATGGTCAAGGAAGTTGCTTCCCGCACCAACGATGAGGCTGGAGATGGAACGACGACAGCAACGGTCTTGGCCCAAGCCATTGTTCGAGAAGGTCTGAAGTTCGTTGCTGCCGGCATGAATCCAATGGACCTCAAAAGAGGTGTTGATCTCGCCGTGACGGCTGCCATTGATGCAATCAAGTCGACCTCACGACCCGTTGTGGATTCCTCGGAAGTGGCTCAGGTCGGCACGATTTCTGCCAATGGCGAAGCTGAAATTGGCAACCAGATTGCCGATGCCATGCAGAAGGTCGGCAACGAGGGCGTCATCACGGTTGAAGAGAACAAGGGATTGGAAACGGAAACCGATGTCGTTGAAGGTATGCAGTTCGACCGGGGATATCTCTCGCCGTACTTTGTTACCAACAGCGACAAGATGACCACCGAGCTGGAAGATGCCTACATTCTGCTCCACGAGAAAAAGCTTTCATCCCTGCAACCCATGGTACCGCTTTTGGAATCCGTGATCCAGACCACCAAGCCGCTCCTTATCATTGCCGAGGATGTCGAAGGCGAGGCCCTGGCAACACTGGTCGTCAACAAGCTTCGCGGTGGCCTGAAGGTTGCTGCGGTCAAGGCTCCCGGGTTTGGTGATCGACGTAAGGCCATGCTTCAGGATATTGCCATCTTGACCGGTGGTCAGGTGATTTCTGAAGATCTTGGCATGAAGCTTGAGAATGTCGATCTGCAGATGCTTGGAACGGCCAAGAAGATTTCCATCACCAAGGATGAAACGACGGTCGTCGATGGTGCGGGCGAGAAAAGCGAAATCGTGGCTCGAGTCAACCAGATTCGGCAGCAGATTGAAGAGACGACGTCTGACTACGACCGTGAGAAGCTTCAGGAGCGTCTGGCCAAGCTAGCTGGAGGCGTTGCCGTGATTCGAGTGGGCGGTTCGACCGAAGTTGAGGTCAAGGAACGCAAGGATCGGGTCGAAGATGCTCTGAACTCAACCCGTGCGGCCGTTCAGGAAGGTGTGGTCCCTGGTGGTGGCGTTGCATTGATCAATGCGATCGGGGTTCTCAAGGATCTTGAAGGCGATAACGCCGATCAAGGTGCGGGCATCAAGATCGTCAGTCGGGCTTTGGAAGCACCGCTTCGACAGATCGCTGAGAATGCCGGTGTTGACGCCGCCATCGTTGCTGGGAAAATCAGGGAATCAGATGATGCCAACTTTGGTTTCAATGCCCAGACTGAAGAATATGGCGACATGTATCAGGCCGGCATTCTTGATCCAGCCAAGGTTGTGCGAACCGCTCTGGAAGACGCCGCTTCGATTGCCGGATTGCTGATCACGACTGAAGCCATGATTGCCGACAAGCCGGAACCCAAGAATGCCGGTGGCCCGGCCATGCCTCCAGACATGGGTGGAATGGGCGGCATGATGTAATTGACATCAGTCAGTCAAACGCGAGCGAGGGGGCCTTTTGGTCCCCTTTGCTTTGGAGTCAAGATGGACGCGGTCAATTCAATTCTGCTCAGAAAGAAACTTTTCGGCATCCAAGGCCGCCATGCAACCTAAACCGGCCGAGGTAACCGCTTGTCTGTAGACACTATCGACAAGATCCCCGGCGGCGAAAACTCCTGGGACAGAAGTCTTGGTGGACCCTGGCTGGGTCTGGATGTAACCGCCGTCTTTCATTTCAAGTTGCCCCGCAACGAGTTCTGAAGCCGGGGTATGCCCGATAGCCATGAAGACACCACTGCAATCCAGGTCCATAGGCTCATTGGTCAGAGCATTGCGCAATCCAACGCCGCTGACAGCGCGAGGATTGTCCTGTCCGTGAATCTCCTCGACAACGTGATTCCACAAGGGTTCAATTTTTTTGTTTTTGAAGAGCCTGTCCTGGAGGATTTTTTCGGCTCGAAGCTTATCCCGGCGATGAATCAAAGTGACCTTGCTGGCAAAGTTGGTCAGAAACAGGGCTTCCTCAACGGCCGTGTTCCCGCCTCCAACGACGACAACATCGCGCCCACGGAAGAAAAACCCGTCGCACGTGGCACAAGCGGACACCCCAAACCCCTTGAAAAAGTCTTCCGACGGAAGCCCAAGCCATTTCGCCTGTGCGCCCGTCGCTAGAATGAGAGCGTCTGCAGTGTAGGTGGAACCGCTATCGTCAGTTGCCGTGAAGGGTCGTTGCCGCAAATCCAGACTGACAACAATATCCTGAATGATCTGAACTCCCGTAGATCGGGCGTGATTCTCCATTCTGACCATCAGGTCCGGACCTTGAACGGCCACATCTCCAGGCCAGTTCTCCACGTCGGTGGTTATGGTCAGTTGACCGCCGGGCTGAAGCCCTTGCACAAGAACGGGTTTCAGCATGGCTCGGGCCGCGTAGATTGAGGCCGTATAGCCTGCCGGACCGGAACCAATTATCAGCACGGGCGAGTGATGATTTTGAGACATTCTTCAAATCCATGATTTATTGCCAATTCACGCCAGTTTTCAGATCATTTGTATTACAGAGACTTGGGGGTCCTGCCGGGGATATTTTCACGTCGCCTTTTCGATATGTCTCGCACCTGTTGCGGCCATGATGCCAGCGGTCCATAAGGCACGTACACGCTGCCTACGGTACCTTGACCCACAGAATCCAGAGGATCACTGGGCCGTGGATTGATCAGTCTGCCGCTATGCGGGAGGCTCAGGTTCTGTCTGCTTGACCATGAAGTCCATGAGCGAGGGGATCCCGGGTTCCCAGACGACTGCATTCGGCTGCTGCCAGATGTAACCCCCATGGCGCAAAAAAATTTCACGCTCTACGGACCGTTCTGGATCCATTGTATCCAGTACCCAGTTCAGTTGCACAGATGTCAGGCGATTGTCGTTGACACGGAAAGCCTGAGCGACAGTCCGAGCCAGCTTCAGTTCACCCGCCTTCCGGAATTCCTGATACCGGTCTCTATAGTAGTCGGTACGACCGACCTCGGCGGCATTAACGGCCGCATCACATTCCGCCTGGCCAAACCTCATGGTTCCACTTGTCTGGATTGCATCAAACGCGGCCCGCCCATATAGCTGCAGAAAGTAGGGATAGCGATTTGCTTCCTCAATCAGCCGCGCAATCGCTTTACTGTCGGTCACGAAATTCGGTTTAGGTTTCTTTTGCAAAGGCAGGGTCAATGCTTGGGTGGCAGCGTCCGGCTCCAGTCTTCCTACGGGAAGCTTGTGGCCCCGGCTCCAATAGCTGGATCCCGTTGCTCGCAGTTGATCTTCCAAACCAGGCGTACCCGCTAGCGCCAGTGCCACTGGCATATCTTCACCAAGAATCTGTACAGCATCCATTAACGTGCCCAAAACAATTGGATCCACCACCTCCTTGTGCGCTTCATCCAGCTTGATAAGGAGCGGTTGCTTAAGGGTCCTGAGCAACCCAACCGGATCCTCCTTCGGCTGGAGGCGAGTTGGAGGTTCGACTGCGCCGCCGATTCCGAATTCACCGGCCTTGAATTCGCCGCGTACGCTTGGCATCCCTGTTTTCCAGATTCGCTGTGCTGTTGTTTCGTTTTCGCGCAGGCGATTCAGAATGCCATTGAGCAGTGCCTCATCCGAACGCAAGTTCAGAGGTGCCAACGTCAGGGTTAGAATGCCACATTCGCGAGCCTGTCTGCCCAACCAGTTCATCAACACCGTCTTGCCGTTCCCACGTGGGCCGTAGAGAAAGACAAACTCCGGGTTTATGGTCTTCTTAGCCAGATTCTGAACAACGTCATCCAAGACGCGGTCAATCTCCTTTCGCCGGCCGATTTCCGGTGGCATCTTGCCAATGCCGGGAGTAAAGGGATTGTCCATGCCCACTTTTTTTGTCATGATGTCATTCTTGTACCTGTTCGAACATGATTGCAAGCATCCAAAAAGTCAAGATACAATTCCCCAGTTCCGTTTGTTGACAGTTTTATAGTCAAGGGCCACCACGAAAGGATATCTCAGGACAAAGACGGCGACTTTCGACATTAGAAAGTTAGCAAAGCCGACACGCTAAAGGTTGAACCCGATCACCAACCCGCCATGAACCTTGTGCGGTGGGCTTCTGATCAAGCATCGATAGATGACGGAGTTATCCAGACTGAGGAATCACCCCGGCTTTTCTGTTAGTGACCGTACGACTATCGTCATAATATCAAACTCGTGGGCCTTTTTTCTCATTTAATTTTGGACTGCTATCCGGTTGTGCTGGAATATGGGCTGCGACAGCCCGGGAGAAAAACGATGTGACCCTTCGGTGGGGCCAAGAAAAGCCGGGGCGTCCTGCAGTGGAGACAATCAGTCGAGAACCATGTAGGTGTTGAACTGCGATCAGTTAACATGACTGAAAGTGATGATCAATCCTGTCACAATCGGTCTCTTGATCCCCTTGCGTTACAGCACTTCTTCGGTAAGCTTCGCAGGCCTGAATATAAGGGTTGGAAAGAAACCCTCAGCCAAGTCTCAAGTCAATGGGTGATGCCAGCGGATCAATGATCGTCGCTTTTTATCAGACTGTGCTCCGGTTAGTTTCCAAGACGAATCTTGCACGCTCGCGGCGGAGCATCTCGTGCGAGTTCACGCAGTGTAAGCTCAAGCCTCTACAAGTGTCCGGAATCTCAATCTTCTTGATGCTTGCCACAGTGCCAGCGTTGTCTTGTTCAACCAGCCAGTCCCAGAAAGCCGAGCAGAAATCGAAGCCACAGTGACAGTTCTTGGACTGGATGAAAACATTGGCATCAAGAAGATAGACTGTCATTCCATAATACCAGCTTCGCGTCCG
Source organism: Paracoccaceae bacterium (assembly GCA_965116235.1). Taxonomy (GTDB): domain Bacteria; phylum Pseudomonadota; class Alphaproteobacteria; order Rhodobacterales; family Rhodobacteraceae; genus MPNP01. Next base: position 136,033 of record OZ220496.1, on the reverse strand, counting down.
AGTCTGTTAAGGGTTTCGATCTTCTTTATGCCTAGCATCTGAAATGCATCACGATAGAGCGTCTGTCCCTCGAGGGTGCTCACGACAAGTGCACGGGCGAATCGTCTTCCGACCCGTACGACCGTCGATCGATAGAAATCACCTCCCGTGCCAATGCCTTGAGTAGCCGTCTTCAGATGGTCGTTCTCTTCGCCCCAAGCCACATCAAAATCCTCGCGCTTCAACCAGTTGGCATCAAGCATTCGTCGCAAGATAACCAATCGGCTCACCTTGAAGATATGAGCTAGCCGAGATAGTGTGTCTTGGAGAGGTTCGTTTCGGCGAAGATCGGACCGAAGAGCTTCTAGGGGTACCAGAAGTTCAGCGGCTACCGCGTTGCACCATACCTCTTCCCGACGGAAACCCGACTTCGGTGCTACGCTAAGGTTCGACAAGGCTGAAGCTCCGAGCCAGACATGAGCGAGTTCGTGGGCAAGTGTAAACATTTGTGCGGCCTTCGAGTCTCGGCCATTAACGAAGATGAGTGGTGCGACTGGGTCGCACAGCGTGAAGCCAAGAAACTCTGCGGGATCCAAGATGCGGTGGGTATTGCTCTGCACGATGTCGCCGACCATGACGAGGATGCCTGCTTCCTCGGCTTGGTTGATAAAAAGCTGCAAGGCCTGATCCAGGTAGAACATTCCCGACGTGTGACCAATTCGAAATTCAAGGTTCTCCGAATTTGGAAAGCCACGGTTTCAGGGGGCAATTCAACCGAGGCGCTGCCGACGAAATCAAGATCGGATGACCCATCGATACGCACATGATCACGATACCAGTTCTGACGCTCCTGGCAAGCATAGATTGTGTCCAATAGGTTTGGGCTCGGCCGAGCAATCACATGGTTGGCGAAAGTGCGAAAATCCGGAATGGGCATGTCTTCCTTCGGCGGTTCTGAGAGGAATAGACAGCCGACTGGAGCATGGACGACATTTGCAAACGCCTCCAACTGCCTTAGTGTTGGCTGTTCTATACCGGCTTCCCACAGAGGGAGTTTCTTGAATTTTCCAGCCAAATTTTCCTGCGTGACTCCCGCCCGCTCGCGAGCCCAGAGAAGAAGGTCAGGATTGACAGGGACGCGGGTCACGGCGCGACATCTGGAGTCATTTTGGCTTTGGCAAGCCGAATTCTTAATGGTATCGATACAGGAAAAGGCTTGGCTACATAGCCATAGAACTTATGGGCAAGATGACGAAAATACCGCCTGAAAAGCAGAAAATTCCTGCGCTTGGAAACTGTAATAACATAAAGAACAGTATTTCCAGTGCGTGTTGCCGAATTGTCCGAAAGCAACATGATCCTCCTTCCTGTATAGAGAATAGGACCGCACCCTAACCAATGTCAACGACTTGTCAATGCCTTAGACTCATGGCCTGAATCCATTGTGGATTATGACAATGACAGCCATACCCGTCAACGTTCCGCAATAAAGGGTTTAAAAACGAGTGCCAATTCATGGCGACTGGCAATCCCCATTGATCGGAAATCGTGTGAACAGTTCTGTATGGATGCAGAAATTGGTTCAGATATCATCAAGTGAAAATGACGCTGCCATTCAAGCCGAAGGATCTTTCGTTTCGATGGGCACTGCGGCGGCAGGAGAAGAACAGCTCTTCATGGTCATAGGTGCAAAGGCCGATGACTTCGACCTGATCAATACCTTCATCAGCAAAAATGTCCTTCGTTAATGCGACCAGATTGAACAGGTATCTATCGCCGGTAGTTTGCTGAAAGTGTGGTTCGGAGTAAGGGTATCGTTTCACAAACTTTTGTCGGAGATCCCCTCCGAATTCGTAGTTTTTTTGGCTGATGGATGGGCCGATGGCTCCCCTCACGTTTTCCCGTCTGGCTCCAAGGCTTGACATGACAGTTATGACGTTTTGAATGACGCCGTCCAGCGTTCCTCTCCACCCGGCATGGACAGCACCCACAACATTGGATTCAGGATCTGACAGGATAATCGGCTGACAATCGGCCGTGAGAATTCCTATCCCGATTCCAGCAGTGTCGGTCACAACACCATCAGCTTCTATTCTGTTTTGGGGTGGTTTTCTGACAACGTGGACTTTGCTGGAATGGATCTGTTTTAAAAACATGATGCTCTTGTCTGCATGACCAAGCTTCTGGGCAATAATGGATCTGTTTTGCAAGCCGTTCTCCCGCAGGTCGTCGCCGCAAACGCCGCAGTTCAGTGAGTGAAAGGTACCGATCGAAACACCGCCCTTGCGGGTAAAAAAGCCATGTCGATAGGGCTCTAGCCCAGTTGATGTGTAGTATTCCGGAGTCACGGCTGCAACCCTTCAGGTCTGGCGATGTGCCTTGGATAGAGAGCCAGAACCTTGAACAGTTGCCCCATCTCCTTCGGGTGGATCAAGCGGTTGAAAGCAGCCCAATGTGACTCCAACTCCAGTCCGCTAAGATTTTGGGCCAATTGCTGGGCCCGAGCTTGGATGCCCAGATTCAGCAGAAATCTTCCCTGTTCCGCAAGACAGGCGTTCACATGCTTGGCGGCAGTATGGATCATGCTCCCGAAATCGACGTGGCATGTCAGGTCCGTTTCTCCGGGGTTGCTCAATGGGTCTGCATATCCGGTTTTGCCAATGGCCTGAAAGGTGTCTCCTGACGATTTTTCCTCTCCATAGTCTATGATGAGACCCAGCCCGCCGTTGTCCTTGATTAGCCGTGCCGTCGTGTCGATCAGATCAGGCAGGTCTTCCTGATATTCTATGATGTCGCCCTCTTGAGTATCTTTCAATCTGCAACTTAAGAAGTCAAGGTCTGTTTCCCCCAAGAAGCCGAACTGCAGAGATGCATCGGCCATTTCAACGACTTTTTCATGCCAGAATGACGGACCCCGGCGGAATTGCCGAACGGGAAGGGCATCGAAAAATTCGTTTGCAACCACAAAAAATGGCTTGTGAGGAAGAACTTCCAGCGTATCGATCCAGATTGGCCGGTATCTTTCCAGTCGACTCTTCTGCTCGGCCTTGAGTGATGTGCTCTTTTCAAGCAAGTACAGGTCGCAGCTCTCATTGAATCCCGGAACAATTGCTGATGCTCTCAGAAAGTCAGACATCAGGGTCCCTCGACCCGGGCCAAGCTCAAGCAAAATGAACTCCTGATTGGCAAGATGATCCGACCAGTACTGGGCAAAAACCAAACCGATGAGTTCGCCAAACATTTGAGTCATTTCCGGGGCCGTCGTGAATGTGCCCCACTGGCCGATGGGATGGGGTTTGTTGTAGTAGCCAAAATCTGGGTCCAACAGGGCCAGTTGCATGTACTGGTCGATCCTCATCGGTCCATGCATTGCGATCAATCGCTTGATTTTTGCGTCCAGTTCAGACACGGCTGTGGCGAATTGCGTACACAATCAAAAACAGCCCCACAATGATCATTGGCAAGGATAGCAGCTGTCCCATGGTCAGGCCGTCCCAGTCGGCAAATCTGATGATGTATCCCATCGGGTTGATTTCGGTGATGAACTGGCTGTCGGCCTGGCGGAAGAATTCGACGAATCCCCGAGCAAGGCCGTAGCCCAAAAAGAGCGCGCCGGACAACAGCCATGGTTTATGAAACGCCCTGTAGCGATAGACCAAAACAGCCAGAACCACGCCAAGAACCAAACCTTCAAGTAGTGCCTCATACAGTTGTGACGGATGTCGGGCACAAATTTCGTTCACATTCTCATGGCATACGGATGCAGGCCCATCGGGAAAGACCACGGCCCAACCGACATCCGTAGGTCGACCAAACAGCTCGGCATTGATGAAATTGGCCAGGCGCCCTAGAAACAGGCCTGGGGTAATGGTGATTGCAATGGCATCAAAGGTGTTGCCCAAAGGAAACCGGTGCTTTTGGCAAAACAGGATGGTGGCAATGACCATGCCGATACCCGCCCCGTGGAAGGACATTCCGCCAGTCCAAATTTTGACCGTTTCCATGGGGTTATCGACAAAGTAGTCAAAACGATAAAAGAGGACATAGCCGATTCTGCCGCCGATAAGGATTCCAACAATGATCCAGGTTAACAGCCGTTCCGGCATGTCTGGACTCATGGGAGGATTGCTGTTCGGCCATAACGTCGGTTGCCTGACAAGGTGGATAAACCACCGCCATGAAATCAAGAACCCCGCGATGTAGGACAGAGCATACCATCGAATGGCAAGTGGCAGGCCGAGTATCTCCAGAGAAAACAGCACCGGATCGATGGGCGGGAGAACGATGGCAGGAAGCATGGGCCTGTGGCTTTGTCAAAGAAGTGGTGAATACCTATATCTACCTTGGTCGGGCTCACCGGAGAACCGCTTTGCAGTGTTTTTTCGAAGTGACCGCCCGCTGGAAAAGGTAATGACTGTAATTTGGATTCAAAGGAGACATTATGCAAACCCAAAACAAGATGTTCGAGGATTTTGCCCGGCTGATGACCAGTGCTGCCGGTGTCGCACAGGATGCCAAAAAAGAATTTGAAATTGCCCTGAACGGCATGTTTGAGCGGATGATGGCCAAGAACGATCTGGTTACCCGCGAGGAATTCGAGGCAGTTCGAACCATGGCCATCAAGGCTCGGGAAGAAAATGAGGCATTGACACAACGGATTACCGAATTAGAGAAGCAAAATCAGGACGACGAAAGCGAGTAAGCGGTCTTGTTAATTTAGAGAGTCATCCAATCCATCAGAGGTAGAGGGGGATGGAAGAACTCGCAGGCGGTTTCCCGGCCTTTATTTCTTTTACAAGGTTCCTGAGGGGGGCAACTTCAGCAACATCAACTGGCCTGAGATGTTGTTTTTCGCCGGATTGTCTTGATCCATCAGAGGCGTTAAAGGTCCCGAACCAAACGAAAGCCACCTTGTGACCACACGGCTGAGCTCCCGAAGTTTTGACCAATTCCGACGAGCGGGATCAACATCGGGTAACCCGGATTCGTTCATTTCGAATTTATTGGGTCCTGAAGTCATTTCCTAAACCCCGACTCGATAAATCTTGACAGGAATTTTTGCCTTCTGCCTAAATATCCAAACCGGTTTGGATATTTAGCCCTGAATTGACATAAACTCACAAAACTCAGCTAGGACCAACATCAGCACATTCATTTTATCACGATGAGGCGGTAGGAATATCCGGAGTGTTGTACAATTGCAACGTTTTTAAGAAAATGAACCCCGGTAGCTGAAATACTTACAAACTACTTGGGAGTAGGAAAGAAGATCTATCGTATCGGTTTCTTGGTAGGCCGGCATTTAGGTTTATGACATTGATACGCTGCTTGTAGGGTTGGGAGTACTCACAGTTTTGCTTGAGTGTTTTATTTTGGAGTCAAAAGTCGTTTTGGAAACCCAAAATGGTATCTGAAAATGGTGTGAAAGACATCGGTTAGGCCGATTAGATGATCCGCACGAAAAAATTTGAAGATTTTTTTGGGGCCGCCAATTGGACTAATTGAATCGAACTATTCACAATCATCTTGACGTGTCGTCTTGAAGCTAGCGAAAGAAACTGGAGAAGCGGTAATGGACCAATTCCGGATTGAGAGATGTACAAGATGCGGTGCTTCAGGTGTTGCGATTGAAGTAATGAAGAAGGTTGAAGCTGGTTATGATGTCACAAACATGTATACAATTTACGAATATTTTGGAGTTTGCGGACTTTGCCGGCAAGGATTGATCGTAGGTTGTTTTGATTATGGCGGAAACGAAGGTCTTGAATACATCCTACCCGAGATCAACAATGGAATTCCTGAACATCTACCTGAGAACGTTAGGAAATTTTTTGTTCAAGGCGTTGATAACCTGCATCAGAAAAACTTTGATGCTGCCGGACTGATGTTCCGAAAAGCATTGGAAGTAGCACTGAAACGTATTATTCCGGATCATAATCAGTGTAGCCTGCACAAACTAATCAAGAAGGCTGCCTCAAGCGGGAATTTAACTTCGGAACTTGCTGAGTGGGCTGATGAGATTCGTATTTTGGGAAACAGTGCGGCTCATGAGGATAATCCATTTTCGATGGATGAGGCTCAACAAGTGTCCGAGTTTGCAAAGCTAGTTCTGAACTATGTTGTTACTCTCCCTGAAAAACTGAGGGCTGCAAGAGAAAAAAGGGGAAGGGATGGCAATTCCCCCTAACATTTCAAGCCCCCGTGCATAGGGCTTTAGTGCCTTACTGAATTTGTTTTAGGGCTGAAGCAGCTTAAAATTCTGCGGAAGGGGACTGAGTGTGGGACGGCAACGGTTGCGATTTAGGCAATATGGTTTTGGCTAGCCTCCGCCTGTCCTGTTTCGGAGCGACCATAGAGCCGAATATCGGCATTGGGTTCGCTAACGAAAATTACAACCCGCCGACAATATCTCTTTACAAACTTGCTTCCCTGAATTAAAAGGGCCGTGCAGACAAAGAATTTATCAAGCCACCGAAAAACAATAACGGGCTTGAACATTGGAAGAGAGCAGTATCATGTCCGAATCAGCGCGAGATTGGTCGACGAGTTATAGCGACCTGTTTTATTTCTACGAGTTTCTGGCCGAGGAGAACGACTGGCGGTTTGAATGGGTTGATGATGATCTGGCCCTGATCGTCATTGAGGGCAATTGGCGAATATATACGATTTCGGTGGCCTTGAATCATCAGGATAAGGTGATGCACTTGGCATGCAGCCTTGACTTGAAGCCCCGAAAGAAGAGGGAACCGAAATTGCATATGTTGCTGAACAGGATCAACCGGCGGTCGCCAAGCGGAGTCTTCTTTCTGTGCTCGGATTACGATAAAGTCGTTTACCGCGACCAAATGCAGCTATACGCTCTTGAGCGAATCGAATGGAGGAACTTGGAACGCCTGCTCACCCTTGCCGTGAGCAATTGTGAGAAGTATTTCCCGGCCATGCAAATGGTCAACTACGGAGAAAACGATATGGATCTGGCCTTGAAAATGGCAATTACCGAGGTGTTGGGAACAGCCTAGCCGTTTGTTTTTCCGGATGGGTATGACTGAGGTGAACTCGCTAACACTATTGGGTTGCGGAAAAATGGGTTCGGCCCTGCTTGCCGGATGGTTGCAAGGAGGGCTGAAGCCGGGGGCAGTTTATGTCATTGAACCCAATCCGACCGAGTGGCTCAAGTCGCTTGGAACCCGGTTGAACGAAGAGCCTGCGGACTGGCAGCCCGAGTTTTGCGTCGTTGCAGTAAAGCCCCAGTTGATAGAACAGGCACTTGTTCAGATCACCCACTATGGTGACGGTCCAACCGTGATTCTCTCCATTGTGGCCGGTATTAGATGTGAACAATTTGAAAGAATTTTGGGTTCCCAAACACCCGTCGTACGAGCCATGCCCAATACGCCGGCAGCGGTGAGCAAGGGGATATCCGCTCTGGTTGGCAATGAGAACGCGAGGCCTGGGCATCTTTCGGGGGCAGGGAAACTGCTAGGTGCAGTTGGTGAAACCGTCCAGGTTGATTCGGAAAGTTTGCTTGACGTTGTAACTGGTGTTTCGGGGTCCGGGCCGGCTTATGTCTTCAATCTCATTGAGGCAATGATCAAGGCTGGAATTAATGAAGGGCTGCTCCCCGAAGTGAGCAAGAAACTGGTCATAAGCACGGTAATTGGAGCCGGTGAACTGGCCCGACAGGCGAAAGAAACGCCGGAACAGCTTCGAATCAATGTGACCTCTCCCAATGGGACAACCGAAGCGGGATTAAGATATCTCATGAACGAGGAGAATGGTCTTGAACAACTGATAGGCAAGACCGTTCGTGCAGCGGTCGCGCGAAGCCGGGAACTGGGGAAGAAGAATGAGCCAAATAAAGTTTGATGATTTTCTGCAAGTTGACATTCGGGTCGGGCAAGTCACGCGCGTGGAACCCTATCCCAAAGCTCGCAAGCCGGCATACAAGGTTTGGGTGGATTTTGGCCCGGAGATTGGCATTCGAAAAAGTTCGGCGCAAATAACCAGAAATTATACACCTGAAGATCTCATGGGCCGGCAGATAATGGCCGTGGTCAATTTCCCTCCAAGGCAAATCGGCAAGTTCATGTCGGAGGTCTTGATTCTCGGCGTTCCGGACGAGAATAATGAGGTTGTGCTGATTCGGCCGGATTATGATGTTACCGTTGGAGGTCGGTTGTACTGATGACTTCCCCCAAATTGTTGATCACTCGGATTCTTCCTCAAAGCGTGATGTCCGTGGCCGAAAGCCGTTATGACTTGACTTTCCGTGAATCTCCAGCACCCATGTCGGTAGATGAGGCCGTGCAGAGCTTGGAAGCATATGATGCAATCGTTCCAACTCTAGGCGATGACTTCGGCGCCGGGACGTTCAGTCGTGTTGATCGTCCGCGATGCAAAATTCTGGCTAATTTTGGTGCCGGCTATAATCATATAGATGTAGATGCGGCCGAGGGGAAAGGGGTTGTCGTAACCAACACGCCAGGTGCTGTGACTGATGCCACAGCTGATATTGCCGTGGCGTTGATATTGATGACAGCACGCCGAACGGCGGAAGGTGACCGGATAGTCAGAGCCAACAAGTGGACAGGCTGGCACCCAAGCCAGATGCTGGGCACTCATGTAACTGGACAAACCCTTGGAGTCATAGGGATGGGAAGCATTGGCAAGGCTGTTGCCAAGAGGTGTCAGGCCGGTTTCGACATGAAGGTTGTCTTTCACAATCGCTCAAGAGTTGCTGACCCCGGCGTGGTCGCGAAGCAGTTGACTTCTGCCGAGGAAGTTGTCGAACAGGCGAATTTTGTCGTCATTGCGGTGCGAGGCGGTCCCAACTCTTATCATCTGGTTGACCGAGAACTTTTGACGGCCATGCGCTCTGATGGCGTCCTGATCAATGTTTCCCGTGGTGATGTTGTCAATGAAATTGCATTGATCAATGCCCTTGAAACCAAACAGATTGCGGGAGCGGGCCTGGATGTTTATGAGCATGAGCCGGAGGTTCCAGACGCATTGAAGGTGATGGACAACGTTGTTCTGCTTCCCCATCTCGGAACGTCAGTGCTTGCGGTCAGAGAGGATATGGGCATGATGACCCTCGATAACCTGTCTGCCTTCTTCGCAGATGGCAACCCACCCAATCGGGTGACCTGAAAGACCTTTTACCATACTCGCAGCACGTTCAATCGCGTGGTGTTCTGATCGCTGTAGTAGCCGCAAACGAAGACGGTCGGGTCTCGATCACAACTGCTTGTCCGCTGCTTGTGATAGAATGGCCTCAAGTTGTTCAGATGGCTTTTTTTGCTGACGTGATCACCTCCGAAAGGATCAGGCGATTTCAAGTCCGGCTCTCACGCGGGCTGACGCCGACATCAGCCTCTGATGTCCGCATCCGGCTGGCCTGCGTCCAAGGCGTTCATCCAGGCCAGACACAGATCGCAGTCGGCTTCGGGAATGGACGAAAAAGTCGAGTATACATAACGAACGTCATCGCGTTCAGTGATGCCGTAGAGGTGAAAGTGGACCGCATCAAGCCGAGTCCGCAACTGCCGCCGCCGCTCTTCATCCCATCTGAATGGCTCTCTCACGGTACCATCGGCGTTGACAAGACCCATTTCTTGGGCAAAGCTTGCCATGTCACGTGCTGTATAAGTCAGTTCTAGCACATCGGCATTGACGATTTCTGCCGCCGTTTTGGATCCAAACTGCACTTCACCATAGCGGTCTGGTGGCACGACAGGCAACTGCTCGACGATGTACTTGCTCAGATGTACCCCCGGCACCTTTTGTCGTGCAACATAATCAAACGGCAATGAATTCAGGTTGGCAAGGCACAATACAGCCGTTGGGCCGGGTAGAGCCATGCCGTCTTCTCCTACGAGAAGAGGCAGCGTGTGTCCGGCCCCGGCCCGGGGAATCATGGCGGCAATCATGGTACGGGAGTTGGTCGGGGACGTCACATCCTTGAAAGCAAGAAGGGATGTCGCACCATTCGGCCAATTGCACGTATCGTTTCGAACCCAGTAGCGTGGCAAAGGAGACCAGTCCGGATTTTCGTGTTCCCCTGATACCTCATCCTTTTGTCCCTGTCGAAGCAAGTTTGTTGGATCAACAGTGATGCCAGCAGCCCGGTGATCGTAAGCCTGCACCATCTTGCCCTCGTACAATGGTACCCATTGGCCATTGGGGCTGTCGTAGCGATTGCCGGTCACGGGAAAAGCGCTTTCCTCCTCTTCAAGTTCCTGGACCGTGCGAAACAGGCTGGAATCGTTGGACATCTGGAACATTGTAGAATACAGTACCGGCCACGCCTTGTTGTCCTGTCCTGCTGCTCGGTCAACCAGCACGGGGAGGCGGGCATAGATTGCGGCGGTCAATTCGGCGTCGCGACGACTCCTGAAGACCGGTGCGGTTCGAGTATTCGGATTGACGCGGGCAAAATCAGCAGGGGTCAGGGAAAAACAGCGATCTGGATCAGAAATGTCGGTGACAGAGTCAAGGAAGAAACCCAACCGAGCGGGTTGTGGGAGTGGTGAAGGGCTCGCAACGAAAGCGCAGAACTTGAAGCTGTTGTGCACGTCTGGGAAAAAATGACCGTTCCGTCCCTTGTTCTGGAAATCGTAGAGGGACTTCAATCGTCCTGAAGTGGCCACCTCGCTGAAGAACTGGGATGCATTCTTGTCTCCAGCGATTCCTGAGGGCGTCAAGAGTCCAATCATGCCGCCCGGATGAACCAGAGCCATCGCCCGTTCGACAAAAAGCGAATAAAGGTTGGTTCCCGCCAGGAGAGGGTAGTCACCACTGTTGCGAGCTATGGTCCGAATTCTTTTTGATCGTTCATACGCTTGGTTGTACTCGTTATGCAGGGGATCTCCATCCTGTTCCAGCCGGGCGATCATTTTGCGCCTGACAGTGTCGTTTGAGGCTCGGGCAATTTCTGGCCGCCGTTGTTCAAACCATTTGGTCCGTTGCAGTTCGATGCGGTCCCAAGGGGGATTGCCGACAATGGCGTCAAACCCTCCTGTTCTTCCGCCTTCCCAGTCGAACCAAACACCGGGAAACGTCACCTGCCAGTGCAGAAACCGCTCGGCTTCAATGATTGACAAGGCCTTGTCACGAAGTCTGACAAACCGGTGTCGGGCATCCTTGTTATTTGTCGCCTTGTCTTCTTCTGTCGACAGGCCATTCAACGCTATGTCGACAGGGTCGCCATATATGCCGTCAAGCCAATACTCGATAGCTGTCCCGTCCTTTCCATCCCGAGGAACCTGCATCCACTCAAAGGCCATGAGCATGGACATGAAACAGTTGAGTGGTTTGGTTTTCTCTTCCACAGTCCTGAACAGCGATGCCGACCGTTGTGCTTCTTCCAGCTCGGCATCCGTCAGGGTCGATATTTCCTGCATTCTGCCAACGGTCGCCAAGGCTCGGTGAATCGGATCGTCCAGAAAAAGAGCGCGTCCCTGTCCGGCCTTGGCTTGAGTTTTATCGACCCATGATCCGAACAGGCTGTCCCCACACCGCAGATGATGATCAAGAAAACTTAGCGGTGCACCAGCCGTCAGGGTGTGGAGCCAGAGCGAAACCTTGGTCAGTTCGACGGCCAGCGGATTCCGGTCGACCCCGTAGATGCAACATTTCAGAACCATCCGCCGAATGATGTGTCGGTCGTCCAGCTGGTCCGGATCAACGTACCAGTTTCCTTCCTTGGCATTCCTGACAATCATCTCCCGCACACCGGCAATAAGTTCTCCCAAAGGCGACTCGTGATGTTGGATCACCTCGGCTGCATGGTCCAAGGCTGCAATCACACGGTCGGCCAGATAATCGACCAGATAAACCAGGAAATGACCTGATCCCATTGCCGGATCACAAATCTTGAGGTTCAGCAGTCGAGTGGCCGGGTCAAGCTCGTGCAGTTGCCGTGTCTTTTCGCCGCCATCGGGTTTTTGAGCTACTTGGGCAAAATTCTCATGAGCCGCCTGCACTAAAGGATCAAGCGTCTCTTCGACGACAAGGCGCACAAGATTTGCCGGCGTGTAGTAACTGCCGGTATCCTTGCGGGCATGCATGCCAAGACGCATCACTGGCTGTCCTGTGTCATCCCGCACGACCTCATGTTCGAGCAACTGTTCATAAATTGAACCGAGTTGCCGGACACCTAGATCACGGTAGTTGATGTAGCGGCGTCCGCTGACAACAACTTCAAAGGACAGTTTGTCAATCACATCGGCAACGACAGCATCACTGAGATTGACACGATTGAGCAACGGTGTGCGGCTGCAGTCAAACAGACCGCCATTGTAGGCCGGCAGTCCGATGGAATCGTCACCCTGACCAATGATTTGGCAAAATTCGGAGATTATGCACCAGTAGACGGAGGCATGGCGGGAGAAGACTTCACCGGCATTCTTGCGCCGGCCAATGTCCTGTCGCAGGCGATGTCGCAAGGAGTAGTTACGATAACCGGGTCGATTGACAGGAAGCAGGTGGCGGTCCTCGGCATATAGGATAAACAGAAGGCGAAACAGCAATATCAGTGATGCGTTGCGTACCTCCGTGAGAGGCTTCTGGGGGGCTGCCTCTGCCAACGCACGGGTCAGGTCCGGAAACACGCTGTCAAATACGTTGCGAGCCAGGTCTCTCGTAATACGCTGTTGTTCGAATTGTCCCTCGGCAATGGCTCGGAGGTGGAAACTGCGCCCGTCGGGACCAGCTTGGAATGCTTCATGACGAAACATGAGCAGGAACATTTTAAGACTGTGGCACCGCTCCGATTCGACACTGGACACAGCGGCGTCAAGATCGAATTCAAAGAACTCCTCAGAAATCGAATCGGCACCGCTGTAATAAAGGCGCCATCGACAACCATTCGTGAGTATACCCCAGCGCAACCTGTTTTCGGTGATGTGCTGGGCCCGTAGCATGTAGCGGAGCATCTGGCTCGACGGAGTTCGAAAAGATCCTTCCGCCCGGTCAAGCGGTCGCCGCCATTTTTTGGCTTCCACAATCACGTTTCCATGTCGATATCTTGCTGGCCCGGTCTGTTCTCTCTCAGCGAGTTCCTTTTTGGCCTGATCGCAGAACAGCAGTCCGTCGGGTCTTGAGTCACTGCCGAGAGGCTCCTGCTCGAGCCAGTGTGACCAGCCCAAACATTCCAGCAATGGCCAAATCAAGACACGCTCGGTCTGTGTTTCATTTGGAGACCAGTCTGTCGCTGGCCAGAGTTCCTGTAAGCGACTTTCGAACCGGTCAACTGCGGCATCATCCAGCTCCGACCATTCAAGCATTCCGCTGACTCTGTCACACAGGAATCCCTCAGTGAACAATCGGCCGCCCACTCGCGACATCAAGGCTGTCCGGAACTGCTCATCGGCATGGATGGGTAGGTTCATCTTCCAGTTTGATCAACTTGTCATGGGTAGTTCAGCACATCATAAAGGACGGAGTAGAATGGTCAAGCGTCGTGTAACAATGCGAGAGTGTCGGTGAAATCGACACGGCATCACGTTCCTGAATGATATGGAAGCAGTGAGCGAACTGTCGCGAAGAACATGCGACATTTGCGAAGAAAATGAACCGAACATAAAACGTAGGGGCTGAAGTGGCCTAAGAACTTTGCGGAGTTCTATAATGGCTGTGATGTCTATCCGAGAAAGTCGCCTGACATCACGTCAGTAGGGGCGCTTGATTGAGCATTTTGGGGCGGGGAGTACGGCTCGGGCCGCGGCGGCGATTGTCGGCGTCCAGCCGAAGACCGCGATTCGCCTTGTCATGGGTCTGTCCCAACTGATTGCCAGAGTGTTGCCGAGCTATCGTTTATGTGGTGAGATGGAAGCGGATGACAGTTACTTTCATAACCGGAGATTACAAGAAGGGCATAAAGGCGGAACAAGATGTGGGCGTGGGGATGTGGGCATTGATGCTCGATGATGTCAACGAGCTCCTGTTGCCACCGAACTTCCCGAAGCCGAACATCATAACACAAACAAGCGCGAACTCGTTTCAATGGCTCTACATCTTTCGGCAAATCTTGCGCGACATCGGGGCTTGTTCACGAATGACGCAAGGCTTGAAGGCTCGACTGGTCAAGCTGGACGAAGCCGATCGGTGGGCCGACAAGGACGCGGCATCCCTGTTCCGCAATTGCCGAATCGACCCGTCCACCAACATGAAACACGAACACCGCGCCTCGCACGGCCACGGCTTTCACGTCATTTCGGTCAACACGGGAGAAAGCTTATACGAGTTCAAGACGATTGCCCGCGAGGTATGCGAGGCCAACCTTGAACTGAACATTCAAGTCGCGGTCGGTGGAGTGTCATTGAAGCCAAACGGAAAACTCCCGACCCCGACCGAGACTCCACCCGAAAACGAGACCGAGAATGACGGACGAATCACGTTGTATGAACTGCCGGCCAAGCATGATCCTCTGACACAGGCCGACATCCGACGGAGAGGCGGAGACGGCACGGATAACAACAATAGGATCAGTCGCTCTTGCCTGCGGCACCTTGGACACCGAGGGTGGATGAACGTCAAGACCGGGTTTGTGCAATGCAACCGTGACGGACAGTCACAATGCGCTCAACGGCACAAGGCCAATCAGGAACAGGTTTGTCAGGACTACGAGAGCAAATACAAGGTCAAGCTCAAGCGACCAGCCAAGAAGACAAAGGGCCCGGGACAAGGACGAGTCACAGAAGACGAATGGCTAGCCGACGTTGCCAAGCTCAATTGGCAATTCAAATACGGCAAGCATGACCGCCAGCCATATCTCCAAAAGGGCAAGGCGGCACCCGAACTGATCACCGGTGACACCGAGGACTGGATTCAGGTTCAGATCGAACGCGAAGTGGGACGACCGATTCCCGACCACCAGCACCGTAAATGGCGCAACGCCATGGTCAAGGAAGGAACGGACTACGGCCCGCTCGGAGAATGGCTGGACGAATTGCCGCCCCCCCCCTGATGATGACCCACGACTCGAAACGTATGCAGTCAGGCATTGGGGCGTCAAGGACACGAAACTCAATCGCTGGCTGTCGGCCATGATAATCGTCCTGCCCGTCTGGTTGAACAAGAACCCCGGTGCCAAAGGCGCGAAACTGGTAAGGGCATTCCCGTGATCAAGGGCAAGCCGGCCAGCGGCAAGTCAACATTCCTAGCGCACATACTCCCGGAAAGCATCCGGGACCTGTGCTTCACGGAGGGACTCGATCTGAGCATGGATCGCGACTACCAGGTGCGCGAATTGCGTGGCATGGGACTGGTCGATTGCTCCGAACTGGCTGGGGTGAACAAGGCCAGCATGGCAACCTTGAAATACCTGACCACGGCCCCGCAATTGCCCCTGACACCCAAGTATCTCGAAATGAAGAACATCTACAAGTGAACATGGGCCATAATCGGGTGTTGCAATCTGGGACAGGAATTGCCCTATGACTTTGACGCGGCCTTGCGTTCCTTCGTCCTCGAAGTCGGGGACAAGTTCAGCGAAGAACCGGGACAATGGCTTGAAACACACCGCGAATCCTTGTTTGCTCAGGCACTCAGAGCCGTAAACGGCCACAGGGATGATCGGGAATTCGACTACAACGGACAGGTGCCGGAGGACTTGGAAGACCAGCATCAAAAGTCAATCGTGGACAATACGACCCCGACCCGACCTCAGGAATTCAAGGATGGGTCGAAGGCATATTGGCCGGCAAGATAATCGAGTTCATTGGCGGTCTGACGATCCGTCAGGGAGACCGGGTCGGAAAGCCGTTCAAGCTTCTCGGATGGGAAAAGCGGTTTATTCGGGTCCGCTTCCAGCCGAAGGTGCATACGGCGGCCTTGTCGATCAGTCGCGGAAACGGGAAATCGACATTGACCAGTGCGATCGCCCTCGCTTGCTTGCTGGGGCCAAGTGTCGAACCGGAAAGCGACATGGTGATTGTCGCGAGTTCGTGGGGCTAGGGAGCCATATGCTTTCGGCATTGTTTAAGCTGGTTGTCAGAAGATCGATCAGGGCTTCGTGTCCTGGATAGCACCCAGCAAGCCAGCATCACGAACAGGGCCAATGGCGCGAGACTTCGCGTGATGGCTTTCGACCCTCGACGTTTGCATGGGATCGTACCGAGTTTGATATTGGCGGACGAACCGAGCTAGTGGGCCCCGCAATTGAGCGATCGAATGTATAGTGCGTTGCGAACGTCAGCTGGCAAGGTTCCCGGTTGTCGGATCATTGCCCTGAGAACAAGATCGAGCGACACGGAACACTGGTTCAGCCGATTGCTCGAAGGTTCTCAGCCGGGAGTGTATGCACAAAGCCACCATGTCCCGGCCAACGCCCGCGTTGACGATCGCAAGGCGTGAAAACTGGCGAATCCGAGCTGGGAACATATGCGAAGCCTGCGGGCCGCGATTCAGATCGAGGGTGATGCGGCCTTGCTGGATGCCAACCTGGTGCCGTCCTTTCAAGCCTTGCGGCTGAATCAAGGCACGTCCGACATTCGCGAACAACACTTACTTGAAGCCAACACATGGCAATCGATCAAGACATCCGAGTCGGAGCGTTCGGGGTCGTATTGTCTGGGTCTCGACATTGGCAATAGTGCCATGACCGCGGCGAGTGCATACTGGCCGGAAACGGGACGATTGGAGTGTTTTGGCGTATTCCCCGAAATGCCGGATTTGTCACGTCGCGGAGAAGTGAACGAAGTGGGAGACCGCTACAAGGTGATGCACGAACGAGGGGAGCTGGTATTGCTGGGATGCCGTGTGGTCGATTTGGACGGGTTCGTTGACGAAATACGGGAGCGATGGGGTGAGCCGGCAATCATGGCGGCGGATCGCTGGCATGAAAACGATTTGAGGGATACGTTGGATCGATCGCAGTTTCCGCCGTGCAGGGGCGGGCCGCACGGTCAGGGCTTCAAGGATGGTGCCGAAGACTTGCGGAACTTTCGGCGGGCCTGTCTGACGGATCGCGTCCGTTCAGTGCCAAACCTTCTGTTGCGATCGGCCATGGGAGAAGCCCGGTCGGTGTCCGATCCCGCCGGCAACGAGAAGCTGGCGAAAGCCAATCGGGGCGGACGGCGTTTCAGGCACCGTGATGACGTGGTGGCGGCCTCGATATTGGCCGTCAGTTGCGGGGTTCGCCATGCGGGTCGCATGAAGCCAATCCCTCTTATGGAAAGGTTTGCTTTCCCGTTCTGATGGTCAACTATCGAAGCCGTCAATGGACGGCCATACGACAACGAGTGTTGGCTCGCGACAAGAAGTGTCAAGAGTGCGGGTCGCGGTCTCGGCTGGAAGTGCATCACGTCAAGCCGTTGAAGGATAGCGGGAGTGATCACCCGTCAAACCTGATTGTACTATGCCGTGATTGCCACTTGTCGAAGCACTGCTGGAAGAAATCCCCGACTCCGCGTCAGGCGGCGTGGGACAGGCTGGTTGACGAACTTACTTGATTAGTTTCAAGTCTTCCGGGTTTATTCCCTTCAGCCTGCACGCTTCCGGCCAGCAATGATATTGGTCCGAGAAGCCGTCCATGAACGTTTTTCCTTTTTCGGCCACTTCCAGCCAGTCCGAATGTATGCCGTAGTCTCAGCCCGATTCCAGACACACGATCCGTGATTCGTCGAGGAAGTTGTAGGCGGTGCCTTCAGCCGCTCGATGTCGCGATCCCTTCGTTTTCGGCGCAGTCCACCCAGTTGAAATCCGCGCCGTCTTCGTTGCCCTGGCATTGCTGCACGAAGGCACGGGCCTGCCCGGTTTCCTGTTTTGTCCATAGCTTGGCATGATTGGTCATGTTGCTTCTCCAAACATAATCTTCATAAATCATGGTTCGATTCCCTTGCCGAAGTCCGGGCATTGCTCTTGAATAAGGTCAATATGCCCCTGGGCATCTTCCAAGGCCCGTTCAACCGAATGTTCGTAGTCCTTTAAAACTTCCACGCTAGGATCCATTACTTCCATAAAGACAAGATCAATAATCTGGGTGTTTTCGGCTAATTCCAACCAAGCGACGGCTCGTTCTACGTTGAGGGCCAACAATTGCAAACTCAGCTTCAAGCTCAGTATGTCCCCCATTTTTACCAGTTCGCATTCCATATTCGGTTCCTTTCCATTGCGCCTTGACTCATAAATAACGAGCCGTTCGGGAGTTGCAAACCCAGTTGACTTGTTGTGTCGGTGGTTTTATACTAACGGAGTCCTGCGTCAGTTTACGTCGAAATTCCTGATGCGGACGGTGTATCTGACCAATAGTTCGTAACCGCTATCCGATAACGATTTTGTCGTGTGGCCGCCGTTTGAATGTCGCGACGGTCGCGCAGCGCAAACATTTATCACCGGTGTCTGACTAGTTCTCGGCACCGGTGGCCAACAACGAAGTCATTGAGGTAGAGCATGAACCGGTTGCAGAAAATACAGAGCCGTCAGGCCGGAGTCCGCGGCAAGATGGCCAGTCTTCTCGACATTGAAAAGCGGAGCGAGGACTAGGAAACCGAGCTGGAAGGTCTGACCAACGAAATCAGGCAGCTGGATGTCGATTTTCAGCGAGCGGCCTTGCTGGAACCCGAACCAAAGCCGGGTGTCACCAAGCGCGAAGATGCCGAAGCGCGGGAAGTCCGAGACTTGCTCGGTCAGGCCAAGTTGGGCAACTTTGCGAGGGAAACGGTCGATCACAGTCTTGTTGACGGAGTGGAAGCCGAATTGCGGGCGGCCCTGATTCCGGATAGCGGTTTTGGTCATTTTCCGATCGATTTGCTCGAATACGAGCGACGGGCGGACGCGGCGACCAGCACGGCCACGACCTTGTTTGACGAACAACACAGCGATCCGTTGGCGCGGATTTTCAGTCGTTCGGTGGCGGGTCGTTTGGGCATTTCGATGCCGATGGTCGGCTCTGGTGAACACAGATATCCGGTCATGACCGCGGGCAACACGGCCCAGATGCGAGCCAAAGGCACGGCGAATGACGCGACGGCGGCCACCTTCTCGACCAAGACTCTCGAACCCCGAAGGTTGACGGCTCGCTATCTGTTTCGTGCTCAGGACAGCCTCGGCATGGCCAGCCTTGAACCGACTCTGCGGCGTGATCTGTCCATGGCGGTTTCGGATCTGGTCTTGAACGGCACAGGCACAAGTCCTCAGCCGCAAGGCTT
The DNA here is from genome assembly GCA_965116235.1 of Paracoccaceae bacterium. GTDB lineage: Bacteria > Pseudomonadota > Alphaproteobacteria > Rhodobacterales > Rhodobacteraceae > MPNP01. Next base: position 116,903 of record OZ220496.1, on the reverse strand, counting down.
GATTCCGGCATTGAGCATCACGGCGGAAACGACCACGTGGGTCACGGCCGTGAACAAGATCCGGGCGGCGGTGGACGGCCTGCACGCCTATAATCCGTCCGATCTGCGCCTCGTTGTCGGCAGCTCGACATTTGCCCGCTTTCTTGTTTTGAGCAACCGGGACGCTCGGATCACCCTGCAACAAGGGGGGGGGCAGAACATGGGCGCGTCGATGGTGTCCTCGCGGATCCCGGCTGCGGCCTCGAATGTCCAGTCGGCAGTGCTGGCTCGAACCTCGGTGCCGGGAGCGAACGCGGTGGCTCCCGTTTGGAGAGCGGCGCAACTGATCCGCGACGAATACACGCAAGCCGCAAGCGGCTAGGTGGCCTTGACCATGAACGCCTTTTGGAACTTCGCGGTGATCCGGGATGATGCCTGGGTCGGTCTGTCGTTCAAGCTGGCGTGATCAGTGGCTTGGCTGGGCGGTCTTGAAATCCGTCAGGAGGCGGACGGCACCCATACTCTTACGGGTCGTTTTCCCTACGGAACCGAAACCCGCCTGTCGAGCAGTATGCGGGAGAAGTTTGCGGCGCGTGCGCTGGAAGCCGACCCTGACGGCAACGTCATGCTTCTGGCGCGGCATAATTTCGAGGAACCGCTGGCCGCCATGAAGGCGGGAACGCTCGTTCTCGAACGGGGAGATGTCGAGCTTCGTTTTGAGGCCCGGCTCCCGGAAGAACCGAAACAGCCGACCTACATGACGGACGTCGTGCGGATGATCCGAAACGGTCTTATGTCGGGTGTGTCTCCGGGGTTCAATGTCGTTCAGGATCGCGAGGTCAACGGGGTGCGGGAGATCGTGAAGGCTGGCCTTGTCGAACTCTCGCTGGTCGTTCGTCCGGCCTATGACAAGACCGGCGTGTCACTGTGATCCGAAGGCCGGCCATACAAGCCAATCAGCGTCAGTCATCTATACGGGTCGGGATCATGGGGCTGAACCTATGGCCATTTGGCAAGACCCCTGAAAGGTGGTCGGTGGACTATACCTCCATGGTGGTCGCGGGTCTCGAAAGCAACCGGCTGGCGGCGGTTGAGCTATGCGAAAACTGCTACGGTCGAGCAATCGGATCGGCACAAGTCAACCACACCGCATTGGCTCCGGAGATTCTGGATTCGATCGGACGAAGCCTGATTGCTCGCGGTGAATGGGTCGGACTGATTCAAGTCGACGCAACCGGCCTTCGACTATTGCCGGTCGCGGACTGGACGATCGACTGTGGCTATGACCCTCGTGCCTGGACCTACGAGGTCACCAATACCGGACCCAGCATCACCAGCACTCGACGTATCGAGGGAGACGGCGTGGTGCATCTGCGTTACGGATGCGATCCGCGAAGGCCCTGGGTCGGACAGTCTCCGTTGACGAAGGCGCGAACCAGTCTGAAAATGCTGGCCTATCTGGAATCACGCATGACGGGAGAACTGGAGGGGCCGGTCGGAACGATATTACAAATCCCGAACGAGGCCAACACCCAGCCTGGATTGCAAGAATTGAGCCGCAAGCTCAATATGATGCGTGGTCAGGCCGTGCCCTTCATATCGACGGGCGGACTTCGCGATCCGAACCCTGGAAGTGATTATCGACCTATTCGTCTAGGAGCCAATCCGCCTCAATCGCTGGTGCTTTTGCACCGGCAAGCCATGATTCATGTTGACCGCTTGTGGCATACCAGCGGAGTTCCTGGAAGCCGGTGACGGCACCGCCAGACGCGAGGCGTGGCGGCAGTTCATTTTCGGTTCGATCGCGCCATTGGCCCGGTCGCTCGAAGCGGAACTGAGCCGGAAGCTGGAAACCGGCATCATCCTCGATTTCGCCGAGCTGAGGGCATCCGACCTGGCCGGTCGGTCGCGAGCCTACAAGCAATTGATCGAGGCGGGCATGACGGATCAGCAAGCCGCCATAATATCCGGGTTCGAGTGGGGGTTTACCTTAAAATATCTATGTCGTTTCATTCGTGTCCGATGAAAAACATTTGGAGTCGATCTCATCTTGAATTGCTATGACTCTGCCTTGGGCTTCACCCTGTTCTTTTTGTTCCTCTGAATTCCCGTCCATAAAAAACGCCGCCGGCAGGAACAACCCCCATGTCACAACTTCTGTGGTCTTGTCATCTCTATAAGCCTCGTTGGTAGCAGCAGTCTTATCTGCCAAATCCTGTTCTGCTTTACGGTTTTCTGTTCTTAATTCCTCACATGACATCTGCTCATACTCACCTGTAGGAACAACAGCCGCATCTACTTCATCGGCAGTTTTAGCATTTGAACAAGCTGAAACTATGTAAGCCAGTCCAAAGATCAATGGCAAGTTCAATAGTCGTTTCAATTTTACCTCCAATGGGTTATATGCGAACGGACGCTTTGCGACCTTGCCTTTCGGCTTTTCGGCAAGAAATCGCGGGCGTCCTCAGTCTCCCGACAACAGGATGTTTACCAGGCCGGTATTGAGCATGTCAAGTGTCTCAATTCTAGCGTGGAAGTAGAAATGCCACAGGGACAAGCACCGATAAGAGCCATTTTCTTCTAGGTAGGCGGTAAAATGGTCAAGCAGAGGCATCGTTTCCTCATGGGTTATATAAACGAGTATAACGCAATCGCTTGCAACACTGCTGGCGGACGAAGCACATGCGTTCATTAGATTGGTCATTTGCTCCAATCTGTCGTTATAACGCTGCATCTGGGCCTTCCATTCCTGATTTTCGGGCAAAGTGGCTACTCTCTCCCAACAGACCTCACCCCAGAGATTATCGGCGTATTCTTCTTTGTCGTAAAAAATCCTGAGAGGGTCCCTAGGGTCTTCCCCGCTGGCCGGGTAAGCCAGTCCGACGATCAATGGCACGGTCAATAGCAGGCGTTTCATGGTGATCCTCCGAGATCGATTTCCAAGCCGTTCAATAGCTTGTCATGGTCTTCCGTCGAGGCCGCGATCAAGCTGATCAGCACATTGGCACCGGTCAGCGACAAGAAATAAGGGGATTATATACTTGAATACGCAATTTCAAAAACCAGCAGTTTTCCCATTGATTATCGGTGATACAGGTTGGGCCATTTCAAAATCCAGATTGGCCACATCGTTCAAGACATTACTATATGCCCGGCTGTTGGCCATGACAAATCTGTCAATAGTCTGAGGAGCATTCATGAACTTTTGCTTGTCGTCTCCCATTTCTTCCAAACATACGAGATAGTTCTTGGCTTGCATATAAACCCTCTTCAAACTCATGCCTTCATACGCTGCCTGTTTCCATCTCTCTCTGGGTTTAGTCTTGCAAGATATGGATACCGGTCTTTCAGGATGATACAGAAACCAGTCAAATTTTGCTAAAGGCACATTCAAGACTTCGGCTTGATAATAAGGTTGCAAGTCTTTTTGAAGGAGTGTCTCTCCAATGACGTATTCGAAAAAGGCTCCATGCACGGAACGGTCGGGCGGAGGTTGAAGTGATTCAAACATCTTCATCATGTCGTCAACAAACACATGAGGCTCCGTGTAATCTGAATTAAGGGAATCAACGATATCACGATAAATATCTCTTGCCTTTCCCTCTTTACGAGACAACAAATGAACGATTCTAGACTGCATGGCATTTCCAATCATTCCTGTGCGTGGATTTCCTTTCCATAAACATGGTCTTGTATTCCGATGACAAGTCGTTCAAATAGTACGGCACCCCCACTTCTCTGGCTGCAATGCCTATGGTGCCACTACCGGCAAATGGATCGGCTATCGGACCATCGGCCAGCTTGACCATTCGAATGGCCAATTCCAAAGGGAATGGAGCGGGATGAGGATTTCGCATTTCAGGATTTATTCGCCAGACATCGCCCCAGAACCGCATTTCTTTGAGATACGGCTCAGGCAAACGCCAGTTCTTCCCGGCAATGAGATAGATCAGCTCGTATATGGGCGGCAGCATGGTCGGACGCTTCCCGCCCTGATTATGGGTGCTGCCGCGATTCCAAATTATGGTCTGGCGGACGGGAAATCCTTTGAGAATGTTTTCCCGACGATCTTCATGCAAATTCTTGATCTTGCGACCAATGTTGTAAATGACAATTCCGTTATCACCAACACATTTCAAGGCAGCCCTAAGAAACTTTCGTTGCCAGCGAACATATTCTCCTTCAGGCAAGTTATCCTCGAAATGGGCATAGTTATCCGCCATCAACTTGCTGTTTTTCCAGTTTGATCCTGGCTTTCGGCCGCGACCATTGAAGGCTTTGTTGTAAGGCGGTGAAGTGGCGATCCCCTTTACGCCGTGACCTTGCAAAGACTTGCAAAATTCAATGGCGTCACCAATCGAATACGAGTTCGGCTGAAGTCTATTCTGCTTTAGAGCCGTTGCGTGGGGGGGGGCGCAAGGGCAAACGGGAATGGGGAGCAGGCGGCAAGGTCGCCGTGTTTGGGCTACTGAAGCGGGTCCGCAGGGTTATGCGGCCATCAGTCCCAACGTCCGCACCGAGACGCTCGTGCCCATCATCGAAGAGAAGGTGAAGCCCGACAGCATCGTCTATATCGACATGTTCAAGGCCCATGAAGCCCCGGGAGTCTCAGCCTTTCATCGCCAGCGCATCAACCATTCCTAACGCTTCGCCGAAGACCGCAATCCCATCAACGGGATCGAGGATTTCTGGAACCCGGCCAAGCGGCCCCTGCGCCAGTACAACGGGATCAAGCCGGCTCATTTTGTTGGTTTCTCAAGGACTGTGAATGGCGCTTCAACGGCGGTACTCATGGCAACTTCTTGAAACATCTACGTGCCTGGTATACGTACACAAAACATTAGTTCTTGGCTACTTCAGCTTCTTCTTTCTTCAATCCGTTCCACCGGGCAATTCGATGCGAGACCATGAAGCCGTTATCAACGCGCGAGGGCTGGAATGCATGAATCTGAACAAGGCAAGATCTCGAGGAAACCACTACGGCAGCTTCATGCTAGCCTGGTTCCAGTTAGCTGAATGCAACGCAATTGACGCAAACTCTTCGCATATCTACAGCGCCTGAGGCATGGAGTGGGCATCGGCCCAAGCAATTGAGGGGCACACTCTGGCGGTCTATAGCTTGAGGGGATTTGGTTCGACCGTATGGTTCAGCGACTGGATGCTGCTGACGGTTGGCTGACGGCCTTTGCTGGCTTTAAGTGCTCGAGTCAGGGAATGAGAAGCGGCTTCGGTCGTGAAATAAGGAATGTTGTCAGCGATGGCCAAGGTTCGCATTTCCCGGCTATCCTTGATTGTTTCCCTTCCTTCAGTGGTGTTCATGATCAGCGTGATGTCGCCGTTCATCATGAGATCCATGATGTTTGGTCGGGCCTCGTGAACCTTGTTGACGGTCGTGCATTCTAGGCCATGGTTCGAAAGAAACGACTGTGTTCCACGAGTTGCAACGAGGTTGTAGCCCAATTCAGCCAAGGTTCGAGCCACTTCAACGAAACGCTGTGACTTGTCCGAGTCCTTGATCGAAATGAATGCCGTTCCCGACCCCGGAATGTCAATGCCGGCTCCTTGTTGGGCCTTGAAGAAAGCACCTTCAAAACTTGAATCGATACCCATCACTTCTCCGGTGGACCGCATTTCTGGTCCGAGCAGGCAATCAACGCCAGTGAATCGCTTGAAAGGAAACACGGCCTCCTTCACCGCATAACGCGTGTCGACGGCCTGATTCAACTTAAAACCGTTCAAGGGTTCACCAGCCATGACTCGTGCGGCAATCGAAGCGATGGGAGTTCCTATGGCCTTGGCGACAAACGGGACGGTGCGCGAGGCTCTGGGGTTGACTTCCAAAACATAAATCCTGTCTCCTTGTACGGCATATTGAACATTCATCAACCCTTTTACGGACAGGGCACGGGCCAGTTTTCGCGTGTGCGCCTCCAATTGTTCGGTGATGGTTGCAGGCAAGGTATGAGGGGGAATGGCACAGGCACTATCCCCTGAATGAATGCCGGCCAGTTCGATGTGTTCCATGATGCCGGCAATATACGCGCCGCTGTCATCGGCAATGGCATCCACATCCACCTCGGTGGCATCAGGCAAAAACTTGTCGATCAAGACCGGATTGTTTCCCGAGGCCACAACGGCCTGGCTCATGTAGCGGTGCAGTTGCCTTGCATCGTGAACGATTTCCATGGCTCGGCCGCCGAGGACATAAGAAGGCCTTATGACCACCGGGTAGCCAATTCTCTCGGCAATTCTCTCGGCCTCGCTCAGAGACGAGGCCGTGCCGTTTTCGGGTTGAAGCAAATCCAGGTTTTTGAGCAGATTCTTGAAATGCTCTCGGTCTTCGGCCAGATCAATTGAACCGGGCGATGTTCCAAGGATTCGAAAGCCTTCTTGCTCAAGGTCATGAGCGAGTTTCAATGGCGTCTGCCCGCCAAATTGGACAATGATGCCCTCTACGGCCCCATTCCGGGTTTCGGTTCTGAGAATGTCCAGCACGTTCTCCAGACGAAGAGGTTCAAAATACAGCCGGTCAGAGGTGTCGTAGTCGGTCGAGACCGTTTCAGGGTTGCAATTGATCATGATTGTTTCATAACCGGCTTTGGCCAAAGAGAGACAGGCATGACAGCAACAGTAGTCAAATTCGATGCCTTGGCCGATGCGATTGGGTCCGCCGCCGAGAACAAAAACTTTCTGTCTTTCGGTCGGTTGACTTTCACATTGGAACTTCTCGAGAGTGCTCTCTTCATAGCTGGAATACATGTAGGGAGTCAAGGCATCAAACTCAGCGGCACAAGTGTCGATGCGCTTGAAGACGGGATTAACTCCAGACTCCTGTCTATGCCTACGCACATCAATCTCATCAAGATCACATAAAACGCCCAGCCGAGCGTCCGTGAACCCCATCATCTTGAGCCTGCGCAGCTCATCGGGCCTTTCCGGCAGGCCATGCTGTCGAACCCAATTTTCGGCATCGACTATTTCGCGAATTCGGTCCAGAAACCAGGGATCAAAGCCGGTGGCATTCCGGATGTCCTCATTCGTGAGACCATGTCGCATGGCTTGGGCAATCAGCCGCATTCGGTCCGGCGTTCGCTTGACCAAGGCACGAAGTATGGCTTCCTTGTTCGGTGCGTCAGGAATGTCAATCTCATCAAGGCCATTCAGGCCAGTTTCAAGGCTGGCCAACGCCTTTTGCATGCTTTCGTGGAAACTGCGACCGATCGCCATGGCTTCTCCAACCGACTTCATGGCGGTGTTGAGCTCCGCCTCGGCATCGGGGAATTTTTCAAAGGCGAAACGCGGAATCTTGGTCACGACGTAATCAATTGTGGGTTCAAAGGAGGCTGGCGTGATCTGCGTAATGTCATTATCTAGCTCATCAAGGGTGTAGCCGACAGCCAGCTTGGCCGCGATCTTGGCAATCGGAAAGCCGGTGGCCTTGGATGCCAGGGCTGAAGAGCGCGAGACTCGTGGATTCATCTCGATTATGATCATGCGCCCATCTTTCGGATTGATGGCCCATTGCACATTCGAGCCACCGGTCTCAACACCGATTTCTCTGAGTACGGCGATCGATCCATTGCGCATGCGCTGGTATTCTTTGTCCGTGAGGGTCAGGGCTGGTGCTACGGTGATTGAATCGCCGGTATGAACGCCCATCGGATCGACATTTTCGATGGAGCAGACAATGATGGCATTGTCTTTCCGATCTCGTACGACCTCCATCTCGAATTCTTTCCAGCCAATGAGACTCTCGTCAATCAAGATCTGGTGGACTGGTGAAGCCGCCAGTCCGGTGAGGCAAGCGGCTTCGAAGTCGCTGCGGTTGTAGGCGATGCCTCCTCCCGTGCCACCTAGAGTGAAGGCTGGTCGTATGACGGCCGGGAGACCAACTCGATCGATGGCATCACGGGCTTCCTCCAACGAACTGGCAATGGCTGATCTGGGGCTTTCCAGACCAATTTTATCCATGGTCTCTCGGAACAGTTGACGATCCTCGGCCTTGTTGATGGCTTCCTGATTGGCTCCGATCATTGTGACCCCGTATCGGGTCAAGGTTCCATCGGCATGAAGTTCCAGAGCCAGATTCAAGGCCGTCTGGCCTCCCATCGTTGGCAGCAGGGCATCAGGCTTTTCCAGTTTGATCACTTCCTCGACGATCTTCTTGTTCAAGGGTTCAATATAAGTTGCATCTGCCATCTCCGGGTCGGTCATGATCGTAGCTGGGTTGGAGTTGACCAGAATGATTCTGTAGCCCTCTTCCTTTAATGCCTTGCAGGCTTGGGTCCCTGAATAGTCGAACTCGCAGGCCTGGCCAATGATTATCGGGCCGGCTCCGATGATCAGGATTGAGGAGATATCGTCGCGTTTTGGCATGAGAGGACCTTGAACGAAGTCAATCGGGTGAGCGCAAAATAGTGGAAACGGAACAATCCACGCCCCAGCCTCCTTTAGAAGCCAAATTGCGCTTCAAGGCAGGTAATGGATGTACACGGAATTTGAAGGTTTATTCGTAAAGATAGTTGCGCGTGATAGGTACAATGTCGTTCCGTTTGCTTAGTTGAATCTGGAATACGACGATGCTGCCATTCCGAAAAGACATTTCGCAGGAAGCGAGGTAGAAGCGCCACATACGACAAAAGCGCTCATCGTAAAGTTCGCGAGCCAATGCGATGTTGGCCATAAACCTATCATACCAATGGGCCAATGTTTCGGCATAATGAATGCGGAGCACCTCGACATCGTTGACAATCAGTCCCTCTTTCTCGATTGCGGTCATGGTTTCCGAAAGAGCCGGGACATATCCGCCCGGAAAAATGTATTTCGTCAACCAGGGATTGGTCACGCCCGGGGGAGCCGAACGGCCGATCGTGTGCAGAAGAGCCACGCCATCATCCTTCAGGCAACGAAAGATGGACCGAAAATATTCACGGTAGTGAGGAACTCCGACATGCTCAAACATTCCGACTGACACGATCCGGTCAAATGTGCCGTCCACCTTTCGATAGTCCTGCAACCTGAATTCGACCCTGTCTGCCAGACCTTCCTCCACAGCCCGCTCGTTGGAAACTTTGTGCTGTTCGGTGGACAGAGTGATGCCCATGACCCTGGCACCAAAATCCTTGACCAGAGTGAGGCCAAGACCACCCCAGCCACTACCGATGTCCAGAACATTCATGCCAGGTTCAAGTCGCAGCTTTTTGGCAATATGGTTTTTTTTGTCGATTTGGGCCTGTTCGAGGGTGACGTTCGGATCGGTGAAATAGGCGCAGCTATACTGGCGGTCCTGATCCAGAAACGATTCGTAGAGCTCACCCGTCAAGTCATAATGATGCTGTACGTTTCTGCGAGACTGAATCAGGGAATTGAATTGATGAATCAGTTGGAATAGTCCAAGAAACACATGCTGGAACCGGTGGGTGAAAGTCCTGTTGAGATTCTGTATGTTGCGAACGGCAACCTCCAGAAATCCTTTCAGATCGTCATTCTCGATTGTCAACTCGCCATTCATGTAGGCTTCTCCCACGGCAAGTTCAGGGTGGAGACATAGGCTTTTGAGGGTTTTCGCACTGTGGATGGTGATCGTGACGGGTGTCACATCCAGGTTGCCCACGGTGAAAGTGCGCCCATTCGGCAGGTTTACTGTAATTGATCCTGTCTGGATAAAATGCTTCAGAAATCTATGGAACCACCAAGCCCACATAAGCGAATCTGTTTTCCTATCACGAACCGATCGAAACCGATTGAAACTTCATCTCGACGAGAATCCAAAAAATCAAAAATCCTGCCAGCATACGGCTAATCGTTAGTGTTAATCGCGATCGTTTCAATGCCAATCTTGCTGACGCCAAGAGTATATGGTATTGCCGTCATGTCAAGCAAGGTGGGAAGAGGCAGGAGTTAAAGATGAAACCGGAACCGGCCGAAATGGAAAACCGGTCCTTTCTTCAAGGACGGGTAGCGTGCATCACCGGTGGAATAACCGGACAGGGACTTGCGGTTGCCAGGCTCATGGCCTTGCGAGGGGCCCGTCTGGTTCTTGGCTCCTTCGTGAGCGATGCATCTGAAGCTCCTGAAGTGGCATCAAGCTTTCCGGGCGCAAGACATCTGCAATCAATTCGTGCTGAACTGGAGGCCATCTCGCAAGGAGTCATCGCACAACATCTGGATGTCAGGGACCAGGCCTCCATCGACAAGTTCGTGGGAACAGGGCTGAACCGGTTTGGCAAGATCGATATTCTGGTCAACGCGGCTGGAGTTACAGTTGAACAGGATGTCTGTGGCCACTCAGACGAATTGTGGCATCGGGTCATTGATACCAATCTTACGGGGGCTTTCCGAATGATTCGGGAATGCCTTCCCATCATGAAAAAGCACGGCTGGGGACGTATCGTCAACATCGGTTCGACCGCAGCTACGGTCGGCTGGAAGGATAATCCAGCCTATTGTGCATCCAAGGCTGGCCTGTTGGGATTGACTCGTTGCGTTGCGCTTGAAGGGGCACCGCACGGAGTGAGTTGCGTCATGGTTTCGCCAACGTGGGTGGAAACGGGCCTCATGCAACAGGACTTGCAACAGCTGGCCGACCGGGACAAGATGGGTCGAAGCGCAGGCCAGTTGAAAGTGGACATCAAGGCAAGCAATCCCCAAAACAGACTTATACAACCACGGGAGGTGGCAGAACTGGTCGTACATCTGTGCCGGGAACAGTCCTTTGGCATTACCGGCGAGAATGTTCGGATAACTGGCGGGGCCCTGTGGTAGAGTCAGGAACTTTCTTGATGATCAATGCAACCAACTGTTGTATATGTTATTGAGAGACTAATGGGAGCAATGAAAAATTAGGAGAGTGCAATGCAAAGACTTGTGATGCCGTTGATTCGTAAATTGGTTGTGACGACAATCGCCGTCAGTGCCTTGCTGTTAGCGCCGTTTCAGGCTTCCGCAGCTGATTTGGGCGATGTGGATGAACCCATCAAGCTGGCTATCAACGAATGGACCGGACAGCATATTACGACCCACGTGGCCGGTCAACTTCTTGAGAAGCTGGGGTATCAGGTCGAGTACATCACGGCCGGCAACTATCCGCAGTTTCAGGCCCTGTCGGATGGTGACATTCACGCGACGCTGGAAGGATGGACCAACAACCTTGGGGATGTATATCCAATCGTCAAGGCCAGCGGTACCATCGTCGACATTGGCAATCTGGGCCTCAACGCCGGTGAAGGGTGGGTCTATCTCAAATTCATGGAAGATGAATTGTGCCCGGGCCTTCCAGCCTGGGAAGCAATGAATGACTGTGCCGACAAGCTTGTGAGCCCGGAAACCCTGCCCCAAGGTAAGTTTCTCGGTTATCCGGCCGATTGGGGCAATCGTTCCGAGCAGATTGTCGATGCGCTGGGATTGAACTACAAGGTCATTCCGGGCGGCTCCGAAGGAGCCTTGGTCGCCGAGCTGAAAGCGGCCGATGCCGCTCGATCCCCGATATTCATGATGTTTTGGCAGCCCCACTGGGTGTTTACGGAAGTTGGAGAGGTGGCCTGGGTTGACCTGCCGGCTTATGAAGACGGGTGTGAAAGCGATCCCGCATGGGGGATAAATCCCGACAAGACTCATGACTGCGGTGTCTTCAAGCCCGAAACCATGAAGATAGCCTGGGTTGGATTTGAGGACAAGTGGCCTGCGGCCTATGACTTTTTGGAGGCCTATAAAATGGACAATGCCAGTCAGGAAACCATGATGCTGAAGATCGACGGTCAGGGGGAAGATGTCGTTGCCGTGACCAAGGAGTGGATTGATGCGAATGAATCAGTCTGGTCACCTTGGATCGCCGCCGCCCAAAACTAGGATCATATACCCGCAGCCAAGCGATTTCGGTCGCGGGCAATGAGTTGGGCTAGAGGAACAGGGATGCAAGCCTCTGGTCCGAACGTCAAGTTGCGGTGTTCTGGCCTGTGGAAGGTTTACGGAAGCGAGCCCGCACAGTTTTTTCATTCGGACAGGTCACCGGTCGACGTCAAGTCCAAATGTGAGGAAATCGTTGCCGACGGCAGCATTGTTGCCTGTGCGGATGTCCAGTTTGAAGTACCCGAGGGGCAAACGTTTGTCATAATGGGTTTGTCGGGATCCGGCAAGTCCACCGTGTTGCGGTGCCTGTCCCGCCTCGTGGAGCCGACTGTCGGGCAGGTCGTGCTTGATGACACGGACCTTCTGGCTGCCTCAGACAAGGAGATGATCCGGATACGCCGACACAAGATGGGAATGGTGTTCCAGAATTTTGGACTGTTGCCTCATTTGACGGTTCTTGAGAACGTCGCGTTTCCGTTGAAAGCGCAAGGACAGCCGAAACAGGACAGGCTGGGCCGGGCAAGACAAATGGTTGAACTCGTGGGGCTTGATGGAAGGGAGGAGTCTTATCCGCATCAGCTGTCCGGAGGCCAGCAGCAAAGGGTGGGAATCGCCCGGTCGCTTGCCGTTGAGCCCGAAGTATGGTTTTTGGATGAGCCGTTTTCAGCCCTTGATCCCTTGATTCGAACCCAGATGCAGGATGAGTTTTTACGCCTGCAGAAACAGCTGAACAAGACGATCGTGTTTGTGACCCATGATTTTCATGAAGCGATCCGGCTGGCAGATCAGATATGCATCATGAAGGACGGATGCATCGTTCAGATTGGCACGCCAGGGCAGATCGTCTTGAATCCGGCCGATGAGTATGTAAGGAAATTTACCGGTGATGTTCCGCTGTGGAAAATCATCGAGGTGCAAAGCGTGATGGAAAGTTGGATGCCCGCCGAATCAAGGCGGCCTCGGATCCGGCATGGAGCCTTGCTGGAAGAGGCCATGCGGATGTTCGACCATGAAACGGACGAAATCGAGATCGTCGACGAGAGTGGCCAAACTGTCGGGATTCTGACGCCGGTGAGCATCATTAGGGCATTTCACCGCGACAATCGGCACGAAAAGCCCGAGCGCTGAATGTCGATCAGTACTGCATCAGTATTGAACGGGCTGCGGTTTTCCGGTTCATACTACCCCAGCTTGTGGTGTGGGGTGTTGCTTGTGGCCATCGGACTCATGGTTTGGGGGAGCGATACGAAATGGCTTCTCGACTTTCCCGAAGGGTTGCAATTGCCCGTACCGGAAATCATAGATCGTGGCATTCGGTCCTTCGTGGATGTGTTCAAGACTCTCTTCCGCTTCATCAGTCGAATTCTCGAGTTTCCGATGAAGTTCGTTCAGGCGACTCTCGGATGGTTGCCGTGGTGTACGGTCGTCAGCCTTGCGGCCTTGTTGGCGTGGCAGGGCGGAGGACGCAAAATAGCGATCTTGACCGGAGCCCTGTTGAGCTATGTCGTGATTGTCGGCTATTGGGCCGAAGGAATAAACACTCTGTCGCTTGTCATCATCTGCATCCCGATTGCTGTTGCCATTGGCTTTATGCTGGGAGTCTGGGGCCACAGTTCCGGACCAGCGAATGCCGTCATTCAGGTCGTGCTGGATTTCATGCAGACCGTGCCGGCCTTTGCCTACTTGATTCCCATTCTCATGCTGTTTGGATTTGGCCCTGTTGTCGGTCTGATCGCCAGCGTGATCTTTTCAACGCCACCGATGGTTCGCAACACCATCCTTGGTCTCAATCAGGTTCCGCCCGAGGTTCGGGAGGCGGGGACAATGTCCGGCTGCACCCCGCGCCAGAGATTTTGGTGGGTTGACGTTCCAACCGCCTTTCCACAAATGCTGATTGGCGTCAATCAGACCACCATGGCTGCTCTGTCGATGGTCATCATTGCGGCGATAATCGGTGGTTTCGAGGACATTGGCTGGGAAGTTCTCGGTCGTCTTCGCAAGGCTCAGTTCGGCCAAAGCATACTGGCCGGAATGGTGATCGTGTGTCTGGCCGTCATATTGGACCGCATAACCCTGTCCTATGCCCAGAGGCAACTGCCAACAGACAGTCATGTCGGGATGAAGTGGCGCAGATTTGCAGTCTGGTTCGGCGGAACGGCCATCGCCACCCTGGCTCTGGCACAAGTCATTGAACCCTTGGCCAACTGGCCGAAAGACTGGGAATTCTACCCGGCTGCAACCATGAACTCCTGGGTCAAGGCCATCGTTGCCAATTACAGCATCTTTCTTGAGTCCTGGAAGAATAACGCGCTCTACTTTGTCCTTCTTCCGGTCAAACTGGGCTTTGCGCGGGCAATCATACCCTTTTCTTGGGGCTTCTCCCTGACACCGGTCCTGATTGCCTTCTATTGGGGCACTGTTCTGATCGGCTCGCTTCTTGTCATGCGCTACAAGTCCTGGAAACTTGGCATGGTCATCGCCTTCATCGCCGGGATCATGTATTTCGGCGTGACCGGGATATCCTGGATCATCTACCTGATTGTGCTTCCCCTCTTCGCCTTTCAGCTGGGAGGACGAAGGGTGGCCGTGTTCGTTCTTGCGTCCTTGCTGTTCCTTATGACAGCTGGGATCTGGGAACCGTCGCTGGTTTCCATCTATCTGTGCTCGGTGGCGGTAGGCTTTTGCATTGTTATCGGTGGATTGGTCGGCGTTTGGGCCGCCTCCTCCGACCGAGTGTCGCGTATAATCCGTCCCGTCAATGACACCTTGCAGACACTTCCCCAGTTTGTGCTGCTGATTCCGGCGATCATGTTTTTTCGTGTCGGCGAATTTACCGCCTTGATTGCCATTGTGGCCTATTCGATCGTTCCGATGATTCGATACACGGAGCAGGGCCTACGCAGCGTATCGGCGACCGCAATCGAGGTCGGGACATCATGCGGGTGCACGCCCGCCCAGATTTTCTGGCAAATCAAGCTCAAGCTGGCTCTGCCGCAAATTCTCATTGGAATCAATCAGACCACTCTCTTCGGTCTGAACATGCTGGTCATCGCCGCTCTGGTTGGCACAACCGGTCTCGGTCAGCAAATTTATCTGGCCTTGAGCAAGGTGGACGCCGGCAACGGCATTGTTGCCGGCATCGGGATGGCGCTGATTGCCATGTCGGCCGATCGGATGATGTCGGCTTATATTCGAACAAGAAATCAATAAATGGAACACATGATTCCCGGCCGGCTTCAATCAGGAAAATCATCACGATGCCAGAAGGCAGTGCAGCCAAGCCAGTCGTCGTAGGCATTGATGCCGGCGGCACCATGACCGATACCATCCTGGTTGATGATAACGGTCACTTCAATATTGGCAAGGCCGCAACGACACCCCGGCTTGAGGCGGCTGGATTTCTTGAATCGGCCATTGAAGCGTCCGAAAGCCGGCAAATGGGTGTGCAGGACATGTTTCGGTGTGTCGAGGTTGTTCTCTATACCGGTACAGGCATGCTCAATGTCTTGTTGTCCCGTACTGGCCGCTCGATCGGACTGATCACCACCAAAGGAATGGAAGACATGGTCCTGATGGGAAGAGGACTGCAGTCTTGGGGTGACTACTCCTACGCCGACCGCCTGCACGCTGTCACTCATCATCATCCGGAGCCACTGGTTGCCAGGCACAACACCATAGGGGTTACCGAGCGCATTGATCACTTTGGCGACCCTGTCATCCCACTCTATCAGCATGAAGTTCATGCCGCCGTCACCGAACTGGTCAAGCGGGATGTCGAGGTCATTTGCATCTGCTTTTTGTTTGCCCATGTCAACGCGATGCACGAAACCATGGCCGAAAGTGTTGCGCGTACGATCGTTCAGTCAGGTCACAAGGAAATTGACATCCTGTGCAGCCATAAAGTTCGTCCAGTCATTCGCGAGCAGTCAAGACTGAACTCGCTTCTGATTGAGGCCTATGCAACAGGGCAGGGCCGAAAACAGCTCGAAAGTATCGAAAAAGTGGCCAAGGACAATGGTTACCGTTTTGATGTCCAGACCCTGCAATCTTTTGGCGGCCTCACATCCATCAAGCATCCCAATCTTCACGAAACCATGGTATCGGGTCCGATCGGTGGCGTTCTCGGTGCCAAATATGTCAGCCAGATCATTGGCGAGGATTCATTGATCGTCTCCGACCTGGGCGGGACAAGTTTTGACATGGGAATCATTTCTCAGGGCCAGTTTGCCATCGACAATGAGCCTCTGATCGGTCGGTTCAAATTGAATCTGCCTCTGATTGCCATGGATACCATTGGCGCGGGAGCGGGAATGCTTGTCAAGGTTGATCCCCTGACCAAAAAAATAAGTCTGGGTCCGGAAAGTGCTGGATCAGAGCCGGGCCCTGTCTGCTTTGGTCAAGGCAATATGGAACCGACAATTTGCGATTGCAATGCCATTTTGGGACGGCTGAATCCCGATTACTTTCTGGGAGGCAAGGTCAAACTGAACGTCGAACTGGCCTATCGAAAGTTCAAGGAACAGTGCGTCGACAGGTTGGGAATGACCGATGTATATCAGGTTGCCGAGGGCATGATTGACATGCTCGATTCAGAAGCCAATGCCGCCCTTAAACGAATGCTGTCGGCACAGGGGGTGCACCCTTCGGAGTACGTTCTCCTGTCCTACGGCGGCTCCGGACCACTTCATGTGGGAGGTTACAGCAAGGGCATCGGCTTCAAGGATATTCTGACCTTTCAGTTTGCCGCGGCCTTCTCGGCCTTTGGCTGCACAACGGCCGATTATCAGAAGCGATTCAGCCAATCGGTGCAAATTGATATTGCCATCGATCCGGGTCAGGAGGATCGAAGTGAAGCGGTCCAGACGATTGATCAGTACTGGTCAAGCCTCCGCGTGAAGGCCTTGGATCAGATGCTCGGCGAAGGCCATGCAGTTGAACATGTTCGCTTTCAGCCCTTTTGCCTGATGCGATATACGGGACAACTCGAAGATGTTGAAGTGAATTCACCCCTTCAGCATCTCAAAAACGAAAGAGAGCTCGATGAAGTCATCAGGTCCTTTCAGATGGTCTACCGAGAAATCAATCGGAATGTTTCCGATTATGGGCAGATCCGGGTCACCTTCATGGAGCTTGGGGTCGTGGCATCAGTCGCCAAGGTCAAGCCGAAACTGGTGAAATCCGCATTGGGTTCTGCCCGACCGCAACCTCATGCCTATAAGGGAGCAAGAGACGTTTACATCAAAGGACACTGGCATTCGACAGCGTTGTGGGAGATGCAAGACATCAAGCCGGGCAATGAAATCAGGGGTCCAGCCATCATCGAGCATCCGGCCACGACCTTGGTTGTTCATCCGGACGACACTGTTTTCATGGATGAGTGGTCCATGCTACATTATAATCATGGGTAGCTTGCCAGAATGATGATCGGCGACAGCATGAATCTGAAGGCACGACTGGAAGAGAGCGAGGAGCTCTTTGCTCGGACCGGTTGCTATTCTGGGCTGAAGAAGCTTGAAGGCCGGCAAGAGGACCCATTGCGGTTTGAAACTCTCCACCTGAAACTCAGATCAAGTTGCGTGTCGGCGCGTGAGATTGCTCGCCGCATTTCGGCGTCGCCGGGCGTTCGCGAGGTGGGAGAAATGGTCGCTGCACTTTATACCCCCGAAGGCGATGCCGTGGCCTTGTCTAACGGCATCATGGTTCATGTTCATACCATGAGTCGCTTCATCAAGTGGATGATCCGGAATGATTATGAACATGACCCAGGCATCAACCCCGGCGACATTTTTGCCAATAATGATGCCTTCATTGGTACCGTTCAGGTTCCTGATGTCATGGATGTCATCCCTATTTTTTCTGATGGTGCTCTGGTGGGTTGGGCGGGAGCCGTCTGTCATGAGCTTGAAGCTGGAGGAATCACTCCTGGCGGTGATGTTGCCTTGGCCCAGGAACGGTATGGTGAAGGTCTCTTCGTTTGTGCCGAAAAGATCGGCACGGGCAACAAGATTCGTCGGGACTACATTATTCGTTGCGAACGCAACCTCAGGATGCCGGTTTATTGGATACTGGATGAGCAGGCCAAAGTCGCGGCATGTCTGTCCATACGAGACCAGGTGCTCGAACTCATTGATGAAATCGGCGTGGATTACTATGCGAAGATAACCAAGGAGTTCATTGAAGAGGGTCGCCGCACCCAATTGGCTCGGGTCAAGCAGCTGACTGTTCCAGGAACCTACAGGGCAAGCACTTTCTATGGGCATGTCACTCGAGGCAAGCCCGGTTTCCAGCCGCTCGGGCATCCGGACTGGCTATATGCAATACCTCTTCAGATGGATATTCAACTGGATGGAAAGATTGTGCTTGACTTCGAGGGTGCCCAACCTTGGGGCTATCACTCAATGAACTGCACCCCAGCCGGGATGGATGGGGGAATGTTTGTCACCCTGACCCAGCACATGAACTTTGAAGGGCTTGTCAATGACGGGGCTTGGCTTGCGACCCAACTCAAGTTGCCGCCTGGGACCTGGACCAATCCGGATCGAGAGTCATGTGCGACGGCAACCAGCTGGGCCTTGCTCTTGCCGGCGTTCGGAACATTCCAGCGCATGCTGTCCAGAGGCTTTTTGGCTCGTGGATTTGTCGAAGAGGTTTTTGTAGGGCAGGTCAACAGTCCCATGATCGAGATGGGTGGGATCAATCAGCATGGCAATGAGTTTGGCATTGCCCATTTCGAATGTGCGGCGGCTGGATCCGGCGCACTCGCCATCAAGGATGGGCTGGATACGGCCTATGTCGGCTGGAATCCGGAATCGGACATGGGCAATGTTGAAATCTGGGAACTGGACATGCCGATGGTCTACATAGGCCGGTCTATAGTTCCCAATTCGGGTGGGGCTGGCAAGTACAGGGGCGGAAATGCCTTCATGTCAACCTGGGTGGTCAACAAGTCCCCCGAACTCCGTATTGTGACTTCAGAACATTCATCCCGGGTATTTGACAACGCAGGCATGTGTGGAGGGTACCCGGCTCCTTCGTGCCAACGTCACCGCACCGTGAGAAATTCGAATGTCTTCGAACTGGCCAAATCCGGTCAACCGCTAGCCCATTCAATCGGATCTGATCAGGCCGAGTTGCCGCGACGATTTGACGGCGATCACGAGGTTGTCGAAGGGCCATACATTACTGCTCCGATGAAGAACGGGGACATCTTCACGCACTCTTACAATGGCGGTGGCGGGTATGGTGACCCTCTGGACCGAGATCCGCTTCTGGCTCTTGACGATGTAATCAACGGACAGTCCACCCGGGTCCACGCCGAGCAGGTCCATGGCATCCGTTTTACAGGAAGTTTGGAAGACCGCACCTTGGCGATTGACATCTCCCAGACCCTTTCCCTGCGGGAAGCCAAGAAAAAAGAACGATTGACCAGTGCAATGTCTGTAAGGGACTGGAAGCGAAAGGAAAAGGAACGCCTGCATACTTGTGACTTCGCCCCAGAGGTAGTCCGGATGTACGAAGCGGCCATGGCCTTGTCGCCTACTTTCAGGCAAGAATTTTTGGCATTTTGGGAACTTCCTGAAGATTATGCGATGACCAGCAAACCCGAAGAATGAAGAGAAAAAGATGAAGGAGTACGATCAGGACGTTATCGACAACTTGGTTGAGGGCACCTTGCCGTGGTCACAAACCAAAAGCATCATGAGTTCCTTCAAGGATGACGACCGCTTCCATAAGGTGCTGCAGTACCACCAGAACAGGGTTCATTGGGACGAAAAGATACTTCTGCCCATCGGTGAAAACCTGTTTGTCGTTCAAAAGGAAAGTGAAAGAACGGTCAAGTGTGCATGTGGGCAAGAATTTGGGGATTATCGAATCAACTGGAAACTGGAGGCCGCAATTTTCGTCAGAGACACCGAAGAACTTCTGCAGGAAATCTATCCGGGCAGTGATGTGTGTTCGCCAGAATGGATGGAGATCAGAGAGTTTATCTGCCCCGGCTGCGGCGTCCTGCTTGAGACGGAAGCCTGTGCACCGGGCTTTCCGGTGACCTTCGACTTCTGTCCTGATCTGGAAGGCTTCTACCGCGAATGGCTCAAGCATCCGTTGCCTGAGGGTTCAACAAAGCCATGACCGGGTGGTTTTGTGCCCGATCATGGGAAAACAAAGTTCGGGATACAACTTGAAATTCCGCTGTTCCGGCAAAAGTCAGCAGGATTGGGCACCGGATGACTGAAGGCTGGCGGGTCGTACCCGGGTATCCCTGATCTGAACGAATCGCAAACAGAATCATTCAAGCTTTAAGCGGGACAACATGCACAGATATCGAACACACACCTGCAACGAGTTGAACAGAAGCCATGCCAAGGAGGTCGTTCGGCTTTCGGGGTGGGTTCACCGTATTCGGGACCATGGCGGCGTACTGTTCATCGACCTGCGCGATCATTATGGCATGACCCAGGTTCTGGCTGATCCTGACAGTGAAATGTTTGCTGAAGTTGAGCGGCTCAAGGCCGAATATGTCATTCGTGTCGAGGGTGAGGTCCGTTTAAGGGAGACGGAACTGGTCAATGACAAGATACCCACGGGCGAAATCGAGGTGTTCATTCGACAACTCGAGATTCTTGGGGAAGCAGAAGAATTGCCCGTGCCCGTTTTCGGCGAACCGGACTATCCAGAGGAAACGCGCCTGAAATACAGATTCATTGACCTTCGGCGGAATGGCTTGCACAACCGGATCATGATGCGTTCCAAGGTCATATCCTGGATTCGGAACAAAATGGAAGCGCAGGGCTTCACCGAATTTCAGACCCCGATACTGACGGCGTCTTCCCCCGAGGGCGCACGGGACTTTCTGGTGCCATCCAGACTGCATCCTGGCCGGTTTTATGCGCTGCCACAGGCTCCCCAACAGTTCAAGCAACTGGTCATGGTCGCCGGTTTTGATCGCTATTTCCAGATATCGCCATGCTTTCGAGACGAAGATCCCAGAGCCGACCGTTCGCCGGGAGAATTCTATCAACTTGATGTCGAAATGAGTTTCGCGACTCAGGAGGACGTGTTCAACGAAATCGAACCGGTCATGCGTGGCGTTTTCGAAGAATTCGGCAATGGCCGTCCGGTAACTCGCAGTTTTCCTCAGATCACCTACGAGGATGCGCTTCTCAAGTATGGCTCCGACAAGCCGGACCTGCGCAATCCGATTGTCATGCAAGTCGTGAGCGAACACTTTGCTCAATCCGGCTTTCGGATATTTGCCAACATGCTGGAGGTCGAGGGCAATCAGATACGGGCCATTCCTGCGCCCGGTGGCGGCAGTCGGCGGTTTTGTGACCGGATGAACAGCTTCGCGCAAAAAAATGGCTTGCCAGGCATGGGCTACATATTCTGGCGAACTGAGGGGGACGCGACAGCTGGAGCCGGACCGCTGGCCAACAATATCGGCCCGGAGAGAACGGAAAACATTCGCCGTCAGCTGGGTTTGGGTGCCGGTGATGCTGCGTTCTTCCTCGGGGGCAAGCCAGCAACCTTTATCGGCGTTGCGGCCAAGGCCAGAGATGAAATCGCCAAGGAATTGAATCTCGTTGATCGGAATCGGTTTGAATTGTGCTGGATCAAGGACTACCCGCTCTTTGAAAGAGACGAAGAAGCAGGACTTCTGGATTTCTCGCACAACCCGTTCTCGATGCCGCAGGGAGGAATGGAAGCGCTGGAAAATCTGGACCCCCTCGATGTTCTGGGCTATCAGTATGACATAGTCTGCAATGGCGTGGAATTGTCGTCTGGAGCCGTGCGTAACCACAAGCTGAACATTTTGTACAAAGTGTTCAGCATCGTTGGATATGACAGAGAGTTTGTCGATCAGAACTTTCGCGGCATAGTCAACGCGTTTCGCTATGGGGCCCCTCCGCACGCTGGAATTGCCCCGGGAATCGACCGCATGATCATGTTGCTGAGCGGCGTCGAGAATATCCGTGAGGTCATACTGTTCCCGCTGAATCAACGGGCCGAAGATCTGATGCTGGGTGCGCCGTCCGTTCCATCAAATCAAGCGCTGCTTGACTTGGGTATTCGTACCGTCCAAGATTGATCTGGCGGCTGCCGAGCCGGATGACGGGCCACGATGGTTCTGAGAAGCGGACGCGAGCTCCTGCTGCGAGGGAGAAGGATGGAACGAAACTGGATTGCCCACAAGAGACTGCCTGAAGCTGTTGCCCTGCTTGTGGCCCTGATGTGGGGATTGTGGTGGATTCCGGTTCGTTATCTTAACCAGATCGGCTTTGACGGCATTTGGGGTGGTTTGGCCATCAACCTGGGCGCCGCTCTGCTTCTGCTGTTCTTTGCTGTCATTCGACGAAGTTTTCAGCCGGTTTCAGCCAAGGCACTGGCGGGTGCAGTCTGTATCGGTTTTGGTGTAACGGCCTACGCGACGGCACTGTCCTTTACCCACGTCGCCAACGCCGTACTCCTGTTTTACCTTGCCCCGGCCTGGAGTACAATCATTGAATGCCTGTTTCTAGGTCGCAAATGGCGCTGGCAGAGTCTCTTGGCCATAGGGTCCTCACTTCTAGGGATGTTTCTGATTTTTGGTGGTGCCATGTCATCAGTCGCACTCAAGATTGGTGATGTCATGGCATTGATATCAGGCATTGTCTGGTCCATTGGAGTTGCGCTTGTCTTTGCAACCGAAACCAGGGGACGGATCACCATTCTGTCATTTTATTGCATGGCGACCGCGGTCATGCTAGGGCTGCTGGTTTGGGTCGTTGGGGGGACGGCCATGGGCATGCTCCCCCTGGCCACCGACCTGACAAGCAAGGGTCCCACAGCGCTGATCATTGGAGCCGTCTATTTCACGCCCCTGATTTTTTTGTCCATATGGACAACGACCATCATCGCTCCGGCTCTCGTCTGCTTCCTGTTGTCTTTCGAAATACTTTCCGGCATTGGCTCAAGTGCACTGCTTTTGGATGAACCCTTTGGCCTGATCCAGATTGGGGGTACGGTCTTTATCGTGCTTGGTGCGGTTTTTGAGATTCTCATTCCTGACCGGGCGAGGAAGCCTTGGGCAAATTAGATTTGGTCCTTCAGCCCTCAGGGTTGTTGCTGTCAGTTTTTTGTTCCGTTCCCGCCAAGCGAATTGTGGACACGGCATAAGCCGACAAAGCCGTTTTCGAAATTTAAGTTGACAAGTCATTGAATCTCCCGTAATGAACTGTTCAATTCAGTTGAGAATTGTTTGTGGATGGGCCCTTTAGCTGGCCTCCTGGATGTTCCACTGAGCTCCGACGAGTTCTCTCGATTGGCCGGTTGGTTTCTTCGAGGAGAACGCGATAATCGCACATTAAAATTCTTGGGAGGAGTTTCCTTATGAGTCTTTTTTCACTTAGAGCCGTGACTGTAGCCGTAATGGCTCTTGCCTTTTCGACTGTGGCCGTGATGGCCGACATTCGGTTCTGGACAACCGAGCATCAGCCTGAGCGTTTGGCCAAGCAGGAAGAAATGGCCGCTCAATTCGAGGCGGATACCGGAATTGCCGTTGAGGTGATTCCTGTCGAAGAACCGGAATTAGGCACCCGAACCACGGCCGCCTTTGCGGCGCGGGACTTGCCCGACGTCATTTATCATACGCTTCAATATGCGCTGCCTTGGGCCGAGGCCGGCATTTTGGATACCGAAGCGGCTACCGACGTCATTGAAGAGCTCGGTGCCGACACCTTCGCGCAGGGAGCCTTGGACATGGCCGCTTTCGAGGGTGACACCACTTCAGTTCCCGTTGATGGATGGACGCAGATGATCGTTTATCGCAAGGATGCGTTCGAGGCTAACGGGCTTGCGCCGCCCGACACTTACGAAAATGTCCTCAAGGCCATCGAGGTGCTGCACAATCCGCCGGACATGTTCGGTTTCGTCGCCGCCACCAAGGTCGACGAGAACTTCATGAGTCAGGTCCTCGAGCATGTGTTCCTGGCTAATGGCGTGTCACCGGTTGATGCCAATGGATTTGCCCCGCTTGATGTGTCGACAACGACTGAAGTGCTGGATTTTTACAAGGCCATCGCCGAAGCGTCCCCGCCCGGTGAATTGTACTGGCAGCAATCCCGCGAGATTTATTTTGCCGGCAAGGCCGCCATGATCATCTGGTCGCCATTTATTCTTGATGAGCTGGCCGGCCTGCGCGACAGTGCCCCACCTACGATAACCTCGGATCCGACGTCTTCAGAACTGGCGTCAAAGACCGGCATCATCACCAATTTTGCCGGTCCGTCCAATCCGGAAGGAGCCGCTTGGGGTGATGTTCGCTATTTTGGCATCACGACGGATGCCAACACTGATGAAGCGATGGCGTTTGTCAAATTTGCGATGGACGAAGGCTATACTCAAACCCTATCCATTGCGCCCGAGGGCAAGTTCCCTGTTCGCAAAGGCACCGCTTCAGAACCAACCAAATTTACCGATGCCTGGTCGGAACTCGACGTCGGAGTTGACCGCAGGGCACCGCTGAAAGATCTGTACGATCCTGCTGTCATTGCGGACATCGTCGGCGGTCTTGCCGTTGCCAAGCGATGGGGTGTTGAGGAAGGGCAGTTGGCTCTGGCCTCCAAGATCATCAACAGTCAGGCAATCAACCGTCTGGTTCGGAGTTACATCGACGGCGAAATGGATGCGGAAGCCACCATTGCCGCCCTGAATGCCGAATTGGCACAGATAAACTAAACCACTGGGCGGCGGGCCTCAGCCCCGCCGCCCATCCGGTAAGGCAGTCTGTATCATGACCAACCCTGTTCCGCCTAAGACCCAAGGGAAATTGGCTCGCCGAGACGCTCGCTTTGCGTGGGGGTTGCTTCTGCCGACTGTCACGATTGTGTCTGTCGTCGTCATTCTGCCCATGCTGGCGATATTCTGGATCAGCTTCAAGCCTATCAAGCTCTCTGATCTGCGACCCGCCGTACCGATTGTACAGGAAAGTTTTCGGTCTGGCAGCGAGGGATTTTTTATCCGTTATCGTGTGCGTAATTCGTCGCAACAGACCCAGATAAGCGATGTGGCCTTTGAGGATACAATACCTTCGGCGGTTGGCATTGTAGAACTGCCTGAGGCTTGCAACTTATCTCCTGAAGCATCCCTGACATGTACGTTTGGAGACATTGACGCAGGTTATCGTGAAACCTTGAACATCCCCGTGACCATTGAAGACAACGAGGATGTCATTGAAGAATTGGTTGAGGGGAGCGAACCGTCAGTCAGCGGCATCAGCGACAACAAGCTGACGAACTTTTCCTTTACCTTCAGCAACTTCATAAAGCTTTTTGACAGCAACGAATTCTTCACGGTCCTCTGGACAACGCTCTTTTACACCTTTTTTGGTACCATTGGCGCCTTGGTGCTGGGGCTTTTTGTAGCATTGTTGCTCAACACCAGCTTTCGAGGCCAGGGAATCCTCCGCGGGCTGTTCCTGTTTCCTTATGTCGCTCCGGTTATTGCCGTAGCCTTTACCTGGGTCATATTGCTGGATCCCTTTTCCGGTTCCGTCAATGCCCTGATCGCCCAGATGGGCCTGACGGAACAATCCATCAACTTTTTTGGTGAAAAGCCCCTCGCTCTCATAATGGTAACGCTCTTTGAAGTCTGGCGCTACTTTCCCCTGTCGTTCCTCTTCATTCTGGCACGGTTGCAGGCCATCGACACCGATATGTACGAGGCCGCAGACATGGACGGAGCATCACCATTTCAGAAGTTCTGGTATTTGAGCATTCCCCAGATTCTTGGGATTCTGAGCATCCTGTTCCTGTTGAGGTTCATCTGGACCTTCAACAAATTCGATGACATTTTTCTCCTGACTGGCGGAAATGCGGGTACCCGCACCCTGACCGTGAACGTGTATGAACAGGCGTTCGGCATTTCCAATATTGGCGCCGGTGCGGCCGTTGCCGTGGTGATCATGCTGTTCCTCTTCATTTTTTCATTGCTCTTTTTTCGCTTTCTCAATCAGGAGGAAGGATTGTGAACTGGCTTCGCTTTGGCTTTGTTACCAGCCCTGTCATTGGTGTCGTGTGGGCATTGCTGGTTTCCACTTCGGTTTCGATCCTGATGGCATTTACAACGGGAGGAGAATTTGCTCCTTCGACAATCGGCATTCTGGCTTCAGGAATAATTCTGGGACTGCTCGTGCTGGCAATAGAGCAAAAGACCGTTGTGATGGCCGCAAGCCTGATTGTGGTGGGTGCGGGTTCCTTCGTCAATTTGGGTCCGGTGGCTTTTGGTGCCGAAACCTCTCTGTTCAGCCAGGTGGCAACCATCGCGATCTATACCTTGGGGATGGCTTGGCCGCTGTCAAAGTTTACGGGCGATTTGGACTGGGGACAAATTACCCGCCACGAGTTTGAGGACAGCATTATTCGGGCTCTGACTGGATCAGGGCTAGTAATTTTTACGGTTCTGGTTCTTGTGCCATTCTACGTGATGGTCATGACCAGCCTGAAATCCCAGCAGGAATTGTTGCTCAATCCGCTGGACTTCGGCTTGAATCTGGAAAAGGGCTGGGGCCTGTTTCGCAGTTACATCGAGTTGTTCCGTGATTTCGACTTTGGCCGGTACATGATAATCAGCTTCCTGGTTTCCGTGATCACGGTGATTGTCACCCTGCTGTTCAGCGTACCGGGAGCCTATGCCATAGCCCGCTTCAAGTTTGCTGGTCAGGGAGCGCTGTCCCGGTCAATTCTTTTGATATACATGGTCCCCATGATCGTCTTGGCATTGCCGATCTACATCGCCTTTTCGGTCACCGGCCTCCGCAATACAATCACGGGCATCGTCCTGATTTATCCGGTCACGACGATACCGGTGGCGCTTTACATGTTGCAGGGATACTTTCGGGGCCTTCCACGAGAGGTTGAGGAGGCCGGTCTCATGGATGGCCTGTCGCGACTAGTCGTGATTCTGAAGATAACTCTCCCCTTGAGTTTACCGGCCATGGCTTCGGTGTCGCTTTATGTCTTCATGATTGCCTGGAACGAGTTTTTGCTGGCTTTCATGCTGCTTGATGATCCGAGGATTTTTACCCTCACCCGAGGAGTCGCCAGTCTGAACTCGTCAGAGATACCCCGCCAGCACCTGATGGCAGGGGCTGTCGTATCAACCATTCCCATCATCGCCATATTCATGGCCCTTGAGCGCTTCATGACTCGTGGACTGACGGCTGGCTCGGTCAAGGGTTAGTCATGGTCGCCGACGAGTTATATGAGCAGGAGGCCAGACAGGTGCTGATGGATAATGACCGGGGCAGTTTCTCGATACCGACCCAAGGTCTTTACCCCTTCCAGTGGAACTGGGACAGCGGGTTTGCGGCGCTAGGCTATGCGTCGTTCGACCTTGATCGGGCGTGGACCGAACTTGAAACCCTTTTTTCCGGTCAATGGCCGAACGGAATGGTTCCGCACATCCTTTTTCACGAAGACAGTTCGGATTATTTCCCGGGACCCGAGGTCTGGGGCAGGACGAGTGGCCCCATTCCATCTTCCGGAATTACCCAGCCTCCTGTCGCTCCCACCATCGCCAAAATGATCTGGGAGAAGGACAGAGACTTTGGTCGCGATAGGATCAGGACTCTTCTGCCGAAGATGCTGCGATGGCATCAATGGTTTATGAACAGTCGCTTGAACGAAGAGGTGATCGTCGCGACCCATCCTTGGGAGAGCGGAAGGGACAATTCACCCGACTGGGACGATGCTCTGACCACTCTCAAGATTGAGGATGTACCGGCATATACGCGCAAGGACACATCTCGTGTTGATCCAAGCATGCGACCGACACAAGAGGAGTATGACAAGTATTTGTGGCTGGTTCACCTGGGCCGCAAGGCGAATTGGGTTGAATCCGAACTGGAGGCGAAGAATCCCTTTCGGGTTGGTGATCCGGGCCTGACCTTCATTGTCCTTCGAGCTGCAAGAGATCTGGCAGCACTGAGTCTGGAGTTTGGCCATGACATCGGTGGCCTGAAGGAGGATATTGCGCGCTTGGAGGACGGTTTGAACTTCCTATGGAATCCTGATTTGAATGCGTACACGGCTCGAAGTGTCAAGACAAAGGCGTTTGCTGACTCAATCACGTCAGCCTCATTTTTATGCTGGTATGGTGGTGTGGATTCAAAGACTATGCATGTGCATCTGCGTCATGTGCTGGAAGAAGTTCATTATGTCATTCCAAGTCTTGATTCCCGAAGTCCGAAATTTGATCGAAGCCGATACTGGCGAGGCCCCACTTGGGCCATCATGAACTTCATGATTGCAAAGGGATTGCACGAACATGCTTATCCGGAAGCGGCGCGGTTGTTGAAGGCAACGCGTGCCATGATCAAGAAAGGGGGGTTTGCCGAATATTTTGATCCCTACACCGGGGGCCCCAAAGGAGGAATGCACTTTACCTGGACTGCGGCAGTCTGGTTATTTTGGGCTGGGAGGTAGATAATGGGAGCAATTGAGCTTGAAAAAGCGGAAAAATGGTTTGGCGCCGTTCAGATCATCAAGGGAATAGACCTCAAGCTGGATGACGGGGAGTTTGTTGTTTTTGTCGGCCCTTCGGGTTGCGGCAAGTCAACATTGTTGCGCATGATCGGAGGGTTGGAAGATACCTCCCGAGGCTCAATACTCATAGATGGAAACGATGTAACCGATCATCCACCCTCCAAAAGAGGATTGTCCATGGTGTTCCAGTCGTACGCCCTGTATCCGCATATGTCGGTTGGAGATAATATGGGATTCGCCCTGAAAACTGCGGGCATTCCCAAGGCTCAGATCACTGAGAAAGTGGCCCAGGCCGCAGACATTCTCAAATTGACGGAATATCTTGATCGACATCCCAAAGATCTCTCGGGGGGACAAAGGCAGCGGGTGGCCATCGGGCGCTCGATTGTTCGCGATCCAACCGCCTTCCTGTTTGATGAACCGCTTTCCAACCTCGATGCCGCTCTGCGGGTGGAGATGAGGTATGAAATCGCCAAGCTGCACCGCAATCTTTCCCGTACCATGGTGTATGTAACCCACGATCAGGTTGAAGCCATGACCCTTGCCGATCGGATAGTCGTTCTGGAAGCCGGACGCATTGCCCAGATTGGCACCCCAAAACGCCTCTATGAGCATCCGGAAAACACCTTTGTGGCCCAGTTTATCGGCAGTCCGAAAATGAACCTTCTGGGCTGTGAAACCACGGGAGGACGATATGCACTGCCCAGCGGCCGCGGCGGGACTTACAACGGTTCCCAGCCGGCAACGCAACTCGGCATTCGGCCTGAGCACATAGCCATGACCGAAACCGGGGAAGGGCAATGCGATGGGTTTGTGGATCTGGTAGAGTTTCTGGGTGCCGATACCTTTCTGGTTGTCGATGCCGGACAGTGCGGTCCCGTATCAGTCAGGGTGGCCGGCGATGCACCCTACAAGGTTGGCGACAAGTGCGGACTGAGGTTCCCGGATGAGCAGGTACATTTCTTCGACGCTGGCGGATCAAGGGTTTAACCGCAGATTGCCTGATTGCAATGCATTGCTCAGTTGGCCATGACGAGACTATTCACCAAGATTGATGCGGTTTGAGGATGCCGCGCTTGTGTCCTTCGACATCTTCTGAAACACCTTGATGGATCATCAGGGGTGATAAGTGGTCATTTTAACATGACCAAACACAATTTTCAGCGGCATCAATATAAGACGTGGCTCATTGCGAACAATGATCAATTCATCCTGACATTTCACCCCGTTCCTTTATTTTGAGTTCAGCACAAGCCTTCATGATTTTACCAAAGGATTTGGTAACGTCCGGAATCATGCTGTCCTCGATCATCCGGGCATAGTCATCAGCGAGAGCGTCGCTTAAGAAGCCGTCCGGTACCAATTGTAGATCACCCGAAACTGCGGCATAGTAATCAATTTGTCGTTTGGTCGTGTCTTTCTCTCGAAAGAACATGGGGCTGGTGAGCAGCAACTGCCTTGGCAAGCAGTCGGTCTTTCATTGCTGTTTCGGCAACCCCGGCATCAGCAAGATGCGTCAGGTCGAACCAGTGACGGGCAAATCGTTCGCTACGCGACTTTCCTCTCTTACAATACAGGTGAGTAGCCAAAGCCTTTTCCCAAAGGTTAGTTCGATAGTTATGGCCCGAGGCGTTGCAGTCGGAAAAGCGATTTCTTGAGCCTGCGATGCAATATCACAGGTGATCGGAATCAGACGGTTTGGTTCAACTGTGGAGCGCCCCCAAATTCCAGTTTTACGACTGGAACGACGTATTCTGAGTATGGAGCGCGAGCGACGTATCGTACGAATATAACGGCATCTTCAACGTAAACTTCACCTTTCGGCTCAACTTTTTCCAGAGCGCAGGCAAGAAAGGGAGCTGCTGTCTCTTTCACCCAAGCGGCCAAGCGGTGTCGTACCTCCTTTGACCATTTCCGCTCTTGACTGCGTGAAGGAGGAATTGCGTTGACCGCATTGCCGATCAGGTCAGGAATCAACTCGCGGATGTCATAAGTTAAGGTCCACGTCCTCGGAAAAGCGCCAGATAACATGATAGGCCTTGGAAAGCGACGTTCCACCCTTGAAGACTAGCGGGACGCCAATTGACGCCTCAAACAGGGTTTGCAAGCACCATACAACCCAGACGTCCTTTTCGAGAATATGCATGTCTTGCCCGGACGATTCGGAAGCTACGAACAGTATCTCGCGCTGACTCTCAGCACCGAGATCAAAATAATTGTCAGCCATGCGCTATTTGGCTCACTGTATCGGAGAGCCAACTCGGCATATGTTCTGCCACACGGGACAATTCTGACCGCTCTTCTCTGTTTAGCAAGGAACGGGCTTGCTTGGCTTTTATTTCAGCCCATTCTGGACCTAGCCAAAAGAGTGCACGAATCACATCACCCGCTTTCGTGTTTCCGAGCGCAAGTTGCCAATTCGGGGCGTGGTACAACTCGACCCCCAGTTTGCCGAATTTGAGATGCCGAGACCGTCCTGACGTGAGATAGACCCGCCTCACCGGAACCTGAGTTGTAAATCCGAGAGCGTTGGCTGCCATGCCGCCACTTAGGGTAATGCGTTCGCCACTATATTCGGCCCAGGCTGAGATCGTCTTTTCAATCGAGGGGGAATGTTTGCCGAAGCGGCTTTCAACGGGTAAGAGATAGACGCCTCGAGCCGTGCGCAACAAGACGCCTTGTTTTGCCAGACGCGAAAGGACTTGATTGATGGCTGCGCGACCACCCATGTGCAACAACCCTTTGGCCGCTATCGGTGTGCCTTCGGGTAGGGCCCGAGCAAACGCCAGGATTCTTTCCTTCAATCTTTCAGTCGGCCTTTTCACGACCTCCTTATTTCTAACTGTGAGTTAGCGCGCATCCAACAAATTGCAAGTTATAACCGAGCGATATGGCAAGTATCTGGTTGCAGTCAGTCTTTAGGTTAATAGTCTTGTGAATTTACAACTTTTCATCAGGACTTTAGAAAAGACAAGATACACGAAGCCTCATTTTAGCGGAGAACAGTGATGACTGAAGCAGGTGAACGACAAGAAATCGATTTTGATTAAGGTAAGAGTGCCGCTGATTGGCTCAAGAGAATCAGGGAGCAAAGTCGGGACGAAGTTGAGAAGGGCAGGTGGTTTGAAAATCTGTTCATGCAGATTGTCAAGCAATCGCCAGAATTTGAAGTAGATGGCATTTGGCGGTGGACGGGAACGCAAAACGCTAACTGGATTGGGCGGTAACGACAATGGCAACGGCTTGATAGCCTTCGGATGAGATAGTTGCCGTTCAGTGCAAATGCCATGAAAACAGTCGCGTACTTCCGAGAGGAGAAATGGACAAATTCCTCGGAAGGACACAAGTTCAATTTCCAGGGAGCAGTTTAAGGCTTCATGCTAGCCTAAGAGATTGCTCGGTTTGCTCAGTTCACGACTCAGATGAAACAACGTAAAAAGCCAGTCCCAAGACAACAGAATTAAAGTTAAAAGTTCTTGCGAGCAACACAAATCAAGGCTATGTTGACCATGTTGCAGCCCATGATTGTCGTCCTGATTGGCACTATGTAGCCGATATCCAGGATGACTGTCATTTGAGGTGACAAGCGTAGTGCATCTATCAGCGGTTCAGGTCAGACAAGCGGATGGCAAAACACCAGACATCACGCCCCGAGACTGCGTTGGCAGGCGATGCAGGCAACACGCTGCGACTTCATCAGAGTGACAATGTTCTGATCGCATTACGCGATCTAGCAGGCGGATCACGGCCACAGGGGCTCGCAGTGCCATTGACGTATCCAATACCACGAGGTCATAAAATAGCATGCAGACCCATCGGGGCAGGGCAAAATGTCATACGATACGGACAGATCATTGGGCAGGCGACCAAGAATATTTCCGAGGCCGCTCACGTGCATGAGCACAACCTCGGGATGGGTCCCCACCAGCAGGACTATGCTTTTGCAAGTCAGAATTTGGCTTTGCCGCCTGTATCCACGCGGCGAATGTTTGATGGCTATCGCCGCTCAGATGGCAAGGTTGGGACCCGAAACTACATCGGCATTTTGACCTCCGTCAACTGTTCTGGATCCGTAGCCAGGTTCATTGCAGAAGCGGCGGAAAAATCTGATCTCCTTGACGTCTTTCCCAACGTGGATGGGATCGTTCCAATTGTACACGGCACGGGTTGCGGGATGTCAAGGGTAGATGAGGGCTATGCAGCGTTGTTTCGAACATTGTCAGGTTATGCCCAGCACCCGAACTTCGGAGGAATTCTTCTGATCGGGCTTGGGTGTGAGGTCATGCAGGTCTCAGAACTGGTTGACGGTCGTCCGATTCGCGCGGACGGTACATTGCGCCATATGACGATTCAGGCGGAAGGGGGCACCCGACGCACAATAGAACGCGGTTTGGAGCAGTTGCACGGCATTGCCGAGATAGCCAATCAAACAACACGAACATCCGAACCGGTGAACGCGATCACGATTGGAATGCAATGCGGCGGATCAGACGGATATTCGGGCATTACCGCGAATCCGGCTCTTGGGTATGCCTCCGATCTCTTGGTCCGACACGGAGGGACAACGATCCTGTCAGAAACTTCGGAAATCTACGGAGCCGAACATCTTCTGACGCGACGCGCTGAAACGGTTGCGGTCGGAGAGAAGTTGATCGCACGAATCCGCTGGTGGGAAGACTACACTGCACGCAATGGCGGGGAGATGAACAACAATCCAAGCCCCGGCAACAAGCGCGGAGGCCTGACCACGATTTTGGAGAAATCCCTGGGCGCTGTGGCCAAAGGAGGGACCGCACCGCTGAGGGATGTATATCTGTTTGGAGAAATCATCGACAAAAAGGGATTTGTCTTTATGGACAGTCCCGGCTTTGACCCCTGTTCGGTTACGGGGCAAGTCGCATCGGGTGCCAATCTGATTGTCTTCACAACCGGGCGCGGTTCCGTTTCCGGCTATCAGCCAACGCCCTGCATCAAACTGGCCACCAATTCGGAGATGTATGCGCGGATGTCCGACGACATGGATCTGAACTGCGGGGACATTGTCACGGATGGTGTCAGCATCGAAGAAAAAGGAACCGAACTGTTTGAAATGCTGATCCGCATTGCTTCGGGTGAACAGACAAAAAGTGAGGAACTCGGATTTGGTGGGGTGGAATTTGTACCTTGGCAGATTGGAGCCGTGATGTGATCCAGACATTCTTATACGCGAATGACATGGATTGATGATCAAATCACTTGATCGAAGCCATGGCAGGCATTCAGCAACGGCGAAGGCGATTGAGCATGAAAGCCAGTGAACAGACTTTCCTCAACAGCAGGTCAAAGGTACCGGTACCTTTGACCCGCATGGGGTTTGGCGGCGCTCCTTTAGGAAATCTCTATCGAAAAATTTCTGACAATGACGCGCAAGCGGCCCTGATGGCTGCTTTCGATGCTGGAATCCGTTACTATGATACTGCCCCACAATACGGCCTCGGTCTGTCTGAAGCACGGTTTGGAACAGCGATCAACCGCTTCGGTCGTGACAACATCCAGCTTTCGACGAAGGTTGGTCGACTGCTTGAAGATTGCGCACCGCATGAGGCAATGACCGAAGCCTTTGTAGATGTGCCGCAAAAGCGCATCGTCTACGATTATACCTATGATGGCGTGATGCGGTCCTACGAAGAAAGCCGCGCTCGCCTTGGCGTTGCTTCCGTGGATGTTCTTCTGGTGCATGATGTCGACGTTTTCACTCATGGATCTCAGAAGGCAAGCGATGCAAAGGTACGAGAGCTTTTCGACGGCGGTGGATATCGTGCTTTGGACGAGCTGCGAAGCTCTGGCGAGATTGCCGCGATTGGTGCAGGTGTAAATGAGTGGCAGGTATGTGAAAAGCTCATGGGTTTGGGTGACTTCGACGGGTTTCTACTCGCCGGTCGCTATACTCTGCTTGAGCAAGAGGCTCTTGATTCCTTTCTGCCGCTTTGTGTGAGGCGCGACGTCGGTATCATACTGGGCGGACCATATAATTCCGGTATTCTGGCGACAGGTCCATTGCCGGGAGCGAAATACAATTATGCCGACGCACCGGAAGGTATTTTGCAGCGTGTGACCGATATCGAAGCAGTCTGCAAGGCTCATGGAGTCTGGCTCATTGCTGCCGCGCTTCAGTTCGTTCTAGGCCATCCGGCGGTCAAGTCTGTTATTCCGGGGGCCGTAAGCGCGGACGAGGTTCGTCAGAACGTGGCAATCCTGGAGACCGAAATTCCTCCAGAACTTTGGGCTGATCTGCGGAGCGCTGAATTGATACGTGCCGATGCTCCGGTTCCGAATGAGGTAAACAATGCTGCTTAACATTAGTCCCCTTCTATCGCCTGATTGCTTGCATGCCCTGGCTTCGATGGGGCACGGTGATGAGGTCGTCATAGCCGACGCGAATTTTCCAGGCACCAGTACTCTGCCTCTCTGCCTCCGTGCAGACGGGCTGAACGCAAGCGATATGCTGACGGCTATTTTGAGCGTCATGCCGCTGGATAATTTTGTCAATGATCCGGCCCTTTGCATGCAAGTTGTCGGCGACCCTGAGGCCATTCCTGAGGCGGTCGCGGATTTTCAGCGCATCATCAATGCCAAGGCCGACAATCCTGCCCTGATCGCAAGCCTTGAGCGTTTTGCCTTTTATGAGAGAGCAAAGACTGCCTTTGCAGTGGTTCAAACTGGCGAACGTCGACTCTATGGCAATATCATCCTCAAGAAGGGTGTCATTGGATGATGCGAATTGATGCGCACCAGCACTTCTGGAGCTTGGAACGAGGTGACTATCACTGGTTGACGCCGGATTTAGCGCCGATTTATCGGGATTTCTTGCCATCAGATCTGACGCCGATTTTGACTGCGCATGGTATTGATGGTACTGTTCTGGTGCAAGCGGCCCCGACGGTTGCAGAGACGGAGTTCCTGTTGCGCTTGGCATCTCAAAATTCATTCATCAAAGGGGTTATTGGTTGGGTCGACTTCGAAAGCGCAAACGCAGCCGAGACCATTTCACGTTTGGCAAAACGCGATGTTTTGGTTGGGTTGCGGCCCATGATTCAGGATATTGAAGACCCCCATTGGCTGTTAAGAAGCACATTGGCGCCAGCCTTCGACGCCGTGATCAGGAATGGATTGGTTTTCGATGCGCTGACCTTGCCGCGGCATTTACCCAATCTCAGAGCGTTGTTGCAACGCTACCCGAATATGCGTGTTGTCATTGATCATGGGTCGAAACCGAACATCAAAAATGGTACCATTGATGAATGGGCAAAGGAGATGGCGTTTTTGGCCCAGGAGACTGACGCATTTTGCAAGCTTTCCGGGCTGGTTACAGAGGCTGGGCCAGATTGGACCGTTGAAG
This sequence comes from Paracoccaceae bacterium, assembly GCA_965116235.1. Taxonomy (GTDB): domain Bacteria; phylum Pseudomonadota; class Alphaproteobacteria; order Rhodobacterales; family Rhodobacteraceae; genus MPNP01. The sequence continues at coordinate 81,179 of OZ220496.1, read as the reverse complement.
ATCTGATACCTTATGTGCACTGCTTGCTCGACAGTTTTGGTCCTGACCGACTGATTTGGGGAAGCGATTGGCCCGTTTGCACGCTTGCTGCAGACTATGCGGACTGGATAACGGCAACAGATCACTTGCTCGCCGATTTAACCGGTAGCGAACGCGTGAAGATTTGGGGTGAGAATGCCGCGCACGTTTACAAATTGAGAGTTTGAGGAACATGTTTGAACTTGAACCGGCGGGTTTGTGGCTCGGCCGTGTCAAAACGCCGGGGATTGGACCCGCGGTAGTGACTTTGCGTGATGGGCACGTGGTTGACATCACTTCGAAAACGGCACCGACTGTCCGTGACATTCTTGAACGTTTTGACGCTGCCGGTTATGTGCAAGTAACACCAGGTCATGATCTTGGCACTCTTTCAGATGCCTTCGAGTGGCTTGCACCATGTGACTTCCAAGCAGTGAAAGCCGCAGGGGTGACATTTGCGAATTCGATGGTCGAACGTGTCATTGAAGAGCGGGCTGCAGGAGATCCAGCCGCGGCGGATTCCATTCGCAAGCGAATCGGGGCACGCATTGGCGCGAGTCTGTCCGATATCACCCCCGGATCGAAGGAAGCCAAACGTGCCAAAGCGGCGTTGATGGAGGAAGGGCTGTGGAGCCAATATCTTGAAGTTGGCATTGGTCCGGATGTCGAGGTGTTCTCGAAGGCGCAGGTGCTTTCATCGGTTGGTTATGGGGCCGATGTCGGCCTGCATCCCATGTCTGAATGGAATAATCCCGAACCCGAGGTTGTACTGGCTGTAAACTCCAAGGGTCAAATTCAGGGAGCAACCTTGGGAAATGACGTAAATTTGCGGGATGTCGAAGGTCGGTCGGCACTCCTTCTCGGCAAGGCAAAGGATAACAATGCCTCATGCGCCATCGGTCCGATGATCCGCTTGTTTGACAAGAATTTTGGCTTGGACCATGTTCGCAATTTGGAGCTGACGCTCGCAGTGACGGGGTTAGACGGCTTTCAGCTGACTGGACACAGTTCGATGTCGCAAATCAGCCGGGATCCGCTTGATATTGTTGGCCAAACGATTGGACGGCACCACCAGTACCCGGACGGGTTCATGCTCTTTTTGGGCACGTTATTTGCCCCGTCACAAGACCGCGATACGCCCGGTGGCGGATTTACGCACAAAATTGGCGATGAAGTTAGAATTGAATGTCCCGAACTGGGGCAATTGCGAAATACTGTACGCCTGTCCACGGAATGTCCGGAGTGGACCTTTGGAGCGACACACCTGATGCGAAACTTGGCTTCTCGCGGCCTCTTGTAGAATGATACGCGTGATAACGGGAAAACACCTTGCAATTGTTGCATGGGGACTTGAGCTTCCGAGTCAATTCCTGGACCAAGCCATGAATTTTCTGGTGTGACGGTCGAGTCTGCGAATTGGGTGACACAAGTTGAGGGAGCAGGTTTTGAACCCTGAGGCCATTCGGCACGCCCGGAGAGCCTGAGTTTCTTGAACCCGATGACCGATAAGACCAACGCTTATGCGGCAAAGATCAAGCCAATTGGGACCCAAACTGAAATTTGACACGGTAGGAAGGGGAACGTGGATGCATGAGGATTCGTTCTGCCTCTTGCACATGGTATCGGAAAGTGTGCTCCCTGATCACCGTCATGCCCTGGCATCGCCTGATCGTCAATTGCTCCGGCATCGGTTTCGGAATTGATCCCATCGCCCGCGGGGTTGGTGTCGTTTTTTGTCGTATCCAATTTTTTGAGCCAGTAATTTTGACCGGCGAAGTCCTGGGCATCTATCGCGATGGCACGACGAAGTTTTAGTCTATGACTGAGATCCGACACGCGACGAATGGTGTTGAACTTCGGTTCCGCTTCCAGTGTCGTTCTGTGGGCATCAAGGGTTCACGACAACTCGAAAAATAGAAGATTCAAAATGGCGACGAATGCATTGCGACGCGTGGTCTAAATCTTCGTTTTCGATATGGTCGAGCAGTTCCAAATGTTCTCGCGCTGCGTCCATGAGATTATTTGTATACGCTGACGTCTTGTGCATGGCCCGAACCATTCGGATATTTTGTTGCAAGCGGGTATGGGTCGACAGGATAGACTTGTTTTTCAGCGCCGAGACTAGACTAAAGTGAAAAAATTGGTCGAGTGCTATAAATGCGCTGATTGTTTTTGTCGTGGGTTTTGCGGTGTCAAGATTTGACATGACGTCTTTGTGCCGATCTCGCACGGCCTCCATCCATCCGTCTGGAACGTTGCCGACAAAGGCTTTCAGCGCTTCGAGTTCAATTAATATTCGGAATTGATAGTTTTCGCGTACGAATGACAGCTCGGGGTTGATGATCGTGATTCCAGATCTCTGCTTAATGTCAATCAGCCCATACTCCTCCAGGAGGACTAGCGTTTCACGCAATGGCGAAAGAGAAATATCAAGCTGCTCGCAGAGTTGGGCCTGGGTATGGGTTGCTCCGGCCCTTAGGCGACCTTCTCCCAACGCTTCAAAAAATTTTTCAAAACCCACGTTCGGATGTCGTGGCAGTTCACTGACCGAAGTCGGAATTTGAATTTTTTCAAGCATTTCTAAAGACATGGCGATCTTCGCTCGTTTCCCTTTTGATCATACCAACACGCCGACTTTGCTCACTAAACTTACAAATGAGATTGCATACATCGGTATCTTGATCCCCTGATTTAGGATCTGGTTTTTCAAATGTAACCTTGTACTTCTCCGGCTGCCTCTAGGCTCATTGTCCTGGCGCTGTCGGTACATGGATCTCCTTTACCAGTTGAGCCTTGCTCGACAGGCACGAATGATGTGAAAGCCGGAACCGATATTGGAACGACCTTTCCGGTTTTCTTCATGACGCGTATCCCTTTCCTTTGACACATCGTTTCCTTTGTGATGCTGATTTTGAATCATGTATGAGGGGATCCCTTATTGCGGGGAAGTTATTATCAATTCCATTACAATGACTCTCTATCAGGTGATATAAAATTATCGATCAGTTCCATGATTCATCACATAAAAGTTCATGGATTTGAGCGATCAACGGCTTGTTGACTTGTCTCTTGCTGCCAACCGTGACTTGTCTTGCCTATCGTTTCTCGTTCTTTTCGGAGTTTGTCCGAAGCGTTTTTGCCGACATGGCCCCTTCCATGCTGAATTATCGCATTTAGAGCCTTTTTCCCAATTGTTGGCCATAAACTGGTCTGACTTTTGCGTAACGCTCAGATCCCTATGCCGGTTCATGTTGGACACTCCTTGCAATTGGTTGCGGATAGATGCCATGCGATCTACCAAACCGGATAGCTCAATTTGGATTTGTGCATCGACATTTACCTCCTGACCGAGAAAACGGTTTGGATGGACAATCTTGGCACTGATGCGTCATCTTGGGATGTTGAGCATTGCAATGGACACGGAACAAGCCGCAATGGGAGCAGTACGCTCCAACAGACCAAACGCTGCTTCTTAAACCATGCCTGGATATCATCATTCGGCCCCATTCGGGTCAACTCGACGACTGAAATCGCTGCAGAAAATACTTGCCGAACTCTCCTGTCGTGCTGTTTCGAACCTTTGCAGCTGTTCCAAGCGTTAGCAGAAAAACACCGTTTTCAAGAGTTCTGTCGAAACAATGGTGACAATGAGTGCGCCCGTTATTATAAAATATTTAATATATTAAAAATGTATTTATTATATATTATAATGCAATTAAAACGAGATGCGGATGCAAATTTCTAGATTCACATGTTGGGTTCATGAAACCACGCGCGCGCCTCAGATCATGTGGCGTCGGGGGTTGCCAACCTCTCACGGAGGCCTGCCGGATGGTGAGGGGCCACGTCTGGCTTCGATTCTGATGGAGACCGACAGCGGTGAAAGCGGCTTTGTTACCGTTGAAATGGGGGATGCCGTTTTGGACGTCGTGCGTCGTCGGTTTGCTCATTTTGTTGGTGAAAATCCGCTCATGACCGGAGCCATGTGGACCAAAGTCTGGGAAGTCGATCGGATGGAAGAATTCCATCAACGGCAACTGGGACTGATCGACATGTTATGCTGGGACTTGAAGTCAAAAATCGCTCAATTGCCTATCCATGTCCTTCTTGGGGGATGCCGAACCTCCATCCCGGCCTACGCGTCAACCGCGACATGGGCCAATCTGGATACTTACGAGCGAAACATCAAAACATGTCGGGATGTCGGATTTGGCGCCTTCAAGCTGCACGCTTGGGGGGAGGTCAAGGAAGACATTGAACTGATCCGGGCGTTGCGTCGCTGGATCGGACCCGACGCTCCCTTGATGTTCGATGGTTCGGCCGGTTGGGATTATACGGATGCATTGGTGGTTGGAAAGGTTCTCCAGGACGAAGGGTACTTTTGGTATGAGGAACCCATGCGTGAATTCCATCTGGGCAGCTACGAGAAGCTGGCGGGCAAGTTGGATATTCCCATTCTAGCCGCCGAGACATCGGATGGAGTTCACTGGAATGCCGCGAGCTGGATCGAGGCAAAGGCGTTGGACATGATACGTGTCAGTTTCCACTTCAAGGGCGGTTTCACCGGCTCAATGAAGATCGCGCATCTTTCGGACAGTTTTGGCATGCGGTCGCAGATCCATGGCATGGGGCTGGAAAATGCTCAACTGTGTGGAGCAATCGAAAACAACGATTTCTATGAACAGATTATCTTTAACGAATCGCATATCCACACGCTTAGGGATCAGGGCGCCATTTCGATAGTCGATGGCCGGCTGCACATATCTCAAGAGCCGGGAATCGGACATCGCCTTGATCGCCAAAGCTTGGATGAAAGGGCATTGGCGAAAATCATCGTCGATGAGCGGCGAGACTGAAACAATGTCGAAAGTCGCACTGCAAAACGTCAAAAAATCATTTGGCTCTCTTGAAGTCATCTCTGATGTCGATCTCGAGATTGACGATGGTGAATTTGTTGTTTTTGTGGGCCCCTCAGGGTCCGGGAAATCCACAATGCTCAGGATTCTCGCGGGTTTAGAAGATGTGACATCAGGACAGGTATGGATCGGTGGTCGCGACGTTACCTATACCGCGCCAGCTGACCGCGGGGTCGCGATGGTATTTCAATCCTATGCACTCTATCCACACATGTCCGTCTTTGAAAATATTGCATTCAACCTGCGATTGAACCGAACACCGAAAAGGGAAATTAAAGAGCGTGTACATGACGCGGCCCACATTCTGAAACTGACCGAGCTGCTCAATCGAAGGCCTTCTCAGCTGTCTGGGGGACAACGTCAGCGTGTCGCAATTGGACGAGCGATTGTACGTGATCCGGACGTTTTCCTGTTTGACGAACCGCTGTCCAATCTTGACGCTGCTCTCCGTGTGGACACACGCCTTGAAATCGAAAAGCTTCATCGTGAGCTTCGTTCAACCATGGTGTATGTTACGCATGACCAGACCGAAGCCATGACGCTGGCCGATCGCATTGTGGCCTTCGACGATGGAAAGATCCAGCAGATCGGCTCGCCTCTCGAACTCTACCATAACCCAAGCAATCTGTTTGTGGCTGGCTTTATTGGATCACCCAGAATGAATTTCTTGCCGGCAAAAGCAGACGCATCGGGCATAGCAATCGTGGAGTTGCATGCGCTACAAAAAGTGGATCTGGGGAGACATACACTTACATGCGGGGCCGCGCTCACGCTTGGCATCCGACCTGAAGCGTTGCGGCTGGAACCGGCCGGAACAAAACGGTCGCAGGACGTGGTTGTCGAGGGAGAAATTCTGGCTCACGAGCAGTTGGGCAATGTCAGTTATGCGCATATCATCAGTGGTGACATACCACCGCTTGTTGCCCAGCTGAGCGCGGATTCTGAATTTGCGAAGGGAGACCGCGTTTCAGTGATCATGCCGACGCAAGAATTCCACGTGTTTGATGCACAGGGACTTTCAATTTCTGAATAGGTAACCAGGGGAGGAAATACGATGAAACAATTGATGACAGCACTTCTGGCAACGGTTGCAGCACTTGCAGCGGGCGTTGTAATGGCTGATCCGGTCAAGCTCATTGTCTGGTCAGACACGGCCCGAATTGAGCCGTTCAAGGCTTTTGACGCGGCACACGATGATATCGAACTTGAAGTCGTCACGGTTGCACCGCCGGATCAAACTGCAAAATTGCAGCTGGCGATGCGGTCGGGAGATGATGTGCCGGACGCGATTTTCATCGCGGATTTGCAGCAGATTGCGCAACTGTCCACGCGCCGTTCCAACTACCTGATGGACATCTCTGACAAGCTGGCCTCATCCGTCGTGCCCAGCTTTCTGCCGGGGGCTTTGTCACCCTGTCAAAGCGGCGACGGTCGACTGTTGTGCCTGCGCAACGACCTCGCGCATTTCATTGTCTGGTATGACAGGCCCAAATTTGACGAGCTGGGGCTGTCTGTTCCAACCACGTGGGAAGAGTTCGGTAAAATCGGCCAGGTCGCAGCAGAGAATGGGTTGATTGTTGGCTCTGGAACACAACCGACGCCGATTCTGAACATGTTGATTGCGGGTGGCTGTGAGCCCGGCTTTCTGGTTGAAGGCTCGACGGACACCATTCGGATTGACTTTTCTTCAGATGGCTGCATCGCCGCTGCAAGCATGGTTGATCAGCTGCGCGAAAATGGTGCACTGAGTCAGCATGGACCGTTTGAGCCCGCTTTCGTACAGGATGCCAAAGAGGGAAAACTTTTGATGTTCGTTGGCCCGACATGGTACGGCGAGCACGTGATGCGGCCACTGTATGAATTGCCAGGCGGCATTTTGGCTGCGTCGGAATCACTCAAATGGGCCAATCAGGACCAGCCTGTCACCTGGAGTTGGGGCGGAGGTGTGTTTGGTGGTTATCATAAGACCCAGCACCCGGATGAGGTCATCCAGCTGTTGACTTGGATGACAACGGACACTGGGCTGCAGGGCATCGCAACGACCATGCCGGCCCATGCGGAAAGTTCGGCCGTGTGGCGTGATCGTGTCGTGAATGATCCATGGTATGCAGTCAATGATGTTTACGACAAGATGGAAATCTCTGCGGCCTATGGCCATCCATCGTATGGTGGTTACAGGTTCGACATCATGGCGGCTTTTTCAAAGATTGACGGCGCAAGCGATGACAGCATTGTTGACAAGCTCGATGCCTATGCCGCCGAAATTGAAAACTCAGCCAAGGTTGCGGGATACCGAATCGCCAACTAAGCACTCAAATCGGGGGCGATACTGATCGCCCCCAGATTTTGATGAAGGCGGACCTCAGTGCATGACAAAACCGACAATGCAAAATCGTAATGCATCCCGACCTGACCCGGGCAGGCAACGCAGGCAAGACAGATGGTTTGTCCTCGTGATGTTGTCACCATACCTGGCATTGTTGCTGTTTTTTGGTGTCACGCCTGTGCTCTACGCGTTAGGATTGAGCTTCATGGATACCATTGACTGGGTATTCTGGGGCCTCACGAACTATCAGTTCGTTCTGCAAGATTACCGCCTGACGGAAAGCATCCTGAACGTGTTCACCTATGTGGCGATCTGGCTTACGATGATGGTCGTATGTGTCGCGGGCCTTGCCTTGATGCTGGATGCCCTCTCGGAACGAAAAGCGGCCGTTTTGCGCACGTCATTTTTCTTGCCCGGAGCGATCACCTCTTCGGCCATCGTGATACTTTGGCTGTTCCTTTTGGACCCGTCAGTCAGCCCGTTTTCCGCTTTGTTTGATCTTTTGGGCTGGGAAAACCGACGCGAAGTGGTATCAAACATGGGCTATCCGCTCGTTTTTTCACTTATGGCATTTCTTGCCTATTCCGGTGGATGGATTGTTGTCATTGGCGGGTCGCTCAAAGGAGTTTCGAGTGAAATTCTAGAAGCATCCCGAGTGGATGGTGCCAATCAGTTCCAAATTGCCATCCGGATCAAGCTGCCGATGGTATGGCGCTCACTGGCACTCATGGCAGTCTTGTCATTTGCCAACGGAATTCAGATGTTTGTTGAGCCCCAGCTGATGGCGCTTGCGGGAACCCAATATTCACGCCCCGACTGGTCGGTGAACCAGCTGGCGTTCCAATACGCCTTCAATCTCGGAGACTTCGGCGCATCGGCGGCCATGAGCACCATGTTGCTCGGCGTCGCCGTTGCCATCTCGCTTGGCGTTGTGTTTGGCACACGCTTTTACAAAATGGACTGAGGCATGTCCACGAAGCCGCCTGACGCAAACGTAGGATCCAGCGTGGGCTGGGTGCTGGTCTGGTTGAGCTTGCTGCTGGCCTTTGTGTTCTATGCCACACCCATGATTTGGCTGATCTTCGCGGCTTTCCGTGACGAACCGACACTCTACGCTTCCGGCCCCTTTGCCCTCGGCAGCTTCTCAATGCTGCGTGATACATGGCACAATTTGAGCACCTACAATGATTTTCAAATTGGGCGGTGGGCGTTAAATTCGGCGATTTACACCGTTGGGGGAGTCGGTTTGTCTTTGGTTGCGGTGATGCCCGCCGGGTTTGTATTGGCGACCTACGACTTTCCGCTTCGAAAAACAATCCTGGTTTTGACCTTGGTGGCAATGATTACTCCGAACACCGTGGTCGCCTTGCCCATCTTTCTCCAGATGCAGGCCTTTGGCCTCAACAATAGCTATCTGGGGATGATCATCGCCACGGCATTTTTCCCGTTTGGTGTCTACCTGGCCTATATTTTCTATGCAACATCTTTGCCGAGCGGTCTCATTGACTCGGCGCGGATAGATGGTGCCAGCCGGTTTCAGGTATTTTTGAAGGTGGCTCTGCCGCTTTCCAAGTCATTGATCGCTCTTGTGGCATTCTTCAGCTTTCTTGCAAACTGGAGCAACTATTTCCTCGCGTTTGTTCTGCTTACCAAGGATGAACTCTACAGTCTTCCTATCGGACTTGCGGTCCTCGTCAGCAGCTCTGGTGCGCTGGGGAATGACGTTGCCAGCGATATCCCGATCAACAAGCCAGAAACGATTGTTGCTGCGCTGCTGGTTGTTGCACCGGTTCTGATTCTGTTTTTGGTCAGTCAGAAGTATGTGCGCTCAGGGACGCTTTCAGGTGCCGAAAAAGGATAGGCCGAATGCACTGCATTGATCTTCGCTATTGACTTGGTGCAAATACCCAACCTGGCATCTGGTGGCATGAGCGTCCGAGTATGGAAATTCCTGCAACCTATATTCCACTGCATTGAAAGTCGGGGATTATTCCAGAGCGTTCCACGTAATCGCTGACATCTGTTTGGGCGAATAACCCGAAGTCACGAACAAGAACGGTTTTTGCCCCAGCGGCCCGACCGCCGAGAATATCGGTATGAAGCGTGTCTCCAACCATCGCAATGCGCTCGGATGGTATGCCGTCAAGTCGTTGCAAGGCATCTTCAAAGGCATTGCCGAACGGTTTGCCGAAAAATGCTGGCGAGAGATGAAACTTGTCAGCCAGTACGTGGGCGTAATAGCCGGGCTCCTTGCTAAGCCCTGTTTCGCGCGGAGCAACAAGGTCGGGGTTGGCAACAGACACAAGCATTGGCTTGGCCTTGAGTGCCGTTTGCAGGTGTGTGAATACGTCGGGAGTCAACGCCACGCTGGAAAGAAAGAGGATACCGTCCACGTCACCACCATCCCAGTGTCTGACGTCGGCGACAATATCTTCGAACCGATCCTCGGACGCCGCAATCGCGCCCCAGACTGCACCCGGGGCGACTTCTTCCAAACGTGCCGAGGCAACATCACGGCTTGAGACAATCTCCTCGATGGTGAAGTCAAAACCGAGGCGGTGATATTTTGCCAAAGCGTCGGTTCGTGTATCGCTGGCGGCGTTGGTCAGCACGATCAACTGCTTGCTCATGGCCCGTAATTCAGCAATGCATTCATGTGCTCCGGGTATAGGTCGATTGCCTACGTTCAGTACGCCGAAGCTGTCGAGCAAGAAGGCATCGAACTGGTCCGCGATATCGACAAGGCCGTTGCAGCGTGTCGAAGTTTCCGGGAAGTGCGCTGCAGGGAACCGCACTCGCACCTCCTCGTAGCGCCGAAACGCGGTTTCTGTGGATAACGTATCTTTGTAGGACATCAGATCAGGCTGCATGACTCGGACTTGTTGGGTTCAATGGCCAGCTCTTGCCGACAGCCTCATTGGCCCTGCCCGCCTTCGAAGTCGTTTGCGGCGAGTGCAACAACGATCTTGTCCCAGTCTTAGGCACCCCCGTCCGGCATTGCACAGTCGGATTCGGGAAGGGGATGTCGTGCCGTTGCTTGAGCGCCGCCTGAATGTCACTGCCTGAACCGTTTTTCAAAACATTCGGTGATAAGGGACGCCATGCGGAAACAAGTTCTCGATGCTAATGTGCTTGATCGTCTGAATGCTTCGGGCGACATGACCAAGATAAGGCTTTTGTGGCGGTTTGCCAACTCGATGCTGCGAGATAACCCTTGCATATGTGTGTTCTTTGCCGTTGGGCCGAACATGTGAGTGGCATCATCCAATTCATTTTGCTGGGTCGGTCGAAGCCTTTGCTGATTCCATCACAAGTTTTGCCAGCAAGTGCCGATGTACCGAGTTTCGAGTCATTCTTGAAGGCGAGCGTAAGAAAGGCAACGGTAGCATCCGGACCGCGCGTAATCCGATGGTCTTCAGCAAACTCGAGGGAACAGGCGTCAGTAAGGGCTGCCATGTCCAGCAATTGCCACCCAAGTCATGCGCCGGTTGCAACCGAATCACGCTATGCAACCTCGACAAAGTCCATGATGCTTTCGACTGGTGCAGTGCTAGAGCAGGCTGCACCGTCAGTGTCTGAGATATGGCCTGAATCGAGGTATGGATTCTCAAGCCTCTCATACACTGGAATAACCCCCTTCCATCATCATCAACGCGCCGTTGACCAGATTTGAGGCCGGCGATGCCAAGTAAAGCGCCATATCCGCAATTTCAACCGGCTCGCCGAATCGACCGAGCGGCGTCGCAGCGATCATGGGGCGCGATTTTTTAGGTGGGCTCCAGATTTTCTTGCCCATTTCGGTCATCACGACCGTCGGGCAGATCGCATTGACCTGAATGTTGTGCGGGGCAAGTTCGGTCATCAATGACTTGGTCAGAGCGTTCAGCCCACCCTTTGAGGATGCATAGGCAGCATGATCGGCCAGTGCGATGACACCAGTCTGTGAGGAGATATTGATGATCTTGCCGGCCCCGGCTTCGATCATTCCCGGCGCAACGCCCTTGGCCAGCAGGAAGGGAGCGCGCAAGTTGATGGCCATGGTGCGGTCCCAGTCTTTGGCACTGTAGTCAAGCACGGACCCGACCAGAGCGACGCCGGCAGAGTTGACCAGGATGTGAATTCGTGGAGCTTTTTGCAACGCTTTGGTCACCAGCGTCTCGCACCCAGCGACCGTTGATATGTCGGCCGCCACGGTTTCGCAGTCCGTCTTCATCTTGATTCGAGAGAGGCGTTCCTCGGACTGACCCGAAGCGATGACATGGGCCCCGGCCTCGGTGAAAACGGCCGCAATTTCGGCCCCGATGCCTGATGATGCACCCGTAACAAGTGCGGTCTTGCCCGCAATTGAAAATCGGCTGGTCCAGTTCATCCCTATTCCAGGTTTGTGTGGTTGGCACGCATATCCTCGGGTGAAAGCCCCATATCTGCGCGCAAATGCAGGATCAGCATCTCGAAAAACATGAACTGTGCAGCTTCGAAAAGCGAGCCCATAGGCAAGACCGATCTTGCTCCGTCTTGGTCATTGGCCATGGTCTGAGCTGGCAGGTGGACAACATGATCGACGATAGTCGGCACCTTGCCGGACAACTCAGCCGTGACGCAGAGCGTGGTTGCATCAGCCTCTTGGGCGACCCCGACCAATGCCGTGACAGTCGAGAATTGCCCTGGCCCAGCGCTGACAATCAAAAGATCACCTGTTCCAAGGGGTGGTGTCGTCATGTCACCGACTACATGGGCGTCAAGCCCGAGATGGAAAAGCCGCATGGCAAGGGATTTCATCATGAGGCCCTCTCGTCCGACGCCGTACAGCGCAATGCGTTTTGCGTTCTGGATAGGTGCTGCCATGACATGAATCTCATCAGGCAAGGCTCGATTCAGTACTTCGCCGACTTCGGCCAAGGCTTGGGCGGCATCTTTCTTCAAGTTCATTCAACAGCCTCCGTTCGTTGGGGACCGATCCATTTGAGAATGTCAGTCAAGGCATCCTTCGTCAGGCCGGTTTCGTGTAACAGGTCAAGAACGGTGTAACGCCGGCGAATATGGAGTGCAGCCTGCAAGGTTTGCAACAGGTGCCCCGGCGACACTCCTATCTGATGGGCGAATGCGGGTGTACCGGCAGCGGTCAGCATCGTTGCCATCTCATCGTGGCGAAAGAGATGATCAGTCAGACGTGTCTTTAAGGCTGGCCACACTGATTTGAGCCTTAGTAACCGCTTTCTGTGTGCATGTGCTTCAAGATGCTTGGCACGAACCTCCATCGCGGCTTTGGCGGCAATCGCCTCGTTGGGAATGTCAGTCCTGAGCGTCCGGAGCCGTGTTTCAAGATCAGGTGCGCCAGCGACCACGGCGTCGGCATCAAGCGCACAAACATCCTGCCGCAGCAGCCAGTCATAGAGTGCCAGTGTCGCGACCCCAGCGACGGCGACAGCGGCCCCGTGGCTGACCTTTCGGCCATTGTGACAAAGACCTTCCATCTCCCAGAGGTGGGCAATCTGATGATCGGCGCCTGAGGCAGGGCGGGATGATCCATAAAATTCCATGGCGAAACCGACGGCTGTGAGACCGATGAATAGACGCGCAACGGCATTGATGTCGCCTGCCAGAATGCCCCCGGGCTCGGCCAGCCAGCCTCGCAGGTGGTCTTGTACGAGAGGCCAGGTGATGTTATCAATGGATTCCGCCTCCACAGCATCGGCAATGATCCAGTCACCACCGCTGGGGATTTTTCCGGCTAGGTCGCCATAACCCCAGCCGTTCATTTCAGTCGGAGCCGCTGCGATCACATCGAGATCGGCCAAAAGGGCTGCGGGTGCGCGCACCGGCAGAGTGATCTTGAAGCCGTCCCTTGCCAGGGGCGCCCCGGCACTAGTGTAGCCATCCATGGAGGCGGCCGTGGCTACCGCCATGTAGCGTCTGTCTGTCTGAAATGCGGCATATTTCACCAGGTCATTGATGACACCGGAACCAACCGAGACTGGAAACAGTTCTGGATCGGCGGCCAGAGCGACCCGGAAGGGCTCGGCCTCTTCAACTGAGGCCTTGGGTAAAGGAGCAATGGGCAAAACCAGCGTCTCCGTTTTAAAACCGGCACTGATCAGCGCGTTCACGGTAGCCCGTCCGGCGGCTCGGAATCCAGCCTCATCGGCCATGATCAAGGCCCGCCGCTGGCCCGTAACCCGCGTGGCAAGCGTTCCCGCTTCACGCAATGCTCCCGCTGCGACGAGAACCTCATCCGTTGCTCGTGATCGGGCTACGGCTGGGTGAATTAATTCGGCAAGCTGTTGCGGCCAGTCCGACATTGCGGCCACTTAATGTTGCGCCATTCCGTTCGCATCGAAACGGTGTATGCGGTGATCTGGAAGCGTGAGATAAATTGTGTCTCCGGCTGAAAATGCGTCTTCGCCATCAGTTTTTATGACGATTTGCACTCCATCGCTGTCCACGGCATAAAGATAACTTTCTCCGCCAAGCCGTTCCTTGACGCGAATGGTGGCTGGCAGACCACTCTCATCAACCACGATATGTTCAGGACGTATGCCTATGGAGGCAATATCTCTCGTGCCCCCGGCGGCCTGACCAAGCTGACTGCTCGCCGGGGCAATGTTCATGGCGGGTGATCCGATAAAGCTGGCGACGAACCGGGTCGCCGGTCGGTGATAAAGTTCCATCGGCTCGCCAACCTGTTCGACCTTGCCCTCGTTCAGCACGACGATCCGGTCGGCCATGGTCATGGCCTCGACTTGGTCATGGGTGACGTAAATCATTGTCGCCTCCAACTCCTCATGGAGCGCTTCCAGTTCGATTCGCATCTGCACACGGAGCTGAGCGTCAAGATTCGACAGCGGTTCATCAAACAGGAACACTTTCGGGTTTTTCACAATGGACCGACCGATGGCGACGCGCTGACGCTGACCACCGGACAACTGCGAAGGCTTACGGTCAAGCAATTCGGACAGCTGAAGGATCTTCGCGGCGTCTTCAACGCGCCGAGACCGCTCATCGGGGGAGATGCCATTGACCTTCATGCCAAATTCCATGTTCGCGCGCACGGACATGTGGGGGTACAGGGCGTAGGACTGGAATACCATTGACAGGTCGCGGTCGGCCGGGTCCAATGCCGTCACATCCCGGGCATCGATTTCGATCGTGCCGCTATCGATTCCTTCCAGGCCGGCAATTGAGCGCAGTAGAGTCGATTTTCCGCAACCTGATGGCCCTACAAAGACAACGAAAGTCCCATCGTCAATGTCCAAAGTGACATCGGACAACGCTTGCAGGCCACCGTAAAACTTGTTTATTCCTGACAGCTTGACTTTCGCCATGCCTTTGTCTCCCTTCTTTGTGCTTCTGTCGAAATCCAGCGAGGATTACACTTTTATGTTGACCCCTACTGCCATATGCATAATATGCTCGCATGCTATTAGAAGCAAATGAATGTCAATCTTTTCCAAATAGGAGGAACACATGAAATTCAGAAATCTTATGGCGTCGACCGTGGTCGCGGTCACGGTTGCAACTGGTGCCCTCGCCACAGGCCATGGCTGGTCACTCAAAGACGCGGCCGCCCCTTATGCCGGTACCACCGTGGATGTCGTTTTCCTGTTGCGTCCGGGCTACGAGGCCATCGAGGCCATGTTGCCGGCTTTTGAGCAAGAGACCGGTATCAAGATCAACATCATCAAGCACCCCTACGAGAACGCGCTTGGCGAACAGGTGCGAGACTTCGTGGCGGGTGGCGATCTTGACATTGCATTGATTGACCTCGTCTGGATTGGCAACTTTGCCGAGAATGAATGGATTGTGCCGCTGGCCGATGTTCAGACGAAGTTTCCTGACGCTGTGGACCCGGATCTGGATATTGACGACTTCTTTCCGCTGGTGCTGAATGCCTTCGGCGGCTGGAACGACACGATCTACGGTCTGCCCTTTGACAATTACTCAGGTCTGATGTTCTACAATCGTTGCATGCTGGAAGAGGCGGGTTTCGATGGTCCGCCCGCGACCTGGTCGGAATTGAAAGATACCTACGGTCCGGCTCTGACCAAAGACGGCAAATACGCTTTTGCCCTTCAGTCCAAAAGGAATGAAACGCAGTCGGCTGACAGTTTTGCCCGCGTTCTCTGGCCTTTTGGCGGTTCATTTCTGGATGATGAGTTCCGATCGAACCTTCTGTCCAAGGAGAGTCAGGCCGGTCTTAAGTTCCGCCAGGATTTGATGCAGTACATGCCCGACGGCATTGTGGCCTATGACCATGCCGAAACGGTGAACGCTTTCGCCCAAGGTGATGTGGCCATGATCACCGAATGGTCGGCGTTTTATTCCACGGTCGTCTCACCCGAGACGTCTTCGATTGCCGATTGCGTTGAAATTGCTCCGGAACCGATGGGTCCCGCCGGTCGCAAGCCCGCCCTGGGAGGATTTTCGCTAGCCGTAGCTAGCCAGGCCGATGAGGCCGAGCAGGCGGCGGCCTATCTTTTCATCCAGTGGGCTACCTCCAAGGCCAATGCGCGCGAGTATCTTGAGCGTGGAGGCGTACCCGCTCGTCAGTCCGTTTACATGCAAGACGGTCTTGAAGATTTCAAGTTTGTCCCCGCACTGGTCGAAAGCTGGCAGGACGGAGTGCCGGAATTCCGTCCGCGCTTTGCCGAATGGCCAGAGATCACGGAGATCGTGCAAGAATGGGGCACGAAAATAATGCTGGGTGAAGTCACGACCGAAGAAGGGGCGCAGGAAATCGGTGCTCGGATGGAAGAAGTCCTTGAAGACGCCGGTTACTATTCAGGCGAGAAGCCGCTGGCTCAGTAGTCCGGACATCGCTAGAATCGACCGGGAGCGTCCACCGCTCCCGGTCCCGTCTTAGGGAGAACAACCGTGCGGGGACGTGTTTCGCGACGCACGATTTTCGCCTTCATCGGCCCCGCCGTGATTGGTTTGGCGGCGGTCGGCATCGCACCGTTGCTTTATGCACTCTGGACTTCGTTGCATTTCTTCAACCTGACCAAGTTGAAGAAGGTCAAGTTCATTGGGCTTGAGAATTACGGGACAGTCCTGACGGACGAGGTGTTCTGGCAGGCCATGGGGCGTACGCTTTTCCTGCTTGCCACGGTGCTCCCTCTGCAAATCGCGCTCGGCCTTGGAATCGCGCTGGTTCTGCATCAGCCGGGCGTGACGCTTCTGAAAACGCTTGCACGGCTCAGCCTCGTCCTGCCGATGGCCACGACATACGCCGTGGTGGGCCTTCTGGGACAGGTGATGTTCAACCAGAAATTCGGTGTCGTCAACCAGCTCATGGGCGGTGCTGACATCAACTGGATCGGCGATCCGAGCAACGCATTCGTCATGATTATTTTCTGGGATGTCTGGCAGTGGACGCCTTTTGTCGCGCTTGTCCTGCTGGCCGGTTTGACAATGGTCCCCGGCGAGATCGAGGAGGCCGCCCTGCTTGAGACCAAATCGAAATGGAAGGTGTTACGCCATGTGCAACTGCCTTTTCTAATCCCAGGCCTTGTCGCCGTGTTGATCCTGCGAACGGCCGACACGCTGAAACTCTTTGACATGGTGTTCACGCTGACCCGGGGCGGACCAGGCTCTTCGACCGAGTTTATCTCGCTCATGATCCAGCGAGTCGGTTTTCGCGGCTTTGATCAGGGCTTGGCCTCAGCTCAAGCCATCATTCTGCTGATCATAACGATCATCTTGGCACAGATCTACATACGCGTCTTTTACAAGGAGGTCAACTGATGGCTGCTGTCCCAAGGCAAGGACCTCTGTGGGGACAGATTGCTCTATTGGTTGCGATCATGCTGATCTGCGTGTTTCCATTCTATTGGATGGTGACAACATCGCTGAAAACGCAGGTGGTCGCACTTGAGGCCCCACCGGTCTGGTTGTTCGAACCTACACTCAACAACTATCGCGAAGCGCTGTTCGAGGACGGGGTGTTACGCACATTGGCAAACTCGCTTGCAATTGCCATCTGCACCACGGCTTTGGCACTGGTCCTGGGCGTGCCGGCCGCCTTTGCTCTGGCTCGGTTCGAGTTTCGCGGCAAGAAGGATCTCTGGTTCTGGTTCATTACCAACCGAATGGTTTCGCCCATTGTGCTGGCGTTGCCGTTCTTCCTCATAGCGCGTATCCTTGGGTTGCTTGACAAGCACATCACGCTGATCCTCATTTACCTGACGTTCAACCTCCCCATCGTGATCTGGATTGTAACAGACCAGTTTCGCGGCATCCCGTATGATCTTGACGAGGCTGCACGACTTGAGGGGAGCTCACAGTTTCGTATCATGCGCTCGATTTGCCTGCCGTTGGCCATGCCGGGTATTGCGGTATCGGCGATTTTCTCGTTTATCTTTTCCTGGAACGAGCTGATGTTTGGTCTGATCCTCACCCGGACCGATGCCAAAACAGCGCCGGCCATGGCGGTCAGTTTCATGGAAGGGTACAATTTGCCTTACGGCAAGATCATGGCTACCTCGACACTCATCGTCATCCCCGTGTTGATCTTTGCGCTTTTGGCATCGAAACAATTGGTACGGGGTCTGACGATGGGAGCTCTCAAATAGTGAACCGACGACGACTCGACGTTTAAAACTGACATTCTTGATGTGGTGCGACAGCTTCCTGAATGGTTCCTTGCTCATGCTGAAAAGGTTCAATGAGTGGAAGGACTCGGACGATCTTCTCAAGAATCCAGACACGGAAGAACTTCGTGCTCTCAAGGTTTCGGGTAGCATGATCAGCTGTTTGCCGTACATGAAGACGATATGGTCAGGCCTGACATCACCAATCGGGCTTTGAGCATGGATGTCTCTCTCAATGTCATCGTGTCATTGTTCGAGGGATCGTACAGATTGCCGATCATTCCTTTGATCCTGTCTTGGAGTTGGTTTGATGTTCCGGCAACTACCGGGCACGGAGTCAGCACTCTGACTGGAGCGTAGTCATGATCTTCGCCGGTGTTGATCTTGGGACCTCGGGCATAAAGGTCGCTTTGGTCGATGAAGAAGTCAAATGTCGGGCCATGGCAGCCGAACAATCACCCGTGGACATTCCGCATCCTGGCTGGAGTCAGCAGGATCCTGACCAGTGGTGGACCTTGACAGCGGCTTGTTTTGATACACTGGCTGCGGAGTACCCTGACCTGATGGCCCGGCTGAACGGCATTTCTTTTTCGGGTCACATGCTGGGTCAGGTTTTGCTGGATAAAGACAACAGACCCACGACTCCATGCATTCTCTGGAATGATCAGCGGTCACAGGTCGAGTGTACCGAGCTGTTGGAGCGTGTTCCCGATATCGGTTGGCGTACCAACGGTCAGCCTGACCCGGGCCTTGTTGCGCCTAAACTCCTCTGGTTGGCCAAGCATCAACCCGAGACACTGGAGTGTGCCGATGTGTTGATGCTGCCCAAGGATTATGTACGCTTGCACATGACAGGCGAGCGTGCGACCGAAATTTCGGATGCGGCCGGTACAATGATGCTTGATTGCAAAAGCGGGAGCTGGGACGACGAGTTGCTTTCTGCCGCAGGTTGGGACCGTGCGCGCCTTCCGACGCTTCTCAATTCCTGCGACCCGGCTGGGCAATTGCGAAGCGACCTTTGCCAGCGATGGGGTACGCCAGACACAGTGATTGTCGCCGCTGGCAGTGGTGACAATTACGCTGGAGCAATCGGTATCGGCGCTTCACTTCCCGGCCGAGCGGCATTGAGCATTGGCACTTCTGGGGTCCTCAGCGCGGTTGATGATGAGTTTCACCCGGCTCCAGACAAAGCCATTCTAAACACGCCGCACTCAGCTCCGGGGATGTTTCTTTCGATGGGGGTCGTGATGTCGGCAACTCAGTCGCTTGACTGGTTGGCGCGCCTCACTTCCACTGATTCCGCCAAGCTTGCCGTCGCGGCCGAAAAGCGTGCTCGGCAAGGAATCGACAATCTGCCCCTCAGCCGTCCCTCGATTACCGGTGTACGCACGCCGGACAATCGCCCCGATGCAACGGCAGTTCTTGCCGGGTTCATGGCCAGCCACGACAAGGATGATATTGCCTATGCGGTCATGGAGGGTGTAGCGATGCAATTCTGTGCCGCTTACCGGGCTCAGGTTACCTCAGGTGTGCCAATTGAGCAGATTCAGGCCGTTGGTGGTGGTACTCGCTCGCATTTTTGGGTTGAACTAATCGCTACTCTTTTAAATAGTCCCATCACGGTGCCTGAGAAGAGGGAAATCTCTGCCTGTCTTGGAGCCGCTAAAATGGCTATGGCGGCAACAAGCCGTGCTGACGAGAATTCAATACTCGCACGCCAGTTGCCATCACGGATCCAAGCCGATCCCAAACCTGAATTATCTGACCTTTTATCTGATCGTTACGAACGCCACCGTACTCTGGGCTTTCACTATTGAAGAGCCCACATCATGAATACCCCCCCCCTTTTTTGGGGGGATAATATCCATTAGTGCCATCCTTGCTCTGTGACGTTGCTTCCTGTCCTTCGTCTCGAACGACCCTGGACTGAAGAATGCCTCTCGGCTCTTGTCGGGCTGTGCTCCGGGCATGCGTCTCTATGCCGGCCCTTGACGTCTGACCACTGGCTGGAGGCACTTGAACATGAATTCTAACGAAAAAATGGCACTAATGGACATAATTCCCCTTTTCTTTTGGGCCAGCACTGAGAATTTGGGGACAGGCTTATGACACAGTCATTTTTTCACTAAATTTGATATCAGATCAGACCTAATCGTTCAATCCAAACACCCTACCACTCAGATTGGCGGTATCTGCTTTGGGATTGACACAACAGAAAACCAGCTTCCGCTTGATGCCAGACGCCATTTGACTGATATCTGACACGGCAATGGAATTTTCTGCATGGCCCATGTTCCACGAGCAGAATTTGCCGTCGGTGGATATACAGAAGGCATTTACCTCGACCGACGGTCTCTTGGCCAAAAGGTTGGCTTTTTGGCCAAGTCGCCTGACATTTTGAGCAAACCTAGCAAAATCTGAACCGCAAAATTGTGATAAAACAGTTCAGGGCGCCATAAAGTCAGACTTTCAAGTCTTGATGGGCTCATGCAAATACAGATCTTTGCCTTCCTTGATATGTTTTGGGTTTCATGAAACTGAATGTGAATAGCATGGTGGCCAGCCTTCCAGTGTATGACTTCCCTCAAATAAGGGAGGCAACGGATAGCATATGGCAAAGAACAAGAGAATATCTTCTGAGACAAGGGATTGATGCCCCAAGGAAACTGAACAGAAGTCAGGACGGCCGAGACCTTTGGAATCAGCCTAACCTGCTGCTGTCACAAACGTGCGGATGCCCTTACAGACGATATATTCATGATAAAGTACACCTCGTGGGCACGCCTGATATCGACTTGGAATGTCCGTCGGGATATTACTACAGCTGCCTGATTGTCCGGGCGGGCACTGAGTATAATGACCGCTGCTGGGAATCATTGGCCTACAATGACGACAATTCTCAGTCCGGTTGGGTCGCTCCCCTGGCTCATGCCCGCCGAAGCGGGATCAGGATTGAAGAGTTCCATCAGACGGGAAGCCATTGGGAGTCGGCAAAGGCGGTTGCAAGCGGAAGGTCTTCAATTGCTGCAATTGACGTCTCGACATGGCGCATCATGTGCATGTTTGCTCCATTCAGGGACAATCTTTTCGTGACCGCACGGACCGAGGCGACACCAGGGCTTCCATTCATTACATCAAGATATGAACTTGCTGAACGGTTGTTTGAGGCATTCAACCATGCCATTGCTGTCTTGACTGAAGACGAGAGAGGGTTTTTACCGTATCACCGCTTGGTAAAGGTTGGGAAAGATGAGTATCTCAGGATACAGGATAGTGATCAGTTCTGGGAGAGAAGGTGTTGATCAGGTGATGAAACGAAAGGATGGCTTTTTATGAATTTTGTATTCAGCTTCAGCAGGCGTGCGTCTGGAACAGATGCGTGGCGTGATGGAGAATTGTGATCTTGGGTAGAAGTTCGTACGGTTCAGTGCATTCTAATGCCAATTTTATCCCTGCTTTTGTGATTCCGAATTCCACTGGGTCTAGGTAGAGACTCCCGTGCAGCAGAACTGATATTGTCGACTTGGTAGTTAATCCAAACTAAGAAAAAACACACATGGGTTTTGAGATCAAACAAATCAACAATAGTAATTTCGACAGGAACAGGTCATAAACTGTGCGTCTGTCGTGGAACGAAATTCGTGCCTGTGCCTCTCTCTTTGCTAGGGAATGGAAGGATGCAACCTATGAAAAGGGGGAGACACAAAGTTTCTACAACGACTTTTTCAATGTATTCGGAGTACGTCGACGGAGTGTGGCTCGTTATGAGGAACATGTCAGGAAACTGAACGACCACTCAGGCTTTATCGATTTGTTCTGGCCAGGCGTTCTGCTTGTTGAGCAAAAGAGTGCCGGACGTGACCTCAAGAAGGCATATGAACAGGCTGGTGAGTATTTTGATGCCTTAACGGAGCGTGAGCGTCCACGCTATATTCTGGTCAGCGACTTCCAATCCTTCGAGCTCCGAGATTTGGACGATGACAAGACCACACGCTTTCTGCTTGAGGATTTTCCGGCACATGTCGAGTTATTTGGTTTCATTCTCGGAATTCAGCGCCGAGCGTTCCGGGATCAGGATCCGGTAAACATAGAGGCAGCCGAACTTGTCGGAAAGTTGTATGACGCTATTGCCAATTCCGGACACTTGGGTCAGGATTTGGAATCATTCCTGGTTCGGCTCGTGTTCTGCATGTTCG
Organism: Paracoccaceae bacterium; assembly: GCA_965116235.1. Classification (GTDB taxonomy): domain Bacteria; phylum Pseudomonadota; class Alphaproteobacteria; order Rhodobacterales; family Rhodobacteraceae; genus MPNP01. The sequence goes on along the minus strand of OZ220496.1, from coordinate 59,137 downwards.
CCGATGATACCGGCATATTTGAGCCTCGTGATATCTTTCTGAATTTCATCGAGGAACGTACCAGCGACGACGGGGCAGATCTCGGACCTTGGCTAGCACACCTGTTCGAGACGCTCAACACACCTGAAAACAAACGTGCCAAATCGCTAGACGAGGACCTTGCTCGTTTCCCTCACGTCAATGGTGATCTCTTTGATGGAAACCTCCAGACATTCTCATTCAACACTGCAATGCGCAACGTACTGCTGGACGCTTGCCGTTTCGACTGGTCAAACATCTCTCCCGCGATTTTTGGTGTGTTGTTTCAATCAGTCATGGATCCCGTAGAAAGACGGGAAAAAGGAGCACACTACACTACCGAAAAGAACATCCTAAAGGTCATAGAACCGCTTTTTATGGATGATCTGCGAGCGGAATTCAACCGACTTAAGACACGGCAAGGCCGAGGTCGTATTGCGGCACTGCATCAATTTCAAAAGAAGCTTGGAGGATTGAAGTTCTTTGATCCTGCATGCGGCTGTGGCAACTTTCTTGTCATTGCCTACAGAGAGTTGCGGCTATTGGAAATTGAGGCCATTCGCGAAATTATGAGTGCATCTACCAAAACTGGGCAGGTTGTGCTTGATGTCTCAATAGTATCGGAAATTGATGTAGATCAATACTACGGGATTGAACTTGGCAAGTTGCCCGCACGAATCGCCGAAACAGCGCTCTGGATGATGGATCACATCATGAACAATCGGTTAAGCATTGAGTTCGGCCAAACCTATACGCGTATTCCGCTCAAGAAATCGCCCAAGATCATTCGTGGTGATGCACTGGAAACGGATTGGACCAAACTGCTGCCACCAGGCGAGTGTTCTTACGTGCTGGGTAATCCACCGTTCGGTGGAGCAAAGTTTCAGACGGCAGAACAGAGAATGCAGATACGAGAAATCGCTGCGCTTGGCAATAGTGGCGGTACACTTGATTACGTTGCGGCATGGTTCATCAAGGCTGGAGAATATGTAAAGAGCAGCAATACTCGCATCGGTTTCGTTGCGACCAATTCGATCACACAGGGCGAACAGGTTGCACAGCTTTGGCCTATTCTGTTCAACCGATACAATTTGGAAATTGCGTTCGCGCATAGGACCTTTGCCTGGGGTTCGGATGCCCGCGGCAAGGCACAAGTCCACGTTGTCATTCTTGGTCTTGAACAAAAATACGCTTCACGGGCTAAAAAAAGTTTGTTTACCTATCTTGACGTCAACAGCGAACCGGAGGAAAGCCGACATGCTGCGCTATCCCCTTATCTATTCGATGCAAGCAAGTTACGGAATCCGCATCTGACAGTGTGGGAAGAGAGCAGGCCCATCAATGAATTGAGACGGCTTAAAATCGGTTCCCAGCCCATCGACGGTGGTCATTACATATTTGACTCAGAGGAGCGTGAGGCATTTCTGGAAATTGAGCCAGAGGCTGAGCAGTGGCTCAAACCTTTTATCGGTGCGAAGGAATATTTACATGGCAACGAGCGCTGGATTCTAGTTTTACATGATACTCCACTCGAAACGTTGAAACGACTACCCAAAGTACAAGAAAGAATTGCTAATGTCCGCACTTACCGGGAAAAAAGTAAAAGAGTCCAAACACAAAAACTTGCAAAGACACCGAGGCTTTATCAGGTTAACGTTATCCCCACAGCACCGTTCTTGGTAATTCCCGAGGTCAGTTCAGAGCGGCGAGAATATGCACCGATTGGATGGTTGGAACCACCAGTCATTCCAAGCAACAAACTCCACATTCTGACAGAAGCGACTCTCATAAATTTTGCAATACTCACATCCACCATGCACATGTCGTGGCTACGTCATATAGGAAGACGGCTCAAAAGCGACTATAGTTACTCTATCGGTCTTGTCTACAATACTTTCCCAATGCCCTCAAAGAAGGTGGCTTTGTCAAAATTGGAACCACTCGCTCAAGCAGTTCTCGACGCTAGGAACGTACATAAGGATGCCACCTTGGCCGACCTCTATGACCCCGATCTGATGCCCCCCAATCTTCGTCGGGCACATCAAGCAATTGACTGGGCGGTTGATCGCCTTTACAAGCGTGGCGGTTTTAATTCCGAACGTGAACGAGTTGAACACCTGTTCATGCTTTACGAAGAAATGGGAGAGCCTCTCACGGCAGCAAAAAAAAGCAGAAGGCGTCGAAAGCGTTGAATGCAAGTTTGCGTATGTGAACACTCGCCTGCAGAATGTCTCGACTGTCATCGGGTAGGGCTGAAGTACCAGAAAGCCCTGAACTTATGGAGACAAATTGACACGATGATTTTTATTCAATGGGAGTGTTCTCAAAGCAGGACCTTACTGAAGCCACCTCAGAAACTTTGGCTCTTGCTTTGCAATGAGAATCTGCCTAAACGGTAGATCCAGTCCAACTTGTCATCCCCGGCACAAGGCCCAACTGAAGAAGACTGCAACCGACCAAGCCAGCAATCGTGACGTTGAAAATCTATCTTTATAAGCCCCAAACAAAAACCATGTTTTTTGATCGCATGGGCAATACGGTCTGCGAGTGTTTGAGTCGGCTCAAACATTGGGGCTTATATGCCGAACTTGAAGGTCATTTTCCAGGCTTGATGGGGACGAATTCAATGTCGCGGGGCCGGTTATGCGGAACAGGACCCTGAGATGCCGGTCACGGGCAAGAGCCCGCTGGCACGACGACGCGCGCGAATGGTCCCGCTGGCGGGCGTTCGGGCCGAGATATAGCAGGCACGACTCTGGCACCAGTCGGGTGCAGCGGCCAGAATTCCCTGATTGCCAGTCAATGAGATGAGCTCATCGCATTGACGATCGGCCCTCCTCTTCCTATGTTCATGAACAGACAGACCTGTCCATGACAGGAGAAAGGCATCTCGCATGAGCACGGCATTTCAGCGCGACCGGCTGCGCGAATTCATTGCGGATGACGACCGCCGGCTCAATTGCATCTTTGTCGGGCGCGATGCCATCATCGACAGCATCATGGGCACGGCCACAAGATCGCCCGGCATGATCCGCAGCAATCGGGACCATGGCCGGCCAAGGGCCGCATGCGGCTCATCCAGGGCTCGCCCGGCGTTGGCAAGACCTCCCTGCTGGATGCCCTGAACCAGCGGTGCCAGGATCGTTGCAGTGATGAGCGGATGCGCAACCACCCCTATGTCATTCCGGTCATGATCACTGAAGGCAACGCCCTCTCCCATGCCGTGATCGCCGATCGCATCCGCACGACGATCAGCGCCATGACAGGCTCGGCAGCAGGCCGGGGTCTGCGTCCACTGGCCGCCCGCCTGCTCGATCTGGCCGCCCATATCAATAACCTGCAGGTTCTGGGTTCCGGCCTAGGCTGGGAGAGTTACGACGAGCGGTCCCCGACGACCATTCCGCAGCCGCCTCCCAACTGCGCCATCCTCCTCCTGATCGACGAGATCCAGAACGCCGGTGGCGGACGCAACGATTCCGCTGGCCAGGTCATGACGTATCTTGAGGGTGGCAGTCATGGGCTACCCATACTGCCCGTGCTGGCCGGTCTGGCCAACAGCAGTCGCGTCATGCGACGGCTGGGCGTGTCACGTCTAGGCGGACGCGCCGCTCAGCGGCTGGCCCCCCTGATCCGTCATGACGTGCAGACGGCCGTCCGGTCCTTCATTGAAACGTTTGGCCTTCGGGCTACGCCGGAATTGGGCACTCGGTGGGGCCATGTTCTGTGGCATGGGTCGCAAGGCTGGCCCAAGCACCTGCAGAATCAACTCAGCGTCTTGGCCGAACATCTGCTGCGCACGAACGGAGACCTACAGCCGATTCGTTTCCAGGATGTTCAAAGGGAGGCCATCCACAGGCGCCGGGCCTACTACCGAACGCGTTTCGGGGATCATGATCCGGAGATGATCGGCACGATCATGAGTCACTTCGGGCGCCGTCCTGTAAGCGAGAAGGAGGTTCGCGTCGCCATCGCCCAGACCATGGCTCAAGACAAGTGGAATGATCATGAGGCCCCGGACGTGAACGCCATGCTCTATCTCGGCCTGATCGACAATGTACCTGTTCGCGAACAGATTAAGCTGGAATGTCCCATTCCCAGCCTGCGGTCCTTTGCCGTGGCTCATACCGGCACCGAACTGCATATTGATGTCGGTGGCGGAAGCGCGAAGGATGTGCGTTTTCTCCTGAAAACCCACGATGTCAATGCTCGCGATGACTGGAATCGCACACCCCTCCACTTGGCAGCACAGGATGACTGGTCCGATATAATCCGTCTTCTCTTGGCAAGAGGATCCCAGACGGACGCTCATGACGAATGGCGGAGAACGCCCCTGCATGTCGCCGCCGCCGAAAATGCCCAGCACAGCATGCAGGTCTTGCTGGATGAAGGCGCCGATATCCAGACTTTGGACAGCGGCGGACACACGCCCCTCCATTACGCCGCTCGGGCGGGAAGTGTCCAGGCCACCCGGATATTGCTTGATCATGGAGCATGTCCGAAGACGCGGAACGATGATGGAATGATCCCCTTGCATGAGGCCGCTGCCTCCGGTTCGCCCGAAGGCGTCCGTCTTCTGGTTCAGGCCGGCTCGTCCGTCCGGGCCACTGACGATGGGGGCTGGACGCCCCTGCATCATGCGGCCATGGCCGACAGTGACATGACCATGCAAGTCCTTCTCGATTATGGAGCCAATATCCAGGCCCGGGACGAGGAAGAAAAGACACCCTTGGATCACGCCCGGCCCGGTAGTCGCTGCCGTCCTTTTCTGGAGCGGCTGACCCGCCGGTCCGGTCCCAAGCCGTAATCGCTTGAGCCAGACCGGGGTTCAGAGTCCTGATTCATGCTGGATCGGCCCCTGAGATGCACTCCAGCATGACTTTCGTTCATGCCGAGAAGAATCCAGCACAACCTCGACACCAGCCCGGGACGTCAGTCCAACATTCTTGCTTTCAAGCCAGATATATAAGTTCTTTTGGGGGGTGGGAAGATTATATCCAATAGTGACATTTTTTCATTGAAATTCATGTTCGGATGCCTCCAGCCAGTTATCAAACGTCAAGGGCCGACATGGAGAAGCATGCTCGGAGCACAGCCGGACAAGATCCGAAGGGCATTCTTCAATCTAGGGTTGTTCGTGACGAAAGTCAGGAAGTGATGTCAAAGAGAAGAATAGCATTATTAGGTATAATTCCCTTTCAAAAAGGCTCTTGGCCAACTGGGTCATGCCTCCGGTCGGTGATCGCCCTGCAAACCTTCACTTCTGGCAACACTCGACGAGATGACATCTGTTCATGATGATGCGGCATAATTCTGCACCTCTAGTTTTCAGATCGCAGAGTGGGATCTAGACGATCACGCAAGTAATCTCCGGCAATGCTGATCGAGACGGCCAAAACAAAGATTACGGCTCCGGGAACAAGCGTTAGCCACCACGAGGTCAATAACCGATCACGACCTTCACTCATAATCTGCCCGAGGCTGGTGAGAGGCGGTTGAACACCGAGACCAAGAAAGCTCAACGCTGTTTCCAGCAGGATGGTCAGAGGCAGGTTTACGGTAAACTGAACCAAGGCAACGTTGAATATGTTGGGCAGGATGTGGCGGCCATAAATCCTCCAGCTCGAAGCTCCCAAGGCCCGAACGGCCGTTACATAGTCCCGTTCCTTGGCAGCAAGGGTTGCCCCGCGCATCAGCCGGGCATACACTTCCCAACCGGTCAGACCGATGAGAAACAAGAATAGAACGAAGCTGTTGTCAAACAAGGCCAGAACAAAAAGGGCGACGATGATGATGGGAAGGGATGCCTGAACATCAATTGCGGCGACGACCACGGTTTCTGTCAATCCCCGTTTGGCTGCGGCCAGAATCCCCAGGAATGAACCCAAAGCGGCGCCAATAACAGTTCCAAAAAAGGCAACAATCAGGGTAATGCGTGCACCCACGACCAACCGTACCAAGAGATCTCGTCCTCTGGCATCCGTTCCCAAGGGATACTCCCAGGTTCCTCCGAATCCCAAGGGAGGCAGCAGCCTGTCGGTCAGTGATGTTCTTCGAAACTCATGCGGCGAAAGCCATTCACCAAACAGAGCAAAGGCTATAAACAAGATTATGAACCCGACTGCCAAAACGACAGTAAGGGGGTATCTCGTGCTGCGTGGACTCTGAGGTAAAAGTGGCATTCTAATTTGGTCGTATGCGTGGGTCAATGACGAGGTACAGAAGATCAATCAGCAAGTTGGCCAGTATTGTCGTCATGGCTATGGCCATCACGATGAACTGCACGGTGGCTATGTCCCTTGTGGCGACAGATCGGACCAAAAGTTGACCAACGCCAGGCCAGGCAAAGACCTGCTCGGTGACAACCGAGCCAGCGATCAAGGTGCCTATCGACAGCCCAAGGATTGTAACAAGAGGGATTGCGGCGTTTGGGGTGGCATGTACAATTAACCGGTTCAGTCTGGGTACACCGCGTGCTTCGGCCGCCCGCATGAATGGCGAATTGATAATCTCGAGTAGAGATGATCGGGTAAAGCGGGCAAATGCACCCATCGAAGCAAGCCCCAAGGTCAAGGCCGGAGGAATGACGCCGAAAAATGACTCGGTCGCCGCTTGCCCGCCGAAAAACATGTGAAAACCAAGGGCTCCAACTAGAATGAATATCAGGCCAAAGAGAAAATTGGGCATGGCAAAGGCGAAAACAGAAAACGCCATGACTAGGCGGTCGAGAGCCGAATCTCTGTTCAAAGCCGAGATTGTTCCCAACACAACCCCGAATACCACGGCAATTACGAGAGCGGTTGTACCCAGCCGCAGTGTCATGGGCAATCTTTCCAGAAAGAGGGTCAGGGACGACTTGCCAGTGTGTATGGAATAACCGAATTCCCCCTTGAAAAGACCTGCGATGAATCCGGCGTACTGCTGCATGAGGGGTCTGTCCAGCCCCATGAGTTCGCGATATTCCTCAATCACGTCCTGACTGGCATCCGGTGGAGCCAAAGCCGCGGCAGGATCTCCCGAAAAACGGATGAAGATGAATACCAGTGAGACGGCAATGAGAAGGGTGAGCAACGCCCTGAAGATTTTGGCCAAAATGTAACGTGTCATGCGGGTGCATTCTCCTGATACGCTCTGATGTCGGGAGGTGCAGCCTGAAACAAGGCCTTGGTGTACGCGTCTTTCGGCACCGCAAAAATTTCCTGCGAGGGGCCGGTTTCGATGACACGCCCCTCCTTCATGACCATCATGCGAGAACTGATGCTCCGAGCGACCCTGAGATCGTGGGTTATGAATATCATGGCAAAGCCATACCGTTTCTGCAGTTCCTTGAAGAGGTTCAGAATTTGGGTTTGAATCGAAACATCCAGGGCAGAAACAGCCTCATCAGCGATCAGGATTTCCGGTCTTATGGCCAGAGCCCTCGCGATGCATATCCGTTGTCGCTGTCCGCCGGAAAATTCGTGCGGGTAACGGTCCAGTGACTGTTTTGACAGCCCTGTTGCCTGCAAAAGTTCATGGGACCGGTCATAGGCCTCTTGTTTGGATACACCATGAATGATCGGACCCTCGGCGATGGCATCCAGAATCCTTTGTCGGGGATTCAGCGAACTGAAGGGGTCCTGGAAAACCACCTGAATGCTTTTGCGCATGCCTTTCAGGGCATGACCTCTGCACCGGGTAATATCCTTACCTCGGAACGAGATTGTCCCTTGGTCCACATCTTCAAGACGCAGAAGACATTTCGCCAAGGAACTCTTGCCTGAACCACTTTCCCCAACGATGGAGAGAATTTCGCCCTCGTTCAACTCGAGCGATACATCCTTGATCGCCTGAACGCGTCGTTTGACCATCATTCGTCCGATTGAGTAAGAAAGGGATATCCGTTTTGCTGCCAGCAGGGGTGATTTCTGCACTTGTGGCTGAATATCGGCCCGATAGCTGGCCGCCTTGAGCAGGGCTTTGGTGTAAGGGTGTTGCGGTTGAGAAAAAACTTGCGACTTCGTGCCTCGTTCAACAGCATTTCCGTCTTTCAGTACGATGATGTTGTCGGCTATCTGGCCGACAATGCCAAAGTCGTGCGTAATGAACAGGACACTGGTACCATGAAGCTTGCTGAGCGAAACGATGAGCTTTAAAATTTCAGCCTGGGTGGTAACGTCCAGTGCTGTCGTCGGCTCGTCGGCAATCAGCAGAGACGGGTTGAGCATCAGTGCTCCGGCGATGACGACCCTTTGTGCCTGCCCGCCAGAAAGTTGATGAGGGTACGAGTTCGCGATTCTCTGCGGGTCCGGAAGCTGCACGGCTCGAAGCATCGTCTGGATGGAGGCAAGGTTTTGCTGCCGATTGTGGTATCCATGGGTGGTCAGTATTTCCAGAAGTTGTGTCTTGACCCTTTGGACTGGATCCAGGCTGGTTGCCGCGTCCTGAAATATCATGGAAATTTCGGTTGACCGCAACGCATTGAAGGCGACATCGCGCTGTGGCGGAAGCGGTTTGCCCTTAAGGGAGATGGTACCAGTTCGAACGGGTAGGGACACCGGCAACATCCCGATGATGGACTGGGCAATGACGGACTTGCCCGAACCGCTCTCGCCAACTATGCACAGGGTTTCACCAGTGTTCAAGGTGAAGGATACACCTTCAACGGCACAAGGGCGGTCCCCTCCCTGCGGGAGGGAAACGCCCAGGTTTTCAACCTCAAGGAGGGGAGATGCCGAATCCTCTCCTCTGTCTGACAATCAAGGAACTCCCATGTAGTGATTGTCAAATATGGTCACGGTGGTGTTGCCCGGATCCCAGTCCAGATCATCTCGGACCGCATAACTGGCGACATTGCGCCATAGATACATGCCGGGTGTGACATTTTCCCATTCGTCAACGAGTTCAAGATAAGCCGCATTTCGCTCGTCGAACTCTTGGGCCAGTTCAAACTTCTCGCCAATCTCCAGGAATCGGTCGCTCGGAACCCAGGTCTTGTGGCTGGCGTTCGCTCGGCTGGAAAGGGGTCCCCAATCCATCCACAAAGGACGGTATGGATCACCGGAAAATTCACTGGACATGGACATGTTCAGCATATGAAAGGGTCTTTCGTAGGCCAGTGAAAAGTTGTCGACGATTGACAGCTTGACGTTAATTCCAACCTCTCTCCATTGCTCAACCATGAATTCGGCGGCCACTTCATAATTGGGATAGAATCCTCGGGTGATGTGCCATTCAAGTTCCTCTCCATTGTAATTGGTCTTGGCGAGGAGCTCTTTTGCCATCTCGGGGTCATAGCGGTATCGGGCTACCCGTGTGGGGTCGTAATAGGCACCATATTCAGGAAAATTGAACGGTGCCGGCACGAATGTGGCGTCACCCCAGAGGGCCTCCGTGATGCCGGCCCGGTCCACTGCCGTGACCATGGCCTTTCTCAAGTTCGGATCTTTCAGCGGATTGTTTGGTATGAGTTCCGTATCCAGCATGTTAAAGGCAAACATCGGATAGTTTTCAATGCTCTTTTCCATGACCTTGATGCCGGGAGTGTTGCGAGCCTGTTCAACCTGATCGGCCGGGACGCTCACAATCACGTCATACTCGCCCGAGACCAGCCCGGCATACCGCGTTGAGTACTCCGGAACGATCTGAAAGGTAAGCATGCTGGCAGGAACATCGCCGGCCCAGTAGTTTTCATTGGCCTCAGCTACGAACGACACGGAGGGATCAAACGACACGGTCTTGTAGGGCCCGGTTCCCATCGGCCTTTGACCGAATGCCTCGGTTCCGACCTCTTCATAATAATGCTTGGGCAGGACAAATCCCAAAGGGGTCACGAGACGATAAATGAAGTTTGGATCAGGATAACTGGTTTCGACTTCAACCGTAAGGGGCCCTGTTGCTTCGACCCTGACTATTCCCTTGGCGTAGCGGGTTCCTCTTCGAGCGATGGGCTCTGGCCCCCAGAGTCTTTCGGCTGACATCGAAAAGGCGACATCCTCGGCATCCATGACATGGCCATCGTGGAATGTGACTCCAGGTCGCAGGGTGATTTCCCAGACGTAGGGTGAAAGGCGTTGCCAACTTTCGGCCAGCCATGGAACAAGAGTGGTTCCATCCGGGTCTTCCCACCGGTTGCGACGAACCAAGGTGTCGAATACGTTTGAATGGACCCGGGCTCCAGTTGTGGAAATCCCGATTACCGGATCCATTGTCGGCCACAAATTGTCCACGGCAATGTTGATCTCAGGTTTGTCCTGAGCAAAGGTCACCGCCGGGTAAAGCAGGCAGGCGAGGGTCCCGGCAATTTTAAGCAAAGATCTCATTTTCTTCCTCCTATCTTATTGTGTTGATGCGTGTAATCAGACACGATCTGGAACTCATAATCCCTTTCATTGACGAGGGATGGTATTTGTTGACGGGATGAGTTTACGAGTTCCAAATCAAGAGTGTAATTGGCTTGTCCAAGCGTCTCACCGCCCAGATCCGCAATCACCTCACCCCAAGGGTTAATGATCATGGAATGACCATAGGTAGAGCGACCATCATCATGGTTCCCGACTTGTGCCGCGGCAACCACCCAGGCTCCGTTTTCTATGGCCCGAGCCCTTAGGAGCACTTCCCAATGGGCTCGACCGGTTGGCACGGTAAAGGCGGATGGGATGAACAGGATAGACGCCCCTTTTTTGCTATATTCCCGATACAGGCTGGGGAACCTCAAGTCATAGCAGATGCTCAAACCCCAGATTCCCCAAGGAGTGTCAACCAAGACTGCGGTGTCTCCAGCCGTATATCGTCGAGACTCCCCAGTTGGCTTGTTGCCGTGCAGAAAGACATCAAACAGGTGAATCTTATTGTACCAAGCCAGCACTTGGCCTTCGGGGGTGATCAGAACTGAGCAATTGTAGCATTTGTCACCTGCGCTGACCGGCGTTGATCCGATATGGATCCACTTGCCGGATTCTTTGGCCAGTTGCTGGCAACAGGCAATGAAGGGGTCTTGATCGGCGGCGGTAATCAGTTGACGGGCCGTCTCGTAATTCTTGTTCATCATGCCCGCGGCTTCCGGCAGGGCAATCAAGTCGGAATCTCCCGAGTTGCGAACAATATCGTGAACGGCTTCGATATTTCCCTGATGAGTATCAGTGGAACACATCTGCGCCAGAGTAACCCTTAGTGCCACCCGTCTATTCCAGCAGATTTGCGATTTAGAACAATCATACCTTGGTTACCATAATCGTTCCGCATGCAAAGTGCAAAATCATTCGACAATGGGAACCCGGACAACGGCTATGCAAAACTCGTTCGGCCGCACTGAATCCGGCTTGGGGACAGAAAATTAAAAGGGGATTATAACCCTGGCAAAGACAAGAATTGTTGAAAGCAATCTTGCCCTTGTTTCTTGCCTGCTTTATTGGAAAATGATTTCGGGCGTCAATTCCAGGATTATCTTTATCAGCATGACCGCAATGGCGGCAAGGCCCACCACTGATTCTGCCCCCACCCCACCAGCGTCAATTGGGCCAACCAGACGATATGGACAGGTGACAACCTCGACTTTAATTTGGTCATTTCGGTTCTACAATCCAAGCCAGCGTTATTACAGATTTCGGAAAAATTCAACGGGCTTTGAGAGTTGACAGAGAATCAGTTTGTCAAGTTATTTTTATAATCCCCATTTTTTTGGACATCCGGCCGGGGAGACGCGACTCCGGAAAGGGAAGAGGTACGCCGGGCCCGTGCGGCTAGGGCTTCGGTCCATTTGCCGGGTCGGGAGGTCCGTAGAGACGGGCGTGGCAGCGGCCGGGTTCCCGAACCCGGTCCCGCGGTGTCTTACCTTTCCGGTCCGGTGCATGAAGGTCGGCCCCGGCGTCCAGCAGGACCTGCATGCTCTGGTCCTGATCCGCCAGCATGGCATGATGCAAGGGGGTCCGGCCCGCCGCATCCGTCCTCGTGACGCTGGCTCCAGCCGCCAGCAGGACGGCCAGACATTCGGGCGTGGCCGAACCGGAGGCCGTGTGCAGAGGGGTCTTTCCGTCCCGGTCCCGCGCAACCGGATCAGCCCCCGCATCCAGCAAGATCTGGGCCGCCTGGACGCTGCCGGCTCGGGCGGCATGATGCAGGGGCGTCTGCCCCTCATCGTCAGCGGCCATATGGGCCGCCCCCTGCTCTAGCAAGATCTGCAGGGCCGCCCCCTGCTCTAGCAAGATCTGCAGGGCCGCCCCGGCATTTTCGCCGGCAGCGATGTGCAGGGGGGTGCGGCCCCAGCGATCGGTCGCGTCCGGATCGGCGTCATGATCAAGCAGGAGATCGATGCTGGCGGACCAGTTATCCTGTGCGGCCATATGCAAGGGCGTGCGGTTCCAACCATCGCGGGCATCGACGTCATGATCGGCCAGACGCAAGGACTCGATGTGGTCGTCGCCGGCATCGACATGCAAGTCGCTTCCGGTGTGGGCCACGGCGAAGGAGTGCAGGCTAGGGATGGGACATCCCATCCGGGAGCGACCCGGACCGGGAACGGTGTCGATCAGTCCCAGCCGAAGCATGTCGTCCACGGTCGGTGCCACGGCATCACGCCAGTCCATAAGGGACGCGGTCCGAGCGATGACGGCGCGCACCTCTCTTTCCGTAACGGGATATCGCCCCAGGTCACTCATGATCGCGCCGATCATCTCCGGATCATGCGACCCGAAGCGCGTATTGTAGTAGGCGTGTCGCATGTGCATGGCATCTCTCTGGACGTCCGGAGCATGCACGCGACTCAGGTCGCCATCCTGGGCCAGCAGATGTTCGCCCAGGATGCTGAGGCCATTCTGCAGATGCTTGGGCCAGCCTAGGGACCAGTGCCAGAGACGGGTTTCCCACCGGATGACGGCGTCCACGTCCGCCCGCAGGCCAAACTCGGCCATGAAACCGTTCAAGGCCGCCCGCACGTCGGATCGGTTCAAGGTATATAGACGTTCGGCCGCCCGGCCGCCGAGCCTAGAGACTCCAATATGCTTCATGACCCGGCTGCTGTTGGACAGGCCAGCCAGCACAGGGAGAATGGGCATGCCGTCGCTGCCCCCCTCCAGATAGGTCAGCACCTGGCCGGCCGGATCCTTGGGTCCCCCCCCCCCGGTACGTTCTGGATTTCGTCGATCAGCAGCAGAAGGGCACAGTCACGCGGGGGATCCGGCACGACATCCTCCAGCGTTTTCTCGGACGCATCCCGGTCGACGGCGTTTATGGTGGCCCGGATGCGACCGGCCACCCGGCTTGGAGACAAATCGTTGCTGGATGTGATCATGACCGGAATGACGTAGGGACGGTTGTCCTCCAGGTTTGTCCGCAGGCGGTCATGACAACGCTGGTTCAGGGAATCCAGAAGCGATGTCTTGCCAATGCCGGGGGCTCCCTGGATGAGCCGCATGCGCCCCTTGCCCGGCCACAGTTTCGACTGTTGCGGATTATGACGGGCCATTGCGTCCGCCGTGCCCATGATATCCGCCATGATATCCTCGCGCCCGACAAAGGTGCAATTGAGACGCCGGTCATCATCCTTGATAAAGGTCTGCAGTCGCGCTCGCTGAAATTTCATGTTCATGCTGCCCTCCGAGTCCCGGACCGGGACACTTGCATGTCTAACAGAGTATAGGCTGATCGAGCGTGATCGTCAAGGCCTGCTCGGGCCTCTGCATTGACCCATACCGGACAAGCCGGCTGGCGGCTGACGCTCGTCCATCGCCCGGCATCTTCGGTTGGGGGTCGATACGCTCGATGATCCTGGAAATTCTAGCTGGACAATCGAACCAAATCACCTTGTTCAAACAATTCTTGTCTTTGCCAGGGTGATAATCCCCAATTAAAAGTTGCCGGTATTCAGGAGAGATTGCTCGATGGCACGGAGAAATGATACGGCTGAAGAACTGGGAGAAAGAAACAAAAATTCCTGAGAACCCTTTCGAATGATCACCGTGTTCAGATGTTCCATGACCGTCCGAGCACAACTCCCCACAGGAAACATGTCGGGATGCAGATCAAGGGGACAAATGCGCTCGAGGGACGGCAAGGTCAGGTTTCCGACCAGTCTGATTTGACACCAGTTGTGGGTCTGGTCGGTCACATAGCCCAGATTGTTCAATTCATTCTTGATGATCTGTTCAGGGTATCGAGAATCCGTGATGAAATAGGCAAGAATCTGATCGGGAGACATCCACAGGAATTCAAACCGGTCATCCTGCGAGCGGTTCACCATTCCCGGTTGAGGTGGATTCGTGCCGAAGGCACTGTGAAACCGTTCAACAAAAGCCTCTTCCTCATTTCGTGGAACGGCTAGTGAAACAATGGAATGCTCGGACACTTCCTCAAGATAGGTATCATCATAGTATCTTTGGGTTCCCCAGACGAAGTGCTCGCCTGTAAGCGTATGATCAGCCACGTTGTTTGCTTCCCTCCGGATCGTAGAAATGAGGCGAAACAATTTCGACTTCAGTGGTTTTGCCACGCAGCTGGTCGAAGGCCTCGACAGTCTCGCCAAAGCGCTCAAGCCCTCTTTTTATGAAACCCAGGCCTATGTGGTATCCAAGGGTTGGAGAGTAGGCGACGGAAGTCATCCAGCCTTCATCATTGGCAAGATTTTTGACTGCACCCTTGGCCACAAAATGAGCACCAGCTTGAAGTTCCTTGTTTCGATCGACGGGCTTGAATCCGACCAGTCGCCATCCGTCAATTCTCGTTAATCCTGGTCGTTCAGAGAGCTTGTGGCCAATTGAATCCTTCTTCTTGGAGACCATTCGTTCGAGTCCTAGATTGAAGGCGGTTGTCTGTCCGGTCAGTTCATTCCCGGCGAAGTGACCCTTCTCAATCCGCATGACGCCCAAGGCCTCGGTTCCATAGGGTACGGCATCAAACGCCTCTCCGGTCTTGAGCAGCGTATCCATCATCGAGTTGCCAAACCGGGCCGGAACGGCAATTTCGTAGGCGAGTTCCCCCGAAAAGGAGATACGAAACAGCCGAGCCTTGATCCCGCTGCAGACGGTCAATTCAGAACAAGCCATGAAAGGGAAGGCTTCGTTGGACAGGTCAAAGTCGTCATCAACGACTTGAGCGACCAGTTGTCTGGATTTCGGCCCGGCAATCGAGAACTGAGCCCAGCCGTCAGTAGTCGAAATGAGATGCACATCCAACCGTGGCCAAAGGCACTGACGGGCGAATTCCAACTGACGAAATACCAGTACTGCATTGGCTGTAGTCGTTGTGATGACAAAATGATTGTCAGCCAAACGCGCAACGGTTCCATCGTCGTAGACGATCCCGTCTTCGCGCATCATCAGTCCATATCGAACCTTGCCAACAGCGAGCTTAAGGAAGGCATTGGAATAGATACGGTTGATGAATTCGGCTGCATCCTTGCCCTGGCAGTCTATTTTGCCCAAGGTTGATACATCGCATATTCCCGCGGATTTGCGGGTTGCCTTGACCTCTCGGTCGACACTCTGGCGCCAGTGGGTTTCACCGGCGAGTGGATACCACTGGGCTCTGAGCCAGTTGCCTACTTCAACAAATACGGCCCCTCTCTTTTCTGCCCAGCGATGACTTGGGGTGTGTCTTACGGGTCTGAAATGGCGTCCTTGCGAACGACCCGCCAAGGAACCGATTGGTACAGGTGTGTACGGGGGGCGAAAAATGGTTGTGCCGGTTTCGGCAATAGGCTTGCCGGTATACTCGGACATGAGTGCTGATGCGATTATGCTTGAGGTCTTGCCCTGATCTGTGGCCATGCCGAGCGTTGTATATCGCTTTAGGTGCTCGACATCGCGGAAACCCTCCTGATAAGCCTGAGCTATATCCTTCGTCGTAACATCATTTTGCAGGTCTATCCAAGCCCTGCTCTCTGATTCTTTCACATACCAGCATGGGGTGATTGAACAGGATTCTTGACTGGCCCAGAACGATTCCTTGCCGGGGAGAGCAATGCCCAAATTGGTCAATGCTTGCCGAGTGGAGGCACATCCCGAATCCAAAACCGATTGCAGGTCAAAGTGACCGGCTGCCGACCCCGCAACATGCATTCCTTGAGGCAAGTCTGGACCCGGCTCAAAAGCTGAAATGGACTCATTCCATACGGGTTTTGTTTGCTTGTGGCAGGTAAGATGCACGTTGGGATTCCAGCCTCCAGAGACAGCAACAGCATCCGCCGACAGAGTTTGCCCATTGGCTTGAACGACTGAATGCAGCCTTTGCTTGCCCTTCACATCGATGATACAGCCGTGAACCGTAGCGGCCTTCAGGTCTTCATAACCCGCAGGAGCATCTTTTCCCCTCGTGTCAATGACAGTTGTATTGATCGCGGACCGAAACAGTGAGCGGGCGGTCTTCCATCCAGAGTCATTGTTGGTAAATACGACAACATTGCTTCCGGTTTTGACTCCAAACCGGCTGAGATAGGTCCGCATCGCTCCGGCAAGAAGAATACCGGGTCGGTCATTGTTGCCAAAACCTATGGAGCGTTCCGTTGCCCCCGCACAGACAATGGCTTGTCCGGAATATATTCGCCATAATACGGTTCGAGGCTTCTTGTTGATTCCTGCCAAGGCATCCGTACGAGTTTCCAATCCGCCAAAAATTCCGTGATCATAAGCCCCAAAGATGGTAGTTCTAGGCATCAGCCTGACATTGTCCATGGAAGCCAATTCGGCTGAAATTTGCTCAAGCCACTCATGGGCTGGCAGATCATTGATGATTTCGTCATCCGAGTTCAGCCGTCCGCCAAGCCGGAAATCTTCATCCGCGATGATCACTCTCGCTCCGGCTCGACCAGCGGTCAACGCGGCGACCAGGCCACTCGGCCCCGCCCCAACGATGAGCAGGTCACAGTGCAAAAATCCTTTATCATAGGTGTCCGGATCCGGCAATCCCGACAATTTGCCCAAGCCGGCAGAATGGCGAATTATTGGTTCATAAACCCTCTCCCAGAAAGCCTTTGGCCACATGAACGTTTTGTAATAAAAGCCCGCTGTAAGGAAGGAGGAGAACACATCATTGATCCCCATCAGATCGAAGCCAAGCGAAATCCGGTGATTTTGGCTTCTTGCATACAGGCCATCGTAGAGTTCAAGGACGGTTGCTCGGGTGTTCGGTTCAGCAAATGAACCGCGTCCGTGCTGAACCAGAGCATTGGGTTCTTCCGAGCCAGCCGTGAACACTCCTCGCGGACGATGGTACTTGAACGACCGGCCAACGAGCAACTGGTCATTGGCCAGCAAGGCCGATGCAAGAGTATCTCCTTCAAAACCGGTCATCGTCCTGCGATTGAAGGTAAACTCCAAGGGCTTGTCTCTGTTGATCAGCCCTCCGGTCGGCAAGCGAGAGAACATGCTCATTGCCGACCTGAATCCAGGGCGATGTCGCGAGCCAGCTTGACATCGGTTATTTCGTGGGTCCGAGTGTTTCTGGTCACCACCAGCCAGGATCTGTCACCTTGTTCATGATACCAAAGTTCCCGATGCAATCCCTCGGGGTTGTCGCGCAGGTACAGGTATTCATAGTATTGTTCACCAGTTGCATCATCGGCATGATCGGGCCGGTTGATCAGGCTGGCATCACCGAGATAAACAAATTCTGCTGCGTCTCTTGGTCCAAGCAAGGGGTGATCAATTATCATGCATGCATCCTTTAGTGGAGATTCGGCTGAGCTCCAGCCCCCTTTTCGTCAATCATGTGGCCGGTTCGGAAGCGGTCCATCCGAAGCCCGGTTGCTGTCGGATGGGGCTCGTTCTTGGCCAGCAGATGTGCAGTGCAATAGCCGGAAGCCGGTGTGGCCTTAAATCCTCCATAACACCATCCACCATTGAAATAGAGACCGTCAATATGGGTCCTGTCGATAATGGGTGAGCCATCCATGGACATATCCATTTGACCGCCCCACATTCGGAGCAATCGGGCTCGCCCGATCATGGGCATGATCGCCATGCCTCCTTCGCACACATCTTCAACGGTTGGCAGGTTTCCTCGTTGAGCGTATGAGTTGTATCCGTCCAGGTCACCACCGAAAACCAGCCCGCCCTTGTCTGATTGGCTCACGTAAAAGTGACCGGCCCCGAATGTAATGACGTTGGGCAAGCAAGGTTTCAGGCCCTCCGATACAAACGCCTGCAGCACATGCGTTTCCATTGGAAGGCGCATGCCGGCCATGGCCATGACCTTGCCGGAAGATCCGGCAACACAGACACCGACCTTTTTGGCTTTTATCGAACCACGGGTGGTCTGTACTCCCTTGCAGGTGCCGTGTTCAATGTCAAAACCTGTGACTTCACAGTTTTGAATGATGTCGACTCCAAGCGCGTTGGCCCCTCTGGCATACCCCCACACGACAGCATCATGGCGTACTGTACCCCCGCGAGGTTGCCAGAGGGCTCCCTTGACCGGAAAACGGGCACTGTCAAAATTCAAAAAAGGACACATGCGCCGCAGCTGTTCTGCATCAAGGAGAACAGCGTCAGCACCGGCGAGCAACATGGAATTGCCCCTACGGACGAAGGCATCACGCTGACCATCCGAATGAAACAGATTCATGATGCCACGTTGGGAAACCATGGCATTGTAGTTGAAATCCTGCTCCAGCCCTTCCCAGAGTTTGAGAGAGAACTCGTAGAAGGGTTCGTTTTCAGGGAGCAAATAATTGGAGCGGATGATGGTGGTATTGCGGCCTGTGTTCCCGCCCCCTAACCAGCCCTTTTCGATAACTGCAACATTGGTGATCCCGTAAATCTTGGCGAGATAATAGGCTGCCGCCATGCCGTGGCCAGCACCAATGATGATGACATCGTACGCTGATTTTGGCGCTGGCTCGCGCCACATGGAAGGCCAGTTCTTGTTGCCTTCAATCCCTTTTCGAAAAATTTGCCAGGCGGAATACTTCATTGGTCATCACAAGCAGAGTGACTTGAGACTTGCCATACTTCGCGAGATCGCATACCCTATAAAAGGGACATTTTTTTAATAAAAAGAGACATATAGCATGATCAAGAAGCCAATCAGGATCGGCTTGGTTATGATCGAGAATTTTGCCCTGCTGTCTTACGCGTGTGTTGTTGACCCCATGCGGGCTTCAAACCTGCTGGCGAAAAATATCCTGTTTGAGATCAATCACTACTCTGTTGAAGGCAAAAGCTCAAAAAGTTCATCGGGAGCAATCGTTCAAACTGTACCGCTGGCAGAGGCGACCCCTGGGCTGGACTATTTGTTTGTCATTGCCGGTGGGACGCCGGAGCAATTTGAGAACCGAAGTTTTTTTGATCGCTTGCGTACTTTTGACAAGGCCAATTCTGTCATTGGAGGAATTTCTGGAGGTCCGGTAATTTTGGTAAAGGCAGGGTTGATGGACGATCATAGGATGACAGTGCATTGGGAACATGCACCGTATCTCGAGCAACTGAAACCAAGCATACCGCTAGAGAAATCCCTGTTTGTGATCGACCGAAACCGCATTACCTGTGCGGGAGGGATGGCTCCATTGGACCTCATGCACGCCCTGATCACAAAGGAATTTGGAGTTTCCTTTGCTAGTGAAGTGTCTGACTGGTTTATCCATACAACTGTTCGCAAGCCCGGTGAAACCCAGAGGGGGAGTTTGGAGAAGCGGTACGGAACTTTCAACCGCAAGGTTCTTGTGGCAATAGAACTCATTGAAAATCATGTTGCTGATCCTCTTACTCTTGGCCAACTGGCGAATTTGGTCGGCATGAGTTCGCGGCACCTGAACCGCCTGTTCCGTCAGGAACTCGGTTTTTCGGCCATGAAACTCAGTCAAAAACTGAGGCTGGAGATCGCCAAAAAGCTCCTCGAAGAGACATCACTGAGCATGGTTGATATAATGGATGCAACGGGATACACCTACCGAGAACACTTTTCGAAGTCATTCAAGTCCTACTTTGGCATGCTACCGAGAGACGTAAACAAATCGAAGGTTACGAACAGTTCTCATGCTTTGTAGGTTCCGTGGCTTCTCCCTAGCCGAGGGTTCAACCCGGAGGGATCTCGGGGACTTTTACGCGCTGGAGCGCATGGGGTCATGCCGAAGCATTGCAAGATGCACGGCAATTTTTGTTTGCAACAAGTCTGCCAAGAACTTTAAAGGGTTGGGCCAGTGCAGTGTGATGGTTCCGGGGTGAAGTTTCATGAAATCAGGCTAACGGATGTCCGGGATTGGTTAACATGGCAATCCTTTTTCGCATAAACGGCAATCTGCCCAACATCTGGGTAGGGACACTTGTTTGATTGGCGAATGAGAGCCCTCCTCATTTTGGCGTCCTTGAAGTGGATTGCGACTGTTATGGGGGTCGTTTAAGCGTCTCAACAGGCCTCGTGAAGTTGGGGGATATTTCCATCAGGTCATGTCTCAGTTTGAAGTTTAACCGGTCGTGAATCCCTACTATGTGGGGTTGTACAAAGCAAAAATTATTCAAGTTGATACGCTGTCCTCCATTAAGCCACGTTGAATCATTGACAAACGTGTAGTATTTCGTGCTCATTCAGACGGGAAGAGAGAGGCGATGAATAGAAAGACTTACGATGAATTGCCTGATAAGCCCAAGGTCCACACATCCTTTTGGGGTGGGACGCATGTCGACCCTGTAGAGTTGTTGAATAGCAAAAAGGGTCAGGATGCTCTGAAGATGGTGAGGAATCTAAAAGAAAAGTTGGAAAGAGAGCATAAGCAAAGACTGTCTTCCGCTGAATAGTCAGGAAAAAGCCAAGAGCAACTGCTCCACAAGACCAGTCGGGATAGCTTGTTCGGCCGCTGTACATTTTGTCCAACGGTAAAATTCGCTATACTTCGGCCTTGATGTTCGTGATTCAGTTATTTGCGTCAAGAGGGAGCGTATGCCTATCAGTTACTATCTTGTGAGTTTCACCGATCTGTTTGGGGTGGTCAGATCCAAATTGGTTCCTGCGGGGGCTATTGAAGACATGCGAGTGGAGGGTGCTGGATTTGCCGGATTTGCTGCCCACCTGGACATGACACCGGCCCACCCGGACATGCTGGCCATGCCCTCGGATAGCACATACCCGTTGCCTTGGAATGAAGAGGTGGCGTGGATCCCCAGCGACCTGCAGATGGACGGCAGGGATGTCGAGCACGCTCCGAGGTTAGTGTTGAAGCGCTTGATTGCCAAGGCTGATCAAATGGGTTTGAAAGTTATGACCGGGGTTGAACCCGAGTTTTTCCTTTTGGCCGAGAATGGCAAAGAGCTCTCGGATCTTGCTGACACTCGAAGCAAACCCTGTTACGACCAGCAAGCACTCTTGCGCCGATACGATGTCATAGCTGAGATATGTGACGCCATGACGAACATGGGGTGGGGCCCGTATCAAAACGATCATGAAGACGGGAACGGCCAATTCGAAATGAACTGGGATTTTGCCGATGCGCTGACCACCGCAGACCGGCACACTTTTTTCAAGATACTGGTCAAGTCAATGGCAGAAAGACATGGTTACAAGGCAACCTTCATGCCGAAACCGATGCCAAGCCTGACAGGGAACGGATGCCATGTTCATCTGTCCATTTGGGACAAAAACGATAACAATCTGATGTCGGGCGATGGAGAGTTGGGTCTGTCGGGTCTTGCCTACAACGTAATCGGTGGATTGCTCAGGAATGCCCAAAGCCTTGCCCTGATTACAAACCCCCTCGTCAATTCCTACAAGAGGATCAATGCACCCAAAACGACATCGGGTGCAACGTGGGCACCCAACACAGTTACCTATGGCGGTAACAATCGGACACATATGATCCGGATTCCAGGGAATAATCGAATAGAGGTGCGGCTGGCCGATGGAGGATCAAATCCATATCTCCTGCAAGCGGCCATGATTGTGGCTGCACTGGATGGTATTGCCAACAAGGTTGATCCGGGCAAGCGAATTGATCTTGATATGTATGCCGAGGGATACAAGGTGAAAGATGCGCCGAAACTGCCTCTGAACCTGCTTGATTCAATCCGACAGTTTGAATGCTCGGAAGTGGCCAGGGAGTATTTTGGCAACGAGCTCCACACGGCATTGGTCAAGCTGAAATACGAAGAGTGGAACGAGTACATGCGACACTTTTCAGAATGGGAGCATCAAAACGCCTTGGACATCTAGCGGTTTGGTTCAATCATATGGTATCCATTTTTCCAGGACCGCACCAAGTCATCCGGCGACTTACTCCAGTGATAAGGGTCAAGCCTGATGCTCGTTGCGGTGCGCAATGAACCCCTCCACCGCCGTGATACATTCGGCCAGCGAATTGAAGATGGCTTGCTTGGGCTGCTGGCGGGCCAGATTCGAGAAAAAGCCCTCCACGACATTGGCCCGTGATGCCGATGTGGGAGTGAAGCGAAAGTGCCAGCGCGGATGATCGCGGACCTCTTCGAGGCGTTGACGCTCGGCGGTGGACAGGATGACGGGCGGGATGTGGACTTTGCCATGATCGGCTCCATGTGAGTGGGATGAATTTTCCAGCCATGAGCGTCAGTTGAAAGTGGTTCGGAACATCCGATCGGTAGCAGAAATCATTTGTTTTAATTCAATCACTGGGTTGATCACAGGACAAGCTGGCTGCACATGACGGTGCCGACTTTGACCTGACACTTGGTCAAGCCTATGCTGCTCCAGCATGTGGGGCCATTTTAACCGGCTTCAGGCCCGGACAGTTCGTCATCGGCGAACGGGTCTACGATGCGACCGGATACGGTTTCCGATCCCGCCGCAGGCTGCCATTCTGGTCATTTCTTCGCGGGCGCACCGCAAGACCGTCATTCCATGTGACGCGAACATGCACAAGAGGCACAATCAAACTGAGGGATGTCTTTCGGCCAGTTGAAGCCGAGTTTTCGGCGGATGGCCGCTGCCTTGAGCGACTGGGTCACAAATTTCCAGTGATGATCAGGCTCGGTGTCATTCTTCGGTGGTGCCAGCAAATCAACAGAAAGAGACAGAACATGATTGATGAGCCTACCCCTAGTGGTTCATCTTATTCATTTGATACCTATATTTCAAGACTTAGCAAGGCCGACATGCATCGTGCAATTTATGAATGATCCAGTCAACTTCGCTCCGGTGGAGTCGGGATTCGCCTATGTGCATCGAAGATTCTGGAGCGACGGAAAACGGTCGAACAGGCCGGGCCAAAATCGGAATCTTTTTTGTTGAAATTAGCTCTCTCATTTGCTATAATTCAACCCGTTGTTGGGGTATTTTGACATGGGAAGGGATGACTATGATGGAAGTGCAACCAGTGCAGGGTTTCTCGCCCGAGGTTCGGGCTTTGGCCAATTCACCGGAGAACGTTAGGAAGGTAGCGGAATTGGCCGAGGCCTGCCACATTGATTCAGATAAGCTGGACAGGCTGAATCAACAGGGTAGTCAAACGCGGGCAGGGGCCTTCAGGGATTTTGGCGTCGACAGTCCTAAAGGGATAGAAGTCGTGTTTGTGGCGAATAGCGAGAAGGTTGAGCATTTTATAATTCCTTCGGATCCGAACGCAGAACTGAAGGATGATGAACTCGCCAGCGTGGGAGGGGGCAGTGGAACCGTGAGTACGCTTCTGTCGTTCACGTCAATTTCAACTATCGGTTCGCAATGATGACGCCAGATTGCATTGTCTATAGTTACGAGAGTATGAAGTTGGGGTAGGGCTGTTTGCTGGTTGTACGCGTGCCTTGAGGGTGTCAGTTGATGTTGCGCTCTGGTGGTTGAGTTGGACTCGACGGCCGAAGTTTCGGCAGCGGTACTGAGTTCTATGCCGGGCTTGAGCAGGATTGCCGAACTGTCCCCGACGACATTTGTACCATCATGCGCCGGTGATTGCCCTCGGCAGTTGGCTGTGCCGGTCTGTGTGCCAATCGTCAAAATGTCGAAGGTGACAACGGTCGGGGCCGGCATCACCATGGGGTTCCAGTGGTTTGATTCGATAATATGAAACCCATTTTCAGGATCGCATCAAGTCATCCGGCGACTTGCTACAGCGACAGGATCGAGCCTGATACTCGTTGTGATACGCAATGAACCCTTCTGACGCCACACGGTCGGCGCGCTTGGCCATGCCGGTGCGACGCGCGGTCGCGAACCGCGCCTAGCCTAGGATGATGCGGTTTCACCAGACATGCTTCTGGGGCTGTTGCAGATGATCGCAGACCTCTTCGAGGCGTTGGCGTTCGGCAGCGGACAGGATAACGGGTAGGTGTGTGGACTTGGCCATGAGTGCCGGCTGAAAGCGGTGCAGGACATCCGACCGATAACAGGAACTGTTTTAATTCAACCACTGGTTCAGGCAACGAGCGAACTTGATCATGCATATTCTTGTCCTGCAACATGCTCGAGTTGAGCATCCGGGCTCATTCCGCAAATTGTTGATTGAGGATGGCCATACGTGGGATGCAGCCGAGTTGGATGAAGGCGAAAAGCTACCACCGCTTGACGGTTATGATGCACTCTGGGTCCTGGGCGGACCGATGGATGTCTGGGAGGAGGACGTTCATCCATGGTTAAGACCGGAAAAGGAATTTATTCGAGAAGCTGTTGCCGTGCGGGGGTTGCCGTTTCTGGGGCTTTGTCTTGGACATCAGTTGCTGGCCGAAGCTCTCGGCGGAAAATGTGGAAAGGGTAAACGCCCTGAGGTTGGGATCATGGATGTGGCGTTGAGTCCCGAGGGGACGGAGAGTGTCTTCTTCGATGGCCTGCCCGAGCAGTTCAAGTGCCTTCAATGGCATGGTGCGGAAGTGAAAGAGATGCCAGCTGAAGCCGTTTGCCTGGCCACTTCCCCTCTGTGCAAGATTCAGGCCATGAACTGGTTCAATCGGGCTTTTTCGGTTCAGTTTCACCTTGAAGTGGAGCCGAGCACGGTCGAAAACTGGGCCCGAATTCCTGAATATGAGTCGGCTCTGATCGATGTGTTTGGCCCCAGCGGAGTCGATCATCTCAAGCAGCAATGTTCGCAAGAAATGCGGAATTTCGAATTGATGGCCGAGCGAGTATACATCAACTGGTTCCATTCGGCTTCGAGCCAGGCCTGACGGGCTGTAATCGTTCCCAAATCATGGCTCAGGCTGCGGCGGCCTTGGTCAACGAGAGGCGGGCGGTGTTGAGATGCTCTTTCATCCGGGCGGCGGCCAGTTCGGGGTCGCGATTGCGAATCGCAGCGACAATCCGACGGTGCTGCACGTTGTATTCTTGAATGATGTTGGGCTCAAGAGTAAGTGACCGCATTCGAGACCATTCCTGGTTTCGGCGCACTGAATTGATTTGCAAAGCAATCCATTCGAGCAAGGAATTCCCGGTTGAAGAGACGAGTTTCGCATGAAACTGTGTATCGAGTTCAGCGAACTCCACGGCATCATGTATGTTTTGTTCCATGGCATCAACCAGATCCATCATCCCCGCGATATCATCATTGCGTGCATTGAGTACCAACAATCGGCAAATATGAGGCTCAAGGGCAAACCGCGCATCCATCAGTTCAAGTGGACGGGCCGATTTGAAGATGGACTGCTCATGCTCGCTGTCATGAGGTGATACATAGGTTCCACTGCTTCTCTTGATGGCGATGAGACCTTCGGTTTGCAGGAGAATCAACGCCTTGCGAATCGTTCCACGTGATGCCGAAAATCGCTCCGCAAGTTTCCGCTCGGGAGGCAGACGATCATAAGGCTTGAATTGGCCCGTGTGGATTTCGCTCCGCAGAGTCCTAGCAACGTCAGCGAAAAATTTTCGATTTGGCATTAGCAGCAAATTTTCGAACCAATAACAATCCAAAACCATTATTTTACAAGTTTTTTAAGATTTTGGTATATTTTTTCTTGACTATTGGTTCATTCTCTTTAGACTGATTCTGGCATGTTGAGGCAGTCGGATATTTACAGTTTGGATCAAGGGGGAGAAGACCAAGTGGCAATACCGGAACATGTGGACTATGTCGTCATTGGAGCTGGCATTCATGGCCTGTCGACCTCGTGGAGGTTGGCCCAAAGATTGCTTGAGGCTGGCGAATCGGTTGAAGGGCGCGTGATAGTTCTCGACAAGTCAGGAATCGCTTCTGGTGCCTCAGGAATCGCGTGCGGTGTTGTTCGAAACAATTACTTCCAGCCGGCAATGCGGAGGCTGATGGCCCATTCGGTTGGCGTCTGGGAGTCCGACCCTGAGGGCTTGCACTATCACCCTGTCGGTTACATGCAGATTTCGTGTGAATCGATGCGCGAGGATGTTCAGTCGATTTTCGAGCAGCAGCAGGAAATCGGTTATGAGAGCGTTTTCATTGAAGGTGCCAATGCCGCAACCAATTACATGCGGGGCATGTTTGAGGACTGGCAGGCGCAGAACATCACATCCATTTTGCATGAGAAAAGAGGGGGATATTCAAATAACACAAAGGCCATGTACGGCCTGGCTTCCAAGGCCGAACAGCTTGGGGTCCGAATCGTTTCCGGGGTTGAAGTCAGGGGATTCAACTCCGACTCGGCTTCCCCGTCCGTGGCCAGCATTGATACCAGTCAGGGAACCATATCCTGCGAGCAAATAGTCGTCGGTGCTGGGCCTTGGGTACGGGATTTCTGGACCATGCTGGACTTGCCCGGGCAGATTGCCGTCAGGGATCTGGATGGCAAGGTTCACGAGAATGTTGACATGTGGAGGTACTGGCAGCTGGAAGAAGGCGTTCTGCAAGTTTCACCGGAGACGCTTCTCACCGATGATGGCAAGATGCCGCCAGTCATTCATGTCGATACCGATGCACCGCTGGTATCGGATGTTGACGGTTCCGTCATCACGGAGGAAATGTGGGGGATCTATTACAAGCCGGATTGGCATTTCGGAGGTGTGCAGGGTGGAGCGGCCCCCTACAAGGTCAATACTTCGGTTGACGAAGTGGCCGTGGACCCGTATGGTCCATCAAGTCCAGAGTTCGTGTCGAGCCCCGAGTTTGCGCACATGTGGGTTTCTGCTCTTGCGCATTGTCACAAGCGATTTGAAGGGACGATGCCTAAATACCATCGTGAAGCATCTGGGGGTATCGGTTGCTTTACACCCGACAGCTTTCCCGTCTTTGATCGATTCAGGGACAACGTTTCGGTTATTGCCGATTCCAATCACGGATGGAAAATGATCGGTGTCGGCCATCTTGTTGCCGATGAAATTCTGGGTGAAAAGCAGGAATTGCTGGAACCGTTTCGATTTTCCCGATTCGAAAAGGGGGAACTGCATCCTGTGTCCAACAGCCCATACCCATGGAGCTAAGTCTGAGTACTAGAGAGGGAGAGTATTGATGCCAGAAATGGATATCGAAAAGTTTGTTCACGCCCCCGGGCGGGACGATTTGGTCAAGGAAGCCAGAGACAAGATCAATAGGTTGGGCATAGAGTACATCTATCTGCAGTTTGTTTCCGTAACCGGCAAGGTCATGGGCAAGGGAATACCCGCCGACCATTGGGAGAGTGTGGCTGAAAAGGGGTTCCAGCTCGTCTATGGTGCCACCGTCAACCTCTTTACCAACCGCCGGGGAGACTATCTGGGCTACGGTCCGGAAGCGGCAGAACTGGTCGGAATTCCAGAACCGGAAACCATGATGCAGCTGCCGTGGGAACCGAAGATTGCCCGTTTCTTCTGTACATTGTTTCGCAACCGTGAGGAGCCGGAGGATCCGGGGGCATATCTGACTGCCGATTGTCGAGGCAATCTGCGACGACTGCACGAAGAGTTCCAGAACAGACATGACGGCCTGCATCTCAGGATGGGAACCGAACCGGAAATGATGTGGCTGAAACGGGATGAAAATGGCAATCCGGCCGGGGGGTATTCCAAACCCTTTTGCTACCATATCGATCAGTTCGAGTCACTTCGACCGATCTACATGAAGGTCATCAAGTATGCGCGCAGGATGGGTCTGGACATGATTCAGGGTGATCATGAGGATGCCCCGGGTCAGCTGGAGCTCAATTGGATGTTTGACGATGTCCTCAAGAATGCTGACCGATTGACAACCTATCGCCAGATCTGTTCACAGGTGGCAAGGGAAAACAATCTGATTGCCTGTTTCATGTCCAAGCCGTTCATGGGCGTATCGGCCTCGGGCTGTCATCACAACCTGTCGCTCTGGAAAGGTGGTGCAAAATCCTTCCATCGCGTTGGCAACGACCCTTCGGACCTGCCGGGGATGATGGAGAATTTCATGTATTTCAAAGGCGGTGAGAACAAGTTCATGCCTGACACGGACAATCCTCGCCTGCCCGGAAAAATCGGACTAATGGCCATTGGTGGCATTGTCAAGCATCTGCGGGCGTTGACAGCAATCGGTTCATCGACCGTAAATTCCTATCGTCGACTTTGGGATACAGGGTTCTGGGCCCCCGTGTTTGCGGATTGGGGTTTTCAGAACCGCACGACGGGTCTGCGAGTCTCGGCTCCAGGTCGATTCGAGTATCGTTCGGTAGACTCGATGGTCAATCCGTACTTGATGGGGTCCGTGATTTTAGCGGCAGCCAACGATGGCCTTGTCAATGACCTGGATCCAGGCGAACCGGAAGAAAGAAACATATACGAGGCCATTGAGGCCGGCAAGGAGGTTCGCAAACTCCCGATGTCGCTGGGTGAAGCCTTGGATGCCTTGGCCGAAGACAAAGTGATTCAAGGTGGTCTGCCAGGCGAGATGTATCGCCTGTATCACGAATACAAGACCGATGAATGGGAGCGGTTCATGCACACCGTGACCGACTGGGACTTGGATACCTACATCGATTGCCTTCCGTAGGCATTGGCGGAGCAGGGTGGCAGCATCCTGCCCACTGACTTTATAGTTCTGGGAGTTAATGATATGTGTGGAATTGCTGGAATAATTCACCGAGGGCAGACCTCTGGCGTCGGGTTGCAAATGACGGACATGCTTCAGGCCCTCAAGCATCGGGGGCCGGATTCAACCGGATACGCCCTGTACGGAGATGTCCGGGACGATGACATCATTGTTCGGTTGAAGGTCGCTGAAAAAGAGGACATGGACAGAGGAAGCAAGATCAAGGACCAAATTCGCAAGCGAATTGAATGGGTGGACTACATCATCACTGAACACGGTGCCACGATCAGGGAAAAGAGTGAAGCCACTGATTATTCGCTGCGCTATCTCATATCTCGTGAGGATAATCTTCGAGACATGGCCGTGGCCATTGAGGAATTGGAAGCTGTCGAAATTCTGTCGCTGGGTCGTGGACTTGAACTGGTCAAGGACTTGGGTGATGCCGATGAGGTGGCCGAAGACTACCAGTTGAAGTCTTTCCATGGCACCCACGCAATAGGTCATACCCGCATGGCGACGGAATCGGATGTGGACATTCGATCGGCTCATCCGTACTGGGCCTTTCCCTACAATGACATTTCTGTTGTGCATAATGGCCAGATCACCAACTACTGGATCATGCGCAGGGAGATGGAACGAATGGGGCACCGTTTCGTGTCGAATTGCGACTCCGAATTGCTGGCCGTGTATACGGCATACAACCTGACCAATGGCGACACTCTGGAAGACAGCCTGAAAAAGTCAATCGATGACATTGATGGAGTTTTCACTTACCTCGTTGCCACGGGAGACGAGTTGGGAATGGCCAAGGATAGCATGGCCGCAAAGCCGTTGGTGCTCTATGAAAGTGATGATCTGATTGCCATGGCTTCGGAAGAAGTGGCGATTCGCTCGATACTTCCCGAAGAGATAGACACTCATGATCCCTACGATGAGGAGGTTCGCGTATGGCATACCTAAGCGATGCCGAGCTCAGCAAAATGACTCAGGAGGAGCGGGTCAAGCTTCTGGGCATGACCACCGAGCAGTTGACCGGAAGGACGATGGCCATCGAGTTCAGTCCTGATGAGGAAAGCCGATATGTATACCCTTGGGCCCCTGAAGTCGATTACAACAAGCGTTCAGAAGTCGATGCGGACAACAAGACGACCTCGGAAGTCAATGCGGCCATTCGCCAGTTGATGGATGAGGGATACGGATCAATCGTCGTCAAGAATCCGAGGGGCAAGCATGCCTTGGGGGTCGGCATCCTGAATCGCCTGAATTTGATTTTTGAAGGGTCCCTGGGCTATTTCGGTGTGGGTCTTATTGATGGTCCCAATGTCAGAATCAACGGCCGAGTCGGATGGTCGTGTGGCGAGAACATGATGTCCGGCACCGTGATAATCGAAAAGAATGCGGGCTCGACCTTTGGTGCCGCCATTCGTGGCGGGGACTTGATCTGCAAGGGTTCCGTCGGCTCCCGAACGGGCATCGACATGAAAGGCGGAACGATCATTGTCGGGAGTGATACGGGAGCACTGTCCGGCTTCATGATGCAAAGAGGACGGATGATCGTGTGCGGCAACGCTGGCAAGAACCTTGGCGACTCGATGTATGATGGAACCATTTACATCGGAGGACGGATTCAAAGTTTGGGTGTGGATGCTGTTACAAGCGAACTGACAACGCTCGACAAGCAGTGGCTGACCCGCAAGCTGCGGATGTATGGCCTATTGCCCAACGAGGGGGTTGGACATTTTACCAAGATCGTAGCGGGCAGGCAGTTGTGGAATTACGACAATCTGGAGCCAACCGAAAAGAAATTGATACTTTAACTTCAAGGAGACGACTCGCATGTTGGATAGCACGGATTCAGGCAATCCCCAGACCAGGGACCGTTTCAATTTGGGAAAGTCCTTTGTCTTTCCTCCCCATGTCATTGACGACATCCACGTCAAGTCAGAGCTGGGTCGCTACCGGATGCGGGGCTTTTCCATGTTCAAGAAAATCCCTCATTGGGATGATCTGACCTTTCTGCCCGGTACGCTGACCCGCTTTGTCATTGAGGGATATCGCGAAAAGTGTCTGACCAAGACGGTCATAGGGCCGCGAGCCAAGCGACCGCTGGAGCTGGATATACCCGTTTACGTCACGGGAATGAGTTTCGGAGCTCTGTCATATGAAGCCAAGACTGCATTGGCCCGTGGAGCCACCATGGCAGGAACGGCTACCTGTTCAGGTGAGGGGGGCATGATTCCAGACGAAAGGAGATATTCTTCCAAGTGGTTTTATCAGTGCATTCAGTCTCGCTACGGCTTCAATCCCCATCATCTGGTTCTGGCCGATGGCTGTGAGTTCTTTATCGGTCAGGGATGCAAGGTTGGTCTCGGCGGTCACCTGATGGGTCAGAAAGTTACGGATCAGGTGGCCGAGATGCGGTCCTTGCCGGCTGGCATTGATCAGCGTTCCCCGGCCCGACATCCCGATTGGCTGGGTCCCGACGACCTGGCATTGAAGATCAGGGAAATTCGTGAGGTTACAGATTGGCAGATTCCAATCCAGTTGAAGCTCGGTGCTGCCCGCGTTTACGATGATGTGCGCATGGCGGTCAAATGTGATCCGGATTCAATATACATTGACGGCATGGAGGGTGGTACCGGAGCGGGGCCCCACTTGGCCACCGAAGATACCGGCATTCCGGGCATAGCAGCAATTCGCCAGGCACGAAAGGCGATTGACGATCTGGGAATGCGCGGCAAAATAAGTCTGGTTTATGCCGGTGGAATCAGGAACGGGGCTGACATTGCCAAAGCCTTGGCCCTGGGTGCGGATGCCATTGCCATCGGCCATTCGGTAATGATGGCCTTGAACTGCAACAAGGATATTCCGGAGGCCAATTTCCCGGAAGAAATGGGCGTTGAAGCTGGCTACTGCTACCACTGTCATACAGGCCGATGCCCCGTCGGGGTGGCAACTCAGGACCCGGTCCTGCGATCACGGCTTGACCCGGACGAGGCCGCCGAAAGGGTTTACAACTTTTTGCATACCTTGACCATTGAGGCTCAGCTTTTTGCCCGTGCCTGCGGCAAGACGAATATTCATTCCCTCGAAGTTGAGGATTTGGCGGCTTTGACCATGGAGGCGTCCGCCATGGCTGGAGTGCCGCTTGCCGGAACCAACCACACGGTTGGAGTCGAGGATTATCATCACTTGTAAGGAGTATCGAATGGCCGGAACAAAATACAGGGGCTCAGAGCTGTCGGACGTCGATCAGTTCATCAAGGACAAAGAAGGGCTGGGTTCCGAAAGGGAAGTGGAAATTGGCCAGCACATTGGCTACAGATATGATGTCAATCTGGTTCCCGATTACGACCATCTGACCCCGTTTCTGAAAGAGTACATGGAGGTCATGGGTTGGGATGACCTGAACTGGTTGGAAGATGTGCACATGGGGTACGAAGATGGCCGTCCAGCTGTCTTTGATCGCAACATCAACGGGTGGGTTCGGATTCCCGATTCAATCACGCTTCCCGACAACCAGCAGGACCGCGACATGATTGCCCGGGAGTTGCTTGTCAAGTTTCAAATGTCGGATCGTCACCCGCTGGTTCTGCTCCGCAAGGCCTACAAGAAATTTTAGCCATGGTCCGGGTTGCCTGCCTGCAAACCACTGCACAGCCTACGTTCGCCGAGGCGTGGGACGAGATTGTCAAATATCTTCGTCAGGCTCGAAACGAAGGGGTTGAGTTTCTGTTTTTGCCTGAATATTGCGGTGGGCTTAAAAGCGAAAACGGCTTGCTTGCCCCACCCGCTGCACCGGAAACGGACCATCCGATTTTGGCCAGTCTTGTCGAATGGGCTCATTCGAACAAGGTCTGGGTTCTCGTGGGCTCCATTGCAGTACGTGGGAAAGAATTAATCAAGAATCGATCTTACCTCATTGATGCCGAGGGTCAGATTTTGGCTCGGTATGACAAGATTCACCTTTTTGACATACAACTCTCCGAAGAGCTTACTTACCGCGAAAGTGCCGTTGTTGAAGCTGGAAAGGAGGCCGTGGTTGTCGACACCTGCCTTGGACTGTTGGGAATGTCGGTCTGTTATGACCTGCGGTTCCCCCAGCTGTATCGGGACTTGGCTCAGAACGGCGCACAGGTCCTGACCATTCCAGCGGCATTTATCAAGAAGACGGGTGAAGCTCATTGGCACGTACTGAACCGAGCTCGGGCCATCGAAAACGGGGCGTTTGTCGTAGCGCCCTGTTCAGTCGGTAACATTCCGGGTGGCGGGAGTTCTTACGGACATTCCCTGATCGTTGATCCTTGGGGTCAAGTCATCGCGGATGGCGGGGGCGAGCCCGGTGTAGTATGGGCCGATATTGACAGCAATCTGGCCAACGAAACAAGAGGCAAGATACCGAGTCTTAAACATGGCCGCGACTACAACTGCAAAGTTATCGACAATCAGGCATGACAGGCCGCTATCGTTCCGCCCACATGCCGAAGCCGCACGAATTGTCATTGCGCGATGAATTTCTCAAGTGGCAGTGTCGCGTAAGGCAGATTGTCATGCGCGAAAATCAGGGCCGTCCGGACAGTTCTGTTGCCCCGGAAGTGAAATTTCCGGTGCATGCCGAAACGGTCTTTCGGTGTGTTACCGTCCTTTGTCGCAAGGCCGAGCATTCGATCAACCCCGAGTTGCATCATATGGTTAAATCCACGCAGGAACTGGCCGCCAGGCGAGACAAGGCGGTCGGTTTCCTGGCCGAGCGCTACTATCAGCAGCCCGGCCTGTTTGCTGATGTTCTGACGTCAACTTTTGAGGCCGACTCGGAGAGATTTCGGTTTCTGATTGCACAAAAATCATGTATTCTGGAATTCGGCGCGTATAATCATGCGTACAAGCTGAAGTGCGAGGTCGTGTCATACGAACAGTTTGAGCATTACTGGCAGGCAACCTACTGGCACAACGTACTGTTCAACCCATACCTTCAGCCAGACATAAAGGTTGTCGGGTTTGTTCCGGACTGGGAAGAATCGGTTGCAATACGGTGAGGATGGAATGATGACTGCAACGACCTCTTCGCAAATGCCGGCTCGGTTTCGATATGAAGTTCCATTTGAACGCAATGGGAGCGTTGAGCCGGGGCGTCAGGCACTTCTTCCCGGTGTTGAGCGATACGTTGTTCCTGGCGGCGGAAGTTGCACTGTCCGAGTTGAAGAAAACAGTGAAATAGGCATCCTGAATCTTGAAGGTGACCAAGGTGTCGAGCTGGTGTTCTTTCCGGATCAAGGCAAGTCTGATGCTGGACTGCTTGGGACCAAGGGGTCGGGCGTTCCGCTCGGAACGATCGAAGTGCTGAACAGTTCCAGAGGTTTGGATCGGTTCCGTCAATCCGATTATCTCCGGTCAAGAATCAACTTGGCCGAAGGGGATGCTGTACGCATTCATGGTCCTGGAACAGCACCCGGAACTCTGCGTACGTTTACATGTTCTGCAACGGGAACGTTGATTGTGTCAACTCCGGGGGACAAAATGCTTCCTTGGGAACAAACTCCCCTGACCGAAGTGGCACTTTACATTCGAAAAGCCGAGGTATCGGAAATTGAAACGATGTTGCCTCCCTCGCCTTTGGCAGAACCGCTGGTTGACAGCAACATACAGCCCGGCGAGGCCTTTGTCTATGAGGTCAGAAAAGGGGAATACATCCAGATCCTTGACGTTCAGGGAAGAGAATGCTCGGACTTTCAGGCTTTTGCCCTGCGCTCGTTGGATGAGGGCGTTGAACGGGAAATTGATCCGACCGCGACCCGAAGCCTGAACGGAATGATTTATCCGCAGCCCGGTCTGCATTCGAAGTTCTACAACGTGGATTTTGAACCTCTGGTTCAGATCGTCCAGGACACTTGCGGGCGCCATGATGCCTTTGGCGTGGCATGTACGGCCAAGTATTACGAGGACATGGGCTATCCCGGGCACAAGAACTGTTCCGAAAACATGTCACGGAACCTCGCACCCTACAATGTCCGATCACGCAATGGCTGGCCGGCAGTGAATTTCTTTTTCAATACGGCTCTGGACCGGCATAACGCAATGATCCTTGATGACCCGTGGTCACGTCCGGGCGATTTCGTACTCTTGCGCGCCTTGACCGATCTCGTGTGTGTGTCGTCCGCCTGTCCGTGTGACATTGACCCGTCGAATGCCTGGAACCCAACGGATATTCAGGTTCGCACATACACCGCTGATGAAGCCTTCAAACCTTTTGTCGGTTATCGAAAAACAACGGAGGGGACTGTGACCGAAACAAAGAAAACCGGATTTCATGACCGGTTCGCCCTGCACACACGGGATTTTGTGGAATATAGTGGGTATTGGCTCCCCAATACCATCACCAACCAGGGGGCAATCGCTGAATATTGGGCCTGTCGAGAGAAGGTTGTCATCATGGATTTGTCGCCATTGCGAAAATGTGAAGTCACCGGACCCGATGCCGAAAATCTTCTTCAGTATTGTGTCACGCGCAACATCAGAAAACTAGCCAAAAGGCAAGTTGTATACACCGCGATGTGCTATGAGCATGGAGGTATGATCGATGATGGTACAGTCTTTCGTCTTGCCGAAAACAACTTCAGATGGGTTGGGGGTTCGGACGATTCTGTGCTATGGCTGCAAGAGCAATGCAGTGAGCGAAAATTTGATGCCCATGTGCGAGATTCAACCGATCAGCTCCACAATGTGGCAGTACAGGGCCCCAGTTCTCGGGACGTATTGGCGAAGCTGCTCTGGACGCCTCCAACTGAAGCCAAGGTTGAAGAACTGGATTGGTTCCGCTTCAGCATTGCTCGAATAGGAGGCCCCCAAGGGGTGGCCTGCATAGTCAGCCGAACCGGGTATACGGGTGAGCTTGGCTATGAAATTTTCTGCCATCCGGATGACGCCGCGGTCGTTTTTGACGCAATCTGGGACGCTGGACAGGAATATGGGCTGGTCCCGTTTGGTCTTGAAGCTCTTGATCTAGTCCGGATAGAAAGCGGTCTGGTCTTTGCCGGCTATGAATTTTGCGATCAGACAGACCCTTTTGAGGCTGGCATCGGGTTTACGACACCGCTGAAGTCGAAGACCGAAGATTTTATCGGTCGTGAGGCTCTGGTTCGGAGGAAGAACAATCCAACGCGCAAGCTCGTGGGGTTGGAAATCGACTCGAGTGTGGTTCCGTCCCAAGGGGACTGCATCAGAATTGGCAAGGCGCAAGTGGGTGAAATCACCTCGGCCATGCGCTCCCCAATTCTTGCCCAAACCATCGCTTTGGCCCGGGTGGATATGACCTGTGCAGAGACTGGGACTGCAGTGCAGGTTGGTCAGCTTGATGGACATCAGAAAAAGCTGATTGCCAAGGTCGTTCCGTTCCCGCATTTTGACCCGCGAAAGCAAAGGGTCAGAGGCAATTACAATTGAGCGCTACCTCGGCTTGGCACTGTCCCTGAGATGCCATTTAGGGGGATGAGCTTTCTGGTGACGCTCCCATGTCACCCGGGGTGGGGACGCCTTAAAGGAGTCCCCACCGGCTGTCTCTAGTTTTTGTACACGAGTTTTCTGACGGAACTGCGGATAATGCCTCTATGCAAGCCAATGTCTTCGAGTTCATGATCAGACAATGACTCAAGTTCCCTCACAGTCCTGCGATAGTAGAAATGCTGTGCAATCTTCATTTTCATGGCCTTGAGATGGTCACTCAGAACAGAAATGAAGCCAACTCGAGGCAAAGAGATGTTGTGATCCATTACGGCCATTTTTTTGTCCTTTCGCAAAGAAACGTTGGTGTTGATACGACAGGAATGATATTGGGGTGTTCAGACTGGTCTCAACACTTCGTTTTGGCAATCCGATTATGCATCAAACGCAACCCTGAAACGAGTTGTACTCGGTGCCGTCTAGCTGCTTGTCTGGATATGTTGTTTTCTTGCAGTGCCCCCTGAGACACTGTCCAGCAACGTTCCGAGAAACTGTGAGATCTGCCGTCAGGTGCCAATGGTGGTGAAGCGCAGGTAGTCGGGTAGCTGCTACGCGCTAGGGAGGCCAAAGGGCTGAAGTCGCCCCTTGGTTATCGGATTTTAACTTGGAAACATCCAAGCAGGGAACAACTCCAAGTAGTCGCTCCCTGCCGGCAGAGCCAATCAAGCGAGTTTACACCGCGGCTCCCCAACCTCTCCGTGAGAGAGCGTTACGTCAGTGGTTGTAGCCTATAGCCTTCTTGATGGACTCGCTATCGCCATACTTGCGGATTTTTTCATCCTGACGGTTGAGTTCCATCTTAAAGCAGACGATGTGCCACCAAATCCAGAATATCAGGGCCACAAGCAGGAAAACGATTTCCATACCCTGAAACGGATAGATTGGGCCAACTTCATCCAGGCTGACAGCCCAGCTGCTTACTCCAGTTGTTGTCATCTTTCTGTCCTTCCCAACTATTTGCTATCGACTATGGCCAATTCAGCTTTTTTAACTTCAGCGGCCGCCGCTTCCTCTTCCAGGGCCGTGCCAAAGTCCAGCCCCATCAATTCTACATCCTTCGGTATTCGCAACAAGCCAAGTGCATGCAGAATCTTTGACGCAATGAAGCCGGGCAAGAAGCCGAGAACACCAAACATGATTACGGCACCAATGAAGTTCCCGATGGGATTAATCGCTGCATAACCCTCGTAGGGCGAACTTGGATGACCCCAGAGTACAAACCCGCAGATGACCAAGCCAATGAAGCCCGCATAGCCGTGAACGGCAACAGCTCCAACGGCATCGTCAATCTTGAATTTGTTTTCAACCCAGTAATGGAGCTTGTATGCGAGATAGGTACCAACACCGCCGATGATCATCGCCTGGAGCGGATGATAAAGATCATTCCCGGCTGACGCCGTAATGATGCCGGCCAAGCCACCTGAATAAGTCCAGAAGGCGTTTCCCTTGGATACAAAAAAACCAATCATCATGCCGCCTGACAACGACATCAGGAAATTGAAGGTGATGGCTCCCAATGTGGTTGGCGTCAGATAAATGGTTGTTGCCGTCCAGGTATCACCTGTAATTAAGCCGCCGATTCCTCCGGGATCAATCAGCGGAACGTTGCACGCAACATAAAATCCCCAGAAGCCGGTATAAATCAAAAAGAGACCAATACAGACGAGCCAAGGGTTATGAGGCAAAATGTCTCTGGGTTTTCCATCAGGGGAAAATTTGCCTAACCGAGGGCCAAGAACGACCAAGACACCCAAGGCAAATCCACCGGCAATGGCATGAATGACACCGCTCGCATAAGCATCGTGGTAACCTAGGAGTTGAACCATCCATCCCCCGTAGTGCCACCCCCAAGCGGCATCGATTATCCAGGCTCCTGAACCAATCAAGACAGCAAGAATCCAAAATGCGCCTGAGTTGATGCGCTCAATGACTGAACCTGAAACAATGGAAGCAGCTGTCCACGAGAATAACAGAAAGGCAGCCCAGAACACTCCGGTAATCCGATCATCCAAATTGGTTGCCATCGTATTGGAAAGGGGAGAATTGGCAGCTGCAGCCTCCCACTCAATCCCTCCAGTTATGAAGGGGCCGTTTGGGAATGCCCAATAAATCCACCAGCCAAAGAAAAAGAAGGTGATGGTCACCAACGGAATCAGCATTGAGTTCTTCAACAACGTATGCATGTGGTTCCGCCGCCGGCTGGCACCGACCTCATACATGCAAAATCCAACATGGATCAGAAACATCAGAGCTACGGTCAACCAGTAGTAGAACTCGGTAAAGATCGTAGTCAGTGCATCAAGATTATTATTCATAATCACTCTCTCCTATTTGCACAGTGACGCAAGGAGGTCCATAGCTACCTGCGACAAACGCAACATCTGCCCGCCAAAGATCAGAACAAACCTCCTTCAGCTGTCATCAAAATCCCTAGTCCAAGGCCAGAAACTGAACCGTTCGGACTGTCGAGTACGACAACCAAACGGGCAGGGTATATTGTTTTCAAGGGGAATACAAGGGGGATTACATGGTGTCCGGCAGAAAATCCCGCAATTTTTCATGCAGATCGTTGTTTGGGTTGACCGACAGCCCTTCAAGCCTCTTCCGGATGTTATTTTCGGTTCCCCAAGCGATTCACACGGTGGTTGACTCGCACACTTGACAAGCCGTGCCGGTTTCCGAAGACGCCAGCTTGATATCGAGAAAGAAGGGTGAATAAAGTGGCAGGGTTATTCGGTCTGACGAGCCTGCCCCCAAGCGGTTGCCGTTAATGACCAGCACCTCCGGAACCACCGTTCGGGGCAAACCCGTTTCAGCCTTGACAGCAGACCTGATCCAAGCCCCGATGCTTCAGGTGATGAGGGGCTGATTCCACCGCTAGATGATGCTGCCGGGCCGTGGCAAGATCAGCCCACGATTTCTGCTCTGCATCCGACCGGCACGAGATGATCTGTGAGCCAAAGGGGCTGGTTTGAAGGTAGCGGATGTCGATGGTGTGATGGTGGAGCCCGGTCATCTGGGCACGACCCTCAAGCGAAGTGACCCGTGGCGGTGTCCAGGTCGATCACAGGACAAGCTGACATCCAATCTGCACATGACGGTGCCGACTTTGACCTGACACTCGATCAAGCCT
The DNA here is from genome assembly GCA_965116235.1 of Paracoccaceae bacterium. Taxonomy (GTDB): domain Bacteria; phylum Pseudomonadota; class Alphaproteobacteria; order Rhodobacterales; family Rhodobacteraceae; genus MPNP01. Next base: position 19,706 of record OZ220496.1, on the reverse strand, counting down.
ATGCGGCTCCAGCATGTGGGCCATTTTAACCGGCTTCAGGCCCGGACAGTTCGTTAGTCGGGATTCGCCTATGTGCATCGAAGATTCTGGAGCGACGGAAAACGGTCGAACAGGCCGGGCCAAAATCGGAATCTTTTTTGTTGAAATTAGCTCTCTCATTTGCTATAATTCAACCCGTTGTTGGGGTATTTTGACATGGGAAGGGATGACTATGATGGAAGTGCAACCAGTGCAGGGTTTCTCGCCCGAGGTTCGGGCCTTGGCCAGTTCACCAGAAAGCGTCAGGAAGATAGCGGGACTGGCCGAGTCCTGCCACATTGATCCCGGCAAGCTGGACCGGCTGAATCAACAGGGCAGTCAAACGCGGGCAGGGGCCTTCAGGGATTTTGGCGTCGACAGTCCTAAAGGGATAGAAGTCGTGTTTGTGGCGAATAGCGAGAAGGTTGAGCATTTTATAATTCCTTCGGATCCGAACGCAGAACTGAAGGATGATGAACTCGCCAGCGTGGGGGGGGGCACTGGAACCGCGAGTTCGATTCTGTGTGTCACGTCAGTTTCAACTGTCGGTTGTTTAACATAAGATTCCATCTGCTCTACCCGGAGCGGTCAGGCTTTATCGGACTGTCGAACTACGAATTCTTTTGGGGCTTATAAAGATGACTTTGCACGGTGATTTTTACTCAGTGGGAGTGTTCTTAAAGCAAGGTCTTGCGGGAGCAACTTCAGAAACTTTAGCTTGTGCCTTGTCTTGCCATGAAAATCTGTCCCGAACGGAAGATCGGGTCCGTCTCATCGTCCGTGCAAGGTTTGGTTGAAGAGGGCTGCAACCGACCGGGATGTTGAAAATGACTTTGTCAAGTCATCTTTATAAGCCCCTTTCGTAAAGTCGGCCATGTTGTTAAGGATAATGTCGAATGTCGGTATGAGCTTGGGAACTTGTATTGCTCCGTCCCCCCTGTTTCCCTCACCGTCCGAATATCCAGCAGTTCTCCAATCCCAACTCGTTGGCCTGCAGGTGGTCATGAAATGGCTCTCGGCCACGTGAGGAATTTCGTCTTTTCGAACTCCGTGTCTAGAGAGTTGTCCAAAGGTATATCCGAAGTTGTTAAGTCTGGTTTGTAGGTTCCAATGTCTTCAGCGGTGAAGACGTAATCAAACTTGACCCCGAGTTTGGCTTCCGAGTCCCTGAAGCCTTTGTTGTCGACATTTGACAAGATGGCGAGCTAGGAATAGTTCCGCAAAATCTTCTTGGCCTCGGTCGAGTCCGCAAATGCTGGCCAAGAGCCAGCAAAATTTCCGTAGGTGTCACATTCCTTCCGACCGACCGTAACGTTGAATTTTCGAGTTATGAAACCATAAGCCTGACCGAGTAATTGCGAATACTTCAGTAAGGGAAACTTCTTTTGCGCCTCAGCTTCAGACTGAGCATGCACTTCAAGGATTTGCTTGCAAGATGGCAGGTCGTCCGACCGCTCAATGAGTGCCGAAAGATGGCTGACAATGCCGCTTTCCCAGTCAATCAGGGTTCCACAGCAATCGAAAGTCAAGACCTTGAGCTTCGCATAGCCTATGCATCCTCCTCAATGACGAGATGTGTCATTTGGACGATATATAACAACAGGCGCCCAGTATGTATGCCAGATCGGACCGAATACGTCTGGTTTGTCATGGGGCATTCAAAACTCGCAGCATAGGCCTTCGTGGCTAGACTGTACAACCGCTTCTTGGCATGTTCGAGTCAAACAGGAGAAGACCCGTATCATGCCCATTCACACTGACAGAAAACGATATAAAATATACTAAAACAATATGATTTGTGCAAAAATCTCACAAATTATATCAAAAAAGTATAAATCATCGGTTTAATTGTATTGGAACACCAGCGGTGGCAGCAGTAGAATTCCTGGCCTCGAAGAAGAAAATTCACCATATCAAAACAGGGAGAAAGTTATGAATAGGTGTTTTAAGTCTACAGTGGGAGCCGTCCTATTTGCTGGCCTCACTTCGTTCGCGTGGGGAGGGGAGCTAACCATCGCTACCGTCAACAACGGGCACATGATCGAAATGCAGAAGCTGTCAGGGGAATTTGAGGCAGCCAATCCCGGAACCACGCTCAACTGGGTTGTGTTGGAAGAGGGCATTTTGCGTTCAAGGGTGACAACCGACATTTCAACCAAGGGCGGCCAGTTTGACGTCATGACGATCGGTATGTACGAAGCACCGATCTGGGGCAAGAATGGATGGCTCGTGCCGCTTCAGTTCGATGAGGCTTACGACGTCGATGACATCCTGCCCGCCATGAGAAACGGGCTGAGTTACGATGGCACTCTTTACGCGGCTCCGTTCTACGGTGAAAGTTCGATGATCATGTATCGCAAGGACCTGGTGGAAGCCGCTGGAATGACCATTGATGATAATCCGACTTGGGATCACATCCGTGACGTTGCCGCGGCGATTACCGACAAGGAAAACGGAGTTTACGGGATCTGTCTGCGAGGAAAGCCAGGCTGGGGCGATAATGCAGCTTTCATTACCACAATGGCTAACAGTTTTGGTGCACAGTGGTTCAACATGGATTGGACACCTGCTCTGGACAGTCAGGCCTGGATGGATGCAGTCACTTTCTACGTCGATCTTCTGACGAATTATGGCCCACCGGGTTCGGAAGCAAATTCATACAATGAAATTCTGGCCCTCATGAATGAAGGGAAATGCGGTATCTGGATTGACGCCACCATCGCGGCCTCGTATATAACCGATCCAAGTCAATCCAAGGTTGCAGACAAGATCGCCTTTGCCCAAGCACCTTACAAAGCAACGATGAAGGGTGCGAACTGGCTCTGGGCGTGGGCCTTGGCTATTCCTGCCGGTACCGATCAGACCGATGAGGCGTTGGCATTCATTGAATGGGCAACATCAAAGGAGTATATCGAACTCGTGGCCTCCACGAATGGCTGGGGGAACGTGCCGACCGGTACCAGACAGTCGACGTACGATAATCAAATGTTCCGAGACGCGGCAACCTTTGATGAAGCGGAGTTAAAGGCGATATTGTCGGCCAATCCGGATGATTCAACGTTAAATCCGTCCCCATATGTCGGCGTTCAATTTGCTGCGATTCCTGAATTTCAGGCCATTGGCGTTGCGGTTGGTCAGCAGATGACCGCCGCTCTCGCCGGGCAGATCTCGGTCGCTGAAGCGCTGGCAAACTCGCAAGCTGCGGCTGACCGCGAGATGCGCAAGGCGGGCTATTATTAAGGTTTGGTGACCGTTTTCTTGCGTAAACAATCTGGATTCCGGTACTTTGCGTACCGGAGTCCAACGTGTGTTCAGTTGTCCGATGAATAGAACGCTCACCCGACTGTTGCAGGCGCCGAGTGTTGTCTTGCTCCTCCTTTGGATGGTCGTGCCTTTGTCAATGACGATCTATTTTTCTACCATAAGATTCCACCTGCTCTATCCAGAGCGGTCAGGCTTTATCGGATTGTCGAACTACGAATTCTTTTATACCGACCCCGCTTTTTGGCCTGCAATTGTTAATACGCTGGTCCTCGTTGGCTCAGTTCTTGTTATTACCGTGATTCTCGGCTTGGCGATTGCAATTCTGATCGACCGACCTTTTCCTGGAAGAGGAATTGCCAGAGTCTTGCTGATATCCCCTTTCTTCATAATGCCCACGGTGTGCGCACTTCTGTGGAGCAACATGATGATGAATCCCATCTATGGGCTGTTTGCTACAGTGTTTAATTCGGTTGACATGGAACCGTTGAACTGGCTCTCGGACTATCCCCTTCTGTCCATCATCCTGATGGTCAGCTGGCAATGGACTCCCTTTGCCATTCTGATTTTTATCACATCCCTGCAGTCGCGGGATCTGGAGCAGCGAGAAGCGGCTCTTCTCGACGGTATCGGATTCTGGGCTCAGTTCTGGAGCTTGATCTTGCCTCACCTCGCTCGCCCCATCTCCATTGTCATAATGATCCAGATGATCTTTCACCTCTCCGTCTTCGCGGAAATCTACGTCACAACAGGAGGTGGTCCAGGATTTCAGTCAACGAATCTGGCCTTTCTCATTTTTACCCAGGCTCTCAAGGGTTTTGATGTTGGTGTTGCATCGGCGGGAGGGGTATTTGCAATCATCCTGGCCAACATCGTGGCATATTTCTTGGTCCGAATGATCGGGCGAAACTTAACCGTTTGAACAGTGACCGACAAGCAGAAAGCAAGACTGAAGCACCAACTGCTGGTCGGGCTGGCTTGGTTCGTGGCATTGTTGATGTTCTTTCCAATCTTCTGGATGTTCCTGACCAGTTTCAAGACAGAACTTACAGCCATCTCGGTACCTCCGAAACTGTTCTTTGAACCCACTCTGGAGAATTTCTCCCTGATTGAGGAGCGCACAAACTATTTCAAGTATGCTTGGAACTCGATCGTTACGAGTTTTGGTGGAACCTTGCTGGCCATGTTGATTGCCATCCCGTCGGCTTATGCCATGGCTTTCAATCCAACCCGATGGACCAAGGATGTATTGCTCTGGATGCTTTCAACAAAGATGTTGCCGGCCGTCGGCGTACTCATGCCAATTTATTTGATCTGCCAGCGATTCGGCTTGCTTGACACCAAATTCGCGCTCATCGTGATTTTCGCCATGATCAACTTGCCAATAATCATGATGATACTGTTCAACTATTTTCGTGAAATTCCGGTTGAAATCCTTGAAGCCAGCCGGCTCGATGGAATTTCGACATTCAGCGAGATCGTCAACATAGTTATCCCGCTATCGTGGGGTGGAATCGCTTCAACGGCCCTGTTGTCGGTTGTTCTTCTTTGGAATGAGGCCTTTTGGTCCATTAATCTGACCGCTTCCGAGGCGGGTACGCTTGTGGCGTTGGTGGCGTCATTCTCCAGTCCCGAGGGTTTGTTCTGGGCCAAGCTTTCCGCCGTTTCAACACTGGCTTGTGCTCCGATTCTGGTCTTTGGGTGGCTGACCCAGAAACAGTTGGTGCAGGGTTTGACATTCGGAGCCGTGAAATGATTGAAGATCCAGCCCCAACCAGCCTTGAAGGCAAGGTCTGTCTTGTAACGGGAGCCAATGGCGGTATTGGCTCTGCAACTGCGGAGCACTTTGAGGCTCTTGATGCCCGGGTCTTTACAACGGACCTGGGAGGAGAATTCATCGGTGATGCCAAAGTCGAGCATTGCGCTTTCAATTTGCTTGAAGCCGAGGAGTTGGTAAGGTGCTTAAAGTGGGTGGCCGAGATTAAACCTGATGTTCTCCTGAACAATGCGGCGCTCTTTGATATGGGATCTGTCCTTGAGGCGGACCTGTCCCAGTATGATCGGCTGTTTGGCCTCAATGTCCGGGCCATGTACGCCATCATGCAGGCGTCGGCACAGTCCATGACAAGGCGCGGGGCACGAGGTTCGATTATCAACTTGGCCAGTCAGGCCGGGCATCGGGGCGAGGCCCTGGTCGCCCACTACTGTGCCACCAAGGCCGCCGTGATCAGTTACACGCAATCCGCCGCCCTTGCTCTGGCCGAGCACGGGATCAGGGTCAACGCCATCTCTCCAGGTGTCATTGATACTCCAATGTGGGAGGAGGTTGATGCTCTCTTTGCCCGTTTTGAAGGAAAAGAAATTGGACAAAAGAAACAGGAAGTCGGTCGGGCCGTCCCATTGGGATATATGGGTCGCCCTTTCGAGGTTGCGCGGGTTGCCGTGTTTCTTGCCTCCGATCAGTCGCAGTATGTCACCGCCCAGACAATTTCCGTCGATGGGGGAAATGTACTCAGGTAGAATGGCGTCATGTCGATAGTCAAACCAGAGATCGAGTATGTGGACCGTGCGACTGAGACAATTCGCTATCTGGAGCATGGCTGGCCGACCGAGCTTTGTCGCTGGCATAGTCACCCTGAATACGAGTTGCATCTGATTGTTGAGACGAGAGGTCGGGCTTTTGTCGGTGACTACATAGGTGAGTTCCAGCCCGGATCGCTCTTTTTGACAGGCTCCGACCTTCCACACAACTGGGTAACTGACAAGGTCGAGGAAAAAAGACCGGTTCCCCTGCGGGACATGCTGGTACAGTTCAGCGAGGACAATCTGGTTCAGTTGAGGCAGGCTTTTCCAGAATTCAATGAGTTGTCACCCATGCTTGGGCTTGCGGCGTCCGGTATCGAGTTTGCTGGCTTCGAACTGGCGACTGCCAGAGGACATCTGGAAGCAATTCGGGATTCACAGGGTGCCAATCGCATACTTGCCTTTCTTGAGTTTCTCGTCCGAATCGATCGGCACAAGGACAAGAAAGCGCTTTCGGTGGTGAGCAAGGGTCGCCCGGTCAGAAATTCGGTACACCATCGAATAGCCAATGTCGTGGATCATATCGCGCGTAACTTTTCTGAGAACGTTTCGGTTGGCTCTGCCGCTGAGATGGCAGGCATGAGCAAAACTTCCTTTGCCCGAAATTTTCAGCTGACGACAGGCAATCACTTCATCGAGTTTGTCAACCGCGTGCGCATTGGTCAGGCATGTTCAATGCTTTACGCAACCGACGAGTCTGTCTCGTACATCTGTTATACGGTAGGATTTCAAAACATAGCCAATTTCAATCGTCAGTTTCGTCGCTTCAAGCAATTGACTCCGAGTGCGTATCGCGAATTGGCCCGGCGCGATCTGGCTACCAAGGGATTAGAAAAGCATGACAGAAACTGATCCCACCCAACTTTACGCAACTGGCTACAATCGCGGGGATTGTCAGGTTGGTCTTGTTCACCTCGGCTATGGCGCGTTCCACCGAGCACATCAGGCTGTTTACATGGACGACCTCCTCGGATCGGGCGTTGATCTCAGTTGGGGCATAGCGGCCGTAAATTTGCGAACATCGGACAGGGAACAGTTTCGTCAGGCATCGTCTGCCGATCAGGGATATCTGCTCAAGACAAACTCCTCGAATGGAAGACAGAATTATCGGCTGGTTCGGTCCCATCTGGCTTTTGCCGATTGGTCGATCAGGCCAAGGGAAGCAGAAGCGCTCCTCGCCAAGAGGGAAGTAAATGCGGTCACAATGACAGTGACAGAGAGTGGATACAGCCTGAATGGCGATCATTCCATCGATCTGGATGATCGGATCATCGTCAATGAGTTGAATGGAGGAGCACCTTCGTCAATCTACGGCTATCTTGCCAATGCCGTCGCTCTGCGGGCCGAGGCGATTGACAAGCCGATAACGTTCATCTGCTGCGACAACATTCGGGCCAACGGCACGAAGCTGAAGACAAATTTTCTGGCCTATCTTGAAGCCGCAAAACTGTCGGATTTGGCCAGTTGGGTCAAGACGAATGTTACATTCCCCCGATCCATGGTTGACCGAATTACACCGCGTTCTGACAAGGTCTTGAAGGACGAGATATGTTCACTTTTTCCCAGCCGGAATCTTCAGCCAGTTCATGCCGAGGAATTTTGTCAGTGGGTGCTTGAGGATGCCTTCGCGGGGCCAATGCCCCAATTGGGCAATGTTGGGGTAGAAATCGTCCGGGATGTTGACCCCTATGAGGAGGCCAAGATTCGTATCTTGAATGGGGGCCACACAGGTCTCGCCTATCTTGGTGCTCTGGCTGGACACCGAACCTTTGACGAGGCCATGCTCGATCCTGAGATTAGAAGGCACTACGATGAGTGGCAACAGCTGGAGGTTCTACCGGGGTTGACCCGTTCACTCCCTTTTGACAAGGGGGAATATCTTGCCGTCATCAGCAGCAGGTTCGAAAATCAGAACATTGCTGACCAGTTGGAAAGAATCTGCATGGATGGCTTTTCAAAGATGCCAATTTACATTCGTCCGACCTTGGAGGGATGTCTTGAGCAGGGAATCACCCCCTATCGTGGGTACGATTGTGTTGCAAGTTGGGTTGTATTTGCCCGGCGCTGGGCCGCAGGCAAGATGCCAATACGATACCGCGAGCCCTTCTGGTCCGAACTGAAGCCATTTCTGGAACCCGGCATTGAGGAACGGCTCGCTTGCCACCGCCAGCTGTGGGGTGACTTGCCGGAAATGTATGGAGATTTTGTCTCAGACATTGTTGTCGCTATCAAAGAGATGGAAAAGAAATGGCCGGTCTAGAACTGAAAGATGTTGCCAAGAGTTTCGGAGACCTGAGAGTTATACACGGGGTCAATCTGGAGATCCCTGATGGCGAGTTTGTCGTCTTCGTTGGCCCTTCGGGGTGTGGAAAATCAACCCTGTTGCGCATGATTGCCGGTCTGGAAGAAATTTCCTCGGGTTCGATTCACATTGGATCTGCTGAGGTGAATGATGTGGCTCCATCCAAGCGGGGGGTCGCAATGGTGTTCCAGACATATGCCCTGTATCCGCATATGTCCGTGTACAAGAACATGGCTTTTGCCTTGCTCCAGGCTGGAATTCCAAGGAGCGAAGTTGACCAGAGGGTCCGTAGTGCCGCTGAATCTCTTGAAATTACCCCGTTTCTCAACCGAACTCCGCGTACCTTGTCAGGTGGCCAGCGTCAAAGGGTTGCCATAGGGCGGGCAATCGTTCGAGAACCTAAGGTGTTTCTGTTTGACGAACCTCTGTCCAATCTCGATGCGGCCCTCAGGGTTCAGACCAGAATTGAAATTGCCCGACTGCATAACCGGCTTGGCACGACCATGATCTATGTGACGCATGACCAGGTTGAAGCGATGACCTTGGCCGACAGAATCGTTGTGCTGCGTGATGGGCTGGTCGAGCAGGTCGGGACACCGCTGGAATTGTACGAACGGCCAGAGAACGAGTTTGCGGCTCGTTTCATAGGCAGTCCCAAGATGAATTTCTTCGAGAAGCAGGACCTCGTGACAAGTGTTTCTGATCGAGAATATGCCGGCGAAGACCGAATTCTGGGAGTACGGCCTGAACACCTTGTTGCAAGTGATGAGGACAATGCCATTGTCGCTGGACAGCTGGAGCTGATCGAACAGCTTGGAGAGTATATTTTGGTTCACCTGATTGGAGATACGGGGGTGGAATTCATCGTCAAGATGAACGAGGCTCCAGTTGCAGCACGAGGAGAAAAGCTCTTTTTTTCGGCCTCTTCGCAAAGGCTGCACTGCTTCAGCAGGCCCGACGGCCACCGTATCAGGCTATCATAGGACAATTTGTCCAGATCCCGCAAACTGGCTCACATCATGGGCAAGTCCCAACCCCGCTGCAGATGACAACTTATTGTAATTCTATTTTGATGAAACCTTAACATTCTTTTTGTTCTGACACCCTAAATGTCATTCCCGAAAGGAAGGGATGATGTTCGGTCATCTTCCAGCCCAGATATTTTGGGGGATTGTATGCCTGTTTACGCCAAGCCCTTTTGCCCCCGCCATCACTTAATCTTGATTGATTTGGGCTTCACGAAGTTCCCGTTCTCTCTGTCGGCGGGTCGGGGCATGATGACGCCCGCCCCACAGGATGGGGCGCATGACGTTCGGGGCATTGGGGGGAAGCCGGCCTATCAGTCCCGCCCCAATCTTGCGACCCCGAGCCTGGACCTGCACCGGCCGACGGCTCGACAGGTCATTCGCGAAGCGGACGGGCCCGGGTGTCCTGATGGCGAACCCACGCTCCGAAAGGACGGGGCACCGCGATGTCGGGTTGCAAGAGGCCCTTCATTGTCGAGGGCCTCGGCCCGGTGCTCCAGCTGACCGGCATGTGGCCGGCAGCGTCCGGTCGGTCGGAGCCCGGACCTGTGAGAAATTCAGCGACCGGACCCACGCGGTTGGACGGTCCCGCTTGACCGGTGCCGTTTCGGGAACCGTGGCCTAGACCGCGGTGTCCGGATCCATGGCCTGGTCTGGCACCCTTGACATTCGGGAGCAGTCAGGCGGCTTCGAATGTCCTGAGCGGCTCCTTTCCCTGCATGCAACTGACCACGCTGGCCTGCGGCCAGAGGGAGCGCTTTGCCAAGCGGTCCCTGCGGGTCGACCCGAAGGCCAATGTCATGCTCTTGGCAAAGCACGATTATGATCAACCCATTGCCAGCACGAAGTCCGGGAGCCTGACGCTGGAACAGGATGATGCCGAGCTGCGGTTCATGGCCCGCTTGTGGGATCCCGAGACCCAGCCCCAATACATGATCGAGACCATGAAGATGGTGAAGCATGGCCTTCTGTCGGGCCTGTCACCGGGCTTCAACGTCATACGGGAACGGGAGGTTCACGGGATCCGCGAAATCCGCGAGGCGCAGCTGGTTGAACTCTCGCTGGTTGTAAGACCGGCCTATGACGGAGCCAGCGTGTCCATGCGCTCGAAGGGCCAACCTTACAAGCCAATCAGTGCCAGTCATCTGTATGGGTCGGCATCATGGCCCTGAATATCTGGCCCTTTGGCAAGACCGAGACGCGATCGGTCGACTATACCGACCTCGTTGTCGATTCCCTCGAACGGGAGGTGGCGGGGCTGGAAACCAACCGGCTGGCGGCGGTCGAGCTGGCCGAAAATGCCTATGGCCGGGCAATCGGTTCGGCCAAGGCCAACTCTCCCGCGCTGACTCCGGAGCTTCTGGATTCAATTGGCCGCACCCTGATATGTCGGGGCGAATGGGTCGGCCTGATCATGGTCGACAACGCCGGGCTTCGGCTGATGCCGGTGGCCGACTGGACGATCACCGGCGGACCGGACCCGCGGCAATGGGTCTACGAGATCACCCGGTCGGGACCCAGCGAGACATTGACCCGAAGGATCGAGGGCGAAGGCGTGGTGCATCTGCGTTACGGATGCGATCCGCGCCGGCCCTGGGTCGGACAATCCCCCTTGAGGAAGGCCCGAACCAGCCTGAAAGTGCTGGCCTATGTCGAGTCCCGGCTGGCCGGGGAAATGGCCGGGCTGATCGGCCCCCTGTTACAAATGCCGAATGTCGGCAAGAACAACATTCCCGTCCTGAGCCGCCAGATCAACCGCCTGCGGGGGCAGGCCGTTCTCTTTGATTCCAGTCCCGGGGCGGCCATGCGGGACAATCCGCTCTCGACCGACTACCGCCCCATTCGGCTCGGAGCCAATCCGCCCCAGCTCCTGGTGCAGTTGCACCGGCAAGCCATGTTTCATGTGCTGACCGCCTGCGGGATCCCCGCGGAGTTTGTCGAGGCCGGAGACGGCACGGCTCGAAGGGAAGCCTGGCGGCAGTTTGTCTTCGGCTCGGTGGCACCCCTGGCCCGGTCGCTCGAGGCCGAGCTGACCGCGAAGCTGGAAACGCCCATAACGCTGGATTTCTCCGAGCTGAGGGCCTCCGATCTGGCCGGTCGATCGCGCGCCTACAAGCAATTGATCGAGGCCGGCATGACCGAGGCGCAGGCCGCCATAATTTCCGGGTTCGAGTGATGGCCAACGATCCGTTGCATGACTGGGGCACCCAGGTTCAGCAACTGAACCGGTTCTACAATTCGGTTCATGACGGGGTAGACAATAATACCCACCCGCTCGTTCTGCACTTGCTGACGGCCTGTCATGTCTTGCTGGAAACGGCGGAGGCGGACGTTGCGGCCCTGCGGCTCGGCAACCTGCCCGCCAAGAAGGACGCCGCCATACGCGCCCACTGGGAGACCGGATCAGTGCGGCCTCAAATCTTCTGCATGTGGCGGCGGGAGCCAGCGGCAACCAGGCCCAATTGCTTCAAGCCCTGGCCGTCCGCCGGAACACGCCACACCCCCACGGGGACTAGAACGACATGGTGATGCCCGCTTCCAGCGTGGTCACCTTCGATTTCGTTGCAATCGGCGTATAGGTCACATAACGCTGAGTGGATATTGATGCCGCGGTAGTCCCAGAAACTGCCTTATACGTGCCCGTGAACTTGGACTTGTTGGCCTGTTCAATGCCCGCGTAGAAACTGGCACCGCCCCCCAGATCATAGGTGAAGTCCAGCTCCCATTGCTTGGTGCCAACAAAGGTCGGTTTCAGCCCCTTGTCGGTCAGTCTAGAATAGGCCAGCGTGACATTGGTTCCCGATCCGATAGCTCGTGAAAAAGAGACTCCATAAGCTTCCATTTCATTCACCTTTTGCGCTTTACCCCAGGTGGGGCCGTGATAACCGAGTAAATCTGCCGCCGACGTGAGATAAACATTGTAGGTCTCTCCGGACTGCTTGACATAGGTTGCCTTCACGGTGTTCCCGGCAAAGGTGCCCCCCGAACCAACAGTCAGCACGTCGTTGTAGTCTACGCCCGCACTGACATAGAAGGTCCCAGCGTCATACTTGACCCCGGCAGACCATGTGTCTTCACCCGCTTCACTGGCCGTCAGGGCATAGGAAAGCGAAGCTATGGTGCCGGTCAGGGCCATGGCGGTATGACCTCCCGGCGGCGGAGCTGGCATGTTGGTTCCCGTAACTGTGCCACTTAGAGCAGTTCCCTTCGATCTCGTTCTCAACAAATCATATTTGATGGCCCCGTCAACATCCTTCTGCTTGACATAGGAAATGGAAAGTTCCGGCTCCGGGCTGGTTATGAGGGCTCCGTTAGATTCAAACATCGTTTGGAGCGGCCCTCTTAGAGACGTAGCGATGTATGTTTGACCTTCATAGGCTGACGCGACCGTGGAGGGTAGCCGCACACGTTTCATTTGGTTGTCGCCCTCGTCCGTGTAGAACAAGGGTAGAACGGTCTTAGTCATGCCAGAAATGGCGTCTGCATCCGCCACGCCAATGTTGCCAACCAGATCAATGCCGGGATCATTGCCGCCAAATTGCAGCTTCCAGGTGCCGTCAGCCGAACCAATGTAGGCACTGGCTTCATTGACCCCGTTACTGCCGGCGTCTCCCTTGCCGGCCTCGTCAATCGATATGGCCGCGCCAAAGACAAGACCGCTGTCCGTCACGCCCTGCGAGCTGAACCCGACCTCGTATTCAACCACGGTCTTGATGTCGTCGTCCTCCGGCTTGGTGCTGGTATCGTCGTCTACCCGCTTCAAGCCCATCTTGGCCTCGCCGGACAACGCCACCGGAGGCGCACTCGGCACGCCCTCGTCCATGACTTCGGGCTCACCCTCCATCATGGCGACATCCATTTTCGTCGCGTCGACAGCGTGAGCGCTGTCATCCATGGAGGCGTCTACCCCCCCCCATCCATGGCCCAGGCACTGGCTCCCGCCAGCATCAGAACCATGGACAACATGATTAACTTCGGCATAATATCTTACTCCTGTTTCATGTGAAAGTTAAATGACCATGACGGGACATTTACCCCCCCCAGGCGATATGCAACAGGTTTTGTCGTGTCCCGCATCATTTTCTTGCCAACTGTCGCATTTTTGCGACAGTCCGTCCGGTCTTCCATCGTCTTGGGGGTCGGGTCGGGCCCGCCGACAAGGCGACAGTCGCTCGTGAAGTTCAAGGCCAGTCCATGGTCAGCGCCGACAAACGGACGGAACTGTCACAAACCCGGCTCGAGCGGCCCAGATTTTTGGGACTGACATGCCGGCGTCCCTCACATCCCCCAACCGTCATGCTCCCCATGCCGTGAGGCGTTCAAGCCGAGCACCGATAGCTTGGCAAGCATGGCGGGCGTCATCATGCCCCGACCCGCCGACAGAGAGGACGGGAACTTCGTGAAGTCCAAACCCCGCAAATTGACGGCTCTCGGACGATTCAAGCACGAAAATGCCGAGGTTTTGGTGAGTTCTGATGGCAAGGTGGTCGCGTATATGGGCGATGATGAGCGGGGCGAGTTCATCTATCGTTTCGTGTCGGACGGTTACTTTTCTGCCAGCGGCGACAATTCTGAACTCTTGGAAAAGGGGACGCTTTCCGTTGCCAAATATTATGAAAATGGCACCGGAGAATGGCTAGATCTGACTCCCGAAACAACTGGATTTGTGTCAATGGCCAACATTTGCGTTCACACCCGGATTGCCGCATCGAGCGTTGGGGCAACCACAATGGACCGTCCCGAGTGGGTTACGTCCAATCCGAATGCAGCCGAGGTTCATTGTGCATTGACCAACAACAAGAACCGAGGCATAAAGCCGAACGCAGGTGGCGATGCAACTCCTGTCGGTGGCCCCAATCCGAGGGAAGCCAACCTTTTTGGGCAGATTGTTCATTGGAAGCCCAATGGGTGCTGATCATACCGCCCAAGGATTTGAATGGGATCTGTATGTCTTGGCCGGCAATCCGGCAGTTCATAGCGATGCCAGGGCCGGTTCGGCCAATCTCAATGCCGGCAACATGTTTAATTCACCCGATGGCATCAAATTTGATACCGAGGGATTGTTGTGGATTCAAACTGCCGGCAACTATTTCAACGAAGGAGACTTTGAAGGTCAGGGTAACAACCAGATGCTAGTCGGGGATACGGCAACCGGTGAAATCAGACGGTTCCTGGTGGGTCCGCAAGAATGTGAAGTTACCGGCATGACCTGGTCATCAGGTCGCCGCACGATGTTTGTGGGAATTCAGCATCCGAACGAAGGTTGGCCGAATGGTGGCAATTCAGTAGCCCGATCGGCAATCGTTGCAGTTCGTCGCGACGACGGTGGAATGCTGGCCTAGATCAGACTCCAGTTACCAGTCGAATTGGTCTGGAATATTCGTTTCATGGCACCAAGGCTGAGCGTTGATCAGATCCGGCAGGCGCCAGTTCAGGAGCGCACAGTTCATGCTGCCATCCCATGAGCGCCGCTAGTGGTTGAATTGAAACAGAAAGCTCCTATTATTGGTCGAATGTCCGTCCCTGTTTTCAGCCGGCACTGATGGCGGGACCCTTCATTCCACTGACACGGAGCTGATCATGGCCAAGTCCACCCGTCCTCCCGTTATCCTGTCCGCCGCCGACCGCCAACGCCTGGAAGAGGTCCGCGACCATCCGCAGTCGCCTCAGAAGCATGTCTGGCGAGCCCGCATCATCCTGACGCTGGGCGCCGGCCATGGCCGGTTCGAGACCGTGCGTCGCACGGGCGTGTCCAAGTTCACCGTATGGCGCTGGTGGGACCGCTTTCTGGAGACCGGCCTCGCCGGTCTGTGGCGCGACAAGACCCGCCCGCCCGGTCGCACCCCCATTAGCAGGGAGAAGGTGGCCGAGGTGGTTCAGACGGCCATGGAGCCGCCGCCCGAGCATGCCAGCCACTGGACGCTCAAGGCTCTGGCTCACGAGACGGGCGGGGCCATGTCGAGCGTACGTACCATTCTGCGCCGGCACCGGCTGTACCCCCATCGGGTGTCGACCTTCCAGGTCTCGCGGGATCCCGCCTTTGCTCCGAAGATTCGTGATGTCGTCGGTCTGTATGGGAACCCGCCGGACCATGCGGTCGTGCTGTCGGTAGACGAGAAGCCGCAGATCCAGGCCTTGGGACGCACCCAGAAGCCCTGGCCCATGACCCCGGGCCACACCGCAACTCGCACCCATGACTATGTCCGCCATGGCACCACAGGCCTGCTGGCCGCCCTGGATGTCGCCACGGGTTGCGTGATTGGCCGCATGACCGAGCGGCATCGCTCCGAGGACTTCGTCGCCTTCCTCGACCATGTGGCCGAGGGCCTCGATGCCGACAGGGATGTCCATGTCATTCTGGACAACGTCTCCTCCCACAAATCGGCCACGGTTCTGAAGTGGCTGGCGGATCATCCGCGCTGGCACTTTCACTTCACGCCGACCTCGGCATCATGGGCCCATGCGGTGGAGGGCTTCTTCTCGAAACTGGCCCGTCCTGCCTGTTAGTCACAAGTCTTGTCCGGACGCAGTTTCTGGTGCAGCGGTTCGGGTGACCGTCGCTCCAGCACGCCCATGCGATACAGGCGCTCATAGGCATCGGCCTGAGCGGCCAGCTTGGCCTGGCCGCGCCACATGTATGTGGGTCCCGGGGGCGGGTCGTTCGTGCGATTGAGATAGCCGCCGAGGATGGCCAGGATGACCAGGGCTCCGCCCAGAGTGTAGGGATCCAGGGTCAGTTGGCGGTCCTGGGCGATGTCGGCGAGCACGGTGATCTCGGTATCGTCCAGGACGGTGTCGGCCGGGAGTTCGGGTGTGTCGCGTCCGAGGCGAGCGAGGGTGAACAGGCGCCAGGCGATGACGGCCTTGATGGTGAGGCTGCGTTCCAGTCGCTGGCCCTCGTGGTGGTTGAGGAACTCGGCCCGGCAGCCGGTCTTGAAGATGCGGTGCCACTCCTCGATGCGCCAGCGCAGGCGATACTGGTCCAGGACCCGTTGGGCGTCCTGGGGCGAGGCGACGCTCTGGCTGGTCAGCAGGGTCCAGCCGAGCGGGGTCGTGCCTTCGGGCGGGCTCTCCTCGAGGGCACTGAGGATGGTCATGGGGACCGGCTTGGCATGGCGGTCCGCGTGGTCGCGGGGTGGCGGGATCCGGACGGACCGGTAGCGCAGGGTCAGGGTGGCCGACCGGGCGGGGCGTCCGGGTCGAGCCTTCTGGGTGCCGGTGGCGTTGCGGGCGGACTGGCGGGTGATCGTCAGGGTCACAGACCCGGCCGGCGGTTCGGCGGCCAGCTGTTCGAAGAGCCTGGCCTCATGGGGGCCCATGGCTCGGTTGACCTTGGCCCGGACGACCAGGTCGACATGGCGGTGCCGCCGCTGTTCGGCGAACAGGGCGAAGAAGTCGGCCTCCCGATCCATGACGGCCACCACGCGCACGCCCTTGGGGGCCACATGGGCGGCGTCGCGCAGACCGCGCAGCCAGCGGGCCGACTTGCGAGCGGCGGGCGGAGCCGAACGCTCGGCTGCCCCCGTGGGGGCATCATATTCGATCCGGGTCAGACCCAGCGGGACGCCGGTGTCGGCATCGACGGCCAGGGAACTGTGCATGTGCAGGCCCAAGGTCCCGGTCCGGCCGGCATTGCGACCGATGAGACCGAGGTTGCGACACTTCGGGTGCGTGGCGAAGTTGAGGTCGGTGCCGTCCTGGATCAGGATCACGGTCCGAGCGCCGGCCAGGCGCCGGATGGTACGCTGGCGATGCGGCTCCAGAATGTTGTCAGAGGTCACGTCCGAGGACGCGGGCTGCTGGATCAGCCGGTAGTAGCCGGTCACCCGGGCCGTCTGTCCGTGCGCGGCGGCGGGAAAGGAGGCGGCGGGGTCCGCGGCCATGACGGCGGCACAGGTCACCAGACGCCGGCTCAGACGCCGGTCGCCCAGCGGGGCGTCGCCGAATTCGTTCGCGGCCCACTGGCTCCCGTCCAGCCCCTCGGCGGGACCCAGAGGAACCGGGGCCGCCGGCACCACGCCCAGAACCCGCCGCCAGTCGCGGCGCAACGCCCGCATCCAGATCGTCTTGACCGACCGGCGGGGAGCGTCCGGACCGGCAAAGCGTCCCCGTCCGGTCGTTTCGCCCACGCACTCCCAGCCCGCCGCGGCAAAGACCGTGCCCGCATGATGTGTCGGATCGACAAAGGTCTCCACCAGCAGCGGACGAAACCCGTATCCGGCCTCAATGTCGGCGGCCAGACGCCGCAGAGCCTGGCTCAGCACCCGGGAGCCCAGATGACGACAGCGGACCATCGGGCGGATCAGAAACCGGCTCAGACCGATCACCGTCCGGTTCAGGGCCGCCGTGCGCGTCGGGTCGTCCCAGCCGATCCACCGGTCGCGGGCGGCCAGCCGCAAGGCTGGGGCGGCAAAGCCCAGGGCCCCCAGCACCCCATGGTCCGAGTGGATCAGATATCGCTGCTGCACGCCGGCATGAATGACCGCCCCGCAGGGATGCTCGCGGCGCATCAGTTCCGTCCACACGCGCCGGTCGGCCTCCGTGGCCACCGGACACACCCGCAGATTCGCCACATCCGACACCGCCGCCGGAACCGCCACCGGGTCTGGCACGGCCACCCCCAGACCGCGCGGCGGATGACCGCCTCCATGCGACCGGGCTGCCGGCAAGGTCAGATGCCCCGCCGTCTCCTGTTCCGCCAGCACCGCCTGACAGCTGGCGAGGCGCAGACGCCCGCGCCCGTCGCGCAGATCAAACGCCTCGCACACCCGGCGGGCCACGGCATGACGACTGCGGGCCGGCTCCCGGGCCAGAGCCTGCACGCGAGGCCAGTGAGCCGGGGACAGCAAGGTCGAACGAAGGGGTTCCATCATGGGCATGAAACCCAAGGTAATCATCCTTCATAACTATGTCAAGAAAAAAGATGTGACTTACCGGCAGGGCCCGTCAGCGGCTCAAGCAGGCCATCTTCAACTCGCTGGCGGAGTGCGTGGCGGCGGTGGAAGGGTTCATTGCGCATCACAATGAGCATCAGGCCCGACCCTTTCGCTGGAGCAAGTCGCCGGAGGACTTGGTTCGGTCCTGGAAAAATGGGTATCATATGATTGAAACAAACCACTAGCCCTGAAAGTATCGCACCGATTGCCAAGCCTCAAGGCTAGTCCGAGAGGTTATTTGCCATTCTTCCCTGCTGCTGACACACCGACAGGCACTTGCTGCACCGTGATGGAGCTTGCGTCGGGTTTTCGAACTGACCTCGACAGCGGTGCCCGGGCTTACCGTGACAAACAGAAAATGCTCGAAGTCAGGAGGTTCATTGATGGTACGGGGCTTCCATGCCCATCCATCCTCATGTTCAGGAGTGCAGGGATTCATCAACAAAAATTACTTGGAAGCATAGTTCCGGCTTGCAAAATTACGATCATGGATTGTAATCTCCCTGAAATCGCTTTATTAACAGGGGCAGCGAGTAACCGTTCACTCCCCGCAAGGCAGCAAGCAACAGGACCTATTTTGGAGAAATCGATGAGTCAACCACACAAAGTTTTGGTTGTTGACGACGAACCGGACTTGCAACCTTTGGTCCTTCAAAGGATGCGTCGTGAAATAAGGAAGAAAGTGTACGATTTCAGCTTTGCCAGCAACGGAGTCGAAGCTCTGGACCAACTTGGCAAGGATGCTGGAATCGACATCGTCCTTTCGGACATCAACATGCCCAAAATGGATGGTTTGACCTTGCTTGGGCAAATCCCCGACGTCAATCCGAATATCAGGTCCGTGATCGTGTCTGCCTACGGGGACATGAAAAATATTCGCAAGGCAATGAATCGAGGCGCGTTTGATTTCATAACCAAGCCAATCGATTTTGCCGACCTGCGGACAACTCTTGAACGCACGGCGCAGCACCTTGAACTTTGGCGCGAGGCCGAAGCTGTCAGAGACAAGTTGACCTCACTTCGAAACGAGCTGGTCATTGCCAGCCGGATGCAGCAGTCAATCCTGCCGAAGCGGTTTCCCAAGGGTTCAAACTTTGAGATCACGGGAACGATGAAACCGGCTCGAAACGTTGGAGGAGACTTTTACGACATCATTCATTTGAGCAACGAAAAGTATGGGATTACGGTGGCGGATGTGTCCGACAAGGGGGTATCAGCCGCCATGTTCATGATGTCGAGTCGGACTCTGCTCAAAGGCGCCGCAATTGGCTACAAAAAACCGTCAGATGTTTTGAATGAGGTCAACAGATTGCTGCTTGAAGACAACGAAGCCGGAATGTTTGTGACGATGTTTTTTGGCATTTTCGATCCCCAAAATGGTCAATTGATTTACTCCATGGGAGGTCATAATCCGATATTGCTGGTTCGCCCAGATGGCAACTCCGAATTTTTGCGCTCCAACCCGGGTGTGGCATTGGGGATGGTCAACACGATCGGATTCGTGGATTCTGCCCTGAAACTGAATCCCGGGGAGAAGGTGGTCATCTACACGGATGGCATTACCGAAGCCATGAACTCCGA